>NZ_NWVD01000001.1 GCF_002374835.1 Sphingomonas ginsenosidimutans
GACAACGTCCTATGTCGGGAAGCAGCGGCGGGTTTTGGCCAGCAGATATCGATGCGCCGACAACCATCGGCGCGGCATGCAATCTGAGCCAGATGGCTCCCACCGTCAACGGGATCGCTCCCTGCCATAGCAAACGCAGGATCCAGCGGCGCCGGGGCGACCGTGGTCCTCACCATCCTTAAAACGAGATACGCACCCAGGTGGAAGGCCCGAACATTATCTACAGGGTCGCTCGAGGAGCGCCCTCACGGCACTTGCAGAGAGGGGTCCTTCCACCTGGCATCCGACCGTTCGAGGAACGGCCGGTACTCTGTTCCCGTCTTGATGACGGCGTGAGCCACGCGCGCCATCTTGGCGGTGAGCGCCGTCATCGCCTTGCGGCGACGGTCGGCATCGTCCGCGTGCCCGGCAATGTATCGTCCGAGCTTGTCGCGGAAGCTGTTGTCGCGCTGACGCGCGGCGACCTGGGCAGCCATCCAGAAGGTGCGGCGCAGGCGCGCGTTGCCGTATTTGGACAGCCTGGTGCGGCCGCGGAACGTGCCCGACTGGCAGGTCGCGAGATCGAGGCCGCAAAACTTCAGGAACTGGCGATGATGGTTGAAGCGGCGCAGATCACCGGCCTCGGCCAGGATGGTCAGCGCATTGATCGGACCGATGCCCGGAATGTTGCGCAGCAGCTGGTAGTCGACGTCATCGGCGAGCCGCGCATGAGCCAGCCGCTCGATCTCGTCGCGCTGGTGGATGAGGCTGCGGCCCTGTGCAATGACCATGCGGAACATGGTGACGGCGGCGGAGTCCTCCGGCACCGGCAGTGCCGTCGAGGCGAACGCCGTCTCGTAGATGTCGTTGATGAGGCGTGCCTTGGAGACCTTGCGGCCGATGAGCGGCCACGCCGCGGCCGAGAACGCCTCGCGGTCCAGTGCCGTGATGGTGGCCGGCGTCGGAAACCGCTCGATGAGCGCGAGAAACCAGTCGGACCGGCTGTTACCTGCGAAGCGGGCGATCTCGGGGAAGTACAGCGGCAGATAGTGGGTCAGGATCCGGTGCCAGGTCTGCGTCTTCATCCTGGAGATCGTCTCGTGGGTCTTCGAGAGTTCCTGCAGGTCATTGATGCCCGCGGCGAGCGGGTCCACATAGCGCTGCGTCGCACCGATCCGCAGCATGTGGAGGATGACCTGCGCGTCCTTGGGGTCGTTCTTGTCCCAGCCATTGTGCAACGCCTCGCGTGTTCGGGCGAGCGCGACCGACGAGATGAGGCGCAGCTCAAACCCCGCCGTCAGCAGCCGGTGCGCCAGCGTGCGATGGTAATTACCCGTCGCCTCGAACCCGACGATGATGGGACGACCGATGGCAGCGAGCTGCTCGACGAAGCCGCCATAGTCCTCCTTGGTCGCCATGACGGTCATCCGCCGGCGCCGGCCGCCTTCCGGTCGCTCGATAAGGACCTCCTGCCGGTTCTTGGACATATCGATGGCTACCAGCACGGCGCCGGCAGGCGTAGAGGTGAGCTTGGTCATGGTCGGTCGGCCTCCAAAGTGTTGTCTCGACAACCTCACTTTAGATACCTGCTGACCGACCATGGCTTGCCCTGATGAAGCCTGCGGCCGCTTCGCGGCCTTGCCTTCATCAGGGCCATAGCGGCCCCCGAACCAGCGCTTCCCAATGTGCTATGGCGCCGAGTTTATCGCCAATGCCGTCGAGTGCCGGGGGCATCATGAGACGGCGCTTCGGATAGCGCAGACGGCCTTGGTACCGCTTGACCTTTACCGCACGTCCTGCCGGGGTAAAACAGGGCTCGCTGACGGCGTGACAAGCTGATCTGGCAACAGAAAGACGTTACGGGTTGTGGCATGTCATTCGTCACGACGTTTTGATGACCGACGATGATGCCCTGAAGCGCTGGTTCGTGGCCAACGTGCTTCCGCTGGAACGCGACCTCGAGCGCTATCTCGCACGGCATTGTCGGGCGCGGGAGGATGTCATCGATCTGCGGCAGGAAGTGTATGAACATGCCGTGGCCGCCGCGCGCAAAAGCCTTCCGCTCAATACCCGTCCCTTCGTGCTGACGGTCGCGCGCAATCTGCTGATCGATCGTGCCCGGCGGGCGAAGGTGATTTCATTCGAACAGATGGCGGACCTCGACGAACTGAACATGCCCGATCTTGACGAGGCGGACCGCGCACTGACGGCGCGCGACGAACTCCGGCGGGCGATGGTCGGGCTGGACCAGTTGCCCCCGCGTTGTCGTGAGGTCGTGCGGCTGCGGCGCGTGGAGGGGCTGAACATCCGGGAAACCGCCGACCGGCTCGGCGTCGGTCACCATACGGTCGAGCGGCAGTTGACGCTCGGCCTCCGGGCATTGGCCAATTTCATGCTCGGCGGGAATGCGCGGATCGAACGCAAGCCGGGGCTGGCCCCGCGACGGAAGCGAACGCAATGACCGGCCGTAACGACATCGAGGCGCGCGCCGCCGCCTGGTTGGTACGTCGCGACCAGCCCGAATGGAGCGCGACGGACGACGAGGCGCTCAGGGTCTGGCTGTCGGAGAGCGATGCGCACAAGGTTGCGCTATGGCGGCTGGAGGCAGGCTGGGAGGCCACCGCGCGGCTCGCCGCGGCGCGGAGCGTGGCCGTGGAAAAACCTTCGCTGAACCGGCTGCTGGAAAGCCGCGCGCTTCAGGCGCTGGCAGCCAGCCTTGTCCTGATATGCCTGTTCGCCGCGGCGGTCGTTCCGGAATGGGTGCGACGCGACCAGCCGCCGCCGCCCCGCCGGTTCGCCACTGCCGTTGGCGAACATCGCGCGGTGCGCCTGCCCGATGGCAGCGCGGTGACGCTCAACACGGCCAGTACGATGCGGGCCGCGGTCGACAGCGGTCGGCGCGCCGTCTGGCTTGATCGCGGCGAAGCCTATTTCGACGTGGCCCATGACGCGCGCCATCCGTTCGTGATTCATGCCGGGGACCGGGTGGTGACGGTCCTCGGCACCCGCTTCTCGGTACGACGCGACGGCGGGATGGTCACCGTCGCTGTCATCGAAGGTCGCGTCCGGGTGGAGGATGCTGCCAAGGGCGAGCGCGGACGGGCGGCCGTCCTCACCGCCGGCAACGTCGCCATTTCGCGAGGAACGTCGATGCTGCTGACCGACCGCTCATCCGCGCGGGCGCAAGCGGCGCTGTCGTGGCGACGGGGCATGCTCACCTTCGACCGGACGACGCTGGAAGAGGCTGCAGCCGAGTTCAACCGCTACAACCGCCGTCAAATCCGGATCGCCGACCCGCAGGCGGCGCAGATCCGGATCGGCGGCACGTTCGATGCGACTGACATCGATGCGTTCGCGCGGCTGATGCGCGCTGGGTTCGGACTGGCGGTGCGCGAAGAGGCGGATACGATCACGATAAATTCCTGATCGATTGCGTTACGACTTTCCGCGCCCCGCCCGTCTAGCGTTGCAGAAGGCCCGAAGAGGCCGTGCAATATCGGAGGGGGAATATGCCCGGGAAGTATAAGTTCCTGATCGCGGCGGCATTCGCAAGTAGCTGGACGGCAACGCCTTCGTGGTCGCAGTCGCGAGCCGAAACGGCGAACCGGGTCCGCACGTACAGCATTGCGCCCGGATCGATGCGCGCGGCGCTCGACGCCTGGGCACGACAGTCTGGCACGCCGGTGCTGTATCGCAGCGAGGAAGTCGACGCGTTGCGGTCGCGCGGCGTGCGTGGAAAGCTGGACGCGGTCGCCGCATTGCGGGCGGTGGTGGGTGGCTCCGGCCTGATCCTGCATCGCGATCGCAGCGGCGCGATCGCCGTGACGCGGATGCCGGCCCCGGACCGCACGGCGGCGATCGCGCTTGCCGCGCAACCGGCTGCGGCGCCCGCCCAGGAAGACGATTCCATCGGCGACATCGTCGTGACCGCGCGTCGTACGGCGGAACGTGGCCAGCGGGTTCCGGTGGCGATCACCGCCTTCTCGCAGGATGCGATCCGCGAAAAGGGCATCAACAACGGAACCGACCTCCAGAATTTCACGCCGTCCCTGTCGGTGGTCGGCGACGTCGCGCGCAATCAGGAAACCTACACCATCCGCGGCATGGGCGGGACCGGCGGTCCGGGTGCAGGGAGCGGTCCCGGTGTGGTCGGCTATTTCGCCGAAGTCCCCACCAGCGTCAGCGGCCCGGGCAATTTCTACGACCTTGCATCCTTGCAGGTCCTGAAAGGCCCGCAGGGAACGCTGTTCGGGCGCAATACGACCGGCGGTGCGGTTCTGCTGGAGCCGCAACGGCCGCAGATGAACAAGGTCGAAGGTTATGTCGACGGGACGATCGGCAACCTTCAGCGCAAGAGCGTTCAAGGCGCGCTGAACGTCCCGATCGTCGACGACGTGCTGGCGATCCGCTTCGCCGGGCAGCTGGACAAGCGCGAAGGCTATGTCCGCGACGTCATCACCGGGCGCGACTATCTGAACCGCAACAATTTCAGCCTGCGCCTCGGCATCCAGTTCGATCCGACCGCCACGATCAGCAACTATACCGCTGTCAGCTATCAGGAGGTCGACGAACATGGCGGCGGCAGCATCCTGCTCGCGGTCAATCCCGCGCGCCCCTATGCCGCGCTGTTGCAGCCCTATCTCGCGGCCCAGCAGGCGCGCGGCGTGCGCCGGACCGCGCTGAGCGTGCCGACGTTCGAGAAGGCGAAGAACTTCCTTGTCCTCAACAACACCGAATGGCGCGTCAGCGATACGTTCACACTCAAGAACATCTTCAGCTACGCGCGCACCCGCTCGACCAGCGCCACCGACCGCGATTCGACGACGCTGCCGATCGCCGACCTGCTCGGCGCCTATCCTGGCAGCTGGAACAACAACCTGCGCACCATCACCGAGGAAATGCAGGCGCGCTACGACGACGGCACGCTCAGGGTGCAGGCCGGCGGCTTCTTCCTCGACCAGAAGACGCCGGCGCCGCTCACCTTCGCCACCGTAAACCCGATGCAGGTCGGCGGTATCCTGGGTGGCGGTCCGTTGATGATCCCACAGCCGTTGCAGGCGGCGCTCGGCCTGACCAGCCCGCTGGTCCCCGCACTCACCCTGCAACCGAGCGCTCATGTCGACGGACGGAGCAAGGCGGCCTATGCGCAGGTACAGTATAAGATCGTTCCGACGCTGACCGCCACCGCCGGCTTCCGCTGGACCTGGGACGAGTTCGGCGGCGATATCCAGAGCTATCAGGACCCCGCCAGTTACCAGATCTTCAACCGGCTGGCGGCACTCGGGATCATCAGCCCCGCCCAGGCGGCGCAGGTGGCGGATTTGAACGCCGGGCTGTGCGTCTACGACGCGTACCAGGCGGTCGCCGCCGGTCGCTTGCCCACGCTCAAATATCCGAACTGCACTTCGCCGACCTTCAGGGGTAAGAGCAACGGCCCGACCTGGCAGCTGGGGCTCGACTGGCAGGCGGATCCGCAGACCCTGCTCTACGCCGTATCGCGACGGGGCTATAAATCAGGAGCGAGCAACCCGATCGTGTCACTGTTCCTTGGTGAGGAGCATCCGCTGTTCGCGGTGAAGCCCGAACAGGTGACCGATGCCGAATTGGGGCTGAAGCGCGACTGGATCTTCGGCGAGGTCAAGGCACGGACGAACATCGCCGCCTTCTATACTTGGTACAACGATATCCAGGTCATCCAGCGCGCCGCGATCGCCGGATCGGACATCCTGACCAACGCGCAGCGCGCGCGGGTGATGGGGCTGGAGTTTGAAGGCATGTTGGTCCCGGTCAAGGGCCTGACTCTCGGCGCAACCTATTCGTACAACTCGGCCAAGTATCTGCAGTATGACACGATTGCGATCCCCGCGATCCCGCAGGCGCTGACCGCCGCGCAGCCGAGCCGCGACCTTGCCGGCACACCCTTTTCCTTCGTGCCGAAGCATAAATACAACCTCACCGCGAGCGTCGACCTACCCCTCCCTGAACGCGAGGGGACGCTCCAGCTGACCGGCAACTGGTCGTATCAGACCAGTCAGCGCGTCACGCCCGAGGCACAGCCGTTCGACACGATCGCGGGATACGGCCTTCTGAACCTTCGACTCGACTGGCGCGATGTGCGCGGCTTCCCGCTCGACCTCGCCTTCTACGGCACCAACATCCTGAACCGGGAGTATCGCGTGACCGCCAACCCCAGCTACAACAATTCGGGCTTCATCGGCTCGATCTATGGCGAGCCGGCGCAATATGGCGTCCAGCTCCGCTATCGCTTTTGAGGGGCGATCGGACATGACGCGCCATACCGCGATTCTCCCCGTCATCCTGCTGGCCAGCGCCGCCATCGCCCAGCAATCTCCGACCGCGTTCCAGCCAACCGCTGCCCAAGCCGCATTACAGTCCAAAGCACGAGCAGCCGGCGCTACCGGGCTGGCCGCAACGGCTGCACCCGGCGGCGGCATGATCCTGAACGGCACCGTCGAAGGACGCCGGTTCGTTCTGACCCTTCCGCCCAACTGGACCGGGGAGACGGTGCTGTTCGGGCAGGGCTATGCGCTGCCCGGCACGCCACCGACGGTCCCGGCCGACCCGCTGGCAAAGGACCCGGGCGGGGGGCTGTTCCATCACCTGTATGCGCAAGGGATCGCCAGCGGCATCGCTGCGGTCGACAAGAACGGCATCGCGACCGAGACTGCGACGCGCAACACCATGCGGTTGCGTGCGCTGGCGGTTAAACTGGGGGCTAAGCGCTTCTATGCGGTCGGCGGATCGATGGGTGGCAACATCGTCCTGTCACTCATCGAGAACTATCCCAGGGCCTTTTCCGGCGCGCTGGCGATGTGCGGGGTGACGCAGGGCTGGCTGGCGATGGTACGGCAACTTGCCGACATGCGCGGCGCCTATGACGTGCTGACCGAGGGAACGCCCTATGCACTGCCCGGCGGCAAGGACCTGACCCGCTCGGCACTGCCGATCGTGCCGCCGGCCGATGGTACGACGTCGGGTGATGCGTTCCGCGAGGCGCAGAAGACCAAGCTGCTGTCGCCGATCCTCGCGCTTTTCCTCGCTGCCGAGGCGAACCCGCAGGGACCGGAGGCGCGGATCATCCGGCAGGTCGCGGCAGTCGGCGGATTCGCGCCTGATCCGGCAGCGCTTGGCGCACCGATCTCTTCGGCGGCCCTTGGCATGGACGACATCAAGGCCACGATGGGCGGCCTGCCGATCGGCAATCGCGACACCGTCTACGCACCGCCCGAGATGAACGCGGCGGAAGCGGCGGCGTTCAACCGCAAGATGCAACGCTACGATGCCGATCCTCGGGCGGTCGCCTATGCGCAGCGCTGGCACGAGGCGACAGGACGATTCCGTATCCCGCTGGTCACGGTGCATCAAACGATCGACTCGCTCGTTCCCTATGCGCAGTCGGAAGGGCTGGGCCGGATCACCGCCGCCGCCGGCAACGGCACCCGGCTGGCGCAATATGCGGTGCCGCCGACGAAGATCGCGCTGCCCGGCGGCCTAAGCGGGTATACGCATTGCGGTTTCACGCCTGCCCAGAACATCGCCGCGTTCGATGCGATGCGCACCTGGGTCCGGACCGGGCGCAAGCCAGGACCGGATGCAGTGCGATGACGATTGATCGACGCGATCTGCTCGGGCTCGGCGCAGCGGTCGCGGCCACGGCGGCGCTGCCCGCACGGGCCGCTGGGCCTGCCCCGTTTCTCTGGGGCGCGGCGACGGCGGGGCATCAGGTCGAGGGCAACAACGTCAACGCCGATATCTGGCTGCTCGAACAGGTCACGCCGACCGTTTTCGCCGAACCGTCCGGCGATGCCTGCGACAGCCTGCACCGCTGGCGCGAGGATGTGGCGATCGTCCGCATGCTGGGACTGAACTGCTATCGCTTCTCGGTGGAATGGCCCCGTATCGAACCGGCAAAGGGCCAGTTCTCGCAAGCGTGGCTCGATCATTATGCGCGCATGGTCGACCATTGTCGCGAGCAGGGTATCGCCCCCGTCGTCACCTTCAACCATTTCACTGCCCCGCGCTGGTTCGCGGCGGCCGGCGGCTGGGAACAGGCGGACGCACCAGCGCTGTTCGCGCGCTATGCCGAGCGTGTCGCCCGTGCGATCGCGGACGGGATCAGCCATGCGCTGACCTTCAACGAGCCCAATCTGGCACTGGGCGGGCGCTGGGCGGTCAGTCCGCCGCCGCCCGCCTTCATGGCGCGCATGGCGGCATGTGTCGCGGCGGCAGCGAAGGCCAGCGGGTCGAATCGCTTCTCCGTCCTGAATGGCGGGGATCCCCGGCCGATGATTCCCGGCATCACCGCCGCGCACGTCCAAGCCCGTGCAGCGATCAAGGCCGTCCGGGGCGACCTGCCCATCGGCCTCAGCCTCGCGATCCCCGATGAGGTGGCGGTAGGTGTGGACAGCGCGATCGAACGCAAGCGGGCCGACGTCTATGGTCCCTTCTTCGCGGTGATGGACAAGGACGATTTCGTTGGCGTCCAGACCTATGGCCGCGCCTATATCGGCGCGGAGCGCGAGGTCGCGCTGCCCGCCGACGCGGCGCGCCGTCCCGATGGACGCGAATGGTTTCCGGCCGCGGTCGGCAACGTCGTGCGCTATGTCCACCGCGAGACGGCCAAGCCGGTACTGGTGACCGAGAACGGGATCGACGCCGCCGACGACCGCGAACGCGCGCGCTTCATACCGGCGGCGATCGCTTCGATCGAGACCGCGCGGCGCGACGGCGTGCCGGTGCTGGGCTATATCCACTGGTCGCTGCTCGACAATTTCGAATGGTTTTCGGGCTACGCCCCCAGGTTCGGACTGGTCGCGGTCGATCGCACCAGCTTCCGCCGCACGATCAAGCCGAGCGCGCGCACCTATGCCACCCTCGTGGCGGGACGGCGGTGATGCGGCGCCGGGCGATCGCCGTGCTGGCCCTTTCGGTCGCGACCGGCCAGCCGGTGGCAGCGCAGAGCGTAGCCGTGCCGGCCTTTACCCTGCCGCCGTCCAGCCAACTCAGCGCCGAGGCCCGTCAGGTTCTTGAGCGGATGAAGGCGGAAACCGCATCGAAGGACATTGGTAGCGACTTAGTGCGGCAGCGTGCCTTCTACCAGCAGTGGAACGATCGGCGGCTGGCCGAGATGCGGCGCCATTTCGCGACGAATGAGCGTCGCGACCTGATTGCGGGCGTACCCGTCGCCATCGTCGAGCCCCAGGACGGCATCGCCCCCGGCAACACGGAGCGCGTCCTGATCAACGTCCATGGCGGGGCATTCATGTGGGGATCGGGCAGCGGCGCGCTGGTCGAAGCGATCCCGATCGCCGCCGTGATGCGGGTGCGGGTGGTCACAGTGGACTATCGGCTGGCACCCGAACACCGGTATCCGGCCGCGTCGCAGGATGTGGTGGCCGTCTACCGCGCGTTGCTCAAGACGCATCGTCCGGAGAATATCGGCATCTATGGCTGCTCGGCCGGCGGCATCATCACCGCGCAGGCGACCGCCTGGATCCGCAAGACCGGAATGCCGCGACCCGGTGCGATCGGAACCTTCTGTGGCACCGGGGCTCCCTATTCGGGGGACAGCCCATACCTTGCCGGGCCGATCACCGGCGGCGAGGTGGTGTCCACGCTGGTCCTGCCCGAAAGCTTGCCGACCCCGTACATGGCGGGCGTGAAGAGCAGTGACCCGATCGCCTATCCACTTCAGACGGATGCCGAGATCCGCGCGATGCCGCCGACCTTGCTGCTGGCGGGCGGGCGCGATTTCGCGGTCAGCGCCCTGACGCGCGCCCATCGTCGCCTGACCGCAGCCGGGGTGCCGAGCGAGCTGCAACTGTTCGACGGCCTGCCGCACGCCTTTTTCATGTGGCCCGACATGCCGGAATCAACGGAAGCCTTTCGCCTGATCGCAGGCTTCTTCGACCGGCATCTCGGCCGGCGCCCCCGATAGCCAAGGAGTACGCCCGATGCGCGCCTTTTCCCTGATGCCCCTGCTTCTCGCCGGTGCCGCAGCGCTGGCTGCGCCCGTTACGTCCGCCGGCGCGCGGGACGTTCCGGCGTCCAGCCAACAGCTACTCGCGGCACAGGCCAGCCGACTGGGTGCCACCGACGTCACGGCGACCGCCCGCGCGGACGGGGGCGTCACGATCAACGGCCGGCTCGACGGCAACCAGTTCGCGCTCGCATTCCCGAAGGGGTGGACCGGCGACGGGCTGCTCTACGCCCATGGCTATTCGCCACCGGGCACGCCGGTGGCGGTATCGCCCGATCCGGTCGACAAGGGGCTGGGCACCGGCGCGCTCGGCGAGGCCTATGCACAGGGCTTCGCGGTCGGGCATAGCGCCTATGCCAAGGCCGGGCTGGGTGTGGAGGCCGGCGCGAACGCCACCGCCCGCCTGCGCGACCTGCTGGCAAGGATGGGCGGCAAGCGCATCTATGTGATGGGCGATTCGATGGGCGGCGGGATCGTCGTCACGCTCCTCGAACTATATCCCAGGGCCTTTGCCGGTGGCCTGGCCCGCTGCGGTGTCGTTGCCAACTGGCAGGACCTGCTCGGACGGCTGACCGACATGCGGCTGGCCTACAATGCCCTGACCAAGGGCACGCCCTATGCGCTGCCCGGCAACCAGGACGTTCGCCGCGACGCGATGTCGTCACGCCCGCCCGCCGGAACTCCGGACGCGGCGGCACAGGCCTATGTCTTCGCCCAGATCGCCAAGGTCGGCATGCCGCCGCTTGCCTTGTGGACCGCCGCACAGAAGGATCCGACCGGCCGCGAGGCCCGGATCGTCCGCGCTGTCACCACGATCGGCGGGTTCGAATATGACGCCGCATCGCTCGCCTATCCGCTCGTCACGGCCGCACTGGGCGCGGACGACATGGCAGCGACCGCCGGCGGCTGGGTCCATGGCAATATCGGCAAGGTCTATGCGGCACCCTCGCTGACGGCCGAAGAGAACGCCGCGCTCAACCGCGACATCCAACGGGTCGAAGCCGCGCCACAGGCCGTCGCCTATCTCCGCAAATGGCGCACCGCCACCGGCCGGATCGAGGCGCCGTTGGTGACGCTCCACAACCGGATCGATTCCCTCGTCCCCTACGCGCAGGAAGCGCAGCTGGCCGCGGCGGTGGCAAAGGCCGGGCGGACCGCGAAGCTGGCGCAGTTCACCGTCCCGCCGACCCGCGCCCCGCTGCCGATCGGCGGGATCGAGGGCTATACCCATTGCGGCTTCGACAGGGGGCAGACGCTCGCCGCATGGAATGCGTTGCGTGCCTGGGTCGAACAAGGCCGCAAGCCCGACGCGGAGCTGCGCTGACCATGGCTATCGTTTCGCCACCCCGGCGCCGGAAGCCTGTGCCTATCCGCTGCTGATCCGCCACCTGCTACAAAGCGCGCTCGACGTGCGCAGCCCGGGCAAGCTCGCCGGCACCGACGGCCTCCGCCACGGCTATCCCGAACTCGCGCGGCGGATCGGTCGCCTTGCCGCGCAGACGGTGAACGTTCGCCCGCCGGTTACAGCGG
Organism: Sphingomonas ginsenosidimutans; assembly: GCF_002374835.1. Classification (GTDB taxonomy): domain Bacteria; phylum Pseudomonadota; class Alphaproteobacteria; order Sphingomonadales; family Sphingomonadaceae; genus Sphingomonas; species Sphingomonas ginsenosidimutans. The sequence goes on from NZ_NWVD01000001.1 coordinate 11,510, forward strand.
CTTGCCGTCGCGGCCGAGCAGTTCGATGCGATAGGAGCAACCGTACAGCGTCTTGCCCGGATGACTGGTGGCGTTCGAGATCGAGCGCGCGATGACGGTATGCGTGCCAAAGCCGTCCTTCTCGGTCGCCGGTTCGGTCACGTCGGACAGCACGCGCTGTCCCATGAACTTGCGGAACGGGATGTCGCGGCGCACCTTGTCGCCGGTCGCGACGCGCGCTTCCCCGGCGGCGGCGGCGATCGCGTCGATCGCGGCATCGGTGTCCAGTTCGTTGGTGATGCCTTCGCCGGCGGCGACCTGCTTGGGATCGGCCAGGTCGAGGATCGCGACCACCCCGGAGGAGCTGAACGCCACCCGGCGTGTCGACCAGTTGCCGGCGACCGTCACCGGGCGCGGCAGCTCATATTCGGCGAGGAACGGGTTCTTCCCGGCGATCTTCCGCCAGCCGCGGTGTTCGGCCAGACCGTCCGACCCGATCGCCATCGCGAAGCCGTTATAGGTCGGCGCATCGACGCGGCAGTTGATGGCATCGACGATATCGACGGTCGCAGGGTCGATATCGGCATCCTGGCCGGCCCATAGCGGCGTGGCGGCGAACAGCAGCGTCAGCAGGACAGGCATCCGTCGCATCGTCGTCCCGTTCCCCTGTGCGATCGTCGGTGGGCGGCGCGTTCGCACAGACGGGCCGCATGCGCAACGATTCCCGGATCACCGGCGACCCAAAGGCTCTGCGCCGCTCAGAACAGCAGCGTCAGGCCGTAGAACAGCGCGCCGATCGTCGCGGAGGCGGGAATGGTGATGATCCATGCCATCACCACGTTCTGCGCCACGCCCCAGCGCACCGCGGAGGCGCGCCGCGCGGTGCCCGCGCCGATGATCGCGCCGGTGATCGTGTGCGTGGTCGACACCGGAATGCCCAGCGCGGAGGCGGTGAACAGCACCATCGATCCGGCCAGCGAGGCGCTGAACCCTTGGTGCTGCGACAGCTTGGTGATGCGGCTGCCCATCGTCTCGATGATCTTCCACCCGCCGGTCATCGTGCCGGCCGCGATCGCGATATAGCAGCTGATCGCCACCCAGTGCGGCACCTCGAACGGACCGGTCAGATAGCCGGTGGAGTAGAGCAGCACCGTGATGATCCCCATCGTCTTCTGCGCATCGTTCAGCCCGTGGCTGAGCGAATAGGCGGCGGACGACAGCAGGTGCAGCGCGCGGAAGCTGCGTTCCGCGCGGTTCGCGGTGGCGCGGCGCAGCGCCCAGCTGGACAGGAGCATCACCAGCATCGCCAGGATCATCCCCAGCGTCGGCGACAGCACGATCGCCAGCAGCGTCTTGTTGAGGCCGCCCCATTGCACCGCCCCGATGCCCGCATGGGTGACGCCTGCGCCGATCAGCCCGCCGACCAGCGCATGGCTGCTCGACGACGGAATGCCGCGCAGCCAGGTGATGACGTTCCAGGACATCGCCCCGCCGAGCGCGCCGAAGATCACCGCCGGGGTCACCACATCCTTGTCGATCAGCCCCTTGCCGATCGTCTCCGCCACCGCATGCAGGCTGGGGATCGCGATCGTCAGGAAATAGGCGGCGAAGTTGAACGCGGCGGCGAACAGCACCGCCTGCACCGGCGACAGCAGCCGCGTGGCGACCACCGTGGCGATCGAATTGGCCGCATCGTGCAGGCCGTTGAGGAAATCGAACGCGAGCGCGACCGCGATCAGGCCGACCAGCAGCGGAAAGGCCAGTTCGTGCATGGTGGTTTCGTCCCGGACCGATCAGGCGTGATCGATGACGATGCCGTCGATCTCGTCGGCGACATCCTCGAACGCATCGATGATGCGCTCCAGATGCTTGTAGATCTCGCGCTCGGTGACGAAACGCAGCGTGTCGGTGGCGCCATGGTCGCGCAGCGCCCGCTTCAGGCCGGCGGCATGGACCTCGTCGGCATGGCCCTCGATGCGGATCAGCCGCTCGGTCAACTCGTGCAGCCGCCCGCCGTTGCGGGTGATGTCGCGCAGCAGCGGCATCGCCTCCGCCGCCAGCCGCGCGGCATCGACCGCCAGCGCCGCCATGTCGCGCATCTCCGGCGCGAAGTCGTCGAGGCCGTACAGGTCGACCGCGGCGGCGGCGGCCTGCATCTCGTCGATCGTATCGTCCAGCGCGCCGATCAGCGCGGTGATCGCGCCGCGATCGAACGGGGTCAGGAACGTCTTGCGGACGGTGACCAGCACTTCGCGGGTGATGTCGTCGGCGTCATGCTCGCGCTCGCTGATCTCGCGGATATGCTCCGCGGCGGCCGGCCCGCCGGCAAACAGCCGCGCGGTCGCTTCCGCGCCGGCCTGTACCGCGGCGGCATGCGCCTCGAACAGCTCGAAGAAATTGCCCGTCCTGGGAAGCAGGCGCTGAAACCAACCGAACATCGAACCCCATCCAGAGTCTTTGGCGACCATGCCCGCCTGATGGCCGCGCCGAATCGCCGCCCGGAAATCGGCCGGCGCGAAGGAACGGATCAGGTCGCGCAGGTCCGGCTCGTCCACCACATCGGCCGCGCGGGCAAGCGGAAACCAGCGGCGTTCGCGCTCGCCCTGCTCTTTCCAGCTGTCCAGTTCCTCGCTGACGGCCAGCGGGAACACCTCCACATCGGCCATCAGCGACGCGCCGCTGCCGCGCCGCTTGCGATAGCGATAGCTGCCCAGCGGCACCGGCGACAGCGCGCCGATCACGCCCGCTTCCTCGCGCGCCTCCATCGCGGCGGCGGCATGGGGCGACAGGCGCGGGTCGATATTGCCCTTGGGAATGACCCACCGCCCCGTCCCGCGCGAGGTGACGAGCAGCACCTGCACGTCGCGCGTGTCCTGGGTGTCGAGGCGATAGGGAAGCGCGGCGATCTGTCGAATGGAATGGCTCCGGCGCGGGAGTGGCGGGATGCGGCCCCCATACCCCCATCCGCGCCGGAAAACAGGGGGGCGTCAGTCGGCGGGCCAGGAATAGGAGAAGCGCAGCGCCAGCACGACCGCGTCCTTCACCGTCCGGTCGGCGCCGGGGTGCAGGATATATTGCACGTCGGGCTGTATCGACAGGCCGTCGAGCAGCTCGTCCGAATAGGTCAGTTCGAACAGCGTCTCGGCTCGGGCCAGCGGGGGCGCGTCGGCGGGCGCGCCGTCGCGATAGGGGCGCGACAGCGCGCCGCTGCCCGCGCCCAGCGACAGCATGCTGGCCGGGCGCGCGGCGAACAGCCGCTCGATCAGCACGCCCGCCTGCCACCCGCCCGCGAACGGCGTCGTGCGGCCGTCCGATACGCCGGCGCGCGCGAAGACCGCGGTGTGCGCCACGTCCCCCGCGCTTCCCGCCACGTCGACCGAGGCGAGCACATAGGCGCCCTGCGCCGCGAACCGCTCCTCCACCGGGGTGACCCCCGGCGGGATGACGCCCGGCTGCCGTTTCGTATAGCGCCACCCGCCGATTCCCAGCCGCAGCGGCGCGGTGATCCCGGCCTCCGCGATCACCAGCACGCCGTTGCGCGCGCTGACGTCGATGCCGTCGTCGTCGCCCAGCGTGCCCGCAGTCGCGTTGATGACCGCGGCCTGCGCATAGCCGCGCCCGCGCTCCACCCGCAGTCGCGCGGCGAGCGCGGTCGACGGGAAGATCGACGGCCCGTTCGGCCCGGTCGACGACAGTTCCGATCCGATCCCGAAGATCGGGTTGACGAGCAGCCCCGCCGGATCGCTGACGTAGAATTCGCTGTTGAGGTCGTACAGCCCCGCGCGCAGCGTCACGCCGCCGCCCAGCGCCTGTTCCACCCACGCCTCGTACAGCTTCAGCCGCTGGTTGGTGACCTCGATATTGTCGATACCCTGCAGCGTACCGGCCAGGTCGTTGGGATTGCCGCCGAAATTGTTGAGCACATCGGCGTGGAAGGACGCGCCGCGCCACCCGATCGCGCGCGTCAGGTCGATGTCGAGGGTGACGTCGAGATTGTCGAGCGCGCGCGCACCGCGCGCCGCGCCGCCATCGACGACGCCGATCACGTCGGCGGTGTAGCTCGCCGACAGCTTCACGACCGGTTCCGGCGCGGGCGCGTCCTGCGCCCGGGCCTGCGCCGGGGTCATGCCGACCCATGCGGTCATCGTGGCGGCCGCGACCAGCGGGCGCAGGATCTTGCCGGAATTGAGCATCCTTACCTCCGGCGATCGCTCTAGTCGCCGGGGGCTGGAGAGTTTCCCGGAGAGGGTAAAGATGAATTTCATGCTCCGAATTGACGGTTCAACAACAGTTGATCCGGACCATTTCGGCAGGATTAAGATAAATTTCGGCTTTTGCCGTCTATTCCTGCCTCCTTATCGTCATGGGGAGCAGGCATGACCCGATCGATCAACCGGATGACGTGGGTGGCCATTCTGGCCCTCGCCGCCTTGGTGCTGGCGGCTGGCGCGACGAGCATCTGGTCCAGCCGCATTCAGGCGCGCGCCGTGGCGCGACTCAATGATTCCAGCGACCTGATGCGCAATCACATGACGGCGGACATGATGCACGACGCCATTCGCGGCGACGTGCTGACCGCGCTGGCGGCGCGCACCGATCCGGGGCTGGACGCCGCGGACGCCGCCGAATCGCTGACCGGGGACATCGCCCATCTGCGCGAGGCGCTGGCCGTCGATCGCGCCTATGTCGCCGCGCCCGACGTCGCGCAGGCCGCCACGCGCATTACCGCCGACGCCGATCGCTATGCCGCCGCGGCGGAAGCGATCGTGAAGGCGGCGCGGGTCGACCCCGCCGCCGCGAGCGCGCAGCTGCCGACGTTCCTGAAGACCTTCTCCTCGCTCGAGAAGAGCATGGAAGAGGTATCCGACGCCATCGACCGGCATGTCGACGCGGAGGCCGCCGCCGCCAATTCCACGGCGTCGCTGGCCAGCCTGCTGATCATCGGGGGCACCGCGATCACCGTGGTGGTCGTGCTGCTGGTCGGCTTCGCCGCGCGCCGCCATGTCGTGGCCCCGCTGGTCGCGCTGGTCGGCGTGGTCCGGCGGATGAGCGACGGCGACCTGTCGGTGGAGGTGCCCGCCGCGTCGCGTCGCGACGAACTGGGGCAGCTGGCGGCCGCGACGCAGGCGTTCCGCGACCAGCTGGCGGGCGCCGAGCGCGCCAAGCAGGAACAGACCGACCTGATCGTCGGCAGCGTCGGCGACGCGCTGTCGCAGCTGGCCGACGGCGACCTGATGGTGCGCGTGGACGCCGACCTGACCGGCCCGTTCGCGAAGCTGAAGAGCGATTTCAACAATGCCGCGCAGGCGCTGCAGGCGACGATGAAGCGCGTGTCCGATTCGACCAGCGGCATCAACAACGGCGCGGCGGACATCCGCCAGGCGTCCGACGACCTGTCGCAGCGCACCGAGCAGCAGGCCGCCAGCCTGGAGCAGACCGCCGCCGCGATGGAGCAGATCACCAGCGGCGTGCGCGATTCCGCCAGCCGCGCGGCGCGCGCCAACGCCGCCGTCGAACAGGCACGCGACGAAGCGCAGCGTTCCGGCGAGGTGATGCAGGCCGCGGTCGCGGCGATGGGCGCGATCGAGCGCACCTCCGGCGAGATTTCGGACATCATCAGCGTGATCGACGGTATCGCGTTCCAGACCAACCTGCTCGCGCTGAACGCCGGGGTCGAGGCGGCGCGCGCGGGCGATGCGGGCAAGGGTTTCGCCGTCGTCGCATCCGAAGTGCGCGCGCTGGCGCAGCGGTCGGCGGATGCGGCCAAGGACGTGAAGGCGCGCATCACCGCGTCCGCCGATCAGGTCGGCAACGGCGTCGGGCTGGTCGGGCAGACCGGCGATGCGCTGAACCGGATCATCGAGCGCATCACCGAGATCAACGCGCTGGTCCGCGAGATCGCCACGTCCGCCGAACAGCAGTCGAGCAGCCTGGCACAGGTCAGCACCGCGGTGTCCGAGATGGACGGCGTGACGCAGCAGAATGCCGCGATGGTCGAACAGGCGACCGCCGCGGCGCGCGGCCTGGCGGAGGAAGCCGACATGCTCGCCTCGCAAGTGGCGCGTTTCCGCACCGGCGGCGGCACCGTCACGCCGATCGCGACTGCCCGTGCCGAACCGTCGCCGGCCCCGATCGTGCCGCAGCGGATCGTTCGACAGGCCGGCAATGCCGCGCTGGCGGTGGAGGACGACTGGTCGTCGTTCTGACGGCCGGGCGAAGAGGGCGGGGGGCGCGATCCGGCTCGACTATCCGGCGTCCATCGGGCATCAGCGCGCGCGATGCCCCCCGCCTTCGCTCATATCGACACGTGGATCTTCGATCTGGACAACACGCTCTATCCGGCGAGCGCGAACCTGTTCGCGCTGATCGATGCGAAGATGACCGCGTTCATCGCCGATTTCCTGTCGGTCGACCCGGTCGAGGCGCGGCGCATCCAGAAGGAATATTTCCTCGGCCACGGCACCACGCTGGCCGGGCTGATGGCCGGGCATGATATCGATCCGGCCGCCTTCCTCACCTTCGTCCACGATATCGAGATGGACGTGCTGGAGGAGAACGCCCCGCTCGCCGCCGCGCTGGCGCAGCTGCCGGGGCGCAAGCTGGTGTTCACCAACGGCGACCGCCCCTATGCGCTGAAGGTGCTGGAGCGGCTTGGCCTGGGGCAAAGCTTCGAGGCGGTGCACGACATCCATGCGATGGACCTGGTGCCCAAGCCCGCGCCGAGCGCCTATGCCGGGCTGTGCGCGGCGTTCGACATCGACCCGACCCGCGCGCTGTTCGTCGAGGACATGGCCCGCAACCTCGCCCCCGCCAAGGCGATCGGCATGACGACCGTCTGGGTGGACAACGGGTCGGAGCAGCACCACGACGCCGACCGATCCTATGTCGACCTGCGCGTGACCGACGTCACCGCCTGGGTCCAGTCACTGTTGGAGGACCAATGACCGCCGAGCTTTCCGCGACGATCGATGCCGCCTGGGACAACCGCGCTGATCTGGGGCTGACCACCGGGGGCGAGGTGCGCGTCGCGGTCGACCGGGCGCTGGCGATGCTGGACGCCGGGACCGCGCGCGTCGCCGAGCCGGACGGGGCGGGTGGCTGGCGCGTCAACCAGTGGCTGAAGAAGGCGGTGCTGCTGTCGTTCCGGCTCAACGACAATGCGATGATCGACAACGGTCCAGGCGCCGGCCACTGGTTCGACAAGGTGCCGTCGAAATTCTCCGGCTGGAGCGAGGCGGAGTTCCGCGCCGCCGGTTTCCGTGCGGTGCCCGGCAGCATCGTGCGCCGCGGCGCGCATGTCGCGAAGGGCGCGGTGCTGATGCCCAGCTTCGTCAACATCGGCGCCTATGTCGGCGAAGGCACGATGGTCGATACCTGGGCGACGGTGGGCAGCTGCGCGCAGATCGGCAAGAACGTCCACATCTGCGGCGGGGCCGGGATCGGCGGCGTGCTGGAGCCGTTGCAGGCCGATCCGGTCATCATCGGCGACGGCGCGTTCATCGGCGCGCGCAGCGAAGTGGCCGAGGGCGTGCGCGTGGGTGAGGGCGCGGTGCTGTCGATGGGCGTGTACCTGGGCGCGTCGACCAAGATCGTCGACCGCGCCACCGGCGAGGTCTATCGTGGCGAGGTGCCGCCCTATGCGGTGGTGGTGCCGGGGTCGACCGGCGGCGGCAACCTGGCCCTGTATTGCGCGGTGATCGTCAAGCGCGTGGACGCGCAGACCCGCAGCAAGACCAGCATCAACGAACTGCTGCGCGATTGATCGGGGCGGCCCCACGCGCCGCTGTATAACATGTAAAACAAAATCGCCGCGCTGCCTCGACACCGTCATGTGGCGCGCCTATCCACGGGCGCAGCAACCGCCCGTGGATGAAGAGGAAAAGCGATGCCGACCGCCAGCAAGGTTCTCGACCGTGTGCTCGTGCTGGAAATGGTGCGCGTGACCGAAGCCGCGGCGATCGCCGCCTCGACGCTGACCGGGCGTGGCGACGAAAAGGCCGCCGACGCCGCCGCGGTGGAGGCGATGCGCGCCGCGCTCAACGAACTGCCGATGGAAGGCACCGTCGTCATCGGCGAGGGCGAGCGCGACGAGGCGCCGATGCTGTACATCGGCGAGAAGGTGGGCACCGGCAACGGCCCGAAGATCGACATCGCGCTCGATCCGCTGGAAGGCACCACGATCTGCGCCAAGTCGGGGCCGAACAGCCTGGCGGTGCTGGCGATCGCGGAGGCGGGCGGGCTGCTCAACGCGCCCGACGTCTATATGGACAAGCTGGCGGTCGGCCCGGGCCTGCCCGCCGGGGTCATCGACCTGGATCGCACGCCGACCCAGAATGTCGAAGCGATCGCCGCGGCCAAGGGCGTGAAGCCCAGCGAGATCATCGCCTGCGTCCTCGACCGCCCGCGGCACGAGGCGCTGATCGCCGAGCTGCGCGCGATCGGGTGCGGCGTGGTGCTGATCGGCGACGGCGACGTCGCCGGCGTGATCGCCACCTCCGATCCCGACACCACGATCGACGTCTACATGGGGTCGGGCGGCGCGCCGGAAGGCGTGCTGGCCTGCGCCGCGCTGCGCTGCGTCGGCGGGCAGTTCAAGGGCCGGCTGCTGTTCCGCAACGACGACGAACGCGCCCGCGCGCGCAAATGGGGGATCGAGGATCTCGACCGCCAGTACGACCTGAAGGAATTGGCGAAGGGCGACTGCATCTTCGCCGCGACCGGCGTGACCGACGGGTCGCTGCTCGCCGGGGTCAAGCGCAAGGGCAAGGGCAAGGTGATGACGACCGAAAGCGTCGTGATGCGCGCCTCGTCCGGCACGGTGCGCTGGGTGAAGGGCGAACACCGCCTCGACCAGTAACGGCCTCGCGTGATCGCGTTCGTCGCGCTGGCCGCGGCGCTCGGCGCGCTCTGGGCGTATCTGCGCGGCGGGGTCCTGCCGGCCCGCTGGTCGCCGGTACGCCGTGGTCCCGCGCGCCGCATCCTGCGCCAGTGTGGCTGGTTCGGCGCGACGACGCTGGCCGTGCTGGCGCTGACCGGTCGCTGGCCGGCGCTGGTCGCGCTGCCGCCCGAGTTCGTTTCCGTGCGTGCCGCCACGATCCGACTGGCGGGCGGGACGCTGCGGGTGGACGCGGGGACGCTGTGGGTGCTGGGCGGTATCGTGCTGGGCGGCGCGTTGCTGGCGCTCGCTGAACGCTGGCGTGGGCGCCCTTTGGGGCTGGGCGATGTCGAGGGGGTGATGCCGCGCACCCTCCGCGACTTGGCGTGGAGCGTGCCGCTGTCGGTCAGCGCGGGGGTGAACGAGGAAGCGTTCTTCCGCCTGCTGCTGCCGCTCGCCATAGCGTGGGTGACCGGATCGGCGCTGGCGGGTTTCGCGGTGGCGACCGTGCTGTTCGGTGCCGCGCACCGCTACCAGGGCTGGCGCGGCGTCGCGGCGACCGCGATATCGGGCGCGCTGCTGGCGTTCGTCTACCTGCTGACCGGGCAGCTCTGGGTCGCGATCGCATTGCACATCGCGATCGATCTCAACGCGCTGGTCCTGCGCCCGCTGCTGTCGGGGCGGGTGCGGTGGTGAGGGGCGCGACGCTTCGCGCAAGCTCTGTTCGACGCCGTCATGCCGGACCTGTTCCGGCATCCACCGTGCCGCATATTCGCCAGCATGTGTTCTCGCGGCGCAATGGACCCCGGACCCAGTCCGGGGTGACGGGTTCGCCCGGGGCGCGCTTCATCGCGATATCTTCCTTCGCGACAGGGGCGGCATTCAGCGCGCCGCGCGCGCCTTGGCGATCGCGTCCTGCAGCCGTTCGATCGGCAGCGCGCCGCTCAGCACCTGGTCGCCCACCACCCAGCTGGGCGTGCCGGTGATGCCCAGTTTGGCGGCGGTTTCCATGTTCTGGCGGATGGTCGCGTCGGCGTCGGCGGGGATGCGCGCGGCGTCGACGCCGGTCGCCTTCGCCGCCTGTGCGATCGTCGCGTCGCTGACCGGGCCGGCGGCGTAGAGCGCGTCGTGGAACGGCTTGAACTTGCCCTGTGATGCCGCCGCCAGCGCGGCGCGCGCGGCGGTGCGGCTTTCGTCGGACAGGACCGGCAATTCCTTGAACACGACGCGCAGGTTGCGATCGGCGGCCACCAGCCGGTCGATCGTCGGCAGGGTGGCGCGGCAGAAGCCGCAATTATAGTCGTAATATTCGACCAGCGTGACGTCGCCCTTCGGGTTGCCGATCCACGCGCCGGCATAGGGCTCCTCGATCGCGCCGCGCGATGCGGAGACGGCGCGCGCGGCGTCGCGTTCCTGCAATTTCTGCATCGCCTGCGGGATGATCTCCGGATTGGCGAGCAGATATTCGCGCACCACCTGTTCGGTACGCGCGCGGTCGCCCGCCTCCGGCGCGACGCGGTTGGCCAGCCACATGCCGCCCGCGCCGAACACCGCGCCCAGCACCACCATTCCCAGCAACCAGACGCGATTCACCGTTTCTTCTTCCTGTCCTTGTCGAACGCGGTCTGCGAGGTCATCGCGATATCCTGCGCGCGGATCCAGTCGGGGGTGTTCTTGGTCAGCCCCGCCATCGCCGCGCGAGCGCGGTCGACGGCGGTGCGATGGTCGCCGATCATGCTGGCGCGCTCGGCACTGGCCAGCGCGGCGCGCGCCTCGTCCCCGGTCAGTTCATAGACGGTGCCCAGCTGGAGCCACGCGAACGGATTGTCGGTATCGCGGCCCACCGCGGTGCGCAGCACGCGCTTGGCCTCGTCGTAATTCTTCGGGTCCTCGGTCGCGATCAGCGCGTGGCCGTAGGTGGTGGCGATCAGCGGATCGTTGCGCGACCCCTCGGTCGCCTGCCTGAGCGGCGCGATCGCCAGCTTGGGCTTGCCCGCCTCCAGCAGGATCTGGCCCATGATCTCCTGGAAATAGGGATCGGCGGGCGACCGCGCGACCAGCGCCTCCGCCTCGGCATCGGCTTTGTCGGGGTAGCCGCCGCGGTGATAGGCATAGGCGCGCGCGTAGTGCGCGTAGATCGACTGGTCGCTCTCGGGATATTTCTGCAACGCCTGCGCGGGGGGCAGCAGATAGCCGTCGAGCTTCGCCTTCACGCGGCGGAAGCGTTCCTCGATCGCCGGGTCGGACGGCTTGTTCCACGACGGCGACGCCTGCAGATCGGCCGTCAGCGTCTGGATGCGCGTGCCCGACAGCGGGTGCGACTGCATGAACGGGTCGATGTTCTTCGTCCCGTAGCGATATTCCTGCTGCTGCAACTTCTTGAAGAAGGCGAGCATTCCCTGGCCGGTGATGCCGGCGGTGTTGAGATAGCGGACCGCGGAGGCATCGGCGGTCGCTTCCTGCACGCGGGTGAAGGACAGGTATTTGCCCAGCGCCGCCTGCTGCCCGGCGGCCAGGATCCCCGCGCCAGCCTCTCCCCCGCCCGCCGCCATCGCGGCGAGGCCGAGGACCATCGAGAGCAGGTAGATGCCCATCGCGGGCTTCTGCGCCTGTTCGCCGCTGATGATGTGGCCGTCGGCGATATGGCCCAGTTCGTGCGCGATCACGCCCTGCACCTGATTGGCGTTGTCGGCGGCCTGGATCAGCCCGGTGTGGATGTAGACGATCTGCCCCCCCGCGACGAAGGCGTTGATCGAATCGTCGTTGACCAGCGCGAACTGGACGTCGGCGGGGCGCAGGCCTGCGGCGGTGACCAGCGGCGCGGACATGTCGCGCAGCAGCGATTCGCTTTCGGCATCGCGCAGGATCGACTGCGCCTGCGCCGGCTGCGCGGCGACCAGCACCGTCATCGCGATACCGATCACGAACCGGCGAAAGGGAGGCCGGCGGCGGGAGGGGCGGTGCGTCATCGCGCGCCGGGATAGCGCCGGCCGCTGAACCGGCGCTGACCCGGTTGCGCCGAAGCGGCCGGCCGCCCCCGTCCGTCCACGCCGCGCGGCGGCGGGGGGAGGAGGGCGGCCGGGTCCGTCATGCGCCGAAGGTGCGCTGCCACCAGCCGCGACGCGGGGTGGTGGGGGCGCCATCGCCCGTCGCCTCGCCCGAGGCGTCGTCGTCGCCGGTATCCGCGTCGGCATCGGCGTCCGGTGCCGCTGCCGGTTCCGCCGCTGCCGCGACCGGTTCCGCCGCGGGAGCATCGGCCTTCTTGCGGCGGGTGCGCTTGGGCTTTGCCGGGGCGGGGGCCGCTTCCGGCTCGTCGGCCTCCGGCTCGGGCGCGCCCAGGCCGTCGTTCACCGGGCCGGCATCGCCCGCCTCGGCGATCGGCTCGACCGGCTTCTTGCGACGAGTGCGCTTCGGCTTGGCCGGCGCGTCGGCGGCGGGCGCCTCGACCGCCGGGACGGGCGCGCCTTCCTCCTCTGCGGCGACCGGCTCGACCGGAGCGGCGGCGCGGGCGCGCGGGCGGCGGCGCGTCTTCGGCGCCGGTTCGGGCGCGGGCGCCTCCTCCGGCTCGGCCGCGACGACCGGTTCCGCGTCGGCTTCGGCCTCGGCGGCCTCGCTCACCGGCTCGGCAGCGGGGGCATCGCCCTCCGCCGGACGATCGCCGTCACGACGGCGACCGCGACGGCCGCGGCGGCCACGGCGACGGCCGGCGCCCTCGCGCTCGCCCTCGGCCTCGGTGGGGACGGCGTCATCGGCGCCGGTATCGGCATCCGCATCACCGTCGGCGTCCTCGTCCGCCTCGGCGGCCGGTGCCTCGGCGTCGCTCTCGCCGGACTCGTCGTCCTCGCCCTCGCCCTCGGGGCGGTTGCGCCCGCGGCGCCCGCGGCGGCGGCGGCGGCGGCGGCCGTTGCGGCCGTCGCCGTCACCCTCGGCGCGCTCGCGGCGTTCGGCCGGGGCGTCGTCGTCCTCGACGGCGTCGTCCTCCTCCTCGACCTCATCCTCTTCCTCGATGTCGAGATCGTCCTCGAGATCCTCGATCGGGCGGTCGAACTTGGGCGCGTGCGCGGGTGGCGGGCCGGACGCCTCCACCGACATGCGCGCGCCTTCCTGCTCGCCGTCGGCGATGATGTCGACCTGCACGCCGTAGCGATCCTCGATCTCGGCGATGTCGGCACGCTTGCGGTTGAGGACGTAGAAAGCCGCTTCCTGGCTGCACCGCAGCGTCAGCAGCGATCCGCGCCCGCGCGCGGCCTCATCCTCCAGCAGGCGCAGCGCCGACAGCCCCGACGACGAGGCGGTGCGCACGAAGCCGGTGCCCTCGCAATGCGGGCACGGGCGGGTCGATGCCTCCAGCACGCCGGTGCGCAGCCGCTGGCGGCTCATCTCCATCAGCCCGAAGCTGGAGATGCGGCCGACCTGGATGCGCGCGCGATCGTTCTTCAGCGCCTCCTTCATCGCCTTCTCGACCTTCCGGACATTGGAATTGTTGTCCATGTCGATGAAGTCGATGACGACCAGCCCCGCCATGTCGCGCAGCCGCAGCTGGCGCGCGATCTCCTGCGCCGCTTCCAGGTTGGTCGCGGTGGCGGTCTGCTCGATATTGTGTTCGCGGGTCGAACGGCCCGAGTTGATGTCGATCGACACCAGCGCCTCGGTCGGGTTGATGACCAGATAGCCGCCCGACTTCAGCTGGACGACCGGATGGTACATCGCCGCCAGCTGGTCCTCCACGCCGGCGCGCTGGTACAGCGGCACCGGGTCGCTGTAATGCTTCACCTTCTTGGCATGGCTGGGCATCAGCAGCTTCATGAACTCGCGCGCCTGGCGATAGCCTTCGTCGCCCTCGACGATCACCTCGTCGATGTCCTTGTTGTAGATGTCGCGGATCGCGCGCTTCATCAGGTCGCTGTCGCCATAGACGAGCGCGGGCGCGGACGAGGTCAGCGTCTTCTCGCGGATTTCGTCCCACAGCCTGGCGAGATAGTCGAAGTCTCGCTTGATCTCGGTCTTGGTGCGCTGCAGCCCGGCGGTGCGCACGATGCAGCCCATCGACGGCGGCAGCGCCAGATCGGCCATGATCGACTTCAGCCGCTTGCGATCCGCGGCGTTCGAGATCTTCCGGCTGATCCCGCCCCCGTGCGAGGTGTTGGGCATCAGCACGCAGTAACGGCCCGCCAGCGACAGATAGGTGGTCAGCGCCGCACCCTTGTTGCCGCGCTCTTCCTTGACCACCTGCACCAGCAGCACCTGGCGGCGGCGGATGACGTCCTGGATCTTGTAGCGGCGGCGCAGGTTCATGCGGCGCTGGCGCAGCGCCTCGACCTGGTCGTCGTTGCCGCCGCCGTTGCCGCGCGACCGGCGCCGCGGCGCATCCTCGTCGCCGCCGTGGTCGTCGTCGCCCTGATCGTCGGCGCGCGTATCGACGTCGTCGTCGTGATCCTCGTCGCCGTCCTCGTCATCCTCGGCGGCGTCCAGCTCGGCGCGCAGCGCGGCTTCCTCGGCGGCGTGCTCGGCTTCCTCACGCAGCAGCGCGTCGCGATCCTCCTTGGGGATCTGGTAATAATCCGGGTGGATTTCGGAAAAGGCCAGGAAGCCGTGGCGGTTGCCGCCGTAATCGACAAAAGCGGCCTGCAGCGACGGCTCGACGCGCGTCACCTTGGCCAGATAGATATTGCCCTTGAGCTGCTTGCGCTCGGCACTTTCGAAATCGAATTCCTCGATCCGGTTACTCTTGACGACGGCCACCCGGGTCTCTTCCCGGTGGCGTGCGTCGATCAGCATGCGCGTGGTCATTGAACGGTCTCCACGCGCCCGGCCTGCCCGCATGGGGCGCCGCGGCGCGACGATAAGGCGCGGCCGCCCGCCCGAAGGGGGCGGCGGCGCGGATGGTGATGGGTGCTGCTGTCGCTGGCCGCAGGTCCCGGACGTGCCGGGGACCGACGAAGGCCGCGACCGTACCGTCACCGCCGGCAGGGGCCGGTCGGAACAGCGGTCGGGCGGAATACGGCATTGCGAGCGTCAACCTGATGGCCCGGTGCCGGCGACATGCCGGGCGGGCAGTTAGTTCGGGGAGCAAGTTGCGCGCCAGGCACGCTCCTTTCCCCGAAATGACGGGGTAGCATTGCCGCGCGCGCGCATCAACCGGCACGTTTCGGCCGGCGACATGGCAAAGGCGGCGGCAATCTCTTTCCGAACATGGCGTTAACCGCGCACGGCAACCGCGGCTTGAAAGCGCGCTGCCTACACCGCCGGCATGATGCAGCGCACGGCGAGGATCGACAGGCAGCGGGCTTTTCGCTGGACCGCATGGGGACGGTGGCGGCATGGAGGCGGCGTGTCGTTGCTTGCCGTCCTGTTGCTGGGCCTGTTCCCCGGCGCGCCCGCGCTGGCGGCGACGGTCGAGCGTGTCGATGTCGGCGCGGACGGCGTCACCATCCGCTTCGACGCGGCGGTGGCGCGCGCGGCCAGCTTCGTCCTGCCCGGACCGGACCGGATCGCGATCGACGTCGACGGCGCGCAGCCGGCCGCATCATCGTCGGCGGCGGGAGCGACCGTGCGGATGGCGCGGCGCGGGCAGGACGGCGCGCGCATCGTGCTGGACCTGGCGCAGCCGATGGTGGTGGCGGGCGGGCGCTTCGTCGATGGCGGGCGCGCGCTGGCGCTGCGGCTGCGACGCGTCGATACGGCCGGGTTCGCCGCCGCCGCTGCCGCCGGGCCGTTGCGCTTCCTGCCGTGGAACTGGGGGAAGGGCGCCGATGCCGGCAGCGGCGCCGCGCCGCCGCGCGGGCGCGTCCGCGTCTCGGTGCCCGTGCCGCCGCCCGCCGCGGGCGTCGCGCTGCCGCGGGTGGAGGGGGAGGCGGATCGTCCGCTGGTCGTCATCGACGCCGGCCATGGCGGGGTCGATCCCGGTGCGATCAACCCCGATACCGGCCTGCGCGAAAAGGACGTGACGCTGCGCATCGCCAAGGCGATCCGCGCCGCCTTGCTGGAGAGCGGGCGCGTGCGCGTCGCGCTGACGCGCGAGGACGACCGCTACATCCTGCACCGCGAACGCTTCGGCATGGCGCGGCGGCTGAAGGCGGATCTGTTCATCTCGATCCACTGCGACAGCGTCGGCGAAGGGACGCCCAGCGGCGCCACCGCCTATACCCTGTCCGACGTCGCATCGGACAAGGAAGCCGCCCGGCTGGCCGCGCGCGAGAACAAGGCCGATGTGATCGCGGGCGTGAACCTCGATCGCAACGCCGACGTCTCCTCGCTGCTGATCGACCTGACGCAGCGCGAGACGATGAACGCCTCGGCCGGGTTCGCGCGGCTGCTGGGGCGCGAGGCGCGGCCGCTGATCCCGACCAAGGCCGATTTCCACCGCACCGCCTCGCTGCTGGTGCTCAAGGCGCCGGACATGCCCTCGATCCTGTTCGAGACCGGCTATCTCTCCACCCCCTCCGACGCCGCCTTCCTCGACAGCCGCGAAGGCCGCGCGAAGATCGCGCAGAGCGTGCAGCGCGCCGTCGACGTCTATTTCGCGCGCCGCCTCGCGATGAAGTGACGCGGCCCGATACTTTCCCCTGCCCGCGAACCTGCTAAACGGCGGGTCGTATGGCTTCCGATACCCCCAGCGAGACGATGACGGCGCGGCGTGGCGCCGGCGATATGCTGGCGGGGCTGTGGCGGCGGCGACTCGTGCGCTGGGGCGTTTATCTGGCGGGGCTGCTGGCGATCGCCATCGGCGTGTTCTGGCTGGTGTTCGCGCGCGACCTGCCCTCGGTCGACAAGCTCAAGGCCTATCAGCCGCCGCTGCCCACCAACGTGCGCGCGGGCGACGGGTCGCCGATCTATTCCTATGCGCGCGAACGGCGCGTGCAGCTGGCCTTCGCCGAATATCCCCCGCTGCTGGTGCGCGCGTTCCTGGCGGCGGAGGACAAGACCTTCTTCGAGCACCACGGCGTCGATTTCCCCGGGCTGGCCGGCGCGGTGATCGATTATGCGCGCAAGTTCGGCACCGGGCAGCGTGCGCGCGGCGGATCGACCATCACGCAGCAGGTCGCCAAGAACCTGCTGATCGGCAACGAATATTCGCCCACGCGCAAGATCCGTGAGGCGCTGCTGGCGTACAAGATCGAACAGACGCTGTCGAAACAGCAGATCATCGAACTGTACCTCAACCAGATCTTCCTCGGCCGCAACGCCTATGGCGTGGAGGCCGCGGCGCACGCGTACTTCGACAAGGAACTAGACGAGCTGACGCTGGGCCAGATGGCCTATCTGGCGATATTGCCCAAGGGGCCGGCCAATTACGATCCGTTCCGCAGCACGGATCGCGCGCTGGAACGGCGCAATTACGTGCTGCGCGAAATGGTCAGGAACGGCTTCGTTACGCAGGCACAGGCCAGCGCCGCTGCGGCCGAACCGATCGGCGCGATCGTGCGGCGCACGCCCAAGTTCGAGCGCGTCGGCGGCTATTTCGTCGAGGAGGTGCGCCGCGAACTGATCGACCGCTTCGGCGAGACGGCCGAGGACGGGCCGCACAGCGTCTATGCCGGCGGGCTGTGGGTGCGCACGTCGATGGACCGGCAGGTGCAGCAATATGCCGCGGAGGCGCTGCGCAACGGGCTGTTGCGGTTCGACAGCGGGCGCGGCTGGTCCGGGCCGCTGCGCCATGTCGAGCTGGGCGAGGGCGCCGGGTGGCTGGGCGCGTTGCTCAACACCAATATCGCGCTCGATTACTCCGACTGGCGCGCCGCGATCGCGATCGCACGCGACGGCGATGCGTGGCAGCTGGGCTTTGCCGACGGCTCGACCGGCACGCTGCCGCGCGGCGCCGCGCAGATGCCGGTGCGCGGCGTCGGCAGCCCGGCGTTCGGCGCTATCAAGCCGGGCGACATCCTGGCGGTGGCGCCGTCTGCGGGTGGGGCGTTCGCGCTGCGTTCGGTCCCGCGCATTTCCGGCGGGATGGTGGTGCAGGAACCGATGACCGGGCGCATCCTGGCGATGCAGGGCGGGTTCGACGCCAGCGTCCAGTCGTTCAACCGCGCGACCCAGGCGATGCGCCAGCCCGGGTCGACGATCAAGCCGATCGTCTATTCCGCCGCGCTGGAACACGGCATGACCCCGGCGTCGATCATCGTCGACGGGCCGTTCTGCGTCTACCAGGGCGCGCGGCTGGGGCAGAAATGCTTCCGCAACTTCGGCAATTCGCGCGGTGCCGGGCCGCACACGATGCGCTGGGGGATCGAACAGTCGCGCAACCTGATGACGGTGCGCGCCGCCGCGCAGACCGGCATGGCCAATGTCGTCAAGCTCATCAAGGCGATGCAGATCGGCGATTATTCGCCCTATCTCTCCTATGCGCTGGGCGCGGGCGAGACGACGGTGGAGAAGATGGTCAACGCCTTTGGCGTGCTCGCCAACTGGGGCCGCTGGCACGATCCGTCGCTGATCGACGTGGTGCAGGACCGCAACGGGCAGGTGATCTGGCCGGAGAACTGGCGCGCGTGCGATGGGTGCAACATGCGGGAATGGGACGGCAAGGCGATGCCGCGCCCGGCGATGCGCGGGCGCCAGGTGCTCGACGCGATCAGCGCGTACCAGATGGTGCACATCGCCGAAGGCGTCATCCAGCGCGGCACCGCCACCGCACTGCGCGACCTGGGCCGCCCGATGTTCGGCAAGACCGGCACCAATACCGGCCCCACCGACGTGTGGTTCATCGGCGGCACGCCGCAGATGATCGCCGGCCTGTACTTGGGCTATGACAGCCCGCGCAACCTGGGCGGCTATGCGCAGGGCGGGACCGTCGCGGTGCCGGTGTTCAAGGAATGGGCGGTCAAGGCCTATGCCGGCCTGCCGGTGCTGCCGTTCCGCGCGCCGCCTGGCACCCGTATGGTGCGCATCGACCGCGCCAGCGGGCGCCCGGTCTACGGCACCTTCCCGACCGACGCCGATCCCAAGCCGGCGGTGATCTGGGAAGCGTTCAAGCCGCAGAGCGAGGCGCCGCGCGCGCGCCGCGCCGGCCCCGCCGCCGCCCCCAGCGCCGCCCCCACCGCCGGCGCGGCCACCCGCGCCGCCAGCGACAGCGACTTCTTGCAGAAGCAGGGCGGCATCTACTAAGCCCGCGCCGATCGTTCTTTTTTCGTCGTCCCGGCATCGGCTGGGATCTCCCGGTTGCGAAGCGATGCTTGAGCCGCACGAGATTCCAGCCTCCGCTGGAATGACGTGACCTTGGAGACTTCCTATGCGCGCCGAAGCGCAGGCCCATGTCGATAGCATCAACGAGGCGCTGGCGCTGTTGCGCCGCTTCCTCGACTGGGACCGCGCGCTGCGACGGCTCGACGAGCTGAACGCGCGCGTCGAGGACCAGGCGCTGTGGAACAATCCCAAGGAGGCGCAGGCGGTGATGCGCGAGCGTCGCCGGCTGGACGAGGCGATCACCGCCACCCGCGACATCGAGCGCGAGCTGTCCGACACCGCCGAGCTGATCGAGATGGCCGAGGCCGAGGGCGACGCCGAGATGGCGGACGAGGGGGTCGCGGCGCTGAAGGCGCTGGCCGATCGTGCGCAGGCCGACAAGGTGAAGGCGCTGCTGGCAGGGGAAGCGGACGCCAACGACACCTATCTGGAGATCAATGCCGGCGCGGGCGGCACCGAGAGCCAGGACTGGGCCGGGATGCTTCAGCGCATGTACACGCGCTGGGCCGAGCGGCGCGGCATGAAGGTGGAGCTGATCGACTATCACGCGGGCGAACAGGCCGGGATCAAGAGCGCGACGCTGCTGATCAAGGGCGAGAACGCTTATGGCTATGCGAAGGTGGAATCGGGCGTCCACCGGCTGGTACGGATCAGCCCCTACGATTCCGCCGCGCGCCGCCACACCAGCTTTTCGAGCGTGTGGGTCTATCCGGTGATCGACGACAATATCGAGGTCGAGATCAACGAGAGCGAATTGCGCATCGACACCTATCGCGCATCGGGCGCGGGCGGTCAGCACATCAATACCACCGACTCGGCGGTCCGCATCACGCACCTGCCGACCGGCATCGTCGTACAGTGTCAGAACCAGCGGTCGCAGCACAAGAACAAGGCCGAGGCCTATAACCAGCTCCGCGCGCGCCTGTACGAGCGCGAACTGGCCGAGCGCGAGGCGGCGGCGAATGCCGAGAACGCCAGCAAGACCGACATCGGCTGGGGCCACCAGATCCGCAGCTATGTGCTCCAGCCCTATCAACTGGTGAAGGACCTGCGCACCGGCACGACCAGCACCGCGCCCGGCGACGTGCTGGACGGCGACCTCGACGAATTCATGGCGGCGGCGCTGTCGCAGCGCGTGACCGGCGAAGCGGTGGTCGTGGAGGACGTCGACTGATGATCGCATGGGGGGCGGCATCGTCGGTCGGCGGGGCGGCGCTGCTGGCGCTGGCGCTGGCGGCGTGTGACGGGTCGAAACCGCTCCTCAAGCCGGAACCGGGCGCCACCCCCGGCCCGTTCCCCGCCGCCGACCGACCGATCGCGCGCATCGTGTCGCCGCGCTGGTCGAACGAGGAAGCGCGCGATCGCCTGAACGAGGCCGGGCGGGTGATGGACCTGGCCGATATCCGCCCCGGCATGACCGTCGCCGATCTGGGCGCGGGCGAGGGCTATTATACCACCCGGCTGGCGGCGCGCGTCGGCAAGGACGGGCGCGTGCTGGCGGAGGATATCGTGCCGGCGGTGCGCGATGCGCTGGCCGAGCGCGTCGCGCGCGAACGGCTGGAAAATGTCAGCGTGCGGCTGGGGCTGCCCGCCGATCCGCGGCTGCCCGCCAACAGCTTCGACCGGATCTTCATGGTGCACATGTACCACGAGATCGCGCAGCCGTATGAATTCCTGTGGCGGATGCGCCCGTCGCTGCGCAAGGGGGGGCTGGTGGTAGTGGTCGACGCCGATCGCCCGACCCGCGACCATGGCACACCGCCGATGCTGCTGCGCTGCGAATTCGCCGCGGTCGGCTATGCACCGGTCGATTTCCGGGAGATGCGCTCGGCGGGCGGCTATCTCGCCACCTTCCGCGCCGCCGGCGCACGCCCCGCCCCCACGTCGATCCGCGCCTGCCGGATGGGCAACCGCGCGCGCGCCGCGGGCTGACCGCCCCGCCGCGCGGGTGCCGTCGGCGCCCGCCGCCGGTCGCGCTCTTTCGCCGGAATACGGGAGTGGCGCAGTGTGGTGCTCCGGCGCAGGCCGGAGCGTTGGCGGGCGGACCACCCCCATCCGCCATCCGTCGCCCGGATCGCACGGCAACACCTTGACCTGAAACAACAATCGGGACCGCGCGCCGCTACTCCGCCGCCAGCAGCTCCGCCGCCTGCAAATCCACTGACACCAGCCGGCTGACGCCCTTTTCCACCATCGTCACCCCGAACAGGCGGTGCATCCGGCTCATCGTCACCGCATTGTGCGTGACGATCAGATAGCGGGTGTCGGTTTCCTGCGTCATCCGGTCCAGCAGGTCGCAGAAGCGTTCGATATTGGCGTCGTCCAGCGGCGCGTCGACTTCGTCCAGCACGCAGATCGGCGCCGGATTGGTCAGGAATAGCCCGAAGATCAGCGCGACCGCGGTCAGCGCCTGTTCGCCGCCCGACAGCAGGGTCAGCGATTGCAGCCGCTTGCCCGGCGGCTGCGCCATGATCTCCAGTCCCGCCTCCAGGGGATCGTCCGAATCGACCAGTTCCAGATGCGCCTGACCGCCGTCGAACAAGGTCGTGAACAGCCGGCGGAAATGGCCGTCGACCGCCTCGAACGCGGCCAGCAGCCGCTGGCGCCCCTCGCGGTTGAGCGTGCCGATCGACCCGCGCAGCCGGTTGACCGCCTGGCCCAGTTCCTCGCGCTCGGCGGCGGTCACCGCGCCGCTCGTCTCCAGTTCGGCCAGTTCCTGCTCCGCGACCAGATTGACCGGGCCGAGCCGTTCGCGGTCCATCGCCAGCCGTTCGTGCGCGGCGGATTCGTCCTGCGGACTGACGACGGTGGCGCTGTCGAACCCCGTCTTGGTCGGCAGGACGGGGGCGGGGCATTCGAACCGTTCCCCCGATACGCGTCCCATCTCCACCCGGCGCAATTCGTGGTTCTCGGCACGCGCGGCGGCCCCGGCACGCGCCTCGCGCGCGGCGGCCAGCGTTTCGTTGGCGCGCGCCTGCGCGGCGTCGGCGGCGCGCACCGCGGCGTCCGCATCGCGTTCCTCGGCCTGCGTGCTGTCGGCGGCAGTGCGGGCGGCGTCATGCGCCTGTTCCAGCTGCGCGATCTCGGCGGTCAGCTGCGCCGGCCGGTCGGCTAGCTTCTCCAGCTCGGCGGACAGATCGGCGGCGCGGCGGTCCATGTCGGCGATGCGGCGCACGGCCTCGCCTGCGCGGGCTTTCCAGCCCTGCATCTCGGCGCGTGCGGCGGTCTGGCGGTCGCGCGCCTGCGCCAGGTTGCGGTCGTGCGCGGTGCGGTCGGCACGCGCCAGCGCCACCTGCGCGCGCGCCGCCTGCGCCTCGCCCTGCAACCGCGCGGTCGCCGCCGCCGCCGCGGACCCGTCGGGCAGCGCCGCCAGCGCCGCCTCGGAACGGGTGCGCTCAGCCTCGGCCTCGGCGATATCGGCGGCGACGCGCGCCTGCCGCTCGATCAGGTCGGCGCGCTGCCCGGCCAGCCGCTCGATCTGCGCGGCGGCGCGATCCTCGGCGCGCTGCGCCTCGCGCTGTTCGGCCTCGGCCTGGGTCAGCAGCGCGCGCGCCGATTGCGCCGCGCCGCGGGCGCGCGCGATCCGGTCGTCCAGCGCGGTGCGGCGCGCGGTGGCGCGCTCGACCGCTTCGGCGGCGGCGGGGCGATCGGCGGTCAGCGTCGCCAGCCGGTTGCGGCGTTCCAGCCGCTCCGCCGCCGCCGCGCCGCCGTTCTCGGTGACATAGCCGTCCCAGCGCCGCAGCCGCCCCTCGCGCGTGACCAGCCGCTGGCCGGGGGCGAGCGGCTGGCCCGAATCGCCCTCCACCAGGAAGATCTGCGCCAGCCGCCGCGCCAGCGCCGCGGGCGCCTCGACCCGCGCCGCCAGCGGCAGCGTGCCGACCGGGGCGGGCGGGTCGGCGGGGGTGATCGCCGATCCGTGCCAGTCTCCCAGCGAGGATTCCATGTCGTCGCCCAGCGCCGCGGCCAGCGCGCGCTCGAACCCCGGCTCGGCGCTGACCGCGCCCAGGAGCTTGTCGTCCGCCTCGGTCGCGCCGCGCGCCAGCGCCGCCGCCTCGCCGTCCAGCGCCGCCAGCGTGGCGATCGCGGCGGCGCGCGCAGCTTCGGCGGGGTCGCGATCGGCGGCGGCCTCGTCCTCGCTGGTTTCCGCCCATTCCAGTGCGGCACGCGCCTTGGCGGCCTGTTCGCGCGCGGCGGCCTGCTTCTCCTGTGCGGCACCGCGCTCGTTTTCCAGCGTCTCGACGTCGCCGACGCGCGCGATCGCCTGCTCCAGCTGTGCGGCATCGCGGGTCGCGCGCTCGAAACGGGCGGTCGCAGCGGCGCTGGCAGCCGCCGCGACGCGCCGTTCGGCGGCCTGCGCCGCCTGTTCGGACAGCGCCTGCGCCAGCGCCACCTCGACATCGCGGGCGTGCCGCTCGGCCTCGCTCAGCGCCGCCTCGAGCGCCGGCACCGCCGCCGCGCCCTCGCGCACCTGCGCCTCCAGCGCCGCAACCTCCTCGGTCAGCCGTGCCAGCGCGTCGGCGGCATCGTGCGACAGCGCATCCTCACGCGTGCGATCCTCCGCGATCCGCCGCGCATTGGTCTCCATTTCCAGCAAACGGCGCTGCAATCCGTGGCGCTGTTCGCGCGCGCGCGTCAGCTGGTGCGTCACCTCGCCGGCGCGATCGCGCGCCGCCAGTGCCGCCGCGCGTGCCGCCGCCAGCCGCTCCGCCGCCGCGCGCTGTGCCGCGATCGTCTCCTGCTCGCGCGCGCTCGCCGCCGCGACCGCCGCTTCCGCGGCCTCCGCTTCGCCCTTGGCCGCCTCCGCCGCCTGCGCCGCATCGCGCCAGCGGGCGTAGATCATCCGCGCCTCGGCGACGCGGATCTGCTCGGACAACAGGCGATAGCGTTCCGCCGCGCGCGCCTGCCGCCGCAGCGCGGCGACGCGCGTCGCCTGGTCGCTCATCACCTCGTCCAGCCGCGCCAGGTTCGCCTCGGTCGCACGCAGCCGCGTCTCGGCATCCTTGCGCCGGACGTGCAGCCCGGCGATCCCGGCCGCTTCCTCCAGCATCGCGCGCCGCTCGGCCGGGCGCGCCGCGATGATCGCGCCGATGCGGTTCTGGCTGACCAGCGCGGGGCTGTGCGCGCCGGTCGCCGAATCGGCAAACAGCAGTTGCACGTCCTTGGCGCGCACGTCGCGACCGTCGATGCGATAGGCGCTGCCGGCCCCGCGCTCGATCCGGCGGACGATTTCGCTTTCCTGCGCGCCGTCGGGGCGATCGACCTCGGCGAGCAGCGACACCTCGGCGAAGTCGCGCGGCGGGCGGGTCGCGGTGCCTGCGAAGATCACGTCCTCCATCCCGGCGCCGCGCATCGACTTCGGGCTGTTTTCGCCCATCGTCCAGCGCAGCGCCTCCAGGAGGTTCGACTTACCGCACCCGTTGGGGCCGACGACGCCGGTCAGGCCCGGTTCGATGCGCAGGTCGGCCGGATCGACGAAGCTCTTGAAGCCCGTCAGCCGCAGCCGCTTGATGCGCATTGCCCCGCGCCCGCCCGACGCTATCGCCGCGTCATGCGCCGGCGTTCTTCAGCGCGCCCTCAATCCCCTGCCACGTCACGACATTGTCGAGCTTGCGGCCGTTGAGGAAGAATGTCGGGGTGCCGGTGACGCCCTGCTTGTCCGACGCATCCTGCATCATCTTGGTCAGCGCCTCGATCTCCTTGGTATCGTTCAGGCATGCGCGAGCCTGCGCCTCGGTCACGCCGCGCTGCTTGACGAAATCGACATAGCCCATCGCATCGCCCCAGGCGTTGGCGATCTGCGCCGGGGTCATGTTGGCGGTGCGTTGCAGGAACGCCTGATCCTGCGCGACCTTCATCTGGGTGTCGAGGAACTTGGGCTGGTCGAGATACATCTGTTCCAGGATCGGGAAGAACGGCCCCGGCCCGGCGCAGCGGCCCAGCAGCGACGCGGCGAAATCGGGCGGGCCGTGGACCATGAAGTCGCGGAATTCGTACGACACCTTGCCGGAGCGGACGTAATTCTCCTCCAGCGGGCGCTGCCCGGTCTGGCCGAACGCGCCGCAGGTCGGGCAGGTGCGCGAACCATATTCGACGAGCTTGAGCGGCGCGTCGGGATTGCCCATCACGAACCCGCCCTCCGGCGTGCGCGAGACGACCTGCGTCCAGTCCTGCCCGGCCGGCGCCTTCACCGCGGCGACGGAATTGGCGGGCGCGGTGGGCGCGCTGTCATTGCCGCCGCCGCCCGATCCGCAGGCGGTGAGCAGCCCCAGCGCGGCGAGCGCGGGGATCGCGAGATATCTCATCACTTCACTCCGTTGGGTCATTTCGCACCGGCCGCGCGAAGCTGCGGTTCCAGCTTCGCCCAGTCGACATTCTGGATCAGTCGGCCGTTGATCTCGAACGCGGGGGTGCCCGGCACCTGCGACGTCGCGTTCGATACCGCCAGCACGCGCTTGACCTGCGCATCGGTGGCGAAACAGGCGGCGATCGCACCGGCGGGCGCGCCGGCGTCGCGCGCGATCGCGGTCAGCCCGCCGCCCTCGGCGATCGCCTTCATCTGCGCCAGCTGCGGCCAGGCGGACATGCGCTCGGCATTGCCCTGCTGCCATTCGGCGGCGCGTTCGAACCATTGCTGCTGCTGCGCGAACAGCGCCCGGTGGAGGCGCGGGAAGGCCGCCGGCCCGGCGCAGCGCGCCAGCGTCGCGGCGACGAGGTCCAGCCCGTCGTGGACCTGGTTGCGCACTTCCACGCTGACGCGGCCCGAACGGACCATCGCGTCCAGCGGCTTTTCCGACTGCGCGGCGTAATGCGCGCAATGCGGGCAGGTGTAGCTGACATATTCGACCAGCTTTACCCGCGCCCTGGGGTTGCCGATCAAATAGCTGCCAGTCGCGACCGGCGCGGCCACCGCGGTCCACGGGCGCGGCGCGGCAGCGGCGATCGGGGCGGCGAGCAGCAGCGCGGCGAGGAGGGGCAGGACACGCATCATCGCACCTTGGGCAGGCTGGGCATCGGGGCGGGGGTGGCGGAGGCGACGCCGGAGGCCAGCGCCTCCAGCACCGCCTTCAGCTCGGGGTCGGCAATCGCCTTCAGGCTTCCGCCCAGTTCCGGGGCGGGGGCCAGCGACGGCGGCGCGCGGCGTTCGGCGCGCTTGGTCACCTCGCCCTGGCGGATCGCGACGCGGTTGATCGCGGCATAGCCGAAGAACCGGTTCACCCGCTCGATGATCTCCACGGTCAGGTGGCTCATCATCGGGGCATGGGCGCCGCGCACCGTCAGCGTCAGCGTGCCGTCCTGCTTCTTGCCCATCGGGAAGCGGATCGAATCGGGGCTGCTGACCGCGGCGAGCCGCTCGCCGACGATTTCGGGCCAGCGGGTGACGATCGCGGATTGCACGAAGCCGAAGCGGCGGAACGCGGCGCCGCCGATCGCGGGCAGCAGTTCGGCCACCTGTCGCGATCGGTTCTGCCGCTCGGGCGGGGGGGTCGGGGCGCGGTCGCGCTTGCTCATTTGCCGTCCCATGCCATAGCCGGGGTATGGACGCCAAGCGCCGCGATGTCGCCGCCCCGCTTCTCGACTGGTACGACCGCAACCGCCGCGACCTGCCGTGGCGGGCGAAGGCGGGCGAGGCGCCCGATCCGTATCGCGTGTGGCTGTCCGAGGTGATGCTGCAACAGACGACCGTGGCGACGGTGCGCCCGCGCTTTTCGGCATGGATCACGCGCTGGCCGACCTTCGCGGCGCTGGCGGCGGCGGACGAGGCGGACGTAATGGCCGCCTGGGCCGGGCTGGGCTATTATGCCCGCGCGCGTAATCTGCTCGCGGCGGCGCGGGTGATCGCGGCC
The DNA here is from genome assembly GCF_002374835.1 of Sphingomonas ginsenosidimutans. Classification (GTDB taxonomy): domain Bacteria; phylum Pseudomonadota; class Alphaproteobacteria; order Sphingomonadales; family Sphingomonadaceae; genus Sphingomonas; species Sphingomonas ginsenosidimutans. The sequence continues at coordinate 38,393 of NZ_NWVD01000001.1, forward strand.
GATCATGGCGGCGCGCTGCCGGATACCGAGGCGGCGCTGCGCGCGCTGCCGGGGTTCGGCGACTATACCGCAGCGGCGGTGGCGGCGATCGCGTTCGGGCGGCGCGCGGTGGTGGTCGATGCCAATGTCGAGCGGGTGGTCGCGCGGCTGTTCGCGATCCCCGATCCGTTGCCGGGCGGGCGCCGCGCGATCCGCGCCGCGGCCGATACGATCACGCCGGACCGGCGCGCCGGCGACTTCGCGCAGGCGATGATGGACCTGGGGTCCGCGATCTGCACCCCGCGCCGGCCACGCTGCCTGCTGTGTCCGATCGCGGACGGCTGCGCCGCGCGCTCGCTGGGCACGCCGGAAACATTCCCGGTGAAGAAACCCAAGGCGGCGCGCCCGCACCGCCACGGTACGATCTTCTGGCTGGAACGCGACGGCGCGGTGCTGCTGGTGCGGCGCCCCGACAAGGGGCTGCTGGGCGGGATGCGCGCGCTGCCGACCGGGCCGTGGGGCGATACGCCGCCGGGACTGGCCGGGGCGCCCGCGGTGGTGGACTGGCGGATGCTGGACGAGAGTGTCTCGCACGGGTTCACGCACTTCACGCTCGACCTTGCGCTGGCGGTCGCGCGGACGCATCACGCGGTCAACATCGGCGAATGGTGGCCGGTCGACCGGCTGGACCAGGCGGGGCTGCCCACCTTGTTCGCCAAGGCCGCGGCGGTGGTGAGGAGACGGGTGTGACGAGCAAGCGGTGGACGATGACGGCGGCGCTGGCCCTTGCGCTGGCCGCCGGGGGTACGGGGCTGGCGCGGCAGGCACAGCCGGCACCGATTCCGGCCGCGGAGGGGGCAGCGGCGCGCGCGCCCTCGCTGCTGCCCGCGACCCAGGCCTTGTTCGACCGCTACGTCGCCGAGCGCCGCGTGCCCGGGATCGTCGGCGCATTCGGACGTGACGATCACCCGACCTATTTCGTGTCGAGCGGCGCGATCGCCTGGGACGAGGGCGCGCCGGCGGCGGGGCCGGACAGCCTGTGGCGCGTCTATTCGATGACCAAGCCGGTCACCGCGATGGCGGCGATGATCCTGATCGAAGAGGGCAAGATCGGTCTGGACGACCCGCTGTCGAAATATTTCTCGGCGTTCAAGACGATGCGCGTGCTGACCCAGCCCGACACCTCGCTCGACAGCCGCCCCGCGACCCGGCCGATCACGATCCGCGAACTGCTGACCCACACCGCCGGGCTGGGGTACAATATCATCAGCAAGGGGCCGCTGCTGAAGGAATATGAGGCGCGCGGCATCCTTCCCGCCGCGCTCAATGTCGCGACCGAGGGCAAGGCGAAGGCCGCGCGGCCCACGTCGCTGGCGGAATTCGCCGATCGCGTCGCGAAACTGCCCCTGATCGCGGAGCCGGGAACGAAGTGGAGCTATTCGATCGGCCTCGACGTGATGGGCGCGGTGATCGAGAAGGCGAGCGGGATGCCGTTCGACCGCTTCGTCCAGACGCGCCTGCTCGATCCGTTGAAAATGACCTCCACGTTCTGGCAGGTGCCGCAGAAGGAGGCCGGGCGGCTGGCGACTAATTATGCAGTGATGGGACAACAGGGACTGCCGGTCGATCCGGCGGCGACGTCGGTCTATCTCCAGCCGCCCAGCTTCCCCTATGGCGGCGCGGGGCTGGTGTCGTCGGCGCGCGATTACGACCGGTTCCTGCACATGATCCAGGATCGCGGGACGCTGGACGGGGTGCGCGTGCTGAAGCCCGAGACGGTGGCGCTGGCGACATCGAACCTGCTGCCCGCGGGCGTCACCTTCACGGGCGTGACGCCGGGCAGCGTCACCGACACCGGCTATGGCGCGGGCGGCTATGTCACGCTCGCCGACCGGCCGGGGGTGCTGGCGGGCACCTATGGCTGGGACGGCGCGGCGAACAGCGTCGCCTGGGTCAACCCCACGCACCGGATGCGCGGGGTGGTGATGGTGAACATCTTCCCGCCCGGCTCGCTGCCGCTGCGCCGCGAGGTGCCGGCGGCGCTGATGCAGGATGCCGCGAGGCTGCACCGGTGATCGCCGCTCCCGGCTTCACCGGCGGCCTGCTCGACCGCGCCGATCACCTGCGCCACGATGCCGATGCGTTCACGGCGGCGCTGGGCAACTGGCAGTCGCGGCTGCTGAAGCTGGACGGGTTCGAGCCGGAGGTGGACGATAACGGCCGGCTCGGCTGGACGATGCTGGCCGATGCGCCCGACGATGCGGAGTTCGTCCTGCTGGGGCTGGACGGCGGGCGCCCGCGCTTCGCCGCGGTGCCGCTCGCGGGGGGACCCGCGCCGTCGTTCCGATCGCCCACGTTGTTCCGCCTGCTCGACCAGCTGCAGCCGGGCGAGGCGGCGACCTTCGCCACCGCGCGGTCGCTGGTCGACTGGCATCTGCGACACCGCTTCTGCGCGCAATGCGGCGCGCCGACGGCGATGTTCCGCGCCGGCTGGGGCCGGAAATGCGGGGCGTGCAATGCGGAACATTTCCCGCGCGTCGACCCGGTGGTCATCATGCTGGCCGAACATGACGGGCGGGCGCTGGTCGGGCGGCAGCCGGCCTTTCCCAAGGGACGTTATTCGGCGCTGGCGGGCTTTCTGGAGCCGGGCGAATCGATCGAGGAAGCGGTGCGGCGCGAGATCAGCGAGGAAGCCGGGCTGCCGACCGGCGCGGTGCGCTACGTCGCCAGCCAGCCGTGGCCGTTCCCGGCACAACTGATGATCGCGTGCGTCGCCGAGGCGGCGCATGATCGTATCACGCTGGACGCCAACGAGTTGGAGGACGCGATGTGGGTGACGCGCGACGACGTGCGCGCCGCGCTGGCGGGGGAGGGGCCGTTCCTGGCCCCGCCGCCCTACGCGATCGCGCACACGCTGCTGGAGACGTGGTCGGCCGGGGAGTGACCCCGGCCGCGGCCGGTCATTGCGCGACCCTTAGCTGTTGCAGCACGAACGCCTGCGCTTCGGCATTCTGGCGATAGCGTTCGAAGCGGCCCGACTTGCCGCCGTGCCCGGCCTCCATGTTGACGCGGAACACCAGCGGGTTGCTGTCGGTCTTCAGCTCGCGCAGTTTGGCGACCCATTTGGCTGGTTCGTAATACTGCACCTGGCTGTCCCACAGCCCGGTGCCCACGTACATCGCCGGATACGCCTGCCGCTTCACATTGTCGTAGGGCGAATAGCTGAGCATGTAATCGTAATAGGGCTTTTGCGCGGGGTTGCCCCATTCGTCATATTCGAACGTGGTCAGCGGGATCGAGGCGTCGAGCATCGTCGTCACCACGTCGACGAACGGCACCTGCGCGACGATCACCGCATAATCCTTCGGCGCGATGTTCGCGACTGCACCCATCAGCAGCCCGCCCGCGCTGCCGCCCATCGCCGCGACGCGGCCCGGCGCGGCATATTTCTGCGCCACCAGATAGCGGGTGACGTCGACGAAATCGGTGAACGTATTCTTCTTGTTGAGCAGATGACCGTCGTCATACCAGCCGCGGCCCATTTCCTGCCCGCCGCGGATATGCGCCAGCGCATAGACGACGCCGCGGTCGAGCAGGGGCAGCCGCGCCGGGTCGACCGCCGGGTCCATCGAGATGCCGTAGCTGCCATAGGCGTATTGGAACAGCGGCGCGGTGCCGTCGCGCTTCGTTCCCTTGCGATAGACGATCGACACCGGCACCTTCGTCCCGTCGCGCGCCGGCGCCCAGACGCGCTCGGTCACGTAATTGGCAGGATCGTAGCCGGGGACGGGCGCGACCTTCAGCGTGCGGCGCTCGCCGGTCTTCGCATTCACCTCATAGGTGGTGGTGGGCGTCACCAGCGAGGCATAGCTGTAGCGGACCCAGTCGGTCTTCGCCGGTTCGGCGTTGGTCGACAGCGACATCTGGTAGGCCGGCTCGTCCGCCTTGACCGGGGTGGAGCGCCCGTCGTCGCCCAGCAGGCGGATCATGCGGTTGCCGCCCTCGCGCTGGTCGATCGCGACGAAGGTGGCGAAGGGGGTGAAATCCTCGATGAAGACGGTGTCGCTGGCCGGCGTCAGGTCATGCCACGCGGCCACGCCCTTCGCCGCATCGGCATCGGCAACGGTCACCAACTTGTAGTTCTTCGCATCGCGGTTGGTCTTGACGATCCAGCGCGTGCCCATGTGATCCGCCTGGTAGCGGAAATCGCGCGCGCGCGGGGCGAACAGCGTCAGCGCGGCGGGGGTGGCGAGCGGCGCGCACCGCTGTTCGTCGCTGACGGTCGATTCGACGCGCACGCACCAGAAGCGATCGTCGCTGGTGCGGTTGATCGACATCTGGAAGGTGTCGTCCTTCTCCTCGTACAGCACGCGATCGGCGGCGGGCGCAGTGCCCAGGACGTGCGCCATTACCTTGTACCCGCGCAGCGTCGTCGGATCCTTGGCGATGTACATCAGCGTGCGATTGTCGTCGGCCCAGACCAGGTTCGGCTCGGCATTGGTGATCGTGTCGGGCAGCAGCTGCCCGGTCGCCAGATCCTTGATCCGGACGACATATTGCCGGCGGCCGACGGTATCGGCGGCATAGGCGGCCAGGCGGTTGTCGGGGCTGATCTCCATGTCGCTGAGCGCGAAGAAGCTGTGGCCCTTGGCCATGGCGGGCTGATCGAACAGCAGTTCGGCGGGGGCGTCGGCGCTGCCCTTGCGCCGTTCCATGATCGGGTAATTGGCGCCGGCGGCATAGCGGCTCTGATACCAATAGCCGTTGCGCAGGTAGGGGACCGAGCTGTCGTCCTGCTTGATGTGGCTCACCGCCTCGGCATAGAGCCGGTCCTCCAGCGGCTTGAGCGGGGCGAGGACCGCGTCGGCATAGTCATTCTCCGCCTTCAGATAGGCGAGCATTTCCGGGTTCTTCCGCGTATCGTCGCGCAGCCAGTAATAGGCATCCTCGCGCGCGCCGTTGGGGGACGCGACGCTGTACGGCTTCTTCGCGGCGCGCGGCGGCTGGGGCGTGCCGGCCCCGGCCTGCGCCAGCGCGACACCGGAAACCGACAGCAGCACGCCGGCGAGCAACAGCTTCTTCATGGGATGGACCGTCCGATCGAGGGGGGAGACAATGTATCCCACGATACGGGGTGCGCGGGGCGGCGCAAGCCCCGCCGGCGCGGCCGGGCGCCTCAGCCGCGCGGGCGTGCCTGCGCATAGGTGCCCAGCACGCGCACCCATTTGGAATGGAAGCCCAGTTCCTCCATCGCGCGATCGAACGCCGGGTCGCCGGGGCGCCCCTCCACATCGGCGAAGAATTCGGTCGCGGCGAAGCTGCCGCCGCGCTGGTAGCTTTCCAGCTTGGTCATGTTGACGCCGTTGGTCGCGAAACCGCCCATCGCCTTGTAGAGCGCGGCGGGGACGTTTTTCACCTCGAAGATGAAGGTCGTCATCCACGGCCCCGTGCCGGCCAGCGGCCGCGCGCCGCGCGCCAGCACGACGAAACGGGTCATATTGTGGTCGGCATCCGCGATGTCGGTCGCCAGCAGGTCCAGCCCGTAGAGCGCGGCGGCGCCCGGCGGGGCCAGCGCCGCGATCGCCGGATCGCGCCGTTCCGCCACCACCGCCGCCGCGCCCGCGGTGTCGGGATAGCTCAGCGGCTCGATGCCGTGCGCCTTCAGCCAGTGGCGGCACTGGCCCAGCGCCTGCGGATGGCTCATCGCCTGCTTCACGCCGTCGCGCGGGCCGCACCCGATCAGCGCGTGGCGGATCGGCAGGAAATGTTCGCCGGTGATGACCAGCCCGGATTCGGGCAGCAGGAAATGGATGTCGGCGACGCGGCCGTGGAGCGAATTTTCGATCGGGATGATCGCACAGTCGGCCTGCCCCGCCTTCACCGCATCCAGCGCGTCCTCGAAGCTGAAGCACGGCAGCGCCAGCGCGCCGGGAAACGCCTCCGCCACCGCGACATGGCTGTTGGCGCCGGGCGCGCCCTGGAACGCGACGGCGCGTTCGGGGTGGGCGGCGGCGACGGCGGCCATGTCGGCGACCAGCGATCGGGCGGGGGCGGCGTAGCTATCCATGATGGCGTTCGCGACTAGGGAGTGCACCGGCCGCGCTCAAGTGCTTGCGGTCCCCCCATCGCTTTTCTATGGGATGCCCTAATCAAGAGGGGCGGATAGCGCGACATGGACGATCGGAACAACACGATTGCAGGCTGGGTACTGGGTGGTGCCGCCGTCGCGCTGGGGCTTTCGATCGCAGGCGGGATGATCTTCCACGGCGAACGGCCCGAGAAGATGGGCTATGCGATCGAGGGCGTCGAGGAAGCCGGCGCGGGCGGCGGCGAGGCGGCGGAGCCGATCGCGGTGCGCCTGGCGAAGGCCGATCCGGCCAAGGGCGCCGACGTGTTCAAGAAGTGCGCGGCGTGCCACACGATCAACCAGGGCGGCGCCAACGGCATTGGCCCGAACCTGTACGCCACGCTGGGCGAGCCGGTGGGCCAGGGCAAGGGCGGCTTCGCCTTCTCCGACGCGCTCAAGAGCGTCGGCGGCAACTGGGATTTCGACAAGATGGATGCGTGGCTGACCAGCCCGCGCAAGTTCGCCAACGGCACCAAGATGACCTTCGCGGGCCTGGGCAATGCGCAGGACCGCGCCGACCTGATCGCGTACCTGAACCAGCAGGGATCGAACCTGCCGCTGCCCGCGGCTCCGGCCGCCGGCGCCGCTCCGGAGGCGAAGGACGGCGCGGTCGCCAACGTGACCGAGGGCGCGAAGGGCGACACCGCCGACATCGCGAACCAGGGCACGCCGGCGTCGGGCGCTCCCTCGGTCGATCCGGCCGCGCAGAAGGACAAGGCGCTGGCGGTGGAGCCGCCCGCCAAGAAGTAAGCGGATAAGCGGTTCGCGGCCCTCGCGCCGCGCCCGCCCGCAGGTGATGCGATATCGACCGGCGTAAACGATCAGCTACGCATGCTGATCCGCCGGACCGTCAGGGCAGCAGGAACGTGCCCTCGATCGTCGTCACGCACGATCCGGTCAGGATCACCCGGTCGCCGTCCAGCCGGCATGACAGATGCCCGCCGCGGGCGCTGGCCTGAAACGCGGTGAACGTGTCGCGGCCCAGCCGCGCGGTCCAATAGGGCGCGAGGACGGCGTGTGCTGATCCGGTCACCGGGTCTTCGGGAATGTCGAAATAATCGGTGAAGACGCGGCTGACGACTTCGGCCGTATCGCCCGCGGCGGTGACGATATGGACATAGGGGCCGAGCGCCTTCAGCGCGCGGCCGTCCGGGGCCGCGGCGCGCACCGCGGCTTCGTCGTCGACGACGATCACCGCATAGCCCTTGTCATGCCACAGCGTTTCGCGCGCCGTGACGCCCAGCGCGGCGACGATCTCCGGCAGCGGCCGCGGCACGGGCGCCCAGGCCGGCAACGCCATGTCATAGCGGGCGCCGGTTCCGGCACGGGCGACCGCCAGCACGCCCGCCTGCCGCGTGCGGAAGGTGACACGATCGCGCGTGCTGTCCGACGCCAGTACGACATGGCCGCTGGCCAGCGTCGCATGGCCGCATAGCGCGACCTCCGCCGCGGGGGTGAACCAGCGCAGTTCGTAGTCCGCCGCACCGCTGTCGTCCGCGACCAGGAAGGCGGTTTCGGACAGATTGTTCTCCTGCGCGATCGCCTGCAGCACGGCATCGTCCAGCCAGCGCGGCAACGGCATCACCGCCGCCGGATTGCCGGCGAAGGCGGCGTCGGCAAAGGCATCGACCTGGGTAAAGGGCAGGCGCATCGTGGCGATCCTCTCAGACGCGCTTGGAGAACCAGTGCGGCGTCACGTCCGCCTCGACCAGCGGGTTGTCGGTATCGACATGCCCTTCGGGATCGAGATGGATCAGCGTTTCGACGCGCGGGAAGGCGTCGCGCAACGCATATTCGACCCGCTCGACGATGCGATGCGCGTCGCGCACGGTCAGTTCCGGGTCCACTTCCATGTGGAATTGCGCGAAATCGTGGCTGCCGGCGCGGCGGGTGCGGAAATCGTGGATGCCGCGGATGCCCGGCTGGCGCGCGGCGACCTCCATGAAGGCGGCGCGCTGCTCCTCGGACCATTCCTTGTCCATCAGCATGTCGATCGCCTGGCTGGACGCCTGGAACGCGCCCCACGCCAGCCACAGCGCGATCGCGATACCGAACACCGGATCGGCGCCCGCGATCCCGACATATTGGTCGAGCACCAGCGCGGCGATGACCGCCACGTTCAGCAGCACGTCCGACTGGTAATGGACGTTGTCGGCCAGGATCGCGACCGACCCGGTGCGCCGGATCACGCTGCGCTGATAGGCGAGCAGCGCGAAGGTCGCGAGGATCGCGACGATCGACACGCCGATGCCCAGCCCGGCATCCTCGTTCACCGCCGGGGTGCTGAACCGCTCGATCGCGCGCCACGCGATCCCGATCGCGGATGCCGTGATGAGCACGACCTGGAACAGCGCCGCCAGCGCCTCCGCCTTGCCATGGCCGAAACGGTGGTCGTGGTCGGCCGGCTCGGCCGCGAGCTTCACGCCGTACAGCGTGACCAGGCTGGCGAGCAGGTCCAGCCCGGTATCGGCCAGGCTGCCCAGCATCGCGACCGATCCGGTATGCCACGCGGCATATCCCTTGAGCACCAGCAGCGAACAGGCCATCGCCACGCTGGCCAGCGCGGCGCGCATCGCCAGCGGGATGATGCGGCGGCGTTCGTCGCGCGTCATGGGTACAGCAGCCCCTCGCGCCATGCGCCATCGACCGCGGGGGTGAACAGCCGGCGTTCGTGCAGGCGGTGCGCGCGGTCCTGCCAGAACTCGATCCGTTGCGGCGTCACGCGATAGCCGCCCCAGAACGGCGGGCGGGTCACGTCCTGTCCGTCGAACCGCGCCCGGGCCGCATCGAACCGCGCCTCGAACGTGGCGCGCGCGTCGAGCGGGCGCGACTGGTCCGATGCCCAGGCGCCCAGCTGCGAATCGCGCGAGCGGCTGGCGAAATAGGCGTCACTCTCCGCATCGCTGACGGGGGCCACCGGCCCTTCGATACGGATCTGGCGGCGCAGCGATTTCCAGTGGAACAGCAGCGCGACATGCGGATTGGCGGCCAGTTCCCCCGCCTTGCGGCTGCCGCGGTTGGTGTAGAAGACGAAGCCGTCGCGACCATGCCCCTTCAACAGGACCATCCGCACGGACGGGCGCCCATCCGCATCGGCGGTGGCCAGCGCCATGGCATTCGAATCGTTCGGCTCGCTGGTGCGCGCCTCGGCATACCAGGCGTCGAACAGCGAAAAGGGATCGTCGCTCATCGCCCGGCTTCTACCGCGCAATCGCGCGCACGTCATCCTCGCCCCATGCATGTGCGGGGCAGCATGGAACCTGCGGCGCGCCAACTCATTGAATCGCCCTCGCAACGAAAGGGCTTCCGATGGCCGCGCGTGCCTATTGGCAGGGACAGATCCGGCTGGCGCTGGTGTCGATCCCGGTCGAAATCTACTCGGCGACGCGCTCCGGCGCGCAGATCAGCTTCCATCAAATCCACGAACCGTCGGGCAAGCGGATCAAGCTGGAAAAGACCGTCCCCGGCGTCGGCGCGGTCGACACCGACGAAATCATGAAGGGGTTCGAGATCGAGAAGGGCGAATATGTCCTGCTCGACCAGGACGAGATCGACGCGGTGAAGCTGGAATCGAAGAAGACGCTGGAACTGACCCAGTTCGTCGACGCGCACGAGATCGACGTCCTCTATTACGAAAAGCCCTATTTCGTCGTCCCCGCCGACGATCTGGCGGAGGAGGCGTTCATCGTGCTGCGCGAGGCGTTGCGACGCACGAAGAAGGTCGGGCTGGGCCAGCTGGCGATGCGCGGGCGCGAATATGTCGTCAGCCTGAAGCCATGCGGGCGCGGCATGGTGCTGGAAACGCTGCGCTACGCCGACGAGGTGAACAAGGCGCAGGGCTATTTCCGCGACATCCCCGATACCAAGCCCGAGCCGGAGCTGCTGGAACTGGCCGAGGCGCTGATCGAGAAGAAGGCCGCGCCGTTCGACCCGCGCGGCTTCCACGATCGCTATGTCGATGCGCTGAGGGGGCTGATCGACCGCAAGCGCAAGGCCAAGGGGCGGCGGATCATCGAGGACAAGGGTGACGCGGCGGCGCGTTCGGGATCGAATGTCGTCGATCTGATGGCGGCGCTGAAGAAGTCGATGGAGGGCAAGGGCGGCGCGGCCACGGCGGACGCCAGACCGGCGGCGGAAAAGAAGAAGCCGGCGGCACGAAAGCCGGCGGCGCGCAAGGCGCCGGCACGCAAGCGCGCCTGACCGGCGATGGCCCGTCGTCCCGATCCGCTCGAACGCTATAATGCGAAGCGCGACTTTTCGCGCACCGCCGAACCGGCGGGGACGCTGGCGCCTGGCAACGGCAACGGCTTCATCGTGCAGAAGCACGACGCGACGCGGCTGCATTGGGATTTCCGGCTGGAGGTGGACGGCGTCCTGAAAAGCTGGGCGGTGACGCGCGGGCCGAGCCTTGACCCCGCCGAAAAGCGACTGGCGGTGCGGACCGAGGACCATCCGCTGTCCTATGCGACGTTCGAGGGGACGATCCCGGCGGGCGAATATGGCGGCGGCACGGTGATGCTGTGGGACCGAGGCACTTGGGCGCCGGTGGCGGGCAAGAGCGCCGCCGATCTGGAGGCGGGGCACCTCCACTTCATCCTGGACGGTGAGCGGATGAAGGGCGAGTGGCTGCTGGTCCGGCTGAAACCACGCGGCAAGGAAAAGCGCGAGAACTGGCTGCTGCGCAAGATCGACGACGCCGCCGCGGGCGCCACCGATATGCTGACCGACACCGCGCTGACCAGCGTGGCGACGGGGCGGACGATGCAGGAGATCGCCGAGGGCGCGCCGTCGCAGTGGCGTGCCCCGGCCGGGCGCAAGAAGCGCCGCGGCAGCGCCGCACCACCGCCGTTCGAGGCGCCGCAGCTGTGCACGCTGGTGGACAGCGTCCCCGCCGGTGCAGGCTGGATCCATGAGGTGAAGTACGACGGCTATCGCGCGCTGATCGCGGTCGGCGGGGGGAAGGCGACGGTCTATACCCGCAGCGGGCTGGACTGGAGCGAGACGTTCGCCGGGATTGCGGCGGCCGCTGCGCAGCTCGACGTCGGCGATGCGCTGATCGACGGGGAGATCGTCGCGTTCAAGGAGAGCCGCCCCGATTTCGCGACGCTGAAGACCGCGATCGCATCGGGGGATGACATGACGTTCTTCGCCTTCGACCTGCTCCGGCACGACGGCGAGGATCTGCGTGCGCTGACCAATGTCGAGCGAAAGGAGCGCTTGCGCGCGGTGATGGCGGGCGCGGATCCGCATCTGCAATTTGCCGAACATGTCGCCGGGTCGGGCGAGCCGCTGTTCGAGACGATGTGCCGCGAAGGCTTCGAGGGTGTGGTGTCGAAACGCGCCGACGCGGCCTATCGCGGCAAGCGCACGCAGGCGTGGCTGAAGACCAAGTGCATTCGCCGGCAGGAATTCGTGATCGTCGGCTGGTTGCCGTCGGACAAGGGGCGGGGCCTTCGCTCGCTGTTGCTGGGCGTCCATGAGGACGGCGCGGTTCGCTATGCCGGGAAGGTGGGCACCGGCTTCACCGCCGATACGATGGCCGACCTGCGCACGCGGCTCGACCGGCTGGCGCGCAAGACCCCGACCGTGGCCGCACCGCGCGCGGCGGTGCGCGGCGCGCATTGGGTCACGCCGAAACTGGTGGCGGAGATCGCCTTTGCCGAAACCACGCCGGACGGGCTGCTGCGCCATTCCAGCTTTCTGGGGCTGCGCGGCGACAAGCCGGCGGAGGACGTCGTCGCCGAACCCCCCGCCGCGGCGCCCGCGCCGTCCGTATCGACGGTGAAGGTGACGAATCGCGACCGCACGATCTTCCCCGAATCGGACGTGACCAAGGGCGATCTGGCCGATTATTATGCCGCGATTGCCCCGGCGATGCTGCCGTTCGTGGCGCATCGCCCGGTCAGCCTGGTGCGCTGTCCGCAGGGGCGGGCGCGGCAATGCTTTTTCCAGAAGCACGATGCCGGGTCGTTCGGTGATCAGGTCCATCGCGTGCCGATCCGCGAGAAGGACGGATCGACCGAGGACTATCTCTACGTCGACAGCGGCGACGGGCTGGTCGCGTGCGTGCAGATGGGGACGATCGAATTCCACGGCTGGGGTTCTCAGGTCGCGGACGTGGAGCGGCCCGACCGGATGGTGTTCGACCTCGATCCCGACGAGGGGCTGGACTTCGCCGCGACCAGCAAGGCGGCCGAGCATCTCAAGACCCAGCTGGCCGAGCTGGGGCTGGCGAGCTTTCCGCTGCTGTCGGGGGGCAAGGGCGTCCATGTCGTCGTGCCGCTGACGCCGCAGGCCGAATGGCCGGCCGTCAAGGATTTCGCCGATCGCTTCGCACGTGCGCTGGCGCAGGCCGAACCGGAACGGTTCACCGCGACGATGGCCAAGGCGAAGCGCAAGGGGCGGATCTTCATCGACTGGCTGCGCAACCAGCGCGGCGCGACCGCGATAATGCCCTATGCCGCGCGGGCACGCGCCGGCGCGCCGGTGGCCGCCCCGGTATCGTGGAGCGAATTGCGCGATATCGATACCGCGGCGCGCTGGCGCGTCACCGACCGCGAGGAATTGCTGGCGCGCGCCGACAGTCGGGCATTGCGCGGCTGGGGTGTCGCGGACCAGCACCTTCCCGACACATGAGGCTCTTGATATTCTATCGCGGAGATGTAGTTTTGGGGCGAACGATGGCGGGCGCCATCGCCAGCAAGGGGTTCGAGAGAGATGAGGAAGATCGCTGCCGCCGTTTCCGTGATCAGCATGAGCCTGGCGCTGGCCGCGTGCGGCGGGAACGGCGCGGAGCCGGTCGCCGCCAACGATACGCTGGCGAACGAGACCGTGCTGAACGACGAAGTGCCCGCCGACGGCAATCTCGCCACGTTCGGCAATGGCGCCGACGCGCTGCCGGCCGACAATGCGCTGGGTGGCAACGCACTCTGACCGTCTGACCTAGCGGCGGCCGCTCCCCGGTCGCCGTCGCCGTTACCGTCTGGTGCTCCCTGGACGAAACTGGACCCGGTACCGTGCGGTGCCGGGTTCTTTTCAGGCGGCGGCCAGCGCCGGTTCGGTCGCGGCGATCCAGCCGCCGCCCAGCACCCGATCGCCGTCGTAGAGCACCGCCGCCTGGCCGGGGGCAACGCCATATTCGGGCGTGTCGAACACCAGCCGGTCGTCGACCATCCGCGCCGGCACCGGCTTGGCCATCGAGCGTACCTTGGCGGTAAGCTCGCCTTCCAGCGGCCCCAGCACGTTCATGTCCGCCAGTCGCGCCGCCGCCACCGCCAGCGCGGCGCGCGGGCCGACGACGACGCGGCGCCGGTCGGGTTCCAATCGCACGACATACAGCGGCTCGGGGCTACCCCCGATCTCCAGCCCGCGGCGCTGCCCGACGGTATAATGGACCAGCCCGCGATGCTCGCCCAGCTTGCGCCCCGCCATGTCGACGATGTCGCCGCCCGCCGCGGCCTCTGGACGCAGCTTCTTCACCAGTGAGGCATAATCGCCGTCGGGGACGAAGCAGATGTCCTGGCTGTCGGGTTTGTCGGCGACCAGCAGCCCCATCTCCCCGGCCAGTTCGCGCACCCGGCGCTTGGGCAGCGCGCCGAGCGGAAAGCGCAGGAAATCGAGCTGCGCGCGCGTCGTCGCGAACAGGAAATAGCTCTGGTCGCGCGCGGGATCGATCGCGCGGTGTAGCTGCGCGCCATCGCTGCCGAGGATGCGGCGGACGTAATGGCCGGTCGCCAGGCAGTCGGCGCCCAGATCGCGGGCGAGCGCGAACAGGTCGGTGAATTTCGGCCCCATGTTGCACTGGACGCAGGGAATCGGGGTGCGCCCAGCGAGATATTCGTCGGCGAAGCGATCGACCACCTGCGTCCGAAAGCTCGATTCGTGATCGAAGACGTAATGCGCGATGCCCAGCCGGTCGCAGACCGCGCGCGCATCGCGAATATCGCGCCCGGCGCAGCACGCGCCGGCGCGCTTCGTCGCCTCGCCATGGTCGTAAAGCTGGAGCGTCACGCCGATCGTCTCCGCCCCACTCGCCTGCGCAAGCGCCGCCACGACCGAGCTGTCGACCCCGCCCGACATCGCGACGACGATGCGCCGCGCGCCCGCCGGAAGCTGGAAATCCACCGTGTCCATGATGCGACCGGCCATACCCCGTCGCGTATGTCCGCGTAAAGGCAGGTGAAGGAAGCGTTGCCAGCGGCTTTACGCGACCTTCAGCAGACCGGGGCTAAGCGAGTCCATCACATCTCGCGTTGCCAGGATTCGCCGTGACGTTACCCGATGACACCCATCTCCCCCCGCTGCTCGCCGGGCTGCGTGCCCGGCAGGAGACGTCGCGCACCGCACAGGTGGCGCGTGCGCTGAACGATTCGGCGACCGCGCGATCGGGTGAGGGCGCGTTCAACCCCGCGGCCGCGGCGGCGCTAAGCGAATGGAAAGAGCCGTGAAGACGGCGTTTACCGCGCCGCTTTAGGGCGTGTTCAAATCGAGGCGCCTACGCAGTGCTTCGTCGCAGGGAAGGGGGCCCCCCGCCCCGAACCGAGGTTAGGAATGATCGAGAACCAAAAAATCCGTCCCGCCAAGGTCATCGGTCCTCTGGGAGAGGCGCTGACCATGGATACGCTGCCGCCGGCCAACACCACGCGGTGGGTGGTCCGGCGCAAGGCCGAGGTCGTCGCCGCGGTTAACGGCGGTCTGCTGACGGTGGACGAAGTGTGCCAGCGTTACGGGCTGACGGTGGAGGAATTCGCCGGGTGGCAGCGTGCGATCGACCGGTCGGGCATGCCCGGCTTGCGCGTCACGCGTATCCAGCAGTACAAATCGCTGTACGAGCGCCAGCAGAAGTTCTGATCCCGAAACGCGCCCGGAACAATATCCGCCCTTCGTGAGTCTTCCCTGCCACAGCGCTTCACCGTCCGGGCGCATCGCAGGGGAGAATTGCTATGGGACTTATCATCTGGCTCATCATCGGTGGCGTCATCGGCTGGCTCGCCAGCATCATCATGCGCACTGACGCCCAGCAGGGCATCTTTCTGAACATCATCGTCGGGATCGTCGGCGCCTTCATCGGCGGTCTGCTGTTCACTGGCGGTTCGATCAACAACCAGCCGCTGACGATCTACTCGTTCCTGGTGTCGCTGGTCGGCGCGGTCGTGCTGCTGGCGATCGTGAACCTCGTCCGTCGCGGCCGGGTGCGCTAAACCGCTCCACATCGACGAACGACAAGGAAACAGGCCGCCCGGTGATCCGGGCGGCCTTTTTCGTATGCGGCGTTGTCTGCCTATGCCCCGTCCGCCACGCGGCGGACGGGGCATAAGGTCATTTCAGCAGGAAGCGGACGCGTACCATTGCGGTCACGTCGGTTTCCCCCGCCAGCATCGGGGTGGAGTCGCGCGTCTCCGCCATGGCGGCGCGCTGCAGCATCATCGGCGGTTGCGGGCGACCGCCGTCATTGTCGCCGGCTTCTTCGATCGAGACGATCCGCGCCACCGTCAACCCGGCGGCGTTCGCATAGAGCGCCGCCCGTGCGCGCGCGGCCTTCAGCGCATCGGTGCGCGCCTCGTCCAGCGCCGCATCGGGCTGCGATAGCGACATGCTGGGCCCGTCGATCTGGTTGGCGCCCGAGCGCACCAGCGCGTCGAGCGCCGGCCCGGCCTTGGCGACGTCGCGGAACTTCACGCTGACGGTGTTGCTCGCCTGATAGCCGGTGATGACCGGCGGCTGATTGTCGGCGTAGCGATATTGCGGCGACAGGCTGACGTTGCTGGTGGCGATGTCGCGTTCGGCGATCCCCGCGGACTTGAGCGCGCGGACGACCTGCGTCATGCGCTGCGCATTCTCGGTCAGCGCGCCCCCGGCGGTCGCATTCTGGGTAACGACGCCCGCCCGGACGGTGGCGAGATCGGGAACGCGGGTCGTCCGGCCGGTCGCGGTCACGTCCAGGAGCGTGCCGTCGGGCACGACCGTCGCCATCGGCAGCGGGGTCTGCGCCGTCGCCGCCGCGGCCAGGGTCATGCCGGCCAGCATCGCGGCGGCGCCGCCCAGCCCGGTGATCGTCGTCGTTCGCATCGTGATATCTCCCGTTTCTCGTCTTGGCGGCATCTGCACCCGTGCGACAAAACGCAGGATGAACGCGACGAACCGGTTGAAAGATGCCCGCTTGTACCGGGTGCTATATCATCGTAATACACGCCCGACGAGAGGGGCGGAATGACGTACGAAAACGGCAACCTGGAAGGCGAGCGGCTGTTGATCGAGGATTCGCGTGCGCGCGGTCGGCGGCGCTGGGTGATCGTCGCGGGCGTCGTTCTGCTGGTGATCGCGGTGGCGGCGTGGCTGGCCATGCGGGGCGGCAAGGATGCCGGGACGCCCGCACCGGCGGGCGACCAGGCGCCGTCCGTGACGGTTGTCGTCCCCGGGGCGCAGGCGGTCGCGCGCACCGTCGCGGCGACGGGATCGCTGGCCGCCAAGCGCGAGATGCCGGTCGGCGTCGCGGGCGAGGGCGGCATGGTGTCGCGCGTGCTGGTCGAACCGGGCCAGTGGGTGAAGGCGGGGCAGGTGCTGGCGACGATCGACCGGTCGGTCCAGACGCAGACCGCTGATTCGCTCTCCTCCCAGATCAATGTCGCGCGGGCCGACCTGACGCTGGCGCAGGCCGAACTGGAGCGTGCGCAGAGCCTGGTCGATCGCGGCTTCATCTCCAAGGCGGACGTGCAGCGGCGAATCGCCACCCGCGATTCGGCGGCGGCGCGGCTGCGCGTGACGCAGGCGACGCTGTCCGAACAGCGCGCGCGCAACGCCCGGTTGGACATTCGCGCGCCCGCCCCGGGGCTGGTTCTGACGCGCGGCGTGGAGCCGGGGCAGATCGTCAGCTCCGCCAGCGGCGTCCTGTTCCGCATGGCGGCCAATGGCGAGATGGAAATGCGCGCGCAGCTGTCCGAAGCTGACCTGCAGACGATCCACGTCGGTTCGTCGGCGCAGGTGACCCCGGTGGGCGAGAAGCGCAGCTTCGCGGGCCGGGTGTGGCAGCTGTCGCCGGTGATCGACCCGCAGTCGCGGCAGGGGATCGCGCGCATTCAGCTGTCCTACGATCCCGCGCTGCGTCCCGGCGGCTTCGCGTCGGCGACGATCGTCGCCGGCGACGCGCGCCAGCCCGAATTGCCGCAGTCGGCATTGCTCAGCGACAGCCGCGGCAATTACGTCTATATCGTCGATGCCGAGAATCGGGTGCGGCGTCGCGACGTGACGCTGGGGTCGGTGAGCGACGACAAGGTGGCGATCGCCAGCGGCCTCACCGGTGACGAGCGGGTGGTGCAGGCGGCGGGCGCCTTCCTGAACCCGGGCCAGCTGGTGAAGCCGGTCATCCCCAAGGGGCGCTGAGGACAAGCGACGATGGGCTTCCGCAACATATCCGCCTGGTCGATCCGCAACCCGGTGCCGTCGATCGTCCTGTTCATGATGCTGACGGTCGCGGGGATCGTCAGCTTCATCCGGATGGACATCAACCAGGAACCGGACATCGACTTTCCGGCGGTGACGGTCACGATCACCCAGCCGGGCGCGGCGCCCAGCGAGCTGGAAAACCAGGTGACGCAACGCGTCGAGGCGGCGGTGCGCACGCTCGAGGGCGTCGACGAGATCCAGTCGTTCGTGTCCGAGGGGCAGTCGACCACCTTCGTCCAGCTGGCGATCGGCACCCCCGTCGACCGGGCGGTCAACGAATCGCGCGATGCGGTGACGCAGATCCGCGCGCAGCTGCCCGACGGCATCCTGGAGCCGCAAGTCCAGCGGGTGAAGATCAACGACAACGATCTGGGCAGCTTCACGGCCGTCGGCACCGACATGACGCTGGAACAGCTCAGCTGGTACATCGACAATACCGTCGCCAAGGAACTGCTGTCGGTTCCCGGCATGGGCTCGGTCGAGCGCAACGGCGGAGTCAGCCGCGAGATCCGCGTGATCCTCGATCCCGCCAAGCTGGCCTCCTATGGCCTGACCGCCAGCCAGATCAACCAGCAGCTGCGGCAGGTGAACCTGAACGCGGCGGGCGGCCGGGCCGAGATCGCGGGGGCCGAGCAGTCGGTGCGCGTGCTGGGCAATGCCGCCACCGCCTATGACCTCAGCCAGACGCAGATCGCGATCGGCAACGGCCGCACGATCCGCCTGTCCGACGTGGCGACGGTGCGCGACCTGTATGCCGAACAGCGCAGCGCCGCGGCGGTCGACGGCCGCCCGGCGCTGAGCTTCGATTTCAAGCGCGCCAAGAACGCCTCCGATGTCACCGTCTTCCGCGAGGCCAAGGCCAAGCTGGAGGCGCTGGAGAAGCGCAATCCGCAGGTGAAGTTCAAGCTGCGCATCGACGGCGCGAAATATGCGCTGGAACAGTATAAAAGCGCGCTGCACGCGATGATCGAGGGCGCGATCCTGGCGGTCGTCGTCGTGTTCCTGTTCCTGCGCGACTGGCGCGCGACGTTCATCTCCGCGCTGGCGATCCCGCTGTCGGCGATTCCGGCCTTTTGGTTCATGGACCTGATGGGGTTCACGCTGAACGACATGACGCTGCTGGCGCTGAGCCTGGTGGCGGGCGTGCTGGTCGACGATGCGATCGTGGAGATCGAGAATATCGTGCGCCACATGCGCATGGGAAAGACCGCCTATCAGGCGTCGATCGACGCTGCGGACGAGATCGGGCTGGCGGTGCTGGCGACGACGATGGCGATCGTCGCGGTGTTCCTGCCGGTCGGGCTGATGCCGGGCGTGTCGGGGCAATTTTTCAAGAATTTCGGGCTGACCGTGGTGGTCGCGGTGCTGATGAGCCTGGCGGTCGCACGCCTCATCACGCCGATGATCGCAGCCTATTTCCTGAAATCGGCGGGCCCTGCCGACCATGGCGGCCCGGCGGTCGACTTCTACGAACGGGTGCTGCGCTGGACGCTGGACCAAGGCAAGGCGCCGCTGATTCGTGCGAAGGGCGGCATCCACCGCGTCACCGGCTATCTGCGCGATCATCGCCTGTGGGTGATGGGGATGGGTCTTGCTTCGTTCCTGCTGACGATCGTCCTGTTCGCGACGACGCCGATGACGTTCCAGCCTGCGGTGGACCAGCCGCGCAGCGCAGTGACGATCACCATGCCGCCGGGCGCGACGTTGAACACCACTCAGGCGGTCGTCGACCAGGTCTACGCCCTGCTCAAGAAGCAGCCGGAGGTTGAGAGCCTGTACACGCGAACCCTGGTCGGCACCGGACGGGTCGTCGCGACGTTGAAGGAAAAGCGCGACGTTACGTCGACCCAATTCGAGCGGCGGCTGGCGCCCGATCTGGCGACGATCGCGGACGCACGCGTCAACTTCCAGTCGCAGTTCGGGTTTGGCGACAACAATCGCGACATCTCGATCACGCTGGGCGGCGACGATCCGGTGTTGCTGCGCAAGACCGCCGACCGCCTGGTGAGCGAGATGGGTAAGGTGCCCGGATTGGTCGCACCGCGCATCGCCGGCGATCTCAATCGGCCCGAGATCCTCATCAAGCCGCGACTCGACCTGGCGGCGCAGCTGGGCGTGACGACCGCGGCGCTGTCCAACGCGATCCGTATCGCGACGCTGGGCGACCTCGATCAGAACAGCGCGCGCTTCTCGCTGTCGGATCGACAGGTGCCGATCCGCGTCGCGCTAGAGGAAAGCGCGCGATCGCGGCTCGATACGATCGAGAACTTGCCGGTGCAGACGCAGTCGGGCGGTTCGGTGCCGCTGAGCCTGGTCGCTGAGATCGGCTTCGGGTCCGGCCCGACCAAGATCACGCGCCTGAACCAACAGCGCCAGCTGACCATCGGTGCCGATCTGTCGCCGGGGCTGGTCACCAGCAATGCGATGAAGCAGATCAACCAGCTGCCGGTGATGAAGAACCTGCCGGTGGGCGTCCAGCAACTGACCGTCGGCCAGGCGAAGTGGCAGATGGAGATGCTGATCAACTTCGTCGTCGCGGTGGTGGCGGGGGTGTTCCTGGTCTTCTCCGTGCTGGTGCTGCTGTATCGCCGCCTGCTGCCGCCGCTGGTCAACATGGGTTCGCTGCTGCTGGCGCCGCTGGGTGGCCTGCTGGCGCTGAAGATCGCGGGGCAGCCGCTGTCGATGCCGGTGTTCATCGGCTTGCTGATGCTGCTGGGGATCGTCGCCAAGAATTCGATCCTGCTGATCGATTTTGCGCTGGAGGAGATGGCGGCGGGCGTGACGCCCCATGCCGCGATCGTCGACGCAGGGCACAAGCGCGCGCAACCGATCGTGATGACGACCGTCGCGATGGTGGCCGGCATGGTGCCCACCGCCTTGTCGCTGTCGGGCGACGGTGCGTGGCGGGCGCCGATGGGAATCGTGGTGATCGGCGGGCTGACGATGTCGACGTTGCTGACGCTGCTGATCGTGCCGGCCGCCTTTTCGCTGGCGATCGGGATCGAGCGGCGCGTCGGGCCGTGGCTGGGGCGGCGGCTGCTCACCTATCGCCCGGGCGATGACGGTGGGCCGCTGATCGAACAGGGCCCGCCCAAGGATGCGATTGCCGCGCCGCATGGCCGGATCGGCTTTCGCGACGGGACCGATCCCGCCGAATAAGCGGCATGCGACCTGCTGTCGCGCCGGCGGGGACTTGAACAATCGGCGCGATCGGGGATTGTCCGAACGATGATCGCCACGCGCCGCACCCCCGTCCCGCCCGCTGCGCTGGTGCGCATGCGCCGGGTGGCGACGGGATTGCTGCTGGCGATGGCAGCCTTGTTCCTCGCCGCGCGCGCGCTGGCGGATCAGCATAGTGCGTGGGGCTTCGTCCGCGCCTTTGCCGAGGCTGCGATGGTCGGCGGGCTGGCGGACTGGTTCGCGGTGACCGCGCTGTTCCGCCATCCGCTCCACCTACCGATCCCGCATACCGCGATCATTCCGCGCAACAAGGACCGGATCGGCGATCAGCTGGCGAACTTCCTGCGCGAGAACTTCCTGATCCCGTCGGTGGTCGCGCGGCGGATGGGGCGGATGGACGTCGCAGGTGCCGCGGGGCGCTGGCTCGCCAATCCGCAGGGTGCGGGCGGCGGGCGGCTGGCGCGCGGCACGTCGCGGCTGGCGCAGGAGGTGCTCAACGCGCTCGACCAGGACCGGCTGGGCGGGATGGTGCGCGCGATGCTGGTGACGCGGGTGCGCGAGACCGAGCTGTCGCCGATGCTGGGCCGCGCGCTCGACGCCGCGATCGCGGAGGATCGCCACCTGCCGATCATCGACCATGGCGTGCGCTGGGCGCGCGGCGCGCTGGCGGCGAACGAACATCTGGTGCGGGCGATGGTGCACGACCGTGCCGGCTCGATCCTGCGCTGGACAGGGCTGGACGAGACGCTGGCGACCAAGATCGTCGACGGGCTGGACCGGCTGGTGGCGGAGATGGCCGAGGATCGCGACCATCCGCTGCGCCAGAAGGCGGAGGAGGGGCTACGGTCGCTGGCGCGGCGGTTGCAGCACGATCCGGCGATGCGCGTGCGCGTCGAGACGATGAAGATCGAGCTTTTGGAAAACCCGGCGATGCAGGACTGGATCAACGGCCTGTGGGAACAGGCGCGATTGGCGATGCTGCGTGCCGCGCGCGATCCGGAGGCGGTATTGCGCGGCAAGCTGGGGGAGGCGCTGCGGCAATTGGGTGCGACGTTGCAGGACGACGCGCGGCTGGGGCGCACCATCAATCGCTTCGTGCGGCGCGCGACGGTGGGTGCGGCCGCGGATTACGGCGATTCGATCGTGCGGCTGGTGTCCGAAACGGTGCGCGGCTGGGATGCGGGGACGATCACAATGCGGCTGGAACATGCGGTGGGCAAGGACCTGCAGTTCATCCGCATCAACGGAACGCTGGTCGGGGGGCTTGTCGGCGTTCTGATCCATACCGTAGACGTCGCGCTGTGACGCACGCCGTATCGCAGCCCGTTCGAATGGATTCGCCCGCGGAACGAATGGCGCGCCCGATCGCTTGTCGCGTGATGCGACGTGCCGCAAGGACCCTTCGATGAGCACTGCGGCCGATTTCAACGAGGATCGCGGGGAGTCCGGCGGATCGACGCTGCGCTTCACCGGCGACCTGTCGCTGGCGCGTCTGGGCAATCTTCCCGAACGGCTCGACAGTCACGGCGGCGATGTCGCCTGCATCGACCTGTCGGGGATCGAGCGGATCGACACGATCGGCGCCTGGGTCGTCCACCGCTTCGCGCGCGAGCACAAGGCGGAGATCCGCGGGCTGAGCGGCGATGCGAACAACCTGCTGGAACAGGTGGTCGCCGCCGACCAGCCGGTACAGATGCGCCCCGGCAGCGGATCGTCGTTCCGGCGCGTCCTGGCGGAGATCGGCGATGCGACCGCGCACGCTGCCCATACTGCGGTGGGGCTGCTGGGCTTCATGGGTGCGACGATCATCGCGTTCGGCGGCGTGATCCGCCATCCCAGCCGCTTCCGCTTCAACGCCACCGTGCAGCGGTTCGAGGTGGTTGGCGTGTCCGCACTGGGCATCGTCGGGCTGATGAGCTTCCTGATCGGCATCGTCATCGCGCAGCAGGGCGCGGTGCAGCTGCGCCAGTTCGGCGCGGAATCGTTCACGATCAACCTCGTCGGGCGCATCACCTTGCGCGAACTGGGCGTGCTGATGACCGCGATCATGGTGGCGGGACGGTCCGGCTCGGCCTTCGCGGCGCAGCTCGGCACGATGCAGCTGACCGAGGAAATCGACGCGATGCGCACGATCGGCGTATCGCCGATGGAGGCATTGGTGCTGCCGCGCACGATCGCGGCGATCGTGCTGATGCCGCTGCTGGGCTTCTACTCCTCGATCGTCGCGATCATCGGCGGCGGGCTGCTGTGCTGGATGACGCTGGATATCCCGCCGGTCGCCTATATCGCGCGCATTCGCGAGGTCGTGCCGATCACCGACCTGTTCGTCGGCCTGATCAAGGCACCGGTGTTCGGTGCGATCATCGCGGTGGCGGGCTGTTTCCAGGGGATGCAGGTGAAGGGCGATGCGGAGCAGGTCGGTCTGAAGACCACCTCCGCGGTGGTGCAGGCGATCTTCATGGTGATCGTCCTCGACGCGTTCTTCGCCGTCTTCTTCGAACAGATCGGCTGGATCTGATGCCCCATTTCGCCAGCAATGACACGGGTGCCGACGGGGCGGAGCCGGTGATCCGTGTGACCGGCCTGCGCAACAGCTTCGGCGAGCAGGTGATCCACGAGGACCTCGACCTGGAGGTGCGTCGCGGCGAGATTTTGGGCGTCGTCGGCGGATCGGGCACCGGCAAGTCGGTGCTGATGCGCTCGATCATTGGATTGCAGACCCCCGATGCGGGCGAGGTGCGGGTGTTCGGCGAGCCGACGCTGGGGCGCAGCGAGGCCGAAACCGTCGATATCCGCAAGCGGTGGGGCGTGCTGTTCCAGGGCGGCGCGCTGTTCTCCACGCTGACGGTGGCGGAGAACGTCCAGGTCCCGCTGCGCGAATTCTATCCGGACCTGTCGCTGTCGCTGCTCGACGAAATCGCGTCGTACAAGGTGGTGATGACCGGCCTGCCGGCGGATGCGGGGCCCAAGTTTCCCGCCGAACTGTCCGGCGGAATGAAGAAGCGTGCCGGGCTGGCGCGCGCGCTGGCGCTCGACCCCGATCTGTTGTTCCTGGACGAGCCGACCGCCGGCCTGGACCCGATCGGTGCGGCGGCGTTCGACGAACTGACCGCCTCGCTCCAGAAGACGCTGGGGCTGACGGTGTTCCTCATCACCCACGATCTCGACACGCTCTACGCCATTTGCGACCGTGTCGCGGTGCTGGCCGACAGACGCGTGATCGCGGTGGGGACGATCCCGGAGCTGCTCGCGCTCGATCACCCGTGGATCCAGGAATATTTCAACGGCCCGCGCGGCCGCGCTGCGGTCGCTTCCCAGAAGCGGGCTGCGGAACACGAACCGGCGGCGGGCCGGACAGGCGATGGCGCGACCGCCGCCGCCGACGACCGCCGGCTATCAGGGGCTGAGTGATGGAAACGCGATCGAACCACGTCCTGGTCGGGGCCGTCGTGCTGATCCTGCTGGCGATCGTCGCGATCTTCACCGTGTGGATCGCACGGGTGAGCGGCGGGGCCGAACGGGAATATGACATCTTCTTCCGCCAGTCGGTCGACGGGCTGGCGAAGGGGTCGACGGTTACCTTCTCCGGCGTGCCGTCGGGGCAGGTGAAGACGATCTCGCTGTGGAAGCCCGATCCGCAATACGTCCGCGTGCGCATCAGCGTGAACGACGACACGCCGATCCTGCGCGGGACCACCGCGACCATCCAGGGCAGCTTCACGGGCACCAGCACAGTCAGCCTGGACGGCGCGATCAAGGGCCAGGCGCCGATCACCTGCCCCGCCGGCGACGCGCGATCGGTATGCCCGCTGGGCGTGCCGGTGATCCCGACCAAGACCGGCGGCATCGGCGCGATCCTCAATTCCGCACCGCAGCTTCTGGAACGGCTGTCGACGCTGACCGAGCGGCTGACCGGGATGCTGAGCGACCGCAACCAGGCGTCGATTGCGGGCATTCTGGACAACACCAACCGCCTGACCGATGCGCTAGCTGATCGCGGGCCCGAAATCGCCGCCACGCTGGCGCAGACCCGCGTCGCGATCGCGCAGGCGGGCGATGCCGCCCAGCAAATCGGCGAACTGGCCAAGACGACCAACGGCGTGATGACCGAGGACGTCAAGCCGACCCTGGCCAATCTGAACGCCACCATAAAGTCGGCGCGGGAGAGCACCGACACGCTCAACGCGGCGATCGGCGACGCGCGGCCGGGCCTCACGACCTTCTCGAAACAGACGGTGCCGCAGATCAACCAGTTGGTGCGCGACCTGCGCGTCACGGCGGCGTCGCTCTCGGCGATCTCGGAACGCGTCGAACAGGGCGGCGCCAGCTCGCTGATCGGTCAACAGAAGCTGCCGGAATACAAGGGGAACTGAGCGTGCGCTTCACTCGAAACCTCGTCCTTGCCGCGGCGATCGTCCCGCTGGCCGGCTGTCTCAGCTTCGGCGGCAAGCCGCCCAAGCAATTGCTGACGATCGCGTCCACCGCCCAACCGCAACCGGGCGCGGCACAGATTGCATCGGCAACGCGCGCGATCGTGGTGCAGGTGCCCGCGGTGCCGCAGACGATCGCCAATACGCGCATCCCAGTGCAGCAGAGCGACGTCGCGGTCGCCTATATCAAGGATGCGCAATGGTCCGAACCGCCCGCGCGGCTGTTCGCTCGGGTGCTGGGCGATACGCTGACCGCGCGCGCGGGCATGGTGGTGCTCGCCCCGGCGCAGTCGTTCGGCGCGCCCAGCGCAGACCTGTCGGGCGACCTGCGCAGCTTCGGCGTCGATGCGTCGCAGCGACAGGCGGTGGTGATCTACGATGCGTCGCTGACGCGGGCCGGCCAGTCGGCGATCGAGAAGCGCCGTTTCGAAGCGCGCGTCCCGGTCGCGGCGATCGAGCCGACCGCGGCAGCCGAGGCGCTGGGGCGCGCCGCCAACGACGTGGCCGGGCAGGTCGCCGACTGGGTGCGCAGCGGCGGCTGAGCGACGTCGGCGTCTGCCCAGTCAGCGCGTGTCGAGGCGCTTCACCTCCAGCGGCATTTCGCATATGTCGATCGCGCCGGATCCGATCGTCGGGGGCGGCGGGTTCTCGCGCCGCCGCACTGCCGCGGCAAAGCGCGGGTTGTCGGCCGCGCGATAGGCGAAGCGCGGCCGCTCGGCAGCGGGCAACTCGCTGGCGAGCCGCACCCATTCGATCGGTGCGCGCTGCGCCGGATTGGCATAGACGCCCATCGGCGCATCGCTGCGCGGCAGTCCCGACAGGTTCGCCATCCCGTCGATGATCCGGCCGACGACGGTATAGTTGCGATCCAGCCGCCGTGCCGACTGGCCGATCGGGGTGAACAACTCAGCCCCGGATCCGGATCGCGGATCGGCATCGCGGGCAACGCCCACCATCGCATAGCAATGCGGCAGCCAGGCGTGGCCCGCGCCGTCGCTGGCCACGGGCCACCCGTCCGCGGTGATGCCTGACGTGCGCGCATGGGGATCACCACGGGCCAACAGCGCCGCAGGGGCGACGCGCGCGACCTCGAACTCCGGATCGACCTGCGTCGCAACGCCGGCCGGCAGCGGCTTCTGCTCGCTGGCATCGCCCCATTGCGCCACCCAGTTTTCCTGGACGCGATAGACGCTGGCGGCATCCCACCAATGCGCCGCCGCCAGCCGGCGGATCTGCGCGACGTGCTGCGGCGCCGCCCAGGCGGCCAGGCGGATCGTCACCGTTCGCCCGCCCGCCAGCCGCATTACCAGCAGCTCGTCGTCGGGAATGACCCGCCAGTCGCCCGCCAATGCGTCATGCGCGGCCGGCGGCGGCGGGGGAGGAGCCGGCGCGGCCGCCGCCTGACCAGGTGCCACGATCGCGGCCAGAGCGAGAAGAATCGTCATGGCCCCACCGTGCCCGTCCTCGCGCCGACCTGCAATCCAACCCGCTTGCGCGCGCGCGACGCCTCCACTAGGGCGTGTCGCTTCCAGTGCATGCGGAGCGGTGGCCGAGTGGTCGAAGGCGCTCGCCTGGAAAGTGAGTATACGGCAAAACCGTATCGAGGGTTCGAATCCCTCCCGCTCCGCCATTCTCGCCCCCTGCTGGCCTCGCAAAATCCACAGAAATTTGCTATGAAACCGCAGAAATCAGCGGTTTTTTCGTCACGCGGAATTTCACGTGGTCCGACACCATCCCGCCAAATGTGTGGGGGTAATTTGGAGTGTGGTGCGATGGGAAATCTCACTGCAACCAAGGTCCGGGCATTGAACGAGCCGGGGCGATATTCCGACGGCGACGGCCTTTTTTGGGAAATGAACAGCAAGGAGTCGGGCCGTGGGCTGCTGCGAGTGCAATCTGGGGGGCGGCGCAGGGACATAAGGCCTGGGCTTGTTGAAAGCCGTTTCTCTCGCTGATGCCTGCGAGGCAGCGCTCCTGATCCGGAAGAAGATTGCACAAGGCATCGACCCTGTCGCCGAGCGGCAGGTCACTCCGACGTTCCGCAAGGCCGCCGAGATGGTCCACGAGGAACACCAGAAAGCCTGGAAAAACGGCAAGTATCAGGATCAGTGGATCGCGACGTTGAAGAGCTACGCCTTCCCCAAGATGGACGACCGCCTGGTCAGCGAAATCGAAGGCCCCCGGATACGGGACGTGCTGGCTCCCATCTGGCTGACGAAGCCCCAAACGGCGCGCCGTGTACGGCAACGCATCGGCAGCCTCGAGCATCAATGGGGGCAGGGGCGTGAGCTGCTGACCGACAACTCCATCCTCGTCGTCGACGAGGCCGGGATGATCTGCACCCGCCAGCGCGAGCGGGTGATTGCGGATGCCGAGAGGTGCGGCGCCAGGTCGTGTTGGTCGGCGACCCCGAACAGCTCCAAGCGATCGAAGCAGGCGCGGGATTCCGTAACGTGGCTGAGCGCCATGGCAGTGTCGAGATCACCGACATCCGCCGCCGGCGTGAGGACTGGCGACATGTCGCGACACACCAGCTCGCTACCGAGCGAACCGGAGAAGCACTTGCGGCATACCAGCAGCATGACCCGATCTATGTTGCCGAGACGCGCGAGGCGGCGCGGGTCGATCTCATCGACAACCGGGACCGGCAACGTCAAGCGGAGTCCGGTGCCAGTCGCATCATCCTCACTCACATCAATGACGAGGTGGCGCGGCTCAACCAAGCGGCGCGTAGCCGAGTGCGGGCACGAGCAGAACTCGGTGACGACGCCGCCCTGCAGGTCGAGAAGGGCAAGCGGCATTTTGCTACCGGCGACCGGGGGATGTTCGGGCGCAACGAGCGCAACGTATCAGCGATAGCACCGATCGCGCTGCCGACTGCGAAGAGAGCCAGTCCGATGAACACCGGTCGCGTATGCCCGGTCGCATCGGTCACCGGACCGACGATGAGCTGACCCAGCGCAAAGGTCACGAAGAATGCGCTGAACGTCCACGCCAGTGCTGACTGCCCGACCGAAAGGTCGCGCGCCATCGCCGCAAAGGCCGGCAGCATGATGTTGGTCGCCAGCGCGCCAAGTGCGGCCAAGCCGGCCAGCATCGCGAGCCGCCGAGGACCGATCGAGCTGGCAGCGATGCCCCGGGGCGACAGCCTGCGGCGTCATCGCGTGGTGGCCACGTCGATCACCACCTTGCCCTTTGCATGTCCGCTATCGAGATAGGCCATCGCGTCGTTGACGGCATCGAAGCCGAAGCGTCGGTCGATCACCGGCTTGATCGTCCCGGCTTCGACAAGTGTCGTGATCCGGGCAAGCTGCGCGCCATCCGCGCGCATGAACAGAAACCGGTAATCCACCCCGCGTGCCCGTGCCTTGCGCCGGACACCCAGGCTCAACAAACCCATGATGAAACGCATGACGGGGTTCATGCCCTGCGCGCGAGCGAAGGCGGGGTCCGGCGGGCCGGAGAGCGAAACCAGCGTCCCGCCCGGCGCCATTACGTTGAGCGAGCGGACAAGCGTCTTCGCATCCTGGTTGGCGAGGACGAAGTCCTGATCGCGTAGCTGATCAGTAAAGTCCTGCGTGCGGTAATCAATGACAGTATCGGCGCCGAGGCTGCGGACCAGCGCCTCGCCGGCGCTGCTCGCAGTCGTGGCGACTGTCGCGCCGAGGTGTTTGGCCAGCTGGATCGCGATCGTCCCGACGCCGCCCGCGCCCGCGTGGATCAGCAACCTGCTGCCCGCGCCGACGCGGCCGATGTCGACCAGCGCCTGCGACGCGGTCAGCGCGACCAGCGGCAGCGACGCCGCCTCCACCAGCGACACGTTCGCCGGCGCGGGAGCCACGTCTTCGGCCGGCACCGCGATCCGCTCCGCCAACGTGCCGATCCGGCCGTCGCGCGGCCGCGCGTAGACTTCGTCACCGATGGCGAAACCGCGCACGGAACGGCCCACCGCGAAGACGCGGCCGGCAACATCGTGACCGAGGACGAACGGCGGCTTGTACGGCAGCAAAAGCTTGAAGGCCCCGTCGCGGATTTTGCTGTCGAGCGGATTGAGGGCTGCGGCATGCACCTCGATCAGGACGTCTCCGTCGCCGACGACCGGATCGGGCAGGTCGACGAGGCGCAGCGGCGTGCCCTTGCCGTACCGCTGGACGACCCAGCCCCTCACGCGCCGTGACTTGTATAGCGCGGCGCGGGCATGGTCTGCGCGAACCCGGGCAGCATCGCCAGCCTTGCGGCTTGATACGCGTCCCACTGCCCAGCGTCGTGAAGCGGCGGAATGGTGACCGGCTCGCGCTGATCGAACCCGGCGAGCGCGGCGTCGACCAGCGCACCGACCTCCATCATCGGCGGCAATGCGGCGGGATCGGCCCCCGCACGGCTCCAGATGTCGGTCGCCGTCGCGGCGGGCAGCACGGCCTGAACGTAGATACCCTTCGGCCCGAGTTCGTGCGCCAGCCCCTGCGACAGGGACAGGACGAACGCCTTGGTGGCTCCGTAGACGGTCTGGCCGAACTCCGGGGCCAGCCCGACGACCGAACCGATGTTGATGATCGCGCCGGTGCCATTCTCCACCAGACGCGGCGCGATGGCATGGGCGAGCCGCATCACCGCGGTGGCGTTGACCGCGACGAGCCGCGCGAGATCCGCCGCCTCCTGCCGGTCGAACCGCCCGGCCTTGGAGATACCGGCGTTGTTGACGAGCAGCCCGATCCCCGCATCGTCCCGAAGCCGGGCCTCGACCGCCGCGATGTCCGCTTCTTCGGCCAGATCCGCACGCAGGATGTCGATCGAAACTCCGAATTCGGCGCGTAGCCGGCCCGCCAATGCCTCCATCTTCGGCGCATCGCGCGCGACGAGGACAATATCGTGGCCGCGCCGGGCGAGCCTATCGGCGTAAGTCGCACCTATTCCCGAGGAAGCCCCGGTGACGAGCGCGGTGGGAAGGTCGGGCATCAAAAGGACTCCACGATCATTATCATGACGATCATCATGATATTTGCTAAATATGACGCGCATCATATATGTCAATGAACATGTGGAGGTTCGGATGAGGGTCAATCGCGAGCAGATGCGCGCGAACCGGGAACGGATCCTGAGCGAGGCGGGACGGCTGTTCCGCGAAAGAGGGTTCGAGAACGTCGGCGTTGCCGAGGTCATGCGCGCGGCCGGCATGACGCACGGCGGCTTCTACGGTCATTTCGCGTCGAAGGACGATCTGGTGATGCAGACGCTGACCCAGCTTTTCGCGCCGCGCGATGCCGCTTCCGATCCGGCGATGACGGACTTCCTCGACGTCTATCTTTCGCCAGAACACCGGGATTCGCCGGGGACCGGATGTCCCACCGCGGCGCTGTCGGTCGACGCGGCCCGTCAAACCGAGGCCGCTCGCCGCTCGCTGTCAGCCGGGATCGAAGCGCAGATCGCGCGGATGGCGGCGCGCCTCGGCGACGAGGCAGGCGGCCACAATCGTGTGGCGGCCACGGGCATATGGGCGGCGATGGTTGGAGCACTGGTGCTTGCGCGTGCCGCCGACGCTCCGCTATCGGACCGCATCCTCGCCGACGCGAAGGCCTGGATCGCCGGGCGTCTCGACGCGCCCGGCGATACCTAGCAGCCCAGGCGCTCGGCCAGTTCGCCGAAGTCGCCGGCAACCCAGTCCCAGTCCTGCCGCGCCGCTGCATCCGGGGCCTCGCGGCCGCCATATTCCAGCGGGCGCCCGACAAAAGCAGTCGCCAGACCGCAGGCGCGCGCGGCGGCCAGATCGCTGTGGTGCGCGGCGACGAGACACAGATCAGCGGGCGCAACGTCGAGTATCCGCGCAGTTGCCTCGTATGCACGCGGATCGGGCTTGTAAAAGCCGGTCACTTCCGCTCCGAGGATAGCATCCCACGGCAAGCCCCCGCGGCGCGCCATCGCAAGCATCAGCGCGACATTGCCGTTGCTGAGCGTCACGATCGGAAAGCGCGCCTTAAGCCGCGTCAGCCCGGCGACTGCGTCGGGCCACGGATCGAGCCGGTGCCACGCGCGGTTCCAGTCGGTGAGCAGTTCTTGGTCGAGCACGGCCGGATCGACATCGATGCCGCGCAACGCCGCCTCCAGCATCTCGCGGTGAAGCACGTCGAGCGGCACGAACGCGCGCCCCGACACGGCATAGTCTTGCATTGTACGCAGATATTGCATCCGCCAGACGTCGGCGAACTGCGCGGGATCGACGTCGGCCCGGCCGATCGCCGCGAGGAAGCTGATCGATTCCCGCGCCACACTCCCGCGCCAGTCGACCACCGTGCCGAACACGTCGAATGCCAGCACCTTCGGCAGAGCCCGTGTCATGACGCCCGATCCTCCGCTTATTGCTGGAAGGCTCCGCGTTGCCCGCTTGCCGCCTCGAACACCAGCAATGTCGAGGTAGCGGTCGCACACAGCCGGCCGTCGCCGTCAACCAAATTCGCCTCCGAAAAGGCGACGCGCCGGCCGAGCGAGATCAGACGCCCCTCGGCACGCACCGTGCCGCTTCGCTCGGTCAGGCCGCGCTGATACGAGACCTTCAGTTCAAGCGTCGTGTGGCCCATCCCCTCACCGAGAGCGGAGGCGACCGCGACGCCGCAGGCGCTGTCGAGCATCGTGGCCGCATAGCCGCCGTGCACCCCGCCCAGCGGATTGTAGACGCTGCGGTCGGGCGTCCCCTCGAACACCACCCGCCCGCGTTCCGCTTCGACCAGCCGGATGCCTAGCGTGCGTCCCATCGGCGGCTGGCGATCGTGCGCTATCCAGTCGCGAAGCAGCATGAGTCCGTAGGGTTCGTCGGTATCATCGGTCATGTAGTTCTCCAGCGATACGGCGTCATGCGAGCGCCGGTTGCGGCAGGGCTTCGCTTGCGGCCGGCGACGAAGGCGGCCGGATGCGGAACCACAGCGAATAGAGCGCCGGCAGGAACACGAGCGTCAGGATCGTGCCGCCTATCGTGCCGCCGATCAGCGTGTACGCGAGCGAGCCCCAGAAGACCGAGAAGGTCAGCGGCACGAACGCGAATACCGCGGCCAGCGCGGTGAGCACCACGGGACGCGCGCGCTGGATCGTGGCTTCGACCAGCGCGTCGTACGGCGCCATCCCTTCCGCCTCGTTGGTGTGGATCTGCCCGATCAAGATCAGCGTGTTGCGCATGATGATTCCGGCGAGGCCGATCAGCCCCAGGATCGCGTTGAAGCCGAAAGATTGCCCGAACAGCAGCAACGTCGGCACCACGCCCACGAGCGATAGTGGCGCCGTCAGCAACACCATCGCAAGTGCCGCGAACGAGCGGACCTGCAGCATGATGACGATCATCATCAGGATGAGCATGACCGGGAAGACCTTGGCGAGCGCGGCATTCGCCTTGCTCGATTCCTCATACGCCGCGCCCGGCTCGATCGCATAGCCCGGCGGGAGGCTGGCGATCAGGGGTTCGAGCTTCGCCAGCACCTCCTTCGTCACTGCCGGCGGCTGGCGGCCGTCGGCCGCATCGGCACGCACGGTGATGGTCGGCTGGCGGTCCCAGCGGCGCAGGATCGGTTCCTCCATCGCGATTTCCAACCGACCCGCCTGTTCGAGCGGGACGCGATCGCCGGCGCGCGTCGCCAGCGTCAGGTCGCCGATCCGCCGCGGATCGAGCCGCGCCGGCCCGTCGCTCCGCACGACGATCGCGACCGAGCGGATATCCTCGCGCACCTCGGTCACGATGGTGCCGCTGAGCGCGCTCTGAAGCTGTTCAGCCACCTCGCGCGAGCTGAGGCCCAGCGCAGTGATCCGGTCCTGGTCCACGCGCAGCCGCAGGACGGGCACGCGCTCCCCCCAGTCGGTGTTGACCGTACGCGCGTCGGGCGTAGCCACCATCAAGCGTTCCACGTCCGCCGCGATCGCGCGGACGCGCGCCGCGTCCGGCCCGATGACACGGAAGGTGACCGGCCACGGGAACGGCGGGCCGAAGACGACCTGCGACACGCGGATGCGGGCCTCCGGCACGAGCCCGTCGGCTGCCGCCTGGCGGATGCGCAGCTTCAGGCTGTCGCGCGTTTCTTCGTTCGGCGTAAGTACCACGATCTTAGCGAACGACGGGTCGGGCAGCTCCGGCGAGATATTGAGGACGAAGCGCGGAGCGCCTTGCCCGACATAGGCAGTGACGATGCGCGCTTCGGGCTGGCGGCGAAGCCAGGCCTCTACCTTCGCGGTGGCGCGGCTGGTCGCCTCAATCGCCGTGCCCTCGGGCATCTGGACCTCGACCAGCACTTCGGGTCGGTCCGAGTTCGGGAAGAACTGCTGATCGATCAGCCCGACACCGAGAAGCGCGACGACGAACAATCCGGCAACTGCGCCGGTGACCAGCTTCTTGCGTGCCACGATGGTGGCGATGGCTCGGCGCAACCTTTGGTACGCGGGTGTACCGTAGATGTGATCATGGCCGCCGGCGACGCGCTGGATATTTGGCAGCAGCTTCACCCCGATATACGGAGTGAACGCGACCGCCACGATCCAGGACGCGAGCAGCGCGAAGGTCACCACCCAGAAGATGTTGCCGGCATATTCGCCCGCGCCCGACTGCGCGAAGCCGACCGGCATCAGCCCGATCGCCGTGACCAGCGTGCCGGCCAGCATCGGTGCGGCGGTGTGGCCCCAGGCCCAGGTCGAGGCGGCGATCCGGTCGACGCCCTCCTCCATCTTCACCACCATCGCCTCGATGATGATGATCGCATCGTCGACGAGCAGGCCGAGCGAGAGGATCAACGCGCCCAGCGTGATCCGATCGAAATCACGGCCCGTCGCCTGCATGGTGACGAACACCGCCGCCAGTGTCAGCGGCACCGCCGCGGCGACCACCACACCGACCCGCCAGCCCAGGCTGATGAGGCTGATCGCGATCACCACCGCCAACGCGACGACGAACTTCAGCATAAATTCGCCATAGGCCTCGGCGATGTTCACCGACTGGTCGGTCACCTGCTCGAAGCTGACACCGAGCGGCAGTTCGGCCGCGATTCTTGACGCCGTTACCTTCAGATCGCGTCCGAGTTGCAGGCCATTGTAGCGCTCGCGCATCACCACGCCCAGTTCCAGCGCCGGCTCGCCTTGGTGACGGATCAGATAGGTCGGCGGATCTTCGTAGCCTCGCCGGACGTCGGCGACGTCGCCCAGTTTCAGGCTTCGCCCGGCCGCCGCCACCGGCGTCGCGCGGATCGTCTCGAGGTCGTCGATCGCGCCATCGATCCGCACCTGCACCTGCGGCCCGCTCGTCTCTATCGCGCCGGCCGGGGTCAGCAGGTTGCGATCGGCGAGCGCGGCGAATACGTCGCGTGGTGCGACGCCCAGCGCGGCGAGGCGGGCGTTCGAGAAGTCGACGAAGATGCGCTCGGGCCGCTCGCCCAGGATCAGCACCTTCTTCACTCCCGGCACGGCGAGCAGCCGATCGCGCACGCGCTCCGCCTCGCGCGCCAGCCGGCGCGGCGGGACGCCCCGCGCCTTGAGCGCGTAAAGCGCGAAGGTCACGTCACCGAATTCGTCGTTGATGAACGGCCCCGCGACGCCGCGCGGCAATTTGGGTGCCTCGTCGGTCAGCTTCTTGCGCGCCTGGTAGATCTGCTCGGGCACCAGCTTCGGCGGGATCGTGTCCTTTAGCCACAATGTGGTGAAGGCGAAGCCTGGCCGGGTGAACGTCTCGGCACGATCATAATAGGTCAGTTCCTGCATCCGCTTTTCCAGCGGCTCGGCGACCTGGTCCTGCATCTCCTGCGCGGTGGCGCCCGGCCAGGCGGTGGCGAAGGTGATGACCTTGATCGTGAAGCTCGGATCCTCCGCGCGACCGAGATTGAGGAATGCGAACAGCCCGGCGACCGAGATCGCGACGATCAGGAACAGCGTGACGGCGCGCTCGCGCACCGCCAGCGCGGAGATGTTGATACCGCTCACAGCCGGCCGCCGGCAGCGCGGGTGGGGCGGACGGCCTGTCCGTCGCGCAACAGATGCGCTCCCACCGCGACGAAGGCCTCGCCGGGGCGCAGCCCGCGCGTGACCGTCGCCTCCTCATCGCCCAGTGCCGCGAGCGTCACCGGGCGCCACCGTACGTGGCGGCGATCGGCGCTGAGGATCCACACCCCCGGCCCCTTGCCCGCGTCATGTAATGCCGCGATCGGCACGCGCACGCCACCTTCGGCCGCGTTGGTACCGGCACTGGGAATCGCGATCGTCACGGTCGAGCCGAGCGCTGCCACCGCGGCGCTGCCGAGCAGCACGTATCGGGCTTCGAACGTGCGGGTGCGCGGATCGGCGGCATCCGATAATTGCCGCAGGCGCGCGGGACTTTGGCGGCCGCCGTCATAAAGCGTCGCGGTGGCGAGCGAGCCGATCGCGGGCCGAATCGTCTCGGGCAGGCTCACCACCGCCTCGCGTGGCCCCGCCTCGGCGAGGCGCAGTACCGGCTGCCCGGCGGCGACGATCTGTCCCGGCTCGGCCAGCGTCGCGACGACCACCCCGGCGTGTCCGGCGCGCAGCACGGCATAGCGCGTCTCGTTGCGCGCCACCCCTGCCTGCGCCTCGGCGGCGCGTAGTTGCGCCGCAGCCGCGGCGGCGGCGGTCTTTGCCTGATCGTAGGTAAGCGCGGAAATCGCGCCGGCGTCGACCAGATCGCGGTAGCGCCGCTCCTCCGACGCCGCTTGCATCGCGCGTGCGCGCGCCGCCGCAACGGCCTGCCCCTGCGCCGCGGCGGCGAGCCCGAGGTCGTTTGAATCGAGCCGCAGTAGGTCCTGCCCTGCACGCACCGTATCGCCGACGTCGACGAGCCGCTGCGTGATCCGCCCGCCGACACGAAAGCCCAGATCGGACTGGACGCGCGACGCGACGACGCCCGAGAAGCTGCGCTCTCCATCGGTCGCCTGACCTGCGGTGGCGATACGAACGACGGGTGGCAGGGTGCGCGGATCGCGCTCTGCGTTGCCGCATCCGGCAAGAGCGGTCGCCGCCGCGATCACGCCCAAGACTGTCGTCCGTCCCATTCCGCTGTCCCCGGCCAGTACCCCGCCGAGATGCAGTGAAGTGACGATACTGTCAATCGGTCACGACGTTGAAAGTACCTGGCAGCGCGTCACGGCGCCAGACTGCGCAGGATGAGGCTCGTCGCTTCGTTCACGCCGCGGGCCAGATCGTCGAGATTGTGCTGCAGCATGACCGGGTTGACAAACGGCTGCATCGCGCCGGCGATGGCGCGGCATGTTTCGTCGAGCGGAGTCTTGCGCTCGAACTCTCCGGTCTTGCGTCCCTCGGCGATGATCTCCGCCAGGATGACATGGATCTGCGCGATATAGGCCTGCGATGACGGCCACTTTTCGGCACAGGAATAGACGGCCAGGTCGAACAGCTTACGATCCGCAAAGCATACGGTAAGCGTTGAACTTGTCATTGTCTCGACAAGGCTACGCAATTTCTGCGTGGCACTTCCGCCGTCATCCACCGCCTTCTTCACCTCGGCCAGGATCTGGTCGAGCAGACTGGCACAGATCGCCTGGCCGATTCCCTGCTTCGAATCGAAGAATTTGTAGATGTACGCCTTCGACACGCCGATATCGCGCGCCAGGTCGGATACGGTCGTCTTGCCATAACCGTGGCGACGGAAATGGCCGTGCGCTGCGCCGAGGATCTGGTCGCGGACGGCGTGATCCTGCGGGCCGCGGGCGGAGGACACCGCTTGCTGTATCGGATCGGTCATGCGCCATGACTACGAGGCGAACCGCCGTTTGACAATTGGTGACTGCTCAAGATATAGGTCACTCCCCTAATGGGTGGGGGTAAATAATGCGAGCAATAACCGCTGGCGGAACGTTCGCCGCTATCGCCGCGCTCGTGGGATGCACTACCGGTCCGGACTATCACGCGCCAACGGTTGCGCTCGCGCCCACCTATCTTGCAACGTCCCGCGTCGTGGTTGGCTCGCAGGCGATCTCGGCCGATTGGTGGAACGGGTTCGGCGACCCGCAATTGACCCGCCTCGTCGAACAGGCCCTGCGCGATAATCAGGACATCGCGCAGGCTGCCGCACGCGTAGCGCAGGCCCGCGCCGGCCTGCGTATGAGCGAGGCGGCGCTGCTGCCATCGGGACAAGTGAGCGCAAATGCCGGGTATGCCTATCAGTCGCTGGAGACGCCGACAGGCCGCGCGCTCGGCGCCTTCCCGGCGTTTCAGCGTGGCACCGACCTCTACGATGCCGGATTGGGCGCGAGCTGGGAAATCGATTTCTTCGGCGGACTGCGTCGCGGACGCGAGGCGGCGCGCGCGGACTGGTTCGCGTCCCGTGCGGGACTTGCGGCGGCGCAGGTCGCCGTCGCCGCCGAGACGGCTGACGCCTATGTCGCGATCCGTGCGCTGCAACGGCGCATCGGGATAGCCGAGGAGCAGGAAAAGACGCAGGCGCGACTCACCGACGTGGTGGGCCTTCGCTACCGACGCGGCGTGGCGGCGGAACGCGAATGGCGCCAGTCGGAAGGCGCGCTGGCGCAAGTGCGCGCGGGCATTCCGGTGCTGCGCGCGGGACTGGTTGCGGCAATGACTTCGCTTGACGTGCTGCTCGGCCGGGCGCCCGGCACTGCACAGACGGAACTCGCGAAACCAGCAGCTATTCCCGCCCCGCCACCGCTCGGCAATGTCGGCACACCGGCCGACCTGCTGCGCCGCCGCCCCGACGTGATCGCCGCCGAACAGCGGTTGATCGCGGCAAATGCGCGTATCGGGCAGGCGATGGCCGAATATTATCCGAAAATCTCGCTTTCGGCGCTTCTCGGCGTCGCGGCAACGGCACCGCGTGCGCTTGTCGGCGGCAGCGCGGTGCAGGGGCAGGGCTTTGCGGGGCTGCGGTGGCGATTGTTCGACTTCAAGCGGATCGACGCGGAGATAGCCGCGGCGCGCGGGCGCGATGCGGAGGCGCTCGCGGCTTATCGCCAGGCAGTGCTGCGGGCGACGAAGGATGTGGAGGACGCGCTGTCTGCGGTCGTCGAACGGGGGGCACAGGCGCATACGCTCGAGATCGGCGAAACCAGTCTCGTGCGTGCGCGCGACGCGTCTCAGGCGGCCTATCGCGGCGGCGTGATAAGTCTGTTCGAGAGACTCGACGCTGATGCGCGTCTGCTCGCAACGCGCGACGCCCGGGCGCAGGCAGACGCCGCGCGCACCGAAGCGACGATTGCGACGTTCCGCGCACTCGGCGGCGGGTGGCGGCCGGACCACCCCGCGTCGTGATCGACCACGATGCGACGATTGGCCTAGATTCCCGGTCGCACTTGGCCAGATGAACGAACGGCAAAACCGCGTAAGCGGGCTGGGGGTGCAGAGCGGCCGATTGTGGGTCTGACTGTCGCAGCAGGTACCGGCCAACAAGCGCCGTTCGACGGCCAAGCATCCGAAGGCAGCTTCTGCCAGAGCATGCCATTTTTTGAGCGCGAAACAGGTTTCCGGTGTGACGTGACCCCGATCATTCATCTATCGCAACCGGAGACCGACCGGTGTCGTCGCGCATGAGCGCAGGTGAAGCAACCGGCGGAGTTACGCCCCGTTGCTGTTCGCGCCCGGCAGCAGGTCAGGTCTCGCGCTTCAAGGCAGGCCGGCGCGTCGAGCGAACCCGTCATCAGGCATCAAGATATAAAGATATCTTTATATATCGCTTGACGCCGATGGTTCGATGATATTCAATCAGCGTGTCGAGGTTCCCCATCCCAGGCATGGCGATGGGGCTAAGACGGGAAGCCGGTGGTGTCCTTCAGGGCAGAATCCGGCGCTGCCCCCGCAACTGTAAGCGGCGAGTAGCGGCTCCATTTCGTGTCACTGGGTTCTCGCAAGGGGCCTGGGAAGGCCGGAGCCGCCGCGTTGACCCGCAAGCCAGGAAACCTGCCTTTCGACGCCATAACGTTCCTCGGACGGGGGTTCCTCCGGTGGATCGCGCTTGATGCTTGCAGTCCGTGGTTTGCCGCCATCCGGGCCTGTTCATGCCTTGCGCGCTTTCGCCTGACCTTCCGCCCGCAAAGCTGGGTGAGTCATGACGAATAGCGGCTTCACATTCTCGATCAGCAGTATCCCGTTCGACGAGGATTATCGTCCGGCCGACAACA
Source organism: Sphingomonas ginsenosidimutans (assembly GCF_002374835.1). GTDB lineage: Bacteria > Pseudomonadota > Alphaproteobacteria > Sphingomonadales > Sphingomonadaceae > Sphingomonas > Sphingomonas ginsenosidimutans. The sequence continues at coordinate 77,671 of NZ_NWVD01000001.1, forward strand.
CGCGCATCACCACGAACTTCGCCAATCTCGCGCGGGGCGAAAGCCGCCGCGAGAATTTGCGCAATACGCTGGTGATGATCGACCGCCGGTTCAACGCGCTGATGCATTGGGACAACCCCACGGGCGATCGCCACGCGGTAGAGCTGAAGATCATCTCTGTCGCGCTCCGCACCGCGGGTGGCGGGGGCGACGAAGCCGTCCCGCTGATCGAGATGCTGCACGCGACGGTCACGGACAGGACGAGCGGCGAGCGCACCGACGGCATGGTCGGCAACAATTTCTCGTCCTACCTGCGGGACTACGACTTCAGCGTCGTGCTGCTCGATCACGTCAAGGCCGCAGGGGGCGGCGCGCCGGAGGATTTCGGCGACCTGCACGGCAAGCTGTTCAAGCGCTTCCTGGAGTCCAGCGCCTATCGCGACACCTTCCGCAAAGCCCCGGTGATCTGCCTGAGCGTATCGAGCAGGCACGTCTATCACCGGACCGCCAACGTGCATCCGATCCTCGGCGTCGAGTACCGCGACGACCGGCCGTCCCCGACTGACCAGTATTTCGCGAAGATGGGTATGAAGGCTCGCTACTTCATGCCGCCGCACAGCGTGGCGCCACTCGCCTTCTACCATATCGGCGATCTGGTCAGCGACTATACCAACCTCGAACTCGCCAGCACGATCGCCACGATGGAGACCTTCCAGAAGATCTACCGTCCCGAAATCTACAATGCCAATTCCGTAGCGGCGGAGCAGTACCGGCCGAGCCTGACGTATCAGGACTATTCGCTGACCCGCATCATCTACGACCGCGAGGAGCGCAGCCGGCTTGCCGTCGAGCAGGGCAAATTCGCCGAAGAGAACATCATCAGACCGTACGGCGCGGCGCTGAAGCGCTGGTCCGCGACCTGCGGCCTCTAATCCCCACGACACGAAGGAATTTGCATCATGACGATAGTGTTGCCGACGACGACCGCGGGCAGCCTGCCCAAGCCATCCTGGCTTGCCCAGCCCGAGACCCTGTGGTCGCCGTGGAAACTGGAGGGCGAGGAACTGGTCGCGGGCAAGCGGGACGCGCTGCGCCTGGCGGTCGACGACCAGCGGCAGGCGGGTATCGATATTCTGGGCGACGGGGAGCAGACCCGCCAGCATTTCGTGACGACCTTCATCGAGCATCTCGACGGCGTCGACTTCGAGAAGCGCGAGACGGTGCGTATCCGCAATCGCTACGATGCCAGCGTGCCGACGGTCGTCGGCGCCGTCTCGCGCCCGAAGCCGGTGTTTGTCGACGACGCGCGCTTCCTGCGTGCGCAGACCGATCGACCGATCAAGTGGACGCTGCCCGGGCCGATGACGATGATCGACACCCTGTACGACGGACATTACCGGAGCCGAGAGAAGCTGGCCTGGGAGTTTGCCCGAATCCTCAACGAGGAAGCGCGCGAGCTGGAGGCGGCCGGGGTCGATATCATCCAGTTCGACGAACCCGCCTTCAACGTCTTCTTCGACGAGGCGAACGACTGGGGCATCGCGACGCTGGAGCGCGCGGCCGAGGGGCTGAAGGCCGAGACCGCGGTCCACATCTGCTACGGCTATGGCATCAAGGCCAATACCGACTGGAAGAAGACCCTAGGTTCCGAATGGCGCCAGTATGAGGGAACCTTCCCGAACCTCCAGAGGTCGAAGATCGATATCATCTCGCTGGAGTGCCAGAATTCGCGCGTGCCGATGGACCTGATCGAGCTCATCCGCGGAAAGAAGGTGATGGTCGGCGCGATCGACGTCGCGACGGGTACGATCGAGACACCGGAGCAGGTCGCCGAAACGCTGCGCCATGCGCTGCGCTTCGTCGATGCCGACAAGCTCTACCCGGCCACCAATTGCGGCATGGCGCCGCTGTCGCGCGAGGTCGCCCGTGGCAAGCTGAAGGCCCTGGGTGCGGGTGCGGCGATCGTCCGCAAGGAACTGGCCGCCTGAACGACAACGGCGTGGCCATCGTCGAGAGAGATACCGCCCGAACCCGCGCCGCGGCCGGTGCGAATGACGCTCTTTGTGGAGCCGCGCCGAAACGCCTATGAGAAGGGGGCGCGTCAGCCGTCCTTCCACCGTAACTCGTCCAGGTCATGCAAGCCGATCCCAACGACGTCCACCGCCGCGAACTGCCGCCGCTGACGGCGCTGGTCAGCTTTCTTGCGGCGGTCGAGACGAGCAGCTTTTCCCGTGCGGCGCAGCGCATGTCGTTGACCCAGAGCGCGATCAGCCGGCAGATCGCCCTGCTGGAGGGGTGGCTCGGCGTCGCCCTGTTCGAGCGCCGGGGGCGGCGGGTCGCTCCGACCCCGGCGGCGATCGCTTACGCCGAAGCGGTGGCGCCGGCGGTCGAGCAGTTGCGCAGCGCCACCCGACGGCTGCTGACCCCGGTGGCGGATCGGGCGCTGACCATCGCGACATTGCCCAGTTTCGGGATGCGATGGCTCGCGCCGCGCCTGCCCGGCTTGAGCGCTCGCCACCCGGACCTGCTGGTAAATATCGCGGCGCGATCCCACCCCTTCGACTTTGCGGAGGAGCGGTTCGACGCCGCGATCCACTTCGGTCTGCCGGACTGGCCGGGCGCCGAACATGCGCTGCTGTTCCACGAAGATGTCGCGCCCGTCTGTTCGCCCGATTGGTTGGCACGCCATCCGGTGGTTCAGCCGGCCGACCTGCTGGCGCACACGCTTCTGTCGCTACAGTCGCGGCCGGCGGCCTGGGCCGACTGGTTCGCCGCCGCCGGGCTGGCCGACGCGGCGATCGGTCAGGGGCCGGTCTACGAACATTTCCTGATGCTGGCGCATGCCGCGGCAGCGGGCATGGGCATGGCACTGATCCCGACATTCCTGATCCGGCCCGAACTGGCGTCGGGCGCGCTGGTGATGCCGATGGACGTCACCATGCGCGGGCCGGAGGCCTATTACCTCGTCTGGCCGCGCGATCACGGCGACGGCCCGCTGTTCGACCGCTTCCGCCGCTGGCTGCTGCACGAAGCCGCGGCGGAAGCGTGAGGGTTACAGCGGCCTGCCGCCGGTCTTCCACGTCAGTTGCAGCGCGAACGCCCGTCCGACGCCGTCAAACCACGAAATGTCGTAATAGGGGTAGGAGGCATAGGTCGGGTCGAACACCGGCGCCTGGTCGAACAGGTTGGTGACGGTCCCGGTGACGCGCAGCCGCTCGTTCAGGTCGTAGCGCGCCGACAGATTGAACAGGTAGCTGGCCTTGATATACGCGTCCTGATCGTAATTGGGCAGCTTGCCCAGCCGCATTCCGGTGAGCGTCGTCGAGAAGTCGCCCAGGCTCCACGTCAGGCTGGCGGTGCCCTTCTCACGCGGGATGTCGTAATTGCTGTCGACCGCGAACTGGTTGATGACCGGATCGCCGGGGTACTGACGCACCGTGTGGTTGAAGACATAGGTGTAGCCGCCTGACAGCGTGAATTCGCCGATCGCGGCGGTCGGCAGGCGGAAATTGGCGGCCACGTCGATGCCGTCGGTGGTTTCCTCCGCGACGTTGATCGGGTTGACCCGCACCGCCTGCAACTGCCCGGCCAGCGCGCCGCTGGTGTAGCGCTGGACGCGGGCGATGGCATCCTGGCAGGTCGGCGACGACGGATCGGCCCCGCCGCCGGCGCGACAGGTCGATTCCGCGCGCAGCAGCGCGTCGATGCTGAGGTCGCGGACCTGATCCTTCATCTTCACCCGGAAGTAATCGACCGACAGGTCGAGCCGGTTCGACGGCTGCCACACGACACCGGCGTTGAGCGACGTCGAGGTTTCGGGCTTGAGCTGACGATTGCCGGTCTTGCGGGCGATGATCGTCTGGTCGGAATAGCTGCAGTCGCCGATCGTCTCGTCCGGCTCCTCCACCCGGCACAGATAGTAATCGGTGGCCGACGGGTGGGTGTTGCCCGGGCCGCGGAAGACATAGTTCAGATCGGGCGCGCGGAAGCCGGTGCCATAGGCGGCGCGCAGCAGCAGCCGCTTGGTCGGGCGCAGTTCGCTGCCGATATTGTAGGTGAACCGGCCGAAGGTGTTGTCCGCGATGTGGAAGGAATCGTACCGGCCGGCGGTGCTCAGCTGCAGGAACGACAGCACCGGCACGCGGAATTCGTAGCCCAGGCCCCAGCGGCTGCGCGATCCGCTACCGTCCGAATCGACCAGCCCGACGTAGTAATTGGTCAGCGTCAGCGGATCGGGGCGAAGGTCGTAACCCTGTTTGCCCACCTCCGCGATGAAGGCGGCGCCGACCGGGCCGGCGGGCAGCTGGAACAGGTTGGTCGTGTTGAGCGAGCCGGCCAGCGTGTCGGTCCACGACCGCGGGCGATAGAGCGAGTCGACCGAGATCGAGCGATACTCCTCCGGCGTCAGCGGCTTGTAGAGGCGGCGCACGTCGGCGTTGAAGATCGCATAGCCAGTGGCCGGATCGACGCCCTGCTGCTGCCCCAGGAACAGCGCGTTCGATTTCGAGATGACGATTTCGGGGAAGGTGACGCGCGAATCATATTGCGCGTGGTTGAACGACACCTCGTACTTCCAGCGACCCTTGTCGCCGAACTCGCCGCGGATGCCCGGCGTGATGTTGAAGGTGATCGACCGGTTGCGGGTCATGCCGTTTTCGAACCCGCCGATTTCCTCCGGCGTGAACTGGCGCGTCCAGTTGTCGAGTTGCAACCCGCTGTCGGTCGCGTCGGGTGCGAGATTGGGGTTGAAGAAGGTGCCTTCCTCATTCCCGTCAGGAGACACGTAATACCAGCTCTTGACCCGGCGAAACAGTTTCAGCTTCGAATAGCTGAACTGAAGGTCGGCAAACAGCTCGGCCCCGCCGCCCAGGTCGTAGCCCATCGAGCTGTACGCGGTGACCGATTTGCGGTCCGAAATCATCGTGCCGTAGGCGACCGATTCGTTGCTGCCGCAGAACTGCCCGTAGCGGCGGCGATTGGCGTAGTAGATCGTGCCCTGGTTGAGCGACGACAGCGCGCTGCACGTGGCCTGCCCCGGATCGATATAGTTGGAGTCTTCGTCCGACCGCAGGAACGTGCGCTGCGCCAGCGGCGTCGCGGTGGTGGGATTGTCGGCGGTCGAATCCTGGCGCTCGCGCTGATACTGCCACAGCGGACGCTGGTTCAGCAGCTCGATGCCCACGACACCATGGAACCGGCCGGTGTCCCAGCCGGTCGTCGCCATCAAGCGGTACGCCTCAGCCCCGCCATGCTGGGTGTCGTTGTAGCGCAGGTCGATGCGCGTGCCGTCCGCCTTGGTCTTCAGCTGGAAATTGACGACGCCGGCGATCGCATCGGACCCGTAGATCGCCGAGGCGCTGCCGCTCAGCACCTCGACCCGTTCGATCAGGCCGACCGGGATGTTCGAGATGTCGGTGAAGTTGCTGTTGCCCTGGAACGGCAGCGGGAAATCGGCGATGCGCCGCCCGTTGACCAGCACCAGTGTGTGGTTCGGGCCGAGCCCGCGCAGGTCGACCTGCTGCGCGCCGGGGCTGAAGCTGGCGCCGGACGCGCTCTGCTGTCCCTGTGTCTCGCCGCCGTTCTGCGTCACGCCGCGCAGCACATCGGGGACGCTCTGGAAGCCGCCGCGAAGGATGTCGTCGGCCGTAATGACGGTGACTGGCGCCGGGCCTTCCTTCTGCACGCGCGGGATGCGCGAGCCGAGGATCACGATCTCTTCCGATGCGGTGTCCGCCGGGGCGCTGCCGGGCAGTTCCTGCGCCATCGCGCTGCCCGCCATCGCCATCATCCCAGCGCCCGCCAGCCAGCGTGCGACCCCATAGCCCCGCATTATAATACTCCCCAATCATACCCCGTTACGCAATCATAATGGCATGGACTTTCGTCAAATTGGAATATAAAAATAGCACATTGAGCGTGCGATCTGTTGTTTTGATGGGAGTGTGGCCTTGCGGCACGGCGTGTTAGGCATCGCATTGATATGTGCGGGAACCGCATCGGCTGTTCCGGCGATGGCGGAGCCGCGGGGCACGCAGCAGCCGGCGGCGGTCGCGGGCGCGCGCTTCTTCGTGACCGGCGATCCGGCGAAACCGCGCCGCGCCGCTCCGTCGCAGGCGCTGATGCTGCTGGGCGGCGGCGACTGGGACAGCCAGGCGTTCCAATGGTTCGCGAAGAAGGCCGGATATGGCCATATCCTGATCCTGCGCGCGTCGGGCGATGGGGAGGGCGGGCGCGAGATGTTCGCCGAGATGGCGGGGGTCGCGTCGGTATCGACGATCCTGTTCACCGATCGCGCCGCCTCCACCGATCCGCGCGTGCTGGCCGCCATCGCGAAGGCCGACGGCATCTTCCTGGCCGGTGGCGACCAGGCGAAGTACGTCCGCTTCTGGCAGGGGACGCCGGTTGCGCGCGCGCTGGACGCGCATGTCGCGGCGGGCAAGCCGATCGCCGGCACCAGCGCCGGCCTCGCGGTGCTGGGCGGCACCGCTTATGGCGCGATGGACGGCGGCAGCATCGATTCGTTCAGGGCGCTGTCCGACCCGATGGGCGATGCGGTGACACTGGTGCGCGATTTCCTGCACATGCCGCACCTGGCCCATGTCGTCACCGATACGCATTTCAACCAGCGCGACCGGCTGGGCCGGTTGATCGCGTTTGTCGCGAAGGCGCGGGCATCGGGCGATCCGCAGGCGATCGGGCTGGGGGTCGATGAAAAGGGCGCGTTGTGCGTCGATGCCGATGGGCAGGCGGTCTATCGCGGGCCGGCGAACACCCATGCCTGGCTGGTCCAGCCGCAGGGCGTGCCCGCGCTGGTGCCGGGCAAGCCGCTCGACTGGGCGAACATCCGCATCACCGGCATCGCCCCGGGCGGCACGATCGACCTCGATACGCTGGCGGTGCCGCGGCCCGCGTTCGTCGGCACGGCGAAGGTGGTGGCGGGCAAGCTAATCGACGCGCCGCTGCCGCCGGGCGGGCATTGGTCGCTGGCGATCCATGGCGGGGCGGGGGTGATCCCCCGGGGGGCGCTGACGCCCGAACGGGAGCGCGCCTATCGCGCGGGGCTGAACGCCGCGCTCGCCGCCGGATCGGCGGTGCTGGCGAAGGGTGGCACCAGCCTGGACGCAGTCGAGGCGGCGGTGCGCGTGCTGGAGGACGATCCGCATTTCAACGCCGGGCGCGGTGCGGTGTTCGACGCGGAGGGAAAGAACCAGCTGGACGCCGCGATCATGGACGGCGCGACGTTGCGCGCGGGCGCGGTCGCGGGGGTCGGCACGACGAAGAACCCGGTCATGCTGGCCCGCGCGGTGATGGAACACAGCCGCCACGTTCTGCTGAGCGGGGCGGGCGCCGATCAGTTCGCGCGCGAACAGGGGGTGGAGCAGGTCGACCCTGCCTATTTCCGTACCGACAAGCGGTGGCAGGAATATCTGTCATGGAAGCGCGATGAGGAGCACGCCGCGCTCGATCCGACGCACCGTTACGGCACGGTCGGCGCGGTGGCACGCGACCAGCGCGGGCATCTGGCGGCCGCGACCTCGACCGGCGGGCTGACCGGCAAGCGCTGGGGACGGATCGGCGATACGCCGATCATCGGCGCGGGCACCTATGCGATGGACAAGACCTGCGCGGTGTCGGCCACCGGCACCGGCGAATTCTTCATCCGCCAGGTCGCCGCGCGCCAGGTCTGCGACCGGATACAGTGGAGGGCGCAGGACGTCGCCACCGCCGCAAGCGCCACGATCGGCGAGGTGGGCGAGATCGGAGGCGACGGCGGGCTGATCGCGATGGACGGTGACGGCCACATCGCCTTTGCGATGAACAGCGACGGCATGTATCGTGGTAGCGTATCGGATGACCAATCCCCACGTACCGCCATCTATGCGGGAGAAACGGATGTCGGCCGACGCCCCGAGTAATCCCAGCAGCTCGAAGCGCGAACTGGACGCTCGATTGCTGGCACTGTTGCGGCAGGATTCGCGCGTTCCGGTGTCGGAACTGGCGCATGTGCTGAATGTGTCGCGCGCGCACGTCTATGCCAGCATCTCACGCATGGAGCAGGACGGGACGATCGACGGGTACACCGTGCGCCTCGGCGAGGCCTATGAACGGCGCACCGTGCGCGCGCACGTCATGATGACGTCGCATCCCAAGCTGATGGTCGAAACGCAGGAGGCGCTGGCGGCGATCCCGGAGCTGACCGGGCTGCACGCCATCGCGGGCGAGTATGACATGATCGCGATCGTCGAGGCGTCCAGCCTGGAGCGGCTGAACGATGTGATTGACGCGATCGGCATGATGCCGGGGATCGACCGCACCACCTCCGCGGTGATCCTCGCCACCCGGTTGCGGCGCTAGGCCAGGATCCGGTCGATCAGTTCGACCGGGTGCAACGGTCGTCGGCCGGTCATCCGTGCGGTCTGGCATCGGCACGAAAAGCCCGTCGCCAGCACCCAGTCGTCGCGTGTCGCCTCCGCCCAGCTCAGCGCGAAGATCTCTTTGGACAGGCGTTGCTGCGCGGTTTCGTGGCCGAACAGGCCGGCCATCCCGCAGCAGCCGGTCCTGACCGGTTGCGCCGCGATGCCGAAGCGAGCCAGCGCGGTCGCCCAGCCCGCCAGCGCCAGCGGGCGTAGCGCCTGTTCGGTGCAATGGCCGAGCAGGCGATAGGGGCCGAGCAGGCGACAGGGCTCGACGCCGCTGTCAACCTGGCGCACGGGGTTGCCGTGCGCCAGCACCGATTCCAGTCCTGCGACGTCGACGCTTTCGCCGGTCAGTTCGGTGAATTCCTGCGAGAACATCAGCGCCGTCGCGGCGTCCAGGCCAACCAGCCGCACCCCGGTGGCGGCCAGCTCCCGCGCCTCCGCGACACGGGCGCGGGCGATGCGGGCGAAGCGATCGCGCATCCCGATCAGGTGCAGCGCCTTGCCGTTGCTGCGCGCCGGCAGCCGCATGACGGTAAAGCCGCAGGCGGAAAGGACGCGCGCGGCGGCCGGCAGGACGCTACCGTCGAAGCTGGCGGTAAAACTGTCCTCGACCAGCACGACGGTGGTCGCCCGTCGTTCCGGCGGCAGCGCCGCGACCGCCGCGGTGGTGGCGACCGGCGGCAGCGTGCGGGTGTCCGCGACGGCGAAGCGTGGCAGGTCGACATAGCCGAGCCGTGCCAATGCCGCGCGCGCGGCGCGGGTGCCCAGCATCAGGTTGGCGACCGCGGGCATCCGCCGCGCAACGGCCAGCATCGGTTCCATCCGCGCGAGGACGTGGTGGCGCAGCGGCCGGCGTCTGGTGGTACGCGCGGCGAAACGCGACTTCATCGTCGGGATGTCGACCTTGACCGGGCAAAGCGTGGTGCACGCCTTGCACGACAGGCAGGTCGACAGCGATCGGCGCGTGTCGGCGGCGATCGCGTCACGCTCGGCACGTTCCGCCGGCGTCGGATCCGCGATGGAATCGAGGCGCGCCCAGCTGCGCAGCAGGGCGGCGCGGCCCTTGGGCGACTGCGCGCGATCGCGTGTCGCCTTGTACGACGGGCACATCACGTCGAGCGCATCCCAGGCGTGGCAGGCGCCGTTGCCGTTACACGCGACCGCGCGGTCGAATGCCTGGGCGTTGGCGTCGGCAATGTCCCGGTCGGCATCGGCGCGGAGCGGCACGCCGTCGATGCGGTCGACCGCATGTCCCGCCGGCGCGGCCAGCTTGCCGGGATTGAGCCGGTTGTCGGGATCGAAGACGGTCTTCAGTTGCACCAGTTCGGGGTAGAGATCGCCGAAGAACAGCGGCGAATATTCCCCGCGGAACCCGCGACCATGCTCGCCCCACAGCAACCCGCCATAGGACTTGGTCAGTTGCGCGACCGCATCGGAGATCGGGCGGATCAGCGCCGCCTGGGCGGGATCGCGCAGGTCGAGGAACGGGCGGACGTGCAGGCACCCCACGTCGGCATGGCCGAACATGCCATATTGCAGGTTGTGACGGTCGAGCAGCGCGCGGAACTCCGCGACGTAATCGGCGAGCCGTTCGGGCGGGACGGCGGTATCCTCTACAAAGGGGATGCCCTGTCGCGCGCCGCCGAGCCGTGCGAGCAGCCCGACCGACTTTTCGCGCAGCGACCATAATTGCCGGATCTGTGCGGCGTCGCGCACGATCCGGCAGTCGCCCGCCGGCCCGATCACGGCCAGCCGGTCCAGCCCCGCCGCGATGGCCGCATCGTCGTCGCCGGTGAATTCGACGAAGTTCATCGCCGCGACCGGCCGGTCGCCCGTGCCGCCCAGCAGCGCTTCGACCCCGGTCCAGATGATGTCGGACCGCGCCACGCCCAGGATCTTGTCGTCGATGATCTCGATCGCATCCGGCCCGGCGGCGATCAGGCGCTGGACGTCGCGCATCGCGCCATCAAATGTGTCGTAGCGGATGACCGCCAGCGCGCGCCGCCGCGGCCGCGCTGCGACGTTCAGCGTGATCGAGCGGGTCAGCGCCAGCGTCCCTTCCGACCCGGCCAGCAGATAGCCGAGGAAGAACCGGTCGGAGCCCGCGTCCCACGTTCGTTGCAGGTTGTAGCCGGTCAGCCCGCGGTTCATCCGCGGGAAGATCGCCGCGATCTCATCGGCGCGGGTGGTGACGATGCGCAGCACTTCCCGGTGAATGTCGGCGACGATCCCGGTGCCGCGCGCGATCTCCTCCGCCGCGGCGCGGGTCATCGGCTCGGCGCGCCATGACGTCCCGTCCGCCAGCGTCAGGTCGATCGCGGCAATATAGTCGGACGTCTTGCCCCAGCGGCGCGATCCCTTGCCCGACGCATCGGTCGCGACCATTCCGCCGATCGTCGCGCGGCTGGCGGTCGACACCATCGGCGGGAAGAAGCGGCCGTGCGGGGCCAGGAAGGCATTCAGCTGGTCCAGCACCACGCCGGGTTCGACCACGACGGTGTTCGCGACCGGATCGAATGCGCCGATGCCGCGCATGTGGCGGCCGAAATCGACGATCACCCCGGTGTTCAGCGACTGGCCGTTGGTGCCCGTGTCGCCGCCCCGCGCGGTCAGCGACAGTGGCGCGCCCGATCGCCGCAGCGCCTGCACCAGCGTGGTCACGTCGTCGCCGCTGCGCGGATAGACGATCGCGGCGGGCAGCAGTTGGTAGATGGAATTGTCGGTCGACGCGACGTGCCGTGCGCCGACCCCGCTTTCCCGATCGCCGCCGAAACCGGCCGCGCCCAGTTCGGCGAACAGCCGCGCGACCGCCGCTCCGGTGGCCTCCGCCATCTACGCCGCCGCCCGGCCCGGCAGGTCGCGGATCCGTGCGATGGATTGCGCCTCCAGCTCGGCATAGAGCGCGAACGGATCGCGCACCGATGCGCCCAGCGCCGCCTCGAACGCCGCCTGGGCGGCGGAGGCGGCATAGCTGCGCTGTTCGTCGTCGCCGAGGTTCGACTGGAAGATGCCGGCCGCGCTGACCGGCAGGAAATCCTCATAGACGATCGGCGTGGCGCGGACCTGGCCCGCCGCGATCCAGTCGGCCGGATCGCCGGCGGGGACGGTGCCGACGCCACCGACCGGCTCATAGCGGAAATAGGCCAGCCCGCGGTCGCGCAACGCATCCTCCGTATCAGGGAAGTCGGCGAAGGCGGTCGCCAGGCGCTCGGCATAGCTGCCGTCTGTGCCGGTGCGCGCCTGTTCCAGCAGCCGGTCGTATAGCGCGCGACCGGCGGGGGTCAGTGCGGCGCCGCGCTGTTCGATCTCGCCGAAGCGGGCGGTGTGCTGGCCCGGCTGGTCGCCGGGGAAGACCACATCCTCTTCGATCGCCTTGAAGCTGGTCTGGCGTAGCAGGATCGGAACCGCGCGCGGCGGCGGCCCCTCGACCACCGCCTTCGCGTCGATTCCGCGCGCCTGCATCTCGGCCTGCGCGGCGTCGATATCGAGCGTTCGCGGGGTCAGGTGGTTGATATGCGGCCCCCGAAACGAGACGATATCGGCGATCAGCCGGTGCGCGGCGCTCAGCCGGGCGTAGGCATCGGCACCGACGCGCGCATCGCCGTGCCAGCGGAAGGTTTCGAGCAGCTCAGCGACGAACCGGTCGGCGTCGTCCTCGTCCAGCCCGCCCTGTGCCTCCGCGCGTTCGATCAGGCACACCGCCTCGTCGGTGAAGATCCGGCGGTTCGCCAGGATCGCTTCCGCCTCGGCACGCAAGCCTGCATCCTCGATCAGTTCGATCCGCAGCAGCGAGGTGAAGATGCGGAACGGATTGGCGGCCAGCGCGGCTTCGTTGACCGGGCGGAACGCGGTCGAATGGACCGGCACGCCGGCGACCGACAGATCATAATAGCCGACCGGCCACATCCCCATGACGGCGAAGGCGCGGCGCATCATCGCCAGTTCCGCGGCGGTGCCCAGCCGGATGGCGCCGTGCCGCTCGACATCGAGCCGGTCGAGTTCGCCGCGCGCGCGCAGTTCGGCCGCCAGCGCGGGGCGATCCGCCAGCACCCGCCGGTTCACGTCGGCAACGATCGACAGCAGATCACCGTACAGCGGCACCTCGTCGCGATACATCGCCGACATGGCGTGGGAGAAACGGGTACGGATCGTGTCGGCACAAACCGGGACGGACATGCGGGCAGCTCCCAGAAGGATTATCGAGGCGAATAGGTGAGGATGTCGCCGGTCGCGACGCCCAGCGCGGCGGCGGCGGCCGGGTCGATCGCGATGCCGTCGCCATGCGGCGCCACCGTGCCGAAACAGCATCGGAACGCCGCCAACCGGCCGCTCGCCACGACTACGGGCGCTCCGCCGGTCGCCGCGATCGCGCAGACCGAGGCGGTGCGCGCCCGGCGGAGCGTCTCGATCCGGTCGGTGGCGGCGGTCATGGTCGGGCCGCCGTCGAACAGGTCGATGTGGCGATCGTGGCGAAAGCCTTCCTTTTCCAGCAATCGCATCGCCGGACGCCCCGACGGATGCGGCACGCCGACCACGTCGCGTGCCCGCGCATCGAGCATCGCCAGCAGTACCGGGGTCCGCGGCATCATGTCTGCCAGGACATGGGTGCCGTTGGCGGCGTTGAACGCATCCGCCTCGGCGAAGCCGATGCCGAAGAAACGCCCTGCGATCCCGTCCCAGAAGGGTGCGCCGCCGTCGGCGTCCACCACACCGCGCAGTTCGGCGATGGTCGTAGCCGCGAAGCGGGCGCGGTGCATCGCCATGAAGAGGTAGCGGCTGCGCGCCAGCAGTGCGCCGGCCCCGGCGGCGCGGGCGTCCGCGCGCAGGAACAGGCCGCCGACCTCGCTGCATCCATGATGGTCGGTGCAGACCGTCAGCTCGTCGGTCTCGATCGCGCGGGCCAGCCCGGCGCACCATGCGCTGCGCCGGTCGATGCGATAGCTGTAGAAGGGGGTGTTGCCGCCGACCCGTGCGAAAATCTGGCAAGTGCCGCAGGCAGCGGTGCCGTCTTCCAGCACGAACAGGAACCGGTCGTCATCCGGCTGGCCCTGTTCGTGGCCGAAAGCGGCGATCGCCGCGGTCAGCCGGTCACGCAATTTGTCGCGATCGGGCGGCAGGTTCACGAACCCGCCGCCCGTGCTCCGGGCCATCGCATCCAGGGCGGGCAGGTCGTCGAGGCCTGCCGCGCGCACTACCATCGTCATGGGCGGGCCAGACCCTCGGCCTCGCCCAGCAACGGTTGCAGCGCGTCCCACTGGCCGGTGGCGCCGTCCGCCTCGAAACTGGCCATCGGATAGGCGCAATAATCGGCGGCGTAGAAGGCGCTGGGGCGGTGGTTGCCGGAATCGCCGATCCCGCCGAACGGCTGCGCCCCCGCGGCACCCGTCGTCGGGCGGTTGCGGTTGACGATGCCGGCGCGCGCCTCGGTCAGGAAATGCCGCCACAGCGCGTCGTCGGCGGTCACCAGTCCCGCGGACAGGCCGAAGCGGGTGGCGTTGGCCAGCGCGATCGCGTCGTCGAACGATGCCGCGCGATGCACCTGCAGTACGGGGGCGAAAATCTCGTCATCCGGCGCGTCGAGGCCCGTCATGTCGATCAGCGCGGGGGTGACGAAGGCGGGCCTTTGCCCCGCGACCGTGCCCAGGGGCACGATCGTCCGCCCCCCCAGCGCGACCAGCCGGTCGACCTGCCCGCGGGCCGCCGCCGCCGCCTGGTCGGAGATCAGCGGCCCCATATAGGGGGCCGGCGCGTCGTCCCAGCGACCGATCGTCAGCCGCGGGATCAGCGCCGCGACCGCATCTGCCACCGCATCGCCGAATGTGCCGGCCGGCAGGATCAGCCGCCGGGCGCACGAACAGCGTTGCCCGGTGGTAACATAGGCCGATTGCACCACCAGCGCGGTGGCTTCCCGAACGTCGCCGTCCCACACCACCAGCGGATTGTTGCCGCCCAGTTCCAGCGCCAGGATGACGTCGGGCCGCTCGGCGAACCGGCGGCGGAAGTGCGCGCCGGTTGCCGCCGATCCGGTGAACAGCAGGCCGTCGATCCGCCCATCGACCAGCGCCGCGCCGGTGTCGCGCCCGCCCTGTACCACCTGCAGCACATCGTCCGGCAGGCCCGCCGCGTGCCAGGCATCGCGCATCGCCGCGCCGACCGCGGGGGTCAGTTCGGATGGCTTGAACACAATCGTGTTGCCCGCCAGCAACGCCGGGACGATATGCCCGTTGGGCAGATGGCCGGGAAAATTGTACGGCCCCAGCACCGCCATCACGCCGTGCGGGCGGTGACGCAGGATGGACGCGCCGAACGGCATCGGCGTCTCGCGATGGCCGGCGCGCTCCGCCTGCGCCGCGATCGACAGTTCGACCTTGCCGATCATCGTCGCGACTTCCTGCGCCGATTCCCACAGCGGCTTGCCGGTTTCGCGGGCGATCACCCGTGCCAAGTCATCGCTGCGCTGCTTGAGGACACCGGCATAGGCGCGCACTACCGCGATCCGATCGTCCAGCGCGGTGGCGCGCCAGTCGCGGAACGCCGCGCGGGCGCGCGCCACCGCCGCCGTCACGTCCGCTGCGGTGGCGGCCGGCGCGGACCAGACGGTTTCGCCGGTCGCCGGGCAGGTGGATGTCAGCATCGTCATCACGCGGCCTGCGCCATCGCACCGCGTGCCGTGACGCAGGCGGACTCCAGCCGGGTCACCGCCTCGGCCACTTCGGCGGGGGTGATGAGCAGCGAGGGCAGCAACCGCACGCAATTCTCGCCGCCGCCCGCGACCAGCAGGCCGTGATCGCGCGCGACGCCCATGAACGCACGATTGTTGGGGATCATCTTCAACCCGATCAGCAGCCCCTTGCCGCGCACCTCGGCGATGACGTCGGGGAAGCGCCCGCGCAGCTCCTCAAGCCGGTCGAAAAAATCGGCGCTGGCGGCGCGGGCATTGGCCAGCGTCGCCTCGTCCGCGATCGTGTCGAACGCGGCGATGCCGACCGCCATCGCCAGCGGATTGCCGCCGAAGGTGGTGCCGTGGACCCCCGGGGTCATGCCCTTCGCCGCCTCCGTGGTGGCAAGGCACGCGCCGACCGGGAAGCCCGATCCCAGCGCCTTGGCCAGCGCCATGATGTCAGGCGCCGCACCGTCGAACCACTGGTGGGCGAACAGTCTGCCGGTGCGCCCCATGCCGCTTTGCACCTCGTCATGGATTAGCAGCACGCCATGCTTGCGCGTCAGCGCGCGCAGTCGCAGCAACCAGTCGCCCGACAGCGCCCGCGCGCCGCCTTCGCCCTGTACCGGCTCGACGATCACCGCCGCAGTGGTCGGGCGCGCGATCGCCTCCTCGATCGCGGCGTCGTCGTCGACCGACAGCTGGACGAACCCCGGCAGGCGCGGACCGCAGCCCTCCATATAACCGGCGTTGCCCGAGGCGTTGATCGCAGCATAGGTGCGCCCGTGGAACGACCCGGCGAAGCCGACGATGTCGATCCGTTCCGGCTGGCCGTTGACGTGATGGTAGCGGCGAGCGGTCTTGATCGCGCACTCGACCGCTTCGGTGCCGGTATTGGCGAAGAACACGCAATCGGCGAACGAGGCATCGACCAGCCGCTGCGCCAGCGCCTCCTGCCCCGGAATGCGGAAGATGTTCGACACGTGCCACAGCTTGCCGGCCTGTTCGGTCAGCGCCGCCACCAGCGCGGGATGCGCATGGCCCAGCGCGTCGGTGGCGATACCGGCGACGCAATCCAGATAGCGCCGGCCGGCGGTGTCGGTCAGCCACACGCCCTCACCCGACGCGACCGCGATCGGCGCCCGATTGTACAGGTTCATCAGGGGATCGGTCATGACGGTTCCTATTCTGGGGAGGGGGCGATATCGGGCCGTGGCGGCCCGCGCATGCCACGGGCCACCCGCTTTATCGGACAGGATCGGCGACGGGCCAAACGTATTGGCCTCATCTGCTGATGCGGAAATGGAATGTAGGCGGAATGCGCCTACACGTCGTTAATTGTCCTTCTTGCGCGGCAGGGGCGGGCAGCCCGTGCGCAGGCATGGCAGGCTGGGGTCCCAGGAGATCAGGCGGACCACCATGTCGCCCGGCTGGGTGCGCGGATCGGTGCCCATACCCGCCACGCGCGCATCGAGCGAGGCGGTCAGCGTCGCGACGGGGCGGCCGAACGGGTCGGTCACAACCGCAAGCACGTCGCCCTTCTTCACGAACTGGTTCAGCGTCACGCGCACATGCGCCCAGCCGCCGCGCGGACTGTCGACATTGGTGACAAGATTGCCCAGAAACGGTTCGGGATCGCTCAGATCGGGCGTCCCCGGCAGCATCTTGCGATCGATCATGACATTGCGAACCCCGCGCAGCGCGCGGGCGATCATCGCTTCGTCGAACACCTCCGGCGCGCCCAGCTCATAGGTGACAGCGGGGATGCCGTTGGCGTTGAGCATATCCTCCACCGCGCCGTCCAGACCGGCCTGGATATAGATGCTGTCGGGGCGCAGCATATCGGCCAGCCGCTTGGCGGCGGGCGTGTTGACGAACACATAGGCGGGATAGGTGCCGCCACGCGATTGCGTATGCAGGTCGATCCCGAGATCGGCATTGTGGACCATCAGTCGCGACCACAGCCGTGCGGCAAAGCGTTTCCCGCCGCCGCCTTCGTCGCCATGGTCGGTCGTGTCCTGCGGGATCAGTCGGTTCAGATTGTCGCCCGCGCCGGTATGCCCGCCGGTGAAGGCGCGGGTCGAATTGCGCAGCCCGGGGGCGTTGAGGCCGGGCACCGCGATCAGCGTGCCGGACAGCGTCGCCGGGTCGAGCCCTTCGACCAGGCGCTGGATCACGCCGATGCCGTTCAACTCGTCGCCATGGATGCCCGCGGTCAGCAACAGGCGCGGTCCGGGGCGCGGCCCTTTCACGACGATGACCGGGACATAATAGCCCTGGCCGACGTCATTGTCGTCGACGCGGAGCCACAGCCGCGTCTTGCCGACCGGCAGGGATGCCGAATCGAGCCGCTCGATCACCGGCGAACCGTCGATCCGGTCCGTCGTCTGGCCCTGCGCGGAGGCGCCAAGGAAGGGCTGTGCAATCCCGAGCAGCAAGGCAGCCATTCCGATCCGGCATGTGGCCGAGCGGCATTTTGCAGCGAAATTCATATCGTTCACCCCCCAGTGACGGCATCGTGGCGCGGATGCGCGGGGCAGTTTCCCGAATTCCGCCCGTCACGGGAAGTGACATTATGTCATGTTCAGATGCACAGGCGTCATCAGTCGCCCGTGATCGGGCGGCGGCATATCGCCCTGCCGCCGCCCGCGTTCGTCGTCAGGCGGTCAGATCCATGACGACACGCCCTTCGATCTGGCCCCTGTGCATCCGATCGAAGACGGTGTTGATGTCCGCCAGCCGCGCGACCTCCACCGTGGCGCGCACTTTGCCGTGCGCGGCGAAGTCGATCGATTCCTGCAGATCGAGGCGCGTGCCGACGATCGATCCGCGCACGGTGATGCCGTTGAGGACGAGGCCGAAGATGTTGAGCGGGAAGTCGCCGGGCGGCAGACCGTTGAGCGCCACCGTCCCGCCGCGCGCCATCATCCCGATCGCCTGCGCGAACGCCCTTTCGCTGACGGCGGTGACCAGCGCGCCCTGCGCACCGCCGCCGGTCTCGCGCTTGATCGTGGCGGCCGGATCGGGGTCGGTCCGCGCGTTGACGGTGACGGTCGCGCCCAGCCGGCGGGCGAGCGCCAGCTTGGCATCGTCGACGTCGACCGCCGCGACGTTCAGGCCCATCGCGACCGCATATTGCACGGCCATATGCCCCAGCCCGCCGATGCCCGAGATGACGACGGTGTCACCCGGCCGGGTGTCGGTCATCTTCAGCCCCTTGTAGACGGTGACGCCGGCACACAGGACCGGTGCGATCTCCGTAAAGCCGATCGCGGCGGGCAGGTGACCGACATAATCGGGATCGGCGAGGACGTAATCGGCGAACCCGCCGTTGACCGAATAGCCGGTGTTGAGCTGCGCCTCGCACAACGTTTCCCACCCGCCCAGGCAGTGCACGCAATGGCCGCAGGCGCTGTACAGCCACGGCACGCCGACGCGGTCGCCCTCCTTCACGTTCTTCACCCCGGCGCCGACCTGGCTGACGAAGCCGACGCCTTCGTGGCCGGGGATGAACGGCGGCTCGGGCTTGACCGGCCAGTCGCCCTGCGCGGCGTGCAGATCGGTGTGGCATACGCCCGATGCCTGGATCGCGACCTGGATCTGGCCGGGGCCGACCTGCGGCACGGGGACTTCGTCGATGCTGAGCGGCTGGCCGAACGCGCGCACGACCGCGGCCTTCATGGTCTTCGCCATAAAGTTCTTCCTTCCTTCGGGGGGAAACCGCCCCGCCCGGCCGGGCGGGGCGTCATGTCGTCAGAAGAAGCCGAGCTTCTTCGGGCTGTAGCTGACCAGCATGTTCTTGGTCTGCTGATAATGATCCAGCATCATCTTGTGGTTCTCACGCCCGATGCCGGATTGCTTGTAGCCGCCGAACGCCGCGTGCGCGGGATAGGCGTGGTAGCAATTGGTCCACACCCGTCCGGCCTGGATCGCCCGGCCGAAGCGGTAGCAGGTGTTGGCGTCGCGGCTCCATACCCCGGCACCCAGGCCGTAGGCGGTGTCGTTGGCGATCGTCAGCGCCTCCTCCGCATCGCTGAACGTCGTCACCGAAAGCACCGGGCCGAAGATCTCCTCCTGGAAGATGCGCATCCTGTTATGGCCGCGGAACACGGTCGGCTGCACGTAATAGCCGCCCGACAACGCCCCGCCGGGATCGGCCGTGCCGCCGCCGATCAGCAGTTCCGCGCCCTCCTGCCGGCCGATATCGACATAGGAGAGGATCTTGTCGCGCTGTTCGGCCGACGCCTGCGCGCCGATCATCGTCGCGGCATCCAGCGGATTGCCCTGGACGATCGCGGCGACCCGCTTCAGCGCGCGCTCCATGAAGCGATCGTAGATCGATTCGTGCACCAGCGCGCGGCTGGGGCAGGTGCACACCTCGCCCTGGTTCAGCGCGAACATCGTGAACCCTTCCAGCGCCTTGTCGAGGAAATCGTCATCTTCGCGCGTGACATCCTCGAAGAAGATGTTCGGCGACTTGCCACCCAGTTCCAGCGTCACCGGGATCAGGTTTTCGCTGGCATATTGCATGATCAGGCGACCGGTCGAGGTCTCCCCGGTGAACGCGATCTTGGCGATCCGGCGCGAGGTGGCCAGCGGCTTGCCCGCCTCCAGCCCGAAGCCGTTGACGATGTTGAGCACGCCCGGCGGCAGGATGTCGCCGACCAGGTCGATCCACACCATGATCGAGGCGGGGGTCTGTTCGGCGGGTTTCAGCACGATGCAATTGCCGGCGGCGAGTGCGGGGGCGAGCTTCCACGCCGCCATCAGCAGCGGGAAGTTCCACGGGATGATCTGCCCGACGACGCCCAGCGGCTCGTGGAAATGATAGGCGACGGTGTCGTGGTCGATCTCCCCGATCGATCCTTCCTGTGCGCGGACGACGCCGGCGAAATAGCGGAAATGGTCGATCGCCAGCGGGATGTCGGCGGCCATCGTCTCGCGGATCGGCTTGCCGTTGTCCCATGTCTCGGCGATCGCCAGCTGTTCCAGATGCTGTTCCATCCGGTCGGCGATGCGATTGAGGATAAGCGCCCGTTCGGCGACCGAGGTGCGGCCCCAGGCGTCCTTCGCGCTATGCGCGGCGTCCAGCGCGGCCTCGACATCCTCGGCCTGCGACCGCGCGATCTCGCCCACGGGCTGGCCGGTCAGCGGCGAGATGTTCTGGAAATAGCGGCCCGCCTTGGGCGCGACCCAGGTGCCGCCGATGAAATTGTCGTAGCGCGGCGCGAACGGTGCGCGCAGCGTCGTGGCCGTGCGATCGAGGGTAAGGGTGCTCATGGTCCTCTCCTTTACGAGGTGGGGCGCCGTGACGGCGTCTGTCCCCCGTTATCGCCCCCGGTCGGCAAGCGCGGAAGGGGAGGGGCCGAGGTGGGACCGCCGCTGTGTCTCGCCGTCGAGACAGCTGGCGGCGGCGATCGTCAGCCGGTCAGGCCGGCGCGTGCCATGCGGCGGTACAGCGTCGCGCGCCCGATCCCCAGCAGCCGCGCCGCCCGGCTGGCGTTGCCGTCCGCCTGCGCCAGCGCTTGGCGCAGCACCGCGCGATCGGCGTTCTCGAACGAGGGCGGCGCCTCCTCGCCCAGCACCTGCGACAGCGACCGCGGCGTGGCCAGCGCCGCGTCGTTCAGCCCCAGTCGCAGCCGCGCGGCGCGGCTCGCCCCGACGACCAGATCGTCGCGATCGACCGCCAGCAACGCGCTGCCGCTGACCGCCTGTTCGGGCAGGAAGATGATGCGGCGGTCGGCGAAATGGCGGCAGAACAGGTCGCGTTCGATCCGGCGCGCGGCATCGCGGACCAGCGCGGCGACCATCTCCGCCATCGCGGTGCCGTGATCGTCGCGACAGCTCGACACGTCGATCGCCGCGGCCAACCGGCCGTGCGGATCGTGGACGGGCGCGTCCATGCAGCTGATGTTGACGTTGCGGCTGGCGAAATGCTGGTCGCGGTGAATGACCACCGGCTTGCCTTCGAACAGGCAGGTGCCGATGCCGTTGGTGCCCTGATCCTCCTCGCCCCACAAGGCGCCCTCGACCAACCCCGCTGCGGAAAAGGCGTCAGCGTCGCCTGCGCCGGCGCGCCGTTCCAGGATGACGCCGCGCCGGTCGCTCAGGATCACCGCGCAGCCCGTCCGCCCCACCGCCCGGAACATCTCGTCCAGCACCGGCGCGGCGACTGCGAGCATCAGGTCGTTCTCGGCGCGGACGGCGGCCAGTGCCGCATCGTCGATCCGGTCGCGCAGCGGCGCGCCATCGGGATCGAGCCCATGGTTCAGCGCCGACCGGCACCATGATGCGGCGATCGCCGACGTCGCGGCACGGCTGGCTGACCGGACCGCCTCATGGACGGCATCCCCGTGTCGGACGACGGCTCCTCTCATCGCATCCTGCCTCCTGTCGCCGACGGTTATACTCCGATGTCAGCGACGTGCCGAGGCCTCATCCTCACGCAGCGCCGAAAACAGCGCCTGCTGCCGCAACGGCTTGCTGAGTACCGCATCGAAGCCGCTGTCCCGGGCCAGTGCATCGAGCGCCGCGCTGGGATAGCCGGTGATGAGCACCGAGCGCCCCGTCCAGCCGCGATCGCCCAATGCGCGGCGCACGTCGCATCCGGTCGCGTCGGGCAGGCGGAAATCGGCGATCAGCACCGCGGCGTCGTCCAGATCGGCGCCCGCCAGCAACGCCCCCGCCGACGCGAACGAGCGCACCTCATATCCCCGCCAGTGCAGCAGCAGCTGAAGCGATCGGCGCACGCCGTCGTCGTCCTCCACCACCAGCGCGGCTCGCCTGTGTTCGGGGGGCGGATCGGTCGTCATGGCAGCTCCAGTCCATCATGGGAGCGTGATGATGACGAACGCCGCGCGCCGGGTCGCTACGTGTTGTCCACAGTGTCGGCCAGCCCCGCCGCGAAGGCGAGGCGCAGCGCGTCCGACAGGCTGTGCACCCCCAGTTTCGTCATGACATTGGCGCGATGCACCTCGACCGTCCGCGGGCTGATGCCGAGGTCGAAGGCGATCGTCTTGTTGGGATGCCCGCGCACCAGCCCGCGCAGGATATCCTGCTCCCGCGGTGTCAGCGCGGCGATCCGCACCGCCGCGTCGCGCGCGCTGGCGGCGGCCGTGTCGCGCCGTTCCAGATGGGCGAAGCCGCGATCGAGCGCGGCGAGCAGCGCGGTCTTCTCGAACGGCTTCTCCAGGAAATCGACCGCGCCCGCACGCATCGCCGCCACCGCCGTCGCGACATCGCCGTGGCCGGTCAGGACGATCACCGGAAAGCCGATGCCGTGCACGGCGAGTTCCTGCTGGACCTGGAGGCCGTCCATTTCCGGCATACGGATGTCGAGCAGCACGCAGCCGGGCCGCTCGTGCCGCGCCGCGCGCAGGAACGCCACGCCGCTGTCCCAGGGCGTGACCGCGAAGCCCGACGTCTTCAGCATGAACGCGATCGAGCGGCGCACCGCATCCTCGTCATCGACGACATGCACCATGCGTCGGTCAGTCATGGCCGTCCCCCGGTTCGGCGCTCCACACCGTGAAATGGAATATCGCGCCACCACCGACCGCCGGCTCGGCCCAGATGCGGCCGCCATGCGCCTCGACGATCGTGCGGGAGATCGACAGGCCCAGTCCCATGCCCTGTTCCTTTCCGCTGGCGAATGCCTCGAACAGGCGCGGGGCCACCGCGGGGTCGATGCCCGGCCCGGTATCCGCGACCGCCACGTCGATCATCCCGCCGTTGCGGCGGGTGGTGATGCGGATGTCGCGATGCGCCGTGTCGCCGACCGCCTCGGCGGCGTTGCGCAGCAGGTTGACCAGCACCTGCTGGATCTGGACGCGATCGGCCAGCACATGCGCGGCGGCAGGATCGAGATCGGTGAACAGCCGGATGCCGCGTTCGGTCGCGCCGAGCAGCCCCAGCCGGGTCGCCTCCTCGATCATCTCCGGCAAATCGTGCACCGCCTTGTCGGTGTCGCCGCGCGCGACGAACTGGCGCAGCCGCCGCACGATCTGCCCGGCGCGCAGTGCCTCGCGCGATGCCTCATCCATCGCCTCGCGCAGGAACGGCTGCGCATCGGGCGCGTCGCTGTCGATCAGGTCGCGGCCCGCCTCGAGGTAGTTGGCGATCGCGGTCAGCGGCTGGTTCAGTTCGTGCGCCAGCGTCGAGGCCATCGTGCCCATCGCGCTGACGCGCGAGACGTGGATCAGCTCCGCCTGAAGCTCCTTCATCCGCAGCTCCGCCAACTGCTGCGTCGTCAGGTCGCGGATGAAGCCGGTGAAGATGCGGTGCCCCTCGTCACGCGCCTCCCCGACCGACAATTCCATCGGGAATTGCGTCCCGTCGCGCTTCAGCCCGGTGACGACGCGGCCGATCCCGATGATCCGCCGCTCGCCCGTGGTTTCGTAGCGGGCGATATAGCCGTCATGCTGTTCGCGATAGGGGGAGGGCATCAGCACGCTGACGTTCCGTCCCACCACCTCCATCTCGGCATAGCCGAACAGCCGTTCGGCGGCGGCGCTGAACGACAGGATCGATCCGGCATCGTCGATCACCACCATCGCATCCGGCACGGTGGCCAGGATCGACCGGACGTGCAGCTCGCTCTGCCGCAGCGCCTGTTCGCGTGCCCGCCCGGAGGTGACGTCGGCGATCTCCATGCCGAACCCGGTCAGCGTTGCGTCATCGCCGCGCAGCGCCACGATCGTGACATCGGCTAGGAATTCGCTGCCGTTGCGCCGCACCAGCCATTGTTCGCGGCGGAGCGGCGATTGCGTCGTGGCGGCGTGGAGCGCCGCACCGCACTGCCGCGCGGCATTCTCGCCGGGATACAGCACCGCGGCGGGGTGACCGGCCAGAGCGTCGGGGGACCAACCCAGCAACCGTCGCGCCCCCTTCGTGCCGCTGGCGACCGTGCCGTCCGGCGTCAGCAGCAGGACGGCGCGGTCCGCCAACCCCTCGACGAAGCGCGCGAGTTGTTCGGCCGTCCTCTCCGTTTCGCGGCTGTCCATGCTGCTCATCGGCACCTACGTGACACGTTCCGTGTCAGACCGCGAGGCTTGCCGGCGCGGCGGCGCGCCGACGCCGCGCATCGAACGCCGCGGCCACCACCCGCCGATAGGCGCGATCGCCGTCGTCGAGATACAGTCGGCCGCCGCACCAGCGCGCGATCCCGCGCTGCTCCAGCGGCGCCAGCGCGACCAGCGCATCGAGCAGCGACGTCAGCGCCAGCCGGTGGGCGCCGCACAGCGCGGCCAGATCGACCTGGCCATCGCACAGCAGCCGCTCGATGATCGCGCCGCGCAGGCGATCCTCGGCATTGCGCACCACACCGCGCGTGGTGGCCAGATGGCCACCGGCGATCGCCGCGCGATATCGGCCGACATGCTTTTCGTTCTGGACGATCAGCCCGTCGAACTGGCTGATCGCGGAGGCGCCGATGCCGATCACCGCCTCGGCTTCGTCATCGGTGAACCCCTGAAAGTTGCGGCGCAGGCGCCCGGTGACCGCGGCGATAGCGAGCGGATCGTCGGCGCGCGCGAAATGATCGAAGCCGATCGGCGCATAGCCCGCGCCGACCAGCAGGTCGTGCGTCAGCGCGCTGTGCGCGAAGCGTTGCTGCGGATCTGGCAGGTCGGCCGCGTCGATCATCCGCTGGCGCGGGATCATCGCGGGCAGATGCGCATAGCCGAACATCGCCACGCGCGCCGGATGGAGCGTCAGCGCCGCGGCGATCGTTTCCGCGATATCCTCGGCGCGCTGGCCCGGCAGTCCGTACATCAGGTCGAAGTTGAGGTGCCAGATGCCGACGCCGTGCAACCGCTCGGCGACTAGCGCGATCGCTTCGTACGGCTGCACCCGGTTGATCGCGCGCTGGATCGCGGGCGCGAATGTCTGCACGCCGATGCTCACCCGGCGGATGCCGATCGCCGCCAGCGTATCGGCATAAGCAGTGTCGAAGCCGCGCGGGTCGATCTCCATCGCCCATTCCGCCGCGGTGTCGACGCCGAACTGGTCGCGGATCGCCTCCGCAAGGCGCAGCAACTGCGCCGGCGACAGCGCGTTCGGGCTGCCGCCGCCGAAGTGGATGGAGCGGACGCGGCCATCCAGCAGCCCGGCGACCAGCCCGATCTCCGCCAGCAGCGCGTCGACATAGGCGTCGAGCCGTGCCGGCCGGCCGGTCGCGCCGGTGTTGCAGCCGCAATACCAGCATATCTCCCGGCAATAGGGCACGTGGATGTAGAGCGATACGGGCGTGTCGGGCGCGACGCCCAGCAGCGCCAGGGCCTGTCGCTCCGGCCCCACCGCGGGGGTGAAATCGACCGCGGTGGGATAGCTGGTGTAGCGCGGGATCGCCTGCCTGGCGAGATCGGGGTGATAGGTCGCCACCGGCTTATTCCTGTTCGTCGGCGGGCAGATGGAACTCGTGCCAGATGCCGTTGAGGATGCCAAAACCGACCGCCAGGCCGAGGCCCAGGACCCAGGTGAAATACCACATGACTGCTTCCCCTCAGTAGAAGTCGGGGCCGGCGGTGACGGCGGCGGTGGTGACCCGCCCGAACATCACGCGATATGCCCAGGCGGTGTAGGCCAGCACGATCGGCAGGAAGACGATGGTGACGACCAGCATGATCCCCAGCGTCCGCGCGCTGGACGAGGCGTTCCAGACCGTCAGGCTGGAATGCGCGTCGATGCTGGACGGCAGGATGAACGGGAACATCGCGCAGCCCACCGTGGCGATGATCCCCGCCGCCCCCGCGCTCGACCCGCCGAACGCCAGCGCCGCCCGCTGCCGGTAGATGCCGATCATCGCCAGCGCCGTTCCCGCAAAGCCCAGCGCCGGCGCGATCGCCATCCACGGGTGCCGTGCGAAATTCGCCAGCCACCCGCCCGTGACGATGCGCGCGGTGGTGTGGAGCGGGTTGGAGGCGCCGGCAGGATCGACCGTCCCGACGATCTCGAACCCCGGCATCGCCGCCACCATCAGTCCGCCGACCGCGAACAGCAGCAGCGCCAGCGTTCCCGCGGCAAAGCCATAGGCGGTCGCGCGGTCGTGCACCGGGCCGTGCTCGACCTTGATCGACAGCCACGCCGCGCCGTGCAGCACCAGCATCGCCACCGACAGCACGCCCGCCAGCAACGCGAACGGGCTGAACAGCGCAAGGAAGTTGCCGTCGTAGAAAACCCGCAGGTCGCCGTCGAAGCGGAAGGGCGCGCCGGTCAGCACGTTGCCGACCGCGACGCCGAACACCAGTGCCGGCACCAGCCCGCCGACGAATAGCGCCCAGTCCCAGCGGCTCCGCCACGCCGGATCGGGACGCTTGCTGCGATATTTGAACCCGACCGGGCGCAGGATCAGCGCGGCGAGCACCACGAACATCGCGAGGTAGAAGCCGGAAAAGCTCGCGGCATAGACGAGCGGCCATGCGGCGAAGATCGCGCCGCCACCCAGGATGAACCACACTTGGTTCCCCTCCCACGTCGGGCCGATCGTGTTGATGACCATCCGCCGCTCCGCATCTTTGCGGGCGACAAAGGGCAGCAGCGCCGCGACGCCCAGGTCGAACCCGTCGGTCAGCGCGAAGCCGATCAGCAGCACGCCCAGCAGCACCCACCAGATCAGGCGCAACATCTCATAGTCGAACATCGTGACGCTCCTTTCAGACGGCGAGCGGTTGCGCGGAGATCGGCGCATGCGTGTCGGCGGGCAGCGCCGGCTCGTCCTCGATCGGGCCGTGGCGGACCGCGGCCAGGATCAGCCGCACCTCGATCACCGCCAGCGTACCGTAGAGGAGGGTGAAGCCCGCGATGGTCGTCAGCAGCATCGCCGGGGTCAGGCTGGACGCGGCTAGGAAGGTCGGCAGCACGCCGTCGATCGCCCACGGCTGGCGCCCCAGTTCGGCGACGATCCAGCCCAGCTCGATCGCCACCCACGGCAGCGGGATCGCGACGACCGCCGCGCGCAGGAACCAGCGCACGCTCATGTGCAGCCTGAGCGAACAGAGGACGAAGGCGGTGGCGAACAGCGCGATCATCGCAAAGCCGATCGCGGCCATGACGCGGAACGCCCAGAACATCACCGGCACGCTGGGCACCGTGTCCCAGGCCGCGCGCTCGACCTCGGCCGGAGTGGCGGCGGCGGGATCGGCGACGTATCGCTTCAGAAGCAGCGCATAGCCGAGATCGCGCTTGTGCGCCTCGAACGCGGCGCGGGCGGGGGCATCCTTCGCATCGGCCTTCAGCCGCTGGACCGCGGCATAGGCGACCTGCCCGGAGGCGATCCGCTCCTGCGCCTGCAACACCAGTTCGGACATGCCGGTGACCGTGCCGCCCAGGCTGCGCGTCGCGATCAGCCCAAGCACCCACGGCACCTGCACTTCGTAGCGGGTTTCGCGGGTCGCCATGCTGGGTATGCCGAAGATCGTGAGGCCGGCGGGCGCGGGCGCGGTGTGCCAAGCGGCCTCGATCGCGGCGAGCTTCATCTTCTGGTTGTCGGTCAGCGCGTAGCCGCTTTCGTCACCCAGCACGACGACCGACAGGGATGAGGCCAGCCCGAACGCCGCTGCGACGGTCATCGATCGGCGTGCGACTGGCAGCCACCGCCCCTTCAGCAGCCAGAAGGCGGAGATACCCAGCACCACGACCGACGCGGTGACATAGCCGGCGCTGACGGTGTGGACGAACTTGGCCTGCGCGACGGGGTTGAACACCACCGCGCCGAAATCGGTCACCTCCATCCGCATCGTTTCCGGATTGAACGCCGCGCCGACCGGATTCTGCATCCAGCCATTGGCGATCAGGATCCACAGCGCCGACAGGTTGGTCCCCAGCGCCACCATGAAGGTGACGATGAGATGCCCCAGTTTCGACAGCCGGTCCCAGCCGAAGAACATCAGCCCGACGAACGTCGCCTCCAGGAAGAACGCCATCAACCCTTCGATGGCGAGCGGCGCGCCGAAGATGTCGCCGACATAATGCGAGAAATACGACCAGTTGGTGCCGAACTCGAACTCCATCGTCAGCCCGGTGGCGACACCGAGCACGAAATTGATCCCGAAGATCTTTCCCCAGAAGCGCGTCACCTGTCGCCACACCGGCCGCCCCGTCATGACATAGACCGATTCCATGATGACCAGCATGAAGCTGAGCCCCAGCGTCAGCGGCACGAACAGGAAATGGTAGAGCGCGGTCAGCGCGAATTGCAGCCGCGACAGGTCGATGACGCTAGGGTCCACCGCTGAAGTCTCCTCCATGCCGGGCCATCGGGCGCCGGCTCGATCAGCCTCATCGGCTTCGCGGGGCGCCGTCGATATACGGGAAACTCCGTATTCGGCGGGCGGCAGGCGCGGACTAGGCGGTCGACATGACGCCGATCGCCGCTCCCCGCCGCCCTGGCCGCGCTCCGCTGGGCGACCTGGCCCGTCCGTCGCGCGC
Source organism: Sphingomonas ginsenosidimutans (assembly GCF_002374835.1). Taxonomy (GTDB): domain Bacteria; phylum Pseudomonadota; class Alphaproteobacteria; order Sphingomonadales; family Sphingomonadaceae; genus Sphingomonas; species Sphingomonas ginsenosidimutans. Next base: position 106,156 of record NZ_NWVD01000001.1, read on the forward strand.
GGCGGCGGCGCTGATGGTCGGCGATACGGTGGCGGCGATCGGCTTTGCCGGCGGGCTTGCCGGCGCGGTGAGCGGGGCGGCATGGTGGCTGACGCTGGCGCTCGCCGCCGCCGCCGCCCGCGCGGGTATCGCATGGGTGTTGTCCGGCTGCGCCGCTGCGGCGGGACGAGGCACCGTCGCCGCCGCCCGGATACGGATCGTCCGCGCGGCGTTCCATGCCGGTCCAGAAGCGCGCCCGACCTCCTCGGCATGGGTCGGCACGGCGGTGGACGATGTCGATGCGCTCGACGGCTATGCCGCGCGGTTCCTGCCGGCCCGCGGCGCGGCGGTGATCGGCCCGCTAGCGGTACTGACCGCGATCGCGTTCGCCAGCCCGGTCAGCGCGGCGATCCTGTTCGCGACGCTGATCCCCTTCGTCGCGGCCATGGCGCTCGCGGGGGGAGCGGCCGCCGACCGGTCGCGGCGGCAGTTCGTCGCGCTCGCGCGGCTGTCGTCGCTCTTCGCCGACCGCGTGCGCGCGCTGCCCGTGGTGCTGGCGTTTCGCGCGGAGGAGCGCGAGGCGGCGCGGATCGGCACGGCCTCACAGGATCTGGCCTCGCGAACCATGGCGGTGCTGCGGGTCGCGTTCCTGTCGTCGGGGGCGCTGGAATTCTTCGCGGCGCTGTCGGTCGCGCTGGTGGCGGTCTATTGCGGGTTCGCGCTGCTGGGGCTGTTGCCCGTTGCGATTCCCGAGCGGCTGACGCTGGGGCGCGCCTTCTTCGCGCTGGCACTGGCGCCCGAATTCTATGCCCCGATGCGGCGACTTGCCGCCGCCTATCACGAACGGCAGGCGGCGGAGACCGCGGCGGCGCGGCTGCGGCCGATGCTCGACCGGCCGGTGCCGCCCGCGCCGGTTGTCGTCCGGCATCCGCCGCGGCTGGTCTTCGACCGGGTGACGATCCGCTATCCCGATGCCGATCGCGCGGCGGTGGCGGACTTCTGCCTGACGGTCATGCCGGGGGAGACGGTCGCGCTGGTCGGCGCATCGGGCAGCGGCAAGTCGAGCCTGCTGCGCACGCTGCTGGGACTGGCACCCGTGAGGGCCGGCGCGATCTTCGTGGGCGAGGCACGGCTGCCGCCCGGTGCGGGCGTCGCGGCGGCGTGGGCGGGGCAGGACCCGTTGCTGCTGCCCGGCACCATCGCGGAGGCGATCGCGATCGCCGATCCGGCGGCGCCGCGTGAGCGGATCGCCGCCGCTGCAGCTGCGGCGGGGCTGGAAGCGGCGCTGTCGCGGCGCCCGGGCGGGCTCGACGCGCCGCTCGACGCGCGGGGCGGGGGGCTGTCCGGCGGAGAGCGGCGGCGGATCGGGATCGCGCGGGCGCTGTTGAACGACGCGCCGCTGCTGTTGCTCGATGAACCGACCGCACATCTGGATACAGCGGCGGAGGAGGAGATGATCCATGCCATCGCGGTCGCCTGCGCCGGGCGCACCGCGCTGATCGCGACGCATTCGTCGCGCCTGGCGGCCATCGCCGATCGAGTGGTGCGGTTGTGAGCGGGTTTGCCGACCTGCTCGCGGCGGAAATCCGGCGGGAACGCGCGGGGTTGCTGCGCGCCGCCCTGCTTGCGGCCGCGGTGGCCGCGGCGACGGCGATGCTGCTGGGGCTGTCCGGCTGGTTCATCACCGCGGCAGGGGCGGCGGGGCTGGCCGGGGCGGCGGCGGGATTCAACTATCTGCTGCCCAGCGCGACGATCCGTTTGCTCGCGATCGTGCGGACGGGCGCGAGATACGGGGAGCGGCTGGCCGGACATGCTGCCGCCTTCGCCGTGCTCGCGCAGGTCCGCCCGGCGCTTTACCGCGCCATTGCCGGCTCGCCTCCCGCCGCTGCGCTGGCATTGACCAGTGGCGAGGCGAGCGCGCGGCTGGTCCAGGACGTCGGTGCCATCGAAATGGCGATCGCGCGCCGGCCCGCGCGCGCCGGCGCGGCGGCAGCGATCGCCGCCGGCGGATTGCTGATCCTGAGCGTCCGGCCTGTCGCCGCGCTGTTGTTCCTCCTTCTGGCGGGGATGGCGGTGGGGCTGACGGGCTGGTCGTGCCGGCGTCTCGACGAAGCGGGGCAGGAGGTGCAGCGCCGGCAGGGCGCGTTGCGGGAACTGCTTGGTCTGCAACTGGCCGCCGCACCTGAGTTGCGCTGCTACCGCATGGAGGATGCCGCGATCGCCCGCATCGCCGCGGCTGACGCGGCGCTGGCGGATGCGCGGCGGCGGCAGGCGGCGGCCGGCGGCGCGATCGAGGCGATCGGCGCGCTCGCGACGGGCGCGGCCGCGGTCGGCGTGTTCCTGCTGGCCATGCCCGCCGGCACGGCGCTGGCGGCGCTCGGCGCGCTGACCGCGGCGGCGGCGATGGACGGGATCATGCCGGCGCTGCGCGAGCGCGCGGCACGGTCCGCAACGCGGGAGGCCGCTGCACGACTTGGCGCGCTGTTCATGCCCGACCCGCCACCTTTCCCCAAGCCCCGTTCGGCCGCCCTGACGCTGCCGGGCGTCGGCACGCTGGTCCCCGCGGGTGCGCGGATCGCGATCACCGGCGCGACCGGCACGGGCAAGACCAGCCTTGTCGAGGCGATGATCGGGCTGCGCCACCATGACGCGCCGGGTATCCGGCTGGGCGATATGCCGCTGGCGGCGCTGCCGGCGGCGACGCTGCGCGCGATCTTCGCCTGGGCGCCGCAGGATGCGCAATTGCTGGCGGGCACGGTGCGCGACAACCTGCTGCTGGCCGACCCCGACGCCGCCGAGCGTGCGTTGTGGGACGCACTGGACGCTGCGTGTCTGGCGGGCGTGGTGCGCGCGCTGCCGCACGGGCTGGACAGCTGGATCGGCGAGAATGGCGAGCAGCTGTCCGGCGGGGAGCGGCGGCGGCTGTCGCTGGCGCGCGCCTATCTGTCGCGCGCGCCGTGGCTGTTGCTGGACGAGCCGACCGAGGCGCTGGACGCGCCGACCGAACGCGCGGTGGTCGAGCGGCTGACGCAGCGGCTGGCTCGCACTGGCCAGGGCCTGATCGCGGTCACACACCGCGACGCGGTGGCGGTGCTTTGCACCGTCCATGTCAGCCCGGCGACGTGCCGTGCGATCGACCCTGGCACGCCGCACCGCGCCGTGCGCGTGCTCGCGCCGGTGGACTGACGCCGCTAGCGGTCCAGGCCCAGAGCCGCGCGATCCGCGGTCGCGGCGGCCAGTTCGGCGCGTGCCGCGGCGATGCGGGTCTGCGCGTCGATCAGCCGTACGCGCGCGTCGTTGGCGGTTTCCTCGCGCTGGTTCACCAGGAAGAAGTCGCTGGAGCCGAGTTCGAAGCGGCGGCGTTCCGCGGCGGCGAGACGTTCGGCCAGCTGGCGTTCCTGTTCGGCGATCTCGGCCAGCCGCTCGGCCGCACCGACATTGATGCTGATCCCCTCCACCTCGACGGCGATCTGGTCGCGCAGAAAGCGGCTGCGCGCCGACAGCGCATCCATCTCCGCCCGGGCTTCCGCCATCCGGCCTTTCGCGGCGCGGTTCTGCAGGGGCATGGAGAAGCGGAAGCCGATCGCCCCTTCCAACGGGGTGCGCGACGGGCCCCCCAGCCCGACCGGGCCGACGTCCTTGCCCAGTTCCCCGCGCAGGTCGAACCGCGGGCGCAGGTCGTTCTGCGCCAGCGCCAGCCGCGCCGAACCCTGGTCGATCCGCGCCAGCAGCACCTGAAGATCGGGGCGGCGCTGCGCATAGTCAGCGACATTGGCCACCATTACGCCCGACAGCGCGCCGGCATCGCGCGGCAGCCGTTCCGGCCCGACGATCACCGGCTCCCCTGCATCGTCGCGGAAGTAGAGCGACAGGGCATTGGCCGCCGCCGCGAAATCGCCCTCGGCACGCACCACCAGCGCACGGCGGCGGACGAGATTCTGGTCGTTTTCCGCCAGCAGGATGTCGGGCCGCGCGCCCAGCTGCACCTGCCGCGACAGCCCGCCGCGGCGGCTTTCCGATAATTCCAGCAGGTCGCGATAGGCGCGCAGCCGCAGCCCGGCGGCGACCCAGGTCTGGTAGGCGTCGATCGCGCGCCGCTGCACCCCGATCGCCACCGCCTCGCGTTCGAAGCGCGCGATGTCGATATCGCCCGACGCCAGCGTGCGGCGGGTGCGGCGTTCGTCCACCAGCCGGTCGCGTAGCAGCGAATAGAGCGCGCCGACCTTCACCTCGCCCAGCCGATTGGTGTAATTCTCGTCCTCGTACACCGGAAAGCCGCCGCGGCTGACGCGATAGCCGCCATAGACATAGCCGCCGTTGCCCGTCAGTGGGCGCGTCGCGCGGGCGCTGGCAACGGTGCCGTCGTAATAGCCCAGCGCCCGCGATCGGCCTTCCACGTCGAATACGGTATCGAACGCGCCGTCGGCGGTCAGCGCGCGTCCCTCGGCCGAGCGGACCTTGGCCAGCGCCTCGACGATCTGCGGTGCGGCGCGGGCGGACGAGCGCAACACTTCGTCAAGCGTCAACGGCGCGGCCGCCGGCGTTTGCGCGCCCGCGGGGCCGGCGACCGCCGGAGCGGCGAGCAGCGCGGAGGCGAGGAGGAGCGCGCGGATCATTTCGGCTTGCCCGCCTTCGCCGCGATCTTGCCGCTGTCCTCTTCCTTCGCGCCGGCGGCCCCGCCCGACGCCTTGTCGGTGGTTACCTGCCCGAATTCGAGCGGGAAGTCGTTCAGCTGGCGCCACAGTTCGTAGCCGACCGTCACCGTCTCCCCCTGCACCCAGCCATAGACCTTGCCGCCCAGCCGGACGTAGCGCGGGCCGGGCCAGGCGGGCTTGCCGGGCATCGGCTCGACCAGGATGCGGAACAGTCCCTGCGCATTGGCATTGGGGTCGATCGTGCGGACCCGCCCGTCGAAGAAGCCATAGGCGACCGAAGGCCAGCCGCTGAACTGGATGGCGGGCCAGCCCTCGAATTCCAGCCGCACCGGGCGGCCCGGGCGCAGCAGCGGCACGTCGCGGCCATCGATCAGCAGCTCCACCGCGCGTTCGACCCGTTCGGGGGCGATCACCGCCAGCGTGGTGCCGGCGGAAACCAGCGCACCGCCGGCGGCGGCGTTCAGGTTCTGGATGCGGCCGTCGCGTGGCGCGCGGACCAGCTGAGCGGACTGACGGTTGAGCTGCACGTCGATGCGGTTCAGCTTCGCGCGCGATTCCGCCAGCTTGGCACTGGCGTCCGCGACCTTGATCTGCGCCTGTTCGAAATCGCGGCGCGCCGCCAGCCCCTCGGCAAGCAGCTGGCGGGTACGGCCGACGTCGATCGCGGCGACCGCCTGCGACTGGCGCACCGCGGCGATCTCCGCCTCCACCTGCGCGCGTTCGGCGGCGAGACGGGAGAGCAGATTGGGGTCGAGATCGACGACGCGCGCGATCGGATCGCCGCGGTTCACATGCTGGCCGTCATGGACGTACCAGCGTTCGACGCGCCCCGGCACCAATGCGGTGACGTCCTGCGCGCGGTCGCCCGGATCGAGCGCGACGACCTGTCCGCGCCCCTGCGCGGTCTGCAGCCACGGGACCAGGAACAGGATGGCGGCCGCAGCGGCGATGCCGACCGTCACCAGCCACGCGATCGCGACGCCGACGCGCGGCGGGCGCAGCGTGGCGAGGGTGCGAAAATGCGTCAGATGTTCAGGCTGATACGACATCGGTGCTCCCCTGGCGGACGGCCGCCGTCAGATCGGCCAGGTTCGTGAAGCGGCGCTGCTCGGCCAGGCCGAGGTGAAGGAAACCGTCCAGTTCGAGATCTTCGGGACGTCCGGTGAACAGCAGTGTCGTGGTGCCATGCGCCTTCAGCAGGCGCAGCGCATCGCGCAGCCGATGGGCCGGCAACAGGTCGAAAACCTGGCCCAGCAGCAGCAATTTGGGGCGTACCAGCAACGCATTGGCGAGTTTCAACGCCATCGTCTCGCCGATGCTGAGCGGATAGCCGGACGAGCCGAGCGGCGTGTCGAGGCCGAGGGGCAGGCTGGCGAGCCGGCGTTCCAGCCCGACCGCGGCGAGGGCGTCCATCGCCTCGCCCGAGCGGCTTCCCGAGGCGAGGCTGAGATACTCGCGGATCGTCACCTCGACGATGGTCGAGCGTTCGAGCACCATCACGTCCGAGCGCAGGTGATACATGTCCAGCGCGCCCAGATCGGCACCGCCGATCCGGATCAGCCCGCGTTCGGGATGGACATGCCGTTTCAGCAGGCGTGCCAGCCGATGCTCGGCGCCCGGTTCCGCGACGGTGACCAGCTGCTCGCCCGCCGCCAGCGTCAGATTGTAGCGCGCGCCGTCAAGCACCAGATCGGTCAACGCCACCGCGCCGTCACGCGGCCCGCCTTCGCCGCGCACGTTCGGTTCCTGCGGGATCGCGAACAGCAGCGACATTTCCTCCGCACTGGCGACCAGATCGTAGAAGGTGTCGAGATACCAGCCCAGCTGCGAGATGCCGTAGAACACGCCCGACAGGATAAGCTCGGCCGCGACCAGCTGTCCCAGCGACAATTGCCCGCGCAGGATCAGTGTCCCGCCCAGCAGCAGCAGCGCAGCGCCGGCAAAAGCGTAGATCAGCAGGAACGTCACCGTCTGCGCGAACTGGTAGCGGAAGTAGCGCCGGTGAGCGCCGACATAGGTGGCGGTCATCGCCTCCGACCGGTCCATCGCGAAGTCGAGATGGCGCGACGATTTGTAGAAACCGTTCGACCCGCCAACGCTTTCCAGCCAGCGGGCGGCGTTGTGCTTGGCATGGCTCATCGCCACGGCTCCGGTGATCGCGCCCGGTTGCCAGATCAGCCACACCAGCAGCACCGCCGCCACCAGCACGACGTTGAAGGCCAGGAAGAACGGGTGGTAGAAACTGGTGATCGTCAGCCCGACGACGGCCTGCAACACGATCGTAAAGCCGCCGATGACCAGGCTGGGCACCGCCTTCTGGATCACCACCAGATCGAAATAGCGGTTGAACAGGTCGCCGCGCTTGGCATCGGTGAAGAACGGATCCTGCGCATGGACCGCCCGCACGGTCACTTCGGCGACGACGCGCGCGAAGACACGCCGTTCGAACGCTGCCATGATCCAGACGCGCAGCGCGCTCAGCCCCGCGACCAGCAGCAGCAGGAGCAGCAGCACCGCGGACAACGCCCATAACGGCGCCGGCATCGCGGTGTTCGCGACGCTGTTGATCAGCAACTGAACGGAGATCGGCGTGGCCAGCGACAGAAGGCTGATCGCGACGGTATAGACGATGCCGAGCCGCACATAGGCGGCGTCAGGACCGATGATCTGCGACAGCCACGCCGCCGCGTCCCGAAAACCCAGTCGCTTCGCCGCCACCGCGTGCTCCCAATCCGCCTCGATCATCGCCGCCGCTACCGCAATCCGCGCCGCCCGCCTGCCGCGGGCCGGCGTTCCGGTATCGTAGCGATACCGAAGCGCTACAGCGTTCCGCGTGACAAGGCCAATCGGAATGCTTGCGTCCTGGCTATAGGCAGGGGCTATATCCCATTATGCCTACGCTGCGTCAGCTCGAGTATCTCGTCACGGTTGCCGATACTGGCTCCTTCGCGATGGCCGCGCGTGTCGCCAACGTGTCGCAGCCGACGCTGAGCCAGCAGGTCCGCGCGCTGGAGGAGCGGCTGGGAATCACGCTGCTGGAACGCAGCACCGCGGGCGCTGTGCTGACCCCGGTCGGTCGCAGCATCGTGTCCACCGCGCGCCGGATGCTCACCGACGCACGCGATATCGTTGCGCTGGCGTCGGGATCGTCGGACAGCCTGACCGGGACGCTGAAACTGGGCACGACGCCCACGCTCGGCCCGTATCTGCTGTCGCCGATCATCGCCGACCTGCATCGCAACGCCCCCCGGCTGCGCCTGCATGTGCGAGAAGGCATTCCCGACGAACAGATGCTGGAGCTGTCGCGCGGGAACATCGACGTCGTGCTGGGCCCCCTGCCCATGGCGGGGGACGATCTGGTGATCGAGCCGCTGTTCCGCGAACCGCTGCACCTAGTCGCGGCGCTGGACCATCCGCTGGGGGCGGACGATGTCGTGACGCGCGACGGTCTGGCGGGCAGTCCGCTGCTGACGCTGGATCCGCGCCACCATCTGGCGCGGCAGGCGGGCGATATCGCCGCAGCCTATGGGATGACAATCGCCCCCGACTATACCGGCACCAGCCTGGGCAGCCTGCACCAGATGGTGGCAAGCGGCCTGGGGTTGGCGCTGCTGCCGGGCCTGTACCTGCGCTCCACGATCGGTGGGGCGACGGGGGTGCAGGTCCTCGACGTGCAGGGGTGGCAGGCCTATCGTTCGATCGCGATCGCGTGGCGCCGGCAATCGCCGATGCACACCGCGTTCAAGCTGATCGCCGAACATGTCCAGATGTGTGCCGCCCGTTTGCTGGCTGCCTGACCCGCATGCGCCGTCATTGACAGCGCCGCCGATTGCGGTGACCGCTGATGCCAAACAGGAGAGGTGCCGCGATGCTGTCGTTCGATTGCTTCTGGTCGTTCCGTTCGCCCTACAGTTATCTCCTGATGCCGCGGCTGGAGGCGTTGCTGCGCGATCACGACGTGGCGTGTCGGATGCGGATCGTGCGCCCGATCGCGGTGCGGCAGGCGTCGTTCTTCAGCAACGCCGATCCGCTGTGGACCGGCTATCTGCTGCGCGACACGCTGCGCACCGCCGAGTTCCTGGGGATGCCGTTCCGCTGGCCGCGCCCGGACCCGGTGGTGATGGATCGCGCCACGCGCACCTATCTGGCCGAACAGCCGTACATCCACCGTCTCAGCCGGCTGGGGCAACTGGCGTGCGAGCGCGGGGCCGGCGTCGCCTTCGCCGCGGCGGTCAGCCGGCTGTTGTGGGACGGCGGCACCGACGACTGGCATGTCGGCGACCATCTGGCACGCGCGGTCGCGCCGCTGGGTTTCGATCTGGCGGAGATGGACGCCGTGGTTGCGACGGAAGGCGAGCGGCTGGCGGCGGCGATCGTCGCGAACGAGGTCGATCAGCGTGCCGCCGGCCATTACGGGGTGCCGCTGATGGCGTTTCAAGACGAACCTTTTTTCGGACAAGACCGGCTGGACCAGCTCATCTGGCGCCTGCAACAGGCAGGCATGACGGCGCGGTGCGTCAGATAGCGATTGCGCGAGCCGCCGACGCATAATATTGGACGATCGTCATGATTGTGCCGCGCAGCATGGCGCGGATCATTTCGGGGGCGCGCGATGATGAAGTTCTTTACTGCCATGCGTATCGGTGTGGTGCTGGTGCCGCTTGCGTTCGTGGCCAGCCCGGCATCGGCGCAGGCGGATGGTGGCACGATCTTTCGCCAGCGGTGCCAGATGTGCCACGTGACGACTCCCGGTGCCCGCGCCGGCCTTGGACCCAATCTTGCCGGTGTGGGCGGTCGCAAGGCGGCCAGCACCGACTTCCTCTATTCGTCGGCGCTGCGCGCCTCCAACCTGAAATGGGACAAGGCGACGCTCGACAAGTTCCTTCAGGCGCCCGCCAAGCTGGTGCCGGGGACGCGCATGGCGATCGCGATCGCCAACCCCGCGGATCGTGCCGCTGTGGTCAACTATCTGGTGTCGCTGCGCAAGTGATCGCAGGGCCGGCGGAGATCGCTGCCGGCACATCGGGGTAGCAATCGGCGATCGGCCCCAGCACCGCGAACAGCGGCGCCAGCATCGTCTCATAGTGACGCCAGTGATCGACCGCGTCGGTGAAGATCGGGCGCCGTACCTGTTCGGAACTCGCGGTGCGCACCGCCCGGTCGTTCTGCCAGAAGGAAAGGCACGCCGGTTCGAACGACAGTCCCAGATAGGCGAGCAGCCGGTCGACCTCGCCCGGCGTATCCTGCACCATCCGTTCGTAGATGACGCGATGAACGCGCCTGGGCACCGCAGCGTCATAGGCGGCCATATGCGCCACGTAATCGCGATAGTAGCGGGCGATGTCGGTCAGGTCGTAGCTGAACGACTGTCCGCGTGCGAAATGCTGCTTCCAGCCCGAAAAGCAGCAGGCGATCGGATGGCGGCGCGCATCGATGACGCGCGCGTTGGGCAGGATCATTCCGATCAGCCCGACATGCTGCCAGTTGTTGGGCATCTTGTCGATGAACAGCGGGCGGTCGGTGCGCCGGTGGACGCGCGTGCGCTCCAGATACTCCTCCCCCAACCGCGTGCGGTCGGCGGCGGACAATGATGCGATCATCGCACGTAAATCGGGAAACTCGCCGTCATCGACGCGCGCCTGCAACCGGCCGGCGATCATCATCATGTCGGGCAGTTCCATCGTCCCTTCCACCTGGCTGTGGCTGGACAATATCTGTTCGACCAGCGTCGAGCCGGAGCGCGGCAATCCGACGATGAAGATCGGATCGGGGGCCGGACAGCCCCCGTCGCCGATCGTCGCCAGGAACGGCGCGGTGAAGGTAGCGGTGGCGGCCGCGATCTCGGCACTGAAATCGTCGGCATCATGCGCGATCATCGCGCGCCGCAGGCGGTTGCCGCGGTCATAGTGATCGAAGGCGGCGGCATGATCGCCCGCATCCTCCAGCGCCTTGCCCAGCGAAAAGTGCAGGTGGAAGACATCCTCCCCCTGCGCCGCAGCGTCGCGCGCCAGCGTGTCGAGCGCGCCGCGCATCGCCGTTATGTCTGCCGCGTCGAGCCGCACCGTCTTCAGGTTGGCGAGGCTCCACCACGCTTCCCCCATGGTCGGCTGCAACGCCACCGCGCGGCGATAGGCGTCGATCGCCGCGGCCTGTCGCCCCAGCGTCTTCCGTACATGCCCCAGGTTTTGCCATACCTGCGGTTGCTCCGGCTGTTGGTCCAGCAGCCGCTCATATATCGCGCCCGCCGCTTCCTGGTCGCCGAGCCGTACGAGTACGGACGCCTTGAGCAGTTCGTGCCCGGGCGCTTTCATCGGCGATCCGGCCAGAATGTCGGCGTGGCTCAGCGCCTCTTCCAGCCGGTTGCCCTGCAACAGCAGCCGGACGAGGAAGTCCCGCGCCAGATCGAAGCCGGGGGCCGCCGCGACCGCGCGTTCGACCAGCACCAGCGCAGCGGCGATATCGCCCTCGCGCCAGATGACCTCGCCCAGCAGGCGGGTCGCGACGGGATCGTCGGGTTGCCGTGCGGCGCGGCGTTCCAGCCGCGTACGCGCTTCGTCCAGCCGGCCGTCGTGCATCGCGACGGCCGCATCGATCAGTTCCGGGTCGCGCGAGGCCGCGTGAACGGCGGACAGGTCGGCGCGCCAAGCGTCCTGCTCGCGCCCGACGCGGCGCAGTGCGCCAGCCAGCAGGAACCAGCCCTCGGCGATCGCGGGCTGCTGCCGCGTCAGTCGTTCCAGTGCATCGATCGCGCGATGATCGTCGCCCAGTTCGATCGCGACATGCGCCAGTTCCCACCACAAGGCCGGAACCGCCGGCTGCGGGCGCGCGAGAATCTCGAGCCGCGGCAGTGCCGCACGCGCCCGGCCGAGCCGGCGCAGCGCCTGGCAGGCAAGCAGTTCGGCGGGAGGAAACCCCGGTGCGCGGCGCAGCACCGCTTCGGCGCGCGCCAGTGCCTGATCGGGGCGGTCGTCCAGCGACGCGCCGGCACGGGCCAGTTCGTCGCGCATGCCGTCCGCTGCGCTTGGCACTACGTTTCCCATAACCCCCCGGTGCGAGCACGTGCACAAAACCTAGGTCGGAAATGACGATCCGTCGAGGCATCGCCGTTGCCGGCTGTTCCAAAAACCCTGCTTGACAGCGGCGTCATGATCGGCAGTATCCGAATCTAGGACGGTCGTTCTGGTTGCGACGACGGCGAATCGTCCTGCAGGGGAACGGCACCACGGGCGATCATCGGCAACCCTCCGCGCTTCGCGCGTGAGGGAAGGGGCTTCTGTACGCCGCAGTCGGGGCGGGTTTCGCTGACAGCGCAGGTGGTGACAAGGCAAGAGATCCGATGCGGGGAACACACCCGAACGGACGTGCACCCGGAGAGGCCAAACAACGCGTAATCGGGGGATTTTACGCATGGCCATTCGTTGCCGTTCACGTGCCGCGCATTTTTGCGCTCTGGGCGCGACCACCTTTCTGACGCCGATTGCTTTCGCCGCTGCCGCTTCGGCGCAGACCAGTTCGGAGCCGGCCGCCATGGCGCAGGAGGACGCCGGGCTGGGCGAGATCGTCGTCACCGCGACGCGCCGCGCGGAAAGCGTGCAGACCGTACCGATCTCCATGCAGGCGCTGGGCGCCGAGAAGATGGAGCAGCGCCAGGTCAAGGGGTTGAGCGACCTTGCCACGCTGATGCCGTCGGTGTCGTTCGCAGGGATCGGGCCTGGGCGCAACACGGCGTTCTTTCGCGGCATCGTGCCAGCGGGCGGCGCTTATGCGTCGGTCGGCTATTATCTGGACGACATCCCGATCACCGGCACCGACGTGCCCGACATCCATGTCTACGACCTGGAACGCGTCGAGGCGCTGTCCGGGCCGCAGGGTACGTTGTACGGTGCGGGGTCGCTGGCCGGCACGATCCGGTTCATCACCAACAAGCCGAAGCTGGGCAAGCTGGAATACGGCTATGACATGGAGCTCAACAAATACGGCAAGGGCGATTTCGGCGCGCAGTATCAGGGATATCTGAACCTGCCGATCAACAGCATCATGGCGCTGCGCACCATGGGCTATTACCGCAAGGACGGCGGCTATATCGACAACACGCCGAACAACGGACGCTTCAACGACGGCAGACCGGCCGTGTACAGTCTGGGCGACGACAACCCTAATACCTCGTTCGCCGTCGACAATTCCGCGATCGCGAAGGACGACTACAATTCGATCAACGAATATGGCGGGCGGGCGCAGCTGCTCATCAGCCCGTGGGACGGGTGGGACATCACGCCGGAGATCACCGCACAGCGGCAGATCGCGCGCGGCTATTTCGGCTATGACCCGCGCGTCGGCGACTTGCAGGTTCACGACTACAACCCCACGCGCAACGACGACCGCTGGTATCAGGCTGCGCTGTCGATCCACGGGCATATCGGTGACTGGGACGTCGTGTCCGCGACCGGCTACTTCAAGCGGCGGACCAAGACGCTCAACGACTATACCTATTACACCGTCACCTATGACGGTTTCGGCGCGGGTTACGAAAGCTACCTTCAATTCTTCGACAATTGCCGGGGAACGGGCGCGGCGCAGCAGTGCCAGCTGATCGACCCGACGCAATATTATCATGCCGACACGCACCGCAACAAATTCACGCAGGAAGTGCGGCTGACGACGCCGAAGACGTGGCCCTTCGACGTGACGCTGGGCGGCTTCTACCAGCGGCAGGCGAACGAATTGAACACCTATTATGCCATCCACGGGCTCGACCGGATCGTGGGGTACACGCAGGCCGGCGGTGGCGACGTCCCCGGCGGGCTGATCGGCGTTCCGGCGCTCTACGAAATCAGCAACGGCGCCTTCACCACGAACGTCATCAATCCCAACGGCAATCCGCTCGGCACCATGGCGCTGGGTACGCCAGCGGTGAAGGAAGACGGCTATTACATCGTCGAGCAGAACCAGCTGTACCACGACACCGCGATCTTCGCGGAGGGGCATTACAACATCACGCCCACACTGAAGATCACCGGGGGCATCCGCTATTTCTGGACCGATTATGCCGTTGTCGGGTTCGCCGGGGTCGCCGCCTCGGCCGCCAACACCGTCACGTCCTATTCCGTCCCTACCAAGACGATGGGATGCCCGACCCCGCTGCCCGCACAGCGTCTGCAGTGCTTCAATACCAACTTCCGGGCGGCCGACCAGACCGGGCGCTACAGTGAGAGCGGCGAAACGCACAAGGTGGCGCTCAACTGGCAGATAACGCCGGACAAGATGGTCTATGCCAATTACTCGACCGGTTTCCGCCCCGGCGGGTTCAACCGCCCGCTACGGATCCGCTCGCTCGGCCCGGTCGACGTCGCACCGTTCAAGTCTGAGACGCTGACCAACTACGAACTGGGCTTCAAGACGACGTGGAACCGCATGTTCCGTTTCAACGCCGCCATCTATTACGAGAAGTGGGACAACATCCAGTATAGCGTCGTCGTCGCCGGCGCGCAGGGTGCGGGGATGACCGGCAACGCCGGTAAGGCCGAGGTGAAGGGGGTCGAGTATGACGCCGACCTGCGGTTGGGCAAGGTGACGATCAGCACGTCGGGAGCCTACAACGACGGCAAGCTGAAGGGCAATTTCTGCAACTTCTCGGTCGATCCCGCGACGAAGCAGATCACCCAGCTGAGCAGCTGTCAGCTGGGACAGTTCGTGCCCAATACCGCCCCGCCGACCCCGCAGGTCGCCGCCGCCGACGGCACTCGCCTGCCACGCCAGCCGAAGTTCAAGGGGACGACGTCGATCCGTTACGACACGGCGATCGGCGATTACGAAACGTACCTCCAGGGCGCGGCGCTGTACCAGACTGGTGCGACGCAGGACCTGAACGTGTCCGACAACAACCTGCTGGTATGCCCCGGCACGACCAATGCCGGCGTGGCGTGCAGCACCAAGGGGTTCGTCAGCTTCGATTTCTCCGCCGGTATCAAGAAAGATAATTGGTCACTGACCTTCTTCATCCAGAACGCCTTCGACAAGCGTGGCCAGCTGACGACGAATACCTTCTGCTCGATCACCTTCTGCTCGGGTTCGTCGCGCATCTTCCCGATCAAGCCGCAGTTCTTCGGGATGCGTCTGGGCCAGAAGTTCTGAGGCCGGGTGTCGCCGGTGCGGCTCAGTCCGCGCCGGCGAGAATGGCGGACATGAGCGCGGCGCGACGGTCCGGCGGGGCCGTCGCGTCGATGCGTTGCGCGATACACGTTGCGATGCCGGTTACCTGCGCGACGGCGAAGCTGACGCCGTGCAGGTTGCGCATCGGCGCGACGCCCTCGATCGGGCGGGGATAGCCCGCGGCGCGCACCGCATTCGGCGCCCTAGCGATGCGCCAAGCCGCGCGTGGACAGTCCCAGTCCAGCTCCACACCCAGCACGTCGGGCAAGGCACCCGGCCAGCACGGACCGTCCCCGGCCGTGCGGGCGGCGACGATCAGCACGCCCGCGGCAGCGGCTTCAGCAGTGACGGCGGCGAAGGCGTCGCGGTGCGCGGCGTTGATTGAACCCAGGCTGAGGTTCACGATGTTCGCGCGCGCGGCAATGCTCCACCGGATCGCGGCGATCAGCGCGGCGGCGGACGCGCGCAACGCATCGTGGAAGACGCGCACGGTCAGCAGATCGGCATCGGGCGCGCGTTCCTGGATCGCGGCGGTGACGGCGGTGCCGTGTCCCAGCCGGTCGAGCAGCGCATCCGGCGCGTCGTCGATCCGCCCCTCACGGTCGATCGCTACGCCGCCGGCCAACCGCGCCGCGTCGATGTGCGGATGGCGGGGGTGCACGCCGCTGTCGATGATTGCGACGCTGATGCCGCGTCCGGTGGCGGGCGTCATATGGCGGAGGCAAGGTCTGGTTGCGTCACATCCGCGCGGCCGTCCGCGATGCGCACGATCATGTCGGCGCGCGCGGCTAGCGACGGTTTGTGCGTGATGACGATCAGCGTGACGTCGGGCATCGCCGCGCGCAGCCGCCCGGCCACCAGCGCCTCCGTCTCCTCATCCAGCGCCGACGTGGGCTCGTCGAGGATCAGCACGTCGGGACGGCGCAGCACCGCGCGCGCCAGCGCCACCCGCTGGCGTTCGCCTGCGGAGAGGGCGTGGCCGCGTTCGCCGGTGCGGGTCGCCAGTCCCTGCGGCAGGCGCGCGACCAGCGTGTCGAGGCCGGCGACATGGATCGCCCCGGCGATGCGATCGGCGTCGACGGCATCGAGGCCGAAGGCGATGTTCGCGGCGATCGTGTCGTTGAAGACGTGCGGTGCCTGCTCGATCAGGATGATCCGCCGGCGCAAGTCGTCGAGCCGCACGTCGCGGATATCGGTGCCGTCGATCAGGATGCGCCCGGCGTCGACATCGTGATAGCGGACCAGCAGATCCGCCAGCGTCGACTTGCCGACGCCGCTCGGCCCCAGGATCGCGCAGAAGGCGCCGGCGGGAATGGTGAGGTCGATATCGTTCAGCACCGCGTCGCGATCGTGGCGTTTCGCGACATGGTCGAAGCGGATGTCGCGGGTGATCGGCGGCAGTTCGTGCGCATCATTGGCGTCGGTGACGTCGGGGGGCGTATCGAACAGCGCGAAGATGCGGGCCAGCGACACGCGCGTGGAGGCGAGGCCCGAACCCAGCCCCATCAGCACCTGGATCGGCGCGAACAGCCGCCCCTGATAGGTCATGAACGCCACCAGCGTGCCGATCGTCATGGTGCCGTCGACGATCATGGTGCCGCCGTACAGCACCACGGCGGCGGTGGAGGCGGTCAGGAGCGTACCGGGGAGCGCGCCGGTGGCGAAGGAGGTGAGCTGCATCCGCAGCATCGCGGTGACGAAGGCGCGGTTGTGACTGCCGAAACGCGCCACTTCGCGTTCGCCGGCGCGCAGCGCGGTGACGGTGCGCATCCCCATGACGGTGTCGACCAGGAAGCTGCCGAGATCGGCGCCGCGTTCGCGCATGTCGCGCGTTTGCGCGGTCAGGCGGCGCTGGCACAGCACGAAGGCGGCGACGCAGGCGGGGAGGAGGAGGGTGCCGACGACGAACAGGCGCCAGTTGAGCCACAGCATCAGCGCGATGCTGCCGAAGAGGAACAGCACGTTGCCGAGCACGGACAACAGGGTATCGGCGGCGACGCGCTGCACGTCGCTGACGTCGCTGTTGATGCGCGACATGAGATCGCCGAGGCGGAAACCGGCGAAAAAGCGCGGTGACAGCGTCTGCAGATGGCGCAACAATGCGACGCGAATGTCGTACAGCATCGCCGCGGACAGCGCGACATAGCGGTAGCTGGCGAGCATGTTGAGCACGAAACCGACGAGCGTCACGCCGAGCAGCGCGCCGGAAATGATCGCCAGCATGGGCAGATCGTGCCGCATCAGCGCGTCGTCGATCATCAGTTTCGACAGATAGGGCTGCGCCAGATTGAGCGCGGTGGAGGCAAGACTGATCGCCAGCACGACGAAAAGGCGCGGCGCGTAAGGGCGCAGATAGCGTCCGAGGCGGCGATAGGTGCGCCAGTCGGCGACCGCCGGCGGGGGAACGGGCGGGGTCATGCGGCGTCCGAACGGGGCAAAAGGTCGAAATCGCGCAGGACGTAACGAGGAGCGGGCATCGCCGAGAGGCGGTGCGTGCACGTTTCATGGCCCCGGATCAGCGCATCATGCGCGGTGCGCCACCAGTGACCGGCCCCGCCGGAACGATAGAACGGCACGCATAACGCCAGGTGGCGACGCATCGTGGCCAGCAGCATCGCGTCATAATGCGCGATCAGCGCCGCCCGATCGCCCCCCGAAGCGATTCCGGCGACCACCGCGGCGGCCAGGATCGCGGCGCGGACCGTCTGCGCGGTCCCGTCCCCGCCGATCGGATCGAACGCGATCGCCGCCGAGCCGCAGCCGATCCAGTCCTCCCCGCCGGTCGCCACGGCAAGCCGCGGCACGGGATCGAAGATGGCGGTCGCTTCGTCGGTCAGAATGATGCGCGCGGCGACGTGCCGGCTGCGGTCGCACGCTTCGTCCAGCGGCAGCCCGACCGACAGCAGCGAGCCGGTGCGCGCGCCGCACGGAATCAGGAACAGCCAGCCGGCGTCGAGCGATTCGATCCAGCAATCGCGCGCGTCACCGTCGTGGCGCAGCAGCACCGACGCGGCGGTCGCGATCCGCGCGCCGAAGCGGGTCGGGGCGGGGAGCGCGCGCGGATCGGTGCGGATCGTCATCGCGGCCGGCGTGGTGTCGCGTGACGCGGGAAGGTCGGCAAGCGTCGCCAGCGCGGCGGCGTCGACGACCAGCGCATCGTGCGGCATCGCAACCGGATCGCCGCCGCCCCATGCGACGATGCGCCGCGCTATCCGGGGGGCGTCCACGAACAGATCGGCGCGGTCCATCACATCGCGGATCAGCGCCACCGCCGCGCCGCTGAGCATCACCGCGGGCGCGCGGCGGCGTTCGTATGCGGCCGTGGTGACCGCCAGTCCGCGACGGGCGAGGAGATGCGCGCAACAGGCCGCGGCGATGCCGCCCCCCGCGATCGTGACCCCGAACGCCGCCTCCGCCATCGTTATTGCGAGACGACCATCCCGGCCATCGTCGCGTCGTTGCCGATGTCCCAGGTCTTCTCCAGCTTCAGCGTCTTTGTGTCATAGACTTCGATATCGAAGCTGGCGCCGTAGATGTACAGCTTCGTCCCGTCGCCCGACATGCCCAGCTGGAAGCGCGAGCGGCACGGGAATTCCGCCGTTTCCACCAGCTTGTCGGTGGTCAGGTCGAAGTGCCAGAATTCGCACCTTTTGTTGCCGAGCGTCCCCGTCGTCGCGACGGTATAGCCGTGCTTGCCGTCGGGCGTGACCTCCAGCCCGGCGAGCAGCGCCGAGGCCGGGCCGATCGGCGCGAAGGTGAAGCGGCGCGACGTCAGGTCGAAGCGCGCCACCCCGAACACCTTGTTGTGGACGTAAGGGTCGGCGGCGTTGAACAGCGACACGAACTGCGTCGGCGAACGCAGCGCCCCCACCCCGCCAAAGAACATGACGTTTTCGAACCCGCCCAGATCGGACTTGGCCAGGTCGAACCGCTCCACCGCCTTGAGATCGGCGGTCGCGACGACGATCACCTTGTCGCGGAACACGTACAGGAAGCGCGCGTCGGGAGAGATCGCATAGGCGGCGCGATAGGGCACGCCGGGCGTATCGTCCTCCGCCGCCATGTCGACCGCGCGCACGACCTTGTGCAGTTTCAGATCGACGACGGTATATTGCGGCTTGCCGATGCGATAGCGGTCGACATCCTTGTCGATGCGTTCGGCGACGGTGTAGAAATAGCGGCCCGCCGCATCGGTGACCCCGCCGTAGAAGCGGTATCTCGTCGTCGGCGTGTTCAGGCTGAAGCTGTCGGTGATGCGCCCGGTCGCCACGTCATAGGTCTCGATCCCGCCGGTGGTGATCGTGGAGACGTAGATGCGCTTGCGATCCGCCGATTCGTGCAGCCCGGTCGGCAGCCCGGTGGCGAGCGGGATGCGGCGCGTGACCTGCCCGGTGGCTTCGTCGAACAGCAGCAGGACATTGGGATAGCCGCCCATGTAGAGCGTGCCGGCGGACGATGCCGCGGGCAACAGGAGGGCGGCGAGGGAGGCGCAGAGCGCCGCGGCGGTGCGAACCATGGTCATCGGGCGGTGCATCCTGAACGGGAGGACAAGCGGCGCGGCGATCACGCGATCACGGGAAGACGAGGTCGAGGTTGCGCCAGTCCTTGGTCGCGACCGCGCAATTGCTGGCCCAGTCGGGCGAGTAATTGACGTGATCGGGCACCTGCACCGGCCAGAAACAGGTGACGTAGCAATCGTAGATGTCGCGTTCGACCGGCTGGCACAGCCCCGCGGTGCCGCCGCCGGCATCGACTTCCCAACCGGGCGAGAAGGCGAGCGAACAGCCCATCGGGACGTGCGGGCGCGGTTGCTGCTGCAGGGCGACCACGTCCTCTTCCAGCAGCGATGCGGCTTCGTCGATCCGCGCGGCCTTTTTGTTGAGCGGACGAAGATGCTTCATGACAGCGCCTTTCGTTGAGCGAAGCGTTCGAGGAAGGCCGGGTTCTTCACCGCCAGTTCGCCGTAGATGCGCAGGCAGCGGTCGGTCCATTCGCGGATCCAGTCGCAATAATGGAGGTTCGCGTGGCCGGTATCGCCGTAGCGCACGAACGCTTCGTGATGGCACCCGCCCGCGCACAACGGCCGCGCCCAGCAGCTCTGGCATTCGTATTTCGCATCGACATGCCCGCGCGCCAGGAAATCGCGCTGCCGGTCGCGGTCGATCCCGCTCGACACATGGCCCATCGTGTGGGTGTCGGCATCGGTGAAGCGGTGGCAGGGCGACAGGTCGCCTGACGGGCTGACCCCGAGCAGCCCCAGCCCGGCACCGCACGGATGTGATTTGTGGACGCCCTGGATCAGCTCGCTGATCGTTTCGCTGACGTTCGAGAAGCCGTGCGAGCGCCCGGCGATGGCATGTTCCAGCCATTCGTCGGCGAGAAGGTGGAATTGCGCGAGCACGCCGTCCATTTCCCCGGCGG
This sequence comes from Sphingomonas ginsenosidimutans, assembly GCF_002374835.1. Classification (GTDB taxonomy): domain Bacteria; phylum Pseudomonadota; class Alphaproteobacteria; order Sphingomonadales; family Sphingomonadaceae; genus Sphingomonas; species Sphingomonas ginsenosidimutans. Next base: position 126,360 of record NZ_NWVD01000001.1, read on the forward strand.
CGAGCGAATAGCTGCGCGCATCGCCGCTGGTGACGGGCGCGAAGCCGACCTCGTGAAAGCCCAGATCGTCCTTCAGGTGGCGATAGATGCGCAGCACGTCGGTGACCCCGTCGGTCAGCGTGACGCGCGCGGTGATCGCGCGGGTGCGGTGCCCCGCGATCAGCGCGCGCAGCCGCGGCTCGACCACGGCGTAACTGCCCTTGCCGCTCTTGTAGACGCGGTGCCTGTCCTGAAGATCGGGCGGGCCGTCCATGCTGACGGTGACGCCGATTTCGTTGTCGGACAGGAACTGGATGATCGCGGGCGTCAGCAGCGTCGCATTGGTGGTCAGGCTGAACCCCACGGTCTTGCCCGCCTGGCGCGCGCGATCGGTGGCATAGGCGACCACGTCCTTGAGCAGCGGGAAGTTCATCAGCGTTTCGCCGCCGAAGAAGGTGATGTGCACCCCCTTGCGCCCCGCCGACTGCGCGATCAGCAGGTCGACCGATTCCCGTGCGGTGTCGATCGACATGTATTTCTTCTTGCCCTGCGGCGTCGCGATCTTGTCCGCGCCGAATTCGTAGCAATAGGTGCAGGCCAGGTTGCACTGGTTGGTGATGTTGAGGACCAGTGCCTGCAACGGAAAATCGGCGGGCGGATGATCGGGCGCGGGGGCGGGGGCATAGGCCGCCTGGTCGCTGAGGATAACCCCGGCGAAGCGCAGTTCGCGGACCAGCTCGTACGCATCGGCGGCGGGCATGCCGCGATCGCCGAGCGCGCGGACCAGATCACCATGGTCGGCGGCGCCGTCCTCCAGCAGATCCAGCACCTGCGCGGCGGCGGCATCCAGCTGGAAGATCGATCCGGCGCCGACGACATAGATGAAACGCGCGTCGGCGGCGGCGAAGGAGCGATATTCGCCGGCGCGATAGCGGTGCGACAGCATCACGGTCATTGCGCGACCTCCGGTTGATCCCAGCGTTGGTAGGACGGCACCGCCACCACCAGATAGGCGCGCGCGGTCAGCGGCTGGCCGAAGCGGTCCTTCTCGGTCTTCGCGGTGGCGACGACCCAGACGTCGCCGTAATTGTTGCGGCCGAAGCGGCGTGCCGGGTTGGGGCCGTCGGCGGCGGGGGTGAACAGCGCGCCCGGGCCGAGCGTGCCGACGAACGCCTTGTCGTCGTCATTCTGCACCGCCAGGAATTCGTCGATCCGCCAGTCGACGTCGACCGGGCCGACCTTGACGTCGTCGGCGGTGTTCGGCTTGCCGTCCGGCCCGTTTTCGTAGCCGAACGCCTCGAACTGGCCATAGCCCTTGGGATGTTTCTCCCCGCCCAGCCGCGCCAGCCCGGTGTCGGGGACGACCTTCAGATAGTCGATCTGGCGATAGACCGGCAGCGCCTGCGCCAGCGTGGCGCCGCGCACCGCGACGTCGCGGCGCCCCGACACCGCGTCGGCGGCGACATCGGCCAGCACCACCGCATCGCCGGGGCCGGCGCTTTCGACCGCGCGCACCGTAACGCCATCGCCCAGGCTGACGTCGGCGGGGGCGAGATCGGCGGGCAGGTTCGCGCCGTAGAGGTGGACGCGCGCCGCGCTGGTGCCGGCGCGCAGCGCGGCCGGCGTGACCGCGGCGATCGCCGGGGCGGTGCCCGCGCGGGTCAGCTTCACGTCGAAGCCGAATTCGTGATATTCGCCCCAGAACCAGCGGCCCTCGGCGCTTTTCTGGTCGGGGGCGAACCACATCGTGTCGCGCGTCGCGTGCGCGGGATCGTCGACCGCGGCGGCGGCGGCGGGACCGGCCGATCGGCCGCGCCACGCATAGCCGCCATAGACCAGGCCGGTGCCCTGCCGGGTCAGCGCCTGCCCGGTGGCGAGCGAGCGCAGCGCGGTGGCGGTGACGAACGTCCCCGCCTCCATGCCCGGGCGGATCGTCAGCTCGCCGACGTAATCGCCGCGCCCGGGCAGATGCGCGGACACCAGCCAGGTGCCGGCCAGATAGGGCGCGCGGATGCGCGGGCGCCAGCTGCCCCATTCCAGCGTGTGGAGCGGTGCGGTCTTCTGCATATATTCCAGCGCGACCTGCCCGTTCGTCACCGGCGTGGTGCCGGGGGCGGGCGGGGCGGCGCCGGGCGCGGGATCGGGCAGGCGGCGATATTGCGCCTCCGCCTGCGAATACATCGCGACGTGCATGTCCTGCAGCAGCTTCCACTCGGTCTTCGACCGGCGCCACGACAGCGGCTGGGCGAAGGCGTGGCACGCCGCGCATGCCTGGCGCACATTGTCGTTGGGGATGGCGGCTTCGTCGACAATGCGATGTTCGGGCAGGTACATGACCGGGCGCGCCTCCTCCGGCGCCAGCCCGTGGAAATTGGCGAGATAGCGCACGATCGCGCGCGATTCGCCGGGCGTCACCTGCAGCCCGTTGAGGCGCACCATCCGCTTGATCGCCTGCGCCCAGCCCTCCGGCGTGGTGCGCACCCAGGAGATGCGCGACAGATTGCCCTTCGCATCGGGCGCGTGGCAGGTGCCGCACTTCTCGCGTGTCAGCGCGTCGGTGACGGGGATGCCCTCCTCGGTCTCGCCCTGTGCGGTGTCGGGCGGGGAAGGGGCGGCGGCATCGCGGACATTGGCGTGCGCCACCGCGACCATCGTCGCGCCCAGCCCCAGCAGGATGAGCCGCTGGCCCCAGCGACGCGGCGCGGTGCGGTCGGCAACAACCGGATTCGATGGAATCGTCATGCGCGTTCCGTCCCCCTAGACGTCAGCGGATCCGAGGCGCCCCGTTCGCCTCCGGACAAAGACTGTACGACCGTCCAATATTCGTCAAGCGTATTGTGCGGCTGCGAAATGCGCGCGTGTCACCCGCGCGCGGAACCGTAGAATCGCTTCAGCGACGCCGGTGCGCCGCAGCGACGGATCGCGGCGGCGACGAGGCGCGCGCGTTCCGCCTTCAGCGAGGGGCCGGACAGCGCGAGCCGGCGTTCGCGGGCCACTTCCGCGGCCGAAAAGGGTTGCGCATCGACGGGCGCGCTGGCGCCGCCCAGTCCGAAGACGACGAAATTGACCAGATCGGCCAGTTCCTGATTGTCGGTGATGCGGCTGTGCGCGACGTTGGGCAGGCGGACCAGATAGGCGCGCGCTTCCGGCGTGCACATGAAATAGCCGACGCGGTCGCGCAACTCGGGCACCTGCGCGGGGGCGGAGCGGCCGTCGACGCCGTGGCACCCGCCGCAATGTTCGATATAGTCGGAGCGCGCCAGCACGGGATCGGTGATCGCCGCGGGCAGCGCGCGAGTGTGCGGCGCGGTCGCGGCGGCCGCGGCACTGACGATGGCGGCCCCCACCGCCACCGCGACCAGCCGCCGCCCCGCTGCGCCCCCGCCGCCGCGCATCGCCCTAGCCCGCCGCGCCGACCAGCACCGCGGTGGAACAGTGATATTCCATGCTGGACGTGCCGAAGCACCAGATGACGTCGTTGTTGAGCTGCGGCGTGTAGAGCTGCGTTTCGCGATCGGTGTTGTCGCACCCGCACTGGCCGCACGACGGCTTTCCGCAACAGTCGCGATAGGCGATCAGATACGCCTTGCCGTCATCCGGGTTGATGCAGGTGCCCACCCACGACACCGGCGACGGCTCCGCGCCCGGGGGACAGCTGTGGATGCCGCCGCCGCAGCAGGTGCACAGCGCGCCGTCGATCGCGCAATAGCGCCAGTAATCGCACTTGGTATCGTCCTTCGCCTGCGCGTTGCGGGCAAAGGCGGTCCTGGCCTCCGCCGAGCGATCGGGCTTTGACGCCTGTGCGCGGCTGACCGGCAGCAGCGGGAACACTGGCGCGGCGACCAGCGCCAGCCCGGCGCGCGACAGGATGCCGCGGCGCGACGTGCGCCCGGCCAGCCTGCGCAGGATCGTTTCCCCGATGGCGTCCGCATCGAAAAGCTTCATGTGCCCAATCCCCCGTTTGGCGCCGTTCAGGCCGCCTCGACCTTCAGCGTGGCGATGTAATCCTGGACCGAGGCGATCCCCATTTCGTGCGCGACGACCAGGCTTTCGAGATGCTCGCGGCTGTTCACCAGCCCCTTCGACAGGACGACGCCGTCGGCATCGAGCAGCACCGCGAACGGCAGCTTCGACACGCCGAACGCCTGCCCGACCTCCGGCCCGTTGACGAACGGATAGGCGTCGATCCCCTGCTGCGCGATCAGCGCGCGCTGCGTCGCCGGATCGTCGTCACCGACGAAGGTCAGCGCCACCCGTTCGTGGCGCGCGAACGATTTGGCGGTCGGGATCATCGCCTTGCACAGCGGGCATTGCGCCGACACGAACATCAGCAGTCGCAGCCCCGCGGCGGGCGCCGCGCCGCCGACGACGGTCCTGCCCCCGTCCAGCAGCGACGCCTCGATCGCGGCGGCCCGATCGCCGGTGCCGATCCCCCCGGCGGTGGTCAGCGCCCCCGCGGGCGCGACGCGCAGGTGCAGCACGCCGACCTGCCGCGCGAGCGCGAGCAGCGCGAACCCCATCGCCAGGATCAGCAGCCAGGAGAGGATCTGGGACACCACCAATGCCGTCATCATCGTCGATTACCTCCCCAGGGCGGTCGCCGGCCGGCGCGACAGCGCGCCGATCGCGTTGAACACCAGATAGAACAGGAACAGCGCCGCGCCGCCCGCGCCCGCGACCACCACGCCCGCCGCGCCATCGACCCGCCCGGCCAGCGCGGCCGGCAGCAGCGCGGCGGCCAGCACCAGGTTGCGCGCCACCAGCCGGCGATCGAGTGGCTGGCGCAGCGCCGACAGCCCGCAGCCGCAATCGATATGCGTGCGTCCGCGTCGGATATTGACCGCCATCGCCGCGCCGAACAGCGCGAGCAGCGCGGCGGCGACCCATTGCGGCCACGGGCGGATGCCCGACAGCAGCCCGGCGGCGATCGCGAGTTCGGCATAGGGCAGGATGCGCGCGACCGGCACGACCAGCGCGGGGGGCAGCAGCCGGTAATTGGCCACCACGCCGTCCATCAGCGCGGCGTGGCGCAGCTTGCCGATCCCCGCCGCCGCGAAGATCAGCCCGACCCCGATCGAGGCGGCCAGGCCGGCAATGGCAAGACCGTCGGCGCCCGCCATGGTCAGGACGGATCGACGACGGTGATGACGCCGCCGCCGGCGTTCTCGATCTCGTGCTTCTTCTCGCCCGTGACGGGATCGATGATCCAGCCCTTGCGCCCTTCGCCGTCGACGAACAGCAGCGGCGTCGCCGTCTGCGTCACCGCGATGTTGTTCATCGGCTCCTTGAGCGGCAGGCGGCGCACCACCTTCTTCGCGGCGAGATCGACGTCCCAGATCTCGGTCCCCGATTCCTTGTGCGTCCACATCTCGCCCATGTGCATCAGCACGAACAGGTGCCCGGACGGCCGGTGGAGCGCCATCGGCTGGCGCCCGCCGGGCATCCAGTTGATGTCGAGCGGTTTGGTGTCGCCGGGCCGCAGGCCCGCCGCCGCCTGGATCGAGAAGGGCTGCGTCACGACCGGCTGGGCGGCGATGGAGGCGGTGTAGACGAGCCCGGTATAGGTCAGGAACACCGCCTGCTTCTTCGCCAGGTCATAGGCGTAATTGTCGAAGATCGGATCGTCGGTCGCCTGGAAGAACGGGGCGGTGCGGGTGATCGCCGGCTTCTTCCCGGTGACGTTGACGGTCGCCAGCGACCCGTCGGAGCATAGCGCGGAAAAGCCGATGCCCGGATTGGGCATCATGCTGGCGCAGCCGGGCAGTTCGACGTTGGCGTGGAACTTTCGCGCCGCCAGATCGACGATGTTGACCGAGGAGGCCGGATCGAGATTGTACACGAACGCCCAGCGGCCGTCGTTGCTGATGACGAAATTGTTCTTTCGTGCGCCGATCAGGATGCGGCCGGGAATCGCGATCTCCGCCTGACGCTTCATGTCGCGCGTGTCGTAGACAGTGACCATGTCCTGGCGCGTGCCGCGATCGCGGCGGCTCCACAGCGATTCGGCGACGTAATAATAGCGGCCGGCGGGATCGATCGCGAAATCGGTCAGCCGGGCGGTATCGACCAGCCCCTTCATCTTGCCGGTCTTCCCGTCGAAGATGCTGGTGCCCGGCGTGTCCCACCCGCCCTCGACATAGAACCAGTTGGGGTTGGGCGGATCGGCCCGCATCGTATCCGACGTTTCCGGCTGAAGCTCCGGAGCGGATTGGGCCGGTGCCGCCGTGGCGCCGGCCAGCAAAGCGGTGGCGGCGATCGCGCTGGCCGCCGTCGCCCGAAGCATCGTCATCATCTTGCCCGTCCCCCCGTCGATCGCGGCAAAGTCTGTACATCCGTCCAGTTTTCGTCAAGCGGGGCGGGCGATATTTTTTGCAGCTGCGAAAACACCGCCGCATGGCGCGCCGCCACCACCAGCGCGGCGCACCCGAGCGCCAGCGAGGCGACCGCGCCGGCCGCCAGCCCGGCCGGTCCGGCCGCCCCGCCCAGCGCGGCGCCGAGCAGCGGGCCGGCGATCATCCCCAGCGGATGGGTGCAGGCGACGAAGCGGCGGAACAAGGCGCCGTCCCCGGCGGCGCTGGCCGCGCCCGAGCAGCGGATGATGATCGCGGTCGATCCGATATTGAGCAGCAGGATGCCCGCCACGAACGGTCCCGCCCGCCCGGGCGGGGTGAGCACCAGCGGTGCCAGCAGCCCGGCGCTGGCCAGCACGCCGGTGAGCGGCAGCGGCAGGATGCGGCGGTCGCGCAGCACCGCCAGCGCGGTGGCGGCGCCGATGACCGACCCCGCCGACACCGCCACGCCGATCGTATCCCGGTCGATCCCGCTGGCGAGCGCGAGCGCGGCCGCCGAGCTCCAGATCATCATCGTCGCGGCGATGAACGCGACGGTCGCCAGCGCCAGCGCCCAGGCGGCGGACGGGCGATGGCGCGCGGCGTCGTCGGCGGCGGCGGGATCGGCGAGCGGCGTCGCGCCCGCCGCCGGGCGATCCGCATCGCGCGCCGACATCGTCAGGATCGCGGCGGCCGCGGGGGCGATCGCCAGCAGCGCGAGCGCGACGCGCGGCCCGGCGGCGTCGGCGACCGGCGGCAGGACCAGCGCGAGCAGCGCGGACAGCAGCAACTGCGTCAGGAACACGGCGGCATAGGCGGTGGTCGGGCGATGCGCCGCCGCGCCGCTCATCGCATCGGTATAGACGATGCCGGTGGCGGCGCCGAACAGCGCGCGCGTCAGCAGCAAGACCGGCAGGTCCGCATCCAGCCCGGCGGTCAGCAGCGCCAGCCCGGTCGCCGCCAGCGCCGCGTAGGTGGCGGTGTGGGGAGGCAGTTTGACCCCGCACCGCCAGACCAGCAGCGCGCCCGCCGCCATCCCGCCCTGCGTCGTGCCGACGACCCAGCCGTGCGCGTCGGGGGCGACCCCGCCGGCCTGCGACAGGATGGTCAGGAACACCGGGTCGATCCCCGGTTGCAGGCAGGCGAGCGCGGCGGCGGCGATCGCGCCCAGCGGCGCGCGGGACGTGGCGTGGTTCATCGGCGGACCCCAACAGCGATGCGCGCCTTGCGACGCACGCCGTTCAGATCATCCCCCGCAACGCCCCACCATGTGTCGTTCCGCCGCGCCGCCGTCAGTCGAGCCGCGCGGGCAGGCCGGCAATGTCGCGCGACGTGACCGTCTTGGCAAGCTCCACCAGCGACTTTGCCGCCAGCGCGGTGAGCGCGGGCATCTTGTGCGCCCAGGGCTTCTCATAGCCAGCGAACGGCGTGGTCCCCTCCATCGAGGCGCTGATGAACAGCGCGACGGTGTGCACCTCGTCCGGGGACAGCGCGGGATTGAGCAGCGCGACATATTCGCCGATGTAATCGTGCACGCGCTGGTAGAAGATGCGCACCCGGTCGGCGACGAAATCGCTGTGGTTGGCCAGCGCCCACAATTCGGAGAACAGCCGCGTCGTGCGCTTGCCCCGGATATCGTCCAGGCACAGGACGATCAGCAACCGCAATTGCTCCTCCGCGGGGACGGCGGGGATGCGCACCGTCTGGTCCAGCAGCCGCGAATAGCTGTCGATCAGCTCATCCAGCATCACCTGGACCAGCATTTCCTTGCGCGGGAAATGATAGCTGACGTTGCCGACCTTCATGTCGCAGCGCGCGGCGATGCGACGAATCGTGAAGGCGGTAGCGCCTTCGTCGATCAGCAGGTCCAGCGCGGCGCGCAGGATCGTGTCCACCGTTTCGGTGCCGCGGGCGTAGATGCCGGGGCGTGCCGTCGTCGTCGTGGAATTCATACCGGAAACTCAAACACGTGCGGAGCACGGCGGACCTCCCTAGACCCCGCCGCGCGGCACCACAAGTATCCGCGGCTTGACGAAATCTTGAAGTACGTCCAGCATTTCTTTTGCATCGCAGCGATCGGCGGGGGCCGGGGGGCGTGTCCGCGATGCCGGAACAGGGGGTCCCGATGTCGGTGACGATCACGGTCAACGGTATGCCGCGAACGATCGACGTCGATCCCGACAAGCCGCTGCTGTGGGCGCTGCGCGAGGATATGAAGCTGCCGGGCACCAAGTTCGGGTGCGGCGCGGGGCTGTGCGGGGCGTGCACGGTGATGATGGACGGCGACGCGATCCGCGCGTGCCAGACGCCGGTCGCCTCGATCGCCGGCAAGGCGGTGACGACGATCGAACATGTCGCCACCACCCCGGTCGGACGGCGGGTGAGCGAGGCGTGGGCGGCGCTGGACGTGCCGCAATGCGGTTATTGCCAGGCCGGGCAGATCATGTCCGCCACCGCGCTGCTGACGCAGATCCCGGCGCCGACGCCCGAGCAGATCGACGGCGCGATGAGCGGCAACATCTGCCGCTGCGCCACCTATCTGCGCATCCGCGCGGCCATCGCGAAGGCCGCGGCCGGGGCGGCGGCATGAGCACGCGGGTGCATCTGGACCGGCGCGGGTTCCTGACGGTGTCGCTGCTGGGGGGAACGGCGCTGGCGTTCGACGCCTGCGTGCCGCTGTCGGCGCAGGGGGCAGAGCAGGGCGCGGGGCAGGGGGCGCCCGGCGTCCTCAACGCCTTCGTGCGGATCGCGCCCGACAATGCGATCACCATCGGGGCGAAGAACCCGGAGATCGGGCAGGGCATCCGCACGATGCTGCCGATGCTGATCGCCGAGGAGCTGGACGCCGACTGGGCGCAGGTGCGGATCGCGCAGACGCTGGCGGACGATGCGGTCTACGGCCCGCAGGTCGCGGGGGGCAGCCGCGCCACGCCGGTCAACTGGCTGCCGATGCGCCGCGTCGGGGCCGCCGCGCGGCAGATGATCCTCAACGCCGCCGCCGCCGAATGGGGCGTGGAGGCCGCCACGCTGACGACCGAGCGCGGGCATGTGGTGGCCGCAGCGAGCGGGCGGCGTGCGCCCTATGCCGCGTTCGCGGTGCGCGCCGCGGGGCTGCCCGCCCCCGACCTGGCCACCGTCCCGCTGAAGGCGGCGCGCGATTTCCGCATCATCGGCACCGCGCAGCCCGGCGTCGATACGCCGGCGATCGTCGCCGGCAAGCCCTTGTTCGGGATCGACACCGACCTGCCGAACATGGTGCATGCCGCGATCGCGATCAGCCCGGTGTTCGGCGGCACGATCACGGCGCTGGACGATGCCGCGGTGCGCGCGATCCCCGGCGTCGTCGCGGTGGTACGGCTGAACAGCGGGCTGGCGGCCGCGAACGGCGCCGACGATGCGGTCGCGGTGGTGGCCGACAGCTGGTGGACCGCGGCGCAGGCGCGGCAGAAACTGGCGATCGCCTGGGCGCCGCCGGCGGCGGGCGGCGACCATGCCACCGCCAGCTACGAACGCACCGCCGCGACGCTGCTGGACGGCGAGCCGCGCCATGACCTGGCCCGCATCGGGGACGCTGCCGCCGCGCTGAAGGGCGCGCACCGCGTGGTGACCGCGCGCTACGACTATCCGTTCCTGGCGCATGCCACGCTGGAGCCGCAGAATTGCACCGCGCTGTTCGCGGACGGCAAGCTGGAGCTGTGGGCGCCCAGCCAGGCGCCGGCGGCGGGGCGCAAGGCGACCGCCAAGGCGCTGGGCATCGCGCCGGAGGCGATCACGATCCACATGCCGCGGATCGGCGGCGGGTTCGGCCGGCGGCTGATGAACGACTATATGGTGCAGGCCGCGCTGATCGCGAAGGCGGTGCCGGGGCGCCCGGTGAAGCTGCTGTACGACCGCACCGATGATATCCGGCACGATTGCTATCGTCCGGCGGGATGGCACCGGCTGACCGCGGGGCTGGACGCGAAGGGCGCGATCGCCGCGATCACCGACCATTTCGTCAGTTTCGGCCATGACGGCGAGCCGGCGATCGCTGCGGAAATGTCGCCGTTCGAATTCCCGGCGCAGCTGGTGCCCGCGGTCCATTACGGCGCGACCTACATGCCCACCACCATGCCGACCGGCTGGTTGCGGGCGCCGACCAGCAATGCGATGGCGTTCACGTTCCAGGGGTTCCTGGACGAGGTGGCGCTGGCGGCGGGATGCGACCTGCCCGAGCTGCTGCGCCGCACGCTGGGCGAGCCGCGCACCTTGCCCCCGCCGGAGCGCGGCGCGGCGTTCGACACCGGCCGCGCGCGCCGCGTCATCGACGCGGTGTGCACCCGCGCCGGCTGGCCGGGGGGGCGCGCGACGCCGGGCGGGGCGAAGACGGGGAAGGGCCGCGGGTTCGGCTTCTATTTCAGCCATGCGGGCTATTTCGCGGAGGTCGTCGACATCACCGTCGTCGACAAGACGACGATCCGGGTCGACAAGGTATGGGTGGCCGGCGACGTCGGCAGCCATGTCATCAACCCGCTGAACGCGGTGCATCAGGTGCAGGGATCGGTGATCGACGGGATCGCGCAGGCGCTGGCGGGGCAGAAGATCGACGTCGTCGCAGGCGCGGTGGCGCAGGAGAATTTCGGCGACTTCCCGCTGCTGCGCATCGATGCCGCGCCGCGCGCGGTCGACGTGACGTTCGTCCCGTCCGATGCCGCGCCGACCGGGCTGGGCGAACCGGCGCTGCCGCCGGTCATCCCGGCGATCGCCAATGCGGTATTCGACGCGGCCGGCCGGCGGCTGCGCAGCCTGCCGCTCCGGCTGGCGTAGCGCGCGGCGACATCGGAACGCCTTCGCTGGGAGACCTGACGTAGCCCCGATCCGGCCGGGGTGCGCGGTCACCCCGTGGCGACCGCGGCGATGTAGCGGGCGGCGGCGTCCGCGACCTCCTGCGCCGATGCGCCGGGGCGATACAGGTTCGATCCCAGCCCGAAACCGTCGGCACCGGCCGCGCGCCATGTCGCGATATTGTCCGGCGTGACCCCGCCGACCGCCAGCACGCGCGCGCTGCGAGGCAGGACCGCGCGCTGCGCCTTGAGGAAGGTGGGGGTGGTGCCGTCGGCGGGGAACAGCTTCAGCGCGCTGGCACCGGCCGCGAGCGCGGCGAACCCTTCGCTGGGGGTGAAATATCCGGGCAGCGACACCAGCCCCGCGGTGCGGGTCGCGCGGATCACCGCGGTATCGGTGTTGGGTGACACGATCAGCGTGCCGCCCGCATCGCGTACCCGCGCCACGTCGCCGGGGTCGAGGACCGTTCCGGCGCCGATCATCGCGCGGTCGCCCAGCCGCCGGGCGAGCAGCGCGATGCTGTCGAACGGATCGGGCGAATTCAATGGCACCTCGATCAGGGTCAGTCCCGCGTCGACCAGTGCATCGCCGACCGCGGCCGCCTCCGCCGGGGTCAGCCCGCGCAGGATCGCCACCAGCGGGCAGGCGGCAAAGGCGCGGTCGAACGCGGCGTCGGTATCGGTCATGCGGTTTCTCCGGGAAGCAGGGCGTGCAGCGCGTGGATGCCGGCGGTGAACGCGGCCGCGCTGTCGATCGCGACGACACGGCCACCACGCAGCGCGATGGCGGCGGTATAGAGCGCGGCGAGCGCGCCGGTGGCGAGCAGGTGGACCGTTCCCCCGGCCAGATCGCCGCGCGCGCCCACGTCCGCGCCGATCAGGACCCCGCTGGCGAACGATGCCGCATCGCCGGGCGCGAGCGTGCCGAGCAGGACGCGCGCGCGCACTTCGAACATCGCGTCGAGCAGATCGGTGGCGCCCGCACCGCGCGCCACGCCGTCACGGAACGCCGCGCCATCCACGACGGGTGCGTCGAGCATCCCGGACAGGATGCCGTGCGTGCGCAGCAGCGCGAACAGCTCCCCGGTCATCGCGGTGGCGAAGCGATGGATGCGGGCGTCGGCCACCGTGATCCATTTGTCGTGCGTGCCCGGCTGGCAGAACAGCGCGTCGCGGGGCGCGAGGCCCGCGGTGATCGCACCCAGTGCCTGCACCTCCTCCCCGCGCATCACGTCGTGCCGCGAACCGCGCAGCGCGACGCCCGGCACGATCGCGACATCGCGCGCGACATGGATCACGCCCCCGGCCAGCGCGGCGAGATCGGCGGGGGCGTCGACATAAGGTATCTCGCGCCAGCCGCGCGTCGACCCGGCCATGCCCGCGATCAGCAGCGGCGCTTCGCCCAGCCGTGCACGAAGCGCCGCGACCGCCGCAGGATAGTCCGCCGGGGCCAGCGACAGGATGCCGCGATCGTCGCACACCGTGGCCAGCACCCCCCCGTCCGCCGCCAGTCGATAGGCGCGCCGGTTGGTCGTACCCCAATCCACCGCGATCACTTCGCCGTTCATCGCCTTGCCTTGGTTATTTATATGACATTATCCTGTGCCGCTGTATCGTCAACGCAGGGTGCAGGACAAGAGAGGATGAGGATGGCGGATCGGGCGCAGACCGTGTGGGACGGCGCGGCGGAACTGGGCGAGGGGCCGGTGTGGGACGCCCGCGACGCGGCGCTGTGGTTCGTGGATATCAAGCGGCCGGCGGTCCATCGCGTCGATCCCGCCGACGGCACGCACCGGTCGTGGCCCGCCCCGACTCAGATCGGCTGGGTGCTGCCCGCCGAGGGCGGCGGCTTCCTGGCGGGATTGCAGACGGGGCTGGCGCATTTCGATCCCGCGACCGGTGCCTTCCGCCATCTGTGCGCGGTGGAGCCGGATCGCCCGGGCAACCGGCTGAACGATGCGACGGTCGGGCCGGACGGGGTCGTGTGGTTCGGGTCGATGGACGATGCCGCGCGCGAGGCGACCGGGCAGGTGCATCGCTGGGACGGTGCGCACGCGACCGTCACGGGAATCGCGCCGGTGACGATCACCAACGGACCGGCGGTGTCTCCGGACGGTGCGACGCTTTATCATGTCGATACCTTGGGCGGCGCAATCCACGCGGTGCCGGTGTCGGGTGACGGGACGACCGGTACGGCGCGTGTGCTGGTGACGATCGACCCGGCCGACGGCACCCCCGATGGGGTCAGCACCGATGCGGCCGGCAATATCTGGCTGGGGCTGTGGGGCGGGTGGTGCGCGCGCTGCTACGATCCGGCGGGCCGGTTGCTGCGCGAGGTGCGGTTGCCGGCGGCGCAGGTCACGAAGATCGCGTTCGGTGGCGCGGACCTGCGCACCGCCTTCGCCACCACCGCGCGGCTGGGGCTGGACGCGGCGGCACTGGCCGTGGAGCCGGCGGCGGGGGCGGTGTTCGCGTTCCGCGTCGACGTGCCGGGGCGGCCGCTGCCGCTGGCGCGGCTGCGGCGCTGATCGGGTGGCGGATCATTCCTGCACGAACAGGTGATCCGCTTTCAGCCACAGCGGCGCCAGGCATAGCGGCACCGACGACAGCGGCAGCACGCTGTCGTCCACCGCGACGCCGAGCGTGCCGGTCATGAAGCGGCGGCGCGCGTCGATGCGCGCCATCACCGCCGGGTGGCGATCGGCGAGTTCGGCGCGCAGCGCGGCATCGGCCAGGACGATGCTGTCCTCGCAATTGAGCGCCCAGCCGTCGCGCATCGGCGTGGGGATGACGTCGACCTGCACATGCATCCCCGACCGCAGCCGCTCGGTCGAGCCGGGGCGGACGGGGGTATGCGACCATTCCTCATGGCCGGTCAGATGGCCGGGATTGAGCAGCGAGCGCAGCCCGCCGCGCGCCAGCGTATCGGTGACCGCCTCGTGCAGCTCGCCGCCCGGCGTCCCCACACGCGCGATGCGATACCATTCCACCAGCCCCGCGAAATAGCCTGCGGCGGTGGCGACGAAGGCGTCGTCGCCGTCGTCCAGCAGCCCCGCACGCGCGGTCAGCCCGCCCCACAGGCCGACCGCGGTCGACACGCCGTCGCCCTTTTGCAGGACGCGCGCGCCGGGGCTGGCCAGCCCGATCACCCCGCCATCGGCGGGGCCGCCCGACGCCAGCATCATGTGCACGTTGAACGGATCGCCGTGATAGCCCATCCGCGCCGCGCCGTCGCGCTCGCGGTCGCCGGGTCGCAGTTGCGACAGGACCGACCACACCATCGCGGAACCGCGCGCGGCCGCGGCCTCGAACACCGCGATCTGATCGGCATCGATGATCGAGCGGTGACCGGTTTCGGGATGGAGCAGCACCGCGGTGCAATCCTCCACCGCATCGGCGCCGACGACGCGCGCGATCGCGGCGTGATAGGCGGCGGGCAGGAACGACGGCGCGGGCAGGCCCTCATCCCACTCCTCCGCCGCCAGATACTTCCAGCCGACGATCCCGGTGCGCGTGCCGGGTGCCAGCCCCGCGTCGCGCAGCACATCGGTCAGCCGCGGGGCGACGGTGCGGTCCTGGCCCAGCAGGCTCATCGTCTGCGCCAGCCGCACCGTCAGCCCCGGCAGCGGCGCGCGCTCCGCGTAGGGGACGCATTCGTTGCCGGTGACGACGATCCGCCGCCCGCCGGGGCCAAGCAGCAGCAGCGCTTCCTCGAACCGCGGCTCGAACCCCGACAGGAACATGACGTTCGCCATATGCTCGCGGTCGGCATAGACGACCAGCCAGTCGGTGCCCGCCGCCGTCAGCGCCGCATCGCAGCGCGCGGCATAGCGCGCCGGCGGCAGCGCGGGCGGTTCGTCGATCGTGCCGAAATCGGGTATGGCGACCGGTGTCAGGCGGAAAGTCATCGATGGCCCCTTCTCACTGGATGGCGTCGTCGGGAAGATTGACCGCTGCATGATATTATATATGACTTAATTGCAAGGCCAAAAGGGGAAACGTGATGCGGTGGTGGTTCGGGGCGGCGATGATCTGTGCCACCGGCGCGGCGGACGCACGGCCGGCGACCGTACCTCACGCCGGTGCGGTGACGATCGTGCGCGACGATGCCGGCATCGCGCATGTCCACGGGCGCAGCGATGCCGATGCGGTGTTCGGCATGATCTACGCCCAGGCGGAGGACGATTTCCCGCGGATCGAGCGCAATTATCTGGTCGCGCTGGGCCGGCTGGCGGAGGTGGAGGGCGATGCCGCGGTGTGGGCGGACCTGCGCCAGCGGCTGTTCGTCGACCCGGCGGCGTTGCAGGCGGCGTACCGGCGCAGCCCCGAATGGTCGCGGCGGCTGATGCAGGCCTGGGCGGCAGGGCTGAACCATTATCTGGCAACGCACCCCGCCGTCCGCCCGCAGCGGCTGACCCGGTTCGAGCCGTGGATGGCGCTCGCCTTTTCCGAAGGGAGCATCGGCGGCGATATCGAGCGCGGGGTCGCGCTGGACCCGCTCGCGGCCTTTTACGGGCACGGCGGCGCGGCGGCGCAGGTCGCGGCCGCGACGGACGCGGGGCGGATGGTCGAACCCAAGGGATCGAACGGCATCGCGATCGGGCCGCAGCGCAGCGCCAGCGGCCACCCGCTGTTGTGGATCAACCCGCACACCTCGTTCTTCTTCCGGTCGGAACAGCAGGTGCGCAGCGACGAGGGGCTGGACGTCTATGGCGCCGCCACCTGGGGGCAATATTTCATCTACCAGGGGTTCAACCGCCGGCTGGGATGGATGCACACGTCCAGCGGGGTCGACAATATCGACGAATTCGCGGTCGAGGTGGCGCGGCGCGGGGGCGCGCTGCGCTGGCGCGACGGGGCGCAATGGCGCCCGTTCGTCGAGCGGACGGTGACGCTGCAGGTGCGCCGCCCCGACGGCACACTGGCGCCGCGATCGTTCACGACGCTGGTGACGCGGCACGGCCCGGTGATCCGCGCGGAGAACGGCCGCTGGATCGCGGTGGCGATGCTGAATGCGCCGCAGGCCGCGCTGGAGCAGAGCTGGCTGAGGACCAAGGCGACGACGCTCGATGCCTATCTGCACGCGTCGGATCGCAAGGCCAATTCGTCGAACAACACCATCCTGGCCGCCGCCGACGGCACGATCGCGTATCTGCACCCGCAATTCGTGCCGGTGCGCGACGCGCGGTTCGACTATACCCGCCCGGTCGACGGCAGCGATCCGGCGACCGCGTGGCGCGGATTGCACCGGCTGAGCGAACTGCCGCAGGCGGTGCGCCCCGCCAGCGGGTGGGTGATGAACACCAACAATGCGCCATGGGGCGCGGCCGGCGTGGACAGCCCGCGCGCCGCCGCCTTCCCCGCCTATATGGACCAGTTCGGCGAGAATCCGCGCGGCATCCACGCCACCGCGCTGTTGAACGGATCACGGAAATTCACCGCGATGGCGCTGCGCGACCTGGCGTTCGATCCGTTCCTGCCGTTCTTCGAGCAGCAGATCCCGGCGGTGCGGCGCGCGTGGGACGCGCTGCCGGCGGGCGCGCCGCTGCGCGCGCGGCTGGCGGCGCCGGTCGCGATGCTCTCCGGCTGGGACCGGCGCTGGAGCCTGGAATCGCAGCCGATGTCGCTGGCGGCCTATTGGGGCGAGGCGCTGTGGCGGAGCGAGGGGCCGAAGGCGCAGGCCGCGCACCGCACGATCTTCGACTGGCTGGCCAATGCCACCGTCGATGCCGACCGGCTGGCCGCGCTGGACGATGCGGTCGCGGCGATGACCGCCGAGCATGGCGGGTGGCGTATCGCCTGGGGCAGGATCAACCGGTTCCAGCGGCTGGACGGTGCGATCCGCCCGCATTTCGACGACCGGCGCCCCAGTGTGCCGGTGCCGTTCACGACCGGCAATTTCGGATCGCTGGCGGCCTTCTCGGTCGAGCGCCAGCCGGGGCAGCGGTGCTTCTACGGCACCAGCGGCAACAGCTTCGTCGCGCTGGTGGAATTCGCGCCCGACGGCCCGCGCGCGTGGACGGTATCGGCGGGCGGGCAGAGCGGCGACCCGGCCTCCCCGCATTTCGACGACCAGGCCGACCGCTATGCCAGCGGCACGTTGCGCCCGGTGCCGCTGGATGGGGTGAAGGGCATCGCCTACCACCCCGGCGAACCGCGCCCCGCCGAGGCGCCACGGCGTGTCGCGACCGCGGCCGGCGCGTGCGGGGGATGAAGCGCGCGGAGCCGCCGCGCCGTCAGGGGCGTAGCGGGTGGTTGCCGGCGACCAGCAGCAGCGCCAGCGCGTCGTGGATCAGTTCGTACATCCGCTCCCCCGCCAGCGTCGCCTTGCCCTCCACGATCGCGTCGGCGACGCGCTTGTGATCGCGCGAACTGGCGCGGGGCACGCCCTTGTACTGGTTGGTGCGGCGGATCGAGAAGCGCAGCGTCGTCTCGGTCAGGTCGGTGAACTGGCGCAGGAAGCGGTTGTTGCTCGCCTCCAGCACCGCAATGTGAAAGGCGATATCGGCCTCCAGCGCATCTTCCTCGCCGCGATCGGCGGCGATCATCCGGTCGATCGCCGCCAGGATGCGCGCGCGCTGCTGCCCGGTGGCGGAATGGGACGCCAGCGTCGCGGCGCGCGGTTCGATCGCCAGGCGGATGTCGGTGAAGTCGATCAGCAGGTCGATCGAGAAATCGCGTTGCAGCATCCAGCGCAGGACGTCGGGGTCGAGCAGGTTCCACCGCTCCTCCGGCTGGACGATCGTGCCCGCGCGCTTGCGCCCGACCAGCAGCCCCTTGGCGGTCAGCATCTTCACCGCTTCGCGCAGGACCGGGCGGCTGGCGTTGAAGCGTTCGCACAACTCCGCCTCGGTCGGGAACGGCGCCCCCGCGCGATAGCTTTGCGTGACGATCGCATGGCCCAAGTCGTTGACGATCGTCGCCGTCAGGTTGCGGCCGTCGGAGGGGGCGTG
Organism: Sphingomonas ginsenosidimutans; assembly: GCF_002374835.1. Taxonomy (GTDB): domain Bacteria; phylum Pseudomonadota; class Alphaproteobacteria; order Sphingomonadales; family Sphingomonadaceae; genus Sphingomonas; species Sphingomonas ginsenosidimutans. Next base: position 144,444 of record NZ_NWVD01000001.1, read on the forward strand.
GCCGATGGTGGCCGCAGTCGGGATCGTCATTGTCGCTACATATCCGACCTGTGGCGCGAAGGCCAATCGTCGATCCGACGCAAATTTGCGCTTCCCCTGTAATAAGTATGATATTATGCAGGGGCCAAGTGGTTATGGGGAGGGCGACATGGCGGAGGGGGTGACCGGGCGCAGAACCCTGCTCGGCGGTCTGTCGTCGGTCGCCGGCATCGCGGCGCTGGGCGGTTGCACGCCGCGCGTCACGCAGCCACGCGGCGTGCGCATCGGCTTCGTCGTGAAGATGCCGCAGGAACAATGGTTCCAGGACGAATGGCGCTTTGCCCGCGCCGCGGCGCGCGACCTGGGCTTTTCGCTGATCGCGATCGGTGCGGAGGATGGCGACCGCGTGCTGTCGGCGCTGTGGACCCTGTACGCGCGCTATGCCGGCGGATTCGTGATCTGTACCCCCGATCCGCGGCTCGGCCCGGCGATCGCAGGGTTTGCGGCGCATAGCGGGATGAAGGTGATGTCGGTGGACGACCGGCTGATCGGCCCGGACGGCGCGCCGATCGCCGCCATTCCGCATGTCGGCATCTCCGCCGATGCGATCGGGCGGGTCGCGGGCAATGCCGCCGCGGACGAGGCGGTGCGGCGCGGCTGGTCGGGGGAGCGGACCGGGATCCTGCGGATCGCCTATGACAGCCTGGACACCGGGCGTGAGCGCACCGGCGGGGCGGTGACGGCGCTACGCACGCGCGGTTTCGCGCGCGTGTTCGACGCGCCGCAGCGGACCACCGATACCGAAGGCGCGTTCACCGCGGCGGCCCCGATCTTGACCGCGCATGCCGATATCGATCGCTGGATCGTCCTGGGCCTGAATGACGAGACGGTGGTGGGGGGCGTGCGCGCGGCGGAGGGGCTGCGCATCGCGCCGGCGGCGGTGATCGGCATCGGCATCGGCGGATCGGAGGCGGCGATCGCCGAATTGTCCAAGCCGGTGCCGACCGGCTTCTTCGCGACCGTGCTGCTGAGCGCGCAGCGCCACGGGTACGACACCGCGGCGGCGATGTTTGCGTGGATCCGCGACGCGCGCGCGCCTGCGCCGCTGACGCTGACCAGCGGCACGCTGATGACCCGCGCGACGATGCGCGCCACGCTGGCCCGTGAGGCGGCGGCATGACCGTGCGGCTGGCCTTCGACCATGTCGGCAAGAGCTTTCCCGGTGTCGTCGCGCTGGACGACGTCAGCTTCACCGTCGCGGCGGGCGAGGTGCGCGCGCTGGTCGGCGAGAATGGCGCGGGGAAATCGACGCTGCTGAAGATCCTGTCGGGCCAGTACCAGCCCGATTGCGGCACGCTGGCGATCGACGGCGTCGCGTGCCGGTTTGACCGGCCGCGCGCGGCGCAGGACGCGGGCGTGGCGATCATCCACCAGGAATTGCAGCTGGTGCCCGATCTGACGGTGGCGGAGAACCTGCTGTTGGGCGCGTTGCCGGCGCGCGGCGGGTGGGTCCGCCATGCCGAACTGCATGAGCGGGCGCGTGCGGTGCTGGCGCGGCTGGGCGAGGCGATCGACCCGGCGACGCCGGTGCGCGCGCTGTCGATCGGCCAGCGGCAGATGGTCGAGATCGGCCGCGCGCTGCTGCGCGAGGCGCGGATCATCGCCTTCGACGAGCCGACCAGTTCGCTGAGCGCGCGCGAGACCGACCGGCTGCTGGCGATCATCGACGAACTGCGCCGCGACGGTGCCGCGATCCTGTACGTCAGCCACCGCATGGAGGAGATCTATGCGCTGGCGGACAGCGCAACGGTGCTGCGCGACGGGCGGCACGTCACCGATATCGCGCCGGTCGGCCCGGCGGACGCCGACCGGATCGTCACCGCGATGGCGGGACGGTCGATCGCCGACATCTACGGCTATCGCGCGCGGGCAACGGGCGCGGTCGCGCTGCGGGCCGAAAGCGTGACCGGCGCGGGGCTGCGCCAGCCGGTGTCGTTCGCAGTCGCGAATGGCGAGATACTGGGCTTCTTCGGGCTGGTCGGTGCGGGGCGGTCGGAGCTGTTCCGGCTGCTGTACGGCGCCGTGCCGCGCACCGGCGGTGAGGTGATGTGCCGGGGCGAGCGGCTGGTGTCGGGCGATCCGCGCGCCGCGATCGCCGCGGGACTGGGGTTGTGCCCCGAAGACCGCAAGGATGCCGGGATCATCCCGCTGGCCGCGGTGCAGGAAAATATCGCGATCGGCTGGCGCAACCGGCGCGGCGCCTCGCCGTGGCTGCGCCCGCATGCCGAGGCGAGCGGCGCGCGCGATATCATCGAGACGATGCGCGTCAAGACCGCCAGCCCGGCAACGCCGATCGCGACCCTGTCCGGCGGCAACCAGCAGAAGGCGGTGATTGGGCGCTGGCTGATGGCGCAGGCGCGCATCCTGATGCTGGACGAGCCGACGCGCGGCATCGACGTGGGCGCGCGCAGCGAGATCTACGAGCGGATGTACGGTTTCGCCGAGGCGGGCGGCGCGGTGCTGTTCGCCTCGTCCGACATGGCCGAGGTGCTGGGCGTCGCCGACCGGATCGTGGTGATGCGCGAAGGATCCGTGGCCGGCATCGTTCCGCGTGCCGAGGCGAGCGCCGACGTGCTGATGCGGCTGGCGCTGCCGCAGGCCGCCTCCACTTCCTACCCTTCAGACAGGGACGTGATCCCCGCATGACGCCATCCTTGCTTCTTTCCCGTGCCGGGCCGCTGCTGGCGCTGATTGTGCTGGTCGCCTTGCTCGGCTGGCTGGTTCCCGATTTCCTGAGTCTGCGCAACGCGCAGGGGCTGCTGCTGTCGGTGACGCTGGTCGGCACGATCGCGGCGACGATGATGCTGGTGCTGGCGATGCGCGAGGTCGACCTGTCGGTCGGCTCCACCGTCGCCTTTGCCGGCGTGCTGGCGGCCGTGACGATGAACGCGACCGGCAGCGTCGCGCTGGGTGTCGTCGCCGCGCTGGCGGGCGGCGCGGCGGTCGGGCTGTTCAACGGCGTGCTGGTGGCCGGATTGCAGGTCAATTCGCTGATCGTCACGCTGGCGACGATGGAGATGGTGCGCGGGCTGGCGTTCCTGACGTCGGGCGGCGAAAGCGTCGCCATCCCCGCGCAGCGTTTCTATGCGCTGGGATCGGGGGGGATGCTGGGTATCGGCTGGCCGATCTGGACCATGGCGGCCAGTTTCGCGCTGTTCGGCGTGCTGCTGAACCGCACCGTGTTCGGGCGCAACATCCTGGCGATCGGCGGCAATCCGGAGGCCGCGCGGCTGGCGGGCATCCCGATCACGCGGGTGCGGATCACCGTGTTCGCGCTGCAGGGGCTGGTCGCGGCGGTCGCGGGCATCGTGCTGGCGGCGCGGATCACCAGCGGGCAGCCGAACACCAGCATCGGGCTGGAACTGGCGGTGATTTCCGCCTGCGTGCTGGGCGGCGTGTCGCTGTCGGGGGGCGTCGCGACGGTGGCCGGCGTGGTCGTCGGCGTGTTCATCATGGGCGCGGCGCAAAATGCGCTCAACCTGATGAACGTACCGACTTTCTATCAATATGTGGTGCGCGGCGGCATCCTGTTGCTGGCGGTGGTCGCGGACCGGCTGCGCCAGACCGGGCGGCTGCCGGCGCTGCGCATCGCCCGCCAGAGGGAGCGTAGACGTCGATGACCCGGCCCATGTCGCCGATCGCGAAGATCGAGCATTTTCTGGTCCCTCCGCGCTGGCTGTTCGTCCGCGTCGAAACCGCCGACGGCGCGGTCGGCTGGGGCGAGGCCAGCCTGGAGGGCCATGCCGAGGCGGTCGCCGGCGCGCTCGAGGCGGTGCGCGATCGGTTGATCGGCACCGATGCGCACCGGATCGAGGATGCGTGGCAGACGCTGTACCGGATGGGCTTCTATCGCGGCGGGCCGGTGTTGATGTCGGCGATCTCGGGCGTCGACCAGGCGCTGTGGGACCTGCGCGGACGGGCGCTGGGCGTGCCGGTGTCGGACCTGCTGGGCGGGCGGGTGCGCGACCGTATCCGCGTCTATGCCTGGATCGGCGGCGACCGTCCGTCCGACGTGGCGGCGGCGGCGCGCGCGCGGCGCGAACAGGGGTTCGACGCGGTCAAGATGAACGGGACCGAGGACCTGGACTGGTTCGCCGGCCCCGCCGCGGTCGCCGATGCGGTGGAGCGGCTGGGGCTGGTGAGGGACACCGGCATGGACGTGGGCGTCGACCTGCACGGCCGCGTCCACAAGCCGATGGCGCGCCAGATCGTCCGCGCGCTGGAACCGCTCGGCCCGATGTTCATCGAGGAACCGGTGCTGAGCGAACATCCCGAGGCGATCGCGCAACTGGCCGCGCAGACGACGGTGCCGGTCGCGCTGGGCGAACGATTGTATTCGCGCTGGGATTTCAAGCCGTTCTTCGAACGCGGCGCGATCGACATCGCGCAGCCGGACCTGAGCCACGCGGGCGGCATTTCGGAAGGGCGGCGGATCGCGGCGATGGCGGAGGCGTATGACGTCGCGCTCGCGCCGCATTGTCCGCTGGGGCCACTGGCGCTGGCCGCCTGTCTTCAGGTGGCGGCGGCGACCCCCAATTTCGTGATCCAGGAAATGTCGCTGGGCATCCACTACAACAGCGCCGATGCGGACCTGCTGACCTATCTGACCAACCCGGCGGTGCTGGCGGTGGAGGGGGGTACGGTCGCGGTGCTGGAGGGGGCGGGGCTGGGCGTGACGATCGACGAAGCGCGCGTGCGCGAGGCCGCGAAGGACTCGCACCGCTGGCGCAACCCGGTGTGGCGCGGGCGCGACGGGTCGCTGCGCGAATGGTGAGCGGGGCGACGGAGGGCGCGCGCGTCGCGCTGGTCACTGGCGCCGCGGGCGGGATCGGCGGCGCGGTGGTGCGCGGCCTGCGCGCCGACGGGCTGACGGTGGTGGCCGCGGACCATGTCGCGATTGCGGACGATCCCGACAGCTTGGCCGCCGACCTCGCCGATCCGGCCGCGCCGGCGCAGCTGGTCGCCGCGACGGTGGCGCGGTTCGGTCGGCTCGACGTGCTGGTCAATGTCGCGGGGGTGATGATCTTCAAGCCGATCGCGGCGCATGACGCGGCCGACTGGCAACGGGTGCTGGCGGTCAATCTGGTGGCGCCCGCGCTGCTGACCGCGGCGGCATGGCCGGTGCTGCGCGCGGGTGCGTCGATCATCCATATCGCGTCGGTCCATGCGCGACGCACCTCGCCCGACGTCGCGTCCTATGCCGCGTCCAAGGCCGCGCTGGTCAGCCTGACGCGCACGACCGCGATCGAGGGACGCGAACGCGGCATCCGCTGCAACGCGGTGCTGCCGGGCGCGATCGACACCGCGATGCTGCGCGACAGCCCGAACATCCGGTCGGGCAAGGAGAAGATCGATCCCGCCGACATCGGCCAGCCGGACGATATCGCGGCGGTGGTGCGCTTCCTTGCCTCCGACGCGGCGCGGTTCGTCACCGGCGAGGATATTGTCGCGGACGGCGGGCGGATGGGCGCGCTCTAAGCGGTATCGAAGCGCAGCAGCGTTTCGGACCGATACAGGTCGCCCGGATCGAGGCGGGTTGAGGGAAAATGCGCGTGGTGCAGCGCGTCCGGCCACCCTTGCGTTTCCAAACACAGCGCCGCGTGCGGGCGATAGCCGTCGCATAGCGCGTTGCCGGTATAGAGCTGGATGCCCGGCTGGTCGGTCGACAGCCACATCCGCCGCCCGCTGTACGGATCGACCAGCAGCGCGTCGCGCGGCGGCGACAGGCAGAAATTGTGGTTGTAGCCGTGCTGCGCGACGATCGCTGGGTCGTCGCCGTCCAGCCCGTCGCCGACGCGGCGCAGCGTGCGGAAATCAAACGGCGTACCCTGGACCGGGGCGAGCGTGCCGAGCGGTATCCCCGCCGCATCGATCGGTAGCACGGCATCGGCGGCGATGCGCAGCCGATGATCGTGGATCGTCGCACCCGCCATGCCCGACAGGTTGAAATAGAGGTGCGACACCAGGTTCACGTGCGTCGCGCGTGTGGTGCGTGCGGTGTAGCGGATCGACAGCGTCCGGGCGTCTTCCAGCGTGAAGGTCGCGGTGGCGGTCAAGGCGCCGGGATAGCCCTGATCGCCGTCGGGGCTGACGTGCGACAGCGTGGCCTGCCGCGCGTCGGCCCCGTCGATCCGCCAGATCGCGCGGTCGAAGCCGTGCGGCCCGCCGTGCAGCTGGTGGCGCCCCTCGTTCGCGGCGAGCGCGATCGTGGCGCCGTCCAGTGGCATCGTGCTGCCCGCGACGCGATTGGCGACGCGCCCGCAGGTCGCGTTCATATAGGCATAGGGGCCGGGTCCGCCGCCGGCCGGATGCGCGGCGGGGGTATCCGGGCCGACCAGCACATTGGCGACGACGCCATGCCGATCGGGGGCGGACAGCGACAGGATGGTGGCGCCCAGATCGGTGATCCGCACCCGCAACGCGCCGTGCGACAGCGCCAGGACATGCGCGACGCGGCCATCGGGCAGCTGCTGGGGAAGGGGGGCGGTCATGCGTGCATCGTGCCAGCATGCGCCGGCCGCCGCGATACCACATGGCATCGCGACGGCCGGTCGCGTGGGTCAGAAGCTGGCGCGCAGTCCCAGCGAGATACGCCGTCCCTGATCCGACACGGTGATGAGCCGTTCCTCGAACCGCGAATAGCTGCGGAACTTGGCGTTGGTGAGGTTCAGCACTTCGAAGAAGGCGGAGACATTGCTGTTGATCCGCGCCGATCCGCTCAGGTCGATCTGGTCGTAGCCGAAGATGTTCTCCGGCTGGCTTTGCGGGCCGAACGTCTGGCGCAGGAACGGCGCGCGCCAGTTGTACGCGCCGCGCAGCTGGAACCCGTCCTTTTCGTAGAACAGCACCACGTTGGCGGTGTCGGACAGCCCCTCGACATTGAACGACTGGTTGCTGAGCGACGGGTCGAAGCGGATCGAACTTTTCACCATCGTATAGTTGGCGCTGGCACCGAAGCCGTCGAGCGGCGCGGGCAGGAAGTCGAAGGTGGTCTGGATCGCCGCCTCAAGCCCGTACACGTCGCCCTTCTGCGCGTTGTATGGACGGTTGGCGAGGAAGGTCAGCCCGAAATATTCCTCCGGCTGCTGCCCGGAGATGATGAAATTCTCCAGCTTCTTGTAGAAGCCCGCGAGGCTCGCGTAGCTCGTCCGGCTGAAATAATAGTCGAGCGAGGCGTCGGCGTTCCACGCCAGGAACGGCTTCAGGAACGGGTTGCCGCCGCTGACCGTGTTCGAGGCGGGCGGGCGGAACACGAAGTCCTGCGACAGCCCCAGCCGGCTGAGCGTCGGCCGCGTCAGCGTGCGCGACCCGGCGAGGCGCGCCGTCAGTTGATCGGTGATGTCGAGCCGGAAGTTCAGCGTGGGCAGGATGTAGGTATATTTGTTGCGCGCATCGACCGGCACCGTCGGGCTGTACACCGGCACTGCGGCGGTGGGATCGGCGGGGTTCTGGATGATGTTGAGCAAGGTCACCGAATAGCCGGTGGCATAGACGTCGGTATGGACCAGCCGCGCACCGGCCATCGCGGTCCAGCGGCTGCTGCCGAAATCGCCCTTGAAGCTGGCCTGCAGGTAACCGGAGAAGGTGTTTTCGCGCACCGTGCCCGAGCCGCGATCGCGATCGATCGGGTCGAGGCTGTTGTTGTTGCCGCGATAGACCGCCAGGAAACGGTTGCGCGCGTCGACGTCCGAAATCTGCGACACCGCCGCGTCCGACCCGTAATAGCGGACCAGCGCGTCGCGGTCATAGGTCAGCCAGGTCAGGTTGCGGCCCTGCACGTTGGCGGTGAAATCGGTGAACAGCGATCCGGGCGCCAGCGCCTGATAGCCGCAATAGAAACAGCCCAGCGGCTCAGGCGATTCGCGCACCACCGTGGTCTTCTTGCGGTTGGTGAACAGCAGGCCGCCCTGCAGCTTGTCGAGGACGGTGCCGATGTCCCAGGTGGCGTCGACCGATGCCTGGTTCACGGTATCGCGGTTGCGCCCGCCGCGTTCCGAGCAGCAGTGCAGCCGCGGCGCCGACTTGTCGTTGGTGGCCAGCGTGTTGGTGATCGACGGCAGCCCGTCCGGCCCGGCGAGCGTGAAGGTGGGCGTCACGCCGATCTGGCGCGTGCCGACGACGTAGAACAGCTGGTCGGAATCGTTGCGGGTATTGGAATGCGCCGCATCGAAGACCAGGGTCAGCGCCTCCGCGGGTTTCCACTCGGCATTGATGCCGAGTTGATAGGTGCGCGCGTTCTGCGGGTTGGTGGCCAGGATATTGTCCGACGCCAGCCCCGCCGTGGCGGTCGCGGGCAGCACCGTGAAGCTGGTCACGGTGCGGTTGTCGTTGAACGTGGCCGAGGTGATCCGGTCGGGATCGGTGTAATAGCCCAGCTGGTTCGTGACGCTGGCGGTCTTCTGCTGGGTATAGAGCGCGTCGAACGCGAATTTCAGCGTGTCCGATGCGACATAGTCGACCGCGAAGGTGCCGCCGATCCGCTCACGATCGTTACGGGTCGAGGTGAAGTTGACCGTCCGCGGCAGCGCGACGCCCTGCGCGCGCGATCCGTCCGCCTGGACCGGGCGGGTGTCCTTCACGCCATCGTTGTTGGTGTCGATATTCTGGTTGGTGATCCAGCCGTCGGTCGACACGTTCGACAGCCGCGAGATGCGCTTGTCGTAGATGAAGCTGGCCAGCACGCCGAAGGTGCGATCCTCGTTCGAGGCGCTGATGACGCCCGATACGACCGGGGTGATGCGATCGGAGGTATTGTCGTGGCGGCCGGCGACGCTGCCCGCCATGTGGAAGCCGGCGCGATCGGTCGGGCGCGCGGTACGCAGGATCACGGTCGATCCGATGCCGCCTTCCTGAAGCCGCGCCTCGGACGATTTGTAGACTTCCGCGCCGGTGATGAGTTCCGACGACAGGATGTCGAAGGAGAAGGAGCGGCCGCCGCCTTCCGTCGACAGCAGCCGGCCGTTGAGCAGCACGGTGTTGAATTCCGGTCCCAGTCCGCGGACGGTGATGCCGCGCCCTTCGCCGTTGACGCGATCCACCGACACGCCGGTGATGCGCTGCAGCGATTCGGCGATGTTGGCGTCGGGGAACTCGCCGATGTCCTTGGCGGAGATCGCATCGACGATGCCGACGGTGTCGCGCTTCAGTTCCAGCGCGCTGGCCAGGCTGGCGCGGATGCCGGTGACGACGATGTCGTCGCCCGCCGCAAGGCCGGCGGTGGGGCCGGCCGTATCGACCTGCGCACCGGCGGGACCGGCCGCGCCGGGTTCGCTCTGGGCGAGGGCCGGCGTGGCGCACAGCGCCAGTGCCGTTCCCGACAGCAGCGCCGCCGCCGCCAGCCGTTGCGTGTGATTCCGAATCTGCGCCATAACTGCCTCCCCTGTTTGTTGGAGACAATAAATATGACTTTAGTGGCGTTGTCGAGACAAAATGTTCGCGGCGAAGCCGTAAAACGGGCCGGTCTGTGTGATTTTCACCACATAAACGTATGATAATATCACCGTCGCTCGCCTCTGCTGGTGCGCGACAGGATGAAACCCATGCCTTGGAAGTCGCCGCGGAGCGTCACGTCGACGCCGTGATTCATCCAATAGGCGCCGGTCGCGCTGGCGGGGATGGTGGCGGGCAGGGGGGTGCCCTCCATCGTCTCGATCCGGTAGGTCGCCTCCGCGTCCAGCCCGGCGAGGTTGATCGTCGGCATCACGTCCAGCTTGTGCGTCGATCCCACCAGCGTGAACAGCGCCGCCTGCGACCGGTCGGCGGCGACGTACAGGTTGGTCCAGCGCGGATCGGCGCGGCTTTCGCGGTTAAGCCGGTACAGCGATCCGCGCTGCACCGTCTCGCGGATGCGCTTGTACGCGGCGACGTAATAGCGCGCGGTCTCCACCTCCGCCGGGGTCCATTTGTTGAGGTTGGTGCCGATCCCCAGCCCGCCCTGCATCGCCGACAGGAAACGGAACGGCAGCGTCGTCTGGCGCTGGTTCACCCAATTGGGGCTGTCGGTGACCCATGCCATCATCGTGGCGGGGGCATAGGCCTGCGTATAGCCGTCCTGGATCAACAGTCGGTCATAGGGATCGGTGTTGTCGGACGGCCACATCTGGTCGGTGCGCGCCATGATGCCCAGGTCGACCCGCCCGCCGCCGCCGGAACAGCTTTCGATCTCCACCCGCGGATGCCGGCGCCGCAGCTCATCGATGATCCAGTAGAGATTGCGGACATAGGCGACGTAGATCGTCTGCTGTTCCGCGACGTCCGCGTCGGGCCAGCCGGGTTCGGACCAGTTGCGGTTATAGTCCCACTTCAGGAACGCGATGTCGTTCTGCGTGAGCAGGTCGTCCAGCACCTTGAGCACATGGTCGCGCACGTCGGTGCGCGCCAGGTTCAGCACCAGCTGGTTGCGCCCCTCCGTCCGCGGGCGGCCCTTGAACTGCATCGCCCAGTCGGGATGCGCGCGGAACAGGTCGCTGTCGGGATTGATCATCTCCGGTTCGACCCACAGGCCGAAGTCCATGCCGAGCGAGCGGACCTTCTGGATCAGCGGACCCAGCCCGCGCGGGAACTTGGCCGGGTTGACGGTCCAGTCGCCCAGCCCCGCCTTGTCGTTGTTGCGCGCGCCGAACCAGCCGTCGTCCATCACGAACCGTTCGACACCCAACGCCGCGGCGCGCTCGGCCAGCGCCATCTGCCCGGCCTCGTTCACGTCAAAATAGGTCGCTTCCCAGCTGTTATACAGCACCTTGCGCAGCGCCGGCCGGTCGCCGTCGCCGTGCGGCAGGATATGGTCGCGCTGAAACCGGTGGAACAGCCGGCTGGCGCCGCCCTTCCCCTCATCCGAATAGCCGACGTACATGACGGGCGTATCGAGCTGCGCGCCGGGGCGCAGGCGATAGGCGAAGTCGAACGGATTGTACCCGCCGGTGATGCGGATGCGCCCGGTCACGTCCTGATCGAAGGTCATCCGCCACGATCCGCTCCACGCCAGCGCGCCGATCCAGGCCGGGCCGTGATCCTCGGTGGTGGCATCGCGCGACACCATGAACCACGGGTTGTTCTGGCTGCCGGTCGAGCCGCGGCGGCTTTCGAGGACGGTCGACCCGGCGACCAGCGGGCGGTGCTGGAGCGTCCATTCCGCCGCCCAGCGCCCGGTCGAATAATGCAGCTGATAGTCATAGGCGACCGGCAGCGTCAGCCCGGCCCCCGCCGCCTGATCGATGCGTACATCGTCGGCCCCGCGATTCTCGATCCGCGCCGAGCGCGCCAGCACGCCGGTGCCGCGATCGATCGTGTAGGTCAGCGTGACGAACACCGGCCGGTCGAGATCCGACAGCGTCACGCGGATCGTATCGCCGTCGATCTGGTGGCTGCGATAATGCAGGACGAGGTCGCGGTTGCCGTCCGGCCAGGTGATCTTCAGCGCGGGCTCGGCATACAGCCCGCCGCCCTGGCCGGCATATTCCTGCGGCACGACATTGGCGGCGACGTCGAATCCGCTCAGCCCCGACAGTTCGGGCGCGGCGAGGGGCGCGCGGTCGGGCAGGCGGCGGCCCCAATAGACCGACTGCAGGATCCCTTCCGCATTCACCTTGAACGCATAGGTCACCTCACCGCCGTCGAGGCGGAACATCTGCCTCGTCGCATCGAAGCTCGCCTGCGCCCAGGCGATGCTCGGCCACATTACAGCGACCAGCCCCGTCACCCACCGATTGATCCGCATTTCGACCCCGTCACGCCATTGTCAACGATCCGCAGGATAAATCATATATATTCGCGGATGGGAAGGGTCGCCGTGGTCACCCGTCGCCGCGCAGGCGGTAGCCGACGCCCAGTTCGTTGGCGATCACGCTGCCGACCGGGTCGGGGGCTTCCAGCTTCTGGCGCAGGTTGCGGATGACGATGCGCAGATATTCGATCCGCGCATCCTCGTCCCCGCCCCAGCACGACGCCAGCAGCCGGTCGTGGGTGACGATCCGGCCGATGTGGCGGGTCAGCAACGCCAGCACGTCATGTTCCTTGCGCGTCAGGTGCACCTCTGTGCCGCCGCGCGTCACGATCCGCCGGTCGAGATCGATCGCCAGATCGCCGCGCACCACGACCTTGCCCGCCGCCGCCTCCGCCGCCGGGCCGCGATGGCGCAGCGCGACGCGCAGGCGGGCGAGCAGCTCCTCGGTATCGAACGGCTTGGTGACGTAATCCTCCGCCCCCAGATCGAGCGCGGTGACCTTTTCCTCCACCGCCTCGCGCGCGGAAACGACCAGGATAACCGCGTCGCCCTGCTTGCGCAGCAGCGGGATGATGCCCAGGCCGTCGCGGTCGGGCAGGCCGAGGTCGAGCAGGATCGCATCGGGGCGCTCGGCCGCCGCCAGCCGCAGCGCGTCGCCGGCCGTGCCGGCCTCGACTACCTCATGCCCTGCGCGCAGCAGCGTGTTGCGCAGCAGGCGGCGGATCGCGGCTTCGTCATCGACGACAAGGATCCTGGCAGGCATCAGGCGGCGTTTCCGGTGGAGGGATCGCGCACGATCAGCGCGGGGGGAAAGGCGAGGGTGAAGCAGGCGCCCCCGCCCCCGGCGTCATCTTCGGAGCGGTTGGCGGCCTCCACCGTCATGCCCATGGCGTCCGCGAACGCCTTGACGATGGCAAGGCCAAGCCCGGTGCCGCCGACGGCGCGGTCGGACCCGGCGAGGCGGGTGAAGGTTTCGAACACCGCGGCTTCCTGCCCCGGCGGGAGGCCGGGGCCGCGATCGAGCACGGACAGCCGCACCTCGCCGAAGCGGTTGCGCCCCTCGATCACGATCTCGCTGCCCGGATCGCCGTAGCGCCCGGCGTTGTCGAGCAGGTTGAGCAGGCAATGGTGCAGCAGCTGCGGATCGACGCGCACCAGCGGCAGGTCGGGCGGGACGTCGAGCCGGACGGCATGCCCCTCCAGCGCGCGGCGGGCGTCGTGCGCGGCGCCGGTGACCGCGTCGCTGAGGTCGGTCGCCTCGACGTTGAGGCGGATCGCCCCGGCTTCGATCCGCGCCATGTCGAGCAGGTTGGACACGAAGCGGTTGAGCCGCGCCGATTCGGCGCGGATCGTCGCGATCAGTTCGGGCGTGGCGCCGCCGGGCAGCTGGTCCGCCGCGGCGATGACCGCGGTGAGCGGGGTGCGCAGGTCGTGGCTGACCGAGGAGAGCAGCGCGGCGCGCAGCCGGTCGCGGGTGCGCACCGCATCGACGTCGCGCATCTCCGTCTGCAGCCGCAGCCGTTCGAGGACGAGCGCCGACTGGTCGATCAGGCTGCTGAGCAGCGGCAGCTGATCGGCGCGGACCGGATCGCCGGCACTGTCGCTGGCGACGCCGAGCACCGCCAGGATGCGCTCGCCCGCCTTCAGCGGCTGGAACAGCCATTCCGAGGCGGCGAGCGTCCCCGAACCCTTGCCGGCGGGCTGGCCGGTGTCGAGCGTCCAGCCCGCCGCCGCGGCGTCGACCGTGTCGAGCCGGTAGGCCGGATCGCTGGCGGCGATGATCCCCAGATGCGTGTCGGCGGTGGGGCCGAGCAGAATCGCCTGCACCCCCAGCAGGCGGCGCACGTCGTCGCAGATCATCTGCGCCGCGCGATCGGTGTCGGTGACGCCCGCGATCTGGCGCAGGAAGCCGGCCAGTGTGGCGTTGGTGCGCGCGCTGGCGGCGGCGAGGTCGGCCTGCGCGCGGACCCGGGCGGTCAGCTGGCTGGTCGCGATCGCGATGCCCATCAGCACGAAGACCGAGACGATGTTCTCCGGATTGTTGATGCTGAGCGTGCCGACCGGCGGCAGGAAGAAGAAATTGTACGCCAGGCTGGACGCGAAGCCGGCGTACAGGCCGGTGCGCAGCCCGTAGAGGCTGGCCGCGGCCATGACCGGCAACAGATACAGCAGCGCGACATTGCCGAGATCGAGGACGTGGAACAGCGCGCTGGCCGCCGCGGTCACGCCCGCGACCATCGCGCTGGTCACGGCATAGCCGGCGGGGGTGCCCCAATGGCCCGGACGCCGCGCGCCGCGCTGGCCGGGGGCCGCGCCCGCCGGCACCGGCAGCACGTGGACGGTGACGTCGGGAGTGTCGCGGATCAGCCGGTCGACCACCGAGCCGTGGCGCAGTTCGAACCAGCGCGACCGGTGCGACTTGCCCAGCACCAGCTGGGTGGCACGCGAGTCGGCGAGGAAGCTCTGGATCCCCTCCACCACCGTCGGCGCGGGCACGGTGGCGACCGCGCCGCCCAGCTGCGTCGCCAGCGTCATCGCGGCGGCGACGCTGGCATGCTGCGCATCGGTGAAGTGCGCGGCGCGCGGGGTTTCGACGAACAGCGTCGTCCACGGCCCGCGCAGCCCGTCGGCGATCCGCTTGGCCGCGCGGATCAGCCCGTCGGCGCCGGGCAGCTCGCTGATCGCCACGACGATCCGGTCGCCGCCCGCCCAGGTGCCGCCCAGCCCCAGCGCACGCACGTCGTCCAGCATCCGCGCATCGACCGCCTGCGCGGCGCGGCGCAGCGCCAGTTCGCGCAGCGCCGACAGGTTCGAGCGCGAGAAGAAATGCCCCAGCGCGCGGGTCGCTTCCTGCGGCAGATAGACCTTGCCCGCCTTCAGCCGCTCGATCAGCTCGTCCGGGGGGATATCGACCACCTCGATCTCGGCGGCTTCCAGGATGCTGTCGGGCACGGTTTCGCGCACGCGCACGCGGGTGAAGCTGGCAACGACGTCGTTGAGGCTTTCGACATGCTGGATGTTGACCGTCGAATAGACGTCGATCCCCGCCGCCAGCAGCTCCTCGATATCCTGGTAGCGTTTGGCGTGGCGGCCGCCGGGGGCATTGGTGTGCGCCAGTTCGTCGACCAGCACGAGCCGCGGCGCGCGCGCCAGGATCGCGTCGAGATCCATGTCATGGAGCGTGCGCCCCTCATAGGAGACGGCGCGGCGGGGGATCACCTCATGCCCGCGGATCAGCGCCTCGGTTTCGGCGCGGCCATGCGTCTCGACCACGCCGATGACGACGTCGACCCCGTCGCGCCGCCGCGCCGCGCCTTCGGACAGCATCTCATAGGTCTTGCCGACGCCGGGGGCGGCGCCGAGGAAGATCTTGAGCCGGCCGGTGCCCTCCTGCGCGGTGGTGCGCAGCAGGGCGTCGGGATCGGGCCGTCCGCTGGCGGGGGCGGGCATCAGCGCGCCATGGCGTCCAGCGCGCGGTTGAGCGCCAGCACGTTGACATGGGGATCGCCCAGCAGCGGCGCGCTGGTCTGCCGTTCGACCAGCGCGGTCACGCGGTCCAGCGGCAGGCCGCGCACCCGCGCGACGCGCGGCGCCTGCGCCAGCGCGGCGGCGGGCGACAGGTCGGGGTCGAGCCCCGATCCGCTGGCGGTGACCAGGTCGGCGGGCAGCGCGCCCGCGACCCCCGCCGCGCGGTAGCGCGCGACGTCGGCGGCGACGCGATCCGTCAGCGGCCGCGCGGCGGGGCCGAGGTTCGACCCCGACGAGGCGAGCCCGTCATAGCCCTTGCCCGCCGCGGACGGCCGGGTATCGAAATAGCGATCGCTGACGAACGCCTGCCCGACGACGGTCGAGCCGATCACGTGGCCCGCGCCGTCGCGCACCAGGCTGCCGTTGGCCTGCACCGGGAACAACGCCTGCCCGATGCCGGTCATCGCCAGTGGATAGCCCAGGCCGAGCAGCGCGGCGAACAGCAGCGCCATGACGATCGCGGGTCGCAGTGCGGAGGTGATGTCCTTGCCCATCTGTATGTTCCTTACGCCAGGCCGAGGCCACCGACGAGCATGTCGATGAGCTTGATGCCGATGAACGGTGCGACGAGGCCGCCGAGGCCGTAGATCGCGAGGTTGCGCGCCAGCAGCGGCCCCGCCGCCATCGGGGAGTAGGCGACGCCGCGCAGCGCCAGCGGGACCAGCATTGGGATGATGATCGCGTTGAAGATGATCGCGCTGAGGATCGCCGATTGCGGCGAGGCCAGCCCCATGACGTTGAGGACGCCCAGCCCCGGATAAAGCGCGACGAACATCGCCGGGATGATCGCGAAATATTTGGCGACGTCGTTGGCGACCGAGAAGGTGGTCAGCGCGCCGCGCGTCATCAGCAGCTGCTTGCCCAGTCCGACGATCTCGATCAGCTTGGTCGGGTCGCTGTCCAGATCGACCATGTTCCCCGCCTCGCGCGCGGCCTGGGTGCCGGTGTTCATCGCGACGCCGACATCGGCCTGCGCCAGCGCGGGGGCGTCGTTGGTGCCGTCGCCGCACATCGCCACCAGCCGCCCGCCGCCCTGTTCGCGGCGGATCAGCGCCAGCTTGTCCTCGGGCGTGGCCTGCGCCAGGAAATCGTCGACCCCCGCCTCGGCCGCGATCGCCGCGGCGGTCAGCGGGTTGTCGCCGGTGATCATCACGGTGCGGATGCCCATGGTGCGCAATTCGCCGAACCGTTCGCGGATGCCGGCCTTCACCACGTCCTTGAGGAAGATCGCGCCCAGCAGCCGTCCGTCGCGCGCCACCGCCAGCGGCGTGCCGCCGGCGCGGGCGATCTCGTCGGTGATGCGGCGCAGCTCGGTCGCCGCCGCGGTCAGCCCCGATCCTTCGTTGGCGCGCAGGATCGAATCGACCGCGCCCTTCTGGATCAGCGTGTCGCCGAACCGGATCCCCGACACGCGGGTCTGCGCGGTGAAGGGGATGATCTCCGCCCCGTCGGGCATCGCGCGATCGAGATGGAACCGCTCGCGCGCCAGGACGACGATCGAGCGCCCCTCCGGTGTTTCGTCCGCCACGCTGGCGAGCAGCGCGGCCTCGGCCAGCTCCGCCTCGCTCGCGCCGCCGACCGGGCGGAACTCGCTCGCCTGCCGGTCGCCGACCGTGATCGTGCCGGTCTTGTCGAGCAACAGCACGTCGATATCGCCCGCCGCCTCCACCGCGCGCCCCGACTTGGCCAGGACGTTGAACCGCACCAGCCGGTCCATCCCCGCGATGCCGATCGCCGACAGCAGCGCCGCGATCGTGGTGGGGATCAGCGTGATGAGCAATGCCGCCAGGATCGCGACCGGGATGCTGCCGCCGGCATAAGCGGCAAAGCCCGGGATGGTGCCGACCGCGATCAGGAAGATGATCGTCAGCCCGACCAGCAGCAGCGTCAGCGCGATCTCGTTCGGGGTCTTCTGTCGCTCGGCGCCCTCGACCAGCGCGATCATGCGGTCGAGGAAGCCGTGACCCGGCTCCACCGTCACCTTGACGCGGATTTCATCGGAGATGACGCGCGTGCCAGCGGTGACGGCGGAACGGTCGCCGCCCGCCTCGCGGATCACCGGCGCGCTTTCGCCGGTGATCGCCGCTTCGTTGACGGAGGCGACGCCCGACACGACGTCGCCGTCCGACGGGATCAGGTCGCCGGTTTCGACCAGCACCACGTCGCCGACCTTCAGCTGGCTGGCGGGCACGGTGTCGAAGGCGCGGCCGTCGCCCGTCAGCCGCTTGGCGGTCAGTTCCGCCTTGGTGGCGCGCAGCGAGGCGGCCTGCGCCTTGCCGCGCCCTTCCGCCAGCGCCTCGGCAAAGGTGCCGAACAGCACGGTCAGCCACAGCCACGCCGCCAGTTGCAGCTTGAAGCCGAAGGCCAGCGGATCGTGGCCGACGACCAGCAGGACGGTCATCAGCGCCGCCACCGCGGCGGTGACGAACATAACCGGGTTGCGCACCAGCTCCGCCGGGTTGAGTTTCACGAACGATGCCTTGATCGCCGGCATGACGAGGTCGGCGGTGAACAGGCTCTTGGTCTGGGAATGTGCCATGGTGGCCCCCGGTCAGAACAGCTGGCCGCGGATCATCGCGAGATGATCGGCGATGGGACCGAGCGCGAGGCTCGGCAGGAAGGTGAGGCCGCCCAGGATCAGGATGATCCCGATCAGCAGGCCGACCCACAGCCCGCCGGTGGTCGGGAACGACCCGGCACCTTCGGGCGTGTATTTCTTCGCCGCGAGGCTGCCCGCGATCGCCAGCATCGGCACGATGACGAAGAACCGCCCGACCCACATCGCGACGCCCAGCAGGCCGTCGTAATAAGGGGTGCTGGCGGTCAGCCCGGCGAAGGCGGAGCCGTTGTTGGCGACCGCGCTGGTAAAGGCGTACAGGATCTCGCTGAAGCCGTGCGGCCCCTTGTTGAGCGGGCCGGCCAGTCCCTGTTGCAGCACCGACGACAGCGCGGTCAGCCCCAGGATCATCAGCGGCAGCACCGCGATCGCCAGCACCGCCAGCTTCACCTCGCGTGCCTCGATCTTCTTGCCGACATATTCGGGGGTGCGCCCGACCATCAGCCCGGCGACGAACACCGCCAGGATCGCGAACAGCAGGAAGCCGTAGATGCCCGCGCCCACGCCGCCGACGACGATTTCGCCCAGCTGCATGTTGAACAGCGGCACAAGCCCGCCGAGCGCGGTGAAGCTGTCGTGCATCGCATTGACCGCGCCGCACGACGCCGCGGTGGTGACGACCGAGAACAGCGCGGAGGCGGCGATGCCGAAGCGCACCTCCTTGCCCTCCATATTGCCGCCCGCGACGCCGAGCTGGTGGAGCGCCGGATTGCCCGCGGCTTCCGCCCAGTAGCTGACGGTGACGCCGGCCAGGAACAGGATCATCATCGCCGACAGGATCGCCCAGCCCTGGCGCGTGTTGCCCACCGCCTTGCCGAACGTCCAGGTCAGCCCCGCGCCGATCGCGAAGATCGACAGCATCTGGATGAGGTTGGTGAGCGGCGTGGGGTTTTCGAACGGGTGCGCCGAATTGACGTTGAAGAAGCCGCCGCCGTTGGTGCCGAGCATCTTGATCGCTTCCTGCGACGCGACCGGACCGAGCAGCAGCGACTGGCGCGCGCCCTCCAGCGTCTGCACGTCGACGACGCCGGCCAGCGTCTGCGGCACGCCGCAGGCGATATAGGCGATCGTCAGCACGGTGCAGAGCGGCAGCAGGAGGTACAAGGTGATGCGCGTCACGTCGGCCCAGAAATTGCCGACCGTCGCCGCCTCGCGCCGCGCGAAGCCGCGGAACAGCGCGAAGGCGAGCGCGATCCCGGTCGCCGCCGACAGGAAATTGTGGATCGTCAGCCCCAGCATCTGGCTGAGGTTCGACATCGTGCCCTCACCGCCATAGCTCTGCCAGTTGGTGTTGGTGGTGAAGCTGATCGCGGTGTTGAACGACAGATGCTCGCCGACCGCGGCCAGCCCTTGCGGGTTGCCGGGCAGCACCGCTTGCAACCGCAGCACGGCATAGGTGAAGGCCATCAGCACCGCGTTGAACAGCAGCATGTGCACCGCATAGCGGCGCCAGCCCTGTTCCTGCGCCGGGTCGATCCCCGCCAGCCGGTAGAAGCCGCGCTCCACCGGGGCGAGCAGGATGTGGGCGGGGGTGCGCCGCCCTTCGTACAGCGCGAACAGCCACAGGCCGAGCGGCTTGGCGAGCGTCAACACGATCGCGGTGAAGCCCAGGATCAGGAACCAGCCCTGAAGCGTCATGGTCCGCCTCCCTTCTAGAAGCGTTCGGGGCGGATCAGCACCGCCACCAGGTAAAGGAGCAGCCCCAGCGCGGTGATCGCGGCGAGCCACAGGTCGAGGGTCATCGCGGGTCTCCTCAGGCGTTGTCGCACAGCCGGACGAAGGCGAGCGTCAGCGCCACCAGCCCCAGCATCACGGCGATCCACAGTAGGTCCTGCATCACGGTCCTTTCGGGTCAGAAAGCGGCGGTCAGCGACGCGACCACCGCGCCGCCGGCGATGTTGCCGGTGCCGTCCTGGCCCCGGCTGAAGCTGGGCCGCAGATAGGCGGCGTCGCGGTCCGAAATGTCGGTGCCGACATAGCTGACGTTCACCGTCAGGTTCCGCGCGAGGGCGGCGTCGGCGCCCAGCGACCAGTCCCAGTAGCGGCCGGTCGGCGCGACGGCGGTGGCATTGGGGCCCAGCCCGTCCTGCCCACGGCTGTGCCCGATATGCGCCTTCACAGTGACCGGCGTACCGGCGATCGCCACCGCGGCGTCGCCCCACAGGTACAGATTGTCGTCGCTGGCGGCGGGATGGTCGTACACGCCCGCGGCGGCTGCGGCGCCGGTGTCGTACCATTTGCCGATCGCCTGCTGTTTCGGCGCATAGGCGACGCCCGCGGTCAGCGTGGCGGGGCCGGCGGTGCCGGTCAGCCTGGCATAAGGCTCGGCGAAATCGGTCTTCGCCGCGCCACCGGGATACATGTACCACGTCAGCCCGACGTCGAGCGTCGCATTGTCGGCCAGCCGGGCCTTGTACCCGGCGATCAGGTCCAGTTCCATGTTGGCGCCGCCGAACGTGCCCCAGCCGGCGAGGTTCGATGCCCAGGTGCCGACGTACAGCCCGCTGTCGTGCGCGATGGTGATTCCGCCCTGTACCGCCATGTGGCGGTCCGACTGCGATACGCCGCGGAAGCGATAGTCCGACGCGATCGTCGCGGCGCCGCTGACGGTCACGGCATGATGATCCGGCGCGGCGGTCTCCGGTGGCGCATCCTGCGCGCTGGCGGTGGCGGGACAGGCGACCGCTGCGATGAGCGCGGCCGCGAGACGAAACGACATACCATACCCCTTCCGGCGCGGTGCCGGCCATGTGGCGGCACCTTCAGGGGTGGGCGATTAGGCGCATGTCGCGTAGCAATTCGAGAGCGATTCCCGCCGATCGCATATAGGCCGCATATAGTTCGCCGATTTTTTGGCGGACGGCGGGCGGCGGGCGGCGGGCTAGCCGCGCGTCAGGCGATAGGCGGTCACCGTGCCCGCCGCGTCGCTGACCGCGGTCAGCCGGCCGACCGCGACCGGGCGGGCCGGATCGTCCTGATAGGCGGTGACGTCGATCGTCGCGGCACGGCGGCCGCTGCGTCGTGGCTGGACGCTGGCGTGCAGCGGCAGATCGGCGCGCGCGGGCGCCAGGAAGCGCACGTCGGTGTCCAGCGCGCGGAACCCCGGTGCCAGATGGCGGCGCCCGGCGCGCTCGATCAGTGCCGACACGACCCCGCCGTGGAACGCCGGCAGCAACCGCGCGCCGACATGATCGGGACGCGGGATGATCGTCAGCGTCTCGCCGCCGTCCTGTATGTCCAGCCAGGCATCGAACGACGCGGCATCGCTGGGCGGCGTGATGCCGTCGCCGACCGGCACGTCGCGAAAACCCCCGGGCATCGCGCCGACCAGATAGCGCGCGGTCACCGTGGCCGACAGACCGCCGTCGTCGCGCAGGATGCCGCGCACCAGCGCCAGATCGCCGTCGCGTACGACGTCCGCGACGGCGCAGACCAGCGCACCGGCGCGCGGCGGCGCGATCCAGTCGACGCGCAATTGCAGCGTCATCATCGGGCTGGGCGCGGACATTGTTGCGAAGATGCCGTTGGCGGTCGCCTGATCCGCCAGCAGCAATGCGGCACCCGGATCGATCCCGTTGCCGGCGCTGCGCGTCGCGGGCAGCCGGGGATCGAGCGCCAGCGCCAGCGCATGATCGCCGTCCGCGACGACACGCATTCCCAGTGCGCCGCAGGCTGGAATGGACGCAAGGTGCGCATCGGGATCGCCGCCCGGAACGCCGGCCCGGGTCGCGGCGCCCGGCTGGATCGTGATCGGTGGCCGCATCGCGCTTCTCTCCCCTTGTCCGTCAGGCGCGGTTCCTAAAGCGGTTTGCGAAAGGATTGAACCGCCGTCACGCGCCGAAGCGTGCGGCCGGCAGCGTGACGTCGACCGGCGGCCCCAGATCGCGCGAGGAGGCGCCGATGCGGAAGCGATAGCGGCCGGGGGTGATCACCCATTGGCCGCTGGCGGTGTCGAACGTCGCGAGCAGGCGCGGGTCGATCGCGATCGTCGCGGTCTGTCGCGCGCCCGCCGCGAGCGTGCGCCGCGCCCAGCCGGCCAGCCGCCGCGGCGCTTCCCAGCCGCCGCCGACCCGCTCGACATACAATTGCGCCACTGCGGCGCCCGCGCGTGCGCCGGTGTTGCGGATCACGGTGGTCGCGCGGATGCCGCGCGCGTCGTGGGCGATGCGCGGTGCGGCGAAGGCGAAGCGGGTATAGGACAGGCCGTGGCCGAACGGGTACAACGGCGCGATGCCGTCGCGGTCGAACGCTTTGTAGCCGACCGCCGCGCCCTCGCAATAATCGACGGTGAAGCGCGCGCCCGGCGACGGCGCGCCCGTGAACGGGCGGCAGCGGCCGGCGCGGTCGTCGCGCGGAAGGGTGATCGGCAGATGGCCCGACGGATTGACCGCACCGGTCAGCAGCCGCGCAATCGCCGCGCCCCCGCCGGCGCCGGGATACCAGGCCTGAAGGATCGCATCGACGCGCTCCGCCCAGGGCATCCGCACCGCGCCGCCGGTTTCCAGCACGACGATACTGCGCGGCGCGGCGTGCGCGACGGCGTCGATCAGCGCGTCCTGCGCATCGGGCAGGGTGAGCGAGGTGTCCTGCGATTCGGCGGTCCATTGCGTGGCGAAAACGATCGCGGCGTCGGCACGGGCGGCGGCGCGCGCCGCGGCGGCGGGGTCGCGCCCGTCGAGATAGTCGATCGCGACCCCGGGCAGCGCGCGGCGCAACTCCGCGAGGGGCGACGAGGGGAGGTAGATGACCGGTCCGGGCCAGCCGGTCGGCGCCAGCCCCTTCACCGCCGATCCGCCCGGCGGATGTACCTGCGACGAGCCACCGCCGGACAGCACCCCGGCGTCGGCATGGCCGCCGATCACCACGATACGGCGCAGGGCCGCGGCGCGCAGCGGCAGCGTGGCGCGGGCGTTGCGCAGCAGCACCGCGCCCTTTTCCGCCGCATCCTGCGCCACCGCGGTATCGGCGGCGGCGTCGATCGGGGCGATCGCGAGCGGGTGGTCGAACAGCCCGTTGGCGAACATCGAGCGCAGGATACGCCGCACCATGTCGTCGAGCCGCGCGGCGGGCACCTGGCCGGCGTCGATTGCGGCGGCGAGCGGCGCGCCGAAATACGGCTGCGCATCGAACGTCGCGGCGGATTCCTGGTCCAGCCCCGCATTGGCGGCGGCGACGGTGGAATGGACAGCCCCCCAGTCCGACATCACCCAGCCGGGATAGCTCCAGCGCCGCTTCAGCAGGTCGCGCAGCAGTGGCGCGTTTTCACACGCATAGGCGCCGTTGACGATGTTGTAGGCGCACATCACCGCGCCCGGCCGCCCGCGCTCGATCGCGATCTGGAACGCCAGCAGGTCCGACTGGCGCAGCGCGGCGGGATCGATCCGCGCGTCGAGCGTGAACTGGTCGGTCTGCTGCGCGTTGAGGACGTAATGCTTCACGGTCGAGACGATATGGTTCGACTGGATGCCGGCGATCTGCGCGCCGACCATCCGCCCGGCGAGGAGCGGGTCTTCGCCGCCATATTCGAAATTGCGGCCGTTGCGCGGTTCGCGCGTCAGGTTGATCCCGCCCGCGAGCAGGACGTTGAAGCCGTAGCGGCGCGCCTCCCCGCCGATCATCGCGCCGCCGGCCCGCGCGACACCTTCGTCCCAGCTGGCGATCGTCGCCAGCGTGCTGGGCAGCGCGATCGCCGGGCGCGAGGTGCGCGCCGTCGGCTGGGTCGCGACGCCCATCGCGGCATCGGCTTCCCATAGCGGGGGGATGCCGAGCCGTGGCACGCCCGCGACATAGCCTGCCGATCCTTCGCGCGCCGCGGCGGGGGGATGCGTATCGGGCTTGCCCGCCTGTTCCGACGCGAACTCGCCGATCACCATCGCCAGCTTTTCCTCGCGGGTCATCGCGGCCAGCACCAGCGCGGCGCGGCGATCGGGGGAGAGCGACGGATCGTGCCAGTCGTCGGCGCGGGGGGCGGCGCCGAGCAGCAGCGGCGCGGCGAGCGCGAGGGCGGCGGCGGCGAGCCGGGTCACTGCCATGCGGCGCGCGCCGGGGCGACGGTGACGGTGCGGCTCACGCGGCGGCCGTCACGGGTAACGGTGCGCAGTTCGGTCGCGCCGCCCACCGCGACCGGGCCGGTGTAGCGCGTCCAGGCGCCGCCGGCGGGGCGATAGTCGATCGCGGTGCCGGGCAGTTCGCTGTTCGCCTCTAGCCGGCCCGCTACGATCCGCGCCCCGGGCGGTGCCAGCCGGTAGAGGATATTGTCGCCCTCCAGCGCGGTCAGCCGTTCGGCGACGCGCCCCGCGAAGTCGCGCCAGCCGGCCAGCAGCGCGGCGCTGTCGACCCGTGCGTCGCCATAGGCATAGCTGGCGCCGGGAACATAGGCGGGTTCCCACGACGGGGTCGACCAGCCGCGTTCCGCCAGCGCGAACAGCCGCGGGAACAGCATATATTCGACCTGCGAATCGCGGCGGATCATCTCGCTCCACAATTGCCCCTGGATGCCGGCGACGTGATGGCCGGGGGCGAGCGGCACCGGATCGGCGATCGTCCCCGGCCGGTTCAGGATATCGGTGACGACCGCGCCGTTGGCGGGCAAATTGCCGGGCATGAAGGCGTAGAGGCGGAACAGGTCGATCTCGCGCGTGGCCCAGGTCGCGCCGGGTTCGTCCGGCGACACCGCCTGCGGCATGTCGAGATAGGTGACATCGGGGATCGACAGGATCACCGGCCAGCCGCGGTTGGCATGGGTGTGCGCCTCCGCCACGCCCGGCCCGAACAGACCGCCCCAGACATAGGATTGCATCTGCGCGGGCAGCTTGTCGGCATCGGCATGGGTCAGCCCGTCGCTCCACGCGCCCGCGCGGATGCCGCGCGTCGCCAGCATCGCGGCGACCCGCTCTACGAAGCGCGCGCCGAGATGCGCGATCGGGGTGCCGGTGCGCGCCGCCTCCGCACGGCAGGCGGGCGAATCGCGCCACGCGCCCGCGGTCTCGTCCGCGCCGATGTGATAGAGGCGCAGCGGCACGCCGGCCTTCGCATGGAGCCGCGCCATCGCCGCGACGACGGTGTCGAGGAAGCGATAGGTCTGCGGGATGCAGACGTTCAGCGTATTGTCGTCGTACAGCTGGATGCTGCGGTAGCGCGTCGTATCGGCGGGTTCGACCAGCCGGTAGCGTTCCGCCTCCGCCATCCGCCCGGCGGCGGCGAGCCGGCGGTAACGCGCCTCCATCGCCTTGATCGCGGCGCGCGAATGGCCGGGCATGTCGAACGAGGGGACGACGGTGATCTGCCGCGCCTTTGCCGCCGCCAGGATCGCCAGATAGTCGCGCCCCGTCAGATAGCCGTTGGTCGGCGCATCGCGCGCGGGATCGGCCCCCAGCTGCGGTTGCAGACAGGTGCGGTCGTCGAGATCGAGGCAGCGGTAGGCGCCGACCTGCGTCAGTTCGGGCAGCGCCGCGATCTGCATCCGCCAGCCTTCGTCGTCGGCGAGGTGGAGGTGGAGCGTGTTGAGCTTGATCGCCGCCATCTGGTCGATGATGCGCAGGATCTCGTCACGGCTGTGGAAGTTACGCGCGATGTCGATGTGCAGCCCGCGATAGCCGAGCCGCGGTGCATCGGCGATCGTCAGCGGCTTCATCCGGCGGTCCTCATGCGCGGCCTGCTGCGCCAGCGACCGCAGCGCATAGGCCGCGCCTGCTGCGTCGTGCGCGGCGATGGCGATGCCGCGTGCGTCGACGGTCAGGCGATAGCCCTCCGCCGGCAGCGCCGCATCGCCGACCGCGATCGACAGCGGCACCGTGCCGCTTCCCACCCCGGCGCGGGCGAGACCGTCGAGCGCGGGGGCGATCGCGGCGCGCGCCACCCCGCGCAGCGCCACGCGCACCCCGCGCGTCAGGTCGAGCGGGGCGCCATCCGGGCGCTTGACATGGGTGGGTGCGGGCAGGATCGCAATATCGGGGCGCGCCGCTTCCCCCCGCGCGGCGTAGCGGGCGAAGGCGCGCGCGGGCGTCAGCCAGACGTTGCGGTCGACCGCATCGGCGGTCGCCAGCCGCGGCTCGTCGGTCATCGGCGCGACATAGGGCTGCGTTTCCAGCCCGGTCGCCGTATCGGTGCCGGGGCGCGTCGCCGCGATCACCACCGGCGCCAGCCCCGGCGCGGCGAGCGCGGCGTTGGGCATCACGAACGAGCGCGAGAAGAATGGCACCGTGGTGGTCAGGCGCAGCCGGTAATGCCGCCCCGGCGCCAGCGTGCGGCCCGGCTTCAGCGCGAACACCGTCACGTCACCGTTGACGGTCCGGCTGCTGAAATCGTCGCTGTCGATCGCCAGGACGCTGCCGATCAGGCTGGTGCGAATCTCCAGCCCGGCGGGCACCGCGACGCCGGCGGGGGTGTCGATGTCGATATCGGCGATCATGCAGCGCGGGGGCGGCGGGCCGGCGGCGCCTGCCGGCACCGGCGCGGAGGCAGGGTCCGCGGCCGGCGGGGGGCACGTCGCCGGGCGATCGTCGACCACCCTCACCCGATAGCCCAGCCCGGCGGCCAGCGCGGCGAGATCGGGCGCGGGGGCCGGGACGGCGAGGGGCAGTGAGGCGAGCAGCGACGCGATCAACGGCATCCCGGTCCTTCCGATGCGGATAGTGCGCGGGTCGTGATGCCCGTCGGACCGAATGGTGTCACGACACGCCCCGATGCACAATACCAAAATATGACGTTAGAAACGTACAGACACACACAGGTAACATTTGGGCTTGCATCGCGTGCCGGAACGGTGCTTTCTTGCCCACATCAGTTGTTTCGCGACCGTGAATCGAACGCGGCGGGGAGCAGTCGATAATACCAAACAATTACATTTGCATTGGGGGCCGGTGATGTTCGTCAAGGGGATACTGTCATCCGTCAGCATGATGGCACTGGCCACATCGGCCACCGCGCGGGCGCAGGATGCGCCACCGCCCGCCGTTGCCCCCGAGCAGCTGCAGGGTGAGGTCGGCGCCGCGCAGCTGCGCAGCGGCGCGCAGGAGGATGGCAACGACATCGTCGTCACCGGCATCCGCGCCTCGATCCAGGCGTCGCTGGACCAGAAGCGCAAGTCTGACATGGTGTCCGAGGTCATCACCGCGCAGGATATCGGCAAGTTCCCCGACAAGAACGTCGCCGATTCGCTCGGCCGGCTGACCGGGGTCAACGTCGTCACCGGTTCGTCGGCGGGCGGCGGCTTCGGTGAAAACCAGTCGGTGTCGATCCGCGGCACCGACCCGGAACTGAACCTGACGCTGCTCGACGGGCACAGCCTGGCGACCGGCGACTGGTTCGTGCTGGACCAGGCGAACGGCGGGCGCAGCTTCAACTTCAGCATGTTCCCGTCGGAGATCGTCGGCAGCCTGGAGGTGTACAAGAGCGCGCAGGCGGACATTCCCGAAGGCGGGATCGGCGGCACGATCAACGTCCACAGCCGGATGCCGCTGGACCTGCCGTCGGGCACGTTCAACCTGACCGCGCAGGGCGTCTACAACGACCTGTCCGACAAGTGGAAGCCGCAGGTGTCGGGCGTGGCGAGCTGGAAGAACAAGGCCGGGACGCTGGGCGTGCTCGCCGCCGGCTTCTACGAAGCGCGCGCGTTCCGCCGCGACGGGCAGGAGTTCCTCGGCTATGCCACGCAGGAGGATTTCGCCGGCAGCGGCGTCGACGTCGCCTATCCGGCGTTGATCGGCAATGCCTATTTCACGCAGGAGCGTATCCGCAAGGGCGGGACCGTCACCGTCCAGTTCAAGCCGACCGACCGGCTGGAGCTGACCGCGACCGGCCTGTACACGCGGATGAGCGCCAATAACGTCAACGTGAACAGCATGGCGTGGACCAGCAAGCTCGTGACGGAGAATTCCACGCCGGGGAGGCCGGGCTATTCGCTGGGCCAGTATACCACCAAGGATTATGGCGGGATCACCTACCTCACCTCCGCCGCCTGGGGGGCGACCGGTGCGGGCGGACAGCCGGCGTTCGGGCGCGTGCAGGACGATATCTTCCGCAGCGCTTTCTCCTCGACCTGGAACGGCACACTGGAGGCCAAGTGGAACCCGGCCGACGACCTGACCGTCCACGCCAACATCGGCTATACCGAGGGGCGTGGCGAAACCAGCAAGGAGCGGGCCTGGGAAAGCTATTGGCAGACCGGCATGAGCTACGCGATCGCGGGCAAGGGCGCGACGATCAGCTATCCCGGCCTGCCGACCGATCCGACGTCGGCGGCCTATCTGAAGAACTATTTCAGCGGGACGTGGGGCGGCTCGACGATCTCGCCCGACACGGAATTCTACACCCAGGCCGACCTGGAGCAGCAGTATCCCGACTCGAGCTGGCTACGCTCGATCAAGACCGGTGCGCGCTTCACCAGCCACAAGCGCGCGGTCAACGCCACCGGCATCCTGTGGGCGGGTAACGAAACGCCGGCGGTCGACCCGCAGAACGGCGCGTCGAACACCAACCAGATCGGGCTGTTCGACGTCTATGCCGGCGCGACCACCCCGGCGGACTTCAACCGCCGGATCGGCGCGGCGACGCGCTATTCGCTGGCCGACCTGGGCAAGGTGGAGGCGATCCTGAACACCCGCGGCGGCGTCAGCGAGGCCTTCTACCCGCCGTCGAGCTTCTCGGTGAAGGAGGACGATGCGGCCTTCTACGCGATGGCGAAGGTCGGCAACGACCGCAACTGGCGCGGCAACATCGGCCTGCGCAGCATCCACACCGACATCAGCACGCTGCAATATTCGCCCAACGTCACGCCAACGATCATCAACAAGTTCGGCGAGTTCGGCGCGGTGAACGACGGGCGGTCGTACTGGGACGTGCTGCCGAGCGCCAACCTGACCTATAACGCGACCGACAAGCTGCTGCTGCGCGCGGCGGTGGCGAAGGTGATGTCGCGGCCGGGCTATGCGCAGCTGGCCGGCGCCTTCTCGCTCGACGACCTGAGCCTGTCGGGCAGCGCGGGGGGCAACCCGCGGCTCGACCCGTTCCGCGCGTGGCAGTTCAACCTGGCGGCGGAATTCTATTACGGGCCGCAGGCGCTGCTGTCGGTCGGTGTCTTCGCGCTGGACATCAGCAACTACATCACCACCACGACGTCGCGGCGCTTCTACCGCACCGTGCTGCACCCCAATGGCGCCACCTTCCTGATCGAGGAGCCGGTCAACGGCGGCGGCGGCGTCAACAAGGGCGTGGAGGTCAACTGGCAGCAGCCGATCTACGGCGGGTTCGGCTTCATCGCCAACTACACCTATTCGGATGCGAAGAAGAACGCCGACGCGGTGACCGCGGCGGACAATTTCAGCCGCGAGATCGACGGCAATTCCAAACATACCTGGAACCTGACCGGCTATTACGAGGACAAGCTGATCAGCACCCGGCTGGCGTACAGCTACCGGTCGAAGTTCCGGTCAGGCATCGATCGCGCGACGCCGATGTGGCAGGACGGGTTCGGGCAGCTCGACGGATCGCTGCTGGTCCATGTCACCCCGCATATCGCGCTGAGCGCGGATGCGCAGAACATCACCAACGCCAAACTCTATTATTTCGTCGGCGACCCGGCGATCCCGCGCGCCTATTACGACAACGGGCGCACCGTCTACCTCGGGTTGCGGCTGACCTACTGATGGAACGATCGGGGAGAGAACGGACATGACCGCGACGCACCTTTCCTCCCCCGCAGCCGATGCGCCCGTCGGGCCGGTGGCGACGGGACCGCGTGATCCGCACGACCGTGCCGGGCGCCGGTTGCGCTCGCTCGACCTGCTGCGCGGGGTGACCGTCGCGGGCATGATCACCGTCAACGCCACCGCCGGGGTGCAGGGGCTGGACGGGCCGGTGTTCGCGCCGCTGCTGCACGCCGACTGGGCCGGTTTCACGCTGGCGGACACGGTATTCCCGGCGTTCCTGACGATGGTGGGCGTGTCGATCGCCATTTCCGCCAAGCCCGATGCGGCGAGCGCGGCGGCGACGCGGCGCGTGCTGGCGCGCGCGGGTCGGATGATCCTGCTGGGCCTGCTGCTCGGCCACATGTTCTTCCTGGCGGACTTCCACAAATATGTGCCGCGCCTGCCCGGCGTGTTGCAGCGGATCGGCATCGTCTTCGCGATCTGCGCGATCCTGTATCCGCGGATGAGCGGGCGGGCGCGCGCGATCGCGGCGGGGGTGCTGCTGGTCGGCTATTGGGGATTGTGCCTGCTGCCGATGCCCGACGGCAGCGCCACCGACCTATGGGTGCAGGGGCATAATTTCGTGTCCTGGGTGGACCGCGCGGTGTTCGGCAACTGGCGCTATGTGAAGGGGCCGGACGGCTACGATCCCGAGGGGCTGCTCGGTACGCTGCCCGCGATCGCGCAGGGGCTGCTGGGGACGCTGGCGGGCGATTACCTGCGCCGCGGCCAGCCCGTGACCGCCGCGGCGAAACGGCTGTTCGTGGCCGGCATCGCGGGGATGGCGGCGGGGCTGGCGTGGGGGCTGGTGTTCCCGATCGCCAAGAACCTGTGGACCAGCAGCTTCGTGCTGTTGTCCACCGGGCTGACGGTGGCGCTGCTGGGAATGTTCCACGGCTGGTTCGATCGCGACGACCGCCCGGCGACGAAGGGCGACCTGTTCGGCAGTTTCGGGCGCAACGCGATCGCCGCCTATGTGCTGCACGATCTGGCGTCGATCATCCTGACCGGCGATGCGATCCAGCTGCCGTTCCGCTGCCTGGCCCCGGCGGTGGGCACGCAGGTGGCGGCGCTGGTGCCGGTGGCGATCTTCGTCGCGATCGTCTGGTATCCGATCGCCTATATGGACAAGCGCGGCTGGTATCTGCGCGTCTGACCGCGCGGCATCAGGCGGTATAGCCGCCCCGTTCCAGCGCGGCGGCGACCACCGGCACGATCGGCGCCAGCGCGGCGGCGTAGGGGCGCCAGCGTTCGACCGCGCGGGCGTGCAGCGGCTCGCGCACCTGCGCATGGCTGGGCGTGGGGGCGTGGCGCGACTGGCGGTGGAAATCGCGCTGTGCCGGGTGCGGCGGCAGCCCGATCGCGGCCATCACCCGCGCGACCTGCGTCTCCGGGTCGGTCACCAGATCCTCATAGCGGACGATGAGCGGCGCGATGCCGAGCCGGTCGCGATAGTCGGCAACGACGTCGGAGACGCCCGCCAGATGATGCGCGGCATCCTCCAGCCGGTAGGCGCAGTTCGCGCCGTGCGTCATGTCGTGCGCCATCACCGATACCAACGTGTCGAGCGGGTGGCGGCGCATCAGCAGCAGCGGCGCGTCGGGGAAGGCGAGGCGGATCAGCGGGGCGTCGACCTCGTTCAGCGGCATCTTGTCGGTGAACAGCCGTGCGCCGCCGTCCAGCCCGTATTGCCGGGCCCGCGCGAGGTAGAAGTCGCGGAACAGGGCGGGCAGGTGATGCCGGTCGGCGATCCGCAGTCGCGCCACCGCGACCGGCAGCGGCACGTCGGTACCGAGCAGCCGATGGGCGAAGGCGCGCAGTTCCGCCACGAACGGCAGCTCGCCGCCGGCACGGATATCGGGATGCGCCGACACGATCTGTTCCAGCAGCGTCGTGCCCGATCGCGGCATCCCCATGATGAACACGGGTTGCGCGATGTCGGGGCGCAGCGGGGCGGCGGGCAGGGCGGCGGGCCAGGCGCGCTGCTGCGCGAACCGCCGCTCCACCACGTCGCGGTCATAGGGGCGGGCCAGCCGCGCCTTGCCCGCCACGATATCGCGCCACGCTGCCTCATGCCGGCCCGCGCGGTCGCGCAGCCGCCCGCGCAGCAGCAGCGCGGCGCCGCCGGCATCGTCGGGCAGCCGGTCGAGCCGCGTCAGAGCGTCGCGCCAGCGCGCGCCGATCGCCAGCACGCGCGCCCCCAGCAAGGCGACGTCGCGCCCCGTCGCGACGGCGATCCGTTCGGCATGGGCAAAGGCCGCCTCGGCCGCGGCGGCATCGCCCGATTGCTCGGCCGCCTCGGTCGCGAGCGTCGCGGCATCAAGCGACGCGGATGCCGCCGCCAGCGCCTCGCGCGCCAGCGCGGCGGCCTCCTGCGGTTCGCCCAACCGCAGCAGCGCGCGGCCCAGCGCCGGCGCCAGCTGCGCCGCCTCCGCCGCGGGCAGGTGGCGCCGCGCGGTGCGCAGGTGCCACGCACCTTCCACCAGCGCCTCGCGCTGGATCATCCGCTGGCCGATGAAGGCGTGCGCGGCCGGGGCGTCGGGGGCGAGCGCGATGGTGTCGCGCGCCACCGCCTCTGCTTCATCGGCGCGGCCGTGGCGCAGCAGGAAATGCGCCAGATCGTCGCGCGCCCACAGCGCATCGGGGGCGATCGCCACCAGATGGCGCAGCCGGCGTTCGGCGCGCGCGCGATCGCCGCCCGCCTCCGCGGCGATGGCGGCGATTTCCAGCAGGTCGGTATCGTCCGGGCTGGCCGCCAGCAGCCGTTCGGCATCGCGCGCCGCCGCGGCGTGTTGCCCGGCGTGGAGCGCATGGCGCAGCGAATCGATCGTGGCAGGGGCCGTCATCGCGTTTCGGCCTAGCACGGTTCTCACGCGCACCGATCGCGCAGATGGTGCGTTGATGCGGCATGACCGAGGATATCGCCGCGCTGCACGCGCAGATGGAGGCCGCCGCCGCGGCGCTGGATTTCGAGGAGGCGCGGCGGCTGCGCGATCGCATCAACCTGATCCGTGGCGGCGCCAGCGACGAACAGGCCGCCGCCGCCGATACGCACGGGCTAGAACGCCAGCGCCCCGGCAGCATGGGGCTGGGCACCAGCCGGCAGCGCGTGGAACCGCCCGCCGGCTGGGTGCCGCCGCCCCGCCCCGACCTGATGACGCACCGCCGTGGGGGCAAGCGGCGATGACGCGCGCGGTCAGTGGGCGGCGCGCGCTGCCTCGCCCGTCATCTCCAGCCGGACCGGCAGGCTGCGGATCCCGCTGACGAACGCCGATTGCGTGTACAATGCGGGGCCGTCCGCCACGACCGACGCGACGTTGTGCGCGAAGGCGCGGAAGAACGCCTCGATCTCCAGCTTGGCGACGAACTGCCCCAGGCACTGGTGCGGGCCATAGCCGAAGGCGAGGTGATTGTTAGGACTGCGATCCGCGACGAACCGCTGCGCATCGGGGAACACCGCATCGTCGCGGGTCGCCGCGCCGTAATTGAGCATCACATGGTCGCCCGCGCGGATCACGATATCGTCGATCGTGTAATCCTGCGTCGCGGTGCGGAAGAAATGCTTGACCGGCGCGGTATAGCGGATCGCCTCGTTGGCGAAGCTCTTGACCAGCGCCGGATCGTCGCGCAGCCGCGCGATCAGCGACGGATCCTCGATCAGCGCGGTGATCCCCCCGACGATCGAGGCGGCGGTCGTGTCATGGCCCGCGGTGGCGACGATCACGTAATAGCCCAGCCGTTCCGACGGCGTCAGGTCGCGTGCGCCCTCCAGCCCGCGCGCGATCAGCGTGCCGACGTCGTCCTGCGGATCGGCCAGCTTGCGCGCGTTCACCTCCGCGAAGAAGGCGCCATATTCCTGCACCACCGCGGTCAGATGCTCGCCGATCGTCAGCCCCGGGCGGCGCACCGCCGGGTCGCTCGCCCCGAAGATTTCGTGCGTCAGCTGGAGCATCCGCGCCTCGTCCGCCGGCGGGATACCGAGGATCGTCATCGCGACGCGCAGCGGATACCAGAACACCACATCGGCGGCGACGTCGCAGCGCCCGTCGGGATAGCCGCGCAGCCGCCCGACGAAGTCCTCCGCCAGCCCGTCGACCATCGCTTCCAGCCGGCGGATGTTCTTGGGCAGGAAATAATCCTGCGTCATCGCGCGCAATTCCAGGTGCCGCGCGCCGTCGATCGTCACCAGCGATTCGACGCCCGCCTCCAGCCCGAAGAACTGGCGGTTCATCTCCTCCACCTCGATCGGCATCAGCGTGTTGCGCGGGCCGGCGTTGAAGATGTCCGCGCGCCGCTCCACCTCGCGAATGTGCGCGTGACGGGTCAGCACCCAGAAGGGCCGGAACCCGGGCGGCTCCGCCCGGGCGACGGGGTGTTCGGTGCGCAGCCACGTCATGAACGCCTGCAGCCGCGCCGGATCCCCGTACAGGACCGGGTCGGCGATCTGGTTGACGTCGAACGCTTCCATCGATCGCCTCCCGCTCAGAACGACGCCCGGACGCGCAGGCCATAGGTGCGCGGCGGGGCGAGATAGGCGTTCTGGTCCCCGGTCTGCAGCGGGGTGTTGAACGCCTGCGTCGGGTAGATTTCGTTGGTCAGGTTCTGCCCGAACGCCTCCACGGTCAGCCCCGAGCGCAGCTTCAGGCCGAGATTGGCGTTGATCACATGCACCGCGCCGCGCTGCGCCAGCGAGGCGGTGTTGATCAGCTGGCTGCCGCTGTACTGATATTGCACGCGGCCGGTCAGGTTGATTTCGTCATTGAGCGGCTGGTCGAGGTTGATCGTGGCATTGCCCTGGAACTTCGGCGCGAAGCGGAACCGCGATCCCGACAGTACCGGATCGATCGTCGGATCGTCGCCATATTGCGCATGCGGCAGCCATGTACCGTCCAGACCCAGCGTCAGCGCGGGCGTCAGCTGGAACAGGTTCTCGATCTCCACGCCGTAGTCGGTCGCCGACCGCGCGTTGAGCACGGTGAAGCGCAGGCCGACGAACTGCGCCACCTGCACGTTCGAGATGTCGTAGTAGAAGAACGAGATGTTGGTGCGGGCGCGGCGGTCGAGATATTCGAATTTGCCGCCGATTTCATAGGCGTTGACCGTTTCGGGCTTGTACACCGGGTTGAGCGGGGCGGTGACCGTGCTGCCCGGGTTGACCGCCAGGATCAGGCCCTGCACCGCCGCGGGCAGCGCCGCGAATTCCGTCGGATTGTTCAGCAGCGTGCCGGCGCCATTGGCGTCGATGTTCACGCCGCCCGCCTTGAAGCCGCGATTGTAGGTGGCGTACAGCATCACGTCGTTGACCGGGCGATATTGCAGACCCACGGTGCCGCTGAACGCCTTGTCGGTGGTCGACCGGTCGTAGCCGGGGCCCGGCGAGATGCCCAGCACGCGGAACACCGCATTGGGGCGCGGATCGTAGAAGCCGTAGCGGAACGCGCCCTGCTTCTCCTCGATCGAATAGCGGATGCCGCCGATCACGCTGAACCGGTCGTTCAGGCGCGCGTCGAGATGCGCGAAGCCGGCGTAGGATTTGGAACGCCCGCCCATGAACTCGGTCGCGACGCGCCCGTTCACCGCCGACACCGTGCCCGCCGGCAGGCCCGCCCCGCCCAGCACGACGTTCCAGTAGGTCTGCGCCTGCGTCCCCCAGTACAGGTTGCGGCTCATCGTCAGCCGCTCGTCGGAGAAGAAGCCGCCGACGACCAGGTCGGCGTTCAGCGCCTCGATCTTGCCATTATAGGTCAGTTCCTGCGAGAAGAACTTGCTGCGGAACCCTTCATCCAGGTTCAGCACGTCGGCACCGGAGAAATCGGCGTCGGCATCGGTCTGTTGCAGGGTGAAGCGGCGCAGCGCGGTGACCGAGCGGATCTCGCCGTTGCCCACGCCGATGTTGACCAGCGCGGTGCCGCCGTAATCCTCGATCGACTGAAGGCTGGGCGCGCTGAGCGAAGCCTGGAAGTCTTCCAGCCGACGCGACGGTACGCGGCGGCCGTTGGCGACGGTCAGCGCGTCGATCAGCGGCTGCGTCGGGCCGTTGATATAGTCGCTGGTCGCATAGCAGCAGTCGCCCGAACTATGCGCATAGTCGCCGATCAGGCGGATCGTCAGGTCCGCGCTCGGCTCGAACAGCAACTGACCCTTCACCGCCTGGCTGGAATCGTTGTTAAGCGACCGGCCGGTGGTCGAATCCTTGTAGAAACCGTCGCGCTTGCCCGCCAGGCCCGCGATGCGGACCGACAGCGTGTCGCTGAGCGGCACCGATACGGCCGCGCGCCCCAGCACGGTTTCGTAATTGGCGTAGCTGAGGTCGACCAGCCCCTCGGTCCGGTCGAGGCTGGGCTTGGTGGAGGTCAGCAGCAGCGCACCGGCGGTCGTGTTCTTGCCGAACAGCGTCCCCTGCGGCCCGCGCAGCACCTGGAGGTTGTCGATGTCGAGGAAGTTCTGGAGCGCGGAGGCGGCACGGCTGCGATAGACGCCGTCGATGAAGACGCCGACCGATCCTTCGAAGCTGCGGCTGTTGCCGGTGGTGCCCAGCCCGCGAATGATGACATTGGCGGACGAGGTGGAGATGTTCGTCGCGCGGAAGCTGATGCTGGGGCTGATCGCCTGGATGTTCGAGACGTTCTCGACCCGTGCGGTCGCCAGCGTATCGGCATCGGCGGCGGTGATCGCGATCGGCACGTCCTGGATATTCTCGGCACGGCGCTGCGCGGTGACGACGATATCCTCAAGCCCGCCGCTGGCTTGCTGTGCGGCCGGCGCGGGCGCCTCCGGTGCAGGTGCCTGCGCATGGGCCGGAACGGCCAGTGCGAACGGGGCGGCAGACGCCAGAATACGCCATTTGTTCAGCGACATCGCTGTTCCTCTCCCAACTATCGAGCGCCTCGTCGCGGGCGCCTCGTCACGACGATGCTAACACCGTCGCACATATGGAACAAGTGTATCTTATCTTTGCCGGCCGGTTTGCGGGCGGGCGGCGGTGAGCGTATGCGATGCCATGGCGACCGTTGGACCGCATGACAGGCTGGACGAGAGGCAGCGCAGGACGCGCGCCGCGTTGCACGCGGCGCTGGGCCGGTTGGCGGAGCGGATGGAATATTCGGCGATCGGGGTCAGCTTGATCGCGCAGGAGGCCGGCGTCGGCCGCCCGACCTTCTATCGCCATTATTCCGGGGTCGATGCGCTGCTGGTCGACCGGCTGCGCGGGGACCTGGTCGAGCAGCGTGCGCTGGCCGAGCGGCTGGCGCTGGCCCGCACGCCGATCCGCGACGCGCATGTCGCGACGTCGCGGTTCGCGCTCGAACGGATCAGCTCGCAGCCGCGCCTGTACCAGGCGTTGCTGGACGGGTCGGCGGGCGCCAATGCGGTCACGCTGTTCCGTGAGCAGGTGGCGGCGCTGGCCACGATGCGCGAGGTGCTGGCGCGCGGTGCCGACCGGCACGTCGCGCGATTGACGGTCGGGATGCTGTCGGGTGCGATCAGCGGGTTCCTGCTGGCGTGGATTGAGGGTGGTTTGACACCGGCGCCGGCGGTCGCGGCGGAATTGCTGGTCGATTCGCTGCGGCTGTCGTGATCGCGGCCTTGTGATCCGCGCATAACGGAAGTTATGCTGAACGCCGGACCCGCGAATCGCGCGGGCCAGGGGAGAGCGATGTGGCGGTTCGCGGGGAGCGCGACGATCATCACCGGCAGCGGCCAGACCGCCACATTCCGGCATATAACCGAACATCATGAAGGATGAGGACATGGTCACGCTTTCGATCGCCTACCCCTATGCCGCCGATGCGCGGTTCGACGCGGACTATTTCACCGCCACGCACATCCCGCTGTGCCACGAGGTCTGGGGCGATGCGGTGACGGGGTTGACGGTGCATCTGGCGCTGGCCGGGCTGACGGGCGACCCGGCGTTTTCCGCGATCGTGCACGTGGACTTCGCGTCGATGGAGGCGTTCCAGCAGGCGATGAGCCTGCCGCGCAACGCGGACCTGCAGGGCGACGTGCCGAATTATTCGTCGGTGGCGCCGCTGGTGCAGTTGAGCCGGAAGGCCGTCGGATGACGCCCCCGGGCGCGTTCCAGCCGAGCTGGACCCCCGATCCGGCGAGCGGCATCGGCATCGCCCAGGTCGCGGCGAACGGGCTGACGTTCGAGGTCGCGCAGGCCGGCGAGGGCGATCACCTGGCCCTGTGCCTGCATGGCTTTCCCGAGCTTCATTACAGCTGGCGCCACCAGATCCCGCTGCTCGCGGCCAAGGGCTATCGCGTCTGGGCCCCCAACCAGCGCGGCTATGGCGCGTCGTCACGCCCGCCCGAGGTCGCCGACTATAGCGCCGACCGGATCGTCGCCGATGCCGCGGCGCTGTTCGATGCCAGCGGGGCGACGAAGCTGACGCTGGTGGCGCACGACTGGGGCGGGGCGATCGCATGGATGTTCGCGATCAATCGCGTCCGCCCGGTCGAGCGGCTGGTGGTGATGAACCTGCCGCACCCGCGCTGTTTCCAGCGTGCGCTGGCGCACTGGCCGCAGCGGCGGCGCAGCTGGTACATGGCGCTGTTCCAGCTGCCGTGGCTGCCGGAGCGGTTCCTGCTGGGCGGGGACGCCGCCGCGATCCGCCGCGCGTTCCGCGGCATGGCGGTGGACAAGGCGCGCTTCCCCGACGCGGTGCTGGACGTCTACGCCCGCGCCGCGCAGCGCCCCGGCGCGATCACCGCGATGGTCAACTGGTATCGTGCCGCGGTGCGTCATCGCGATCGCATGGCGCTCTCGAACGGCGGGCGCGTCGACGTACCGACGCTGATCGTGTGGGGCGAGGAAGACAGCGCGCTGGGACTGGAGACGCTGGACGGCACGGAAGAATTCGTCACCGACCTGACGATCCGGCGGCTGCCCGGCGTGTCGCACTGGGTCCAGCAGGAAGCGCCGGAGGCGGTCAACGCGATCCTGGACGAGTGGCTGCCGGAGGCCTGATCGGGCGGCAAGCGCCAGAGAAACGGAAAAGGGGCGGGCCTTTCGGCGCCGCCCCTTCCCTCCCGCACGGAACACAACTGGTGCGGACCGGTCGCCTGGTGCTCCCTTGGCGACCGGAAGCTCGTCGGATCAGAAGTGGGCGATCACGCCCAGCGTCGGACGGAAGCTGTTGGTCCAGCCGAAGGTCGACACCTCACCGCGCAGGCGGATGCCCGAATTGCCGGTGATGCCGCCCAGGCCGATTTCCTTCGGACCGACTTCGAAGCCGATGCCGTAGGTGACGTCGTGGAAATCGCGGGTGGTGTCGACGCGCTTGTCGAAGTTCACCCACTGATAGCCGACCTTGCCGTAGATCATGCCGCTTTCACCCGCGCGGAAGCCGAAGCGGCCGGCGGCGCCATACTGCCAGTCGATGTCGCCCGACACGCCCTTGGCGACATTGCCCTCGGCGCCGACGAAGACGGGGCCGAGCGGCACGTTGACGCCGACCAGACCCTCGACCAGCGAACCGTTCAGCTTGTCGCCGATCGGCGCGCCCGGAACGCTGTCCTTCGAGAATTCCTCCCAGCCGCCGCGCACGCCAAAATACGGCTCGATACCGAAGGCGCGGGTGCCGTCGGGAGCGGTGGTGGTCGTCGTGTCGGTGGTGGTGGTGGTGGCCATGTCCTGCGCCAGCGACGGGGTGGCCACGAACGCGGCAGACGCGGCAACGGCCGCGAGAACAAGCTTACGCATACGCTTCCTCAAACTTCTGTGTTGCCCGGTGACTGGGCCGCAACGGCGGCCGCCGGGACTGGGACTGGCTGAACCGCGGCGCGCGCGCTTGGTTGCTCGCACCTGCACACAAAATCGTAGCTTTGTGGTGGGTGTTGCGGAACTGTCACGCTTTCTGTCGCCCGGATGAACGAAGTCCGCGGTTTATGGCGGCGATGGGGCAGATGTGCCGCAAAAACGTCACGTAACGGGCGACGACGTGAGGGGCACTCGCGTCGCGCTACACCCGCCGTCCCCGCCGGGTGGCGGCGTGGAAATCGGCGGGCTTGTCGGCGATCCAGCGCAGGAAGCGCGCGATGTCCGGCCAGTCGCGGATCGCCGCGAGCGTTCCGGCGCGGGCAAGCGTCGCATTGTCGGCGGCGGCGTGGATCGCGCGGTGGCAGATCGGGTGGAGCGGGACGGTATCGGTCCCGCCCTCGCTGCGCGGAACGACATGATGCCATTCGACCGCCGCGCCCAGCGGGCGGGCGCACAGCGCGCAGCGGTCGTCCGGCGCGCGCCGCGCCGCGGCCAGTGCCGCCGCGGCGGCCAGCCCCGCCTTTCGCCTAACCCTGCCGGCCATCAGCGGACAAAGCGCGGCGGCGGGGCGGTGTTCCGCGTCCCGCAATCAGCGGGCGGCGGGCGGCGCTCAGCGCGCGTCGGGACCGCGATAGTCCTTCAGCTCGTCGCCGACGATCCGCACGACGTGCAGCACGTTGGTGGAGCCGGGGGTGCGGAACGGTACGCCGGCCATCACGATGACGCTGTCGCCGGCCTTGGCGATCCCCTGGCGCAGCGCGATGCGCTTCGCCTTGGCGACCATCTCCTCGAAGGATTCGACGTCGCGGGTGTTGACGTTGTGGGTGCCCCACAACAGCCCCAGGCGGCGCGCGGTATCCTTGCTGGGGGTCAGCACCAGGATCGGCACGCCGGGCCGTTCGCGCGAGATGCGCCGCGCGGTCGAGCCGGAGGTGGTGAAGCAGATGATCGCCGACGCCGACACCGTCTCGGCGATGTTCTTCGCCGCTTCGGCCAGCGCGTCGGCGGTGGTGGGATCGGGGCGCGTGACGGTGAAATGGACGCGGTCGCCGTGCATCGGATCGCGTTCCACCGCATCACCGATCGCGTTCATCATCGCGACCGATTCGACCGGCCACTGGCCCGCGGCGCTTTCCGCCGACAGCATGATCGCATCCGCGCCGTCGTAGATGGCGGTGGCGACGTCGGACACCTCGGCCCGGGTGGGCGAGGGCGAGACGATCATGGATTCGAGCATCTGCGTCGCGACCACCACGGGGCGGCCCATCCGTCGCGCGGTTTCCACGATGCGCTTCTGCAGCGGCGGCACCGACTGCGGCGGCAGCTCGACGCCCAGGTCGCCGCGCGCGACCATCACGCCGT
The DNA here is from genome assembly GCF_002374835.1 of Sphingomonas ginsenosidimutans. Classification (GTDB taxonomy): domain Bacteria; phylum Pseudomonadota; class Alphaproteobacteria; order Sphingomonadales; family Sphingomonadaceae; genus Sphingomonas; species Sphingomonas ginsenosidimutans. The sequence continues at coordinate 185,159 of NZ_NWVD01000001.1, forward strand.
CGCACAGCTCCACGATCTCGTCGAGGCGCTCGATCGCGGCGGGCTTCTCGATCTTGGCGAGCAGCGCGGCGCGCCCCTCGATCAACTTGCGCGCCTCGGCCAGATCCTCGGGCCGCTGGACGAACGACAGCGCGATCCAGTCCACCCCCTGGTCGACCGCGAAGGCGAGGTCGGACCGGTCCTTTTCGGTCAGCGCCGCCATCGGCACGACGACGTCAGGGACGTTCAGCCCCTTGTTGTCGCTCAGCGGGCCGCCGACCTCGACGGTGGTGACGATCCGATCAGCGTTGTGATCGGTGACGCGCAGCACGAGCTTCCCGTCGTCCAGCAGCAGCCGGGCGCCGGGTTCGATCGCGGCGAAGATCTCGCGATGCGGCAGGCGCACGCGCGTGGCGTCGCCCGGCGCCGTATCGTGATCCAGCGTGAAGGTGCTGCCGGTGGCCAGCGTCACGCGCCCGTCGGCGAACTTGCCGACGCGCAGCTTCGGCCCCTGAAGATCGGCGAGGATGGTCGAGGGACGGTTGAAGCGTTCCTCCAGCGAGCGGATCGCGGCGATGATCGCCTTCTTCGATTCCTGGTCGCCGTGGCTCATGTTGATGCGGAAGGCGTCGGCCCCCGCCTGGAACAGCGTCGCGATCATCTCCGGCGTGTCGCTGGCCGGGCCGAGCGTGGCGAGCACGCGGACCTTGCGCGAACGCGGGAGCACGGTCTCGGTGCCGGTGGGGTCGATGCCGGTGGGACGGGCGTTCTGGGGATCGAGGGTCATGCCGCTTCCTGCTTTGCCGCGCCGCCTCTACCCGTTACCGCGAACAGTTCAACCTCCCGGAGACCCATGATGGACAGGCTCGACACGATTGACGACGCGGCAGCGGCGGCGGCGTTCCGCCGGCTGGTGCGCCATCTGCGTCACCGCAGCGATGCGCAGAACGTCGATCTGATGGGGCTGGCGGGGTTCTGCCGCAACTGCCTGTCGGACTGGATTGGCGAGGCGGCCGGGCTGGACCGCGACACCGCGCGCGAGGCGATCTACGGCATGCCCTATGCCGCGTGGAAGGACGCGCACCAGGCGGAGGCGACCCCGGAACAGCTGGCGCGGATGGCGGAAAGCGTGAAGAAGAACGGCTGAGGTTGTTGCGTCCCCGGCCCCCCTCGGCCTAGCGTCGCCCCTATAACAGGGAGTTACGGGGACGATGCTCAGGACGATCGCTACCGCCATGGTGCTGGCCATGGCCGCACCTGCCATCGCGCAGCCGGCGGCGGCACCCGCCGCGGCCGCACCGGCGACGGTGACCTATATCCACGCCGGCGCGCTGCTCGACCGGCCGGGGCAGCCGCCGCGCGGCAACAGCACGATCGTGGTGCGCGACGGCAAGGTGGCGGAGATCCGCGACGGCTTCGTCGCGCCGCCCGCGGACGCCGCGCTGGTCGACCTGTCGCGTCGCTTCGTGATGCCGGGCATGATCGACATGCACGTCCATCTGTGGGGGATCGGCGGCGACCCGCTGCGCGAGCGGCTGGCGCGGATGACCACCGACGATGCCGACGACATGATGACGAGCGTCGCCAATGCGCGCCGCACGCTGGAGGCGGGCTTCACCACGGTGCGCGACCTGGGCGGCAATGCGCGCGGCATCCGCGCGCTGCGCGACGCGATCGAGCGCGGCGACGTGGCGGGGCCAAGCATCGTCAACGCCGGGCAGATGATCTCGGTCAGCGGCGGGCATGGCGACGGCACCAATGGGCTGGCCGCCGAATGGGCCGATGCGGTCCATGCGCACCAGCTGAACGTGTGCGACGGCGCCGACGACTGTCGTCGCGCGGTGCGCCGCCAGGTCGGGCTGGGCGCGCAGGTCATCAAGTTCGCGGCGACCGGCGGCGTGCTGTCGAACGTCGCGGGCGGGCTGGGCCGCGCGATGACGCCCGAGGAGATGCGCGCGATCGTCGAGACCGCGCACGCGCTGGGGCGCAAGGCGACCGCGCACAGCCATGCCGCAGAGGGTACGCGCGCGGCGCTGGAGGCCGGGGTCGATTCGGTCGAGCACGCCAGCTATCTGGACGACGACACGATCCGGCTGTTCAAGGCCAAGGGCGCCTGGCTGGTGCCGACCGAGATCGCGCCGATCGCCGCACTGGCGCAGGCGCGTTCGGGTGCGCTGCCGCCCGCCACCATCCCCAAGGCGGAGGCCGCCGCCGCGGCGATGCACGCCAGCCACAAGCGCGCCTTCGCGGCGGGGGTGAAGTTCGCGTTCGGCACCGATACCGGCGTGTCGAAGCACGGCGACAACGCCACCGAGTTCGCGCAGCTGATCGACCTGGGCATGACGCCCGCGCAGGCGATCCGCAGCGCCACGGTCGACGCCGCCGACCTGCTGGGACGTGACGACGTGGGGCTGCTGGCGCCGGGCAAGCGCGCCGACATCATCGCCGTCACCGGTTCGCCGCTGGAGGACGTCACGCGGCTGGAGCATGTCGATTTCGTCATGCACCGCGGGGTGGTGGCCAAACGACCTGCCGCGTAAGGCTTGAGCCCGGCGGCGCGGGACGATAGACGCGCCGCCGCACCGGACAATCGGGGTTTCATGACGCCGTCCGCCGCAAGCGCGATTCGCGCCCGGCACGGGCGGCGTCCGGCATTTGGGGACGATGGCACATGGCGGAAGAACGTGGCGAAGGCATGGGTGGCGGGCATGTGGCGGCCGACGAGCTGCGGCTGCTGATCGAACGCGCGGAGCGGCTGGAAGAAGAGAAGAAGGGCATCGCCGACGACATCAAGGACGTCATGGCGGAGGCCAAGAGCCGCGGCTACGACGCCAAGGCGATCCGCAAGATCCTGCAGATCCGCAAGAAGAAGCGCGAGGAATATCAGGAAGAACAGTCGATCCTGGAAGTGTACATGCAGGCGCTGGGGATGATCTGACACGCGGGCGCGGGGGTGCCGCCGGCCTCGGCACGCGCCCCCGCGCGGCGGCGGCACAAAGGTTTGCAAAAGCGCGCGCTTCGACGGTTCGTTAACCCCATCTTCTCGATTTTAACGCATCCGGGATGCTGGATGACGTAACCGGGGAAGCACGATCGTGCTGGCGAAGATGCAGGCGGGCTTTCGGCCCCGTGAGGAACGGATCACCGTCCTCATCCCGTCGCGCATGCGACTGGGGGCATCATGGGTCGACGTCGTCATCCACAACGTATCGTCGCGCGGGTTCATGGCCGGGTGCGACACCCCGCCCGAACCGGGCGCCTATATCGAGGTACGCCGCGGCACGATCGTGCTGGTCGGGCGCGTGCGCTGGGGCAAGGGGCGCTTCTTCGGCGTCCAGACGCAGGACCGCATCTCGGTCAAGTCGCTGATCGACGAACCGCGCCACGCCTCTCGCCCGGTCAAGACCGACGAGCATCAGGCGCAGGAACGCCGCGCCGAGACGCGGTTGATGCACGAGGCGCGGATGGCGCGCCGGGTCGAGCGGTCGCGCGCATTCTCGTCCGCGTTCCAATATGCGATCATGGGGCTGGCCGGACTGGCCGCCGCCGGGCTGGGCGCGAGCTTCGTCTACGACAGCCTGTCGAAGCCGACGACGACGCTGAGCCGCGCGCTGGAGGTCAAGTGACGCGGCGCCGACGGGGATAGTCGTTCCGATTATCGGCGCGGCGGCCGCGATCTGCTTCAAGGCGCCCGGTACATGTCGTCCGGGATGAAGCCATGGTCGCCCTCAATGCCCTGTCAGGAAACGCCACCGGTGGCGGCGCTGCGCCGTCCGACGGCGATGCCGCGGCGCTGACCGCGCAGGCGCGCGCCGGCGGCACGTTCGATGCCGCCGCACTCGCCACGCGGCTGACCACGCTGGCGCATGGCGATCCGCAGCGCGCCGGGACGCTACAGACGCAGGTCGAGGCCAATCTGACCGCGGTCGAGCGCGGCGAACTGGCGCGCGCGCTGGATGCCGGCAACGACAATGCCCCGCCGCCGGGGGCCGCCGCGGGGGCCGGGCCGGACCCGGTGCAGCTGGGGCTGGACCTGGGCCAGATGGCGCTCGACATCACCGGCATCGTCGATCCGACGCCGATTTCGGACGGGACCAATGCGGTCGTCTCGGTCGGGCGGTCGATCGGTTCGGCCGTCTCCGGCAATTGGGGCGAGGCGGGCGGCCATCTGGGCAATGCCGGCATTTCCGCGCTGGGCATCGCGGTCGGTGTCGGCGATCTCGCCAAGCTGGGCAAGGTCGGCAAATGGGCGCAGACGGTCAGCGATTCGGTCAGCGCGATCGCGCACAATCCGGCGTTGCGCAGCACGCTGGCGCCCGCACTGGAAAAGGTGCGCGATGCGATCAATGCGATCCCCGATGGCGCGCTCGCCAAGCTGCCTGCCGGTGCGCGCGATTCGATAATGGCGACGCGGCGCCAGCTGGATGATTTCTTCGCCGGCGGCACGCAGGCGACGGCGCGGGCGGGCGTCCACAGCGCGAAGATCGGCGCCAATTCCGCCGAATGGACGCTTAACGCCGCGGGCGAGCCGACGCGCGTCACCGCGACGCTGCGCGAGCTTCAGCCGGCGGGGACGCCGCGCGGCAAGGCGGAACTGGACGCGCAGGACAGCGTGCGCGGGCGCGGGAAGGCGGACGACGATGCCGGCCATGTGATCGGCCACCGCTTCCTGGGCGATCAGGGAACGCGCAACATGTTCCCGCAGAATTTCAACTTCAACCGTTCCGCCTACAAGAAGCTGGAGAACGAATGGGCCGACTGGATCGGCCACGGCGGGACGGTGAAGGTCAACGTCGAACTGATCGGCGGGAAGGCGGGGCGCCCGGACCAGGTCGGCGTCAGTTACGAGGTGTTCAACGATGCGGGGCGCCGCGTCTTTGACAATCAGGAACTGTTCGCCAATGCTGCCGGGCAGGTGTTCGACCGCGTGCCCGCCGCAGAGATGAGCGCGCGGCTGGCGCGGTGACGGCCGGTGATCGCAAGTGATATGGGTGTGGTGATGACGCAGACGGCCTTCGACCAGCGGCGCGCCGACGAACTGGTGCAGGAGATCGGCAGCGAGATCGTGCGCGGATCGAAATTCGCCGCGCGCCCGTGGGAACGGATCGTGGTGGTGGCGGAGGTCGCCGAGCGGACGCGGCTGTTCGGCTACGTCTATTGGGGCGACGAATGGGAGGCCGCGACCCCTGACGGGTTCCGCGCGCTGACGCTGTTCCAGGAACTGCGCGATGTGACCGCGGTGGCGGGGGGCGAGGGCTGGAAGAAATGCCTGGTCCGCATCGACCGCGCGAGCGGGCAGATCGACATGGAGTTCGACCGCGACGGCACCCGCTGGGTGCCGGATGCGGCGGACCCCGAGGGGTTCGCGAAGAGCCTGCGATAGGCACGTCGCCCCGGCGCAGGCTGGGGCCTTTCGCCATTGGGCGCGCCCTCGCGGCAAGAGATCCCGGCTTTCGCTGGGAGGACGGCTGCTGGCCTAGGCCGCCGCTTCCGCGGCCGCGGTGGTCCAGCCCAGATGCGGGATGGTGATCGAGCGTTTGCCCGCCATGTCGGTGCGGGTCACGAACAGGTCGCGGCTTTCGATATAGCCGATCAGTCGCCGCACGCGCCCGATCGAGCTGGTGCCGTAGGTGGCGGCGATCGCTTCGTCGGAGGGGCAGGGGTCGCCGTCGCGCGCGGCCTTCGCGACCAGCAGGAACGCGCCCAGCATGTCGTCGGGCAGCCCCTGCGCCAGCGCGAGCGCGCCGGCCCATTCGTCGGCATGCGGATCGAAGATGCCCGCACGCGCGCACGACAGCCGACGGCTGAAGGCGGGCAGGTCGAGCGCGGGGCGCGCGATCCCGGCCATCCGGCAGCGGACCTGGAAATCCTGGAACAGCACCGCGGCGGGGCGGCCGCCCGCCTCGTCATCCTCGACGATCGCGCGCAGCACGTCGGCGTACACGCCTTCCACCTCCGCATCCGACCGTTCGGGCAACGTCGGGGCGGGGACGGCGGGGGAAGCGGGCGCGGCGATATCGGCGATCAATTCCTGTTCGGGGACGCGGCGCGGGCGCGGATCGAACGCCAGCGGCAGCGTCGGCGCCGCCTCCGGCGTCATGTCGAGCAGTGCCTGCACGTCGACAGCATCGGCGCTGGGCAGCGGCACCAGCTTGGGACTGCCGCTGCGCGCCTGCGTCTCCACCGCGCCGATCCTGACGGTGATCGGACGGCGCGATACCGCGGGGCCGAGCGCCAGGAAGGTGCCGCGCGCCAGATCGCGGATCACGTCCGCCTGTCGCCGCTCCATGCCAAGCAGGTCGGCGGCGCGCGCCATGTCGATGTCGAGGAAGGTGCGCCCCATCAGGAAGTTCGACGCCTCCGCCGCGACGTTCTTTGCCAGCTTCGCCAGCCGCTGGGTCGCGATGACGCCGGCAAGGCCGCGCTTGCGCCCGCGGCACATCAGGTTGGTCATCGCCGACAGCGACGCGCGGCGCACCTCCTCCGCCACTTCTCCGCCGGTGGTGGGGGCGAACAATTGCGCTTCGTCCACCACCACCAGTGCGGGATACCAATGTTCGCGCGGCGCATCGAACAGCGCGTTGAGGAAGCCGGCGGCGCAGCGCATCTGCCCTTCCGCCTCCAGCCCCTCAAGGCTCAGCACCACGCTGGCGCGATGTTCGCGCAGCCGCGCGGCGATGCGCGCGATCTCGCGCTCGGCATAATCCGCGCCCTCGATCACGACATGGCCGTAGCGGTCGGACAACGTGACGAAATCGCCCTCCGGGTCGATCACCACCTGCTGCACCTGCCCGGCGGAGCGTTCGAGAAGGCGGCGCAGCAGGTGCGACTTGCCGGACCCGGAATTGCCCTGGACGAGCAGACGGGTGGCGAGCAGTTCTTCGAGATCCATCGTCACGGGCGCGCCCGACGTATCGGTGCCCATGTCCACGCTGACTGTCATTGTGCCGCCGCCTTTGCCTGATCGGGGGGAGTCGGGGCAAGCGCGGTTTTGGGTTCGCGCCCCCCGGCTATGGCATCCCGCGCCGCCGCGCGATAAAGCCCCCCGATTCCCCGGTAGAGGCAGTCATGGCAGGCCATTCGAAATTCAAGAACATCATGCACCGCAAGGGCGCGCAGGATAAGAAGCGTTCGAGCATGTTTTCCAAGCTGTCGCGCGAAATCACCGTCGCGGCCAAGATGGGCCTGCCCGATCCCGACATGAACCCGCGCCTGCGCGCCGCGATCGCCGCGGCCAAGGCGCAGTCGATGCCCAAGGACAATATCCAGCGGTCGATCGACAAGGCATCGCGCGGCGACGGCGAGAATTACGAGGAGATCCGCTACGAGGGGTTCGGCCCCGGCGGCGTGTCGCTGATCATCGAGGCGCTGACCGACAACCGCAACCGCACCGCCACCAACGTGCGCACCGCGGTGTCGAAGAACGGCGGCAACCTCGGTGCGTCCGGTTCGGTCAGCCACGGGTTCGACCGCATGGGCCTCATCACCTATCCGGCGAGCGCGGGCGATGCCGAGAAGGTGTTCGAGGCGGCGCTGGAAGCGGGCGCCGAGGACGTCACCTCCAGCGAGGACGGCCACGAGATCTGGACCGAACAGGGCGCGCTGCACGAAGTCGCCAAGGCGCTGGAACCGGTGCTGGGCGAAGCCGAGGGTGCGAAGCTGGCGTGGCGCCCGCAGACGATGGTCGAGGTGGCGGAGGACGACGCCGCGACGCTGTTCAAGCTGATCGACGCGCTGGACGACGACGACGACGTTCAGACGGTGTGGGGCAATTACGAAGTGTCCGACGCCGTCATGGAGAAGTTGGGGTGATGGCGAAGCCGGGGTGAGGCGACGAAAGCCCCTCCCCTTCAGGGGAGGGGTTGGGGCGGGAGTCCCCCATGCGGCGTCGCGACAGGCGGGAAGGTCGCGTGGTTCGTTCGCGCGGAGACGCGGAGGCGCAGAGAGGTCGTTCATGCCGCGACGCGGCTTTTTTACCGGCAGGACCGGGCGCAGACGGTGCGCTGACGCGCGAGACGCGCTGCGAACGGATGCCCTCTGCGTCTCTGCGCCGCTGCGCGAACACCTCTTCTTCCCGACGCCGCCGCAACGTCGCGTGCTATCGTCATGATCATTCTCGGCCTCGATCCCGGGCTTGGCACCACCGGCTGGGGCGTGATCCGCGCCGAGGGCAACCGGCTGAGCCATGTCGCCAACGGACAGATCCGCACCGATCCGTCCGCCGCGCTGCCGCGGCGGCTGGCGAACCTCTATGCCGCGCTGGTCGACGTGATCCGTGCCGAACGGCCCGATGGCGCGGCGGTGGAGGAGGTGCTGGGCAACACCAATGCGCAGTCGACGCTGAAGCTGGGGCAGGCGCGCGGGGTCGTCCTGCTGGCTTCGGCGTCGGCGGGGCTGGCGGTCGGCGAATATCATCCCTCGACCGTCAAGAAGGCGGTGGTCGGCACGGGCGGCGCGGAGAAGCGGCAGATCCAGGCGATGATGGCGGTGCTGCTGCCGGGCGCGAAGCTGGCCGGGCCGGACGCGGCGGATGCGCTGGCGGTCGCGATCTGCCATGCGCATCACGTGGCGAGCGCGCAGGGCATGATGCGGCGGGTGAGGACGGACATATGATCGCGCATCTGAAGGGCCGGCTCGAGTCGACCGGGATCGACCATGCGGTGATCGACGTCGGCGGCGTCGGCTATCTGGTCGGCGCGTCGAGCCGCACGCTGGCGGCGATCGGCCCGGTGGGGGAGGCGGCGACGCTGTTCACCGAGATGCTGGTGGGCGAGGATTTCATCCGGCTGGTCGGCTTCGCCAGCGCGGGCGAGCGCGACTGGTTCCGGCTGCTGACCGGCGTGCAGGGCGTCGGCGCGCGGGTGGCGCTGGCGATCCTGTCGGCGCTGGAGCCGAACGACCTGGCGCGCGCGGTGATGGCGCAGGACAAGGCGACCGTCGCGCGCGCCAACGGCGTCGGCCCCAAGCTGGCCGAACGGATCGTGCGCGAGCTGAAGGACAAGGTCGGCGGGGTCGCGATCGGCCCCGCAGCGGCGGCGCAGGTGGTGCCGGCTGGCGCGGGGGCGGATGCGGTGTCGGCGCTGCTCAACCTGGGGTTCCGCGCGCCCGAGGCGGCGGCGGCGGTGGCGGCGGCGGAAGAAGAACTGGGTGCGGGCGCCACGCTGGATGCGCTGGTGCGCCTCGCGCTGCGCAAGGCGGCGAAGTGATCGCGGTGAGGCGGGGGCTTTGATCGCGCCGCGCCGCACGCTACGGAACGAACCGTGACCGACGACGACGATTCCGACCGGCTGATAACGCCCGCCCGCCGCCCGGAGGACGTCGATGCGGCGCTGCGCCCGCGGCATCTGGACGAATTCGTCGGGCAGAAGGCGGCGCGCGAGAATCTGCGCGTGTTCATCCAGGCGGCGCGCGCGCGCGGCGATGCGCTGGACCATGTGCTGTTCTTCGGGCCGCCGGGGCTGGGCAAGACCACGCTGGCGCAGATCGTCGCACGTGAGATGGGCGTCGGTTTCCGCGCCACGTCCGGCCCGGTGATCGCCAAGTCGGGCGATCTGGCGGCGCTGCTGACCAATCTGGAGGACGGCGACGTCCTGTTCATCGACGAGATCCACCGGTTGCAGCCCGCGGTCGAGGAAGTGCTGTACCCCGCGATGGAGGATCGCGCGCTGGACCTGATGATCGGCGAGGGGCCGTCGGCGCGTAGCGTGCGCATCGATTTGCCGCGCTTCACATTGGTGGGCGCGACGACGCGGCAGGGGCTGCTGACGACGCCGCTGCGCGACCGCTTCGGCATCCCGATCCGGCTGCAATTCTACACCGTCGATGAACTGGAGCAGGTGGTGACGCGCGCCGCCGGGCTGCTGGACATGGGCATCGCGCGCGACGGCGCGACCGAGATCGCGCGCCGCTCGCGCGGCACCCCGCGGATCGCCGGGCGGCTGCTGCGCCGGGTGCGCGACTTCGCGGCGGTGGCGGGCGCCGCGGTGGTGGATGCGACGATCGCCGACCGCGCGCTCGACCGGCTGGAGGTCGACCGGCTGGGGCTGGACGCGATGGACCGCCGCTACCTGACGATGATCGCCGATATCTATCGCGGCGGGCCGGTGGGGGTGGAGACGCTGGCCGCCGGCCTGTCCGAACCGCGCGACACCATCGAGGAAGTGATCGAGCCGTATCTGATCCAGCTGGGGCTGGTCGCGCGCACCGCACGCGGGCGCGTGCTGAACGCGGGCGGGTGGAAGCACCTGGGGCTGAACCCGCCGGCGGGATCGCAGGACGGACTGTTCGATACGGTCGACGAAGGGTGAACCCTTGCCCCGCCGGCGCGGTTTGATCCGCATCACTGGCGGGAGAGAGACATGCGCGTGATGACGGGACTGGGTGCCGTGGCGGCGTCGGTGTTGCTGGCGACGGGCGGCGCGGCGGCCGCGCAGGCGGTGCACGAGGGCGCGGGCGCCGAGATGCCGATGACCTGTGAGGATGGCGAGGCGCATATCACCGGGGCGAGCAACCGCATCGCCGTGCAGGGGCCGTGCCGCCTGCTGGTGATCGAGGGCGCGAGCAACATCGTCACCGTCGACCTGACCGCCGATGCCGCGATCCGCGTTCGCGGGGCGGGCAACCGCGTGACGTGGCGCGCGCCGGGCAATGCGCGCCCGCGGATAAGCAGCGCCGGGGCGGGCAATGTGATCCGGCGGATGCGGTAGAGCGGGAGACGATGCTCCGTGCCCGGGCGTTCCCGACGCCGTCGACCCGTTCGGACCGGTGGACCTCGCGAGACGGGACGTTCTTTCCGCCCGACGAGAGTTGCAATATATCGACCGAAGTGACGAAGTAATCTCAGTTTCTTCACGGAGATTTCATTGCCGCGCATGAAATATCGGTAAGGTTTGCCGCGGATATTCTTGTTCGCGCGCAGCCATGATATCGGCTTCACGTCTACGATGAGGTGATGTCGATGCGCATTGTATGTTCGATCGCTGCCGTGGTTTCGATCGCGATCGCCGCGCAGGGTGCGCTGGCGCAGACCTATATCGTCCAGCGCCTGCCATCGGCGCCGCCGCAGGGTGTCCAGGCGATCAGGCTGTCCAAGGAGACGATGGCGGGGCAGAAGATCCGCTTGTGGTCGGCGGTGCTGCTCAATCCCGATTGCACGCCGTCGGGCACGATCACGTCGAGCGTGATCGATTCGCCGCGGCACGGGCAGCTCGACATCGTCGATGCGCCGACCTTCCCCAATTACCTGCCGCCCAATCCGCGCGTCGCGTGCGACCGCAAGGCGGTGCCAGGCAAGCAGGTGTTCTACACCCCCGCCGCGGATTTCCACGGCCGCGACCGGATGGTCTTCCAGAATGCGACGTCGGACGGCTATGTCCGCCGCTTCACCGTCGACGTCCGTGTCGAGTGAGCGGCGGGCGTCAGCGCGGATGGCGGGCGTAGCGCGCGGCAAATTCCTGGTCGGACATCATCAGGTAGCGGATCGTGTCGATCAACGCCCACGGCCCGGTCAGGATCAGGCCGAGCATCGAGAGGCTGAGCAGCAGCATGGCCACACCCGATCCGTTGCGGCCCAGATAGAAGCGATGGATACCCAAGGTGCCGAGGAAGAAGGCGAGCACCGCCGCGACATATTTGTTGCGATCGCTGACCGGCAGCGCGGGGGGCGCCGGCGCGACCGCCGGTGCCGGGACGGCCGGCAGCGGGAAGACGTTGAGCGCGCGGGTGTCGCTGGTTTCGAAATCCACCGTCTGGCCGATCGCGGGTTCGCCGGCGGGCGCCCAATCCTCCGGCAGGAAGGTGTAGCGGCGCCCGTCGTCGCCGGCCAGCAGGCCGTGCCCGGTCCGAACATCCACCCCCAGAACCTGCCCGCGCATTCCCGTCCCTTCCCGCCTTTCGTCTGCCGCGCCATGTTGGCATCGCCGCCGCGGAACGCAACGCGGCGCCGCGGTGAAAATGCTGCGTGGCACCCAAGCCCCGCGTCTGTTAGCCGTGGACCATGCCCGTGTCAGCCGCCCGTTCCGCCCGTGAAATCCTGGTCAACCTGCACGACGTGATGGCCGCGCGATCGAACGCGCAGGCCAAGCTGAATTCCGTGGTGGAGATCATCGGCGAAGCGCTGGATAGCGAGGTGTGCTCGATCTACCTGCTGCGCGAGGGCGTGCTGGAACTGTACGCCACGCGCGGGCTGGACCCGCAGGCGGTGCACGTCACCAAGCTGGCGCTGGGCGAGGGGCTGGTCGGCACGATCGCGGCGAACGGCGAGGTGCTGAACCTGGACGAAGCCGCCAGCCACCCCGATTTCGCGTACAAGCCGGAGACGGGCGAGGACCGGTTCCACAGCTTCGCCGGCGTCCCGATCATCCGGCGCGAGCGCGCGGTGGGGGTGCTGGCGGTGCAGCATGCCGATCCGCGCCGGTACGAGGATGTCGAGATCGAGGCGTTGCAGACGGTGGCGATGGTGCTGTCCGAACTGATCGCCAATGCCGGGCTGATCGACCAGGGCGGGCCGAAGGACCGGCCGCAGTCGACCGCGCCGACGCGGATCGCCGGGCAGAAGCTGGTCGACGGCATGGCCGCGGGATGTGCGGTGTTCCACCAGCCGCGCATCCACATCGAACATACCGTCGCGGAGGATACCGAGGCGGAGCGCCACCGCGTCTATGCCGCGTTCGACAAGATGCGCGAACAGATCGACCGCATCGCGCGGGAAGCGGAATTCGGCGTCGGCGACGAACATCAGGAGGTGATCGCCACCTACAAGATGTTCGCTTACGACGAAGGCTGGGCGCGGCGAATCAACGAGGCGATCGACAGCGGGCTGACCGCCGAGGCGGCGATCGAGCGCGTCCAGCAGCGCACGCGCCAGCGGATGCGCGAGATTGACGACCCGCTGCTGGCCGACCGGATGCACGATCTGGAGGATCTGTCCAACCGGCTGCTGCGCATCGTCAGCGGCCAGATGGGCACCGCGGCGCAGCTTGGCCTGCGCCAGGACACGATCCTGATCGCGCGCAACCTGGGGCCGGCGGAGCTGCTGGAATATGACCGCCGCCGGTTGAAGGGCGTGGTGCTGGAGGAAGGGTCGCTGACCGCGCACGTGACGATCGTGGCGCGTGCGATGGGAGTGCCGGTGCTGGGCCGGGTGCGCGACGTGCGCCGGCTGATCGCGGAAGGCGACCTGTTGCTGCTGGACGTGACGGAGGGGACGCTGACGGTGCGCCCTTCCGCCGCGATGGAGGAGGCATTCGACGCCAAGCTGGCCGCGCGGCAGAAGCGCAAGGCCGCCTATGCCGCGCTGCGCGATGTCGCGCCGGAGACGAAGGACGGCCATCGCGTGACCGTGATGGTGAATGCCGGGCTGCGCGACGACGTCGCCGCGCTGGATGTCACCGGCGCGGACGGGATCGGGCTGTTCCGCACCGAATTCCAGTTCCTGGTGTCGGCCACGCTGCCGCAGCGCGAGCGCCAGCAGCGCTTGTACCGCGAAGTGCTGGACGCTGCGGGGCCGCGGCCGGTGATCTTCCGTACCGTCGACATCGGCGGGGACAAGGCGTTGCCGTACCTGACCAGCGTCGATGCCGACGAGGAGAATCCGGCGATGGGCTGGCGCGCGCTGCGGCTGGCGCTGGAGCGCGACGGATTGATGAAGGCGCAGGCGCGCGCGCTGTTGGAGGCGGCGGCGGGGCGCACGCTGAACGTGATGTTCCCGATGGTGTCGGAGGCGTGGGAGTTCGACCAGGCGCGCGACCTGTTCGAGGCGCAGCGCGTGTTCCTGTCCGGGCGCGGTAAGCGGATGCCGCTGGAGATCCGCTATGGCGCGATGCTGGAAGTACCGGCGCTCGCCTATCAGCTCGACCTGCTGCTGCCCAAGGTCGATTTCCTGTCGATCGGCACCAACGACCTGACGCAGTTCCTGTTCGCCGCCGATCGCGCCAATCCGAAGCTGGCGGAACGCTACGACTGGCTGTCTCCGTCGATCCTGCGGTTCCTGAAGGCGGTGGCGGAGCCGGCGCGCGCGGCGGGCGTGCCGCTGGGCGTGTGCGGCGAGATGGGCGGGCGCCCGCTGGAGGCGATGGCGCTGATCGGGCTGGGGATCGACCGGCTGTCGATCACCCCGGCGGCGGTGGGACCGATCAAGGCGATGATCCGTTCGCTGGACCACACCCCGCTGGTCGGCTTCGTCGGCGAATTGCTGGCGCATCCGCCCGCCGACATGCGCGGCGCGCTGGCCGGCTGGGCGGCGGCGCAGGGTGTCGAGCTGGCCTGACGGTGAAGCTGCGCCCGCGCGAAAGCGGGTGACCGGGGCGGCTTTGCGACAAAGCGAGCCGGGGCGCACGACGGGGATCGGTTGACACCCAAGGGACGCTTTGGGAGACGAACGCTTTCTCCGCGAGCAAACGGGGATGGCGCGGGGGTCGGAGACGATAATGAGCGATGGTGAGCATCCCGCACAGGCGGCAGCGGCGCCGGGCACGATCGGTGCCCGGCTGCGCGCCGCGCGCGAGGCGCAGGGCTTGTCGGTGGCGGAAGTCGCCGCCCGCACCCGCGTGACGCAGCGGTTCCTGGAAGCGCTGGAGAACGACCGGCTCGATCTGTTGCCGTCGCCCACCTATGCCTCCGGCTTCGCGCGCGCTTATGCCCGCGCGGTCGGGCTGGACCCCGCCGACGTCGGCCGCGACATCCGCGGCGAGCTGGCGCGCGGCGCGATGCCGATCCGCCAGCACCATATCGAGGAGATCGCCGATCCGGCGCGCGGGCCGTCGCGCGGGGTGGTGATCGTCGCCGCCGGGCTGGCGCTGGCGGTGCTGGTGCTGGGGCTGTTGTGGCTGTCCACCGGCATGATGCGCGGCACGCAGGAGGCGCCGGCGACGGCCGCGTCGCCCACGCCCGTCGCGGCCAGCCGCCCGGTCCCCGCCGCCAGCACCGCCGCCCCCGCGGGCAAGGTGGTGCTGACCGCGCGCGACGAGGTGTGGATGCGCGTCTATGACGCCAACAACCAGACGCTGTTCCTGGGCACCAAGAAGAAGGGCGAGACGTTCGAGGTGCCCGCCACCGCCGACCGTCCGATGATCAACGTCGGCCGGCCCGACCAGCTGGCGATCACTGTCGACGGGCGCGAGGTGCCGGCGCTGGGCGACGGGAAGCGGGCGATCAAGGATGTCGGCATCAGTGCCGCGGCACTGGCGGCGCGCGGCGGCGGCGCGGCGACGCCGGCGGCGGCCCCGACGGCGCGCGCGACCGGAACGACGGGCGGCGTGCCCGCGGCGTTCCAGTCGCCCGCACCGGCCGCTTCCGCACGGGCCGGCTCCGCCTCTTCCGCGGGGAACACGCCGGACTGAGTCGCGCGAATCCTGCTTCAGGCTGGCGACAGCCATGGGGGGGTGATTATGGTCGCCGGATGAGCGACGCCGGGGGTATCAAGGGCATGAACAGGTTTCTAATCGGGGCGGGCACGGCCGCCATGCTGGCGACGGGCGCGGCGGTACCGGCCGGGGCGCAGCAGGGCGCCCCACTGGAGGGCCGCGTCGGCCGGCTGGAGAGCGAGATGCGCGCGGTGCAGCGCAAGGTGTTCCCGAACGGCGCCGCGCAGATGGTGGAGCCGCAGATCGCGCCGTCCACCCCGGCCCCGTCGCCGGTCGGCGTGCCGGCCAGCAGCGCGGTCGCCGACCTGTCGTCGCGCGTCACCTCGCTGGAACAGCAGATGGCGTCGATGACCGGGCAGATCGAGCTGACGCAGCACAAGCTGCGAATGCTGGAGGAGCAGTTCACCGCCTATCGCACCGCCACCGACGCGAAGCTGGCGGCCGGTGCCGCCCCGGCGTCGCCCGTGCCGGCGGCCGATGTGGCCGCCACCGGTGACGTGCGCGTGCCGACTGCGCCGCGCCCGGCGCCCACGCCGACGCCGACGCCGGCCGCTGCCGTCGCCGGCGTGGAGAAGCCCGATACCGGCGACGCGGCGGAGGATGCGTATCTCTACGGCTATCGCCTGTGGGCGGCGAAGAAATACCCGGAGGCGCAGGCGCAGCTGAAGAAGATGGTCGCGGATTTCCCCAAGAGCCGCCGCGCCAGCTTCGCGCAGAACCTGCTCGGCCGCGCCTATCTGGACGACGGCAAGCCCAGCCTGGCGTCGATCGCCTTCTACGACAATTACAAGAAATACCCGGATGGCGAGCGTGCGCCCGACAGCCTGTTCTATCTGGGCAGCGCGTTGATGAAGCTCAACAAGCCGGCGGATGCGTGCAAGGTCTATGGTGAGTTGACCGACGTGTACGGCGACAAGATCTCGGCGGGCATGAAGGCCGATGTCGCCAAGGCGCGCACCACCGCCAAGTGCAAGTGAGATGATGCCGGTGCCGCCGCCCGACGCGGCGGTGGCGCGGTTCCGCGACGACGTCGCGCGGGTGGCGGCGGCGGCGTTCGATGGCGCGGCGCCCGCGGCCGATGCGCGGATCGCGCTGGCGGTATCGGGCGGGGCGGACAGCATGGCGATGCTGGCGCTGGCGGTTGCCGCCTTTCCGGGCCGCACCGTGGCGGCGACGTTCGACCATCGCCTGCGCGCCGCTTCGGCGGACGAGGCCGCGATGGTGGCGCGCGCCTGCGCCTCGCTGGAGGTGCCGCATCGGACATTGGCCCCGCCCGATGCGATCGCGGGAAGTAGTATCCAGATGCGCGCGCGGCGCGCGCGCTATGCCGCATTGTCGGCATGGGCTGACGCGGCGGGGGCGGCGATGCTGCTGACCGCGCACCATGCCGACGACCAGGCCGAGACGCTGCTGATGCGGCTGAACCGCGGCGCGGGGGTGGCGGGGCTGGCGGCGATCCGCCCGTGGCGGTTCGACGGCGACGTGGCGGTGCTGCGCCCGCTGCTGGGCTGGCGCCGGGCGGAATTGCGCTTGGTGGCGCAGGCGGCGGCCATGCCGTTCGTGGACGATCCGTCGAACGACGATCCGCGCCACGACCGGACGCGGATGCGCGCGCTGCTGGCCGCCACCCCGGCGTTGGACCCGGTGCGGCTTGCGGCGTCGGCGGCGTGGCTGGCGGAGGCGGAGGCGGTGCTGGCGCGGCTGGCCGGGCGGCTGTGGGAGGAACGCTGGCGCGGCCCCGACCGGCCCTTCGCGGTGGCGGAGGAGGAACGCGAGCTGCGCCGCCGGCTGGTGCGCCGCGCGATCATCGCGGTGCGCGAATCGGCGGCGATCACCCTGCCCGCGTTTGACGATTCGACCAATGTCGAACCGCTGCTGGACGCGCTGGAGGCGGGGCGGGTGGCGGTGCAGGGCGGGGTGAAAGTGGCCGCGACGCCCGCAGGATGGCAGTTTTCGGTGGCTCCACCGCGTCGATCAGTCTGACCGACGTTGTTCCATTGCCATTAACCCTCGCCGCCCTACATTGCGGATGACGAAAGGTAGCGCATGAACGACAACGACCGGCAGCCCAATGGCGAGAATGGCGGCGGTGGCCCCAATCCGTGGATGAAAAGCCTGCTGATCTGGGTCGGCGTGCTGTTGTCGCTCGCGCTGGTCGTGACGGTGCTGGGCGGCGGCAATTCCACCGCGCAGGGCAATACGATCGCCTATTCGACCTTCCTAGACAAGGTGGACGAGGGGACGGTCAAGAGCGTGAACGTGTCGCGCGATATGATCTCAGGCAGCTTTTCCAGTGGCGACAAGTTCCGCACCTACCCGGTACAGGATTCGGGGCTGATGGACCGGCTGCGCAAGTCCGGCGTCGAGGTGGCGGGCAAGCCTGAGGAAGGTCCGTCGATCTGGCTGCTGATGCTGTACAATTCTCTGCCGTTCCTGCTGTTCATCGGCATCGCCTTCTTCGTGCTGCGGCAGATGCAGAAGGGCGGCGGCGCGGGCGGGGCAATGGGCTTCGGCAAGAGCCGCGCGCGGATGCTGACGCAGAAGGAAGGCAAGGTCACGTTCGACGACGTCGCGGGCATCGACGAGGCGCGCGCCGAGCTGACCGAGATCGTCGATTTCCTGAAGGATCCGTCGAAGTTCGCGCGGCTGGGCGGCAAGATTCCCAAGGGGGCGCTGCTGGTCGGATCGCCCGGTACCGGCAAGACGCTGCTGGCGCGCGCGATCGCGGGCGAGGCGGGCGTGCCGTTCTTCACCATCTCCGGGTCGGACTTCGTCGAGATGTTCGTTGGCGTCGGCGCCAGCCGCGTGCGCGACATGTTCGAACAGGCCAAGAAGAGCGCGCCGTGCATCGTCTTCATCGACGAGATCGACGCGGTCGGCCGGCACCGCGGTGCGGGGCTGGGCAACGGCAATGACGAGCGCGAGCAGACGCTGAACCAGCTGCTGGTCGAGATGGACGGTTTCGAAGCCAACGAAGGCATCATCATCGTCGCGGCGACCAACCGCCCCGACGTGCTCGACCCCGCGCTGCTGCGTCCCGGCCGGTTCGACCGGCAGGTGGTGGTGCCGCGCCCGGACATCGAGGGCCGCGTCAAGATCCTCGAAGTCCATATGAAGAAGGTGCCGCTGGCCCCCGACGTCGATGCGCGCACGATCGCGCGCGGCACGCCGGGCTTCTCGGGCGCGGACCTCGCCAATCTTGTTAACGAGGCCGCGCTGATGGGCGCGCGCAAGGGTAAGCGGCTGGTCGCGATGGCCGAGTTCGAGGAGGCAAAGGACAAGGTCATGATGGGCGCCGAGCGGCGTTCGATGGTGATGACCGAGGACGAGAAGCGGATGACCGCCTATCACGAGGCGGGCCATGCGATCGTCGCGCTGCACGAGCCAGCGTCCGACCCGATCCACAAGGCGACGATCATCCCGCGCGGCCGCGCGCTGGGCATGGTGATGCGCCTGCCTGAGCGCGACAGCTACAGCTATCACCGCGACAAGATGTACGCGAACCTGGCGGTGGCGATGGGCGGGCGCGTGGCCGAGGAGATCATCTTCGGCTATGACAAGGTATCGTCGGGCGCATCGGGCGACATCCAGTACGCCACCGGCCTCGCCCGCGACATGGTCACCAAATGGGGCATGTCCGACAAGGTCGGCCCGGTCGAATATGCGCAGCCCGAGGGCGAGAGCTTCCTGGGTTATTCGTCCAGCCAGCCGGTGCGCATGTCGAACCAGACCGCGCAATTGATCGACGACGAGATCAAGTCGATCGTCGAGGGTGGGCTGCACCGCGCCAAGCAGGTGCTGACCGACCATATCGACCAGCTGCACACGCTGGCGGGCGCGCTGCTGGAATATGAGACGCTGTCCGGTGAGGAGATCAAGCGGCTGATCGCGGGCGAGGATATCGGCCGGCAGGATCAGGGACCGAAGACGCGGACGGTGCCGACCGCGGGCACGTCGATCCCGAAGACGCGGCGTCCGTCGGGGCCGTTCGGCAATCCGTCGCCCGCCGGCGCCTGACGCGCGTCGGCGCGGATCGACGTTCCGGCAACGGATCCGTTGGTGCTGATGAGAGGCTGAGCGACGTCGACGCGTCGTCGGCGGAGCGCCGCTCCTAGTGACCCCGTTTCGCCGTTGCTCGACGGTCCCTCGGCGCGACCGGAGGCGAATATCGATCCGTTCTAGAATTCGCGCGACAGCGCGAATTCGGCGCGGATCCGGCGAAAGGCGTAGAGCGGCACGGTCGACTGGTTGCGCGTGGCTGATACGCGCACCAGCGGCGCCGCGCCCAGGATTCGGTGCCGGCGCCACACCAGCCCGCCGGTCGCGCTCCACCGCCAGTCGTTCCGGACCCGCGGAAACAGCAACAAGCGCGCGTCCGCCGCGCTGTGCGCGACATCCGCCTGGACGAAGGCGGCGAGCACCGGCCCCTGCCGCGCCGCCAGCGCGCCGACCGCGATCGTGCCCAGGCTGTAGCCCGGATCGCGCGCCGCGAGCCGCGACGCGCGCAGCGTGCCGCGCACGCTCCACCGCGCATCCACCGCGCGATCCAGCACGGCATTGACGTCCCAGCTGGTCCCGTCCTGCGCCGCGATGCGATAGTCGAGCCGCGTGGCGCTCGCCTCCAGCTCGATCTGGGTCGCGCGGCCGAGCGCCCGCAGCAGGTTGAGCGACACGCCCCCCGCATCGGCGAGCCGCGCGCCCCCGAACCAGCGGCGGGCCAGCGTCGCGGCGGGGCGGATGCGCCAGCCGCGGTACTGGAACTCCGGCCCGCCCGCCAGCGTCGCGAACCCCGTGTTGAAGCGGCTGGCGCGGTAGCGGTCGCCGCCCAGCGACAGGCGGGTCAGCGTCTCCACCCCGCCCAGCGGCACGCGCGCGAACCCCTGTGCCGCCAGCGACACGCCGATCCCTGCGCGGGCGCGTGCGTCCGCATCCAGCGTCAGATCGGCGATGACGGTTTCGATCGTGCGCTGTCGGGTGGCGGCATTGACGTTGCTGTCGGGGGCGATCGCCACCTCGACGCTGATTCCCAGCGGGCGGCGCGAGCGCAGCGCGGTGGCGAAGCGATCGACGACCTGCGCGACATCCTCCGGCAGCGGGCCGGCGCCGACGATCCGCAATTCGCGCCGCGCCGCCGCCTCGTCGCCGGCACGCGCCAGCAGCCGGGCGAGGTCGAGCCGGACGCGCGCGGCCTGCGGCTTTTCGTCCAGCAGCCGCCGCCAGATCGCGATCGCGTCGCGCGGGCGCGCGGTCTGTTCGTAGAGCTGCCCCAGCCGGAAGCGCGCCTCCGCGCGATGGTCGGCATCGGGATCGGCGGTCAGCGCCAGCAGCAGCCGCTCGGCCGCGTCGGTGCGTCCCGCGGCGCGCTGCGCCTCGGCCAGCGCGAACACCTGCGCCGCGGACAGGCCGGTGCGGCAGGGGGCGGGACAGTCGGCGGCGGCGGCGACCGGCGCGTCCTGGAGCGCCACCGTCAGCGTTTGCGGCCGGCGATCGCCCCCGTCCCTGCGCCGTCGCCGGTGCGGAAGCCGAAGACGCCCGCGATTTCCGCGGCACCGGGGCCGTAGAACATGCCCCCCATCGTGGCGCCATCGCCGCTGGCGGAGAAGGAGAAGCCGTTGGTGTCCGAACGGATCGTGCCGGTCAGTGCCATCGGACTGAACGACTTGCCGCGCCCGTCGATGACGTTCTGCCCCTGCAGCGTCATGCCGGCGGTGACGGTGGAGGCACCAAAATCCGCCTCGAAGCTGCTTTGCCCGCCCAGCGCATAGACGCCGGTCGAATCGGCGAACTGCCCGTCGACGATCGTGTCGTAGCTCGCGCGCCCGGTGCGCGGCATGTCGGCCGCGGTGGTGCGCACGCCATAGCTGAAGAAGGTGGTGTCGACCGTGCGGCTGCCGTTCGTGGCGGTGCCGATTTCCTGATAGGCGCCGAAGCTGGCATAGGTGAGCGCCAGGCGCGGATTGGCGGCGCCGGGGTTGAACAGCGTCAGGTTCTGCTGCGTCGTCCCGGCGCGTTCGTAATTGGTGAGCGTGGCGTTGCCGGATATGCGCTGCGCCGGGCCGAACGACGGCGTGGTCAGGCCATCGCCGGTGACGGTATAGCTTTGCGCCGCCGCGTCGTAGCGGACCGCCGCGATGTTGCTGACCAGCGGGACGGTGCCGTCGAAATTGCGGGCGCTGCCGCTGGCCGACACCTCGTAGCGGATGCGCCCCTTGTAGCCGGCAAAGCCCTCGCTGACGCGCAGGTCGGTCAGGCTGGCGTTGCGCTGGTCGGTCGGGGAGATCTGCACATTGGTGCCGACACTGGGGCCGGCCCCGCCGCCGCCGCCGCACGCGGCGAGCGAAAGGGTCAGCGCGGCCAGCGCGATGGTCGTCGTCTTGTTCATGCAAGTCCCCCCGGATCGCGCGGAGCCCTAGCTCAGGCGCCCGGCACCGGCAACGGTGATGGTGGTGCGCGCGGCCTTATTGCGGCCCCGAAGCCATGATCTGTCCCAACGCGGCGCAACGAAAGGACACGGGGCCATGGTGCGATCGGGCGGGGCGGCGTTGGCGGTGGCGGTCGCGGGTGCCGTGCCGGCGGCGGCGGCTCAGGATGCCCCCGCGGCGGCGGACGCGCGCGGCGAGGTCGTCGTCGTCGGCAAACGGCTGCGCGGATCGGCGATCGGCGAGGTCGCGCCGGTCGCTGCACTCGACGCGCAGGCGCTGCGCGCGCTGGGTGCGAGCAACATGAAGGAACTGGCCGACCGGCTGAAGCCTCTGGCACAATCGGTGACGGGGGAAGACCCCGCCTATCTGCTCAACGGGCGGCGTATCTCAGGCTTTGCGGAGGTGCAGAACCTGCCGCCCGAGGCGATCGAGCGGACCGAGATATTGTCCGAACAGGATGCGCCGCGCTTCGGCTTCTCGCCGACAGTACGGGTGATGAACGTCATCACGAAGAAGCATTTCCGCGCGCTGTCGACGGTGCAGGTCAGCGGCACGACTACGGCGGGCGGCGGGGCGACCAGCTATAGCGAGGCCACGGCGACGCGGATCGACGATGCGCGGCGCGCGTCGCTGACCCTGTCCTATTTCCACTTCACCCCGGTGCTGCAATCGCAGCGCGATATCGAGGCCGATCCGGACACGCCGTTTTCGCTGGCCGGGACGGTGGCGCGCGCCGACGGGGGCAGCATGGATCCGCGGCTGGACGCGCTGGCGGGGCGTACAGTGACGCGCGCGGCGGTGCCCGCCGACCCGGCGCTGCGCGGCTCGCCGGCCGCCTATCGCGCGGTGGCGGGATCGGCGGACATCAACCCCTATCGCACGCTCCAGTCGCGGGTCGACACGCTGCGCATCGACGGGACGATCGGCGCGCCATTGAGCCGTACCGTCGATGCCTCGCTCAACATCAATGCGGAGGGGCAGCGGCAGGGCGCGTTGACAGGGCTTGCGCCGGTGACGCTGGCGGTGCCGGCGGGCAACGGTGCGCTGCCGTTCGGCGACGACCTGCTGCTGTCGCGCTTTCTGCCTGGCGATCCGCTGCGGCAGCGCACGACCAGCCTGACGCTGCACGCGGGCGCGACGGTGCAGGGTGGCTGGGACGACTGGGCGTGGAACGTCACCGGCAACTACGACCGCGCGCGGCAGGCGGTGCGATCGGATCAGGCGCTGGCCCCCGGTGAGTGGCAGTCGGCCGTGACCGCCGGCGCCGATCCGTTCGCCGCGCCGCCCGCCGGCGCCGCGACGCGCATCGCGGTCGCCAGCCGCACCGTGACGACCACGTTCGGCGGCAAGGCGGTGGCGAGCGGTCCGGTGCTGCGCCTGCCCGCCGGGCGGGTGCAGATGACGCTGGCGGCGGGCTATGCCCGATCGGCAAGCGCTCCGACGGGTGGGCAGGGGCCGGCGGCGGCGCTGACGCGCACCAGCAGCGATGCCAGCGTCACCGCGATCGTCCCGATCGCCTCGGCAGAGCGCGGCGCGCTGGCCTTCGTGGGTAAATTGTCGGCGAACGGCACGATCGGGATGGCGGACGTATCGGATTACGGACGGCTTACCAGCAGCAGCTACGGCCTTGCCTGGGCGCCGGCACGCCCGGTTCAGGTCACGCTGTCGGTCAGCGATGCCGCGACCGCACCCGCGATCGTGCTGCTGACCGCGCCGTTGGTGACAACCCCCAACGTGCCGGTGTTCGATTTCCTGACCGGGCAAAGCGTGCTGGCGACGACGACGATCGGCGGCAATCCGGCGCTGGCCGCGGAACGGCGGCGGGTGACCACCGTCGGCGTGACGGTGTCCCCGATCAAGGCGCGTGAATGGCGCATCGGCCTGTCCTATGTCGACACCCGTATCCGCAACCAGGCGTTCGCGCCCAACGATGCCAGCGTTGCGTTGCAACGCGCGTTCCCCGCGTTGTTCGGGCGCGACGGCGCGGGGACGCTGACGACGCTGGACCTGCGGTCGCTGAACCTGGCGCGCGAGCGGGAGCGCAAGCTGTTGCTGACCACCGACCTGTCGACGCCGCTGGGGCGCAAGCCGCCCGAGCCGGCGAAGCGTGCCGAGGGGGACACCACCACCCCGCCGCCGCCGCCGAAACCGCGCCCGACGTTGTTCGTGAACGGCACGGTGACGTACCGGCTGGACGACCGGGTGACGCCGCGCGACGGGCAGGCGCCGCTGGACCTGCTGGCGGGTGACACGCTGGACGGGACCGGCGGGCGACCGCGCTGGCAGCTGGACGGGACGGTCGGCGGCGCGATCGGGCCGGTGACCCCCGGCGTCTACGCGCGGATCCAGGGACCGACGCGCGCGCGCAGCACGATCGCGGCATCGGACCTTTCCTATTCCGGGCGGACGTGGCTGACCGCCTACGTCACGCTCGACGCGGGCGCGCTGGTGGCGCGTCCGTGGGCGAAGCGACTGTCGGTGGCGCTCGTCGCCGAAAACCTGCTCAACAGCCGCATCGCGGTGCGCGACCGCACCGGGGCGACTCCCTATCGCTACCAGCCGGGGTTGATCGACCCGCTGGGACAGCAGGTGCGGATCATGGCACGCAAATTGTTCTGAGGGTCAGCCCGCGGCGGCGACGATCGCGTGCCAGCCGGCTTCGTCGACGACGCGGATGCCGAGGTCAGCGGCCTTCTTCGCCTTCGATCCCGCGCCGGGGCCGGCGACGACCAGATCGGTCTTCTTCGACACCGATCCGGCGACATGCGCGCCCAGCGCCTCGGCCTGCGCCTTCGCCTCGTCGCGGCTGAGCGTTTCCAGCGTGCCGGTGAAGACGACGGTCTTGCCCGACACGTCCGATGCGCGCGTCTCGACGGCAAAGGGCGGGGGTGTCACCTGCGTCAGCAGATCGTCCCACACCGCGCGATTGTGCGGTTCGTGGAAGAAATCGGCGAGTGCATGGCCGACCGCGGCGCCGACATTCTCGACCCCGATCCGCTCGGCCAGCGCCTTGTCGAGGCGGGTGCGGTGGCGCGCCCCGGTCTCGCCCAGCACCGCCGGGGTGTCCGCACGCAGCGCGATCAGCTCGTCGGCCAGCGCGGCGATCGCGGGAAGCGTGACGTAGCGTTTCATCAGGTCGCGCGCGGTGACGATGCCGATGTGGCGGATGCCCAGCCCGAACAGCAGCCGCGCGGCATCGGGCTCGCGCCGCGCGTCGATCGCCGCGAGGAGCGCGTCGACCGATTTCGCCTGCCACCCCTCGCGCCCCACCAGTTCGTCGCGATGCGCGGCGAGGCGGAAGATATCGGCCGGCTCCGCGATCCAGCCAAGATCGAGGAATTCAGTCAGCGTCTTTTCGCCCAGCCCGTCGATGTCGAGCGCGCCGCGGCTGACGAAATGCTTGAGCCGCTCCAGCCGCTGCGCCGGACAGATCAGCCCGCCGGTGCAGCGCACGTCGACCTCGCCTTCTTCCGCCACCGCCTCGCTGCCGCAGATCGGGCAGTGATCGGGGAAGGCGAAGGCGGGACGATCGGCGTCGCCGCGCGGCAGCACCTCGACGATCTGCGGGATGACGTCGCCGGCGCGTTGCAGGACGACACGGTCGCCAACGCGCGCATCGAGCCGCGCGATCTCGTCGCGGTTGTGGAGCGTGGCATTAGTGACGACGACGCCGCCGACGGTGACGGGGGTGAGCCGCGCGACCGGCGTCAGCTTGCCGGTGCGGCCGACCTGGATATCGATCGCCTCCAGCGTGGTCTGCGCGCGTTCGGCAGGGAATTTGTGCGCGATCGCCCAGCGCGGCGCGCGCCCGATGCTGCCCAGCCGCGCCTGCCAGTCGAGCCGGTCGACCTTGTAGACGACGCCGTCGATATCGAACGGCAGGTCGGCGCGCGCCGCCTCGATCGCGCGATAGACCGCGAGGGCCGCAGCAGCGTCGGCGCAATGCGCGAAGGCGTCGGCGATCGGGAAGCCCCAGTCGCGCAAGGCCGCGACGACCGCGGCTTGCGTGTCGCCCGGCACCGCGCTCGCCTCGCCCCAGCCATGCGCCAGGAAGCGCAGCGGGCGGGCGCGGGTAACCGCGGCGTCCTTCTGCCGCAGCGATCCGGCGGCGGCGTTGCGCGGGTTGGCGAACTGGCGCGCCTCCTTGCCGGTCTCCTCCGCTTCCGCCGCGAGGCGGGCGTTGAGCGCGGCGAAGGCAGCCTTTTCCATATAGACCTCGCCGCGCACCTCGAACACGTCGGGCGCGCCGTCGGGCAGGGTGGCGGGAATGTCATGGATGGTGCGGACGTTGGGGGTCACATCCTCCCCCACCGCGCCGTCGCCGCGGGTCAGCGCGCGGACCAGCCGGCGATCCTCGTAGCGCACCGAACAGGACAGGCCGTCGATCTTGGGCTCGGCGGTCAGCGCGACCGGCTCGTCCGCCGGCAGTTTCAGGAAGCGGCGGACGCGCGCGACGAATTCCTCGACCTCCGCATCCGAAAAGGCGTTGTCGAGGCTCATCATCGGGCGCGCGTGCGCGATCTTGGCAAGGTGTGCGGCGGGCGCGGCGCCGACCTGCCGGCTGGGCGAATCGGCGCGGACCAGATGCGGGAAGGCCGCCTCCAGCGCATTGTTGCGGCGAACCAGCGCGTCGTAATCAGCGTCGCTGATCTCGGGCGCGTCATCGGTGTGATAGGCGCGATTGTGGTGCGCGATCTCGGCGGCGAGGCGTTCCAGCTCGGCGGCGGCGTCGTGATCGGTGGCGGGCAGCGTCATGCCGCGTGGGGTAGGCGATCCGCAAGCGGGGGGGAAGATGGGGCGGGCGCCTTCGGGCGCTGCATGGCTGCGGCGGCCCGCGCCCGCCTTACGCCGCGACCAGATCCTCCGCCGTGGCATCCGCCAGGCTGGTACCGTCCAGGATGCGTGCGGTTTCGTCGCGCACGCGCATCATCGCATGGCGGATCGCGCAATCCGCCTCGCTCTTGCAATCCTTGCACGGGCGATAGGCGGTGCGGCTGACGCATGGGACCAGCGCCAGCGGCCCTTCGATGATGCGGATGATCTCCCCCAGCGAGATCAGGTGCGCGGGGCGCGACAGGCAATAGCCGCCCATCTTGCCGCGGTGGCTGTGCAGCAGCCCGGCATCGCGCAGATCGGCGAGGATCAGCTCAAGGAACTTGCGCGGTACGTTCGCTTCCGCGGCGATGCGGGTCATCGGAATCGGGGGTGAGTCGGCGGGCGCGGTGGCCAGGAACAGCATCGAACGAAGGGCGTAACGCGACCGCTGGGTAAGCATACCCCATTATATACAGGGATATTGTGGCGGACAAATGGCCATCGCGGCCTTTGCGTTCGCGGACGTGGCCCCTATATGAGGTCGTGCCGGGTTCCACCCGGCTATGGCGATAAACCATGGCGTAGAATAGATGCAGCGGACCCGGGGGCAGTACCCGGCGGCTCCACCATCTGCGCCGCGCGAGCGGTGCGTGCGAACGCATCGTCCGGGCGGCCCAGCTGACGGGGCCGAACCAGGATCGACGTGTATTGAAAGGCGCCGTCTTCGCTCGGAATGGGACCACCGCAACGGCCCATTACACAAGTGCCAACGATAACGAAGCACTCGCGATTGCGGCGTAACTGATGGCCTAACGGCCTGACGTTACACCAAAATAGCGCGGTTGGACCCCACCGGGCAACAGAAGGGGATTCCAGCGGTACGGGAGGCACCGGGCAACAGAAGCCTCCCACTCGTCCGTTTGACCCAGCCCCGCCACGTTCACCACAGCACATGACCGTCGGGTTGCAGTGGCGGCGGGGCTTCGTAGCCGGCGGATTGCAGCAGATCGATCTCGATCGTGCGGCACATCGCGGTCAGTGGCACGTCGTGGACGGTGTTGGCGAACGGATCGACCAGGTCGTCGGCGACCTGCAACCCGGCAAGGAACATGAACCCCGCCAGCGACGAGCCGATCGGGGTCGCCCATTCCAGCGTGTCGACCAGCGCGATCGGCAGCAACAGGCACAGTAATTTGGTGAAGAACACCGGGAAGCTGCGATATTGCGCGGGCAGCGGCGTGTTCTTCAGCCGCTCCATCCCGCCCTGTGCATTGGCGATGTCGACCATCACGCGCTCGATCTGCGCCTGCTGGATCGTGTCGATCAACCCTTCGCGACGGATATCGGCGATCATCCGCGCGCTGCCGTCGAGCAGCGCGTTGGCCGGGTTGCTGCGCGCCATCGCCTCCGCCGCGGCATCCTCGCCCAGCAGGCGGACGATGTCCGGCGCGGGATCCTGGCGGCGCAACTGGCCGCGCAGCGCGTGGACATAGGCGATCTGGCGCCGGACGAGCAGCCGCTTCATCGTCGCGGCGGCGGCATGATCGTCGGGGACGAACGCCATGATCGCACGCGACAGGCTGCGCGAGGCGTTGATCATCGCCCCCCACAGCGTGCGCGCCTCCCACCACCGCTGATAGGCCGAATTGGTGCGGAACCCCAGGAACAGCCCCAGCACCGTCCCGAACAACGTCACCGGCAGCGCCGGCGCGGAAAAGGGCAGCGCATAATAGAACAGGGTGACCGCCGAATCCCAGACGAACAGCACCGCCAGCGTGCGCCAGGCGGGATAGAGCGTATGGCGGATCCGCGGCGCACGGCCGACGATCATGCGGCCGCGTCGTCCAGGTCCAGCCGGTCGCCCAGCATCTTGCGCACGCCCAGCAGGATGACGATCCCGGCGCCCTTCCAGAAATCGGCCGCCAGACCCGGCGTCAGTTCCTGCTGGATCCGCACGAAGCCGATGACGACCAGCACGGCCAGCGCGATGATCGGCAGGGCTTCCACATCGCGCCAGGTGATCGGTTCGTCGTGCGTGTCGGCGAGATAGTGAAGCATCGCTGCGCTCCCGATAGTGGCGGAAGCGCAGGATGTGCGGGGGCGGCGGTTAACCGGTCAACCGCGTGCCGTGGCGCAGCAACATTATATTGTCTTGCAGCGAAGCAGCGTTGCCCGCGCCTTTCCGATGTTGCCGAAACCTTGCTGCGTCGCACCAAACCGGTGCGCGAAGCGGCCGAATCGCGGGCGATCGGCCGCCGCGGCCGGGATCAGGCGTCAATGCTGGTGCCCAGGCTGGCGTTGACGATACCGCCGTCGACCGCGATCGTCTCCCCGATCACATAGTCGCCCGCGCGGCTGGCGAGGTAGATGGCAGTGCCGGCCATGTCCTCGTCCGCGCCGATCCGCCGGGCCGGGATCGCCTTGGCCACCGCATCGCCATGGTCGCGCGCGGCGCGGTTCATCTCGCTGGCGAAGGCGCCGGGGGCGATCGAGGTGACGTTGATCCCGTCCCTCACCAGCCGCGCCGCCAGCCGCTTCGTCAGGTAGATCAGCGCCGACTTGGATGCGTGATAGCTGTACGTTTCCCACGGGTTGAGCCGCAGCCCGTCGATCGAGGTGATGTTGATGACCTTCGCGGGCGCGCCGCCGGCCGCCCCCGCCTTGAGCAGGCCGTGCAGCGCCTGGGTGAGGAAGAACGGCGACTTGACGTTGAGGTCCATCACCTTGTCCCAGCCGCTTTCGGGAAATTCCTCGAACGGCACGCCCCACGCCGCGCCGGCATTGTTGACCAGGATGTCGAGCCGTTCCTCGCGCTCGGCCAATGCCGCGGCGAGCGCGCGGCAGCCATCGACGGTCGATACGTCCATCGGCAGCGGGATGCAGTTCGGCCCCAGCTCCGCGGCGGTATCCTCGCACGCAGGCGCCTTGCGGCTGGAGATATAGACCTTCGCCCCCTGCGCGATAAAGCCGGCGGCGATCATCTTGCCGATGCCGCGGCTGCCCCCGGTGACCAGCGCGATGCGGCCGTCGAGGCGGAACAGGTTGGTGGTGTCCATGTGATCTCTCCTGAAAGACGTCACCCCAGCGACGGCTGGGGTCTCGTGCCGCGCAGGACCGCCCCTGACGCTCGAGAGCCCAGCCTTCGCTGGGGCGACGGAAGTGGTCAGCCGCCGCGCTTCATCGTTTCGCGCGCGATGATGAGCTGCTGGATCTGGCTGGTGCCTTCGTAGATGCGGAACAGCCGCACGTCGCGGTACAGCCGTTCGATCCCGTAATCGGCGATATAGCCGGCGCCGCCGAAGATCTGTACCGCGCGGTCGGCGACGCGGCCGACCATCTCGCTGGCGAAATATTTGGCGGCGGCGGATTCGAGCACGACGTCCTGGCCGTCATCCTTGGCGCGCGCGGTCTGGAGCACCAGCGCCCTGGCGGCCAGCGCCTCGGTCTTCGAATCGGCGATCATCGCCTGGATCAGCTGATGCTCGGCGATCGGCTTGCCGAACTGGCGGCGCTCCGCGGCATAGGCGACGCTGTCCGAGATCAGCCGCTCGGCGACGCCGATGCACACCGCCGCGATGTGCAGCCGCCCGCGATCGAGCACGCGCATCGCGATCTTGAACCCTTCGCCCTCCGCGCCCAGCCGGTTGGCGGCGGGGACGCGCACGTCGTCGAAATGAACGTCGGCGACCTTCGCGCCCTTCTGCCCCATCTTGCGTTCGGGTTCGCCCACCGACACGCCGGGCAGGTCGCGGGGCACGAGGAAGGCCGACACGCCGCGCCCGCCCGCTTCCTCCCCGGTGCGCGCCATCACGGTGAACAGGTCGGCGCGATCGGCATTGGTGATGTACCGCTTGCCGCCCGACAGGCGATAGACGTCGCCGTCGCCGTCGCGGACCGCGCGGGTGCGCACCGCGCCCGAATCGCTGCCCGCCTCCGGCTCGGTCAGCGCGAAGCTGGTGATGACCTCCCCGCTGGCGATGCGCGGCAGCCACTGCGCCTTCTGTTCGGGGGTGCCGGCCATCACCAGCCCCTGGCTGCCGATGCCGACATTGGTGCCGAAATTGGAGCGGAACGCCGGGGTGGTGCGCCCCATCTCGATCGCGACCAGCGCCTCTTCGGCCATGGTCAGCCCCAGCCCGCCATATTCCGGCGCGATCGACAGGCCGAACAGCCCCATGTCGCGCATGTCCTGCACCACCGCCTCGGGAATCGCGTCGTCGGCTTCCACCTGCGCTTCCAGCGGGCGCAATCGTTCGGTGACGAAACGGCGCACCGTGTCGATGAGCGCGTCGAAGGTTTCGGGATCGAGTGCCATGGCGCGCATCCTAGCCATATTTGGCCGTACGAGGCAAACCCGATATTCGAACCGTGGCGTGTTGACGGGAGCATAGCCCATACTATGATGCCGAAACACCGGACCCGGCAGCATGGCCGGGCCGGCGTTCGCAGGAGAGTGGGATGCGGCTTCAGGGCAGGCGCGCGGTGGTGACGGGTGGTGCATCGGGCATCGGGCGCGCCACCGCGCTGCGGTTGGTGGACGAAGGCGCCGAGGTGTGGATCGGCGATATCGACCGCGACGCGGGCGCGGAGATCGCCGCCACGTCGAACGGGCGGATCCATTTCCAGCATACCGACGTCACCGACGAAGCGGCGATCGCGGCGCTGCTGAGCGCCGCCGATGCGGCGGGCGGGCTGGATATATTGTTCAACAATGCCGGGGCAGGCGGCGCGCGCGAGCGGATCGACGAGATCGCCGCCGACGACTGGGACCGGACGCAATCCTTGTTGCTGCGATCGGTCGCACTGGGCATCCGCCATGCCGCGCCGCTGATGGCGAAGCGCGGCGGTGGGGCGATCGTCAACACCTCCAGCGTGTCGGCACTGGGCAGCGGCTATGCCCCGATCGCCTATTCCACCGCCAAGGCCGGGGTGCTGCACCTGACCAAACTGGCGGCGGCGGAGCTGGCGCGGCACCGCATCCGCGTCAATGCGGTCGTCCCCGGTTTCATCACCACCAACATCTTCACCCGCCACCTCGACGTGGGGGAGGACAAGCGGCAGATGGCCAACCAGGCGATCGCCGGGATCGCCGCCAAGGCGCAGCCGGTGCAGCGTGCCGGCCGGCCGGAGGATATCGCCGCCGCGGTCGCCTATCTGGCGAGCGACGATGCGGCATTCGTCACCGGCACGCACATCCTGATCGATGGCGGCATGACGATCGGCACGCGCGCCAGCTGGGACGAAAGCGAGCCGTCGCTGTTCACCGCGCTGGAAGCCTTTCGATGACCGATCGCGGCGCGCGTCTGGCGGGGAGCGCGCCGCAGGTCCGGCGGCTGTCGCCGGGGACGATGGCCGGCTATGGC
Organism: Sphingomonas ginsenosidimutans; assembly: GCF_002374835.1. Lineage (GTDB taxonomy): Bacteria > Pseudomonadota > Alphaproteobacteria > Sphingomonadales > Sphingomonadaceae > Sphingomonas > Sphingomonas ginsenosidimutans. The sequence continues at coordinate 217,100 of NZ_NWVD01000001.1, forward strand.
ATCGGCGCGACCGCTTACGGGGTGAAGGACGCCGGGTTCGGCACGTTCCTGCTGCTGTTCTACAATCAGGTGGTCGGCGTGCCGGCGGCGACGGTCGGTTTCGTCGTGATGTGTGCGCTCATCATCGACGCCTTCGTCGATCCGACCGTCGGTTTCCTGTCGGACCGCACGCGTGGGCGCTGGGGGCGGCGGCATCCGTGGATGTACGGAGCGGCATTGCCGATCATGATCGGCTGGCTGCTGTTGTGGAACCCGCCGGCGGCACCGCAGCAGCTGGTGCTGGGCTGGCTGTTCGCGGTCGCGGTGCTCGTGCGGTCGGCGGTCAGCGCCTATGAAGTGCCCAGTCAGGCGCTCGCGGCCGAATTGTCCGGCGATTATGACGAGCGGACGCGGATCATGGCGTACCGCTATCTGTTCGGCTGGGCGGGCGGGCTGCTGATGCTGGTGTCGGCCTATCTCTATTTCCTCAGCCCGACACCCGGCTATCCCAACGGCCTGCTCAACCCGGCCGGCTATCGCAGCTTCGCGATCGCGGGGGCGGTGGTGATGGGGACGACGATCCTGGTCTCGGCGATCAGCACGCACCGCGAAATCCCCAACCTGCCGCAGCAGCCCGCCGACGACCGGTCGCTGCGCGACAGTTTCCGCGACATCGGCGCGACGCTGAGGAACCGCGCGTTCGTGACGCTGATGCTGGCGGGGATCTGCGCCTATACCGCGCAGGGGCTGGTCTATGCCCTGTCCAACTATCTCTACAGCTTCGTGTGGGGGCTGCGCGGCATGAAGTTCGTGCTGCTCAGCCTGTCGCTGTTCGCGGGGGTGGCGTGCGCGTTCGTGGTGGCGCCGCGGATCGGCGCGAAACTGTCCAAGCCGCGCGCGGCGGCGGTGGCGGCGGTGACGAGCGTGGTGTTCGGCACCGCGCCCTATTGGCTGCGGCTGGCTGGGCTGTTCCCCGCGGTGGGCGATCCGGCGCTGCTGCCGGTGCTGTTCACGCTGGTGGCGATGGGCACCGCGTTCAGCGTCACCGCCTATATCCTGGGCGCATCGATGCTGGCCGATGTGGTGGAGGATGCCGAGCTGCGTACCGGGCGCCGGTCAGAAGGAATGTTCTTCGCGGGCGGCTTCTTCGTCCAGAAATGCACCAGCGGGATCGGCATCTTCGTGTGCGGGCTGATCCTGGCGGCGGCGGGCTTTCCCGAAAAGGCGGTGCCGGGGCAGGTGCCGGTCACGGTGCTCGACCGGCTGACCCTGATCTATGCCAGCTGCTACGTCGTGTTCGCGGTGCTGGCGTCGTTCTTCTATTCTCAGTTCCCGTTCGGACGGCGCGAGCATGAGCTGCGAATGGCGCGGCTGGCGGGCGCGCCGGTGGTCGATTCGGCCCCGCGCGAGCCGTTCGCCTAAGACCAAGGTCGCAGTTACCGGCAGCGCCGCTGTCGCGCTTTTGCGGCGCCGCAGCGGTTCGTCGCCGGTCATGCTCCGTTCATCCGAATTGGTTCCGCGACCGTTTGCGGGCGAAAAAATCCCCGGCTAGCGACACTGCATCAGTTCGTTGAGACCGGGGGGTCGCCCGTGAAGTTCAAGGTGATGGCAGCGCGTTTTGCGCTGGTGATGTCGTGCGTCCTGGGGACCACCGCGCCGGCGCAGGCCAAGTATCTGCAGTGCGCGCCCTTCGCCCGTGACGTGTCCGGAATCGAGATCCGCGGCAATGCCAATACCTGGTGGGGCCAGGCCGCCGGCCGCTACCAGCGCGGCGACCGCCCGCAGGTGGGCGCGGTGATGGCGTTCAAGGCCGTTCGTTCGATGCCGGTCGGGCATGTCGCGATGGTCAGCCGCATCGTCAGCGAGCGCGAGGTCCTGCTGACCCACGCCAACTGGTCGCGCCGCGGTGGGATCGAGCGCGACGTGCGCGCGGTCGACGTGTCGGAAGCCGGCGACTGGAGCAAGGTGCGCGTGTGGTACGCGCCGACCGGCGGGCTGGGCACCACCAGCTATCCGGTGGCGGGCTTCATCTATTCGGGCCGTGCGCCGGCCACCCCGACCGTCGAGGCGCCGCTGCCGCCGGTGACGATCGCCACCGTTGCGGCCGTGCCCGCCGACGGCGTGCTGCCGATCGCGCGCTGAGCGACCGGTCGCTCCTGCGTCAGGCCGGACGGAAGGTCATCGCCACGCCGTTCATGCAATAACGCTTGCCGGTCGGGCGCGGGCCGTCATCGAAGACGTGCCCCAGGTGCCCGCCGCAGCGCCGGCAGTGGACCTCCACCCGCACCATCCCCAATGTCCGGTCGCTGCGCGTCGCCACCGCATTGGCCATCGGCGCCCAGAAGCTGGGCCAGCCGGTGCCGCTATCGAACTTCGTGCGCGACGAGAACAGCGGCTGGGCGCAGCCCTTGCACGCAAAGGTGCCGGCGCGATGTTCGTCGTTGAGCGGGCTGGAGAAGGGGCGCTCGGTGCTTTCCTGGCGGAGCACCGCGAAGGCGGCGGGGCCAAGCTGCGCGCGCCATTGCGCATCGGTCTTCGTCACCGGGAAATGTTCGGCGGCCTCCGCGGGTCGACTGCCGCAGGCGACCAGCGCGGAGGCGAGCGTGCCGAGACCGGCGGCGGCGAGGAAGTGGCGGCGATCGAGCGGCTGGTTCATCGCCGCGATATAGGAACGCGCGGCGCGTCGTCCAGCCGGCGGAACGGGCGGCCATGACAGGGGTTGGTGATCCGCATCAGTGGAGTAACCCATGTCGTTCCAGCAACTTGACCCGCCGCTTCCGGTCCATGTGATCGACAAGGGCGCGGGCTACGCCTTCGCGGTGATCGATTACGGGCAGGAACACAATCTGATCTGGGTCACCGCGATCAACGATACGGGCGAAATCTGGTGCGCACCCAATCCGCGCGTGCGGTTGCAGGCGAACTGGACGATGGGGCGCGCACGCCCGTCGGCGGTCGCGACGGCGGCGCCGGGGGACTGCGCCGCACCGGTGCTGCGCGCGGAGCCGCTAGACAAGCCGAATTGAGGTTCGGCCGGGCGGCGTGTTAGGGGCGGCGGATGTTGGACAGTCAGACCCCCACCGCCCTGATCGCCGCGATGGCGGTGCACGCGCGCGCCGCGTCCCGGTTGCTGGCCCGCGTGCCGGATGTTGACAAGGCGCGCGCGCTGGCGATGGCGGCCGACGCGATCCGTGCCGCCGCAGCCGATATCATCGCGGCCAATGCGGCCGACGTCGCGCGCGGCGAGGCGAACGGCCTGTCGGGCGCGATGCTCGACCGGTTGCGGCTGGACGAGGCGCGAATCGCCGCGATGGCCGATGGCATCGCCGCGGTGGCGGCGCTGGACGATCCGGTCGGGCAGGTGATCGACACGGTGACGCGCCCCAACGGCCTGGCGCTGTCGCGTGTGCGCGTCCCGATCGGGGTGATCGGCATCATCTACGAAAGCCGGCCGAACGTGACCGCCGACGCCGCTGCGCTGTGCGTGCGGTCGGGCAATGCGGTGATCCTGCGTGGCGGATCGGAAGCGGTGGAGAGCAACCGCGCGATCCATGCCGCGTTGGTGGCGGGGATCGCCGCTGCCGGGCTGCCCGCCGATGCGGTGCAGCTGGTGACGACGACCGATCGCGCCGCGGTGGGCGCGATGCTGGCGGCGGAGGGGGCGATCGACCTCATCATCCCGCGCGGCGGCAAGAGCCTGGTCGCGCGCGTCCAGGCGGAGGCACGGGTGCCGGTGCTGGCGCATCTGGACGGGATCAACCATGTGTTCGTGCATGCCTCCGCCGATGCGGCGATGGCGCGCGACGTCGTGGTCAACGCCAAGATGCGGCGCACCGGCGTATGCGGCGCGCTGGAGACGCTGCTGATCGATCGCGGCTATCCCGATCCCGCCGCGCTGGTCGCTGCGCTGAAGGATGCCGGGTGCGTGGTGCGCGGCGATCCGGCCGAGGCGGCGTTCGGCGATCTGGTGGAGCCGGCGAGTGAGGCGGACTGGGACACCGAATATCTCGACGCGATCTGCTCGGTCGCGCTGGTCGACGGCGTCGAGGGCGCGCTGGCGCATATCGCGCGGCACGCATCGGGGCATACCGACGCGATCGTCGCCGCCGACGCGGACGTCGCGGAGCGGTTCCTGGCGGAGGTCGATTCGGCGATCGTGCTGTGGAACGCCTCCACCCAGTTCGCCGACGGCGGCGAATTCGGGCTCGGGGCGGAAATCGGCATCGCCACCGGGCGGCTCCACGCGCGCGGGCCGGTCGCGCTGGAGGGGTTGACGACGTACAAGTGGCTGGGCCGCGGGACCGGGCAGGTCCGGCCTTGATGGCAATTGCGGCGGGCGCGCGGTGACGCGCCGTATCGGGCTGATGGGCGGATCGTTCAACCCGGCGCATCGCGGGCATCGTCATATCGCGCTGGCGACGATCCGCGCGCTGGCGCTGGACGAGCTGTGGTGGATGGTGTCACCGGGCAATCCGCTGAAGCCCGCGCGCGGCATGGCGCCGTTCGCCGCGCGGCTGGCGTCGGCGCGCGCGATGGCACGCCGCGCCCCGATCCGCGCCACCGATATCGAAGCGCGGCTGGGCACCCGCTATACCGCCGACACGCTGCGCGCGATCGTGCGGCGCTACCCGCAGCACCGCTTCGTATGGGTGATGGGGGCGGACAATCTGGCGCAGTTCGACCGGTGGCAGCGGTGGCGCGACATCGCGCGAACGATGCCGATTGCGGTCGTCGCGCGTCCGGGGTATGATGGCGATGCCCTCGCGGCCCCCGCGATGGGATGGCTGCGGCGCTTTCGGCGGCCCGCACGCCAGGCGAGGAATTGGCCCGAGTGGAGTGTACCAGCACTGGTGCTGCTGCGTTTCCGCCCCGACCCGACATCCGCGACTCAGCTTCGCGACGTCGATCCCGACTGGCATTTGCGTCACGTCGAACCCATGTCCCCCGCCACAACGGCAATCTGAGGAGCCATCTTGCCCGCCACCGAACACGCCGAACGACCCGCTGCCGACACCGGCGATGGAGTCGAGGCGCTGCACCAGCTGGTCCTGCGGTCGCTGGACGACGATCAGGCGGTCGACACCATCTCGATCCCGCTGGCCGGCAAGTCGTCGATAGCGGACCATATGGTGATCGCCAGCGGCCGGTCGACGCGGCAGGTCGCGTCGATGGCTTCCAAGCTGGCCGAGCGCATCAAGGGCGAGACCGGCCGCTCCGCGCGGATCGAGGGGCTGCCCAACGCCGACTGGGTGCTGATCGACGCGGGCGACGTGATCGTCCACCTGTTCCGCCCCGAGGTGCGCAGCTTCTACAATCTGGAGCGGATGTGGTCGTTCGGAGATGCGCCCGCGGCGACCGGCACCGCCTGACGATGACATATCGCACGGCGGCGCGCTGAGGGCGTCGCCATGTTGCTGCATATCGTCGCGCGCGGACGGATCGGGCGATCGCCCGAGGCCGAACTGGTCGACCGCTATATGAAGCGGATCGCCTGGCCGACGCGCGTCAGCGAATTGCCCGATCGCGGCGGGCGCGAGCCGGACCGCCCGCCCGCGCAGGGCCGCCGCATCCTGCTGGACGAAAAGGGCGAGGTGCTGGCGTCGATGGCGCTGGCCGAGCGGATCGGCCGCTGGCGCGACGACGGCGTGCGCGAGGCGCGCTTCCTGATCGGCGCGGCGGACGGCTTTTCCGATGCGGAGCGCGGCGAGGCAGACCTGCTGCTGTCGTTCGGGCGCGCCACTTGGCCTCACCTGCTGGCGCGCGCGATGCTGGCGGAACAATTGTTCCGCGCGACCAGCATCCTGGCCAACCATCCGTACCATCGCGAGGGGTGATGCGCGCGCGACGGGTGATCGTGCCGGCGGCGGCGATGCTGGCGATCGTGGCGGCGGGTGCGGCAACCGCTTATTCCGCCGCCGACCTGCGCGGCGCGAAGGCGGCGGTGGTGGCGGCGCAGCGGCGTGCCGCGGTACTGGATGCGCGCGCCGACCGCACCGCCGATCCGGCGGAACGCGCGCGGCTCCAGACGCAGGCGGTGGCCGCGCGCGTCGACGCCGCGGAGGCGGAGGTGACCGCGGGGCGGGTGCGCCGCGGGTTGATCGACACGCTGTTGACGGCGCGGCGCGCGGCGCTGGCGGAGCAGCAGGGGCCCGTGGCGCAGCTTCTCGCGACGCTGACGTCGCTGGCGCGGCGCCCGGCGGTGGCGACGCTGACCCAGCCGGGCAGCATCGACGATCTGGTGCATGTGCAGGCGGTGCTGTCGAGAACGCTGCCCGCGGTCGAGGCGCGCACCGCCGCGCTGCGCGGCGAACTGGCGCAGGCGCGGGCGTTGCGGGCGAGCGCCGGCGTCGCCGCGCGCGAGCTGGAAGCCGGGCGTGCGGGGCTGATGGAGGCGCGCGCGCAGCTGGCGATGCTGACCGATCGCGACGAGGGCGACGACGCGCGCGCGCTGGCGCTGGGGGAGGCGGCGCGCGACGCGGTCGACCGGCTGGCGGCGGTGGGCGGCGGACAGGCGGTGCTGGGCGAGCTGATCGCGCTGCCCGGCCCGCCGGTGGCGCGCGCGGCGCCCGGCGCGGCGGCCAGCCCGGCGGCCTATCGCCTGCCGGTCGACGGGCGGCTGGTCACCGGGCTGGGCGAGCTTTCGGACAATGGCGTCAAGGCGCGCGGACTGACCTTCGCGGTCGCGCCCGGCGCGGCGGTGATCGCGCCGGCGGGCGGGCGAATCGTCTTCGCGCGGCCGTTCCGCAGTTATGGCGGGGTGGTCATCATCGACCATGGCGATGGCTGGACGACGTTGCTGACGGGGCTCGGCGCACTGGCGGTGCGGCGCGGGCAGGCGGTGGCGCCCGGTGCGGCGATCGGGCGCGCGGCCGTCAACGACGGCGCACACGTGACCGTCGAGCTGCGGCGGCAGGGCGTGCCGATGGATATCGCGCAGCTGGTGGGCTGACGCTCAGCCGCGGTTCAGGCGCTTAGCTGCTATGACAGCGCGTGTCTTTCCGCTACATCCCGCGGTCCCATCCCTTCGTCGCAGGATCGACCCGTTCGCATGAAGTCCAAGCTGCTCCAGGCCGCCGCGCTGGTCACGGGAATCGCCATGATCCCCGTCGCCACGGGAGCGATGGCCGCGGCCGATACCGCCACCTATCGCGAGATGGACAAGTTCCTGGACGTCTATAACCGCGTGAAGGCGGATTACGTCGACAAGGTTACCGACGAACAGCTCATCAAGGGCGCGATCGACGGGATGCTGGCGGCGCTGGACCCGCATTCCAGCTATGTCGACGGGTCCGATTACGACAATCTGCGCATCCAGACCCAGGGCAGCTACGGCGGGCTGGGGCTGACCGTGTCGATGGAGGATGGCGCGGTGAAGGTCGTCGCGCCGCAGGAGGATACGCCGGCGGGGCGCGCCGGGATCAAGTCCGGCGACTATATCACCCATATCAACGGCAAGCTGATCTACGGCGGCACGCTGGACGAAGCGACGGCCCAGATGCGGGGCAAGCCGGGCAGCAAGGTGACGCTGACGCTGGTGCGCCCGGGCCGCGACAAGCCGATCGTGGTCACGCTGACCCGCGAGGTGATCGTCCAGCGCCCGGTCAAATGGGAAGTGAAGGGCGACGTCGGCTATATCAACATCAACACCTTCTCCGAACAGACCGGCGCGGACACGCGCGCGGCGATCATGGCGATCGACAAGTCGCTGGGGCATCGCCCGCTGGGCTATGTCGTCGACCTGCGCGACAATGGCGGCGGGCTGCTGGACCAGGCGATCGCGGTGGCGGATTCCTTCCTGGAACGCGGCGAGATCGTGTCGCAGCGCGAGCGCGAGGCGGCGAACACGCAGCGTTACTACGCCAAGCCGGGCGACGATGCGCATGGCCTGCCGGTGATCGTGCTGACCGATGCGGGCACCGCGTCCGCCAGCGAGATCGTGGCGGGCGCGTTGCAGGACCACCATCGCGCGCTGGTGATGGGCGAGCGGACGTTCGGCAAGGGATCGGTGCAGACGTTGCTGCAACTGGGGCCGCGCACCGCGCTGCGGCTGACGACGGCGCGTTACTATACTCCGTCGGGGCGTAGCGTGCAGGAGGGCGGGATCGAGCCGGACATCCGCGTGCCGCAGCTGTCCGACCCCGATTACAAGAGCCGCCCGGTGTTCCGCGAGGCCGACCTGCGCCGCCATCTGATCAACGAGATCAAGGCCCCCGACAATGCGGTGCTGGAAGAGGACGTGAAGAACGATCCGCGCTTCGACGCGACGCCGGAGGCGCTGGAGAAGCAGGGGATCAAGGACTTCCAGCTGTGGTATGCGCTCAAGACGATCGCGCGGCTGGGCGGTCCGACGCAGGTCGCCGCGGTAACCCAGTCGATGGCGGCCAAGGCCGCGGCCGACAAGGCGGCGGCTGACAAAGCGGGCGGGACGAAATGACCGGCGCGATGCGCGCGATCGGGTTGCGCAACGCCCGGCTGCTCGCGCTGGTGATCCCGGCGGCGCTGCTGGGCGGGGCATGGGCGTTCCAGTTGCTGGGCGGGCTGTACCCGTGCGAAATGTGCCACTGGCAACGCTGGCCGCATTATGGCGCGCTGGTGCTGGCGGTGCTGGCGTTCGTCACCGGCGGCACACGGGTGAAGGCGACGCTGGTGGCCGGGGCGGCGGCGCTGATCGCGGTTTCCGGGTTAATCGGCGTCTTCCACGCCGGGGTCGAATATCACTGGTGGCAGGGCATCACCGCCTGCACGCAGACGATATCGACGACCGGTCTGTCGACCGACCAGGCGCTGCGCGACCTTCTGGCCGCGCCGATCGTTCGTTGCGATGCGGCGCAGTGGGCGTTGTTCGGCGTGTCGCTGGCGGGGTGGAATGCGATCCTCTCGCTGATCGGTGCGGCGATGATCGCGACGCAGCTGTGGAGGCGTGGATGACGTGGAAGCCCGGAGATCGCCCCGCCGCGACCGATGCGATGATCCGCGTCGATCAGGCCGGTGAATATGGCGCGACCCGCATCTATGCCGGGCAGCTGGCGATCATGGGGCAGCGGTCGCCGATGGCGCGCAAGATTTCCGCGATGGCGCTTCAGGAGGAACGCCACCGCGCGTTCTTCGACCGGATGATCGCCGAGCGCGGCGTGCGCCCGACGATCCTGCAACCCTTCTGGGACGTTGCCGGCTTCGCATTGGGCGCGGTGACCGCCGCGATCGGGCCGGAAGCGGCGATGGCCTGCACCGCGGCGGTCGAGACCGAGATCGACAAACATTATGCCGAGCAGCTGGTCGCGCTGGGCGACAGCGATCCGGTGCTGTCCGAGGCGATCGCCGAATTCCAGGCCGAGGAGCTGGAGCATCGCGACACCGCGCTGGCCAGCGGCGCGGAGGATGCGCCCGCCTATCCGTTGATGTCCGCCGCGATCCGGCTGGGATGCCGTATCGCCATCGCCACCGCCAAGAGGATCTGACCCGATGCGCCGTCCGGCCGTTTTCCTGCTTTTCGCGCTGCTGCCCACGGCCGCGCTGGCCCAGAGCGGGCCGCCGTCCCCCGGCACCCCGCGCATCGCCAAGTCCACCGCGGCCGATGGCGTGTCGCGCGGGGCGCCGGTCAACGGCGTGCTGACGCTGTACGGCAACGAACGCTGCCCGACCAACGCCAATGGCGACGAAATCGTGGTGTGCGTACGCCGCCCGGCGGAGGAACAGTTCCGCATCCCCAAGGAATTGCGCAATTTCGAGGTGACGCCGGAAAACCAGAGCTGGGCCGCGAAGGAAGCCGCGAACCAGACCGTTGGCAATGTCGGCGTCGGCACCTGCTCCACCGTCGGCGCGGCGAGCGCCACGGGGTGCGTCGTGCAGAATGCCACCCGCTGGAAGCGCGAGCGCCGCGCTGCGGCCAAGGCGGAGAATGACGTTCCCTGATCGGGCGGCGCGCTAGCCTTCGGGTCGGAACGCCGTTACCGTGGCGGTCGGCCGCGCGACTGGCGCTTCAGCGGGTCACCGCAGGGGAACGCGGCCAAGGATGATGATCCGCCGCGCGCCTGGGCACCCCGTTCGATCGACGAGAGGAGCCTGCCGTCATGACCGCCGAACCGCTGCGCATCGCCTTCCTGTTGTTTCCCGATGTGACCCAGCTGGACCTGACCGGACCGGTGCAGGTACTTTCGCGGCTGGGCAATGCGCGGCTCGATCTGGTTGCGGCGACGCTGGAGCCGGTGCCGACCGACGCGGGCTTTTCGATCGTGCCGACCGCGACCTTTGCCGACGTGCCCGCCGCCGACATATTGTGCGTGCCCGGCGGGTTCGGCACGCATCGCGCGATCGCCGACGATGCGACGATCGACTGGGTCGCGCGGGTGGGGGCGGACGCGCGCTGGGTCACCAGCGTGTGCACGGGATCGCTGGTGCTCGGCGCGGCGGGGCTGCTGCGCGGGTACAAGGCGGGATGCCATTGGGCGCAGCGGCACATGCTGCCGCTGTTCGGTGCCGAGCCGGTGGCCGAGCGGGTGGTGATCGATCGCAACCGCCTGACCGGAGGGGGCGTCACCGCGGGCATTGACTTCGCGTTGCGGCTGACCGCGCTGATTCGCGGGGAAGCGCATGCGCGCATGGTGCAGCTGGCACTGGAATATGACCCGATACCGCCGTTCGACGCCGGATCGCCCGAGCGCGCGGGTGTGGCGGTGGTGGAGGCCTATGAGCGGCGCGTCGCGCAGCTGGCGCCGGGGCGCGACGACCAGCTACGCGCGCTGGCGGCGCGGCGGGGGTTCGCCGGTTAAGGGAAGGGGATACGGGGCGCGGCCGACCGCCGGGTCAGCCGTGCTTCTTCAACCCGCGCACGCGATGCCAGATGTAGAAGGCGATCGCGGCGACCAGCACCACGCCGATCGCGGCATCGGCGCGGTGGAAGAACGCCTTCAGCCGCGGGTCGCTGTTCCACTTGTCGCCCAGCACCATGCCGATCCACGCCAGCAGCAGGCAGAACGGCCAGCTGCCGACGAAGGTATAGACGTGGAACGGGATCAGCTTCATCCGTGCTACCCCGGCGGGAAAGGCGATGAAGGTGCGCACCACCGGCAGCATCCGCCCGATCAGGATCGCCCACGATCCCCAGCGGTTGAAGAACCGGTCGGCCAGGTCCAGCTCCCCCGGGCCGATCAGGACGTAGCGGCCGAACTTCTCCGCCATCGGTCGCCCGCCGCGCCGCCCGATCTCATAGGCGACGATCGAGCCGAGGTTGCAGCCCAGCGCGCCCGCGGTCGCCGCCAGATACAGGTTCATCTGCCCCGTGGAGACGAGATAGCCGGCGAACGGCATGATGATTTCGGACGGCAGCGGGATGCACGCGCTTTCGATCGCCATCAGCAGCGCGACGCCCCAATAGCCGCCGGCGGAGATCACGGAGATGGCGAAGCCGGCAAGCGCGGCCAGGATCTTTTCGACCATGCGCGCCGCTTGCGTCAGCGCGCGGCGAAAGGGAAGCACGAAGTGCGGAACCGCGGCGGCGCAGCAACGGTTCGTTGCGAATGACCGACCTGACGCTCAACGATGGCCGCACCATGCCCCGACTGGGGCTGGGCACGTATCAGATCCCCGATTCGCAGGTTGCGCCGGTGGTGCGCGCCGGCCTGGACCTGGGGTTCCGGCTGGTCGACACCGCCGCGCTGTATCACAACGAGCGCGGCGTCGGCGAAGGGCTGGCGCGGGACGACGTGTGGGTCACCACCAAATTGTGGCACGACCGGCACGGCGATGCCGCGGGTGCGCTGGACGAAAGCCTCGCGCTGCTCGGGCGCGACCATGTCGACCTGTACCTGATCCACTGGCCCCACCCCGCCGGAGGACAGTTCGTCGCGGCGTGGAAGACGCTGGTGGCGCTGCGCGATGCGGGGAAAGCGCGGTCGATCGGCGTGTCGAACTTCCTGCCCGAGCATCTCGACGCGATCATTGCCGCGACCGGTGTGACCCCCGCGGTCAACCAGATCGAGCTTCACCCGACGTTCCAGCAGCGCGACGTGCAGGCGTATAACGCCGACCACGGCATCGTGACGCAAAGCTGGAGCCCACTGGGTCAGGGGGCGACGCTGAAGGATGAGCGGATCGTGCGGATCGCCGAGCGGATCGGCGCGACCCCGGCGCAGGCCATCATCGCCTGGCACCTGGCCAAGGGGCTGTCGGTGATCCCCAAGGCAGCGGACCTTACGCATCTGGAAAGCAACTGGCGCGCGCAGGAGGTGACGCTGTCGGCCGACGACGTTGCAGCGATCGACGCGATGGACGATTCGGAAGGGCGCATGGGGCCGGACCCGCGGGAATTGTGAGGGATAGGTCGATCGACCCCCAGCCAATGCCGTCATCCGGGCGAAGATTGGGATCTCTTCGAGATTCGCGAATCGCTTGCCAGGCTTGAGGCCCCCCTTTCGCTGGGGTGACGGCTTTGTTCAAACGTGCGCGATCGCCGCCTGAGCGCCCTTCAAATCCTCCACGAACTTCGCATATTCCGCCTCCTTCGCCGCGGGGTCGGGCAGGCGCAGCAGGTAGCTGGGGTGGACGGTGATCCACGCCGCGCCGCCGTCGGGCAGGGTCTGCACCCGCCCACGCTCCCGCCCGATCGTCATCGCGCGGCCGAACAGGCTGCGCGCGGCGGTGGCGCCCAGCGCGATCGTCATCCGCGGGCGCAGCAGCAGGCGTTCCTGTTCGATCCACCAGCGACAGGCGTCGATCTCGCCCGCATCGGGCTTGGCATGGATGCGGCGACGGCCGCGCGGCTCGAACTTGAAATGCTTGACCGCGTTGGTGACATAGGCGGCGGCGCGTTCGATCCCGGCGTCGGCGATCGCGCGGTCGAACACCTGCCCCGCCGGGCCGACGAACGGGCGCCCGGCCAGATCCTCCTGATCGCCCGGCTGTTCGCCGACGAACATCAGCGGCGCATCCAGCGGCCCCTCGCCGAACACGGTCTGCGTCGCGGGGCGATACAGCGGGCAGCGGGTGCAGCCCGCCGCCTCGTCGCGCAGCGCCGCCCACGCCGCGGCGACATTGCCGCCCGCCGCGACCCGATCGGTGTCGACGCGATCCTGGGCGGTGGCGATCATCCCGCTCTCCCGCGCCTGAGCCGTCGCCAGCAACTGCGGCACCAACGCGGTTTCGGGCATGTTCTTCCAGTACTTGCGCGGCATCTCCTTCAGCATCGCGCCGACCTTGACGCGCGCTGGGTTGAAGATGCTGGCGTAATAGGTCGTCCACACCTCCTCGACCGGGTCGCCGTCGGGCGCATCGGTGCGCGCCGCGCCCGGCCCCTGCGTCAGTGCGGCGCCGTTCCAGTGTAGCGATATCTCCGGGGTCAGGATCGACCAGCGCATCGATGCGAAGCGGTTGACGAAGAAGGCGGCATTGGCGCGCACGATGTGATGGCCCGGCTCGAACCACGCGACATAGCGGGTCGCGCCGTCCGGTTCCTCCACCGAGCGGAAGCGCAAGAAGGCGCGCATCTTGTGGATGTCGCGGCGTACCGCCTTGGCCAATTCTTCCAGCCGGCGGACCAGCGGGTCGGCGTGATCGTCGGTCAGCCGCGGCGCATCGCGCAGCCGCCACAACAAAGTGTAGAGCAACGCGAACCGCTGCGGATCGCGGTGGAGCGCCGCGTCGTCGGCCAGCGACAGGAACGCGCGCGGCACGCGAAATCCGGTCGAGGAAGCGGGCGGGGCCGTGGGGGCTTCGGCGAACAGATCGGCGGGCGCATCACCCATTTGCCACACCACGCGATCGGGCGCGACATGGTCAGCGATCAGCGCACGCGCGGCGCTGCGCCAGGCGTCGATGTCGTCGGGGGCGGAAAGGGTGACGGTACGCATGGCGGTGGGGTGGCCGGTCCCGGACGGGCAGGACCGGCCCGCGCGATCAGTCGCGCTCGTCGCCGCCCGGGGGATTGGCCTTGGCGAGTTCCAGTTCCTTGGGCTTGCGCTCCTCATAGGTGTCGGCCAGCCGCTCCTCGGTATCCGCGTCGAGCTCCTTCTCGGCGGCGGGGAACATTTCCTCCTCTTCCTCATCGATATGATGTTCGTAGCGGTGGCGCATGTGGAAGAATTTGGATTCCCATTCGTCCGACGCGAAATCCTCGTCCATCATCTCGCCCAGCAGGTCGTCGACCTCCTTGTGCTCGGCGACGGAATGGCGCGCGTCGTCGCGCAATTCGGGGTTGCCGAGCATTTCGGCGTAGAGCGATTCCTCCTCGGCCGCAGCGTGGCTCTGCACCTCCAGCCGGAACGCCTCGAACAGCTTTTTGCGCTTGGCGGTGTCGCCCTTCAGTTCGGCCAGCTCCTTCAGCATCTTGCGCTGCTTGTCATGATCGCGCTTCAGATCGGCGTAGATCGCGGGGGTAGCCATCGGTCGTTCTCCTTCGCCCGCGACAGCGCGCGAGGCGGCAGGTCGTTTCACCCGCGAGCGATTCTCACGCCGCGAACAGTTCGAGCTGGCGGGTAGCCGCCTTGGGCGCGACCAGTGCCGATATGTCCCCGCGATCGGCGAGCAGCACCGGACGCCAGTCGTCGGTGACGATGAACGGCCGCACCTTCGCCACCGACACGGTCAGCCGCGCGATATCGTCGAGCCGCAGCCGCCGCCAACGCCGCGCCGACAGGATGCGCGCCACCGCCTTCGTCCCCAGGCCCGGGATCCGCCACAACAATTCGCGCGGGGCGCGATTGACGTCGACGGGGAAGCGATCGCGGAACTTGAGCGCCCAGGCGAGCTTCGGGTCGATGTCGAGCGGCAGCATCCCCGTCGTCGCATCGGTGGCCGCGACGACCTCCTGCGGCTGGAATCCGTAAAAGCGCATCAGCCAGTCCGACTGGTAGAGGCGATGTTCGCGCATCAGCGGCGGGCGTTGGAGCGGCAGGACGGTCGAGGCATCGGGGATCGGGCTGAACGCCGAATAATAGACGCGCCGCAGCCCGAAGCGATCGTAGAGCGTCGAGGCGCGCGCCACGATATCGCCGTCGGTCGCCGCGTCCGCACCGACGATCATCTGTGTTGACTGTCCCGCCGGTGCGAAGCGCGGGGCGGAGCGATAGCGTTGGCGCGCATCGCCGGTATCGATGATCGCGCGCTTCATGTCGCGCATCGCGCCCTCGATCCGCTCGCCGTCCTTCTCCGGGGCCAATCGCTTCAGCCCGCCGGCGGTCGGCAGCTCGACGTTGATCGACACGCGATCGGCGTGCAGCCCCGCGAGGCGGACCAATTCGGGATCGGCATCGGGGATCGTCTTCAGGTGAATATAGCCGCGGAACTGATGATCCTCGCGCAGCGACCGCGCGACCTCGACAATCTGCTCCATCGTGTAATCGGGCGACCGGATGATCCCCGAGGACAGAAACAGCCCCTCGATATAATTGCGGCGGTAGAAGGAGAGGGTGAGGTTCACCACCTCCTGCGCGGAGAAGCGGGCGCGGCGGACGTTCGAGCTTTTGCGATTGATGCAGTAATGGCAGTCGAAGATGCAGCTGTTGGTCAGCAGGATCTTGAGCAGCGAGATGCACCGACCATCGGGGGCATAGGCGTGGCAGATGCCCATCCCCTCGGTCGAGCCGAGGCCCTTGCCGTCCTTCGACGTGCGCTTGGCAGTGCCCGACGACGCGCAGGACGCATCGTATTTGGCCGCATCGGCGAGGATTTCCAGTTTCTGCCGGACGTCGAGCTGCGCCATGTGTTCGATATATGTTCCGGAGGTCCGCTTGTCGAGGGCGGATCCACCTGCCATGGATCAACCCCGTGCGCGGGATCGTGAATCGTCTGGGGCCGAACGGGCCGTATCTGGCGCTGGCGCTGACGTGCCTGCTTGGCTGGGGGTTCAAGGCGCATTGCGGCGCGGGCTGGATCGGTGCCGAGCAATATACCACCGGTTGCTACAGCGATGCGGTGCCGTTCTGGGGACTGCGCGGGGTAGCGGCGGGGCAAATGCCCTATTTCGAGGCGCGGATGGAATATCCGGTGCTGACCGGCGCCCTGATTTGGATCGAGGGGCTGGTCGCGCGCGTCATCGGCGGCGCGCGCGCCGATGCGGCGACGTTCCTGGGTGTAGTGACGCTGGGCAACGCGATCCTGGCGTTCGTGATCCTGGAGATGATGCGCGGCGCGGGGGCCGGGCTGGCGCGCCAATATGCCTGGGCGCTGGCGCCGCCGCTGGTGCTGTACCTGGGGCATAACTGGGATCTGCTGGCGGGGACGTTCGCGGTCGCGGCGATGCTGGCGGCGGCGCGGGGAGCCCTAGTGCGCGCGACCGCGCTGGCTGCATTGGGCGGCGCGGCAAAGCTGTTCCCGATCCTGATGCTGCCGCTGCTGGGGCTGGGCGCACTGTTCGCGTCCGATCGGACATGGCGCGCGCGGATCGTGGCGGGGGCGGTGCTGGTGGCGGTCGCGATGGCGGCATGGGGCGCGGTCAACCTGCCCGTCGCCGCGCTGGCGTTCCAGAACTGGCGCGAATTCTACGCCTTTTCCAGCGAGCGTGCGGGCACGGCGGCGAGCGTGTGGGAATTGATGACGCAGTTCGGCTGGTGGGTCACCGATATCCCGACGCGCAACCTGTGGTCGTTCGTGCTGTTTGTCGGCGGCGCCACGACGATCGTCGCGGCGGGCTGGCGGCAGCACGGGAAGCACCCGTGGCTGCTGTTCACCCCCGTGCTGGCGTGGTTCCTTTTGACCAACAAGGTCTATTCCCCGCAGTTCGACCTGTGGCTGTGGCCGCTGCTGGTGCTGACGGGGACGCGCGCGCGGCCGATGGCGCTGTTCCTGCTGGGCGATGTGGCCGCCTATTTTGCCGAATTCTGGATGTTCGCCGGGATGGAGGGCGCGTCGCCGTCGGCGACGCAGGGCGATATCCTCGCGGCGGCGATCGTGCGCGGAGTGGCGATGCTGTGGCTGATCCACGCAGCGGTGCGTGACCCGGCGCCGCGCTGGCTGGCTCAGCGGCGGTCGGGTGCGTCCAGCGCAGTTCCACCTGTGGCACCGGGCAGCGCGGCGACGGTGGCGTCCAGCGCCGCCTCCAGCGCGCCGGCAGCGCGCGACCAGGCGTAATCGTCGCGCACCGGCGCGGCGACGTCGGCACGGTCGCGGCGCAGCGTCGGCACGTCGAGCGATTGCAGCCACGCCGCGGCTTCCTCGACCGGGGTCGCGGCGCTGACCACATGGCCGCGATAGGTTTCGACCATGTCGCGCGCGCCCGCCAGTTCCATGACCAGCGGCACGGTGCTGCACGCCATCGCCTCCAGCACGATCAGCGGATAGGAATCGATCTTCGACAAATGGATCAGCACGTCGGAGCGGCCGAGCAGGTCGAGCAATTCCTCCTCCGGGATGCGGCCCAGCACCTTGACGCGATTCTCCAGCCCGCGTTCGGCGATCAGCGCGTGGAGCCGCGCCATCGTCTCGGCATCCGCGCCGCCGGTGATCCGCGCATCGAACGCGACGCCGCGGTCGCGCAGCAGCGCGCAGACCTCCACGACCAGGAACGTGCCCTTGCCCTCCGACAGGCGGCTCGAGTGGATCAGTTGCAGGCGGTCGGGCATCGTATCGCCGGCGGCCGGCACGCTCGACAGCACCGATTGCGGCAGGAAGTTCCGGATCAGCGAGCGCGGCAGCGCGGGGGGCAGTGCGATCTCCAGTTCCTGCGTGCGGGAAATCAGCGCCAGCCGCTGCGCGCGCGCCAGCGCCCATTGGCTCAGCCGGCGCAGCAGCGGATGCGATTGCGAGCGCCAGTTCGATCCCAGATGCGGCGTCACCATCACCCGCCGCCCCATCGCCCGCGCCAGCAGCACGAAGCCGAGATCGGGCAGGTTCACATATTGCACCCACACCAGATCGGGGCGCCCGCGCCGGCAATGCGCCACCAGCCGCCCCAGCTGCCGCAGGTAACGGCGCAGCGTTGCGCGCGACAGATAGGCGCTGTCGGCGGCGATGCGCTCGACCGTCCAGCGATCGGTATGCGCCGCCAGCGCGGCGGTGCCGCGATCGCAGAACGCCTCCACCCCGCCGGGATGGTCGCTGGATCCGCCGACGATGAGCAGCCGGTGTCGCGCGCTCATGCCTGTTCCACCCCGAAGGTGCGCGGCTTGCGCGGCGCATCGGCGGCGAAGGCCGGACGCGCGGGCGTGCGGCGCAGCGGCGCGCGCGTCACCGACCAGATCAGCGCGATCGTCAGCATCAGCATCACCTGCAGGATGGTGTCGCGGTCCATCAGGCTGGATTCGGTGCCGTTGTGCGCGATGCAGAACACCATCACCGCCAGCAGCATCGCGCCGCGCTGCCCCGATGCCGCCTCGCTGCCCAGCAGCCGCACCAGCGGCCACACCACCACCAGCGCCACGACCAGGATCAGCCCCGGAATGCCGATCGTCGCGGCCAGATCGAGGAAGCCGTTATGCCCCTCCGTCACGGTGATCACCCAGCCGCGCGCATATTGGAAGATCGGGCTGGCGCTACCGATGTTCCAGAACGATCCGAACCCCGATCCCAGCGGGTTGTCGATCGTATAGCGGATCAGCGCATCCCAGATCAGCGTGCGCCCGGTGAAGGCGGTGCGATCGTCGAGCACGGAGGAGAAGGGCGCGTTGTAGATATTGATGTAGATCGAGCCGATCAGAAGGGCGACGATGATCGTGCCGATCAGGAACAGCCGGTAGCGCGCATGGTAGAAGGTGAACAGCGCACCCAGCACCGCCGCGCCCGCGCACACGCCCAGCGAGGTGCGCGACGTCGTCATCACCAGGAAGCCGACGGCCAGCGCGACCGCCCCGATCTGCAGCCAGCGCGGCATTCGCCCGCGATCGAACGCGAACATCAGCACCGCGAAGGCGCAGATCGCACCGGCGGTATTCTTGTGCATGAAGATGCCGCGCCAGTCGCCGATCAGCTTCTTGTCATACACCTCGTCCGCCTGATGGATGCCCAGTTCGGGATAGGCGAAGACGACGATATAGCTGAGCACCAGCGATACCAGCAGCACCCAGCGCGTGAGGTTGACCGTCCGCTCGTAACCCAGCCACCGCACCGCCGCGAACACCGACCAGATCACCATCGCGGTCAGCAAAAGCCGGCGGAACCCCACGCCGGGCGCGATCGACCAGGCGATGCTGAGCAGGCACCACGCCAGCGCCAGCGCGATCGGCAACGGGACGGTCAGCAGACGTCGCCAGTCGTGCAGCGGGCGCAGCGCTACCATCGTCAGCACGGTGATCGCGACATAGCCCGCTTGCCGTTGCCAATTGCCCGCCCCCGTCAGGTCGGCGCCGGTGATCGTCATCATCGGCCCCAGCATGGTCAGCGCCAGCATCGCGACGAAGGTCGCCGCCAGCAAGCCGAGCCGCACCGGCGCGCCCCCCGGCCGGGGGGCGGGACCGGCCCTGCCGCCGGGGGCGGTGGCGGGGGTGGGGGCGGTGCGGGGACCGGAGCCGGTGAAGGTGCGCCGCGGCCTGTCGTTCATGGATGTTCCTTCCTGCCGTCGTCGTCACGCGCGGGGCGGGGTGTTCGTTCGGTTGAGCGGGGGGCGTCTGGTCCGGCAGCGGCGGCCCATGCGGAAAGCCGCTGCGCCAGCGTTGTTCCGGGCAGAAGCGCGGCCCGCGCGCCCGATGCGGTCAGATGCTGGTCGTCGGCGTAGAACAGCCGCCCGCCATCGGCGAAGCGGCAGCCGCGCGGATCGCACAAAGCGCGCGCCGGGTCCACCAGCTGCCGTCCGGGCGCCGCGCCGATCCGCGCGATCGCGGCGCGCGCATCGTCGGTGCGTGGATGGGCGCGTGCGTCGTCGGGGCCGGCGGTGTGCCCGGTCGCCACGCCGATCAGCCAGCGCCGCACCGGCAGCGCCGCGCCGATCACGCGGGCATAAGGATTGATCGCGAACCCCGGCGCATCCTGAATCAGGACGACATGCCGGCCCTGCACCTCCAGCGCGGCGATCGTCGCCGCCAGCGTATCGGTGACGGAGCGGCGGCGGCCCTGTGCGTCGATCACCTCCGCGCCGTTCGACCAATAGCCGGCCAGTGCGATCACGCGCACCTGCGGATGCGCGGCGATCCAGCGGAACACCGCTGCCTGATAGGCCATGCATTCGCCGCGGTGGCGCACGCGCCCGGGCAGCTCGCGCGCCGCATCGACGAGCGGCAGGCACGAGGATTTGGTCATCTGCCCGAACGTCAGCCCGGCACCGCGCGCCGCATCGGCGATCGCGGGGGCGATCGCATCGGCATGGCTGTCACCGATCAGCAGCAGGCCCGGCCGGTCCGTATGCGCCAGCGCGCCGGTGCACGCCGCCCCGCCGACCGGCGCGGTCGCGCCATAAGGGGCAAGGCAGGCGCCATGTCGCGCCGCGACCGCCTCCAGCGCGCCCGCGCGCGCGATCGCGGGCAGGCGCGCGGGCCACCCCTCCAGCCGGTACAGCGCCGCCGCCACGCCGCTCAGCAGCAGCAGCACCGCGAGGTAGCGCAGCAGCACCTGTCGTTCGGGCAGGACGCGGTGACGCAGCGGCTGTTCGACGAACCGCCACGACAGCGTCGCCAGCAGCACGGTGATCGCGATCAGCCACAGCGGGGAGACGGGCGCCGCGCCGTCGCCCGCGACCCGCGCGACATAGATGACCGGCCAGTGCCACAGGTACAGCGAATAGGAGATGCGCCCGACGAACACGACCGGGCGCGACGACAGCAGCCAGCGGTTGGCGCGACTGCCGCCCGCCGCGATCTGCAGCGTCGCGCCCAGCACGGGCAGCGCGGCGAACCAGCCGGGAAAGGCGATGGCCGGCTGATAGGCGACCAGCGCCAATGCCAGCAGCGCCACGCCGCCCCAGCCCGCCGCCTCGCGCAGCGCGGGCGACGACGGCCCGCCGCGCATCTGCGCCAGCGCCAGGATCGCGCCAAGCCCCAGTTCCCAAGCGCGCGTCGGCAGCAGGTAGAACGCCGCCTGCGGATCGATGCGGATCAGCAGCAGCGACCCGGCGAACGACAGCGCCGACAGGAACGCGACCACCGCGATCACCTGCCCCCGGCACCAGCGGATCGCCGCCAGCATGACGAACGGGAACAAGAGGTAGAATTGCTCCTCCACGCCCAGCGACCAGGTCATCAGCAGCGGGCTGCGTTCCGCCGCCGGCGCGAAATAATCGCCGCCGG
Organism: Sphingomonas ginsenosidimutans; assembly: GCF_002374835.1. Lineage (GTDB taxonomy): Bacteria > Pseudomonadota > Alphaproteobacteria > Sphingomonadales > Sphingomonadaceae > Sphingomonas > Sphingomonas ginsenosidimutans. The sequence goes on from NZ_NWVD01000001.1 coordinate 238,222, forward strand.
TGTAGAACAGCAGGTTCGACAGCCCCCACAGCGCGGGCACCGTTTCCTTGGCCAGTTCGCGCAGCTCCGCCGGGGTCAGCGCGACCAACCCGAACAGCAGGAACAGCGCGATCATCGCGATCAGCGCCGGCAGGATGCGGCGGACGCGGCGCACGTAGAAGCCGGCGAAGCGGAACATGCCGGCCCCGGCCTCGCGCGCGATCTGCCCGCCGATCAGATAGCCGGAGATGACGAAGAAGATGTCCACGCCCGTGAAGCCGCCCGGCAGCCCCGGGATGCCGAGGTGGAACAGCACGACCGATGCGACCGCAACCGCGCGCAGCCCGTCGATGTCGGGGCGATAGGCGATGGCGGCGCGGCTGTGGTCGCGCGCGTCGGTCAATCCGCGGCTCCGGCCAACTCGCGATAGAGCGCGGCGAAGCGATCGGCGGTCCCGTCGATCGCGAAATGCGCCGCGAACCGCGCGCGTCCCGCCGCGCCCATCCGCCTGCGCAGTGCGGCGTCGGGCAGCAGCCGCGCCAGCGCCTCCGCCAGCCGGTCCGCGTTCGCCGGGGGCACCAGCAGCGCGGTATCGCCATCAACGACCTGTTCGGGGATCGCGCCCACGGTCGTCGCCACCACCGGCAACGCGGCGGCCATCGCCTCCAGGATCGCGATCGGCTGATTTTCCGCGCGCGAAGGCAGGACGAACAGGTCCGCGGTGCGCATCAGTGCGCGCACCGCATCCTCGTCCACCCAGCCGGGAAAGGCGATGCGATCGGCGATGCCATAGGCGGTGGCGGCGGCGCGCGCGGCGTCGATGTCGCCATTGCCGGCGATCGTCGCGCGCCACGCGATGCCGCGCGCCGCCTGCTGCGCCAGCGCCGCCAGCAGCACGTCGACGCCCTTTCGTTCCCCCACCAGCCCGACGAACAGCAGGTGCGGCGGGGCGGTCCCGTCCGCGGTGGGGCGCGCGTCGGCGACGGGCGGGGCGGGGACGCCGTTGCCGATCACCACCACCCGCGCGGCGGGGACGCCCAGTTCGTCGCGGACGAATCCGGCCCAGCGATCGCTGAGCGCCACGACGCGCGCCGCCGAAGCGAAAAAGCGGGCGATCCTGGCGCGGCGGGCAGGGGATTGCGCGGCGAAGAAGTCGTCGTAGCCGCTGCCGTGGAGGTGCAGGATGACCGGAACGCCCAGTCGCTGAGCGACGGCGGCGAACAGCGACTTGCGCGTGGTCGATCCGCGCGGCGCGACGTTGATATGGGCGACCCGGATCCGGCGCCGCGCCGCATCCCAGGCGAAGGCCGCCAGTGCGGGCGGGACGGTCAGGTGGCGGGCGATGCCGTGTTCGCGCCAGCGTGCGCGATAGACGCGGGGTTCGATATCGGGCGCGCGCTGCGCCAGCGCGGTGACGAGATATCCGACGATGCGGCCGATCCCGCCCTTCGACTCCAGGCCGTCGGACAGGATGATACCGACTGGCACCGGGGATGTCATCGAACGCCCTCTTACTCGGTTCGCCAACGGGCGACCGGCAGCGCATCTAGCCGGACTTATTGTTGTGGCGCAACAACCTGCGCGATCACGGCCGCGTCGGTGCACCGCGACGGGACGACCCGCGCCATGCCGAACGGAACCGCCGCCAGGCCTGGCGCAGGCGATAGCGCAGCCCGAAATCGCCGAACAGGACGCGGTGCGCGCCGAACCAGATCGCGATCTCGCGTCCCGGCCGCCGCATCGGGCGCAGCAGCATCCCCATCGTGATCGACAGCAGCACGCCGTTGGCGCCGGTCCAGATATCGGGCGTCAGCCACGCGGTCAGCCCGACGACCATGCCGCTGAGGAACAGGGTCTCCTGCTCCGGCCGGCTCATGAACTGCGGCCGTTCCACCCCGACCACGACGATCATCGCCTGAACGCAATAGACGATCAGCCCGGTCAGCCCGAACGTATACCATATGCCGATCACCCCCAGGTCGGACCAGAAGACGCCCGGTTCGCCGATGAACGCCTGCTGCGCCTTCGCGCTGGGCGCGATGCCGATGCCGGTGATGAAATGATCGGTGATGATGCGGGTGATGACGCGATAGGCACGCGCCCGCGCCGCGCCGGACGAATCGTCCGAGAACGCCGCGAAGGGGTTCCACGACGGCACCGCCACCCCCAGGATCAGCACCAGCAGCGACGCGAGCACGACCAGCGCGAGCGCGATCCGCTGCCCCCGCCGCGTGATGCGCAGCGCGTACAGCGTCGCGATCAGGAACAGGATCGCGGTATAGGCGCGCGACTGCGCCATGAACACCGCCGCCGCCGGGATCGCCGCCAGCGTCAGCCAGCGCAGGTAGCGGCGCGTTTCGCGCGCCTGCGTCAGCGCGTAGAACAGTGCGAAGGTGGAGAACATCGTCGCCAGGAACACGCGCGGCGACCGGACCCCGTCGCCGGGCAGCACGCGCACCACCGGCGCCATCGGCGCGGCGTCCGCCGGTCCCTTCAGCGCGAACGACGCCTCGCGCGCGCGTTCCCAGGCGCTGACGAAATAACCGTTGCCGGCGACATAGATCAGGCAATAGGCCAGCGCGGCGACGAACAATATCCCCATCAGCCGGTTCAGCCGCAGCGCCGGATTGGCGAACAGGGGGAAGGCGAACATCGGCGCATAGGACAGGATGACGTTGTAATTGGTCGGATAGCCGGTCAGGTCAGAGAAGACCTGGCATTGCCAGAACACCAGCAGCGCCATCATCATCGCCCACCATAGCGCCGACCACGCCCCCTGGAACGCGACCAGCAACCATCCGGCCGCCACCGATGCGGCGGTGACGCCCCCCGCCATCACGGTCATCCGGTTGCCGCCCAGCGCGGCCAGCGTCGACTGGAACAGCAGTTGCGACAGCACGAACGCACTGGCGGCGGCCAGCGCGATCCAGCCCGACAGCCTTCTGGTGATCGGCATCCGCGTCATCGGCGATGCCCTTAGCACAAACGCCGGTCGTCGCCCGGCCATGATGTGGCGCATCTGTGCCGAAAGCGACTACAGCGCGCGTCGCGCGGCCCAGGCGCCGCGCAGCATCGCGGCGGCACGCGCCCAGCGCCGTCCGGCCACCTCGCGCAGCGCCGCGCGGGCGATCAGCATGAGGACGAGCGGGATCAGCTGCGGATGATGCCGCGCCAGGAAACGCAGCCGGCTACGGGTCATCCAGAAAGTGGACGACGGCGAGGCGAAGCCGTGGTCGTTCGATCCGGTCGATGCCCCGACATCATGGAACACCAGCGCACGCGCCGCAAGGCCGGGCCGATAGCGTCCGTCGCGCGCCATGCGCGTCGCCCAGTCCATCTCCTCCCAGTACAGGAAATGATCCTCGGTCATCAGCCCGACGCGGTCGATCATCGCGCGGCGCGCCAGCACCGCGGCGCCGTTGACGTAGTTGAGCCGCGCCTCGATCGCGGCGGTATCGATCGCGGTATCGGCGGGCCAGTTCTCGCCGATCTGCTCGCACCGGCCGCGATCGGCCAGGAAGTGCCCGCCGCCGACCGACTGGATACGCCCGCCGCCGGCCTCGCCGCGATAGCGCACCACCGCGCCGCACAGCCCGATCGAGGAATCCTCCTCCATTCGCGCGACCAGGTGGCGCAGCGCCTGCGCATCGACCTGCGTATCGTTGTTGAGCACCCACAGATAGGCGATCGCCGGATCGCGCAGCGCCAGCGCCAGCCCGACATTGTTGCCATAGGCATAGCCGCCGTTGCGCCCCGTCGCGACCAGCCACAGCCGCCGCGGCCCATGCGCCGCTGGCAGCGGCGGCAGCGCGCCGTCAGGATCGTCGACCCGTGCGAAACGCCAACCGTCGCCGCCGCGCGCGGCCAATTCGGCGGTGATCGCCGCCTCCAGCCGGTCGATCGACCCGTCGCCCGAGTCATTGTCACAGACGAAAACGTCGACCGGCGGATAGTCCTGATCCAGGACGCTGCGCAGGCAGGTCATCGTATCGTCGGGACGCCGCCAGTTGAGGATCACCACGGCCACGCGCGGTTCGTCCGTCCCGTTCGCGGGGGCGATCGCGTGGGGCATCGGCATGCCCCCTCCCTAGGATCGCGGGTTGAGGCGGGCAAGCGGTTACCGTAGACTCCGCAGTGCCTTGACGGCGGTGTTACATTCAGGAGACGGCGATGTCCGCTTATCATGTCCCGGCACGGGCGCTGGCGCTGTTCGCCTGCGCGATGCCGGCGCTGGCGGGCTGTACGTCGCCCGTTGCCGACAAGGGTCCCGGCGCGCAGGCGAGCGCCGGGCCGAAGATGAACCCGCAGAACGGCGGCGCGCGCTGGGCCTTTCGCCAGACCGGCGACATCACGCGGTTCGAGGTGCACGCCGGCGATCGCTGGAGCGGCGACGGCACGCAGCCCAAGGAACGCTCCGAAGCCTATGCCTCCGGCAAATTGTCGCTGACGCAGCCCAACGACGTGCGCTTCGACATGATGATCGAGCCGGGGCCGCCCAGCACCGCGCCATGGCTGACGCTGGTGCAGCTGCAATCAACCTTCGACCCGGGCGAGGCGGGGCACAGCCCACCGTTTGCGATCGAACTGCGCGACGAGAAGATGCGCATCGGCAGCCGGTTCGACCCGGCGGTCATCAGCAAGGGCAACGACGCCCCCTATGAGCTGCACTACGTCGATACCGCGCCGATCCAGCGCGGTCGCTGGTATGCGATGCGCATCCAGGTGAAATTCGATCCGATGGGCGCCGGCTGGCTGAAGGTGTGGCGCGACGGCAAGCAGATCGTCGATTACGCCGGGGCGATCGGGTTCAACGACGTCGTCGGTCCGTATTTCAAGGCCGGCATCTATCGCGCGAGCGCGCGTGAGCCGATGGCGGTGCGGTTCCGCGGCATCAGGATCGGCACGCTGCCGCAATGACGGCCGCGACCGGGGCGGCTGCGCCGTCGTCGCTGTGCGTGTTCACGCGATCGTGGCGATCGTCGGGCGCGGGACTGTTCGCGCAGAGCCTGGTCGACGGGCTGCTGGCCGAGGGCGCGCAGGTAACGTTCGTCTGCCCGCCGGTCGAGAATGCGCGCTTCGAACGCCCGCGCCCCGGCCTGCGCCGCATCCGTCCGCCGCGCGAGCGCACCGGACGCGCATCGCGCCCCGCGAAGATCGTCGCGTCGCTGGCGCGGATGATCGGCGGGGCGATCGGCGTGCTGCGCGCCCGCGCGACCTGTCGCGAGGTGATTGTGACGATCCCGGATCCGCTGCTGTTCGCGGTGCCGATGCTGGCGCTGTTGCGGCTGACCGGCGCGCGGATCCTGTTTGTGGCGCACGATCCCCTGCCGCACGCCTGGGCCCTGCCGGCACGCTGGCGGCGGTGGGAGATCGCGGCGCACGGCGCCTGCTACCGGCTGGCGAGCGCGGTGGTGGTGTTGAGCGAGCCGTCGCGCGAACGGTTGCTGGCGGCGTTCCCGACACTGCGCGTGCCAGTATCGGTGATCGACCATGGCGTGTTCCTGATGGGCGATCCGGTGCCGGTGCCGGGATCGGGGATGCTGCTCGCCTTCGGCACGGTGCGGTCGAACAAGGGCGTGCTCGCCGCGATCGAGGGGACCGCGATGGCGACGCGCGACGGGCAGTCGGTCCGGCTCGTGATCGCGGGCGGCCCGCATCGCGACGAGGCGGACTATGTCGCGCGCTGCCGTGCCGCGGCGCAGGCGGCGGGCGATGCGGTCGACCTGCGGCTGGGTTATGTCGAGGATGCGGTGCTGGAGCGGTTGATCGCGGAGTGCGACGCACTGCTGATGCCCTATGACGATTTCCATTCGCAAAGCGGGGTCGCGATCCTGGCGGCGTCGAACGCGCGGCCGATCATCGCGACGCGTGCCGGCGGGATCGCGACGCTGATCGACGAGGGGATGCCCGCGGTGGTGCTGCCGCGCCCGGCGGGCGCGGGCGACGTGGCTGAGGGGATTGCGGCGTTCATGGCCACCCCGGCGGCGGTGTGGCGGGCGCGTGCGGACGATTACCGTGCGGTGATGATGGAACGGCGGTCGTGGCCGGCGATCGCGCGCCGGTATATCGCGCTGGCGCAGCAGGTCAGCCACGCGGCCAGCCTGCCGGGGTGAACGGTCCGGCGGCGCCCCCGCCGCTGCGCAGTCGCCGCCGCACGCCGTGCGGAACCGCGGCGATCAGCGCGAAGGCGAACAGCTGCCGCGCGGTCGGGCGGCCGTGGCGCACCGCGGTGCCCAGCAGCCGCCCCGCCGCGCGCACCCGCGCCCAGCCGCGTGGCGGAATGCTCTGGGACGCGACGGTCAGGCAGAAGCCGCTCAGCGCGCGCGGGGTCAGCAGCCCCCGCGTGTCCCGCGCCCAGCCGATCGAGCCTTCCCATGAATAGATCTGGCCGGTGAAATAGGTGACCAGCACGTCCGGCACGGTCGCCAGACGATAGCCGTGAGTACGCAGCGCGCGGATCGCGAATTCCCATTCCTCATGCTGCGCCGATCCGAAGCCGAGCGTATCGAACAGCGCGCGGGGCACCATCAGCGACGACGTCTGTAACATCGCCTCCCCGCCGCCCAGCCAGGTGCGACGGTCGAACAGCCATTCGTCGATCGCCTGCTTGCCGTCATAGGGGCGGGTGGGTTTCACCAGCCGCCCCTCCGGCGACACCACTTCCGACAAAGCGGTGACGATCGTGCGATCGTCCGCGAGCGCGACCTGCCGCGCGAGCTTTTCCGGGTGCCACAGGTCGTCGTCGTCCAGGAAGGCGACGAAGCGCCCCCGCGCCGCGCGCGCGCCCAGGTCGCGCGCAGGCCCTGGCCCGCCGCGCACCGGATTCACGACCAGCCGGACGCGTGGGTCGGCGTGGCCCGCGACCAGCGCCGCGGTGTCGGTGTCGCCCTGCTCGCCGGCGACGATCACCTCCAGCGGCGCATGCGTCTGCGCCAGCGCGCTGACGATCGCGCGGGCCAGCGCGTCGGGGCGGCGATAGGTGGCGATGACGACACTGACGCGGGTATCGGCAGCGGAGCCGACGTCAGAAGACGCTGCCATGATATTCGACCTCGCCCTCCACGGCCAGATGGCGCCATTGCGTGAAGACGCGGTGGGCAAGCCGCCGCGCCAGCCGTCCGCTGCCCGACAGCCGTTCGGCGTTGGCCATGCTGTCCACCCACAGCCCGCGCGCACCCACCAGCCGCCCGACCACCATGCAGATCAGCCCCGGTGCCGCGCCAGTCGATACCACTACGTCGGGGCGTACCTTGGCGATGATCCGCATCGCCGACCACGCGCAGCGCAGCGAACGCAGCGGGTGGTGGCGATTGGTGTCGTCGATCGCATAGCAGGGCGACAGGCCTTCGCGCTGCGCCAGCCGCACGTCGTTGGTAACGTAGGTGACGTCCATCCCCTCGAAAGCGCCACGCAGCAGCAGCATCTGTTCCCAATGGCCGCCGATCGACGCCACGGCCAGCACGCGCCGTCGCCGCGGCACATGGCCTTCCACCGGGCGCGCCGCGTCGGTCACCGGTCGTTTTCGATGAAGTCGCGGATCGCGCGCTGCAGGCGGTCGCGGGCCGGGTGCTCGTTCTCTGTCAGCGGCGGGTCGAGCGGGCGCTTCATCAGCGCGACCAGCTCCTCGGCCACACGCGCCACGTACATGCCGGACCGGCCCTCCAGCGCGGCGACCGTGGCCATCTGGTGATCGTTGCGATGTTCGCCCAGCGCGGCGCGGCGCGGGAACAGGATCACCGGCTTGCGGAACTTCTGCGCCATCACCACGGTGCCGATGCCCGCGTGCGACACGATCAACTCGGTCCGGGCGATCAGTTCGTCGAACTTCAGCGGGTCGATCAGTGCCGCATATTCCATGTTGCGCGGCTGGTACGAGCCGCGTCCCACCTGCGCGAAGACCGTCCGCCCGAGGGACGGGGCAGCTTCGTCGACGATGCGGATGAAGCGGTCGAACGGCAGCTGGGTGCCGACCGTCACCAGGATCATAGCAACGCTCCGTGGAAGGCCGGGGAATCGTCCTGGGCCAGATGTTCCCACTGCGTCACGGACAATGCCGCGAACCGACCCGCGAACGTTCCGCTCATCGACAGACGCTCCGAATTGGCGATGCTGTCCACCCAGATGGTGCGCGCACCGAACAGGCGCCCGATCAGGCCGCAGGTCAACCCGGGAAGGGCACCGGTCGTCACGACATAATGGGGACGGATGGAACGGATGACGTTCCAGCACGTCCACGCACAGGCAATCGTTCGCAGCGGGCGGTGGCGGTTGGCATCAGGCAGGACATGCACCTTCGTAAGTCGTTCGCGCTCGGCAAAGCCCTCCAGCGTCGTCGCATAATGGACGTCGAAGCCCTCGAACGCTGGGCGAAGGAGCATCAGCTCCTCCCAATGCCCACCGGCGGAGGCAACGGCGAGCAGCCGGATGGAGTGGGACGGCCGTTTCGATGGACGCCGATCCGCGGCCTCCTCGCGATTCATCGATGCCGTCGGGGCGGCGTCCGGTCGGTGGTCCGCTAACTTCGTCAAGACCCCTCCCACGCGCACGCTCCACCTTGTCGATATCCGCCGCAATCGACAAGACGTATAGTGCCTTCAACACGTTAAACCGACCTTACGAAGCACAAAGGACACACATTAAAGAGGCGACTTGCGGCGGAAGCGCCGACTTATGTGTCCCGTAATACGGCTCATCATTCCCCGCTGCCGACGCGACGGAGATTGGCAAGAAACGGAAATACGACTACGGGGTTCCCGACACGCGCGACAAAGGCGGCGGAAGCTGGGGGCGGGGAAAGCGGGTGGCGCACGACGTCGCCGTGATGGGGGTCACCAGCGGACTGCCCCACTCGGCGATCCGGGCGGGCCCGCACGACCTTGACGGCCGTTCCGCCGACAGCCGTCGTCAGAACGAAAAACCGGTGAAACAGTAAACGGAGACCGAATGGCCACGTCAAGTTCCCCCGGTGTCGGCGACACCCGTCATCTGGTCATTCTGGGTATTCGCGGCGTCCCGGCGGCGCATGGCGGGTTCGAGACATTCGCCGCGCGGCTGGCGCCGTGGATGCGCGACCATGGCTGGCGCGTCACGGTCTATTGCCAAGGCAGTGAAACCGGCGCGATCCATGAGGACGAGTGGGAGGGGGTGCGGCGTATCCACATCCCGGTGGGTCGCGACGGCGCGGCGGGCACGATCGAGTTCGACGTGAAGTCCGCGCGCCATGCTCTGGCCGAGCCGGGGCTGATCCTGATGCTGGGCTACAACACCGGCTTCCTGGCGACGTGGCTGCGCATGAAGGGGCGGCGGCAGGTCATCAACATGGACGGCGTCGAGTGGAAGCGCGCCAAATATTCGGCCGGCGCCAAGGCGTATCTATGGGTCAACGAACGGCTGGCCGCCGCCGCGGGCGACGTGCTGATCGCCGATCATCCGTCGATCGGCGACCATCTGGCGCAACGCGCGCCGAAGGAGAAGATCGTGATGCTGCCCTATGGCAGCGACCGGATCGACGCCGCGGGGACGGCTCCGCTCGACGCGCTGGGGCTGGAGCCGGGGCGTTTCCTGACGCTGATCGCGCGGCCCGAGCCGGAAAATTCGATCCTGGAGATCGTCGAGGCGTTCTCGGCCGCACCGCGCGACGTGACGCTGGCGGTGCTGGGCAATTACAGCCCCGACAATCCGTTCCACGCGCGCGTGCGCGCCGCGGCGGGGCCGCAGGTGAAGTTCGTCGGCGCGATCTACGATCCGGCGGCGCTGGCGTCGCTGCGGTTCCATTCGCTCGCCTATATGCACGGGCATCGCGTGGGCGGAACCAACCCGTCGCTGGTCGAGGCGCTGGGCGCGGGCAACCCGGTGATCGCGCACGACAATCGCTTCAACCGGTGGGTTGCGGGGGATGCGGCGACCTATTTCGCGGACACAGCCGAATGTCGCCAGCGGATCGATGAGGTGCTGGCCGACGACGCGCGCCGCGCCGCGATGGCAGCGGCCGCGCGGCGGCGGTGGGAGGAGGCGTTCACTTGGCCGATGGTCCTGTCGGACTATCAGGCGCTGCTGGAACGGGTCGCCGACGGGGAGCCGCGCTGATGGCGCGCGCCCCCTTCCCGCCGCGCGCGGCACTGCCGCGCCGCCCGGTGGCGGCCGGTGGCGGCAACATCCTGTGGGACATCAGCGCCTTGTCGCTGGCGGGCAAGCTCGACCTGCTGGCGGTGGCGGTGCTGGTCGCTGGCTATTGCCTGCACATGTCGCTGACGATGTCGATGTTCGTCCCCGCCGCGACGCAGATCGGGCTGGTCATCGAATATGCGGTGCTGATCCTTTACGTCGGGCTGGCGATGCTGCGTGGGCGCTGGCTGGGGGCGGGGATCATCGCGCTCTATTTCGCCTTCCTGCTGGCGCAGGTGTATCATTTCCACCTGGTCGCCAGTGCGCAGTTCCGCCCGCTGGTGATGCTGTCGTTCTTCGGCCCGGTGGCGCTGGCGTTCGTGTTCCAGGTGGCGCGCGTGCCGCTGCGGTTGCTGCTCGGCACGCTGTTGCTGGGATGCGTCCTATACACCCTCTATTACATCGTATCCGAGCCGATTGTGTCGTCCTATCGCGGGTTCGAGGCGGCGGCGGGGGTGCTGGCATCGGATGGCGAGCGCGAGCAACGCGCCTATCTCGCCAGCCAGTTGACCGCGTTCGTCCTGTTCTTCGGGATCGCCTCGATCCGGCGGCGGCCGCTGGTGGCGGTGCCGCTGATCGCGATCGCGATCTATGCGCTGTATCTGTCGCAGTCGCGGTTCGTGCAGGTGGTGATCGTCGTCGTGTCCGCGGTGGCGATCGCCAACATGCTGCTGCCGGTGACGCGTCGCTGGACGGGCTGGGCGCTGGTCGCGGTGCTGGCGACGCTGTCGCTGTGGTCGCTGTACGGCTATATCGACGTGACGACGAACCCCTATGAGGCATTCCTGGCCGACGCCTCGGGCCGCGCCCGCTACCTGCAATATATTGATGCGCAGCCGATCGCGGCGCGGCACCTGTGGACGGGCGTGGGGCTGCCGACGTCCACCGACGAACTGCAATATTTCGTGCGGCCGCGTCAGCCGTTCTTCTACACCGACCTGGGGGTGGCGGGCATCGCGTTCGTGTTCGGCCTTCCGCTGACCATCCTGATCCTGACCGCGATGTGCGGGACGATGGTGGCCGTGCCGAACCGGCTGCTGACCGAGCAGCCGCTGGTGATGGCGCTGTTCTGGACCAACCAGAGCGGGGTGTTCGGCACGTTCTTCAACTTCACCGCGATCGGGTCCGGAGGCCTGTTTCTGGGGTTGATGCTGGTGTTGTGGATGAGGGGAGACGCGCTGAATCCGGTGTTCGGAAGCCGTCCGGAGCAGCTTCGACTGACGTCCAGGCGCGGTCTGGACGCCTGAAAGGATGCAAAAACGCATCGTCGCGGTGATCCCGCTGTACAACAAGGCCGCGACGATCAACCGTGCGCTCGCGTCGATCATGGCGCAGACGCGGCGGCCGGATGCGGTCGTGGTGGTCGATGACGGCAGTACGGACGACAGCGTGGCGCGGATCGAACCGCAGTACCGCGCGCAGATCGAGCTGCTGTCGATCCCCAACGGCGGCCCCGGTGGCGCGCGCAACCGCGGCGCACGGCACGTCAAGGCGGACCTGATCGCGTTCCTGGACGCGGACGACGAATGGTATCCCGACCATCTGGACAGCGCGGCGCGCGCGCTGGCGGCGGAGCCGCAGTGCGGCGCCTATGTCGCGGCCTATGACGTGGGTGCGGACAAGGCGGCGAAGCGCGAGGAGGTGCGGGCGCTGTTCCCGCGCAGCGGGGTGTGGAACATCGCGGCGTTCCACGATCCGCGCGCGATCAAGGCCTACATCGATTCGATTCATTCCAGCTCCACGGTCGTGCGGCGCGACGTGTTCGAGCGGCTGGGCGGCTTCTTCGACCGCGAACGCTGCACCTATGGCGAGGATGCGTGGCTGTGGCTGCAGCTCGCCTTCACGATGCCGATCTTCGTCGACCGGGACTATCGCACGCGCTTCCATGTCGAGGATTCGGCGCTGGGCCATGCGCTGGCGGGTCGCCACCCGCGCCACCCCGCGCTGCGCTTCGCCGAGGAACTGCGCACGCGCATCCCGGCGGAGCGGCGCGCGCTGCTCGATCGGCTGCTGGCCTATTACCGATTGATCGAGACCGAGAAACTGGCCGCGCGCGGCGATTGCGCGGAGGTGCCGGCGCTGCGCCGCGCCTTCCGGTTCGGCGGGCGCATTCCGCTGCGGCTGATCGTCCGCGACGCCAAGGTCCATGTCACCTGCCTGCGACGCCGTCGCGCCCCAACGAAAGCCTGACATGAGCAACGGCAACATGCGCGCGAACATCGGCTGGATGTTCATGTGGCAGATCGCGACCTATCTGTTCCCGCTGCTGACCTTCCCGTACCTGACCCGCGTGCTGGGCGCGCGCTCGTACGGCGAATTCAGCCTGAGCTTCGCGGTGGCGACCTATCTGGTGCTGCTGACCGACTGGGGGTTCGCGGTGTCCGCGCCGGCCGAAATCTCGCGCGAGCGCGACGATCCGGCGGCGGTCAGCCGGATTTTCTGGACGGTGCTGGCCAGCAAGGCCCTGCTGCTGGGGATCAGCCTGTCGCTGCTGACGACCGCGGCGCTGACGATCCCCGAGGTGCGGCAGCTGGCGCCGGTGATGTTCGCCGCCGCCGGGATGACGCTGGCCAATCTGTTCACCGTCCACTGGTGCCTGCAGGGGCTGGAGCGGATGGGCAAGTCGGCGATCGCGATGACGTGCGGGCGCGGGCTGGTGGTGCCCGCCACGCTGCTGCTGGTCAAATCCCCCGACCAGGCGTGGCTGGCAGCGGCGATTCTGTCATGCGGGTCGATGATCGGCGGGCTGTTTTCCGTCCTGATGCTGCGGAGCATGAACATCATCCGCTGGCACCGGCCAAGCTGGGCGGAGATGCGCGCGCAGATCGCGCACTCCACCCCGCTGTTCGTGTCGGCGATCTCCGCCAACCTCTACACCGGCACCAACACGATCGTGCTGGGGATCACGCAGGGGCCGGTGGCGGTCGGCATCTTCGCGGCGGCCGACCGGCTGCGGATGGCGGCGCAGGCGCTGGTCAATCCGATCAACCAGGCGGTCTATCCGCGCACGTCGCGGCTGATGCACCAGTCGCGCGCCGAGGGGATGGCGTTCGCGCGCAAGCTGCTGCTGTTCCAGGGCGGGTTCACCCTGCTGATTTCGCTGACGATGTTCTTCGGCGCGGACCTCATCATCCGCATCCTGGCGGGGCACCAGTATGACGGGTCGGGGACCGTGCTGCGCATCCTTTCGCCGATCCCGTTCATGGCCGGCGTCAGCAGCGTGTTCGGGATGCAGGTGATGCTGCCGCTGGGGTTGAAGGGCAAGTACAGCCGCGTGTTCGCGGTGACCGCGGTGGTCAATTTCCTGATGGTGGTACCGCTCAGCTGGTGGGCGGGGGCGACGGGCACCGCCTGTTCGGCGCTGGCGGCGGAGACGCTGTCGGTCGGCTACATGATCCTGACCGCGATGCGCCACACCGAATTCCTGGCGCGACCGGACCGTAGCGGAGCGATGGCATGAGGATCGTCCACGTCCTCCACGAATTCCCCTATCCCGCCAACAGCGGCATCCGGTGCGACATGGGACGGCGGCTGGCCGCGTTCGCGCAGCTGGGCCATCCGGTGTTCGCGATCGGCTGGCTGGCGGCCGGCGAGGTGCCGGACGCGGCCGATGTCGCGGCGTTCGAGGCGCTGACCGACGAGCGCGAGCTGCTGCGCGTCGGGGCGGGCACGGCCGAGCGGCTGCGCCGCGTGTGGAACCTGCGCCGCCACCCGTCCTACATCGCCGCGCGCATCCCCGCGCAGGCGGAGCGCAAGGCGTTGATCGAGCGGGTGCGCGCGTGGCGGCCCGACCTGATCTGGCTGGAGGGCGCGCATCCGTCGTGGCTGGCGCTGGAGCTGTCGCGCCGGCTGGGCGTGCCGCTGGCCTACCGGTCGCACAATATCGAATTCCGCTACGTCGCCGAGCAGGCGCGGCTGGCGCCGACGCTGCGCCAGACGCTGGCGCTGCGCGCGGGCACCTGGGGGCTGGAGGCGGCGGAGGCGCGGCTGCACCGCGAGGCGGCGCGCGTGTTCGATATCTCCGTCGACGACATGGCCTATTGGCGGTCGCGCGGGCTGGACAATGCCAGTTGGCTGGCACCCCAGCCGGACCCGGCGATCCTGGCGACCGCCGCCGCGCCGGAGGCGGCGCGCGACATCGACCTGCTGTTCATGGGCAGCCTGTCCAGCCCGAACAACATCGCCGGGCTGGAATGGTATTTCGAGCGCGTCCATCCGCTGGTGGCCGAGCGGCTGGGCGCGCATCGCCTGACGATCGCCGGGCGCCGCCCGCCGGCTGCGCTGGCGCAGCGCGTCGCCGCGGCGGGGGCGGAGCTGGTCGCCGATCCGCGCGATGCCGCGCCGCTGTTCGCGCGCGCGCGGGTGATGATGAACCCGATCCTCCACGGCAGCGGGGTGAACATCAAGACGGTCGACATGCTCGCCACCGGGCGCACCGTCGTCACCACGACCAAGGGCGCGCGCGGCCTGCCCGCCGAAGTGGTCGCCGAATTGCGCACTGACGACACGCCGGAGGGGTTCGCCGACCTGATCGTCGCGGCGGTACGCGATGCGCGCGCCGCGGCCGGCGGCATTGACCGCGCGGCGCTGGTCCAGCGTATCTTCGGCGCCCAGGCGGTGGCCGACGCGCTCGCTGAGGTGGCGGCATGATCCGCGCGCTGGTGATCGCGCTGGGGCGCCGCGTGAAGGGCGACGTCTTCACCATCGACCCGGCGTTGCCGCTGACCGCGATCGTCGCGTTCAGCGCGGCGCGCGCCGCCGCCGCGCTGCGCGGGTTGCTGGTACGCCCGTTCCTGCGCGGCGGATCGGGCATCCCCGCCTTCGTCGGCCGGCACGTTCGGCTGAAGACGCGCGGCATGATCCGGCTGGGCAAGGGCGCGACGCTGGGCGACGGGGTACTGATCCAGGGGCTGTCGCGCGGCGGGGTGACGATCGGCGCGGGGACCAGCATCGGCGCGCATTCGATCATCATGCCGACCAGCGTGATGCGCAACCTGGGCGAGGGGTGCACGATCGGCCCGAACAGCGGGATCGGCCAATATTCGTTCATCGGCTGCGGCGGCGGGGTGACGATCGGCCGCGACGTCATCATGGGCCAGTATGTCAGCTTCCACACCGAAAACCACCTGCACGACGATCTGGACCGCCCGATCATCGCGCAGGGCGTGCGCCGTGCGCCGGTGGTGGTGGAGGACGATTGCTGGGTCGGTGTGAAGGCGACGTTCCTGTCGGGCGCGCATGTCGGGCGCGGCTGTATCGTCGCGGCGGGCGCGGTGGTGCGCGGCACGATCCCGCCCTATTCGATCATCGGCGGCGTGCCCGCGCGGATCATCGGCACGCGTGCGCCGGGCGATGCGGTGCCCGCCGACCTGCTGGCGGGCGGCGGGGACGGCGCGGTCAGCGCGGCGTGATCGTCGTGCGCAGCGTCAGTGCGCCGGTGTTCGCCGCCTCGAAATAGATGGCGGTGCGCTGGCCGTAGCGGCCGGCGCGGTCGGGTGCCTGCGACACGAACACGCGGCCGGGCCGGTCAGCGGCCAGCGCCAGCGTGAACGACGCCCCGCCGCCGCACGCCAGCGTTGCCGACCAGCGCGCGGTGGCGCCCGATACCTGCGTCTGCCGCCACCATCCGAACCCGTCGCCGGCGGGCGCCGCGCCGGGGGAGAGGGCGCCGCCGGGTGCCACCGGACAATCGGCGTTGAACACCGCGCCCAAGCGGTGCGACGTCCCCGTGGTCGCGGTGATCTTCGTCTCGTCGACCGCGCCATCGCCGCCGACCGACAGGCTGCGCGTCACCGAGGCGCCGGGATAGCCGTCATGCCGTGCGGCGATCCGTCCGTCGGCAAACGAGATCAGCTGCCCCGGCTTGAACGCCGCCTGTCCGTGGCCGTCGACGATCGGCGCATCGTGCGCGACCGAGCGGCGCAGGTAATTGAGGAACAGCGCCGAGCCATAGGCCGCGCTGCCCTGGTCGCTGGTCACCGGCACGCCGCGATAGCGCAGTTCATAGGCGAGCGCGTCGCCCTGCGCATGGCTGGTGCTGCGCTGGCCGTAGAGGAAGAACGCCTCCCAATCGCCTTCGCGCAGCATCGCAGCCTGCGAATAGGGCCAATCGTGCGAGGCGGTCTGCGCCGGGGGCGGGGCCATCGGCATGTCGGGATCGAGCAGCGTCGCCCAGGACAGCGGCAGCGCCCCGGCGCGGATCGGCATGGTCCGCTGCGTCCTTTCGATCAGCGCTGGCGGGAACGCCTGCGTCCCGTAGGTCGTGTCGCCATAGGCGGGCAGCGTGCCGTCGCCGAAGCGCATCAGCGCGCGCGAGATCAGCATCCGCTGCGTCGTTTCCATCGCCGCGCGCAGCGGCGCGTCGCGGCCGTTGAGCGAGGCGAAGGTGAACAGGCTGGCCAGCGCCTGGATCGTATAGGCGGCATAGCCGGCGCTCGGTTCGAACCACAGCCCGTCGGGGGTCACGCCGCGCTCCAGCATCGCGCGGATGCCGTTGGGGCCGTCGATCGCGGCGGCATAATCGGCGTCGCGCCCCAGGTGCGCGGCCAGCACCGCCGACGCGCTCGCCTGCCACACCGCGATGTTGTTGCGGCCCTTGTTCGACTGGACGATATCGCCCAGCATCGGGGCGAACAGCCCCGTATTCCACTGCGCGACCCGTCCCGGATCGACCGTGGGGGCGATCAGCCGCGCGGCATCCGCAAGGCTGATGGAGGCGGTCGCCTCGTCCAGGCTCTGCCCCATCATCCGCGACTGGCCGGAAAAGGTCTGAAGCGGCCAGCGGGCATAACTGGCGGCATAGAAATCGAGCTGTTGTGCGGCCCAGTCGCGATAGCGCGCCTGCCCGGTCAGGCGGAACAGCCGCGCGGCATCCAGCACCGTCTGGATATTGGCGGTGCGGCGATAGAAGACCCAGGCGCCATGCGCCTTGCTGCCGGCCGGCGGCTCCGGGGTGGTCCATTGCCACGCCACCGGCAGCCCGCTGCGCGTGTCGACCATGTCGTGCGCCCAGCCCGCGACCCAGTCCGGGCGGTCGCCATAGCCCGCGATCCAGCTGTCGGTGCGTGCGCGCACGCCGCGCAGCCATTGCTGCGCGGCCGGATCGGTCGCGATGCGTTGGCGTGCGGCCGCCCAATCCTCCACCGCGCGGCGTAGCGGCTGGCCGAACAGATAGGGCGCGGCATCCGCCGCCGCCCGCGCGGCCATGTCGGTCGCCTGCGCCTCCGCCTGTGCCGGTTCGTCCTCGACGCCCGTCACCAGGGCGATCGCGATCAGCAGCAGCGTCGGTTTCATGGTGGTCAACCTCTCAGCGCGGGAATCCAGTCGCTCAACACCGCGCGCAGCCGTTCGCTCATCGTCTCGGACGAAAAATGGCCGGCAAACCGCTGTGCCGCGCCCGTCGCATGGGCGGACAGCGACGCCGGATCGGCGATCACCCCGGCCAGGATCGCGGCCAGCGCGTCTGCATCGTTGGGCGGGAACAGCCAGCCGGAAGCATCATCGACGATCTCGACCAGCCCGCCGTGCGCCGCCGCGATCACCGGGCGGCCGTGCGCCATCGCCTCGATCGCGACGCGCCCGAACGGTTCGGGCAGGCGCGAGGGGACGACGCACAGGTCGGCCCAGCGATACACTTCCTCCGGATCGTCGCGGAACGGCTCCAGCGAGACGACGTCGCCCAGCGTCCCGGCGGCGATCTGCGCCTCCAGCGCCTCGATCGGTTCGCGCACGTCGTTGAAGGTGCTGCCGACGATCCGCACGCGCAGCCGCGTGCGCGCCTGCGCGGGCAGCCGCGCCGCCGCGTCGATCAGCAGGTCCTGCCCCTTCCAGTCGTTGATCCGCCCCAGCATCGCGATCCGCAGCGGGCGATCGGTGGTGAAGGCGTCGGGCACCGCAGGCGGGCCGGCATCGGGGACGCGGTCCACCCCGTTGTGGATCACCGCCTGTCGCCGCCCCGCCGGCATCGCAAAGGCATCGCGCGTCGCCGCCGAATTGTAGATCAGCCCCGCGCCGGACGCCAGGCACAGCCCGCGGATCACCGGCATCGCGCGCGGCTTGGGGATTTCGCGGACGTGGATGATCGACTTGGCCGGCGCCATCCGCGCGGCGATGATATGATCGGCGACGACGGTGGTGTTGATATACGCAAGGTCGGCCCGCGCGATGTCGCGCGCCGCCTGCGCCAGATACCAGGGCAGGGCGACCGTGCCCTTCAGCGCGGTCGATACCGGATTGGCGAGCCGCAGGATGCACAGATCGCGCGCGATCACCTCGTCCGCGACCTTCGCCAGCAGCGGGCGCAGCGGGCCGTCGACCGCCAGCACGACGCGCACCCATGCATCGGGCCAGCCGCTGCGGATCGCCTGCACCGCCTGCAGGAAGCTGCGATCCGAACCGTAGAGTTCGCCGCCCTGGTGCACGCACAGGATGTGCGGCCGTGCGCGTGCCATTGGCCCGTCCTCTCGCTGTCGATCAGGCCGCGAGCGCCGCGCGCGCGACCAGCGGCTGCCACCAGCCCTCGTTCGCCAGATACCAGGCGAGCGTCTCGGCAAAGCCCTGCGGGAAGTCGCGCGCCGGTTCGTAGCCCAGCTCGCCGCGGATCTTCGTCTCGTCGATCGCGTAGCGGCGATCATGCCCCTTGCGGTCGGTGACGTAGGTCTTCAGGTCGGCGGTGGGGCGGCCCTGCGCGGCGGGGGCGTTCGGGAAACGCTGTGCCAGCGACGGATCGGCGGCGAAGGCGGCGTCGATCCCGCGGCAGATTTCCTCCACCACCTGGATGTTGGGCAGTTCCTGCCCGCCGCCCACGTTATAGGTCTCGCCAATGCGGCCGTTGCGCAGGATCAGCTCGATCCCCCGGCAATGATCCTCGACATGCAGCCAGTCGCGTACGTTCATCCCGTCGCCGTAGATCGGCAGCGGCTTGCCCGACAGCGCGTTGAGCGTGAACAGCGGGATCAGCTTTTCCGGGAATTGGTACGGGCCGTAATTGTTCGAACAATTGCTGGTCGTCGTCTCCAGCCCGTAGGTGTGGTGATAGGCACGCACCAGATGGTCGGACCCGGCCTTCGACGCCGAATAGGGCGAATTGGGTTGGTAGGGGGTCGTCTCGCTGAACGCCGGATCGTTCGGCTCCAGCGATCCGTATACCTCGTCGGTGGACACGTGGTGGAAACGGTGCGGGGTGCCGGTGCCGCGATCCAGCCACGCGGCCTTCGCCGCCTTCAGCAGGCTGTGGGTCCCGACGACATTGGTGGTGACGAAGGCATCGGGGCCGGTGATCGAGCGGTCGACATGGCTTTCGGCGGCGAAGTGGACGATCGTGTCGACGGCGTGATCGTCGATCAGCCGGCTGACCAGTGCGGTGTCGCAGATGTCGCCTTCGACCAGTTCGACCCCGTCCAGCCCGTCGAGGTTCGCGGGGTTGCCGGCATAGGTCAGCGCATCGAGCACCACGATGCTGTCCTGCGGCGACACGCGCCGCCAGTGGTGGACGAAGTTCGCTCCGATGAAGCCGGCACCGCCGGTGACGATCAGGTTGGCCATGATTACTCCTGTGGGCGTGTGACGGCCGGCAGCGCCGGGCGGGTGTCGTTGACGGGTGTGTGGGCAGGCGCGGCGGCCAGTTCGCGGCGCAGCAGCGGCACCAGCCGCTCGTTGCCCGCGCCGCTCAGATGATCGGTGTCGAAATACAGCGGCTTACCGTTGAGATAGGCGGGGCAGACGGGACCGGCGCACAGCCCAGGGATCGGATCCCACAGCCGCACCCCCGGCACCGCCGCCGCGATCTGCGCCAGCGCGGCATGCGCGAAGGCGGAGCGGTGCAGCACGGTCGTGCGGTCGACACGGTCGCCGTGCGCGCAATAGGCGCTGGTGCGGTTGAACCAGTCGGCGCAGCGGAAGGCGGCGGTCGGCATCGTCGGCTTCGGCCCTTCCAGCACCACCGCCAGACCGGCGGCGCGCCATCGGCGCAGCCGCGCGATCGCATCGGCACGCAACTGCGCCTCGATCGCCGGGTCGCGGCGGGCGGGGGCGGGGACGTCGCCCCAGATGTCGCGTTCGCGCGGGGTGTAATAGGCTGATACCAGCAGCGTGTCGCCGGGGCGCATCGCCTGCTGCAACGCATCGACCGCGGCGGCGTCGAACGCGGTGCACGATGGGGTCACATCGTCGGGCAGGATCGGCAGCAGCTTGCACCCGCCCTTGGTCATGATCGTTACGGGGCGGCGATCCTGCGCCGCGATCGTCGCGGCCAGACGGATGTAGGCGCCGGCGTGCGAATCGCCGACGATGAACAGGCGCGCGTCGGTTGCGGCGGGGCAGGCGGGCGTCAGCGTGACGCGCGTCCCGCCCGCCATGGTGCTGGCGTCCTGCCGCACCGCGCAGCCCGGCGCGCCGGGGCGGGCGACATAGGGGCTCCACACCGCGGCGTCGTTCGACGCGGCGAGGCCGACGCGCGGCTTGGCCACCATCGCGCCCAGGACAACGGCGCCGATCAGCGCCCCCGCCACGCCGTAAGCGGCGAAGAAGCGCAGCGGCGGCAGGCGGTTGAGCAGCCCGCTGTAGCGCAACGGCCGCTCGACCAGCCGGTAGCTGAGGATCGCCAGCAGCAGCATCGCGGCACCCGCGATCGCTCTCAGTGCGATGGCGTCCAGTCCGACCGTCCAGCGCATCAGGACGATGACGCCCCAGTGCCACAGGTACAGCGAGTAGCTGATGAGGCCGATCGCGGTCAGCAGCCGCCACGACAGCAGCCTCGCGGCCCAGCCGTCACCGCGCTGCCACGCGAGCAGCAGCAGCACCGCCGTCGCCGCGCACGGCAGCACCGCGCCCGGGAAGGGGAAGGCGCGCGGCGAGGTGGCGACGAAGGCATAGCCGAGCGCCAGCAGCGCCGCGCCCGCGACCACGCTTTCGACCGCGCGATGCCGCGCCAGCGTCGCGCCCGCGCGCCGCGCCGCGCCGTCGTGATAGCGCAGCAGGAACCCGAGCCCCAATTCCCAAAAGCGCGCCGGCAGCATGTAGAAGGCCGCCGCCGGCGCGCGCACGGTCAGCACCGCGGCGCAGGCGAGCGAGGCAATGCACGCCGCCCACATCAGCGCCACCGCCAGCCCGCGTCGCGGGCCGGGCGCGCAGATCAGCAGGAAATAGGAGAACAGCGGGAAGATGAGGTAATATTGCTCCTCCACCGCCAGCGACCAGGTATGGGTGAAGGTGTTGAACTCGGTCGCTGCGGCGAAATAATCGCCCGACTTCCACAGCAGCACGAAATTGCTGGCGCCGAACAGCGATGCGGCGCCGGTGATCTCGATGAAGCGGCTGACCTCCGCGGTGGGGATGAACAGCACTCCCAGGATGCCGATCACCAGCACATAGACGAAGATCGCCGGCAGGATGCGCAGGAAGCGCCGCCGGTAGAACCACAGGAAATAGTCCCGGAACGACGTGGCACGCGCGCCAATCACCGAATGGGCGACGACGAACCCCGAGATGACGAAGAAGACGTCGACCCCGACGAAGCCGCCCGGCAGCCAGGCGGCGTCGAGGTGGAACAGCACCACCGACAGGACCGCCAGCGCGCGCAGGCCGCCGATCGCGTCGATATGACCGACGGCGGCGCGGGCCGGGCGCTCGCCGGCGGTCATCTCAGCCTTCCCCCGCGATCGCGGCGATCATCGTGCGCAGATTGGCGCGCCAGTGCGGGGTGGGGCCGCCCAGCGCGGTGAAGGTGCTGGTCTTGTCGAGCACCGAATAATGCGGGCGCACCGCGGGCATCGGATAGTCGGCGGTGGCGATCGGCACGACCGGGACCGCGCGATCGAGCAGGCCCGCGGCCAGCCCCTCTTCCTGGATGGCGACGGCGAAATCGTACCAGCTGGCGGCGCCAGCATCGGTGTAGTGATGCGTGCCGGTCACGCCCTTGTCGGCGAGCGTCCATAGCGCGGCGGCGAGGCCGGGGGCGTAGGTGGGGGTGCCGATCTGGTCGGCGACGACGCGGACCTCGGGCCGTTCGGCCATCACGCGCAGCATCGTGCGAACGAAATTGCCGCCGGTCGGCGCATAGACCCAGGCGGTACGCACGATCAGCGCACCGGCGCCCGCCAACTGCTCGCCCGCCAGCTTGGTGCGGCCATAAGCGCTGAGCGGCGCGGTCGGCGCGTCGGGGGCGTAGGGAACGCCCGCGCGCCCGTCGAACACGAAATCGGTGGAGACATGGACGAAGCGGGCATCATGCGCGCGCGCCGCGTCGGACAGGATGCCGGTCGCGGTCGCGTTGACCGCATGGGCCGCATCCTCGTCGCTTTCCGCCTTGTCCACCGCGGTATAGGCGGCGGCGTTGAGAATGACGTCCGGGCGCTCCGCCGCGACCAGCGCGTCCACCGCCGCGCGATCGGTGATGTCGAGCGTGTCGCGATCGTGGAGGACGAGCGTGGTGCCCACGGGCGCGCTGGCGGCCAGGCCACGTCCCAGCTGGCCGTGCGCGCCGGTGATCAGCGCCTTCATGCGAAACCCTCGATCTCGGCCAGCGGCTTGCCGACCTTGTCCTTGCCCGACAGCTGCGGCTCGATCCCCTCCAGCGGCCAGTCGATGCCCAGCGCGGGGTCGTTCCACAGCAGCGAATGTTCCGCCGACGGATCGTAGAGCGCGGTGCATTTGTAGAGGAAGTCGGTGCCGTCCTCCAGGCTGACGAAGCCGTGCGCGAAGCCCGGCGGCACCCAGAACATCCGCTTGTTTGCGGCCGACAGCTCGACGCCCACCCACTTGCCGAAATGCGGGGAGGAGCGGCGCACATCGACCGCCACGTCCCACACGCGCCCGGCCGCGACGCGGACCAGCTTGCCCTGCGGATTGGGGTTCTGGAAATGCAGCCCGCGCAGCACGCCACGCGCCGAGCGGCTGTGGTTGTCCTGCACGAACGCCACGTCCAGCCCGATCGCGCGGAACGTGTCGGCGTTCCAGCTTTCCATGAAGAAGCCGCGGTCGTCGCCGAAGACCTTCGGCTCCAGGATCAGCGGCCCCGGAATCGCCGTCTCGATCACGTTCATGCGCGCGCGCCCCGGCCCTGCAGCAGCCCCAGCAGATATTCGCCATAGCCGCTCTTGCGCAGCGGCGCGGCCAGCCGTTCGAGCTGCGCATCGTCGATGAAGCCGCGGCGCCAAGCGATCTCCTCGGGACAGCAGATCTTCAGCCCCTGCCGGTCCTCGGTGATCTGGACATATTGCGCGGCGTCGAGCAGCGAGGCGTGCGTGCCGGTATCGAGCCAGGCATAGCCGCGGCCCATGATCTCGACCGAGAGCGTGCCGGCCTCCAGATACAGGCGGTTGAGATCGGTGATCTCCAGCTCGCCGCGCGGCGACGGCTTCAGGTCGCGCGCCAGTTCCACCGCCTTGCCGTCGTAGAAATACAGGCCGGTGACCGCGTAGTTCGACTTCGGCACCGGCGGCTTTTCCTCGATCGTCTCGGCGCGCCCGTCGGCGTCGAAGGAGACGACGCCATAGGCGGTCGCGTCCTTGACATAATAGCCGAACACGGTCGCGCCATCGTCGCGCGCGCTGGCGCGGCTGAGCAGATCGACCAGCCCGTGGCCGTAGAAGATGTTGTCGCCCAGCACGAGCGCGGAGGGCGAGTCGCCGACGAAATCGGCGCCGATGTGATAGGCCTGCGCCAGGCCCGCGGGTTCGGGCTGGACGGCATAGTGAAGTTCGATGCCCAGCTCGCTGCCGTCGCCCAGCAGCGCGCGGAACGCCGCCTGATCGTGCGGGGTGGTGATGATCATGATCTCGCGGATGCCCGACAGCAGCAGCGTCGACAGCGGATAATAGATCATCGGCTTGTCATAGACGGGCATCAGCTGCTTGGAGACGCCCTTGGTCAGGGGATACAGGCGCGTGCCCGAACCGCCCGCCAGAATGATGCCCTTGCGCACAACGATCACCTCATACCCAGTATGAAGGCTCTCTAGGCGGTTGATGCGGCGCAAACAACGCCCGTGGGCGTCGGTTTTGTGCAATGCAGCGTCATCGAGGGACGATGCGCGCCGCCGATGCGATATGTCGAGGGCGGCGACCCCCGCGATCGGGGCCGCCGCCGAATCGGCCTAGCGCTGGATCGGGCGCAGCCAGGCGGTGACCGCGGCGGCGAGATGCCCGCCTGCCGCTACCGCGCCACGCGCGTTAAGGTGGATATTGTCCTGCCCGCCGTCCTTGGCGAAATGCGCGCCGCCCGCGGCCATGTCGCCGGTCGACCCCATCAACTGATAGAGGTTTGGCCCGAGCCGGATCTGCGTCGGCGAGAAACCGCCGCCCCCGGTCAGGAAGGCGTAGGAAGAGGCGAGCGCGGCGGCCAGCGTGTCGTAGCCGGCGACGTTGTTGCCGCTGGGGTTGTAGACGGATAGGCCGAGGTGCACGGTATAGCCGCGGTTGGCCAAGAAGGACGCGATGCTGTTGATCGCGCCCTGATACTGGCCGCTGGTCAGCCCGGTGTCCGACTGGCCGTTGCACAGGATCACGATCCGTTCGCGCGCGGTGCGCACCCGGCCCATCTCCTCGTGGCAGCGGCGCAGGATGCCGAACGGGTCGAACCCCGCGCGCGTCTCGGTACAGGCGCCCGGCCCGTAGCCGAAGCCGAGATAGCTGGTCGATGCGCTGACGCAGGTCCACACCGCCGATCCGTCGGACACGGTGCCGCCCACCGACGCCCCCGAAAAGTCCGGCGCGGTCGCGGCGGTGGCATGGCTGCCGATTTCGCGGATGAAATCCAGGTTCTGGTTCACCCCCGTATCGCCCGGCAGGAACGTGCCCTGGTGGAAGGCGTAGGCGCGCCGCCCGGTCGTGCACACGAACAGCTTGCCCGCCGCGACGCCATAATCGCCGGCATAGCCGCGGTCGCCGGGCACATCCGCGACGCGCTGCTGCCGGACGCCCTGCGACCGCCAGGCGGCGATGTCCAGGATCTGCCCGGCGGCATCGCGCAGCATCGACATGCTGCCGATCGAGGCGTTGACGATCTGCGGATCGTAGCCGGCGTCGAACAGATCGTCATAGAGGCGGAAATGATAGCCGCCGGTCAGCGCGCCCGCCGGCCCGACCGGGTAGCGGATCGCCGGATTGCGCTGGCTGGCGAAGGCATTGGGCCAGGCGGTGCGCGACGCGACCCCGCCGATCGCCTCGGCAGGCGATACCTGCCCGCGTTCGTTCGACTGGCCGAGCACTGCCAGCGCGATCGGCACGCGCGGCCGCTCGGTCCACGCACGGGCGGCCAGCCCGCGCGCGATGACGTCGGCGCTCATTGCGTCACCCGGTACGACAGCGTGCCCGACGTCACGGCGATGTCGAGGTAATAGGTCGCGCCCGCGACGCTTTCCTCCGCCACCGGTTCGTTGCAATTGCCCTGGAAACTGCCCCAGCCGCTGCCGCCGATCGTCATCGGCAGGCGGGTGGTGCCGCCGTCGGTGGAGCGCAGCAGCTTGACCGTGCCCGTCCAGCTTCCCATCAGCGTCAACCATATCGGGCGCCCCAGCGCGGGCGCGAACGGCCCGGCCAACGTCGCGGCGGACGCGGTGCCGGCGACCGGGGCGGTGGTGGCTGCCCCCTGCCACGCAACGGCGGTCACCGGCAGCGGATGGTCGGGATCGACGGGGGTCGCCCCGGTACCGATCGCGCCGAAACTGACGCCCAGCGCGGGCACGAAGCCCGCCGGCGCCTCGATGGATGCCATCGTCATCGCACATCTCCTGTTGTTCGCCATATGTTCTTAATCGCGATCGGGCGATGTAGGACAGGGGCGGGATCGCGGCGGGTCGCGGCCCGGCGCTGTGGGGCATGTCGACCTTTGTCGCAGGGGGTCTAACGGCTGCTTAACCACCCCCCACAGCCCTTTGGTAAATCCATAAAACTAAACGGAACTTCATCACGGTCGACCGCGCGATCGTGGGTTTACGGGAAGCTTGTCTGGTGGCGATCACGCATAATCTGTCGATCAAGGTGTCGGGGACCGAAGCATCGGGGAAGCCGGCATTCTCGGTGTTCGTCAACGGGGTGGCGGTCGCCACCAATGTCGAGGTCGGTGCCGACTACCGCCTTGGGCAGTGGAACACCTTCACCTTTTCGTATCAGAGCGATTCGGCGAACGACGATATCCGTATCGTCTACGCCAACGATCATCACGATTCGGCCACGGGACAGGATCGCAACCTGTACATCAACGAACTCGCGCTCGACGGCCGCACGTTCCAGGCCGCGCTGGCGACGGGGGCGAACGCGCATCTGGGCTATCAGGCCGGGCTGACGTCGGCGGCGCTGTTCTCGAACGGGTCGCTGTCCTTCTCGACATCGCAGTTCATGACGTCGACGCCGGGCGCGCTCCAATATCTCGGCATCGCCTATTCGGGCGCGGAATTCACCACCAACCAGCTGGCCGACTGGCACCTGCCGGTGGTGTTCCCGACCGACGCGAACCTCGATTATTACGCCAGCAAGGGCATGAACATCCTGCGCCTGCCGATCCTGTGGGAGCAGCTGCAGCCCACCAAGGGCGGCGCGTTCGACCAAGCGTATATCGACCGCATCACCCACGTCATCGATTATGCCGCGACCAAGGGCATGACGATCGTCGTCGACGTCCATAATTTCGGCCGCGCCTATGGCGAGCTGATCGGCGGGCCGGTGGTCACCAACGCCGATTTCGCGGCGATGTGGGGCGCGCTGGGCGGTGCGCTGAAGGATCGCGGCAACGTCATGCTCGGGCTGATGAACGAGCCGAACGAGCAGACCCCGGCCGACTGGCTGGCGTCCGCCAATGCGGCCATCGCGGCGATCCGCGCGGCGGGCGCGGCGCAGACGATCCTGGTCGCCGGTTCCGCATGGGACGGCGCGTACAACTGGCTGACCAGCGGCAATGCCGCCACGATCGGCAAGGGCGTGGTCGATCCGCTCGACAAATATGCGTTCGAGGTCCACCAGTATCTCGATCTCACCGCCTCGGGCGGGGTCGCCACCCCGGTCAGCGCCGATATCGGCGTGCAGCGGCTGCAGGCGATCACGCAATGGGCGCTGCAGAACAACCAGAAGCTGTTCCTGGGCGAATTCGGCGTCGGCACCGACGCCACCAGCCTGTCCGCCCTGGACAAGATGCTGACCTATATGGCGCAGCACGCCGATGCGTGGCTGGGCGGCACGTACTGGGCGGCGGGCAACAACAATTACTTCTCGATCGACCCGGTCGGCGGCAGCGACCGGCCGCAGATGAACCTGCTGGAGAAATATGCGCCGGCCCCGATCACCGCGATCGAGAATGCGACCGCGGTCACCTACACCTCCGGCAACACCACTTATTATGCCGACGGGTCTGTCGAGGTACGCTCGTTCCAGTCCGACGGCACGCTGCGCGGCAAGACGATCACCCATGTCAACGGGTCGAAGGAGACGTACGCGCTCAACATTGTCGGGCAGGCCTATACCACCGAATACAGCACCTTCGACGCAAAGGGCGCGCTGATATCGCTCACCCGCACCCAGGCCGACGGCAAGATGGTGTTCGGCAAGACGGTGAATAACGCGCTCGGGCGCACCACCTCGGACCAGTACAACACCGCCGGTCTGCTGACGACGCGCACGATCGAACAGCCCGGCGTGGTCGAGACCAAGAACTACGCCGCCGACGGCTTCACACTGTTGCGCCACATCGTCCAGCAGACCGGCGGCCTGAAGGACGTGTGGATCTACGGCATCACCGGCCAGACCTATACCCAGGCGCATGAGCAATATGCCGCCAACGGCACGCTCACCTCGCTGACGCGGATGCGGGCCGACAACAGCCTGGTCTTCACCAAGACGGTGGACCTGGCGACCGGCGCGGTCGCCACCGGATCGTACAGCAACGCCGGCGTGCTGACCTCGATGCTGATCGTGCAAGGTGCGGAGACGACGCAGAAGACCTATGCTGCCGATGGCGCGACCGTGACGCGCAGCATCCTGAACCACGCCGACGGATCGAAGGAAGTGTGGTATTACGGGCAGACCGACCCGAATTACCGCACCGTTCACGAAACCTACAACGCCGCCGGCGCGATGGTGTCGGTGGAGCGGCTGCGCGGCGATGGCAGCCTCTATTACTCGCGCGACGTGCTGTCCGACGGAAAGGTCGTCACCGTCACCAACAGCTTTACCACGGACGGGCTGCTGACCACGTCGGTGATCGGCCGGTCGGATGGCAGCATCACAACGAAGACCTTCGCCAGCGACGGGATCGCGCTGTTGCAGGACGTGACCACCACCGCCGATGGTGCGCGCGAGGTGCATCTGTACGGCGTCACGGGCGCCGCCTACACCGCCACCGGCGGCGCAAAGGCGGACGTGCTGGTTGGCGGCGCGGGGAACGACACGCTGACCGGCGGTGGCGGCAACGACACGCTGACAGGCGGTGCGGGCGTCGACACCTTCGTGTTCGCACGCGGATCGGGCAACGACACGATCACCGATTTCGGGCGCAACGGCGAGGCGGACAAGCTGGACCTGTCGGCCTATCTCACCGCCGGGCTGCGCCCGACCGTCGCCGCCAGCGGGTTGGACACGCTGCTGACCTTCACCACCGGTGAGACTATCCGGCTGACCGCGGTCGATCCGGCGCGGCTGACCGCGACCGCCACCGGCTATACCTTCACCGCGCCGGTCGCCTCGCGGCCGATCACGCTGCCCGGCGTCGTCGATTCGGCGCTGGGCACGGTGGGCGGCGTGGTCGGCGGGATCGTCACTACGCCCGTCTCCGTGGCGCTCGACCTGCGTGCGCAGAATGCGGGGCAGGCGTGGAGCTTCACCTCGGCCGCCGGGGTCAACCGCTTCGAGGTGCGCGCGGGGGATCACTGGTCGGGCGACGGCACCGCCGGCAAGGAGCGCAGCGAAACCTATGCGACCGCCAAGCTGGACCTGGGCAAGACCTATCATCTGACGTTCGACGTGATGGTGGAGGCGGGGGCCAAGAACACCGCGTCGTGGATGACGCTGATGCAGCTCCAGTCCACCTTCGATCCCGGCGACGCGCCGCACAGCCCGCCGTTCGCGCTGGAGATGGTCGGCGACAAGATGCGCATCGTGACGCGCAGCAGCGCGACGTCGATCATGGCGGTGGACGATTCGGTCTATCAGCGCCACTTCACCGACACCGCCGACATCACCCGCGGCAAATGGTATGCGTTCGACGTCACGGTCAAGTTCCTGCCCGGCGGGGACGGCCGCCTGACGGTGGTGCGCGACGGGGTGACGATCGTCGACTATACCGGGCCGCTGGGCTTCCAGGATGCGGTCGGCCCCTATCTGAAGCAGGGCGTGTACCGCGCCGACGCGCCGGAGACGATCGCGGTCAATTATCGCAACACCGCGCTGGAACTGGTGCCCAACAGCACCGCGCCGGCCCCGTCGGCGCCGTCCAACCTGACGCTGTCGGTCGCCGACGTGGCCGAGAACGGCGCCCCCGGCGCGCTGGTCGGCACCGCGGCGGCGACCGACGCGCAGGGCCGCGCGATCAGCTATTCGCTGGTCGACAGCGCCGGCGGGATGTTCGCCATCGACCCGCAGACGGGCAAGATCGTCACCGCCAAGACGCTCGATTACGAAACGCAGAAGGCCCATTCGATCACGGTGCGCGCCACCGGCAGCAACGGGCTGTTCGTGGACAAGGCCGTCACGGTCGGCGTCACCGACGTCAACGAGGCGCCGGTCAGCGTGACGCTGGCGGGCGGCAAGGTGGCGGAGAACCTGGCTGCCGGCGCGATCGTCGGCACCGTGTCGGCGATCGATCCGGAGGCGCGGACGCTGACCTATTCGCTGGTCGGCGGCACGGGCATGCCGTTCTCAATCGACGCGCGCACCGGCGTCATCACCACCACCGCCCCGCTCGATTACGAAACGCGCAGCAGCTACGCGTTGTCGGTCCGCGCGACCGATGTCGGCGGGCTGAGCACCGACAAGGCGGTGACGATCGGCGTCACCGACGTGAACGAGGCACCGGCGAACCTGACGTTGACCGGCGGGACCGTGACCGAGAACATGGCCGCTGGCACCATCGTGGGGACGGCGCGCGCGGCGGATCCGGACGGCAACACGCTGTCCTATTCGCTGGTCGGCGCCAGCGGGTTGCCGTTCGCGATCGACGCGCGCACCGGGGTCATCACCACCACCGCGCCGCTCGATTACGAAGCGCGCAACGCCTATTCGCTGACGGTGCGCGCCAGCGATCCGGGCGGGCTGAAGGTGGACAAGCTGGTCTCGATCGGCGTCACCGACGTCAACGAGGCGCCGGTCGACCTGGCGCTGGCCGGCGGCAAGGTGGCGGAAAACCTGGCGCCCGGCGCGCTGGTGGGCGTGGCGCGCGCCAGCGACCCGGAAGGGCTGGCGCTGTCCTATTCGCTGGTCAATGCCAAGGGGATGCCGTTCGCGATCGACGCGCGGACCGGGATCATCACCACCACCGCGGCGCTCGATTACGAAGGCAAGGGCAGCTACGCGCTGACCATCCGCGCGACCGATGCGGGCGGGCTGACGGTGGACAAGGCGGTGACGATCGGGGTGATCGACATGCCCGAACTGCCCAAGGGCTGGGTATCGTTCAATGCCTCGCGCGAACCGGCGCCGGACCGCAGCGGGCTGACCGATGCGCATTCGCTGGGCGGCGGCACGGGCATGGTGGCGGATGCGCACGGCGACTATACGTTCGTGGTGCCGGACCATCCCGACGGCCTGATCAAGCTGGGCGCGGACTATTTCGATCCGCATGTGATCTGACGACAAATATCGGGGAACGCGGGACAAAAGCGCGGCTGGTCAACGCTTCGCTAACCAATCCGGCCTAGCGTGTACGCACGCGCAGCCGGTGCGTGTCACGAGGTTCCCCCCATGTCGTCGATCGCCTCCCCCCGTTCCATGCGCGGCAGCGCGGACCCGATCCGCCGCGCGATCGCGCGCTGTCGCCCGCATCTGCTGGGGGCGGCGGCGTTCAGCGCGCTCGGCAACCTGCTGTACCTCACCCCGTCGCTGTTCATGCTGCAGGTGTACGACCGGGTGGTGCCCAGCGGCAGCATCCCGACGTTGGTGGCGCTGGGGGTGCTGACGCTGGCCGGGCTAGCGGCGCTGGCGGCGTTCGAATGGCTGCGCTCGCGCGTGTTGATCCGGGCCAGCGCGGCGCTGGAGGCGACGCTGGCGCGCGACACGCTGGCGGTGGCGATGAACCGCCCCGACCTGTCGCGGGTCCAGCGGGCCGAGGCGATGCGCGATTTCGACACTGTGCGCCAGGGGATCGGCAGCCCCGGCGTGCTCGCCGCGCTGGATGCCCCATGGACGCCGATCTACATCCTGGTCGCGTTCCTGCTGCACCCGGCGCTGGGGCTGATGATGATCGTCGCGGGCGCGATCCTGCTGGCGCTCGCCTGGACGAACGAGGCGATGACCGCATCGCCGATGAAGCGCGCCGGCGAGGCGGTGAGCATCGCCTACGCTCGGCAGAACCACGCCGCCGCCTTCGCCGCCGAAGCGCGCGCGCTGGGGATGGTGCAGTCGCTGGCGCTGCGCCAGGCGAGCGAACGCGGTGCGGCCAACGCGCTCCAGCTGGAGGCCAGCTTCGCCGGGAGCGCGCACGGCAGCATCATCAAGTTCTTCCGCCTGGCGGTCCAGTCCGGGTCGCTTGCGCTGGGCGCGGTGCTGGTGATCGAGGGCAGCCTGTCGGCCGGTTCGATGATCGCCGCGTCGCTGCTGATGTCGCGCGCGCTGGCGCCGATCGAGCAAGCGGTGGGCAGCTGGCGTACGATCGTGTCGTTGCGCGCCGCCTATCGCCGGTTGAGCGCCTTGTTCGACGGCGCGCCGGTGCGCGATCACACCGCGCTGCCCGCGCCGACCGGCGCGGTGCAGGTGGAACAGCTGACGGTGTGCGCGCCGCTGACGGGGCGCGTGCTGCTGAGCGAGATCGGCTTCGCGGTGGCGCCGGGGACGATCGTCGGGATCGTCGGGCACAGCGGCGCGGGCAAGTCCACGCTGCTGCGCGCGATCGCGGGCGCGGTGGCGCCGCAGGCGGGGCATGTCCGCTTCGACGGCACCTCGCGCAACGACTGGGATGCCGAGCGGCTGGCCGAGCATGTCGGGTTCGTGCCGCAGGATTCGATCCTGTTCCCCGGCACCGTGAAGGAGAACATCACCCGCTTCCGCCGTCCCAACGACGCGCAGGAGGCGATGCGGCTGGACGCGGCGGCGATCGCGGCGGCGCAGGCGATCGGCGCGCATGAGATGATCGCGCGGCTGCCGCAGGGTTACGACACGCTGCTCGACATCGGCGGGACCGGGCTGTCGGCGGGGCAGGCGCAGCAGGTAGCAATCGCGCGCGCGCTGTTCGGCGAGCCGGCGGTGCTGGTGCTGGACGAGCCGACCGCGCATCTCGATGCGGAGGCGCAGCGCGCCTTCGCCGCGCTGCTGGTGCGGATGCGCGAGGCGCGGCGGACCGTGCTGTTCGCGACGCACAGCACCGACGTGCTGGCCGGCGCCGACATGCTGCTGGCGCTGGAGGGAGGCCGGATCGCGCAGTTCGGGCCGATCGCCGGCGCCGGCGCCGAGGCCGGCCCGCGCCCCGGCAGCTTCATTTCCGCCATCACCCCGGCGTCCTATCGCCCCCGGAAGGTCAACGCATGAGCATGTCCGCCACCTTCGACCGGTTCGTATTGCCCGATGGCGATCGTACCGCGATCCACGATCCGCGGCGCGAGCTGCGCTGGGGCGCGGCGCTGGCCGGGCTGCTGGTGCTGGGCTTCGGCGGCTGGGCGGTCGCCACGCGGCTGGACGCGGCGGTGGTCAGCGGCGGCGTGGTGCGGCTGACCGACGCGCGGCAGGTGGTGCAGGCGCCGGCGGCGGGGATCATCTCGTCGCTGGACGTGCGCAACGGGATGCGGGTGCGCGCCGGGCAGCAGCTGGTCGCCTTCACCGCGAGCGAGGCGCTGGCGCAGGAGCGCTCGCTGGCGGCGCGCACGTTCGGATTGCAGGCCGAAATCGCGCGGATCGAGACCGAATTGCGCGGTGGGTCGCGAGTCGCGATGCCCGCGACGATGGGTGCGTCCTCTGAAGCCGACCGCGCATTGGCGGCGGCGGCGGTGGCGAGCGAGCAGGCGCAACTCGACACGCAACGCGCGCTGGAGGGGGCACAGGCCGCGGTATTGCGCGACCGGCGCGTGCAGGTGGGCCACCAGATCGACGGCTATCGCCAGCGGCTCGGCTCGACGCAGCGCCAGCGGGCGCTCAATGCCAGCGAACTGGACGCCTATCGCGGGTTGTTGAAGCGCGGGCTGGCGACGCGCGAGCGGGTGCTGAACCTGGAACGATCCGCCGCGGCGCTGGATGGCGACCAGGGCGAGACGGTCGCGGAGATGGCGCGGCTGCGCAACCAGGCGGGCGAGGCGCAGTTGCAGCTGACCCAGCTGCGGAGCGAGCGTGCGAATCAGAATGCCGAGCGGTTGCGCGCGGCGCAGAACGATCTGGCGGCGGTGCTGCCGCAATGGCAGGCGGCGCGCGACCAGCTGCGCCGCACCGTCGTGCGTGCGCCGTTCGCGGGCACCGTCACTGCGCTCCAGCCCGCGATGGCGGGATCGGTGGTGCCCGCGGGCGCGCGGCTGCTGGAACTGGTCCCCGCGCGCGACGCGATCGTGGTCGAGGCGAAGGTATCGGCGACCGACGCGATGGAGCTGACGCCGGGGCAGGCCGCCGAAGTGCGCGCCGCCGGATCGCGCGGCCGGCTGGCCCCGCCGCTGCACGGCACGGTCGAGCGCGTGTCCGCCGACAGCATCGAGGATGAGCGCACCGGGCAGGTGTTCTACACCGCCGCGATCCGGCTGGCCCCCGCCGAGGTGCAGCGGATGCGTCGCGACGGCGTGGCCGGGGCGCTGCGCGCCGGCACGCCGGTGGAGGTGATGATCCCGACGAAGGCGCGCAGTGCGCTGGACTATCTGGTTGGGCCGCTGCTGGCGCGGGTGTCGAAGACCTTCGCGGAGCAATGAGGGGCTGAACGCGGTGGGGATGGTGCGGGCGAGGTCCGGCACGCCCGCCGCGCCATCGTTCCGTCATGCCGGAACGAGTCCGGCATGACGGGAAGGAGCTTCGCCGAGATTTCGATTGGGTCCGGGAGGAGTGGCGGGGGATGCCCGCCAGATCCTAGAAGGCGTTGCGGTGGACGACCACGCGCAGCGTCGCGAAGATGATCGAGATGTCGCGCCAGATGCTCCAGCCGTTGAGATACTCAAGATCGGCCTGGAGGCGGTTGGTCAGATCCTCGCGCCGGTGGGTCGCGCCGCGGAAGCCGCGGACCTGCGCCAGGCCGGTCAGCCCCGGCTTGCACGCATGGCGGTGCCAGTAGCGGTTGTCGATTTCCCAGAACAACTGCGTACCCGCCAGCGAGCCGAGCGCGTGCGGGCGCGGGCCGACCAGGCTCATCGAGCCGAACACGACGTTGAACAGCTGCGGCAGCTCGTCGATGCTAGTGCTGCGGATGAAGCGGCCGACGCGGGTCACGCGGCTGTCGCTGCGCCCGGCAGAGACGTTGCCGTCGGCATCGCATTCCGCGACGTGCATGCTGCGGAACTTCAGGATTTCGAAAAAGGCGTTGCCGCGCCCGACGCGGCGCTGGCGGAAGAACACCGGCCCGCGGCTGTCCAGCTTCACCGCCAGCGCGGTCAGCAGCAGCACCGGCGCCAGCGCGATCAGCGCGGGGATGCACAGCGCCAGGTCGAAGAGCCGCTTCGTCACCCGCTGGCTGAGCGTCAGCGGGCCGCTGGCGACCAGCAAGGTGGGGTGATGCGCGACCGCGCTGATGCCGAACGCGCCGAACGACCCGATGTCGTCGACCATCACCTCGCCCAGGACGTTGGCGCCTTTCAGCATCATCGCCCAGTCGGCCCGCGCATCCGGTTCGCAGACGATCACCACGCGGTCCATGTCGCGGACCAGTTCGCCGAAACGATGCAGCGCGACCGGATCGGCCAGGTCCGGGACGATGCCGGTCGTTTCGGCATCGATCTGGATCATCCGGTCGGGCACCTGGGTGCGCGCGCGGTCGAAGATGACCATTTCGGCGAGCAGCCGGTCGTTGAGGTGGCGGTGGATGTAGCTGCCCACGGCGATTCGGAACCCGCCCAGCAGCACCGCGGACGCGACCATCGTGGTCAGCAGCATGGAGCGCGGGATGAACTGTTCACTGCGGATGAAATAGACCAGCAGGAACAGCGCCGCGAAACTGAACGCCAGCGAGCGCAGCGCAATCGAGACGCCGCCGCTGCCGCGGCGCAGCGTGCTGATCGCGAAGGCGCGCGAATTGAGCGCGGTGCCGGCATAGATCGGCAGCGTGACCGCCAGCAGCGCGACCAGCGCCGCCGGGTCCGGTTTCACGAACCATGCCACCAGGATCCCGAGCATGATCGCGGCCAGATCACCCAGCACGACCGACAGGGCCAGATGCACGCGAAGCGTCCGCGACGGGGCGCCGCGGAACAGCAGGCCTGATGACAGGGATGGCTCAGCGATCAATCGCTGCACACCATCATTCACGCGCTTCTCCCCCGACTGTCCGACCGGGACCGATTGTCCCGGTACATCGTCGCCTGCGGGCGCGGACTATAGGCACAGATCGTCAGGAAGCAACGGCCATGGCGGCCGCAGGGAAGCGAGCGGCGGTCACGCGCGGCGGAACGGCCCGCGCGCGCGACACCCCGAGCGTGCGGCGGTCAGATGACGGCGACGATGATCGCGGCCCAGCACAACAGACCGGCGGCCAGCGAGCCACCGAAGCCGAGCAGCGCCGATGCGGAAACCACATCATCGGCATGGGCAAGTTCGATCATTCATCCTCTCCGTGCGCCGTTCTGTGTCATTCTGACACGGCGCTTGCACAACTGGTCCCAAATTGGCGGGAGTCATGCAAGTGTAAAATTGGAAAAAAAGATCGTTTCGGGTATCGGGTATGGTGCGCGTGCATGATTTTACGCCCGAATCTTTTTGCCGGGCGATGCCGCTGTGAGCGGTTTGTAAACCTTCGACGGTGCATCCTGCCGCCCATGCAACGGGTGATGGGATGATGCTGATGGGTACGGCTGCTCGGCACCTGGCCGATTCGGGCGATCGTCGCGGTGCGCTGCGCGGTGAGCTGGGGCGTCCGGGGACGATCCGCCTGGACGACGGCACCGTGATCGAAACGGTGCTGGTCGACCTGACGCGCGACGGCTGTCGTCTGCACACCGCGGCGGCGATCGCGCGGGGCACCACGTTCAGCATCGGCATCGCGCATGTCGGCCTGACCCGTGCGCGTGTCGTGTGGCACGGGCCGGAGGGCTATGGCTGCGAATTCGACGCGCCGCTACCCGCGGGCGCGGTGACCGCGGCCTTCGGCGGCAGCAATATCGAACCGTTCCCCAATGCCGGCCAGTTCGCGCCGCCGCCGGTTGCGCGCAAGTGGAGCCCGCGCGCACGCCTGCTGCTGCTGCTCGCCGGGGTCGCCGGGCCGTGGGCGGCGCTGGCGCTTTTCTGGTTTCTGGTCTGACGTCCCACCCTTTCGCACCGTCTCGGCACGGCTTCGCACCGTCTCCACGCGGCGCCCGCGACGCTTGATTCCCCACCGGATCAGGTTAAGTCGCGAGCGCCGCGATCGTTTTGCGCCGCACCACGTGCGGGCGGCCTGACGGATCACAAAGAGGGAGACGTTCGTGAAGATCGCCATGATCGGGTCCGGCTATGTCGGATTGGTGTCGGGTGCCTGTTTCGCCGATTTCGGGCACGACGTCGTCTGCGTCGACAAGGACGCGAGCAAGATCGAGCGGCTGCTGGACGGCGTGATGCCGATCTACGAGCCCGGGCTCGACGAACTGGTCGCGCGCAACGTGCAGGCCGGGCGCTTGCGCTTCACGACCGAACTGGCCGAGGGCGTGGCGGGCGCCGACGCGATCTTCATCGCGGTGGGCACGCCGTCGCGGCGCGGCGACGGGCATGCCGACCTCACCTATGTCCATGCCGCCGCCAAGGAGATCGGCGAGGCGCTGACCGGCTATGCGGTGGTCGTCACCAAGTCGACCGTGCCGGTCGGCACCGGCGACGAGGTGGAGCGGATCATCCGCGAGGCCGCACCGCAGGCGCAGTTCGGCGTCGTCTCCAACCCCGAATTCCTGCGCGAAGGCGCCGCGATCGACGATTTCAAGCGCCCCGACCGGATCGTGATCGGCTCGGAGGACGACCGCGCGACCGAGGTGATGCGGCAGGTGTACCGTCCGCTGTACCTCAACGCCGCGCCGATCCTGGTCACGCGCCGCCGCACCGCGGAACTGATCAAATATGCCGGCAACGCCTTCCTGGCGACCAAGATCACCTTCATCAACGAAATCGCCGACCTGTGCGAGAAGGTGGGCGCCGACGTGAAGGACGTCAGCCGCGGCATCGGCCTCGACAATCGCATCGGGTCGAAGTTTCTTCACGCCGGCCCCGGCTATGGCGGGTCGTGCTTCCCCAAGGATACGCTGGCGCTGCTCAAGACCAGCCAGGACTATGACGCGCCGCAGCGCATCGTCGAGGCGGTGGTGGCGGTCAACGATACCCGCAAGCGCGCGATGGGGCGCAAGATCATCGCCGCGATGGGCGGCGACGTGCGCGGCAAGACCGTCGCGGTGCTGGGGCTGACGTTCAAGCCGAACACCGACGACATGCGCGATTCGCCCGCGATCGCGGTGATCCAGACGCTGCAGGACGCCGGTGCGACCGTGAAGGCCTATGACCCCGAGGGGGTCGAGCAGGCCAAGAAGGTGCTCGACAACGTCGATTATTGCGACGGGCCGTACAGCGCGATCGAGGGCGCCGACGCGCTGGCGATCGTGACCGAATGGGACGAGTTCCGCGCGCTGGACCTGGCGCGGGTCAAGTCGCTGCTGGCATCGCCGGTGCTGGTCGACCTGCGCAACATCTACATCCCGGACGAAGTGCGCGCCGCCGGTTTCGACTATACCAGCATCGGGCGCTGAGCGTGATGCGCGCCGGGGGCGAGGGAGCGACGCGATGACCATCCTCGTCACCGGCGCCGCCGGGTTCATCGGCCATGCCGTCGCGCATCGCCTGCTGGACCGCGGCGACAGCGTGATCGGGATCGACAATTTCAACGATTATTACGACCCCGCGCTGAAGGAAGCGCGCGCCGCCAGCTTCGCCGACGTGCCCGCGATGCGGATGGTGCGCGGCGATATC
The DNA here is from genome assembly GCF_002374835.1 of Sphingomonas ginsenosidimutans. Lineage (GTDB taxonomy): Bacteria > Pseudomonadota > Alphaproteobacteria > Sphingomonadales > Sphingomonadaceae > Sphingomonas > Sphingomonas ginsenosidimutans. The sequence continues at coordinate 276,597 of NZ_NWVD01000001.1, forward strand.
GCCGATGCGGAGATGGTCGCGGCGCTGGTGCGCGACCATGGCGTCACGCGGATCGTCCACCTCGCCGCGCAGGCGGGGGTGCGGTACAGCATCGACAATCCGTTCGCCTACGAACGCTCGAACCTGGCGGGGCATCTGTCGCTGCTGGAGGCGAGCCGCCATGCGCCGGGGTTCGAGCATCTGGTCTATGCCTCGTCCAGCTCGGTCTATGGCGACCGGCCGCTCAACGGCGGCGGGTTCAGCGAGGACGATGCCGCGGTGAACCCGGTATCGCTCTACGCTGCGACGAAAAGGTCATGCGAGCTGATGAGCGATGCCTATGCCACGCTCTACAAATTCCCGCAGACGGGGCTGCGCTTCTTCACCGTCTACGGCCCGTGGGGGCGGCCGGACATGGCGATCTTCGGCTTCACGCGGAAGATCCTGTCGGGCGAGCCGATCGAGGTCTATGGCGAGGGGAAGATGGCGCGCGACTTCACCTTCATCGACGATATCGTCGACGGGGTGGTGGGCGCGCTGGACCACCCGCCCGAACGCGGCGCGCACCGCGTCCTCAACATCGGCGACAGCCACCCGGTCGGGCTGATGGACATGATCGGGACGCTGGAGGCGGCGCTGGGCCGCACCGCGATCAAGCACATGCGCCCGATGCAGCCCGGCGACGTCACCGCGACCTTCGCCGACGTGTCGAAGCTTCACGCGCTCACCGGCTATCGACCGAAGGTGATGCTGGGCGAGGGGATCGGGCGGTTCGTTCAATGGTATCGGGAGTTCTACGGCGCATGACGCAGATCGTTCCGGTGATCCTGTCGGGCGGATCGGGGACGCGGCTGTGGCCGCTGTCGCGGGCGGAGAAGCCCAAGCAGTTCCTGTCGCTGACCGCGGCGGAAACGATGCTGCAACTCACCGCGGCGCGCGCGCGGGGGGCGGGGTTCGCCGCGCCGGTGGTGGTCGCGAACGCCGCGCATGCCGACGAGGTGGAGGCGCAGCTCGCCGCCGCGGGCGCCGAGCCGCAGGCGCTGGTGCTGGAACCGGTCGGGCGCAACACCGCGCCCGCGATCGCGCTGGCGGCGCTGTCGGCGGACCCGGACGCGGCGCTGCTGGTGATGCCGTCCGATCATGTCATCGCCGATGTCGATGCGTTCCACGCCGCGATCCGCCGCGCGCTGCCGCTGGTCGAGGATGGCTGGCTGGTGACGTTCGGGATCACCCCGGACGCGCCCGAGACCGGCTATGGCTATATCCAGGTCGGCGAGGAGGTGGCGGCGGGCGTCCACCGCGTCGCGCGCTTCGTGGAGAAGCCCCGGCGCGATGTGGCGGAGGCGATGCTGGCGGCGGGGGACCATGCGTGGAACGGCGGGATCTTCCTGTTCCGCGCCGATGCCTTCGTCGCCGCGCTGGAACGGTTCGCGCCCGCGATGCTGGCGGCGGTGCGCGCGTCGCTGGACGCCGCGCGGCGCGAGGGCGCGCGGGTGTGGCCGGATGCCGATGCGTTCGCGGCCTCGCCGTCCGATTCGATCGACTATGCGGTGATGGAAAAGGCCGACCGCGTCGCGGTGGTGCCGGTGGCGATGGGGTGGAGCGACGTGGGCAGCTGGGACGCGCTGCACGCGATCAGCGAGGGCGACGCGCAGGGCAATGTCGTCAGCGGCGACGTGGTGGCGCTGGACGCGGCGAACTGCCTGGTGCGGGCCGAGGGCGTGCGCGTCGCGATCGCCGGGGTCAGCGACTTGATCGTGGTGGCCAGCGGTTCCGACGTGCTGATCGTCCCGCGCGGGCGCAGCCAGGACGTCAAATTGCTGCTGGATGCGATGAAGAAATAAGCCTCAGCCTAGCAATTCGGCGCGGTGGCGCGCAACCAGATCGGCCAGCCATGCGCGAAAGACGCGGACGCGCGCGAGGCGGCGGGTGTCGCGATGGGTGACCAGCCAGAAGGCGCGGCGGATCGATATGTCGGGCAGCACCCGCACCAGAGCGGGGTTCGCGCCGGCGATGAAATGCGGCAGCACACCGATCCCGGCCCCCGATTCGATCAGGCGCGCCTGCGCCTGGATGCTCGACGAGCGCAGGTGCGGGACGAGTCGCGCGTCGATATCGTCGAGGTAGCGCAGCTCCGGCGCGTAGAGCAGGTCGGGGATATAGCCGACCAGACGATGCGCGGTGCCCAGCGTCGCGCGCGTCGGCGCAGGGTGCCGGGCGAGATAGTCGCGGGCAGCGTAGAGGTGCAGCGCGTAATCCGACAGTTTCGCCGCCACCAACGGGCCGCTGCGCGGGCGCGCGAGCAGCACGGCGACGTCGGCCTCACGCCGCGACGGACTGAGAAAGCCGCTGCTGGCGACCAGATCGACGGTCAGCCCGGGGTGCTCCGACGCGAAGGCGGGCAGGTGGCGCGCGACGAAGAAGGCGCCGAACCCCTCCGACACGCTGACGCGCAACACCCCGGTCAGCGTCCCCGCCGCGCCGTCGCTGGCGATCGCGTCGGCGGCGCGCGCCATGCGTTCGACCTGCGCCAGCAGCGCCTCGCCCGCCTCGGTCAGCACCTGCCCCTCGCGCGTCTGTTCGAACAGCGTGCGGCCCAGCCGCGCCTCCAGCCGGCGCAGGCGGCGGCCGATCGTGGTGGCATCGACCCCCATCGCCGCGGCGGCGCGCGCCAGCTGCCCCGATCGCGCGATGGCGAGGAAATCCTGCAGGTCGTTCCAGGGCACCGGCTGCGTCATTGCAGGTGAGCGTTGCAGAATTGCCGCTTGCCTGCAACGCGTCGGCGGGCGCACACCCCGCCGCACGAGATGGCAGGAGAGAGACACCATGCGCACGATCGACCATCATATCGTGGGCGGTGCGGCTGGTGCCGCGGCGCGCACCGGCGAGGTATTCGATCCCAACAGCGGACAGGTGCAGGCGCGCGTCGCGCTGGGCACGACCGCCGATCTGGACCGCGCGGTCGCCGCCGCGCAGGCCGCGCAGCCCGGCTGGGCGGCGACCAACCCGCAGCGCCGTGCGCGCGTGATGTTCCGCTTCAAGGAACTGGTCGAGGCGAACATGGAGGAGCTGGCGCGCACGCTGTCCAGCGAACATGGCAAGGTGATCGCCGATTCGAAGGGTGACATCCAGCGCGGGCTGGAGGTGATCGAATTTGCCTGCGGCATCCCGCACGTCCTGAAGGGCGAATATACGCATGGCGCGGGGCCGGGGATCGACGTCTATTCGATGCGGACCCCGATCGGCATCGGCGCGGGGATCACCCCGTTCAACTTCCCGGCGATGATCCCGATGTGGATGTTCGGCGTCGCGATCGCGTGCGGCAACGCCTTTATCCTCAAGCCGAGCGAGCGCGACCCGTCGGTGCCGGTGCGGCTGGCCGAGCTGATGCGCGAGGCCGGGCTGCCCGAGGGCATCCTGCAGGTGGTGCACGGCGACAAGGAGATGGTCGACGCGATCCTGGACCATCCGGCGATCGGCGCGATCAGCTTCGTCGGATCGAGCGATATCGCGCATTACGTCTACCGGCGCGGCGTGGACGCGGGCAAGCGCGTGCAGGCGATGGGCGGGGCCAAGAACCACGGTATCGTGATGCCCGACGCCGATCTGGACCAGGTGGTCGCCGACCTGTCCGGTGCGGCGTTCGGTTCGGCGGGCGAGCGGTGCATGGCGCTGCCGGTGGTGGTGCCGGTGGGCGAGAAGACCGCCGATGCGCTGCGCGAGAAACTGATCCCCGCGATCGCCGCGTTGCGCGTCGGCGTATCGACCGATGCGGAGGCGCATTACGGCCCGGTGGTGAACGCGGCGCACAAGCAGCGCGTGGAAAACTGGATCCAGACCGGCGTGGACGAGGGCGCGGAGCTGGTGGTCGACGGCCGCGGCTTCACGTTGCAGGGGCATGAGCAGGGCTTCTTCATCGGCCCGACGCTGTTCGACCGCGTCACCACCGACATGAGCGCGTATCGCGAGGAAATCTTCGGACCCGTGCTCCAGATCGTGCGCGCGCCCGATTTCGAAACCGCGGTGCGGCTGCCGAGCGAGCACCAATACGGCAACGGCGTCGCGATCTTCACCCGCAACGGCCATGCCGCGCGCGAATTCGCCGCGCGCGTCAACGTCGGCATGGTGGGCATCAACGTGCCGATCCCGGTGCCGGTCGCCTATCACACGTTCGGCGGGTGGAAGCGCAGCGCGTTCGGCGACACCAACCAGCACGGCATGGAAGGCGTGAAATTCTGGACCCGCGTGAAGACGGTGACGCAGCGCTGGCCCGACGGCGGCACCGGCGAGGCCGCCAATGCGTTCGTCATCCCGACCATGGGGTGATGACGGGGTAAACGATGATGCCGGCGCCAGTTTCGATCCGCTTCGCAGCGCCTGGGCGCGGGGTGCCGGCGTTGTTGCTGGCCGGGTTGCTGGCGGCCTGTTCGTCGCCAGACGCGGACTATGGGAATGTCCCCGTCCCGGAGCGCGAGGCGGAGGCGCAGCAGGCGATCGAGGCGGCGGCGGCCACGAACGGCGTGCGGGCGACCGCGCGCACCGGCGTGCCGATCCAGGCCAGGCCGCTGACCGCCGCGCGCGGCCGCGCATTGCCGGCGGATTATCAGGGCTATTGGGGGGTGACCCCCGACGATTGCGAGCTGGCCAATACCGCGGCGACCGGCCGCATCAACATCGACGCCGACACGATCCGTTTCCACGAAGCGAAGGCGCGGGTGCAGTCGATCGCGCTGAGCGACCCTTACGCGCTGAGCGCCGAGCTGCGCTTTTCGGGGGAGGGCGCGGGCTGGACGCGGCGCAACGATTTCCGGCTGGAGAACGGCGGTACGGTGCTGGTACGGCGGGACGGCGCGCAGGTGGTGCGGTACGAGAAATGCTAGGGCGGCGCGATATTCGGACTCAACCCGTTCAACGAATCCTCAGGGCGAACGGACGGGAATGTCGATACACCTGGGGGCGGATCACCCGTCGCCTGCCTGCCGTTCGTGCCAAGGAGAGGTCGAGCTTGTCGACGCCTCGTCCCGAAGCATATGCGCCGCGGTGCGTGATCGGGCGGACCGGGATGCCGACATGTCCTGTCGTTCGGCGAGGAAACAACGCGGCCCATAACGGGATGAGGACATGACCGACCAATTCGACCTGACCGACGACCAGCGCGAGATCCAGGAGCTGGCACGGCGCTTCACCGCCGACCGGATCACGCCGTTCGCCGCGGAGTGGGACGAGAAGCACGTCTTCCCGCGCGACACCATCAAGGCGGCGGCAGAGCTGGGCTTTGCCGCGATCTACGTCAGCGAGGAATCGGGCGGGATCAATCTGGGGCGGCTGGAAGCGGCGCTGATCATGGAGGCGATGGCATACGGCTGTCCCGCGACCAGCGCGTTCATCTCGATCCACAACATGGCCGCATGGATGATCGACCGGTTCGCCGACGCCGATCTGAAGGCGCGCTACCTGCCCGATCTGGTCACGATGGAGCGGATCGCCAGCTATTGCCTGACCGAGCCGGGTTCCGGATCCGATGCGGCCGCGCTGAAGACCAGCGCGCGGCGGGACGGCGACCATTATGTCGTCAACGGCACCAAGCAGTTCATTTCCGGCGCGGGCGAGAACGAGGTGTACGTCACCATGGTCCGCACCGGGGCGGAGGGGCCGAAGGGCATTTCGTGCCTGGTGATCGACAAGGACATGCCGGGCGTGTCGTTCGGCGCGAACGAGCGCAAGCTGGGCTGGCACGCGCAGCCGACGCGGCAGGTGATCTTCGACAACGTCCGCGTGCCGGTCGCCAACCGCGTCGGCGCGGAGGGCGAGGGGTTCCGCTTCGCGATGATGGGGCTGGACGGCGGGCGGCTGAACATCGGCGCCTGTTCGCTGGGCGGCGCGCAACGCTGCCTGGACGAGGCGATCGCCTATACGAAGGACCGGCAGCAGTTCGGCAGGCCGGTGGCCGATTTCCAGAACACCCAATTCACGCTGGCCGACATGGACACCGAATTGCAGGCGGCGCGCTACCTGTTGTACGTCGCCGCGGCGAAGGTGACCGCGGCTGCCCCCGACAAGACCCGCTTCGCCGCGATGGCCAAACGGCTGGCGACCGATACGGGATCGAGCGTGGTCGACCGCGCGCTGCAACTGCATGGCGGCTACGGCTATCTCATGGACTATCCGATCGAGCGGTTCTGGCGCGACCTGCGCGTCCATTCGATCCTGGAGGGGACGAACCAGGTGATGCGGATGATCGTCGGTCGGGAGCTGGTGCGGGCATGACGGGCGAACTGATCGTTGCGACCGAGGGTGCCGTCGGACGCATCCGGCTCAACCGGCCGAAGGCGCTCCACGCGCTGACCACCGCGATGTGCACGGGCGTGCTCGACGCGCTGGAGGCGTGGCGCGAGGACGCGGGCGTCCGCTGCGTGGTGATCGACCATGCGCCCGCGCCGGACGGCGACCCAAAACTGTCCAGAGGATTCTGCGCGGGCGGCGACATCCGGATGCTGGCCGACAGCGGGGCGAAGGACGGGGCGGAGGCGCGCGCGTTTTTCCACACCGAGTATCGCATGAACCACCGGCTGTTCACCTATGCCAAGGACACCGTCGCGTTCATGGACGGCATCACCATGGGCGGCGGGATGGGGATCAGCCAGCCGTGCCGGTTCCGCGTCGCGACCGAGAATACGAAGCTGGCGATGCCCGAGACGGGGATCGGGCTGTTCCCCGATGTCGGCGGCGGCTGGTATCTGTCGCGGCTGCCGGGGCGGATCGGGCAGTATCTGGCGCTGACCGGGCATCGGCTGGACGGCGCGGAATGCCTGGCGCTGGGGCTGGCGACGCATTTCCTCCCCGCCGACCGGGTGGAGGAAGCCAAGGCGGCGATCGCGGCGCGGCCCGACGACGTGGCGGCGGTGCTGGACAGGCTGTCGGTGGAGCCGGGCGCGGCGGCGATCCTGGTGCAGCGTGGGCATGTCGACCGGCTGTTCGCATCGGACCGGCTGGAGGAGGTGTTCGCGGCGCTGGCGGCGGATGACGGCGATTTCGCGCGCGCGACGCTGGCGACGCTGAACACCAAATCGCCGCAGACGATGAAGGTCAGCCTGAAGCTGCTGCTCGACGGGCGCACGATGCCGACGTTCGAGGACGAGATGCGGCAGGAATATGCGGTGGGCAGCCGCGTGGTGCAGCGCCACGATTTCCTGGAGGGCGTACGCGCGGTGATCGTCGACAAGGACAACGCGCCGCGCTGGAACCCCGCGACCCCCGAGGGGGTGAGCGATCATGTGATCGACCAGATCTTCGCGCCGCTGCCCGACGACGAGGCGTGGACGCCGTACTGACCGTTACCGCGGCGAAGGCCGGGGTCTGGTGCCGCCAGCTGGGCGATCCGTTGATGAAGACCCGAGCCTGCGCTGGGGTGACGATCTTGAGAGGGACAGAAAATGGCCGAATATGAAACGATCCTGGTCGAACGGCGCGGCGCGGTGACGCTGGTCACGCTCAACCGGCCGCAGGCGCTCAACGCGCTCAATTCGCAGGTGCTGGCCGACCTGCTCGCCGCCTTCGCCGCGTTCGATGCCGATGCGACGCAGGGGTGCGCGGTGCTGACCGGCAGCGATAAGGCGTTCGCCGCCGGCGCGGATATCAAGGAAATGGCCGCGCAGGGCTTTGCCGACATGTACGGCACCAATTTCTTCGGCGGCTACGAAACGCTGACGCGTACGCGCAAGCCGGTGATCGCGGCGGTCGCGGGCTATGCGCTGGGCGGCGGGTGCGAACTGGCGATGATGTGCGACTTCATCCTGGCGGCGGACACGGCGAAGTTCGGCCAGCCGGAGATCAAGCTGGCGGTATCCCCCGGCATGGGCGGATCGCAGCGGCTGGCGCGTGCGGTCGGCAAGGCCAAGGCGATGGAGATGTGCCTGACCGGGCGGATGATGGACGCCGCCGAGGCGGAGCGCGCCGGGCTGGTCAGCCGCATCGTGCCGGCCGCCGACCTGGTCGAGGACGCGGTGAAGACCGCCGCGACGATCGCGGCAATGGCGCCGCTGGCGGTGATCGCGAACAAGGAGATGGTCAACGCCGCCTATGAGACGACGCTGTCGGCGGGCGTTCAGTTCGAACGCCGGCTGTTCAACGGCCTGTTCGGCACCGCCGACCAGAAGGAGGGAATGGCCGCCTTCGTCGAGAAGCGCGCGGGGCAGTGGACGGGCAAATAGACCGCGGCGTTCGTCGGAACGGGATGGATCGGAGAGGATAATATCATGGCGCGGGTCGGGTTCATCGGGCTGGGCAACATGGGCGGCGGGATGGCCGCGAATCTGGCGAAGAAGGGGCATGACGTGCGCGCCTTCGACCTGTCGGCCGAGGCGCTGGCGCGGGCGGAGGCGGCCGGGTGCCTTGCCGCCGACAGCGCCGCCGCGGCGGCCGAGGGCGCGGAGGCGGTGGTGACGATGCTGCCCGCCGGCGCGCATGTCGAGCAGGTCTATGCCGACAGCCTGGCCGGGGTGGCGGCCTCGACGATCCTGATCGACTGTTCGACGATCGACGTGACGACCGCGCGGCGCGTCGCGGAGGGTGCGGCGACGCGCGGCATCGCGGCGGTCGACGCGCCGGTCAGCGGCGGGATCGCGGCGGCCAATGCCGGCACGCTGACCTTCATGGTCGGCGGCAGCGCGGAGGCGTTCGAACGCGCGCGCCCGTTCCTGGAGGACATGGGCAAGGCGGTGGTCCATGCCGGCGCCAGCGGCGCGGGGCAGGCGGCGAAGCTGTGCAACAACCTGATCCTGGGTTCGACGATGATCGCGACCTGCGAGGCGTTCGTGCTGGCCGAGCGGCTGGGGCTGGACGCGCAGACCTTCTTCGACATCGCCAGCAAGGCCACCGCGCAAAGCTGGTCGATGACCAGTTACTGCCCGGTCCCCGGCGTCGGCCCCGAATCGCCCGCCGACCGTGATTACCAGGGCGGGTTTGCCGGCGCGCTGATGCTGAAGGACCTGAACCTGGCGATGGCGGCCGCCGCCGACGCGCATGCCGAGGTGCCGATGGGCGCGCGCGCCACCGAACTCTACACCGCCTTTGCCGAGGCCGGGCGGGGCGGCGAGGATTTCTCCGGGATCATCCGGATGCTGGCCGAAGCGGCCGGATAAGGCCCGCCGTCATCGCCCTCTTGCCAGTGGCTCCGATCCGGGCATAACCTCGATTATGACGGGCCGCCGCACAGGACGGTCCGCGACAGGAGGGGATGCCAGCGATGCCGAGCCAGGAGGTGGCGGCGGTGGACGACGGGCGCACGCCGCCCGCACGCCCGCGCAAGCGCGGCACGACGTCGCGGCCGCGTGGTCGCCATTCGGGCGACGTGCTGCTGGACGCGGCCAGCGCGCTGATGATCGAGCGCAATTCGATCACCATCACCTTCACCGAGATCGCGGCGCGTGCCGGGCTGAATTCGGCGCTGATCCACTATCGCTTCGGGGGGAAGGACGGGCTGTTCCGCGCGCTGATCGAGCGGGACGTGGGCGGGACCTTCCCGATGCTGGCGGACCTGGTCCGCGCCGACCTGCCGGCGGTGCGCAAGCTGGACCTGCATATCCGCGCGATCACCCAGACCTATTTCGACCATCCGTACATCAACCGGCTGGTCGCGGTGCTGGCGCAGGACGTGGAGGGGGAGGGCGCGCGCTTCGTGTCGGAGCGTGTCGTCCGCCCGCTGCACGAGGCGCAGGCCGCGATCCTGGCGCAGGGGCAGGCGGAGGGGGTGTTCCGCGCGGTCGATCCGATGCTGTTCTATTTCTCGCTGATCGGCGCGTGCGACCATCTGTTCCAGGCACGCTATGCGCTGAAATGGGCGTTCGCGGTCGGCGACATCGACGACACGCTGCGCCGCGATTACGCGCAGCACGTCCTGGGGCTGCTGATGGGCAGCCTGATGGTGCGGCCGGGGGAATAGCGGGCGGGGCCCGTCCACAGAAGAAGTTTGGTTCACGCGAAGACGCGAAGATGTAGAATGCGACGCGAAGCATCCTCACATTCGCAGCCGATCATGATGAGGCCACTACGTGGCGAGTAGCGATACATCTTCGCGTCCTCGCGCCTTCGCGTGAACCCCGCTTGCTAGTCCGCCGCGACCGGCCCTGATGGCGCCGACGGGCGGCGGCATAGCCAGACGAGGACGATCAGCGATCCGGCCAGCCACGCCGACAGGCGGAACAGGTCGGTGGAGGCGAGCAGATACGCCTGCCCGACCATCTGCCGCGTGACCGCGCCCGCCGCCTGCGCCGCGTTCAGCCCCATGCGCTGCAGCTGTTCCGCCGCCATCCGATAGGGCACGCCGGTGCCGATCGCCTCGGCCAGCCGGCTCTGGTGCAGCGCCTCGCGCCGGTCCCAGGCGGTGGTGATGATCGACGCGGCGAAGCTGCCCGCGACGATGCGGCAGAAATTGGAGATGCCGGTCGCCGACGGCAGCCGTTCGGGCGGGATGCGATCGAGCGAGATCGTCAGCATCGCCAGGAAGAACGTGCTCATCGACACGCCCTGCACCAGCAGCGGCAGCACGAAATCGGAGAAGCTGGCCTGCGTGGTATAGCCCGACCGCATCCAGTAGCTGACCGCGAAGCCGCCGAACGCGATCGTGGCGAGGATGCGTGCATCGACCTTTCCCGACAGGCGCGCGACGAACGGCGTCAGGACGACCGCCACGACGCCGCTGGGCGCGGCCACCAGCCCGGCCCAGGTCGCGGTATAGCCCAACTGCGTCTGGAGCCACAGCGGCAGGATCAGAATGTTGGCGAAGAACACCGCATAGCCGAGCGCGAAGGCGAGGTTGCCGATCCAGAAATTGCGCCGCGCGAACAGCGTCAGGTCGACGGTGGGATTGGCGTCGGTCAGTTCCCAGATCACCCAGGCGACGAAGCCGATCGCGGCGACGATCGTCAGCACGACGATGGTGGGATCGTTGAACCAGTCGGCATTCTTGCCCAGATCCAGCATCACCTGCAATGCGCCGACCCACAGGACCAGCAGCACCAGCCCGATCGTGTCGATCGGCAGCTTCATTGTCGGCGTCTCGCGCGATTTCAGGTTCGTCCAGCACACGATCGCGGTGAGCACGCCGAAGGGCACGTTGATGAGGAAGATCCACGACCAGTGGAAATTGTCGGAGATATAGCCGCCCAGGATCGGCCCCATGATCGGCGCGACCAGCGTGGTCATCGACCAGATGCCGAGCGCGGTGGCGCGCTTCTGCGGCGGGAAGATCGAAATCAGCAGCGCCTGGCTGCCCGGCATCATCGGGCCGGACACCGCGCCCTGGAGGACGCGGAAGGCGATCAGCGAATTGAGGCTCCACGCCACGCCGCACAGGAACGAGGCCATCGTGAACAGCACCACCGAGGTGCAGAACACGCGCACCACCCCGAAGCGGCGCATCAGCCACCCGGTCAGCGGCACCGCGACGCCGTTGGCGACCGCGAAGGCGGTGACGATCCACGTCGAATTGTCGCTCGACACGCCCAGATTGCCCGCGATCGTCGGCAGCGAGACGTTGGCGATGGTGGTGTCGAGCACCATCATGAACGTCCCCAGCGCCAGCGCGAAGGCGGTGAGGCCGAGCCTGGCGCCGGAGAGGGGCGCGGGGGAGGGGGGCTGCGAAGGGGGCTGGCTCATGCGGCGTCATCCTCACCCTTCCCACCCGGCTGCGCCGGGCGGGGTGCGGGTGACAAAGGGCGGCTCACCGGTTGGCCGCCACGATCCGGCGGATCTCCGCCTCGACTTCGGGCGTGGTGCCCTGCGTCGTGTCGCCGCGGTACGGGGCGGTCGCCGCCTGTGCCAGCCGCGCGCCGCCGCGATCGGCGGTGTCGACCGTGGCCTTCACCGACAGGCCGACGCGCAGCGGGTTGGCGCGCAATTCCTTCGGATCGAGCGCAATGCGCACCGGCACGCGCTGCACGATCTTGATCCAGTTGCCGCTGGCGTTCTGCGGCGGCAGCAGCGCGAAGGCGTTGCCGCTGCCCGCGCCCACGCCGACGACGCGGCCATGATAGATTACGTCGTCGCCATAGGTGTCCGCCACCAGCGTCGCGGGCTGGCCGATGCGCAGGTCCTTGAGCTGCGTCTCGCGGAAATTGGCGTCGACCCACAGGCGGTCGAGCGGGACGATCGCCATCAACGGCGTGCCGGCGGCGATCTGCTGACCGACCTGCACGGTGCGCTGCGCGACGACGCCGTCGATCGGCGCGGTAATGCGCATGTGCCCGCGCACGATCGCGGCGCGGCGATAGGCGGCGATCGCGGCAAGGACCGCGGGATTGGTGTCGACGTCGGTGCCCTGCACCGCGCTTTGCGTCTGGCGGCGCTGTTCGCGGGCGAGCCGCAGGCTGGCGGCGGCGACCTTCACCGCATCGGCGGCGTGATCCAGTTCCTCGCCCGATACCGCCCCTTGCGCGGCGGCGCCGCGGCGGCGGGCGTAATCGTCCTGTGCGCGCGACAGCTGCGCCTGCGCCTCGACGATCGCGGCATCGGACTGGCCGACGCGCGCGACATCGGCGCGGGTGGCGCGGACCGCGCGCGCCAGTTCGGCGGCGGCGGCGGCCAGGTTCACCTCGGCGGTGGTCGGGTCCAGCTCGATCAGCGGCTGCCCGGCCTTCACGCTCTGCGTATTGTCGGCGTGGAGCGCCAGCACCGTGCCCGGATCGCGCGCGGTGATCGCGACGACGTCGCCCGCGACATAGGCGTCGTCGGTCTCCTCCTCGGGCTTGGCGAGCAGGAAGTGGAACACCGCCCAGACGATCAGCGCGACCAGCAGCACCGCACCCAGCACGGCGAAGGCGCGGCGACGACCCCTCGGGTTGCCGGTGGGGGCGGGGGCCGGGGTGGGGGCGGGAGGCTCCGGGCTCTCGGCGGCGGCGGGAACAGGCGTGTCGGTCATCGGGCGAGGTCCTGGACGGGGGCGAAGCCGCCGCCGAGTGCGGTGGCAAGCTGGGCGCGCGCGGCGAGCGCGTCGATCGAACGGTTGGCGGCGGCCAGATCGGCGTCGAGCAGGCGGACGTCGTTGTCGACCAGATCGAGCCGGCTGTTGAGCCCGCTGGCGACGCGCACCGCGTTGAGGCGGTTCGTTTCGCCCAGCGCGCGCTGGATGTCGGCGGTGCGCGCCCGCGCGGCATCGGCGGCGCGGACGCGCGCGACCGCGTCCGCCGCCTCGCGCGCGGCGGCGACGACCGCGCCGTTATAGGCGGCGGTGGCGGCGTCGAGCGCGGCGGTGGCGCCGGCCAGATCGGCCTTGCGCCGCCCGGCGTCGAACAGCGGCAGGTGGATCGCCGCGCCCGCGCCGGCGGTGCCCGAATCGAGATCGACGAAATTGGCGAAGCCGACCGCCTGCAATCCCGCCAGCGCCGACAGGTTGATATTGGGGTAGAAGGCGCGGCGCGCGACCTGCCGGCCGGCGGCGGCGGCCTCCACCCGCGCCTGCGCCGCGGCGACGTCCGCGCGGCGCGCGAGCAGATCGGCGGGCAGCACCGCGGGCACCGGCAGCGCGGCATCGTCGGGCAGGCGCGTCGGGCCTAGCGCGGCGGCATAGTCCGCGCCGCGCCCCGCCAGCGCCGCCAGCGCATCGGCGGCCAGCGCGCGCGCGCCATCGGCCTGCACCTGCGCCAGCCGCGCCTGCGCCAGCAGCGTGTTGGCGGCTTCCACGTCGATGCGGCTGGCCAGCCGGTTGCGTTCCCGCACGCCGACCAGCTTCAGCGAATTCTCGCGCGCGGCGATGGTGCGCGTCGCGATCGCGCGCTGGCGTTCGGCGCGTGCCAGTTCGGCATAGGCCTGCACCACCGACCCGGCCAGCATCAGCCGCGCGGCGGCCAGATCATAGGCGGCGGCGCGCGCCTGCGCCGCGGCACCCTCGATCGCGGCTTTCTGTCGGCCGAACAGGTCGAGGTTCCACGACAACCCCGCCTGTCCGGTGCCGAGCGCGCGGACGGTGCCGCGGAAGGGCGGCGGGATGGTGTAGTTGCCCGACAGCCGCGCGCCCTGCACCTGCGCGTCGAGCGCGACGTCCGGCGACCGTTCCGCATCCTGGCGCGCCAGCGCGGCCTGCGCCTGGCGCACGCGCGCGGCCGCGGCATCGAGCGAGGGGTTGCCCGCCAGCGCATCGGCGACGACCCGGTCGAGCTGCGGATCGCCGATCGCGGTCCACCAGTCGGGCGCCAGCACCACCGCCGGCCCCGCCAGCGCCAGATCGGCCGCGCCCTTCGACGCGACCGACGGCGGCGACGCGGGCACCGCGCAGGCGCCGGTCAGCAGCGCGGCGGCGAGCGGGGGGATCAGGCGGCGCATGGGGCGGCAGTCTCCAGCGTGGCGCGCAGCCGTTGCAGCTGCGCGATAAGGGTGGTGATCTCGTCGTGGGTCCAGCCGGTCAGCCATTCGTTCCAGCAGGCGATGACGCGATCGCGGCAGCGCAGCGTCGCCGCTTCTCCCTCCGGCGTCAGCGACAGCTGGATCACGCGGCGGTCGTCATCGTTGCGCAGGCGGCGGACCAGCCCCTTCTGCTCCAGCGTGTCGATCATCCGCGTCATCGCGCCCTTGTCATGCGCCAGATCGCGCGCGAGCGCGGCGCAGGTCGGGGCGCGGCCGAAATGGATCGAGATCAGCGCCGACCAGTGTACCGCGCTCAGCCCCTCATCGGCGAACGCACGGTCCAGATGTGCCATCCCCAGCTGGTTGCACACCTTCACGAGATAGCCGATCGACGAATCGGGATAGAGGTTGGTGGTATCGTAGAAGCCCATCGATCGTTGCATTGGCAATCATTGCATCGGCAGTCAATACCCCGCGTCGCCGCGCTTGCCGGGCGATTGCGGCACGCTATGGTGTCGGGTGTAACCATCGCGTGGAGTATCCCTTCTTGTCGCATCGTTCCGTGCTGGCGGCCGGCGTCGCCGTGGCCGTCCTGGCGTCCCCCTTCGCGATCCCCGCCGCCACCGCGCAGGCCGCGCGCGGCGCGCCCGCCGCCGCGCCCGTCGCCACGCTGGTCAAGGCGGTCGACATCCCCTTCACGCAATTCACGCTGAAGAACGGGCTGCGCGTGATCGTCCACACCGATCGCAAGGCGCCGGTCGTCGCGGTCAGCGTGTGGTATGACGTCGGGTCGAAGCACGAGCCGAAGGGCAAGACCGGCTTCGCGCACCTGTTCGAGCATCTGATGTTCAACGGCAGCGAGAATGCGCCGGGCGACTTCTTCGAACCGCTGGAGCAGGTCGGCGCGACCGACCTGAACGGCACCACCAGTTTCGACCGCACCAATTACTTCGAGACGGTGCCGACCGCGGCGCTGGACCGCGCGCTGTTCCTCGAATCCGATCGCATGGGCTATCTGACCGGGGCGATCACGCAGAACACGCTGGATGTGCAGCGCGGCGTCGTCCAGAACGAGAAGCGGCAGGGCGACAACCAGCCCTACGGCCTGCGCCGCTACAAGCTGACCGAGGGGCTGTTCCCCGCCGACCACCCCTATGGCCATACCACGATCGGATCGATGGCCGATCTGGATGCGGCCAGCCTGGCCGACGTCAAGGAATGGTTCCGCAGCCATTACGGCCCCAACAATGCGGTGCTGGTGCTGGCCGGCGACATCGACGTCGCGACCGCGCGCCCGCTGGTCGAGAAATATTTCGGCGCGATCCCCGCCGGCCCGAAGAGCGTGGCCCCGCCCGCGCCGCTCCCCACCACGCTGCCCGGCCCGGCAGTCGAGGTGATGAAGGACCGCGTCGCCGCGACGATGATCACCAAGGCCTGGGCGGTGCCCGGGCTGAACGACCCGGATGCCGCGCCGCTGGACGTCGCCGCCGGGGTGCTGGGCGGGCTGGCCAGTTCGCGGCTCGACAATGCGCTGGTCAAGCAGGACAAGCTGGCGACGCAGGTGTCGGCCAATTACCAGAATCTGGCGCAGGTCGGGATGTTCGTCATCACCGCGATCGTCCGCCCCGGCGTCGATCCGGCGACGGTGTCGCAACGGATCGACGCGATCGTCGCCGATTTCGTCAAGAACGGCCCGACCGCGGACGAGGTGAGCCGTTACGTCACCGGCAGCGTCGTCGATCGCATCGGCGGGCTGGAATCGGTCGGCGGGTTCGGCGGCAAGGCGGTCGCGCTGGCCGAGGGCGCGCTCTATTCGAACGATCCGGCGCATTACCGCAAGGAGCTGGCCGACCTGGCGGCGCAGACCCCCGCGACGGTGCGCGCCGCCGCGGCGAAGTGGCTGACGCGCCCGGCGTATCAGCTGTCGATCGTTCCCGGCGCGCGCGATGCCTATGCCGAGGCGCAGGCGGCGCCGGCGAAGGACGTGCCGGCCGAGGCGCCCGCGCCCGCGGTGAAGGGCACGCGCGGCCCCATTCCGGGCGTGGCGCAGGTCGCCGACCTGAGCTTCCCGGCGGTGGAGCGCACGCGCCTGTCGAACGGGATCGAGGTGGTCTATGCCCGGCGCACCGCGGTGCCGATGACGCAGGCGGTGATGAGCTTCGACGCGGGCGTCGCCGCCGACGTGGCCGACAAGCTGGGCACGCAGGCGCTGGTGCTGGCGATGCTGGACGAAGGCACGGCGACGCGCAATTCGATCCAGCTGGCCGAGGACAAGGAGCGGCTGGGCGCGGACATCGGCGCGGGCAGCAGCGCCGACCGCAGCACCGTATCGCTGCGCGTGCCGAGCGCCAATCTGGCCGCGGGCGTGCGATTGTGGGCCGATATCGTCCGCAACCCGGCCTTCCCCGACAGCGAGCTGGCGCGCGTCAAGAACCAGCAGCTGACGCAGATCGCGCAGGAGCTGACCAGCCCCAGCGGGCTGGCGCAGCGCGTGCTGCCGACGCTGGTGTCGCCGGGGTCGCCGTATGAGAAGATGCGCGGATCGGGCGATCCGCGTGCGGTGGCGGCGCTGACCCGCGCCGATCTGGTCGCGTTCCGCGATGCCTGGCTACGCCCGGACAAGGCGAAGATCTTCGTCACCTCCGACCTGCCGCTCGCCACGGTGCGCCAGACGCTGGAGGCGCAGTTCGGCGACTGGCGCGCGACCGGCGCGGGCGGGACCAAGGCGTTCCCGGCGACGATCAATTCGGTGTCGCCGCGCATCGTGCTGATCGACCGGCCCGACAGCCCCCAATCGTTGATCCAGGGCGCGATGCAGACCGGGTTGAAGGGCACCGACGACCTGCTGCCGGTGCAGATCGCCAACGAGGCGCTGGGCGGCAGCTTCCTGGGGCGGATCAACATGGACCTGCGCGAGGAGAAGCACTGGACCTACGGCGCGAGCGGCAATTTCAGCCGCAACGCCTTCGCCGCGCCCTATGTCCTGTCGGCGCCGGTGCAGGCGGACAAGACCGGCCCCGCGCTGGCCGCGATGAAGCAGGACGTCGCCGCCTATCTGACGACCGCGCCGATGACGGCGGCGGAGTTCGAACGCTCGATCAACTCGGCCACGCGATCGCTGTCGGGCGAGTTCGAGACGTCGGGCGACGTGCTGACCGCGATGCAGGCCAACGACCTGTATCGCCGCCCCGACGATTATTATGCCACGGTCGCAAGCCGTTACCGCGCGCTGACGCTGCCGCAGGCGACGGGGGCGCTGAAAGGGGCGATCGACCCGGCGAAACTGGTCTGGGTGGTGGTGGGCGATGCCGCGAAGGTGAAGCCGCAGCTTGACTCGCTCGGGCTGCCGGTCGAGGTCATGCCGGCGTCGGCGGTGGCCGGCGGTTCGGCGGCGCCCGCCGCCGCTGCCGCCCCCACCGCCGCGAAGTGAGCACGCACGACGTAACGTACGCAAGGGAGAGCAAGATGGCCGGAGTGGACGGAACCTACGATTGCACCGTGAAGTCGCCGCTGGGCGACCAGAACCTGACGCTGACGGTGAAGGCCGACGGCAACAGCTTCACGGGGCAGGCATCGGGCGCGATGGGCGCCGCCGACGTCACCGGGACGGTCGACGGCAACACGCTGTCGTGGAAGCAGCAGATGACGTCGCCGATGCCGATGACGCTGGATATTACCGCGACGGTCGATGGCGACACCGTGACCGGCAACGTCGGCGCGGGCGCGTTCGGCAGCTTCCCGCTGAACGGCAAGCGCACCGGCTGAGCGGGACCGACGATGATGGCGCGCGGGGGGCGATGGCGTTCCCCCGCGCGCTGTTCATTTCCGACGCGCGCCGTGGCGATCGATCCACGCCGCGATGCGTCCGATCACCTCATCCTCGATCCCGGCATAACCGTGCGGCGTCAGCGATCCGCAATCGTCGTCGCCGCGGGTCGTGCCGCCATCGACATGGACGACCGCGACGTCGGGACTGCGGCGTAGCGCCGCGGCGATGCGCGGGGCCGCGCCCCGCGGGGCGACGCGGCACCGGTCGGCGCGATTGGCGACCACCAGCGCGGGCACGCGCACCGCGGCCGGATCGGCATCGAACACCGTTTCGCCGCTGCCGCCGGGCACCGAAACCGATTCGGTCAGCACCAATCCGGCAAGCGTCCCCGGACGGGCGTGCGCCGCGCCGTTCATCGCCGCGATCGCCCCCTGGCTCGTCCCCAGCAGGAACACCGGCGCCCCCGTCTGCCGGCGGGCGAGCGCGATCAGCGCCGTGACGCGCCGCGCATAGGCAGGCGTGCTGCGCTGTCCGCGCAGGCTGGCGTGGTCGACGGTATCGGGGATCAGCACGGCATAGCCGCGCGCCTTCCACGCCGCGCGGGTGCGCACGACGAAATTGTGATCGTGGCGGATATCGCCGTCGCGCGTCAGCCCGATATCGCCGGTGCCGCCGGGCAGCATGACGATCGCGGCGCGCGGGGTGGGCGGCGCGGCGATCAGCACGCGCTGATCCGTGCCGCCCGCCAGCGGCACATCGACGACCCGTTCGGACGCGGCGGCGGGACACGCGACCGCCGATGCGGCGACGAGGCCGAACGTCGCGACGCGCGAGCGGTGACGCATGATCATTCCTTCCTGTTCCCGGCGGCCGCAGGATACGCACGGCGCGGGCCTGCGGCATCCCCGATCCGTCGACTCGGGTGAAGACGGTGCGGCGATCGGGCAATCGCGCATGTCGGCGTCGGACGGGTTTCGGCCCGCCCACCGTCGCGCTACGGCGCCTCGCGACGAAGCGGCACGGGGAATGATGATGCGGACGATCGGGCTGATCGGGGGGATGAGCTGGGAGAGCTCCGCCGAATATTATCGCATCGTCAATGAAGGGGTGCGCGACCGCGTCGGGCCGACCGCGTCGGCATCCTGCCTGTTGTGGTCGTTCAACTTCGCCGAGATCGAGGCATTGCAGCATCGCGGCGACTGGGACGCGCTGACCGCGCGGATGACGCAGGCGGCGCGCGCGCTGGAGGCGGGCGGGGCGGACGTGCTGCTGATCTGCACCAACACGATGCACCGGATGGTCGATGCGGTGCAGGCGGCGGTATCGATCCCGCTACTGCATATCGCCGATCCCACCGCCGAGCGGATCAGCGCGGCCGGGCTGCGCACCATCGGGCTGCTGGGCACCGCGTTCACGATGGAGCAGGATTTCTACAAGGGGCGGCTGGCGACGCGCCACGGGCTGGAGGTGATCGTGCCCGACGAGCGCGATCGCGCGACAGTCCATCGCATCATCTATGACGAACTGGTCGCGGGGCAGGTCCGGCCCGAATCGCGCGCGGCGTTCCGCGACGTCATCGCGCGGCTGGTGGAACGGGGCGCGGGGGGGGTGATCCTGGGCTGTACCGAGATCATGCTGCTGGTCGGCGATGCGGACAGCGCGGTGCCGGTGTTCGATACCACCGCGCTGCACGCCGCGGCGGCGGTCGACTGGGCGCTGCGCGCGGATTGAGACGCGCGCGTCAGCCCCGCGCGATGCGCGTCACATGCCCCATCTTGCGGCCGTCGCGCGTCTCGCGCTTGCCGTAGAGGTGGAGGTAGGCGTTCGGCTCGGCGACCAGGGCGGGCCAGCGTTCCCAATCGGCGCCGATCAGGTTTTCCATCTCAACATGCGTGCCGATCAGTGCGGTGTCGCCCAGCGGCAGGCCGCAGATCGCGCGGATGTGGTTGGCGAATTGCGAGGTCGCCGCGCCCTCGATCGTCCAGTGCCCGGAATTGTGGACGCGCGGCGCCATTTCGTTGAACACCGGGCCGTCCGCGCCGGCGAAGAATTCGCAGGTCAGCACGCCGACATGCCCCAGCGCATCGGCGATTCGGCCGGTCAGCGCCGCCGCTTCGGTCCATTGCGCCGCGATTTCGGCGGGGGCGGGCAGGGTGGAGCGGTGGAGGATCGCGTCGCGATGCTCGTTCCATGGCGGCGGATAGCTGGTGACGGTGCCGTCGGCCGCGCGCACCAGCACGATCGAGAATTCGTGCGTGAAGGGGACGAACGCCTCCAGCACGGCGGGCGCGCCGATCGCCTCGAACGCGGCATCGGCATCGGCGGGGGAGGAGAGGCGCACCTGCCCCTTGCCGTCATAGCCGAACCGCGTCGTCTTGAGCACCGCGGGGCAGCCGATCGCGGCGATCGCATCGTCCAGGTCGGCGCGGGTGGCGACCGCGTGCCAGCGTGCCGGGCGGCCGCCGACCTGCTCCACGAACGATTTTTCGCGGACCCGGTCCTGCGCGACTTCGAGGCTCATCGGGGAAGGGTGGACGGGTACGCGGTCCGCCAGCCAGCGCACCGGCGCGGCATCGATATTCTCGAATTCGTAGGTGACGACGTCGCATTGCGCGGCGAAATCGGCCAGCACCACCTTGTTGTGGTAATCGGCGCGGGTCAGCGAGGAGGCGGTCTGCGCCGCGACGCTTTCGCGGTCGGGCGCCAGCACATGGGTGCGATAGCCCAGGTCCGCCGCGGCGCTGGCAAGCATCCGGCCCAGCTGCCCGCCGCCCAGGATGCCGATCGTGCTGCCTGGGGGAAGCGCGGTCATGCCGGGTCGGTCGCCACGCCGTCGGTCTGCGCGCGGCGCCAGTCCTGCAACCGCTGCGACAGCGCCGGATCGGCCAGCGCCAGGATCGCGGCGGCCAGCAGCGCGGCGTTGATCGCGCCGGCCTTGCCGATCGCCAGCGTGCCGACCGGGATGCCGCCGGGCATCTGCGCAATCGACAACAGGCTGTCCATGCCCTTCAGCGCCTTCGATTCGACCGGCACGCCCAGCACCGGCAGGTGCGTCATCGACGCGGCCATGCCCGGCAGGTGCGCCGCGCCGCCTGCGCCGGCGACGATCACCTTCAGCCCGCGGTCCGCCGCGCCGGTGGCGTAGTCGTAGAGCCGCTGCGGGGTGCGGTGCGCGGACACCACCTTCGCCTCATACGCGACGCCGAGCGCGTCGAGCGTCTCGGCGGCGTGCCGCATCGTCTCCCAATCGGAGGTGGACCCCATGATGATGCCGACGTGCGCCATCGCGCGCGGTTAGCCGGGCGCGCCGGTGGCGTCCACCCCCTATGCGGGGCGCGTCAGGCGGCCGCGCGGTCCAGCGAGCGCATCGCCTCCGCGGTCAGCGTGACCGACCGCTTGCGCGCGTCGTGATCGTAGATCGCGCTGGCGACCATCACCTCGTCGACGCCGGTGCGCTCGACGAACGCGGCCAGCCCGCGCGCGACGTCGTCGCGCGTGCCGATCGCGCTGGCGGACAGGACATGGTCGAGGATCGCGGCATGGGCGGGCGGCAGCGTGGCGCGATAGCCCTCGACCGGCGGGCGCATCCGCCCGGGATTGCCGGTGCGCAGCGCGAAGAACGACTGCTGCTGCGACGTCGCGATCAGCTCCGCCTCCGCACGGGTATCGGCGGCGAAGACGTTGAACCCGGCCATCGCATAGGGCCGGTCGAGTACTGCGGAGGGACGGAAATCGCGGCGGTAGATCGCCAGCGCCTGGTTGAGCGCATCGGGCGCGAAATGCGACGCGAAGGCATAGGGCAGGCCGAGGATCGCGGCGAGCTGCGCCCCGAACAGGCTGGAGCCGAGGATCCACAATTGCGGCCGCGCCCCCGCGCCGGGGGTGGCGCGGATGCCGGTGCGCCCGTCGTCGGCGAAATAGCTTTGCAGCTCGACGACGTCGTTGGGGAACTGGTTGGCATCGCTGTTCAGATTGCGGCGCAGCGCCTGCGCGACGCGCTGGTCGGAACCGGGCGCGCGGCCCAGCCCCAGGTCGATACGCCCGGGGAACAGCGCGTCGAGCGTGCCGAACTGCTCGGCGATCTGTAGCGGCGCCGAATTGGGCAGCATGATCCCGCCCGCGCCGATGCGGATCCGCGAGGTCGCGTGGCCGACATGCGCGATCACCACCGCGGTGGCGGCCGATGCGATCCCCTCCATCCCGTGATGTTCGGCGACCCAATAGCGGTCGAAACCGACCGCCTCGGCATGACGCGCGAGGTCGGCGGCGTTGGCGAGCGACTGCGCCACCGTACCGGTGTCGGTAACGGGGACGAGATCGAGCAGGGAAAGCCGTGTCATGTCAGCAAAGTGGGGATGCGCGGCGCCGGATGCCAGCGGTTCGCGCTTGGGGCGGGTGAAGCGCGGCTTTGGGCGGGAGGCGTCTGGTCCACGGGGAGGCCCCGGCCTTCGCTGGGGCGACGCCTGTGCCCAAAGCCGTCACCCAAGCGAAAGCTGAGGTCTCCGCGTGCGTGTCAGAACGCGGCGATGCCGGTGATCGCGCGGCCGAGGATCAGCGCGTGGACGTCGTGCGCGCCTTCGTAGGTGTTGACGGTTTCCAGATTCATCGCGTGGCGCATCACCTGATACTCGCCCGAAATGCCGTTGCCGCCGTGCATGTCGCGCGCCATCCGCGCGATGTCGAGCGCCTTGCCGACGTTGTTGCGCTTGACGATCGAGATCATCTCCGGCGCGTAATCGCCCTCGTCCAGCAGGCGCCCGACGCGCAACGACGCCTGGAGCCCCAGCGCGATCTCGGTCTCCATATCGGCCAGCTTCTTCTGGAACAGCTGCGTCGCGGCGAGCGGGCGGCCGAACTGATGACGGTCGAGGCCGTACTGGCGCGCGGCGTGGAAGCAGAATTCGGCCGCGCCCAGCGCCCCCCAGCTGATCCCGTAGCGCGCGCGGTTGAGGCACCCGAACGGGCCCTTCAGCCCCTCGACATTCGGCAGCAGCGCATCCTCGCCCAGTTCCACCTCGTCCATCTGGATCATGCCGGTGATGCTGGCGCGCAAGGAAAGCTTGCCCTCGATCTTGGGCGCCGACAGCCCCTTCATCCCCTTTTCCAGTACGAAGCCGCGGATCGCGCCGCCGTGCGCGTCACTCTTGGCCCAGACGACGAAGACGTCGGCGATCGGCGCGTTCGAGATCCACGTCTTGGCGCCGGAGATGACATAGCCGCCGTCGACCTTGCGCGCGCGGGTGGTCATGCCGCCGGGGTCGGAGCCGGCATCCGGCTCGGTCAGGCCGAAACAGCCGATATATTCGCCGCTCGCCAGCTTCGGCAGATACTTGCGGCGCTGCTCCTGCGAGCCATAGGCGTGGATCGGGTACATCACGAGGCTGGACTGCACGCTCATCATCGAGCGGTAGCCGGAATCGACGCGCTCCACCTCGCGCGCGACCAGCCCGTAGCTGACATAGCCCGCGCCGACGCCGCCATATTCGGCCGGGATCGTCGGGCCGAGCAGCCCGAGCGCGCCCATTTCGCGGAAGATGTCCGGATCGGTATGTTCGTCGGCGAAGGCGCGGATGACGCGCGGCGCCAGTTTGTCCTGCGCATAGGCGCGCGCGCTGTCGCGGACCATGCGTTCGTCGTCGCTCAGCTGCGCATCGAGGAGGAAGGGATCGGCCCAGTCGAAACGGATCATGCGGATGAAATGCCTCTCGTTTTGAGAACCGCGTTACCGGATCGTCCCGCGCGGGGCCACCCCGTCAGCGGTTTTGCACCGCGAGCAACGCGGCGACGAGCCGCCCGTCCTGCGCCGGGTCGAGCGGGGCGCGATACGCCTCGCGCATCTTCGTGACAGTCGCCTGCCATTTCTCCGCGGTCAGCGGCGGTTGGCGGGTGACGAGGTCCGCCGAATGGCAGGCGGTGCAGCGCTGGGTCAGCAACTCGCCCGCCGGGCCGGCAGGGAAGGCGGCGGTTTCGGCCGGCAGCGCGATCGTCACCGACGGGGCGTCGTTCGCCGGGGCGG
Source organism: Sphingomonas ginsenosidimutans (assembly GCF_002374835.1). Classification (GTDB taxonomy): domain Bacteria; phylum Pseudomonadota; class Alphaproteobacteria; order Sphingomonadales; family Sphingomonadaceae; genus Sphingomonas; species Sphingomonas ginsenosidimutans. The sequence continues at coordinate 300,698 of NZ_NWVD01000001.1, forward strand.
CGGGCGCGTCCGGCTCCGCGGAACAGGCGGCGAGCGCGATCAGCGCGGCGGGGGCGAGCCGCCTCATGCGGTACGGATCGCGATCGAGGGGGCGGGATTGCGCATATAACCGCCGGGGTTCCAGATCGCGTCCATCGCCTGCGTTTCGCCAGCGGTGTTGGTGCAGCGCGCCCACAGGCGATAGCCGCCCGGGCGCAGCCCCGCGATGGTCGCGGACCAGCGGCGGAAACCGTAGCGCCCCTGATCGGGGCCGAGCCGCGCGGCGTGCCACGTCCGCCCCGCGTCCATCGACAGGTCGACGCGCGCGACGCCGTGCGCGCCTCCCATCGCCAGCCCGCGCACCGAGAAGGGTTGATCCGCGACCAGCTTCGCACCATCGGGCAGGGGAGTGATGAACGCGCGCGGCACCATCGCGCCGATCGGCACGGTCGGGAAATCCTTCGCCCCCGGCGCGACGTTCGCGCCGGGCGTGGCGGGGATGCGATACGCCTTGGCCATCCAGTAACCGTCGTCCGGCGCGGTCAGCACCTCGATCCGGTCGAGCGACTTGATCCAGTAGGTGGAATACCAGCCCGGTACGACCAGCCGGATCGGGAAACCGTTGAGCAGCGGCAACGCCGCGCCGTTCATCGCGAATGCGATCATCACCTCGCCATCGCGCGCATGGTTGATCGCCAGCGACTTTTCGAACCATGGCGCGCCGGGCGGCGGGCGATCCAGCCCCGCCAGCCGCACCGCGACCGCGCCGGGCGCGACCCCGGCCATATCGAGGACGTCGCGCAGCCGCACGCCCGTCCACATCGCATTGCCGATCGCGCCGTCGCCCCATTGCGCGCCGGGGACGCGCGGGGTGAAGAAGCCGCGCGAATTGCCCGAACACTGGTTGACCGCCGCCAGCTCGACGCGCGGCAGCCGGCGCAGCGCGTCGAGCGAGAGCGCCAGCGGACGGCGCACCGCGCCGCCGATGCGCAGCCGGAACGCGGCGGGATCGACCGACAGCGGGATGTCGTCGTAATGCCAGCGGACGAAGAAGCGGTCGTTGGGGGTGAAGACGTCGTCGCCCAGCACGTCCATCGGCGTCTCGAGCAGCGGCGCGCGTTCGCGTAGCACGATCATCGCGCCCTTCTGCGGCCAAGTGTCCGCCAGCGCGCGGCGCCCGCCGGCAAAGCCCAGGTCGATATCCTGCGCCGCGGCCCCGGTCGCCAGCCCCGCGCCGCCCAGCCCGATCAGTCGGAGTGCGGCGCGCCGGTCAGGCATCGGTGAACGACGGAGCCAGATTGCGCGCGGGGGCGAAGCGCGCGACCTGCCGCCCGACCAGCCGGAGCTGTTCGACCACCGCCGGATCGCTGGCGCCGCCATCGGCATCGAACTTGGTCTGCGCCGAATTGACCGCGGCGGCGAACGGCGTCGGCCAGCCGCGCAGCGCGTGGACGATCGAGCGCAGCGCGGCGATCGTCGATCCGGTCGCCTGCCAGCCATAAGCGGTGGCGATCAGCCCGACGGGCACGTCGTGCAGATACGGGCGATCGGCATCGCGCGCGGTTTCCTCCAGCAGGTCGAGCGCGTTCTTGACGACGCCCGATATGCTGCCGTGATAGCCGGGGCTGGCGATGATGACCGCCGATGCCGCGCGCACCGCGGCGACGAAATCCTGTTCCCCGGCGGTCCGCTCGCGCGCGCGCGGATCGTAGAGTGGCAGCTGCGCCAGTGCCTCGCCCCCGAACAGGCGGGTGGCATAGCCTTCCTCCTGCGCGGCGGCGAGCGCGATGCGCAGCGCATGTTCGGTGGACGACGGGCCGCCGACGGTGCCGCCGATTCCCACCACCAACGGTTTCGTATCGGCACTGTCCACGGTCTGCTCCCTCACAATGGCGCGTGGTCGATCCGCGGCAGCACGTGGCGCGCGAACAGATCGGCTTCGGCGGCGTGAGGGTAGCCGGACAGGATGAAGGCGTCGATGCCCATGTCGCGATACATCCGGAGCTTCGCGAGCACCTGGTCGGGATCGCCGACGATCGCCGCGCCGCAGCCCGAGCGCGCGCGGCCGACGCCGGTCCACAGATTCTCCTCGGCATAGCCGTCGTCCGCGGCATTGTCGCGCAATGCCGCCTGCGCGGCGACGCCGGCGGAGGCCGAATCGAGCGACTTGGCGCGGATCGCGGCCCCTTCCTGCGCATCCAGCTTCGACAGCAGGCGATCGGCATAGGCGCGCGCCTCCGCCTCGGTATCGCGCACCACCATGTGCGCGCGATAGCCGAAGCGCAGCGTGCGGCCATAAGCGGCGGCGCGCTGTTTCATGTCGGCGATGATCGCGGCGACATTCTCGCGCTTGTCCGGCCACATCAGGAAGACGTCGCAGGCGCGCGCCGCGGCGTCGCGCGCATCCGGCGAAAGCCCGCCGAAATAGAGCAGCGGCGCCTTGCCCGAAACGGTGCCGACGCGCGGCGGATCGATATCGAGCTGCCAGAACTCGCCCTGGTGATTCAGGTGCTGGCCGTTGAGCAGCGTCTTGAGGATCTCCATCGCCTCGACCGTGCGGCGATAGCGCGGGGCGGAGGCGAGCGTTTCCCCCGGCATGTCGCTGGAGATGATGTTCACCTTCAGCCGCCCGCCGCCTGTCATCCGGTCGATCGTGGCGATCTGGCGCGCCAGCTGCGGCGGCCACATCTCGCCGATGCGGGTCGCCATCAGCAGGTGGATGTTCTTCGTCACCGTCGCGATCGCGGCGGCGAAGGCGGTGGTGTCGATCCCCAGCGCATAGCCCGACGGCAGCAGGATATTGTCGAACTTGCCGGTTTCGGCCTGCATCACGATATCGCGGCAATGCTCCCAGCTGGAACGCAGCGCCGGATCGGGCACGCCGAGGAATTCATAATCATCGTCGCACAGCGCGGAAAACCACGCGATCTCGCACGGATTGCTCACTTCCCTCTCCCTGCCATGTCGTTGCTGCCGGTCGCGTCATCGCGCGGGGTTACGGCAGCCGTTCGCCACGTGCCGCGACCAGCACGTCATACCAGTCCTGCCGCGACCAGCGGATGCGGAAGGCATCGGCCAGTTCGGCGATGCGCGCCGCATTCTGCGTCCCCACGATCGGGATGACGCGCGCGGGATGCGCCATGATCCAGCTGTAGGTCGCCGCGGTGCGCCCGACGCCGAAGCGCTGCGCCACCGTATCGAGCGCGGCGGCCACGGCTTCCTCGCGCGCGCTGCCCGGCTGCGCGATCCGCCCGCCGCCCAGCGGCGACCAGGCGAGCACCGCGAGGTCCATTTCCATCGCCTGGTCGATCAGCCCGTTGATCAGCGGATCGAGGAACAGCGGCGAGAATTCGGGCTGCTGCGAGGACAGCGGCACCGACAGGAACGACGCCAGCGCGCGCGTCTGATCGGCGGTGTAGTTGGACACGCCGATCGCGCGCACCTTGCCCGCCGACACCATATCCTCCAGCGTGCGCGCCACTTCCTGCGGGTGGGTCAGGATGTCGGGGCGGTGGATCTGGTACAGGTCGACATGATCGACGCGCATCCGCCGCAGCGACGCATCGAGCGCCTGCATCAGGTAATCGCGGCCGCTGTCATAGGGGACGGGCGGGGTGATGCCGCCCTTGGTCGCCAGCACCATCCGGTCGCGCAGCGCCGGCGCGTCGGCCAGGATTTCGCCCAGCAGCGTCTCGGCATCGCCGAATCCGCCCGCGCCGTCGAAGCCGTAGATATCGGCGGTGTCGAACAGCGTGACACCGGCGTCGAACGCCGCCTCGATCAGCGCACGGCCTGGTGCCGCACCGGCGCCGGCGAAGCGCCACATCCCCCATGCGATCGGGCTGACGGCAATTCCGCTCTTGCCGAGCGGACGCGAATCGGGCGATAGAATGATTTCAGACATCGTTGTCATACATAAGGACAAGAGGCGTGGGAGAGCAAGTCCGTTACGGCCTGGTCGGCACCGGCATGATGGGGGTCGAGCATCTCAACAACCTGGCGATCACGCCGGGCGCGGTGGTGACCGCGATCGCCGACCCGGTGTCCACCTCGCTCGGCTGGGCGAAGGATGCGCTGGGCGAGAAGGCCGACGGGGTGCAGGCATTCGCGACCTCCGCCGACCTTGCCCAAAGCGGGCTGGTCGATGCGGTGATCGTCGCCAGCCCGAACCACACCCACCGCGACGTGCTGGTCCCGCTGTTCGGCGAAGGACTGGCGATCCTTTGCGAAAAGCCGCTGGCGACGACGGTGGAGGACGCGCGCTGGATCGTCGAGCAGGCCGAGGCGAGCGATCGGCCGTTCTGGACCGCGATGGAATATCGCTACATGCCGCCTGCCGCGGAATTTATCCGCGCGGTGCACGCCGGCAGCGTCGGCGCGCTGAAGATGCTGTCGATCCGCGAGCATCGCTTCCCGTTCCTGGAGAAGGTCGGCGACTGGAACCGCTTTTCCGCCAATACGGGCGGCACGATGGTGGAGAAATGCTGCCATTTCTTCGACCTGATGCGGCTCATCACCGGGTCGGAGGCGGTGCGCGTTTATTGTTCCGGCGCGATGGACGTGAATCATCTGGACGAGGCGTATGACGGCCGCCGCCCGGATATCATCGACAACAGCTATACCACCGTCGATTTCGCCAATGGCGTGCGCGCGATGCTGGACCTGTCGATGTTCGCGGACGGCGCGGAGAATCAGGAGGAGATCACCGCGGTCGGCGATCAGGCGCGGCTCGACGTGCTGATTCCCGAAGGCGCGATCGTGCGCAGCCCGCGCGTCGGCTTCATGAAGCCCAAGCAGGTCGAGCGCCGCGTCGTCCATGTCGACGAAGCCGCGCTGAAGGCGGGCAGCCACCATGGCTCCACCTTCTACGAGCACCAGCGGTTCAACGCCGCGGTGCGCGGCGCCGGCGCGGTGGAGGTGACCGCGCGCGACGGCCTGATGGCGGTGGCGATCGGGACCGCCGCGGAAATCAGCGCGCGCGAGAAGCGCGTCGTCGAGATGCACGAACTGGGTTTCCGACACTAAAGACGAACTTGGCTGACAACGCAGTCAGTCGTGATACCCCACCAGCAGAGTGGGAATTTCCGGGGAGGTTGAGATGAAGACCAAGAGCCTGTTTTTGAGTGCCGTCGCCGCATCCGCGCTGATCGCGGCATCGCCCGCCGCCGCGCAGGTGGCGTCGCCCGATCCCGCCGCCGGGACCGGCAGCGCCACGACCCCGGCGGAGGCGGAGGATGCGCCGGTCGGCGATATCATCGTCACCGCGCAGAAACGGTCGGAGCGGTTGCAGGACGTGCCGGTCGCGATCACGGTCGTGTCGGGTGATGCGCTGGCGGCGCGCGGCGCGGTGAATATCGAGGGCGCGCAATATCTCGTCCCGACGCTCAACTTCCGCAAATCGGGCACCGCGATCAACCAGTCGCTGTTCCTGCGCGGCGTCGGCACATCGACCTTCTCGATCGCGGGCGAGCCGTCGATCTCCACCGTGGTCGACGGCGTGGTGTACAGCCGCGCGGGCGAGGCGTTCAGCGACCTGATCGATATCGACCGGATGGAGGTGCTGCGCGGGCCGCAGGGGACGCTGTTCGGCAAGAACACGTCGGCGGGCGTCATCAACATCGTCACCAAGCGGCCGGGCAAGGACCTGGGCGGCTATGTCGAGGGCGGGTTCTTCTTCGACAACGGCAACGAATATCGCGTGCGCGGCGCGATCGACCTGCCGGTCAGCAGCGACGTGGCGCTGCGCGTCACCGGCTTCTACGGCACCTATGACGGCAATATCCGCAACCTGGCCTATAACGGCGAGCGGGTGAACGGCTATGAGCATTACGGTGCGCGCGCGATGCTGGTGGCGAACCTGGCGCCCAATTTCACCGCGACGATCATCGCCGACTATCGCGAATCGAAGGACAATTGCTGCGCCGAGGTGATCGGCACGACGCCGACCGGCGCGGCGGGCAGCGCGGGCGCGTTCGCCGCCACCGTCCTGCCGCCGGCGCGCCGCGACGAGACGCGCGAGATCAACCAGGACCTCGTCACCCGCACCAACGAGAAGAGCTGGGGCGTCAGCGGCCAGTTCGACTGGGAACTGGGCAACCAGACCGTCACCTACATCGGTTCGTATCGCGAATATGATAACGAAGAGATTCGCGACGGCGACTGGCTGCCGCGCGCCTATTCGGGCCTCAACCAGCTGCACGATGTCGGGCCGCAGGTGTCGAACACGATCACGCAGGAACTGCGGCTGACCAGCCCGGCGGACCAGTTCTTCAGCTATGTGCTGGGCGCCTTCTATTCGCGCGCGGAAACGACCCGCACGTTCACGCGCGACGATATCGTGTGCAACGGTGCGCCGGTGGGCACGCCGTGCAGCACCGTGCCGGCGCTGACCACGCGGCCGACCGGCACCGCGGTGTTTGGTTCGGTGTTCAAGAATTTCGCGTTGTTCGGACAGGGCACGCTGAACTTCACCGACCGGTTCCGCGGCATCGTCGGCATCCGCTACACCACCGACCAGCTGGACGTGTTCCACCGGCGCGTCACCACGCTGGCGGGGCCGGGCATCCAGCCCAGCTTCGGCCCGTTCACCGGCAAGACGACCAATGACAATTGGTCGGGCAAGGCGGGCGTGCAGTATGACATCGTGCCGCAGTCGACCTTCTACGCCACCTATGCGCGCGGCTATAAGGGGCCGGCGTTCAACATCTTCTACAATCTGACCGCGACCGGCACGAACGTGATCGAGCCGGAGACGGCCGACAGCTATGAAGCGGGGCTGAAGAACACGCTGTTCGGCGGGAAGCTGGTCGTCAACCTCGCCGCCTATTACGCCAAGTATAACAATTTCCAGGCGAACAACCCGGACGAGGTCGCCGGCGTGCTGGTGACGCGGTTCACCAATGCGGGGCGCATCTCCACCCGTGGCGGCGAGCTGGACCTGCTGTTCCAGCCGGTGCGCGACCTGTCGTTCAACGGCGGCCTTGCCTATACCGACGCGCGCGTCGACCAGTTCAAGCTGCCGACCAACGGCAACATCACCGGCGTGGTGCCGTCGGGCACGCCGCTGGGCTATGCGCCCAAGTGGAAGGGATCGCTGGGCGCCGACTGGCGCGCGCGGACCGGCGGGGCGGTGGACTTCGCGCTGGGCGCGCAAGGGTCGTACCAGTCGAGCCAGCTGTCGCAGCTGGACGCCAATGCCGCGGTCCGCGCCGCCACGACGATCAAGGGCTATGGCCTGGTCGACGTGTCGGCAGCGGTGATCGACGCCGACGACCGCTATCGCGTGACCTTCCAGGTCAAGAACCTGTTCGACCAGAGCTTCGCCGCGGCGATCACCTCGGGCGGGCCGGGCGGCAGCTACCGCTACATCATCCCGCGCGAGGCGGATCGCTATTACGGCGTGACCGCGCGGGTGAACTTCTGACGTTCCCTCGGCCCCTCCCGATGTGGGAGGGGCCTTCGGGCCTCGTCATCCAGGCGAAAGCCGGGACCTCTGTCCGCACGGGCGCGGCAGGAACCGAGAGAGGGCCCAGCCTTCGCTGGGGCGACGTTTTCGCCCGTCAATGCGCCACCACCAGCGGCGCGCCTGCCTCCGGCTCGACCGGGACGATCCGCGGGATCAGCAGGTGGATCGCCAGCAGCGCCAGCAGGTAGGAACTGGCGCAGATCACCAGCGCGGGGGTGTAGCCCCAGCCGTTCGCCAGCGCCCAGGCCTGGAACTGGATCATCCCGATCGAGCACAGGTTGCCGCAGAACGCCGCGATGCCGATCGTCGAGCCGACCGCGCGCGCGGGCGTGACGTCGGTGGCGACGCCGAACACGCTGGTGGAAAACCCCTGATGCGCGAACAGCCCCAGGCCGAGCAGCAGCGCGGCGCTCCACGGGCTGGAGACGGACAGGACCAGCGGCACCGGCAGGACGAGGAGCGCGTAGAGCAGCATCGTCGTCTTGCGCGCGCGGTTGACGCTCCACCCGCCCGCGATCATCCGCGTCGGCAGCCACCCGCCGGTCAGCGCCCCGCACGCCGCCAGCCCGTAGGCGAGCGCGACCGGCCAGCCGAGCGTCCCCTGCGGCAGCGCGAACAGCCGGTGGAACAGATCGGGCAGCCACAGCAGCATGAAGAACCATACCTGATCCGACAGCACCTTGGCGATCGCGATCGCCAGCGTGGTGCGGCGGCGGAGGATATCGCCCCAGCGGATCGGCGCGGCCTCCATCGCATCCAGCGCGACCGGCTTCACGCGCAGCGCGAACCACACCGCGACCCAAACAAGCCCCAGCCCGCCCGCGAGCAGGAACGCGGCCTGCCACCCGAACGCGACTGCCAGCGGCGGGATCAGCGCGGGCGTCACCACCGCGCCGACATTGGGGGCGGTATTGCCGATGCCCAGCGCGATCTGCCGGTCGCGATGGTTGAAATAGGTCGCGGCGGTCTTCACCGCGGCGGGCGTGCCGATCGATTCGGCCATCCCCAGCACCACACGCGCGCCGATGAACCCGGTGACGGTAGTGGCGACGGCATGCGCCATCCCGGCCAGGCTCCACACCCCCACGCCGACGCCGAACCCGCGGCGCAGGCCGACGCGGTCGATGAACCAGCCGGTGCCCAGGAACGCGAACGCGGTCGCGACCTGAAACGCGGTGCCCATGTTGGCGTAATCCTGATCCGACCAGCGGAATTCCGCCTCCAGCGTCGGTTTCAACAGCGCCAGGATCTGGCGGTCGACATAGTTGAGCATGATCGCGACGAACACCATCGCCACGATCACCCACCGCGCGCGATTGGCGCCTCCGCTCATCCTCTTCCCTCCCGCAACTTTCTGTCCGATAACGTTGTCATACGTTCGCGATGCGCGCTAGTCCTCAACGAGCGGCGGCGTATAGGGGGGATCATGACCGGCAACCGTCCACCTTCGTCGTTCCCGATGGCCGCGGACCTGTATGGCGACATCGTCCCCCTGCCGCATAGCACATGGCGCGATCATGTGCCGGGGCTGGTGGTGGTGGCGGCGGGTACGCTGGCGGCGGCGTTCATCTCCGATCATTACGGCGCGCCGCTGACACTGATGGCGCTGCTGATCGGGCTGGCGCTCAATTTCCTGTCTGCGGACAAACGGCTGGCGACCGGCACCGCCTTCGCCAGCCGCGCGCTGCTGCGCTGGGGGATCGTGCTGGTCGGGGTGCGCGTCACCTTCGGGCAGATCGTGGCATTGGGGCCGGTGGCGCTGCTGGCGGTGGTGGCCATCGTCGCCCTGACGATCGGGTCGGGCATCCTGATCGCGCGGCGGCTGGGATTTTCCGACGCGTTCGGCACGCTGGCGGGCGGCGCGGTCGCGATCTGCGGCGCCAGCGCGGCGCTGGCGCTGGCGACGACATTGGGCGAACGCCGCGCCAGCCAGGCGCAACTGACGCTGGTGCTGGTGGTCATCTCCGCGCTGTCGGCGCTCGCGATGGTCACCTATCCGTTCGTCGCGCACTGGCTGATGATGAGCGACCTGAAGGCCGGTTTCCTGCTGGGCGCGTCGATCCACGACGTCGCGCAGGCGCTGGGCGCTGGCTATTCCTATTCCGATGGCGCCGGGCAGATCGCCGCGATCGTCAAGCTGACGCGCGTCGCGCTGCTGGCGCCGGTGCTGGCGGTGGTGGCGCTCTTCCTGCCGCGCGGCGAAGCGGGGAAGGGGCAGGGGGTGCCGTGGTTCGTCATCGGCTTCTTCGTGATGGCGGGGATCAACTCGACTGGGATCGTGCCTGCCTTCGCGACCCATGCGGCGGAGCGCGCGGCGGCCGGGCTGCTGGCGGCGGCGGTCACCGCGACCGCGATCCGTTCCCCGTTGTCGCAGCTGCTGGAGGCGGGGCCGCGCCCGATGGTGATCGTGGCGGGCGCGACATTGGTGGCATTCGCGCTGTCGCTGGCTGCGGCGGTGCTGCTGATCGGCTAGCGCCTTCGGACCGGCCGTCATCCCGGCGCAGGCCGGGATCTCCCTGTGATCTCAAGGGGCAGGAGCCGCGGGAGGCCCCAGCCTGCGCTGGGGCGACGTTTGCGTTCGTGTGGATCGGTTAGCGCCGCGCGGGCTCGGCGGTCGAATCGCGCACGACCAGCCGGTGGTCGAGCCGGCGATGCTCCGGCTCGCGATCCGGGGTCAGCAGCAGGTCGGCGGCGTTCCACGCCAGGTCGCGCACCGGCTGGCGCATCGTGGTGAGCGGCGGCCAGACATAGCCGGCCAGCGGATCGTCGCCGAACCCGGCCACCGACAGGTCGCGCGGCAGCACCAGCCCGCGGCGATGCGCGGCGGTGAGCGCGCCGGCGGCCATGTCGTCCGATCCGGCGAAGATCGCGGTCGGCGGATCGGCGAGGTCGAGCAGCCGCTCGGCCGCGGCGGCGCCCGAGGGGAAATCGTAGCTGCCGCTTTCGATCAGCGCAGGCTCCGCCGTCAGCCCCGCGTCCGCCAGCGCGGCGAGATAGCCGTCCCGGCGCTGCGCCGCTGTCGCGTAATCGGGGTGGCCGCCGATGTGCGCGATGCGGCGATGGCCGAGCGACAGGAGATGCGCGGTCATCTCCCGCGCGGCGCCGTGATTGTCGATCGACACCGCCGCGCTGTGTTCCGCCAAGAAACCCGGCGACACGCGCACCACCGGGATGCCGCGCCGCGCCAGCAGGTCGAGCACCGCCGCGTCGTCGCTGACGGGGGGTGTCAGGACGATCCCGTCCATCCGGCTGGTATCGACCAGCGCCTCGATCTGCTCCACCAGATGCGCGGAGGCGCGGTCATAGGGCTGGGCGATCATGCGCACGCCATCCGCCTCGCACCGGTCGCGGATGCCGGTCTGCATCGCATAGACGTAGCTGGGGCTGGGATTGTCGCACACCAGCGCGATCTGGAACGCGCGGCGCCCGGCCAGCGCGCGTGCGGCCAGATTGGGGCGGAAGTGCAGCGCCTCGACCGCCGCCTGCACACGCGCCCGTGTCTCGGCCCCGACATAGCGTTCGTTGTTGAGCACGCGGCTGACGGTCTTGATCGAGACGCCGGCATGTTCGGATACGTGCTTGATCGTGGCGCGCAGGGGTTTGCCGTCGGTCATCGCCGGCTTCTGCCACGTCGCGGCGCCTGCCCGCAACCAGGGCGCCGCGCGTGCGTTGATGCGCGACCCCCGGTCCGGGGGCGGGAGATGAAGCGGAAATGGGCGGTTATTCTAGCGACGCGACGGCCCACGACCGTGCCCGCGAACTGGAGCGCCGGGCCGAGATGGCGCCGACGTTCAGCGAGGCGCAGCGGCTGACCGCGCAGGCCGACTCGCTGCGCCGGTCGGCGGCGCGCCGCGGGCTGGGCGGGCTGGTGCCGCTGCTGCGCAACTGACGCCGGGCGGCCCGCGTCAGGCGGGCTGATCGATCAGCGCGTCGATCTCATTCGCGGCGATCTTCAGCAGCCGTTCCAGCACGTCGTCGTCGATCGCGCCGTCATGCGCCAGCCGGTGGTGAAAAATCCCGCCGGCAAGGATCAGGATCGTTTCGGCGACACAGTCGAACCGGCGCCCGTTCGCATGCGGCGCCAGGATGCGCAGCGCATCGACCAGCCGGTCGTGCAGCCGCGCCTCGAGCTGGCGGAAGATGTCCGCGACTCGCACATTGCGTGCCGCCTCCGCCATGATCTCCGCGATCAGGGCCAGATCGGGGATCTCGCCGGACGCCACGAATCGGTCGACCCACGCGCGCAGCGCCGCCGGATCGTCGCAGGCGCAGGTTTCGTGGAGTTCGCCCTCGCGCAGATATTCGTCGAGGTCGCGTTCGACGATCGCGGCGACGATCGCCTCCTTGTTGGCAAAATCGCGGTAGATCTGGCCGACCAGCACACCCGACGCCTGCGAGATCGCGGCCATGCCAGTGGCGTGAAAGCCCTGTTCGGCAAAAAGTACGCGCGCCGCCTGAACCACTTTCTCCCGTCGTGCGTTGGCCTTTTCGCCTCTCTCGAGAGGCGCCGGGGGAGCATCCATGTCGGTGTGCATCATTGCGTCTCTCTACTTGACGGCATGGTTTGTTCGCATTAGCAGCATTTGTGAGTGAGCGATCACTCACACTTTAGAACGAGAGTCGCATGACATACAAGGGGTGCGCGGTCGCCGCGCTGCTGTTCCTCCCGCTGGCCGCATGCGGGGGCGGAAAGGACGCTGCCCAGCAGCAGCAACAGGCCCAGGCGGGGCCGCCGCAGGTCGGCGTCGTGACGGTGCAGCCGCAGTCGGTGACGCTGACGACGACGCTGCCCGGCCGGCTCACCGCCTATGAGACGTCGGAAGTGCGCCCGCAGGTCAGCGGCCTCATCACCGCGCGGCTGTTCCGCGAGGGCGATCAGGTGTCGAAGGGGCAGGCGCTCTACCGCATCGACCCGCAGCCCTATGTGACGCAGGTCGCCAATGCCCGCGCCGCGCTGGCGCGCGCGCGCGCCGCGATCGCCTCCACCTCCGCGCTCCAGCGGCGCTATGGCGAACTGGTCAAGATCAACGCCATCTCGCGACAGGATTACGACAACGCCTTGACGCAGGCGCAGCAGGCGCAGGCGGACGTCGCGGCGCAGTCGGCCGCGCTGCGCTCGGCCCAGATCGACCTGGCGCGCACCACCGTCCGCGCGCCGATTTCCGGGCGTATCGGGCGTTCGGTGGCGACCACTGGCGCGCTGGCGACCGCGGGGCAGGCCAATGCGCTGACCACGATCCAGCGGCTCGACCCGATCTATGTCGACGTGCCGCAATCGGCGGCCGACCTGCTCAAGCTGCGCCAGAAGATCGCCGCCGGCGACCTGTCGCGCGGCGGCGGCGCGGCGCGTGTCCGGCTGCGGCTGGACGACGGGTCGGTCTATCCGATCGAGGGGACGTTGCAGTTCGCCGACGTCAGCGTCGACCCCGCGACCGGCACGCAGACGATCCGCGCGCTGTTCCCCAATCCGCGCGCGCTGCTGCTGCCGGGTATGTACGTCCGCGCCGAGCTGGTCGAGGGAACGCAGGCCAATGCGATGCTGGTCCCGCAACGCGCGGTCAGCCGCGACGAGAAGGGTAATGCGGTCGCGATGATCGTCGGCCCCGACGGCAAGGTGCAGCCGCGCCCGCTGACGACCTCGCGCACGATCGGCGACGACTGGCTGGTGACCGGTGGGCTGAAGCCGGGCGACAAGGTGATCGTGGAAGGCGGCATGATGCTGCGCCCCGGCATGCCGGTGAAGGCGGTGCCGTATAATCCCAACGCCGCCCCTGCCCAGGGGCAGGGCCAGCCCGGCCAGGGCCAGCCCGCGGCGCAAGCGAAGTAACGGCCCATGTCACGCTTTTTCATCGATCGGCCCATCTTCGCATGGGTCATCGCGATCGTGCTCATGCTGGCGGGCGCGATCGCGATCCGCAGCCTGCCGATCGCGCAATTCCCGGAAATCGCGCCGCCCGCGGTGACGATCAACGCCATGTATCCGGGCGCCGATGCCGAAACGCTGGAACGCACGACCACGCAGGTGATCGAGCAGCAGCTGCGCGGGATCGACAACCTGCGCTATTTCTCGTCCTCGTCCTCGTCCTCGGGGACGCTGACGATCACGCTGACGTTCGAACAGGGCACCGACCCGGACATCGCGCAGGTCCAGGTGCAGAACAAGCTGCAGGCCGCCACCCCGCTGCTGCCGCAGGAAGTACAGCGCCAGGGGCTGCAGGTCGCCAAGTCGGCCGCGAACTTCCTGGTCATCGTCGGCATCTATTCCGACGACAATTCGCATAACGCCAACGACCTGGCCGACATGATCGTGTCGAAGTTCCAGGACCCGATCAGCCGCGTCAACGGCGTGGGCGAAATTCAGGTGTTCGGCGCGCAATATGCGATGCGCATCTGGGTCGATCCGCTCAAGCTCAACAGCTACCAGCTGACGATCGCGGACGTTTCCGCCGCGGTGCAGGCGCAGAACGCGCAGGTTTCCGCCGGCCAGATCGGCGGCGAGCCATCGCCCAAGGAGCAGGAGCTGAACGCGACCGTTTCGGTCCAGTCGCGGCTCCAGACGCCCGAGCAGTTCGGCAACATCCGGCTGAAGACCGATGCCGGCGGCGCCGTCGTGCGGCTGCGCGATGTCGCGCGGGTCGAACTGGGCGCCGAGAATTACGGCTTCGACACCAAGTACAACGGCAAATATGCCGCCGGCTTCGGCGTGAAGCTGGCGTCGGGCGCCAACGCCCTTGCCACTGTCGAGGCGGTGAAGGCGCAGGCCGAGCAGATTGCCAGGACGCTGCCGTCCGACGTCAAGCTGGTCTATCCCTACGACACGACGCCGTTCGTGCGCCTGTCGGTGGAACAGGTGATCCACACGCTGGTCGAGGCGGTGGTGCTGGTCTTCCTCGTCATGTTCCTGTTCCTGCAGAACTGGCGCGCGACGTTGATCCCGACGATCGCGGTGCCGGTGGTGCTGCTGGGCACGTTCGCGATCATGGCGGTGGCCGGGTACAGCATCAACACGCTGACGCTGTTCGGCATGGTGCTGGCGATTGGCCTGCTGGTCGACGACGCGATCGTCGTGGTGGAGAATGTCGAGCGGCTGATCGTCACCGAACACCTCAGTCCGAGGGAAGCGGCGCGAAAGTCGATGGACGAGATCAGCAGCGCGCTGATCGGCATCGGCCTGGTGCTGTCCGCGGTGTTCCTGCCGATGGCGTTCTTCGGCGGATCGACCGGCGTCATCTATCGCCAGTTCTCGATCACGATCGTGTCGGCGATGGTCCTGTCGGTCGCGGTCGCGCTGATCCTGACCCCGGCGCTGTGCGCGACGATCCTGAAGCCACACGATCCGGACAAGGGGCAGGGCAACGGGCCGGTCGCGCGGTTCTTCCGCTGGTTCAACGAGAAGTTCGACAACGGCCAGCGCCATTACGAGCGCGGCGTGCGGCGTTCCGCGCGCAGCTGGAAGCGGTCGATGCTGGTGTATCTGCTGATCGTCGCGGGCGTCGCGCTGCTGTTCGTGCGGCTGCCGTCGGGCTTCCTGCCCGATGAGGACCAGGGCACCGTCATCGCGCTGGTGCAGGGGCCGTCGGGGGCGACCAGCGGACGCACCGACAAGGGGCTGGATCTGGTGCGCAACCACTTCCTGGGCGCGGAAAAGGCCAATGTCGCGGGCGTGTTCACGATCAACGGCTTCAGCTTCGCCGGGCAGGGGCAGAACACCGGGCTGGCGTTCATCAACCTGAAGCCGTGGGAGGACCGCTCCGGCGCCGAGAACAAGGCGCAGACGATCGCCGGGCGCGCGATGGGGGCGTTCAGTCAGTACAAGGACGGGATGATCTTCGCGCTGGTCCCGCCCGCGGTGCAGGAACTGGGCAATGCCACCGGCTTCGACCTCCAGCTGGTCGACACCGGCGGGATCGGGCACGAGCGGCTGACCCAGGCGCGCAACATGATGCTGGGCATGGCGATGCAGGACAAGTCGCTGGCGCAGGTGCGCCCGCTGAGCCTGGAGGATGCCCCGCAGCTGAAGGTCAATGTCGACGAGGACAAGGCGCGCGCGCTGGGGCTGGATCTCAGCCAGGTCAACTCGACCATCTCGACAGCCTGGGGCGGCGCCTACGTCAACGACTTCATCGACCGCGGGCGCGTGAAGCGCGTCTATGTGCAGGCCGATACGCCCTATCGCCTGCGACCGGAGGACATCGGGTCGTTCTTCGTCCGCGGCGCGGACGGGCAGATGGTGCCCTATACCGCGTTCACCACCCTGTCCTGGGCCAACGCGCCGGTCGCGCTGACCCGCTACAATGGCCAGCCGGCGATGCAGCTGCAAGGCTCGCCCGCGCCGGGCCAGAGCACGGGTGCGGCGATGAAGGCGATGGAGGCGATCCATGCGAAGCTGCCGCCGGGCACGACGCTGGAATGGACCGGCCTGTCGTATGAAGAGAAACTGTCGGGCGGGCAGGCACCGGCGCTCTACGCCCTGTCGCTGCTGATCGTGTTCCTGTGCCTGGCGGCGCTGTACGAAAGCTGGTCGGTGCCGATCTCGGTGCTGCTGGTGGTGCCGCTGGGCGTGGCGGGTGCGTTGCTGGCGGCGTGGCTGACCGGGCTGAACAACGACATCTATCTGCAGGTCGGCCTGATCACCACAATCGGCGTGGCGGCGAAGAACGCGATCCTGATCGTCGAATTCGCCGAGGAGCGGATTGCCGAGGGGATGAAGCCGTTCGACGCCGCGGTGGAGGCAGCAAAGCTTCGGCTTCGCCCGATCCTGATGACCTCGCTCGCCTTCGTGTTCGGCGTGCTGCCGCTGGCGGTATCGACCGGCGCGGGCGCGGGCGGACAGAATGCGATCGGCCGGTCGGTGGTGGGCGGGATGCTCTCCGCGACGGTGCTGGGCATCTTCCTGGTGCCGGTGTTCTTCGTCGTCGTGCTGCGCCTGTTCGGGCAGGGGCACGAGGCGAAGCGCGACGACGACGATAACAGGCGCGATGCGGATGGTGACGCCGATCCGCATGGCGACGACCCCCGACCGGCTCATGAAGGAGCCTGATGTGACGAGCCGTATTTCCTTCGTGGCGCTGCTGGCGCTGGGCACCGCGCTGGCGGGCTGCAACCTGGCGCCGAAGTATCAGCGCCCCGACGGCGCGGTCCCTGCCGCGCTGCCGCAGGGCGGGGTCTATCCGCGCGCGGCGACCGACGCTCCCGACGTGACGCAGATCGGCTGGCGCGATTTCTTCCTGGACCCGAGGCTCCAGGGGGTGATCGAGCTGGGGCTGGCGAACAACCGCGATCTTCGCATCGCGGCGGCCAATGTGTTGCAGGCGCGCGCGCAATATCGCGTCCAGCGTGCCGATCTGGTCCCCAACACCTCGATCTCCGGCTCGGCGACGTTCACCAACAACCTGTTCGGCGCGACCGGCGGTGCAGGGGCGGGCGCCGGTGCGGGAGCTGGAGCGGGTGCCGGGGCTGGAGCGGGTGCCGGAGCAGGGGCCGGGGGCGCGGCGGTCGGGACCGGATCGTCGAACATCGAATTCTATTCGGTGAACGCCGGTTTTTCCGCGTTCGAGCTGGATCTGTTCGGGCGGGTGCGCAACCTGAACCGTGCGGCGCTGGAAAGCTATTTCGCGTCCGAGGAGGCGCAGCGCGCGACTCGCATCAGCCTGATCGCGGAGATCGCGACCGCGTGGCTGACGCTGGCGTCGGACCAGGAGCAGCTGCAGCTGTCGCGTGATACGCTGAAGGCGTTCGAGGAGACGCAGCGGCTGACCCAGGCGCAATTCCGCGTCGGCGTCGCGTCCGAGCTGGAGGCGCGGCAGGCGGAAACCAATTACCAGTCGGCGCGCAACGATATCGCCGCGCTCCGGACGCGCATCGCGCAGGACCAGAATGCGCTCAACCTGCTGGTCGGCACCACCGTGCCCGCCGAGCAGTTGCCGAGCGGGCTGGGCGATCGCCCGCTGACCCGCGACGCGCTGCCCGGCGACGTGTCGTCCGAGGTGCTGCTGCGCCGTCCCGACGTCCTCCAGGCCGAGCATCAGCTGATCGCGCAGAACGCCAATATCGGCGCGGCGCGCGCGGCGTTCTTCCCGCGCATCTCGCTGACCGCGACGGTCGGGACGATCTCGACCGCGCTGTCCGGCCTGTTCGGCGGGGGATCGTTCACCTACACCGGCGCGCCGTCGCTGGCGCTGCCGCTGTTCGACGGCGGGCGCAATGCCGCGAACCTGGATTATGCCAAGGCGTCGCAGCAGGCAGCGGTCGCCAGTTACGAAAAGGCGATCCAGACCGCGTTCCGCGAAGTGTCCGACGCGCTCGCGACTCGCGGCACGATCGGCGAGCAGGTGGCGGCGCAGGCCGCGCGCGCCAATGCCGCCGGCGTGACGTCGCGGCTGTCGGAAGCGCGCTACCGTGCCGGGGTCGATTCGTTCCTCGTCTCGCTGGATGCGCAGCGTACCGCCTATGCCGCGCGGCAACAGCTGGTGACGACGCGCCTCGCGCAGGCGAGCAACCTGGTGGAGCTGTACCGGCGGCTCGGCGGGGGACTTAACTGATCCATATTGCGTGACGGATCGTTTGGCGTACACTCTCGTTCGCAAAATGAGAGGATGAGCCGATGATGCCGCAAGAGCGCAACGGTGACGAGACGATGGTGATCCTGCAGACATTGCTCTGCATGATGCGGGAAAAGAACCTGCTGTCTCGTGCCGATATCGAGGAGCTGTGCAGCCGGGTGGCGATGCGCGCCGCCCAGGCGGAGCGTGATCCGATTCCCTGCTGTGCGCAGGCGGCGACCGCCGCGGCGAACGAAATGGCGAAGATCGGCGACTACATCGGCAAGCATTACGGCGGGAAGCACCGCCGCATCTGAGCGGGCGCCGGCGTGCAGCACGCCGCGTCCGTCATATCGCAATGTCATGCCGGACTTGATCCGGCATCCCCTGCGTCGCGTGCCCCCAAACCGTTCAAGTCGCGCCGACGTGGACCACGGATCACCGTCAGGCTGACGCCTCTCCGATGAGGAGCGTCGCCAGCCCTTCGAATCCGCTTCGGCGGACGCAGCCGTCTTTCACCCCTCTCCCAACCCGCGCTTGAGGAAACGCGCCGCAGCGATGCGGCGCCTTTCCTGCTTCCGGCCGCCGGGCGGCGCGCCTCAGTCGAGCCGGCGCGCCAGTTCCACGTTCAGCCCCAGCGCGATCAGCGTGCCGAGCGCGCCCGACAGCAGGTACGCCCCTGCCGCGACCAGCCCGAACGCCTCGGTCAGCGCCAGCGCCGCCAGCGGGGCGAAGCCCGCGCCGAACAGCCACGCCAGATCCGACGTCAGCGCCGCCCCGGTATAGCGCGCGCGCTTCGGGAAATTGTTGGTGACCGCGCCCGACGACTGGCCGAACGAAAGGCCTAGCAGGATGAAGCCCATCACCATGAACAGCACCTCGCCCGCGCTGCCCGCGCCCAGCAGCTGCGGCGCGAAGCCGCTGAACACCGCGATTCCGGCGGCGGTATAGCCCAGCACGCTGCGCCGCCCGATCCGGTCCGCCAGCATTCCCGACAGCACGATCGCGCCGATCCCGACGAACCCGCCGGCCATCTCGATCAGCAGGAAGCAGGTGATATCCTCCTGCGTGTACAGCGCGACCCACGACAGCGGGAACACCGTGACCATGTGGAACAGCGCGAAGCTGGCCAGCGGGGCGAAGGCGCCAATGATGATGTTGCGCCACTGCGCCTTGATCGTCGCGGTGACGCGCGATGGCGTCAGTTCGCGGCTCTTGAATGATTCCTCATATTCCGGCGTCACGACGATGCGCAGCCGCGCGAACAGCGCCACGACGTTGAGCGCGAAGGCGACGAAGAACGGATAGCGCCAGCCCCACGACAGGAAATCCTCGCTCGGCAGCAGCGACACGAACGCGAACAGCCCCGACGCCACGATCAGCCCCAGCGGCGCGCCCAGCTGCGGCACCATCGCCCACCAGCCGCGATGCTTTTCGGGCGCGTTGATCGCCAGCAACGAGGGCAGGCCGTCCCACGCGCCGCCCAGCGCGATCCCCTGGCCGATGCGGAACAGCGCCAGCAGCACCGCCGCCAGCCCGCCGATCGTGGCATAGGTGGGCAGGAACGACACCAGCACCGTCGACGTGCCCAGCAGGAACAGCGCGATCGTCAGCTTCGTGCCGCGGCCGTAGCGCCGGTCGATCTTCATGAAGATCTGCGTCCCCACCGGCCGCGCGATGAACGCCAGCGGGAACAGCGCGAACGACCACAAGGTCCCGGTGATCCGGTCGAGATAGGGGAAGACGACCGCCGGGAAGACGAGCACCGAGGCGATCGCATAGACGAAGAAGTCGAAGAATTCCGACGTGCGCCCGATGATGACCCCGATCGCGATGTCGGCGGGGCGGACGTGCGGGTCGCCGTCCGTGTGGAGCGCACGGGCGTCGCGTTCGAGCGATGCGGAGGTCGAGGTGGTCATAGGGCGCTGGCCATGGAAAGGGTTCCGATCGGACGTATTGAACCGCGCAATAGCGTAGCGCGTTCAACGATGGGATGGGACAAAATGTCCTATTCCGCTGCACCGCACAAAAGTCTAGGCGCGCCGCATGATCTTCCGTGTTTCCCATCGCGCCAGGATTCGCGGCGCGCTGCTGGCCGGGGCGCTGACCGCGCTCGGCGGATGCAACACCGTGGTGATGAATCCGGCAGGCGACGTCGCGCGCCAGCAATCGTCGCTGATCGTCTGGTCGACGGTGCTGATGCTGCTCATCATCGTCCCGGTAATGATCCTGACGGTGCTGTTCGCCTGGCGCTATCGCGAGGGAAACAAGGATGCGCCCTACGAGCCGGACTGGGACCATTCGACCCAGCTGGAACTGGTGATCTGGTCGGCACCGCTGCTGATCATCATCGCGCTGGGCGCGCTGACCTGGGTCAGCACCCACCTGCTCGACCCCTATCGCCCGCTCGCGCCCGGTTCGAAGGCCGCGCCCGGCAAGACCACCGCCCCCGCCGCCGCCGCCCCGGCGCCGCTGGTGGTGGAGGTGGTGTCGCTCGACTGGAAATGGCTGTTCATCTATCCCGAACAGGGGGTGGCGACGGTCAATGAACTGGTCGTGCCGGTCGACCGCCCGGTGCGGTTCCAGATGACGTCGTCGAGCGTGATGAACACGCTGTGGATCCCCGCGATGGCGGGCATGATCTATACCATGCCGGGCATGGAGACGGTGCTGCACGGCGTCCTGAACGAGCGCGGGAAATTCCAGGGCCAGTCCGCCAATTACAGCGGCGCGGGCTTTTCGGGGATGCATTTCTGGACCCATTCGGTCAGCCCGTCGCGGTTCGACCAGTGGGTGGCGGGCGTGAAGCGCCAGCCGCGCCGGCTGGACGCGGGCACCTATCTGCAACTGGAGCGGCCGAGCGAGAACGTCCGCCCGATCGGTTTCGGCGCGGTCGACCCGGCGTTGTTCCGCCGCATCGTCGCGATGTGCGTGAAGCCGGGGACGCCGTGCATGCAGGGCATGTCGCATGGCGGCCCGGCGGTGAACGACCGCGCGCCGCGCGCCGGCGAGGCGGAAGGCGCGCTGACCCGCGAGCCGGGCGAGAAGGGCGAAAGTCCGCACCTCAGCGCGCCGCACGGCCCGGCGCATGGCCAGGGCGACCCCGGCGACGCCAGCAACCGCAACATGACGCATCTCGATCATTCTCCCGCGCGCCCGCGCGCCGATGCCCGCCAGCGGGCCTGAGGACACCATGTCGGACGACCTCATCAAGACGATCTTCGGGCGGCTGACGCTCGACAGCTTCCCGATCCACGAACCGATCCTGGTCGGCACCTTCGCGGTCGTCGCGCTGGGCGGCATCGCGCTGCTGGGCGCGCTCACCTATTTCAAGCTGTGGCGCTACCTGTGGACCGAATGGTTCACCAGCGTGGACCACAAGAAGATCGGCATCATGTACATCGTACTGGCGCTGGTCATGCTGTTGCGCGGCTTCGCCGACGCGATCATGATGCGCCTGCAACAGGCGCTCGCCTTCAACGGCAGCGAAGGCTATCTCAACGCGCACCACTACGATCAGGTGTTCACCGCCCACGGCGTCATCATGATCTTCTTCGTGGCGATGCCGTTCGTCACCGGGCTGATGAACTATGTCGTCCCGCTGCAGATCGGCGCGCGCGACGTCAGCTTCCCGTTCCTCAACAATTTCAGCTTCTGGATGACCGTCGCGGGCGCGGTGACGGTGATGGCCAGCCTGTTCGTCGGCGAATTCGCGCGCACCGGCTGGCTGGCGATGGCGCCGCTGTCGGGGCTGGATTATTCGCCCGACGTCGGGGTCGATTACTATATCTGGGCCTTGCAGATCGCGGGCGTCGGCACCTTGCTGTCGGGCGTCAACCTGATCGCGACGATCGTGAAGATGCGCGCGCCGGGGATGGGCCTGATGAAGATGCCGATCTTCACCTGGTCCGCGCTGGTCACTAACGTGCTGATCGTCGCCGCCTTCCCGGTGCTGACCGCGGTGCTGGCGATGCTGAGCCTCGATCGCTACGTCGGCACCAATTTCTTCACGAACACCGGCGGGGGCAACCCGATGATGTACGTGAACATGATCTGGATCTGGGGTCACCCGGAGGTGTACATCCTGATCCTGCCGGCGTTCGGCGTCTTTTCCGAGGTCGTCTCGACCTTCTCGGGCAAGCGGCTGTTCGGCTATACCTCGATGGTCTATGCGCTGATCGTCATCTGCATCCTGTCGTACCTGGTGTGGCTGCACCATTTCTTCACGATGGGATCGGGCGCCAGCGTCAACAGCTTCTTCGGCATCACCACGATGATCATCTCGATCCCCACGGGGGCGAAGATCTTCAACTGGCTGTTCACGATGTACCGCGGGCGCATCCGCTTCGAGCTGCCGATGATGTGGTCGATCGCGTTCATGCTGACGTTCGTGATCGGCGGGATGACCGGCGTGATGCTGGCCGTGCCGCCCGCCGACTTCCAGTTCCACAACTCGCTGTTCCTGGTGGCGCATTTCCACAACGTCATCATCGGCGGCGTGCTGTTCGGGATGTTCGCAGGCGTCAATTACTGGTGGCCCAAGGCGTTCGGGTTCAAGCTGGACAAGTTCTGGGGCACGATCAGCTTCTGGTGCTGGGTGGTCGGCTTCTGGGTCGCGTTCACGCCGCTCTACATCCTGGGCCTGATGGGCGTCACCCGCCGGCTGCGCGTGTTCGACGACCCCAGCCTGCACATCTGGTTCATTATCGCCGGCATCGGCGCGGCGATCATCGCCGCCGGGATCGGCGCGATGCTGATGCAATTCTACGTCAGCATCCGCGACCGCGAGAAGCTGCGCGACGTCACGGGCGACCCGTGGAACGCGCGCACGCTGGAATGGGCGACGTCCTCGCCCCCGCCGGCCTATAATTTCGCGTTCACCCCGGTGATCCACGATCTGGACGCCTGGCACGACATGAAGGCGAAGAAGGCCGCGCGCCCGACCGAAGGGTTCCGCGCGATCCACATGCCGAAGAATACCGGCGCGGGGGTGATCCTGGCCGGGCTGGCGCTGGTCTTCGGCCTGGCGATGATCTGGTACATCTGGTGGCTGGCGGCGGTGGCGTTCGTCGCGCTGCTGGCGGTCGCGATCGGGCATACGTTCAACTACGACCGCGATTTCCACATCCCGGTCGAGGACGTGATCGCGTCCGAGGACATTCGCACCCGCCAGCTCCAGACCGCGGAAGTATAAGACGATGGCGACCACCACCCCCACCGCCGCGGCCGGCGAGCCGCCGGCCTATTACGAGCTGGACGAGCATCCGCACCCGCCGGGCGGCAGCACGATGCTGGGCTTCTGGCTGTACCTGATGAGCGACTGCCTCATCTTCGCGATGCTGTTCGCGGCCTATGGCGTGTACGGCGGCAGCCTGGCGGGCGGGCCCGGCCCGCGCGAGCTGTTCGACCTGCCGCTGGTCGCGATCAACACCACGATGCTGCTGCTGTCGTCGATCACCTATGGCTTCGCGATGATCGCCACGGACGAGAAGCGCCAGTCGGCGGTCCTCGGCTGGCTGGGGGTGACCGCGCTGTTCGGCCTCGCCTTCCTCGCGATCGAGCTGTACGAATTCAGCCATCTGATCCACGAAGGGGCCGGGCCGCAGCGGTCGGCGTTCCTGTCCGCGTTCTTCACGCTTGTCGGCACGCACGGGCTGCACGTCACCTTCGGCCTGATCTGGCTGGCGGTGCTGGTGGTGCAGGTAATGCGCCGCGGGCTGATCGCCGATAACGTCCGCCGGCTGCAATGCCTGTCGATGTTCTGGCACTTCCTCGACGTCGTCTGGATCGGCGTCTTCACCTTCGTCTACCTGCTGGGAGTGCTGCGGTGAGCACGCACGACAATCCGCCCGTCCACAGCCATGAACATGGGCATGACCATGGGCGTGACCACGGCCATGGCCATCACGCGCACGACAATCATGGCGGCGCGGCGCACGGCACGCGCAAGGGCTATTGGACCGGCTTCATCCTGTCGGTGCTGCTGACCGCGCCGGCGTTCGCGCTGGTGATGACCGGGGTGATCGCCGACGCGCGGATCACCGCCGGGATCGTCACCGCGCTGGCGGCGGTGCAGATCGTCGTCCACATGGTCTACTTCCTGCACATGAACAGCAAGTCGGAGAACGGCTGGACGCTGCTGGCGCTGATCTTCACCGTCATCATCGTGGTGATCGCGATCGCCGGGTCGCTGTGGGTGATGTACAACATGAACGTGAACATGATGCCCGGCATGCATATGGAGATGACGAGCGGCGGCATGTGATGCGCGCGCGCATTCCGCTGGGGCTGGGCGCGCTGCTGGCGGCGGCGCTGCTCGCCGCGCTGGGGGTGTGGCAGGTCGAGCGGCGCGCGTGGAAGCTGGCGCTGATCGCGCGCGTCGATGCGCGGCTGGCGGCGGAGCCGGTGCCTGCGCCGGGGCCGGAGCGCTGGAGCGCGATCGGTGCGGACGATGCCTATACCCGCGTCACCGTGCGGGGCCGCTGGCTGCCGGTACGCTCCGCCTATGCGCAGGCGGTGACCGATCTGGGACCCGGCTTCTGGGTGGTCGCGCCGGTCGACACGGGCACCGGCATCGTCATGGTCAACCGCGGATTCGTCGCTGCCGCGCAGCGCGGCCGCGAGCGCGCGGCGAGCGGCGCCGCTTCGGTCGCCGGGCTGCTGCGCGTCAGCGAACCGGGCGGCGGCTTCCTGCGCCGCAACGATCCCGCAGGCGACCGCTGGTATTCGCGCGACGTCGCGGCGATCGCGCGAGCGCGCGGGCTGTCGCGCCCGGTCGCCCCCTATTTCGTCGATGCCGACGCCGGCCCGCAGGGGGGCGGGCCGGACGGCTGGCCACGTGGCGGGTTGACGGTGGTGCGATTCCGCAACAGCCATCTGACCTATGCGGTCACCTGGTTCACGCTGAGCGCAATGATGGCGTATTTCGCCTGGCGGATCATCCGCGCCGGACCAGCGCGTGACGACTGAGCGCGTCGCGGAGGCGCCGCCGGTCGACGAGACGCGGCGCCGCAACGTCCGGCTGCTGTCGGTGCTGCGCTGGCTGGCGGTCGGCGGGCAGCTGGCGACGATCCTGACCGTCCGTTTCGTGATCGGCGTGCAGCTGCCGCTCGTCCCGATGCTGGCGGCGCTGGCGGCGCTGGTCGCGCTCAACATTGCGGTGCTGGCATGGGAGCGGATCGGCGAGGACCAGCTGTTCGCCATGCTGCTGGTCGACGTCACCTGCCTGACGATCCAGCTGTACCTGAGCGGCGGGGTCGGCAATCCGTTCGTGACACTGTACCTGCTCCAGGTGGTGCTGGCCGCGGTGCTGCTGCCGCCGTGGTCCAGCTGGGCGATGGTGGCGATCACCAGCGCGCTGTTCGCCTGGCTCGGCTGGGCCGCGCCGCCCTTCGCGCTGCCGGCGGGCTGGGGATCGACGCTGTCGGTCCCCTATGTCGTGGTCAGCTGGTTCAACTTCACGCTCGCCGCGATGCTGCTGGTGCAGTTCGTGACGCAGATCGTGCGCAACCTGTCCGAACGCGATGCGCGGCTGGCGGCACTGCGCCAGCGCGCGGCGGAGGAGGAGCATATCGTGCGCATGGGCCTGCTGGCCAGCGGGGCGGCGCACGAACTGGGCACGCCGCTCGCCTCGATCGCGGTGATGCTGGGGGACTGGCGCGCCGAACCGGCGATCGCGCGCGATCCCGCGCTGCTCGCCGACCTCGACGACATGCGCGCCGAGGTGATGCGCTGCAAGAACATCCTGTCGGGGATCCTGCTGGCATCGGGCGAGGTGCGCGGCCACGCGCCCGCGCGCACGACGGCGCGCACCTTCCTGTCCGGGATCGTCGCCGACTGGCGCGGCAACGGCGCGGCGCAGGCCGAATACGACCACCTGATGAGCGGCGACCCGCGGATCGTCGCGGACAAGGCGCTGGCGCAGACGATCACCAACCTGCTCGACAATGCCGCGGAAGCGGGGGCGACCGCGATCCGGCTGTGCGCGGCGATCGACGGCGACCGGCTGGTGCTGGCGGTGCGCGACGACGGCGCGGGGTTCGACCCCGCTATTCTCGACGGGATCGGCAAACCCTATCTCAGCACCAAGGACCGGCGCGGCGCCGGGCTGGGGCTGTTCCTGGCCACCAATGTCCTGCGCACGCTGGGCGGCACGGTTTCGGCACGCAACCGCCCGTCCGGCGGCAGCGAAGTGACACTGGTGCTGCCGCTGGCGTCGCTGGCGATCGGGGAGGACGGCGGATGAGCGACGGCAACGCGCAGCGGCGACTGCTCATCATCGAGGACGATGCGATGTTCGCGCGCACGCTGGCGCGCTCGTTCGAGCGGCGCGGCTATCGCGTTACCGCCATCGCCGGCCCGGCCGAGCTGGAGACGGCGGTGGTCGCGCTGCGCCCCGACCATGCGGTGGTCGACCTGCGACTCGGCAACGCCTCCGGCCTGACCTGTGTGGAGCGGCTGCACGCGATCGACCCGGCGATGCGGATCGTCGTGCTGACCGGCTTCGCCAGCATCGCCACCGCGGTGGAGGCGGTGAAGCTGGGCGCGACCAACTATCTGTCGAAGCCCGCCAATTCCGACGATATCGAGGCCGCGTTCGAGGCATCGGGCACCGGCGACGCCAGCGTCGAGCTGGACGCCGCGCCCACATCGCTGCGCACGCTGGAATGGGAACATATCCACCAGACGCTGGCGGACTGCGGCTTCAACGTGTCGGAAGCGGCGCGCCGGCTGGGGATGCACCGCCGCACGCTGGCCCGCAAGCTGGGCAAGCGGCACCTGTAGCGTCCTAGCGTCGCCCCAGCGCAGACTCTCGTCGCGCCAGCGTAGACGCCTGTCGCCCCGGCCTGGGCTCACGTCGCCCCAGCGAAGGCTGGGGCCTTTTGCGGCTCCTGCATGCTCCCTTGCCGGGAGATCCCAGCCTTCGCTGGGATGACGATCGGTCGGGACGGCGCCCTCGCGTTAGGCCTGCGCGCCGTCCAGCGCCGCCAGGTCGCCGCGCGCGCGGGCGCGGCGGCCATAGGCGAGTTCGAACAGCGGCGAGGCGATCAGTGTCGTCAGGATCGCCATCATCACCAGGATGGCGAACAGCGCCGGGCCGATGATCCCGCGTTGCAACCCGATGTTGATGATGATGAGCTCCATCAGCCCGCGCGCGTTCATCAGCGCGCCGATGCCCAATGCGGTCGCATTGTCCTGTCCGGTCAGCCGCGCCGCCGCCCAGCATGCGCCGCCCTTCGCCAGCACCGATGCGGCGAAGATCGCCAGTGCCACCGCCAGCAGCGCCGGATCGGCGATCAGCGCCAGCTGCGTGTTGAGGCCGGAGAAGGTAAAGAACACCGGCAGCAGCAGCAGCACCGTCACCGGCTCCAGTTGCTGACGCAACCCGTCGGCGAAGGCACCGCGCGGCATCACCACGCCCAGCAGGAAGCCGCCGAACACCGCATGCATCCCCACCGCGTCCATCGCGAAGGCGGCAAGCAGAAACAGCATCAGCGCGACGCCCAGGTCGCCGTGCGACACGCGCCCGGTCCGCGCGCCGCGCCGGCCGAGCGGCGCCAGCAACCGCGGGCCGAGACCCAGCACGACCACCGCGAACACGATCGCGCCGCCGATCGCCTTCACCGCCACCGCCGGCCCGTCGCCGAACGTCGCCAGCACGATCGCCAGTACCGTCCAGGCGCCCGCATCGTCGATCGCCCCCGACGACAGCGACAGCGTACCCAGCGGCGTGTCCGACAGCCCGCGTTCGTGGATAATCCGCGCCAGCATCGGGAAGGCGGTGATCGCGATGCACGCGCCCAGGAACAGCGTCGCCTGCACCGGCGTCAGCTGCGCGCTGAACAGGCCGGGCACGGTGCGCAGCCACGGCGCGATCGCGGCGGCGACCAGGAACGGTGCGACCATCCCCGACAGCGACACCGCCGCGGCGCTGCGCGCGCTCGCCCGGAAATGATCGGCGCGAAAGCCCAGCCCGACGATGAACATGTACAGGCCGACGCCCAGCTGCGCGATCGCGTAGAGCAGCCCGCGCATCTCGCGCGGGAACAGCCATTCCTGCACGCCCGGCGCCAGCAGCCCGAGCAGCGACGGACCGAGCACGACGCCCGCGATCATCTCCCCCACCACCTGCGGCTGTCCCAGCAGCCGGCGCGCGAGCCAGCCGACGCCGCGCGCGGCCGCGACGATCGCGAACAATTGCAGGAAGAACAGCACGCTCATCTGCGCCGGCGCCATGCGATCTTCCCCTGCTTGCCGCTTCGCCGTCCGCCCCCGCGACCGGTGGCGGCCGCCCTAGTGGTTTGCGGGCGACGGCTCAAGCGGCTGTTTACGTGGCCATAACCCCTGGGGCGTTACGCCGCCTTTCATGACGCGGCGAACCGGGGAATGAATGTGACGACGCTGGTGGCGACGCTGTACTGTCATGAAGCGCGCGGCGGCGCGCGCCATGCGGTGGCGCTGGGGGGGACGCTTCGCGACCCGGTGCGCGCGCCGCACGACGTGCTGGTCAGCGAGGTATCGGCGACCGGTTTCCGCATCCCCGCGACGGTTGCGCTGGCGCCGGGCGATTCGATCACCCTGGGGCTGGCCGGCATCGGCGCGCGCGCGGCGCGGATCGTGCGCGAGGATGCCGGCGGCCAATATGGCTGCGCCTTCGTCAGCCCGCTGGACGACGCGGAACTGGCCGCGCTGCTCGCCCCGCCCGCCGACCCCGTGGTGCGCTGGCCGATCCCCGCGCCGCCGCCTGCGGAAACCTCGATCGGCGACGGCGTGCAGGGGACGCGCGCGCTGCTGCTGACGATCGCGGCATGCCTGGCGGGGTGGATCGCGACGATCTGGGCCGCGTTCCGGCTGTTCTAGGGCCGCTCGCTCATCACCAGCACTTCGGTGGCGCGCTTGCGGCGCAGCGCGACGATCAGCACCCCGCCCAGCGCCAGCGCCGCCCCCGCGATCATCCGCGCGTCGAGGCGATCGCCGGTCAGCGCGACGCCGAACGCCATCGTCGACAGCGGCGTCATCAGCGTCAGCGGCGCGATCAGGTTCGCTTCGTAGCGGGCGATCAGCCCGTAATAAGCGGTGTGTGCGAACACCGACACCAGCAGCGCGGCGAACAGCAGCGCGGCGACGAACGGCCAGCCCGCCGCGACTGAACTGCTCCACTGGCCCGTTTCGAACGCCGCCGACGCCAGCGCCAGCGGCGCGCACGAGGTGAGGCCGACCCACGCCTGGAACCGCAGCGGCGGCACGTCGGTCATCTGCTTCATCAGGATCGCGCCCAGCGACCCGGCAAAGGCGCAGGCGACGATATAGAGCAGCCCGCCCGAGATCGCGATGCCGCCCGGCCGCCACACCACCAGCAGCACCCCCGCCAGCGTCAGCGCGATCCCCAGCCCGCGCCGCCAGTGGATGCGTTCGTTCAGGATCACCACCGACAGCAATGTCGTGAACGGCACGCCGATCTGCACCACCACGGCGGCGGCGGAGGGGGAGGCGGTCTGCAACCCCAGGAACAGCAGCGCGAAATTGCCGCCGCCCATCAACAGCCCGATCGCGACGATCCGCCATGCCGGGCGCGGCATCGGCAACAGCCAGCGCGCGGTCGCGGCGACCACGATCGCGAAGCGCGCCGCGGCGAAGAACAGTGGCGGCACCTGCCAGTCGCTGACCACGATCTTGCTGACGACGTTGCTGAACCCCCAGATGAGGCACACCGCCACCAGCAACAGGAAGTCGCGCACCCGCATGCCGCTGCCTTGGGCGGGCGGCGGCGGTAACGCAAGCGTCGGCGCGGGTCAGTCGGCGTCGATCCGCGCCAGCAACGCCCCCTCGGTCACCTGCGCGCCGGTGGTGGCGTGGAGCGCCGCCAGCGTGCCGTCGAACGGCGCGGTCAGCGCATGCTCCATCTTCATCGCTTCCAGCACCAGCAGCTTCTGCCCGCGCACGACTCGCGCGCCAGTCTCCACCTCGACCGCGATCACGCGCCCCGGCATCGGCGCCAGGATCGCCCCATCGGCCGCGCCGCCGGCCGCACCGCCCGCGGCGCGGAACGGCGCCAGCGCCCAGGTCTGCCCGCCTTCGGAGATCAGGATGCTGGTATCGACCGCTTCGTCCGCGACGGGCGCATCGCCGAAGTCGATCGCGATCGGCTGCCCGTCGAGCAGGAACGTGCCCGCCCGGCGCGGCGCGGCGTTGAGGCGGAAGCCGGGCAGGAAGGCGGGGCCGGTCAGCTCCGCCGCGGCGGCGACCAGCGCTTCCTCGCTCGGCTCGGCGGGCGGCATCAGCGCATCGCCCGCGCGCGCGATCAGCCCGGTGTCCATCGCCCCGGCGACGAAATCGGGATGGTCCAGCGCCTCCACCAGGAAGCCGGCGTTGCTGCGCACCGGCCACACGATCGCCTCGTCCAGCGCATCCGCCAGCCGCGCGCGCGCTTCCTCGCGCGTGTCGCCATGCGCGATCAGCTTGGCGATCATCGGGTCGTACCAGGGCGAGATGACGCTGCCCTGTTCCACCCCGGTATCGACGCGCACGCCGGTGTCCGCGGAATCGCCCAGGTCGAACGCCTCCAGCGTGCCGATCGACGGCAGGAAGCCCTTCGCCGGATCCTCGGCATACAGCCGCGCCTCGATCGCATGGCCGTGGATCGACAGGTCGTCCTGCGTGACCGGCAGCGGCTCGCCCGCCGCGACGCGCAACTGCCATTCGACCAGATCGACCCCGGTGATCGCCTCGGTCACGGGATGCTCCACCTGCAACCGCGTGTTCATCTCCATGAACCAGATGCGGTCGGCCGACAGGCCGTCGCTGGCGTCGGCGATGAACTCGATCGTTCCCGCGCCGACGTAATCGACCGCGCGCGCGGCGCGCACCGCCGCGTCGCACACCGCGGCGCGCGTCGCCTCGTCCATGCCGGGGGCGGGCGCCTCCTCGATCACCTTCTGGTGACGGCGCTGGAGCGAACAGTCGCGCTCGAACAGGTGGACGACGTTGCCGTGGCGGTCGCCGAACACCTGCACCTCGATATGGCGGGGCGACAGGATGTACTTTTCGATCAGTACGCGATCGTCGCCGAACGCCGCAGCCGCCTCGCGGCGGCAAGAAGCGAGCGCATCGGCGAAGGCGGCGGCCTCATCGACCTGCCGCATCCCCTTGCCGCCGCCGCCGGCCACCGCCTTGATGAGCACCGGATAGCCGATCGCGTCCGCTTCGGCCGCCAGCCGCCCAGGCGACTGGTCCTCGCCCAGATAGCCGGGGGTGACGGGCACGCCGGCGGCGATCATCCGCGCCTTGGCCGCATCCTTCAGCCCCATCGCGCGGATGCTGTCGGGGTTCGGGCCGACCCAGATCAGCCCGGCGTCGATGACGGCCTGCGCGAAGTCGGCATTTTCGCTGAGGAAGCCGTAGCCGGGGTGGATCGCCTGCGCACCCGTCTCGCGCGCGGCGGCCAGGATGCGTTCGGGCAGCAGATAGCTGTCGCGCGCCGGCGCCGGGCCGATCGCCACCGCCTCGTCCGCCTCGCGCACATGCAGCGCGGCGGCGTCGGCCTCGGAATGGACCGCGACGGTGCGGATGCCCATCGCACGCGCGGTGCGGATGATACGGCAGGCGATCTCGCCGCGGTTGGCGATGAGCAGGGTGTGAATCATCGCATTACATCCGAAAAATGCCGAAGCGCGGCGCGTCGGGGATCGGGGCGTTCGTCGCGACGCGCAGCGCCATGCCCAGGACGTCGCGGGTCTGCGCCGGGTCGATCACGCCGTCGTCCCACAGTCGCGCGGTCGCGTGATAGGGGTTGCCCTCCTCCTCATATTTGGCGCGGACCGGCGCCTTGAAGGTTTCGGCTTCGTCCGGCGTCCAGCGGTCGGCGTCGCGGTGGACGGTGGCCAGCACGCTGGCGGCTTGTTCCCCGCCCATCACGCTGATCCGCGCATTGGGCCAGGTGAACAGGAAGCGCGGGGAATAGGCGCGCCCGCACATGCCGTAGTTGCCCGCGCCGAAACTGCCGCCGATCAGCACCGTCAGCTTCGGGACCGAGGCGGTGGCGACCGCGGTGACCAGCTTGGCGCCGTGCTTGGCGATCCCCTCCGCCTCATATTTCCCGCCGACCATGAAGCCGGAGATGTTCTGGAGGAACAGCAGCGGGACGCGCCGCTGGCACGCCAGTTCGATGAAATGCGCGCCCTTCTGCGCGCTTTCGCTGAACAGCACGCCGTTGTTGGCGAGGATCGCGACCGGCTGGCCGTGAATCGCCGCGAAGCCGCAGACCAGCGAGGCGCCGTACAGCGCCTTGAATTCGTGGAAGCGGCTGCCGTCGACCAGCCGCGCGATCACCTCATGCACGTCATAGGGCGCGCGCACGTCCTGCGGCACGATGCCATACAGGTCGTCGGCGGGCAGCAGCGGCGGCGCGCCCTCCGGCAGCACGCCGTCCGACAGGCCGGGGGGCAGGGTGGCGACGATGTCCCGCACGATCGTCAGCGCGTGCTCGTCGTCCTGCGCGACATGATCGACCACCCCAGAACGGCGCCCGTGGGTTTCCGCGCCACCCAGTTCCTCGGGGGAAATGACCTCGCCCGTAGCCGCCTTCACCAGCGGCGGCCCGGCGAGGAAGATCGTACCCTGTTCGCGCACGATCACGGTTTCGTCGGACATGGCGGGGACATAGGCGCCGCCCGCGGTGCAGCTGCCCATCACGCAGGCGATCTGCGGGATGCCCAGCGCCGACATGTTCGCCTGGTTGAAGAAGATGCGGCCGAAATGGTCGCGGTCCGGGAACACCTCCGCCTGGTGCGGCAGGTTGGCACCGCCCGAATCGACCAGATAGATGCACGGCAGGCGGTTTTCCTGCGCGATCTCCTGCGCGCGCAGATGCTTCTTCACGGTCAGCGGATAATAGGTGCCGCCCTTCACCGTGGCATCGTTGCACACGATCATCACCAGCCGCCCGCTCACAGTACCGACGCCTGCGATCATGCCTGCGCCGGGTACCTCGTCATCGTAGAGGCCGTTCGCGGCGAGCTGCCCGATCTCCAGGAAGGCGGTGCCGGGATCGAGCAGCCGTTCGACGCGCTCGCGCGGCAGCAGCTTGCCGCGCGCGACATGCCGCTCGCGGCTCTTCGCGTTGCCGCCCAGCGCGGCGGCGGCAACACGCTCGCGCAGGTCGGCGGCCAGCGCGCGGTTGTGCGCGTCATTGGCGCGGAACGTCGCGTCGTCGCGCGACAGCGCTGTGGTGAGGGTGGGGGCGGTCATCACATCCTCCCCGTGCCGGGGAAGATATGCGTCGTCGTCGTCATGCCGCCGCTCCGATCAGTTCGCGCCCGATCAGCATCCGGCGGATCTCGTTCGTCCCCGCGCCGATATCCAGCAGCTTGGCGTCGCGCAGATAGCGTTCGACCGGCCAGTCCTTGGTATAGCCGGCACCGCCCAGCGCCTGCACCGCCTCGCCCGCGACGCGAAAGGCGTTTTCACTGGCGTAGAGGATTGCGCCGGCCGCATCGAAGCGCGTCGTGCGGCCGGCGTCGCACGCCTGCGCCACCGCATAGACATAGGCGCGCGCCGAATTGAGCGCGACGTACATGTCGGCGACCTTGGCCTGCATCAGCTGGAAATGGCCGATCGGCACGCCGAACTGCTGGCGTTCGCGCACATAGGGCAGGACGGTGTCGAGGCACGCCTGCATGATCCCCAGCTGGATGCCCGCCAGCACGGTGCGCTCGTAATCCAGCCCGCTCATCAGCACGCCGACCCCGCCGTTCTCCGGCCCCATCACGTTGGCGGCCGGCACCTCGCAATCGGTGAACACCAGTTCCGCGGTGGGGCTGCCGCGCATCCCCATCTTGTCGATCTTCTGCCCGATCGAAAAGCCCGGCATGTCCTTTTCGATCAGGAACGTCGTCAGCCCGCGGCTGCCCTCCCCGGTGCGGGCATAGACGACCAGCACATCGGCATAAGGCGCGTTGGTGATCCAGAACTTCGTGCCGTTCAGCACCCAGCCGGCATCGGTCCGCTCCGCCTTCAGCTTCATCGACACGACGTCGGAACCGGCCGACGCCTCCGACATCGCCAGGCTGCCGACATGCGCACCGCTGATCAGGCGGGGGAGGTACTTGGCCTTCTGCTCCGGGCTGGCCCAGCGGCGGATCTGGTTGACGCACAGGTTGGAATGCGCGCCATAGCTGAGCCCGATCGACGCGGAGGCGCGCGCGATCTCCTCCTGCGCGACGACATGTTCGAGATAGCCCAGACCCAGCCCGCCGTCGGCTTCCTCCACGGTGATGCCGTGCAGCCCCAGTTCGCCCATCGCCGGCCACAATTCGTCGCGCGGGAACCAGTCCTGCGCGTCGATCCGCGCCGCCAGCGGGGCGATCCGCTCCTCGGCGAAGCGCCGCGTGGTGTCACGGATCATCTGCGCGTTCTCGCCCAGCGCGAAATCGAGGCCGTTCATGCGTCTCTCCTTTGGGGGCATCCTATCGGCGGCGCGCGCGACAGTAAAATTGCCGCGACACGCGCCAAACGATAGACGGCGTCTATGCTTGACCGTGCGCTGCTGCGTTATTTCCTGGCCGTCGTCGATCACGGCAGCTTCACCCGCGCCGCCGCCGCGTGCCGGGTGACGCAGCCGACGCTGTCGGCGGGGATTGCGAGGCTGGAAGTGTTGCTGGGCGAGCCGGTGCTGACGCGCACCAGCCGCCGGGTCGAACTGACCGCTGCGGGCAGCCGGCTGGTCGGCGCGGCGCGGCGGATCGAGGCGGAGTTCGCGCGCGCGGAGGGCGGCGGGGTGGCCAGCGCGCCCACCCGTCTGATCCGCATCGGCATCGTCTCCACGCTGCCGGCCGCGCTGGTCGGCGCAGCGGTGGCGCACGCGGTCGCGGCGGCGCCGGACGAGCGGCTGGAGGTGGTGGAGGGACGCGACCGCGAACTGGCCGCCGCGCTGGAGCGCGGGCGCATCGACGCGGTGATCGGTCCCGATGCGGCCGGCACGCCCTTGTTCGAGGAGGGCTATCGCGTGGCGATGGCCGCCGCGCATCCGCTGGCGGGCGAAGCGGCGGTCGCGGCCGAACGGATCGCGGGCGAACCGATGATCGTGCGCCGGCATTGCGAGGCGCTGAGCGAGGTCAGCCGCCATTTCACCAGCCGCGGCGTGCGCCCGTTCATGGCCGCGCGCACCACCAACGACGACCGCGCCCTGGCGCTGGTCGCGGCCGGGCTGGCGGTGACGGTGATGCCGGAATGCTTCGCGTGCGACGGCGTGGCGCTGGTGCCGCTGGAGGGCTTCGCGCGGCGGCGCGTGATCGGGCTGGCGACCGCCGCGGATTCGGCGCGGCGGGTGGCCGAAAGCCGGGCGGTCGCGGTGCTGGCGGCGGCGCTGCGGGGATAGGATAGGACAGACCGTGGCAGGCCCCGGCCTTCGTTGGGGCGACGCTCCCCTCCGTCATCCCAGCGAAGGCTGGGATCTCTGCGGGGAACAAGCGACGGCCGGCGCCATCAACAGACCCCTGCCTGCGCAGGGGCGACGGTATCGGCTTAGGCGACCCGCTCACGCTGGATGGTGACGCCGCGCGGTTCCCCGCCTACACGTAACACAAGAAACCAAGGGGATGAGATGAGCCTGTTGCGCAGGAAGCCGATCGCGGTCGATCACAAGGGCGGGACCGAACTGGCGCGGACGCTGTCGTGGCCGCATCTGGTCGCGCTGGGGATCGGGGCGATCGTCGGCACCGGCATCCTGACGCTGATCGGGGTTGGCGCCGACCGCGCCGGGCCGGCGGTGATCCTGTCGTTCGTGATCGCGGGCGCGATCTGCGCGTGTGCGGCGCTCGCCTATGCCGAAATGGCGACGATGATCCCGGCATCGGGCAGCGCCTATACCTACAGCTATGTCGCACTGGGGGAGGTGATCGCCTGGGTGATCGGCTGGTCGCTGATCCTCGAATACTCGCTGGTGGTGTCGACCGTGGCGGTCGGCTGGTCGGGCTATGCCTCCGCGCTGCTGACGCCATGGGGCTTTCCGGTCGCGCTGACGCAGGGGCCGGAACTGGGCGGGCTGATCAACGTGCCGGCGGTGTTCATCATCGCGGTGGTCGCCGAGCTGCTGATGCTGGGGACGAAGGAAAGCGCGACGCTGAACGCGGTGCTGGTGGCGGTGAAGCTGGTCGCGCTGGCGGTGTTCGTCGCGGTCGCGCTGCCGCATTTCGACGCGGCGAACCTGACGCCGTTCATGCCGAACGGTTTCGCCAAATCGGTGTCGCCCGACGGCGCGGAGCGCGGCGTGATGGCGGCGGCGGCGATCATCTTCTTCGCCTTCTACGGCTTCGATGCGATATCGACCGCGGCGGAGGAGACGAAGAACCCCGGCCGCGACCTGGCGATCGGGATCGTCGGGTCGATGATCGGGTGCGTGGTGATCTACATGGGCGTCGCGATCACGGCGGTCGGCGCGCTGCGCTACACCGCCTTTGCCGACAGCCCGGAGCCGCTGGCGCTGATCCTGCGCGGGATCGGGCGGCCGGGCTTCGCGACCTTCCTGGCGGCCAGCGCGGTGATCGCGCTGCCGACGGTGCTGCTGGGCTTCCTGTTCGGGCAGAGCCGCATCTTCTTCGTGATGGCGCGCGACGGGCTGCTGCCCGCCTCGCTGGCGAAGGTGTCGCGGCGCGGCACGCCGGTGCGGATCACGATCCTGACCGCGATGCTGGTGGCGGTCATCGCCGGGGTGATGCCGATCGACGCGATCGCCGCGCTCGCCAACGCCGGCACGCTGGCGGCGTTCGTCGCGGTATGCGTCGCGATGCTGGTGATGCGCCGCCGCGAACCCGACGCGCCGCGCACCTTCCGCACCCCCGCCGCGCCGCTGGTCGGCACGATCGGCATCGCGGGATGCGTCTACCTGTTCTTCAGCCTGCCGACGACGACGCAGCTGTACTTCGTGCTGTGGAACGCCGCCGGGCTGGCGGTGTACTTCCTGTGGGGCCGCAAGCGCGCCGGGGCGGCACTGGCGGGCTAGGCTGGTTGGCCGCTACGTCGTCACCCCAGCGAAGGCTGGGGTCTCGTCATTGGCTGGCGGGCCGCGTTGCCATCGCGAGATCCCAGCCTTCGCTGGGATGACGGTGGGGGAAGGGAGGCCGGCGGCCCCTCATTCGTCACGGATGCGGCGCGATCCCGTCCCACATATCCCGATGGTCCGCGACATGCCCGTCCATCCCCGGCTTGGTCAGGTAGCCGCGCGCCTCGGGGATGTGACTGTAGATCATCCGCAGCGGGCGTTCGTGCCATTGCACGTTGACGGTCCATTGGTCCGGGAAGAATTCCAGCGACGAATAGCGCAGGTGATCGTGGATCCACCACGCCAGCCGCTTCCAGTCGTCGGGCGCGGTGAAGGCGTCGGCGAAGCTGGTGACGACGATCGCGGCGGTCGCGCCCATCTGACCGCCGGCATCGCGCCGGTCCCAGATATGCCCCGCCAGGCTGCGTTCGTTGGGCGCGCAGCCATAGCCCTTGGCCGCCCCCAGCGCGTTGACCTCCGCCGACCGCAGGCCGGAACGGATCGACAGCCGCCCGAACGCATCCTGCAACGGCTCCAGCACGTCGGTGCACAGCCGCGTCCCCGCCGCGATCGCCAGATCGGGATCGTCGGGCACATTGGCCAGCCCGTGCATCGCGGCGATTTCCGAATAGAGGAAATCGCGCATGTAGAAGCTTTTCGACAATGGCACCCGGCCCAGCTCGGCCAGCCGCGCGACGGTCTGCGGTTTGTTCACACGCACTCTCCCCGGCGCGCGACGTAGCGGCAAGTGGGGGGCGGCGCGAGCCTTTGTGACACTGATGTGTCCGCGAGCGGGACGCCGGGTAAGCGCCTAGCGCTTCCTCACGAACTCCGCGCGCAGCACCAGTCCCTTGATCCCATCGAAGCGGCAGTCGATTTCCTGCTCGTCGCCGGTCAGACGGATCGACTTGACCACCGTGCCGCGCTTCAGCGTCTGGCTGGTGCCCTTGACCTTCAGGTCCTTGATCAGCGTCACGCTGTCGCCATCGGCCAGCAGGTTGCCGACCGCGTCGCGCACCTCGACGCCGTCACCCGCGGGCACCGCCGTGGGCGCGCTCGCCTCGCCCGCCGGCACCCATTCGCCGGTCGCCTCGTCATAGACGTAATCGTCGCTCATCCGCTTGCCCCCCAAAAGAAGAAGGGAGGGCGTTGCGGCCCTCCCTTCCAAAAAACGATAATCTTCCCGCGCGTTATGCGGCGAGCTTGCGCAGCACGTACTGCAGGATGCCGCCGTTCAGGAAATATTCCAGCTCGTTGACGGTATCGATGCGGCAGCGGGTCATGAACGTCTCGGTCGTGCCGTCCGGGCGGGCCAGCGTGACCTCCACGTCCTGGCGCGGGCGCAGCGATGCGACGCCGTGGATCGTGAACGTCTCGTCCCCGGTCAGCTTCAGCGTCTCGCGCGTCACGCCTTCGGCGAACTGGAGCGGCAGGACGCCCATGCCGACCAGGTTCGAGCGGTGGATGCGCTCGAAGCTTTCGGTGATGACCGCACGCACGCCCAGCAGGTTGGTGCCCTTCGCTGCCCAGTCGCGCGACGAACCGGTGCCATATTCCTTGCCGGCGACGATGACGAGCGGGGTGCCGTCGGCCTTGTGGCGCATCGCCGCGTCGTAAATCGGCATCACCTGGCCTTCGTAGCGGCTCATCCCGCCCTCGACGCCCGGCACCATCTCGTTCTTGATGCGGATGTTGGCGAAGGTGCCGCGCATCATCACCTCGTGATGGCCGCGGCGCGCGCCATAGCTGTTGAAGTCCTGCTTCGACACCTGATGCTCCTGGAGCCAGGTGCCCGCGGGGCTATCCGCCTTGATCGAACCGGCGGGCGAGATGTGGTCGGTGGTGATCGAATCACCCAGGATCGCCAGCGGCTTGGCCTCGATGATGTCGGTCACCGGCGCCGGGGTCATGCCCATGCCGTCGAAATAGGGCGGGTTGGCGACATAGGTGGAACCGGCGCGCCACGTGTAGGTGTCCGAACCGGTCACGTCGATCGCCTGCCACTTGGCATCGCCGGCATAGACGTTGCCGTAGCGCGCGCGGAACATGCCGTCGTCGATGTTCGCGGCCATCAGGTCGGCGACTTCCTGGTTGGTCGGCCAGATATCCTTCAGGTACACGTCCGCGCCGTCCGAACCCTGGCCGATCGGCGTCGCGTTCATGTCGGTGGTGACGGTGCCCTTCAGCGCATAGGCGACGACCAAGGGCGGCGAGGCGAGGAAGTTGGCGCGCACGTCGGGCGACACGCGGCCCTCGAAGTTGCGGTTGCCCGACAGGACCGAGGCGGCGACGATATCGTTGCCGTTGATCGCGGCGGAGATCGGCGCGGCCAGCGGGCCGGAATTGCCGATGCAGGTGGTGCAACCATAGCCGACCAGGTTGAACCCGATCGCGTCGAGATCCGCCGACAGCCCGGCCTTGTCGAGGTAGTCGGTGACCACCTGCGACCCCGGCGCCAGCGAGGTCTTGACCCACGGCTTCGGCGTCAGGCCGCGCTCGCGGGCCTTACGCGCGACCAGCCCGGCGGCGACCAGCACCGACGGGTTCGACGTGTTGGTGCAACTGGTGATCGCGGCGATCACGACGTCGCCGTCGCCGATGTCATGCCTGCGATCGTCCACCGCGACGCGCGCGGGGGCCGACTTGCCATAGGTCCTGGCCAGATCGGCGTTGAAGACGTCGTCGACCTTGTCCAGCGCGACCTTGTCCTGCGGGCGCTTCGGGCCGGCCAGCGAGGGCACGACCGTCGACATGTCCAGTTCCAGCGTGTCGGTGAACACGGGATCGGGGCTGTCGGCATGGCGCCACATGCCCTGCGCCTTGGCATAGGCCTCGGTCAGCGCGACCACCTCGTCCGGGCGACCGGTCAGGCGCATATAGTCCAGCGTCTTGTCGTCGACCGGGAAGAAGCCGCAGGTCGCGCCATATTCGGGCGCCATGTTGGCGATCGTCGCGCGATCGGCCAGCGTCATCTGGTCGAGGCCCGGGCCGTAGAATTCCACGAAGCGGCCGACGACGCCCTTGGCGCGCAGCATCTGCGTCACGGTCAGCACCAGATCGGTCGCGGTGATGCCCTCGCGCAGCGCGCCGGTCAGCTTGAAGCCGACGACCTCGGGGATCAGCATCGACACCGGCTGGCCGAGCATCGCGGCCTCCGCCTCGATCCCGCCGACGCCCCAGCCGAGCACGCCCAGCCCGTTGATCATCGTCGTGTGGCTGTCGGTGCCCACCAGCGTGTCGGGATAGGCGATCGTCGCGCCACCCTTGGCATGGTCGCCGGTTTCCTGCGACGCCCAGACGGCATGGCCGATATATTCCAGGTTCACCTGATGGCAGATGCCGGTGCCCGGCGGCACGACCTTGAAATTGTCGAGCGCCTTCGATCCCCACTTCAGGAATTCGTAGCGCTCGGCATTGCGGGCATATTCCAGGTCGACGTTATCCTCGAACGCCTTGGGCGTGCCGAATTCGTCGACCATGACCGAGTGGTCGATGACGAGGTGGACGGGCACCTGCGGATTGATCTTCGCCGCGTCGCCGCCCAGCTTGGTGATCGCATCGCGCATCGCGGCCAGATCGACCACGCACGGCACGCCGGTGAAATCCTGCATCAGCACGCGCGCGGGGCGATACTGGATCTCGCGGTCCGAACGGCGCTCCTGCTGCCAGTCGACGATCGCCTTGATATCGTCCTGCGTGACGGTCACACCGTCCTCGAAGCGCAGCATGTTCTCCAGCAGCACCTTCATCGAGAAGGGCAGGCGGCTGATATCGCCGAACTTCTCCTCGGCGGTCTTGAGCGAGAAATAGTCGTAGGACGCGCCCCCGGCCGACAGGGTGGTACGGGCGTTCAGGGTATCCTGGCCGATGGCCGTCATGGGCGTGATCCTTCCTCAAGGGCCGGGCGCGCTCGGGGAGGCGGCAGGTGCCGCACGGGCGCGCGGAGGCGAATGTCCTATTTGCCGCGGGCGATAGCAGCGAGGGCGGCGGGGGGGAAGGGGGTTGACGCTGCGCCTGCGAACGCCCCTTCCGCACCCCCGCATCACGCGGGAAGCAGCAGGCCTTCCTTCGCGATCTTTTCCCTCCACACCAGCGGGGCGAGCTGGTGGACGTTGTTGCCCTCCGCATCGACCGCGACGGTGACGGGGAAGTCCTTGACCTCGAATTCGTAGATCGCCTCCATCCCCAGGTCCTCGAACCCCACGACCTTGCTGCCCTTGATCGCGCGCGCCACCAGATAGGCCGCGCCGCCGACTGCCATCAGATACGCGCTCTTCGCCTCGCGGATCGCGTCGGTGGCGGCCGGGCCGCGCTCGGCCTTGCCGACCATCGCCAGCAGTCCCTGGTCGAGCATCATGCGCGTGAACTTGTCCATCCGCGTCGCGGTGGTGGGGCCGGCGGGGCCGACCACTTCCTCGCCCACCGGATCGACCGGGCCGACGTAATAGATCACGCGGCCGCGGAACTCGACCGGCAGCTGCTCGCCCTTCGCCAGCATGTCGGCGATGCGCTTGTGCGCGGCGTCGCGCCCGGTCAGCATCTTGCCGTTCAGCAGCAGTCGGTCGCCCTGCTTCCACGACTGCACCACCTCCGGCGTCAGCGTGTCGAGGTCGACGCGGATCGCGGCCTTGTCCGGCGTCCAGTTGACGTCGGGCCATTCCTCCAGCTTCGGCGCTTCCAGATAGACCGGGCCGGAGCCGTCGAGCGTGAAATGCGCGTGGCGGGTGGCGGCGCAATTGGGGATCATCGCCACCGGCTTCGACGCGGCGTGGGTCGGCCAGTCCATGATCTTGACGTCCAGGATCGTGGCCAGCCCGCCCAGCCCCTGCGCGCCGATGCCCAGCGCGTTGACCTTGTCGAAGATCTCGATGCGCAGCGCCTCCAGATCGTTCTTCGGCCCGCGCGCCTTCAGCTGCGCCATGTCGATCTGGCCCATCAGGCTTTCCTTGGCCAGCAACACCGCCTTTTCCGCGGTGCCGCCGATGCCGATCCCCAGCATCCCGGGCGGGCACCAGCCGGCGCCCATCTGCGGGATCATCTCCAGCACCCAGTCGACGATCGAATCGCTGGGGTTCATCATCTTGAACTTCGACTTGTTCTCGCTGCCGCCGCCCTTGGCCGCGACGTCGACCTGCACCTTGGCGCCCGGCACCATCTCGACGTGCAGCACGCTGGGCGTGTTGTCGCGGGTGTTGCGGCGGGTGAAGGCGGGGTCGGCGAGGATCGAGGCGCGCAGCTTGTTCTCGGGGTGGAGATAGGCGCGGCGCACGCCTTCATCGACGACCTCCTGGAGCGAGCGGTCGCTCTCCAGCCGGCATTCCTGCCCCCATTTGACGAACACGGTGACGATGCCGGTGTCCTGGCAGATCGGGCGATGCCCCTCCGCGCACATCCGGCTGTTGGTCAGGATCTGCGCGATGGCGTCCTTTGCCGCGGGGCCCTGCTCGACCTTATAGGCCTCGCCCAGCGCGCGGATGTAATCCATCGGGTGATAGTAACTGATGAACTGGAGCGCGTCGGCCACACTCTCGATCAGGTCGGCTTCGCGGATGATCGTCGTCGTCATGGCCGCGCGGTGTAGGGCGGGTCGCCGTTTCGGGCAATATCGGACCGTTTGCGGGCATGGCAAACCCGCCGCCTAAGCATTTCCGTAACCATGGGCGGGTTACGCGGGCACGATGATGCGCCGTCTCCGCGAGCCTGTCCGTGACCTCGACGCCCGCGCCGGCCCCGGCGGCGCGCTGGGGCTGACGCCGGCACCCGACGACGGGTGCGAGGACGAGCGCCGCGCCGCCCTGCGTGCCGCGGCGGCGGTGTGGCCCGCGGCGATGGCGGTGCTGCTGGCGGTGCCGGCGGCGCTGATCGCGCTGGCCGCGCATCAGGGGCGCTATGACCTGGCCGTATCGCTGGCGCTGCGCGCCGGCCCGGCGCTGGCGCTGGCACCGGCCTGCCTGATGATCCTGACCGGCTGGGGGCGGATGATGGCGCACCGCCGCACCGCGGCGATGGCGCTGGCGGCGGCATGGATCGCCTTGTCGCTGTCGCTGCTCGGAATGGACGTTGCCGCGTTCGCCGCCGGGATCGGCGAAGCCGCCACCGTCGCGGTGACGGGCGCCGCGATCGTCGTCGCGGCCGCGCTCTATCCGGTCCGCGCGGCGAGCATCGCCTTCGCGTCGATGCTGGCGGCGGTGATGATCGCCAACGACGGCATCACCGCGGCGTCGCTGGTGGCGACGGCGGTGGCGGCGCTCTACGCCCTGGCCCAGCTGCACGGCGGGGTGACCGACCAGCGCGCGGCGCGCGCGCGGCGGGTGGAGCGCGCCGACGACGGGCGGGCGCGGCGGCTGATGGGCGAATATGAAACGCATGGCGCGGGCTGGTTCTGGCAGACCGACCGCCACGGGCGGATCAGCTATCTGTCCGCAAAGGTCGCTCAGCAGCTGCGCGGCGCGTCGGGGGCGGGGGCGGGCGAAGCTGACGC
Organism: Sphingomonas ginsenosidimutans; assembly: GCF_002374835.1. GTDB lineage: Bacteria > Pseudomonadota > Alphaproteobacteria > Sphingomonadales > Sphingomonadaceae > Sphingomonas > Sphingomonas ginsenosidimutans. The sequence continues at coordinate 344,200 of NZ_NWVD01000001.1, forward strand.
CGCTGCCGACCTGATCGGCCAGCCGCTGACCGCGATCTTCGCCGTCGAATCGCAGCAGCTGGAAACCGAACGCACCCTGTCGTTCCACATGTCGTCGCGCACGTCCTTTTCCGATTACACCGTCTGCCCCGCTGCGGCGGACGCACCGGAACGCTGGTGGTCGATTTCCGGCCGCGCGATCCATGACGAACTCGGCCGGTTCCAGGGGTTCGCCGGCTGGGGCGCGGACCTGACCGCGCGGCGCCGCGCCGATGCGGAGATCGCGCGTCTGGCGCTGTTCGACAGCCTGACCGGGTTGGCCAACCGCCAGCGGATGCGCCTGTCGCTGGAACAGGCGCTGACCCCGCAAGGCGGCGGGCACGGGTCGACCGGGCTGTTCCTGCTCGACCTCGACCGGTTCAAGGCGGTCAACGATACGCTGGGGCACCAGGTCGGCGACGAATTGCTCAAGGAGGTCGCGCAGCGGCTGCAGCGCACGATCGGCGAGGCGGGGCTGGTCGGGCGGCTGGGCGGCGACGAATTCCAGGTGGTGATACCGCGCGAGGGCAATCGCGACCGGCTGGCGGCGCTGGCGGACCGCGTGATCGCGGCGCTGTCGCTGCCCTATCATATCGATCACGCGACGCTCTCGATCGGCTGTTCGATCGGCATCGCGGTCGCCCCGCTGCACGGCGATTCGCCTGAGACGCTGGTCCGCAATGCCGATCTGGCGCTGTACGCGGCCAAGGCCGACGGGCGCGGCGTCCACCGTTTCTATCGCGAGGAATTGCTGGAGGGCGCGCAGAACCGCAAGCGGCTAGAGGACGATCTGCGCCAGGCGCTGGGGCGCGACCAGTTCCACCTGACCTATCAGCCGGTCGTGTCGACGAAGGACGCGCTGATCGTCGGCTATGAGGCGCTGCTGCGCTGGGAACATCCGCAGCGCGGCGCGATCAGCCCGACCGATTTCGTGCCGGTGGCCGAGGAATGCGGGCTGATCGAATCGATCGGCGAATGGGTGATGCGCACCGCCTGTATGGAGGCGGCCGGCTGGCCGGACCATGTGCGCGTCGCGGTCAACGTCTCGCCGATCCAGTTCGCCAACCCCGCACTGCCCGCGATCGTCACCAGCGCGCTGGCGGCATCGGGGCTCGCCCCGCACCGGCTGGAGCTGGAGATCACCGAGGGCGTGTTCCTGAACGAGGATGCCTCGTCCGAACAGATGTTCCGCACGCTCAAGTCGATAGGGGTGCGGCTGGCGCTCGACGATTTCGGCACCGGCTATTCCAGCCTCGGCTATCTGAAGAAGGCGCCCTTCGACAAGATCAAGATCGACCAAAGCTTCGTGCGCGGCGCGATCCAGCCGGGCAACCGCAACGCCGCGATCATCAAGGCGATCGTCAGCCTGGCCGATACGCTGGGCATGGAAACCACCGCCGAGGGGGTCGAGCAGCAGGACGAGATCGCGCTGATCCGCGACCTGGGCTGCAGCCATATCCAGGGCTATGTCTATGGCCGCCCCGCGCGGCTGGCGACGGTGCGCGACCAGCTGGCGGCGGCGGGCGGCTATGCCGTGGCGATCGGGCACAAGACCAGCCGCGCGATCCGGCAGAAGATGCTGCGCACCGCGCGGCTGATGCTGGGCGAGGAAAGCGGCGAGGTGCGCATCCGCGATCTGTCCGCCACCGGCGTGATGATCGACGGCATCGACCTGCCGGAGGAGGCGGTCGGCTATCCGGTGCGGATCGAGCTGGAGGAGGGGCGCTGGGTCGCGGCGGTGATCCGCTGGGTCGATGACGGGCGCGCGGGTCTGCGGTTCGACCGCGCGCTGGCCGGGCGCGACATGGACGACGCAGGTGAGGGCGGCGCGTGGACGGCGGGCACGCCGCCGTCCTCTCCGGCGGCGCGCCGGGCCGGCGGACGGCGTTAACGCGCGCTTTACCATGCGATCCTAGACCGGGCCGGTTCCGCCCGCACGCCCGCGGGCGGTGGGAGAGCGCCGCGCATGTCCGTCCACCAACCGATCGTGCTGAGCGAGGAGATGCTGCTGGCGACGCGCTTTGCCGGGGCGACGCGCCATCCCAGCCCGCTGGTCGAATTATGGTCGATGCCCGGCTTCCTCGATCCGGGCGAATGCGACATCCTGATGCGCTATATCGACGCCAACCGGCGGCCGTCGCAGATCGCTTATGGTGCGGCGGATGCACGCACCAGCGAGACGTGCGCCTTCGATCCCGCGGCGCCGGTGGTGCAATTGCTGGACCTGCGCTTGTCGCTGCTGCTGGGCATCGCGCCCACGCTGGGCGAGCCGATCCAGGGCCAGCGTTATGGGCAGGGGCAGGAATATCGCCTGCACCACGATTATTTCGAGCCGCACCATCCCGATGCCGGCACCCATGCGTCGCGCTGCGGCAACCGTACCTGGACCGCGATGATCTACCTCAACGAACCCGAGGAAGGCGGTGAGACGCATTTCGCCTATCTGGAGGAAGCGTTCATACCCCGGCAGGGGACGATCCTGTGCTGGAACAACATCGGCGCCGACGGCCGGGCGAACCGCTACACGCTGCACGCCGGGCGTCCGGTGACGCGCGGCAGCAAGTATATCGTCACCAAATGGTATCGCGAGCGCGACTGGGCCGGGACGTCGCCTGCCGCCGGTGCGCCCCGCCCGGCGCGCCGTCATTCCGGAAAGCGGCGCCGCTGATCTCCCGCCGGGGGTGGCCAGCGGCCGCGCGATCCGATATTCCGTTGCCAAACGAAACGCGACGAGGAGAGTGGTGATGGCGACGCTGGCTCAGGTGGATACGTCCCGATACGCACCCGGCGAGTGGGAGGCGCGCGTCGATCTGGCCGCCGCCTACCGGCTGGTGGCGCTGTACGGCTGGGACGATCTGATCTTCACGCACCTGTCGGCGCGCGTACCGGGGCCGGAACACCATTTCCTCATCAACCCCTATGACATGATGTTCGAGGAGATCACCGCCTCCTCGCTGGTCAAGATCGACGTGGAGGGCAATCCGGTCGGCGCGACGACGCACCCAGTCAACCCGGCGGGCTTCACGATCCATTCCGCGATCCACATGGCGCGTGAGGATGCGCATGCAGTCATGCACCTGCACACGCCGCACGGTCAGGCGGTCAGCGCGATGGAATTCGGGCTGTTGCCGCATACCCAGACCGCGATGATCGCGGGACACGACGTCGCCTATCACGATTACGAAGGCATCGCGACCGACCTGGAGGAGCGCGAGCGGCTGGTGCAGGACATCGGCGACAAGAGCGTCATGATCCTGCGCAACCACGGCACGCTCGCGGTGGGCGACAGCGTCGCGTCGTGTTTCCTGCGGCTGTACTTCCTAGAGCGCGCGTGCGAGGCGCAGGTGCTGATGCTGTCCGCCGGGCGCGAGCACCTGAACAACCCGCCGCAGGGCGTCGAGGACAAGGTGGCCGGCCAGTCGAATCCGAAGGGGATGGGGATGCTGGCGCAGAAGCTGGCGTGGCCCGCGCTGCTGCGCAAGCTCGACCGGATCGACCCCGGCTATCGCGACTGACGGGCACGGGGCGGGGCATTGCCAGCGTCGCACAGGCGCGGCAAAGGCACGGGGCATGACGTCCCGGTCGTTCGATCGCGCGCCGGGTGCCGATCCCTGTATGACCGCCCCGTCGGAGAAAGCCCTATGCGCCCGATCGTCCCCGTTGCCGCCACCGTGCTTGCCGCCACCCTGCTCGCCGCGTGCGGATCGAGCGAGAAGTCGACCACGGTCGGCGGCACGACCTTTGCCTCCGACGACAGCAAGGGCACGTCGACGATCACGAGCGAAAAGGGCATGATCCGCGCCACCGATGGCACCGCCGCGGCGAAGGTGACGATGCCGGCCTATGCGCCGCTCTATCCCGGCGCGGCCGTCACCGGAGTGATCGAGACCGAAAACGACGGCAAGAAGAACAAGATGGTGACGCTCAGCACCCCCGACGCGATCGGCAAGGTGCTCGATTTCTACAAGGGGTCGCTGACCGGCGCAGGATGGAAGGTGCCGTCGTCGTTCGTCGGCGCCGATGGCGGGATGCTCGCCGGAGAAAAGGACGGCAAGAGCGTGTCGATCGCCTTTTCGCGGCACGATGAGGGGAAGACCGACGTGGTGGTCAACGTCCCCGGCGATTGAGGGGCGCGCACATCGCCCGAACGAAAACGGCCCCGGCAGCGCGTGCTGCCGGGGCCGTCGTCGTTTCGGTCCCGTGGGACCGGCGGTCGCTTAGTCGCGGTCGCCGGTCAGGAACGCCGGGGCGAAGGCGGGGGCGTCGCCCTCGTCCTTGCCGCCTTCACGGCGCGGGCCGCGGCCTTCGCGGCGCGGGCCGCGATCGCCGCCGCGCTCGCCACCACGGCCGCCGCCGTCACGGTCGCCGCGCCCTTCGCGGCGCGGGCCACGGTCGCTGCGCTCGTTACGCTCGCCGCGCGGTTCGCGCGCCGGGCGGGTGTCTTCCAGCTCGGCGCCGGTTTCCTGGTCGACGACGCGCATCGACAGGCGAACCTTCCCGCGCGGATCGATCTCCAGCACCTTGACCTTGACCTCCTGCCCCTCGGACACGACGTCGCCCGGCTTCTCGACACGCTCGTTCTTCATTTCGGAGACGTGGACGAGACCGTCCTTGCCGCCCATGAAGTTCACGAACGCACCGAAGTCGACGATGTTGACGACCTTGCCGGTGTAGATCTTGCCGACCTCGGCCTCTTCGACGATGCCCTTGATCCAGTTCATCGCCGCCTCGATCTGCGCGCCGTCCGACGAGCTGATCTTGATGACGCCTTCGTCGTCGATATCGACCTTCGCGCCGGTCTGCGCGACGATCTCGCGGATCACCTTGCCGCCGGTGCCGATGACGTCGCGGATCTTCGACTTGTCGATCTGCATCGTCTCGATCCGCGGCGCATGCGCCGACAATTCGGTGCGGGTGGTCGACAGCGCCTTGGCCATTTCGCCCAGGATGTGCGCGCGGCCTTCCTTTGCCTGGCTCAACGCGACCTTCATGATCTCCTCGGTGATCCCGGCGATCTTGATGTCCATCTGCAGGCTGGTGATGCCCTCGCTGGTGCCGGCGACCTTGAAGTCCATGTCGCCCAGGTGATCCTCGTCACCCAGGATGTCGGACAGGACGGCGAAGTCCTTGCCCTCCAGGATCAGGCCCATCGCGATGCCCGACACCGGGCGCTTGATCGGCACGCCCGCGTCCATCAGCGCCAGCGAGCCGCCGCAGACGGTCGCCATCGACGACGATCCGTTCGACTCGGTGATGTCCGACGTCACGCGGATCGTGTACGGGAACTCCTCCTTCGTCGGCAGCACCGGGTGCAGCGCGCGCCACGCCAGCTTGCCATGGCCGATCTCGCGGCGGCCCGGCGCGCCGAAGCGGCCGACTTCGCCGACCGAATAGGGCGGGAAGTTATAGTGCAGCATGAAATGCTGGTACGACAGGCCGTTCAGGCCGTCGATCATCTGCTCCGCATCGCGGGTGCCCAGCGTGGTGGTCGCGATCGTCTGCGTCTCGCCGCGGGTGAACAGCGCCGAACCGTGCGCGCGCGGCAGGAAGTGGACTTCCGATTCGATCGGGCGGATCTGCGTGGTCGAACGCCCGTCGATGCGGCGCCCGTCCTTCAGAATCGCGGTGCGGACGATGTCCGCCTCCAGCTTCTTGACCAGCTTGGCCGCGACCAGCTGCTCCTGCGGCGAACGGTCCGCCATCGCGTCCTTCGCCTTGGAACGGGCCGCCGCCAGCGCGGTCTGGCGCGCCTGCTTGTCGGTCAGCTTGTAGGCGGCGGTGATGTCCTTGCCGATCAGCTTCTTCAGCTCGGCCTTGACCGCCTTCTGGTCGTCGCCCGCGGGCAGGTCCCACGGATCCTTGGCGGCCTGCTCGGCCAGATCGATGATCGCGTCGATCACCTGCTGCGACGCCTTGTGCGCGAACATCACCGCGCCCAGCATGACCTCTTCCGACAGCTCCTTGGCTTCGGATTCGACCATCATCACCGCGTCGTGGGTGGCGGCGACGACCAGGTCCAGGTCGCCCTCGACCGCCTCGGCATCGGTCGGGTTGAGGATGTATTCGCCATCCTTGTAGCCGACGCGCGCCGCGCCGATCGGGCCCATGAACGGCACGCCCGAGATCGTCAGCGCCGCCGACGCCGCGACCAGCGCGACGATGTCCGGCTCGTTCTCGCCGTCATACGACAGCACCTGCGCGATGCAGTTGATCTCGTTGTAGAAGCCTTCCGGGAAGAGCGGGCGCACCGGACGGTCGATCAGGCGGCTGATCAGCGTCTCGCGCTCGGTCGCGCCGCGCTCACGCTTGAAGAAGCCGCCAGGGATGCGGCCGCTGGCGGAGAACTTTTCCTGATAGTGGACGGTGAGCGGGAAGAAGTCCTGCCCTTCCTTCACCTTCTTGGCGGCGGTCACTGCGCACAGCACCACCGTTTCGCCGAGCGTCGCGATCACCGCGCCGTCGGCCTGACGGGCCACACGGCCCGTTTCGAGAGTGAGGGTCTTTCCGCCCCACTCGATCTGCACCTTCTTGGTATCGAACATCTGTTTTCCTTCACACCGGCGACCCTATGTCGCCGGGGCCTGTGTTCGAACGGGCACGTCCCGTTCGTGTGGCGGAGTGTTCCGCCGCCGCCCGCTTGGCCGAATTGCCGGAGGGCGGATACGAGAAGGGCGCCGCTAGGGCGCCCTTCCGGATTACTTGCGAAGACCCAGCTTCGCGATGAGGGCGAGGTAGCGGTCCCCGTCCTTCTTGCGGAGATAGTCGAGCAGCGAACGACGCTTGTTGACCATCATCAGCAGGCCGCGGCGCGAATGGTTGTCCTTCGCATGGCCCTTGAAATGCTCGGTCAGGTTCTTGATCCGCTCGGTCAGGATCGCGACCTGGACCTCGACCGACCCGGTGTCGCCTTCGGCGCGGGCATTGTCCTTGATGACGTCCTGGCGGCGTTCAGCAGTGATCGACATTCATATTCCCTAGATCGACATCGTTACAGGTTGAAACCACGGGTGACGCGGACGTTGCCGTCCTCCACCTCCACCAGCGCGACGGGTATGTCCCCCAGCATGGCGAAGGCCTGACCGTCATCGGCGGCGATCCCGATCAGCGCGCGCCCCTGGCGGAGCGACCCTGCCTGATCGGGGGTGAGCGATAGAGCCGGGATGTCGTCCAGCCCCGCGCTCAACGGCAGGAGTTTGTGTTCAAGGCTGCGCGCCTTAGCGATTTCGTCCAGTTTGTCCAGCGTAATCGCATCGGCGAGCGCGAACGGCCCCGCCTTCGTCCGCCTGAGATAGGTGACATGGCCGACGGTTTCCAGCGCCAGCGCGATATCGCGCGCGAGGCTGCGGATATACGTCCCCTTGGAGACATGCGCGGTGAGGGTGATCTCCTCAAGCGGATCGTCATTCCAGCGAAGGCCGAGGTCCTCTAGTGATGGCCCGGTGCGCTGCACTGGAAGATCCCGGCCTTCGCTGGGATGACGTATCCGCACGGCATGAACCGTCACGTTCCGCGTCGCCAGCACCACCTCCTCGCCCGCGCGCGCCAGATCGTAGGCGCGCTGGCCATCGACCTTCAGCGCCGAATAGGCGGGGGGCATCTGCGCGATCGGTCCGGTGAAGCGCGGCAGGATCGCGGCGACCGCGGCGGCGGTCGGGCGCACCTCGCTGGTCGCGATCACCTTGCCCTCGGCGTCGAGCGTGTCGGTCTGCTCGCCGAAGCGGATCGTGAAATCGTACACCTTGTCGCTGTCAAGCATCCGCCCGGCCAGCTTGGTCGCCTCGCCGATCGCGATCGGCAGCACGCCGGTGGCCAGCGGGTCGAGCGTCCCGCCATGCCCCACCTTCGTCTTGCCATAGCCGCCGATGCGCAACGCGCGCTTCACCGCGGAGACGCCCTGCGTCGACCCAAGCCCCAGCGGCTTGTCGAGGATCAGCCAGCCGTGCACCGCCTCACCCCCCGATCGCGGTGGCGAGCGACAGGTACAGGTTCGTCAGCGCCTGTGCCGGCGGCGCGACCAGCCGCTGGACGATGTTCGCCTGCGGCAGCAGCGCGGGCAGCACCAATAGCAGGACGATGAGCAGCGGGAAGCCGAACCGCGCCAGCCCGTCCCACTTCTGCGCCAGCCGCTCCGGCAACAGCCCTGCGACGACATGCCCGCCGTCGAACGGCGGCAGCGGGATCATGTTGAACACCGCCAGGAAGACGTTGATGAGCAGGAAGTTGACCAGGTTCGACGCGACGAACGCCGCCACGCTGCCCTCGGCCGCGGTCTCGATCGACTGCGCGAACAGCCCCAGCAGGATCGCACCGACCAGCGCCAGCGCCAGGTTCATCGCCGGCCCCGCCAGCGCCACCAGCATCATCGCGCGGCGCGGATCGCGCAGGTGGCGCGTATCGACCGGCACCGGTCGCGCCCAGCCGAACACCGGCGCCTTGGCGATCGCCAGCATCAGCGGCAGCACGACGGTGCCGATCGGGTCGACATGGCGCAGCGGGTTCAACGACAGCCGGTTGAGCCGCTCCGCAGTGCGATCGCCCAGCGCGCGCGCCGCCAGGCCATGGCTCACCTCATGGAAGACGATCGCGATGATGAGCGGGATCAGCCATATCGCGACCGACCAGACGATGCCGTTGGGGTTCATGCCGCGTCAGATAGGCGCGCGCGCCGCGTCAGGAAACCCATGTGCGCCGGCGCGCTACCGTGCGCCAGCCGTCGGGGGTGCGGCGCAGCGCCCAGATCTCGCCCGCGCCGGACAGCGGGCCACCGCTGATCCCCACCTCCACGAAGGCGATGTCGCCACGGCGCGCGACCGCGGACAGCGTCAGCACGGGAAAGCCGCAGGTTGCCGCTGTGCCCAGCCGCTGTCCGAGCGCCAGCCATCCGGCGTCGACCTTCCCGAAGTCGCGGGGCTGGGCGGGGGACACGGTCGCCCCGCCTTCGGGCGTATCGCTGGCGTTGAGTTCGCCGACCGCCTCATATTCGACGGGGGTCGGATCGCCGCTTTCCGCCAGCATATAGGCGGCGTCGGTGACCGCGCGGCGCAACGCCGGGCCGACGGGCCGGTCCGCGACCCATTCCCACTCGGCGGTCATCGCGCGGATCGCCGTGCGGCGCTCGGCGGGGCCGGGGGCTTGGTGGTTGTGATCGTGCGCCGCCTCGACGATCATCCGGCGGATGCCCGCGAACGGCGCCTCGGTCAGTTCGGCGGGCACGCACATCCCGGCCCCACCGCGATCGACCGCGGCGAGCACGCCGCGCAGGACGGCCGCATCCTCGTCGGCGACGGGCACCGCCGCGCCGGCAAGCAGCGCCAGCGGCAAGATCGTCCAGCGCATCATCGGTCGCCGTGCTCCCCTCTTCCGATCCCGTCACGCGGTCGCCTGCAACGCTTCCATGAAATGGCGCCGGCACAGCGCGACATAGCGGTCGTTGCCGCCAATCTCGGTCTGGCGCCCCTCCGCCACCGCGCGGCCCTCGGCATCGACGCGCAGGTTCATCGTCGCCTTGCGCCCGCACGCGCACACCGACTTGATCTCGACCAGCGCGTCGGCCAGCGCCATCAGCCGCGCCGATCCTTCGAACAATGCCCCGCGAAAATCGGTGCGCAGGCCATAGGCCAGCACCGGGATGCCCGCCTCGTCGGCCAGTGCGGCGAGCTGCGCGACCTGCGCCGCCGACAGAAACTGCGCCTCGTCCACCAGCACGCACGCGAGCGGTGCCTCGGCATGGCGCGCCAGCGCCAGCGCGGCGAGGTCGGTCTCGGCATCGAACATCGTCGCCGGCGCAGTGAGCCCGATGCGCGAGGTGATCGTGCCCGGCGCGAACCGATCGTCCACCGCCGCGGTGAACAGCATCGTGCGCATCCCGCGCTCGCGATAGTTGAAATCGGCCTGCAACAGCGTGGTCGATTTGCCGGCGTTCATGCTGGCATAGTAGAAGTACAGCTTGGCCATGACCGTTTCAGACCGCAGGATCACCGCCATGTCCAGCCGCGCATCGACCGAGCTCTATCCGATCATGGTCGTCGAAGACCGGTATCAGGGCGTCTATTCGGGTGGCCGGTGGTGGGCCGTCGCCCGCGCCAGATGACGCGGGGTCGGTGCCGGGAGGACGAAGCGCGTGACGGATATGCCGACCGCGGAGAAACACGCCGCCCGCGCCTCGCACCGAGCGTCGCCCCGGCCGTGTCCGGGCGGTCTGTGAACGCTCTTTCCGTCATGCCGGACCTGTTCCGGCATCCACCGTTCCGCAAATTCAGCGCAGCATGTGCCGCGTCGCCGACGAACGGCGACACGACCTTACCTCATTCCCCGTCAAGGTCGCGCGCCACCTCCGGGCGGCGCAGCAACGCGTCGATGTGACTGCCCTCGTCGAAGCTTTCGTCGGCCAGGAACTTCAGCCGCGCGGCATATTTCATCTTCACCCGCGTCGCGACCTCGCGCTGGAGGTAGGCCGTGTTGGTGCGCAGCGCCTTCAGCACCGCCTCTTCGTCCTTGCCCAGCAGCGCTTTCACGAACACCGTGGCATGGCGCAGGTCGGGCGACATGCGCACCTCGGTCACGCTGACCATGTGGCTGGACAGCGTGTCGTCATGGACATCGCCGCGCTGCAGGATTTCGGACAGCACGTGGCGCACCTGTTCGCCGACGCGAAGGGTGCGGACGGACTTTTCGGGTTGGTTGGTCATGGCATCAAAACCCTCTCCCGGCGGGAGAGGGAGGGGCCCGCTCGGCAACGCCGAGTGGAAGGGTGAGGGGGACATTGCCACCGCTCACTCGCCCTCACCCTTCCGCCGGCGTTGCCGGCTCCCTCCCTCTCCCGCCGGGAGAGGGAAGACAGGTTTACAGCGTGCGCTCGCGCAGTTCGACCTCGAAGGTTTCGAGGAAGTCGCCGGCCTTGATGTCGGTGAAGTTCTGCGTGAACGTCACACCGCATTCCAGTCCGGCGCGAACTTCCGGCACGTCGTCCTTGAACCGGCGCAGCGACGCGATCTCGCCATTGTAGATGATGACGTCGTCGCGGGTGATGCGCGCCTTGAGCGACTTGCGGATCGCCCCCTCGACCACCAGCAGGCCGGCGGCGCGGCCGTGCTTGCCCGCGGAGAAGACCTCGCGGATCTCGGCGCGGCCCACGACGGTCTCGAACGCCTCCGGCCCCAGCTCGCCGGCCATGCCGGCGCGGATTTCGTCGATCAGGTCGTAGATAACGTCGTAATATTTCAACGCCACCTTCTGCCGCTCGGCGATCTCGCGCGCCTTGGCATTGGCGCGCACGTGGAAGCCGATGATCGGCGCCCCCGACGCACCCGCCAGCGTCACGTCGCTTTCGGTGATGCCGCCGACGCCCGCATGCAGCACGCGCGCGCGGATCAGATCGGTCGAGATCTTGTTGATCGACGCCACGATCGCCTCGACGGTGCCCTGCGTATCCGCCTTCACGACCAGCGGATATTCGATCGCCTGGTTCGCCTTCAGCGCGGAGAACATGCTCTCCAGGCTGGCCGGCGCCTGCGTCGTGCGCTTCTGCAGCAGCACGCTCTGGCGGTATTCGGCCACCTCGCGCGCACGCGCCTCGCTCTCGACCACCTGCAGGCTGTCGCCCGCCGACGGGGTGCCCGACATGCCCAGCACCTCGACCGGCATCGACGGCCCGGCGGTCTTCATCTGGCGACCCTTGTCGTCGACCAGCGCGCGCACCTTGCCGCTTTCCGCGCCGATGACGAAGACGTCGCCGACCTTCAGCGTGCCGCGCGTGACCAGCACGGTGGCGACCGGGCCGCGGCCCTTGTCCAGCTTGGCCTCGACCACGCTGCCCTCGGCGGGGCGGTCGGGATTGGCGGTCAGTTCCATCAGCTCGGCCTGCAGCTGGATCTTCTCGATCAGCGTGTCCAGCCCGGTCTTCTTGAGCGCGGACACCTCGACGTCCTGCGTCTCGCCGCCCATCGCCTCGACCTGCACGTCATGCTCCAGCAGGCGCTCGCGGATACGCTGCGGGTTGGCGTCGTGCTTGTCGACCTTGTTGATCGCCACGATCATCGGCTTGCCGGCCGCCTTGGTGTGGTTGATCGCCTCGATCGTCTGCGGCATCAGCCCGTCGTCGGCCGCGACCACCAGCACCACGATGTCGGTGACATCCGCGCCGCGCGCACGCATCGCGGTGAACGCCTCATGGCCCGGCGTGTCGAGGAAGGTGACCTTCGACTTGTCCTTCAGCGTGACCTGATAGGCGCCGATATGCTGCGTGATGCCGCCGGCCTCGCCGCGCACCACGTCGGTGCCGCGCAGCGCGTCGAGCAGGCTGGTCTTGCCATGGTCGACATGGCCCATGATCGTGACGACCGGCGGGCGCGGCTGGAGCGTGTCCGGCGCATCCTCGGTCGTGTCCATCGCCAGGTCGACGTCCGAATCGGACACGCGCACGATGTTGTGGCCGAATTCGGTCACCAGCAGCTCGGCGGTATCCTGGTCGATCGTCTGCGTCATCGTGACGGGCATGCCCATCTTGAACAGCGTCTTGACCAGATCGGCACCGCGTTCCGCCATGCGGTTCGCCAGTTCCTGGACGGTGATCGCCTCGGGCACCTGCACGTCGCGGACCTGCTTGGCCTGCGGCTCGCGCGGGCCGCCGAAGCCACGCTTCTCCTTCTCGCGCGCACGCTTCAGCGCGGCGAGGCTGCGGGCGCGGGCGCCGTCCTCGTTCAGCGCGCGGTTGACGGTCAGCTTGCCGCCGCGGCGCTCGTCGCCCTTGCGGTCGCGCTGCGTCGGCCGGCTCGGCGGCGCGTTGCGGGGCGTCGCCTGCCCGCTGGGCAGGTTGCGCTGAGCGGAGCTGGACGATCCCGACGCGCCGCCGGCGGGCTGCGCACTGGCGGCGGGTGCCGGCTCCGGCTTCGGCTCGGGCTTGGGCTGCGGCTTGGGGATTTCCGGGCGCGCAACCGGCGAAAAGCGGCGCGGCGCGGGCATGCCGGGATCGCGGCCCAGTTCCAGCACCGGCGGGGGTGCGGGGGTCGGGGCGGGCGCGGGTGCCGGACGCGGAGCCGGAGCCGCGGCGACCGGGGCCGGCGTGCTGTCCTCGACGGGGGCGGGAGCGGGGGCGGGAGCGGAAGCCGGGGCCGGAGCGGCGGGCGACTCCGCCTGCGGCTGGGCTACCGGCGCCGGAGCCGGCTCGGGCGACGGTGCGGCAGCCGCCTGGGCTTCCGCCTCGGCACGTGCGCGCTCCTGCGCCTTTTCCTCGGCGCGACGGCGTTCGTCCTCGGCCGCGCGCTGACGCTCGGCCTCCTCGCGACGGCGAGCCTCTTCCAGCGCCTGCATGCGCTGGTCCTCGGCCTCGCGCAGCAGGCGTGCCTGGCGCTCCTGCGCGGTTTCGTTCGACGGGGCCGGGCGGCGCGGCGCAGCGGCGGCTGCCGCGGTGGGCTGCGGCGGCGGGGGCGGCGGCGGCGCAGCGGGGGCCGGCGTCGCCTCGGGCGCGCCGCCCTGCGGACCGAGCACGCGGCGACGCTTCACCTCGACCACCACCGTATTGCTACGGCCGTGGCTGAAGCTCTGCTTCACCTTGCCGGTCTCGACCGTGCGCTTCAGCCCCAGGGGCGCGCGCATTCCGAGTTTCGGCTTGTCGTTGTCGGTATCGCTCACTCACATTCCTCGTCTGTCGTCACGGCCGTTTGCGCCCGGACGGAACCGGGCGCCGATGCGCCTTGCGCGGCCGTAGCGCAAGGTGCGTGGATAGGATCAGGGCCGATAAATTGCAGCCAGCGGCCGAGCGCTTCGCCCAGCCGGCCGGCCGCCGCGCGGTCGATGACGCCGATGTGTACCACATTTTCGCGGCCCAGCGCCAACGACAATATGGGGCGGTCGACCGGCAACGCCAAGCCCTTCAGCGAACTTCCTTCTTCGTCGCGGCCCACGCGCCACGCCTGCGCCAGCCGGCGCACACCGTCGTCGCTGGCGTCGGCGGCATGATAGAGCGCGTGCAGCTTGCCCGCGCGCGCCGCCTTCTCGATCCGTTCCGACCCGGTCAGCAGCGTGCCGGAACGCGATTCGAGCCCCAGCCGGTCGAGCGCGTTGCGTTCCAGCGCGGCGGCGACCAGCGCGGGCAGATCGTCGGGAACGGTCAGCGCCGCGCCCTTGAACGCGCGCGCAAGCGCGCCGCGCAGCTTGCCCTTGGCGATCGCCGTCTCCAGCTCCGCGCGATCCACACCGATCCACGCACCGCGACCAGGCGCCTTGGCGCGCACGTCAGGCAGCACCCGCCCGTCCGGCGCCAGCGCCAGCCGGATCAGCTGCGCCGGCGACGCGCGCTCGCGGTTGAGGATGCAGGAGCGTTCGGGCGCGGCGGTCATGCGGCGCCTCCGTCCGTCATGCCGGGCGTGACCGGGGATCCATGACGCCGCGAGCGCAGCGTTCGCGGATCGATGGCCCCCGGCGCAAGGCCGGGGTGACGAAAATGGTGGAGCGTTAGCGGCTCATTGCGAGGGTTCCGCATGCGCGTCCTCCCTCGGTTGCGCGCGCGGCGGCTGGTCGCGGTGCGCGATCAGGATGCCGCCGGCGCCGTAATTCTCGGGGGAGACTTCCTCGATCACGACCTGGACCGCGGCGGGGGATTTGCCCAGCCGCGTGACCAGCGAGGACGTGACATCGGCCACGATCCCCGCCTTCTGCTCGACACTCGCGGTGCCGGCCAGTCGGATCGATACGAACGGCATCAGGCGTCCTGCTGCTCCTCATCGGCCGTTTCGCCCGCCGGTTCCTCCCCCGGCTCGTCGTCGAACCAGTGCGCGCGCGCGGCCATGATGATCTCGTTGCCCTGCTCCTCGGTCAGGCCGTACTCGCCCAGCACGCCGCCCTTGTGCTCGGGACGCTTCGGGGCGTCCTCGTTGCGACGGCGCGGTTCGACGCGCTTCTTCTCGATCAGCTCGTCGGTCGCCAGGTCGGCCAGATCGTCGAGCGTCTTGATCCCGGCCTTGCCCAGCGTGACCAGCATCGCCTCGGTCAGATATGGCAGCTCGGCCAGCGCATCCTCGACGCCCAGCGCCTGCCGCTCCTCGCGGTTGGCCTGTTCGCGGCGATCGAGCGCTTCCTGCGCACGGCTCTGCAGCTCCTGCGCCAGATCCTCGTCGAAGCCCTCGATGCCCGCCAGTTCGTCCAGCTCGACATAGGCGACCTCTTCCAGCGCGCCGAAGCCCTCGGCGACCAGCAGCTGCGCCAGCGTCTCGTCGACGTCCAGCTCGTTCTGGAACGTCTCGGAATTCTTGACGAACTCCTGCTGGCGCTTCTCGCTGGCGTCGGTTTCGGTCAGGATGTCGATCGCCTTGGCGGTCAGCTGGCTGGCGAGGCGCACATTCTGACCACGGCGCCCGATCGCCAGCGACAGCTGGTCGTCGGGGACGACCACCTCGATCCGGTCCTCTTCCTCGTCAATCACCACGCGCGCGACGTTGGCGGGCTGCAGCGCGTTGACGACGAAGGTCGCGGTGTCGGGCGACCACGGGATGATGTCGATCTTCTCGCCCTGCATTTCCTGCACGACGGCTTGGACGCGGCTGCCCTTCATGCCGACGCACGCGCCGACCGGGTCGATCGACGAATCGTGGCTGATGACGCCGATCTTGGCGCGGCTGCCCGGATCGCGGGCGGCGGCCTTGATCTCGATGATGCCGTCGTAGATCTCGGGCACTTCCTGCGCGAACAGCTTCTTCATGAAGTCGGGATGCGCGCGCGACAGGAAGATCTGCGGCCCGCGGTTCTCGCGCACCACCTTCAGGATCAGGCTGCGGATGCGGTCGTTGACGCGCACCACCTCGCGCGGGATCTGCGCGTCGCGGCGGATCACGCCCTCGGCACGGCCCAGGTCGACGACGATGTGGCCGAACTCGACGCGCTTGACGACGCCGGTGATGATCTCGCCCGCGCGGTCCTTGAATTCCTCATACTGGCGCTCGCGCTCGGCGTCGCGGACCTTCTGGAAGATGGTCTGCTTGGCGGCCTGCGCCTGGATGCGGCCGAATTCTATCGGCGGCAGCGGATCGACCAGATAGTCGCCCACCGCGGCGCCGGCCTGCAGCTTCTGCGCGCCCTTGACGTCGACCTGCTTGTAGATGTCGTCGACTTCCTCGACCACCTCGACGACGCGCCACAGCCGCAGGTCGCCGTTGTTCGGGTCCAGCTTGGCGCGGATGTCCATTTCCTGGCCGTAGCGCGTGCGCGCGGCGCGCTGGATCGCGTCCTCCATCGCCTCGATGACGATCGCCTTGTCGATCATCTTCTCCGACGCGACCGAATTGGCGATCGCGATCAGCTCCGCACGGTTGGCGGTGACGCCGGTGGCCATCAGTGGGTTTCCTCTGCTTCGTCCGTCGTGGCGGACGTGTCCAAAATCTCTTCGTCGGCGCCGTCCATCGACAGCGGCACCGTGGCAGCGATCAGCCGGTCGGTCAGCACCAGTTTGGCATCGGCGATCAGCGCGAACGGCGCGTGCGCGACCTCGCCGGTGCGCGGGTGGCGGATCGCGATCAGGCCGTCGGCGTCGATCCCCTCCAACTCGCCCTTGAACTGCTTCTGCCCGTCGACCGCCTCGGTCAAGACGATCCGCGCCTCATGCCCGGTCCAGTCGGCGAAGTCCTGGCGGCGCGTCAGCGGGCGGTCGATCCCCGGCGACGACACTTCCAGCCGGTACGCACCCTCGATCGGGTCGCGGCCCTCGGCCTCCATCGCGTCGAGCAGGTCGGACAGCCGCCGCGACAGATTGGCGCAATCGTCGATCGTCAGCTGGCGCGTGTCGGGCCGTTCGGCCATCACCTGCAGTGTGCGTTCGTCGTCCTTCCCGAACAATCGGACGCGCACCAGCGCGAAGCCGAGCGCCTGCGCCTCCGGCTCGATCAGACGGGTGAGGGTGTCGATATCGTTCAAGCGGACCTTCCGGACATGCGTTTTTCGCCGCCGCGGAGCGAACCCCGCAGCCCCTTGCACCTCGCGATGTAAGAGAAAGCACGGGCGATATAGCCGTGTTGCGCCGCCGCCGCAAGCCTTCTGGCGGAACCAAGCCGCCGCTGTCATCTTTGAGCCATATCGTATCGCCGCGTCGAGGGAGTGTGCCGCCGATGATCCGCCCGCTGATGTTCACCGCCCTGCTCGCCGCCTCGACCGCCTGCACCGGGGAGGAGGCGAACGGCCCGGCCCCGGCGCCCACCGCCACGCCGTCGCCCGCCGCCAGCGCCACGCCCGCCGGCGGGTTCGCGACGACCGCGGTCGCGCAGTTCGATTCGCCCTGGGCGATCGCCTTCCTTCCCGATGCGCGCATCCTGGTGACGCAGAAGGACGGGCAGATGTTGCTGGTGTCCGCCGACGGCCGCCAGCGCCGCACGATCGCGACGCTGCCGGTCAGCTCGGCGGGGCAGGGGGCGTTGATGGACGTCGTCCCCGCGCCCGATTTCGCGCGGTCGCGGCGGGTCTATTTCAGCTATTCGGCGGCCGGCGACGGTGGCAAGGGCGTGGTGCTGGCACGCGGCGTGCTGGACGACGCGCCCGGTGCGGAGCGGCTGCGCTCGATCGAGGCGCTGTACCGCGCCACGCCGCTGGTCGACGGCGACGGGCATTTTTCCGGCCGGATCGCCTTTTCGCCGGACGGGCAATATCTGTTCTTCACTGCCGGCGACCGGCAGAAATTCACCCCCGCGCAGGACAAGGACGCATCGCTGGGCAAGGTGCTGCGCCTGACGCCCGACGGGAAGCCCGCCGCGGGCAACCCGCTGGCGGCGCAGGGTTTCCTGCCGGAGGTGTGGAGCTACGGGCACCGCAACCTGCTGGGCATCGCGTTCGATGCGCAGGGCAATCTGTGGGAACAGGAAATGGGGCCGCAGGGCGGGGACGAGCTGAACCTGATCCTGCCGGGGCGCAATTACGGCTGGCCCAACGTGTCGAACGGATCGCATTACGACGGGCGCGACATCCCCGATCACGCGCCCGGCGATGGCTATGAAGCGCCGAAGGTGTGGTGGAATCCGGTGATCTCGCCCGGCGGGCTGATGATCTATTCGGGCAAGCTGTTCCCGCAATGGGCGGGCGACGCCTTCATCGGCGGCCTGTCGTCGCAATCGCTGGTCCGCGTCGACCTGAACGGCACGCAGGCGACCAAGGGCGATCAATGGCCGATGGGCGCGCGCATCCGCGACGTGGCGGAAGGTCCGGACGGCGCGATCTGGGTGATCGAGGATGGCGCCAAGGGGCGGTTGCTGAAACTGACGCCGCGGGCGTGATCCAACTCATCGTCATCCGGCGGAGGCCGGGATTTCGCTGTGAGGTTCGGAACGCCCGCCGCGAAAGGCCCCAGCCTTCGCTGGGGCGACGTGGGGGAAGGCGGGGTGTGTGAAGACCGACGTTACCCCGCCCGCACCATCACCTCGTCCAACCGCGCGCGGAAATCCGCCGGTATGCCTCCCTGGGCCGGATGCGTCATCACCAGCGTCGTGTCGCAGGTCGCGATCGCGCGACCGTGCTGGTGCATCACCGCCGCCACGTCCCATGAGCGGTTGCCGATCCGCGTGACGCCGGTCGCGATCTCGACGTCATCGGGATAGCTGCCCTCGGCCAAGTAATTGACCTCGTTGCGTGCGACGACGGCGCGCAGCCCGTCCGCCCGGTCCATACGCCCCAGCGCGCGATTGAAACGGACGCGCGCATCCTCGAACAGCGCGGCGAAGGCGACGTTGTTGATATGCCCCATCGCGTCCAGGTCCTGGAACCGCGTTGGGATGACGATGCGGACGGATAGCTGGCGAGCAGCAGCCGCTCGGGCGATGGCCTTGCCATATGTAAGGTGGCCGGGCGCCGCGACGCGCCGCCCGGCTCCGCCGATCAGCGCGGCGCCATGCGGATCGCGCCGTCGAGGCGAACGTCCTCGCCGTTGAAATAGCCGTTCTCGATCATCGTCAGCGCCAGGCCGGCATATTCCTCCGGATTGCCCAGCCGCTTCGGGAAGGGCACCTGCGCACCCAGCGCATCCTTCACGTTCTGCGGCGCGGCGGCCAGCAGCGGCGTGTTGAAGATGCCCGGCAGGATCGTGTTGACGCGGATGTTCTCGCTCATCAGGTCGCGCGCGATCGGCAGGGTCATGCCGACGACGCCGCCCTTCGACGCCGAATAGGCTGCCTGGCCGATCTGACCGTCCTCCGCCGCCACCGACGCGGTGTTGACGATCGCGCCGCGGTCGCCGTCTTCCAGCGGCGGCAGCGTCATCATCCCCGCCGCCGACTTGGCGATGCAGCGGAACGTGCCGACAAGGTTGATCTGGATGATCATGTTGAATGCATCGAGCGGGAAATGCTTGATGCTGCCGTCTTCCTTGCTGCGGCTGGCGGTCTTGATCGCGTTGCCGGTGCCGGCGCAGTTCACCAGGATGCGCTCCTGCCCGATCGCGGCGCGCGCCTTTTCGAAGCCGGCGTCGACCGACGCCTCGTCGGTGACGTTCACCTTGCAGAATACGCCGCCCAGCTCGGCGGCCAGCGCCTCGCCCTTTTCCTCGTTCAGGTCGAACAGCGCGACCTTCACGCCCTTCGCCGCCAGCACGCGCGCGGTCGCCGCGCCCAGGCCGGACGCGCCGCCGGTGATGACGGCCGAAATGCTGTTGTCGAGTTTCATCAATCCTGCTCCTCTGAAAATGTCGTCATCCCGGCGCAGGCCGGGATCTCACGCCACCGGCGCGCGCCCGCAGCAGGAGACCCCAGCCTGCGCAGGATGACGAAGAACCTATCTTGCCTTACGCCGCCTTGGCGCCGTCGCCCTGCCAGTCGCAATTCTCGATGATCGTGACGTTGGCGACGCCGCCGCCCTCGCACATCGTCTGCAGGCCGTAGCGCCCGCCGCGGCGGCGCAGTTCGTGGACCAGCGTGGCCATCAGCTTCGTCCCCGACGCGCCCAGCGGGTGGCCCAGCGCGATCGCGCCGCCGTTGACGTTCAGCTTCTCCGCCTTCGCGCCGGTATGGTGCAGCCATGCCATCGGCACCGACGCGAACGCCTCGTTCACCTCGTACAGGTCGATATCGTCGATCGACAGGCCGGCACGCTTCAGCGCCTTGTCGGTCGCGAACAGCGGCTCCTCCAGCATCACCACCGGGTCGCCCGCGGTGACCGTCAGGTTGACGATCTTGGCCAGCGGCTTGAGGTCGTACTTCTTCAGCGCTTCCTCGCTGACGATCAGCACCGCCGATGCGCCGTCGCAGATCTGGCTCGACGATGCGGCGGTCAGCACGCCGTCCTCGGTCAGCTTCTTGACGCCCGCCATGCCCTCTGCCGATGCGTCGTAGCGGATGCCCTCGTCGGCGACATGCTGTTCGGCGCCCTCGGCGGTCTCGATGTCGATCGGCACGATCTCATCGCGGAACTTGCCGCCCTGCGTCGCGGCCACCGCCTTGCGGTGCGAGTTGAGCGAGAAATCGTCCAGCGCCTCGCGCGTGAAGCCGTATTTCTTCGCGATCATCTCCGCGCCGGCGAACTGGTTGAAGACGATGCCGGGATATTTCTCCTCCAGCCCGGGCGACTTGTTCTTGCCCAGTCCCGCATCGTGGAACAGCTTGAACGTCGATCCCATCGGTACGCGCGTCATGCTTTCGACACCGGCGGCGATCACCACGTCCTGCGTCCCGCTCATCACCGCCTGCGCGGCGAACTGCACCGCCTGCTGCGACGAACCGCACTGGCGGTCGATCGTGACGGCGGGAACGCTCTGCGGCAGCTTGGACGCCAGCACCGCGTTGCGCCCGACCTGCCCGGCCTGTTCGCCGCCCTGGCTGACGCAGCCCATCACGACATCCTCGACCGCCTCGGCGGGAATGCCGGACCGGTCGATGACCGCGTCCAGCACCCGCGCCGCCAGATCGACCGGGTGGACCCCCGCCAGCTTTCCGCCGCGACGCCCGCCGGCCGTGCGTACTGCTTCGACGATATAGGCATCGGCCATCTTCCGACTCTCCGTAACAACTGTTATCCCGCGTCTGATCGCGCAGATTGACGCGAACGGCAAGAGGCGGAGAGTCGAATGGATGTAGCGGACGCAATTCGGGCGCGGCGGTCCGTGCGCGGTTATCTCGATCGGGCGGTCGATCCGGCGGTGCTCAAGCGGCTGGCGCTGCTGTCGTCGCGCGCGGCGACCGGCGGCAACATCCAGCCGTGGCACATCGATATCGTCCACGGCGAATCGATGGCGCGGCTGAAGGGGATCATGGCCGGGAAGATCGAGCGGCGCGAAACCGAGACGCCGGGCTATGACATCTATCCCAAGGAGATGGACGACCGCTATCGCCAGCGCACTTTCGCGATCGGGGAGGAGATGTACGGCCGACTGGGCATCCCGCGCGAGGATCGCAAGGCGCGCGCGCTGTGGTTCGCGCGCAACTTCCAGTTCTTCGGCGCGCCGGCGGCCTATTTCGTGACGGTCGACCGCCGCATGGGACCGCCGCAATGGGCGGACCTGGGCATGTACCTGCAGAACCTGATGCTGCTGGCGGTCGAGGAAGGGCTGGCGACCTGCCCACAGGAATGCTGGGCGGTCTATCCGCAGACGGTGGAGGCGTTCCTGGAGGTGCCAGCCGAGCGGATGCTCTTCTGCGGCGTCGCGATCGGTTACGAGGACACCGACGATCCCGCCAATCTGACCCGGTCGGCGCGCGCGCCGGAGGAGGAATGGCTGCGCATCCTGGCGTAACCCGGGTGGTGCGGGGTTGACGCTGCACCGCACAATGGCCAGCTAAAGCGCGATAACCACCATCGGGAACGCGCCATGGCCACCGCCATCGCCGACCGGCCCAGCGCGCCGGTCGGCCTCATCCATCTGTCGCTGGCGGTCGGCGGCTTCGCGATCGGGACGACCGAGTTCGCGACGATGAGCCTGTTGCCCGACATGGCGCGCGACCTTGGCGTCGATGCGCCCACCGCGGGGCACGTCATCAGCGCCTATGCGCTGGGGGTCGTCGTCGGGGCGCCGCTGCTGGCGGTGATCGGCGCGAAGATGGCGCGGCGGACGCTGCTGATCGCGCTGATGGCGATGTTCGCGCTCGGCAATGCGCTGTCGGCGGTCGCGCCCGACTATGGCACGATGATGGCGTTCCGCTTCCTCAGCGGGCTGCCGCACGGCGCCTATTTCGGGATCGCGACGCTGGTCGCGGCCTCGCTGGTGGAACAACGGCGGCGGACGCAGGCGGCGGCGCGCGTGCTGCTGGGGCTGACGGTGGCGACGATCGTCGGCGTGCCGCTGGCCAATGCGCTGGGACAGGTGGTCGGCTGGCGATCGTGCTTCGTGATCGTCGCGGTGCTGGCGGGGCTGACCGCCGCGCTGGTGGCGCTGTTCGCGCCGCGTGACCGCGCCGACGCGGATGCCAGCCCGTTGCGCGAACTGGCGGCGCTGCGCACGCCGCAGGTGTGGCTGACGCTGGGCGTCGGCGCGATCGGCTTCGGCGGGCTGTTCGCGGTTTATACCTATCTGGCCGATACGATGGCGGCGGTGACGAAGGTGTCGACCGCGGTCGTGCCGGTCGCGCTGGCGGTGTTCGGCGTGGGGATGACCGCGGGCAACCTGATCGTCCCGCGCTTCGCCGACCGTGCGCTGCTGCCGACCGCCGCGGGGGTATTGGTGTGGAGCGCGGCGTCGCTGATGCTGTGGCCGTTCGCGGCCGGGCATCTGTGGTCGGTGATCGTCGCGGTGTTGCTGATTGGGGTCGGCGGATCGCTGGGCAGCGTGTTGCAGACGCGGCTGATGGACGTCGCCGGCGATGCGCAGGGGCTGGCGGCGGCGCTCAACCATTCGGCGTTCAACGTCGCCAATGCGCTCGGCCCGTGGCTGGGCGGGATGGCGATCGCCGCCGGCTATGGCTGGACGTCGACCGGCTGGGTCGGCGCGGCGCTGGCGCTGGGCGGCCTGGCGATGCTGGCGGTATCCTGGGCGGTCGAGCGGCGCGCTACATGACGATGCCGGCGGGCCGCGCCTCCTTGATCGCGGCCAGCACCATCCGCTCCCATATCGCCACGTCGCCCGCCGCGGCCATCGCCTCGCTGGGCGCGCGCAGCGTGTGGAGCACCGCGACCGCATCGTCGCGATAGTCCTTCCAGGCGGCATCGACCGCCCCGGCGGCGGATTCGGTCTGCCCCTCCGCGTTGGCGCTCAGCCGCTGGCCGGCGAGCACGCGCGCGATGCGTTCGACGGCGCTGGTATGGGCGATATCCATGGCCTTCCTCTCCTACGAACCCTGTCGTCTGCAACAACCGGCGGCGCGCGCATCGGCTCCCGATTGACTCACCCGGCGGGTCGCGTAGAGGCGGTGGCGTCGATGCCGGGCGACCGGCATGGGCACGCGCGGGAGAGTGCGACGGGCCTTCCAGGCCGGGCGTCGCCGCCGAAGGAGCAACCACCCCGGAATCTCTCAGGCACCATGGACCGCGCGGGCCATCGACACTCTGGAAAGCGGCGGGCGCTCCACGCGCCGGCCCACCGAAGGGGTAATCCGCCGCCGCCGCACCGGCGCCGCGGAGAAAGCTCTCAGGTTCCGTGACAGAGGGGGCATCGGGATCGATGGCGCGGGGCAGCGGTTCCGTGGCGGCGTTCCACCCTCGTGACGGACATGGATGATGAGCGACACGCTTCCCGACGACGAACTCGAACCGATCGAGATCCTGACGCTGCCGCTCGACGCCTGGCACCGCGCCAAGGGCGGGCGGATGGTCGAATTCGCCGGCTATCACATGCCCGTCCAGTACGACGGCATCATGGCCGAGCATCTGTGGACGCGCGAGCATGCCGGGCTGTTCGACGTCAGCCACATGGGCCAGCTGACCTTCACGGGCGAGGGCGTGGTCCCCGCGCTGGAGGCGCTGATGCCCGCCGACATCGCCGGGCTGACGCTGAACCGCGCGCGCTATTCGCTGCTGCTGGACGACGCGGGCGGGATCCTCGACGACCTGATGCTGACGCGCCAGGCGGACGAACAGGTCTATATGGTCGTCAACGGCGCGACCAAATACGACGATATCGGCCACATGATCGAGCGGCTGCCCGAAGAGGTGACGCTGAACCTGATGGAGGATCACGCGCTGCTGGCGGTGCAGGGGCCGAAGGCGGTCGACGCGCTGGCGCGGCTGATCCCCGGTGTCGAGAACATGGTGTTCATGCAGGCGGGCGCGTTCGACTGGAACGGCCACCCGCTGTGGATCAGCCGCTCGGGCTATACCGGCGAGGACGGGTTCGAGATGTCGGTTTCCGGCGACGCGGCGGAGGCGCTGGCCGATGCGCTGGTCGCGCAGCCGGAGGTGAAGCCGATCGGGCTGGGCGCACGCGATTCGCTGCGACTGGAGGCGGGGCTGCCGCTCTACGGCCATGACCTTGATCCCACGACCACTCCGGTGATGGCCGACCTGGGTTTCGCGCTGTTCAAGCGTCGCCGCGAAACCGCCGACTTCCCCGGCGCCGCGCGCATCCTGGCCGAGCGCGAGGCGGGTGCCGAAACCAAGCGCGTCGGCTTGCTGGTCGACGGTCGCCAGCCGGTGCGCGAGGGCGCGACGGTGGTCGATGCCGCCGGCACCGCGATCGGCCGCGTCACCTCCGGCGGGTTCGCGCCCAGCGTCGGCGCGCCGATCGCCATGGCCTATGTCCCCGCCGCGCTGGCCGCGCCGGGCACGGTCGTCCAGCTTTCGCAGCGCGGGAAGGTCCACCAGGCGACCGTCACCGCGATGCCGTTCGTTCCCCACCGCTACTTCCGAGGAGTGAAGTAAGATGAGCCGTTATTTCACCGAGGATCATGAGTGGATCGACGTCGATGGCGACATCGGCACGGTCGGCATTTCCGATTATGCGCAAGGCCAGCTGGGCGACATCGTGTTCGTCGAGGTGCCCGACGACGGCCGCCAGATCGCCAAGGGCGACGAGGCCGCGGTCGTGGAAAGCGTGAAGGCCGCCTCCGACGTCTATGCGCCGGTGTCGGGCATCGTGCTGGAAGGCAATCCGGCACTGGTCGACGACCCCTCGCTGGTCAATTCCGACCCGGAAGGGGAGGGCTGGTTCTTCAAGATCACGCTGTCCGACACGGCCGAACTGGACGAGCTGATGGACGAAACCGCCTACGCCGCCTTCGTCGCCAAGCTCTGACGACAAGAAGCCCCCTCCCGGCGGGGAGGGGGTTGGGGGCGGGGGCGCGTGCTCGCAAGACAGTCGCCGTCTCGCCAGCCGCCTCCCGTATCCCCGGACGCAACCCTTCCCCCGACCCCTCCCCGCCGGGGAGGGGGGAGAATGACACGATGCGCTACCTGCCCCTGACCCCCGCCGACCGGACCGAGATGCTGTCGGTCATCGGCGCGTCCTCGATCGATGATCTGTTCGCCGACGTGCCCGAAGCGGCGCGGCTCGACGGGCCGATCCGCGACCTGCCCGGCCATGCCAGCGAACTGGCGGTCGAACGCCACATGACCGCGCTGGCGCGCAAGAACATGGTGGCGGGCGACGTGCCGTTCTTCCTGGGGGCGGGCGCCTATCGCCACCATGTGCCCGCCAGCGTCGATCACCTGATCCAGCGTGGCGAGTTCCTGACCGCCTACACGCCCTATCAGCCGGAAATCGCGCAGGGCACGTTGCAGATGCTGTTCGAATTCCAGACGCAGGTCGCATCGCTGCTGGGAACCGACGTCGCCAACGCCAGCATGTACGACGGGTCGACCGCCTGCTGGGAAGCGATCGGCATGGCGCGGCGCATCACCCGGCGGGGCAAGGCGATCCTGTCGGGCGGGCTGCACCCGCATTACGTCTCGGTCGCGAAGACGATGGCGAAATATACCGGCGACGCGCTCGACACCTCGCTGCCGGTGCTGGGTGCCGACACCGATATCGACGCGCTGATCGCGAAGATCGACGACGAGACGTCGTGCGTGGTCGTGCAATACCCCGATATCCTCGGCCGCATCGCGGACCTGACCCCGCTGGCCGATGCCTGCCATGCGAAGAAGGCGCTGCTGATCGCGGTGGTGACCGAGCCGGTGGCGCTGGGCGCGATCCGCTCGCCGGGCGAGATGGACGCCGATATCGTCGTGGGCGAGGGGCAGTCGCTGGGCGTCGGCCTCCAGTTCGGCGGGCCGTATGTCGGGCTGTTCGGGTGCAAGGAAAAGTATCTGCGCCAGACGCCGGGGCGCTTCTGCGGCCAGACCGTCGACGCCGATGGCAAGCGCGGGTTCGTACTGACGCTGTCGACGCGCGAACAGCATATCCGGCGCGAGAAGGCGACCAGCAACATCTGCACCAATTCGGGCCTGTGTGCGCTGGCCTTCTCGATCCACATGACCTTGCTGGGCGAGGCGGGGTTGCGGCAACTGGCGGCGATCAACCACGCCAACGCCTGCCGCGCGGCCGACCGGCTGGCGCAGGTGCCGGGCGTGCGCGTGGTCAACGACACCTTCTTCAACGAATTCACGCTGGATATCGGGCGCGAGGCGCGGCCGGTGGTGCGTGCGTTGGCCGATCGCGGCGTGCTGGCGGGCGTGTCGCTGGGGCGGCTCTATCCGGGTGAGGAGGCCTTGGCGAACGGGCTGGTCGTCGCGGTGACCGAAACCGTGATCGACGACGATATCGCGGCGCTGGCCACTGCGCTGGAAGAGGCGCTGGCGTGACGATGCGCGGCCTGCCTTTCTCCTTCCATCATGGCGAATCACTGGCAATGTTGGAATTCCCATGCTTTCCCAAGTGGATGGAGCCGGGTCTCAACATTGGCGAAAAGGCCGCGATCGTCTCAACTTTCGCAACATTCGTCTTCAGCAACCGCCGCGCCGGCCCCGCCGCCGCGACGTCGAAAGGTCTGTGATCCGATGGCACTGAACCAGAGCGGCTGGCGCCCGAGCACCCCGCAGCAGGGCGATGGCGCCCCCGCGACCTTCACCGGCAACCGCGCGCTGATGCTGGAAGAGCCGCTGATCTTCGAGATCGGCTCTTCGGAAACCACGGGCGTCGATTTCGCCTCCGCTCCCTCTCCCCATTGGGGAGAGGGCCGGGGTGAGGGGCAGGGGTCTCACCGAGAGGCCGGTCTCGACGAGACACCGGCCCCTCACCCAACCCTCTCCCCGGCGGGGAGAGGGCTAGGAGGTCTGGAGCGCACCGCGCCGATCGGGCTGGCGGGGCTGTCCGAACAGGAAACGGTCCGCCACTACACCCGCCTCAGCCGGCAGAATTACGCCATCGACCTGGGGCTGTTCCCGCTGGGGTCGTGCACGATGAAGCACAATCCGCGCCTGAACGAAAAGGTCGCGCGGCTGCCCGGTTTCGCCGACGTCCACCCGCTCCAGCCGGTCGACACGGTGCAGGGCGCCTTGGGCGTCATCAACGAACTGGCGATGTGGCTCATCACGCTGACC
Organism: Sphingomonas ginsenosidimutans; assembly: GCF_002374835.1. Classification (GTDB taxonomy): domain Bacteria; phylum Pseudomonadota; class Alphaproteobacteria; order Sphingomonadales; family Sphingomonadaceae; genus Sphingomonas; species Sphingomonas ginsenosidimutans. The sequence continues at coordinate 371,584 of NZ_NWVD01000001.1, forward strand.
GGCATGTATGGCGTCGCGATGAGCCCGAAGGCGGGCGCGCACGGCGAATTGTGCGGCATCCTGTGCATCAAGGCGGCGCTGGAGAAGCGCGGTGAGGGGCATCGCAAGGTCGTGCTGGTGCCCGAAAGCGCGCACGGCACCAACCCGGCCACCGCCGCCTTCGCGGGCTTCACGGTGGAGGATATTCCCGCCACCGCCGACGGGCGCGTGGACACCGCGGCGCTCAAGGCGCGGCTCGGGCCGGACGTTGCGGCGGTGATGATCACCAACCCCAATACCTGCGGGCTGTTCGAGCGCGATCTGAAAGAGATCAGCGACGCGGTCCATGCCGCTGGCGGCTATGTCTATTGCGACGGGGCGAACTTCAACGCGATCGTCGGGCGCGTGCGGCCCGGCGACCTTGGCGTCGATGCGATGCACATCAACCTGCACAAGACCTTCTCCACCCCACATGGCGGCGGCGGGCCGGGGTCGGGGCCGGTGGTGCTGTCGAAGGCGTTGGCGCCGTTCGGCCCGCTGCCGTTCACCGCGCGGACGGCGGATGGTTACGTCCACCTCATCGAGGAGGAGCGTGCCGAGGAATTCTCGAACGAGCATTTCGACGGCAAGCTCGACAGCTTCGGGCGGATGACCGCCTTCCACGGCCAGATGGGGATGTTCACCCGCGCGCTCGCGTACATCCTCAGCCACGGCGCCGACGGGCTGCGGCAGGTGGCCGAGGATGCGGTGCTTAACGCCAATTACGTGTTGCGCTCGCTGGAGGACACGCTCGACGCGCCGTTCGCTGCCAGCGGGCCGTGCATGCACGAGGCGATCTTCAGCGATCGCGGGCTGGCCGATGGGTTCTCGACCATCGACGTGGCCAAGGGGCTGATCGACGAGGGCTTCCACCCGATGACCATGTACTTCCCGCTGGTGGTGCACGGCGCGATGCTGGTCGAGCCGACCGAGACGGAGAGCAAGGCCGCGCTCGACCAGTTCATCGGCGCGCTGCGCTCGGTGGCGCAGCGGGCGAAGGCGGGCGACATGGCGCTGAAGACCGCGCCGCACTTCGCGCCCCGCGCCCGGCTGGACGAGACGCTGGCCGCACGCAAGCCGGTGCTGCGCTGGAAGCCCCCGGTCGCGGCGGCGGAGGCGGCGGAGTAAAGGGCGCGCGCTCCGCGCTCAATCGTCGGGCGCGACGGTCGTCGTCTGTTGCCGGCCCAGCCGGTGTTCGCGCCAGACGATGAACAGCCCGCTGGCGATGATGATCGGCGCCCCCACCCAGGTCATCGGCGCGGGCAGTGCGCCGAACAGCAGCCAGCCGTAGATGGTTGCCCACAGCAGGCCGGAATAGTCCATCGGCACCACCGCGCTGACCGGCGCCAGCCGCGACGCGGCGGTGATCGACAATTGCCCCAGCGCGCCGACCACCCCGGTCGCCGCCAGGATCGCCCAGGTGCCGGCGTCATGCGCCTGGAGGTGGAAGGCATAGGGGATGGCGATCGGCGGCAGCGTCAGCGTGGTGAACCAGAAGACGGTCGTACCGGTCGGTTCGTCACGCAGCTGGCGCAGCAGCACCGCGACCAGTGCGACGAACAGCGCGGCCAGCAATCCCACCGCCGCGCCCATCGGGGATAAATGCGCGCTGCCCGGCTGCGCCACCACCAGCACGCCCACGAACCCCACCAGCACCGCCGCCCACCGCTGGATGCCGGTTCGCTCCTTCAACAATGTCGCGCCCAGGATCGTGGCGAAGATCGGCACGGTGAACTGGAACGTCGTCGCCTCCGCGAGCGGCAACAGGATCACCGCGCCGAAGGTGAAGACCATGCCGACCAGCCCGACCATCGCCCGTGCCAGATGGCCGCGGAAGCGCGCCGTGCGCAGCGATGCCAGCCCCGGCCCGCGCACCACGAACGCCAGCACCACCGGCAGCGCGCACGCCTGTCGCCAGAACATCCCCTCGAACAGCGTCGCGCCGCGATGCTCGCCCCACTTTATCAGGGCGGACATCGTGGCGAGAAAGAAGATGGCCAGCAATCGCAGCGCGATGCCCGCCAGTATGCGATCGCTGGACATGACGCCCGCCTAGCCGCGCGGGCGGGGCGGCGGAACCCCGCACCGCTCCAGTTGCCAAAATCGCCGGTTCGTTTAGGTCGCGGATCATGAAACACGCCCTTTCCGTCACCCGCGAGGCGGACTTCGCCGCCTGGTATCAGGCCGTCATCACCGAGGCCGACCTGGCGGAGGAAAGCGGCGTGCGCGGGTGCATGGTCATCCGGCCGTGGGGCTATGGCATCTGGGAACGGATCCAGCGGCTGCTCGACGATCGCATCAAGGCGACCGGCCACGAGAATTGCTATTTCCCGCTGTTCATCCCGCTGTCGTATTTCGAGGAAGAGGCCAGCCACGTCGACGGTTTCGCCAAGGAGATGGCGGTCGTCACGCATCACCGGCTGGTCGCCGACGGCAAGGGCCGGCTGGTCCCCGATCCCGCAGCGAAGCTGGAGGAGCCGCTAGTCGTCCGTCCGACCAGCGAGACGGTGATCGGCCACGCCTTTGCACGCTGGGTCCAGTCGTGGCGCGACCTGCCGGTGCTCATCAACCAATGGGCCAATGTCGTGCGCTGGGAAATGCGCACGCGCATGTTCCTGCGCACCGCCGAATTCCTGTGGCAGGAGGGGCATACCGCCCACGCTACCGCCGAGGAGGCGCAGGCCGAGACGCTCAAGATGCTGGAGGTGTATCGCGAGTTCGCCGAGACGTGCATCGCACTGCCGGTGATCGCGGGCGAAAAGCCGGAGAATGAACGCTTCCCCGGCGCGGTCGCGACCTACAGCATCGAGGCGATGATGCAGGACGGCAAGGCGCTCCAGGCGGGCACCAGCCACTTCCTGGGCACCAATTTCGCCAAGGCGCAGAACATCCGCTTCCAGAACGCCGAGGGGCAGCTGGAACTGGCCAATACCACCAGCTGGGGCGTGTCGACGCGGATGATCGGCGGCCTCATCATGGTGCATGGCGACGACGACGGGTTGCGCGTGCCGCCGCGCGTCGCGCCGTGGCAGGTGGTGATCGTGCCGATGCTGCGCGACACGCCCGAGGATGAGGCGCTGATCGCCTATTGCAAGGAGTTGCAGGCGGCGCTGGCGCGCGAAATCGCGCTCGGCGAACCGGTGCGCGCGCTGCTCGACCTGAAGGCGGTGAAGTCCACCAACAAGCGCTGGGGCTGGGTGAAGAAGGGTGCGCCGATCGTGATCGAGGTCGGCGGCCGCGATATGGCGGCGGGCAACGTCTCGGTCATCCGTCGTGACCGGCTGTACCGCGCGGACGGCAAGCTCGACAGCGCCGCGACCGAGCGTGGTGCGTTCGTCGCCGGTGCGGGGGCGCTGCTGGAAGAAATCCAGCAGGCACTCTTCGCCGAGGCACGCGACCGGCTGCACGCGAACGTCATGCCCGCCGCCGATTGGGCGGCGGTGGAAGCGCATTTTGCGGACGGGGCGAAGAACCCCGGCTGGCGCGAGGTGCAATGGTCGCGTCCGACCGGCGCCGCGCTGGATGCGGTGGTCGAGAAGCTGAAGGCGTTGAAGCTGACGCTGCGCAATGCGCCGATGGATCAGCCCGCGGTCGACGGTGCGTGCGTCTTCACCGGTGCGCCGGCGGTCGAACGGGTGCTGATCGGCCGCGCCTACTGATCGGCCGCGGCGCGCTGTCGCGCGTCGTTCCAGCAATCGATAGCCCGCCAGCGATACGCCCGGCCGCGTGACGGACGGCAGGCGGACGGCAGCGCGACAGGCGGGGCGAACGGCGTCGGGCGCGTGTGCGTCCCCGGTTTCGCTGGCGATCGTCTGGATCGGCGACAGCGCGACGCCTGTTAGCGCCATCGGGGCCCGGCCAGCGGCGCAGTGTGCTTCGTCGCTATAGTGCGCTTGTTGCCGTCCTGCCCTTTCGATGCCGATACCGGCCGGATCGATACGAAAAAGCCGCCGTCCGGCATCCCGGACGACGGCCTTTCGCGTCAGCTGCCCGATCGGGCGGGGAAGGTTATTCCCCCGCCTCGTTCAGATACTCGCCGGCATCCGCATCGGTGCCGTGCCCCGACCGGACCACCGCGGCCAGCGGATCGCTGCCGGTGCCGACCTCGTCGCGCGGGCTGCGCGCATTTTCGGCCGCCTTCACCTGCGCGGCGGTGCCGGACAGGATCATCGCTTCCTGCAGCTTGCGCTGCTGGACCCGCAGCGCGGCGTCGCGGCTGGAGGCTGCCACGCGCAGGCGGTTCATGCCCGCGCCGGTGCCCGCCGGGATCAGGCGGCCGACGATGACATTCTCCTTCAGCCCCATCAGCGTGTCCTGCTTGCCCTGGACAGCCGCCTCGGTGAGGACGCGGGTGGTTTCCTGGAACGACGCGGCCGAGATGAAGCTGCGGGTCTGCAGCGACGCCTTGGTGATGCCCAGCAGGACCGGCTTGCCTTGCGCCGGCTGCTGGTTCTTCTCCAGCTTGGCGTTGATCGCGTCCATCTCCTCGCGGTCCACCTGTTCGCCGACCAGCAGCGTGGTGTCGCCCGACTCGATGATCTCCACCTTCTGCAGCATCTGGCGAACGATCACCTCGATGTGCTTGTCGTTGATCTTCACGCCCTGCAGTCGATAGACTTCCTGGATTTCGCTGACCAGATATTCGGCCAGCGGCTCGATGCCGAGCACTTCCAGAATGTCGTGCGGGTCGGGGCTGCCGCCGATCAGGTTGTCGCCACGCTTGACGTAGTCGCCTTCCTGAACGTCGATCACCTTCGACTTCGGCACCAGATATTCCACGACCTCGCCGCCGTCCTCGGGCTGGATACCGATCTTGCGCTTGGCCTTGTAATCCTTGCCGAACACCACCCGGCCGGAGACCTTCGCGATGATCGCATTCTCCTTCGGCTTGCGCGCCTCGAACAGCTCGGCGACGCGCGGCAGACCGCCGGTGATGTCGCGGGTCTTGGCCGATTCACGCGCGACACGCGCCAGCACGTCGCCCGCCTGCACCGCGGCATTGTCCTCGACCGACAGCACTGCGCCCGCCGCCAGCATGTAGCGTGCGGCCTCGCCCGAACCCTCGTCCAGCAGGGTCAGGCGCGGACGCAGATCCTCCTTCGACTTGGTCGACGCGCGATATTCGATCACGACGCGCTGAGCGATGCCGGTGGCTTCGTCGACCTGTTCGGTCAGCGTCTTGCCCTCGATGAGGTCCTGGAACTTCACCGTACCGGCGGTTTCCGTGATCACCGGCATGGTGAACGGATCCCATTCGGCCATCCGGTCGCCCTTGGTGACGATATGACCGTCGTCGAACATCACGTACGCGCCGTACGGGATCTTGTGCACCGCCAGCTCGCGGCCGTCCATGTCGACGATCGCGATCTCGCCCGAACGGCTCAGCACGACGCGGCGGCCGCGCTGGTCCTCGATGATCCGCAGGTCGCGGAACTCGACGGTGCCGTCGACCGGCGCCTCCAGGTTCGACTGTTCGTTCAGCTGCGCCGCACCGCCGATGTGGAAGGTCCGCATCGTCAGCTGCGTGCCCGGCTCGCCGATCGACTGCGCCGCGATGACGCCGACCGCCTCGCCGATGTTGACCGGCGTACCGCGGGCGAGGTCACGCCCGTAGCACTTGCCGCACACGCCGACCTTGCTTTCGCAGACCAGCGGCGAGCGGATCTTCATCGCCTGGATACCCAGCGCCTCGATCTGCGCCACCATCGGCTCGTCGAGCAGCGTCCCGGTCGGGATGACGACCGCACCCGTCTTGGCGTCGACGACGTCCTCGGCCGTGGTGCGGCCCAGGATACGCTCGCCCAGCGAGGCGATGGTCGAGCCGCCCTGAACGATCGCCTTCATCTCCAGCGCGCGCTCGGTGCCGCAATCGATCTCGACGATCGTGCAGTCCTGCGACACGTCGACCAGACGCCGGGTCAGGTAGCCCGAGTTCGCGGTCTTGAGCGCGGTGTCCGCCAGGCCCTTGCGGGCGCCGTGGGTCGAGTTGAAGTATTCAAGGACGGTCAGACCTTCCTTGAAGTTCGAGATGATCGGCGTCTCGATGATCTCGCCCGACGGCTTGGCCATCAGGCCGCGCATGCCGGCCAGCTGCTTGATCTGCGCGGGGCTGCCGCGCGCACCGGAGTGGGCCATCATGTAGATCGAGTTGATCGGCTTCTCGCGGCCGGTCTCCTCGTCGATGCGAACGGCCTTGATCTCGTTCATCATCGACGCCGCCACCTGGTCGCCGCAGCGGCTCCAGGCGTCGATCACCTTGTTGTACTTCTCCTGCTGCGTGATCAGGCCGTCCTGATACTGCTGCTCGAAGTCCTTCACCTGCTCGCGCGTCTCGTCGACCAGCTTGTCCTTGTCCGGCGCGATCAGCATGTCGTCCTTGCCGAACGAGATGCCGGCGCGGAACGCATGACGGAAGCCGAGCGCCATGATCGCATCGGCGAACAGCACCGTCTCCTTCTGGCCGGTGTGACGATACACCTCGTCGATCACGTCGCCGACGTCCTTCTTCGTCAGCAGGCGGTTGACGACGTCGAACGGCACCTTGTGGCTCTTGGGCAGGCATTCGCCCAGCAGCATGCGGCCCGGCGTGGTCTCATACCGCTTGAGATACTGCTTGCCGTCCTCGTCCGTCTGCGGAACGCGGCTGACGATCTTCGAATGCAGCGTCACCGCGCCGGCGTTCAGCGCCTGGTGCACCTCCTGCATGTCGGCCAGCAGCATGCCTTCGCCCGGCTCGTTCTGCTTCTCCATGGAGAGATAGTAGAGGCCCAGCACCATGTCCTGCGACGGCACGATGATCGGCTTGCCGTTCGCCGGGGACAGGATGTTGTTGGTCGACATCATCAGGACGCGTGCTTCCAGCTGCGCCTCAAGGCTCAGCGGGACGTGCACGGCCATCTGGTCGCCGTCGAAGTCGGCGTTGAACGCGGAGCAGACCAGCGGGTGGAGCTGGATCGCCTTGCCCTCGATCAGCACCGGCTCGAACGCCTGGATGCCCAGGCGGTGGAGCGTCGGCGCGCGGTTCAGCAGCACGGGGTGCTCGCGGATCACCTCGTCCAGGATGTCCCAGACCTCCTTGCGCTCCTTCTCGACCCACTTCTTCGCCTGCTTCAGCGTCATGCTGAGGCCCTTGGCGTCGAGGCGCGCGTAGATGAACGGCTTGAACAGCTCGAGCGCCATCTTCTTGGGCAGGCCGCACTGGTGCAGCTTCAGCTCCGGCCCGGTCACGATGACCGAACGGCCCGAATAGTCGACGCGCTTGCCGAGCAGGTTCTGGCGGAAGCGGCCCTGCTTGCCTTTCAGCATGTCGGACAGCGACTTGAGCGGCCGCTTGTTGGCGCCAGTGATCGTGCGGCCGCGCCGGCCGTTGTCGAACAGCGCGTCGACCGCTTCCTGCAACATGCGCTTTTCGTTGCGGACGATGATGTCCGGCGCGCGCAGCTCCATCAGCCGCTTCAGGCGGTTGTTGCGGTTGATGACGCGGCGGTACAGGTCGTTGAGGTCCGACGTCGCGAAGCGGCCACCGTCCAGCGGCACCAGCGGACGCAGTTCGGGCGGGATGACCGGCACGACCTCGAGGATCATCCATTCCGGCCGGTTGCCCGATTCCAGGAAGCTCTCGACGACCTTCAGGCGCTTGATGATCTTCTTGGGCTTCAGCTCCGACTTGGTCGTCGCCAGCTCTTCCAGAAGCTGCACCTTCTCGCCCTCGAGGTCGAGGTTCTCGAGCATGATGCGCACCGCTTCGGCGCCGATCCCGGCGGAGAAGGCGTCCTCACCATATTCGTCCTGCGCCTCGAGCAGTTCGTCCTCGGTCAGCAGCTGATACTTCTCGAGCGGCGTCAGGCCCGGTTCGATGACGATATACGCCTCGAAGTACAGCACGCGCTCCAGTTGCTTGAGCTGCATGTCGAGCAGCAGGCCGATGCGGCTCGGCAGCGACTTCAGGAACCAGATGTGCGCGACCGGTGCCGCCAGTTCGATATGGCCCATCCGCTCACGGCGGACCTTCGACACCGTGACCTCGACACCGCACTTTTCGCACACGATGCCCTTGTACTTCATGCGCTTGTACTTGCCGCACAGGCATTCGTAGTCCTTGATCGGACCGAAGATGCGCGCGCAGAACAGGCCGTCACGCTCGGGCTTGAACGTGCGATAGTTAATCGTCTCGGGCTTCTTGATCTCGCCGAAGGACCAGCTGCGGATCTTGTCCGGCGACGCGATCCCGATCTGGATCTGGTCGAAGGTTTCCGGCTTCGCGAGCGGATTGGCGAAATTGGTCAGTTCGTTCATTTCAACCTCTTTCTCCTCTCCCGCTGGGAGAGGAAGGGACCCGCCCGGCGCCGCCGGGTGGGAAGGTGAGGGGGAGGGACGCGCATCGTCGTCCTCACCCTTCCGCGGCCGTTGGCCGCTCCCTCCCTCTCCCGCCGGGAAAGGGAGGGTGGTTGCTTATTACTCGGCCGCGATCGCCACGCCGTCTTCGTCGTAACCCAGGTCCTCGTGGGACTTGAGGTCGACGTTGAGGCCCAGCGAGCGCATTTCCTTGACCAGCACGTTGAAGCTCTCCGGGATGCCGGCCTCGAACGTGTCGTCGCCCTTGACGATCGCCTCGTAGACCTTGGTGCGGCCGACCACGTCGTCCGACTTCACCGTCAGCATCTCCTGGAGCGTGTAGGCCGCGCCATATGCCTGGAGCGCCCACACTTCCATTTCGCCGAACCGCTGGCCGCCGAACTGCGCCTTGCCGCCCAGCGGCTGCTGGGTGACGAGGCTGTACGGCCCGATCGAGCGGGCGTGGATCTTGTCGTCGACCAGGTGGTGCAGCTTCAGCATGTAGATAATGCCCACCGTCACGCGCCGGTCGAACGAATCGCCGGTACGCCCGTCGTACAGGATCGACTGGCCCGACGTGTCGAGACCGGCCAGCTCCAGCATCTCCGACACGTCGCTTTCGCGTGCGCCATCGAACACGGGAGTGCCCATCGGCACGCCGGTGCGCACGTTATGGACCAGCTCGGCGATCTCCTCGCCGTCCCGTGCCTCGATCTCGTCGACGTAATGGTCGCCGTAGATGGTCTTCAGCCGCTCCTTGACCGCGTCGGGCATCTCGCCCGCCGTGGCGTCCGGATTGGCCTCGCGCCATTCCTCCAGCTGCCGCGCGACCTGCATGCCCAGGTTGCGCGCCGCCCAGCCCAGGTGCGTCTCGAAGATCTGCCCGACGTTCATGCGGCTCGGCACGCCCAGCGGATTGAGCACCAGGTCGACCGGCGTCCCGTCGGCAAGGAACGGCATGTCCTCGACCGGCAGGATGCGGCTGATGACGCCCTTGTTGCCGTGACGGCCGGCCATCTTGTCGCCCGGTTGCAGCTTGCGCTTCACCGCCACGAACACCTTGACCATCTTGAGCACGCCCGGCGGCAGCTCGTCGCCCCGCTCCAGCTTCTCGCGGCGATCCTCGAACTTGTCGCGGATGCGCTTGGCCGCCTCGTCATACTGGCCCTTCACGGCTTCCAGGTTCGCCTGCACGGCATCGTCCTGGACCGCGAACTTCCACCATTCGTGACGGTCGACGCTGTCGAGCACGTCCATGTCGATGGTGACGCCCTTCTTGACGCCCTTGGGCGCCGCGGTGGCGACCTGATCCAGCAGCATCTCGCGAAGGCGCGACCAGGTGGCACGATTGAGGATCGTGCGCTCGTCGTCGGCGTCCTTCTTCAGGCGCTCGATCTCCTCGCGCTCGATCGCCATCGCGCGCTCGTCCTTGTCGATGCCGTGGCGGTTGAAGACGCGCACGTCAACGATCGTGCCCGCCACGCCCGGCGGCAGCCGCAGCGAGGTGTCGCGCACGTCCGACGCCTTTTCACCGAAGATCGCGCGCAGCAGCTTCTCTTCCGGCGTCATCGGGCTTTCGCCCTTCGGCGTGATCTTGCCGACCAGGATGTCGCCCGGCTCCACTTCTGCGCCGACATAGACGATGCCCGCCTCGTCGAGGTTGCGCAGCGCTTCCTCGCCGACGTTCGGGATGTCGCGGGTGATGTCCTCCGGCCCCAGCTTCGTGTCGCGGGCCATCACCTCGAACTCGTCTATGTGGATCGACGTGAACACGTCGTCCTTCACGATCCGCTCGGAGATGAGGATCGAATCCTCGTAGTTATACCCGTTCCACGGCATGAACGCGACCAGCGCGTTGCGGCCCAGCGCCAGCTCGCCGAACTCGGTCGACGGGCCGTCGGCGATCGTGTCGCCGGCACGCACCACGTCGCCAACCTTCACCAGCGGGCGCTGGTTGATGCAGGTCGACTGATTCGAACGCTGGAATTTCATCAGCGTGTAGATGTCCACGCCGGATTCGGTCGCGCTGACCTCACCGGTGGCGCGAATCACGATGCGACTGGCGTCGACCTGGTCGACGACGCCGGCGCGACGCGCCGAGATCGCCGCGCCCGAATCGCGCGCCACCGTCTCTTCCATGCCGGTACCGACGAACGGCGCCTCGGCACGGACCAGCGGTACCGCCTGGCGCTGCATGTTCGAACCCATCAGCGCGCGGTTCGCGTCGTCGTTTTCCAGGAACGGGATCAGCGAGGCGGCGACCGACACCAGCTGTTTCGGGCTGACATCCATCAGCGTCACCGTTTCCGGCAGCGCCATCAGGAATTCGCCCGCCTGCCGCGCCGACACCAGCTCCTCGGTGAAACGGCCATCGGCGTCGGTTTCGGCCGAAGCCTGCGCGACGGTGTGCTTCTGCTCCTCCATCGCCGACAGGTAGACGACCTCGTTGGTCACCTTGCCGTCTACGACCTTGCGATACGGCGTCTCGATGAAGCCGTACTTGTTGACGCGCGCGAAGGTCGACAGCGAGTTGATGAGGCCGATGTTCGGGCCTTCCGGCGTCTCGATCGGGCAGATGCGGCCATAGTGCGTCGGGTGGACGTCGCGGACTTCGAAGCCCGCGCGCTCACGCGTCAGACCGCCCGGCCCGAGCGCCGAAACACGGCGCTTGTGCGTCACTTCGGACAGCGGGTTGGTCTGATCCATGAACTGCGACAGCTGCGACGAGCCGAAGAACTCGCGCACCGCGGCGACCGCGGGCTTGGCGTTGATCAGGTCGTTCGGCATGACGGTCGACACGTCGACCGACGACATGCGCTCCTTGACCGCACGCTCCATGCGCAGCAGGCCGACGCGATACTGGTTCTCCAGCAGCTCACCCACCGACCGCACGCGGCGGTTGCCGAGATTGTCGATGTCGTCGATCTCGCCCTTGCCGTCCTTCAGGTCGACCAGCGTCTTGACGACCGCGAGGATATCCTCGGTGCGCAGCGTCGTCACCGTGTCCTCGGCATCGAGGTCGAGGCGCATGTTCAGCTTGACGCGGCCCACCGCCGACAGGTCGTAGCGGTCGGGATCGAAGAACAGGCCGGCGAACAGCGCCTCGGCCGTCTCCAGCGTCGGCGGCTCGCCGGGGCGCATCACGCGATAGATGTCGGACAGCGCCTGCTCGCGCTCCTCGGCCTTGTCGGCCTTGAGCGTGTTGCGTATCCACGGCCCGGTCGAGTGATGGTCGATGTCGAGAAGGTCGATCTTCTCGATCCCGGCCTTGTCCAGCTTCTCGAGATTGTCGGGACCGATCTCGTCGCCGGCCTCGACGTAGATTTCGCCGGTGCCCTCGTTGATGAGGTCATAGGCCGAATAACGACCGTAGATCTCCTCGGTCGGGATCAGCAGCGTGGTCAGGCCGTCCTTAGCCGCCTTGTTGGCGGCGCGCGGGGTCACCTTGGTGCCGGCCGGGAACACGATCTCGCCCGACGAGGCGTCGATCAGGTCGAACGTCGGCTTGGCGCCGCGCCAGTTCTCGGCGTTGAACGGGATCTGCCAGCCCCCTTCGCCGCGCACGAAGGTGACGCGGTTGTAGAAGTGGTTGAGAATCTCTTCCGAGTTGAGGCCCAGCGCATACAGCAGCGCGGTGACCGGCAGCTTGCGCTTGCGGTCGATGCGGACGTTGACGATGTCCTTGGCGTCGAATTCGAAATCCAGCCACGAGCCGCGATACGGGATCACGCGCGCGGCGAAGAGATACTTGCCCGATGCGTGGGTCTTGCCACGGTCATGGTCGAACAGCACACCCGGCGAGCGGTGCATCTGCGACACGATGACGCGCTCGGTCCCGTTGATGAAGAAGGTGCCGTTCTCGGTCATGAGCGGCATGTCGCCCATGTAGACGTCCTGCTCCTTGATATCGAGCACCGAGCGGGTTTCCGTATCCGGATCCACCTCGAACACGATCAGGCGCAGCGTGACGCGCATCGGCGCGGCATAGGTGATGCCGCGCTGGCGGCATTCCTCGACGTCGAACTTCGGCGGCTCCAGCTCGTAATTGACGAAGTCCAGCTCGGCGGTGCCCGCGAAGTCGCGGATCGGGAAGACCGAACGCAGCGTCTTTTCCAGGCCCGAGACATAGCCGATCGACGGATCGGAGCGCAGGAACTGTTCGTAGCTTTCGCGCTGAACCTCGATCAGGTTCGGCATCTGCACCACTTCGTGGATGTTGCCGAATACCTTGCGGATGCGACGCTTGCGCGTGCCCGCCTTGTCGGTCCGCGCGGTTCCCGCGTCGATCGGATTGGTCGCCATAAGAGCTTTGTGCCTCGTCAGCCAGAATTCACGGGCGCTTGGGTCAGGAACGACGAAAGGCCGCACGTCTGATCCCGAAGATCGGGAGACGGCAGCCTGTCAGCGTCCTGTCTTTCCAGCCCCCATCCGTACGACGCGCTGCGCGACGGCGCGCCATGTCCCGAGGCTGTGGAAAGTCGTCGGGATATAGGCCCGCACTGGCACAGCGTCAACCGCGTGATGCTATCGCTGCGGGGACGGGCGGGGTAGGGGTGAGCATGTTGCGCGTCATTCCCTTCCTGGCTGGTGCCTTTGCGGCGCTGTTCCCCGTCACCGCCGGCGCGCAGGAGGTGTTTGCCGGCGTCCTGTCGCATGGCGTCGACACCCCGCTCACCAAGGCGACCGGGGAGGGCGGTACCGACCTGCAACTGGGGGTGCGCGGCAAGCCGCTGCTGAACGCGGGCGTTGCGACGCTGCGCCCCTATGCGTTCGTATCCGCGAACGCGCGCGGCGACACCAGCTTCGCCGCGGCGGGCGTGGCGCTGACGGTCGGCCTGCCGGGGTGGTTCGTGCGGCCCGGGATCGGGCTGGCGGTGCACGACGGGCCTTCCTATCGCGTCGGCGCCGATGGCTTTCGCACCGATCTGGGCAGCCGGGTGGTGTTCGAGCCGGAACTGGGCGTTGGGGTCCCGATCCTGCCCCGCGTCACCGCGGAGCTGCAATGGACGCACCTCAGCCACGCACAGCTCTTCAGCCGGCAGAACCCCGGGCTCGACATGATCGGGACGCGCGTGTCGATCCGTCTGCCGTAAATGCGTGTCGCGGGCGGTTGACGTCGGCGTGCGGGCGGGTAGCGGGGGAGCGATGAGTTTGCGTTTCCCCGTCCTGCTGGCCGGCATGTCGGCCGGCACCGCCATGGTCGCCGCTGCCGCGCGTGCGCAGGACGTGCCCGTCCCGGCGGCGACCACGTTACCCGCCGATGCCAGCGCGGTGCCGCCGCCGATCCGCGTGCCGCTGCCCGCCGCCAGCCCGTCGGTGCCTGCGGTGGCTCCGATCGTCACCGTGCCACGGGTGCGTACGACACCACGCCCGGTCGCGACGCCTACCCCGCGCATGCGCCCGACCCCGACCCCGGCTTCGACTCCGACCGCGCGTGCCACGCCGACCCCGCGTGCGACATCGACACCGACGCCTGTCCGGGTCGAGAGGGAGACGCCGTCCTCGCCGGTTCCGGTGGAGGCCGCGACGCCCGCCGCGCCGGTGACGCCCGCGACGCCGATCGCGGCTCCGTCGCCTGCCGATGCGCCGGCCGGCACCCCGTGGTGGGCAGTCGTGCTGGCCGTGCTGGGTGTCGCGGCCGCAGGGGCGTGGCTGTGGCGGCGCCGTTCGGCGCGCGTGGTCGCGGACGAGGTCGCCGCGCCGCAACCACCGGCCGCGCCCGTCGTGCCCCGCCGGCCGCGTGCCCCCGTTGACCCGACGCCGCCGGTCGCACCAGCGGCGCGCGGGTGGATCGCGTTCGATCTGGTCGCACGGCGGGCCGGCGTGAACCTGCTGACCGCGACGCTGGACGCGCAGGTCACCGTCCGTAACGACGGCGAGCGCCCGGCCGAGGATATCCGCCTCGACGTCCGGCTGCTCAGTGCCAGTGCGTCGCAGGACGACGAACTGGGCGCCATTTTCGCCCATCCGGTGGCCGCGCCCGCGACCGCACCCTTCGCGCTCGCCCCGGGTGAGGAGCGGGTCGTCACCGTGCTGGTGACGCTGCCGCGCGGGGCGATCACCGTGCTGACGGCGGGCGGGCGGCCGATGTTCGTGCCCGTCGCGGCGGTCAACCTGCGCTACGTCACCGGGGGGATCGCGGGGCAGACCGCCGGTGCGTTCGCGGTCGGGCTGGAGCGCGACGGTGCGGCGAAGCTCGCGCCCTTCTGGCTCGACGGGCCGGGACGGATGCACGATTCGGTGGCGGTTCGTCCGCACGCCCTCTCGCTGCGCAGCTGACCGGCGCCGGGCGGCGCGTCAGCGCCGTTGCGCGGCGAAGAACTGCCAGATCGTCGCGCTCGCATCGAACGCGCCGTCCGCCCCGCGGGCATCCGGCCATTCATGCTCGCCCAATGGGCGGTCGACGAAGCGGACTTCGGCGCCGCTGGTGCATCCGGTGCTCGTTTCGACCGATGCGCCCGCGCTGTGCGTGACCACCGGCGCGGCGGTGCAGCCGTTGGTTGTCCGCCACGCATCGACCGAACGGCGGGTCGCCAGGAACGGCCGGCTCTGCATCCGTCCGACGAAGCCCTTCGGGCTGTTGCCGCCCGCGAACGGCACCACGTCGTCGTGCTCACCATGGATCACCAGCATCGGCACCGGCGCCACCGCGCGTGGTTCGTCGCCGAACATCGCACCGGACACGACCGCCGCCGCGGCGATCCGGTTGCCCAGCGCGATCGCCACACGGTGCGTCAGCATTCCGCCGTTCGAAAATCCGGTGATGTAGATGCGGCGCGGATCGACCGCGGTGCGCCGCGCGACATCGTCGATCACCGCCGCGACGAAGGCGATGTCGTCGACGCCGCGCGATGCCGCCTCCCCGCAGCAGCCGCCGGCATTCCACGTCCCCATGCGATCGTTGCGACCGATCCCGTCGGGAGCGACGACGATCACGCCCGCGCGGCGTGCCTGGTCCGCCCAGCGCGCGATCATCGACGCGCCGTTGCCGCCGCCGCCATGCAGCGCGACGATCAGCGGGGCGGGGGCGCTGCCGCGATGCGCGTCGAGCAGGCGGTAGCGCCGCTGCTGCCCGGCGATCGACAGGTCATGGACGGTCGCATCGACATTGGTCCGCTGCTGCGCCGCGCGTGCCTCGCGCCATCGCGCCAGCAGGCCGGGCCGCTCCGCCAGCCCCGCATCGGCGGCCAATGCCGTCAATGCCATCGCCCCTATCAATAACGTCTTGTTGCGCACGTCCTTCGCTCCCGCAAATGGATGTTGCGCATACGTAACGGTGCCATGCCTTCCCGGCGATGAACGGCCATGCCCGCCGAACAAAAAAGGGGCGGCCCCGCACGGGAGTCGCCCCTTCTTCTGTCGCCGGGGTCACGGAAGGACATTCCATGACGCCCCACGGATGGCCGGACTACCGGCCGGCCGTGCGCAGGCGAGACGCAACGCGTCCCGCCCGCGCATTCGGCTTACTTGAGTTCGACGGTCGCGCCGGCTTCTTCCAGCTGCTTCTTGACCTTCTCGGCCTCGTCCTTCGACACGCCTTCCTTGACCGGCTTCGGCGCGCCTTCGACCAGCGCCTTGGCTTCGGTCAGGCCCAGGCCGGTGATCGCGCGGACTTCCTTGATGACGTTGATCTTCTTGCCACCGTCGCCGGTCAGCACGACGTCGAATTCGGTCTTCTCTTCAGCGGCCGGCGCGCCACCGGCGGCGCCACCGGCGGCCGGAGCCGCCGCAACCGCCGCAGCGGCCGAAACGCCCCACTTCTCTTCGAGCAGCTTCGACAGCTCGGCGGCTTCGAGGACGGTCAGTTCGCTCAGCTGGTCAACCAGCGCGTTCAGGTCTGCCATGATCTTACTTCCTATCAAGCGGGGACAGGTGCCCCAAATTCCAAAAAATCAACAGGATGCTGCCCGAAATCAGGCGGCTTCCTTCTCCGAATAAGCTGCCAGCACGCGCGCGATCTGCGCGGCCGGGGCCTGGGTGATGGTCGCCAGCTTCGTGGCGGGTGCCACGATCAGGCCGACGATCTTCGCACGCAGCTCGTCCAGCGACGGCAGCGTGGCCAGTGCCTGCACGCCCGCCACGTCCAGCGGGGTCGTGCCCATCGCACCGCCGACGATCTCGAACTTGTCGGTCGTCTTGGCGAATTCGACGACGATCTTGGCCGCCGCGACCGGATCGGTCGAGGAAGCCAGGCCGACCGGGCCGGTCAGCATGTCGCTGAGCGAACCGTAATCG
This sequence comes from Sphingomonas ginsenosidimutans, assembly GCF_002374835.1. Lineage (GTDB taxonomy): Bacteria > Pseudomonadota > Alphaproteobacteria > Sphingomonadales > Sphingomonadaceae > Sphingomonas > Sphingomonas ginsenosidimutans. The sequence continues at coordinate 388,171 of NZ_NWVD01000001.1, forward strand.
GTGCCGTCGAGTGCGATCCTGGCAAGCTTGTTCTTCGAGACCTTGTAGGTCGCGCCGGCTGCCCGCATCCGGTTGCGCAAGTCGGTCGACTGCGCCACCGTCATGCCGAGGTTGCGGGTGACGACCACCACGGCAACCTCGGAAAAGGTGCGGTTCAGTTCGGCGACGGCCGCGGTCTTCTGACTACGATCCATGCCATTCTCCACGTTGGGAAGGGGCCGCGCGAACGGACCCTTCCGGGTACGAACCGCCATCCGCAAATGCGGCCGGCGGCATTGTCCAGCGATGGGGAATGGGATGCCCGCTAACGGGCGACGGGCCGCACGTGCGGCTTCCATGGGAAAGCGGCACGACTGGCGCGATCAATCCTGTCCCCGCCTCGGCGGGAGATTAAGGCATCCGGGGATGCCACCCGCTGTCTCGGACGGTGCGCCCAGGCCATCCGGCCGGGGCACGCGGGCGGCGTCATAGCCGAACCGCGCCGCGCGTCAAGCCCCGTGCGCGTGTCACCGTTCTGACGCCGATCTGTCGTTTTCGTGTCGCGGTAGCTTCATCGCCATGCCTTTTACCGCGGCCAAGTACGGCCGGTACACCGCATCGCACCGGGGGACTACCGTGACTGACCTTATCATCGGCAACGATTACGACGGCAACGTCGATGCCAACCCGTCGACCACCACCACGCTGGGTGAGCTGGTCGAGCAGCGTTACTCGCGTCGCCAGATGATGGGCGGGATGAGCGCGATGACCACCGCCGCGTTCGGCGCCACGCTGTTGACCGGGTGCAGCGACGATGACGACGGGCGCAATTCCGTCATCACCGTGGCGGACGGCACCACCGTCCAGGCGCAGGGTGGCCGGGTCGTCACGCTGAGCTCCAGCGCCAGCAGCAACGCGACGTCGAGCACCTGGACGCAGGTGAGCGGGCCGACCGTCGCGCTGACCGTCAGCGGCACCTCGGTCAGCTTCGTGACCCCCAACGTCGCCAGCACGACCAACATCGTCCTGCAGTTCACCGCCTCCGGCCCGAGCGGGTCGAGCAGCGAGCGTTCGACCGTCGTCGTCAGCCCGGCGACGCTGGCGTTCACCGCGGTCGCCAAGAACAAGAACGACATCGTGACCGTCCCGACCGGCTATACCGCCACCGTGCTGTACCGCGCGGGCGACCCGATCGCCTCGGGCGTTTCGGCGTTCGCCAACAACGGGTCGGACACCAATTACGCGCAGCGCGCCGGCGACAACCATGACGGCATGAGCTATTTCGGGCTGGCTGCCAGCGGCAACACCCCGGACGCGAGCAACAGCACACGCGGCCTGCTGGCGATCAACCACGAATATATCAACCCGCAGTATATGCACGTCGGCGCGCCGACGACCGTGGCGGACTCGGCGGGCGTGCAGCGCCGCCCGGAGGCCGAGGTGGTCAAGGAGATCGAGGCGCATGGCGTTTCGGTGGTCGAGGTGACCCGCGCGGGCAACACCGGTGCGTGGAGCTATGTCGCGGCGAGCGCGCTCAACCGCCGCGTGACGCCGAACACGCCGGTGACGTTCAGCGGCCCGGCGCGCGGCGACGCGCAGCTGCGCACGCGCTATTCGGCGGACGGCACCACCGGTCGCGGCACGATCAACAATTGCGCGAACGGCGCGATGCCGTGGGGCACCTACGCCACCTGCGAGGAAAACTGGGCGGGCTATTTCGCGCGGTCGTCGACCGACGCGGCGGTGCGGACCGCGGCGGGAAATGCCAAGCAGGTGACGTCGATGTCGCGCTACGGCGTCGGCACCGCCAGCCGCTACGGCTGGGAAACGGTGGCCGCAGCGGATGCGAGCAGCACGATCTTCTCGCGCTGGAACGCCTCGGCAGTCGCCGCCAATGCCGCGGACGGCACCGCCGATTTCCGCAACGAGCCGTTCACCTTCGGCTGGGTGGTCGAGATCGATCCCTATGATCCCAGCTCGACCCCGCGCAAGCGTACCGCGCTGGGCCGCATGGCGCACGAAGGCGTGATGGCGGGCCGCATGATTGCGGGCGTGAAGCCGGCGTTCTACATGGGCGACGACGGCCGCAACGAATATATCTACAAGTTCGTATCGGCCACTGCCTGGTCGGCGGCGGACGCCACCGCGTCGAACCGGCTGGCGACCGGTGACAAGTATCTCGACACCGGCACGCTGTATGTCGCGAAGTTCAACGCCGACGGCACGGGTACCTGGCTGCCGCTGGTGTTCGGCCAGAACGGGCTGACGGGGAGCGCGTCCTATCCGTTCGCCAGCCAGGCCGACGTGCTCATCAACGCCCGCATCGCGGCGGACATTCTGGGTGCCACCCCGATGGATCGCCCGGAATGGACCGCGGTGAACCCGGTCAATGGCGAGATGTACTGCACGCTGACCAATAACTCGAACCGCCGCGGCGTGGCGTCGAGCAGCAGCACCCGCGCGGTCGATGCGGCCAACCCGCGCGCCTATGTCGACACCCGCACCGACGGCGGCACCAACAGCGGCAACGCCAACGGGCATGTCGTACGCCTGCGCGAGGCCAACGACTCGACCGAATCGCTGACCTTCACCTGGGACGTCTACGCCTTCGGTGCGCGCGCCAACGCCAATGCCGACAACATCAACCTGTCGGGGCTGGACGACACCAACGATTTCTCGTCGCCCGATGGCCTGTGGTTCGGCCTGCCCACCAACGCGGCCGGCCAGGCGTCGCCGCTGCTGTTCGTACAGACCGACGACGGCGCCTACACCGACGTGACCAACTGCATGATGCTGATCGGCATGCCCGGCCGCGTCGGTGACGGCACGACCAAGAGCGTCACGACCAGCTTCGGCGGCACCGCCACCACGACGACCCGCGTCGGCGCGGCGCCGGGTGCGAAGCTGAAGCGCTTCCTGGTCGGCCCGAAGGAGTGCGAGATCACCGGCATCACCTCGACCGCCGACGGCCGCACGATCTTCGTCAACGTCCAGCACCCGGGTGAGGACGGCAACTTCGCCAACATCACCTCCAACTGGCCGCAGAGCCAGGCGACCGGCACCGGCACCGGTCGTCCGCGGGCGGCCACGGTGGTCATCACCAAGAACGACGGCGGCGTCGTCGGCCTGTAAGGCGCGGGTACTCCGCCGACCCTGCGCGGCGCCCCGTCGTCCGGCCGTCACGGTCCGGGCGGCGGGGCGTCGCCGTTGATGGCGCCGTCGGCGGCCGCGTCGATCCACCAACGTTGCTCCCAGCCGCGCTCCTCGGCGTGGGGCGCACCATTCGCGTCGCGGGCGGGGGCGTAGCCGAACCGCTGCTCGATCAGTCGACATGTCGTCGCATCGAGCGCCGCGTTGCCGCTGGACCGCATCGTGCGACAGGCGATCGCGCGGCCATCCAGCGTAACGGTGAAGCGCACCGTCACCACCCCGTCGATCCGCGCGCGGCGTTCGGCGGCGGGATAGTCGCGGGCGCGGATCACCCCGCGAATCAGTCGGGCGGGTGTCCCGGCAGCGCCCGCGCCCGCGCCCGCGCCGGCGCCTTCCGCGCCGCTGCCGTTCCCATCGCTGGTCGCGGCGCCGTCGGCCTGCGCGCCAATTCCGCTGCCTGCGACCGGAGCGGCCAGCAGCGGAACGGATGGCGGGACGATAATGACCGGCGGCGCGGCGAGCGGGGTGGGATTCGCGGTCCGGGCCGGCGCCCGGACGGATGAACGGCCCGCATCGTCCGCCGCCGGGAGCGGGGGCGGGGGAGCGGGCGCGGGCGGCGGAATGTCGAACGTGGCCAGCGAAGCCCCCGGCGTCGCCCCGGGCACCGCCTCATCCGGCGCGAGCAGCCACCAGCAGGCCGCGGAATGAAGCGCCAGCACCAGCGCCCACGCGACGATCCGTTCGGTTCGCCGCGTCCCGGTCATGATCGTCGCGTCAGCGCCGCGGGCGCGGGGTGCGTTGCGCCTGATAGCGCCGCTGCGGCGGGCCGCCGGCGCCGCCCGGACCGCCGCGCATTGGCGCCGGCGCGCCCTGCATCGGCTCGATCCGCACGCCGCTTTCGTCCTCGCCATCAGCATTGGCGCTGGCGCGTACCGCGGCCGCGAAGCGGCCGGCGAGCGCGCTGGGCACCTGAAACTGCGTTTCCATCGCGCCGATGCGGATCGCCCCGATCTCCGCCTTGGTCACATGGCCGCGGCGGCACAGCAGCGGCAGCACCCAGCGCGGATCGGCATTCTGCCGCCGGCCGACGTTCATGCGGAACCACACGACATCGTCGAAGCCGGGGCGGTGCGCCTTCTGCCGATCCTCCGGCGCGCGGTCGGACAGTTCCTCGGGCGCGGGCAGGCTGGCGCGCTGCGCCGCGACGAAGGCGGCGGCGATCTCCTCCGCCGATCGCTGCGCCAGCAATTCGGCGGCGAGCGCCTGATCGTCCTCGTCCACCTCGACCGGGGCGAGCAGACGTTCGAGCAGTCGCTCGCGGTCCTTCGCGCGGATCGCCTCTGCGGTCGGCACCTCGCCCCATTCGGCGGCGATACGCGCGCCGCGCAGCATCATCTCGACACGGCGACGGCGCGGGTAGGGGACCAACAGCACCGCCGTCCCCTTCTTGCCGGCGCGTCCGGTGCGGCCCGAACGGTGCTGCAACACCTCGGCATCGCGCGGCAGTTCGACATGGACGACCAGGCTCAGCGTCGGCAGGTCGATGCCGCGCGCGGCCACGTCGGTCGCTACGCACACCCGCGCACGGCGGTCGCGCAGCGCCTGGAGCGCGTGGTTACGCTCATTCTGCGAATGCTCGCCCGACAGCGCCACCGCGGCGAACCCACGCTCGACCAGCCCGGCGTGCAGGTGGCGGACATTGTCGCGCGTCGCGCAGAACAGGATCGCGGTCTCCGCCTCGTAGAAGCGCAGCAGGTTGATGACCGCATGCTCGATTTCCGAAGGGGAGACGGTGACCGCGCGATAGGTGATGTCGCCATGCCCGCGCTGTTCGCTGACGGTCGAGATGCGCAACGCATCGCGCTGATACTTGCGGGCCAGCGCGACGATCGTCTTGGGCAGGGTGGCGGAGAACAGCAATGTGCGCCGTTCCGCCGGTGTTTGGTCGAGCAGCGCCTCCAGATCGTCGCGGAAGCCCATGTCGAGCATCTCGTCCGCCTCGTCCAGCACCGCTGCGCGGATCTGCGACAGGTTCAGCGCGCCGCGCTCGACATGGTCGCGCAGGCGCCCGGGGGTGCCGACGACGATGTGGGCGCCGTGGTTCAGCGCGCGGCGTTCGCGGCTGGGGTCCATGCCGCCGACGCAGGTGGCGATCCGCGCATCGGCGTAAAGCCACGTCAACTCCTTGGCGACCTGCAGCGCCAGTTCGCGTGTCGGCGCGATTACCAGCGCCAGCGGCGCGCCCGGCTGCGGCAGCTGGTCGTCTGTCAGCAACTGGCCGGCGATCGCCAGCCCGAAGGCGACGGTCTTGCCGGAGCCGGTCTGTGCCGACACCAGCAGGTCGCGGCCGATCGCCTCGTCGGCGGTCACCTCGCTCTGGACGGGGGTGAGCGCGGCATAGCCACGCGCTTCTAGCGCGCTCGACAGTGCGGCGGGGATGTTCGTTGCGTTCATGAGATCGTCCAGATGGTATCGCGAAGGCGGAAATGCCAGTGGCGCCGGGTTACCAGCGGTAATTGAAACTGATGCTGATGCGGTCCGCCTTCGCGGCGTTGGGCATCACTTCGTGTCGCAGCCAGCTTTCCCAAAGGAAGACGGTGCCGGGCTGCGGCTCCGCATAGACGAAGGTGTCGGCGCGCGGCGGCGCGGCCATCAGCATCGTCAGCCGCGGATCCTCCAGCTTGAGCGCGCCTGACCCCGGCGGCACCGCGACGTAGCAGGTGCCCGACACGACGCTGTGCGGATGGATGTGCCCCGAATGGGCGCCGCCCGGCTTCATGATGTTGACCCACAGGCTGTCCAGCTTCAGCCGGCGCCCGCCCAATTCCATTCCCGCATCGCGCGCGAAGGCGGCGACATGTCGGTCGAGGTGCCGTTTCAGATCAGAGAAGACGGGGTCGCGCAGCGGCAGATCGTCGAGCGACGCATAGCTGGTGTAGCCGCGATAGCCGTGCTCCTTCGACCAGCGCCGCCCCGCGACGTCGTCCTGCGCCAGCGTGCGGCACGATTCGTCCAGCTCGGCGATCAGATCGGGGGAGTCGATCGGCGCTTCGTAAAAATGGGTCGGGAACAGCTGGCGTGTCGGCATCGGGGCGGTCCTGTCGGCGGAAGGGGAGGGCGGGCGCGGCATCACCCCAGGCGCAGCGCGACGTCGTTCATGAAGCGCGTGTCGTCGCCCTTCGCCAGCCAGTCCGCCTCCGCCGCGACCGCGCCGAGCAGGTCGGACAGCGGCTCGATCTCCGTCTTGGCGTAATTGCCCAGCACATGCCCGGTCACGCGGTCCTTGTGGCCCGGATGGCCGATGCCGATCCGCACGCGCCGGAAATCGGGGCCGAGATGCTGGTCGATCGAGCGCAGGCCGTTATGTCCGGCCGTCCCGCCGCCCTGCTTCACTTTCACCTTCATCGGCGCCAGGTCGAGTTCGTCGTGGAACACGGTCAGCGCCTCGACGCCCAGCTTGTAGAAGCGGATCGCCTCGCCCACCGACCGGCCGCTGTCGTTCATGAAGGTGGCGGGCTTGAGCAGCAGCACCCTGTCGCCGCCGATCCGACCTTCCTGCAACCAGCCCTGGAACTTCTTCGCGGGCGGGGCAAAGCCATGGACCTCGGCGATGGCGTCCAGCGCCATGAAGCCGACATTGTGCCGGTTCATCGCATATTGCGCGCCCGGATTGCCCAGGCCGACCCACAATTGCATGTCGCGTTCCTTCAAAGGGCGAAGGGGGCAAAAAGCGAAGGGGGCAGGGGAGCGTCGCCGCTGCCCTGCCCCCGTAAGACTTGCCGTAGGCGGCAAGGCGGCGCGATTACTCGCCCTTGTCCTCGCCCTCTTCCTCGGCGGCGGCTTCGGCAGCAGCCTCGGCCGACGCGGCTTCGGCCAGCGCGGCTTCCTCGGCGGCCTGTTCCTGCGCCTCGGCGAGCATCGCCGACGGGGCGACGATCGTGGCGACGGTGAATTCCGGATCCTCGATCACCAGCTTCGCGCCCTTGGGTACGCGCACGTCGCCGATGTGGATCGTGTCGCCCACGTCCTTGCCCTTCACCGACACGACGATTTCCGACGGGATGTCCGCGGCGTCGACGGTCAGCTCCAGTTCGGTAGCGACCAGCGACAGCACGGCGCCCTTCTTCACGCCCGGCGACAGTTCCTCGTCCACGATCACGACCGGGACCGGCACGGTGACGGTTTCGTGCGCGGCGATGCGCAGGAAGTCGACGTGCGTCGGACGATCGGTGACGGGGTGGAACGCCACGTCCTTGGCCAGCGTGCGCTGACCGTCGACCATGATGACCGAGTTCATGAAGTGGCCGGTCATCAGTGCCTTGACCAGCGCCTTCTCCTCGAGATGGATCGCGGTCGGTTCCTTCTTCTGGCCGTAGATCACGGCGGGGACGCGGCCGTCACGACGCAGTGCACGGGAGGCTCCCTTGCCAACCCGGTCACGCGCCTCGGCTGCGAGCGTGATGGTGTCGCTCATGCGATATGCTCCGAAACTTGTGAGTACGTTTCCCGACACGCCTCCAGGGATGACCATGGCGGGAAGCCGGCGCGCTTAGCGGCAACGCGCCGGAAACGCAAGGTCGGCCGGGCGCCGCGTCAGTAGTTCACACGCACCGCATTCAGCTTGTACGCGCCCAGCTGCGCCTGCACGCTCTGGTCGCCCGCCAGATGCCCCGCGCCGACCGCGATGAAGACGGTGCCCGGCTGCTTCATCCGCTCCGCGATCCACGCCGCCCAGCGCTTGTTGCGGTCGGTCAGCAGCGTCTTGGCGACCTCGGGCGAATCCTTGAGCGATTCGTTCATTTCCGCGGCCACGCCGTCGGGGTTGCCCTTCGCCCAAGCGGACACCATCGTCTCGAACGTGGTTTCCACCTTTGGCAGTTCGTCGAGGGTGCTTTCCAGCAGCTGGAGCTGTCCGTCGCGCGAGATGCCGTCGAAGATGCCCAGCTGCCCCTCGAACGTTTCCAGCCCCTCGACCTTCTTGCCGGCGGCGCGCGCCGCCTTGGTCAGCACGGCTTCGGGGCCGTTGGCGGGATCGTAGCCCAGCTTCTGGATCGGCAGCAGCGACAGGGTGACCGCGGCGAACCACGGGCGCATCTTGTCGTAGGCCGCCGCGGGGACGTTGCCCTGGCCCATCGCGGTGGCGAAGGCGCCACGGTAATTGGGGGGCAGCGCCTGGGTCAGCGGGGTGCCGGCGGGGTCGAACGCCTTGGCCATGACGACGCGCTGCTGGGTGGCCGCGTCGGGTTCGACCATCTCCAGCACCAGCGTCTGCGAGGCGTCGAACGCCTTCTTCACGCCTTCGTCGAACCAGCTGAGACCCGGTTTCAGCACGTGGATGGTGCCGAACAGATAGATGGTCGTATCGGCGTCCTTCACCACCCACAAGGCGGGATCGGCGTCGGTGGGGGACGAGTCGCGCGCCTGTTGCGCACAGGCGGGGAGCGCCAGCAGCAGGGCAATGGCGGTGGTGGCGGTCTTCATGAGGCGGTTCATGGAGGAGGTTCCTAACGAAGGAAACAGGGTGGTGGAAACAGGGTCAGCGATACTTTCGCCATAGCCAGACGATGCCGGTGACCGCGATCATCGCAGCGAACAGCGCGGTCGCGTCGACCGGCGGGAGCATTCCGGCGCGCCAGAACGTCCACCAGATCGGCGCGCCGATCGCCACGGCGTAGAAACCCGCGACCGCGCCGTCGCGATACGCCTCGCGTTCATGCTCGTCGACGACGCGGTGCCAGCGCCACGAAATGACCGGCAGTACCACGCCCCAGGCGAACGCGAGCACGACCGCGAACCACAAGGGCAGCGGCGCGGACATGAGATCGGGGCGTGTCCCGTCGGGCACCCCGCGCGTCGCCACCAGCGCGATGCCCAGGCCGATCGCGCCGCCGAGCAGCCCCGACAGCGCCAGCAGGCGGTGATTGGCGCGCTGTCGCCCGCCGGGTCGATGGATCCGCGGCATCCCGATTACCCCCGCGCCTTGCGCCACGCGAACACCGCCAGCCCTGCGGCAAGCGACACCCACCACAGCGCGTCCGCCAGCGACCCGCTGTCCATCGCCCGTTCCATTTGCTCGGCCAGCGGATGACCGATGAAGCCGACGACGCCGATCGTTGCCCACATCGATAGCGCGTCGCGTCGCTGGACCTCGTCCGCCTCGCGCCAGCCCCAGATGCCCGCACCCAGCACCACGATTGCGAAAGTGATCGTGGTCGCCACCACCTCCGTCGCGGGGACGGAGACGCGGTGGGGGCGTCCGAGGAACCCGTCGGCCACGCCGGCCAGGAACGGCAGCGCGATCATGCTGACGGTCGCGGCGACGATGATGGCTGCCGCGCGGCGCACCCGGCGGCGGCGACGGTCGCGCATGCGCGCCTCGCCCCAGCCGGCTTCCGCAGCGATAGGGGCAGGGGTCATCGCCATTCCACCGCGACGTTGATAGCCAGATGCGGCAGGCGCCACGAGGCGGACGGCGCGCCATCGCCGATCGCGCGCTCCAGCACGGTCAGCGGATCGTGCCCCATCACCATCAGCCCCAGCACGATGCCGAGCACGAGCTGCGCCACCGCGTTGCGCCCGCGCGGCCGGTCACGCATCACCTTCTCCGTCATCGAAAATCTCCTCGATCGTGAGGCCGAACAGCCGGCCGATGCGGAAGGCGAGCGGCAGCGAGGGATCGTATTTCCCCGTTTCGATCGCGTTCACCGCCTGGCGCGACACGTCCAGCCGCCCGGCCAGCTCGGCCTGGCTCCAGTCGCGTTCCGCACGCAGCACCTTGAGGCGATTCTTCATGTCGCTTCCTTGCAACATCCAAAGCCTCTTGTCAGCATCGCCTGACCGAATGTCAGGTGACCGTGACAAAGTGTCAGCGAGTCGCGTCTTTGTCAAGCGTGCCTGACAAAATGTCATGCAAGGTTGGCGACAGCGACGCGGGTCACGCGGTGGCGAGTTGATTCCGTCGGGCGGTTCCGCCACAGGCTGCGCGCGTGAGCGACCCGTCTGCCCCCCGCCCGCTGTCCTTCCAGGCGATGATCCTGCGGCTCCACCAATATTGGTCGGAGCATGGATGTGCGATCCTGCAACCCTATGACATGGAAATGGGGGCGGGGACGTTCCACCCGGCGACCACGTTGCGCGCGCTGGGGCCGGACGCGTGGAACGCCGCCTATGTCCAGCCGTGCCGCCGCCCGACCGACGGCCGCTATGGCGAGAACCCCAACCGGCTGCAGCATTATTACCAATATCAGGTGATCCTGAAGCCCAGCCCGCCGAACCTGCAGGAACTGTACCTGGGGTCGCTGGCGGCGATCGGGGTGGACATGCGCGTCCACGACATCCGCTTTGTCGAGGACGATTGGGAAAGCCCGACGCTGGGCGCCTGGGGCCTCGGCTGGGAAGTGTGGTGCGACGGGATGGAGGTGACGCAGTTCACCTATTTCCAGCAGATGGGCGGTTTCGACATGAAGCCGGTTGCGGGCGAGCTGACCTACGGGCTGGAGCGGCTGGCGATGTACATCCAGAACGTCGACAATGTGTACGACCTGGCGTTCAACGATGCGGGCGTTTCGTACGGCGACGTGTTCCTGGAGAACGAGCGCCAGATGTCGACGTGGAATTTCGAGGTGGCAGACACCGACCGGCTGTTCGACGCGTTCCGCAAGGCGGCGGCCGAGTGCGAGAATTGCCTGGCGGCGAAGCTGCCGATCGCGGCGTACGAACAGGCGATCAAGGCCAGCCATACGTTCAACCTGTTGCAGGCGCGCGGCGTGATCTCGGTCGCCGAGCGGCAGGCCTATATCGGCCGCGTGCGCGATCTGGCGAAGGCGGCGTGCGCGGCACAGATGGAGAAGAACGGGTGGGCGGCGTGATGTCCGCGCGACGCCGCGACGGTGCCGTCGATTTTTTCGCGCAGAGGCGCAGAGGCGCAGAGATGGGGCGCTTGCGGTTCGATCGTGCGGCAGCAACTGACGTTCGGCAGCGTGGCGGTGGCGGAATACTTGCCGCTGGCGCGGCCTCTCTGCGGCTCTGCGTCTCGGCGCGAACCAAGCGTCTTCGCGTCTTCGCGCCTTCGCGTGAACCCTCCTTCCAGACGGCGATTTTCGCATGACCGACTTCCTGCTCGAACTCCGTTCCGAGGAGATCCCCGCCCGGATGCAGGCCAAGGCGCGTGAGGATCTGGCGCGCCTGTTCGCGGGTGAACTGGCGAAGGCCGGGCTGAGCGCGTCGGAGACGGTCACCTATGCCACGCCGCGGCGGCTGGCGTTGATCCTGCGCGGGCTGCCGGACGCGACCCAGGCGGTGAGCGAGGAAGTGAAGGGGCCGAAGGCGAGCGCCCCGCCGCAGGCGCTGGAAGGCTTCCTGCGCAAGACCGGGCTGACCCGCGAGCAACTGGTCGAGCGCGACGGCGTGCTGTTCGCGGTCACCGAACGTCCCGGCCGCGCCACGCCCGAGGTGCTGGCCGAGGCGATCCCCGTCGTCATCCGCGCCTTTCCCTGGCCCAAGTCGATGCGCTGGGGCGCGGCGTCGGCTTCGACCGAGAGCTTGCGCTGGGTGCGGCCGTTGCAGGGCATCGTAGCGCTGTTCGGCGAGGCGGTGGTGCCGGTGGAGATCGCCGGGATCGCCAGTGGCGCGACGACGGCGGGGCACCGTTTCCATCATCCGGACGCGGTGACGATCCGGTCGGCGGCAGACTATGTCGAGACGCTGCGCGACGCGCATGTCATCGTCGACCAGGATGAGCGCGCGGCGATCATCGCGACCGGCGCGGCGATGGTCACCGCCAAGGCGGGGCTGACGCTGGTGCGCGACGAAGGGCTGCTGGCCGAGAATGCCGGGCTGACCGAATGGCCGATGCCGCTGCTGGGCCGCTTCGACCCCGATTATCTGTCGGTCCCGCCCGAGGTGATCCAGCTGACCGCGCGGGTGAACCAGAAGTATTTCGTGTGCCGCGATGCTGACGGGAAGCTGGCCAATGCCTTCGTCTGCACCGCGAATATCGATGCCGACGACGGCGGGGCGAAAATCGTCGAGGGCAACCGCAAGGTGCTGGCGGCGCGGCTTTCCGATGCGCGCTTCTTCTACGACACCGACCTGAAGGTGCCGCTGGAGGAGCAGGCGAAGAAGCTGGATCGGATCGTCTTCCACGAAAAGCTGGGGACGGTCGCCGACAAGGTGGAGCGCGTCGCGAAGCTGGCCGAGTGGTTGACGAGCGAGGGCGTCGTGCCGGGATGCGACCCGGCACTTGCGCGTCGCGCGGCCGAACTGTGCAAGGCCGATCTGGTCACCGGCATGGTCGGCGAATTCCCGGAACTGCAGGGGCTGATGGGCGGCTATTACGCCGCCGCGCAGGGCGAGGACCCGGCGGTCGCGAACGCGATCCGCGATCACTACAGGCCGGTCGGGCAGGGCGACGAGGTGCCGACCGATCCGGTGACGGTGGCGGTGTCGCTGGCGGACAAGCTGGATAGCCTGCAACAGTTCTTCGCGATCGGTCAGGCGCCGACCGGCTCGAAGGATCCGTTCGCGCTGCGTCGGTCCGCGCTCGGGGTGATCCGGCTCATCACTGAGAACCGGGTGCGTTACTCGGTGCCGGCGGACCTGCTCGACTTCTTCGCCGACCGCCTCAAGGTCCAGCAGCGCGAGGCGGGCGTTCGTCATGACCTGATCGACGCGGTGTTCGCGCTGGGTGGGGAAGACGATCTGGTTCGGCTGCTGGCGCGGGTCCATGCGTTGCAGGCGTTCGTCGGCACCGATGACGGTGCGAACCTGCTCGCCGGGTACAAGCGGGCGGCGAACATCCTGAAGAAGGAAGGCGTCACCACTGACGTCACGCCAGCGAAGGCTGGGGTCTCTGGCGAGGGAGCGGGGCAGGAGCCGCGCGAGGCCCCGGCTTCCGCCGGGGCGACGTATGATCGCGAACCCGCCGAGGCGGCGCTGGTTGCCGCGCTCGACGCCGCCGAACCCGCCGCCGCGGATGCGGTCGCGCGCGAGGATTTCGCGGGGGCGATGGCCGCGCTGGCGACGCTGCGCGCGCCGATCGACGCCTTTTTCGAGGCGGTGACGGTCAACGATGCCGATCCGGCGAAGCGCGCGGCGCGGCTGGCGTTGCTGCTGCGGGTGCGCGACGCGGTGCACGGCGTCGCCGATTTCTCGCGTATCGAGGGGTAGGCGCGCGTCCGCCGCTGGCGAAAGGCCTGCTGTCGCGGGGCGAGGCGAATCCATATTGCTTTCCGGCGCGCAACGGTGTGTTGCGTTGCAACAACGACATGGATGCGAACGGCATCGGCACGGGACAGGGACAGGAGACGAGAGCATGGCGACGGCGGCTGAGGCAGCGACGGATACACGCTACGTCTATCGTTTCGGGGGCGGCGTGTCCGACGGCGGCAAGGGCGACAAGAACCTGCTGGGCGGCAAGGGCGCGAACCTGGCCGAAATGGCCTCGATTGACCTGCCGGTGCCGCCGGGCTTCACCATCTCCACCGCGATGTGCACCCGCTATTACGAGGAGGGGGAGAAGTTCCCCGACTCGCTGCGGGCCGAGGTCGCGAACGGTATCGCGCATATCGAGCAGGTGACCGGCAAGACGTTCGGCAATGCCGCCGATCCGCTGCTGGTGTCGGTCCGTTCCGGCGCGCGCGTGTCGATGCCCGGGATGATGGACACCGTCCTCAACCTGGGGCTGAACGATGCCACGGTCGAGGGGCTGGCGGCGGCCAGCGGCGATGCGCGCTTCGCTTGGGACAGCTATCGCCGCTTCATCCAGATGTACGCCGACGTGGTGCTGGAACTGGACCATGGCGCGTTCGAGGAAGCGCTGGAAGTCGCCAAGGAAGATCGCGGCTTCACGCTCGACACCGAATTGTCGGCCGACGATCTGCGCGCGCTGGTGGCCGAGTATAAGAAACTGGTCGCGGCGGAATGGGGCAAGCCGTTCCCGCAGGACGTCCATGACCAATTGTGGGGCGCGGTCGGCGCGGTGTTCGGTTCGTGGCAGTCGGAACGCGCCAAGGTCTATCGCCGGCTGAACGACATTCCCGGCGACTGGGGCACCGCGGTCAACGTGCAGGCGATGGTGTTCGGCAACATGGGCGACACCAGCGCCACCGGCGTCGCCTTCACCCGCGATCCGTCGAAGGGCGACCGCGCCTATTACGGCGAATTCCTGATCAACGCGCAGGGCGAGGACGTGGTCGCGGGGATCCGCACGCCGCAATACCTGACCAGGGCCGCGCGCGAGGAAGCCGGCGCCAGGCCCGCGTCGATGGAAGAAGCGATGCCGGAGGTCTATGCCGAGCTGGCGGCGGTGTTCGACCGGCTCGAGACGCATTACCGCGACATGCAGGACATCGAGTTCACCGTGGAGCGCGGCAAGCTGTGGATGCTGCAGACCCGGTCGGGCAAGCGCACCGCCAAGGCCGCGCTGAAGATCGCGGTCGACATGGCGAACGAAGGCCTCATCACCCGTGACGAGGCGATCGCGCGGGTCGAGCCGCAGGCGCTGGACCAGCTGCTCCACCCGACGCTGGACCCCAATGCGCATCGCGACGTCCTGACCAAGGGGCTGCCCGCCAGCCCCGGCGCGGCAAGCGGCGCGGCGGTGTTCGACGCCGATACCGCGGAACGCTGGGCCGCGGACGGCAAGGCGGTGATCCTGCTGCGCACCGAGACCAGCCCGGAGGATATCCACGGGATGCACGCGGCCAAGGGCATCCTGACCGCGCGCGGGGGCATGACCAGCCACGCCGCGGTCGTCGCGCGCGGCATGGGCCGTCCGTGCGTGTCGGGCGCGGGGACGCTGGCGATCGACGCCAGGGCGAAGATCGCGCGCGTTTCGGGCCGCGAGGTGCGCGAGGGCGACACGCTGACGATCGACGGCAGCACCGGCGAGGTGATGATGGGCGAGGTCGCGACGATCCAGCCCGAGCTGGCGGGCGATTTCGGCACGCTGATGGAATGGGCCGACGGCGTGCGCCGGCTGAAGGTGCGCGCCAACGCCGAAACCCCGCTCGACTGCCGCACCGCGCGCGATTTCGGCGCGGAGGGCGTCGGGCTGTGCCGCACCGAGCATATGTTCTTCGACGGCGCGCGCATCACCGCGGTGCGCCAGATGATCCTGGCCGAGGACGAGGCGGGGCGCCGTGTCGCGCTGGAAAAGCTGCTGCCCGAACAGCGCGCCGATTTCACCGCGATCTTCGAGGTGATGGCCGGCCTGCCGGTCACCGTCCGGCTGCTCGACCCGCCGCTGCACGAATTCCTGCCGCATGAGGAAAACGAGTTCGCCGAGGTGGCGAGCGCGGCGGGCGTCGGCGTCGAGCAGCTCAAGCGCCGCGCCGCCGAGCTGCACGAATTCAACCCGATGCTGGGCCATCGCGGCTGCCGGCTGGGCGTGACCTATCCCGAAATCTACGAGATGCAGGCGCGCGCGATCTTCGAGGCGGCGATCGACGTCGCCGAGAGGAGCGGGGAGGCACCGATCCCCGAAGTGATGATCCCGCTGGTCGCGACAAAGCGTGAGCTGGATCTGATGAAGACGGTGGTCGATGCCGCCGCGCAGGCGGTGTTCGGCGAGCGCGGGCGAACGGTCGACTATCTGGTCGGCACGATGATCGAGCTGCCGCGCGCCGCGCTGAAGGCGGGCGAGATCGCCGAGACGGGCGAATTCTTCTCGTTCGGCACCAACGACCTGACGCAGACGACGCTGGGCGTCAGCCGCGACGACGCCGCGCGCTTCCTGGGCGCCTATGTCGAAAAGGGCATTTACGCCAAGGACCCGTTCGTCAGCCTGGACGTCGAGGGCGTGGGCGAATTGGTGTCGTTGGCGGCCGAGCGCGGGCGCGCGACGCGGCCGGCGATTAAGCTGGGCATCTGCGGCGAACATGGCGGCGACCCGGCGTCGATCGCCTTCTGCGAGAGCGTGGGGCTGGATTACGTCTCCGCCTCGCCCTACCGTGTGCCGATCGCACGGCTGGCCGCCGCACAGGCGGCGCTGAAGGCGAGGGGCTGAGCGGACGGGAGCGGTGACGATGAAACCCTGGGCGCGGTATCTGGTCTGTGTCGCGCTGGGGCTGATCGTCGGCGTCCTGTACGCCGCCTGGGTCGTGCGCGCAGGCACATTGGGGTCCGGCACCGCGATCGGCGCCTGGCGCACCGGCACCGATTTCGGATCGCAGGACCAGAGCGCGCGCACCCGCGCGGTCGTCGCGCTGCGCGGGCTGCTCGCGCTGCCGGCGCGTGAAGCGCGTTACTATACCGCCGCCACCGACGATGCCGGTCGCCCGCTGGACGGGCGGTGCCGGTATCGCGTGACCGGGGGCACGTTGCCGGCGCGATGGTGGAGCCTGACGCTGTATGACCGCGCCGGCTATCTGGTGGGCGACGGCCCCTATTCGGTCGGGAGTGCCGCGTTGCCGGAGGCGGAGCAGGGACGGTGGACGGTGCTGATCGCGCCGACGCCGCAGCCGGGGCACTGGCTGCCGACCGCGAAGCTCGACCGGTTCGAACTGACGCTGCGCACCTATCTGCCCGCCGATGCGGGACGCACCAGCCCGGCGCGCGACCAACTCCCCTCGATCCGGCAGGAGGCGTGCGCATGATCCGCAACTGGCGCTGGCCGATCGTCGCGGGGTTGCTGGTTGCCGCGCTTGCCTATGTCGTGACGCTGCGGCGTGCGCCGACGATGCTGATGGCGGCGGCGGAACGGCGGCTGGAAAAGCTAGGCGGGGTCAACCGCTTCGCGCACGCGCCGCTGGCGACCGCGGCGTCGCGCGCGGTGGTGCGGCCCAGCCCGGACCTAGCCTATTCCAGTTGCGTGTTCGATGCGTCGAAGGCGCCGGTCCTGGTCGATGTCGCCCCGGTGCCGGCGCGCTACTGGTCGCTGTCGGTGTTCGGCGCCAACACCGACGTGGCGTTCGTGCGCAACAATGTGGAGGCGGGCAACGCGCCGATCCGCGTCGCGCTGGTGACGCCGGGGCAGGCGGTGCCGGCGGGCTATACCGGGGTGCTGGTGCCCGGCGGGCACGGCGTCGCGCTGATCCGCATCCTGATCGACGACCGCGCGCGGTTCGCGCTGGTGGACCAGGCGCGGCGGGTGTCGACCTGCGGAGTGGCGACGGCCGGTTGAGCGGCGTTCCGGACGGGACGGGGCCGATCGGGATCGCGACCCGCGATCGTACAGGCCGGGGCGCGCCGGGGGTCAGTTCGTGTTGTCGAGATAGCCGTAGACGGCCCGGCACACCCGCGACGAGAGCATCGCGCGATCCTGCTCCCCCCGCTCGCCAGCGGCATCCACCATCCCCTTGATGATCGCCAGCACGTCACCCGCCGCCAGATCGAGGTCGGGCTGGACGGGGATATCCGGACGCTCCAGCACGCCGCGCAGGATCGACACCAATCGACAGGTGACGTGCCGTGTTTCCGCGTCGAAGGGCAATCGTCCCTCCTCGACGTCTAGCAGCCGTGCCAGCGCGGGTCGGCGAAGCTGGTGGGCGACGGCTGCGGCGACCAACCCGGCCAGCGCATCCCGACCGCTCGTCGCTGCCAGCGCCGCTTCCCAGTCGGCGATCAGCCGCGACGTCTCGCGCACGATCAACGCGCCGATCAGCGCCTCCTTCCCGGGGAAATATTGATAGAGCGAACCGATGCTGACGCCGGCGCGCTCCGCCACGGCGTTGGTCGTGAATCCCGCCAGTCCGGCCTGCTCCAGAATGCGAGCCGCAGCCTCGACGATCGCCCGCACCGTTTCGACCGACCGGGCCTGGCGCGGTGCTTTCCGGGGCGTGGGGCGCTGCTGCTTAGAGGTGTCCGCCATCGAAGGAATGCGAGTAGCCAATTGTGAGTGTTTGCTCGCATTTTATGCGCGCCACACAAGGATGCAAGGACGCATGATGAGCAATACACCACTTCCGTTCGACCCCGCGCTGACGATCTTCATGCTGGTGAAGACGTCACCGGAATGGCTGGGATTTTCGGTCGACCGCCGGTTCGAGCTTCTCGGCGCGGAATTCACCCCCATCCTGAAGAAGCACGCCGACAACGTCGTTCTGCGCTTCTTCGACGTGGAATTCTATTCGACCCGCGTCACCGATATCTGGATGTGGGACGCAAGGGATCATCATTCCTACCAGTTGCTGGTGGAGGACCTGCGCGAAACCGCTTTCTGGGATCGGTATTTCGACATCGTCGAGATCCTGACCGGCGTGGAGAACGCCTATGCCAAGAATTACGATCGGCCCGTCATCACCGCCTGATCGACAATGGGGGGACATGCGTCCCCCCAATTTCTTCCGTTCTCCCGGAAAGGAGGGCGGCGAACCATGCCTCGATCGGTCGGAAACCGCTCTAGATCATCGTGCGGTCGTCGCGATAGGCCGGTTCGGCGGCGGGGCGGGCGAGCGGGCGGTCGTCACGAACGATGCGTTCCTCCACCACCGGCCGTTCCTCGACGACGGGGCGCTCCACCGCCACCGGGCGCTCGTTCACCAGCCGCGTATTCTCGCGCTCCAGTTCGGCGATGCGCTTGGTCGCGGCGGCATGGGCATCGCGTTCGGCGGCGTAGCGCGCCTTCCACTTCTTGCCGCCCGGATGGCTGGCAAGCCCGAACAGCCAGCCGGCGACCAGCGCGATCGCCAGCGCGATATATTGCGTGGGGGTGGTGAACAGCATCGCTTCCTCCCTGTTACGCCGTGACAACGACACGGGAGGAAGCGCGTTCCCGCAGCCCTATTTCGGGCCGTTGTTGATGAAGCTGTCGTTGATCGAACAGGCCGCCGGGCCAAGGATGACGACGAACAGCACCGGCAGGATGAACAGGATCAGCGGCACCGTCATGATCGCGGGCAGGCGCGCGGCCTTTTCCTCGGCGCGCATCATGCGTTCGTTGCGGAATTCCGCCGACAGCACGCGCAGCGCGCTGGCCAGCGGGGTGCCGTATTTCTCGGTCTGGATCATCGTCGTGACGACGCCCTTCACCGCATCCAGATGGACGCGCGTGGCCAGATTTTCGAACGCCTGGCGCCGGTCGGTCAGGAAGCCCAGTTCGATCGCGGTCAGCGCGAATTCCTCGCCCAGTTCGGGATAGGCCTTGCCCAGCTCCTTCGACACGCGGTGGAAGGCGGCGTCGACGGTCAGCCCCGCCTCTGCGCAGATCACCAGCAGGTCGAGCGCGTCGGGAAGCCCCTTGCGGATTTCCGCGCTGCGCTTGTTGATGCGGTTGGTGAGGTACAGGTCGGGCGCCTTGTACGACAGGATCAGCGTCACCGCGACCAGCGCATAGCGCTTGATGGCGCTCCAGTCGGGAAAGGCATCGAGCAAATAGACGTAGACGATCATCAGCCCGCCGAACACGATCGGCAGGATCAGCCGGCCGAAGATGACCGCGACCGCCCATTCCTTCTTGCGGATGCCGGCCTGCATCAGCTTGAGCTGCGCGGCCTTGACCTGTTCGTCCTGGAGCACGCGTAGCGACGACAGGAAATGGCGCAGCCGGTCGGTGGTGGCGTTCTGGCGCACCAGCTTCGCGCGGCGCTTGCTGGTGGAGGCGGTGATGCCCGCCTTCAGCTGTTCACGCCGGTCGTTGAGGGCCTTCACCCGGCGCGTCATCGGATCGCGCACGCTGACCGCGGCGAAGATCGCGACGAACACCGCCGCGGCGGCGACCGCGGAGAGCAGCGTGGCCAGCGTGACGGCGTCGAGGCCGAGCAGGATCGGGCGGGCGGCAGGTTCCATGGCTCAGATCTCGAAACTGATCATCTTGGACATGATGAACGCGCCGAGCGCCATCCAGCACATGCCCCCGCCGCCGATCACCATCAGGCGGATGTCGCTGAAGAAGCCCAGCATATAGGGCGGGTTGATCATGTAGATCAGCCCGAACACGATGAACGGCAGCGACCCGATGATATAGGCCGACGCCTTCGATTCGGACGACATCGCCTTGATCTTCAGCTTCATCTGCGCGCGCTGGCGCAGCACCGTGGCGAGATTCTGGAGCGTTTCGGCCAAATTGCCGCCGGTTTCGCGCTGGATCGCGATGGTGATGCAGAAGAACTGGAATTCGGGCGTGCCCAGCCGGTCGGCGGTTTCCTGAAGCGCGACGTCCATCGAACGGCCGATCTTCATCTTGTCCGACACCGACCGGAATTCCTCGCCCACCGGGCCGGGCACTTCGGCGGCGACGACCTGCATCGTCTCCGAGATTGGCAGGCCGGAACGGAGCCCGCGCACCAGCAGCTCGATCGCGTCGGGAAACTTGGCAGTGAACTTGCCGACGCGCCGCTTGATAAGCTTGCCCACCACCATGTGCGGGATGAACGCGCCTAGTGCGATCCCCAGGAACATCGCCAGCAGGAACGGCAGTCCGCGCAGCGATAGCAGCGCCGCCACCAGCACCGCCAGTCCGACCGTCGCGGAGGCATATTGGCCGACGGTCCAGCTCTTGCCGGTCATGTCGAGCCGCTTCTGAAGCTCGGCGGGCTTGGGGAAGAAGCGCATCGCCGCCAGGTCGGCGCGCGACGCGCTGCGTCCGGTGATGCGGCGCATCTGCGCCTCCATCGCGCTGGCCTGCGTCACAATATGGCGTTCGCGCACAGCCACCAGCCGGCGCGCGCCGGCCTTGTCGGAGGACGGCCCGGCGAAGGCGAGCACGACCAGCCCGACCGTCAGCAGCCCGCCGAGCGCGAGCAGCAGCAGGGAGATCATCGGTGTCATCGCCGCCAGGCTCCCTTGCGGGCCATCACTTCGCCTTCGCGCCCTTCTTGCCCACCAGCCCCTTCATGCCGGCGAACTTCGACAGCAGTGACGCGCCCTTGGCCGTGCCGCCACCGGCGCCCTCGAACGCGCCGTCGTCGGTCATCGCGATCACCCGGTCGGCGACCTCGGCCAGCGGGGCGACCGTCTTGCTGCCCTTGCCGGCCTCGGCCAGCGGCTTGCCCAGCTTGGCGGCCTGCGCGGCCAGTTTCTGGTCGAACGGGACCATGACGTCGATCTTGCGTTCGATCGACCCCTCGAAATCCTTGCGCGAAATCTCCAGCTGCGGGCCGGCGTGGACGCGGTTGGCCATCACCGTGACCTGTACCTGCGGCGCATGGGTGCGCAGCCACGACAGCAGCCGGATCGTGTCGCGCGCCGCCGCCAGCGTCAGTTCGGTGACCAGCACGACGGCGTTGATGTCCGACAGCAGGTGCGGGTGCTGGACCAGCATGCCCCGCGGCAGATCGACGACGGTGCATTCGAACGCGGCGCGCATCTCCTCCTGCAACTGGTAGAAGGCCGCGCCGTCGGTGACGATCGGGGTGTTGATCGGCGCCTCGGCCGACAGCACCGACAGCTTTTCCGACGCGCGCACCATCGCGCGTTCGATGAACAGCCCGTCGATGCGGCTGGGGTTCTCGATCGCGTCGGTCAGGCCGCGGCCCGGCTCCAGGTCCATCGCCAGCGCATCGGTGCCGAAATGGACGTCGAGGTCGAGAAGCGCGGTCGACCTTTTGCCCTTTTCGCTGAGCAGCCAGCCGAGCGAGGTCGCCACGGTGGAGGCGCCCGCACCGCCGCGCGTGCCGATCACCGCCACCGCGCAATGCGGGCGGTCCAGCGACACGTCGGCCAGCTTGGGCGCGCTGATGATCGCCTGCGCCTGGGCGAAGGCGTCGCGCACCATGTCGGGGCTGAACGGCTTGAGCAGATAGTCCTGGATGCCGCTGGCGACCAGATCGCGGTACAGGCGGACGTCGTTGACCTGCCCCGCGGCGATGACGATCGTCCCCGGTTCGCACACCTCGGCCAGGCTGTTGATGTCGCCCAGCGGGTCGCCTGATTCTGCCAGGTCGACGAACAGCACCTGCGGGCTGGACGTGACCGACAGCGTCTGCACCGCGTTGCGCAGCCCGCCCTTGTAGACATTGTCCGCCGGCCAGCCGAGTTCGGACGCGATCGGGCGCAGCAGCTCGACCGAGGCGTCGTCGCAGGCGAAGGCGAGGAACGGCGCGCGCGTGCCCGTGCCGCCCGGTTTCCAGGGTGCGTTCACTTGCTGCCTCCTCCCGTCGATTCAGACTTGAGCGTCGTGCCGCCCGCGCCGGTCGGCTGCGCGGCGCGCAGCGTGGTGATCGCGCGCGTGCCCATCTGCGTATCGTACACGCCGCTGCCGGCGTTGCCGCGGACCAGATCGGCGGGATTGGCGATCATCGCCGCAAGGTTGCCGTTGACCGCGCAGCCGTAATCGGTGGTGTTTTCCTGCTGGAACGCCGGCTCGACGTTGCGGCGCAGGTCGTTGCAGCTGGGCATCGACGCGCGCGAGCGGCTGACGACGACGCGGACCGTGCCCGGCGCGACCGCGGCACCGGTGACCGGCGCATCGGGCGACAGCAGCAAGCCGTAGCGTGCGGCAGCGGAGGCGATCGCCGCGCGGGCGGGCGCGCCCGCGCCGTTGGGATCGTCGATCGCGACGCTGTCGCCATAGCCGAGCCGCAGCGCGTCGAGCCAGCCGTACAGCCGCTGCGTTTCGGCGGGCGACAGGCCGTCGCCGGCGGTCTGCACGTCGAACGCATAATCGGTGCGCGTGACGACCGGCTGGTTGACCGATTCGACCCCGCGGTTGACCGGGCCGCATGCCGCCATGGGCAGCGCGGTGCCGGCGAGGGCGACGAAAAGGATCGGGCGCTTCAACATGATGGGATCCCTTTCAGCTCAGTTGACCGAGAAGCCGGGCGCGGCCGCGGCGGGCCGACGATCGGCCGGCTTCGCCGCCTTGCGGTCGATGGCGGGCGGCGTGCCCGCATCGAGGTTCGGGACGGGCAGGACGGGCACGTCGCCCGCCGCGCCGATCGCGGGTGCCGCGCCGGCGGGCGCGACCTGCATCGTGGGCTTGGGCCGCTGCAGGCCGCGCTGCCCTTCGTCCAGCTTGCCCAGCATCAGGCGTTCCAGATCGCCCGGCGCGCGATAGCCGTCGGTCGGCAGGCGGATGTCGTTGCCGTTGACCGGCTTCACCAGATACGGGGTGATGACGATCACCAGTTCGGTTTCGTTGTGCTGGAACGCATTCGAGCGGAACAGCGCGCCCAGCACCGGCACGCTGCCCAGCCCCGGCGTCTTGTCGAAATTGTTGTTGTGCATGTTCTGCATCAGGCCGGCGATCATGAAGCTTTGCCCCGATCCCAGCTCGACGGTGGTTTCGGCGCGCCGCGTCGTCAGCGCGGGCACGCGCCCGCCGCTGATCGTGATCGCATTGGCATAATCGAGCTGCGACACTTCCGGCCGCACGCGCAGCGAGATGCGCCCGTCCGACAGCACCGTGGGCGTATAGGCCAGGCTGACGCCGAACTGCTTGTACTCGACCGAGGTGGTGCCCAGCGCCTGCGCCAGCGGGATCGGGATTTCGCCGCCCGCCAGGAAGGTGCCGGTCTCACCGGACAGCGCGGTGAGGTTCGGGTTGGCGAGCGTCGTCACCTGGCCCATCGTCTCGCCCGCGTCGATCGCGCCGAGCAGGTCCAGGCCCAGCAGCTTGCCGGCCAGCGCGAAGGTGGAGTTTTCCGACCCCTTGGTTACCTGCGACCCGTTCGGCGGCGCCTGCGTGAAGCCGACGCCCAGCGGCCCGCCGGGAATGAATTGCGTCGCCGCCCCGCGCCCGCGGGTGACGCCGAACTGGAACCCGCCGGTGCCGTCGACCGACTGGATGTTGGCGCCGATGTTCTTCAGGAAGGTGCGGCTGACCTCCGCGAACTTGACCTGCAGGTTGACCTGCAGCGGCGTGGCAGTGCGCAGGCGGTTGACCACCATCACCTTGAGCACCGCATTGGCCTGGGTCGCGTCGACGCCGGGGTTGAGCGCGCTGGTCACCAGCCGCTGCGCCTGAGCGCTGTCGTCGGGGGAGGCGACGGTGCCGTTCATCACCGCGATCTGCCCGACCTGGGTCACATGGATGTCGGCCTCCGGCATCGCCGCCTTCATCATGCGATCCAGCGACGTCGAGTTCTGCGACACGCGGATCGTCGCGGCATAGACGACGCGGCCGGCCTTGTCGGTGGCGAACAGCGTCGATTCGCCAAAGCCCTTGCCGAACAGATGGATCTGGCGCGGGTTGGCGACATAGACGTCGGCGACGTCGGGGCTCGACGTCCAGACGTCGACGACGCTGGCGGGCAGGGTGATGAGCTCGCCCTCGCCGATCGACAGCCACTTTTCGACCGCGGGCTTGGTGACGCCGGGCGGCGGCGGGCCGACGCGCGCGGCGCGGCCGGTGCCGTTGTGGTGCACCGCGGGCGCGGCGCCGGCGCTGGCGGCGGGCAGGATCGTGCCGACGGTCAGCGCGGCAAGCGCGATGCCATGGGCAAGAAGGCTGGTGACACGCATCTTAAATCTTCCCCCCGACCGGAACCTCGGTCACGCTGTTGCCGCGGGTGACGCGGACGACCGGCCCCACGATGGGTGCGCCCGGCACGCCGCTGCCCGGCCCTGCGGTGCCCGTGACCGCGGTGCCGGCGGCCGGCGCCACCAGCGGCGGGACCGAGCGGCGCTGGAACCGCGACACGTCGGCGCCGACGACATAGGTGGAATTGCCGGCCTGCGGCGTGTTCGCCAGCTTGTCGATCATCGCCTTTTCGGCGCGCGGATCCTTGCTGTCGCCGACGCTGGCCGCGCCCGATGCGATCGCCTGTTCCAGTTCGGACGCATTGTCGGCGAGCGAGCGCAGCGACAGCGACAGCGTGCCGATGGTCTGCGCGACCGCGATCTGTTCGGCGATACGCGGCGTCGCCTCGACCGTGACGGTCGAGAAGGTGCGCACCACGGTATTGCCCTGGTCGTCCTTGTCGTCGCTGGTCCGCTGATCGGTGGCGAGCACGCGCAGGTTGCGCACGACCGTCTCGCTGGTCTTCAGCGCGGGGCCGTCGTTGGCGCTGACCGACTGGGTCAGGATCAGATCGATATGGTCGCCCGGAAACACGAAGCCCGCGACCGACGTCTGCGCCGACACCGGCACCGTCACCGCGCGCATCCCCGGCCCGAGCGCGGCGGCCAGGAAGCCGCGATCCCCGGGCTTGACCAGCTGGCCTTGCGTGACCGGCTGTCCGGCGGTGACCGGCAGGCGCACGACGGTGCCGATCAGCTTCGACAGATCGGTGCCCTCACGCTTGAAATAGGCGTTCTCGACCAGATCCTTGGGCCAGGGCTGGAACTTCAGCGCGGTCGCATCCAGGATCGTGCCGACCGGCAGCGCGCGCGTCGCGACCAGCACTTCCGGCCCGTCGATGACGACCGGCGCGGCGGCGGCTGCCTCCGGCGCGGCCGCGCCCGCCACCAGCGAGCGTGCGGCGAACGCGGTCACCGCGGCCACCAGCAACGCCCCCAGCAGCATCATCACCTTGCGACTGTCCATCTGATCCTTGTCCCTCGGGTTCGCGCCAGGTCGTTGAAAGATTTCAGGCGATTATTGGGTAAACTGGTTAAGAAGCGGTTCGCGAAACATCAGCAGCCCGGCCACCGCGATGGCCACGCCATAGGGCACCTCGACCGGCCCCTCGCGCGGGCGCCAGCGTCGTTCGATCATGAACACGATCGTCAGCGCGCCCCCCACCAGCGACATCATCAGCAGCATGTCGAGCAGCCGGAACGGCGCCAGCCACAGCGCCAGTGCGCCGATCAGCTTCACATCGCCCCCGCCCATCTGGCCGATCGCGAAGGCGCCGACGAACAAGGCGAACACGAACGCGGCGACGCTCAGCTGGATCGCCATGCCGGGCCATGGGTCCAGCCCGATCGCCACCCACCACAATGGCGCCATCAGCGCGATCGCGGCGTTCTTCCAGTTGGCGATCTCCCGCGTGCGCGCATCCTGGATCCCCGCCGACAGCAGCAGCAGCGCCATGATCGCGGGCAACGCCCAGGAGAGAATGTTCCATCCCATGCGAGGACCGCTAGACGACAGGGTTTGAGAAACCGTAACCACGCCCGATGACCATCGACACCGCCCCCGATCCCTCGCCGATGCAGCGGGTGGCGCGCGCCATCCCGCCCGATGCGCGCGTGACGTACTGGCGTGCGGCGGACGGCTGGGCGGTGCGGCGGTTCGACCGCGACGGGGCGGGGCGTGGCGCGATCCTGTTCCAGGCCGGACGAGCCGACATGTTCGAGAAGTATCTGGAATCGTTCGATCACTGGCATGCCGCCGGCTGGTCGGTGACCGCGTTCGACTGGCGCGGGCAGGGCGGATCGGGGCGGCTGGGCGCCGATCCGCACGTCGGCCATTGCGCGTCGTTCGCGCCGTGGATCGACGATCTGGCGGGTTTCTGGCGCGACTGGCGGGCGGGACGCGCCGGCCCGGCGGTGCTGATGGGGCATTCGATGGGCGGCTATCTGGCGCTGCGCGCGATGGTGGAGGGCCGTGTCGCGCCGGATGCCGCGGTCCTGGTCGCGCCGATGCTGGGGCTGCGCTCTCCGGTGGGTGCGCCGATCGGCGGGCTGGCGGCGCGGATTATCGCCGCAATGGGTAATCCCGCGCGCGCGGCGTGGAAGGGCGAGCGCCCCGGCGCGCCCGATCGCCGCGCGCTGCTGACCGGGGACACCGACCGTTATGACGACGAGGCATTTTGGTTCGCGCACGACCCGTCGCTGAAACTCGGCCCGCCGAGCTGGGCGTGGCTGGCGCAGGCGTTCGCCGGCACCGCCGCGCTGCGCGCCGACCCGCGGCTGGCGCAGGTGACGGTGCCGGTGCTGACGCTGGTGGCGGATCGCGACGCGCTGGTCGATCCGCGCGCGGCGATCGCGACGACCGCGCGGCTGCCCGATGCGCGCGCGATCCGCTTTCCCGACGCCGCGCATGAGATATTGCGCGAGCGCGATGCGGTGCGCGACCGCGCGCTGGCGGCGATCGATGCCTTCCTGGACGAGCGGGCGCCGGTGGCATGACCCATGACATTGCGATCGTCGGCGCGGGGATCGCGGGCGCGACGCTGGCCGCCGCGATCGGGACGCGCGCGCGCGTGCTGCTGCTGGAGGGGGAGGATACCCCCGGCTATCACGCGACCGGGCGGTCGGCGGCCTTCTGGTCCGAAACCTATGGCGGCGCGGGTATCCAGCCGCTGACCACCGCGTCGGAGGCGCCGCTGCGCGACGGGGGCTATCTCGATCCGCTCGGCGCGCTGCATGTCGGGCGCGCGGACGCGGACGAGCGCGCGGCGGCGGCGCTGCTGGCGGAGTTCGCGGGCACGCCGGTGGTGCTGGAGGCGGTCGACCCGGCCGCGCGCGTGGCGGGCCTGCGCGACGGGTGGACGCTGGGCGTGTGGGAGCCGAGCTGCGCCTATATCGACGTAGGCCAGCTCCATACCGATGCGCTGGCGCAGGCGCGCCGCGCAGGTGCACAGCTGGTCACGGGCGCGCAGCTGGCCGCGGCGGAGCGGCGCGACGGGGCGTGGCAGCTGGCGATGCGCGATGGCCGTACCTTCAGCGCCGCCACGCTGGTCGACGCCGCCGGGGCCTGGGCCGATGCGGTGGCGGCGATCGCGGGCGCGCGGCCGCTGGGCATCCGCCCGTACCGCCGCACGATGGTGCAGCTGGCCACCGATCCGGCCGCGCCCGCCGGGATGCCGTTCGTCAACCATCTGGGCGGCGATTTCTATTTCAAGCCGGAAGCAGGCGGCAAGCTGTGGCTCAGCCCGCACGACGAGCATCCGGTGGAACCGCATGACGTCGCCGCGGAGGAGATCGACGTGGCGATCGCGATCGACCGGTTCGAGGGCGCGGTCGACTGGCGCGTCACGCGGGTCGAGCGGCGCTGGGCGGGGCTGCGGTCCTTCGCGCCCGACCGGCTGCCGGTCTATGGCGCCGATCCGCGACTGTCGGGCTTCTTCTGGTTCGCGGGGCAGGGCGGGTTCGGCATCCAGACCGCTCCGGCCGCCGCCGCGATCGGCGCGGCGTTGCTGCTGGGACAGGGTGCGATGCCGCCGGGCGTGGACGCCGACCGTTACGCGCCGGGGCGGTTCGGCTGATGCCGGCCTAGAGCGGTTTCCGAACGATCTGCACCATCGTGATTGCGTCAGGAAGGTTGCTGGCGAGGAGCGGCGCGAAGCAGGGGCTAATTGCCCCTACGAGCGCCGCGACGACGTCCAGCGGCCTTCCTGACGCAACCCCTTCGGGGCGGGCCGATGTTGGCCCGCGGCGGCGTCGATCGTCCGTCACGGGGGCGAAGCCCCGTTCCTTCCTCACTCCTGGCCACGAACCAACATCGGCTCCGTCACGACGGCGCAGATCGGTCGGAAACCGCTCTAGCGGCGCGCGGCAGCGGCGACTGCGGCGTCACTGGCCAGCCGGTCGGCGCGTTCGTTGTCGGGATGACCGGCGTGGCCCTTCACCCATGTCCATTCGACACGGTGGCGGCGCGATGCCTCCAGCAGCGCCTGCCACAGTTCGGCGTTCTTCACCGGCTTCTTGTCGGCGGTCTTCCAGCCGTTCTTCTGCCAGCCGTGGATCCACTTGGTCAGCCCGTCCATGACGTAGCGGCTATCGGTGGACAGGCGGACGCGGCACGGGCGGGTCAGGGCGTTCAGCCCCTCGATCGCGGCCATCAACTCCATGCGGTTGTTGGTGGTCAGCGGCTCGCCGCCGGACAGTTCCTTCTCATGCGCGCCGGCGCGGATCAGCACCCCCCAGCCGCCGGGGCCGGGATTACCCTTGCACGCGCCGTCGGTGGCGATCTCCACCAGGGTCAGTTCCTCGCCGCCGCTCATGCGAAGGCGCCCGGATGGGTGCGATACCAGTCGAGCCGCCGCGCATAGGCGAGCGGATCCTTGCGCATCACCAGCGCGTCGGCGGGGGTGTGCAGCCAGTCCCACGCACGGCTGAGCAGGAAGCGGATGCAGGCGCCCTGCGCCAGCAGCGGCAGCGCCGCGCGCTCCGCCGCGGACAGCGCCGCGCCGTCGGCATAGCCGGCCAGCAACGCTGCGCCGATCGCGGCGTCGGCGGTTCGCCCGGTCGCATCGAAGGTCCATGCCGAATGCATGATCGCCAGGTCATAGGCGCGCACGTCGGTGCATGCGAAATAGAAGTCGATCAGCCCGCTGACCGTATCGCCCAGCATCAAGACGTTGTCGGGGAACAGATCGGCATGGATCGCGCCGACCGGCAGCGTGGCGGGCCATGCCGCCTCCACCTCGCGCAGCGCCGCGTCGACGCGCGCGAACAGGCCGGGGTCGATCGCGTCCATGTCGGCGCCCATCCGCTCGAGCAGCGGGCGCCAGGTGGCGATGCCCATCGAATTGGCGCGGGTGGGCGCGAAATCGGCGACCGCCATGTGCATGTCGGCCATGGCGCGGGCGGCGGCGTGCGCCTGCGCCGGCGTGGGATGCGACACCGACACGCCGGTCAGGAACCTGATGAGGCAGGCCGGGCGGCCCGCCAGTTCCTGGATCTCGACCCCGCCACGATCCTTGATCGCGGGCGGTACGGGCAGGCCCTTGTCGGCGAGATGATCGAGCAGCGCCATGAAGAACGGCAGGTCGTCCGCCGACACGCGCTTTTCGTACAGCGTCAGGATGAAGCGCGCGGCCGTGGTGTCGACCAGATAGTTGCTGTTTTCCACGCCCTCGGCGATGCCCTTGGCGGACACCAGTTCGCCGACGTCGTAGCGCGTGAGGAAAGCGGCCAGCGCCTCCGCGGAAACCTGTGTATAGACTGCCATGGTGTCACGTCATCCCGGCGCGCGCCGGGGCCTCCGGTGGTCAGGTGGGCGCCAGCCGCGAACGGGCCGGCGCGCGGGCGTCACGCGGCTTCGGCGGCGTCCAGCCCGCGCGGCAGCTTGAACGAGATCGTCTCGCGCGTGGTTTCCTCCTCGCGCTCGGTCACCGCGAAGCGCGTGGCGAGCAGGTCGACCAGCTCGCGCACCAGCAGTTCCGGCGCGGACGCGCCCGCGGTGATCCCCAGCGTGCCGACCCCGTCGAGGAACGACCAGTCGAGATCGGCGGCGCGCTGGATCAGCGCGGCACGGATCCCCTGCCGCTCCGCGACCTCGACCAGCCGCAGCGAGTTGGAGGAATTGGGCGCGCCAATCACCAGCACCGCGTCGCACGCCGAGGCGATCGCCTTGACCGCCGCCTGCCGGTTGGAGGTGGCGTAGCAGATATCCTCGCCACGCGGCGCCTGGACCGCGGGGAAGCGCGCTTGGAGCGCGGCGACGACCGCTGCGGTATCGTCCACCGACAGCGTCGTCTGGGTCAGGAAGGCGAGATTGGCCGGATCGGGCACCGTCATCGTCTGAACATCGGCGACGGTTTCCACCAGCGTCATCGCGCCGTCCGGCACCTGTCCGAACGTGCCGATCACCTCCGGATGGCCGGCATGGCCGATGAAGACGATGTGCCGCCCCATCGCGACCAGCCGTTCGGCCTGGCGATGCACCTTCGACACCAGCGGGCAGGTGGCGTCGAGATAGTCGAGGCCCCGGTCCTGCGCCGCGGCCGGCACCGATTTGGGCACGCCATGCGCGGAAAAGACCACCGGCGCGCCGTCGGGCACCTCGTCCAGCTCCTCGACGAACACCGCGCCCTTCGCCTTCAGCGAATCCACGACGAACTTGTTGTGGACGATTTCGTGCCGGACATAGACGGGGGCGCCGTGCTTCTCGATCGCCAGTTCGACGATGCGGATCGCGCGGTCCACCCCGGCGCAGAAGCCGCGCGGCGCGGCGATCAGCAGCTCCAGCGGGCGGCGGTCAGTTGCGGTTTCGGCCATGCCGCTGCGCTTACGCGAATGCTTGCTCCGGCGATAGTCGGTTCCTATGGTGGCCCACGATCCGGGGCCGTGTCCTGCCGTCTGGCGGGGAGCGGCCCCGAACCGTATGTGCCCAACGTGCCCAACAGTCCGGGATATTTTCGTGACCGCTCGCTCGCTCGCCGCCCCGCTGTTCCTCCTCATCGCCGCCGGTTGCGCGAAAAAGGGGGAAATCGACCTCACCGGCGGCGTGGGCATCACCTCGGTCCGCTCGGCATGCCCGGTCGTGGGCGTGCCCGCGGGCACCGGCGACGTGACCTTGTTCGATCCGCCCGCCAGCCGCGACGCCAGCGCGATCGACGTCGTCGCCGCGATGAGCGACGTGCGATCGACCTGCGACGATCAGGGCGACGACGTCATCACCCGCGTCACCTTCCAGGTGGACGCCCGGCGTACGCGCACCGATGCGCCGCGCGACGTGACGCTGCCCTATTTCATCGCGATCACCCGCGGCGGCAGCAATGTCGTCGCCAAGCGCGTCGGGCAGGTGCAGCTGCACTTCGATGCCGGGCAGGGCCGCGCCACGGCCTCGACCGAGGCGACCACAGCGGTCAGCCGCGCGCTCGCCACGCTGCCGCAGGAGGTGCGCGACCGGCTGACCCGCAAGCGCAAGGCGGGCGACGAGGATGCGGCGGTCGATCCGCTCGCCAGCCCCGAGGTGCGCGCCGCGGTCGCCTCCGCCACGTTCGAGGCGCTGGTGGGGTTCCAGCTGACCCCGGACCAGCTCAAGTATAACGCGACGCGCTGATCCGCGGACACGACAACGGCGGCACCCGGGACGCGGGGGCCGCCGTTTCCGTTTGAGCGGTGCGGGCGAAGCGGCCACCGGCGCGAACGCCGCCGCCCGCCCCGCGCGCGATCAGGCCGTCGGGCGCGCCGCGCCGCCGCCGCCGCCGGCACCACGACCGCGACCGCCACGACGGCGACGGCTGGCGTTGGCGTAGCGGCTTTCGCCCGGCTGCGACGATCCGCCGCCGCCGTTCTGGCCGCCGCGTGCATTCTGGCCGCGTGCCTGGGGCGTGCCGCCGGTCGCGCGCGGCTGATGCGTCGCCTTCGGGCGTGCCGGCGGACGGGCGCCGCGCGGGCGATCCTCACGCGGGGCGGGATCGGCACCGATCGCCTTCACGCGCTCGGCCTTGATCGCCTCGGCACGGCGCAGGAAATCCTCCGGCAGCGCGGCGACCGGCACCTTCTGGCGGGTCAGCTTTTCGATATCCTTCAGATACGGACGCTCATCCTCGGCGCAGAAGGCGATCGCCTCGCCGCTCGCCCCGGCGCGCGCGGTGCGGCCGATGCGGTGGACATATTGTTCCGGCACGTTGGGCAGTTCGAAGTTGAAGACGTGGCTGACGCCCGACACGTCGATGCCACGCGCCGCGATGTCGGTGGCGACCAGGATCGGCACCTCGCCCGACTTGAACAACGCCAGCGCACGCTCGCGCTGCGGCTGGCTCTTGTTGCCGTGGATCGCGCTGGCGGCGACGCCGTTGCCGGCCAGCAGCTTCACGACGCGGTCGGCGCCATGCTTCGTGCGGGTGAACACCAGCGCGCGGTCGATCGGCATGTCCTTCAGCAGGATCGTCAGCAGCGCCTGCTTTTCCTGCTGGTTGCAGAAGATCACCGACTGGTCGACCCGCTCCGCGGTGGTCGACTGCGGCACGACGCTGACGGTCGCGGGATCGGTCAGGAACTGATCCGCCAGCTGGCGGATCGACGGCGGCATGGTGGCCGAGAAGAACAGCGTCTGGCGCTTGCGGGGCAGCATCCGCACGATCTTCTTGAGCGCGTGGATGAAGCCCAGGTCGAGCATCTGGTCGGCTTCGTCGAGCACCAGGATCTCGATCATCGACAGGTTCAGATAGCCCTGCTCGACGACGTCGATCAGCCGGCCCGGCGTGGCGACCAAGATGTCGACGCCGCGCGCCACGTCGGTGCGGTTCTTGTTGATGCTGGTCCCGCCGAACACCGTCGCGACCGACAGTTTCGAAAACTGGGCGTAGCCGCGGGCATTGTCGGCGATCTGGCTGGCCAGTTCGCGGGTGGGGGCCAGCACCAGCATCCGGCAATGGGTGGGCAGGACGCGCTTGTTGGCGGCGACCAGCTGCTGGATCGACGGCAGCACGAACGCCGCGGTCTTGCCGGTACCGGTCTGCGCGATGCCCAGGAGGTCGCGGCCTTCCAGCAGCGTCGGGATGCTGTCGCGCTGGATCGGAGTGGGTTCGTTATAGCCCTTCGCGGCGAGCGCGCGGACGAGCGGCTCGGCAAGGCCGAGAGCGGAAAAAGGCATGA
Source organism: Sphingomonas ginsenosidimutans (assembly GCF_002374835.1). GTDB lineage: Bacteria > Pseudomonadota > Alphaproteobacteria > Sphingomonadales > Sphingomonadaceae > Sphingomonas > Sphingomonas ginsenosidimutans. Next base: position 421,336 of record NZ_NWVD01000001.1, read on the forward strand.
AATACAATCCTGTACGACGCCGACCCGACGCGCTGAAGCGCGTCGGTGGCGGGGAGAAGATGACACCCCGCGTGACTTGGGAAGCCGGTGAACATACTGACCGAAACGGAGCCTGGGCACGGGGCCCGATCACGCTGCCGACGTCTCGATATTGCTCCATGTGAATGGTGCGGCGCAAAAAGTCAAGGTGATCGCAAAGATCGCCCGCACCGGTGAACTACCGCGAAGCTGTCGTGTTCAGCCCCTGTCTCCCACAACTTGTAAGTCCTGTACCTGATCATGACCCTTTCGCCCGCCCCCCCGTCGCCGGCCCGCCGCCAGGCCGATGCCACCAGCGTCGGGCGCTGGGACTGGGATATCGTCGCCGATCGGGTGACGTCCGACGCGGGCTTCGCGGCGCTGTACGGCGTGCCCGCGGACGTCGCGGCGATGGGCGCGCCGCTGGCGGAATTCTTCGGCGGTATCCATCCCGACGACCGCGACCGGGTGCGCGCGGCGATCGGGGCGGCGATCGCATCGGGGGGCGTGTTCGAACAGGAATATCGTGTCGTCGGCGATGGCGGCCGCAGTCGCTGGCTGGCCGCGCAGGGCCGGGTCGAGCGCGATGACGCCGGCCGTGCGGTGCGCTTTCCGGGCGTCAGTTTCGACATCGATGCACGCAAGCGCGGCGAGCTGCGGCTGGCGGCGATCGTCGAACTGGGCGACCGGCTGCGCGAACCGGGCGATCCGGGCGACCTGGCGCTGGCGGCGGCGGAGGTGCTGGGGCGCGCGCTGGAGGTCAGCCGCGCCGGTTACGGCATCGTCGACCCGATCGCCGAGACGATCACGACCGAGCGCGCTTTCTGCGCGACGGGGATCGCGCCGTTGCCGCCGATCCTGCGGTTTCGCGACTACGGCAGCTATATCGAGGATCTGAAGCGCGGCGTCACCGTCGCGATCGAGGACGTGCGCGAGGATGCGCGCACCCGCGACACCGCCGAGGGGCTGCGCGAGCTGGCGGCGATGTCGTTCATCAACATGCCGATCACCGAACGCGGCGGGTTCGTCGCGCTGCTGTACCTGAACCATGCGGTGCCGCGCCCGTGGCTGTCCGACGAGCTGATGTTCGTGCGGGAGGTGGCCGAACGCACCCGCGATGCGGTGGAGCGGCGGCGCGCCGAACTCGAACTGGCCGCGCTCAACGCCCGGCTGGAGCAGGCGGTGGAATCGCGCACCGCCGAGCTGATGGTGGCCGAGGCGCAGCTGCGCCAGGCGCACAAGATGGAGGCAGTCGGCCAGCTGACGGGCGGACTGGCGCATGATTTCAACAACCTGCTGACCGGCATCTCGGGCGCACTGGAGATGATCCAAGTGCGGGTCGCGCAGGGGCGCGTCGGCGAGCTGGACCGCTACGTCAGCGCGGCGCAGAGCGCGACGCGGCGGGCGGCGGCGCTGACGCACCGGCTGTTGGCCTTTTCGCGGCGCCAGACGCTGGATCCCAAGCCGACCGACGTCAACCGGCTGATCCAGGGGATGGAGGAACTGATCCGCCGCACCGTCGGCCCCGCGATTTCGCTGGAGGTGGTCGGCGCGGCGGGGCTATGGCCGGCGCTGGTCGATCCCAACCAGCTGGAAAACGCGCTGCTCAACCTGTGCCTGAACGCGCGCGATGCGATGCCCGACGGCGGGCGGATCACGATCGAGACCGCCAACAAATGGATGGACGAGCGCGCCGCCGCGGCGCGCGATCTGCCGGCGGGGCAATATCTGTCGCTGTGCGTCACCGACACCGGCACGGGGATGAGCGCCGAGGTGCAGGCGCGCGCGTTCGACCCGTTCTACACCACCAAGCCGCTAGGCGAGGGGACCGGGCTGGGACTGTCGATGATCTACGGTTTCGCGCGCCAGTCGGGAGGGCAGGTGCGCATCTACAGCGAGCCGGGGCAGGGCACGACCTTGTGCATCTACCTGCCGCGGCATTACGGCGCCGCCGCGGCGGACGATGCCGCCGTGCGCGCGGTCGAGGATGCGCCGGTCGCGCGGGACGGGGCGACCGTGATGGTCGTCGACGACGAACCGACGATCCGCATGCTGGCGATCGAGATACTGTCCGAGCTGGGCTACACCATGCTGGAGGCGGGCGACGGTGCGAGCGCGCTGCGGCTGCTGCACGCGGGCGCGCGGCCGCACCTGCTGGTCACCGACGTGGGCTTGCCGGGCGACATGAACGGGCGGCAGGTGGCGGATGCGGCGCTGGCGCTGATCCCGGGGCTGAAGGTGCTGTTCATCACCGGCTATGCCGAAAATGCGGTGATCGGCAACGGCCAGCTGGCGCCGAACATGGCGCTGGTGACGAAGCCGTTCGCGATGGAGGCGCTGTCCGCCAAGGTGCGCGCGTTGCTGGCGGGTTGACGCCTCAGGCCGCGGTCAGCCCGTCAAGGAACGCGGCCAGCCGTGCGTCGATCGTTGCGCTGCGCGTCGCCAGGTCATGCGCCAGGTCGCGCATCGCGCCGGCATCGCTGTCGGCACCGCGCGTCCCGTCCAGGATGGTCGCGATGTTGCGTTCGATATGCGCCGCCGCAAGGCTGGCATCGTCGACATTGTCGCTGATGACACGCGCCGCGGCGCCCTGTTCGCGCACCGCCTCCATCACGCTCGCCGACAGCGCGTCGACCGCGCCGACCGCGGCGGCGACCGCGGCGTGACCGTCCGACACGTCGCCGATCGCCTCGCGGATCCGCCCGACATGGCCCGTGATCCCGGCGGCGGCGTGGCGGGTCTGTTCGGCCAGCGCCTTCACCTCCCCGGCGACGGTCGTGAAGCCGCGCCCGGCATCGCCCGCCCGCGCTGCCTCGATCGCGGCGTTGAGCGCCAGCATCGACGTCTGCTGCGCGATCGAATCGATCAGCGCGACGACCGTGTGGATCGCCTCGGCGGCGTCGGTCAGCGCGGCGACCTGCCCGGCGCTGCGGTCCGCCTGATCGACCGCGCGGCGGGTCGCGTCCTGCGCATCGGCCATCCGCCGTTCGACCGCGTCGAGCGAACCCGTTAGCGCGCGGCCGCGTTCGGCGATGCCGCCCAGGCTGGTGGCGGCCTGCCCGATCGCGCCGGCCACTTCGACGGTGCGCCGGCCAATGTCGCCGGCGCGTCCCGTCATCCGCTCCGCCGTCTCCTCGACCGTGGTGGCGGCCTGCCCCAGCCCGGCGATCAGTCGGTGCGCGTCGTCCTGGAACTCGGCCGACAGCCGGTCGATGCGGTCGGCGCGCGCGGTGCGGGCGGCGGTGATCGCACGGTCGCGCCGCGCCGCGATGGTCAACAGCGCCTGCTGGTCGACCACGCCGACGAACCGCCCCTTGGCCGTCATCACCAGTCCTTCGCCACCGTCGTCGGTGCGGCGGATACGCTCAAGCGCGAGCGAGACGGGGGCACCCGCCTCCACCACCGGGCAGGCACGACGCAGCGACGCGACGCCGATCGACAGGCTGCGATTGCATAACAGGGCATAGCCGAACGGGCTGAACAGCAGCGGACGCACGTCGCGCTCCAGCAGCGCGCCAGTCGGTCGCCCCTCGTCATCGACGATCGCGATCAGCCGCAGCGTCGGATGCGCGCGCAGCAGATGCACCGCATCGAGCAGCGGCGCATCGTCGGGCAGTGCGTGGCGATGGGTGATCCAGTCGGGCGCAACGGTGTCGCGGTCGACCAGCCTGTCACCTTCCATCCCGCGTCCCATCGACCGACCACCCCGCCTGCGTTGCGGGGAAGGCAGTAACGCGATGATGTGAAGACGGACTTTACCGTGTGTGACGGACAGATGACAGCGACACCCGCGATGGCGCGGGCGTCGCCATCGGAGCGGGCGTCACAATTTGCGCGCGATCACTTCCTTCATGATCTCGTTCGTGCCGCCGTAGATGCGGCTGACGCGCGCGCCGCGCCACATCCGCGCGATCGGATATTCGTTCATGTAACCCGCGCCGCCGTGCAATTGCAGGCACTTGTCCATCACCTCCCATTGCAGGTCGGTGTGCCACAGCTTGGCCGCGGCGCCTTCCTCGTTGGTCAGCTCGCCTTTCAGGTGGCGCGCGATCGCCCAGTCGAGATGCGCCCAGCCGACCTGCAGCTTGGCCTTCAGATCGGCGAGCACGAATTTCGTGTTCTGGAAATCGAACACCACGCCCTTGAACGCCTTGCGATCCTTCACGAAGGCGACCGTGTCGTCGAACGCCTTTTGTGAGGACGCCATCACGCTGACTGCGATCGACAGCCGTTCCTGCGGCAGCTGGCTCATCAGATAGACGAAGCCCATGCCTTCCTCACCCAGGCAGTTCGTGATCGGCACGCGCACGTCCTCGAAGAACAGCTCCGACGTGTCGGCGGCGTCCTGCCCGATCTTGTCGAGCTTGCGCCCCTTGCTGAACCCCTCGCGGTCGCTTTCGACCAGGATGATCGACATGCCCTTCCACGCCGGCTGTGCGTCGGGATCGGTCTTCGCCACGACCAGCGTCAGATCGGTGTTCTGGCCGTTGGTGATATAGGTCTTCGAGCCGTTGATGACGTAGTGGTTGCCATCCTTGCGCGCGGTGGTGCGGATCGCCTGAAGATCGCTGCCGGTGCCCGGTTCGGTCATCGCGATGGCGGTGATGACGTCGCCCGACACCATCTTGGGCAGCCATTCCTTCTTCTGCTCCTCGGAGCCGTAGGTCTCCATATAGCCGGCGACGATATCGGACTGGAGCGAGAAGCCCGCGGGGACGCCCGCATAGGCCATTTCCTCGTCGACGATCGCGTTATAGCCGAAATCGAGGCCCAGGCCGCCATACGCCTCCGGCGCGGTCGGGCACAGCATCCCGATCTCCCCGGCCTTTTGCCAGAACGCCTTGGGCACCAGACGTTCGCGTTCCCAGGTGTCGACGTGCGGCACGCCTTCCTTGGCCAGGAAGCTGCGGACCGTCTGGCGGAACGCCTCGTGATCCTCGGTATAGGCAAAGCGGCCGGCGACCGTGTCGAGCGTCATGATGATATCCCCTCCGGATAATAGGTTGCGCTTATCATGGGGGACGCGCGCGGCGGGTCAAGTAACTTTTGTTATGGCGGGGCGATAGGGCCCGCATCGCGACGTCGACGGTAGCGCGATCGGATCGTTCGGGTTACGACGAGCGCGAAGGAGATGGTTGCGCATGAAACTGGCTAGTCTCAAGCACGGGCGCGACGGGCAGCTCGTCGTCGTCTCCGACGATCTGGCATGGTATGCTGACGCCTCGCATATCTGCGCCACGATGCAGGCGGCACTGGATGATTGGGACCGGATCGCGCCGCATCTCCAGCTGCTGGCGACCGACCTGCGCAACGAGGCGATCCCGCGTGAGCGGTTCCATGAGCACGCCGCCGACGCGCCGCTGCCGCGCGCTTATCAATGGGCGGACGGCTCGGCCTATGTGAACCATGTCGCGCTGGTGCGGCAGGCGCGCGGGGCGGAGATGCCGGACAGCTTCTGGCAGGACCCGCTGATGTACCAGGGCGGCTCCGACGGCTTCCTGGCGCCGCGCGACCCGATCCCGCTCGCGGACGAGGCGTGGGGCTGCGACATGGAGGCCGAGGTGGTCGTCGTCACCGGCGACGTGCCGCAGGGCGCGAGCCGCGAGGAGGCGCTGGCGGCGGTGCGGCTGGTCGGGCTGACCAACGACGTGTCGCTGCGCAACCTGATCCCCGGCGAACTAGCCAAGGGTTTCGGCTTCTTCCAGTCGAAGCCGGCGTCGGCCTTCTCCCCCGTGTTCGTGACCCCGGATGCGCTGGGCGACTGGTGGCAGGGCGGCAAGCTGCACCGCAAGCTGATGGTCGACCTGAACGATGCGCCGTTGGGCCGGGTGGAGGCGGGCGAGGACATGACGTTCGACTTCGGCACGCTGATCGCGCACGCCGCGAAGACGCGCGCGCTGGGCGCGGGGACGATCGTCGGGTCGGGCACCGTGTCGAACCGCGACGCCGATGGCGGGCCGGGGCGTCCGGTGGCCGATGGCGGTGTCGGCTATTGCTGCCTGGCGGAGGTGCGCACCGTCGAGACGATCCGCACCGGCACCGCGACCACGCCGTTCCTGAAGAAGGGCGACACCGTGCGCATCTGGGCGGAGGACGATCGCCACCATCCGATCTTCGGCACCATCGAACAGACGGTCGCCTGACGATGCGGGCATGGAAGGTGTTGCCGCTGGCGGCGGTCGCGGCGGCGTGCGTCGAACAGCCGGCGGCGCGTCCGCCGGTGACCGCGCCGCCGCTGGCCGCGCCCGCGACCCCGGCGGATCTGTACGGCACGCTGTTCCAGGCCGTACAGATGCGGCGGATCTTCGCCGACGGGAAGACCTTCGTCGATGCGGTGCCACGGCGCGATCCCGCCGCGATCATGGCCGATTATCGCGCCGCCCCGCCCGCCGACGATGCCGCGCTGAAGGCGTTCGTGCTCGCCAATTTCGACGTGCCGGCGGAGGCGCCGACCGTCGCGCCCAGCGCCGAGCGCCCGCCGCTGGCCGACCATATCCGCGCGCTGTGGCCGCAGCTGACGCGCCCGCCGCTGGTGCCGCGGGCCGGTTCCTCCGCGCTGGCGTTGCCGCGGCGCTATGTGGTGCCGGGCGGGCGGTTCCGCGAAATGTATTATTGGGACAGCTATTTCACGATGCTGGGGCTGGAGTCGGACGGCCACGGCGACCTGACGCGCGACATGATCGAGGATTTCGTGTCGCTGGTCGCGCGCTACGGCCATGTCCCCAACGGCACGCGCAGTTATTACGTCAGCCGATCGCAGCCGCCGTTCCTGTACCTGATGATGGGGCTGGTCCCCGATGTCGACCGCGCGACGCAGGCGCGCTGGCTGGACGCGCTGATCGCCGAACATGGTTTCTGGATCGCGCAGCGCAGCGTCGCGATGCCCGATGGCGCGACGTTGCAGCGTTATGGCGACGCGCGGTTCACCCCGCGCGACGAATCGTGGCGCGAGGATGTGGAGACCGGGGCGGGCGACCGGCAGCGGTACAACGACCTGCGCGCGGGCGCGGAAAGCGGCTGGGACTTTTCCTCGCGTTGGCTGGCGGACGGGCGGACGCTGGCGACGATCGACACGACGCGGATCGTGCCGGTCGATCTCAACAGCCTGCTCTACGGGATGGAGCGCGCGATCGCGACGCGGTGCCGCGCGCTGGGCCGGGCCTGTGCAGGCGATTTCGACCGGATGGCGGACACGCGCCGCGCCGCGATCGAACGCTGGCTGTGGAGCGCGGACGAGGGGCGCTACGGCGATTTCGACCTGACCGCCGGGCGGCTGCGCGCGGGCGTGACCGCGGCGACCGCCTATCCGCTGTTCACCGGGGTCGCCGCGCCCGGTCGCGGCGCGCGTGCCGCCGATACGATCGCGCGCGTGCTGCTGGCGCCCAACGGCCTGCGTACCACGACGGTGGCGACCGGGCAGCAATGGGACAAGCCCAACGGCTGGGCGCCGCTGCAATGGATCGCGGTCGGGGGCGTGGCGCGATACGGCCGCGACGACGTGGCGCGGATGATCGGCACGCGCTTCCTGGCGACGGTGGAGCGCGAATATCGCGCGTCGGGCAAGCTGCTGGAGAAGTACGACGTCGAGGAAAGCCGCCCCGGCGGCGGCGGCGAATATCCGACGCAGGACGGCTTCGGCTGGACCAACGGCGTCACGCGCGCCTTGCAGGAGCGGTTTGCGCGCTGAGCGGCGCGCAATTTGCCTCAATAGGCGGCGGTGAAGCGGGCGCGGGGGTGGCGATGCTGTTCCAGTTCGTCCGCCATGGCGATCGCATAATCGGCGAAGCTGATCCGGCTCTGCCCCTGCGCATCGGTGACGAGGCGATCGGTGCCGGTGCGATAATGGCCGAGCCGCGGTCCCTCCTCGATCAGCGCGGCGGGCGAGAAGAACGTCCAGTCGATGCCTGTCTCGTCGCGCAGCGCGTCGAGGAAGCGGATCCCGCCCATCGCGAATTCGCGCCATTCGTCGGGAAAATCGGGCGAATCGATCAGTCTTTGGCCGGGAGCGACCTCCAGGCTGGCGGCGCCACCCGTCACCAGCAGGCGTGGCACGCCGGCGGCGCGCAGCGCGGACAGCAGCGTGTCGGCGGTGACGTCGAAGTGCAATGCGCTGACGACCGCGTCATGCCCGCGGATCAGCGCGGTTAGCGCGGCGGGATCGGCGGCATCTCCGGCGACGGCGGTGACGCCCGGCGCGGCGGCGATCGCCTGCGGCTTGCGCGCGACTGCAGTCACCTGATGTCCACGCGCCGCCAGTTCCCTGGTGATCTGCGATCCGGCGCGTCCGCTGGCGCCCAGTACGGCAACCTTCATATCTCGACTCCTAGGTTTCCAATAGTGACCTGATTGGCTATGGTGACCGGAGCATGCAAGAAGGCACCTTACCCGCATCTGGTCACCCCGGCGTAACCGAGCGTTTGCCCGAATGGACACGCGGCGATGTATTTGCGGCGCAATGCCCGACGCGCCAACTGCTGGACCGGGTAGGCGACAAATGGAGCGTGCTGGTTCTGATCCTGTTGGCCGACCGCGACTGCCGGTTTAACGAACTGAAGCGGCAGGTCGGCGGCATTTCGCAGAAGATGCTGAGCCAGACGCTGCGCGCGCTGGAACGCGACGGGCTGGTGCGCCGCGATGTTGCGCCGACCATGCCGGTGACGGTCAGCTATGCCCTGACCCCGCTGGGTGCCGACCTGATCGCGGCGCTGCGTCTGATGATCGACTGGGCCGAGACGCGGATGCCCGACGTGGTCGTGGCGCGGCGGCGGTATGACGAGCGGGCGACCGCCACATGAACGTTCACGATCCGACAAGATACGCAAGCGAATAAAGAACACCATATGAACATTTGGTGGTGGGGGTGTGCTTCTCCACAGTGATATCCTTGCGCCGTCAGCAGGGAGAATGATCGTGAAGAATGTTATCAGGCAGGTGACTGCGGCGGCGAAGACGTTGTGGAACGCGCCGTTGGTGCAGATGGCGGTGATCGCTTATGGTGCGTGGTCCACGTTCCGGCTGAGCTGGTGGATGGTCGGCGATGCTTTCGAACATGGCGACTTTGCTGGCTATCGCGCGACCATCGTTTATACCGCGCCGGTGCTGTTGAGCATCGCGCTGATCCGGGCGATCCTGCTCAAGCCGAAGGCGGAAGCGGTGCCCGGATTCTGGGGTTGGCTCGCGCGGTTGTGAGCCGTCAGGCGCGGCGCGGACTGGTCCTCAGTGGAAATCGTGGCTCTTGATCGGGATGACGTCTTCCGCCCGGTCGCGGAAGTGATAGTCGGAGCGGGGGGCGGGGCGCCATTGCTTGTCCTTGTAGCCCTTGTCCCCGCGATCGGGGGCGCCGGGATGCGTCGCGCCGTCGCCGCGCGCGACCAGGCGGGGGAGGTCGATCTCCCCCACCTCGCGCAGCATGCCCGTCAGGTCGGTGACGCGATCGACGATGACGTGGATCACCGCGCCTTCCTTCTGCACCTGCCCGCGCAAGGATACCATCGCGGCGGACATGACGGTGCGGCGCTGCGCCTCGAACCGGTCGGGCCACAGGATGCCGTTGGCGACGCCGGTTTCGTCCTCGATCGTGATGAACAGCACGCCCTTGGCCGAGCCGGGGCGCTGGCGGACGAGGATGATCCCGGCGACCTCCACCCATTTGCCGTCGTGCGCGGCCAGATCGGCGCAGCGCACCACGCATCGTGCCGCCAACTGTGCGCGCAGGAACGACAAGGGATGCGCGCGCAGCGACAATTGCGTGGCGCGGTAATCCTCCACCACCTCGCGCCCGCCGGTAAGCCGGGCGAGCGTGACCGGCTCCTCGCGCCGTTCGACCGCGGCGAGCAGCGGCAGCGGCGTCTCGCCAAGCCCGCGGATCGCCCATAAAGCCTGCCGCCGGTCCAGCCCCAGCGCATGGAAGGCATCGGCGCGCGCCAGCTTTTCCAGTGTGGCGAGCGGCACGCCGGATCGGCGCCAGATATCCTCCACCGAGGTGAAGCGCGTCTGCGCCCGCGCGGTCAGGATTCGCCCCGCGTCCGCGCCCGACAGGCCGGTGACGATGCGTAGCCCCAGCCGCAGATCGCACCGCGCGCCGTCGGTTCGCGGCGGCGTGCTGCAGCTACCCTGGTCCCGGTGAGACGTTTTCCCCTCACCCAAACCCTCTCCCCGGCGGGGAGAGGGCTCAAGCAGCGACGTGTCCCATTCGCTTTCCAGCACGCACACCGGATGGATCACGACGCCGTGCTCGCGCGCGTCGCGCACGATCTGCGCCGGGGCGTAGAAGCCCATCGGCTGCGCATTGAGCAGCGCGGCGCAGAAGACGTCGGGATGATGGCATTTCATCCATGACGAGGCATAGGCGATCTTCGCGAAGCTGGCGGCGTGGCTTTCGGGAAAGCCGTAGCTGCCGAACCCCTCGATCTGCTGGACCAGCCGCTCGGCGAACGCCTCCGATATCCCGTTGGCGCGCATTCCGGCGATCAGCCGCTCGCGGAAATGCGCGACCCCGCCGGTCAGCTTGAACGTCGCCATCGCACGGCGCAACTGGTCCGCCTCGCCCGGAGTGAAGCCCGCGCCCAGCACCGCGACCTGCATCGCCTGTTCCTGGAACAGCGGCACGCCCAGGGTCTTTTGCAGGACCGTGCGCAGCTTCTCGCTGGGATATTCCACCGCCTCCTTGCCCTCACGCCGCTTCAGATAGGGGTGGACCATGTTGCCCTGGATCGGGCCGGGCCGCACGATCGCGACCTGGATCGCGATGTCGTAGAATTCGCGCGGCTTCATCCGCGGCAACATGCTCATCTGCGCGCGGCTTTCGATCTGGAACACGCCCAACGTGTCGGCGCGCTGCATCATCGCATAGGTGGCCGGATCGTCCTCCTGCATCACCGGGCTGGCCATCGTCATGCGGATGCTCTTGTGCGCCTCCAGCAGGTCGAAGGCGCGGCGCATGCAGCCCAGCATCCCCAGGCCGAGGATATCGACCTTCATGAAGCCCAGCTGCTCGATATCGTCCTTTTCCCATTCGATGACGTGGCGATCGACCATCGCGGCGGGTTCGATCGGCACCAGATCGTGGAGCGGTGCGCGGGTCAGCACGAAGCCGCCGGGATGCTGCGACAGATGACGCGGGGTGCCGATCAGCTCGCGCGCCAGTTCGAGCGCGAGCGCAAGCCGCGGTTCGCCCGCGTCGAGGTTGAGCGCGGCGACATGCTCGGTCGGCACGCCCTCGTTCGACCAGCCCCATACCTGGCTGGCGAGCGCGCCGGTCATGTCCTCCGGCAGGCCCAGCGCCTTGCCCACCTCGCGGATCGCGCCGCGGGTGCGGAACCGGCTGACCACCGCGGTCAGTGCGGCATGATCGCGGCCGTAATGGTCGTAGATGAACTGGATCACCTCCTCGCGCCGTTCGTGTTCGAAATCGACGTCGATGTCGGGCGGCTCGCGGCGTTCCTCCGACACGAAGCGTTCGAACAGCAGCTGGTGCTTGACCGGGTCGATCGAGGTGATGCCCAGCGCGAAGCAGATCACCGAATTGGCCGCCGATCCGCGCCCCTGGCACAATATCTCCTGGCTGCGCGCGAACTGCACGATCGAATTCACGGTCAGGAAGTAGGGGGCATAGTCCATCCTCGCGACCAGCCCCAATTCGTGGTTCAGCAGGTCGACATAGGCGCGCGGCGGGTGCGCGCCGAACCGCTGGCGCAGGCCGTTCCATGCCAGCGTCGCCAGCGCGTCCTGTGCGGTCTTGCCGGGGATCACCTCCTCATCCGGGTAATGATAGGTCAGGTCGCGCAGCGAGAAGGTGCAGCGCTCGACGATCGCCTCCACCGCCGCCAGCGCATCGGGATGGTGGCGGAACAGCCGCGCCATGTCGGCGGGCGGTTTCAGATGGCGGTCGGCGTGGCGCTCGCGGCGCAGGCCCAGATCGTCGATCGTGCATTTCTCGCGGATCGCGGTGACGACGTCCTGCAACCGCCGCCGGTCGGGATGGTGGTAGAGCACCTCGCCGGTGGCGAGCGGGGAAAGGCCGTGCGCGCGGGCCGCCAGCGCCGCTTCGTGTAGGCGCAGCGCCTCGCCCGGGCGGCGGCGGTGCGTCAGGCAGACGTGCCCGCGATCGGGGAACAGCTCCGCCATCCAGCGCAGCGCGCGTGCGTCATCCTCCCCCGGCACCAGCGCGGCGACCATGCCGTCGGCATGCGCCGCGACATCGTCCCAGTGGAGGAAGCAGCGGCCCTTTTCGCCGTGCTGCGCATCGGCGCGGTTCTTGCCGAGCGACAGGAGGCGCGTCAGCCGGCTCCACGCCGCGGCATCCTGCGGCCAGACCAGCAGCGACGTGCCGTCGACCAGATCGAGCCGGCAGCCGGGCAGCGCGCGCACGGCGGCGCCGTCCTTCGCCACCTGTTCGCTGGCGTAGAGCGCGCGCACCACGCCGGCGACCGAATTGCGATCGACGATCCCCAGCGCGGGCATCCCCATTAGTGCGGCGGTGGCGAACAGCTCCTCGCACGATGAAGCGCCGCGCAGGAAGGAATAATGGGTGGTGACCTGCAGCTCGCTGTACGTCACTGGCGTATCCGACGCGAAATGACTATATCAAATGGTCGGTTGGAGGTGGGCATGGGCAAGATCGTCGGCATCACCGAGTTCAAGGCGAAGTGCATCGCGCTGCTCAACGAAATGGAGCGCAGCGGCGAACCGCTGACGATTACGCGGCGCGGCAAGCCGTCGCTGACGCTGACGGCTAAGGGGGAAGGACGGGTCGGACAGCAGCCGCCCCGCGCGTCGGCGTTCGGGATGTTGCGCCATCCGCAATATCGCTTCGACGATCCCTTAAGCCCGGCGGTGGCGCCGGAGGAATGGGACGCGAACAATCCGGACGAACTGTATCGCGCGCGATGATCGTCATCGACACCCACGCGCTGGTGTGGCTGGTTCAGGGTGATCCACGGCTCGGCGCGACGGCGAGGGAGATCATCGAGGAATCGCGGAGCGTCGATGGCGTCTACATCCCGGCCATCGTCCCATGGGAAATCGCGATGCTGGTCGACAAGGATCGCGTGTCGCTGGGGTTGGCGGTCGATGCCTGGTTCGGACACATCCTGGCAAGTCCCGGCTTCCGACTGGCGCCACTGGAACTCGCGACGGCGATCGATGCCGGTCTTCTGCCGGGAAGCATCCATGGCGACCCGGGCGACCGGATCGTGATCGCCACGGCACGCGGCCTGCACCTGCCAGTGCTGACCGCGGACGAAAAGATCCTCGCCTATGCCGCCGCCGGGCACGTCGGCGCGATCGACGCGCGCGCCTAGCGGCGATCGGCACCGTTCCCGCATCCACCGGCCCACAGGCGCGCAAGCCGCTGCGGACGCCTTGTCGCCGCCTAGCCGAAGGTGCCGTGCATGTACCATGACAGGTCGCCCGTTTCGATGCGTTCGGCGTCGCCGCGGCGGAACAGCCAGAAGCGGCGGCCATCCTCGTCCTCCACCTGATAATAGTCGCGCACCGCATCGCGTTCGGCGGCGCGGCGCCACCATTCGCCGGCGATCCGTTCCGGCCCGTCGCCGCGCACGATGCGGTGCGTCATGCCGCGCCAGGTGAAGCGGCGCGGCGGCTGGTCGGGCAGGCCGGCGATGACATTGTCGACCGGTTCGGGCCGGCGCAGCAGCCGCGCGGGGCGCGGCCAGCGCGGGTGCCACGGATGGTCGCGCCCGCGCCGGTCGAGCCGGCGCACGTCGTCGCGGGCGGGCGCCGCGGCGGCGGGCGCCGGCGGATCGAGCGGCGCGGCGGTGGCCACCGACCGTTCGGGCACGTCGCTTTCCACCGCGCGCGCACGCCACAGCCGGCGCGCGCCGATGCGGTTGACGATCGCATCGACCAGCGGCGCCAGATCGGGGCGCTCGCCCGCCGCCAGATCGTCGTCGAACGCCTGCGCGCCCAGTGGATCGGCGCGCTGTACGTGGAGCGCCAGCGTCTCGATCCCGAAACCGGGGTCGAGCCGGTCGATCCGCCGCACCAGCAGCCGCAGCAGGTGGTCGGGTGCGCGGGTGGGGCGCGCCAGCCCGACGCGGACCAGCTGCACCGCGGCATCGACGCGCGTTGCCGCCAGCACCACCGATCGCGCGCCCCGCCCGGCGCGCGCCAGTTCGTCGCACAGCCGCGCGACCAGCCGGGCGATCCAGTGCGCGATCGGCTCGGCGGTCAGCAGCGGCTCGGCGAAGCGTTGCTCCACGACGATCGCGGTCGGCGGTACGACCGGGGCGAGCGGTTCGGCGACTCGCCCGCTCGCCTGGTCGAGCCGGTCGGCCACCTGCCGCCCGAAGCGGCGCACCAGCGGCGCGCGGGGCAGCGCCGCCAGCTGCCCGACCGTGTCCACCCCCAGCCGGCGCAGCAGTTCGAGCGCATGATCCTCCACGCGCAGCGCGGCGGCGGGCAGCGGCGCGATCGCGGCGATCGTTTCGCCGGGCGGCAGGACCGTCACTCCGCCAGCGCCGGGCCGCGCATGATGCGCGCAGGCCCAGGCCGCGCCGGTCGTGTCGGCGATCGCGAGCCGCGCGGTGATCCCCAGCCGCGCCAGCAGCCGCACGATCCGCCGCGCCATCCGCGCTTCCCCGCCATGCAGATGCGCGACGCCGGTCACGTCCAGGAACAGCGATTGCGCATCCGCGATCGCCACCACCGGGGTCCAGCGTTGCGCCAGCGCCACCGCCAGCCGGTGGAGGTCGCGCGCGTCGCCATCGGGATCGGCATCGCGCACCACCACGTCAGGCGTCGCGGCGCGCACCTGCGTCAGCGCCATGCCCGGCGCGATCCCCAGCGCGCGCGCGGCGGGGGAGGCGGCGGTGATCTCCACCCGGCTGCCGATCTTGTGCACGGTGACGAGCGGCGCGGCGCCATCGCCGGCCGCGGGCGGCGCGCTGCGGGGATCGGGCGGGCAGACGCGCGCGACCGTGTCCGCGGTGCTGCGTCCGGTGTCGAAGAAGGCGGCGACATCCTTCACCGTCGCGCCGGCGTCGTTGGAGCCGGGACGGCGCTCCTTCGCGGCGAGTTTGTCGGGATGGGGGCCGTCGCCGGGGTAGCGGATCGCGGGCATCGTGCGCCAGGTGGCGAGGGGAACGGGCGCGCCCGCTCCTTTCGTCACCCCAGCGGAGGCTGGGGGTCCTGCGTGGCGTCGGCAGTCCTCTTGCCGCGAGGGATCCCGGCCTTCGCCGGGATGACGGTGCGAAGGCAGCGGATCGGGGCAGGGCGCGCGCATTCCTGCGTCCGTCCTGCGCACCGGCACCCCGGCGGGTTCCGGCCAGCCGCTCGCCTTGCCGCCGTCATCGCCGGGCAGCCTTTTGTACGGATGGTCGGCCGCCTCGCTGCGGCGCCCCATCTCGCGCATCGGCGGGCGCTGGTGCGCGGGCAGCGCGGCGATGCGGCGGGCGACGTCGGCGCGGGTGTCGCCGCCCCATACGCCGCTTTCCTCCCGCGCCCATTTCGCGCCGGGGCGCCAGCCGCTGTTGCGCGGCGCATCGCACTGCTTGCCGCCCTGTTCGGCATCGCTCGCCGCCTTGAGCGCGGCAAGATCGAGCGCCACGCGCTCAGGCGGCGGCGCGAGCGCCGGCTCCGCCCGCCGCAGCCGGTCGATCGACCAGTCGGGCAGGTAGAGCGATGCGACCCGTTTCATCGCATGCCTCCACAAGCAGTTGGAAAGATTCGCCGCCGCGCTGCCGCGCCAGCGCGACGTCCCAACGCGCGCGCCCGATTCCCGCGACCGGCAGCGGCGCTGAGGGAGCCGAGGCGATGCGCCAGCGCGTGACCGCGGCGGACGGGACAGCGAAGGGGTCGGCATCCTCACGCGCGTGCCGCTTCAGCAGCAGTGCGATCGTCCGCCCACCCTCGGCCGCCAGTTGCAGCCGGCGGGTCGAGGCCATCGCGGCGCGGCGCGTCTCCCCGATTACCGCGCCCAGCGCACGGTGGCGCAATCCTTCCTCCATCAGCGCCAGCACCTCGGCATCGTCGGCCGCCTCGGCATAGAGGACGCGCTCCGGCGACAGGCCGGACTGGTAGAGGCCGGGCGCGAACAGGTCGCGGCGGCGCACCACCCACAGCACCGGCCCCCACGCGCGCGCCGCGATCCCGGCCAGGAACAGCGTGGCGGAGGCATCGTCGCCCAGCGCCGGGGTGGCGGCGGCGACCTCGTGCAGCGCATCCAGCCGCAGCCCGCCGTCCGTCAGCCGCGAATCGATCGCCTCGGCACCGAAGGGCAGCACCGCACGGCGGCGATGGCCGTCGCCTTCGATGGCGCGGAGCGTGGCGCGCAGCGATTCGAGGACGCTCGGACAGGTCACGGGTGGCACGACTCCCAGGAAGGACAATAGTTCCTATTTTGTTCTCATGATGCGAGTCGAGTCAATCCATTGCCGCCACGATGTTTTCGGACCCGTGGGATGCGTTCCCGGCATTTTCCTGTCGCACAAAGACGCCCCGACCCTCTTTCGCTTCGCTTGAAATATAATTACAAGCGAATGATACTAGTGGTCGCGCACCCGTCGGGGTGGCGATGCCCGAGGAGAGTGACGTGGTTGACGCGCTGAGCAACCTGAAGCCGCTGTCGCTGCACGTGCCGGAGCCGAAATTCCGGCCCGGCGATGCGGTGGACTTCGCCGATGTCGAGGTGCCCGCCGCCGGATCGGTGCGCCGCCCCGACACCCTGGCGCCGGCGCAGGACTTCACCGACCTGGCTTATACGATGGTGCGCGTGCTGGACGAGGACGGGCAGGCGGTCGGCCCGTGGAACCCGCAACTGTCCCCCGACCGCCTGCGCCGGATGCTGCGCGACATGGCGATGGTGCGCGCCTTCGACGAACGCATGTTCCGCGCGCAGCGGCAGGGCAAGACCAGCTTCTACATGAAGTCGCTGGGCGAGGAGGCGGTGGCGATCGCCGCCGCGCATGCGCTGGACGACGAGGACATGTGCTTCCCGTCCTACCGCCAGCAGGGGTTGCTGATCGCGCGCGGCTGCCCGCTGGTCGACATGATGAACCAGATCTATTCGAACACTGGCGACAAGCTGCAGGGCAAGCAGTTGCCGATCATGTATTCGGAAAAGCGCTTCGGCTTCTTCTCGATCTCCGGCAACCTGACGACGCAATATCCGCAGGCGGTCGGCTGGGCGATGGCATCGGCGTCGAAGGGCGACACGCGGATCGCCGCGACCTGGTGCGGGGAGGGTTCGACTGCGGAGGGCGACTTCCACTCCGCGCTGACCTTCGCCACGGTCTATCGCGCGCCGGTGATCTTCAACGTCGTCAACAATCAATGGGCGATCAGCAGCTTCTCGGGCTTCGCGGGGGCGGAGGCGACGACCTTCGCCGCGCGCGCGATCGGTTACGGGATCGCCGGGCTGCGCGTGGACGGCAATGACGCGCTGGCGGTCTATGCCGCGACCGCCTGGGCCGCGGAGCGCGCGCGCACCAACGCCGGGCCGACACTGATCGAACATTTCACCTATCGCGCGGAAGGCCATTCGACGTCGGACGACCCGACGCAATATCGCTCCGCGGGCGAGCCGACCGCCTGGCCGCTGGGCGACCCGATCCGGCGGCTGAAGGATCATCTGATCGCGCTCGGCGAATGGGACGAGGACCGTCAGGCGGCGATGGACCGCGAGGTCGCGGAGGCGGTGAAGACCGCGCAGAAGGAGGCCGAGAAGAACGGCATCCTGGGCCACGGCCTGCACCAGCCGCTCGACACGCTGTTCGACGGCGTGTTCGAGGAGATGCCCTGGCATTTGCGCGAACAGCGCCAGCAGATGATCGACGAGGAAACCGCGAGCGGGCGGCCATGGGCGCGCAAGTGACAATGGCATCCGTCACCCCGGCGAACGCCGGGGTCTCGCGCCGCAAGGGCGCGCTTCGTAACAGGGAGATCCCAGCGTTCGCTGGGATGACGTTGCTTTGACCGACACGATCGAACAGCCGGTGGACGATACCACCACCCGCATGAACATGATCCAGGCGATCAATTCCGCGATGGACGTCACGATGGCGCGCGATCCGGCGATCGTCGTCATGGGGGAGGACGTCGGCTATTTCGGCGGCGTCTTCCGCGCGACGGCGGGGCTGCAGAAGAAATACGGCAAGACCCGCGTCTTCGACACCCCGATCACCGAATGCGGAATCATCGGCGTGGCGGTCGGCATGGGCGCCTATGGCCTGCGCCCCGTCCCGGAAATCCAGTTCGCCGATTACATCTACCCTGCGCTGGACCAGCTGGTCAGCGAGGCGGCGCGGCTGCGCTATCGTTCGGGGGGCGAGTTCACCGCGCCGCTGACGGTGCGCTCGCCGTTCGGCGGCGGCATCTTCGGCGGGCAGACGCATTCGCAGTCGCCGGAGGGCATCTTCACCCATGTGTCGGGCGTGAAGACCGTCATCCCCTCCACCCCCTATGACGCCAAGGGGCTGCTGATCGCCGCGATCGAGGACAATGACCCGGTGATCTTCTTCGAGCCGAAGCGCATCTACAACGGTCCGTTCAACGGCCATTGGGACCGCCCGGCGGAGAACTGGTCGAAGCACCCCGGCGGCGCGGTGCCGGAGGGTTATTACACGATCCCGCTGGGCAAGGCGAACGTGGTCCGCGCGGGCGAGGCGGTGACGATGCTCGCTTACGGCACGATGGTGCATGTCTGCGCGCAGGTCGTCGCCGATACCGGCGTCGATGCCGAGATCGTCGACCTGCGCACGCTCGTCCCCCTCGACATCGAGACGATCGAGGCGAGCGTGAAGAAGACCGGCCGCTGCATGATCGTCCACGAGGCGACGCGCACCAGCGGCTTCGGGGCGGAGCTGGCGGCGTTGGTGCAGGAGCGCTGCTTCTACCACCTGGAAGCGCCGGTCGTGCGCGTCACCGGCTTCGACACGCCGTACCCGCACAGCCTGGAATGGGCCTATTTCCCCGGACCCGTGCGGATCGGCCAGGCGCTCAAGAAGATTCTGAAGGACTAAGGCAGATGGCGCGTTTCACCTTCAAGCTGCCCGACATCGGCGAGGGCATTTCCGAGGCGGAGATCGTGGCGTGGCACGTCAAGGTCGGCGACCGTGTCGAGGAGGACCAGAGCCTCGCCGACATGATGACCGACAAGGCGACGGTAGAGATGGAATCGCCGGTCGCGGGCGTGGTGGTCGAGATCGCGGGCGAGGTCGGCGACCAGGTGTCGATCGGCGCGCCGCTGGTGGTGATCGAGACCGAGGGCGAGGGCGAGGGGGCGGCCACCGAGCCGGACACGCTGGAAGCCGAAAACCCCGGTGTCGAGGAAGCGGCCGATAAACTCTCTCCCCCACGGGGAGAGAGTTTGGGTGAGGGGGCGGTGTCTGATGGAGAGGTCGGTCTCGGTGAGACCCCGGCCCCTCACCCCAACCCTCTCCCCGCAGGGGAGAGGGAGTCAGGCGCGCGCCAAACCCCCGTCCTCGCTTCCCCCGCGGTGCGTGCGCGCGCGACGGATCTGGGCGTCGACCTGTCGCAGGTGCGCATCGCCGAGGGCGATCGCATCCGCCATTCCGACCTCGACGCCTATCTGCGCTACAACGCCGGGCAGGGTTACCAGCGCCCCCATGCCAGCCACGCGCGCGCCGACGAGGAGGTGCGCGTCATCGGGATGCGCCGCCGTATCGCCGAGAATATGGCGGCGTCGAAGCGCAACATCCCGCACTTCACCTATGTCGACGAGATCGATGTCACCGAACTGGAGCTGGTGCGCGCGGACCTGAACGCCTACCGCGGGCCGCGGCCGAAGCTGACGATGCTGCCACTGCTGATCGTCGCCATCTGTCGCACCTTGCCCGATTTTCCGATGCTCAACGCGCGCTACGACGATGAGGCGGGCGTGGTGACGCGGTCGGGGCGGGTGCATCTGGGAATGGCGACGCAGACCGATGCGGGGCTGACCGTGCCCGTCATTCGCGACGCGCAGGACCGCAACGTCTGGCAGCTGGCGAGCGAGATCACGCGGCTGGCGGAGGCGGCGCGCGCCAGCAAGCTGAAGCCGGACGAGATGGGCGGGGGGACGATCACCGTCACCTCGCTGGGGCCGCTGGGCGGGATCGCGACCACTCCGGTCATCAACCGCCCCGAAGTGGCGATCATCGGGCCGAACAGGATCGTCGAGCGGCCGGTGTTCCGACCGAACGGGCAGGGGGGCGACGATATCGTGCGGGCGAAGCTGATGAACCTGTCGATCAGCTGCGATCATCGCGTGGTCGATGGCTGGGACGCGGCCAGTTACGTCCAGGCGCTGAAGAAGCTGCTGGAGACGCCGGTGCTGTTGTTCGCGGACTGATAGCGGTGCATGGGGGCGCCCATGCACCTAGACCTGATCCAGTCGCTCAGCCTGTGCGGGACGCCGGGCACGCCCAATGACGATCGCCTCGGCGCCAGCGCGCGCGCCGGATGGGTGATCGACGGCGCCACCGACCTGGGACCGCCGGGGTTGATGGGGGATCAGGGTGGGGCGGCGTGGCTGGCCGCGGCGGCCGATGCGGCGTTCGGTGCGGCGGGCGGGGCGACGCTGCGCGACACGTGCGGGGCGGTGTTCGCTGCGGTCGAGGAGCGATACGCGCGGGAGCGGCGGCGCGATCCGGTGGCGGCGTGGGAGCTGCCGAGCGCGGCGTTCGCGGCGGTGCAATTGACGGACGGGCGGCTGGAAGCGGCCTGGGCGGCGGACTGCGCGATCCTGTGGCGCGGCGTCGCGGGCACCACATGGGTGACGCCGACGCCCGACCGGGCGCGGGAAAGTGCGGATGCGGCGGCACTTGGGGACGGGGTGGGCGCCGCGAAAATGCGCGATCCCGCCGTACTGGAGGACCGCAGAATCGCGCGGTCGCGTGCAGGAAGGCGAGTGCTGGGTGTGGCGGCCGAAGCGTCCCTTTCGTCGATCAGCACCGCCGAAACGCGCGTTGCGGGCGGGGACGACGTGCTGTTGATGAGCGACGGGTTCGCGGCACTGGTCGATGCCTATGGTGCCTATGACGGCCCGGGACTGTTCGCGGCGGTCGCCGAGCGCGGGCTTGCGGCGCTGGCAGTCGAACTGCGCGCGATCGAGCGCGACGATGCCGCCTGCCGCCGCTTCCCCCGTTTCAAGGCGAGCGACGACGCCACGGCATTGTGGTTGCGGATCGCCGCCTAGAGGCCCGACCCTAGACCCGGCGGCCCGAGAACAGCTGAATCAGGCCGACGACCAGCGCGACGACCAGCAGGATATGGATCAGCCCGCCGGCGACATGGAAGCCGAAGCCCAGCAGCCAGAGCACCAGCAGAATCGCAACGATCGTCCACAACATGGCATCACTCCTGATCTTGTGATGCGGGCGAAACGATGCGCCGGGGCGGCGCGTTCCTGCGCTAGACATATTTCGACACAATCTGGATCAGGACGAGAGCGGCCGGGTCGTCCGCATCCCTCGGTCAAGGCTGCTTGCCCGTATCCCCGCCGCGTTCCGCCGCGAGCGCCATCGCGCGGGCCGATCCGGTCGCGGGCTTCACCTTCGTATCGTCGCGGCCGGCGGTGATGAACAGCACCGCGGCGATCAGCACCGCGATCAGGATCAGCGCGGGAAGTCCGGAATAGCTGCGCACGCTGCGCTGCGGGCGATCGTCCGACATGTCATGGGGCATGGGAAGCTCCTTTCGAGGATGAATCCCGCGTCCAATGACGAATGCCGCTCGGCCGTTCCCGTTGATATGGATTACATTTTGTGGCTGTCGGCGTGGCCGCCCGTCAGGCGGCGACGACGTAGCGGTCCGCCAGCGCCAGCGCGGCTTCCGCCTGGTCGAGCGCGCGCGGATCGTCGACGTCGAGCCACCAGTGATCGCCGGTGTCGATCACCCGCGCCTGGCCGGTGGCGGCCAGCGCCTCCACCCCGGCGGAGATCGACCCCGCCCCGCCGTCGGCGATCGAGGCGCGCAACGCATCGTGGAAGCGCGCATCGACCGCGAACACGCCGGTGTCGAAGGCATCGTAATCGGGCAAATGCTTGCCGATCGCGACGATCCGCGTCGGATCGGCGGGATCGGTGCGCACGCGCGTGACGTCGTCCAGATCGACCAGCGGATTGTCGAGCCGCCGGTCCACGCCCAGCACCAGCCCGGCGGCGGGCGCGCCAGCGACGGTGGCGATCAGCGCGGGGTCGACGAGATGGTCTGCCATCATCAGCAAATGACGGCGCGCGCCGATCGCACCGGCGCCGGTCAGTACCGAATGGCCGTTGGGCAGGTTCCAGTCGGCGGTACGCACGCAGGCGATCGGCAGCGCCAGCCGCGCGGCAGCGGTGGCCAGGAACGCCTCCACCGCATCGCCTTCATGTCCGGTCACGACGGTGAAGGCGGAGGCGCCGCCGTCATGCGCGGCGCGGATCACCCGTTCGATCAGCGGCACGCCGTTGACCGGGGTGAGCGGCTTCGACGGCGACACCGCGCGCAGCCGGCTGCCGAAGCCGGCCGCGACGATCAGTGCGTGCATCGACGCTTACTCGGCGGCGAGGCGCGCGTCGGCGTTGATGAATTCGTCGGTCAGCTGCGCCGCGACGTCATCGGTGACCTGCTGCGGCGGATGCTTGCAGAAATAGGCCGACGGGCCGTTGAGCGCACCGGACACGCCGCGCTCCATCCCCAGCTTCACGCAGCGGATCGCATCGACGACGCAGGCCGCGGAATTCGGGCTGTCTTCCACCGACAGGCGCAGTTCCAGGTTCATCGGCACGTCGCCGAACTGGTTGCCCTCCAGCCGCAGGAAGCACAGCTTGTTGTCGTGCAGCCACGGGATATAGTCCGACGGGCCGACGTGGATATTCTCGTCCGCCAGCCGCTCGGCGATCACCGCCTGCACCGCCTCCGTCTTCGATTCCTTCTTGCTCGACAGACGGTTGCGGTCGAGCATGTTCATGAAATCGGTGTTGCCGCCGGTGTTCAGCTGGTAGGTGTGATCGATCGTCACGCCGCGCTGGCCGAACAGGTTCGACAGCACGCGGTGGACGATCGTGGCGCCGACCTGCGCCTTGATATCGTCACCGACGATCGGCAGGCCGGCATCGGCGAACCGCTTTTCCCATTCCGGCTTCGACGCGATGAACACCGGCATGCAGTTGACGACGCCGACGCCCGCCTCGAGCGCGCATTCCATGTAGAATTCGGTCGCTTCCTGGCTGCCGACCGGCAGGAAATTGACCAGCACTTCCGCGCCCGACGCCTTCAGCTCGGCGATGATTTCCGCCTTGGATGCGTCGCGCGTGTCGTTCAGCTCGAACCCGCGATCGTTCGCGGCGGTCAGCATGTGCGGGGCGACGCCGTCCAGCTTCGCGCCCATCTTCACCACGGTGCCGGTCTTCGGCACGTCGGCGTGGAAGACCTTGGTGCAGTTCGGCTTGGCGAAGATCGCCTCGCCCAGATCTAGTCCGACCTTGCGCGAATCGACGTCGAAGGCGGCGACGAAATCGATATCGCCGACCTTGTACCCGCCGATATCCTCATGGATCAGGCCAGCGCCGGTATTGCTGCCGGCATAATGATACTTCCCCTGCACCAGGCTGCTGGCGCAATTGCCAACGCCGATGACCGCAACCTTGATCGTCGCCATGAAACCCCGCTCGCCGGCGATGCCGGCATTGATACAAATCCGTTGCTGCTAGGTGACAGATACGTGGCAGGTGTCAAGCGAAGCCGCCGCCTGATAGGGCGTTCGGCGACAAGATCATTGGGGGATACGTTGGACCGACCCGAACCGAGCAACGCGGGAAAACCCAAGGAGTTGCAGGGCTTTCTCAATCGCACGATCTACCATCCGCTGGCGCACCGGCTGGCGCGCGTGCTGGTGCCGACGCCGGTGACGCCCAATATGGTGTCGATTGCGGGGGCGGCGATCGTGATGGCGGCGGGTGTGCTGTACGCCGTCGTCGGCACGCCATGGGCGATCGCGCTGGGGTTCGTGCTGCACCTGTCGTGGCACGTCGTCGACGGTGCGGACGGGGCGCTGGCGCGGATGTCCGGGCGCGCGTCGGCATCGGGGGAGATCGTCGACGGGCTGTGTGACTATGCCGGCCATGCGGTACTGTACGTGTTGCTGGCGTTGCGGCTCGATGACCAGATCGGCGGCTGGGCCTGGATACTGGCGGTCGGCGCGGGGCTGAGCCGCGCGGTCCAGTCGGTGTTCGCGGAAAGCGCGCGGCGCACCTATCAATGGTGGGCCTATGGGGTGCCGTGGTTGCAGACCGCGAAGGCGACCGGCGACGGCATCGGCGTGCGGCTGTCGGCGATCTATCTGTGGGTGTGGAACCGGCTGTCCGGCCCGACGCAGGTGGTCAACACGCTGGTCGCCAGCGCGGAGGCCGATCCGGCCGAGCGCCGGCGGATCGCGGAAATCGCGCGCACCGCCGGGCGATCGACCTTGCCGGTGGTGGCGATCATCGGCGCGAACCCGCGCACGATCCTGCTGGGGCTGAGCATGATCGCGGGATCGCCGCTGTGGTTCTTTCTGATCGAGCTGGTGGCGCTGAACCTTGTGCTGGCGTTTGCGATCATGCAGGCGGCGGCCAGCGGGCGGCGGATCGCGCGGCTGATCGCGGCAGGAGGGGACTGACGATGGCCGGGTTGTGGTTCGAGGAATTCACGGTCGGGCGCCGCTTCGTCCATGAGATCCGCCGGACGGTGACCGATGCGGACAACGTGCTGTTCAGCGCGCTGACCTACAATCCCGCGGCGATCCACATCGACCATCATTATGCCGCGACGACCGAATTCGGGCGGCCGCTGATGAATTCGCTGTTCACCCTGGGGCTGGTGATCGGGCTGACGGTACAGGACACGACCTTCGGCACGACCGTCGCCAATCTGGGGATGAGCGAGACGACCTTTCCCAAGCCGGTGTTCGCGGGCGACACGATCCGAGCGGAGACGGAGGTAACCGCGCTGCGCCCGTCCGCGTCGCGCCCCGGACAGGGGGTGGTGACGTTCGCGCACGTCGGGCTGAACCAGCGCGACGAGATCGTGTGCCGCACGTTACGCGCCGCGCTGATAATGGCGCGGCCGGCTTGACCGGAACCCGGCCGCCGCGCCACGGGTTCGCCCCGGACGGATCAACAGGAGGGTCGGTGATGCTGCGGATGGTGATGACGGCGGGCGCGGGGCTGGCGGCGCTGGTGCTGGCGGGCTGCAACGACGAAGGCAAGATGGCGACGGGGACGCCGGTGGCGGGCGGGGCGAGCGCGACCGCGATGCTGGCGACCGCGACCGGCGCGCCGGTGGGCCGCGCGACCGCGACCGACGTGGCGGGCGGCGTGCGCTTCACGATCGACGCGACCGGGATGCCGCCGGGCACGCATGGCGCGCACGTCCATATGGTCGGCCGCTGCGACGCGCCCGACTTCGCCAGCGCGGGGGGGCACTGGAACCCGACCGGGATGAAGCATGGCGCGATGAACCCGCAGGGGCCGCATCAGGGCGATCTGCCCAACCTGGTGATCGCCAACGACGGGCGCGGGACGATCGCGGCGACGATCCCCGGCGCGACGCTGACGGCGCTGATGGACGCGGACGGCGCGGCGATGGTCATCCATGCCCAGCCCGACGACCTGAAGACCGACCCGAGCGGCAATTCGGGCGGGCGCATCGCCTGCGGCGTGTTCCAGCCGAGCTGAGCCGCTACACCGCCTCGCCGGCGGCGCGCGCGCGATCCTCGCGCGTGCGTTCGGCGGCGGGGACGGTGCGATAGGCGATCGCGCCCGCCGCCAGCGTGATCGGCACCGTCGCCAGCAGCGACAGCATGCCGGTCGACAGGCTGCCGGTCAGCGTCGACACGCGCCCGGCCAGATATGGCCCCAGCGCCAGCCCGAGCAGCGTCGTGCCGATGAAGAAGGTGGCGGTCGCCGTCCCGCGCATCCGCGGCAGCACCAGATCCTGCGTCGTCGCGGCCGCGGCGCCCAGCCCCCAGCTGGCGAAGAACTGCGCGCCGAACAGCCCGATATAGAGGACGACCGGGGTGGAGGCGGTAAACGCCGCGATCAGGAACGGCACCGGCAGCGTCGCGCCCAGCATCACCAGCACCAGCCGCCCGGCGGGGTTCGTGCGGCGCAGCCGGTCGGCGATGACCCCGCCCACCGTCACCCCCAGGAACCCCGACAGCGCGCCCAGCCCGCCCAGCAGCAGCCCCGCTTCCGCCGCCGACACGCCCAGATCGCGCATCGCATAGGGCGCGGCCCAGAAACCGGCGGCATAGCTCATGAAGGCGTTGAGGCCGTAGCCGACGACGGTGCACAGGAACGCGGGTGTGCCGATGATCAGCGCGAAGGTCGGCGGATCGCGGTGGCGCAGCGCGCTGGCCCAGGAAAAGACCGCATAGACGCCGATGCCGACCGCCAGCCATTGCGGCAGCGGCTCGCCCGCCGCGACCAGCCCCGCGACCGCGGCGGCAACCAGCGCCAGCGCCAGCGCATTCACTGCCAGCGCGCGCGTGCCGATCCGCGCCGCGCCGATCAGCGTCAGCGGCGGCAGGATCGTCACCAGTTCGTCGAAGAAAGCGCGGAACGGCGCGGGATGGCGCTCCGGCTCCGGCAGCCCTTCCACCGCGCCGCGGATCGGTTCGCGCAGGGTGGCGACGATCAGCGCCAGGACCAGCCCGGGGATGCCGACCGCCAGGAACGCGGCCTGCCACCCCGCCAGCCCCAGCGGCCCGCCATCGGGATAGGCGCGGTTCCAGTTCTGAACCACCAGGCCGCCGATGAACAGCGAACAGCCCCCGCCGACGTACAGCCCCGCCGAATAGATCGACAGCGCGGTGGCGCGCAGCTTCTTCGGGAAATAGTCGGAGATCAGCGAATAGGCGGAGGGGGAGGCGGTCGCCTCGCCCACGCCCACCCCGATCCGCGCGGCGGCCAGATGCGCGCCGGTGCTCGACAGGCCGGACAGCGCGGTCATCGTTGACCACAGCCCCAGCCCGACCGTCATCAGCCGTACCCGGTTCCAGCTGTCCGCCAGCCGCCCGAGCGGGATGCCGAACAGCGAATAGAAGACCCCGAAAGCGGTGCCGTAGAGGAAGCCGAGATCCTCGTCCTTCAGCCCCAGGTCGCGCTTGATGTCCTCGGCGAGGATCGAGATCACCTGCCGGTCGATGAAGTTGAGGATGTAGACGAGGAACAGGATCCCCAGCACGTACCAGGCGTAGCCGCTCGCGCGGGTCTCGCTCGTCGTCGTCATCCGCCTCTCCATCCGTTTTGCCGGGGAGGGTAACAGAGGCGGGGGGCTAGGGAAGGGGAAAAGCGTGTCAGCCCGGCGGGATAAGGCCCGCGCGCGCCGCGGGTCCTTCGGTTTCCGGTGCGGCGGCGGCCGGGGCAACGACGGCGGCGGGCGGGGGCGGGGCCGCGGGGGTCGGCGAGGGGCGCGGATCGACCAGTTTGACCAGCTCGTTGCGCCGCTGGTCCACCGACTGGTTCAGCAGCGCCTTCATTCCCAGGAAGCTGCACAGCCCGGCATAGCGCACCACCGCCGAGCGCGCGGTCATGTAATCGGCCGGAAACGCCTCGCGATACGTCTGCTGGCGGTAATCGTCCTGCGCGGCCAGCACCAGCGAGCGGATGCTTTCCAGTTCGGGCGAGACGACGAACGAATCCTCATAATTGCGCCAGGTGGAATCGAGACCGCCGGTCACCGCGCTGGTGCCGCTGACCACCGCCTTGGGCACCGAGGTGATGAGGCCGAGCACGCTGCCCACCGCGGTGCCGACGTCGTTGGTCAGCGCGCGGCCGAACTTGCGCCGCCGCATCGCGGCGTTGGTTTCGCGGAAGAAGCGGTCGCAATAGATGTCGGTCAGCGCGAAGCCGGCGGCGAGATAGCGTTTGATCTCCCCCGCATCGCGCGGCTCGCGAAAGGTCATGATCGGCCGGGACTTTCCGTCCGCATCGGTGCGGGTGCCGGTCTGTTCCAGCGATTCGGCCAGCACCTCAATCAGCGCATCTTCGGTCTGCGGCGAGGGGACCGGCCTCGCCGACAGATCGGTCGACAGCGCGGAACCCGATACGCAGCCCGTCAGCAGCATGGCGCCGGAGGCGGCCAGAAACGTCCCTCTCATCGTCGATCCCCCCGAATCGTTGCTGGCCCGAACCTAAACCCGGCGTGCGCGGGCGGGGGCGGGGATGGGTCCGCAACGGATAAATTCGTGCGTCCGTCGCGACGCGGGGATCGGCGCGCGCGGCGGGGCGTTCACCGCGCGATGGCGCACCGCAAGCCGCACCTGCCCGAAAAGACCTGCGCCAGCTGCCACCGGCCGTTTGCGTGGCGCAAGAAGTGGGCGCGCGACTGGGAGCAGGTGAAATATTGCTCCGATCGATGCCGTGGGGCGGGGAAGCGGCCGTCAATCTGACCGGGAGGGCGTGGGTTTCGCGACGCCTGTCCCGCGTCATCCGCACCTGTTCCGGGGTCCACCGTGCGGCAAAACCCACCAACCGCGACTATGCGGTGCGGTGGATGCCGGAACAGGTCCGGCATGCGGGGGCTGCCGGGGCCGTCCCGGAAAATCCGCGCGAAGGTGTGGCTGGTCGTTCCGCCCTCAGTCGAGCGGCCAGCGGGCGACCGGTTCGTAGCGCGCGCCGTCAGTGGACAGGTGGCTTTCGTACAGGATGAGGTGCGGCAGCGTGAACGTCGGGGTGGCCAGCCCGGCGTTCGCCGCCACCCAGCGTGCGATCGCGGCGGGATCGGCGGCGTGGCGGCCGAAGCGGGCGAGCGTGACATGCGGCAGATAGCGGCGCGGATCGGGTGCGACGCCGGCGCGGGCCAGCGCCTGATCGACCTTGCGGTGGAGCGCGGCGAGTGCCTCCCCCGGCACCACCCGCGCCCACAAGGTGTCGACGACTCCGCGCCGGTCGAACGTCCCCACGCCGTCGATCCGCACCACCGGGGTGGGCGCGGCGATGCCGGCGAGCGTGGCGGCGACATCC
Source organism: Sphingomonas ginsenosidimutans (assembly GCF_002374835.1). GTDB lineage: Bacteria > Pseudomonadota > Alphaproteobacteria > Sphingomonadales > Sphingomonadaceae > Sphingomonas > Sphingomonas ginsenosidimutans. Next base: position 450,303 of record NZ_NWVD01000001.1, read on the forward strand.
TCCGCCCGGTGCCGGTCGACGTCGCCGAGGAAGCGGACGGTCAGGTGCAATTGATCGTCATCCTGCCAGCGCGCACCGGGCAGCGCCGCCATCGCCGCGGCCAGCGCGGTGCGGATCGGGGGCGGCGGGCGCAGGGCGACGAACAGGCGGTGCATGAAATCTCTGTAACGAACGGTTGCTATCGGAGCCGTTTCTTGAAAATCAACGTTGCGCAGGCGATATTCAATGCATCCGGAACGATTGCCGGACGAAGGAGCAAGAAGACAATGGCCAACTGGTCCGATCCCCGGCCCTCCGCCGCCCCGTTTGGCGGAACCGCTTCGGGCACCCGCAGCGAGGCGTTCGACGCCGGGCTGCGGTCGTACATGCTGTCCGTCTACAATTACATGGCATCGGGCGTGCTGCTGACGGGTATCGTCGCGCTGCTGTTCGCCGTGTCCGGCGCCGCGGTGACGGTGTTCCAGACGCCGCTGCGCTGGGTCATCACGCTGGCGCCGCTGGCGTTCGTGTTTGCGATGAGCTTCGGCCAGGGGCGCTTTTCGTCCACCGGGCTGAAGGCGATGTTCTGGGGCTTCGCGGTGGCGATGGGTCTGTCGCTGTCGACGATCTTCCTCGTCTATTCGCCGATCGCGATCGCGCAGGCGTTCTTCGCCACGGCGGCGGGCTTCGGCGCGCTGAGCCTGTACGGCTACACGACCAAGCGTGACCTGTCGGCGTTCGGCACGTTCCTGATCGTCGGTCTGGTCGGCCTGATCGTCGCCAGCATCATCAACCTGTTCGTCCAGTCCGGCCCGCTAGGCCTGGTGATCTCGCTGGTCGGCGTGCTGCTGTTCGCGGGGCTGACCGCGTACGATACGCAGCGCACCAAGAGCCTGTATTTCCAGGTCGCCGGCTATGGCCCGGAGGCCGTCGGCAAGGCGGTGGTGATGTCGGCGCTCAGCCTGTACCTCGACTTCATCAACATGTTCCTGTTCATCCTGCGCCTGTTCGGCGGCAATCGCGACTGATCGTCACGCAGGAGCGTTACAGACCGGAGGCCCGGCGGGTTGACCGCCGGGCCTCCTTCTTTTTGCCGTCCGTCTGCGGAGTATCGCCATGCGCCTGTCGATCGAGGTCCACCTCGACTATCATTTCCCGCGGGCGGCCGACGTGCTGCTGCAGATCGAGGCGGCGGCCGAGCCGACGCAGCGGCTGGAGACGCAATCGCTGCTGATCCGCTCCGATCATCCGATCCGCGCGGTTCCGGGGGAGGAGGGGATCGGGCAACGCTGCTGGGCGCGCGGCGAGCAGCGGCTGGTCGCCGATTACACCGCCGTCGTCGCGATCGACCGCGCGCTGGCGTTCCTGCCGGCGCTGCCCGCCACCCCGGTGACCGCGCTGCCCGCGGCGACGATCCCCTATCTGCTGCCGAGCCGCTATTGCGCGTCGGACCGGTTCGAGCATTTCGTGCGGCGCACCTTCGCGGGCCTGTCGGGCGGGGTGCTGGCGCAGGCGATGGCCGATTGGGTGTACGACCACCTCGACTATGATCCGGCGGGCAGCGATCCGGGCGGCGGCGCGCTGGAAACCTTCGCCGAGCGGCGCGGGGTGTGCCGCGACTATGCGCATCTGCTGGTCACGCTGGCGCGCGCGGCGGAAATCCCCGCGCGCTGCGCCGCGGTCTATGCCCCCGGGGTCGATCCGCCAGACTTCCACGCGGTCGCCGAACTGTGGCTGGACGGGGCGTGGCATCTGGTCGACGCGACGCGGATGGCGCGCGGCGACGAGATGGCGCGGGTAGCGGTGGGCCGCGATGCGACCGACATCGCGTTCATGACCATTTTCGGCAGCGCGCAGATGAACCGGCAGGAAGTACGCGTCGCCCGGCTGACCGGCTGAGCGCAGGAACGCGGCTCCCCCCGGCACGTTGACGCGCCGTAACAATGGAGAAGGAAGCCATGAGCGCGAACACGCCAATGGAGGGGCAGGGAATCGACGAACGCGCGATCGACAGCCTGTCGGTCGCCCCGGGCGATGCCGGGCAGGATGCCGGCCAGGATGCCCTGGACGAGGCACTCGACGAATCGATGGACGCCTCCGATCCGCCGGCGGTGACCCAGCCGGGCCGCGACGCACCCGCGCCGTCGTCCGGGTTCGACGCGGCGGAGGAGGCCGAGCGCCAGCGCGACGCCTGATCCGGCCCACGCCGGGCGATTGCCGACCCTGCACGGGCCGGGGGTGACCGCTGCGTCACGCCCGGCCTCGCTTCGTCGCATCCATGTTGCGGTGCGGCACATCTCGTGTTCGATTGTGACGGCCGAAAGTCGGAGGCGTTAAGGCTGGTGTTAACCAGTCGGGCGCATCCTGCCGACGGTTCGATCACTGGTGGGGCGGGGTTGACGATGGCAAAGAGGATGAAGCCGGCCGAAGGCGCGATGACGCTGGCAGAGATGAAGGAATTCGCGGGGTTCGCGGCGGCGACGCAGCGGTACGTGCGCCGCAGCCTGGACGTCGGGCTGGACCGCGACGATGCGATGATCCGCTGGTCGCGCGACGTGGTGGAGGCCGCGAGCATCCGCGCACAGGCACAGCATTACCGGCGCCTGCCCGCGATCCGCGCGCTGGTGCCCGACGACAGCGGACTGGAAAGCGCCGAGCAGATGATGGCGCCGCTGATCACGCTGACCGCGTTCGACCTGGGGCAGGGGCGGCTGACCAGTTTTTCGGCGTATCGCTTCCTGTACGAACGGCTTGTCGGGGCGCAGGTGCGTCCGTGGCTGCCCGCGGCGTTCTGCGCCGCGTCGGCGATGCCGCACCTCCACCCGGAACTGCGGCGGACGTTGCTCCAGTCGATCAGCGAGGCCGCGGCGACCGCATCGGGCTGGTCCTCGCGCGAGCCGGCGTTCTTCCCTTACTGGGTCGAAAAGGTCGACGTCACCGCGCTGCCGCACTGAGCGGCGCGACGAACCGCAGGGCGACCGCCGCGCCGTCGCGCGCGGCGTCGTCGAACACCGCGCGTATGCGCGTCAGATAGGCGACGAGCGCGGCAGGCAGCCGTGCCGCGCCGGCGATCTCCACCGCCAGCGGCGGGCGCACGCTATTCTCCCCGGCGACCAGCCCGTCGTACAGCGCATCGAGGTTCGCGCCGTGCCAGCCGGGCGCGCCCAGTCCCGCCAGCAGATCGCGCCACAGGTCGTCGCGATCGTGCCAGCCGCGCGCGTCGAGGCGAATCACGCTCAACGGCACGCGCGCCACCCCATGGTGCCGCGCTGCGCCTGGTCGAGGTGGAAGTGATCGCGGTGCGCGGCGTTGTAATCGGGTGACAGGACGGTCGCGAACAGATCGCACGCGCCGTCGCGCACCTCGCGCAGGAAGGCGGCTTTCGCCGGCGCGCCGTTCCAGTCGCCGGCCAGCGTGATGCGCGTGCCGTCGGACAGGCGGAAGCCGGCGATGTCGATCGCATTGGCGGTGGAATGCTCGCTCCACGATCCGGCGTCGCGGCCGTACATGCGGCGGCACGAATAGCTGCCGAAATGGTCGATGCGCGTGACGCGGGCGCCGAAATGGCGCTGCGCGGCGGGCGCGACGACATGCCATTCCCACAGCGCCAGCGCCGCCGCCACCGGGCAGGCGACCCCCGGCACCGGCGCGGCGAACGGGATCGCGCCGGCCCCGCCACGCTCCAGCCGCACCGCATCGTCGTAGCCGCAGCTGCCCGCTCCCGTGGGCCGCAGCGCGGGCAGTGCGGTGAAGCGCACACCCGCATCCGTCAGCAGCGCGCGGCAGCGCGGCGCGTCGTCGCCCAGCGCGGTCAGCTTGCGCCCCGTGAACAGCCCGACCGGCTGCGCGAGGTCCAGCCGCGTCCAGGGCAGATCCTGCGGCCGGCCGCGCGCCTGCGCCCAGATCAACAGCGCCGCGACCGCGACCAGCGCGAGTGCGGCAGTGATGGCGATGACGCGGCGCACCGCGCGGATCAGCCGCGCATGGCGTCGCTCAGCCGCTCGGACGTGACGGGATAGCCCAGATCGTCGGGAATACAGAGGTGCGGCTCCCCATCGCGCGTTTCGTGCCAGGGCGTCACCACCCGCACCGGCGTGGCGCGCGCATGCGCGGCCGCGTCCTCGAAACTGTCGAACTGCGCCAGCCGCTCAAGGTTGCGGCGGGTGGGAAAGATCACCGCCAGCCGCCCGGCATCGGCATCGTCCAGCACGGACCGCGCGCTGGCCCACACCAGCCGGACGTTCTCGGTCGCATCGACGCTGGCGCACGGCGCGTCGGCGGGCAGGCCGGCGAGGAAGAACAGGGTGTCGAAGATGCGCATGTTGCGATGCGCCGGGCGCCAACGCGCGAAGGGCACCAGCTGATCGAGATCGAGCCGCACGCCGGCATCGGCCAGCACCTCACCGAAGGAGGTGCCGGCGTGGAGCGCGGCGCGCATCCGTGCCAGCGCGTCGGGGGCGGGTGGCGGCGACAGGCCGATCGGGATGCCCGCCTCCTCGATCGTTTCGCGGATCGCGGCGATCCGCGCCGCGCCGTCCTCCCCCGCGCCGATCACCTCGGCCAGCAGGTGGTCGCCCGGATCGACGCGCCCGCCGGGAAACACCATCGCCCCGGCGGCAAAGGCCATCGCCTTCGCGCGTTCCACCATCAGCAGTTCGGGCGGGCCGCCATCGGCGGCCTCGCGGAAGATGACCAGGGTGGCCGCCGGGATGGCGGGGGGCAGATCGTCGTCGCCGCCATCGGGATCGACCAGATGCTCCGCGCGAAAGCTGCGATCGATCATCGGCCCGTCTCCCATCCTTCCAGCCGGCAGGCGGCGTGAGCGCCCGTCCGATACGCGGCATCATCGGGCGCGATGCGGCGCAGGGCAACCGCCGATCGCGCGGAAGGGGCCAAGAAAACGGCGTGAACGTGAAAGGGGGCGGGGTGGTGGAGCCGAGGGGAATCGAACCCCTGACCTCTGCAGTGCGATTGCAGCGCTCTCCCATCTGAGCTACGGCCCCGCCCGGGAGCCCGGCATCGCCGGGAGCGCCGCCCTTAGCGAGCCTTTTCGGGCGATGCAACACACCTTTCGCGGTGCGCGCGCATTTACCGCCCGGTCCCGCCCCGACCGGACGAGCGCGGCATGCGACCAGCGCCCGTTGCGCGCCCGCAACGAGAGGAACGAAAGCGGTCCCCGATCCCTTCTGCCAGCATCCCCGCGACGCCGCCGGTGGCGCGCGGGGGCGATCTGACGACGAGGAGGATGCCATGGGCTACGAACGCTATCCGCGCGGCGACGACGACGGTCGACGCGACACGCAGGATTACGGGCGCGATTACGGATCCGGTCGCGATTACAGCTATTCGAGCGCGCGCGAGTATCGTGCGGCCGGGATGATCGGGCGCGACGAACGCGGCGGGGTGCGCGGGCAGCGCGACGATTACGGGGCCCGCGAATATGGAAACGCCGGCTACGGCCGTGGCGGGAACGAGCATAACGATCGCGGTTACGGCCAGTCGCGTTATGGTCAGTCGGGCTATGGCCAGTCGGACGATGATCGTGGCGGCTACGGCCGGTCGGGCTATGGCCAGTCGCGGGGCGACCGCGGGAACGACTATCACGGCAGTTACGCGCATGACGGTCGCCGGTTCGAGGATGTCGGCGAACGCCGCCATTGGGACGATGACAATTACCGCGATCGTGACCGCCAGCGCGGCGGGGCCAGCTATGGCCGCCAGCCGCAGGGCTACGACTATGACGACCGCGGTTTCCTGGCGCGTGCCGGGGACGAGGTGCGGTCGTGGTTCGGCGACGAGGAGGCGGAACGCCGCCGCGAGATGGATGGCCGCTACGACGAGCGTTATTACAACCAGCAGGATCGCCAGGACCGCGACGGCGATTATCATTCGTGGCGTTCGGGCCAGATCGCGTCGTTCGACCGCGATTACGACGAATATCGCCGCGAGAACCGCACCAAGTTCGAGAACGAATTCTCGGCCTGGCGATCGCAGCGGCAGACGCAGCGCGACGCGCTGGATCGCGTCAAGGAACATGACGAGGTGCTGGGATCGGACGGCAGCCATGTCGGTACCGTCGACAAGGTGCGCGGCGACCGCATCCTGCTGACCAAGAACGATGCTGATGCCGGCGGGCAGCATCATTCGATCCCGTCGCGGTGGATCGACCGCGCCGAGGACGGCAAGGTAACGCTGTCGAAGACCGCCGACGAGGCCAAGCAGCACTGGCGCACCGAAGAGAAGAACCAGGCGATGTTCGGCTATGGCGACCGCGGCGGGCAGGGCGCCGATCAGGATCGCCAGCGGATGGGCGCGTCCAGCTACGCCGCCGGTGGCCAGACCGGCACCGCGCCTAGCGATGACACGACCGGCACCGGCACGTCGGCCGGCACCGGCACGTCGGGCGGCACCAACCTCAACCGCAGCTTTTCCGGCACCTACTGACCCGAAACCCGGCGGATGCACAGAAGGCCCGGGCGGCGACGCCCGGGCCTTTTTCGTGGACGCCGGAAAGGGCGGGGGTGCGGGTCACACTGCGCCGCTGAACGTGTCGCAGGCCGCCGGATCGCCGCTTTCCATGCCCCGCCGCAGCCATTCCTGCCGCTGTGCCGAGGTGCCGTGGGTGAAGCTGTCGGGAACGACGCGGCCCTGCGCCTCGCGCTGGAGCGTGTCGTCGCCGATCGCCTGCGCCGCGCGCATCCCTTCCTCCACGTCGCCCGGCTCCAGCCGGTTGCGGTTGGCGGCGGCCCAGACGCCGGCATAGCAATCCGCCTGCAATTCCAGCCGCACCGACAAAGCGTTGCCCTCACGCTCGCTCGCCTGGCGCTGCGCCTGCTGCACGCGTTCCGAAGTGCCGGTCAGATTCTGGATGTGATGGCCGAATTCGTGCGCGATCACATAATATTGCGCGAAATCGCCCGGCGCCTTGAACCGGTTGGTCAGTTCGTTGAAGAAATCGGTGTCGAGGTAGATGCCCTGATCGGTCGGGCAATAGAACGGCCCCATCGCCGACATCGCCGCGCCGCACCCCGAACGGCCGCCCTGTTCGCCGAAGAACACCAGCTTGGGCGCGACGAACCGCTCGCCCGATTTGGCGAAGATCGCCTCCCACGTATCCTGCGCCGAGGAGAAGGCGTTGCAGGCCGCACGCGCGGCCTGGGTGTCGCATTTCTGCGCCAGCGTCTCCCCGCCGCCGCCGTTGGTGCGCGATACCGGCGTCGACGGGGCGAAGCTGTCGCCGCCGCCCACCAGCCCGCCAAGGTTGCCCAGCCCGCCGAACACCGCAAGCAGCAGCAGCGCGACGACGATCCCGCCGCAGCCGAAGCGGCTGCCGATTATCGGCAACAGCCCCAGCAGCAGCCCGCCGCCGCCGCCCAACCCGCCGCCGGCGCCGCCGCGCTGATCCTCGACGTTGATGTCGTTGTCGTAATCGTCGAGGCGCATGGGATCATCCTTCGGCTGGATCGTTTCCGTCGCGGCATGAATGCGTCCGGGCGGTGCCGGGTTGCAAGCGCCGCCTGTCGCCCGTTAGGGCTGGGCGATCGGATCGGGAGAGACCAAGGCCATGTTCCTGAAGGGCAAGAGCGCGATCGTCACGGGTTCCACGTCGGGCATCGGCCTGGCCATCGCGCGCGCGCTGGCGGCGGAGGGCGCGGCGGTGATGCTGAACGGCTTCGGCGAGGCGGATGCGATCGAGGCGATCCGTGGCGAATTGTCGGTGGCGAGCGGCGCGGACGCGCTGCACGACGGTGCCGACATGACGAAGCCCGATGAGATCACGGCGATGGTCGATCGCGCGCACGCCGCCTGGGGCGGCCCGGACATCGTCGTCAACAACGCCGGCATCCAGTATGTGTCGGGGATCGCCGATTTCCCGCCGGAGAAATGGGACGCAATCCTGGCGATCAACCTGACCAGCGCGTTCCACATGATGCGCGCGGCGGTGCCGCACATGCGCGCGCGCGGCTGGGGCCGGATCGTGTCGACCGCATCGGCGCACAGCCTGGTCGCCAGCCCCAACAAGTCCGCTTATGTCGCGGCCAAGCACGGACTGGTCGGGCTGACCAAGACCGTCGCGCTGGAAACCGCGACCGACGGGATCACCGTCAACTGCATCTCCCCGGGCTATGTCTGGACGCCGCTGGTCGAAAGCCAGATTCCGGACACGATGAAGGCGCGCGGCATGACGCGCGAGCAGGTGATGAACGACGTGCTGCTGGCGGCGCAGCCGACCAAGGAATTCGTCACCCCCGAACAGATCGCCGCTTTCGCACTGTTCCTGTGCCGTGAGGAAGCGAAGGCGATCACCGGTGCCAACCTGTCCGCCGATGGTGGCTGGACCGCGGCATGATGCGGCGTCACGCCGCGGCGATGCTGGCGATGACCGCGACGGGACTGGGACCGGGGCTGGCGCTGGGCGGATGCGCGGGCAAGGCGCGCGGCGGGGCGGCGACGACGCCTGCCCCATCCGCGACGGCGGAGGCGGAGACGTTCGGCGCGGCCGACTGGCGCCGCGTCGCCACCCCCGCCGACCGCGAGCGGATGCGGCGATGGCGCGATGCGTGGGTCGCGGGGCTGGCGGCGGTGCCGCGCACTACCGCGCGCGAGGTGGCGGCGCAGGGGGTGTTGTTCGATCCCGACGCCGCGCTGCCCGGTGCGGTGCCGCCGGCGGGTGACTATCGCTGCCGGGTGTTCAAGCTGGGGCGGCGCGGCGGCGCGGGCGCGGGCAGCGCCGGGCCGGGCTATGTCGCCTACGCCTGGTTCGCGTGCCGGGTCGGTGCGGCGCGCGCCGACGGCACCATGCCGCTGGTCAAGCTGACCGGATCGCAGCGGTATGTCGGCACGCTCTATCCCCAGGACGGGCGACGCGCCGCGTTCCTGGGGACGCTGGTGCTGGGCGACGAGGTGCGGACGATCGACTATGGCCGGTCGGCGGAGCGGGACATCGCGGGCTGGGTCGACCGCGTCGGCACCGCGCGATGGCGGCTGGCGATGCCCTATCCCGCGTTCGAATCGGTGCTGGACGTGATGGAACTGGTCCCCGCCGGGGGCTGAGCATCGTCGTTGGCGGGGCCTGCGGGCTTCTTGCCGGCCATCGTACCCGGCGTCGCTTCCGGCGCGTCGACGGGCAGCGCGGCGTCGAGCGGCGGGTGCGCGGCGAACCATTGCGTGCCCGTCTGTTCGACCGGTTCGACCGCGCCTGGATTGGCCGCGGCGACCGCGCGCAGGAAGCTGCTGGGCTTCTTCATCAATTTCGGGAAATCGACCGTTGTCAGCCCCGACCGGCGCGCCGCCTCGCGAACGAACGTGACGCAGTTGCGGCGGTTGAGGTTGTAGGTGGCGTCGCCGGTCTTTTCGTCCCATTCGCGGATCAGGTCGAGGATCGCGGCATATTGCGCATCGCTGAGCGTGCGGCTGAACCGCGCGTGGCTGCCCTCCATATAACCGCGCTTGGGGCGTTCGACGCGGCCCTTCACATTGCCGAACAGCAGCGCAGGGGTGACCGATCTGGCGGTGAAGCCGTAACTGGCGTCGACCGGCACGCCGCCCGCGTCGGGCGTGCCGCGCAGCGTGAAGAAGGCGTGCGGGAAGTAATTGCCGAAATCCCGACTCCAGAAGGTGATCGTCACCGCCGCCTGCGCGGGCAGCGCCGACACCAGCAGCAGCAGCGCGGCGATCCCGCGTGCCAGCAGCCGCATGGTCATGCCGCCGGGCCCGGAACCGCGACCACCGTGGCATCCTCGCGCCGTTCGGGGCGGATGTAGATCGACGACAGCCGCGGTTCCGCGGCGCGCAGCCGGTCCTCCAGATCCTCGATCATCCGTTCCCCTTCGCCCATCGTCAGATTGTCGTCGAAGTCGGCGCTGATCGCAACGAAGATGCTGTCGGGCGCGGTGTGGATGGTGCGGACGTGGTTGACGGCGACCACGCCGGGATGCGCCGCGACGACGCCGGCGACGCGCGCGATCACCTGCGGGTCGGCGCGCTCGCCGATCAGCAGCCCCTTCGATTCGCGTGCCAGGATGATCGCGACCAGCGCCAGGATCAGCCCGATCGCGATCGAGGCGGCGCCGTCGATGCGCGGATCGTTCCAGGCGTGGCTGGCCCACACGCCGACGCCGGCGATCAGCAGCCCGGCGAGCGCGGCCGAATCCTCGAACAGGACGATGAAGCCGGCCGGATCCTTCGATTCGCGAATCGCGCGCCACCACGGCATGTCGCCCTTCGCCGCCGCGAATTCGCGCGCGGCGAGCGTCCACGACGTCCCTTCCAGCGCGACCGCGACGCCGAGCACGATATAGTTGATAAGCGGATCGACCAGCGGTTCGGGCGCGCGGATATGCTTCCACCCTTCGTAGATCGACACCCCCGCACCGACCGCGAAGATCAGGATCGCGACGACGAACGCCCAGAAATACAGCTCGCGCCCATAGCCGAAGGGATGCGCCGCGTCGGGCGGGCGCTTGGCGCGCTTCTGTCCGTACAGCAGCAGAATCTGGTTGCCGCTGTCGACCAGCGAGTGGACCCCCTCCGTCAGCATCGACGACGAACCGGAGATGCCCGCCGCGACGAACTTGGCGACCGCGATGCCCAGATTGGCGGCAAGCGCGCCGTACAGGACGATATCCTGCCGGATACGGGCGGCGAGCGTGGCCAGCGTCATTCTCCCTCGGATGATCGCGGCGCGACGGCTGGCGCCACGGGCAAGACGCCGGACGCTCGCCGCCGTTCCGTCTTGCCGCGGCGGATGATGATTATGTGACAAACGGATGACAATGCCGTGACGGCCGGGCATGGCAGGCGCGATGACACGCTTCGTTCCGATCGCGCTGGTGCTGGCCGGCCTGTTCGCCGCGCCGCCCGCCGCCGCGCAGGTGACGCATGATGCCGGAGCGTGGGCCAACCTCACCGTACAGGGCGCCAGCGCGCGGCCGGTGGCATGGTTCGTGGAGCTGCAGCCGCGGATTCAGGATGATCTGGGGCGGGTGGACCAGGTGATCGCGCGCGGCGCGCTGGGCCGGACGGTGGCGCGCGGGCTGACCTTGTACCAGGGCTATGCGCATGTCGCGATGCCCGTGCGCGGCGGGCGCGACCTGAACGAGGAGCGGTTGTTCCAGCAGGTGAGCTGGGTGATATCCGGCCTGCGGCGCGGCGAGCTGTCCTCGCGCTTCCGGCTGGAGCAACGCTGGCGTTCCGACGGGAACGATATGCAGCTTCGCGCCCGTGAGATGGTGCGGTTCGAATATCCGCTGGGGCGCGACGACGGCATCCGCGCGCTGACGTCGATGGAGGGGTTTGTGGTGCTCAACAGCGTCGACTGGCGCGGGCGTTCGGGGTTTGACCAGCTGCGCACGTTCGTCGGCGCGGAAATCCCGGTCGGCGGCACGTCCACGGTCGAGGCCGGCTATATGAACCAGATCATCGACCAGCCCGGCGGCGCCGCGCGGGTCAACCACAATCTGTCGCTGGCGCTGTTCTGGCGGCTGTAGCCGGGCGGCTCAGACGCCCGCGTCGGTCAGCCGCGCGAGCTGTTCGTCGCCAAGCGTCAGCGTCATCGCGCCCATCAGTTCCTCCAGCTGCGCGACCGAGGTGGCGCTGGCGATCGGCGCGGTGACGCCGGGCTGTGCGGTGAGCCACGCCAGCGCGACCTGTGCCAGCGTCGCGCCGCTTTCCTGCGCCACCGCATCCATCGCGGCGAGCACCGCGGCGCCCTTGCCCTCCAGCAGGTCGGCCAAGCGACCGCCGCGCACGCTCTTGCCCAGATCGTCGCGCGACCGGTACTTGCCGGTCAGGAAGCCGGAGGCGAGGCCGTAATAAGGAACGACCCCGATATTCTCGACCACGCAATAATCCTGCAACTCGCCCTCGAACTTGTGGCGGCTGACCAGATTATATTCGGGCTGTAGCACCTGATAATGGGGCAGCCCGGCGGCGCGCGCGGTCTCGACCGCGCTTTTCAGCCGCGCGGCGTGGAAATTGGACGCGCCCAGCACGCGCACCTTGCCCGCGGCGACCAGCGTGGCGAACGCCTCGGCGACCGCGTCCTGCGGCTGCGCGTCGTCGTCCTGATGCGCGAAATACAGGTCGATGCGATCGGTGCCGAGCCGGCGCAGCGAGGCGTCGCAGGCCGCGACGATGCGCGCGGGCGCCAGTTTCTCGCCGCCGTCACCCGGCAGCATCCCCACCTTGGTGGCGATCAGCACCTTGTCGCGCTTCCCGCCGGCCTTCAGCCATTCGCCGATCACCGTTTCGGATTCGCCGCCCGAATGGCCGGGAACCCACGCCGAATAGACGTCGGCGGTGTCGATCATCGTCCCGCCGCCATCGACGAAGGCGTCGAGGACCGCGAAGCTGGTCGCGCGATCGGCGGTCCAGCCGAACACATTGCCGCCCAGCACCAGCGGCGCGATGCGCAGGTCGGAGGCGCCCAGTCGACGATGCGGGATCGCGGCGGTATCGGTCATGGCTGCTGCTGGTTTCCGTCGGTGGACACATCCTCCAGCGCGACACTGTTGGCATCGAGCATGGCGGCGGCATCGTTGAGCTGGCGATCGTCGTCGGCGGTCAGGCCGGGAGTCGGATCGCCGCCGCCCGAACAGGCGGCGGCGAGCAAAGCGAGCGGCGCCGCGGCCAGCAACAGGACGGGGCGCCGCGATCGCATCACTTCTTTTCGTCGCGCAGTTCGTTGCCGGCGCGGACCATCGCATTGCCCGTGGCGTCGGCGGCATCGTCGCCGGCGTTACGCATCTTCTCGCCCGCGCGGTCGAGCGAGTTTTCCGCCTTGTTCAGCGCGTCGTCGGTCGCGGCATCGACATTGTCGACCGCGTTGCGCGTCGTCGCGCTGGTGTCCGCGGCGATCGCGTTGGCGGCCTCCGCCGATTCATTCTGCGCCTTCTGGCTGCAGGCGGCCAGCGACAGCGCGGTGGCGGCGGCAAGGGCGATGGTGAACTCACGCTTCATCAGGTGTCCCCTCAAAGGTCGTTACGCCGGCTTAACTGCCGGAGCGGGATGGCGAACGCCAGAGCGACGGCAAAAGGTCCGTGCCGTTCTCGTTTGACGTCATATAAAGATATCTTTATATCTCGTCGCATGAAACGCGCGCTCGATATCTTCCGTGCCGTCGCCGACGAGACGCGGCTGCGGATCGTCGCGCTGCTGGGCACGATGGAATTGTCGGTCGGCGAACTGGCACAGGTGCTGGGGCAAAGCCAGCCGCGCGTGTCGCGGCATGTGAAGATCCTGTGCGATGCCGGCATCGCCGAACGGCGCAAGGAAGGCAGCTGGGTGTTCGTCGCACTGGGCGACCCGCAGCTGGTGGCGCCGGTGATGGCCGCGCTGGAGGCGTTCGACGTCGCGCCGTCGGTGGAGGCGGACGTCGCCCGGCTGGCCGCGGTGCGCGAGGATCGCGCGGCGGCGGCGGCGGCATGGTTCGAGGCCAAGGCGGGTGAATGGGACGCGATCCGCTCGCTTCACATCGCCGAGGAACAGGTCGAGGCAGCGATGCGCGACATCCTGTCCGACGAGCGGCTGGGCCGGCTGGTCGATATTGGCACCGGCACCGGGCGGATGATCGAGCTGTTCGCGCCCGAGGCCGCCCACGCGCTGGGGATCGACAAGAGCAGCGAGATGCTGCGGCTGGCGCGTGCCAAGCTGACGCAGCGCGGGCTGGGCAATGCCGAACTGCGCCAGGCGGACCTGTATGCGCTGCCGCTGGCGGACGCCGCGGCGGACGTGGCGATCCTGCACCATGTCCTGCACTTCGCGCAGCAACCGGGCGCCGCGATCGTCGAGGCGGCGCGCGTGCTGGCGCCGGGCGGGCGGCTCCTGATCGCCGATTTCGCGCCGCACGACCGCGAGGAGCTGCGCGCGCGCGCGTCGCACAGTCGGCTGGGCTTCGCGGATACGCAGATGGCTGCCTGGTTCGCGGCGGCGGGGTTGCGTCTGGCGCGGACCGAGACGCTGGAGGGCGGGGAGCTGACGGTAAAACTGTGGCTGGGGCGCAAGGCGGCCGAGCCGGTGCGTGAGGTGAGGGCGGCATGACGATTTCGGTGAACCAGCTGGAAGAGGCGCGCCGCGCGCTCGACGCGCCCCTGTACGCCGACGTCGGCGGCGATGTCGACGTCAGCTTCGAATTCTCCCCGCCCAAGACCGACAAGGCGGAGGAGAATCTGTGGCAGTCGATCGAGGCGCTGCGCCCGCTGTCCCCGCGCTTCCTGTCGGTCACCTATGGCGCGGGCGGCTCCACCCGCGACCGCACGCACGCGACGGTGGCGCGGATCGCGCGCGACACCGACGTGCCCGCCGCGGCGCACCTGACCTGCGTCGAGGCGACCCGTGCGGAGATCGACGCGGTCGCCGATGCCTATTGGCAGGCGGGCGTGCGCCATATCGTCGCGCTGCGCGGCGATCCGCCCGCAGGCGCGTCCGACTATGCCCCGCATCCCGGCGGCTATGAGAATGCCGCCGCGCTGGTCGCCGGGCTGCAGCGGCTGCATCCGTTCGAGATTTCGGTGGCGGGCTATCCTGAATGCCACCCCAGCTCGACCGATCGCGCCGCCGATCTCGACAATCTGAAGCGAAAGCTGGACGCGGGCGCGACGCGCGCGATCACGCAATTCTTCTTCGAACCCGAAACCTTCTTCCGCTATCGCGACGCGGCGGCGGCGGCGGGGATCGATGCGGAGATCGTGCCGGGGATCATGCCGATCGGCAGCTTCGCGGGGGTGATGCGCATGGCGGCGATGTGCAACACTGCCGTCCCCGGCTGGCTGGGGCGGTTGTTCGAGGGGCTGGACGATCACCCCGGCGCGCGCCAGCTGGTCGCGGCGACGGTGGCGGCCGAATTGTGCCGAAAGCTGTATGCCGGCGGGGTCCGCCAGCTGCACTTCTATACGATGAACAAGGCCGAGCTGAGCTACGCCATCTGCCACCTGCTGGGGGTGCGGGCGGCGCCGGTGCAGGCGACGGCCGCAGCGGCGTGACGGAGTAGAGAGATGACCATCCGCGACACGTTCAACGCCGAGGCGGCGAAGCGCATCCTCATCACCGATGGCGCCTTCGGCACCGAGATCCAGAACTGGAAGCTGTCGGAGGCCGATTATGCCGGCACGCTGACGCTGGGCCACGACCAGAAGGGCAACAACGATATCCTGGCGCTGACCAAGCCGGAGGTGCCCGAGGCGATCCACCGCGCCTATTTCGAGGCGGGAGCGGATATCGCGGAAACCAACACCTTCTCCGCCAACCGCATCAGCCAGGCCGATTACGGCGCCGAAGGGCTGGTGCGCGAGATCAACGTGGAGAGCGCGAAGCTCGCGCGTCGCATCGCCGACGAATATCAGGCGAAGGACGCCGAAAAAGGGATCTTGCGTCCCCGCTTCGTCGCGGGCGCGATCGGCCCGACCAACAAGACGCTGTCGCTGTCGCCAGACGTCAACGATCCCGGCTATCGCGAGATCGACTTCGATTACCTGAAAGACGTGTACCGCGAGCAGATCGACGCGCTGGTCGAGGGCGGCGCGGACTTCGTGCTGATCGAGACGGTGTTCGACACGCTCAATGCCAAGGCAGGGATCATGGCCGCGATCGAGGCGGGCGAGGCGCTGGGCCGCGACCTGCCGATCATGCTGTCGATGACGCTTACCGACCTGTCCGGCCGCAACCTGTCGGGGCATACGGTGGAGGCGTTCTGGCACGCGGTGCGCCATGCGAAGCCGCTGACGATCGGGCTGAACTGTTCGTTCGGGGCCGAGCAGCTGCGCCCGCACGTCAAGACGCTGTCGGAACTCTGCGACACGCTCATCATGGTCTATCCCAACGCCGGGCTGCCCAACGAACTGGGCGCCTATGACGAGGCGCCCGCGACGACCGCCGGGCTGGTCGGCGAATGGGCGTTCGCGGGGCAGGTCAACGTGCTGGGCGGGTGCTGCGGATCGACGCCCGCGCATATCAAAGCGATCGCGGACCATGTGCGCGGGATGACGCCGCGCAAGGTGGCGGTGCCCCCGGTGCGCACGCGGCTGGCCGGGCTGGAGCCGTTCACGATGGCGGCGTAAGCCGTCGCCCCTGCGTAGGCAGGGGCCTCCCAGTTACTATAGCGCACCCGTGCGGCACGAGATCCCGGCCTTCGCCGGGATGACGAGGTTTCCCCGAATGACCACCACCTCCACCCAGTTCGTCAATATCGGCGAGCGCACGAACGTCACCGGCTCCGCGGCGTTCAAGAAGATGATCCTCGCGGGCGATTACAATCGCGCGATCGAGGTCGCGCGCCAGCAGGTGGAGAATGGCGCGCAGGTGGTCGACGTCAACATGGACGAGGGGCTGCTCGACGCGCACCACGCCATGACGACCTTCCTGAAGCTGATCGCCGCCGAACCGGATATCGCGCGCGTGCCGATCATGATCGATTCGTCCAAGTGGGACGTGATCGAGGCGGGGCTGAAGTGCGTGTCGGGCAAGCCGATCGTCAATTCGATCAGCATGAAGGAGGGTGAGGAACAGTTCCTCGCGCACGCGCGCAAGTGCATGAACTATGGCGCGGCGGTCGTCGTGATGGCGTTCGACGAGGTCGGGCAGGCCGACACCAAGGAGCGCAAGGTCGAGATCTGCGATCGCGCCTACAAGCTGCTGACCGGCATCGGCTTTCCGCCCGAGGATATCATCTTCGATCCCAACGTCTTCGCGGTGGCGACCGGGATCGAGGAGCACAATAACTACGGCGTCGACTTCATCGAGGCGTGCCGCGAGATCAAGGCGCGGTGCCCGCACGTCCATATCTCCGGCGGGCTGTCGAACCTCTCGTTCAGCTTCCGCGGCAACGAGCCGGTGCGCCGCGCGATGCATTCGGTGTTCCTGTACCACGCCATCCCCGCCGGCATGGACATGGCGATCGTCAACGCCGGGCAGCTCGACGTCTATGATCAGATCGACCCGGAGCTGCGCCAGGCGTGCGAGGACGTCATCCTCAACCGCGATCCCGAGGCGGGCGACCGGCTGGTCGCGCTAGCGGAGCGGTTTCGCGGCACCGACGCGGCGGCGGAGAAGCAGGCCGCCGAGTGGCGCTCGCTGGAGGTGACCAAGCGGCTCGAATATGCGCTGGTCAAGGGCATCGACGCGCATGTCGTCGAGGATACCGAGGAATGCCGCCAGATGTACGCCCGCCCGATCGAGGTGATCGAAGGGCCGCTGATGGACGGGATGAACGTCGTGGGCGACCTGTTCGGGTCGGGCAAGATGTTCCTGCCGCAGGTGGTGAAGTCGGCGCGGGTCATGAAGAAGGCGGTCGCGCACCTGATGCCGTTCATCGAGGCCGCCAAGGAACCCGGCGCGAAGGGCAAGGGCAAGGTCGTGATGGCGACCGTCAAGGGCGACGTCCACGATATCGGCAAGAACATCGTCGGCGTCGTGCTCCAGTGCAACGGCTTCGAGGTGATCGACCTGGGCGTGATGGTGCCGTGGTCGAAGATCCTGGAGGCGGCGAACGAGAATGACGCCGACATGATCGGCCTGTCGGGCCTCATCACCCCGTCGCTGGACGAAATGGTGACGGTCGCCGAGGAGATGCAGCGCGCGCAGATGCAGATGCCGCTGCTGATCGGCGGCGCGACCACGTCGAAGGTCCATACCGCGCTGCGCATCGCGCCCGCCTATACCGGGCCGGTCGTCCATGTGCTGGACGCCAGCCGCGCGGTCGGGGTGGCGACGACGCTGGTCAGCGACACGATCCGCGACGATTATGTCGCGGGCGTCGCCAGGGATTACCAGGCGGTGCGCGATGCGCGCGAGGGCAAGGGGCAGAATGCGCTGCTGCCGCTGGACGAAGCGCGCCGCCGCGGCTTCCCCGCCGACATGGCGCTGAAGGCGCCCGCGCCGAAGCGGCCCGGCCTGCATGTGTTCGACGACTGGGATCTGGCGCAGCTGCGCGAGTATATCGACTGGACGCCGTTCTTCCGCGCGTGGGAACTGGCGGGCAATTTCCCCGCGATCCTGTCCGATGCGGTGGTCGGCGAGAGTGCGTCGTCGCTCTATGCCGACGCGCAAGGAATGCTGGACCGCATCGTCGCGGAGAAGTGGCTGACCGCGCGCGGCGTCGCCGGGCTGTGGCCGTGCCATCGCCATGACGACGATATCTGGGTCCACGACCGCCACAGCGCCGATCACCGCTCGCCCGACGGCGGCGCGGTGCCGGAGGTATTCAACGTCCCCGATCTGGACCGCACCAACGAACATTCGACGCGCCTGCCGTTTCTGCGCCAGCAGATCGCCAAGCGCGAGGGGCGGGCGAACATGTGCCTGGCCGATTTCGTCGACCCGGCGGGCGACTGGATCGGCGGCTTCGCGGTCGGCATCCACGGCATCGAGCCGCACTTGGAACGCTATCGCGCCGACAATGACGATTACAACGACATCCTGCTGAAGGCGCTGGCCGATCGTCTGGCGGAAGCGTTCGCGGAGGCGCTGCACGCGCATGTCCGCACGACATTATGGGGCTATGCCCCCGACGAGCAGCTGACCAACGAGGCGCTGATCCGCGAGCAATATCGCGGCATCCGCCCGGCGCCGGGCTATCCGGCGTGCCCCGAGCATTCGCTGAAGGGGCGGCTGTTCGAGATGCTGGACGCGCAGCGGAACGCCGGACTGGAACTGACCGAGAGTTTCGCGATGCTGCCTACCGCGGCGGTCAGCGGATTCTATTTCGGGCATGCGCAGGCCGAATATTTCGGCGTCGCGCGCATCGGGGAGGACCAGCTGGCGGACTATGCGCAGCGGCTGGGCGTCGATCGCGAACGCGCGACGCGGCTGCTGCGCCCGAACCTGGACTGATCGCGCCTCAGCGCGCGATGAGCATCGCCGTTTCCACCGCCGCCGCGACCGCACACCAGCTGGCGAGCGTCAGCGCCGCCATGATGCCGATACGTTGCAGGGGCGTGTAGAGCCGGATCATCATCCTCGTCCTTCTAACGACCCGGTCGCATGATGCCGGGATGACGCGAAGGATTGCAGAAAGATGACAAGCGGAAAAGCCAGCGCCCCTGTCCCATGTCGAGACAAATTCGCGTCGCGGTGATCGGGCGGCTCGATCAGCGACGCCGCCGCGCGCGCGCTCCGATCGACGCGACACCGCCACGCCTGCTATCCCGCTGATTGGCGGGCCATTTCGATCAGCGCCCTGAACGCGGCCGATGGATTCCGGCGGGTGGGGTAATAAAGGCACAGCGGGTCGCGCGGCGGCGTCCAGTCTTCCAGTACCCGGACGAGGCGACCCGCACGGATGTCGTCGCGGACGTCCGCTTCCATGAAATAGCCGAGCCCGACATGATCGAGGACGGCGATGCGCGACAGGCTCGATTCGTCCAGCGTGATCGGCCCGGTGACGTCGATCGCCACCGACTCCCCATCCTTTTCGAACTGCCAGCGATGCAGCGCGCCGTTGGGCAGCCGGATGCGAAGGCACGCGTGACGGAGAAGGTCCGGCGGCGTGCGGGGCGTGCCATTGGCCGCGAGATAGGCGGGCGACGCGACCACCGCGAAGCTGCGCGGCGGCCCGACGGGAATGGCGATCATGTCGGTCGGCACCAGGTTCGCGGCGCGCAGGCCGAGGTCGAAGCCTTCGGCAACGATGTCCACGATCCGCCCCTCGGTGACGAGATCGATATGGACCTGCGGATAGCGGCGCAGGAAGCGCAGCAGCAGCGGCGCCAGTATCTCGCGGCCCCCCGACGCGAAGGCGTTGATCCGCAACGTCCCCGATGGCGTTTCCTGCTGCGACCGGGCGGCCCCCATCGCGTCGTGCAGCGTGCGCACGGCCGGGCCGACCTGTTCGACGAAATTCCGCCCGGCGTCGGTCAGCGACACGCTGCGCGTCGTGCGGTTGAACAGCCGCACCCCTAGCTGCCCTTCCAGCTTGGCGATGGCATTGCTGAGCGCGGTGGTGGACAGCCCCAGTTCCAGCGCCGCGGCGCGAAACGATCCGCATCGCGCGATCGCCAGAACGGCATCGAACTCTAGCAGGCCGTGCTTCGACATTGTCCCGCCTTTCGCAACGGCACATGCCGATTTGACCCGATTATCGCAAGCAGCGCGCGGCGTTAGATCGGCGGCGTCATCGCAAGGAGCACGGCCATGTCGATAAAACTGCCCACACCCATCGCCGATTATGTCGCCGCCAATGCGCGGCTCGACGCCGACGCCATGCTGAGGCCGTTCGCGGCCGATGCGGTGTTCGTGGACAACGGGAAGCGTTTCGAGGGCAGTGAGCAGATTCGGGCGCTGTTCGAACGCGAGGTGATCGCCGTGAAGGCGGTCTTCGCGCCCGACGCGATCCGCCACGAAGCCGGGCGGGTCGTGGTCGAGGGCCCCGCGCACGGCGACTTCCCCGGCAGCCCGCTGCGCTTCACCTACCGCTTCACGCTCGACGGCGATGCGATCGCGGCACTGGAGGTCACGATATGACGAGCCGGGTCGATCCCACCGAATTCGCGGACAAGCGCGTCGTCGTCAGCGGCGGGACCAAGGGGCTGGGGCGCGCGACCGTCGACCGGTTTCTCGCCGGCGGCGCGCGGGTCATGACCGCCGCGCGCAGAGCGGCGGCGGCGAGCGAGGGGGTCGAGTTTGTTGCGGCCGATCTGACGACCGCCGACGGCAGCCGGACGCTGGCGGACGCCGCGCTCGACAGGCTGGGCGGCGTCGACATCCTGGCGCATGTGATCGGCGGATCGTCCGCGCCGGCGGGCGGGTTCGCCGCGCTCACCGACGAACACTGGCTGGCGGAACTCAACCTCAATCTGCTCGCGACCGTGCGGCTCGATCGCCTGCTGCTGCCGACGATGATCGCGCAGGGCGCGGGCGCGGTGGTGCACGTCACCTCGATCCAGTCGGTGCTGCCGCTGCCGGAATCGACCACCGCCTATGCCGCGGCCAAGGCCGCGCTGCGGACCTACAGCAAGGCGCTGTCAAGGGAACTGGGCCCGCGGAGCGTGCGCGTCAATACCGTTTCCCCCGGGTGGATCATGACCGAATCGGCCACCGGCTTCCTGGAGCGGTTGCAGGCGGCGAACGGCGGGACCATCGAGGACGCGCGTCGGTCGGTGCTCGATGCGCTGGGCGGCATTCCGATCGGGCGCGGGGCCGAACCGCATGAGGTCGCCGACCTGATCGCCTATCTTGCCGCGGATCGCGCCGCGGCGATCCATGGCGCCGAGTTCGTCATCGACGGCGGCACGATCCGCACCGTGTGACGATGGCCGCGGCCACCGGACGCGCGGCGATCGGCCGATGCGAGCGGGTCAGATCCGCCGATAGCGGAAGTACCAGACCTCATGCCCCTGCCGCCGCGCCTTGCGTTCGTAGCGGGTTTCCGGCCAGTCGGCGGGGCGGGTCAGGAAGTCGGCGGGGGTGGCGGCGGTCCACACGAAGTCGCGGCGCTGGTTCATCACCATCATCGACCAGCGGCAATAGGTGGGATCGTCGGTGCCCAGCCGGAATTCCGCGCCTGGTTTCAGCTTGGCGGCGATCAGGTCGAGCGGGCCGTGGTTCATCATCCGCCGCTTGGCATGGCGCGCCTTGGGCCAGGGGTCGGGGTGGAGCAGGTAGACGCGGTCGAGCGAGGCGTCGGGCAGCCGCTCCACCACCTCCAGCGCGTCGCCCATATGGATGCGGACATTGTCCAGCGCGCCGTCGCGCACATGGCCCAGCGCGCCGACGACGCCGTTCAGGAACGGTTCGCACCCGATGAAGCCGGTGCCGGGCGCGGCGGCGGCCTGACCGGCGAGATGCTCGCCCGCGCCGAAGCCGATTTCGACGTGGAGCGGGCGCGCGTCGCCGAACAGCCGCTCGGCGGTCAGCGGGCCGTCGTCGGGAACCGCGATGCGCGGCAGCAGCTCCTCGACCAGCGCGGCCTGCCCGGCGCGCAACGCATGGCCCTGACGCCGGCCGTACAGGCGGCGGATCGTGATCGGATCGTTCATGCAGCGCCCCCTAACGCGGTCAGGCCCGAAACGGAACGCCGCGCGCGGCCGCCCGTTCGGCACGCGATGGAAAGCGATACACCCGCCGCCGATGTCGACGAACTGAAGGCGGCGGACGCGCGCGACGTCCACCGCGCCGTGCGCGAGGAGGGCGAGGAACAGCTGGTGCGCCCGGCCGCGTCGCTGCTGTGGTCGGCGTTCGCGGCCGGCTTCGCGATCAACGCCTCGCTGCTGGCGGAAGGGTCGTTGCACGTGGCGGTGCCCGATGGCGCGGCCAAGACGCTGCTGGTGACATTGGGCTATCCGATCGGCTTCGTGATCGTGATCCTGGGGCGGATGCAGTTCTTTACCGAAAGCACGGTGACCGCGATGCTGCCGCTGATGGCGCGCCCGTCGCTGCGAGCGCTGCGCCGGACGGTGCGGCTGTGGGCGCTGGTGCTGATCGCCAATCTGGCGGGCACGGCGACCGCGACGCTGGCGCTGTCGCAGGCTGGGCTGGTCGATGCGGGCCTGCGCGATGCGATGGTGGCGGTATCGACCCGGGTGCTGGCGCATGACGGCTGGGCGACGTTCCTGACCGCGATCCCGGCGGGCTTCCTGATCGCGAGCGTCGCATGGGTGCTGCCGAACGCACGCGAACAGGCGTTCTTCGTGATCTATGCGATCACCTTCACCGTGGGCGTGGCCGGGTTGAGCCATTCGGTGGTCGGGTCGGCGGAGGCGTTCCTGTTGCTGTGGGACGGGCAGGTCGGCGTCGCCCGCGCACTGGGATTGCTGATTGCGCCGGCGGTGGCGGGTAATCTGGTGGGCGGCGCGGGGCTGTTCGCGCTGCTGGCGCACGGGCAGGTGCGCGGCGAGATGATGGAAGGCAGGCAGTGATGGGCGGCAAGGCGAAGAAGAAGGCGCAGCGGCTGGCGACGGCGGAGCATCGCGCGGAGCGGCCGTTGCTGGCACTGGCGAGCACGCCGTTGATCCGCATGCTGTCGCCCGCGGCCAAGGCGGCGGACGAGCCGCAGCTGCTGGCGCTGGGCATCGGCACTTTCGCGCTGGGCACGGTGCTGCGCCGGCACACGATGGCGCGCAGCGGGGCGCGGATGGTGGCCAGCCACCTGCTCGCCACCGGCATCAAGACCGCGCTGAAGGCGGGGGTCGATCGCGCCCGCCCGACCGCCGCGGCAAAGGGCGGCGCCACGCTGCGCAAGGGGCATGGCACCGCCGATACGGCGCGCAACGCCTTTCCCTCCGGCCATGCCGCCGGGGCGGTGGCGGTGGCGCAGGCCGCCGCGCACGAGGCGCCCGGCGTCGCTACCCCCGCGCGGCTGGCGGCGGGGGCGGCGGGTGCGTTGCAGGTGACGCGCGGCGCGCATTATCTGACCGACGTCGCCGCGGGCGCGGCGATCGGATGGCTGTCGGAACGGTTGGCCGGCTGGGCGGTCGGCACTGCCGAACGCTATGTCGCGCAACGAGCGGCGCGTGCCGACGACGCTGGCGCGCTGGCGGAGGTGGAGGCGCACCCCAGTTGAGGCGGCCTCAACCTGCGGGGCCTCAACCCGCCGTGAAGGTCATCCCCGCGTTGGCGATCAGCCGTTCGCGCAGCTTCGCGCCCATCAGGGCGCCGGGGGTCCAGATGCCGCCCGCGCCCTCGACATCGCGGATCAGGCACAGCGCACTTTCGGCGAGCATCTTCGATGTGCAGCCGTAGCCGGGGTCCTTGTCGCCGGTGACGACCGCGTCGATGCGCGTATTGTCGGGCATCAGCCCGGCGAACAGGATGTCGAAATGGCCCGCGTCGCGTTCCTCCTTCGACGGGCCTTCGCCGGGTTTCGGCCCCTTGTCGCCGGCCAGCGGGTTGATCTTCGCCAGCGCCTCGGCTGCGGCCTTGCCCATGTCGCCCAGCCCGGCGACGACCATCTCGTCATAGACCAGATCGCCCCACGGTTGTCCCAGCAGGAAGTTGGTGCGGTGGACGTTCTTGGTATTGATCGGCGCCATGATGAACGGCGCGACCCAGGCGGCGATCGTCGGGTCGTATTCGGGCAGCAGCCCGGCCGGCTGCGCGGGGCCGGCGTGGCCGGGCGCCAGCGCGAACGGATCGGTCAGCAGCATCGCCAGCGACGGCTTGCGCGCGATCGCCGCCAGCGTTGCCTTCAGGCTGGCGCTGGTACCGCCGGAAAAGCCGCCCTTCATCTGGCGCACGCGCGCCTTCACGCGCGGCACCGGCTGGCCGAACCGTTCCTTCGCCGCTTCCTGCAGCGTCAGCACGCCCAGGTCGAAGGGGATCGAATCGAACCCGCACGAAAAGACGATCCGCGCGCCGGTGCGCTTCGCTTCCGCATCGTGGCGGTCGATCATCTCGCGCATCCACCCCGGCTCGCCGCACAGGTCGACATAGGCGGTGCCGGTCGCCGCGCACGCCGCCACCAGATCGCTGCCGTACAGCTGGTACGGGCCGACGGTAGTGATGATGACCCGCGTGCGTTCGCACATCGCGCGCAGCGAGGCGGGATCGTCGGCATTGGCGGTGAGGAGCGGGACGTCGGCGGACACGCCCATTTCGTCGCGCACTTCCTGCAGCTTGGTCAGCGAGCGGCCTGCCATTGCCCAGGTGAGGCCGCTGGGGTAGGTGAGCGCCAGATATTCGGCCACCAGCCGCCCGGTGAAGCCCGACGCGCCATAGACGATGACGTCGAATTCGCTGGCCATAATCCCTCTCCCGATTCCCGCTTTCGCGCGATTGTGAGGGACCGGCGGCGGGGAGGCAAGCGCGGCGGCGGCCCCGTCAGGCCGCCTCGCTGAATTGCAGGCTGGCGAGCCGCGCATACAGGCCGCCCTGCTGGATCAGCGCGGCGTGCGTGCCTTCCTCCACGATCCGGCCGGCGTCCAGCACCGCGATCCGCTGCGCCGCGCGGACGGTAGCGAGGCGATGCGCGATGACGATCGTGGTGCGCCCGGCCATCAGCCGCTCCAGCGCATCCTGCACCAGCCGCTCGCTTTCGGCGTCCAGCGCGCTGGTCGCCTCGTCCAGCAGCAGGATCGGCGCATCGCGCAGCAGCGCGCGCGCGATCGCCACGCGCTGGCGCTGCCCGCCCGACAGCCGCGCGCCGCCCTCGCCCAGGAAGGTATCCAGCCCGTCGGGCAGCGCGCGCAGGAAATCGGCGGCATTGGCCGCCTCCGCCGCGGCCCAGATCGCCGCATCATCGGCATCCCAGCGGCCGTAGCGCAGATTGTCGCGCGCGCTGGTGCCGAAGATGACGGTTTCCTGCGGCACCATCGCGATCCGCGCGCGCACCGCCGCCGGATCGGCATCGCGCAGGTCGACACCGTCCACCATCACGCGCCCGGCGGCGGGTTGGTAGAAATGCTGGATCAGCTGGAACAAGGTCGATTTGCCCGCGCCCGACGGGCCGACCACCGCCAGCGTCTCGCCCGGCGACACCGTCAGCGAGAAATCGTGGAGCGCGGCGACGTCCGGCCGCGTGGGATAGCGAAATTCGACATGGTCGAACTCGATCCGTCCCTGCGGCGGCTGCGGCAGCGCGACCGGGTGGGCGGGCGCGGCGATGGTCGGGCGTTCCTGAAGCAGTTCCGACAGCCGCCCCGCCGCGCCCGCGCCGCGCAACAGGTCGCCATAGACCTCGGTCAGCGCGCCGAACGCGCCCGCGACGATCCCGCCGGTCAGCACGAAGGCGGCGATCGACCCGCCCGACAGCCGCCCGGCGGCAACGTCGATCGCGCCTTCCCACAGCACCAGCGTGATCGCGCCGAAGATCAGCGCGATGACGATCGCGGTCATCACCGCGCGCAGCGCGATGCGCCGCCGCGCCGCCGCCATCGTCGCCTCCACCGCATCGCCGAAGCGCGCGCTTTCGCGGGCCTCCTGTCCGAACGCCTGGACGATCTTCATCGCGCCCAGCGTCTCGGTCACGATCGATCCGACGTCGGCGATCCGGTCCTGCGAGGTGCGCGAATGGCTGCGCACGCGCTTCCCCAGCAGCGCGATCGGCGCGATAATGAGCGGGATACCCAGCAGCAGCATCCCCGCCAGCTTGGGCGAGATCGCGAACAGGTAGATCAGCCCGCCGACCCCGGTGACGCTGTTGCGCAGCGCGATCGACACGGTGCTGCCGACCACGGTTTCGATCTGCGCGGTGTCCGCCGTCAGCCGCGAGGCGATTTCCGACGGGCGGTTCTCCTCGTAGAAACTGGGGCTGAGCGTCATCAGGTGGCGCTGCACGCTGGTGCGGATGTCCGCCACCACGCGCTCGCCCAGCCACGAGACGAAATAGAACCGCACCGCCGTGCCCAGCGCCAGCACCACGACGATCATCAGCATGTAGTGGAACGTCGCCGACACCGCGGACGGATCGGCGCCGCCGCTGATGAAGCCGCGATCGATGACGCGGTTGAAACTGTACGGGATGCCCAGCGTGGCCACCGACGTGACCAGCAGCGCCAGCGCCGCCGCCGCGATCTGCGCCGGATAGCGGCGCGCATGGCGCCAGATCATCGACAGATTGCCGATGCGGCGGGACGGGACGACGTCGGTGGTGCTGGCCATGGTGGCTGCGTGTAGCAGCAGGTGGGGGCGCGGCTCAACGCGGACGGTGGCCGACGCGCGCCGACCTGTCCCATGCTGTGCCCGCCGGGCCACGGCGGGACCGCGATCGTCGCCCGCGTGTTCTTATTGCATTGCAGCAATTGCGTTTTGACGTACAACCCATCGCACCCATATCAATGGGGGAAGGATTTTCGTTCGATGCTGTACGACGCTTACGAATTCCAGCGGTCGTGGCTCGCCTCGGCCAGCGCGATGGCGACGTTCGGAGCCAACTGGCTAAAGAGCCAGCCGTCGCTGAACTATCTGGGCGGCGGGCCGCTGATGGCGTCCGCGCTGGAGGTGTTCGCACATGCCGCCGCGTCGCGCGGGAAGCCCGCGTTCGGCTTCACCGAGACGGTGATCGACGGCCGCAGCGTGGGGGTGCAGGAGGAGATCGTCGTGCAACGGCCGTTCGGCCAGCTCAAGCGGTTCGTCCGCGAGGGTGTGGCGGGCGGGCCGAAGCTGCTGATCGTCGCGCCGATGTCGGGCCATTTCGCCACCCTGCTGCGCGGGACGGTGGAACGGATGCTGCCGGTCGCCGACGTCTACATCACCGACTGGCGCGATGCGAAGCTGGTGCCGACCAGTGAGGGGCGTTTCGACCTGGACGATTACATCGACTATCTGGTCGCGTTCATGGAGGCGATCGGCCCGAACGAGGGGCAGGGCGGGGCGCACATGCTGGCGGTGTGCCAGCCGTCGGTGCCGTGCCTGGCGGCGGTCGCGCTGATGAGTGCGGATCGCCACCCGTGCCGCCCGCGCACGCTGACCATGATGGGCGGGCCGATCGACACGCGCGAGGCGCCGACCGCGGTCAACACGCTGGCGACCGAGCGGCCGTTCGCGTGGTTCGAACAGAATGTCATCGCCACCGTCCCGCTGCTGTATCCGGGTGCGGGACGGAAGGTGTATCCGGGCTTCCTGCAGCTGACCGGGTTCATGACCATGAACCTGGGCAACCACATGATGAGCCACTACGAGCTCTTCAAGCATCTGGTGACCGGCGACGGCGACAGCGCGGACGCGACCAAGGCGTTCTACGAGGAATATCGTTCGGTCTGCGACATGACCGCCGAATTCTACCTCCAGACCATCGACGTGGTGTTCCAGAACCATTCGCTGCCCAAGGGCGAGATGACGCATCGCGGGCGGCCGGTCGACCTGTCCGCGATCACCGACGTCGCGCTGCTGGCGATCGAGGGCGAGCGCGACGATATCTCCGGGCTGGGCCAGACGAAGGCGGCGCTGACGCTGGCGACCAATTTGCCGGACGGGAAGAAGCGTTACTACATGGCCGAAGGCGTCGGCCATTATGGCATCTTCAACGGGTCCAAATGGCGCAACCGCATCGCGCCGGTGGTCGAGGAATGGATGGCGGCGAACGGGTGAGACTTAGTGCTCGTGCTCCTGCGCAGGAGCACGGCGCTTCAGGACAGCAAAAAGAAAGGGCCGCCCGGTCGTCGGGCGGCCCTTTTTATGTCCTGCAGTGAGGCGCCCGGTCAGGCCGGCGTGCTCTCCGCGGTGGTTTCCACCTTGGCGTGGCTGCCCGCCTCGTCCGAGCGGATCGTGCCGCCGAACAGCATCTTCAGCTTGCCGCCCAGCGACAGATCGGTTTCCCACAGTTCCGCGCTGTCGATGTCGACGCGCAGCAACGCGAGGTTGGGGTCGTCCTTGCCGCCCGGAAACCAGGCCTCGACCTGCTTGTTCCACAGCTTGTCGATCTGCGCGCGGTCGTTGTCGATCCGGCCGTTGCCCGACAGACAGGCGAAGAAATCATGCCCCTTCGCCACGAACTGGAGCATCAGCTCGCGCTTGCCCGCGACCCGATTGTCCTTGCCGATGAAGAAGAACAAGGTGTCGACCTGATCCTCGTCCAGCTGCGCGGTCAGCGGTTCGCTGTGCGACGATCCGTCCACCGGGCCGACCATGACGAAGGGGCTGTCCGCCATCTTCTTCCACATGTCTTCTTTCAGCGTGCGGGGATCTTTATTGGCGTCCGCCATCGTCAGTCTCCTCTCGATCGGTTCGAGCGGTGAACGAGGGGAGCGGGCGTTGGTTGCGAGGGGGGACCCCCAACCCGCGCGCGTTGCCGACGTCACTGTTTGCTTTCGGCATGTTCGTGCTGAAGGTGATCGAAGTGGTCCGGCGAAACTAGGGCACGGGCGGGGGCCGGTCTGGCAGCCGGCCCCCAAACGCCAAGAACCCGGTCGCTGGCACGACCGGGGTTCCCGTAGAGGCGCTATGTCATCGCCTGCACCAATACATAGCGTACTGGCCGTTGCCTCTCAATTACAGGACTTCGAACAGCCCCGCCGCGCCCATGCCGCCGCCGACGCACATCGTCACGACGACGTACTTGGCGCCGCGACGCTTGCCTTCGATCAGCGCGTGGCCGGTCATCCGTGCGCCCGACATGCCATAGGGGTGGCCGATCGAAATCGCGCCGCCGTTGACGTTGAGCAGCTCGTCGGGGATGCCCAGCTTGTCGCGGCAGTAAAGCACCTGCACCGCGAACGCCTCGTTCAGTTCCCACAGCCCGATGTCGTCCATCTTCAGGCCGTTGCGCTCCAGCAGCTTGGGGATTGCGAAGACCGGGCCGATGCCCATTTCGTCGGGCTTGGTGCCCGCCACTGCCATGCCGACGTAGCGGCCGAGCGGGGTCAGCCCCTTGGCCGCGGCGACCTTCTCCTCCATCAGCACGCTGGCCGAGGCGCCGTCCGACAGCTGGCTGGCGTTGCCCGCCGTGATGTTGAGGTCCGGGCCGAGCACCGGCTTCAGGCTCTTGAGCCCTTCCAGCGTGGTATCGGCGCGATTGCCCTCATCCTTCGACAGGGTCACTTCCTCATAGGAGACTTCCTTGGTCTCCTTGTTGACGTTCGCCTTGGTCGCGGTGACGGCGACGATCTCGTCATCGAACTTGCCGGCGGCCTGCGCGGCGGCGGTGCGCATCTGCGAGCGATAGCCATATTCGTCCTGCGCATCGCGGCTGATGCCGTAGCGCTTGGCGACCACCTCCGCGGTCTGCAGCATCGGCATGTAGATGTCGCCGTGCATCGCCAGCAGTTCCTTGTCGGGCGCGACGCGCATTTCCGGCGTCTGCACCAGCGAGATGCTGTCGACGCCGCCGCCGATCGTCACGTCCATGCCGTCGACGACGATCTGCTTGGCGGCGGTGGCGATCGCCATCAGGCCCGAGGCGCACTGGCGGTCGAGCGACATGCCCGACACGCTGACCGGCAGGCCGGCGCGCAGCAGGCTGGTGCGCGCGATATTGCCCGCCTGATGCCCCTGCTGGAGCGCGGCGCCGAACACGACGTCGTCCACTTCCGCGCCGTCGATCTTCGCGCGCTCCACGGCGGCCTTGATCGCATGGCTGGCGAGCGTGGGGGAGGGCAGGTTGTTGAACGCCCCGCGATAGGCGCGGCCGATCGGGGTGCGGGCGGTGGAAACGATGACGGCGGAACGCATGAAGACAGTCCTTTGCGGTCGTCACCCCGGCGAAGGCCGGGGTTGTGTGCGGCGGGAGACCCCGGCCTTCGCCGGGGTGACGGATAATGGGATCAGACGAACACCTGCGTGATCCATTCGGCGATCATCGCGGGCTTGTCCTGCCCCTCGATCTCGACGGTGGTCTCGGTGGTGTACTGATACTGGCCGGGGCGCTTTTCCTCGAACTCGGTGATCCTGGAGCGGCCGCGGACGCGGGAATTGGACGGCACCGGCGCCAGGAAGCGGACCTTGTTGCCGCCGTAGTTGACGCCCATCTTCACCCCGTCGAGCCGCGGCGCGTCGGGCGTCTTCATCGCCAGCTGCGGCAGCAGCGACAGCGTCAGGAAACCGTGCGCGATGGTGGTGCCGAACGGCGTCAGCTTCGCGCGTTCGGGATCGACATGGATGAACTGGTGATCGCCGGTCGCGTCGGCGAACTTGTCGATCATGTCCTGCGTCACGTCGACCCAGTCCGACAGGCTTTCCCTGCCGATGGCGGCTTTCATCTCGTCTGCGTTCACGGCCTCTCATCCCCTCGCTGAACGGATGCGCCTCTCTAGGCCGGGGGCGGGGGCGGCTGCAAGGGTCATGCGAACCGATAGTTTGAAGACGAGCCGTTCCGTACCGTCAATTGAGCGAACCCGACTTTCTAAACGTGAAAAGGGCGCGCCGTCCGGCACGCCCTTTCCGATTCGCCCGGGCTGGGTAGCGCGTTAGCGGCAGCGCACCTGCCCGCGATCCACCTCACGCCCCAGCAACGCGCCGCCGGCGCCCCCCGCCAGCGTGCCGAGCAGGCCGCCGCCCAGCACGTTGCCGAGCACCGCGCCGCCGACGCCGCCGATCACCAGCCCCGTGGTGCCGTCGTTGCGACGGCAATAAGTGCGCCCGTCCTGACCGCGATAGATGCGATCGTTGCGGGTCAGGCGGCGTTCGCGATAGCGGCCCTCGCGATAACTGTCGGACGGGTTCCAATTCTGGTCTTCGCCATGCCAGCGATAGTCGCGGTCACGATCGCGGCGCTGGGCATCGGCGGGGGCCACCGCCAGCGGGGCGGTGACGGTGGCAAGCATCAGTGCGGACAGCAGCGCATTCTTCATGGCGTCTTCTCCTCTTCCCCCGCTCAACGTCGCGAGGGGGCGGCAGGTTCAACGCGAAGCGTCGGCGGGCGGCGTCAGCTGGACGTGTTCGGGATAGGGCATGACCAGTCGCCCGTCGGGCGCGGCGGTGAAGGTGGTCTGCGTCGGATAAGGAATGCTGATCCCCTCCTCCGCGAAGCGACGCATGATCGCCACCAGCAGGCGGTTGCGCGTGGCATGGGCGGTTCCCCAGTCGTCGCCCGGCGTATCGACCTGCAGCACGAAGTCGAGGCTCGACGCGCCGAAGCTCTCGAACCCGGCGCGCGCGACCGTCGCGCCTTCGGCCTCGACCAGTTCGGTCAGGATGTCGGGAAGGCGGGCCAGCGTCTCCGGCGGCGTCTCGTACGCGACGCCGATCGTATAGGCGACGCGGACATGATCGCGCATCGTCGTGTTCTGGATTTCCTTGTCCAGCAGGTTGCGGTTCGAGATGATCCGCAATTCGCCGGTGAAGGCGCGGATGCGCGTCGATTTCAGCCCGATCGCCTCGATCACGCCGCTGGTATTGTCGTAGCTGATCTTGTCGCCGCGCCGGAACGGCCGGTCGAAGATGATCGCCAGCGCCGCGAACAGGTCGCCGAAGATGCCCTGCGCGGCGAGGCCGATCGCGATGCCGCCGACGCCGAGACCCGCGACCAGCCCGGTGACGTTGACGCCGAGATTGTCGAGCACGACGACCAGCGCGATCGCGAACACCGCGAAGCTGACCAGCAGACGGATCAGCCCCATCGCGCTCATCAGCGCTTCGCCGCTGTAATGTTCGGAGCGGGTGCGATGCTCGATCGCGCCCAGGATCAGTTCGCGCGCCCACACCGCCGCCTGGAACACCGCGGCAACGGTGAACAGGAAGCCGGCGGTCTTTTCGACTTCCGGCGGCGTCGCGGCGTAACCGCTGACCAGCCGCGCGGACACCATCACGATGAAAAAGCCGCCGGTCCGCTCGATCGCGCGCCCGACGACCGCGGACCAGCCCTTGCCCGACGTGCTGCGCGCCGCCAGCCGCGCGCCGAGACTGCGCAGCCAGAACAGCAGCAGCGCGATGGCGACGCCCGCGCCGATCGCGATCAGGATTTCCAGCCAGCGTTCCTGAAGCCACGTCACCGCCGAACCGAACAGCGCGGTCATCTGATCCCCGACGCGGCCCGTGTCCAGCGCGGGCGCGGCGGCCTTGGCATTGCTCATGTCAGGCGGCCTTTCGCTCGCACGCGCCGGCGGTTTCCAGAAAGGCTATCAGCCCGCGCTCGATACGGGTCAGATAGTGCGTCGCGCGCGGCAGCCGCAGCGACTGGCGAAACACGGCCTGCGCGGCCTTGTCCTTGCCCAGGTCGATCAGCGCGGGGTGGACATAGGATTTGCGGGCGATCGCGGGCGTGTTGCCCAGCCGCGCGACGACCGGCTCCAGCATCGTTTTCAGCCCGATCGGCGCTTCGGCCTCCACCAGCGCCTCGAACGCGGTGACGCTGGCCCCCCAGGTACGGAAATGCTTGGCGGTGAATTCCCCGCCGGTCGCCTCGCGGATATAGGCGTTGACGTCGGAGGAGGTGACGCCGTGCGCCGCGCCATCGTCGCCGACATATTGGAACAGCTTTTGTCCCGGCAGGTCCTGGCACTTCTTCACGAAGCGGGCCAGGCTGCCGTCGGTGATCTTCAGCCGCCGCTGCTTGCCCGACTTGGCGCGATATTCCAGCGTCAGCGTGGCGCCGCGAATGTCGGCATGCCGATCGCGCAGCGTGGTCAGTCCGAAACTCTTGTTTGTCCTGGCATAGCTTTCGTTCCCGATGCGCAGCGATGCGATGTCGAGCAACTTGACGATCGCGGCGACGGTGCGCTCCTTGCTGTGCGTCCGTCGCGCCAGGTCGCTTTCCACCCGCGCGCGCAGCCGGGCCAGCGCCTGTCCGAACGGCGCGCACAGATCGTATTTTGCGGCTTCCTGCTGCGCGCGGAAGTCGAGGTGATAGCGATATTGCTTGCGCCCCTTTTCATCCCAGCCGATCGCCTGGATGTGGCCATGCGCATGGGGGCAGAACCAGGCGTCGGTATAGGCGGGGGGCAGGCCGATCGCGTTGAGCCGGTCGATTTCGTCGCGATCGGTGATCCGGGTGCCGTCCGGCAAGTGATAGGCCCATTTGCCGTGGCGGGTCTTTTTCCGGGTAATGCCGGGTTCCTCGTCATCGCAATAGGTGATCGCTCGCGCCACGCGCCCTTCGCCTTTCCGGTCCGGATGCTCCGACCAATGGTCTCGGGAAATGCGCGGGCCGTCGCTTCGTTCCGGAACGGGGCGGGGCAGGCGGGGGTTCTGCCACCGCCCCCAGGCACATCTTTCCAGACATTCAGGAGATTTCCATGGCCGACCTGTCGCAAGCCCGCGTGCTGATGATCGCCGCCGACGGTTTTGAAACCGTGGAGCTGTTCGAACCGAAAAAGGCGCTGGAAGCCGCCGGCGCCACCGTGACGCTGGCGTCGATCAGGCGCGACCCGATCCAGGGCATGAAGGGCGATATCAACAAGGCGGAAACCGCCACCCCCGACCTGACGCTGGAGGAGGTAAACCCCGACGATTACGACGCGCTGGTCCTGCCCGGCGGGGTCGCCAACCCCGATAAATTGCGGCTGGAGGAGCGCGCGCTGGAAATCGTCGAGGACTTCATGGACGATGACAAGATCGTCGCCGCGATCTGCCACGCGCCGTGGCTGCTGGTCGAGGCGGAGGTGATCGACGGTCGCCGGCTGACGGGATATCCGTCGATCCGTACCGACCTGGAGAATGCCGGCGGCGACGTGGTGGACGAGGAGGTCGTGATCGACGGCAACCTCATCACCAGCCGCAATCCCGACGACATCCCCGCGTTCAACAAGGCGATCATCGACGCGCTGTCGCAGATGGCGACCGAGGAAGCCTGACCCGGGCCATCACGGCCGGTGGTTCAAATAGGGACGCGCCCCGCCCGGTCGGGTGGGGCGCGTCCCCGCGCGTTATGGCATGAGCGCGGGCGGCTTTCGCTGCCGGAGAGATGCCTGATGCGCCGTATCGCTGCCCTTGCCCTGACCTTCGCCGCCGCCGCCTCGGCCAGCGCGCAGGCGCCGACCGGGCGCTTCGTCGTCGGCGACCAGGTATTCGGCACGCTGCAACAGGCGGTCGACGCGATCGGCGACGGGGAAGGGACGATCCACATCCCGCCGGGCACCTATCGCGACTGCGCGGTGCAGGAGAAGGGGCGGATCGCCTTCGTCGCGGACAAGCCGGGCAGCGTCATCTTCACGCGCGTGACGTGCGAGGACAAGGCCGCGCTGGTGCTGCGCGGGCGCGGCGCGCGGGTCGAGGGGATCGTGTTCACGCATCTGGAGGTGGGCGACGGCAACGGCGCGGGCATCCGGCTGGAACACGGCAACCTGTCGGTGGTGCAGTCGATGTTCCTCGACAGCCAGTGCGGCATCCTGACCGCGGAGGATCCGTCCGCCACGGTCTCGATCGACCATTCGACCTTCGCGGGGCTGGGCAAGGATCCGACCGGCAATGGCGCGCATGCCGTTTATGTCGGCGGTTACGGCGCGGCTAAGGTGACCGCCTCGCGGTTCGAGCGCGGACGTGGCGGCCATTACCTGAAGGTGCGTGCGCCGCGCGTGGAGATCGTCGGCAACAGCTTCGACGATACGCAGGGGCATACCACCAATTACATGATCGACCTGTCGAACGGCGCGCGCGGGCGGATCGCCGACAACGCCTTCGTGATGGGGCGCGACAAGGACAATCACTCGACGATGATCACCGTCGCGCCGGAGGGGGCGCGCAACGATTCGACCGGGCTGGTGATCGAGGGCAATCGCGCGTCGCTGGCGCCGGGCGTGGACTACAAGCCGGTGTTCGTCGGCAACTGGTCCGGCGAGCAGCTGGTGATCCGCGGCAATGCGCTGGGCGCGGGGATCACCACCACCGCCCGCCGCTGGTGAAGGTCAGCGCAGCCGCGATCCCAGCCGCTGCGCCAGATATTCCAGGCAGGCGATGCGGCGCAGCAGCCCGCTGTCGGTGATCGCCTCCATGTGGAAGAAGCGCCGCATCGCGGGGTAATCGAGGTCGATGACCCGGCCGAGATAGTCGGGCGACAGCAGCCCGCCATGTTCGTCCGCCATTGCCCCCATCCGCCGCTGGATCGCATAGCTGCGCTGGCGCAGCCACGCCGGGCGGATGCGCGACGCCCATTCCTGGAACCGGTGGCGCGGTGACGGCGGGCCGGCGAAATCATGGCCGTATGCGGACGGATAGGCCGCCAGCACCGGATCGATCGCGGCGAGCAGAGCGGCCTCGAACCGGCCGGCCTGCTTGATTGCCACGGGCAGCGTCATCGCCTCTGCCACTACCTGATGATCGAGAAACGGCATCAGATACGCGCCGTGCCGCGCCTCCAGGCTGATTTCCCGCCCGAACAACGCGCGGCAGCGCACCTTCGGATACAGATGCTCGACGGTCTGGCGGTCCAGCCGGTCGCGCGGGCCGGCGCCGACCGCCGCGCCGATCTTGGTCGCGACGCGCGCGATGAATTCCTCCGGCGTGAACAGCGCGGTGGTGTCGGCAGGCAGGAAGCGCGCGAAGAACGTCCGCGCCACCGCATCCGCCGTGGTCGCGCGATCGGGCAGGTAGAAGAAGTCGCGATAGATCTCGCCGCACCCGCCCGACGCCGCCAGCGCGCCGCCGTCATGCCGCTTCGCGCAGGCCGCGCTATGCCCGCCGGCGTCGAAGATGTTGCCATAGGTGGGCAACGCGTCCCACGCCTCGAA
The DNA here is from genome assembly GCF_002374835.1 of Sphingomonas ginsenosidimutans. Taxonomy (GTDB): domain Bacteria; phylum Pseudomonadota; class Alphaproteobacteria; order Sphingomonadales; family Sphingomonadaceae; genus Sphingomonas; species Sphingomonas ginsenosidimutans. The sequence continues at coordinate 486,245 of NZ_NWVD01000001.1, forward strand.
CTCCGCCGCCACCTGTCCGGCGAAGGCGTCGGGCGCGATCGTCACCAGCGCCTTGTTGATCCATTCGACCGCCACGCCCTCGCCCGCGCCGATCGCCTGCGCGATCGTCACGTCGTCGCTGCCGGGCGGGCCATAGACGTAGAGGTGCGGCGCGGCGCCTTCGTGGCGCAGCGCGGCGTACAGCAGCCGCGAATCGATCCCGCCCGACAGCGGGCAGCGGATATCGTCGCCGAACGATGCGACATGTGCGCCGACGATCGACGACAGGCGCGCGCGGTGGCGCGCGATCCGCTCCGGCATCGCCATGCGCGCCGCGTCGCGGGGCAGGGTGCGCGTGACGGAGTGGAAGCGCGCGCCGTCGGGGGTCAGCTCGACGATGCGATCGGGGCCGAGCGTCGACAGCCCCTCGAACACCGTATCGTCTCCGATCGGCATGACGTTGAACGCGAATTCGTACACGCCCTGCGCGCTGAACCGCACCTGCGGCAGCGCGGCGAGCGTGGCGAGCAGCGAGGTGGAGAAGACCCGCGCATCGGCATCGTGGAACAGCTGGAACGCGCCGAACCAGTCCGTGAACAGGAACGTGCGCCCCGCGTGCCGTACCAGCGCCACGAACTGCCCGCCGACGCGCGACCAGTCGAGCCGCGTCGGATCGCCCGCGTCGAGCAGCAGCGCGAGCGCATCGGCGCCCATCCTGCCATCCACGACCAGCGTGCCGGCGACGGCGACGCGATCGTCGCCGCGCGCCATCCACGTGTCGGGTCCGCCGCGGATATAGGGGGCGTGCAGCCCGTCCCAGCCATCGACCGCGAAGGGCGTGACGGCGGGAAAGCCATGCCGCCCGAACTGCGCGGCGGCGGCATCCAGCGCATCGGGGCAAAGGCCCGCGGCGGCATTCGCGGTGCGAAGGAACAGCCCGGCCACGCGCTACATCCCCGCGGTCGCTGCGGCCGGCGGCGGTGCGGCGCGCGCGCGCCGGACCCGGCCGGTCGCCATCATCTCGCGCCGGCGGCGCGTCGCATAGGTATCCACGCCGATCTGCGCCCCCATCATCAGGTACAGGAAGGAATTGAACGCGATCCCGACGAACGCCCCGCCCAGCAGGTAGATGAGGTGCGCGTGCTGCAACGCCCCCGCCAGCCGCCCGGCCCAGGCCAGCTCGTCATCATCGGCACGGTGGCGGCGGCGCAGCACCTCCATCCGCCACAGCCCGGCGATCTGCAGCGCCAGCCACAGCGCAAGGCCGGGATAGCCCTGTTCGCCGAGCATCTCGAAATAGCTGGAGTGGTAGGCGCGGCTCTTGTCGACGGTCATGTCGCGCTTGACGGTGGTGGCCGCGCCGCTGCCCTCCACCGCGACGGTGTCGTAGCGGATACGGTTCTGGATATAGGCGTCGAAGCCGCCGCCGAACGGATGCGTCTTTGCGAAGTCCCACGTCCATTTCCACACCGCCAGCCGGGTGGAGGCGCTTTCGTCCGCCTGATAGGTCTTGATCGTGCCCATCCGCTGGCTGAACGACGACGGCAGCAGCGGCACCGTCACCGCGCCGGCCAGCGCCAGCGCCGCCAGATAGACCATCCGCCGCTTGACCGTGCGCAGCGACAGCACCGCCAGCAGCACGATGCACAGCAGTCCCGTGCGCGCCGACGTGCCCACCGGCATCAGCAGGCACGCGAAGCACAGCGCATAGGCGAAGGTGCGCACGCGCCAGTCGGGCGGGAAGATCGTGCCGTCGCGCGCCAGCCAGAGGATGATCGGCACCAGAGCCACCGCCACCGCCGAGATGATGCTGCTTTCGTACAGGCCGGTGTTGTTCGACACCATCAGGTTCAGCTCGCCATAGCCGCCCCCGCCGGTAGCCAGCGTCTTGATCCCGCCGACGATGACGATCGTCGCGGTCGACAGCGTGATGAACAGCAAAAGCGCCTCGATTCGCACCCGCGTGCGCAACGTCAGCGGCAGGAAGGCGGCAAACGCCAGGTTCTTCCACACCCATTCCCATTTGTCCGCCGCCTGCATCGGGAAATCGGCGGTCTGCGTCGTGCACCAGCAATAGGCGAGGAGCATCAGGATCATCGCCTGGCGCATGCTGAAGCGCGCATCGCGCTTGTCATCGGCCAGCGCCCAGCCGCCGACCGCCAGCAACACCGCGATCAGCGAGATCGGCACGCTGTTGAGCAGGTAATAGGTCAGCCGTTGCGGCGAGACGATGTCGATATAGACATACGATCCGATGAACAGGAACGGCCGCCGCATCCCCGCCCCCCACAGCGCCAGCAGGAAGCCGATGAAGAAAAGGTCACGCACGTCCGCGGCGCCCGCGACGGGCCGGAGTGTCGCCGTCCGGCGCCGCCGACGCTTCATGATCGAGCGCCGGGGTACGCAGCAGCCGCCACGTCGCCAGCAGCATCAGGCCATGGCACAGCAGGAGCGAGAAGGTGTCGATCATCGGCGGCGGGCTTAGGGCGGGGCGAGTTGACGTGGCGTTAAGTGGCGTGCGTGCATCAGCGACGGCGATGCGCATCCTCCACGTCCTCGACCACGGTCTGCCGTTGCAGAGCGGCTATACGTTCCGCACCCGCGCGATCCTGACCGCGCAGATGGCCGCCGGGCACGTCGTCGCGGCGGTGACGGGGCCGCGCTACAACCCGGCCGAGCCGCCGCGCGAGACGGTCGACGGGATCGATTTCCACCGCACGCCCAAGGCGGCGCGCGGCGGCGTGGTGGGCGAGATCGCGGCGCTGGCGCGGCGCGTGCGGGAGGTGGCCGACGCCTTCCGCCCCGACGTGATCCACGCGCATTCGCCGGTGATCGACGCGCTGGCGGCGCTGTGGCCGGCGCGGCGGCGCGGCATCCCGCTGCTGTACGAGATCCGCGCCTTCTGGGAGGATGCCGCGGTCGGCAACGGCACCGGGCGCGAGGGATCGGCGCGCTACCGCGCGACGAAGGCGCTGGAGGGCTGGGCGGTGGCGCGCGCCGATGCGGTCGCGGTGATCTGCGAGGGGTTGCGCGGCGACCTGGTGGCGCGCGGCGTGCCAGCGGACAAGATCATGATATCCCCCAATGGCGTTGACCTCACGCTGTTCGGCACCCCGCCGGCGCGCGATGCGGCACTGGCGGAGCGATGGGGGCTGGGCGACGAGGTGATCGGCTTCATCGGCAGCTTCTACGATTACGAGGGGCTGGACGATCTGATCGCGGCGATGCCCGCGCTGGCGTCGCGCCGGCCGCGCGCGCAATTGCTGCTGGTCGGCGGCGGGCCGATGGAGGCGGCGCTGCGGGCGCAGGCGTCGGCATCGCCCGCCGCGGCGCGCATCCGCTTCGTCGGGCGCGTGCCGCATCATGAGGTGGAGCGCTACTACGGGCTGGTCGACGTGCTCGCCTATCCGCGCAAGCGGATGCGGCTGACCGATCTGGTCACCCCGCTCAAGCCGCTGGAGGCGATGGCGCAGGGTCGGCTGGTCGCCGCGTCCGACGTCGGCGGCCATCGCGAGCTGATTCGCGACGGCGACACCGGCACGCTGTTCGCGGCGGGCGATCCGGGGGCGATCGCCGATGCGCTGGCGGGGCTATTGTCCGACCGATCGGGGTGGGACGCGCGGCGCGAACGCGCGCGCGCCTTCGTCGCGGCGGAGCGCGACTGGGCCACCAACGTTCATCGCTACGATGCTGTTTACCAACGGCTTACGGGTGATGCCTATAGCAAGGGGCCATGGTCGCGACGCTCCCCCACCACCGGCCCGAATCGGGTCTGAACACCACGCTGCTGCCGGTTGCGGCGATCCTTGCGGGGATCGGCGTGGCGGCCGGTATCGCCACCGCGCCGGGCGAGGTGCTGAACGCGGTGGTGATGCGATCGCATCTGCCCGACTGGGTGCCCGCCGCCGCGCCGCCGATCGGCGTCACCGGGCGGACGTTGCTGGCGCTGGTCGCCGGCGCGCTGGTGATGATGGCGGGGCTGGGTGCGGCGGGGTGGTGGCGGCTGCCGCGGCGTCGGCGCGCCGATCCGATGATCCCGGCGGTGCGCCGCGCCGATGCGCACCCCGATGCGCCGCCGCGCCGCCCGATCCGCGCCAGCGAGGACCTGGGCCAGCCGCTGCCCGAGCCGCCCGAGGTGCTGCCGGTGATCGCGCGCGGTCACGAGGTGGCCGACGACATCGACCCGATCGCACCGGTGGTCGACACGCCGCCTGCGGCGTGGCTGTCGCCCCCGCCCGAACGCCCGCTGCCGCGCGACCTGAACCTGCCGATGAGCGTGTTCGATCCGGGCGCCGTGCCGTCCGAGCCGATGGAGGCGCCGCGCCCGCTGCCCCCGCTGGTGGTGCGCGCGACCCCGGCGGCGCCAACGTCCGTCCCCGCCGCTGTGGAAGCGGCCGAACCCGTGCCCCCGCCGCCGCCCGCGCGGATCGCGCCGGGGGAGCGGATGGAAAGTTTCGCGCTGCCCCCCGTTCCGCTGCCCACCACCCCGCTGGCGCAGGAATCGCTCGCCTCGCTGGTCGACCGGCTGGAACGCGGCGCCGCGCGGCGCGCGCTGCCGTCGGCACGGCCCGCGCAGGCCGCAGCCCATCTGGCGACGCTGGACGACACGCTCCAGCGGTTGCGGCGTCTCGCCGCCGGTTGACGGCGCGCCTTATCCGGTCGCGACGGTCAGCCCCTCGATCCGCAGGTGTGTGATCGCGCCGGCGCGATCGCACTGTGCCAGTTTCAGGTCGGCCAGCAGGTGCCCCGGCATCTTCAGGTCGTGGGTCGCGACCTGTTCCAGCCAGCGGTCGAGCGGTTCGCCCGAGGGGGCGGAGGCGACCAGTTCGTGGCGCTCCCCCGCGAAGGTCGCGCTGTGCCATGCGACGCGGCGGTGCCGCTCCACCGACAGCATTGTGCCGGCCAGCGCGGCGGAGCGCGCCAGCGCGCGATCGAACAGCGCGGGCCTCACTGCTTGCGCGCCTTGATGATCGCCTCCACTCGCGCGCGTACCCGCGGCCCCGGCTCGCGCCCGCGGCGCATGTCCAGCACCAGCCGCGGATCGTTGACCGCCCGCCGTCCGAAGGTAGTCGCGGCGACCCCGGTGCGCCGCAGATAGCGTTCGATATCCCATAACAACGACATGGCCGACTCCCAAATCCAACCGTGTTCTTGAAATGTTCTGCATTTTCCAACTTGTCGAGGAAATTTCCTGCGCGTAAGGTGCGCGGGTGAGCGACACTCCACAGCAGGCGCTGGAGCAGGCGGCGCGCGCGCGCGACGTCAGCCTGTCGGCGTTGTCGCGGATGCTGGGGCGCAACGTGGCGTATCTGCAGCAGTTCGTCGGGCGCGGTTCGCCGAGGCGGTTGCCGGAGCGGGAACGCCGGTTGCTCGCCGATTTCCTGGGTCTGGACGAACGCGCGCTGGGTGCGCCGGAGCCGGTCGCGGCGGACGTGCTGGTGCCGCGCCGCGCGGTCGCCGCCGCGGCGGGGGCGGGGCGCGAACCGGCGGACGAACGCGCGCTGCGCGCCGAGCCGCTGCCGCGCGCGTTGCTGCGCACGCACGGCGTGGCGCCAGGTCAGGCGTCGCTGATCACCGTCGCGGGCGATTCGATGGCGCCGACGCTATGGGACGGCGACCGCTTGCTGGTGAACGAGGGCGACCGCACGGTGCCGCCGGGCGGCGCGGTGTTCGTGATCCGCAGCGACGACGGCGTGGCGGTGAAGCGGGTGCGGCGCGCGGGTGCGATGGTCGAGATCGTCAGCGACAACGCCGCCTATCCCGTCCGGGTCCGTCCGGCGGCGGAGGTGACGGTGATCGGGCGGGCGCGGCTGCTGCTGCGCGATCTGTAGCCGGACCTATAGCCGCGCGTTGCGCCACCACATCGCGACCGCGATCGCCGATCCGATCGCCAGCCCGGTGAGGAAGCCGATCGACGGTTGCCGCGCGACCAGCCCCCCGACCGTGCCGAACAGCGCGCCCAGCGCGACGAAGATGCCGCCGGCGGCGGGGGTGCGGGAAGGGGGACGGGCCATGACCGCGCCCAGATGGCATGGCGCGCGTCCCCGCGCCAGTGCGCTGTCGAACCGGGGCGACGCGGTGGGGCGTGCCGGCGGCGCGCCCTTGCGCCGGCGGGGGCGGTTTTGGCCCCTTCTGCTGGCCCGCGCTACCGGCTAGACGAGGGCAATGGAGCCGGACGCGGGGCGGCGTGGCGCGGTGCTGCGCGTCACGACCGGCATGATGATCGCAAATCTGACGACCGTGGGATGCGCCGCTGCGGCACAGGTGCCCGCGGCCGCCCCGTCGTCGTCGCTGCCGTCGTCACCCCCGGCGACGGCCGGTGGGATGGAGATCGACCCCGATTCGCCGCTGGCGCCGCTGCCCGATATCGGCGTCGACTGGCCCGATCTGCCGGTACAGCCGGCCGCATCCGCCCCCGTCGCCACACAGCGCGCGGTGGCGGCGAGCACGCGCTACGACTGGCGGATCGACGGGATCGACGGCGTCGCATCGCCGCTGCTGCGCGACCGGTTCCGCGAATTGTCGGTGCTGGCGGGCAATGACGGCAAGGAAGCGAACGCCGCGCAGCTCGACCGGCGCGCCCGGCAGGACGCCGAACTGCTGCTGACGCTGCTGAAGGGCGAGGGCTATTACGACGCCGTGGTGACGACGGGCGTGGAGGCCGCCGAGCGTCGCCCGGTGATCGTCCTGACCGCGGTGCCGGGCGCGCTGTACCGCTTTTCGGGCGTCACGCTGGCGGGGGTGGAGCAGGCGGGGGCGAAGGCGGACGCGCTGGACAAGGCGTTCGCGGTGGGGGCGGGCGATGCCGTCAACGCCGATGCCGTCGCCGAGGCGACCGCGAATCTGCGCGTTCGTGCCGGAGAGGAGGGGTTCCCATTTGCGACGGTGGGCGAGCCGGACGTGGTGGTCGATCGCGCGGCGCGCACCGCGACGCTGCAGCTGGACGTCGCGCCGGGCACCGCCCGCCGTTTCGGCACGATCACCGCCAATGCGAACAACCGCGTGTTCGACGCCGCGCACGTGCAGGAGATCGCGCGCTTCCGCCCCGGCCAGCCCTATGAGGCATCGCAGGTCGACGACCTGCGCCGCGCGCTGATCCAGACCGGGCTGGTCGCCACCGCGGACGTGACGCCGGTGCCCGGCAAGGCGCCCGACACGGTCGATATCGCCGTCCGCCTGTCGCCCGCGCCGCCGCGCACCGTCGCGGGCGAGCTGGGCTATGGCACCGGCGAGGGCGCGCGCGCGGAGGTCAGCTGGACGCACCGCAACCTGTTCCCGCCCGAAGGCGCGCTGACGCTGCGCGGCGTGCTGGGCACCGGCGAGCAGCTGGGCCAGATCACCTATCGCCGCAACAACTTCCGCGGGCGCGACCGGGTGCTGACCGGCCAGTTCGCGATCGCGCACCTGCTGCGCGATGCCTATGAAGCGAACACGCTGTCTCTGTCGGCGACGCTGGAACAGCAGACGACGATCTTCTTCCAGAAGGCGTGGACCTGGTCGCTGGGCGGCGAGCTGGTGGCGACCGACGAGCGCGACGTGGACGCCTCGACCGGGCAGCCGCGGCGGCGCACCTTCCTGATCGGCGCTTTGCCGACCAGCCTGGGTTACGACGGGTCGGACGATCTGCTGAACCCGACGCGCGGTTTCCGGCTGTCGGGGCGTGCCAGCCCCGAACTGTCGCTGCAGGGATCGGTGTTCGGCTATACCCGCGTGCAGGTCGACGCCAGCGCGTACCAGCCACTGACCAGCCGCGCGATTCTGGCCGGGCGGATCCGGCTGGGTACGATCCTGGGCGCACCGCGCGACCAGATCGCGCCGTCGCGGCGCTTCTACGCCGGCGGCGGCGCGTCGGTGCGCGGCTACGGCTTCCAGTCGATCGGCCCGCGCGATCCCAACAACGATCCGATCGGCGGGCGCAGCCTGGCCGAATTCGCGATCGAGGCGCGGGTGAAGGCGTTCGGCAATTTCGGCGTGGTGCCGTTCCTGGACGGCGGCAACATCTACACCGGCGGTGCGCCCGATTTCAGCGGCTTCCGCTACGGCGCGGGGCTGGGCGTGCGCTATTATTCCAGCTTCGGCCCGATCCGCGTCGACGTCGGCACCCCGCTGAACCCGCAGCCCGGCGACAGCCGGATCGCGGTGTACGTGTCGCTGGGGCAGGCATTTTGAGGCGCGCGCTGCGCCATGGGGGGCGGATCGCGCTGGCGATCGTCGCGGCGCTGGCGGCACTGGTCGTCGCGATCGGCATCGGCATCGACACCGATGTCGGGCACCGGCTGGTCGCCGACCGGATCAACGCGCTGGCGCCCGCCAACGGGTTGCGGTTCCGCGTCGGGCGGATCGACGGATCGCTGTACGGCCGTGCGCAGCTGGTCGACGTGCGGATGTACGATCCGCAGGGGCTGGTGCTGACGATCCCGCGCGCCGCGCTCGACTGGCGGCCATGGGCGTGGTGGGACGACCGGCTGGAGATCCGCAGCCTGGACGTGCCGCTGGCGGTGCTGGTGCGGCTGCCGAAGACGCGCGATACCGGGCGCAGCGGGCCGATCCTGCCGCGGTTCGACATCGTCATCGGGCGGCTGGCGATCGACCGGCTGGTGCTGGGGCGCGGCGTCACCGGCGTGGCGCGCAGCGGGCGCGTGCGCGGCGCCGCCGACATTCGGGACGGCCATGCGGTGGTTCGCCTCGCCGGGGCGATCGCGGGCAGCGACACGCTGGCGCTGCGGATCGATTCGCGTCCCGACGACGGGCGGTTCGATATCGACGCGCAGGCGCGCGGCATCGCCGGTGGCCTGCTGTCGCGGATCACCGGCGCGGGCGAGGCGGTGGCGCTGGACGTCGGCGGAGACGGCGGCTGGCGCGCGTGGCAGGGGCGCGCGGTGGCGCAGGTGGGGACGACGCGGATCGCCGATCTGGCGCTGTCGAACCGCAGCGGCGACTATACCTTGGTCGGCACGCTGGAACCGCAGCGGATCGCCAAGGGCAAGCTGAAGTCGCTGACCGCGCCGCGCGTCACGGTGAACGGCGGCGCGACCTTCGCGAACCGGCGGCTGGACGGGCAATTGTCGCTGCGGTCCGCCGCGCTGGCGGTCGAGGCGCGCGGCGTCGTCGATCTGGCGAAGAGCGCGTTCGGCAACGTGAAGCTGGAGGCGCGACTGCTGCGCCCGGAGGCGTTGTTCCGCAACATGCGCGCCACCGACATGCGCCTGCGCGCGATCCTGGACGGCAATTTCCGCGCGTTCCGCTTCGACTATCGCATCACCGCGCCGCGCTTCGCCTTCGACAACACCGGGTTCGAACAGGCGCGCGCGGCGGGGCGCGGGAGCTGGTCGAACAGCCCGGTGGCGGTGCCGGTGCGCTTCACCGCCGCGCGCGTCACCGGGGTGGGTGACGTGGCGGGGGGCATATTGCGCAACCTGTCGCTGGACGGCGTGCTGCGTGTGACGTCGCGGATGGTGACCGGCGACGACCTGGCGCTGCGATCCGACAAACTGACCGGGCGTGTCGGGTTGCAGGTCGATCTGCGCACCGGCGAATATGACGTCGGCCTCACCGGCGCGCTGGGCCGCTATCTGATCCCCGGACTGGGCGTGGTCGACGTCCAGTCGCGGTTGCGCGTCGTCCCCGGCGCGGGGCGCAAGGGGACGCGCGTGGTCGGGCGCGGCACCGCGCAGATGGTGCGGCTGGACAATGCGTTCTTCCGCTCGCTGGCCGGCGGGTTGCCGCGGATCGAGACGGGGCTGGAGCGGACCCCCGACGGCATCCTGCATTTCACCGCACTGACGCTGACCGCGTCCGATATCCGCCTGACCGGCAACGGCTATCGCCGCCGCGACGGCACGTTCCATTTCGAGGGCGCCGGGCGGCAACGCAGCTATGGCCCGGTGCAACTGGTGCTGGACGGGCGGATCGAAAAGCCGACGATCGACCTGATCTTCCAGCGACCCAACGACACGCTGGGTTTGCGCGACGTGCGCGCGCATCTGGACCCGAACCCGGCCGGCTTCGCCGTCGTGGCGGGCGGCGGATCGCGGCTGGGGCCGTTCACGGCTGCGGGTCAGATCGTGCTGCCGCCGGGCGGCGGGCAGGCGCGGATCGATGTCGCGCGGCTGGACGTCAGCGGGACGCGCGCGACCGGCGCGCTGGATATCGTGCCGGGCGGGTTCCGCGGGCGGATGGCGATCGCGGGCGGCGGGCTGTCGGGCGCGCTGGATCTGGCGCCGGTCGGCGATGTGCAGCGGATCGCGGGACGGATCGTCGCGCGCGGCGCGCGCGTCGGCACCGGCGTGACGGTGCGGCAGGCGACGCTCGATTTCGCCACGTTGCTCGATCCGGCGGGGGCGAAGACCGAGGCGACGGTGACCGGCACCGGCCTGCGCCACGGGGCGCTGTCGCTGGCGCGCTTCGCCGGCAACGTGCGGCTGGTGGGCGAGACGGGGGAGATGCGCGCCTCGATCGCCGGATCGCGCGGCGTCGGCTTCCAGATCCAGACCGTGGCGCAGCTTGCCCCCGACGGCTGGACGGTCCGCGCGCAGGGAACGCTGGGGCAGCGCCCGATCCGGCTGGAGACGCCCGCGGTGCTGCGCCGCGACGGCGATGCGTGGGTGCTGTCGCCGACGCGGCTGACCTTCGCAGGGGGCGAGGCGACGCTGGCGGGTCGGTTCGGCGAGGGCGACATGGCGGTGACCGGCAAGCTCGGCAACCTGCCGTTGGCGGTGCTCGACATCGGCTATGCCGGGCTGGGGCTGGGCGGCAATGCCAGCGGGACGTTCGATCTCGCCGCGCGCGGCGTTTCGCCGCCGACGGGGCGGGTCAACCTGACCGTGCGCGGGCTGACGCGATCGGGGCTGCTCACCTCGTCCGCGCCGATCGACCTGGCGGTGGCCGGCGTGCTGACCCCGGCGCAGGCGGGGGTGCGGCTGGTGATGGCGTCGGGCGGGCGCGTCGTGGGCCGCGCGCAGGCGATGCTGAAGCCGCTGGGTGGGAGCGACGATGCGGTCGCGCGGCTGACCCGCGCGCCGCTGTTCGCGCAGCTGCGCTACAACGGCCCGGCGGAAACGCTGTGGCCGCTGACGCGGGTCGAGCTGTTCGACCTGTCCGGCGCGGTCGCGATCGCGGCGGACGTCAGCGGGACACTCGCCAGCCCGCAGCTGCGCGGCGTGGTGCGTTCCAGCAACGCGCGCATCCAGAGCAGCGTGACCGGCACCGTGCTGTGCAACATCCGCGCCGAGGGGCGGTTCGCCGGATCGCGGCTGCAGGTGCAGAGCTTCGCCGCGGATGCGGGCGCGCGCGGCGGCAAGGTGAGCGGGACCGGTGCGTTCGATTTCGGCGCGGCGAACGGCGTCGCGCTCGACCTGCGCATGAACGCCGACCGCGCGGTGATGATCGACCGCGACGATATCGGCGCCACCGTCACCGGGCCGCTGGCGTTCACGTCCGACGGCGACGGCGGGGTCATCAGCGGCAACGTGCGGCTCGATGCGGCGCGCTATCGCCTGGGTCAGGCGACCGCGGTCAGCGCGCTGCCGCGCCTCAACGTGCGGGAAATCAACGTCCCCGACGGCGCGGGCGCGGAGGACGACGATGCCGCCGCGCCGTGGCGGCTGGCGATCCATGCCAAGGCGCCCGGCGGGCTGATGGTGTCCGGGCTGGGGCTGCGCAGCGAATGGTCGACCGAGGTCGATATCGCGGGCACGCCGACCAATCCGGCGATCACCGGCCGCGCCGACCTGGTGCGCGGCGATTACGAATTCGCGGGCCGCCAGTTCGCGCTGTCGCGCGGGGTGATCCGCTTCGCCGGGGAAGTGCCCGCCAACCCCGCGCTGGATATCGAGGCGAACGCCAATGCCACCGGGCTGAACGCGACGATCCGCGTGACGGGCGTCGCGGCGAAGCCGGAGATCGCCTTCGCCAGCACGCCCGCGCTGCCGCAGGACGAACTGCTCAGCCGGCTGCTGTTCGGCACGTCGATCACCAAATTGTCCGCACCGGAAGCGTTGCAGCTGGCCGCGGCGGTGGCGGCGTTGCAGAACGGCGGCAATGGCCTCAACCCGATCAACGCGGTGCGCCGCGCGGCGGGGCTGGACCGGCTGCGCATCCTGCCCGCCGATCCGCAGACCGGGCAGGGCACGTCGATCGCGGCGGGCAAGTTCGTGACGCGGAGGCTGTATGCGGAGATCATCACCGACGGCCAGGGCTATTCCGCGACGCGCGTGGAATTCCAGGTGACGCGCTGGCTGTCGCTGCTGTCGTCGATCTCGACGCTGGGGCGGCAAAGCGCCAATGTGCGGGTGTCGCGCGATTATTGAGGGGGTGCGACCGACGCGGGGTGAGCGCGCCGGTCGCCGGTCGTCTCGTCAGGCGGGGGCGCCGACGATCGTCTTGACTTCCATGAAGTCGGTCAGGCCGTACTTGCCGTTCTCGCGGCCGTTGCCCGACTGCTTGTAGCCGCCGAACGGCGCGGCGATGTCGGGCGACCAGCTGTTGATCGTGACCAGCCCGGCGCGCAGCCGCGGCGCGACCTCCGCCGCCTTCGCCGGATCGCCGGAGATGGTCGCCGACAGCCCGTATTCGGTGTCGTTGGCGACGCGCACCGCCTCGTCCAGGTCGCTGTAGCGGGTGATCGTAGCGACCGGGCCGAACGTCTCCTCCCGCGCGATGCGCATGTCGGGAGTGACGTCGGTGAACAGCGTCGGCTGGATGAAGAAGCCCGAATTGCGCCCCTCCGGCCGCCCCGGACCGCCGGTGACCAGCGTCGCGCCTTCGTCGATCGCCGACTGGATCAGCCCCTGGATCTTCTCATATTGCGCCTTGTTGACGACCGGGCCGATGTGCTGGCCATCCTCCAGCGGGTTGCCGACCTTGGTCTGCTCCATCATCGATTTCACGATCTGTGTCGCGTCGGCGACCTGGCTGTCGTGGACCAGCAGGCGCGTCGGCGCGATGCAGCTTTGCCCCGAATTGGCCAGCACGCCGGCCACCGTCGGCGGCAGGACGGTGCCCAGGTCGGCGCCCTCCAGCACCAGGTTCGGCGCCTTGCCGCCCAGTTCCTGATGGACGCGCTTGACCGTCGTCGCGGCGGCCTGCGCCACCGCCACGCCCGCGCGGGTCGATCCGGTGAAGCTTACCATGTCGACGCCGCGATGCGACGACAGCGCCGCGCCGACGCCCGGTCCGTCGCCGTTGACGAGGTTGAAGACGCCCGCCGGAACCCCGGCGGCATCGAGGATCTCGGCCAGGATCGCGGCGCAGCCGGGCGCTTCCTCCGACGGCTTCAGGATCATCGTGTCCCCCGCCGCCAGCGCCGGCGCGACCTTCGCGCAGATCTGGTTGAGCGGCCAGTTCCACGGCGTGATCATCGCCACGACGCCGAGCGGTTCGTGCACGACCTTCGCCTTGCCCACCGTCTCCTCGAACACGAAGCTGTCGAGCGCTTTCATCGTGGTGGCAAAATGCGCAAGTCCGGTCGGCGCCTGCGCGGCCATCGCCAGCCCCATCGGCGCGCCCATTTCCTGCGCCATCGACCGGGCGAGATCGGGAATGCGCTTCTTGTATTCGTCGATGATCCGCGCCAGCAGCGCCTTGCGCTCGTCCACGGTCGACCGCGACCAGCTTTCGAAGGCGGTGCGCGCCGCATCGACTGCGGCATCGACGTCCGCGGCGGTGCCCAGCGTGATTTCGGTGCACGGCTGCTCGGTGGCCGGATCGATCACTTCATGGCGACGACCGCCCTGGCTCTCCACCCACGCGCCGTTGATGTAATGCTTCAGGTAGCTCTGCATCATCGCTCTCCGTAATTGTTGTTACGTTTCATGCGGTGCGGCGCGGTGGGTTGCAAGACGAAACCGGACAAGGCGGGCGTTATCGCGGACAGGTGTCGGCCGCGCCCGCGTCCAGATCGAGACAGCGCCCGTCGAGGCCCGACACCGGCAGCCCGATGGTAGCGGCCAGCGTGGGGAGGATGTCGACCGTTTCGACCGACAGCGGCTGTTCGAACCCGGCCATCCCCTTGCGCCAGAACAGGATCGGCACGCGGCGGTCGTAATCCCACGGGCTGCCGTGGGTTTCGACATAATAGGGCCCCGGCGCGCCGATGGTGGTGATGCGCGGGCGCAGCAGCACCATCAGGTCGCCCGACCGCTGCGGATCGTAGGAGGCGCGCGCCCGTTCGAGCAGCGTCCACAATTCGGGCGGTGTCGTCGCCATCGGCGTGGCGGCGATTTCGTCGCGGGTATAGGCGGCGGCGACCTGCGGCATGGCCATATACCGCTTCTTCGCCTCCGCCAGCACCGCCGCGCGGCGCGCCTGCGGCACGCTGGCGGCGATATAGACGTCGCTTTCCGGCCCCAGCAGTACCGGCCCGGCGATCCCCAGGTCGCGCCCGATCGCGGCGCCGACCAGCTTGGCGGCGACCGACCCGTCGACATGCGCCTCCATCGGCATCGCGCGCTGCTGCTGCCGCTCGGTCATGTCGTGCGCGCCGTGATCGGCGGTCAGCATCACCTCGTAATCCAGCCCCCAGCTGTCGAGCTGCGCCAGGAACGCGCCGATCGTCTGGTCGAGCTGCTCCATCTGGATGCACATCTCCGACCCCTGCGTGCCCATCGCATGGCCGATATAGTCGGTAGCCGACGCGCCGATCGCGATCAGGTCGGTCGCCGGACCCTGTCCCAGCTTCATGTCCTGGATCATCCCCGCCGCCAGCGCGAAGACCGCGCCGTCGAGCGCGGGCGAGGCGCGGAATGCCTTGGCATCGCCGCCCGCGCGCTCGAACCGGCCGGTGCCCAGCGTCTGCCCGCCGACCGCGATCGGCTGCGACAGCCCCTTGCAATAGCCCGGCAGCGGCAGCGCGGCCTGCGGCGCGGCGAACAGCTTGCCGACCGCGTCATTGGCGCGCTGTACCACCGTGGGCGTCGCGCGGCCCGGGTAGGAGACGAACTTGTCGGTGTTCCAGAACCATATCTGGTCGATCTGGTGCCCGCCCATCATGATCGCGGCGCGGTCCTTCCCGGCGACCGACACGACGCGCGTGGCGGGATCGGCGCGCTTCATCATCTCGCCCAGTGTCGGCACCTTCAGATGCCAGTCGGAGGGGACGTACTTGCTGCCGTGCTCGGTCCCCGGCACGCGCTCGTCCTCCGCGCAATAGACCATCTTGTCCTCGCGCCCGACCGTCTGGTCGAGCCAGGTGTTGGCGATGATCCCGGTATGTGCGGGGCGCATGCCGGTCAGGATCGTCGAGTGGCCCGGACACGTCTCGGTCGCGGCATGGCTTTGATAGCCCGACGGGAACACGACCCCCTGCGACAGCCGCGCCAGCCCGTCGGTGAAGCGGTTGCGATATTGCGCGTACAGATCGGCGGAAAACTGGTCGACCGAAATGGCGACGATCAGCTTCGGCTTGGCACGCGGCAGCGCCGGGGTGGCGGCAACCGACACCGGCGCGGCGTCGGGCACCTGGACATAACCGAGGGTCCGTTCCGCTCGCGCCCTCGTGGCCGCACCTTGTGCGAGCGCCGGTGCGGCGACGGTGGTCAGCAGGGCGGCAGCGGCGGCGAACGCTTTCATGGGGCGACCTTGGTTACAAGAGGAGCTGGTTCCGGCTATGAGCCGGGACCGATGGTCAGGCAAGCTGTGCGCGCGGCGCTTTTCACCCTTATGACAATCGCCGCGCTGCTGGCCGCGCCGCTGGCATCGGGCGCGCCCGCCGCGCCGCATCTGGCGATCACGCTGGTGCCCGAAAGCGCGAGCCCGGCGGCCGGGAGCGACGTGGCGCTGGCGTTCGCTGCCGTGCCCGCGGCGGGGTGGCACGGATACTGGAAGAACCCCGGCGATGCGGGGGTGGAGACGCGCGCCGAATGGACGCTGCCCGCTGGGGTGCGCGCCGCGCCGCTCGACTATCCGGTGCCGCAGCGGCTGGTGATCGCGGGGCTGATGAACCATGTGTACGAACGGCCGTTCGCGCTGCTGACCCGCCTGTCGCTGCCTGCGGGGCTGGCGAAGGGCACGCGCGTGCCGGTCGCCGCGAAGCTCGACTATCTGGTCTGCACGACCGAGCTCTGCGTGCCGGAAACGCAGACGCTGTCGACCGTGCTGACGATCGGCGACGGTGCGGTCGATGCCGCGACGCGCGCGCGGTTCGACGCCTGGCGCCGCGCGCTGCCGCGCCCGCTGGGCAGCGAGGCGACGTGGCAGCGCGTCGGCGACCGCTTCCGCCTGTCGGTGCCGTTCCCGCGTGATGCCGCGCTGGGGGCGGCATGGTTCTATCCGGTGGCGGGCGGCGCGACCGATTATGCTGCGCAGCAAAGCGTGACGCGCGACGGCGACCGGGTGGTGATCGAAACCAAGAGCGCGGCCACCCCGGAAGGCGGTGCGATCGCGGGGGTGCTGGCGACCGGCGACGGCGTCGGCCTGTCGCTGACGGCGCGGCCCGGACCGGTGGCGGCGGCGCGCACCGGGCTGGACTGGTCGGCGGCGGCGCTGGCGTTCGCGGGCGCGGTGCTGGGCGGGCTGCTGCTCAACGTCATGCCGTGCGTCTTCCCGATCCTGAGCCTGAAGGCGCTGGGGCTGGCGCGATCGGGCGAGGGCGAGCGCGCCGCGCGGGCCGAGGCGCTGGCCTATACCGCGGGCGTAATGCTGGTGTGCGTCGCGCTGGGCGCGGTGCTGCTGGCGTTGCGCGCCGCGGGGTCGAGCGCGGGCTGGGCGTTCCAGTTGCAGGACCCGCGCGTCATCGGCGTGCTGCTGCTGCTGGTCAGCGCGATCGCGTTCAACCTGGCTGGGCTGTTCGAACTGCCGGTGCCCGCCTTCGCGGGAAAGGGCGGGGCGACCGGCGCGTTCATGACCGGCGCGCTGGCCGCGTTCGTCGCGACGCCGTGCAGCGGGCCGTTCATGGCCGGCGCGATCGGTGCCGCGCTGGTGCTGCCCGCCGCCGCTGCGCTGACGGTTTTCGCGGGGCTGGGGCTGGGGATCGCGCTGCCGTTCCTGCTGATCGGCTTCGTCCCCGGCTTGCGCCGGCGGATGCCGAAGCCGGGGGCGTGGATGGCGCGGCTGCGCCGCGTGCTGGCGGTGCCGATGTTCCTGACCGCGCTGGCGCTCGCCTGGGTATTGGGGCGGCAGGCGGGGATCGACGGGATGACGATCGGGCTGGCCGCTACGCTGCTGCTCGCGCTGGGGCTGTGGATCGGCGGGCGGCGGCAGGCGGCGGGGCGGCGTGCGGGCTGGGCGATCGCGCTGGCGGCGGTGCCGGCGCTGGCCGCAACGCTGCTGCTGCATCCCGCCGCTGTTCGCGCGGAGCCGGGCGGCGTGCCGGGTGCCGAGCCGTTCGGCGCGGCGCGGCTGGCGGCGCTTCGCGCGGAGGGGCGGCCGGTGTTCGCCTATTTCACCGCCGACTGGTGCCTGACGTGCAAGGTCAACGAAAAGGCGGCGATCGAAACCGCCACCGTCGCCGACGCCTTCGCCAAGGGAAAGGTCGCGGTGCTGGTCGGCGACTGGACCGACGGCGATCCGGCGCTGGGCCGCTTCATCGAGGCGCACAACCGCGCCGGCGTGCCGCTGTACCTGTGGTACCCGAAGGGCGCGGCCACCCCGCGCGTCCTGCCGCAGGTGCTGACGCCCGCGATGCTGGCCTCCTTACCGTCCGGCGGGTGACGTGCGCATTTCCCTTGTGCGGTGCATCAAAGTGACGCAGCATGCGGCGAAATCGCCACACAAGCGTTACGAGGGCCGATGGGGACACAGGCGTTCGATGAAATCATGGGGGCGGGCGGCCAAGACGGCGCGCGCCCCGAGCTGGCCGATCTTTGCCGCTGGCTGGACGAAACGCCTCCCGACGAGTTGCGCCGACGACAGCATTCCGCCGAAACCACTTTCCGCCAGCTGGGCATCACCTTCGCCGTCTATGGCGAGAGCGAGGCGAGCGAGCGGATCATCCCGTTCGATATCGTGCCGCGCATCTTCCTGGCGGACGAATGGGAACGGCTCTCCGCCGGGTTGATCCAGCGGGTGGAGGCGATCAACGCCTTCCTGGTCGACATCTATGGCGAGCGCCGCATCCTGAAGGAAGGCGTGCTGCCCGCCGACCTGATCCTGGGCAATCCGCAGTTCCGGCCGGAGGTGGCCGGCATCCGCCCGCCGCACGACGTCTGGGCGCATATCTGCGGCATCGACCTGGTGCGTACCGGGCCGGACGAATTCTTCGTGCTGGAGGACAATGCCCGCACGCCCAGCGGGGTCAGCTACATGCTGGAAAACCGCGAGGCGATGGTGCGGCTGTGCCCGGAGCTGTTCGCGAAATTCCGCGTCGCGGCGGTCGACAGCTATCCCGACATGCTGCTGGAGACGATGAAGTCGGTGGCGCCGCGCGGCTGCGGGCAGAACCCCAATTGCGTCGTCCTGACCCCCGGCCATTACAATTCCGCTTATTACGAACACAGTTTCCTGGCCGATTCGATGGGGATCGAACTGGTCGAGGCGGCCGATCTGGTGGTGGACGACGACGTCGTGTTCATGCGCACCATTGCGGGGCGCGTGAAGGTGGACGTGATCTATCGCCGCGTCGACGACGACTTCCTCGATCCGCTGGTGTTCCGCCCCGATTCGATGCTGGGCGTGCCGGGGCTGATCGCCGCTTATGCTGCGGGCAATGTCGCGATCCTCAACGCGCCGGGTAACGGCATCGCCGACGACAAGGCGATCTACAGCTATATGCCGGAGATCGTGAAATTCTATTCCGGGGGCGCGCCGACGCTGCCCAATGTCGAGACGTATCGCTGCCGCGAACCGGACGCGCTGCGCTACGTCCTCGATCACCTCGACGAACTGGTGGTCAAGCTGGTCGACGGATCGGGCGGCTATGGCATGCTGGTCGGCCCGACCGCGTCGCGCGCCGAGATCGAGCGGTTCCGCGCCGCGCTGATCGCCGAGCCGCATCGCTATATCGCGCAGCCGACGCTGGCGCTGTCGACCGTGCCGACGCTGGTGGAACAGGGCGTCGCGCCGCGCCACGTCGATTTCCGCCCGTTCCTGCTGACCGGATCGCGCGGGGTGCAGGTGGTGCCCGGCGGGCTGACGCGCGTCGCGCTGCGCGAAGGATCGCTGGTGGTCAATTCGTCGCAGGGCGGCGGGACGAAGGACAGTTTCGTGCTGCTGCCCGAACATGCGCGCGGCGGGGGGATGACGCAGGCGATGGGCGGCATGACCCAGACGATCGGCGGGGGGCTGGCCTGATGCTCAGCCGGACCGCCGCCTCGCTCTACTGGCTGGGGCGCTATGTCGAACGTGCCGATTTCATCGCGCGGCTGGTGGAGGCGACGCTGCGCCTCGACGTGCTGTCGCCGCGATCGGCGGGCGAGGATGCGTGGCGATCCGCGCTGGCGGTCACCGATACCGAGGACGGCTTCGCCGCCAGCGGCGCGGTGCTGGCGCGCGAATCGGTCGCGCGGTTCCTGCTGAGCGATTCAGCGCATCCGGGATCGATCCTGCGCTGCCTGGCGATGGCGCGCGACAATGCCCGTGCGGTGCGCACCGCGCTGACGCGCGAGGCGTGGCAGGCGATCAACGGCGCGTGGCTGATCTTCGACCAGCAAGTGCGGCGGCTCGATTCGAACACCACGCTGGCGGTGGTCGAGGCGGTGAAGGCCGAGACGCGCGGGTTCGAGGGCGCGGTGCACCGGATGCTGCGCAACCAGACCACGCTGTTCATCCGGCTGGGACAGGCGGTGGAGCGCACCGACAATACCGCGCGGCTGCTGGACGTGAAATATCACATCCTGCTGCCCGAGGGCGAGCGCGTCGGCGGCACCGTCGATCGCGACCAGTGGACCACGATCCTCCAGACCGTCAGCGCGGTGACCGCCTATCGCTGGCTGTACAGCGACGGGCTGAACCCCGCCAATGTCATCGACCTGCTGCTGTCGCGCGCCGAGCTGCCGCGCAGCCTGGCCGCGTCGATGGAGGAGACGGTGATCGCGCTCACCGGCCTTGCCAAATCGAGCGGCACGCAAGGGGCGGCGGACCGCATGGCCCGCAACCGCCAGGCGCGCGCCGCGCGCACCCGCACCGGCGACGTGATCGCCGCCGGACTCCACCAGCACCTGCAGGCGCTGATCGTCGAGAACGCCCAGCTTCACGACGCGATCGGCCGGCAATTCAAGTTCCATCACTGACATGCGCCTGTCGATCGACCATCGCACCACCTATCGCTTCACCAAGCCGCAGGGGCGGATCGTGCAGCTGCTGCGCGTCACGCCGGGCAATACCCACGACCAGACCGTCGCCGAATGGCACATCTCGGTCGATTGCGACGCGCGGCTGCGCGAACATCGCGACGGCTTCGGCAACCGCACGACGATGCTGTACGCCGAAGGGCCGCTCGACCGGCTGGAGATCGCGGTGTCGGGCGAGGTGGTGACCAGCCATTCCGACGGCGTGCTGCACGGCACGTTCGAGCCGCTGCCCCCCGCGGTGTTCCTGCGCAGCACGCCGGTGACCGATGCGGGCGAGGTGCTGGCCGGGTTCGCCCATCGCATGACCGAGGGGCATTCGCCGCTGGGGGCGTTGCACGCGCTCAACCGCGCGCTGCACGAGCGATTCGCGCTGGACAAGGGGCGGCCGGAACCGGGGCTGACCGTCGACGACGCCTTCGCCCGCGACACCGCGACGCCGCGCGATCTGGCGCAGATGTTCGTTGCCTGTGCGCGCTCGCTCGACATTCCCGCGCGCTACGTCACCGGTTATTGCGACCTGCAGGACGGGCGCCGCCCGACGCCGCACGGCTGGGCCGACGGCTGGGTGGAGGGGATCGGCTGGATCGGCTTCGACCCGACGCTGGCGCTGTCGCCGGAGGAGCACCACGTCCGCATCGCGGTGGCGCTCGACGCCGCGGGCTGCGCCCCCGTCGCCGGATCTCGGCTGGGCGAGGGCGAGGAATGCCTGGACGTCGAGGTGCGCGTCAGCGGGCAATAGCGGCCGGCAGCCCGTCCGGCCTTCGTCATCCCGGCGAGGGCGTTGCGAACCTCTTTTCCGTCATGCCGGACCTGTTCCGGCATCCACCGAACCGCGCACCCACAAGCCGGTGGCCGGGCGGAGTGGAGGACCCCGGAACGGGTCCGGGGCGACGATCGTGCGGGAACGTGCCGCCGCTCCCGTCATCCCAGTGGAAGCTGGGATATTCCCGTTTGCGGGCGCGTCGCCAGGCCGCGGGAGACCCCGGCCTTCGCTGGGGTGACGCATGGGTTCGGGCAACGGCGGCGCCAGCCTATCCCCTCAGCCGGCATCCTCGTCGGACAGCAGTGTCCAGCCGCGCGGGCCGAGCATCTCCATCGGGCGATAGCGCGCCTTGTATGCCATGCGCGGCGATCCCTTCACCCAATAGCCGAGATAGACATAGGGCAGCCCCGCCTCGCGCGTGCGGGCGATATGGTCGAGGATAATGAAATTGCCCAGCGCCGGGCGCGCGTCCTCATCGGTCGCGAAGAAGCTGTAGATCATCGACAGCCCGTCCGCCTGCCGGTCGGTGAGGCAGCAGCCGATCAGCCGCCCCGGCACGCCGCCGCGCCCCGGCTCGCGATACTCGACGATCACCGAATTGACCGGCGATTGTTCGACCATGTCGGCATAGTCCATCTCGTCCATGCCGGCCATGCCGCCGCCGGGATGCCGCGACGCCAGGTATCCGCGCAGCAGCTGATATTGCTCGTCGGTGGCCCAGGGGCGGCAGGCGGTCACCTCCAGGTCGGCGTGACGGCGCAGCAGCTTGCGCTGCGTCGCATTCGGCTCGAACTGGTGGCTGAGCACGCGCACCGACAGGCAGGCGCTGCACCCAGCGCAGCTGGGGCGATAGGCGACCGACTGGCTGCGGCGGAAACCGATGCGGCTCAGCGCGTCGTTCAGCTCGGTGGCATTCGGGCCGGACAGTTCGGTGAACACCTTCCGCTCCTGCCGCCCGGGCAGATACGGGCAGGGCTGCGGGCTGGTGACGAAGAAGCGCGGGAATCGGAAGGGCGCTGTCACCGGTCGTCTGGTCCCCGTGGCGCGCCCGGTGCGGGCGCGCGTCGCCCCTGTATATCGGCCCGGACGCGCGCGGTGAAAAGCCGCTTAACCATCTTTTGCGTGGCGCGTCAGGCGTGCTCCACCGCCTTGACGTCGAACCCCGCGGCGGTCAGCGCGGCGATCAGCTGGTCCAGATGCGCGCGGTCGCGCGTCTCGCACTCGATGTCGGTGACCAGCCCCTTGGCGGGCAGCGTGGTGAACACGCGCTGGTGATACACCTCGATGATGTTGACGCGTTCCTGGTCGAAGATGCGCGCGACGTTGAACAGCGCGCCCGGCTGATCCTGCAACCGCAGCCTGAGCCGCGCCAGCCGGCCCGAGCGCGCCAGATCGCGCAGCAGCACGTTGGCGAGCAGCCGCGTGTCGATGTTGCCGCCGCACAGCACGACGCCGACGGTCTTGCCGCGGAACCGCTCGGGATGCGCCAGCAGCGCGGCAAGGCCCGCGGCGCCTGCGCCCTCCACCACCGTCTTCTCGATCTGGAGCAGCAGGCTGACCGCTTCCTCCAGCGACCGTTCGGACACCAGCACGATTTCGTCCACCAGCGCGCGCACCATCTGCGACGTGATCCGGCCGGGTTCCTTGACCGCGATCCCCTCCGCCAGCGTATCGCCCGCGCACGGCATGTCGGTGCCATTGAGGCGGTTGTACATCGACGGGAACAGCTCCGCCTCCACGCCGACGATCTCGATCGGGCGGCCCGCGGCGCGCGCGACCGTCGCCATGCCGGAGATCAGCCCGCCGCCGCCGATCGGCACCACCAGCATGTCGATGTCGGGCGCATCGGCCAGCATCTCGACCGCGACGGTTCCCTGCCCCGCGATGACGCGCGGATCGTCGAACGGGTGGATGAAGGTGAAGCCGCGCTCCGCCTCCAGCAGGCGCGCGTGCGCATAGGCGGCGTCGAACGTGTCGCCTTCCAGGATCACATCGGCGCCGTGGCCCTGTGTCTGCACCACCTTCACGATCGGGGTGTTGCGCGGCATCACGATCGTCGCGGGAACGCCCAGCCGGTTGGCGTGATAGGCCAGCCCCTGCGCATGATTGCCCGCCGACGCGGCGATCACGCCCTTCTGCTTCGCTTCGTCCGACAGCAGCATCAGCGTGTTGAGCGCGCCACGTTCCTTGTAGGCGGCGGTGAACTGCAGGTTCTCGAACTTCAGGTACACGGTCGCGCCGGTCAGCTTCGACAGCGTGCGGCTGATGAGCGTGGGCGTGCGCACGATCATGTCGCCGATCCGCGCATGCGCGGCGCGCACGTCGTCGATGGACACGGGAAGGGCGGGATCGGTCGCGTACTGGGTAGCCATCACGACCGCCTAGCGGATCGCGGCCACGGGATAAAGCCGATCGCCGCTGGCGGCGGCGGGGGCGACCGCTTAAGGCTTGGCGCCATGAAGATCGCATTCATCGGCACCGGGGTGATGGGCGCCCCCATGGCGCGGCACCTGGCGGCGGCCGGGCACGACGTCACCGTCTACAACCGCACCCGCGCCAAGGCGGAGGCGACCGGGCTGGCGGTGGCCGATACGCCCGCGGTGGCGGCGCGCGGCGCGGCGGCGGTCGTCACCTGCGTCGGCAACGATGCCGATCTGGAGGCGGTGACGCTGGGGGCCGATGGCGCCTTTTCCGCAATGGCGGACGATGCGGTGTTCATCGACCATACCACCGTGTCCGCGGGCATCGCGCGGCGGCTGGCGGCGGCGCACGCGCTGTCGGTCGACGCGCCGGTATCGGGCGGGCAGGCGGGCGCGGAGGCGGGCAGGCTGTCGATCATGTGCGGCGGGTCCGCCGACGCGCTGGCGAAGGCGGAGCCGGTGATGCAGGCCTATGCCGCGCGGATCGTCCATGTCGGCGCGGCGGGCGCGGGGCAGCAGACCAAGATGGTCAACCAGATATGCATCGCGGGCGTGTTGCAGGGCGTGGCCGAGGGCTTGCGCTTCGCCCAGAAGAGCGGGCTGGACCTCGACAAGGTGCTGGAGGCGGTGTCGGGCGGCGCGGCGCAGAGCTGGCAGATGGTCAACCGCTGGGACAGCATGGCCGAGGGCCGGTTCGACTTCGGCTTCGCGATCGACTGGATGCGCAAGGACCTGGGGCTGGCGCTGGACGAGGCGAAGGCGAACGGCGCGGTGTTGCCGGTGACCGCGCTGGTCGACCAATTCTATGCCGAGGTACAGGCGATGGGCGGCGCGCGGCAGGACACCAGCGCGCTGGTGCGGCGGCTGCCGTAGGGCGCGCGATCCGGCGGGAGGCCCCAGCTTTCGCTGGGGCGACGGGTGGGCGAAAACGTCGCCCCTGCGCAGGCAGGGGCCTCCCCGTTATGTCGCGCCGTCCCCGCCCACCGCGAACGCCCCGCGCCATTCCGGCTTCACGATGCGCAGCAGCGCCGGCGTGACCGGCAGCGTCACCTCGTACATCCCCTCCACATAGGCGCCGGCGACATATTGCCCCGCGATCAACCCGATCCGATCGATCGCGCGGCGGTTGGTGGAGCCGAGCAGCAGCGTCAGCTTGTCGATCGTGGGGCAGGGGAATACCGGATCGACGCCGGGGTCCTCGCCCAGCCGCTTCGTCCGCTCCGCCTTGAGCTTCGCGCACCAGGTCGCGCCGAGCAGGTCCTGCAACGCCGCCGCGGAGGTGAACATCGCGCGCGGATCGACACGGCGCTGGCGTGCCTTGTCCCATACGATCGTGTCGAGCAGCGTGCCGCCATGCGCGCCGCCGGTGAAGCGGTAGGTTTCGCCCGACAGGCTCAGCAGCTGCGGCGTCTCCGTTACCACCGCCCAGTGGCGCGCGGCATCGTGCGGATGGAACGGATAGTCGTTCTTCGTCGCTTCGCGCCGGTCCTCCTGCGCGGTGCGGCGCGCGTCGGCCTCGAACCGGGCGCGGTCCTGGTCCAGCCAGCGGCGCAGCGGCGGGATGCGCGCGGCGGCGGCGGGATAGCCGTAGCTGAAATCGACCAGCGCGTCGTTGCGCTTCACCTCCATCGCGCCGGCCGCGCGCGGTGCCGCCGCGATCGGGATCGCCGCTCCCATCGCCAGCGCCAGCCCCAGGCCAGCCCAACCCCGTGCGTACCGCATCACCTGCCCTCGCCAAAAACCCTCTGCCGCCATATGGCAGGCAATATGAACCGACGCCAAATTCTTCGCCTGACCGGTGCGCTCGCCGGCCTGTCCTCGCTCGCGCTGCCGCTAGCCGCGGGGGCGGACGCGCTGATCGACAATGTCGCTGGCATGACGCTCGACCGCGACGGGCGCGTCGTGCGGTTCCAGGCGATGGTGATCGATGCGCAGGGCAAGGTCGTGCGGCTGGTCCCGGTCGGCGAGCAGCCGCCGAAGCGGACCAAGAAGAATCCCGGCCCCACCTATGACTGGCGCGCCGACATGAAGGGGCGGGTGGTGATGCCCGGGATGATCGACGCGCACGGGCACGTCATCGCGCAGGGGCTGGCGCTGCTGGCCCTCGACCTGTCGGACACGCGATCGCTGGCGGAGGCGCAGAAGAAGATCGCCGATTATGCGCGCGCCAACCCGGAACGCGCGTGGATCGTCGGGCGCGGCTGGAACCAGGAACAATGGGGGTTGGGGCGCTTTCCCACCGCCGCCGATCTCGACGCCGCGGTGCCGGGCCGGCCGGTGTGGCTGGAACGCGCCGACGGCCATGCCGGCTGGGCCAACAGCGCCGCGCTGAAGGCCGCCGGCATCACCGCCGCCACCGCCGCGCCGGCGGGCGGGCGTGTCGAAAAGCCGCTGGGCGTGCTGGTCGACAATGCCATGTCGCTGATGGACCGCGCGTTGCCCAAGGTGGGGGCGAAGGACCGCACCGCCGCGTTCCTGGCGGCGCAGCAGCTGCTGCTACGCGACGGCATCACCGCGGTCGCCGACATGGGCACGTCGCTGGACGACTGGATGACCTATCGCCGGATGGGCGACATCGGCGCGCTGCGCGTGCGGATCATGTCCTATGCCGCCGGGATCGACACCACCGTCGCGATCGGCGGGACCGGGCCGACGCCGTGGCTGTACGACGATCGCCTGCGGCTGGCGGGGGTGAAGCTGTTCGCGGACGGCGCGCTGGGATCGCGCGGCGCGTGGTTGAAGGCGCCCTATGCCGATGCGCCGGGGGAGCGCGGACTGGGCTTCCTGACCGACGACCAGTTGCAGAATCTGATGAGCCGCGCGGCGATGGACGGCTATCAGGTCGCGGTCCATGCGATCGGCGATCGCGCCAACAAACAGGCGATCGACGCCATCGCCGAGCTGTCCGCGACCTACAAGGGCGACCGGCGCTGGCGGATCGAACATGCGCAGGTGGTCGACCCGGCCGACATGCCCGCGTTCGGCCGCTACGGCATCATCGCCTCGGTCCAGCCGATCCACGCCACCAGCGACCGGGTGATGGCCGAGGCGCGACTGGGCGAGGCGCGGCTGGCGGGCGCCTATGCGTGGAAATCGTTGATGAACAACGGCGCGAAGCTGGCGTTCGGGTCGGACTTCCCGGTGGAGAAGCCCGATCCCTGGGCGAACTGGGCGGCGGCGTTCACCCGCACCGGCGCGGACGGGCAGCCCGCCGGCGGGTGGCGCCCCGCAGAGGCGGTGACTCGCGAACAGGCATGGTGGGGCTTTACCGGCGGGGCGAGCTTCGCCGGCTTCGCCGAGGCGAAGTTCGGCATCCTGGCGCCGGGGCAGCGCGCCGACTTCATCATCGTCGACCGCGACCCGCTGGCCGCCACGCCTGAGGCGCTGCGCCAGACGCAGGTGATCGAGACGTGGATCGGCGGGCAGCGGGCATGGGCGCGCAAGTGACGCTGGTGATCCTGGGCACGTTCCGCGTGCCGCCGGACCGGCTCGGCACGGCGCGCGGCGCAATGGCACGGATGATCGCCGCCAGCCGCGCCGAGGACGGCTGCCTCGATTACGCCTATGCCGAGGATGTGCACGAACCGGGACTGATCCGGGTCAGCGAGGTGTGGCGCGACCGCGCATCGCTCGCCCGCCACATGGCGAGCGCGCATCTGGCGGAATGGCGCGCCGAATGGCCCGCGCTGGGCATCGGCGAGCGCGACCTGCGATGGTACGCGGCGGGCGACGCCGAACCGGCGTGAGGGCGGTCGGGCACGACGTCGCGCATGTGAGGAGGGACCGGAACGGAGGCGAGACTCGCTCCGCCCCCCCCTCGCAATTCGTCACCCCGGACCTGTTCCCGGGTCCATGGTGCCGCGAAATCAGTCGATTGCGAGTTTGCGGCGCGAGGGATGCCGGAACGAGTCCGGCATGACGGTGGGGCCTCAAGCTCCTGCGCTCATCCACCTATCCCCGCACTGCGCCGTCCAGCCGTGCCAGATCGTCCGGCGTATTGACGTTCGCGAGGACGACGCCCGGTAGCACCGCGACCGCGCCTGTGTCGCGCGCCCAGCCGCGGATCGAGCGGTCGCCGCCGGCGGACAGGCGCGCCAGCAGCGGCGCGGCCAGCCTGACCGGCCACAGCCCGACGGTGGGCGCCTCCGCGGCATGGGCGGCGTCCTCGCCCAGCAGCGCGGCGACCAGCGCAGGCGGCAGGCGGGGTGTGTCGCAGGCGGTGGTCAGCACCGCGTCGAATCCCTCGCGGGCGGCCACCTCCAGCGCCCCGGCGATGCCCCCGAGCGGGCCGAGTTCGGGGTAGGGTAGGTCGGGGGCGGTGCGCACGCGCGCGTCGGCGCGGCCGACGACCAGCAGGTCGGCGACGTGCGGCGACAGGCTGGCGAGCGCATGGTCGATCAACGCGGTGTCGCGCCACGTCGCCATCGCCTTGTCGCTGCCAAAGCGCGAGGAACGGCCACCCGCCAGGACGGCGCCGAGGATGCGGATCATGCCGGCACTGTCGCAGCCGGCGCACGAAAGGGAAAGCCCGTTACCGCCCGCTAACCGCCGCGCTGAACGGCGCGGGGGTCGGGGGGCGGTGGTGGGCCGATGGATCAGATCGTGGTCAGGACCACGCCGACCACCAGCGCCTGAGCCGCGATCGCCAGCGCGGTGCTGACGGCGGTTTCGAACGTGCGCATGATGGGTCTCCTGTGCCGGATAGGTCCGACACGGCGCCATCTATGGATCGTTACGCTGCGGCGCAACAAACGTGCGCAACAATCTTGCTTGCACTTGTTGCAATCACGTGACGGAAGTGTGGCATTCTTGCGACACCGGGTGGGCGTCTCGTGGAAGCGCGGTCCTTGCCCGTTACCTTGTCATGCCGGAACACGTCCGGCACGACGACGGGGTTGAGCCTCTTCAGCCGCCGAACACCCGGTCGAAGATCGTGTCGACGTGCTTGAAATGATAGCCCAGGTCGAATTTCTCGTCGATTTGCGCCGGGGACAGCGCGGCGGTGACTTCCGGGTCAGCCTTCAGCAGTTCCTGCAACGACAGCTGCCCGTCCGATTCCCACACCTTCATCGCGTTGCGCTGGACCAGCCGGTACGAATCCTCGCGGCTGACCCCCGCCTGCGTCAGCGCCAGCAGCACGCGCTGCGAATGGACGAGGCCGCCCATCCGGTCGAGGTTCTTCTGCATCCGCTCGGGGTAGACCAGCAGCTTGTCGACCACCCCGGTCAGCCGCGCCAGCGCGAAGTCGAGCGTGATCGTCGCGTCCGGCCCGATATAGCGTTCGACCGACGAATGGCTGATGTCGCGTTCGTGCCACAGCGCGACATTCTCCAGTGCGGGGGTGACATAGCCGCGCACCATCCGGGCCAGCCCGGTCAGATTCTCGGTCAGCACCGGGTTGCGCTTGTGCGGCATCGCCGACGACCCCTTCTGGCCGGGGGAGAAATATTCCTCCGCCTCCAGCACCTCGGTGCGTTGCAGGTGGCGCACTTCGGTCGCGACGCGCTCGACCGAGCTGGCGATGACGCCCAGCGTGGCGAAGAACATCGCGTGGCGATCGCGCGGGATCACCTGGGTAGAGACCGGCTCGATCGCGAGGCCGAGCTTGCCCGCGACATGTTCCTCGACGCGCGGATCGACATTGGCGAAGGTGCCGACCGCGCCGGAAATCGCGCAGGTGGCGATATCCTCGCGCGCCGCGACCAACCGCGTGCGGTGGCGCGAGAATTCGGCATGCGCCTGCGCCAGCTTCAGCCCGAACGTCACCGGCTCGGCATGGATGCCGTGGCTGCGCCCGATCGTCGGGGTCAGCTTGTGCTCCTTCGCGCGGCGTTCCAGCACCGCCAGCAGCGCGTCGATATCCGCGATCAGCAGGTCGGCGGCACGGGCCAGCTGCACCGACAGCGTGGTGTCTAGCACGTCGGAGGAGGTCATCCCCTGGTGCATGAAGCGCGCTTCATCGCCCACCTGCTCGGCGACCCAGGTCAGGAACGCGATCACGTCATGCTTGGTCACCGCCTCGATCGCGTCGATCGCGGCGACGTCGATCGCCGGCTTCGTCGCCCACCACGCCCACAGCGCCTGCGCCGCGCTCTTGGGCACCACGCCCAGCTCGGCGAGTGCGTCGGTGGCATGTGCCTCGATCTCGAACCAGATCGCGTAGCGCGCCTCCGGCGTCCAGATCGCGGCCATGTCGGGGCGGGAATAGCGGGGGATCATCGGGCGGTTCCTGAACGGGGATAGGTGATCGCGCGCCGTTAGCAGTGTGCCGGGGGAGGGGCAAACGCGGGGATATATGCTACGAGCGCCGCGCGGTTTTACGGAGGTAATCATGGCGGGATACCGACGCCGCATCCAGATGCCTACTGGGCTTCTCATCCTCTTGGTGGAAAGTCGTTGCGTGGCCGCGTTCGCCCAGCGCACCCAAAACGATCAAACGATGATTGCCCAGGAGCCCGCGGCCTCGATCGGCACAGCGACGCAGGAACCGGACGGAACGATCGTCCTGTCACTCCGCGCGACGGGCGCAGCGGGAGCGTCGGGTGACGCCGTCGTTCGCTATCCGCCCAATGACCCGAATTACGCGGCAGTGAAGAAGCACATCGGATCGATCCCGGAAAACGGGTCGGTCGAGGTCAAACCCTTCCCGTAGATCAGCCGCCTAGATCAACCCCTTCGCGCGCAGGCTCACCTGCCCGGCCGCCCCCACGATGATATGGTCGTGCACGACGATGTTCAGCGGCTTGCCCGCCGCGATGATCGCGCGGGTGATGTCGATGTCGGCGCGACTGGGGGAGGGATCGCCCGACGGGTGGTTGTGGACCAGAATCAGCGCGGCGGAGCCGATCTCCAGCGCGCGCTTGATGACCTCGCGCACGTGCACCGCGGCCTCGTCGATCGTCCCGCGCGACATCTGTTCGTCGCGGATCAGCATGTTGCGGGTGTTGAGGTGCAGGACGCGGAACTGTTCGATCGTGTCGTGCGCCAGCGCGGCGTGCAGGTAATCGGCCAGCGCCTGCCAGTTGGACAGGATCGGCGCCGCGCGCGTGCGGGCGCGGATCAGCCGCAGCGAGGTGGCGTGCGCGATCTTGATCGCCGCGGCGGTGACGTCGCCCATCCCCTTCACGCGCAGGAGCGCCTGCGGATCGGCGGCCAGGAGCCCGCCGATCCCGCCGAATTCGTCCAGCAGCCGCTTGGCAAGTTCCTTGGTATCGCGCCGCGGCAATGCCACCGCGAGTAGATATTCGATCAGTTCGTGGTCGTGCAGCCCCTCCGCATCGGCGAACAGGCGCGCGCGCAGCCGGGCGCGATGCCCCGAGGCATCGGTGACGGGGGCATCGGCATCCAGCATCGCGGCGCACGATATGCCGCCCCCGGCGGGCGCGCAATTGCGTGAGACGATCGGGCGGGGCTATGCATGGTGCGGATGATGCGGGTGGAGTGGCGTAGATGAGCACGGCGGCGGAACCGCCCCCGCCGGACGGGCGCACGGCCCGGCGCGGTCGCCGTGCGCTGGTCGCCGTGTCGGTGCTGGCGCTGGCCGCGGGCGCGGGCGTGTGGCTGTCGCGCGTGCCGATCGCGACGCAGGTCATCGACCGCGAACTGGCCACGCGGGGCGTGCCGGCGCGCTATCATATCAGCGACCTGGGGCTGGGGCGGCAGCGGCTGACGAACGTGGTGATCGGCGATCCGCGCGATCCCGATCTGGTGGCGGACTGGGTGGAGACGTCCACCGACGTCGGCCTGTCGGGCGCGCGTGTCGTCGCGGTGCGCGCCGGCCATGTGCGCGCGCGGGCGCGCTGGATCGACGGCAAGCTGTCGCTGGGCGCGATCGACCGGCTGCTGCCGGCACCGACCGCCGGCACCGCGCCGTTCGCACTGCCGTCGCTATCGATCGACGTGGCCGATGCGCGCGCGCGGGTGGAGACGCCGGCGGGCGTGGTGGGGGTGAAGCTGACCGGGCGCGGGCGGCTGGACGATGGCTTCGCCGGCACGATCGCGGCGGTAGCGCCGCGCGTCGCGGCGGGTGGCTGCACGGTGGCGGACGCCCATGCCGTGCTGGCGATCGCGATCCGCCGCGGCGCGCCGACGCTGACCGGGCCGGTCGGCGCCACGCGCGTCACCTGTGCCGGCGGGGTCGCGGCGCAGCAGGTCGCGGCGGGCGCGCAGGTGACGCTGGGCGCGGGGTTTGACCGCTGGCAGGGCACGCTGCATCACGCCGGCGCGGCGGTGGTGCGCGCGCCCGGCTATGGCGTGGAGCGCCTGACCGGGACGATCGCGTTCGACGGACATGCGCGCGCGACGAAGGGCGACGTGCGGCTGGCGTCGGGGCCGCTGACCGTCCCCGGCGTGCGGGCGAAGGGCGCGACGATCGCGGGCCGCTACGCGCTGGGCGGCGCGGCGCCCGCGTTCGCTGGATCGGTGACCAGCCGCGGCACCGCGCTGGCGCCTGCGATGCTGCGGCAGGTGACGGCGCGGGCCGACGCGGCCGCCGGATCGCCGGTCGCGCCATTGGTCCGGCAGGCCGCGATGGCGGCGGCGCGCGCGGGCCGCGCGTTCGACATGGCGGCGCGGGTCGGCCTTGCCGATGGCGCGGCGGCGGTGCCGGACCTTACGCTGACCGCCGCCAGCGGCGCGCGGGTGACGGTGCGCGGCGATGCGCTGCGCGTCGGCGGGGTCGCAGTGGGCGGGCGGTTGCGCATGGCGGGCGGCGGACTGCCGACGGTCGCCGCCGACCTGACGCAAGGCACGGGCGGCGCGATCGCGGGGACGGTGCGGATGGCGCCCTATGCCGCGAACGGTGCGCGGCTGGAACTGACCCCGGTGCGGATCGCGGGGCGGCGGGTGACGACGCAGCTGACGCTCAGCGGTCCGCTCGGCGGTGGGCGCGTCGACGGGCTGGTCGTGCCGGTCGATGCGCGCTGGCGCGGATCGCGCCTCGCGCTCAACCCCGCATGCACGCCGGTGACGATCCGGTCGCTGGCACTGTCGGGGCTCCGGCTCGACCCCGCGCGGCTGACCTTGTGCCCGAGCGGGGCTGCGCTGGTCGAGGTGGCGGGCGGGCGCGTCGCGGGCGGAGTGCGGATCGGCACGGCGGCGTTGCGCGGCACGATCGGCGGCACGCCGCTGGCCGTCGAGACCGCGGGCGGGACCGTGCGGCTGGGCGATCGCGGCTTCGCGCTGGCGGACGTGCGTGCGGCGCTGGGCGCGGAGGGGCGCGTCACGCATATCGCCGCCGCTCGGCTCGACGGGCGCGTCACGTCCGCAGGGATCGCTGGCGCCTTCGCGGGGCTGGCGGGGCAGATCGCCAACGTGCCGCTGGCGATGAGCGCGGGGGAGGGCGAATGGCGGCTGGCGGGCGGCGTGCTGTCGCTGGACGGCGCGCTGTCGGTCGCCGACACGCAGACGCCCGCGCGGTTCGAACCGATGGCCGCGCGCGACGTCGCGCTGGTGCTGAAGGACGGGCGGATCGATGCGCGCGGCACACTCCACGAACCCGTCACCGGCACGAAGGTGGCCGATGTGACGATCGCGCACCGGTTGGCGAGCGGCGAGGGCCAGGCGCATCTGGCGGTCCCCGGCATCACCTTTGGCGAGGGATTGCAGCCCGACCGGCTGACGCGGCTGACGTTCGGCGTGATCGCCGACGTGAAGGGGACGGTCAGCGGGCAGGGCGATATCGACTGGGGCGCGAAGGGGGTGACCAGCACCGGCACCTTCACCACGCCGGGCACCGATCTGGCCGCCGCGTTCGGCCCGGTGCAGGGGCTGGCCGGGACGATCCGCTTCACCGACCTGCTGGCGCTGGAAAGCGCGCCGGGGCAGGTGGCGACGGTGGCGTCGATCAACCCCGGTGTCCCCGTCACCGACGGGCGGATCGTGTTTCAGACGCTGCGCGATACGAAGGTGAAGGTGACCAGCGGCATCTGGCCGTTCGCGGGCGGCACGCTGTCGCTCGACCCCACGCTGCTGGATTTTTCGGAAAGCGGGCAGACGCGCCGCATGACCTTCCACGTCACCGGCATGGACGCGGGCAAGTTCCTGCAGCAGTTCGATTTCTCGAACCTCAACGCCACCGGCGTGTTCGACGGGGTGTTGCCGATGGTGTTCGACGCCAATGGCGGGCGGATCGAGGGCGGGCGGCTGATCGCGCGCGCCGGCGGCGGGGGCATCGCCTATCTGGGCGAGCTGACCGAGAAGGATCTGGGCTTCTGGGGCAATCTGGCGTTCCAGTCGCTGCGCTCGCTCACCTATCGCGAGCTGGTGCTGGAGATGGACGGGCCGCTGGCGGGCGAGATGGTGACGGGCGTGCGCTTCACCGGCATCCGCCAGGGCGCGGGCGCCAAGAGCAATTTCCTGCTGCGTCGCCTGACGCGGCTGCCGATCGTGTTCAACATCACGATCCGTGCGCCGTTCCGCGGGCTGATCGATTCGGCGGCGAGCTTCTACGATCCGCAGCGGCTGGTGGCGCGCAACCTGCAGGCGTTGATCGCGGAGCAGAACCGGCAGGCCGAACGGAATGCGCAAGGGGAACAGGGGGGCGCCGTTCAGCCCCCGGAAAGCGGGAATGTGCCATGACCGAAACGGAAGTGCGGAAGGTGAGCGTGACGACCAGGCTGATGGCGATGGCGGTGATGACCGGGATGCCCTTGATCGCGGGGGGGTGCGTAAACATCTCGGCACCCGACAAGCCGATCCAGATCAACCTGAACATCAACGTCACGCAGGAAGTGGTCTATCGCCTCGACAACGAAGCGAAGTCGCTCATCAAGCAGAATCCGGGGATTTTCTGACGCCATGACCAACAAAGCCATTCTGATGATCGCCGGCGCGGTGGCGCTGGCGGCGGTGTCGGGCGCCGCCTGGGCGCAGCGCGACCCGGCCTATGCCGCGGCACGCGCGGCCGGCGAGGTGGGCGAGCAGCCCGACGGTTATCTGGGCGTGGTGGGCGGCGGCAACGCGCAGCTGCGCGCGCTGGTCAGCAACATCAACATCCAGCGCAAGGCCGCCTATACGCAAAAGGCGCAGGCCAGCGGCGCGACCGTGGAGCAGCTGGCCTTTACCAGCGGCTGCAACCTGATCGCGCAGACCAAGCCGGGCGAGAAGTATCGCACCCCCGACGGATCGTGGGAAACCCGCGGTGCGGGCGCGCCGGTGCGCGATTCGCGCTGCGTGTGACCCGGTAAGGCGGGGTGCCGCGCCTCATGAAGGTCCCAGCCTTCGCTGGGACGGCGGCCGATATCCTGCGTCGCCGCTGCGCCGGCAGGGGCCTTTCACGGTTCCTGCGCACCGCCCGTCGCTGATCCACAACGGTTGACACCCCCCGGACCCCCGGCTAACCGGGCCGTGCCTTGGCGGGGCTGCTCGCCGACAGAGCGACTTCCCCTTCCTGGTTCGTACACGATCACGGGATGGGGATGCTGCGTGTCGGAGAATGGACCCGGACAGGATTTCCACGGCGCGGAAGACCCGCGGCTCGCCTCCATCGACAAACGGCTGGAGCGGGCGCGCAGGGATGAAGCGATCCGCACGGGGGCCGTGCGCGACGATGGGGGAGCCGGCTATCAGCTGGGCAACCGCGTGCTCGCCGCCCTGATCGGAAGTCTCGTCGGCTCGGCGCTGATCGGCTGGCTTATCGACCGCTGGTTCGGCACGACGCCCTGGGCGCTGATCGTGATGCTGTTCCTGGGGATCGGCGTCGCGTTCAGGCAGATCATTCGGTTGACGACCAGGCGCCCGGACGACCCGGGCGCTTGACGTATGTAAGACGGTTGGGGACCAGCGCGTGGCGGCAGAAGGCGGCAAGATCGATCCGATGCACCAGTTCCTGATCGAGCCTGTGCTCGGTCAGAAATGGGTGGTGGGCGGCTATGATCTGTCGTTCACCAATTCGGCACTGTGGATGGTCATCACCCTCGTGTGCCTGTGGCTGTTCATGCTGGGCGGGATGAAGCGCGAGCTGGTCCCCGGCCGCTGGCAGGCCGCGGTGGAGGGGTTCACCGGCTTCGTCCAGAACATGCTGACGTCGAACGTCGGGCCGGAGGGCAAGCGCTTCGTCCCCTACGTCTTCTCGCTGTTCATGTTCATCCTGTTCGCCAACGTCCTGGGCCTGATGCCGGTCGGCATCGTGCCGGGCTGGCATCCGTTCACGATCACCAGCCACCTGACCGTCACCGGCGTGCTGGCGATCATCAGCTTCTCGATCGTGCTGATCGTCGGCTTCGGCAAGCACGGCTTCCACTTCTTCAGCCTGTTCGTGCCGCACGGCACGCCGGTGGTGATGATCCCGCTGATCTTCGTCGTCGAACTGCTGAGCTTCCTGGTCCGTCCGTTCTCGCTGGGGCTGCGACTGTTCGTCGCGATGACCGCGGGGCACATCCTGCTGAAGGTGCTGGCGGCGTTCGTCATCAACGGGCTGAACATGGGCGTCGGCTATGCCGCGATCGTCAGCCTGCCCAGCTTCGCGCTGATGATCGGCATCACGCTGCTGGAACTGCTGGTGGCGGCGATCCAGGCCTATGTCTTTGCGCTGCTGACCAGCGTCTATCTCAACGACGCGGTCAACCTGCACTGAGTTTCCTTCGTTCAACCAACTGATTTTTCCACGGGAGTTTACTGACATGGACGCAACCGCCGCCAAGCTGCTCGGTGCTGGTCTCGCCGCGATCGGCATGGGCATTGCCGCGCTGGGCGTGGGCAACGTGTTCGCCGCCTTCCTCGAAGGTGCGCTGCGCAACCCGGGTGCCGCCGACGGCCAGCAGGGTCGCCTGTTCATCGGCTTCGCCGGTGCGGAGCTTCTGGGCCTGCTCGCCTTCGTGACGATGATCATCCTGGTGTTCGTCGCGTAACGACACGCCGACGGACCCGTCCCGTCCGCATCGTGCGGGCGGGGCACCAAGGATAGCGGACACCCATGCCTCAAATCAGTCAGATCGCCGCCACCTACGCCTCGCAGATCTTCTGGCTGCTCGTCACCTTCGGCATCCTGTATTTCGGGATCGGCAAGATGATGGTTCCCAGGGTGCAGGGCGTGATGGACCTGCGCGAATCGAAGATCGCGCAGGATCTGGCCGATGCCGAAGCGGCGCGGGGCCAGGCCGACACGACCGAGGCGGCATGGACCGCGCGGATGGACGCCGCGCGTGCCGCCGCGCAGGCCGAGGTCGCCAAGGCCAAGGCGCAGGCGGCGACCGCTGCCGAAACGCAGATGCGCGCCGCCGACGCCGACCTGGCCGAGCGTGTGGCGCATCACGACGTGGCGATCGCCAATGCCAAGGCGGCGGCGATGGTCAACGTGCAGACGATCGCGGCGGAAGCCGCGCAGGAGCTGGTCGAGCGCCTGTCGGGCGTCGCCATCTCCCCCGAAGCCGCCAATGAGGCGGTGCGCAGGCAGATGACCCATGGCTAATCCCCCCTCCACGATCGCTCAGGACATCGAGGCGCAGCCGCTGGAGACGCATGACGTCGCCAACGGCAGCGGGATGACCGGCACCGTCCACGGCGCCGCCGTCGAACACGCCGCGCCGACCGCGCTGGGCTTCAACGACACCGGCTGGGTGGGGATCGCCGCGCTGGTCGTGCTGATCGGCATGGTCATCGCCAAGGTGCCGGCCGCGATCGCGGGGATGCTCGACAAGCGCATCGGCGAGATCCGCCGCCAGCTGGACGAGGCCGCGCAGCTGCGCCGCGAGGCCGAGGCGCTGCGCGACGAATATGCCGCCAAGGCGCAGTCGGCGGAGGCCGACGCCGCCCGGATGCGCGAGAATGCGCAGCACGAGGCGACCGCGATCATCGCCAAGGCGAAGGCGGACACTGCGCTGCTGATGGACCGCCGCGCGAAGATGGCCGAGGACAAGATCGCCGCCGCCGAGCGTGCCGCGATCGCCGAGGTCCGGGCGAAGACCGCGCAGGCCGCTGTCGCCGCCGCCGCCGCGCTGATCGCCGAGCGCCACGGCCAGGACGCCGACCGCCCGCTGATCGACAAGGCGATTGCCGGGGTCGGCCGGCTCAACTGATCGCGGCGATTCGGCCGGATCGCATGAAGACCCCGTCGCGTCGCGGCGGGGTTTTCGCGTTTCGGCGCGCTTGCGGATCGTGCTGCGCCGCGGGATGATGCCGCACATGGGGTGGTGGACCGATCGCATCCGCGCGTGGTTCGGCCGGGGCGACGACGATATCGCGCCGGACGGCTTCGGCCAGTCGCTGGCGGATGACCTGCGCTTCCTCCACCGTTTCCGCCAGTGCCGCCGCCGCGTGATCCGCTGGCGCACGCCGACCGCCGACGAGCACGCGGCGATCGACGCCGATCTGGTGCTGGGGCGCTTCGGCGACGACACCATCGCGCTGGCCGAGGTCGACGGGCGCCGCTGGATCGTGCGCGAGCGCGTATGGCACGGCTGGCCCGACCCGCCGGAATTTGCCTTCTTCGCGGTCGAGCCGGACGGCACGATCTGGGTCGGGGCGGACTTCGATCGCTGGCCGGCGGTATGGGCGCGGCCGTGACCCGCCGCGTCCGGCCCGATTCCGGCTACCGGGGCGTTGCCGCCGAGTCCGCGCATCCCTAGATCGCAGGGAATGACCGGCAGCTACGGACCCCCCGACCGTTTCAACGAGGAACAGGCGACCTATACCGTCCGCGGCGCCGACACGCCCGATCTGGAAACCGGCGTGGCGGCGATCCGCAACGTCCTGAAGACCCTGCCGCTCAAGCCCGGCGTCTATCGGATGCACGATGCCAAGGGCGACGTGCTGTACGTCGGCAAGGCGCGCGCGCTGAAGAATCGCGTCGGCAATTACGTGCAGGTCGAACGCCTGTCGAAGCGGTTGCAGCGGATGGTGTCGCTGACCCGGTCGATGACGATCGTCACGACGAACAACGAGGCGGAGGCGCTGCTGCTGGAGGCGCAGCTGATCAAGCGATACCGCCCCGCGTACAACGTCCTGCTGCGCGACGACAAAAGCTTCCCGTTCATCCTGCTGCGCGCCGATCACGACTTTCCGCGCATTCAGAAGCATCGCGGCGCGCGGCGCGCGAAGGGCGATTACTACGGCCCGTTCGCCAGCGCGGGGAGCGTCAACAACACGCTCAACGCACTCCAGAAACTGTTCCTGCTGCGCAGCTGTACCGACGGCTTCTTCAAGACGCGCGACCGCCCGTGCCTGCTGTACCAGATCAAGCGCTGTTCCGCGCCGTGCGTCGGGCGGATCGACGAAGCCGGCTATGCCGAGCTGGTCGCGGACGCCAAGAAGTTCCTCGCGGGCAAGACCACCGACGTCCAGGCGAAGCTGGGCACGCAGATGCAGGCGGCGGCCGAGAACATGGATTTCGAGCTGGCCGCGGTGCTGCGCGACCGGCTGAAGGCGCTGACCTTCATCCAGGGCACGCAGTTCATCAACGCCGAGGGAGTGGGCGATGCCGATATCTTCGCGCTGGCCAGCCACGAAGGGCTGATCGGGATCGAGGCGTTCTTCATCCGCGGCGGGCAGAATTGGGGGCACCGCAGCTTCTTCCCCGCGCACACCGCCGACGTGCCGGAGGACGAGGTGCTGACCCAGTTCATGGCGCAATTCTACGAGGAGGTGCCGCCCGCGCGCACGATCCTGATCGACCGCGTGCTGCCCGATGCCGAGGTGCTGGTGCAGGCGCTGTCCGAACAGGCCGGGCGCAAGGTGGAGCTGACCGTGCCGCAGCGCGGCGTGCGCCGCCGGCTGCTCGATCAGGCGACCCGCAACGCACGCGAAGCGCTGGAGCGGCGGCTGGCGGAGAGCACGACGCAGGCGCGGCTGCACCGCGAGCTGGCCGATCTGTTCGAACTGGCCGAGCCGCCCGACCGGATCGAGGTGTACGACAACAGCCATATCCAGGGCACCAACGCGCTGGGCGCGATGGTCGTCGCCGGGCCGGAGGGGTTCCGCAAGGGCCAGTATCGCAAGTTCAACATCAAGCAGGCGGCGACCGACGACGATTATGCGATGATGCGCGAGGTGCTGACGCGCCGCTTCGCCCGCGCGCTGGAGGAAGACCCCGATCGCGACGGCGAGACCTGGCCAGACCTGGTGCTGCTGGACGGCGGGCGCGGACAGCTGAACGCAGCCAAGGCGGTGCTGGAGGACCTGGGGATCGAGGACGTGTGCCTGGTCGGCGTGGCCAAGGGGCCGCACCACGGGCGCGAGGGGCGCGAGGTGTTCCATTTGATGGACGGGCGCGAACTGACGCTGCCGGTCAATGCGCCGCTGCTGTTCTACCTCCAGCGGCTGCGCGACGAGGTGCACCGCTTCGCGATCGGCGCGCACCGCGCGAAGCGCGCCAAGGCGATCGGCGCGAGTCCGCTGGACGAGGTGCCCGGCATCGGCCCGGCGCGGAAGAAGGCGCTGCTGATGCATTTCGGCACCGGCCGCGCGGTGCGCAACGCCAGCCTGGAGGATCTGCGCAAGGCGCCCGGCGTCAGCGCGGGCGTGGCGCAGCAGGTGTACGATTTCTACCACGCACGGTGATTCGGGTTCGGATGGCCGCCGGGGCGGATCGGCCTTGACCCTTGTATCGTCACCCCGATCCACCTTGCCGCGCACGTCACCCCGGCGCAGGGCGGGGCGTCCAGCGGTTCTTCTCTGCTGCTGTCACCGGGAGATCCCAGCCTTCGCCGGGATGACGACCGGCTCGATAGGGTAAGGGCGAGCCGTGGCGGAATGTCGCCGCTACGCCCGTCAACCGGCGCTTCCCCGATCTCCGGCAACCCGCTACGCTGCATCGCGGGGAACATATCCGGGGGGACAGGGGTGATGCGGCGACGGCCGTTGGTGGTCGTGCTCATGGCGAGCGCGACATCGGTTCAGGCATCCGAAACGGTACGTTACGCGCCCGCGCCCGACTGGGTGGCGGCGGCGCCGGCGATCACCGCGGGGCAGGTCGGCGGCGATGCCCCCGCGATCGTCCTGTTCGACAATCAGGCGCGGCTGGATGGCGCGCTGGCGACCACTTACATCGACACCGCCACCCGCGCGGCGACGCCGGCGATGCTGGCGCAGATGGGCAATCTGTCGATCCCGTGGATGCCCGATCGCGGTGACCTGACCATTCACCGGCTGGAGATCGTGCGCGACGGGAAGACGATCGACCTGATCGCCGCCGGGCAGAAGTTCACCGTACTGCGCCGCGAACAGCAGATGGAACAGAATGTGTTGACCGGCGCGCTGACCGCGACGCTGTCGGTCGAGGGGTTGCAGGTCGGCGACGTCCTGCGCAGCAGCTTTTCGATCAGCCAGTCGGACAAGGCGCTGGGCGCGCGCGCGATGATCGTGGCGATGACCCCGGCGGCGCCGTTCCGCGCCGGCTTCGCACGGTCGCGGCTGGTATGGCCGCGCGCACAGGCGGCGAAATGGCGCGGCTATGCCGCCGGCCTTGCCACCACCGAGCGCGACGTCGGCGACCTGCACGAGGTGACGGTCGCGCTGCCGCTGCCCAAGGCGCCGGACATGCCGGAGGATTTGCCCGACCGGCTGCGACGCCTGCCGATCGTCGAGGCAACGAACTTCGCCGACTGGGCCGACGTGTCGCGCACGTTGGCGCCGCTGTACGCCACCGACGGACTGATCGCGCCGGGCAGCCCGCTCGACCGGGAAGTGGCGGCGATCGCCGCGGCGGAAAGCGATCCGCTCCGCCGTGCCCAGCGCGCGCTGGAGCTGGTGCAGGGCAAGGTGCGCTATCTGGCGGTGGGGATGAACGGCGGCGCGCTGACGCCGCAGCCGCCGGCGCGGACGTGGGAATTGCGCTACGGCGACTGCAAGGCGAAGACGCTGTTGCTGCTGGCGATGCTGCACCGGCTGGGCGTGGAGGCCGAGCCGGCGGTGGCGAGCGTGCAGATGGGTGCGATCGTCGCGACGCGGCTGCCGTCGGCGGCGGCGTTCGACCATATCCTGGTGCGCGCGACGATCGGCGGCGAGACGCTGTGGCTGGACGGCACCGGGCTGGGATCGCGGCTGGAGGATATCCGCGACGTGCCGCCGCTGCGCCATGTCCTGCCGCTGCGCACGGCGGGGGCGGGGCTGGAGGCGCTCCCGCTGCGCGCCGATGCCCGTCCCGACCGCATCGTCGAGGTGAAGTGGGACCAGCGTGCCGGGGTCGAATTCCCGACGCTGTTCGACGCCAGCATCGTCATCCGCGGCCGCATGGCGGAGATGTTCGCTGGCGCCGCGAGCCAGGCGGATGCGGAGGAGCGTCGGACGACGCTGCAGCAGATCATCTCGGCGGAGACGGGGGAGGCGCAGTTCGTGGCGGAGGATCTGCGCTACGATCCGGCCACCGCGACCGCGACGGTGACGGGCCGCGGGGTCGTCACCACGCCGTGGCAACGGGAGAACCGCCGCTATCGCATGAATGTCGACCGGGTGGTGAGCCTGCTGGATTTCACCCCCGATCGCGCGCGCCAGGCGTGGCGCGATCTGCCGGTATCCACCGGCGCGCCCGGCGGCACGATGTACCGCGCGACGTGGCGATTGCCCGACACGGGCGGGGCATGGGAACTGGAAGGATCCAGGACGTTGCCCGCGACCCTGGCGGGACGGCAGATGCGACGGCAGGTGGCGCTGGACGGCGGCACCTTCACGATCGAGGAGCGCGTCGATGCGATCGGTGCGGAGGTCGCCCCGGACGCGCTGGCCGCGGAACGCGCGCACTACGCGCAGGCGCTTGCCGACCTGCTGCGGCTGAAGGCGCCGGCGGCACTGCCCAACCGTGCCGAGCAGGTGCTGGCGGGGCGCAAGGACGGCCGGTTCAAACCGCTGGAGGAGGCGTTCGCCGCGGTGATCGCGCGCGATCCGAAGGAAGCGACCGGCTATTCCAGCCGCGCATCGTTCCGCGCCGGGCTGTTCGACAATAGCGGGGCGATCGCCGATCTGTCGCGTGCGATCGAACTGGAGGATTCGGTGGCGCTGCGGATGCAGCGCGCGGCCCTCTACGTCGAGGAGGAGCGCGCGCGCGACGCGCTGGCCGATTACCGGCAGGCGCGCGCCCTGGAACCCGACAATGACGCCGTCCTGCTGGCACTGGCGCAGGCCACCGCGCATGGCGGCGACCGGCCCGCGGCCTATGCGCTGCTGGACGAACGAATCGCGCGCGGCGACCGCGAGCGGGTGGACGCCGTGCGTACCCGCGCCGAACTGATGGCAGAGAAGGCGGGCGGCGAGGCGGACAAGGGCGTCGCGCTGCTCGACGCGGTGATCGCCGAGCGACCGGGCGATTCCGGGCTGCTCAACGGGCGCTGCTGGGTGAAGGGGATCGGCAATGTCGCGCTCGACACCGCGCTGAAGGACTGCACCCGGTCGATCGAGCTGTCCGACAGTCCGGCGGCGACGCTGCACAGCCGCGCGTTCGTCTATTACCGGATGCAGCGGTTCGAGGAGGCGCTGGCGGATCTGGACGCGGCGGCGGACCTGATGCCGCGCTCGGCGGACGTGCTGTACCTGCGCGCGCTGACGCGTCGC
Source organism: Sphingomonas ginsenosidimutans (assembly GCF_002374835.1). Taxonomy (GTDB): domain Bacteria; phylum Pseudomonadota; class Alphaproteobacteria; order Sphingomonadales; family Sphingomonadaceae; genus Sphingomonas; species Sphingomonas ginsenosidimutans. The sequence goes on from NZ_NWVD01000001.1 coordinate 529,108, forward strand.
CACCTTGGGCGCACCGCGGAGGCGACTGCCGACATGACCGCGGCGACGCTGTTCGACAGGCAGATCGCCGCCACCTACGCCCGCTATGGCGTGACCGGATAGCCGCCGCCGCAGCCCTCCGTTTACCTTCGGCTGCTACACCCCCGCCATGCCGCACGTCTTCCTGACCATCGATACCGAGTTTCGCTGGGGCGATCATGCCGCCGGGCTGGCGTTGCCGACGATCAGCGAACGGTCGATCGAACCGGCGGGGGTGGGGCTGGCGTGGCAGCTCGACCTGCTGGCGCGGCACCGGCTGAAGGCGACCTTCTTCGTCGATCCGATGCCGGCGCTGGTGTACGGTGAGGCGGCGATCGCGCGCGTCGTCGCGCCGATCCTGGCCGCGGGGCAGGAGGTGCAGCTGCACCTGCACCCCAATTGGGTCGGTGCGCATCCCGGCGACGGCGGGGCGACGCACGGCCGTTTCGAACTGATCGACCATTCGCGCGATGCGCAGGCCGCGCTGCTGGCGAAGGGGATCGCGCTGCTGACCGCGGCGGGCGCGCCCGCGCCGGTGGCGTTCCGCGCCGGCAGCTATGCCGCCAACGACGATACGCTGTCGGCGCTGGCGATGCTGGGCATCCGCTACGACAGCAGCCACAATGGCGCGCACGCCCCCTGGCCCAGCGCGATCGGGCTGCCCGCGGCGCAGATCGCGCCGGTGTGCCGCCGCGGCGTGATGGAGGTGCCGGTGACGCTGATCGAGGATCGTCCCGGCCGCTATCGCAACGTGCAGGTGTGTGCGCTGTCGGCGGCCGAGATGCGCGCGACGATCGACCATGCGGTGGACCGCGGGCATGAGGCGCTGACCATCGTCAGCCACAGTTTCGAACTCGCCAACCGGGCCGCGACCGCGCCCAACCGCGTGCATGTCCGCCGGTTCGAGGCGCTGTGCGCGATGCTCGCGGCGCGGCGCACCGTGGCGCCGACCGCGCATTTCGCGGATCACCCCGCCTTGCGCCCCGGCCGCGACGACCAGCCGCTGCCGCCCAGCGCGCTGCGGCTGCGCTGGCGCCAGGTGGAACAGGCATGGTCGACGCTGGTCGAGGAACGCGCCGCGTGACCGCGCCGGGCGGTTCGGCGGGCGGCGCGCTGTCGTTCCGCATCGGCGCGCGCACGCTGGCGGCGATCCCGCGCGAGCTGGTGCGGATCGGCCTGTCGCTGGACGAGGCGCTGGCCGGCCACGGCCCGGTGCTGCCCGCATTGGACGCGCGTCAGGACGGCTGGTTCGTCACCTCGCTGCCCGATGCGGCGGCGATCGCCGCGCCGGGGATCGGCTATGTGCGGCAACGCTATCGCCGCTATTACGTCGATCTGGCCGCGGGCGAGGTGGCGTGGCGTGCCGGGCTGTCGGGGCAGGCGCGATCGGGGATGAAGCGCAAGGCGAAGAAGCTGGCGGCGGCCAATGGCGGCGCGCTCGACATCCGCCGCTATCGCACGCCGGCCGAGATGGCGGCGTTCCACCCGCTGGCGCGCGCCGTTGCGGCGACCACCTATCAGGAACGGCTGCTGGGATCGGCGCTGCCGGGCGATGCGGCGTTCGTCGAGGAAATGCGCGAGCGCGCGGCGGTCGACGCGGCGCGGGGGTGGCTGCTGTTCCTGGGCGATGCGCCGGTCGCCTATCTGTGGGGCGCGGGCGAGGGTGATTCGCTGCGCTACGATTACGTCGGGCACGACCCGTCGTTCGGGGAATTGTCACCGGGCAGCGTCCTGATGGAGGCGGCGCTGACCGATCTGTTCGCGGACCGTTTCGCGCGGTTCGACTTCACCGAGGGCGAGGGCCAGCACAAACGGACGCTGGCGACCGGCAGCGTGGCGTGCCGCGACGTCCTGCTGCTGCGCCGCACGCTGGCCAACCGCGCCGCGCTGGCGGGACTCGCGGGGTTCGAGCGCGCGGTGACGGCGGCGAAACGCTGGACGCAGGTGCCTGGGGTGGCGGCGCTGGCGCGGCGCGCGCGGCGGTAGGGCGAGCAGGAAACGAACGTCATCCCGGCGCAGGCCGGGATCTTAGGCGTATGCCGCAGCAGGAGCCGCGGGAGGCGCCTGCCTGCGCAGGGGCGACGGGACGGGCGCCACCCCCTATATCCCCCCCATGCACATCCACGCCGATGCCGTGATCCTGTCCGTGCGTGCACATGGCGAGCATGGCGCGATCGTGCGCGGCTTCACGCGCGACCACGGGGTTCAGCCCGGCTATGTCCGCGGCGGCCATGCGCGGCGGCTGCGCCCGGTGCTGCAACCCGCCAATGCGATCCGCGGCGAATGGCGTGCGCGCACCGACGAGCAATTGCCCGCGCTGACCGTCGAGCTGCTGCACAGCCGCGCGCCGCTCCATGCCGAGCCGCTGCCCGCCGCCGCGCTGGAATGGCTGACCGCGCTGACCGCCGCGACGCTGCCGGAGGGGCAGCCCTATCCGCAGCTGTACGACGCGCTGGGCGCGGTGCTCGATGCGATCGCGGCGGCGCCGTCGGCGCGTGGCTGGGCTGGCAGCATCGCACGCTACGAACTGCTGCTGCTGGCCGAACTCGGCTTCGGGCTGGACCTGTCGGCGTGCGTCGTCAGCGGGGCGACCGACGACCTGGCGTTCGTCAGCCCGAAGAGCGGCGGCGCGGTCGCCCGCGCGGCTGCGGCGGGCTATGAGGCGCGGCTGTTCGCGCTGCCACCGTTCCTGGCGGCCGGCGGCGCGGCGGCGGGCGGGGAGGAGGCGCTGGCGGCGCTGGCGATCACCGGGCATTTCCTGGCGCGCGACCTGCTGACCGATCGCCGCCGCGACGTGCTGGCCGCGCGCGAGCGGCTGGTCGCGCGGGTCAACAGGGCGGTTGCGTAGCGCCGCGCGCGGCGCCATGCGGTCGGCCATGACGGACACGAAACTGATCGCGATTCTGCCGGGCGACGGCATCGGCCCCGAAGTCACCGCGGAGGCGCGGCGCGTGCTGGAGGCGATGGCGCTGCCGTTGTCGTTCGAGGAAGCGCCGGTCGGCGGCGCCGCCTATCGCGCCAGCGGCCATCCGCTGCCCGACGAGACGCTGGCGCTGGCGAAGCGCGCCGACGCGATCCTGTTCGGCGCGGTCGGCGATCCGGCGTTCGACGGGCTGGAGCGTTCGCTGCGCCCGGAACAGGCGATCCTGGGGCTGCGCAAGCATCTGGCGACTTTCGCCAACCTGCGTCCCGCGCGGATCTTCGCCGGGCTGGAGGATGCCTCGACGCTCAAGCCGGAGGTCGCGCGCGCGATCGACCTGGTGATCGTGCGCGAACTGAACGGGGACGTCTATTTCGGCGAGAAGGGCCGCCGCACCACCGACGCGGGCTTGCGCGAGGGCCACGACCTGATGCGCTATGATGAGTCAGAGGTGCGCCGCATCGCGCATATCGGGTTCCAGACCGCGGCGAAGCGGCGCGGCAAATTGTGTTCGGTGGACAAGGCCAATGTGCTGGAAACCTCGCAATTGTGGCGCGACGTGGTGATCGAGGTGGCAGCGGAATATCCGCAGGTCGAACTGACGCACATGTACGTCGACAACGCCGCGATGCAGCTGGTGCGCAACCCCGGCGCGTTCGACACGATCGTCACCGGCAATCTGTTCGGCGATATCCTGTCGGATCAGGCGAGCATGTGCGTCGGCTCGATCGGGATGCTGCCCTCCGCCTCGCTCGATGCCGATGCCAAGGGGCTGTACGAACCGATCCACGGTTCCGCCCCCGATATCGCCGGGCAGGGGAAGGCGAACCCGTGCGCCGCGATCCTGTCGGCCGCGATGATGCTGCGCCATTCGCTGGCGATGTCCGACCCCGCCGACCGGATCGAGGCGGCCGTCGCCGCCGCGCTGGCCACCGGCGTGCGTACCCCTGACCTGGGCGGCACGGCGAGTACGCGGGCGATGGGCGACGCGGTGCTCGCCGCGCTCTGAAGCGACCGGCGATGGCGCCCCCGCTCGACGTCGCGGTCGTCATCCCGACCTTCAACGAGCGTGCGAACGTCGCCGCTTTGGTCGCGCGGCTCGACGTCGCGCTCGCCGGGCTGGCGTGGGAGGCAATCGTCGTCGACGACGACAGCCCGGACGGCACCGCCGATGCCGCGCGCGCGCTGGCGCTGGCCGATCCGCGCGTGCGGGTGATCCAGCGCATCGGGCGGCGCGGCCTGTCGACCGCCTGTATCGAGGGGATGTGCGCCACCGCCGCGCCGCTGGTCGCGGTGATGGACGGCGATCTCCAGCATGACGAGGCGCTGCTGCCTCTGATGGTCGCCGCGCTGCGCGATGACGCGGCGCTCGACCTGGCGATCGGATCGCGCTTCGCGCCCGGCGGCGGCACCGGGGAATGGGACCGCGACCGGGTGGCGAAATCGGCGCTGGCGACGCGGCTGGCGGCGCTGGTGCTGCGCTCCGACCTGGCCGATCCGATGAGCGGCTTCTTCATGATCCGCACCGCCACCGTCCGCGCGCTGGTGCCGCGGCTGGGCGGGATCGGCTTCAAGATCCTGCTGGATATCATGAGTGCCAGCCCGCGCCCGCTGGCGTTCGTCGAGCTGCCCTACACCTTCCGCACCCGCGCCGCGGGGGAAAGCAAGCTCGACCATGTCGTCGCGCTGGAATATCTGATCGCGCTGTACGACCGGCGGATGGGGCGGATCGTGCCGGTACGCTTCGCGATGTTCTCCGCGATCGGCGCGCTGGGCGCGGGGGTGCATATGGCGGTGCTCAGCCTTGCCTATCTGCTGCTCGGCTGGTCGTTCCTGGCCGGGGAGATCGCCGCGACCGCGGTGGCGATGACGTTCAACTTCTTCCTCAACAACGCGCTGACCTATCGCGACCGGCGGCTGACCGGCGCGCGTGCGCTGTTCGACGGCTGGGTCGCCTTCTGCCTGGTCTGTTCGGTGGGGGCGGTGGCCAATGTCGGCGTGGCGGCGTTCCTGCACGACGTGCGCGCGGGCTATTGGGCAGCTTCCGCGCTGCTCGGCGTGCTGGTGGGCGCGGTGTGGAATTACGCGCTGTCGTCGCGTTTCACCTGGGGACGCTATCGCTGAACGGCCCGCCTTGCCCCCGGTCGCGAACCGGCTACGCTGCGCGAAAACGGGAGGGGTGCCGTATGAACGCCGTGTGGATCGCGCTGGGCGCGGTGTTGTTATGCGTCGTCACGACGTCGGTTGCGCTGCTGGCGGCGTCGCGCAAGCCGAAATAGCCCGCCGCGCCCGTCGTTCCGGGTATCTGGCGTCCGTGCCCCTGATCGGGCAAGACGCCCGGCATGCGGGCTGGCCGCGCCGCGCTAGGTGAGGGACGTCGTGTCGAGACCGCATTTCCTGACGCTGGACGCGATGCGCGGCGTGGCGGCGATCACGGTCGTGCTGTTCCACGGCGCCCGGCTGGCCGGCGTGCAGACGATGCCGCACGGCTATCTGGCCGTCGACATGTTCTTCGCGCTGTCCGGCTTCGTGATCTCGCGCGCCTACGATCGGCGGCTGGCGGCGGACTGGACGCCGCTGCCGTTCTTCCGGCTGCGGCTGGTGCGTTTCTATCCGCTCTACGCGCTGGGGCTGGCGCTCGGCGCAACGCGCGAGATGCTGCTGCTGGCGACGCATAACCATTTCGCCTTGCCGGCGCCGCTGCTGTTCGGCGCGCTGGCGGCGGCGGCGCTGTTCCTGCCGTTCCCGCTTAAGCAGCGCGACAATTATCTGTTCGCGATGAACCCGCCCAGCTGGTCGCTGTTGTACGAACTGCTGGTCAACGTCGCCTATGCCGTGGTGTTTCGCTGGCTCACGGTACGCACGCTGGTCGCGATCGCGCTGACCGGCCTGCTGGCGATCTGGGTCTTCGCCATCGACGCGGGGACGCTGCAACTGGGCGGCACGGGCGCGCAATGGCCCGGCGGCACCGCGCGGACGATCTTCGCCTTTTCGGTCGGGGTGCTCATCAACCGGCTCGACCTGCGGACGCGCGCGGTGCCGCCGTGGCTGCTGCTGGCGCTGGTGGTGGCGATCGGGGCCAGCCCGGCGGGCTGGGGCGTCGCGTTCGATCTGGCGATCGTCACCTTCGTCGTGCCGGTGATGATCGCGGCCGGCGCCTCGGCCACGGTGGGGGAGGCGCAGCGCGGACTGTTCGCGTTCCTGGGGGAGATCAGCTTCCCGATCTACGCCATCCACGGCCCGTTGCTGCCGATCGCGGAAATGGCGGCGCAGCGCCTGCCCGGCGTGCCGCGCGTCGCGATGCTGGCGGCGCTGGTCGCCGCGCTGCTGGTCGCCGCGTGGCTGTTGGAGCGGGTGTACGACGCGCCGCTGCGGCGACGATTGCGCCGGTTCGCGATGCCGGACGTCACACCCAGCGCGCGAACCACGTCCAGCGGCTGAACGCGCCGGCGTGCGCCAGCGGCTCGGCCGACAGCACCGGCAGGAAATATAGCGCCAGCGCGAAGGCGACGAGCAGATAGACCTCCACCCACTCGCCCAGCGCCGCGCGCCAGTGATCGATCGCCACCGCCAGCGCGACCGAAAGGAACACCCCGGCGGGATAGTAATAATAATAGAAGCCCAGCGACTTGGGGATGACCGCGAACATCCCCAGCGCCAGCGCCCACAGCATCGCCGGCGCCAGCAGCCGCGCCGATCCGGTGCGGATCCACCGGTACAGGCACGCCGCCACCGCGATCAGCCCGCCCCACATCACCGCCGGATTGCCGATCATCAGGATGCCGCGCTGCACACCGTCGACCGGTTCATACAGATACCAGATCGGGCGCAGCATCAGCGGCCACGTGTACCACGCCGCCTGATAGGTGTGCGGCGGCAGCACCAGGGTCTGGCGCTGGTACATCTCCCACTGGAACGCCAGCAGCCGCGCCGGGGTCAGCGCGTCGTTGGTGTAGAGGAAGGCGGGGGTGAAGGTCAGGAAATAGACCCCGACCGATACCGCCCCCAGCGTGGCGATCGCCGGCAGCGCGCGCATCCCCGGCCAGCGGTCCGTTCGCCCGCGCCGCATCGCCAGGAACGCCACCGCGGCGGCGGCGACATAGGGTGCGGCGCTCCATTTGCACGCGGTCGCGCAGCCCAGCATCGCGGCGCCGATGGCCCAGCTCGCCATGCTGCCGCTGCGCGCGCTCGCCGCGATTAAGGCGATCCCGGCGATCAGGAAGGCGAGCATGAACGTGTCGAGCATCGCGATCCGCGCCTGGACGTAGACGGTGAACCCCAGCAGCGCGAGCGTCGCGGCCAGCAGCGCGGGGGGCGTGCGCTGCGTCAGTAAGCGGGTCAGCGCGAAGACCCCGCCGATCGTCGCCGCACCCGCCACCGTGGAAAAGAACCGCCAGCCCAGCGGCGTATCGCCGAAGATCAGCATTCCGGCGGCGATCAGCTCCTTGCCCAGCAGCGGATGCTCGATATTCTCCGGCCCGGACAGCGTCAGCAGCACGCGCGCGGCGCGCACGTAATGCACCTCGTCGAACACCAGCTGCGCCGGCACGGTCACGCGGAACAGGAAGATCGCCCAGGCGAGCAGCGCGACCGCCGGTCCCGCGATCCAAGGATTGTCGACGTTGCGGCGCATCGGCGCTGATTCCCCCTTCGCGTGCCCATCCCCCTTGTCTCGATCCGCCGCGAAAGGCAAAGCGTGGCGCCATGAAGCGGCGCACCGGACAGGACCGATCGATCACCCAGGGCTGGCGCCCTGCCACCCAGGCCGTGCGCGGCGGCACCGCGCGCAGCGAGTTCGGCGAAACGTCGGAGGCGATCTTCCTCACCTCCGGCTATTGCTACGACCGCGCGGAGGACGCCGCGGCGCGTTTCGCCGGGGAACAGCAGGGGATGACCTATTCCCGGCTCCAGAACCCCACGGTGGAGATGCTGGAACAGCGCATCGCGCTGCTGGAAGGGGCTGAGGCGTGCCGCACCATGGCCACCGGCATGGCGGCGATGACCGCGGTGCTCTTGTGCCAGTTGCAGCAGGGCGACCATGTCGTCGCCGGGCGCGCCGCGTTCGGGTCGTGCCGCTGGCTGGTCGATACGCTGCTGCCCAAGTTCGGCATCGCCACCACCACCGTCGACGCCCGCGATCCGCAGGCGTTCCAGGACGCGGTGAAGCCCGAAACGAAGGTGTTCTTCTTCGAAACGCCCGCCAATCCGACGATGGACGTCGTCGATCTGGCGGCGGTGTGCGGCATCGCGCGCGAACGCGGCATCGTCAGCGTGGTCGACAATGCCTTCGCCACCCCCGCGCTCCAGCGGCCGATGGACTTCGGCGCCGACGTCACCGCTTATTCCGCGACCAAGATGATGGACGGGCAGGGCCGCGTGCTGGCCGGCGCGGTGTGCGGGACCGAGGATTTCATCACCAACACGCTGCTGCCGTTCACGCGCAACACCGGCCCGACGCTGTCGGCGTTCAACGCCTGGGTGGTGCTGAAGGGGCTGGAGACGCTGGACCTGCGCATCCGCCGCCAGTCCGACAATGCGCTGGCGGTCGGCCGCTTCCTGGAAGGGCGGGTGCCGCGCATCCTCCACCCCGGCCTCGCCAGCCACCCGCAGCATGATCTGGCGATGCGGCAGATGGTCGCGGCGGGCGGTATCTTCGCGTTTGAGGTGGAAGGGCGCGCGCAGGCGCATGCGCTTCTCGACGCGCTCCAGCTGATCGACATTTCGAACAACATCGGCGATTCGCGCTCGCTGATGACGCATCCGGCATCCACCACCCATTACGGCGTTGCGGCCGAGGCGCGCGCGGAAATGGGCGTGACCGAGGGGTTGCTGCGCCTCAACGTCGGGCTGGAGGATCCCGCCGACCTGATCGACGACCTCGACCAGGCGTTGCGGCAGGTGGGGCTGTAATGGCGGTCGGCGCGATCGGGGCGCTGTTTCCCGACGCCGCCACCACCGGCGACGTGACCGTGCGCGTCTCCGCCAGCTACCTGCCCGAACAGTCGGAGCCGGCGCGCGGGCGCTGGTTCTGGGCCTATCACATCCGCATCGAGAATGACGGCGCGGGGGCGGTGCAGCTGCTGACCCGCCACTGGATCATCACCGACGGGCGCGGCGCGCGCCATACCGTGGAGGGGGAGGGCGTCGTCGGTGAACAGCCGCTGATCGCGGCCGGCGCCAGCTACGATTACGTGTCGGGCTGCCCGCTGGCCACGCCGACCGGGACGATGCAGGGCAGCTACCGGATGATCGCGCAGGACGGCTCGCTGTTCGACGTCGCGATCCCGCGCTTCGCGCTCACCGCCCCGGCGGTCGCGGAATAGAGGCGGGAGCCATGAAGCGCACGCATCTGCCGCTCAACGGGCTGCGCGTGCTCGACGCCGCGGCGCGTCACCTGTCGTTCACCCGCGCCGCCGACGAACTGGCGGTGACCCCGGCGGCGGTCGGGCAGCAGATCCGCGCGCTCGAGGACACGCTCGGCGTCGTGCTGTTCCGCCGCACCACCAAGGGGCTGGAACTGACGCCGGAGGGCGATGCCGGGCTGGCCGCGTTGCGCCGCGCCTTCCTGGAATTCGAGGAAGCGGTGCGCGCGATGCAGGCGGGACAGTCGTCCCGCTCGCTGACGATCGCCGCGCCGCGCGACGTGACCGAGAAATGGCTGTTGCCGCGACTGGCGCAGATCGCCGCGGGCGACGCCGAGACGCGCTTCGCGCTGGTGACCGCGGACGAGAATGTCGATTTCACCGAGGCGAACCTCGACCTGGCGATCCGCTGGGGCGAGGGGCCGGGCGATCATGAGGGCGAGGCGATCGAGAGCGAAGGGCTGGTGACGGTCGCGCGCCCCGGCGGCGGCGCGGACACCGCGATCGCCTGGCCCGGATCGCCCGATGCGGAGGGCAGCGCGCTGGTGCGCGTCGGCGACGCCGGGCTGGCGATCGACGCCGCGGCGGCCGGGCTGGGCCGCGCGACCGTCCCTGAACTGCTCGCCGCGCGTGATATAGCGGCGGGGCGCGTCGTCACGCTGGGCACGCCGCAGCCGTCGCGCAGCGGCTATTGGCTGGTCGCGCCGACCCCGCAATGGCGCCAGAAGAAGGTGCAGCTGCTGGTCGAGGCGCTGGTCGGCTAGGGTCCTGACCCTAGGTCACTCGATGACCCGGCCGATGCGGACCAGCAGGCCGCTTGGGTCGCTGACCGAGAACTCGTAGGTGCCCCATGGCTTGGCGTGGGGTGCGCCGGGCTCGATCACCAGATCGCGGACAGCCTCTGCCATCGCGTCGACATCGTCGACGTAGAGGTACAGGCCGAACGGATTGTCCTCGATATTCCTCGGCCAGCCGGCGAGATGCGTCAGGTGCAGATGCCCGCCACGCCCGTCCTCCAGGATACGGTAATGGCCGTAATCGCTGACGACGGTGAAGTTGAGGCGCCGGTAGAACGCCTCACTCGCGTCGAGATTGCTGCTGGGTACGATCGCCACCGCCCGGTGATCCATATTGAGCGCTCCGTGATTGCTGCTGTCGGCGACGTGCCCGCCCGGCGATCGGTTGGCGAGGGACAAAAGGCCGTGGAAGGCCGCGGGCGGACATTGGCCCGCAGATGTCCGGCGCGCGACCCCCTCGACCGCGGCGCCCGGATCGGCGATGATGCCGCGTCATGTCGGACCATCGCGCCAAGGGCCGAAGGCCCACCTGCGCCACCACCACGGCCATCATCGACGCCTTCGCCGCGCTTGCCGTGGAACGCCGGTACGGCGCGATCCGCGTGGCGGATCTGATAGCGCGCGCCGGGGTCGGCAAGTCCACCTTCTACTAGCATTTCCGCGGCAAGGACGACGTCATGCTGGCAGCCATGCAGCCGATCGTGCTGGCACTCGCCACCGCGGCGTCGGGCCGGGCAGCGCGACCCTATGTCCGAACGGTCGTGACGCATCTGTGGGAGCGGCGATCCGCCGTGCGGCCGGTGATCGATTCGGCCGCGGCGGCGACCCTTCAGCGCCGTCTGGCGAGGGCGATCGCGCGACACGGGGGCGAGCGAGACGATGCCGCGGGCACGCCGCTGTTAGCGACCGGAATCGCGGCCGCGCAATTGGCGATGCTCCGATCGTGGCTGGCGGGCCATGCGCCCGCCACAATCGACGCGATGACCGACTGCCTGATCGCCTGTGCGCGGCTGCGCGGTGACTAGGACCGCCGGTTGCCGGGAACGGCGGTTGGTTAGCCGACCGTCTTCGCCTCACGCTGGTCGCGCGCCGCCTCGGTCCGCAGCGATCGGGTCGCCATCTGCGTCCACGCCGCCTCGGCGCGCAGGCAGCGGTCGCGGACATTGGCGAGGTCCGCCGCATCCGCCTGTTCGCGGCAGTCGGCAGCCCGCTGGGTGAACATTTCCGAATCGCGCATCGTCGTCACTCCTGTGCGGTGGATGATAGGGGGCGTTGCGGCGCTCAGGCGGCGGCCAGCCCGGCGGGGTGCAGCGCCTCGTCCATCAGCGGGGTCTCGCTGTCGCGCAGGCCATCGACCCTCGCGTTGATGCGGCGGGCATAGCCCTGTGCCATCAACGCATGGCTGTAGCGTGCCTCGCGGCAGACCGCTGCGGCGGCCTTCATCAGCGATACCTGCTGGCGGTGGAGGAGGTAATTGAGGTCCATGGCGGCTCTCCCATCTGTAAGCGGGAGCGCACTCGGTCTCTCAGTCGCTGCCGCCTACGGCATGTGTGGCAGCGATGGTTCCCATATAGCGACGGGGGCGCGAAAAAGCCACCCTCAGCTCTTCAGCTTCCACCCGCGGCGCAGCAGCACGTAGCATAACGTCGCCAGCGCAACGTCCAGCGCCAGGATCACCACGCTGCCCGTCAGCACCGGCGAATCGGCGGTGCCCAGGAAGCCGTAGCGAAAGCCGGAGATGACGTAGAAAAACGGGTTCACATGGCTGAACGCGCGGAACGCCGGTGCAAGGTGATCGACCGAGTAGAAGGTGCCCGACAGCAGCGTCAGCGGCGCGACGACGAAATTGGTGACCGCAGCGGCATGATCGAACTTCTCCGCCCAGATCGACGTCAGCACGCCGACCAGCGCCAGAAACGCCGATCCCAGCAGCCCGAACCACAGCACCGCGCCGGGATGCCGCGGGGTGACGTCGACGCCCGGCCACAGCGACATCGCCAGGAACACCGCGCATCCGACCAGGAACGCGCGCGTCACCGCCGCGCCGGTCAGCGCCGCCAGCAGTTCCGCGGTGGACAGCGGCGGTTGCAGGTAATCGACGATATTGCCCTGGATCTTGCCGACCAGCAGCGAGAAGCTGGCATTGGCGAACGCATTCTGCAGCATCCCCATCACGATCAGCCCCGGCGCCACGAAATCGGCGAAGGGCACCACCGCGCCGCCGACGCGCACCGGGGTGCGTGCGCCGCTGGCGACGGTGAAGATCACCAGGAACAGCAAGGTCGTGATCGCCGGCGCCCAGATCGTCTGGAGCTGCACCTTGAAGAAACGGCGCACCTCCTTCACATAGAGCGTCTTCAAGCCGCCCCAGTTGACGTTCCGGATCACCGGTTCGCCGGGGGCGTGCCTGACGCCTGACGGAAGTTGACGACCGGGGGAGGGCTGGCTGCTCATCGCGTCTGCGGGTAGACGCTGTCGCCGCTGCCCGCAACCGGCACGCATGAGGAAACGAGAATGTCGTGGACCGACGAGCGGATCGATACGCTCAAGACGATGTGGGAAGCCGGGCAGACCGCCAGCCAGATCGCCGAGGCGCTGGGCGGGGTCAGCCGCAATGCGGTGATCGGCAAGGCGCATCGACTCGGGTTGCAGTCGCGTCCCTCGCCGGTGGTGAGCAAGGAGGAGGCGCGCGCCGCCGCGGAGAAGGCCGCCGCCACGCCGACCGCCGCTGCGGCCCCGCCGGCCGAACCGGTCGCGGCACCGCCGGCCGCAGCGCGCCCGGCGCCGGCCCCCTCCGCGCCGCCGCCCTTCTCCACCGCGCCCGCCGCCCCGCGTGAGGCGGAGGCGCGCGCGCCGGTCCCCGCTGCGGAGGAGCCCGATACCGCCGACGAACCCGCGGCGCCGACGCCCGCGCCGCAGCCGATCCTGCGCTCGGTCGGCCCCGGCGGCTTCGTTCGCCAGGCGCCCGGCGAACAGCAGCCGCCGATCGCCCCCGCGCCGCCGCGCCGGCTGGTCCCTGCGCGCACCGCGCCGGAATATGCCGACAAGACCTCGCTGCTCGATCTCAACGACAAGATCTGCAAATGGCCGCTCGGCCATCCGGGCGAGCCGGACTTCCACTTCTGCGGTGAGAAGGTGAACCCCGGCTTCCCCTATTGCGTCGCGCATTGCGGCCACGCCTACCAGGCGCAGTTGCCCCGCCGCGACCGCCGCGGCGCCCCGCCGCTGCCCTTCGGCGGCCCGCGCGCGCGGTGATCGTGCGGGCGGGGCAGGGGGCGTTACCGGCCCCGCCCCGCCGCACCGGCGAAACATGTCGCCCCTGCGCAGGCAGGGGCCTCTCTCTGCAACATCACGACCCGCGCCCGGCACGGCAGCGTCGTCCCTGGGTCGACGGCTGTGCGGCACGACAAAGCACTAGGCCCCTGCCTGCGCAGGAGCGGCGGGATGGGGCGATGGTCGCGCGCGCTGCAGTAGCTTGCGCCTCCGCCGAGATGCCCCTCGGCATTGTCGCACCACAACGAAAAGGGGCGCCCGGATCGCGCCGGACGCCCCCTTTGCCGTTACCGCGCGGACGCGACGGTCAGGCGCTGTAGTACATGTCGAACTCGACCGGGCTGGGGGTCATTTCCCAGCGCGCGACGTCCGCCCACTTCAGCTCGATATAGGCCTCGATCTGGTCCTTGGTGAACACGTCGCCCTTCAGCAGGAAGTCGTGGTCGGCCTGGAGCGACTCGAGCGCCTCGCGCAGCGATGCGCAGACGGTCGGCACTTCCGCCAGCTCGGCCGGCGGCAGGTCGTACAGGTTCTTGTCCATCGCCTCGCCCGGATGGATCTTGTTCTGGATGCCGTCCAGACCCGCCATCATCAGCGCGGCATAGGCCAGGTACGGGTTGGCCATCGCGTCGGGGAAGCGCACTTCGACGCGCTTGCTCTTCGGCCCGGTGCCGTACGGGATGCGGCACGATGCCGAACGGTTGCGCGCCGAATAGGCGAGCAGCACCGGCGCCTCATAGCCCGGCACCAGCCGCTTGTAGCTGTTGGTGGTCGGGTTCGTGAAGGCGTTGACCGCCTTGGCATGCTTGATGATGCCGCCGATGAAGTACAGGCAGGTTTCCGACAGCCCGGCATAGCCGTTGCCGGCGAATAGCGGCTCCTTGCCGTTCCAGATCGAGAAGTGCGTGTGCATCCCCGAGCCGTTATCTTCCTTGATCGGCTTGGGCATGAAGGTCGCCGACTTGCCATAGGCATGCGCGACCTGGTGCACGACATATTTGTAGATCTGCATCCGGTCGGCGGTGGTGGTCAGCGTGCCGAACGTCAGGCCCAGTTCGTGCTGCGCGGCGGCCACCTCATGGTGGTGCTTGTCGCACGGCAGGCCCATTTCCAGCATCGTGGTGACCATCTCGCCACGGATGTCGACCGCCGAATCGACCGGCGCGACGGGGAAATAGCCGCCCTTGGCGCGCGGGCGGTGGCCCAGGTTGCCGCCCTCGTACTCACGGCCGGTGTTGGTCGGCAGCTCGATATCGTCGATCTTGAAATAGCTGGTATTGTACGACGTCTCGAACTTCACGTCGTCGAACATGAAGAATTCGGCTTCCGGCCCGACGTACACGGTGTCGCCGATCCCGGTGGTCGCCAGATACGCTTCGGCGCGCTTCGCGGTGGTGCGCGGGTCGCGGGCATAGCCCTCACCGGTCGACGGCTCGACGATGTCGCAGAACACGATCAGCATCGGCGTGGCGGAGAAGGGGTCCGTGTACACCGCGTCCAGATCCGGCTTCAGGATCATGTCCGACTCGTTGATCGCCTTCCAGCCCTCGATCGAGCTGCCGTCGAACATCAGGCCGTCGGTCCACTCGTCCTCGCCCATGACCGAGGCGACCATGGTCAGGTGCTGCCACTTGCCCTTGGGATCGGTGAAGCGCAGATCGACCCACTCGATCTCCTCTTCCTTGATCTTCTTCAGAACGTCTGCGGCCGTATTCGCCATGGATAGTCTTCCTCGATCGTCACCCCAGCGAAGGCTGGGGTCTTTTGGTAACAGGGAGACCCCAGCCTGCGCTGGGGTGACGTAACGTTTCGGGGACGCCCCGATCAGATGGCGTCGTCGCCGCGCTCGCCCGTGCGGATGCGCAGTGCGGTTTCGACCGGGATGACGAAGATCTTGCCGTCGCCGATACGGCCGGTCTGCGCGGCGGCGGCGATCGCCTCCACCACGCGCTCGGCCAGCCCGTCCTCGACCACGACCTCCAGCTTCACCTTCGGCAGGAAGTCGACGACATATTCGGCGCCGCGATACAGCTCCGTATGCCCCTTCTGCCGGCCGAAGCCCTTGGCCTCGGTCACGGTGATGCCGCTGACCCCGATCTCGTGCAGCGCTTCCTTCACTTCATCCAGCTTGAACGGCTTGATGATCGCTTCGATCTTCTTCACGCGCCTGACGCCCCACCCAGGTGAACTCGACATGCCCCAACCGGCAGCCCCGGTTTGTGCATTGCACCGATCGTGCCAGCCGCGAAGCCGAAGGGCAAGGCGGCGACTCGCCCGCGGAGGGCGTTAACTGTTGCTCAACGATTGGGCAGCGCCCCGCATGGTGCCGGTTTTGGCGGCAGCGGGGGATGTTCAGCCGTGCGTAACGACCGGCGCGCAGCGCACCGGAAACGCCACCGATCGCGCGATGAAGCACAGGTGATGCGCGCGCTCGTGCAGCGCGCGCGCCACGTCCGCGTCGCTGTCCGGCGCGATCGTCACCTGCGGGTTGAGCGTCACCGACACGAATCGCCCGCCGCCATCGGCTTCCTCGATCATTTCGCCCGCGGCCTCGTCGTGATAGGCGATGACGATCACCCCCGCCTCGGCGCACAGCGACAGATACCATAATTGGTGGCACGCGCTGAGCGAGGCGACCAGCAACTCCTCGGGGTTCCAGCGCGCCGCGTCGCCGCGAAACGCCGGGTCGGACGATCCCACGATCGCATGGTCCTTGCCCGCGCTGGTAATGTCATGCGCACGCTCGTACCCGCGATAGCCGGCGGTGCCGACGCCGCTGTTGCCGGTCCAGTCGACGCGCACGCGATAATGATGGGTGCGCCCAGCCATGGCTCAGATCCCGCCCGGCGTCGCGGTATGGCCCGCCGCGGCCAGTCGCTCGGCGACATCCGCCAGACAGGCATCGACCGCCGCCTCGTCGGGGCTGCGGACGACGAAATTGGCGCCGGTGCGGCCTTCGCGGAAGAACGGATAGCTGCCGATCGCCACGCCGTCATGCGCGCGCTCGGCCTCGCGCAGCAAATCGGCGACCTCGCTTTCGGCGACCCAGCTGCCGATCGTCTTGCTGACGACCGGGCGACCACCCTCCAGCGTGCCGGTCAGCGCGTCGAGCATCCCGGCGGTGATGTGCGGCACGCCGGCCATGATGAAGATGTTGCCGATGCGGATGCCCGGCGCGCCGCTCATCCGGTTCTCGATCAGCCCCGCGCCCTCCGGCACGCGCGCCATGCGCAGCCGCGCCTCGGTCGCGCCGCCGCGGGTGGCATAGTAACGCTCCAGCACCGCCACCGCCTCCGGGTGGTGGACCACGCCCACGCCCAGCGCGGCGGCGATCGCATCGACGGTGATGTCGTCATGCGTCGGCCCGATCCCGCCGGTGGTGAACAGGTAGTCGTTGCGCGCGCGCAGGGTGTTCACCGCCTCGACGATCGCTTCCTCGCGGTCGGCGACGACGCGCACCTCGGCCAGGCGGATGCCCTGGACGTTCAGCCATTGCGCGATCTGCGCGACGTTCTTGTCCTGCGTGCGGCCGGACAGGATCTCGTCGCCGATCACCACCAATGCCGCGGTCCAGATGCGTTCGCTTGCCATGATGCGGGCATAACCTCGCCATCGCGCGCGCGCCACGCTATATCCGCGCGCATGACCGAATATGTGACCGTCACCAGCGATGCGCCGCTCGGGCGCAACGGCGCCATCAAGCTGCATGGCCGCGAAGCCTTTGCGGGCATGCACAAGGCGGGGCGGCTGGCCGCCGAAACGCTCGACATGCTCGTACCGCACATGGTGCCGGGCGTCACCACGGCGGAGATCGACCGGCTGATCTACGATTTCGTGCTGGCGGGCGGGGGCGTGCCCGCGACGCTCGGCTATCGCGGCTATACCCATTCCAGCTGCATTTCGATCAACCATGTCGTCTGCCATGGCATTCCGGCGGACAAGCCGCTGAAGTCGGGTGATATCGTCAATGTCGACGTGACGCCGATCGTCGACGGCTGGCACGGCGACACCAGCCGCATGTACCTGATCGGCGACGTGCCGCTGAAGGCGCGGCGGCTGGTCGACGTCACCTACGAATGTCTGATGATCGGGATCGAACAGGCGAAGCCCGGCAACCACATGGGCGACGTCGCCCATGCGATCCAGCGCCATGCCGAGGCGCATCGCTACGGCGTGGTGCGCGATTTCTGCGGCCATGGCGTCGGCCGGCTGTTCCACGACGCGCCGGAGGTGGTCCATGTCGGCCGCCCCGGCACCGGGCCGGAGCTGCGCCCGGGCATGATCTTCACGATCGAACCGATGATCAACATCGGCCGCCCCGACGTGAAGCTGCTGGACGACGGCTGGACCGCGGTGACCCGCGACCGCTCGCTGTCGGCGCAGTTCGAACATTCGATCGGCATCACCGAGGACGGCTGCGAGATCTTCACCGCCTCCCCGGCGGGGCTGCACCAGCCGCCGTACTGAGGCGGTCCCGACGCGCGTCACACCAGCGAAGGCTGGGGTCTCTGTGTGGCGCACGGCGTGGTCGACAACGGGAAGGTCCCAGCCTTCGCTGGGACGACGCTTCGGCGCGCGGATGCCGCCACCTGCCACCTGCCGCTACGCCGTCTCCAGCAGCCGTACCGCCTGCGCGCGTGCCTCGTCGGTGACGGTCGCGCCCGACAGCATCCGGGCGATTTCCTCGCGGCGCTCGTCGCTGTCCAGCGGGCGCACGCCGGTGCGGGTGACCGTCCCGTCGCTCGATTTCGCGATCAGCAGGTGGGCGGCGCCGCGTGCCGCGACCTGCGGGCTGTGCGTCACCACCAGCAATTGCGTCGCCTCCGCCAGCCGCGCCAGCCGTTCGCCGATCGCGCTGGCCACCGCGCCGCCGACGCCGCGGTCGATCTCGTCGAAGATCATCGTCGCCGCGCCGCCGGTTTCCGCCAGTGCGACCTTCAGCGCCAGGATGAAGCGCGACAATTCGCCGCCGCTGGCGATCTTCGCCAGCGGGCCGAACGGTGCGCCGGGGTTGGTCGCGATCTCGAACTCCACGCGGTCCTGCCCCGCGGCCGACCAGTCGCGCTCGTCCAGCGGCGCCACCACGGTGCGGAACCGCGCCGCATCGAGCTTCAGCGGCGCCAGTTCCCCCGCCACCGCGGCATCGAGCCGCGTCGCTGCCGCGGTGCGGATCTCCGTCAGGGCCTGCGCCGCCGCGCGATAGGCGGCTCTGGTCGCAGCGACCCGCGCGTCGAGGTCCGCCAGCCCGTCCTCGCCCGCGTTCAGCCGCTCCAGCCGCTCGCGCAATTCCTGTTCCAGCGCGGCCAGGTCGTCGGGCTGGACGCGATGCTTGCGCGCCATCGCGCGCAGCTCGAACAGCCGCGCCTCATCTTCCTCCAGCTGGCGGGGGTCGTGCATCAGCGCCAGTGCCGCGTCGCGCAGCTTTTCCTCGGCGACCGCGCCCTCGATCACCGCACGGTCCACCGCCGCCAGCGCCTCGGCCAGCGCCGGGTGGTCGCCCGCGATCCGTTCCAGCACGCGCGCGGCCTGACGCAAATGCGTCATCGCGCCCGCGCTGCCTTCCAGATGCCCGGTCACCGCGTCGAGATCGCTGGCGATCTTCTCGGCGCGCTGCATCGTCCGGCGGCGCTCGGCCAGCGTCTCCTCCTCGCCGGTCTCGGGCGCCAGCGCACTCAGCTCGGCGACGGCATGTTGCAGCCAGTCGCGGTCGCGCTGCGCCGCGGCGATCCCGTCGCGCGCACTCGCCAGCGCCTCTTCCGCCGCACGCCACGCGGCATGCGCCGCCGCCACCTCGCGCGTGCCGCCGCGCGCATAGGCGTCCAGCAACGTGCGATGCCCCGCCGCGGCCAGCAGCCCGCGGTCGTCGTGCTGGCCGTGGATTTCCACCAGCATGCCGCCGATCTCGCGCAGCAGCGATGCGGAGGCGGGCTGGTCGTTGACGAAGCCGCGGCTGCCGCCATCGGCCTTGACGATGCGCCTCACGATCAGCGGCTCGTCCGCGTCGATCTCCAGCCCGTTGTCGGCCAGCAGCGCGGTGACTGCCGGCGGTGCATCGAACGTCGCGGTGACCACGGCCTGAGCTGCGCCGCTGCGTACCAGCGCGCTGTCGCCGCGCCGCCCCAGCGCCAGCCCCAATGCGTCGAGCAGGATCGACTTGCCCGCGCCGGTTTCCCCGGTCAGCACGCCCAGCCCGGCGCCGAATTCCAGCTCCAGCGCCTCGATCAGCACGACGTCCCGGATGGATAGAGCGGTCAGCATGGCCGCATCTCCCTTAGCCGGGTTTGCAGCGCGTGTTTACCCCGTTTGTTCCGGGTATCCGCGCTCAGGGCTGCGACGGCGATGGCGGCGTCGCGGTGCCCGCCCCCGGCGCGGTGCTGCCCGGCGAAGTGTCGCCGCCGGTGGTCGCCGGGGTGGTGGGGGCGGGGGCGTCGGCCGACGGGGTGGGGGTGGCGGCCTCGCCCGGCGTGGCGGCGCGCACCGGCTGCGGCACGACCAGTTCGCCCGGCGCCAGCGGCGCGATCGGCTTGGCCGGATATTCCTGCATCAGCTTGTACGCGCGGGCATACCAGTCGCTGCCCGGATAATTGGCGCCCAGCACCGCCGCGGCCTTTTCCGCCTCGCCGCGCACGCCCAGCGCCAGATAGGTCTCGGTCAGGCGCATCAGCGCCTCGGGCGTGTGGGTGGTGGTCTGATACTGGTCGACGACGCGGCGGAAACGCAGCGTGGCGGACAGCCACTGGCGACGCCGTTCGTAGAAGCGGCCGATCTCCATTTCCTTGCCCGCCAGATGGTCGCGCACCAGGTCCAGCTTCAGCCGCGCATCGGCGGCATAGCGGGTGGTGGGGTAACGGCGCATCAGTTCGCCCAGCGCGTCCTGTGCCTGCGAGGTGATCTTCTGGTCGCGGCTGACGTCGCTGATCTGCTCGTAATAGCTGAGCGCGACGAGGTAATAGGCATAAGGCGCATCGCGGTTGCCCGGATGGACCGACAGGAAGCGCTGCGCCCCCTGGATCGCCTGGGTATAGTCGCGGTTCAGATAATAGCTGAACGCGCCCATCAACTGCGCGCGGCGTGCCCATACCGAATAGGGGTGCTGGCGCTCCACCTCGTCGAACAGCGCGGCCGCTTCCTTGTAGCGGCCCTGGTCCAGCCGCTTCTTGGCCGCCGTATACAGCGTGCCGACGTCGCGCGCGACATAGGGCAGGTCACCGCGATTGCGGTTGGTGGCGCAGCCGGCGATGGGAAGCGCGAGCGCGGCGAGAAGCCCCAGCGTGAGCGGGCGGAAAAGGGGGGTACGCATTGACCCGGCTCTTAGCGTAGAGAGGCGGGGGCGAACAACGGCTTTTGCGCATGCGGAGCGCAAGCGGCCGTTGCGCGTTACCGCGACCGTCCGCATCACCTGCCGAACCGAGGAGTTTCCATGCCCGCCACCCTGCTCGCCACCAAGCGCGTCGAGAAGCCGTGGGGGCGCCACCACCTCTATCCCGGCTTCCCCGATCCCGCGCCCGATGCCGAACCGATCGGCGAGGTGTGGTTCCAGTCGCCGCACCCGGAAGAGCCGGAGCTGCTCATCAAATACCTGTTCACCAGCGAAAAATTGTCGGTGCAGGACCATCCGTCCGATGAGGAGGCGCACAAGCGCGGGCTGCCGCGCGGCAAGGACGAATGCTGGACGGTGCTGGCCGCCGAGCCCGATTCGACGATCGCGATGGGGCCGCTCGAGCCGATGACGCGCGACGAACTGCGCACCTCCGCGCTCGACGGCAGCCTCGAGGACAAGCTGTTCTGGAAGCCGGTGAAGGCGGGCGACTTCTATTACGCCCATTCCGGGCTGATCCACGCGATCGGCGCGGGGCTGACCGTAATCGAGGTGCAGCAGAATTCCGATACCACCTATCGCCTGTTCGACTACGGCCGCCCGCGCGAGCTGCATCTGGACGATGGCGTCGCGGTCGCCGATCTCGAACCCTATGTCGCGCCGTCCGCGCCGGGCGAGGTCGCGCCGGGGCGGACGATCCTGGTCGAGGGGCCGAAATTCGTGCTGGAACGCTGGACCGGTGGCAGCCGCGCGATCGACCTGCCGGCGGGCAAGCAGGGCTGGCTGATCCCGATCAAGGGTACGGGCGTCGTCGCCGGCGTCGAATGGAAGGCCGGCGAGTGTGTGCTGGTCGACGGGCCGGAGGCGCTGCACGCCTCGGTCGATGCCGACCTGCTGTTCGCCTACACCGGCGCGGTTCGACTAAGGTAGGGATTGACCCCCGCCCGCCCGACCATCCACATGGTTTCGGCCATAATACTCCCCGGTCGCTGACAGCGCTATCAATCCGGGGGGGAATATGTTGGGTTCCGGCGTGCGCAGCCTGATGAGCTGCCTGGTCGATGACGACATGACGATCTGCGACGTCGACGAAGGCTATGCCGCGGCGATCGGGCGGCCGCGTGAGGACGTGATCGGTTGCCATCTGCTGGACCTGATCCATCCCGATGATCGCGGGGTCTTCGCGGAACGGGTGCGGGCGCTGCGCGTCGACGGGCGCGGCTTTTCGATGACCCAGCGCCTCGCCGGCGACGACGCACAACGGGTGTGGCTGACCCATCACGTCTCGATGCTGCAACTCGGCGCCTGGCGCCGCGTGTCGATAACCATCGCCTATGAGGATTCGGCCCCCATCGACGATGAACGCCGCGCCCTGAAGCGCGCGGCGGAGCGCATCCTCGGCAAGCGGCGATTGCGCGAGCGTTACTGGGGCGCGGCGATGGTCGGCGAACCGGCATTCGACCTGCTGCTGGAACTGTTCGTGCAGGAAGCGGAGGGGCGCGCGGTCTATACCACCAGCGCGGCGGTCGCGTCGGGCGCGCCGCTGACGACCGCGCTGCGCCAGATCGCGATGCTGGTGGAGCACGGACTGGTCCGCCGGCTGCCCGATCCGATCGACCGGCGGCGCGTGATCGTGCAGCTGACCGCGGAGGGAACGCGGACGATGACCGATTATCTGGCCGCGACCGAGCGGCTGTGAGCGTGCGCGCGGGACGGGCGCGTTAAAGCCGCGCTTACCGTCGTGCGGCTAACACCCCCGCCATGCTGCGCGTCCTGACGCTGTCGACCCTGTTCCCGGACGCGACGCGGCCGAATTTCGGCGTGTTCGTCGCGCGGCAGGTAGCGGCGCTGTCGCGGCGCGACGGGGTGGCGGTGCGCGTCGTCGCGCCGCTGGGACTGCCGCTTTGGCCGCTGTCGCGGCACCCACGCTATCGCGGCTGGGATGCGGTGCCGCGGCGCGAGGTGGGCGACGGCGTCACCGTCGATCGTCCGCGCTTCCGCATCATGCCGGGTACGGGCGGGCGCTTTCATGTCGCCGCGCTGACCCGCGCGCTGGTGCCGCTGCTCGATTCGCTGCGCGCCGATTTCCCGTTCGACGTGATCGATGCGTCCTTCTTCTTTCCCGACGGGCCGGCGGCGGTCGCGCTGGGCCGCCGTTATGGCGTTCCCGTGTCGATCAAGGCGCGCGGGGCGGACATCCACCATTGGGGCCACGCCCCCTCCACTGCGGCGCAGGTACGTGCCGCCGGCCGCGCCGCCGACGGGCTGCTCGCGGTCAGCGCGGCGATGCGCGACGACATGGCCGCGATCGGCATCCCGGCGGAGCGGGTGCGGGTGCACCATACCGGCGTGGACCTGACCCGTTTCGCACCCGCCGGCGACCGCGACGCGCTGCGCGCTTCGCTGGGGATCGCCGGGCCGCTGGTGCTGTCGGTCGGCGCGCTGATCCCGCGCAAGGGGCATGATGTGGCGATCGCCGCGCTCGCCCGGCTGCCCGACGCGACGCTGGCGATCGCGGGGGAGGGGCCGGAGCACGTCCGGCTCGCCGCGCGCGCCGCGGCGGCGGGGGTGGCCGATCGCGTCCGCCTGCTCGGCCCGGTCGCGCATGACGATCTGCCGCGCTGGTTCGCCGCCGCCGATGTCATGGCGCTGGCCTCCTCGTCGGAGGGGCTGGCCAATGCCTGGGTCGAATCGCTCGCCTGCGGAACGCCGATCGTCATCACCGACGTCGGCGGCGCGCGCGACGTGGTGCGCGATGATGCCGCGGGGCGGATTGTCGCGCGCGATCCGGCGGCGGTCGCGCGCGCAATCGGCGACCTGCTGACGCATCCCCCAGCGCGCGACGCGGTGCGTGCGCACGCGCTGCGCTTCACCTGGGATGCCAATGCCGCGGCACTGCACGCGCATCTCGCGGGGCTGGTTCACCTGCATCAGGCGGCGGGTGGTTGATGCCGCGCCGCCCGGCGCGCACAGCGGGGCGATGGATACGCACGACACCGACGGCGATCGCTTCGTCGACGCCGCGGGGCACCGCTGGACACCGCTCAGCCCGCTCAGGACCGGGCCGGCGGGGCGCTGCCCGCGCTGCGGGAAGGGACATATCTTCCGCGGCTTCCTGACGCTCCGCGACGGGTGCGAGGTGTGCGGGCTGGATTATTCCTATGCGGACCCGGCGGACGGGCCGGCGGTGTTCGTGCAATTGTTCGCGTGCATTCCCGGCGTGGTCGTCACGCTGATGCTCCAGATCCTCGCCAGCCCGCCATGGTGGGTACATCTGCTGGTCAGCATGCCGGTGCTGATCGTCAGCACCGTCCTGCCGCTCCGCCCGATCAAGGGGTGGCTGGTCGCCAGCCAGTTCTATTTCCGCGCGCGCGAAGGGCGGCTGGTGGACGAGTGAGCCGGTAGGGGCGGTCGCTCCGGCGTCACCGCGGAGGCGGCCGATGCCGCCGCCCTTACGCCTCCAGCGGGTATAGCGCCGCCGCGATCTGCCGGTCTTCGGCGCGCAGGATGCCCCAGGCGCGCGCGGCGGCGCGGCTGTCCATCGTCTCCACCCCGATCCCGCGTGCCTCCAGCGCTGCGACCAGCGCGCGCGGCGCGCGGCGCAGTTCGGCGCCGGTGCCGATCAGGATGAATTCCAGCGGCCCCGCCAGGATCGGCGCCAGCGCCGCGTCGTCCAGCGCCGCCAGTTCCGGCGGGGACCAGCCGTCGGCGCGCGTCGCGGTCAGCAGCAGCGCCGGGTACACCCCCATCGTCCCGTCGGGCGCATCCACCTTGAACCCGCCCGCGCCGAAACCGCGCACCAGCGGCCCGGCGGCCGGCCGGTCGCGGTCGACGCGCATCAGGTGCGCGGGCCCACGCGCTCGGCATCGCCGATGCCGCCGCCGCGCCTGGGCTTGTCGTCCGCCTCCGGCTCGGCGCGCAGCCCCAGCGAGATCAGCAGCGAGGACGAGACATAGATCGACGAGTAGGTGCCGACGACGATGCCCAGCACCATCGCGGCGGTGAACCCGCGCAGCACGTGCCCGCCCAGGAACAGCATTGCGAGCAGCGCCAGCAGGATCGTGACCGAGGTCATGACGGTGCGCGGCAGCGTTTCGTTGACCGACAGGTTGACGATCTCGCGCATCTCCATCTTGCGATAGCGGCGCATGTTCTCGCGGATGCGGTCGTCGATGACGATCTTGTCGTTGATCGAATAGCCGATGATGGTCAGCACCGCGGCGACGATGTTCAGGTCGAACTCGAACTGCGTCAGCGCGAAGAAACCCAATGTCATCAACAGGTCGTGGACGATCGCGACGATCGTCGACACGCCGAACTGCCATTCGAAGCGGAAGATCGCGAACAGGCCGATGCCGATGATCGCCAGCACCACCGCCAGCACGCCGTTGCGGATCAACTCGCCCGATACCTTGCCCGACACGGTGGAATAGCGGCGGAATTCGGCGCCGGGGAATTGCTGCGACAGCGCGGCCTCGACCTTGCGCACCGCGGCATTGGTCGCGCCTTCGTCGCCGCCCTGCTGCACCGGCAGGCGGATGGTGATGGTGCGCGGGTCGCCGAACTGCTGGAGGGAGGCCTCGCCCACGCCCTGTGCATCCACCACGGCGCGCACGCGGTCCAGATCGGGGCTGGCCGCGAAGCGCTCCTCGATCATCAGGCCGCCTTCGAAATCGACGCCGAAGTTCAGCCCCTTGTACACGGTCAGCCCGACCGCCAGCACGCTGAGCAGCAGCGTCAGGCCGAACGCGAGCCCGCGCAGGCGGACGAAATCGAAATTGGTATCGTCGGGGACGAGCTTGAGCAGTTTCATAGCATTTCACCGTCACCCCAGCGAAGGCTGGGGTCTTTCTCCAACGGGGAGACCCCGGCCTTCGCCGGGGTGACGCGGGGGCGGGCGATCATATGTTGATCGTCTTCGGCTTGGCGCGGCGCAGCCATCCGGCGACGAGCATCCGGGTGAAGGTGACCGCGGTGAACACGCTGGTGGCGATGCCGATCAGCAGCACGACCGCGAAGCCCTTCACCGGGCCGGAACCCAGCACGAACATGATGATGCCCGAAATGGCGTGGGTGACGTTCGCCTCGAAGATCGTGCGGCTGGCTTCCTTGTAGCCAAGCTCCACCGACTGGACGATGTTGCGCCCGCGCCGCCGCTCTTCGCGGATGCGCTCGTTGATCAGCACGTTGGCGTCCACCGCGGTGCCGATCGTCAGCACGAAGCCCGCGATACCGGGCAGCGTCAGCGTGCCGTTCAGCAGCGCCATCACGCCCAGGATGACGAACACGTTGATGACCACCGCCAGGTTCGCATAGAATCCGAACCGGCCGTAGGTGATGAGCATGAACGCCACCACCAGCGCCACCGCGACTGCGGAGGCCAGGATGCCGGCGCGGATCGAATCGGCGCCCAGGTCCGGCCCGACAGTCGATTCCTCCACCACCTTCAGCGCGATCGGCAGCTTGCCCGATCGCAGCGCGATCGCCAGCTGGTTGGCGCTTTCGACGGTGAACCCGCCGTTGATCGCCGCGCGGCCGCCCATGATCGGCTCGTTGATGTTCGGCGCCGAGATGACCGTATTGTCGAGGATGATCGCGAACGGCTTGCCGACGTTTTCCTGCGTCGTGCGCGCGAAGCGGCGGCCGCCCTGGCTGTCGAAGGTGATCGACACCTGCGGCGCGTTGGTCTGCGGCTCGAATTCCTGCCGCGCGTCGGACAGCATGTCGCCGGTCAGGATCGCGCTGCGCCGCACCGCGATGAACGGCACGCCCGACGGGTTGTTAGGATAGGGCAGGATCTGGTCGCCCGCCGGCGCCTGGCCGCGCGCCAGCGCCTGCGGATCGGCGGTGGTGTCGACCAGCTTGAATTCGAGCTTGGCGGTCTTGCCCAGCAGGTCCTTCAGCGCCTGCGGGTTCTGCAGGCCGGGCACCTGCACGACGATGCGATTGGTGCCCTGGCGCACGATCGTCGGCTCGCGCGTGCCCATTTCGTCGATGCGGCGCCGCACGACCTCGGTCGCATCGCCCATCGCGGTGTCGACCGCCTGCGCCAGCCCGGCGGCGGTGGGGGTCAGCACGAAGCGGCTGGTGTCCACCACCTGGATGTCCCACTGCCGCTGGCCGGTCATTCCCGCGCCGGTGCCGGTGATCGACAGCAGCCGTTCGCGCGCGGCGTCGACCTGCGACGGGTCGCGCAGCATGAACGACAGCTGGCCGTTACGGCTGGAAATGTCGCCGATCTCGATGCGCGGGTTCTGGCGGCGCATCTCGGTCTGCACCTGTTCGCGCATCGCCTCGACGCGCGTCGCCGCGACGTCGTTGGTGTCCGCCTCCAGCAGCAGGTAGCTGCCGCCGGCCAGGTCCAGCCCCTTGTTGACGCGCGGCAGATGGATGCCCCACGACTTGGTGACCTCCTCCGGCACGAACGTCGGGATCGACAGCGATACGAGCGCGATCAGGATCAGCCAGATCCCGGCCACCTTCCAGCGGGGAAAGTCCAGCATGTCAGTCGTTCGCCGGCTTGCCGCCCAGCGGGGTCACTTCCGCCAGCGTCGCCTTGACCACGCGCACCTTGACGTTGGGGGCGATCTCCACCTCGACGATCGTGTCCTCGACGCGGGTGACCTTGCCGACCAGTCCGCCGGCGGTGACGACCGAATCGCCCTTCTTCACGCCGGCGACGGCGGCCTGCAACGCCTTCATGCGGCTTTGCTGCGGGCGGATCATCAGGAAGTAGAAGACGATGAAGACGAGGAACAGCGGCGCAAGGCTGAGGAAACCGGCGAAGCCGCCCGAGGAGGCGGCGCCGGTCGCGGATTGCGCATAGGCGGGAGAGATCAGCATCGGATTCCGTGCATGGCCATGGAGCGGCCGGGGTACGGCCGCTGGAAGGCGTTGCCGCTATCATCGCGCGGCGCGCCGCGCAACGTCGGCGTAATGGCGGCCATCATCCGCTTGCATCCTGCGCGGCCGCGGCGTAGAGGCGCCCCCTCGGTCGGGGCGTAGCGCAGCCTGGTAGCGCATCACACTGGGGGTGTGGGGGTCGCAGGTTCGAATCCTGTCGCCCCGACCAGAGATTTCCTTCCACATCGTCGGATCGCCCGCCGCGCGGCAAGCGCGTTGATTCCGGCGCGCCGGCGCGATACCCCGTCCGCGCGTGCCCCCGTAGCTCAGCAGGATAGAGCGACGGTTTCCTAAACCGCAGGTCGTGAGTTCGAATCTCGCCGGGGGCACCACAACCGGGAAGGGCGCGATGATGCAGGCGCGGAGGCGCGCGGTCGCGGCGGCGGCGGGGCTGGCGATCGGACTGGGGCTGGCCAGCGTCGCACTGGCGTGGCTGACCGGCGGGTTGACCGGCAGTTTCCTCGGCCCCGACGAATCGGCGCATTACGTCAACACGTTGTTCATCGCCGACTGGCTGCGCGCCGGATTGCCCGCGCCGATGGCGTTCGCGCGCGATTTCTATGTCCATTATCCCAAGCTGTCGATCGGCCACTGGCCGCCCGGCTGGTATGCGCTGCTCGCCCCCGCCGCGGCGCTTTGGTGGCCGGGGGCGGCGGCGGCGGCGGTCGTCAGCGCATTCGTCGCCGGGCTGCCCGCGATCCTGCCCGCCTGGGCGCTGGCGCGCGCCGGGGCGTGGCGCGCCGGGATCGCGGCCGCGCTGGCGATGCTTGTCCTGCCGCTGGTGGTGGAAAGCGCGCGCGCGTTCCTGCTCGACCAGCCGGTGGCGCTGGTGGCCGGGCTGGCGGCGATCGCGTGGCTGCGCGCGGCCGAGCGGCCCGGCTGGCGGCGGTTCCTGCTGTTCGGCGCGCTGGCCGCGTTCGCGCCGCTGGTGAAGGGCAATGGCGCGCTGGTCGCGCTGATCCCGCCGATCGAGATCGCGCTGTCGCGGCGCTGGGCGCTGCTGCGCGACCGGCGATTGTGGGCGACGGGCGCGCTGACCGCGCTGGTCGTCGCCCCGTGGTACTACGTGTCGTTCCGCATTTCGGCGGGCGGGTTCAACTATGCGCCCGGCCCGGCCTATGCCTGGCTGGCGCTGCGCAGCAATGCGGCGGCGCTGTTGGGGGAAGTGGGCGCCGCGGGCGTCATGCTGTCTCTATGGGGAGCGGCGGGCGGCTGGCGCGATCCGCGCGCGGGGGCGGTGGTGCGGCTGGCGCTGGCCGCGATCGCGGCGACGCTGGCGTTCCAGTCGATCGTGCCGGTTGCGCTCGACGCTCGCTACGTGCTGCCCGCGGTACCGTGGTGCGTCGCGCTGGCGGCGCTGGGAGTGGTGCGGGCGTGGCGCCACGGCGGCGCGGCGATGCGCGCCGCGGCGATCGCGCTGCCCGCCGCCGCGCTCGCATCGCCCGTGGTGGCGCTGGTCCGGCTGGAGCCCAAGCGTGACATGGCCGCCCCCACGATCGTCGCGGCGATGCGGCAGGATTCGTGGATCTGGATGGTCGACGGCCGCGCGGGGGGCGAAGGGGCGATCATCGCCGAGGTCGCACATCGCGACTGCGGGATGCGGACGATGTGGGTGGCGCGCGCGTCGCAATGGCTGGCCGGCAGCGACTTCATGGGGCGCGGCTATCACGTCATCGCGCGCACGCCCGACGCGGCGCGCACGATCCTGAACCGGATCGGCGTGTCGGGGGTGGTGATCGTGCGCGACCGGCTGCAGGATCCTTACCCGCACAGCGCGATCCTGCTGCGCGCGGTCACGCAGGGCGGCTATATCGTGACCCGCCACCGTTTCGCGCGCGGCCTGGGCGAGGTGATCGTCGCCCGGCGCGACGGCGCGGTGCTGCCGCATGTCCACGTGCTGGAGGACGCCATCGCGTCGAACAACCTGCGTGTGATGACGAGCCCGGTGACGCGCCCGGTGACACCTCCGGTGACGGGCGCGCCGGTGTCGCCCGCGGTCCGGGCGGTGCGACCGGTCGGCGGCGCGGGCCCCGCTGCGCCGGCAATCGCGGTGACGCCGCCGCCGCCGCCGGTCGACCTGCCCGACCCGCAACAGGCCTATCCGCGCTGTCGCTGATCCCGCGTCGGGCGATGACGGCACCGGCCGTCTGCGACGAGCGGCGGCGACATGGGGAAATTGGCGGGAGCCCTGTCGCTCCACCGCCTGTGACGCTCGCCCGCGGCAATGCGCGCGGCGCGGGTCCGGGTGCGCCCGCCGCGCGCGTCGTCGCGCGGCGCGGCGGGCGGCACGATGCCGTCAGGCCTTGACGTGCTGCGAGATGTACTTGTTCATTTCGAACATCGTCACCTTGTCGCGGCCGAAGACCTTCTTCAGCTTCTCGTCGGCGAGGATCTCGCGCTTGTTCTCCGGGTTCTGCAGGTTGTTGGACTTGATATAGTCCCACACCTTGCTGATGACCTGGCTGCGCGGCAGCTTCTCGTTGCCGACGACCGCACCCAGTTCAGCCGACGGCTGCACGGGGGCATGGATGCCGCCGGTCTTGGGGGCAGCTGCGTCGGCCTTGGTCTTGGTAGCCATTACATTCCTTCCTGTTGCGCCGGCCAACGGGCCGGCTCCTCGCGGAATCACGCCTTCTTGAGCGCAGTGCGCTTGTGCGCCGCCTTTCCGCCGTTGTCACTCTCTACCAGATATTGCGGATCGTCCTTCGACGCGCGGACCGTGTGGCCCTTGATCGTGGTGTCGCTGGTCAGCTTCTTCTCGACCGTGCCGTGCGCGGTGCCGCCGTGCGACTTCCACGTGACCTCGTCACCCTTCTTCAGGTCGTTCGCCATGTCGCCGCTCCCCATGTTGCCATTCGGTCGTGATGGACCGATCGGGTTAATCCGCGGGAGCGGCGCATGGTTGCGTCAGCGTCGCCGGATCAGAACTTGAACCCGGCGGCCACGCCGTAGCGGCGCGGCTCGATCGTGAAGATGTTGGTGAACAGGCCCGACGACTGATCGGTCACGTACATGCCGGTGGTCGAGTCGTTCCCGGTCAGGTTCTGCACGAAGCCGCGGACGTAGAAGCGGTCGTCGGGTGCGTTGACCTGGATCTGCGCGTTGACGACTTCGTATCCCGGCATCCGGTCGATCGGGTTCTTGTTGAAGATCGTGCCATAGGCATTGCCAGTGTAGTTGATGTCGGCACGCGGCACGACCGTCCATCCGCTGCCGCCCATGTCGACCGTATATTGCGCACCCACCGACCATTTGTAGGTGGGCGCGTTGGGCAGCTGGTTGCCGCGCACGTTCACCTCGACGCCCGAGCCGAGCACCTGGACGCCGCCGAACGCCGCGCCGATCGCCGCCGCCTGCGCGGTCAATGCCGAGCAGATGCTGAACGCGCCGTTCGCGGTGGTGCCGGGCACCGCCACCGGCGCGGCCAGCCCGACCGAGGAGTTGATCGCGGTGACGAAGGCGTTGGCGCCCGCGCGGTTGCCCGCGGTGGTCGGCACGACGGCGCAGTTCGATGCGTTGGTGATGTCCTTGATGATGACCGCGTCGGATCGGCCGCCCGACGGATCGCGCGGATTGGCCAGGAAGCGATCCGCCGACACCTTGGTCTTCAGGTAGCTGAAGTTGGCGTTGACGACGAAGCGCGGGATCGGGCTGAGCACCGCTTCGGCCTCGACGCCGTAGATGTCGGCGTTGATATTGTCGTTCACCGACGTGCGCGCGACGATCCGCGACAGCTGCAGATCCTTGTACTTGTAGTAGAAGCCGGTGAGGTTGATGCGCAGCGCGCCGCCGCCGAACGTGTTCTTCGATCCGATTTCGAACGCATCGACGCTTTCCGGCGCGAAGTTGGTCGGCACCGCGAACAGCGGCGACAGCGGCGGGTTGATGCCGCCCGACTTATACCCGCGCGAATAGGAGGCGTAGATCAGATTGTCGTTGGTGATCTTGTAGTCGATCACCGCGCGCCCGGTCAGGCGAGAGAAACTGACGTTGCCGATGGCGAACGCCTGGTTGCCGGGGATCGTCGGGTCGAAGTCCACCGCGCCGCTGTCCAGCTGCGGGAACGCGGTGGTGGCGCCATAGGGCACGGGGACGTTGGCCAGCGTGGTGCGCGCGCGCACCGATTTGTCGTCGTGGTTGTAGCGCAGGCCGATCGTCAGCTTCAGCTTCTCGGTCGCCTGGAAATAGGCTTCGCCGAACGCGCCCCACGACTTCAGCCGGAATTCGGGCGAGCTGCTGCGATAGAAGGGCGACGCCAGATAGGCCGCGCCCGCCGTCGGACCGGACCCGAGCAGGCCGGTGGCGTAATCCAGACCGAAGGCGTTGACGTAATAGTCGTTCTCTTGCTTGCTGTCGAAATAGATGCCGCCCAGCAGGAAGTTGAACGGCCCGTCGAACGAGCTGTCAATATGCGCCTCGGCCGAATATTGCCGCGCATGGTTGTACGAACGGTCGAAATCCAGGCTGGTCGGCGCGCAGACCGCGTTGCCGCCATAGACGCCGGTGTTGGTCGGTTCCGGCAGCGACTGGCACAGCGTGCCCGGGCCGTTGGGGATCAGATACTGGCGCACGTTGTTGAGCACCGCGCCCGGCAGCCCCGGCCGGCCGATCGCGTTCAGCAGGTTGAGGCCCGCATTGCCGGCATAGGAATTCTCCACCGCCAGATTGTAGTCGGACGTCGAATCGACGGTATTCTCCATATAGCCGCCGGTGATGTTCAGGCTGACCGGGCCGAAATCATGGAACAGCTTGACGGTATATTGCTGTTCCTCGGCGAAATAGGTCGGCTCGTAATCGATCCGCACCCGGCGCACGTCGGCCGGGTTGGTCACGCCCGCGAAGCTGTCCGCCGCCTGATAGACGCTGCCCAGCGCGAACGGCGCCAGCGCGCCCGCGCCGGAGATGGTCAGGAATTCGCGGCTGGTCAGGATCGTCGCCAGCGTGGAATTGGCGTTGGTGGTGCCGAACCCCGCGCCGTCGGGCGAACAGCCCAGGATGCCGGTGGAATCGCGGTTGCACAGCTGCTTCTGGATGCGGCTGCGATTGTCCTTCTCACGGAAGTAATAGCCGATCAGGTCGACGCGCGTATCGGGGCTCGGCTCCCACGACAGCGTGCCGCGCACCGCATACAGGTCGCGCCCGTCGATGCGGTTGCCGGTATAGTCGTTGAACGTATAGCCGTCGCGGTTCAGGTACGTGCCCGCCACGCGCAGCCCCAGCGTGTTGCCCAGCGGCAGGTTGAACATCGCCTTCACGCGCTTCGAATCGTAATTGCCGTATTCGAACTCGCCCGCGGCGCGGATCCCCGACAGGTCGGGCTTGGCCGAAATGAAGTTGACGACACCCGACGTCGCGTTGCGCCCGAACAGCGTGCCCTGCGGCCCGCGCAGCACCTCGACGCGTTCCAGATCAAAGAATTCGCTTTCGAACAGGCGCGTCGCCAGCAGCGGCATGTCGTTGACGTGGATCGCGGTCGCCTGGTCGCAGGTGACGCCGACGCACAGGTCGCCGATGCCGCGGATCGTGAAGCTGGAGGAGGTGAAGTTCGTCTTCGTGAAGGTGATGTTGGGCAGCGACTGCTGCAACGCCACCGGGTTGACGATCTGCTGCTTGTCCAGGTTGTCGGCGGTGAACGCGGTCACCGCGATCGGCACGTCCTGCAGCCGCTGCGACTGGCGCTGTGCGGTCACGACGATATCGGGGGCATAGCCAGCGGACGTGTCGGTCGATACGGAGGAGGGCGCTTCCTGCCCCGGGCCATTGGTCGGTGCGCCGTTCTGGGCGGTGGTGGTGGCGCCGGTCTGGGCGGCAACGGGTGCGGCCGCCAGCAGGCTGATGGCGGACGCGCACAGCAGGTCGAACTTCCTCATGAACATCCCCTCCGTAAGCCGCACGCGATCTTGTGTCGTCATGTCGGCGTTTGATGATGCGGTATGGAAGGTAGCGACCGAAAATTTCCGCCGTCAAACGTTTTTGCGTAGGATTCGTGCGGCGATTGCGGCGAGTGACAATAAAGCATCAATGGTCAAATCGAAATTCGGTCATGCTGCGTTGCGAAAGATGAAGGGTAAGTGAGAAACATGGCGGACGATCACGCACATACACCCCATGGCGACCCGGCGGACGGCGATCTGGTCGGCGGCGACGGCAAGCTGCCGGTGCCCGACGATGTCGCGGCGGCGGTGCGCACGCTGATCCGCTGGGCCGGCGACGATCCCACGCGCGAAGGGCTGCTCGACACGCCCCAGCGCGTCGCGCGCGCGTGGCGGGAATATTGCGCCGGCTATGCCGACGATCCGTCGAAGCACCTGTCGCGCGTGTTCGAGGAAGTCGGCGGCTATGACGAGATCGTCCTGCTGAAGGATATTCCGTTCCAGTCGCATTGCGAACATCACATGGCGCCGATCATCGGCAAGGCGCACATCGCCTATCTGCCGCGCGACCATGTCGTCGGCATTTCGAAGCTGGCCCGCGTCCTCCACGCCTATGCCCGGCGGTTGCAGGTGCAGGAACGGCTGACCGCCGAGGTCGCCGACTGTATCTGGAACGGCCTGAAGCCGCAGGGGGTGGCGGTGGTGATCGAGGCGAGCCACGCCTGCATGACCGCGCGCGGAGTGCGCACCCCCGGCGTCGGCATGGTGACCAGCCGGATGATGGGCGTGTTCCGCGACGACGAGCGCAGCCGCAAGGAAGTGCTGTCGCTGATGGGCATGGCCTGAGCGTGTCGCAAGGGGGGCTGGTCCTCGTCACCGGCGGCGCGAAGCGGCTGGGCGCGGCGATCGCGCGCGCGGTCGCGGCCGCCGGCTACCGCCCGGTGATCCATTACGGGACGTCGCGCGCGGTGGCGGAGGCGCTGGCGGCGGAGCTGGGCGGGCAGGCGATCCGGGCCGACCTGGCCGATGCCGATGACGTCGCCGCGCTGATCCCCCGCGCCGCCGCCGATGGGCCGGTGTTCGGGCTGGTCAACAGCGCCTCGCTGTTCGAATTCGACCGGCCCGAGGCGATCGACCCGGCGCTGGCGGTGCGGCTGCATGCGGTCAACGCGATCGCCCCCGCCCGGCTCGCCGCCGCACTCGCCGCGCAGCCGGGGGGCGAGGATCGCGCGGTGGTCAACCTGCTCGACCAGAAACTGGCCAACCCCAATCCGGATTTCTTCTCCTATACGCTCAGCAAGGCCGCGCTGGACAGCGCGACGGTGCTGCTGGCGCAGGCGTTCGCGCCGCGCATGCGGGTCAATGCGGTCGCCCCCGGCTTGACGCTGCCCAGCGGCGAGCAGAGCGCCGAGGAGTTCGACCGCACCGCCAGCGCCAACCTGCTGCAACGCCCGGTCGGTGCCGATGCGGTCGCGGCGGCGGTCGTCTATCTGCTGGGCGCGCGCAGCGTCACCGGGCAGACGTTGTTCGTCGATGCCGGCCAGCGCTTCGTGAAGCGCGACGGCGACGTGATGTTCGAAGGGCGCGCACATGGCTGATTACACGATCATCCTGTCGGATCTCGCGGTGTCGATGCGGCTGGGCATCCACGCGCACGAACAGGTGCCGCAGCGCGTGCTGCTGTCGGTGTCGATGACCGTCCGCTACGACACGCCGCCCGATGCCGACGCGATCGAACAGGTGCTCGATTACGATGTCGTGCGCACCGGCATCGCCGCGCTGGCGCAGGGACCGGGGTTCGCGTTGCAGGAAACGCTGGTGGAGGCGGTCGCCGCGCTGTGCCTCGCCGACCCGCGCGTGCGCGAGGTGCGCGTGCGATCGGTCAAGCCCGACGTCTATCCCGACGCCGCCGTGGGCTGCGAGATCGTCCGCACCCGCGGCTGAGCGGCGGCCCCGCGCGCGGCCGCTTTTGCCAATCCGTCATGCCGGACGTGTTCCGGCATGCACCGTGCCGCATGCGCACCAAGCGTCGGTCGTGCGGAACGGTGGACCCCGGAACAGGTCCGGGGTGACGGGCAGGGCACGGCCTGTCCTACACCCAATGTTCCCATTATGTTCCGACCATCCCAATCAAAGGAGCGGAACATGATCGACGAGTTGATCGATGCGGTGATCGACCGGGAGGGCGGGTTCGTCCGACATCCGGCCGACCGTGGCGGCGCGACACGCTTCGGCATTACCGAGGCGGTGGCGCGCGCCAACGGCTATGCCGGCGACATGCGGCATTTCACCCGCCCGGCGGCGCAAAGCATCTACCGCCGCGCCTATTGGCTCAACCCGGGGTTTGATCGCATCGCCGAACGCTCCCCGCGCGTCGCGGCGGAATTGTTCGATACCGGGGTCAACATGGGGCCGGCAGTGGCGACCGCCTTCCTTCAGCGCGCGCTCAACGCGCTCAATCGCGGCGGCAGCGATTATCCCGACGTCGTGCTCGACGGGCGCATCGGCGCGCAGACGCTTGCCGCGTTCGACCGCTTCCTGGCGACGCGCGGGGTGCGCGCGCCGACCGTGTTGGTGAAGGCGATCGAGGCGTTGCAGGGCGAACGCTATCTGACGCTCGCGGAACAGCGCCCCGCAAACGAGGCGTTCCTGTACGGCTGGCTCGCCAACCGCATCGGCTGACGCGAAGGGGGAGGGACACGACATGGCATCACTGATCGACGGCATCATCGCGCCCATCGCCGGGCTGATCGACAAGATCATCCCCGATCCGAAAGCGCGCGAGGCGGCCAAGCTGGAACTGCTGCGGATGGAGGGCACGCAGGAGTTGGAACGCATCAAGACGCAGATGGCGGCGGTGCTCGCTGAAGCCGCCTCGCCCGACCCATGGACCAGCCGCGCGCGCCCCAGCTTCCTCTACGTGATGTACGCGCTGCTGCTGTGGAGCATTCCGATGGGGCTCATCGCCGCGGTCCAGCCGGACATGGCGCTGGCGATCGGGCGGGGCATGAACGCCTATCTCAACGGCCTGCCGGAGCCGCTCTACGCGCTCTTCGGCACCGGCTATCTCGGCTACACGGTCGCGCGCGAATGGGGGAAGGCGCGCGGGAAATAGCGTGGCGCAAGTCCGGAACGCCGTATCTGTTCCGGCATCTACCTTGCCGCAATCGCACCAGCCGCTGGTTTCGAGGAATGCTGGACCCCGGCCTACGCCGGGGCGACGGAAGGGAGAGGGGGGCGGCTAGACCCCCCGCCCGGTACGTCACCCCAGCGAAAGCTGGGGTCTCCCAGGGGGGACTACCCAATGGAAAGGTCCCAGCTTTCGCTGGGATGACGGCACGATTGCCAAGAACCGTGGAAACGCCGCCCCGTCCTACCCCCGCCGCGCCAGCCGTTGCGGATCGGGTGGCAGCCGCATGTGCGCGCCGTGCGCGGCGTCGAGATATTCGGTCGCCATCTGGTAATGCGCGCGGCACACCGCGGGGTCTTCTGCCTCGGCCGCCAGCCGCAATTCGGTCTCGGCGCGGATCTGGAAATACAGGCGGTCCTTGTCGGTAATCATCGTCACTCAATCCTCGGACCTGCCTATGGCCTGAGCGCCCGACAAGTTCCATCGCTCCGGTTATGTGCGCCGCAATATCGGCGCAAAACCGCGCGGGGCTTGCCGGACCCGCCGGCCGCTCCCCATATCGCGCGCCATGAGCGGGAACGATCCACACGCCATGCCGGTCTGGCACGGCACCACCATTCTTTCGGTCCGGCGCGGCGGCAAGGTCGTCGTGGCGGGCGACGGTCAGGTCTCGATGGGGCAGACCGTGATGAAGCCCAATGCGAAGAAGGTCCGCCGGCTGGGCGCGGACGGTCAGGTGATCGGCGGGTTCGCCGGCGCCACCGCCGACGCCTTCACGCTGTTCGAGCGGCTGGAATCCAAGCTGGAGCGCCACGGCGGACACCTGATGCGCGCCGCGGTCGAGCTGGCCAAGGACTGGCGCACCGACAAGTATCTGCGCAACCTGGAGGCGATGATGATCGTCGCGGACAGGGACGTGACGCTGATCCTGACCGGCAACGGCGACGTGCTGGAGCCGGAGGCGGGTGTCGCGGCGATCGGATCGGGTGGCAATTACGCGCTCGCCGCCGCACGCGCGCTGGTCGAATATGAGGACGATGCCGAGGTTTTGTGCCGCAAGGCGATGAAGATCGCGGCGGAGGTATGCGTCTACACCAACGACCGGCTGACGATCGAGACGCTGGAGAGCGCCACCTGACACCCTTCCGTCGCCCCAGCGCAGGCTGGGGCCTCCCGGTTGGGACGCGCGCGCTTGCGGCGCGAGACTCCGGCCTCCGCCGGGATGACGAGCGTCTCACCATTAGCAACCTTCGCCGACCAAGGCTTTGAAAAACCATGAACGATAATTTGACCCCCAAGGCGATCGTCGCCGCGCTCGACGCGCATATCATCGGGCAGAAGGACGCCAAGCGTGCGGTCGCGGTCGCGTTGCGCAACCGCTGGCGGCGGCAGAA
This sequence comes from Sphingomonas ginsenosidimutans, assembly GCF_002374835.1. Taxonomy (GTDB): domain Bacteria; phylum Pseudomonadota; class Alphaproteobacteria; order Sphingomonadales; family Sphingomonadaceae; genus Sphingomonas; species Sphingomonas ginsenosidimutans. The sequence continues at coordinate 567,096 of NZ_NWVD01000001.1, forward strand.
GCTCAGCCCCGACCTTCGCGATGAGGTGACGCCCAAGAACATCCTGATGATCGGCCCGACCGGCTGCGGTAAGACCGAGATCAGCCGCCGCCTCGCCAAGCTGGCCGACGCGCCGTTCGTGAAGGTGGAGGCGACCAAGTTCACCGAGGTCGGCTATGTCGGCCGCGACGTGGAACAGATCGCGCGCGATCTGGTCGAGGAGGCGGTCCGCCTGGAAAAGGAACGCCGCCGCGCCGCGGTGAAGGACAAGGCGGAGGCCGCGGCGATGGACCGGCTGCTCGACGCGCTGGTCGGCAAGGACGCCAGCCAGGCGACCCGCGACAGCTTCCGCCAGCGGTTCGCCGAGGGACATCTGGCCGACAAGGAAGTCGAGCTGGAGCTGCAACAGGCGCCGCAGATGCCGTTCGAGCTGCCCGGCGGGGCCGGATCGGTCGGCATGATCAACCTGTCGGAGATGATGGGCAAGGCGTTCGGCGGCGGCCCGAAGCAGCGCCGCAAGCTGCTGGTCCCCGCCGCGTGGGAAAAGCTGGTCGAGGAGGAAGCCGACAAGCGCCTCGACCAGGACGAGGTCAGCCGCGTCGCGTTGCAGGATGCCGAGGCAAACGGCATCGTCTTCCTCGACGAGATCGACAAGATCGCGGTCAGCGACGTTCGCGGCGGCTCGGTCAGCCGCGAGGGGGTGCAGCGCGACCTGCTGCCGCTGATCGAGGGGACGACCGTTGCGACCAAATACGGCCCGATGAAGACCGACCATATCCTGTTCATCGCCAGCGGCGCGTTCCACGTCGCCAAGCCGAGCGACCTCTTGCCCGAGCTTCAGGGCCGGTTGCCGATCCGCGTCGAGCTGAAGGGGCTGACCGAGGACGATTTCGTCGCGATCCTGTCCGATACCAAGGCGTCGCTGCCCGCGCAGTACAAGGCGCTGATCGCGACCGAGGGCGTCGAGGTGAGCTTCACCGACGACGGCATCCGCGCGATCGCGCGGATCGCGGCGGAGGTTAACGGCGAGATCGAGAATATCGGCGCCCGCCGCCTTCAGACCGTCATGGAGAAGCTGCTGGAGGAAGTCAGCTTCGATGCCGAGGATCGCGCCGGCCAGGCGCTGGTGGTCGACGCCGCCTATGTCGACAAGCAGCTGGCCAGCGTCGCGCGCAACGCCGATCTCAGCCGGTTCGTGCTGTGACGGGCGGCGTCACGCCGTCGCGATGATCGATATCTGCCGCCCGTACCCCGGCTCGCCGCGGTGCGTGGCGCGGCGATAGCTGAAGAAGCGCACTTCGTCGGCATAGGTGTCCATGCCCAGCGCCTCGATCCGCGTCACCCCGGCGCTGGCGAGGCGGTGGACGACATAGCCCTCCAGGTCGAATTGCGCATGGCCGGGGCGCGCGGCATCCGCGAAGAAGCGGTCGTTGGCGGCGTCGGCTTCCTCGAAGCGGCGGCGGAACGCCGCGTCCACCTCGTAGCTGGCGCGCGCGATGCATGGGCCGACCGCCGCCGCGATCCGCTCGCGCCGCGCGCCCAGCGCCTCCATCGCGGCGATCGTCGCATCGGTGACCCCGCCGATCGCGCCCTTCCACCCGGCGTGCGCGGCGCCGACGACGCCCGCCTCGCGGTCCGCCAGCAGCACCGGCGCGCAATCGGCGGTGATGATGCCGATCGCCAGCCCCGGCCGGTCGGTGACCAGCGCATCGGCGCGCGGCCGCTCGCCCTCGAACGGCGCGGTGACGGTGACGCAATCGGCGGAATGGACCTGATAGGGGGTCAGCAATGCCGCGCCCGGCCGCACCGCCGCCAGCGCCGCGGCGCGATTGGCGCGGACGATATCGGCATCGTCGTCCGATCCCAGCCCGACGTTCAGCCCGGCATGGATGCCCGTCGACGCGCCCCCGCGCCGCCCCAGGAAGCCGTGCGGCAGGTCGCCCAGCACGCGGGCGCGCAGCACCTCGGGGCCGGTCGCGCTCACAGGTCCAGCCTCATCACGATATCCTCGTCCGCATGGTCGCCGACCATGAACGCATAGGGGCCGACCTCGACGAACCCTTCGCGCGCATAGAAGCGCCGCGCGCGCGGATTGTCGGTGAACACCGACAGGTACAGCGCGGTGCATCCGCGCGCCCGCGCTTCCGCGATCGCCGTTGCCAGCATCGCGCGCGCCAGCCCGCCGCCGTGATAGGCGGGCAGGACGTAGATCTGCCGCAGCTCGATCGCGCCGGCGGGCGGGGTGAACGGCAGCGACGGCGGCCCCAGCTTCATATAGGCGACCGGCTGCCCGTCCGCCTCTGCCAGCCGCACGCAATAGGCCGGGTCGGCGATCTCCGCCGCCCAGTTCTCCGGCGTGTGGATCGACAGGAAGGCGGCGAGGTTCTCGGGCGAATACAGATGCCCGAACGTGTCCGTGAAGGTCTTTCGCGCCAGCGCCGCGATCGCGGGCGCATCGGCGACGGTGGCGGGGCGCAGTGAAGGCGGGGGCGCGGGAAGCGGGTCGGTCATGCGAAACCTGCGGGTTGGGGCCATTGCGGATGGGTGGCGGCGATGACGCGGAACAGCGTGCCCATGTCCTCGACCAGCCGCGCGTGATCGGCGGCGACCGCGGGGCCGAGCGCGGCGGCGCGCTGCGCGATGCCCAGCGCGGTCAGGAACGCGCCCTGGCCGACCGGCCCGGCCAGGTTCGCGCCCGACGCGGTCGCGACCAGTCCCAGCGTCGCCATGTCGACGTGCGCGGTCAGGTCCTGTTCGCCCGGCGCCTCGAACGGATTGGCGAAGGCGTGGCCGCGCACCGCCTGCAACGTCTCGCCCACCGCCGGCCCGTCATAGCCATAGTCGATCACCAGCGCCGTGCCGCCCTGCGCGACGATCCGCGCCGACAGGTCCGCCATCACCGTGACGCTGGCGGGCGACGTCTCGATGATCGCGCCGGGCGCCGCCGCCGCCAGATCGGGCGGCAGGATCGTGTCGGGCACCCGCGCGCCCGCGATTGGCAGGAACAAGGTGTCCTGGCACGCCACCAGCCGCTCGTGCCAGCCGTCGCGGCCGCGCACCAGCTGCCGGATCGGCAGCGCGTCGAAGAATTCGTTGGCGACGACGATCAGCGCGACATCCTCCGGCAATGTCGCCAGCGAATCGTGCCATGTCGCGCCCGGCACGCGCGCAGCCTGCGCGGCGCGCAGCGTCGGGCTGGTTTCCACCAGATGCACCGGCGGGGTTAGCCCGGCGTGCGCCATCACGCGCCGCGCGTCGGCGGTCAGCGTCCCGCGCCCCGGACCCAGCTCGACCCAGGCGACCGCCGGCCGCCCCGCACGATCCCACAGGTCGGCGGCCCAGGCGCCGATCAGCTCGCCGAACATCTGGCTGATCTCGGGTGCGGTGGTGAAGTCGCCGCCCGCGCCCAGCGGATCGCGCGTCGCATAATAATGCGCATTGGCCGCGGCCATGAACTGGCTGACCGGGATCGGCCCGCCCAACGTGATCGCGCGCGCCAGCCGCTCGGCCAGCAGCGGTGCGTCGGGGGCGGGAGGCGCGTCCTGGCCCCCGTTCACGCGCCCCTCGTTCACGCCACCGCGTCCAGCCCGCCGGTCGCCTCCACCCGCACGCGCCGCGCCCGCGACGTAACGACCAGATAGACGCCGCCCAGGATCATCGGCACGCACAGCCACTGGCCCATGTGCAGCCCGGTGACGCGCGCGAATTCCACCAGCTGGCGGTCCGGCTCGCGGAAGAATTCGACCGTGAAGCGCGCGATGCCGTAGCCGATCAGGAAGATACCGGTCAGCCGCCCCGGCTGGAAACGCGCGTTGGTGCGCCAGAAGAAGAACCACAGCAGTGCGAACAGCGCGATGCCCTCCAGCCCCGCCTCGTACAGCTGGCTGGGGTGGCGCGCCGGCTCGGGGATGCCGTAGGGGACGGTATTCTCGAACACGATCGCCCACGGCACCGTCGCGGGCTTGCCCCACAATTCGCCGTTCACGAAATTGGCGAGCCGGCCGAAGAACAGCCCGAACGGCACCACGCAGGCGACGTAATCGTGGATGCGCAGCCAGTGGAGGCCGTTCTTGCGCGCGAACCAGATGATGCCCAGCGACGTGCCGATGACCCCGCCGTGGAACGACATGCCGCCGTCCCACAGGCGCAGGATCGACAGCGGGCGCAGCAGCATTTCGGGTGCGTAGAAGACGACATAGCCGATCCGCCCGCCCAGGATGATCCCCAATGTGGCGTAGAACACCAGGTCGTCGGCATGGCGCCGCGCCATCGGCGCGCCCGGCTGAGCCAGCAGCTTCAGCAGATACCACCAGCCGACGACGATCCCGGCGATATAGGCCAGGCTGTACCAACGCAGCGTGAAGAAGCCGATCGTGAACACGTCGGGGTGCAGGCCGAGATCGGCGAAACGGATGGGACCGGCGGCGGAGGCCGCGGCGGCGAGCATGGGCAGGATCAAGGCTTTCCCCTTCTGATCGCGGCCTCCATAATGGGACCGGAGAACAAACCCAAGCGGAGAGAGCGATGCGCACCGAACTGGACCAGCGGATGGACGCCATGATGGCGGCACTGACGGGCGAGGGCGGTCAGTTGGCGCTGGGGCAGGTGGAGCGGTTCGGACGGACGTTGCCGTATATCGCCGCCGCACCGCCGACGCTGACCGGATATTTCGCGCATTTCTGCGCGCAGCATCGCGACACCGAATTCCTTGTCGCCGGGGACGAACGGCTGACCTTCGGCCAGGTGTATGACGCCGCCACCCGCGTCGCCCATGCGCTGGTCGACGGCTATGGCGTGACGAAGGGGCAGCGGATCGGCATCGCGGCGCGCAACTCGCCGTCGTGGATCGTGCTGTACATGGGGATCTTGATGGCCGGCGGGGTGGCGACCCTGCTCAACGGCTGGTGGCAGTCCGAGGAGTTCGAGGCCGCGATCCGCGACGTCGGCGTGACGTTGGTGTTCGCCGATCCGCCGCGCGCGCGCCGGCTGGCGGCGATCCCAGGGCTGGGGGATGTCGCGGTGGAGACGTTCGACGATCTCCAGCCGCTCCAGGTGGCGCTCGACCCGGTGTTCGCCCGCGCGAAGGGCGGTGACCTGCCCGCGATCGACGGAGCGGATCACGCCACGATCCTGTTCACCTCCGGCTCGACCGGGCAGAGCAAGGGCGCGCTGTCGACGCATTTCCAGGTGGTGCAGGGCATCTTCAACTATCTGGCGTCGGCGCTGATGATGCTGGGGCTGTCGACTCAGGACGGCGTGACCAGCACGCTCCAGCCCGCGACGCTGCTCAACGTGCCGCTGTTCCACGTCACCGCCGAGGTGCCGGTGTTCCTGCAGAGCATGGCGATCGGGCGCAAGCTGGTACTGATGCCCAAATGGGATGCCGAGGAGGCGATGCGCCTGATCGAGAAGGAGAAGGTGACCTATTTCGTCGGCGTGCCGTTGATGAGCTTCGAGATGCTGACGCATCCCAATCGCGCGAACTACGACCTGTCGACCGTCACTGACATCGCCGCGGGCGGCGCGCCGCGCCCGGTCGAGCACGTCAAGCGGATCGACGCCGAGATGGAGGGGGCGCCGCTGATCGGCTACGGCCTGACCGAAACCAACGGCGTCGGCACCGGCAACTGGCGCGGCAATTACCTGGCCAAGCCCAATTCGGCGGGCCGCGCCTCGCCGCCGCTGGTCGATCTGGCGATCCTCGACGATGACGGTCGCCCGGTGCCGCAGGGGCAGTCGGGCGAGGTGTGCATCCGCTCGGTCGCGTGCTTCCAGGAATATTGGGGCCGTCCCGACGCGACCGCCGCGGCCTTCACCGCGGACGGCTATTTCCGCACCGGCGACCTCGGGTATCTGGATGAGGCGGGCTATCTGTTCATCGTCGATCGCAAAAAGGACATCATCATTCGCGGCGGCGAGAATATCAGCTGCCAGGAGGTCGAGGCCGCACTGTACGAACATCCGGAGGTGGCCGAGGCGGCGGTGTTCGGTCTGCCCGACGAACGCTATGGCGAGGTGCCCGGCGCGGTCGTCCATCTCGCCAGCCCCGGCGCGGTCGAGGCGGAGGATCTGACCGCGTTCCTGTCGCAGCATATCGCCGCGTTCAAGGTGCCCAGCCGCATCTGGATCGCTCCCGATCCGCTGCCGCGGCTGGGCACCGAGAAGATCGACAAGGTCACGCTGCGCAAGACCTATCGCGAGCGCGTCGGCGCGGAGTCGGTGTAACCGCGATCGTTCCGATCGGGTTTTCCGCCTTCCCCGCCGCTCGTGCGCCCGCTACGCGATAGCGCATGGCCGCACTGACCCGACGCTCCCTGCTTGTTTCCGGCGGCGTCGGTGCGGGGTTGCTGGTCGGCTGGGCGGTGTGGCCGCGCGCCTATCTGCCCGCGCTGCCCGCCGCGCCGGGGGAGACGGTGTTCGGCGCCTATCTGAAGATCGGGCGCGACGGGCAGGTGATCGTCGCGGTGCCGCAGACCGAGCACGGGCAGGGCGCCTGGTCGGTTCTGGCGCAGATCGTCGCCGACGAACTGGGCGCCGACTGGCGCGCCGTCGGGGTGGAGGCCGCGCCGATCAGCCCGCTTTACGCCAATCCGCTGGCCGCCGACGCGCTGTTCGGCACCGCGCTGTCGCCTGTGCCTCCTGCAGTGCGCGACGAGGTGTGGACGCGCGACGCGCTGATGCTGACCGCCGCCTCGACCAGCGTGCGCCGCTTCGAGGAGCCGATGCGGCAGGCCGGCGCGGCGGCGCGCGTGCTGTTGTGCAAGGCGGCGTCGCGGCGCTGGGACGCCGATTGGGAGGAATGCGACACCGCCGGCGGCTTCGTGGTGAACGGCGCGCGCAAGCTGCGCTTCGGCGAGCTGGCGGAGGCCGCCGCGAAGGAGACGCTGCCCGACGAACTGCCGCTGCGCATCGGTGAGGAAGGGCGGCTGTCGGGCCAGCCGCTGCCGCGGCTCGACGCGCCGGCGAAGACCGACGGATCGGCCAATTTCGTCGCCGACATCCGCCTGCCCGACATGGTGTTCGCCAGCATCCGTCAGGGGCCGCGCCCGCATTCCCGGCTGCTGTCGGTGAACCGCGCCGCGGCGGAACGCGTGGCGGGCGTGGCGGGGATCGTCGAGACCGATCATTGGGTCGCGGCGGCGGGCGTTACCTGGTGGGCGGCGAACCGCGCGCTCGACGCGCTGGCGCCGCGCTTCGCCACCGACGGCGCGCTGCCCGATGACGCCGCGATCGCGCGCGCGCTGGATGCGGCGCTGGCGGGCGACGGGCACCGGCTGGCGGGCGTGGGCGATGTCGACGCGGTGTTCCGCGACGCGAAGCTGGTAGAGGCCGAATATACCGTTGCCCCCGCGCTCCACGCCGCGGTGGAAACCCCGGCCGCCACCGCGCAATGGCTCAACGGCCGGCTGGAACTGTGGATCGCGACACAGGCGCCGTCGCTGGCGCGCGACGCCGCGGCCGCGGCGATCGGCGTGTCGGCGGACAAGGTGGTGTTGCACGCGATGCAGGCCGGCGGATCGTTCGGCGCCGCGCTGGAGGTCGATGTCGCGGCGCAGGCGGCGGTGCTCGCGCATAAGCTGCGCCGCCCGGTGCAGCTGATGTGGTCGCGCGGGGAAGCGTTGCTGAACGATCGCGTCCGCGCGCCGGCCAAGGCGCGGATGCGCGCGCGGCTGGCCGCCAATGGCGCGATCCTGGGCTGGCACGCGCAGATCGCGGTCGCGTCGACCGGGCGCGAGCTGGCCGCGCGGCTGATGCCCGGCAGCACGCTGCGCCGCCTGTCCGGGCTGCTGCCGGCAGGCGCGGACCTTTACGCCATGTCGGGCGCGATCCCGCCCTATCGCCTGCCCGCCTTTGCGGTCGACCACTACCCCGTGGCGACCGACCTGCCGACCGGGCATCTGCGCGGCGGGGCGGACGGGTACACCGCCTTCTTCACCGAATGTTTCATCGACGAACTGGCGCGCGCCGCGGGTAGCGAGCCGATGTCCTATCGCATCGGGATGCTGGGCGGCGACCCGCGGCTGGCGCGTTGCCTGACCACCGCCTCGGCGCTGGGCGGCTGGGGCGGCGGCGTCGACGGCAGCGGGCAGGGGATCGCCTGCCATGTCATGGCCGGCAGCGCGATCGCGGTGCTGGCGGAGGCGCATGTCGAGGAGGGCGCCCGCATCGTCGTCGACCGGCTGGTCGCCGCGGTCGATGCCGGGCGTGCGATCAACCCCGATGTCGTGCGCCAGCAGATCGAGGGCGGGCTGGTGTTCGGCACCGCGCTGGCGACCGGTACCGCCGCATCGTATCGCGACGGGCTGGCGACGCGGCGGATGTACGGCGACCTGGCGCTGCCCATCCTCGCCACCGCGCCGGAGATCACCGTGGAACTGATCGCCTCGTCGGGCGATCCCGGTGGGGTGAGCGACCTGGGCGTGCCCGCAGTCGCCCCCGCCATCGCCAATGCCCTGCGCGCCGCCACCGGAGAGCGGCGCCGCCGGCTGCCCGTCAGGAGTGCCCCATGATCCCCGCCGGCCATCCCCCCGTCGCGCGCCCGCGCATCGGCGTCCTCCTCATCAACCTGGGCACCCCCGACGCGCCCGATGCGCGTTCGGTCAAACGCTATCTCGCCGAATTCCTGTCGGACCGCCGCGTCGTGGAAATCCCGCAGCTGGCGTGGCAGCCGATCCTGCGCGGCATCATCCTCAACACCCGGCCGAAGAAATCCGCCCACGCCTATGCGCAGGTGTGGAGCGAGGCCGGCTCGCCGCTCGCCGCCGTCACGCGCGCGCAGGCGCTGGCGCTGAAGGAGGCGTTCGGTGCGGACGTGACCGTCGACTGGGCGATGCGCTACGGCAATCCCGCGATCGGCGACCGGCTGCGCGCGTTGAAGGAGGCGGGGTGCGAGCGCATCCTGCTGGCGCCGCTCTACCCGCAATATTGCGCGGCGACCACCGCGACCGCCAATGACAAGGCGTTCGCCGCGCTGGCGGCGATGCGCTGGCAACCCGCGATCCGCACGCTGCCGCCGTATCACGACGATCCGGCTTATATCGAGGCGCTGGCGACCAGCGTCGCCGCCGGGGTCGCCGCGCTCGATTTCGAACCCGATACGATCCTCGCCAGCTTCCACGGCATGCCGCAGCGCACGCTGGAACTGGGCGACCCCTATCACTGCCATTGCCGCAAGACCGCGCGGCTGCTGGGCGAGCGGCTCGGACGTCCGCTGACGGTGGCGTTCCAGTCGCGCTTCGGACGCGCGAAGTGGCTGGAACCGGCGACCGACGCCACGCTGGAGGCACTGCCGGCGCAGGGGGTGCGCAAGGTCGCGATCGTCGCGCCGGGTTTCTCCGCCGATTGCCTGGAGACGCTGGAGGAACTGGCGATCCGCGGCCGCGAAAGCTTCGTCGCGGCGGGCGGCACGCATTTCGCCTATCTGCCGTGCCTCAACGACACGCCGACCGGCATTGATATGTTACGAACGATCCTGGCGCGGGAGCTTGAAGGGTGGCGCGCGCCCCTCTAGCCTGATCGCATTCAGGAGAGGGAGTAGCCGAATGACGCGTGTAGCGATCGTGACCGGAGGAACGCGCGGCATCGGTGAGGCGATCAGTGTCGCACTGCGCGATGCCGGGATGACCGTCGCCGCCAATTATGCCGGCAATGACGAGCGCGCGCGCGATTTCACCCAGCGGACCGGCATCGCCGCCTATAAGTGGGACGTCGGCGATTATGATGCGTGCCAGGACGGCGCGGCGCGCGTCGCCGCCGAACTGGGGCCGGTGGACGTGCTGGTCAACAACGCCGGCATCACCCGCGACGGTACCATCCTGAAGATGACCTACCAGATGTGGAAGGAGGTCATGGACACCAACCTTGGCGGTTGCTTCAACATGGCCAAGGCGGTGTTCCCGGGGATGCGCGAGCGCAAATGGGGCCGCATCGTCAACATCGGGTCGATCAACGGCCAGGCCGGCCAGTACGGCCAGGTCAATTACGCCGCCGCGAAAAGCGGCATCCACGGCTTCACCAAGGCGCTGTCGCAGGAAGGCGCGAAGCTGGGCGTCACCGTCAATGCGATCGCGCCGGGCTATATCGACACCGACATGGTCGCCGCCGTGCCGCCGGAAGTGCTGGAGAAGATCGTCGCCAAGATCCCCGTCGGCCGGCTGGGCCAGGCGCAGGAGATCGCGCGCGGCGTCGCCTTCCTGTGTTCGGAGGAAGCCGGCTTCGTCACCGGATCGACGCTCAGCATCAACGGCGGGCAGCATATGTACTGACGGGCGCAGGCCCGCGCGCTGCGCCGCGCGGGGCCGATGCGCGGCGGCAAAGCCGCCCCGCAGCGCCCGTCACGGCCGGCGGGTCGGCCATGCCGAACCCGTCCGACGACGCGGCTTCGCCGCGTCGTGGCCCGAAAGCGGAGACGGTCATGAACGACGACGCGATCTTCCAACCTGACGGCACGGGCTATCGCGCGACCACCCATGCCGCCGGCCCGTGGCACCCGCAGATGCAGCACGGCGGGGCGCCCAGCGCCCTGGTCGCGCATGTCGCGGAAGGCGTGCCGACGCTGGCCCCGATGCGGATCGCGCGCGTTACCGTGGAATTGCTGCGCCCCGTCCCGGTCGCGCACCTCGATACCGAGGTCGAAATCCTGCGCGAGGGGCGCAAGCTGCAACTGGTGCAGGTGCGATTGCTGGCGGAGGGAACCGAGGTGACGCGCGCCACCGTCCTGCGGCTGCGCACCGCCGACACCGACGTGCCCGACGCCGCGCGCCCGCCGTTGCCCGACGTGCTGCCCGACGACGTCGCGCCGGGCGGTCTGGGGATCGGCGGCGCGGTGGGCTTCGCCAGCAATTTCGAGATGCGCCGCGTGCGCGGCGGGTTCGGCGAACTGGGGCCGGGGCGGATGTGGTTCCGCCAGCACCGCGCGCTGGTCGCGGGGCGCGCGCTCGCCCCGCTGGAACGCGCGATGACGGTCGCCGATTTCTCCAACGGCATCGCCCCGGTTCTGCCCTTCGCGGACTGGACGTTCCTGAACGCCGACCTGACGGTCAGCCTGGCGCGCGCGCCGGAGGGGGAGTGGATCTTCTCCGATGCGGAAACCTGGCCGGGCGGCGACGGCATCGCGCTGGCGATGACCCGGCTGGCCGACCGTCGCGGCTACTTCGGCCGCGCGATCCAGACACTGCTGCTCGAACGCCGCTGATCGCGCCTGTCCTACACCGGCACGTCCTGCGATACCTCTTGGATGCGGTTCCATGTTTCCCGGCGCCGAAAGCGAAAGGACCGCGAGCGTCTCAACATTGACAACATTCGCGTCCCATCCGCCCAACGTACAACAGGCCCGGCACCTTCCGGTACCGGGCCTGCGTCCTCGATACGCTACGCGAGGAAACTGAACTGTCGGGGGTGCGTCACGGCGACGTCGCGTGGCGGCGGGGGATGCCCCGCCGCCCGCGGGCGTCAGCGGCAGTAACGCGGATTGTTCGACTTCTCGACGGCGTTGCCCGCCACCGCGCCGCCGACGCCGCCCAGCACCGTGCCGAGTGTCCGGTCGCCGCGGGTGTCGATCGCGCGGCCCAGCAGGCCGCCGGCGATCGCGCCGACGATGGTACCGGTCGTGCCGTTCGAGCAGCGGCGGTTGTAATTGTAACGACGGTCGTAGCCGCGACGATCGTAGCTGCGATAGTCGCGCTGATCGTAATAGCCCCGCTGGTAGCGGTCGCCGTAATAGCGCTGCGCATCGGCAGCGGTCGGCGCAACGGCGGCGGCGCCCATCGCAAGCGCGGCACCGGCAAGGGCGAGATTCTTGAACATGGTCGTTCTCCCGTTTTCCTGTTCCGGTCGGCGGGCCTCCCGGTCGATGAAGCGGTTATGGCCGAGTCGCATTGAGCCGACCCTGAATGCGTCCGTTATCCGCGGTTCATCCTTTCCTGCCGCGCCCGGCGCGCTACAGCCCCGGTGATGCGCTGGCCGATCGCCTTCATCGCCGTGCTGGCGCTGGTTCCGCCGTGGAGCGGCGAGCCGCGCCGTCCGATGATTCGCGACGACGTGACGGTGCGCGCGGCCCGCTACATCCCACCCGGCGGCTGGCCGGCGCGGGTGGGCGATCTGGTGCCGGTGGGGGCGCTGTCGCTGTCCGCCGACGATCCGGCGTTCGGCGGCTTTTCCGCGCTGGCTCTACGCGACGGGCGCGCGCTGCTGCTTGGCGACGGCGGCAATATGGTGTGGCTGCGGATCGCGGGTGGGCGAATCGCGACGCTGGGCGCGCGGACCCTGCGCGATGGACCGGCGGAGGGCTGGCTGCGCACCGATCGCGACAGCGAGTCGCTGGCGGTCGATCCCGCGACCGGGCGGATGTGGATCGGTTACGAGCGCGCCAATGCGATCTGGCGCTATACCCCCGATCTGACGGTCGAGGCGCATCACGCGCCGCCCGCGATGGCGCGCTGGCCCGACAATACCGGCGCCGAATCGCTGGTGAGGCTGCCGGGCGGTCGCTTCCTGGTAATCCGCGAGGGGCGCGGCCGGCGCGAGCGGGGGCATGAGGCGCTGCTGTTCGCCGGCGATCCGGCGGCGCCGGGCACGCGCGTCGCGACCTTGCGCTATCGCCCGCCTGCCGGATCGGTGCCCAGCGACGCGGCGCTGCTGCCCGACGGCGACCTGATCGTCGTCAACCGCCGCTGGCGCTTTCCGCTGCGATTCGGTGCGGTGCTGGTGCGCGTCCCCGCGGCGCAGCTGCGTGCGGGCGGGGTGCTGCGCGGCCGGATCATCGCGACGCTGGGGCCGGAGATGGGCGGCGAGAATGTCGAGGGCGCGGCGGTCACGCGCGAACATGGCGCAACGATGATCTGGCTCGTCACCGACAATGACGTCGCCTTCTACCGCCGCACGATCCTCGCGAAGTTCCGGCTGATCGAATGACCGCCGGACATGCGAAGCGGCCCGCCGGCACCGATGTGCTGGCGGGCCGCGTCGGATCGCGAACGGGCGGGCGTGTGTTACGCCGCGGTGGCGGCGGCGCGCTTCTTCACGACGTCGCGCTTCAGGCGGCGGGCCTTCAGCGACAGCTTCTCGTCGGAGGTCTTGACCAGCCAGTTGTCGAGGCCGCCGTTGTGCTCGACCGAGCGCAGGCCGTGCGTCGACACGCGCAGCTTGATCGACCGCTCCAGCGTGTCGGACAGCAGCGTGACGTTCTGCAGGTTCGGCAGGAACGTGCGCTTGGTCTTGTTGTTGGCGTGGGAAACGTTGTTACCCACCTGCCGGCCCTTGCCGGTCAGCTCGCAGATGCGCGACATGTGTGTGATCCTGAATTCGGTTGCCCGGAAAGTCGGCGCCACTACCGCGCGATCCGCCCAACGTCAAGCGCGGGATGGTGCAACCCCGGCCTGGCGGCGGCGTTGTTGCGGCAGCGAATCAAGCCTGACGGGAGGAATATCACATGCGCACGCTTCTGGTACTGGTGGGTGTCGCCGCGCTGGTGTTGCTGGCTGCGATGATGCTGGGGTTCGTCCGGTTCGACCAGACGCAGACCGCGCAGCTGCCGCGACTCGAGGGCGGGCAAGCGCCCAAGTTCAACGCCGACGTCGCCAAGGTGACCGTCGGCACCGAGAAGAAGACCGTCGAGGTGCCCGCGGTCGAGGTGCAGAAGCCCGGCGAGAAGAACTGACCGCTGGCGGTGCTGCCCCCTGCGGGTTAGGCGGGGGCATGTTTCCGCTCCCCGCCCCGATGCGCGCCGCGCTGGATGCCGCGCGCGATGCCGGCGCGGCGGGTGAGGTGCCCGTGGGCGCGGCGGTGGTGCTGGACGGCCGCATCATCGCGGTCGCCGGCAATGCCCCGCGCGCGCTGCACGATCCCACCGCCCATGCCGAGATGCTGGCGATTCGCGAGGCCGCGCGCGTCCTGGGCGCCGATCGCCTGACCGACTGCGACCTGTGGGTCACGCTGGAGCCGTGCGCGATGTGCGCCGGGGCGATCGCCCATGCCCGCATCGCGCGGCTTTATTACGGCGCGGACGATCCCAAGGGCGGGGCGGTCGAACATGGCCCGCGCGTCTTCGCGCAGCCCACCTGCCACCACCGGCCGGAGATTTTCTCCGGCATCGGCGCGCAGCAGGGCGGGGCGCTGCTCCGCGATTTCTTCGCACAACGGCGGCGGTAGCACGCGCCACCGCCGCCGCCGTGCGGTACGGGTCAGTAGCGCCGCGGCGGCAGGTCGTTCTGCGACACCGGCACGATCTTGATCTCCACCCGGCGGTTGGCCGCGCGACCTTCCTCGGTTTCGTTCGAGGCGATCGGCTGCGTCTCGCCGAAGCCGCGCGTCGCGATCCGCGCCGCCTGGACGCCATGGCTCGACAGATAATCCGCCACCGACGCGGCGCGGCGTTCGGACAGCGTCTGGTTGTACGCGTCGCTGCCGGTCGAATCGGTGTGGCCGTACACGTCGATATAGCTCTGGTTATATTCGCTCAGCACGCCCGCGACGCGGTCCAGCGTCGCGCGGAACTGCGGTTCGACGTTGGCCGAATTGTACGCGAAGTTGATGCCCGACGGGATGTTGAGCAGCAGGTCATCGCCCTGCCGCACCACCTGCACGTCGGTGCCCGCGGTGCGCGCGCGCATCTCGCGCTCCTGCTTGTCCATGTACGATCCGACCGCGGCGCCGGCGATGCCGCCGATGCCCGCGCCAAGGATTTTCTCCGTCCGGTCCTGACGGCCGCCGACCAGGTCGCCGAGCAGATAGCCGCCCAGCGCGCCGCCGATGCCGCCGATCGCGGTCTTCGAGATGCGGCGCTCGCCGGTGTCCGGGTCGGTGGTGCAGGCCGATACGCTCACCAGCGACAGCGTGGCGGCGGCGGCCAACAGCTTCGACGACATCTTCATCTCACGTCCCTTTCCCTATCGTGCCGATCTAACTTGGATCGGTCGGATATTGTTCCGGTGCCGGACTGAACGGCGGCTGACGCGCCGCGCAGGTGAATTACCGATTGTCGCGCGCGCCGTTTCGCGCCAAGAGGGCGGTGCATCATGCTACCGCCGTTCCCCTGGTTCGACGTCGTCATCATCCTGGCGCTGGTTGCTCTCAACGGCGTGTTCGCCATGAGCGAACTGGCGATCGTGTCGTCGCGAAAGGCGCGGCTGGAGGCGATGGCGCGCGCCGGCAAGCGCGGCGCGGCCTCCGCGCTGGAGCTGGCGGCCGATCCCGGCAAGTTCCTGTCGACGGTGCAGATCGGCATCACCCTGATCGGTATCGGCACCGGCGCCTATTCCGGCGCCAGCCTGGGCACGCCGACGGTCGCCCGGCTGGAGGCACTCGGCCTGTCGCCCAAACTGGCCGACAATCTGGGCTTCGTGATCGTCATCGGGCTGACCACCTATGCCTCGCTGATCATCGGCGAGCTGGTGCCCAAGCAGTTCGCGCTGAGGAAGCCGGAGCCGGTGGCCGCGCTGGTCGCGGTGCCGATGACGTGGCTGGCGGTCATCACCAAGCCGCTGGTGTGGCTGCTCGATTCGACCAGCGCGCTGGCGTTCCGCATCCTCGGCCTCAATCGCGAGAGCGAGGATCAGGTGACGGCGGAGGAACTGCACCTGATCGTCGCGGAGGCCAGCAAGTCGGGGGTGATCGAGGAGCATGAACGCTCGATCATCTCGGGCGTGGTGCGGCTTGCCGACCGCCCGGTGCGCGAGGTGATGACCCCGCGGACCGAGGTCGACTGGCTCGACATCGCGCTGGACGATGCCGGGATCCGCCAGAAGCTGCTGTCCACGCCGCACAGCCGGCTGCCGGTGGCGCAGGGATCGATCGACGCGGTCGTCGGCGTGGTGCAGGCGCGCGATGTCGCCACGGCGCTGTTCCGCGGCGAAACGCTGGACCTGGCGAAGCTGACCCGCAAGGCGCCGGTGGTGGTCGACCAGATTGACGCGATGGATGCGCTCGACGCGCTGCGCCGCGCCGAGGTGCCGATGGCGCTGATCCACGACGAATACGGCCATTTCGAAGGCGTGGTGACCCCCGCCGACCTGCTCGCCGCGATCGCGGGGGAGTTCGCATCGGATGCCGAGCCGGGCGAGGGGCCGAACGTGGTCGAGCGCGACGACGGATCGCTGCTGGTCGCCGGCACGATGGCCGCGGACGCGCTGGCGGAGCGGCTGGGCATCGACCTGCCCGAGGACCGCGATTACGCCACCGTCGCTGGCCTTGCGCTGGCGGTGTTCCGCAAGTTGCCGCTGGAGGGCGAAAGCTTCGAGGAACAGGGCTGGAAGTTCGAGGTGGTCGACCTCGACGGCCGTCGCATCGACAAGCTGCTGGTCAGCGAGGCCTGACGGGCCGGGACGGTGCGGCGTTTCCTGTCCACCGCGATCCATGGGCGTGCGACCCGGACGAGTTCGGGCCCTCTCAATCCACCGCCGTCTTGCCGGACGTGTTCCGGCATCCAAGGTTCCGCGAAACGCACCAGTTGCTGCTTTTGCGGCAAAATGGACCCCGGCGTTCGCCGGGGTGACGGATGGAATGACGCAAGAGGACCGACCTTCGCAGCAACCTCGAACAAGTCCGGGGCGCCGGCTCTCAGGCGGCATGCGACGCCAGGCTCTCCGACGCCGGTTTAGGCGCTCGCCCCGTTAGCGTCCGTTCAACCTACCGCGATCACCTCTATCGCTTCCTCGCGCCCATTGAACGCGATCGTCTCGCCCGCTTCCGCGCCCATCAGCGCGCGCGGCAGCGGGGCGGAGAAGGACAGGAGGCCCGCCGCCGGATCGGCTTCGTCGTCGCCGACCAGCGTCGCGGTGCGCTCCGTGCCCCCCAGACGGAACGTCACGCGCGATCCGAATCCGACGATGCCGTCGGTGCGCGCCGCGGTCTCCATCGCGGTGGCACGGCGCGTCTTCCAATAGCGCAGGTCGCGCTGGACGCGCTTGGCCGCTTCCTCATCTGCCGCGTCCGGCAGCGAGGCTTCCAGCAGGGCAATACGCTCGTCGATCAGCGCCCGCCCGCGCGCCGTGACCAGATTCGGACCGGCCGGGATCGGTAGTTCGAAGCGCGGCTCCAGATGCTCGTCATCGCTTTCGCGGCGGAACGCGACGCTCATCCCAGCTTCCCGAACTGCGCCTCATAGGCGGCGCGGTCGCCGCCCGCGAGCAGCCGCGCCTGTTCGCGCCAGCGATCGCGCTCCATCCGGCCCTCGAACGGCGAAAGCTGCGCGTCCAGCACGGCGGCCTCGGCGTCGTCGATCCACGCCAGTTGGTCGACGCGGGTAATGCCCAGTTCCGCCAGCCGCGCTGCGATCTTCGGCCCAAGCCCCTTCAGCAGCGATACCTGCTGCGCACCGGGGTCGGCGGATGGCGCCGCAGGGGCCGGGGAGGGGGTATCCGCCGCGATGCTCGCGGGTGTCGCATCCAGCGGCGCGGCGGCAGCGATCGGCTCGTCGGCGAGCGGCGCCTCGGCAGGCCGCTCGTCCTCTGCCGGGGTTGGAGCTGGGGTTGGGGCTGGGACCGGAGCGGGGGGCGGAGTGGGTGCCGCTGCCGGGGCAGGCTGCGGCGCGGTGTCGCGCACCTCCACCCCGTCCGCCTTCAGATCGGCGATACGCTGTTGCTCGTCCGCCTCCGCGGCCCGGCGCGCGCGCTTGTTGCGCGCGCCGACGATCATCGCGATGACCGTCAGGATCGCCGCGATCGCAACGATGACCAGCGCGATCGTGACCAGCACGCCGTCCTGCGACACCGGTTCGAGAGAGAAGCTGCCTGAATTCATCTGGGCATCCTGTTAGACGTATCGCCGGGGATCAACCTTCGTCGATCGCCTTGGCTCCGATATCGCGGCGGAAGAATCCGCTCGGGAAGTCGATCGCATCGACCGCGGCATAGGCCGCGCGCTGCGCCGCCGCGATGTCGGCACCCCTCGCGGTGACCGCCAGCACGCGCCCGCCGTCGGCGACCAGTTGCTCGCCGCGGCGCGCGGTGCCCGCCTGGAAGACGACCGCACCGTCGCGTTCCGCCGCCGCGATCCCCGCGATCGCGCCGCCCTTCTCTGGCGTGCCGGGATAGCCGCTCGCCGCCATCACCACCGTCAGCGCCGCGTCGTCGGCGAAGGCGGGCGCGGGCAGGTCCGCCAGCCGCCCTTCCGCCACCGCCAGCAGCACCTCCGCCAGATCGCCGGCGAAGCGCATCATCAGCACCTGGCATTCCGGGTCGCCGAAGCGGACGTTATATTCGATCAGCTTCGGCCCGTCGGCGGTCAGCATCAGCCCGGCGTAGAGCACGCCGACATAGGGCGTGCCCGCCGCGGCCAGCGCGTCGATCGTCGGACGCACGATCTCGCCCAGCGCGCGCTCCTCCAGTTCCGGGGTCAGCACCAGCGCGGGGCTGTACGCGCCCATGCCGCCGGTGTTCGGGCCGGTATCGCCGTCGCCGACGCGCTTGTGGTCCTGCGCCGATCCGAACACGGCGGTCGCGCTGCCGTCGGACAGGACGAACAGGCTCGCCTCCGGTCCCTCCAGCCGCTCCTCGATCACCGCCTCGACCGGGCCGTTGGCGTACAGGTCGCGGATCGCGGCCTCCGCCTCGGCGCGGGTGTCGGCGACCACCACGCCCTTGCCCGCGGCCAGGCCGTCGGCCTTGATGACGCAGGTGTCGCCGAAATCGTCGAGGCAGGCGAGCGCGCCGTCGCGGGAGGTGACGCGGAAATAGCGCGCGGTGGGGATGCCGACGCGTGCGCACAGATCCTTGGTGAAGCCCTTCGACCCTTCCAGCCGCGCCGCCTCGCGCCCCGGCCCGAACACCGGCACGCCGATCGCGCGGACATTGTCGGCCAGGCCGTCGACCAGCGGTCCTTCGGGGCCGACCACCACCAGCCCGATCTGCTGGCGGCGGACGAAGTCGATCACCGCCCGGTGATCCGCCACGTCCAGGTCGGCGATCGTCGCATGCTGCGCGATGCCGGGGTTGCCCGGCGCGGCGAACAGCGTATCGAGAAGCGGCGACTGCGCGAGTTTCCACGCGAGCGCATGCTCGCGGCCCCCAGACCCCACCAGCAGGATGTTCATGGCCGACCCCCTTCACGATACCCACCCCCAGGACAGCGGGGCGGGGCGGCTGGTAGCCGAGGCGATGCCCGGCGACAATGCGATGGCGCTCAGCGTCAGCGAACTGTCGGGCCGCCTGAAGCGGATGGTGGAGGGCGAATTCGGCCACGTCCGCCTGCGCGGCGAGATTTCGGGGTACAAGCGCGCGGCATCCGGCCACGTCTATCTGTGCCTCAAGGACGATGCCGCGGTGATCGACGGCGTGATGTGGAAGGGCAGCGCCGCCGGCCTCGCCTTCCGGCCCGAGGATGGGGTGGAGGTGGTCGCGACCGGGCGGCTGACGACCTATCCCGGCCGCTCGAAATACCAGATCGTCATCGACCGGATGGAGCTGGCCGGCGCGGGCGCGCTGATGGCGCTGCTGGAGAAGCTCAAGGCGAAGCTGGCGGCGGAGGGGCTGTTCGATCGCGCCGCGAAGAAGCCGCTGCCGTTCATGCCGCGCACCATCGGGGTCGTCACCTCGCCGACCGGCGCGGTGATCCGCGATATCCTCCACCGGCTGGAGGATCGCTGCCCGACGCATGTCGTGGTGTGGCCGGTGAAGGTGCAGGGGCAGGGCGCGGCCGAGGAGGTCGCCGCGGCGGTGCGCGGCTTCGATGCGCTGCCCGCCGACGGCAGCGGCCCGGTGCGGCGCCCCGACCTGGTGATCGTGGCGCGCGGCGGCGGCTCGATCGAGGATCTGTGGGCCTTCAACGAGGAGCCGGTGGTGCGCGCGGTCGCCGCCTGTTCGATCCCGGTCATCTCCGCGGTGGGGCATGAAACCGATACGACATTGTGCGACCACGCCGCCGACCTGCGCGCGCCCACGCCGACCGCGGCGGCGGAGATCGCGGTGCCGGTGCTGGCCGAGCTGCGGCTGTCGCTCGACGCGATGGGCAACCGCACCGAACGCTGCGCGCGCCGCTATGTCGAGCGCGGGCGCGAGCGGCTGGAGGCGCTGGCGCGCGTATTGCCGGCGCGCGACCGGCTGCTGGGGCCGCAGCGCCAGCGGCTCGACGACCTGGGCGGGCGGCTCGACCGCGGGCTGGAGCGGCGCGTGACGCGCGCCCGCGGCGAGCTGGACCGCGCGGGCGGCGCGATCCGACCCGCGACGCTGGCGCGGCGGGTGGAGGCGGCGCGCGCGCGGCTGGCGGACGTCGGCCGGCTTGTCGACAGCCTCAACCCCGACCGGATCCTGGAGCGCGGCTATGCCCGGGTGGAGGGGCAGGACGGCGCCACGCTGACCACCGCCGTTGCCGCCCGCGCGGCCGGCGCGATCCGCCTGCGCTTCCGCGACGGTGCGGTGGCGGCGCGGGTCACGGAAGGCGACGCACCCCCGCCGCCGCCCGCAAAGGTTGAGCGCAAGCCCGCGCGCGCCTATCCCGACTCCGGTACCGCGCAGCCACGGCTGCTGTGATCCCCGTTCGAAGGTTCGTTGACCGATGCTGATGTCCCACGCCGATCGCGCCGCGAAGGTCCATTACATGGCCAACGGCTTCCGCATCCTGTCGCCCGGCGACCATGTGCTGTGCGCCGCCACCGACGCGCGCATCCCGCTGGAGGACCTGCGCTACTGGGACGTCGCCACCCAGCGCCCCTTCGCCAGCGCCGCCATCGCCGCGCAGGAAATGGCGCCGGCGCGTTAGCGCAGGCGGATCGCGCGATAGCTGCGGCTGTCGACGTTGATGAAATAGCCGCCCATCGCCCCGCGCCGGACGCGCACCTTGGCGCCGGCGCGCGGCAGGAAGTTCATCGTCTCGGTCGTCTGCCACACCGGATGGCCTTCGTCGGCCAGCACGATCTCGCCGCGCCCGTTGGGGCCGGCGCGCGCGGCCTGGACCGTGCTGTTGATCTCCGTGAACGCCTCGCGCTCGTCGTCCTTGTCGCCGTCGCCGCCGCCGAAGATGCCCAGCGACGGCAGGTTCAGCCCGAACAGCGAGCGCCGCGCCTTGCGCACGTCGCCGCGATCGACGATCCGCACGTCCCGCGCTGCCACCGCCTGCTCCAGCGCCGCGCTCGCCTTGTCGAAACATGCCAGCCGCGCATCGGCGGCGGCGATGCGGCGGCATTCGGCAAAGGACGCCAGCACGCGCGTCGCGCCGCCATCGGCCGCGCGGTCCTGCGCAGCCGCCAGCGCTGGCGAGGCAGCGGTCAGCAGCGTCGCGATGCCCAACGTGAACCTGACGGTCATCCTGTTCCTCCCAAGCGATACCCCAGCGCCCTAGGTCGCGCGCGCCGCAGCGACAAGTCAGCCCTGTGACCAACATGTAACACCCGTGCGAAAAATGTTGCCTGGGCATGACACTTGTTGCGGTTGTGGGGTCCGCCGCGATAGCGAAACGACATTCCGGGCGACGCACGCCCGGGGCACACAAGGGAGCGCGCCGGAAAACCGGCGTCTACAAGGGGACTTATATGCTGAACGTCTATCGTTCGCGCCTGCTCGCATCGACGCTGCTCGTCGGTGCGGCGGTGATCGCCCACCCGGCACTCGCACAGACCGCCGATCCGGCCAGCCAGCCCAAGACGGGCGTGCAGAGCACCGATCCGTCGGCGCCCGCCGCCGGCATCTCCAGCCAGGAATCGGCCCCGCCGGCCGGCGACAACAGCACCGGCGACATCGTCGTCACCGGCACGCTGATCCGCAATCCGAACCTGATCTCGTCCAGCCCGGTGTCGGTGATCGGCGCCGAGGAGCAGGCGCTGCGTCAGCGCAACACCGCGGAAGAGCTGCTGCGCGACCTGCCGGGCGTCGCGCCCAGCATCGGTTCGGCCGTCAACAACGGCAACGGCGGTGCGGCCTATGTCGACCTTCGCGGCCTGGGCAACTTCCGTAACGTCGTTCTGCTCGACGGCACGCGCATCACCCCGGCCAGCAGCGTCGGCCGCGTCGACCTCAACAACATCCCGCTCGCACTGGTGCAGCGCACCGATGTGCTGACCGGCGGTGCGGCGACCACCTATGGCGCCGACGCCGTGTCGGGCGTGGTCAACTTCATCACCCGCTCCGACTTTTCGGGCATGGAGCTGAACGTCTCGAACGGCATCACCGAGCGTGGCGACGGTGCCTCGTTCCGTGCCGACCTGACGCTGGGCGCGAACTTCGATGACGGTCGCGGCAACGCGGTGGTGTCGTTCGGCTACCAGGACGTCGACCCGGTCTACCAAGGCGCGCGCAACTTCTCGCGCAACAACTACACTTCGACATCGGGCGGTCGCGGCGGTTCGGGTACCACGGTTCCGGGCCGCTTCACGCTGCCGGCCGCATACAACACGATCGATCCCTCGACCGGCTCGCTTCGTCCGTATGTCGGTTCGACGGACGGGTTCAACTTCAACCCGTACAACATCTTCCAGACGCCGTTTAAGCGGTACAACATCTACGCCGCGGGCCACTATGACGTGTCCGACAAGGTCCAGGTGTACGGTCGCGGGCTGTTTTCGAAGAACACCGTCAGCACGATCATCGCGCCATCGGGCATCTTTGGTCAGCTGCTGACCATTCCGGTCAGCAACCCGTACCTGCCGGCTGCCGCGCGTGCGCAGTTCTGCGCCAACAACGACTTCGACCCGAACACCGCGGGTATCCAGACGTTGACCGCTGCGCAGTGCGCCGCCGCGGCAACCGCGACCTCGCCGAACGATCCGAATTTCCGCTCGTTCACGACGACCGTTGGCCGTCGCACGACCGAGGTTGGGCCGCGTCTTTCGGACTATGTCACGACTGTGTTCGATTATCGCGCCGGCGTGAAGCTGGGCATCACCGACTCGATCTCGCTGGACATTTCCGGCGCGTACGGCGAGTCGGAAAACCGTCAGACGCAGCAGAACTATGTGCTGATCTCGCGTCTGCGCACCGCGGTCTACACCACCAGCACGACCAGCTGTAATCTGGGTGCGTCGCCGGCGGTGCTGAACCCGAATCCGGCGCTGCCGCCGCTCGCCAACGCGGGTGCCGGCACCAATGCGGGCACGGGTTGCGTCCCCGTCAACATCTTCGGTGCCGATGGCTCGATCCTGCCGAATCAGGTGCCCTACCTGACCGCCGCCGCGATCACGTCGCAGAACACTTCGCTGGCGCAGGCCCGCGCGCTGCTCAGCGGCGATCTGGGTGCGTCGCTGCCGTGGGCGAGCGAGCCGATCGGCTTCGCGGTGGGTGCGGAATATCGCAAGTACACCGCGTCGCAGTTCGCCGACACGCTGTCGCAGACCGCGGGTGAACTGGGCGGCGCCGGCGGCGCCGTGCCGAACTTCACCGGCAGCTATGACGTCAAGGAAGGCTATGCCGAAGTCATCGCGCCGCTGGTGTCCGACCAGCCGTTCTTCCACAGCCTGACGATCGAAGGCGGCGTCCGCTATTCGAGCTACAAGGTGAAGGCCGCGGGCAACCCGAGCTACGACACCTGGACGTACAAGGGCGGCGGCAGCTGGGAACCGGCGTCGGGCATCAAGGTGCGCGGCAACTACCAGCGCGCGGTGCGCGCGCCGAACATCGCCGAACTGTTCTCGCCGCTTAACACCGGCCTGACCACGCTGGCGGTCGATCCGTGCCGTACCACTGCGACCTATGCGGGTCCGGTCGGGAACGCCAATCTGGCGGCCGTCTGCCTTGCGCAAGGTGCGCCGGCTTCGACGATCGGGGCGATCCGCAACCCGACCGCGAACCAGGCCGATGTGACCACCTCGGGCACCACGACGCTGCGGCCGGAAACTTCGAACAGCTTCACGGTGGGCGTGGTGCTCCAGCCGGACTTCGTGCCGGGGCTGTCGATCACGGTCGATTACTATAACATCTTGATCCGTAACGCGATTTCGCAGCCGGTTCCGGGTGATCTCATCACGGGTTGCTTCGGGGACAGCAACGGCAGCGGGATCACCGCCAACAGCGTCAACAACCCGATCTGCGCGCTCTTCCGCCGTAACCCGGTGACGGGCGGTCTGGACGGCGATCCGGCGACGACGCAGGGTCTGCTGCTGCCGGCGAGCAACTCGGGCAAGATCCTGACCGACGGTATCGACCTGGGCGTCAACTATCGCCGCGATCTGGGCTTCGCGAAGCTCAACCTCAGCTTCAACGGCAACTGGACGAACCGTTCGAAGTTCCAGGCGCTGGTGCCGGGTTCGGTCGTGCCGGTGGGCAACCCGATTGGCGGTGGCCTCGCGCTGCCGACGACCGGCTATCGCGAGTGCGTCGGCTATTACAGCGGCAACTGCGGTTCGCCGGGTTCGGCCGGTCCCAGCTCGGCGGCGGGTTCGATCCAGCCGGAGTTCACCTGGAACCAGCGCACGACGCTCAGCATCGGCGATGTCGATCTGTCGCTGCTGTGGCGCCACCTGGGTTCGGTGCAGGTCGAGCCGGGCGTGACCACCTTCAAGGGCACGATCGGCGCTGGCGCGCTGGCCGGTACCGACGTCGATTTCGGCCGCATCAAGGCGTACGATTACTTCGACTTCGCGACGCGCTTCGGGGTCAACGACAACTTCGACCTGACCGTCACCGTCACCAACCTGTTCGATCGCCAGCCCCCGCTGGTTGGCGGCACGGTCGGTTCGGCGTCGTTCAACAGCGGCAACACCTATCCGTCGACCTACGACGCGCTGGGTCGCCGCTTCAACGTGGGTGCGCGGATCAAGTTCTGATCTGCGTCGCCACGGCGAACCTGATGAGGGGGTGGGCTTCGGCCCGCCCCCTTTTCATATGGTACGATGCCGGGCGCGTAAGCAGGGGGACGACGACGGCGCGCGTTGAACGCGGGTCATCGTCGTATCGGCATTATCCGATCGCCGCGCATCATCGCGCCGGCGCCGCCAAACTCAGTCGGCGAAGCCGTAGCGTTCGACCCACGGCGCCAGGATCGGCAGCGCCGGCGCCAGCTGCTCGGCATAGCGGCGCCACTGGCCACGCCCGTCGAACAAGCCCTGCCGCACCTGCGTCGCGCTGGCGGTGCCGACGCCGCGCCGCTGCGCCGTGCGGTCGAAACGCAGGAAATCGTCGGTCCACGGCAGGTCGATGAACGTCGCCATCGCCCGTACCGTCGCCTCGAAGTCGGTCACCAGCCGGTCGTAGCGTACTTCGTGGAAGGCCAGCGGCAGGTGCGCGCGGCAAGTCTCGGTCAGCCGCATCAGCGCGTCATAGTGACGCGCCGCTTCCGTCAGGTCGCTGAAGCACCAGGCGGCGGGGCTGGGGGTGAAATTGATCCGATAGCAGCTGAGCACCACGTCGCGCGGGTCGCGCCGCATCACCAGGATGCGCGCATCGGGAAACAGCCGCGCGATGATCGGCAGCCTGGCGCCGCCCAGCGGGTTCATGTCGACGAACGTGCCAGCGGTGCTGGCGCCATAGCCGCGCACGCGCTGCCAATAGGCGGTGCGCAGCGCCTCGCATTGCTCCTCGCTGATCGCGTCGAGGTCCGCCAGCGTCCCGTCGTCGTGCAGCAGGACGCCGTCGGTGGCGGCGAGCGTGTCGCGCTCCTCCAGCGCCGAAACCCCTGCGGCGCTGGCCAGGATGTTCTCGACCAATGTCGTGCCGGACCGCGGATAGCCCAGCAGAAACACATGGCGCTTCGCTGCCTCCACGGCCGTGCGCGCGGCCGGGGCGGGGGCGACGTCGCCGCGTGCCGCGACCTGATCCGCGATCCGTTCGATGAACGCGCGATGCGACGGGCGGTCTGTGCCGGGCGCCAGCACGCGGCGATAGACGTCGCGAAAATTGGCCTGCGCTGCATCATAGGCCGCGAACGCCTCGGCGGTGCGGCCCTGCCGGTCCAGCGCATCGCCCAGCAGCGTCAGCGTGCGCGTCCGGTCGTCGCCGCGCACGACCGGCAGCAGCGGCCGCAGCCGTGCCTCCGCGCCCGGTCCGTCGCGCGCCTCGATCGCGATCGTCGCCAGGGCCGCGGCCGCACTGGGGTCGAGCGGCGCCAGCGCCAGCGCCCGTTCGGCCAATTGGCGCGCTTCGTCCGTCTCCCCACGTCGCGCCGCGGCGTCCGCCAGCCGCCCCCATGCGGGCGAAAGGGTCGCGTCGACCGCTACCGCACGCCGGTAACTGTCACCCGCGGCCGCTTCCAGCCGCATCGCTTCCAACGTATAACCCCGCTCCAGCCACGCCGCACCGTGACGCGGCTCGGCTGCGACAACGCGGTCAAGTGTCGCCAATGCCTCGCTCAGGCGACCGTCTTTCCGCAGCACCGCCCCGATCGCACCGGCGATCAGGACGTCGCCCGGTGCGATCGCCAAAGCGCGGTGGAGGAGGTCGAGCGCCGCGGAATAATCGCCCGCCTCCTCCCGCTGCCAGGCGGCAAGGTTGAGGTACATGGGGTCCGCATCGCCCGCCGCGATCGCGCGTTCCGCGATCCGCGCGGCCGCGGCGATGTCGTTCGCCGCCAGCGCCCGTTCGGCCTGCGCCCGCAGGCGTGCGCGCTCACCGGCGGTGGCGGGGCGGGGGCGGCGTGGAAGCTTGTTTGACATAGGCCAGCCGAGGCTTTTAGCCTGACGGCGACTTCCTGCCACCTTTTACGATGGGATCGCGCATGTTCGACCTGTTTTCCGCCGCGCTGACGCTCGCAGTCCTTGCGGCGGCGGCTCCCGCGGCCCCCGCCGCCCCGGCCACGCCGACCGCCTCGCCCGATGCGCGCGAGCGGATGGTATGCAAGCGTTTCCTCGAGACCGGCTCGCTCGTAAAATCCTACAAGACCTGCAAGACGAATGCCGAATGGGAGCGGGAGCGGGCCAATATCCGCCAGAACAACGACCGCTCGAACAGCTGTCGCATCGCCGGCGAAGGCGGCGCCTGCTGATCCGCGCTCAGGGCAGCAGGGGCGCCGGGGGTGTCATCGACAACCCCAGCGCCTGTGCCGTGCGTTCGGCCCATGTCATGACGATGTCGATCTCACGCGCGTGATGATCGGCGGCAGTGCGGTGTTCGCTGGCACGGCTGCCCGCGTCGAATCGGTTGCCGAACTTGGAATGGCGGGTGAAGGCCGGACCGGCGACGATCGCGTCGAGTGCCGCGTCGTCCAGCGTTACCCCGAATAAAGCAGCGATCGCCGCGATCGCCGCGCGCGGCTGCTCCATCAGCGTTGCACTGTCGAACGTGCGGACCCGCTGTGGTCCGAATCGCGCCACCAGATCGCCGAACAGCGCATGCTGCCCCAGCCAGCCGACCGCCGCGACTTGCAGATCGGTGAAACCCAGCAATTCGCGGGTAGAAAATCCGAACCGCGCCATGCCGTCGTCGAGTATCCCAGTCAGCAACGTGCGCACCCACAACCGCCCTTCGATCTCCTTCTTGGCGACCGAGGTCAGGAAGGTGCGCAGCGGCGCGTGCAGCAACAGCGCGTTCGATGACGGCCGCAGCGTGAGAATCGCCGGGGCCAGCGCGTTGGCGATCGTCGAGGGCTTCACCACCACGGCCTCGCCGGGGGCGAAGGGTCGCGCCACCAGACGCAGCATATCGTCCAGGACGCTCGCCATGTCCGGACCTTGATCACCGCGGCGGCGCCATCCGATCAGATCGTTGAAGATCACCGGCTCCTTCAGCCCCATCGCCGCGCCGGGCACGTCGAACGCACGTGCCAGCAGCGTCGAGCAGCAGAAGGCCGAGTGGAAGATGAAATGCAGCGGTGCCGGGGCGATGGCCGAGGCGATCGCGTCGCCGCGGCGCAGGACCAGCGGTGCCAGCCCGGCGGGAAGATATTCGTCGGTCAGGAACGTCGCCTGCCGATGGGTCTCGCGCGGCACGGGTAGGAAATGGACCGCATCGCCCGTCGGATCGTAGCGATGGGCGAGCCATCCGGCGTCGAGAACGGTGGGCAAACCAGACAGCGGCGTCGTCATCGTCACGATGTGCGCAGCGCCTTCGCCATTGTCCACCCGTGGCGTTACAATATAGGCTGTCAATATGGATCAGGGGGAAGTTCACCGCTTGCTGGGCGCGGCCATGGAGGCGCGGGCCGCGGGACGGCGCGATGATGCGCTGCGGCTTTTCGAGCGGCTGGTGGCGGGCGGCGTCGAACACCCGCTGGCGCTCAACGCACTCGGCATGGGGTGCCTGGCGCGCAACGATCCGGCGGCAGCGGCGGCGCTGTTCCGCCGCGCGATCGCGGCGGATGGCCATGCACCGGACCTGTGGATGAACCTAGCCCGCGCGCATCGCGACCAGCGCGACGACGCCGGCGAACGCGATGCGCTGGAGGGCGCGCTGGCGATCGACCAGCGCCACTTCATGGCGCTGGTACGGCTCGCCGAATGGCATGAGCGGCGCGGCGAGGCGGCGGCGGCGGCCGAGCGATGGGGCCATGTGCTGGCGATGGCGCCGCTGCTGGAGGATCGGACGCCCGCGACCGATGCGTTGCTGAACCACGCGCGCGATGTCGTGGCGGACCATTCCGCGGCCTTCGCACGCCGGGTTGAGGCGGCGCTGGCACCCGCGCGGTCCGATCTGTCCGCGCTGCAGCGGCGGCGACTGGATGCCTGCGTCGACCACGCGCTGGGGCGCCGCGCGATCTACGCCAACCATTGCGCGGGCATGCATTTCCCGTTCCTGCCCGCCGACGAATTCTTCGACCGTGAGCATTTCCCGTGGCTGGCAACGCTGGAAGCACAGACGGAGGTTATCCGTGAGGAGTTCCTCGCGGTGTGGCGCGATGCCGGCGACGCGATCCGCCCCTATGTCGCGATGAAGCCGGGGACGCCGGAAAACAAATGGTCGCCGCTCGACGGATCGCTCGCGTGGGGCGCGATGCATCTGTGGAAGGACGGGCAGCGCGACGATGCCGTTTGCGCGCGGGTGCCGCGCACCGCTGCGGCGGTGGAGGCGCTGCCGCTGTCAGACCTGCCGGGGCGCACGCCGACGGTGTTCTTCTCGATCCTGAGACCGGGGACGCATCTGCCCGCGCATACCGGGGTCAGCAATGTGCGGGCGATCGTCCACCTACCGCTGGTCGTTCCGCCCGATTGTAGTTTCCGCGTGGGCGGCGAGACGCGCGCGTGGGAGGAAGGGCGCGCCTGGGTATTCGACGACACGATCGAGCATGAGGCGTGGAACCGCTCGGACCAGCCGCGCGCGATCCTGATCTTTGACGTGTGGAATCCGCATATCATGCCGGAAGAACGCGACTATCTGCGCCGCTTCTTCGCCGCGACTGGCGTGGAGGCGCAGCCGGGACTGCGGCTGGGGGTGGGCGACTAAAGCGCGGCGCCGGCCACCGCGCGAACGGCATCGTCGCCGTGGCCGGCGGCCACCTCCTGTGCCCCCGCCAGTTCGGTGGCGAGGGCATGTTCCAGCTCGGCCCGGCGCGCCAGCCGTGCGGCATTGTCGAACGCGAGCGTCGGATTCTTCGAATAGGTGGCGAACAGCGGCCCCGCGACGATGCCCGCGATCGCCGCCGGATCCAGCGGCAGCCGCAGGTGCGCCGCTGCGGCGGTCAGCACCCGTGCCGGATCGGCGAAGAACGTCTCCGCATCCAGCGAGCGCAGATCGTCGGGGCGCGCCGCGATCGCGTCGGCGAAGGCGCGCATCTGCGCCGTCCACAGGATCGCGGCGCGATGCGCGTCGGATCGGCCGTCCAGCATGCCCAGATGCGGCGTCAGCTGGGTAGTGACGCGGCGCAGCCACTCGCGATGCTGGTCGCTGCGCAGGATCGCGAGCAGATAGTCGCGTAGCGGCAGGTGCAGCAGGATCGCACGCGCCTCGCCCAGCACCGGCCACATCCGCGGCAACAGGAAATTGACCGGCACGTTCGCCTTCACCAGCGTCGGCGCATCGGTGCGATAGCGGCGCGTCGCCATGCCCAGCACCAGTCGCAATCCGGCGTCGTCCGGGTCGATCGCCATCTGGCGAAGCGCCTGCGGTTCGCGCAGCACCAGTGCGCCGTCGAGCGCGTCCAGCGCGCGTGCCAGCAACGTCGATCCACAGTGCGCGACGTGGAAGATCCATGCGCTGGGCAGCGCGCGTGGGGCCGCCGGCAGCAGCATCGCGGCGGGCACCCGCATCTCGCGCGGGGTGGCCGGGTCGATCCGCGCGTCGAGGAAGATCGAGCGGTGATAGGCGGCGCGATCCATCGGCACGAACACCGCATCCTGCCCCTCGAACCGCTGGAGATAATGGTCGGGCGAGGCGATCAGATCGGCGAGGGTCATCGACATGGCCGGGGTATAGCCTGACCGTGGCGGTGCGGCTATGCCGCGGACATGGCGCATGTGTCCCTTCCCGTTGCCGGCCGCCCGCAGGTGCTGATCGAAGCCGAAGCGGGGGAGACGCTCGACCGGCTCGATCGCGAGACGATCGTCGATCTGTACCGCACGCACGGTGCGCTGCTGCTGCGCGGGTTCGGCGCCGATGTCGCGGCGTTCCGCGGCTTCGCGAAGCGTTTCTGCCGGACCGCGGTGGTCAACGAAAGCCCAGGGCGCCGCCCGATCGACGAGGCGGCGAACATCCACACCGTCGACGGCGGGACGGGCGCGTTCGCGCTCCACCCCGAACTGTCGCGTGAGCCGTGGAAGCCGGACGCGGCGTTCTTCTGCTGCCTGTCGGCGCCCAGCCGCGGCGGGCAGACGACGATCTGTGACGGCGTTGCGCTGGTGCGCGAAATGCCGGCCGTAGTGCGCGAGGCGCTGGCCCCGCGACGGCTGTTGTACATCAAGCCGACGTGGCCGACGCTGCTGGACTATTGGCTGGGCACGCCGACGCCGGACGACGCGCGGCTGGCCGAGCCGCCGCCCGAATGCCCGTATTTCTTCCGCCGGCTGCCCAATGGGATGATCGTGCGCGCCTTCACGCGCCCGGCGCTGCATCGGCCGATGTTCACTGATGCGCCGGCGTTCGGCAATTTCCTGTTGTTCGCGCGGTTCAACAACGGGCGCCCGGACCATCCGGTGCTGGATGACGGCCATCCGGTGCCCGAGGCGTGGCTTCAGGCGATCAAGGCCGCGGGCGATCGGCTGGCGGTGCCGATCGAGTGGCGCAACGGCGACGTGGTGATGCTCGACAACACCCGCTTCCTCCACGGGCGCACCGCGATCGTCGATCCGGGCGAGCGGCTGATCGCGACCTATTTCGGCTATGTCGACTTCGCGATCCCCGACCCCGAGGAGCCGCGCGACGCGATCTGGCGGCGCGAGGACTTTGCCCCGCCGCTGCCGCCCGATCACCCCCGCCTGCGCGAACAGGCCGGCAGCGTCGCCTAGAACAGCGCCGCCACGTCTTCCTTCGTCAGTTCGATTCCAAACATCAGCCCCAGCCGCATCCGGTAGACGCGCGGGTCGGTGATGTCGCCCTCTGCGGTCGTATCGGCCGCACGGCGGCGATAGGTGCGGTCGGTCAGGCTGGCGAAGCCGTGGGGCAGGACGATGCTGACCACATTGTGGTTCACGAACCGGCTGGCGGCGGCGGTGGCTGACCAGTGGTTGCCCATCGCCAGATCGCTGTCATGCACCATGTCGAGCGTGAAACTGTATTGCGGCCGCCAGCCATCGCCGGTGCCGCGCCCGTCGGTGGTGGCGGAGTCGCCGTCGCGCAGCAGCATCCAGCCGCCGTCGCCCGCGCGCGGATCGTCACGCACCAGCCGGAAACGCGCGCCATCGGGCGCGGTCGCCTCCGCCCCGTCCGCCAGCGGCAAAACGGGGGTGTAGCTGCCCCCGAAGCCGGCGTCGGCGATCCACCGCCCGCCGTCGATCGTCACCAGCGCGAGCGTGTGCGTCAGCGGCGGCACCGCCGTCGCGCCCAGCCACACGCGCGCCAGCAGCGGTCGCGCCTCGAACCCCAGCGCCGCCAGTGCATCGAGGAACAGACGATTGTGTTCGAAACAATAGCCGCCGCGCCGCGCATCGACGAGTTTCGCCGCGACCGCAGCGCTGTCGATCGCGATGCCGCGGCCCAGCCGCACGTCGAGATTTTCGAACGGGATGCGCAGCCGGTGCTGCCATTGCAGGCGCGACAGGCCGGCGGCGTCGCGGGTCGGCAGCGCGGGCAATTCGATACGGGCGATATAGGCGTCGAGGTCGAACATGCCGCTCGCGGTAGCCTGTTCGCCGGCCGATGAGAACCATCGTGGTTGACCGTGCCACGGCGCATCGCCATCCCGGCGTAAACCATTGATGGAGGCGAGGATGAGCGACGTGACGGGTTTGGAACTGCGGTCGGCGGTGGATGCCGAAGGTCAGCTGACGCTCAGCCTGGAGGAGGTGACGCACGGTGCGCCCGCGGCGGACGAGGTGGTGGTGCGCGTCGAGGCGGCGCCGATCAATCCGTCGGACCTGGGGCTGCTGCTCGGCCCGGCGGACGTCGCCTCGCTGAGCGCGTCGGGGACGGCGGAGCGCCCGGTGCTGACGTTCCAGGTCCCGCGCGAGCGGATGGGCGGGGTGCGCGCGCGCATCGGCCAGTCGCTGCCGGTCGGTAACGAGGGCGCGGGGACGGTGATCGCCGCGGGTGACGAGGCGCAGGCGCTGGTCGGGCGCAAGGTGGGGATGATGGGCGGCGCGATGTACGCGCAGTATCGCACGCTCAAGGCGCGTGACGTCGTGCCGCTGCCCGACGGTGCCAGTGCCGCGGACGGCGCGGCGATGTTCGTCAACCCGTTGACCGCGCTCGCTTTCGTCGAGACGATGCGGATGGAGGGGCACAAGGCGATCGTCCACACCGCCGCGGCATCGAACCTGGGGCAGATGGTGCAGAAGATTTGCCTGAAGGACGGCGTGCCGCTGGTGAACATCGTGCGCAGCGATGCGCAGAAGAAGATCCTGCGCGATATCGGCGCCACCCATGTCCTCAACAGCAAGGCGGAGGATTTCCGCGCGCGGCTGGTCGATGCGATCGTGGAGACCGGCGCTACCATCGCGTTCGATGCGATCGGCGGCGGATCGCTGGGCAGCGACATCATGCAGGCGATGGAGCAGGCCGCGAACCGCACGATGACCGAATACAGCCGCTACGGATCGAACACGTTCAAGCAGCTGTACATCTATGGCGCGCTCGATCTTGCGCCGACCACGCTCAACCGGCTGGCGTTCGGGTTCCAGTGGAGCGTGTCCGGCTTCCTGCTGACGCCCTTCATGCAGAAGGCGGGACGCGAGGTGGTGGGGCGGATGCGCCAGCGCGTCATCGATGAACTGACCACGACGTTCGCCAGCGGCTATACCGCGACGATCGGTCTGGCCGAAGCGCTGAACCCCGACGTGCTGCGCGCCTATGAGAAGAAGGCGACCGGCGAGAAGTATCTGATCGACCCGACGCGCTGATGCCCACGCTCCGGCGGTCAGCGCAGCGCGCGGGCCGCCGGGGTATCGAGGCAGCGCAGCATCGCCGCGCGAGTCATCATCGGCCGCGCGGCGGGCGCGCGATAGACGGGAATGTCCTGCGCCACGCCGATCGCGGCGGGAGCGAAGCCGGTGTTGCCGGCGCAGGCATTGGCGAGGGCCAGCAGCCTCGACGGCGTTCGATATGCCTCGTAGCTCAGCCGGAACGTACCCCAGTGGATCGGCAGGGCGTGAGCCGCGCCCAGCCGCTGGTCGATCAGCGCGGCATCCGCGGGGCCGATATGCGCGCCCGACGCCATCTGCCCGGGCGCGAAGCGGAACGCGCCGATCGGGATCATCGCGAAGCGGATCGGGCCGAGCGCGGCGGCCTCGCGCGGCCAGTTGCCGTCGCCGAAGCCGGTGTCGCCGGCGAAGAAGATATTGCCCCCCGACGGCAGCGTCACGACGAAGCTGGACCACAGCGCCCGGTTGCGGTCCGCAAACCAGCGGCTGCCCCAGTGGTGATTGCGCGTCACCGCCACGGATATTCCCGGCCGGAGCGCGAGGCGCCGGCCCCAGTCGAGCGCGACCGCGCGCGCACCGCTCCGCGCGATCACGCCGTCGTTGCCCAAGCTGGTCACGATCGTCGGGCGATCACGTTCCCACAGCCGGCGCAGCGTTGCCAGCTCCATGTGGTCGTAATGGTTGTGACTGACCAGAACGAGGTCGATGCACGGCAGATCGTCGAAGGCGATGCCGGGCGCGGCCACCCGGCGCGGCCCTAGCCCGAACGGGCCGGCGCGGTCGCCGAACACGGGATCGGTCAGGATACTGAGCCCCTGCGTCTGGATCAGCACGGTGGCATGCCCGATCCAGGTGACGTGCATCCGCTCGCCGATCACGCGGGCGGGCGGTCGGCTGGCGCGGACCGGAACGCGGTCGGGCCATGCCGGCCTGCCATCGTTTCCGGTCAGGTAGCTCCACACGAACCCGCGGCGGCCCGTCCGACCCGGGGGGCGCAACGTGTCGTCGTCACCATCGGGGTTGAAGAAGCGCGCGCCGTCGAAATGGTCGCTCGCCGGCCCTTCGTAATAGATGCGGTCCAGGAAGCGCGGCACGATCGTGATCGCCATTCCGCCCGCGACGACCAGCGCCAGCACCGTCGTGCCGATGACGCGCAGCGCCCGCATCATGGGCGTTCCATGACGGTCATTGCAGCAGTTCGTCGCGGACGCGAATCGCGTGGATCGACAGCTGCACTTCCACCAGGAAGGCGACGAAGGCGGCGATCAGCAGCGACATCGCGGCGATGAAGCTGAATGCGACGATTTCCGCCAGCCGGTATCGCGTCAGCGCGCCCACGAAGAGCATCGCGACCACCGCGCAGGTCGCGACCGCGCTGCCCACCGCCAGCGCCAGCGCGCGGTTGATGACCGTCATTCGCCGTGCCAGCAGCCGCAGTTCCTGAACCACGGCGGTGCGGGCGTCCGCCGCCAGCCGGCCGTGGCGCTCCTCCAGCTGGCGCGCGCGATCGACGACCCGCGCCAGCCGCCCGGCCAGGACGTTGAGCAGGGCGCCGATGCCGGTCAGCATAAACACCGGGCTTACCGAAGCGTGGATCGCCTCGACGATCGTGGGGAGGGCGGGGCTGTAGTCCATGGCGCCCCCTTCCTGCCGCGCGGCGCGGCCGGGCACAACCGGTTGGTAACGGCCTGTCGCTAGGTGCCGAAACATGACCGATGCCGCATGGCCGCCCCCTGACCTGAACGCCGCACCCGGTCGCGCGGTCGCAACGTGCGTCGCGGGCTTGCCCGACACGATCGACGCAATTGCCGCCACCGCGCCCGACACGCACCGCTTCCTGCGTCGTCAATGGTTTGCCGCCGCGGTGGATACTTATGGCGGGCCGGCGCGCACGATCGTGGCCGCGCAGGACGGCGTCGTGATGATGGCGATCCCGATCGTTGCTGCCGGGCCGCACTGGGCAGGTATCGGCGCGGTGCCGGGGTGCTACTGGCCGTTCCGCAGCGTCCCGGTGGCCGCGGCGGCCAGTGTGGAGGCGGCGGATGCGGCGCTGGTCGTGCTGGCGCGCGCGGTGCGGGCGCTGCGAATCGGGCCGGTCTATGACGACGATCCCGCATTGGCGTTGTTGCTGGCGCGGGCGCGCGCCGCCGGCTGGGGCGTCGTGGCGCGGCCGGTGGCGGACAGTTATCTCCTGGACATGGTCGCGGCGCGGGCAGGGGGGCAGTGGCCGCGCGGCTCGACGCTGCGCAAGAACCGCTTCCACGAAAAGCACCTGGCCGGGCATGGCGCGCTCGACTGGCGGTTCGCCCGAAAGGACGACTGGCCGGCGGTGTTCGACGCCATGGCATCGGTGGAGGAGCGCAGCTGGATCGCAGACCGTACCGATGGTCGCGACGCCAAATTCACCGGCGCCGGCCATGGCGCGTTCTTCCGCGCGGCGGCGCGTGATCCGGTCATCGCCGGGATGTTCCACGCCGCATTGCTGTACATCGATGACGTGCCGGCGGCCTTTTCCTTCGACCTGGACGCCGGCGCGACCAAATATGCGATCGCCAACAGCTATGATCCGGCCTTCGCGAAACATTCGCCGGGCAAGCTGCTGTACTACCGCAACCTGGTCGAGGCGATGGAGCGGGGGATCGAGCGGGTCGACTGGGGCGCGGGCGACAGCGGCTACAAGCGGGTGATCGGCGCAAGTGAGGGGCCGGCGATCCGCGACTGGTTGCTGCTGCGCCCTGGCCTCGTCGCGTGCTGTGCGCCGCTGGTGCAACGCGCGCTGCGCGGGTAACTTCAGCTCGCCGCGGGGTTGAGCAGGATCGCCTCCATCGCGTCGATGATCCCGGTGAGCGCGTCGGGCCGGCTCCAGAAATGATGATCGCGATTGTCGGAGCGATCGAGTGCGGCTTCGCGCGCGGCTACCAGTGTCTGCATCGCCAGCCCCGCGAACAGCACGCGCTGGTTGGCGAGCACGACCGGCAAGGGTGTCAGCAGCCGGCGGACGTGATCGACATACCTGCGGTAGCTGTCGGAATGTTCGGGCACGGTGTCGCGGAACAGTTCGCGCCGTTCGTTCTGGACGTTCACGATGAAGCGGAAATAGGTTTCCTCCTCCCCGGTGTCGCCGCGCAGCTCGACATTGGGCAGGACGATCGCCTCGACCAGATCGCGCAGCGTCATCCCCGCGCCTTTGCGTTCGGCATCGTCGATCAGCGCCTTTCGCCGTGCCTCGATAAGGTCCGCGCCGTCGATCAGCAGTTCGCGCAGCAGATCGTCCTTGCTGCCGAAATAATAATGGACGGCGGCGGCATTGCGCTGCCCCGCCGCCTCGACCACCTCGCGCATCCCCACCGCGGCGATGCCGCGTTCGGCGAACAACCGCCGCGCGGCGCGCTTCAGCTCGTTGCGGGTCGCACCGCCGCGCGTGGCGGGGGAGGAAGGGCGGGGCACGGTCATAGCCGTTC
Source organism: Sphingomonas ginsenosidimutans (assembly GCF_002374835.1). Classification (GTDB taxonomy): domain Bacteria; phylum Pseudomonadota; class Alphaproteobacteria; order Sphingomonadales; family Sphingomonadaceae; genus Sphingomonas; species Sphingomonas ginsenosidimutans. Next base: position 603,834 of record NZ_NWVD01000001.1, read on the forward strand.
AACATCGGCGAAATCCCGCGCCCCGGCAAGCATCCGCGATCAGGGTGCGGCCGGATAGCCGTCCTTCTTCAGCAAGCGGGCGAGATGCGCGGCGTTGGTGGCCAGCATCGCCGCGGTTTGCGACACCTTCTCGGGAGTTTCGGGCAAATCCTTGAAATCGGTCGAACCATAGGCCTCGCCGACCCAATAGACCGCGCCGATCGCGGGAATGGTGAAGCCGACGTCGTTGAGCGCCTGGAACATCTGCGCGCTGGAGATATGCGCGCCGTCCTCGTTCCCGACGATCGCGCAGACCGCGACCTTGCCATAGCTGGGCAGGCGCCCGTCATCGTCGGTTTCGCTCAGGAAGGCGTCCATCCGCTCCATCACGCGCTTGGCGACGCTGCCCAACTGCCCCATCCAGATCGGCCCGCCCAGGATCAGGATGTCGGCGTCCATGATGCGGCGGCGCACCTCGGGCCATTCGTCGCCATCGCCTTCGTCGCTGGTGACGCCCGGCTTGATGTTCATCGCCGCGATCCGCACCGGGGTGTCGGTGACGACACCGTGCTGCGCCAGCGCGTCGGTCACCACCGCCAGCATCGCATCGGTCGACGATGCGGCGTCGGGATCGGCCTTGAGCGAACAATTGAGGGCAAGGGCGCGCAATGTCATGGAAAGCTCCGGTGTGAGGAGCCGGGACAACGCACCGATCGCCGCTTCTGTCCGCGCGTCAGCGCCGCTCCGCTGCCAGCCGGCTGATGAGGATCGCGCTGCGCAGCCCCTGCCGCTGGATGCTCGGCAGGTCGACCCATTCTCCATCGGCATGCGCGCCGTCGCCGGCCGCGCCCATGCCGCCGATCGTGTCCGCATCGGCGGCGACGAAGCTGGAATCGGCCGCGCCGCGCTTCGCCGGATCATATTCGGGCATGTCGGGCAGCCCCAGATCGCGGTTGACCGCATTGAGCCGTGCCAGCAGCGCACGATTGCCCGCGGTCGGCGCCATCGGCGGATAGCCTTCGTTGAAGGTCAGCGTCGCGCCGGTGCGCGGCAGATGCTGCGCAACGATCGCCTGCATCTTCGCGCGGGCGGCTGCCTCCTGCTCCGGCGTCAGCGCGCGCAGGTCGCCGCGCGCCACCGCGCGTTCGGCGACGATATTGGTCTTGCCCGATGCGGTGGCGGTAAAGCTGTCGCCGACGAAGCCGGCCGGCGTCCCGCCCGCCAGCACGCCGACATTGGCGGTCAGATTGGCTTCGGGCAATTCGCGGCGGAACCCGTCCAGGATACGCGCCAGCTCGTAATTGGCGCCATAGCCCAGCTCCGCGCCGAACACCCCGCCCGAATGGCCCGGCACTCCGGTGGTGACCAGTTCCCAGTCGGTCGCGCCGCGCCGCGCGACCGTCCCGGCATCGCCGCCGGGCGTGACCGCTAGCCCTTCATATTCCAGCGCGACATCCGTCCATCTGCCCGCCGCGATCAGATCGGCACGCGAGCGCGACAGCGGCTTGCCGCTGCGTTCCTCGTCCCCGGTCAGCACGACCATGACGTCCGCACCCTTCAGCGTGCCGGCCGCCTGCATCGCGCGCAGCGCCGCGACGATCACCACCATGCCGCCCTTGTCGTCGCCCACCCCCGGACCGATTGCGCGCGTTCCGTCGCGGCGAAAGCCGGTGAAGTGACTGTCGGGTTCGAACACGGTGTCGATGTGCCCGATCAGCAGCACGCGTTTGCCGCGGCCATCGCCCTTGTGGGTGGCGATCAGATGCCCGGCACGCCCGGTGTCCTTCATGTCGACCCAGCGCACGTCGAAGCCCAGCGGCGCCAGTTCGGCGCGCATCATCTCCCCCACCCTGGCCACGCCGGGAAGGTTGAGCGTGCCCGAATTCTGCAGCACCAGCCGCTCCAGCAGCGCCTCATTCCGCGCCGCATCGGCGGCGATCGTGGCCTTCATCCGCGCCTCGGCCGGTGAAAGGCCGGTGGCGGCGACCGGCGTGGCGAGACAGGCGGCGAAAAGTGCGGCGGGGGCGAGGAAGCGGCTCATGCGCCATGCGTAGCGCGCGGGGCCTGTGACGCCAATGTAATGATATGTTTCGGCTTGTCGCGACGCGGTTGCGGCGTGGGCGGGTCGACATATGTCGATGGGGCCACCGGGCAGGATGGCTCGGGGCACCGCAGAAGGAGAATGCTCATGAGCTTCATCGCCGCTGCCGGGCTGCTGCTTGGCTCCCCGCTCGCCACCGAAACGCATCAGGTGCAGATGGATCATCGCGGCCAGCGCGTCGACGTGACCTACCGCAGCGAGGTGGCGGTGCGGCATCGCCAGGTCGGCACCGCGGGTGCCCCGGGGCGTCCGTCGTCGCTGCGCTGTACCTGGTCCGCCTCGGTCGACGTCCACCGCGAGGCGCGCCACGCCGCCGGCCATGTCCTGACGCGCCGGATCAGCGCCGACGCGCCGATCAGCGGCACGCGCCCTGGCTGGTGCGATGCGCAGCGCGGCGCGATCGCACAAGAGATTGCGGCGAAGACCGGGGAAGTGCGCGAGCATCTGCTCGCGGTCGCCGAGCGCGACCAAGCGGCGATGCTGGCCGAACTGGATGCCGCGCACGATCGGACGCGCGGTTGAGGGTGCGGCTTCGCATGATGATGGCCGCCGCGCTGTCGGGTGTGGCGGCCTGGCCGGCGGCGGCGCAGGTGTCGCCGCACGCGGGTGTGGAGATCGCCACGGACGAACGGCGGCGCGGGATCAGTTGGAGCGACGGACAGGCCGCGCCCGCCGCCTGGGGGCGGCTGGATTTGCCTGCCGGGTTCGATGTCGGCGTTCGCGCGCTGGCAACGCGCGGCGATCCGCGACACGGCGGCGCGGACGCGGTGGTAGAGCCGACGCTGGGCTATAGCCGCGACGCGGGACTGATCCGCCTCGACCTGTTCGCGACGGGGCATCTGTTCACCGGCGGGGCAGGGGCGCTCGATTATGTCGAGGGCGGGGCCGGGGCCAGCTACTCGCTGGGACCGGCACAAGTCGCTGCTGAGGCGCGCTACGCCCCGGCGCAGACCGCGATCGGGGGTGACAATCTGTACCTGACGCTGCGCGGGCGTGTCGGCATCCCGACGACGCCGGTGACGCTGACCGCGGCGGTCGGGCGGTCGAGCGGGACGGTGGGCGATCCGGTAAGGGCGGCACGGCTGCGGCCTGCGGGGCGCTACGCCGACTGGTCGCTCGGCGCGCAATATGTCGCCGGGCCTCTGACGTTCACGCTGGAGTATACGGGGACCGATATCGACGATGCCGCGGTTGCTGCATCGCCCTTCGCGGCGCTGCGCCATGCCGGTGACCGGCTGGCGGCGCGCGCGGCAATCAGCTTCTAGACGCAGCGGGGCGGCACCCGATTGGGATGCCGCCCCGTCATCGTCAGAAGCGGAACGCCGCCGTGGCGCGCAGGCTGTGCCAGCGGAACTGCTGGTCCGACCGGCGCAGGTCGGTGCCGTTCACCGTCCCGCCGTTCGCCGCATTGGTGAAGGGCGTGCCGGCCGGCCCGCCGACGCGGACGCGATAATCGTCGTCGCGATACTGGTGGTAGAGATATTCCATCCCGATCGAGAAATGGTCGCCGAACCGCTGCTCGATGCCGCCGCCGCCCTGGATACCGAACTGGTTGCGATCACCACGCCCGGTGAAGGTGTTGGCGGTGTTGGTGGTCGAGAACTCGCGGTTGATCCGCGCATAGCCCGGCCCGAACGTGCCGTAGAACAACGTCGAATTGTTCGGAGTGAAACCCGCACGCGCGCGGATGCCCGCTTCCCAGGCGATGTCGCGATACATGGTATAGCTGGCCGGGGTGCCGGAGAAACCGGTGACGCTGTCGTTAATCTCCGACTTGCCGAATTCGCCGACGACGCCGACAACCAGTGCGCCCATCTGCTGATCGATGCCGACGCGTCCGTAATACGCCCAGCTGTCGCGATCCTTGCGGCAGCCGTTGCCGCCGTTGTTCGGTCCCAGCGACCCGCTGACCCCGCCGCCGCAGAAGCCCGGGCCGAAGGCGTTCGCGCCAGCGGCGTTCAGCACGGTGTCGTTGAAATTGCCGTCCAGATTGCGATCGAACAGGATGCGCGAGCCGCCGTCGTTGGGCTGGACGTCATAGCCGCCGGTCCCGCCGACGTAGATGCCCGAAAAGCCCTTGCTGACCGACGGATCGCCGTTGCTCATTTCCTGCGCGAGCGCAGGGGTAGCGGCCAGCAGCGCGGCGGCGGCCAGAAGATACGCCTTCATACTTCACAACTCCCTGAATATGCGCGCGGGCAACGACCGCAGCTTGATCGAGGTTGCGTGACGAATGGTTGCTGGGCGTCGCTTGGGGTTTGCGCAGGCTCATCCTATAGCTGGCGCATGTCCGATCTGTTCGCCTCATCCACCGCCGGGTCCCCCAGCTACGACGCCTCCTCGATCGAGGTGCTCGAGGGGCTGGAGCCGGTCCGCCGTCGCCCCGGCATGTATGTCGGCGGCACCGACGAACGCGCGCTGCACCATCTGGCCGCCGAGGTGCTGGACAATGCGATGGACGAGGCGGTCGCCGGCCACGCGACGCGGATTGAGGTGACGCTGGAGCCGGGCAACCGGCTGACGATCGTCGACAACGGCCGCGGCATCCCGGTCGATCCGCACCCCAAATTCCCCGACAAGTCGGCGCTGGAGGTGATCCTGTCGACGCTGCATTCGGGCGGCAAGTTCGCGGGCAAGGCCTATGCCACGTCGGGCGGCCTGCACGGCGTCGGCGTATCGGTGGTCAATGCGCTGTCGTCGGATACCGTCGTGGAGGTCGCGCGCGAGCGGCAATTGTATCGCCAGCGGTTCGCGCGCGGGATCACGCAGGGGCCGTTGGAGAATGTCGGCGCGGCGCCCAACCGCCGCGGCACCTCGGTCAGCTTCGTTCCCGATACCGGGATTTTCGGACCCGAGCTGCATTTCAAGCCGGCACGGCTCTACAAGCTGGCACGATCCAAGGCGTATCTGTTCGCGGGCGTCGAGATCCGCTGGAAATGCGCGCCGGAGCTGGTCGAGGGAACGGACACGCCGGCGGAGGCGGTGTTCCAGTTTCCCGGCGGGCTGGCCGATCACCTGCGCGAGCAGGTGGGCGGGCGCGAATGCGCCACCGCCGATTTCTTCACCGGGCAACAGGATTTCCCGGATGCGCAGGGGAAGGTCGAATGGGCGGTCGCCTGGCCGCTGTGGAGCGACGGCAGCTACAGCTGGTATTGCAACACCATCCCGACCCCCGACGGCGGCACCCACGAACAGGGGCTGCGCCAGGCGCTGGTGCGCGGACTTCGCCAGTTCGGCGAGCTGGTGAACAACAAGAAGGCCAAGGAACTGACCGCCGACGACGTGATGGTCGGCAGCGAGCTGATGCTTAGCGTGTTCATCCGCGACCCGCAGTTCCAGAGCCAGACCAAGGACCGGCTGACCTCCCCTGAGGCCGCCGGGCTGGTCGAAAAGGCGATGCGCGATCACTTTGACCATTGGCTGGGCCAGAACATGGAGCGCGGCAAGGCGCTGCTCGGCTATGTCATGGAGCGGATGGACGAACGCCTGCGCCGCAAGGCCGAGCGCGAGGTGAAGCGCAAGACCGCCACATCCTCGCGCAAGCTGCGGCTGCCGGGCAAGCTGACCGATTGCGCCGCCGATAGCCCCGAGGGCACCGAGTTGTTCATCGTCGAGGGCGATTCGGCAGGTGGCTCGGCGAAGCAGGCGCGCGACCGCAAGACGCAGGCGATCCTGCCGATCCGCGGCAAGATCCTGAACGTCGCCAGCGCGACCAGCGCGAAGATCCTCGCCAATCAGGAGATCGCCGACCTGGTCCAGGCGCTCGGTTGCGGTACGCGCAAGGATTGCCAGCCTGATGCGCTGCGTTACGAGCGGATCGTCATCATGACCGACGCCGACGTCGACGGCGCGCATATCGCGACGCTGCTGATGACGTTCTTCTTCCAGGAAATGCCCGAGCTCGTGCGGCGCGGGCACCTGTACCTCGCGCAGCCGCCGCTCTATCGCCTGACCGCAGGCGCCAAGAGCCTGTACGCGCGCGACGACGCGCATCGTGCCGAGCTGGAACGCACCGCGTTTAAGGGCAAGAAAGTGGATGTCGCGCGCTTCAAGGGGCTGGGCGAGATGAACCCTCAGCAGCTGCGCGAGACGACCATGGACCCGGCGAAGCGCAGCATGATCCGCATCACCCTGCCGCAGGAATATGAAGAGCGTGCCGGGGTGAAGGATCTGGTCGACCGGCTGATGGGGACCAATCCCGCGCACCGTTTCGCCTTCATCCAGGAAAATGCCGCGCGGCTGGACGAGGAGGCCATCGACGCATGAGGCGCCACCCGCGCGCCGACTGGTGGCTGGCGGCGGCGCTGGCGATGCTGGCCGGGTGCGTCGATGCGATCGGGTTCCTGCGCGCGGGCGGGATGTTCGTGTCGTTCATGAGCGGCAATACGACGCGGCTGGCGGTCGACGCGGTCGCGCGACAGGCGGCGGCCTTTACCGCGGCGGGGCTGATCCTCGGCTTTCTGGCGGGGGTGGTCGTCGGGGCGGTGATCGCGCAGGCGGCGGGGCAGTGGCAGCGCCCGGCGGTGATCGCGGCGACCGCGCTGCTGCTGGCGCTGGCGGCGGCTTTGTCCGGCTGGCCGCTCGCGGTGGTGTTGCTGGCGGTGGCGATGGGCGTGCTCAACGCCGTGTTCGAACGCGGCGGGGAGGTGAGCATCGGCGTCACCTATATGACCGGGACGCTGGTCAAGCTGGGGCAGAACCTGTCCGCCGCGCTGATGGGCACCGCGCCGCGCACGGCCTGGGTGCCGTATCTGCTGCTGTGGAGCGGGCTGGCGGCCGGCGCGGTGGCGGGTGCGGCGGCATACGGCCGCTACGGCACGGCGATGCTGTGGGTCGCGGCCGGTGCGGCGGCGCTGCTGGCACTGGCAACCGTGCCTGGCGCGGCGGCGACAGCGCGCGACGGATAGCCGGCGCGAGTGGTGTTGTTCGCGCACGGCTTTGCCGGTATCAGACGAAAAGGGCGGCCGTATCGGGCCGCCCTTGTTCTTTCTGACAGGAGAAGGCCGCCGTGTCGTCCGACGCAACCATATCGCCGTTGATGCCCGTTTACCCGCGGTGCGGCGTGCGACCGGTGCGCGGCGAGGGCGTCTATCTCTATGGCGAGGACGGGGCGCAATACCTAGATTTCGCCAGCGGCATCGCGGTCAACGCGCTGGGCCATGGCCACCCGAAGCTGGTCAAGGCGATCGCCGATCAGGCCGCGACGCTGATGCACGTCAGCAACCTGTACGGCAGCCCGCAGGGCGAACATTTCGCGCAGCGGCTGGTCGACGCCAGCTTCGCCGATACGGTGTTCTTCACCAATTCGGGTGCAGAGGCGGTCGAATGCGCGATCAAGACCGCGCGCCGCTATCATTACGCGAACGGCCAGCCGGAACGGCACGACCTCATCACGTTCGACACCGCGTTCCACGGGCGCACGCTCGGCACCATTTCCGCCACCAACCAGGCGAAGATGCGCGACGGGTTCGAGCCGCTGCTGCCCGGCTTCAAATATGCGCAGTTCAACGATCTTGAGGGCGCGCTGGCGCTGATCGACGACCACACCGCGGGTTTCCTCGTCGAACCGATCCAGGGCGAGGGCGGGATACGCCCGGCGACCCCGGAATTCCTCCAGGGGCTGCGCAAGGCGTGCGACGAACGCGGCCTGCTGCTGGTGCTGGACGAGGTGCAGGCCGGCTATGGCCGGACCGGCAAGCTGTTCGCGCATGAACTGTACGGCGTCGTCCCCGACATCATCGCCGCGGCCAAGGGCATCGGCGGCGGCTTCCCGCTGGGCGCGTGCCTCACGACGGCAGAGGCGGCGAAGGGGATGGTGTTCGGCACCCACGGCTCCACCTATGGCGGCAACCCGCTGGCGATGGCCGCGGGCGAGGCGGTGCTGGACGTCATCCTGGAGGACGGCTTCCTCGATAACGTCACGCGCATGGGCGAGCGGCTGCGCGCTGCGCTGGAGCAGATGATCCCCAATCACGACCAGCTGTTCGCCGGCGTGCGCGGCCACGGCCTGATGCTGGGGCTGAAACTGACCAGCGACAGCCGCCGCTTCGTCGCGCATTGCCGTGATCACCACGGGCTGCTGCTGGTCGCGGCGGGCGAGAATGTCGTGCGCGTCCTGCCGCCGCTGACGATCGACGAGACGCATATCGCCGAATGCGTCGAGAAGCTGAGCGCGGCGGCGCGAGTGTACGTGCCGGTCGCGGACGAGTGAAACATTCCTCCCCGGGCCGTGCTCGGGGAGGGCGATCAGCCGCGGGCTGGTGGAGGGGGATTGCGGCAGTCGGATCGTTCGCCGCGATCCTCTCTGCCGCCCGGCTGATGCCGGGCCATCCCGCTCCCGGCGTTGCGGGGAGGAGTTGATGACATGCGCCACTTTCTGAACCTCACCGATGCCGGGCCGGACGCGATCGCCGCGATGCTGGACGACGCGCTGACCCGCAAGCAGGCGCGCGCCGGCTGGCCGAAGGGGCGCGCGGATGCCGATGCGCCGCTGGCCGGGCATGTGCTCGCGATGATCTTCGAGAAGAATTCGACCCGCACCCGCGTCAGCTTCGACATGGCGATCCGCCAGCTGGGCGGCCAGTCGATCGTGATGGAGGCGGGGCAGATGCAGCTGGGCCGCGGCGAGACGGTGGCCGACACCGCGCGCGTCCTGTCCGGCTATGTCGACGCGATCATGATCCGCACCGACGACCATGCCAAGGTCGAGGAGATGGCGCATTACGCCACGGTCCCGGTCATCAATGGCCTGACCGACGCCTCGCACCCGTGCCAGATCATGGCGGACCTGTTGACGATCATCGAAAGCGGGAAGGCGCTGCCCGGGATGAAGGTCGCGTGGCTGGGTGACGGCAACAACGTCCTCGCGTCGATCGTCGAGGCGGCGGGGCTGATGCAGTTCGATGTCGTCGCCGCCTGTCCGCAGGGATTCCAGCCCGAAGAGCAGGCGATCGTCCGCGGCAACGGGCGCGCGCGCGTAGTGTCGGACCCGCGCGAGGCGGTCGACGGCGCTGACATCGTCGTCACCGATACGTGGATCTCGATGGGGCAGGCGCATGCCGATACCAAGCTGCACGCGATGATGCCGTATCAGGTCGACGCCGCGCTGATGGCGACCGCCAAGCGCGATGCGAAATTCCTCCACTGTCTGCCGGCGCACCGCGGCGAGGAAGTGACTCCGGAGGTGATCGACGGCGCGCAGTCGCTGATCTGGGCGGAGGCGGAAAACCGCCTCCATGCGCAGAAATCGGTGCTGCGCTGGTGTTTCGGGCAGATCGGTTGATCGCGGCCGGGGCCCGCCCCAGATAGGCGTCACCCCGGCCGCCCCGCGCCGCAGGAAACCCCGGCCGCCCGTCGGGGTGACGAAAGACAGCATGACCGATCCCTATCCATCGCCCGCCGATCTCGACCGCGCGCTCGGCTTCACCATCACTCAACGTCATGCGCGCGGGCGCGTCGTGCGGCTTGGCCCGGTGCTGGATGAGATCCTGTCCGCACACGCCTATCCTCCGGCGATCGAAAGGCTGCTCGCGGAGGCGCTGACGCTGACCGCGCTGATCGGTGCTACGCTGAAGGATCCGGCCGGGCAGTTGACGCTGCAGACGCAGACACAGGAGGGCGTCGTCAGCCTGCTGGTGTGCGACTATCGCAGCGGCGAACTGCGCGGCTATGTGCAGTTCGATGCCGATCGGCTGGCGCAGGCGCCGGACGAACCGTCGCTGGCGACGCTGTTCGGGCTGGGGTATCTGGCGATCACCTTCGATCTGGCGACGACTAGCGAGCGCTATCAGGGGATCGTCTCGCTGGACGGCGAAACGCTGGCCGAGGCGGCGCAGAGCTATTTCTACCAGTCCGAACAGATTCCGACGCTGGTGCGCGCGGGGATGCGCAAGGACGATGCGGGACGCTGTGTCGCCGGCGGCCTGCTGATCCAGCACCTTCCCGAGGGCGAGGAGGGGCGCGAGCGCCTGCATACCAAGCTGGACCATCCCGAGTGGGATCATATCGAGGCGCTGGCGCACACGATGGGCGGCGACGAACTGGCCGATCCGGCGGTCTCGCTGGAGACATTGGTGTGGCGACTGTTCAACGAGGAAGCCGAAGTGCGCGTGCTGGCCGCGCAGGCGCTTTCCAAGGGATGCCGGTGCACGCTCGACCATATCCGCTCGGTGCTGGCGAAATTCCCGGTCGAGGAACGCATGGCGATGGCGGATGACAACGGGGTCATCACGGTCGATTGCGCCTTCTGCTCGACAGTCTTCCCGATGCGGGCCGAGGATCTGGCCGCTTAGCAGCTTCTTAACGGGTCGCGGCGTAGGTTAAATCGTTGCCGCATGGCAATTTTCTCCCTTGCTTGCTGGACAGGCATACTGGCGGGCTGCCGTGATCGGCGGCCCGCTTTTTTGTGCGGCGGTTGCGCGCGGGCGCGGCAAGGCCTAGCTGGCGCGGCATCATGACCCACCAGACACCTGCCGTCGCGCTCATTTCGGGCGGACTGGATTCGATGGTTTCCGCCGCGCTGGCGCGGGAGGCCGGCTATCCGCTGCTTGCGCTGTCGATCGACTATAATCAGCGCCACCAGATCGAACTGGCCGCCGCCCGCCGCGTCGCGCATGCGCTGGGCGCGGTGCGTCATGTCGTGCTGCCGATCGATCTGTCGGCCTTCGGCGGATCGGCGCTGACCGACAGCGCGATCGACGTGCCCAAGGACGGGGTGGGAGAGGCCATTCCGGTCACCTATGTCCCGGCCCGCAACACCATCTTCCTCAGCCTTGCGCTGGGCTGGGCCGAGGCGGCGGGCGCGCGCGACCTGTTCCTGGGCGTCAATGCGCTGGACTATTCCGGCTATCCCGATTGCCGCCCTGAATTCATCGCGGCGTTCGAGCGACTGGCCGAGCTGGCTACCAAGGCCGGCGTCGAGGGCGCGCCGTTCCGCTTCCACGCCCCGCTACAGCATATGACCAAGGCCGATATCGTGCGCGAGGGCGCGCGGCTGGGGCTGGACATGGGGCTGAGCTGGTCGTGCTACGATCCGGCGCCGGGCGCGAAGCATTGCGGACTGTGTGACAGTTGCCGGCTGCGCCACAAGGGGTTCGAGGAAGCCGGCATCGCCGATCCGACCGTCTACGCGGTCAAGCCCCCGGCGCCCTGACGATGAGCTATGCCGTCAAGGAGATGTTCCTGACGCTTCAGGGCGAGGGCGTGCAGGCTGGGCGGCGCGCGGTGTTCGTGCGCTTTGCCGGCTGCAACCTGTGGTCGGGGCGCGAGCAGGACCGCGCGAGTGCGGTCTGCCGCTTTTGCGACACCGATTTCGTCGGGACCGACGGGCTGGGCGGCGGGCGCTTCGGCGATGCCGCGGCGCTGGTCGCGGCGGTTGAGGGTTTCTGGGGCGCGGGACGCGAGCGGCGCTTCGTCGTCCTCACCGGGGGCGAACCCATGTTGCAGGTGGACGATGCGCTGGTTGACGCGCTGCACGACGCGGGCTTCTTCGTCGCGATCGAAAGCAACGGGACGCTGCCGGTCCACCCGCGCATCGACTGGATATGCATCAGCCCCAAGGCGGGGAGCGAGACGGTGCAGCGGTGCGGTGACGAACTGAAGCTGGTCTGGCCGCAGCCGGGCAGCGACCTTTCTGCGATCGAGGGATGGGCGTTCGATCATTTCCTGTTGCAGCCGATGGACGATGCGCGAGGGCAGGCGAATGTCGATGCCGCGATGGCGTTGGTCATGGAGCGCCCCCGCTGGCGACTGACGCTGCAGACGCACAAGATGCTGGGGCTGCGTTAGGACCGCCGCAGCGCAGATTTCGATCGTCGCATTTCGATGATACAGGGTTACATCGAATCGTGACGTGAGGATTGCCGATGCCGATTGCCGTAGCCAGACCGCGCCGCCTCGCGATCGCCGGGGCATTGATGCTGGCGGCGTTCGGTGCCGGAACGGGTATCGCCAAGCGTGAGCGCGCCGACGGCTATCTGTCGCCCGGCGAGTTCGACGTGACGTCGGTGCTGGAGCCTGCGCCGCGCAAGGGCGATCCGCGCTACGACACTGACCGGAAGATCTTCCGGGCGACCCGCGCGCTGCTGAACACGCCGCGCGGGGCGATGGCGACCAGTGATGTCGACACGTCCAGCGCGGCGCTGATGCGCGATTTCAGCTGCGCGGTCGGCGTATCGCTGACCCCGCAAAACGCGCCCGCGACGCTCGACGTGGTCGCGCGCGCCGGCGCCGATACGGGTGCACAGACGGGCATCGCGAAGAACTTCTATCGCCGCGCGCGTCCCTTTCACCAAGACCGCGGTGCGGTGTGCCAGCCGGTGTCCGAACTGGCCGACAGCTACGACTATCCCTCTGGGCACACCACCTGGGGATGGACGTGGGCATTGATCCTGACCGAACTGGCGCCCGATCGCGCCGGGCCGATCCTGCGCCGCGGGCGTGCCTATGGCGACAGCCGCTTCGTGTGCGGGGCGCATAACGAAAGCGCGGTGGAGGGCGGGATGCTGTCGGCCAGCGCGACGATGGCGGTTGTGCGGACCAAGGCCGCGTTCCAGGCCGACCTGGCCGCCGCGCGCGCCGAAATCGCCCGATTGCGCGCCGACCCCGCGACGCCGCGCCCCCAGGGATGCGCCGCGGAGGAGGCGCTGGTGGCGCAGCGGGTGATGCCGCGGCTGGATCGCTGACGCGCGGCTGGTCGCCGCCCGCCGGTGCGGTCATCAGCGTGCGGCGTAGGTGATCGGAGTCAGCGGTTCGCCGCAGCGGCGGACGTCGAAATCCGACTTCTTCCAGCAATTCTTGTCGAAGCGCGGCAGCGTGGCGGGCAATACGCTCAGCCGCGGGAATTGCTGTTCGCCCCAGGGCGTCAGACTGTTGCGCAATTCGCGCATCCGCGCGATCGCCACATCACCGAACTTGCCGCGCGGCGCATACAGCGCGGCGCGCCCGATGTCGGCGGCGGTGGCGCAGAAGCCGAACTGTGCGGCGACGGTCGCGAAGCCGGAATAGGTGCGCGTCCCGAACTGGTCGAGTGCGTTCTGCCCGTCCTTCTTCGTCTTGGCTTTCCGCTCGAAATATTTGGCGAGCATGGCATAGGAGCTCGCCAGCTCCGCCTTGTGATCGGCCAGCACGGCGTTGTAGTTGGACACCGTCAACAGCGTCGGTTCGAACTGGCATTGCAGCGCGGCGACGTTAAGCGCGGCACGCATGTTCCAGATGACGCCGGCGCGCAACTCCGCCGGTGTGGCATCCGGTAGCGGCTGGCCGATGCCCGGCTCGGTTCCGGTGACAGGCTCCCCGCGCAGATCCTTCGATTTGAAGTAGAATTGTGCCGATGCCGGCATCGCTCCCATGACGCATGCCGCCAGCGCCGCAACCGCGCCGGCGAACCCCACCTTTTGCATTACACACTCCATCGTCGCGGTGGACCCGCGTTAACCCTCATACGGCATAGCGTCGCGCCGTCCCAAGGGCTTTCTGTCACCATTCGTCGTGCATAGGACAGAAAATGGCGGAATTTCGATGATATGGCGTAACGATCGCTGTCGTGTGCGTTGCATCTGCGAAGGTGTCGGGCGTCGATACGAAAAGAGCCGCCCGGTCGCCCGGACGGCCCGTTCCCAAAGTAATCGCCGTGCGGCAGATTACATCGCGTTCGACATGTTGGTCATCATCATGTCGTTGCCCATGGTGTCGTTCGCCATCATGCCGCCGTTCATGGTGCCATCCACTGCCGTCATGTTGTCGGTCATGGTGTCCATGCCTTCGGTGGCATTCATGTCGGTGATCATGGTGTTGTCGGTGGTCTCCGTCTTCGAACCACACGCCGAAACCGCGAGCGCGGCTGCCGCGAGCGCCGAACCGGTCAGAACCTTGGTGATGACTGCACGCATGAAATTGCTCCCTAGACTGTGGATTTGGCGACCTTCGGGGTCTTTCATCCCAAATCGACGTAGACATTAATCGCAGATGACCGGCCCCTCAAGCCTCGATTTCAGCGTCACAAGTCAAGCTTGTCAGAAAGGCCGGAGCAGTGAACGCGAGCGCAGCGTCGAAGGTTGCATGATCGCATGATATACCAAGTGCTTGCGCACTGGTGACCGGATATTCGGCGATGCCGCACGGGACGATGCCACCGAAGTCGGACAGGTTCGGCGCGATGTTCACAGAGAAGCCGTGCAGCGTGACCCAGCGTCGCACGCGGATACCGATCGCGCCGATCTTCGCCTCCTGGCCGGTGGCGTCGCGGGTCCAGATTCCGATGCGGCCGGGGGCGCGGAACGCGGTGATCCCGACCCGGGCCAGCGCCGCGATCACCCAGCCTTCCATCGCATGGACGAAGCAGCGCACGTCGCGGCCGCGCCGGTTGAGGTCGAGCATCAGATAGCCGATACGCTGCCCCGGACCGTGATAGGTGTAGCGGCCGCCGCGCCCCGCCGGCACCACGGGGAACCGCGGGTCGATCAACTCGGCGGGATCCGCGCTGGTGCCCGCGGTGTAGACCGGCGGATGTTCCAGCAGCCAGATCAGTTCGGACGCTTCGCCCGCGGCGATCGCGGCGGCGCGCGCCTCCATCGCGGACAGCGCCTCCGCATAATCGGTCAACCCCGGCGACACGCGCCACTCGATCCCGTCCGGTCCCTGCACCTGTCCCAGATGCGATCGCGCGACACGATTGGCAAGCGCCCGTCGGATCGGCTAGGCGATCGGGCCACTGGGGCGGGCAGGGGAGCCGCGATCGTCATGGCTGCAATCAGAATGGGAACCGTCTGGGATCGTACGCTGGACGTGATCCGCGGGCGTATGGCGATCCTGGCGGGCATCGCGCTCGCCACCGTCTATGTCCCTGGCCTGCTGGAGCCGGCCTATGCCGCACTGACCGGTCAGCCGGGGGGCACCGGCGCGGCGCAGGGGGTGATCGGAATCGTATCGGCGGTGCTGACGATCATCGGCGTGCTGGCGATGACGGCGGTCGCCACCGATCCGGCGGTCGATGGCGCGCAGGGGCTGCGGCTGGGCGCCGCGCGGCTTGGGCCGGCGCTGGCGAACCTGATCGTGCTGGTGATCGCGTTCGGCGTTCTGTTCCTGCCGTCGATCGTCGCGCTGTTCGCGGCGGGCGCGACGGTCAGCGCAGCGGGGACGGTCGATGTCGCCAACGCCGCAAGTGGAATGCTGGCGGCGTCGGCGCTGCTGATGGTCGTCGCGCTGATCGTGCTGTTGTGGTTCAGCGCGCGGCTGGTGCCGCTGTTCGCGGTGATCGTGAACGAACGACGCGGGTTGGGCGCGATCGCACGCAGCGTCGCGCTGTCGCGCGGGTCTGCGCTGCGATTGCTGGGGGTCATGATCCTGTTCGGGATCGTCCTGCTGGTCGTAATGGCGGCGGTGGGGTCGGTCACCGGGGTGATCGCGCGCCTGTTGCTGGGCGGCGAGGCGGAGGCGATGGTGACGTTGATCGTATCGCTGTTCGTCACGCTGGTGACCGCGGCGGGCACGGTGGTGCAGACGGTGTTCTACGCGCAATTCTATGCCGCCGCGCTGGCGCGCGACGAGGCGGCGGCGCAACTGGCATGACCTTCACCTTCGCCGGATTGCTGGCGGCGACGTGGCGGCTGCTGCGCCGCAGCCTGGACCCGGTCATCGCGATCACCGCGCTGTTCGTCTTCCTCCCCGCCTTTGCCGCCTTGCTGCTGAGCGATCCGGTCCCGCCGATCCCGCCCGCGCCGCGTGACGAACTGGCGATGCAGGCGTGGGTGACCGCGATGGCGCAATGGGGGCAGGCCAACGGCCTGTGGTTCGTGGTTGCCGATGTGGCGGGTATTTTCGGCGCGGCGGCGGTGGCGGTGCTGCTGCTCGATGCTGATCGTCCGACCGTGGGGCAGGCGCTGCGTATCGCGTCGCGCGCCTTCTGGCCGTTCCTGATCGCCAGCGTGGCGATCGCCGTTCCGGTGGGGGTCGGTCTGTGGCTGTTCGTCCTGCCGGGCCTGTACGTGCAGGCGCGGCTGGTCGCGTCGATCCCGGCGATCGCGCGGCGGCCGGGGCTGGGCGTCGGGCGCGCGATCCGCGTCAGCCTGGCGATGACGCGCGGGCACGGCTGGGCGATCACGGGGGCGTTGGTGACGCTGTTCCTGGCGCAATATCTGGTGGCGGTGCCGCTGATGCAGGCCGACGAATGGCTGCGGATGCCGGGCAACGCCAATCCGCTGCTGCTGTCGCTGGTCGATGCCGGGATCGCCGCGGTCGGCGCGATCTATGCCACGGGCACGTTGCTGGTGGGGATCATCATCTATCGCGTGCGCGCCAGCAGCGGCACCTGAGGCGCGGCATCGGCCGGCAGCACGCCGAGAACGCGCGGGTCGGCAAACACCTCCACCGTCCGCGCCGTCGCGGCAAAGCCCTGCGCGCGATAAAAGCCCAGCGCCGCCGGGTGATCGAGCGTGCACGTGTGCAGCCACACGCGCCGCGTCCCCGGCGTCCACGCACGCGCCAGCGCCTCCGCCATCAGCCAGCGGCCCAGCCCTTTGCCCGCCAGTTCGGGGACGAGCGCGAAATAGCCGATCTCGCATGCGCCCGTCTGGCGCCGGTCCAGTTCCAGCATCCCCAGTTCGACCCCCGCGCGATCGACCGCGGCGAACACCTCCACCGCCGGATCGTGGATGATCGCGGTCAGCGCCGCATCGTCCATCACCAATCGCGAATACCATAGCCAGCGTGCCCCCACGCGGCGGAACAGCGTGCGATAGCGGTCGGGGGCCGGGGCATCCCAGCGCGTCAGCCGCAGCGGCGAAGCGGGCATGGGGCGCAGCGGCGGGCGGGTGCGCATCTCCAGCGTGGTGACGATCGTTGCGACGTGATCGTCGGGCACCGCGTGCAGCCCCGCCACGTGCGTCACTCCCATGTCGCGACGGGCGGCAGGCTCATCAGGATCGCATCGATATTGCCCCCGGTCTTCAGCCCGAACAGCGTGCCGCGGTCGTAGACCAGGTTGAACTCGGCATAACGGCCACGCCAGCGGCGCTGCTCGGCCAGGTCCTCGGCCGTGAACGGATCGGCCATGCGCCGCCGGACGATTCGCGGATAGGCGGCAAGGAACGCGCGCCCGACGTCCTGCGTGAACGCGAAATCCGCCGCAAAGTCGTTTTCCAGATGATCGTAGAAGATGCCGCCCACGCCGCGGTGGACGCCGCGATGCGGGATGTAGAAGTAATCGTCCGCCCACGCCTTGAACCGCGGATAATGCGTCGGATCGTGCGCATCGCAGGCGCGCGCCAGTTCGGCATGGAAATCGGTGGTGTCCTGCGCGACCGGCAGTGGCGGGTTCAGGTCGGCGCCGCCGCCGAACCATTGTTTCGTGGTGCGCAGGAAGCGCGTGTTCATATGCACCGCGGGCACGTGCGGATTGGCCATGTGCGCGACCAGGCTGATCCCGGTGGCGAAGAAGCGCGGATCCTCGCCGGCGCCGTGGATGGTGCGCGCGAAATCGCCCTCGAACGTGCCGCCGACGGTGGAGACGTTGACGCCCACCTTCTCGAACACGCGGCCCTTCATCACGCCGCGCACCCCGCCGCCGCCCGGCGCGCCCGACGGGTCGGCACGGTCCCAGGGGAGATAGTCGAAGGTCGCGTCGGACCCGGCCTCCCGCTCGATCGCCTCGAATTCGGCGCAGATCAGGTCGCGCAGATGCTCGAACCAGGTGCGCGCCGCGCGCTGTTGCTCGTCCAGTTGCATGCCCCTGCCATCGCGGGCGCGGGCGATGCGGTCAATCGGTCAGTTCGTCCCACCCGCCGGTCTGCCGCAACGCCTCGCCCAGCACGATCGCGCCTGCAACCGCGACGTTGAGCGAGCGCAGGCCCGCGCGCATCGGGATGCGCACCGCCACGTCGGCGCGTGCATGTGCCGCCGGCGGAACGCCCGCGCCCTCGCTGCCAAGCAGCAGGATGTCGTCGTGGGCGAACCGCGCCTGCGGCAGCGGCACGGCGTCCGCCGCGGTGGTGGCCAGCACGATCCGCCCGCTGGATGCCGCCAGGAACGCCGCCCAGTCGACATGGCGGGTCACCGCGACCTTCCCGGCATAGTCCATCGCGGCGCGCGCCCATGCCCGCTCGCTCCACGCGAAGCCCATCGGTTCGATCAGATCGACCGCCACGCCTAGGCACGCCCCCAGCCGCAGCAGGGTGCCGACATTGCCGGCGATGTCCGGCTGGTACAGGGCGATGCGCATGACAGTGCGCCTAGCCGGGTTGGGGTCCGCGCGCAAAATGCTGTTGGCAAAGCGCGCCCGGCATGGCTATCAGGCCGGGCGGGCCGCCGTGGGGACGGGCAGGCCGGCGGCGGGGCGTCGATATGTCATCACGGCATGGAGCCGGCCCGGCAACAGACGAACGGGTAGAGGTGCGACGCGAATGGCGACGGCAGACGACATGATCCCTCCGGGCGAGAATCCCGCGCCCTATCACGAGGAGGCGCACGATCCGCGCCGTCGCGATTTCATCAACATCGCCGCGGTCTCCTTCGCCGGGGTCGGCGCGGTCGCGATCGTCCTGCCGCTCATCAACCAGATGAATCCGTCGGCCGACGTGCTGGCGCAATCCACCACCGAGGTGGACATCTCGAAGATCGAGCCGGGGCAGGCGATCGTCGCCAGCTTCCGCAAACAGCCGCTGTTCGTGCGCAACCTGACGCCCAAGGAAATCGGCGAGGCCGATGCGGTGGCGGTCAGCTCGCTGCGCGACCCGCAGACGCTGGAACAGCGCACCAAGGCGGGAAAGAAGAACTGGCTGATCACGCTGGGCGTCTGCACCCACCTGGGCTGCGTGCCGCTGGGCGCGCGCGAGGGCGAAAATCGCGGGCCGTTCGGCGGCTATTTCTGCCCGTGCCACGGCTCGGCTTATGACACGGCGGGTCGTATCCGGCAGGGGCCGGCGCCCAAGAACCTGGCCGTGCCCGACTATAATTTCACGTCCGACACCGTCGTGACGGTGGGCTGAGGGAGGATTTAGGACATGAGCTTTCCCTGGGCCAAGCATTACGAACCGAAGCAGCCGCTGATGCGCTGGCTGGACGAGAAGCTGCCGATGCCGCGGCTCGTCTACAATGCGATCGGTGCGGGCTATCCGGTGCCGCGCAACCTCAACTATTTCTGGAACTTCGGCGTCCTGGCGGGTGCCGCGCTGGTGATCCAGATCGTCACCGGCGTCGTGCTGGCGATGCATTATGCTGCCAATGCGGGTGTCGCGTTCGGTTCGGTCGAAAGCATCATGCGCGACGTCAACGCCGGCTGGTTCCTGCGCTATGCGCACGCCAACGGCGCGTCGATGTTCCTGGCGGTGGTCTATATCCACATCGGCCGCGGGCTGTATTACGGATCGTACAAGGCGCCGCGCGAGATGGTGTGGCTGCTGGGCGTCGTGATCTTCCTGCTGATGATGGCGACCGCGTTCATGGGTTATGTGCTCCCGTGGGGGCAGATGAGCTTCTGGGGCGCGCAGGTCATCACCGGCTTCTTCTCGGCGATCCCGCTGGTGGGCGAAACGATCCGCGTGTGGCTGCTGGGCGGCTTTGCGCCGGATAATGCCGCGCTCAACCGGTTCTTCTCGCTCCACTATCTGCTGCCGTTCGTGATCGCGGGCGTTATCATCCTCCACATCTGGGCGCTGCACATTCCGGGTTCGAACAACCCGACCGGCGTCGACGTGAAGGGCGAGCAGGACACGGTGCCGTTCCATCCCTATTACACCGCCAAGGACGGCGTGGGCGTGGGCGTGTTCTTCCTGGTGTTCGCGCTGCTGATCTTCTTCTCGCCGAACCTGCTGGGCCACCCGGACAACTACATCGAGGCGAACCCGCTCTCGACCCCGGCGCACATCGTTCCGGAATGGTACTTCCTGCCGTTCTACGCGATCCTCAAGAGCTTCACCGCGGACTTCATCCTGCCGGCCAAGCTGTGGGGCGTGGTGGCGATGTTCGGCTCGATCCTGCTGCTGTTCTTCCTGCCGTGGCTGGACAGCTCGCCGGTGCGCTCGGCCAATTATCGCCCGACCTATCGCTGGTTCCTTCTGGTGCTGCTGATCGACGTGCTGGTGCTCGGCTATGTCGGGGGTGCCGAGGCGACCGCGCGCAACGTGATGATCGGGCAGATCGCGGCGGCTTACTATTTCGCGCACTTCCTCATCATCCTGCCGCTGGTGTCGGCCGCGGAGAAGCCGCGTCCGCTGCCGAACTCGATCACCGAGGCGGTGCTGGCAAAGCATGGCGGCACGTCGCCTGCGCAGACGGCCATGGCCGGCTGACCGAAACGAGACGATTAGGGGACAGATAAGACAATGGCTCGTCTCATTTCACTGGTGATCGGCGCGGGGTTCGTCTTCGTGCTCGCGCTGGCGCTGTTCTTCACCGCGAAGGACGCGATCCAGAATCCGGCACCGGAATCGGCGGAACATGAATTCCACCTCCATCCCGAGGACATTCACCTGTCCTCGGCCGGCTTCTTCGGGAAGTTCGACCGGCAGCAGCTGCAGCGCGGCTTCCAGGTGTACAAGGAAGTGTGCGCCGCCTGCCATTCGCTGAAGTACGTGTCGTTCCGCGACCTCGAGCACATCGGCTATTCCGAGGCCGAGGTGAAGGCGATCGCGAACCAGTGGGTGATCGAGCAGCCGACGGTGAACCCGGAAACGGGCGAAGCCGCGACGCGCAAGAACCTGCCGTCCGATCGCTTCCCGCTGCCCTTCGCCAACGACATTGCGGCGCGCGCGGCGAACAACAACGCCATCCCGCCCGACCTGTCGCTGATGACGAAGGCGCGGCATGACGGGTCGAACTACGTCCATGCGCTGATCACCGGCTATCGCAACCAGCCGGCCGAACTGATCGAGAAGTTCCCGGGCGCCAAGACCCCGCCGGGGCTGCACTACAACCCGTATTTCGCGAACCTCAACATCGCGATGCCGCCGCCGCTGACCTCGGACGGTCAGGTGACGTACAGCGACGGGACCAAGGCGACCAAGGATCAGATGGCGCGCGACGTGGCGGCGTTCCTGACCTGGACGGCGGAACCAAACCTGGAGGCCCGTCATGCGGCCGGCTTCGCGGCGGTGATCTTCCTGCTGATCTTCGTCTATCTGGCGTGGGGCGCGTATCAGAACGTCTGGCGCGACATCAAACATTGATCGGCGCGGCTGCCGCCCTGGCGGCGGCGGCACACGGTCGTCTCATGACCCCGGCCGCCGCGCCGGGGTTTTTGTTTGTGGGAATTCGAGGAGGACGACATGGCCGGGCCGGAGCGTAATGCCGACCTGCGGGCGCTGATCCGCACCATCCCCGACTTTCCCAAGCCGGGAATCGCGTTTCGCGACATCACCACGCTGCTGCTGTCGCCAGCCGGTGTCGCGACGTGCATCGAGCGGATGGCCGCTGCGGTCGACGGGCCGGTGGATCTGGTCGCGGGGATCGAGGCACGCGGCTTTCTGTTCGCGGCAGCGCTGGCCGTACCGTTGCGGGCCGGGGTGCTGCTGATCCGCAAGGACGGCAAGCTTCCCGGCGCGACCATCGCGGAGGATTATGCGCTGGAATACGGCCAGGACCGGATCGCGATCCACGCCGACGCGCTGGTGCCTGGCGCGCGCGTCCTGCTGGTCGACGACCTGATCGCCACCGGCGGCACCGCGCGTGCGGCGCTGCGCTTGCTGCGCAAGGCCGGCGGGGTGGTGACGCAGGCGCAGTTCGTCGTCGACCTGCCCGATCTGGGCGGTGCCGATCGGCTGCGCGACGACGGTATCACGGTCCACGCGTTGGTCGACTTTCCCGGCGACTGACGGGGCGCCGGAACCCGGCGCGCGCGTCGGCGGTTCCCCTTCACGTCCGCGACGGCCGGCGATGCGACCGCCGTCCCGTGCCACGACGGGAGAGTGACGATGGTGCTAAGGCAATGGGCCAGCGCGGCCTTGCTGGGGTGCGGGATGCTCGCGACGGCGGGCTGCACCGACGGTTATGGCTATAGCGGCGTATCGATGGGCTATGGCAACGGCGGCTATTATGGTGATCCCTATTATGCCGGCGGCGGGTGGGGCGGCGGTGTCGCGCCCAGCTATTACGGATGGTACGGGGATTATTATTATCCCGGCACCGGTGGCTTCGTCTACGATCGATATCGTCGTCCGGTGCGGTGGAATGCGGACCAGCAACGCTACTGGCAGGGGCGCCGCGGGGCGTGGGGCGACCGCGCGGTACGCAACAACTGGCAGGACTTCCGCGGCGACGTTCGGCGGGAGCGCCGCGACTATCGCGGTGACGTGCGGGCGGGGCGTGAGGCGTATCGCGCGGGGACCATTGATCGCGGACAGTTCCGCGACGTGCGGCGTGATGCACGGCGCGACTATCGCCAGGACGTCCGTCGCGATTACCGCGATCTGCGGCGCGAGAACAGGGCAGAGGGCTATCGCACGCCGCGCCCGGACCGGGCGTTCCGGCCGCGGCGCGATCGCTGACGCTTTCAGGCCGGCCGGGTCTGGATCAGGCCGTTCGAGATCATCGACATCACTGCGACGTCGTCCTGATTGAAAACGGTGACGCGGCTCTTGAAGATGCCCATTTCGGGCCGGGATTGCGACACGCGCTTCTCCAGTACCTCGCTTTCGACGCGTAGCACGTCGCCCGGATAGACGGGAACGAGCCAGCGCAATTCGTCCATACCGGGCGATCCCAGCCCGGCCTGGCGATGTTCCTTCAGATTGGCGACCAGCATCGCCATGGTCATCGCGCAGGTGTGCCATCCGCTGGCCGACAGCCGCCCGAAATGCGTCGCTGCCGCGGCCTCGTCGGAAAGGTGGAAGGGCTGTGGATCGTAGCGGCGGGCGAACTCGATCACCTCGTCGCGGGTCACCTCATATCGGCCGAACCGCACGATCTTTCCGACCTCGAGATCCTCGAAATACTGCATCCTCTCTTCCTTTCTTGTCGTCTTCAGCGACGCAGCACGCCCCGGAACGGCCGGTCGTCACCATCCAGCCGCTGACCGGGCGGCAGGCCGAGCAGGTCGCGGATCAGCGGGGCAATATCGACATTGTCGAACGTCGCGATCCGCCGGCCGGTGGCAAAGGCGGGGCCGTTGGCGATGAACAGCGCGCGCATGTCGGCCGCGTCATTGTCATAGCCGTGTGCGCCGCCGGTAAACGGCTTGGCGGGGGCGGTCTTCGCGATCGTCCATGCGCCGGCGGGGCCATCCTCCGCCAGGCAGAAGAACGGCGGGATGCGCGGGTTGGTGCCGTAGCGGAAGCGCGCTGGAATCGCCTGTCGCCGCCAGCATTGCATATGGGGATGCGGGGCGAGGAGCGCGCGCGCCACCGCGTCCTCGCGGCCCGGCGTCGGGACGAAGGTGGCGAACGGGCCGGTGTCGATGATGCGCGCGTCGGCCGGCGGGACGATCGTGTCGAGCGCGATCGTGCGGGTCGATGCGGTGGGCGCCATGCCGTGGTCGGCGACGATGACGAGGTTTGCGGGCTGTCCCAGCGTGGCGAGGCCGGCGACCAGTTCGCCGATCCAGCTGTCGACCTGCGCGACCGTGGCGGTCATTTCCGGAGCGGCGGGCCCGAAGGAGTGGCCGGCGGTGTCGACGGTGTCGAAATAGAGCGTGACGAACGCCGGGCGGGTGGCGGCGGGGCGGCGGAGCCAGTCGATGACCGCGTCGACGCGCTGGTGGCCGGTGATCTGCTGGTTGAATTCCTGCCAGTCGTGCGGGCGGGTGCCATTGGCGACCGGATGCGGCCATTGCGGGTCGCGAACGCCGCCCCAGGCGACGTTGCTGCCCGGCCAGAACATCGTCGCGGTGCGGATTCCAGCCCTTTCCGCGGTCACCCACACGGGTTCGCCGCCGTTCCACCAGAAGGGATCGTCGTTCGACATCGTGAAGACCTCACCGGGGCGCGCGGCATCCTCCATGGTGTTCGCGACGACGCCGTGGTGATCGGGGACGAGCCCGGTGACGAGCGTCCAGTGATTGGGCGCGGTCTTGCTGGGGAAGGACGGGCGCATGGCGGCGGTGACGCCGCCCGCGGCGAGCCGCGAGAGGTTCGGCGTGACGCCGCGATCGAGATAATCGGGGCGAAACCCGTCGATCGACACGAGAATCGTGACGGGCGGGCGCTGTTCTGCGGGCGCCGATGCGGCATTTGCGGGCGGTGCGGGCGTGGTCGCGGGGGGCAATGCGCGCGGTGCGTAAGGGTAGGCGCATCCCGACAACAGGGCGAGCGCGGCGGCGAGCGATGCGAACGGAGCCTTCATGACGCGGCAATACGCCGCGGACGGGGGCGGCGAAAGAGCGCAGATGTAGGGTAGAGGGGGCGGTGCGGAGCGGGCGATGACCGGGTTTCAGTTGGCCGCGTGATGTTTTCGACCGGAACATCGGCGCATCTCCGTGTTCCGGGCCGTCATGACCACGCCATCAGCCCCCGGGTGTACCCTGCGCCGTGGATGCCGGAACGGCTCCGGCATGACGGGGCCGGTGCTGCAAGTGGCGCGAGCGGACGGTGGCCGGTTCCGGGACCGGCCGCCGCCCGCATCACACGTTGAAGCGGAACAGCATCACGTCGCCGTCGTGGACGACATATTCCTTGCCTTCCTGACGCAGCTTCCCCGCTTCGCGGGCGCCGGCTTCGCCGTTGCAGGCGACGTAGTCGTCGAAGGCGATGGTTTCGGCGCGGATGAAGCCGCGTTCGAAATCGGAGTGGATCGCGCCGGCGGCCTGCGGCGCCTTCGACCCGGCCTCGACCGTCCAGGCGCGCGCTTCCTTCGGGCCGACGGTGAAGAAGGTGAGCAGGTGGAGCAGTTCGTAGCCCGCACGGATCACGCGCGCGAGGCCGGTTTCCTCCAGCCCCAGCTCGGCGAGGAATTCGCCGCGATCCTCGTGCGGCATCGTCGCGATCTCCGCCTCGATCGCGGCGGAGACGACGACCGCCTGCGCGCCCTCCGCCTTCGCCTTGTCGAGCACCTTCTGCGACAGGGCATTGCCGTTGGCGGCGTCTTCCTCGTTCACGTTACACACGTAGAGGACCGGCTTGGCGGTGAGCAGCTGCGCCTGATCCAGCACGCGGCGTTCCTCGACGTCGCCCACCTCGGTCAGCCGCGCGGGCTTGCCGTCGCGCAGCAGGTCGAGCGCGCGGCCCAGCACGACGGCGGCGAGCTTCGCCTCCTTGTCGCCCTGCTGCCCTTTCTTGGCGAGGTTGGGGACGCGCTTCTCCAGGCTTTCGAGGTCGGACAGCATCAGCTCGGTCTCGACCGTTTCGGCATCGGCGATCGGATCGACGCGGTTGTCGACATGCTGGATGTCGTCATTCTCGAAACAGCGCAGGACGTGGACGATCGCGTCCACCTCGCGGATGTTGCCCAGGAACTGGTTGCCCAGCCCTTCGCCCTTGCTGGCGCCGCGCACCAGCCCGGCGATATCGACGAAGCCGAGCTGGGTTTCGATGATCTTGCCCGAGCCGGCGATCGCCGCCAGCTTCGACAGGCGCGGATCGGGGACGCCGACGTTGCCGACGTTCGGCTCGATCGTGCAGAACGGATAATTGGCCGCCTGCGCCGCGGCCGTTTCGGTCAGCGCGTTGAAGAGGGTGGACTTGCCGACGTTGGGCAGGCCCACGATGCCGCAGCGGAAACCCATGATGATGCCTGTGCGAAAGGGAGAAACAGCGCGCCAGATAGGCGAGCGGCGCGCGGAAGGCTAGGCGCGATCGAGGAACACCACGCCGGGCACCGCCAGCACCTGCCCGGTCGCCGCCAGCCGGCCGTCGGGAAGGATGCGGAACACCGCGACGGTCCCGCTGCGTTCGTTGGCGACCAGGCAGCGCGCCCGATCCTCCAGCAGCAGGAAGAAGCGCGGCCAGTGCCCACCGCTGGCGATATGCTGGATGAGGCGCGGGGTGCCGTCGGCGGCGAGATCGAACACCGCGATACTGTCGTGCCCGCGGTTGGAGGCGTAGAGCCGCCGCCCGCGCGCGTCGAGGCGGAGGTGCGCGGCGAAGGAGGCGCCGGCGAACCCCGCCGGCAGCAGCGATTGCGTGGTGCGCGTCGTGAACGTGCCGTCGGCGTGCGCGTCGAGCGCGACCAGCGTGTTGCCCAGTTCGGTGACGACATAGGCGACCGGCAGGCGCGGGTGATGCGCCAGATGCCGCGGCCCGGCGCCGGCAGGCGCGCGCCATGCGACGCGCGGTTCGCCGGGGACCGCGCCGGCCATGTCATAGGCGAACACCGTATCCGCCCCCAGATCGACGGTGTGGAGGCGGCGTGCGTCGCGGGTGAAGCCGACCCAATGCGCGTGCGGCCCAGCCTGACGATCCGTATGGGGGCCGGTGCCGTGCTGCTGGCGGACGGTCGGGGTGCCGGGGCGGCCATCGCGGCCGAGCGGCCAGACCGAGACCGTGCCCGACGAATAATTGGCGACCGCCAGCGCGCGCGCATCGGGGGCGATCGCGACATGGCAGGGATCGTCCCCGCCGCTCGGCACGTCGGCCAGGACGCGGGCGTTGCGGTCCGTGACGATCAGTCGGCCCTTCGCCTGCTCCTTCGCCAGATAGCGGTGCGCGCCATGCGTCACGCCGAAGGAGATGCCGGTCAGCGGGGCGGGGGCCGCGACGCGCCAGCCGGCGCCCGCGGGGGCGAGCGTATAGAGGCCGGCGCCGCCTT
The DNA here is from genome assembly GCF_002374835.1 of Sphingomonas ginsenosidimutans. Classification (GTDB taxonomy): domain Bacteria; phylum Pseudomonadota; class Alphaproteobacteria; order Sphingomonadales; family Sphingomonadaceae; genus Sphingomonas; species Sphingomonas ginsenosidimutans. Next base: position 630,580 of record NZ_NWVD01000001.1, read on the forward strand.
CGTTGGCATAGGTGCCGGCGATCAGCGCGGGCATCGTGGCCGACGTGGTGCGCGCACGCGCGGGGAGGGCGGGCAGCAGGGCCGTGGCGGCAAGGCCGCCGAGCAGGTCGCGTCGGGTCGTCATCGCGCGGTGATGGACGGTGCCTGCGTGCCGCGCAACCGTGCCGCGCGCGCATCCCGCGCATAAGCCAGCGCGACGGTGGCGGCGACCCCGGCGAGTGCGAGCACGTAATAGGCCGGATAGCCACCGCCCGCGCCCAGCCACAGCGTGCCAAGCGCATAGGTGAGCACCACGCCGCCCGTGAAGCAATCGAGGCTGTGGCGCCCGATCGCGGCCAGCGCGCGCCACGGCTGGCGCGCCAGCCACGGGCGCAGCCACGTCAGCACCGCGGCGTATAAGACCAGCATCAGCACCGCATGGGCGACGCGCAGCGGATGGAGGCCGAGCGGCGCCTCCAGCCACCATGGCCGCGCCAGCCATTGCGCTTCCTGAAGCTGGCGGACGGCCGCGCCGGCGATCGCCAGCGTGACGAGCGCGATCAGCGCGGTGCGGTGCCCGTCGAGCCAGCCGAACAGCGCGCGATGCGCCGATCGCGCGCCGAGCGCCATCGGCACGAAGAACAGCATCTGCCATGCCGCCAGCGAAACGCCGGTGCCGAGGTTCGCGGCCGGATTCGCGGCGATGGCGCGCCAGGTGATCGCCTGCGACGCGATCCACAGCGCCACCGACAGCGGGATCACCGCGCGAGGTGCGCGGGCGTGGAGCGCCATCGCCAGCGGGGCGAGCAGCATCAGCGAGATGTAGAGTTGCAGGATGTCGAGCAGCCGCGGCGCGGATTGCAGCATCGCGAAGCGCGCGGTGGCGGCGGCGGGGGCGGTCCAGAAGGCGTCGAGCCGCCAGAACGCCAGCTCTCCCGCGGTCATCACCAGGCCGATCGGCAGCACGATCGCGAGCAGCGCGATGTCGTACAGCCACAAGGTGCCGGCGCGGCGGACGATCGCGCGCGCCGGATGCGGGCGGCGCAGATAGACCAGCCCGACCATATAGCCCGACATGATGACGAACAGTTCCGCCGCGGTGGAAAAGCCCAGCCGCGTCGGCGTGGGGATCATCCACCCGCGATAGCCGGCGAATTCGACGACCTGCGTCAGGTGATTGAGGAAGATCGTGACGATGGCGATGCCGCGCACGATGTCGATGCGCGGTTCGCGCTCCATGGCGGGCGCTCCCGTGGCGGTGATCGATACGTGGGCGTAACGCCGGTCGGGGGCGTGGGGTCCGGCGGGACGTCACGTAGGTGCGAGCGACACGTCCGTAAAACCGCCTGGGCGCCCCGCAGGAACCGTCACCCCGGACTTGCTCCGGGGTCCACCGGTCCGCATTGTCAACCGCTTATGCATAAGCGGCACGGTGGATGCCGGAACAGGTCCGGCATGACGGAAGGGCGGCGCGGCCGCCCCCTACCGATCCGTCCGAACCGCCCCCGCGCGGCGCACCGCCGCCAGCGTCGGCAGGCCGTTGACCGCCATCAGCAGGTCCGCCTCCGCCAGCAGGCAGCGCAGGACGTGAGCCGCGCCGTCCGCGCCGCCCAACGCCAGGCCATAGCTGTACGGGCGGCCGACGCCGACCAGATCGGCGCCGAGCGCGATTGCCTTGATGACGTCGGTGCCCGACCGGATGCCGCTGTCGAACAGCACCGGCACGCGCCCGCGCACCGCCTCCGCCACCGCCGGCAGCATGTCGATCGCGGCGATCCCGCCGTTCGCCTGCCGCCCGCCGTGGTTGGAGACGTAGATGCCGTCCGCCCCGCAATCGATCGCGCGCGACGCATCGTCGGGGTGGCAAATGCCCTTCAGCACGATCGGCAGCCGCGTCAGCGACTTCAGCCACCCCATGTCGTCCCAGGTCAGCACCTTGCCGAAGGTCGCGCCCCAGGTGCCGATCGCGGCGCGCGGATCGTCCTGCGGCGGCTTGGCCAGCAGCTTCAGGAACGCCGGGTCGGTGAAGTAATTGGTCAGGACGTGCCCGCGCAGCTGCGGGAAGTTCGACACGTTGAGGTCGCGCGGGCGCCAGCCGGTGACCCAGGTGTCGAGCGTGACGACGATCGCGTCATACCCCGCCGCCTCCGCGCGCGACACCAGGCTGGCGGCGACGTCCGGGTCGCGCGGGGTGTAGAGCTGGAACAGCGCGGGCGTGTCGCCGCACGCGCGCTTCACCTCCTCCAGCGGATCGTTGGCGAGCGTGGAGGCGCACAGCGGCACGCCGGTCGCCGCCGACGCCTGCGCCGCGGCGATATCGCCATGCCCGTCCTGCGTGACGATGCCGGTGACGCCGATCGGCGCCATGAACAAGGGCGAGGGCAGGGTGCGTCCGAACAAGCTCGCCGACAGGTCGCGCGCGGTGCAGTCGACCATCATGCGCGGTACCATGCCCCAGTGGCGGAAGGCGGCGGCATTCCGGTCCTGCGTCCATTCGTCGCCGCAGCCGCCCTGGACGTAGTTCAGCACCGACGGCGGCATCGCCGCCTCCGCGCGCGCCTTCAGCGTCGCGAAATCGACCGGCAGCGTCGGCTGCACGCCCGACAGGCCGGCGTAATAGATGGCGTTCTGCAGGTCGCCGTAATGCGGCATGGTTCCTCTCCTTATCGCGCGGGAGAGTGGCGGGTCGGGCGGACAAAGGAAAGGGCCGGGGAGACGCTGTCCCCCCGGCCCGATCCTGTTGCGCGTTGCGGTGGAGGGCCTCAGGCGCCCGCGACCTCCGCCACGTCGACCTTGATGCCGGCGCCCATGGTGGAGCTGACGGCGATCTTCTTGACGTACTTGCCCTTGGCGCCCGACGGCTTGGCCTTCACCACCGCATCGACCAGCGCGTCGAAGTTGCGGCGCAGGTCTTCTTGCGCGAACGACGCCTTGCCGATGCCGGAGTGGATGATGCCGGTCTTCTCGACGCGATATTCCACCTGGCCGCCCTTGGCCGCCTTCACCGCCTCGGCGACGTTCATCGTCACGGTGCCCAGCTTCGGGTTCGGCATCAGGCCCTTGGGACCCAGCACCTTGCCCAGCCGGCCGACGACGCCCATCATGTCCGGGGTCGCGATGCAGCGGTCGAAGTCGATGGTGCCGCCCTGGACGGTTTCCATCAGATCCTCGGCCCCGACGACGTCCGCACCCGCGGCGCGTGCCTCGTCGGCCTTCGCGCCCTTGGCGAACACGCCGACGCGCACGGTCTTGCCGGTGCCGGCGGGCAGCGTGACGACGCCGCGGACCATCTGGTCGGCGTGACGCGGGTCGACGCCCAGGTTCATCGCGATCTCGATCGTCTCGTCGAACTTCGAGGTCGCCCCCGACTTCGCCAGCGCGATCGCCTCGTCGACGCCGTGCAGCTTCTCACGGTCGACGGTGATGGCCTTCTGCTTCTTGGTCAGCTTCGCCACGGTCTCAGCCCTCCACCACTTCGAGGCCCATCGCGCGGGCCGAACCTTCGATGATGCGGGTCGCCGCCTCGATATCGTTCGCGTTGAGATCCTTCATCTTGGTCTCGGCGATCTCGGCCAGCTGCGACCGCTTGATCTTGCCCGCGGACACCTTGCCCGGCTCCTTCGAACCCGACTTCAGGTTCGCGGCCTTCTTGATGAGGAAGGTCGCCGGGGGCGTCTTGGTGACGAACGAGAAGCTGCGGTCGGCGTAGACGGTGATGACGGTGGGAAGGGGCGCGCCCTTTTCCATGTCGCCGGTCTGCGCGTTGAACGCCTTGCAGAATTCCATGATGTTGACGCCGCGCTGACCCAGCGCCGGGCCGATCGGCGGCGACGGGTTGGCGGAGCCGGCGGGCACCTGCAGCTTGATATAACCTGTGATCTTCTTTGCCATGTCACTCTCTATTCCGGGCGCCTGCGGACAGGACGCCCCGTTTCAAGTCGAGCGGTCCGAGCGGGCGCGTCACCGCACCCTCCCGCAGAGCTTCCTCGGCCATGTGCGTTGGAAGCGCGGGCGCCTACAGCAGCGGCGCGCAAAAGGCAAGCGGGTCGGCTATTCCTCGGTGCGCAGCAGCACCGCCTCGCCGATCAGCAGGAACAAGAGGAACGGCGCCCAGGCGGCGAGGAACGGCGGATAGGCGCCCAGGTTGCCCATCGCCAGCGCGAACCGGTCGGCGACGAAATAGGCGAAGCCCAGCGCCATGCCGATCACCGCGCGGATGAACAGCGCCCCCGACCGCGCGATGCCGAAGGCGGCGACCGCGCCCAGCAGCGGCATCAGCATCGACGACAGCGGCCCGGACAATTTGTGCCACAGCACGCCCTCCAGCGACTTGGTCGGGCGGCCCGCCTCCGCCAGGTCGGCGATCGCGGCGCGCAGGCCGGTGAAGGACAGGGCATCGCCGTCGACGTTCGACAGCGTGAACTGATCGGGGGTGACGCCGCGACCGACGATCGTCTGCCCCAGCTGCGTCACCGCGCCCGACGCGACGTCGAACCGCCGCGCCGGCCAGATCCGCCAGCCGTCGCCGTCGCGCACGCCATGCGGCGCGGCGATCATCCCGCGCAGGCCCCCGCCGGCATTCCGCTCATAGACGGTCACGCCGCCCAGCCGCGCGTCGTTGCCGCGCCCGGCGATCCGGTCCGCCTGGATCAGATCGTCGCCCGACCGCACCCAGACGTTCGACCGGTCGCCGCGATCGACCGGCATCGGGCCGTAATTGACGTCCTGCCAGGTCGACAGCTCCGCGGTGGCACGGCTGACGATGCGATCGTTGAACGCGAAGGTGAGCACCGCCACCCCCAGGCTGGCGACCAGCAGCGGCGCCAGCACCTGATGCGCGGAAAGCCCGCCGGCCTTCAGCGCCACCACCTCGCTGTTGGCGTTCATGGTGATGAGCGTCAGGATCGTGCCGAGCAGCACGGAGAAGGGCAGGAAGGTCGAGACGATCTGCGGCACGCGCAGCGAGACGTAGCGCCAGATTTCGGCATCGCCGTTGCCCGGCGCGGCCAGCACCCGGCCGCTTTCGCTGAGCAGGTCGAGCGTCTGGAGGATCAGCACCAGCCCGAACAGGATGCCGAAGGTGCGGGTCAGGAACAGCCGCCCCATGTACAGCGCGATCGTGCGCGACGGGAAGAACGACGACAGCATCAGGCGCGCGCCTCCCGCCGCAGCCGTCCGGGAAGGTAGCGCACGATCGTGCTCCAGATCTTGCCGAAGAAGCGCTCCAGCGCGCCGATCGGCTGCCCGCCGGGGACGTTGGCGATCATATGGTACATCCACAGGATGATCGCGCCGAACAGCACGAACGGCACCCACAAGGCGATCAGCGGATCGACCGCGCCGCGTTCGCCCAGCGCGGCGGCATATTGGTTCACCTTGTGATAGGTGACCACCATCACGATCGCCAGGAACACGCCCAGCGCCGAACTGGAGCGTTTCGGCGGCACGCCCAGCGCCACCGCGAGCAACGGGAGCAGGAACATCATCGCCACCTCCACGATGCGGAAGTGGAATTCGGCGCGGCTGGCGTCGCGCAATTCCTCGCTGGCGGAGGGCGAATGGCCCAGCCGCGCCAGCTGCGGCAACGTATATTCCAGGTTCTCGCCCCCGCGCGTGCGGAAGCTTTCGAACTTGGGCAGGTTGATCGGCAGATCGTGGACGGTGAAGCTGAGCACGCGCGGGGTGCGGAAATCCGGGCGGTTGTGGATCAGCGTCCCGTCGGTCAGGCGGAAGACGATGACGTTGGGATCGTCGGTGGCCAGGAACTGGCCGCTTTCGGCGGTGACCCCGACCCAGTCGTTCTGCGGCGTATCGGCATGGACGAAGATACCCGACAGCTTGCGCCCGCTGTCCTGGCTGCGTTCGATGCGCAGCGTCATCCGGTCGCCCAAGTGCGTGAACTCACCCACCTTGATCGACGCGCCCAGCGCGCCGGTGCGCAGTTCGAAGCGCAGCTTCTCGTAATTGTAGCGCGCCAGCGGCTGGACGTAGCCGACGATCGCGATGTTGAGCGCGGCCAGCACCATCGCGTACATGTACGGCACGCGCAGCAGCCGCGGGTAGCTCATCCCCACGCCGCGCATCACGTCCAGCTCGCTGGAGGTCGCCAGCCGGCGGAAGGCGAGCAGGATGCCCAGCAGCAACCCGATCGGGATGCCCAGCCCGAGATATTCGGGCAGGAGGTTGGCGAGCATCCGCCACACGACCGCGACCGGTCCGCCCTGCGTGATGACGAAATCGAACAGCCGGCCGATGCGGTCGAGGATCAGCAGCATCGAGGCGATCAGCAGCGTCGCGAACAGCGGCAGCGCGATCAGCCGGGCCATGTAGCGGTCGAGCGAGGTCATGATCGGATGCGGTCGCTCCACGGGCCAGCAACAGGGATCGACGGGCTATAGGCAACCGCGCGGCGCGCGTCAGCAGCGTAATTCGCGATTATTCCGCGGCGATCGGCTCGACCATGCCGCCACCCGCGGTGGCGCCGAGCACCGCACGGTCGAGCGCGGCGAGCGTGAACGGCTTGCGCAGCACCGGGCGGCCGCCGAGGTCGATGCCGCCGCCCGCTTCCCCGGCGAAACCGGTCACGAACAGCACCGGCACCCCGGCGTGGGTCGCGGGCAGGCGGGCGACCATCTCCGGCCCGGTCAGCGATGGCATCAGGACATCCGACACGATCAGGTCGACGTGCGTCATCGCGGCGAGCGCCTGCGGCGCGCGCGCGGGATCGTTGCATTCGACCGGGTGGTGCCCCAGTTCGCGCAGCGCGCCCATCGTCGCGGCCAGCACGCGCGGATCGTCCTCCACCACCAGGATCGCCAGCCCTGCCGGCGCGGGGGCGGGGGCGTCCACCACGTCCGGCGCCGCGGGGACGGCGGCGAGCGCGGGCGGCGCCGCCGTGGCCGGGGCGCTTTCCCCCGCGGCGTCGCGCGGCAACAGCAGCGAGACGGTGGTGCCGTGGCCGGGGGTCGATTCGATCGACACTTCCCCGCCGACCGCCTGGGTGAAGGCGAAGATCTGGCTGAGGCCCAGCCCGGTGCCCTTGCCGACCGCCTTGGTGGTGAAGAACGGCTCGAACACCCGCTCGATCACCTCGGGCGGGATGCCGCAGCCGGTGTCGGCGACCGAGACCGCCAGATAGTCGCCCGGCGCGCGATGACCGTGCGCGGTCGCGAAGGTGGCGCAGCGCGCCCTGATCGACAGCGTGCCGCGCCCCGCCATCGCGTCGCGCGCATTCACCGCCAGATTGACGATGACGTTTTCCAGCTGGACGCGATCGGCGCGGGTGCACCAGCCCTGGCTGTCGTCATCGAAGGTCACGGTGACGCCGTCGCCCAGCGTGCGGCTGAGCAGGTCCGACAGGCCGGAGAACAGCGCGTCGGCGCAGATCGGTTCGGGATTGATCGCGGTTTCGCGCGCGAAGGCGAGCAGCCGACTGGTGAGCGCGGCGGCGCGGTGGGCGCCTTCGTGCGCGCTTTCCAGATGACGCGCGGCCTGCGCCGGATCGCGCAGCAGGTGACGCTGCGCCAGTTCCAGCCCGCCGAGAACGACCGCGAGCATATTGTTGAAATCGTGCGCGATGCCGCCGGTCAGCTGGCCGACCGCCTCCATCTTCTGCACCTGGCGCAGGCGGGCTTCCTGCGCGCGCAGTTCGGCCGTGGCCTGTTCGACGGCGGCGGCGAGTTCGTCGGCACGCTCGCGCTCCTCGTCCGCCTCGGCGCGGGCGATCGCGCGCTCGGCAAGCGCGCGGACCATGATCCAGCCCATCGCGATCGCGCCCAGCACCAGCAGGACGCCGAACACCGCCAGCACCTTGGCGATGGTGGTCGATCGCCGGACCGAGGCGAGCGCCTGCGACGTGCGCGCCTCCAGCAGCCCGCGTTCGTCGGCGATCAGCGCGGTCAGCGCGGCGTTGATCGCCTCCAGCGATTCGGTCTGGCGCAGCTGCCAGTAGCGCGACAGCGCCTGGTCGTTGCGCCGGTAGTTCGTCTCCAGCGCGGTCGCCGCCAGTTCGCCGCCGCGCTGCTGGAAGGCGCTGCGCAGGTCGACGAGGTGTGCGCGCTGCGTCGGATTGTCGCCGGCCAGCTTCTCCAGCCGGTTGATCGTCTCGCCCGCGCGGCGCCAGTCCTCGAAATACAGCCGCCCCAGCTGCTGGTCGCCGGAGACGACGTAGCGGCCCAGCGACGCCTCCGACCGGCCGATCGTACCCTGCAGCGTGCGGGCCAGGATCATCACGTCATAGCTGTGCCGCTGCGCCGCGAGCGCGCGGTCGCGTTGCCGGTTGGCTTCGCCCAGGGTGATGACGAGCGCGGCAAGAACCACCGCACCTGCCAGCGCCATCACCCACAGGGTGATGGTCCGCCAGGCCGATACCAGCCCCCCACGGGCCCCGGCACTATCGACGTCGTTCACCGGCGCAGACTATCGCATGGCCGTCGTGCGCGAAAGAGCCGATCAGCCGATCGCGCCGACGGCTTTACCCGCTGCGGCGAACATGCCGATCACGCGGTCGAGCTGTTCGGTGGTATGTTCGGCGCACAGCGAACAGCGCAGCAGGAACATGCCGGCGGGCGTGGCGGGCGGGCGGGCGACGTTGACGTACAGCCCCGCCTCCAGCAGCGCCTGCCACATCAGCACGGCCTGTTCCTGATCGGTGAGGATCACCGCGACGATCGCCGAATCCGGTGCGGCGGTGCCCAGCCGGAAGCCGAGCGCGGTGAGGCCGCCGTGCAACTGGCGAGCATTGTCCCACAGCCGCCGGCGCTTGTCCGCGGCGCCCATCAGCTTGCGGATCGAGGTGGCGGCGGTCGCCACCACCGATGGCGGGAGCGACGCGGTGAAGATGTACGGGCGGCACGAAAAGCGCATCGCCTCGAACTTCGGATGGTTCGAAATGCAGAAGCCGCCGACCGTGCCGACCGACTTGGAGAAGGTGCCGATGACGAAATCGACGTCGCAACCCAGCTCCAGCCCCTGTTCCTCGTACACGCCGCGGCCGTGTTCGCCGAAGAAGCCCATCGAATGTGCTTCGTCGACCAGCACCATCGCGCCGTGCTTCTTCGCGACGGCGACCATCTCCCTGAGCGGGGCGATGTCGCCCAGCATCGAATAGACGCCCTCCAGCACCACCAGCTTGCCCGGTTCGGCGGGCAGGCGGCCGAGCCGCTTGTCGAGATCCTCGACCGAATTGTGGCGGAAGCGCACGATCTCCGCATCGCCCATCTTGCAGCCGTCGTAGATCGAGGCGTGGCTGTCGGCGTCGAGGATGACATATTCGCCGCGCGCCGCCATCGTCGAGATGGTGCCCAGGTTCGCCTGATACCCGGTCGAAAAGACCATCGCGTGATCGGCGCCGTAGAATTCCTTCAGCGCCTCTTCCGCCTCTACATGGTCGCGGAAGGTGCCGTTGAGCATCCGGCTGCCGTTGGTGCCGCTGCCGAACTGATCGAGCGCGGCCTTGCCCGCGGCGATCACATCCGCGTCGAAGGTCATGCCCATGTAATTGTAGGTGCCCAGCAGGATCGTCTCGCGCCCCTTGATGACCGCGGTGGTCGGGCCGAGCACGCGCTCCATGACGATCCCGAACGGATCGCGCACGCCCGACGCCATCAGCGCGGCGCGTTCCGCGATCAGCGGGTCGAACTTCGAGAACAGGTCGCGCTCCGGCGCCACCGCGGGCGCCTCGGCGGGGAGCGTGTCGGCGGCAAGGCCCGCTTCGGTCATCCTCTTCAGCCCTTCAGCTTGGCGACCGCATCGGCCAGCTGGCCGACCGTCTCGATCTCGGCCTGCATGTTCATCGTGATGATGATGTCGAATTCGTCCTCGATCGCGGCGACGAAATCCATGACGGTCAGCGAATCCCATTCCAGGTCGCCCTGGAAGGTGGTCGCCTCGGTCACGGCGATACCCTTCTTGTTGAACGGTTCGATCTGCGCCTTGAGGACGTCGATGATGGCGGTGCGGTCGGTCATGGAGCCTCCGTGGCCGTGAAATGCGGCGGTTCTCGGGCGGCGCTATAGCAAGCCGTGGGCGCGATACCACAATGCCGTGTCGGCCATGCCCTGCGCGGTGGGGATCTGCGCGGTCCACAAGGCGGGCGGCGGGCGGCGTGCCGGGTCGGCGGTCCAGTCGGGATGGAGCATATAGGCGACGCGGTCGGCGGTCAGCCGTGCCGCGCCGCGGCGCACCAGCCGGTCGGCGCGCGCGGCGGCGCGCAGCAGCGCGCCCGGCAGCGGCAGCGCGCGCGCGCGCACGCCCACCCCGGCGGCGATCGCGCGCGCGAAATCGGCATAGCTCATCGCGCCGGACGGGTCCTCCGGCTCGTAGATCGCGCGGTCGCCGGGCGCCGCGGCGAGCGCCAGCAGCAGCCGCGCCAGATCGTCGACATGCAGGATCGACAGCCGCCCGGCGGCGGGCGGGGTAGGGACCAGCCCGCGCTTCGCGGCGCGGAACAGGTCGCGCTGGTCCATGTCGCCGGGGCCGTAGACGCCGGGCGGGCGCACGATCGTCCAGTCGAGATCGCTGGCGGCCACCACCTCCTCCGCCCCCGCCTTCGACCAGCCGTAGTTCGACAGCGCCGGTTCGCGCGCGGCGAGCGAGGAGACATGGACGAAGCGCGCCACCGCCCACACCCGCGCCGCCTCCACCAGCGCGCGGGTGCCGTCGATATTGGCGGCGGCGAAGGCGGCGCGCGAGGGGGCGTTGACCGCGCCGGCGATGTGGATCACCGCATCCGCGGTCGACACCAGATCGGACAGCGCGTCGCGATCCGCCAGCGTGCCGGCGACCCACGTCACCCCGTCACGCGCCGGCTGGTCGCGCCGCGCGAGCGCGCGCACCGCATGTCCCGCCGCCAGCGCCCGGTCGATCGTCCGCGCACCGACGAAGCCGGTGCCGCCGGTGATCGCGAGGATCACAGCAATGCCATGTGGTTGCGATGGACCAGCGCGCTGCGCGGCGCATGGCCGAGCAGCGCGGCATGATCCTCGCTACGGCGGCCCAGCAGCAGCATGGCGTCGTCCGAATCATATTCCGACAGCCCGCGCGCCAGCGTGCCGTCCGGCCCCTCGATCGTGACCAGATCGCCGCGCGCGAAGCGGCCGTCGATCCGCGTCGCACCCGCCGCCAGCAGGCTGCGCCCGTCCGCCAGCGCGCGCGCCGCGCCGGCATCGACATGGATCGCGCCCTTCGCGGTCAGCCCGCCGGCCAGCCATGCCTTGCGCGCGGGCGCGGATTGCGCCGCGACGAACAGGGTGTGGCGCGCGGGCGTCGACAGCGGGCGGTCGACCCGGCCGGAGGCGATCGCCAGCCCGGCACCCGCGGCATTGGCGATGCGCGCGGCGGCGATCTTCGACACCATCCCCCCCGATCCCATGCCGGAGGCGGAGCCGCGATCGGCCATCCCCTCGATCGCGCCGTCGATCCGCTCGACGCGCGGCACGTGCACCGCGCCGGGTAGCGCCGGATTGCGATCGTACAGCCCGTCGATATCGGACAGCAGGACCACCCCCGCCGCGCCCGCCGCCTGCGCGATCCGCGCGGCCAGACGATCGTTGTCGCCGAAGCGGATCTCCTCGGTTGCGACCGAATCGTTTTCGTTGATGACCGGGACGACGCCCAGTTGTAGCAGCCGGCCGAGCGTCGCGGCGGCGTTGAGATAGCGGCGCCGCTCCTCCAGGTCGCCGAGCGTCACCAGCATCTGCGCCGCGGTCAGCCCGACATGGCCGAGCACTTCCGCCCAGACGCCGGCGAGCGCGATCTGCCCGGCGGCGGCAGCGGCCTGCGCATCCTCCAGGCTGGCGCGGCCGCCCTTCGGCAGCCCCAGCCGGCGCGCCCCCAGCGCGATCGCTCCGGATGAGACGACCGCCACCTGCTGCCCCGCACCGGCGCGCGCGGCGATATCGGCGGCGATCCCCTCCAGCCACGCCCGCCGCACGCCGCCGTCGGGATCGACGAGCAGGGCGGAGCCGATCTTGACGATCAGCCGCGGGCAGGTGGCAGGCGGGAACAGCGACATGACGGCGCCTGACTAGCGTCACGGATGACGACGTGCCACGACGAACTTGTCCACATGCCGAAACAGGGGACGGGAGCAGAACATGCAGCGGGGCACTTGGGCGGCGATCGGGATCGTCGCGATGATCGGCATGCCGGCGGCAGCGGCGGAGACGGTGCGCGGCACCGCGCAGATCGATGGCGTCGACAGCGCAATCGAGTTGCAGACAGGCGAGGGGATCGGCGAACTGCGCTATCGGCCGCTTGCCGGTGCGGCGCGGTGGGAGACGGTGCCGCTCGATACGCTGGCGCCGGTCAGCGCGATTCTGGCCGACCGGCGGCTGGCGTTCCTGCACGATGCGATCACGCGCTGGGGCGGGGAGGATGTGTCGCCGTTGCGCGATGCGATGATCGCACGCACGCGCGCCGCATGGGAGAAGGGCCGCGCCGGGACGCGGGCGGCGCAGCCGGCGCAGGGCGCGGTGCGGACGCGGGTGCGCGCGCTGTTGCAATATGTCGCGGCGCTTCGCGATGCGGGACGGTGGCCCGAGGCGATCGCGCTGTTGCGGGAAGAGCGCGACGTCCATCCGTTGAAGAACGACTGGGACCGTTCCGAATGGTCGAGCATGTCGCTGGCCATCGCGGGCGCGCAGGCGGAGCAGGGGCGTATCGACGAGGCGGTGGCCACGCTCGACGACACGGCGGCGCGGCTGGGCGCGTCCCCCTATGCGATCAACGCCGAGCTACAGGCCGCCTCGATGCTGGCGCTGGCGGGGCGTTATGCGGAGGCGTCGCCGCATTTCGACCGCGCCGAGCGTGCGTTCGCGACGGTCGCGAAGCGCGCGCAGGTCGTGCCGGGCGCGATGGTGCAGTTCGACACGGTGCGCGCCTGCGTGCTGCACGGGCTGGGCAGGACCGCGGAGGCGGCGGCGCTGCTGGCGCGGATCGACCAGGCCGCTTCGCCGGAAAGCCGCCGCTACGCGCCGCCGCCCAACCGCGACCTGATCGAGCGGGCGGCGATCTGCATGAAGGATGCCGAAGCGCTGGCGGCGGTGTGGCGCCGCGATCTGGAACGACTGCCGGTCGGATCGGCGATGCTGGTCACCGTTCAGCCGGGTTTCCGGCAACCCTATTACGATGCCGCGACGCTGGAACGCGCGCGGGCGATCCTCGGCGCGCCGCCACCGCTGCGCATCCTGCCGGACCGCTACGCGCCGGCGCTGAACAGCTGGCGGTAAGGGGGCGTCACACTGGCGACCATTGCACCTCGTCTTCCTCGCCATCGTCCTCCACCGGACGGTCGTTGGCGGGGATCGCCTCCAGCAGGCGGTCGAGCGCCCAGTCGACGCCGACGCCGCTGACGCCCGACAGCGGGATGACCGGGCCGCCGCTGGCTTCCTCCAACTCAGCCGAGAGCGCGGCGATCAGCTCGTCGTCGAGCGTGTCGATCTTGTTGAGCGCGACGACCACCGGCTTTTCGTCGAGTCCGCCGCCATAGGCGTTCAGTTCGTCGCGGACGATGCGATAGCTTTCCGCGACATCCTTGTCGTTGGCGTCGATCAGGTGGAGCAGCACGCGGCACCGCTCGATATGCCCCAGGAAGCGGTCGCCGATCCCCGCACCGTCGGCGGCGCCCTCGATCAGGCCGGGGATGTCGGCGACGACGAATTCGCGCTGGTGGTGGCGCACCACGCCCAATTGCGGGCGGGTGGTGGTGAAGGCATAGGCGCCGACCTTCGCCTGCGCATTGGTGACCGCGTTGATGAAGGTCGACTTGCCGGCATTTGGCAGCCCGACCAGCCCGGCATCCGCCAGCAGCTTCAGCCGCAGCCACACCCATGCCTCGTCAGACGGCCAGCCGGTGCCGTGCTGGCGTGGCGCGCGGTTGGTCGACGTCTTGTAGCTGGCATTGCCGCGCCCGCCGTCGCCGCCGCGCAGGAACACGATCCGCTCGCCCACGCGCGTCAGGTCGGCGAGCAGGGTCCGCTCCTCGTCGTCGGCGAGGACCTGCGTGCCGACCGGCACCTTGATGACCAGATCGTCGCCGCCCGCGCCGGTGCGGTTGCTGCCCGATCCGCCCTGTCCGCGCGGCGCGCGGAAATGCTGGGTGTAGCGAAAGTCGATCAGCGTGTTGAGGCCGGCCACCGCCTCGAAGATGATGTCGCCGCCCTTGCCGCCGTTGCCGCCGTCCGGCCCGCCATATTCGATGAACTTTTCGCGCCGGAAACTGACCGCGCCGGGACCGCCGGAGCCGGAGCGGACGAAAATCTTTGCCTGATCGAGGAAATGCATGGCGCGCGCCTTACCGCTTCGGCGCGGTTAAAGCGATATCGGAGTGTGGGGTGGGTGGTAGGGTGGGCGGGGACGGCGAGTCGGCTTCGCGGTGGCGGCTTTTTTCGAAAAGCGGGAGAACGTACGGCTGGTTCTGGTCAAAAGCGGACGTTAGGCATCAACGTGCCAGGATCATGAGATGTCAGTCACTACACCAACAGGCCAACGTGAACGCTCGATCCGTTTGGCGACAAGTGACCCGAAGCAAGCAGTCGCTATCGCGCGCGTGATCGATGACCCTTGGTTCCGATGCCAGTCTTTGGCCTATGCGGGGCGTTATTGGCCAGGCGACGATTATAAGAGCTTGCTCACCGAAGCGGTGAAGGCGGCGGAGTCGCAAGACAACTGGTATAAACGAGTATCTGTCTCTGCATGGCCCATCCGTGCGTATTTGGAGCGTGATTGTTCGACACCGGCCAAGAGGCTTCTTGAGCAGTATACGGCCGAAGCAAGCAACATTGAAAACAGAGGTGGACGCTCAGAGGCCTTGATGATGCTTTTCCAAGCGGCGAAGCCGTTCGATCAAGGTCTTTGGGAGCCGGTCCTCTGGTCCCTAGTTGGAACGACTGAACCCGCAATTGCGTGGCGACAAGTACGAAACATCAGAAATGCTCTGGCGATGGTATCAGCCGACGTGCCGAGCTTGGTTCACGAAGCGACCAAGCGTTTCAAGGACGAGAAGATCGTTACCCAGATCAAGCGCGACTTCGATAAGGGAAAGACTGCTGAACCACGGGCATTTTTTTGGAAGCATTGAATCCGCCACCGGGCGTAAGCCGTCATCGCGCGACTGGCGTCAGGCAGCAGGCGTGACGCCGTCCAGATGGTCCGCCAGCAGCATCTGCCGCGCGATCGCGCGCGCGCGGTCGCGGGGCAGTTCCAGCGCGCGCGCCATCGGGGCGCCCAGCAGCGCGTCGCCCAGCGCCATCAGCACCAGATGCAGCGTTTCATCGCGGATCGGCACGTTCGGACGATCCTCGTCCTTCGACAGATCCTCGACCAGATCATGGATCGCGGTGAGGATCGGATCGAGCGCGTCGTGGTTGCCGTTCAGGATCATCCACCCGGCCAGCGCCCCGGCGCCGTTACGGCCGAAGGCGTCGAAGACCAGGTCGACCAGTTCCGCCGGGTCGCGCGCCGCGCGCGAGCGGTGGACCGCCTCGCGGATCGTGCCGACGATGCTGGTCGCCATGCGCTCGATCAGCGCCTTCTGCAGGCCGTCCGCGGAGCCGAAATGGTGGAGCAGGTTGGCGTGCGTGCGCCCGATCCGTGCCGCCACCGCCTTCAGCGTCACCGCCTGCGGCCCCGATTCGACCAGCAGCGAACGCGCCGCATCCAGCGCCGCGTCGCGCGACGCTTCGGGCGTCAGGCGGCGGCGGGGGGTTGAAAGCGCGGTGGCGGTCACGTAACTTACACTCTTGTCAGTTATTGTTTGTTGTCCCTACCCTTACTGGAGGTTTCCGTGGCGAAAGCAACCACGCCCGCCGACCTGACGATCACCCCGCGCGACCGGCGCTTCGCCCGCGACGGGCGGGTGCGGCGCTGGTGGCTCAACGACGATCCCTATGCGACCGCCTTCTACAACGCGCTGTCGGTGACGTTTCCGAAGGGCGAGGGGTTCTTCGTCGACAGCGTCCGCCGCTTCCGCGACGGCACGCCGCCCAAGCTGGAGCGCGAGATCAACGCCTTCATCAAGCAGGAGGTGCTACACACGCGCGAACATGTCGCGTTCAACCGCCATGTCGCCGACCAGGGATATGACACCACGCTGCTGGACCGCGACGTCGATGCCGCGCTGGCGCTGACCAGGGGCAGGCCGCCGATCGGCAGCCTGGCGGCGACCTGCGCGCTGGAGCATTTCACCGCGATGCTGGCGCATGCGCTGATCGCGGACTCGCGCCATCTGGAGGGCGCCGATCCGCAGGCGCGCGCGCTGTGGCTGTGGCACGCCGCCGAGGAGATCGAGCACAAGGGCGTCGCCTATGACACCTGGCTGCACGCGACGCGCGACTGGCCGCGCTTCCGCCGCTGGTGGGTCAAGTCGCTGGTGATGTGGCTGACCAGCTGGCAGTTCCTGAAGGGCCGCGCGCGCGGCATGGCCGAGCTGCTGCGGCAGGACGGGCTGACCGGGCCGAAGGTGTGGGCGCGGATGGCGTGGTATGCGTTCGGCCGCCCCGGCATGGCGCGCAAGATGGCGGGGGTGTGGCTTGCCTATTTCCTGCCCGGCTTCCACCCGTGGAAGCATGACGACCGCGCGCTGATCGGGTTGGCGGAAAGCGATTACGAAGCCGCGGTGATGCCGCAGGCGGCGTAAGCCGGCGCATCCCCCGCGCCGGTAGGGTGCGGGGGATGCGGGCGGGATCAGGCGGCGATCGGCATGTTCGACGGGTCGTCGGCCGCGTCGTCGTCGCCGCGCCATTCGATCGCGAAGTCGATGCACTCCACCTCATGCCCGCGCGACAGCGTGGGAAGGCGCGAGCGCGTGCCGGTAGGTGCGAGCCCCAGCTTGCGCATGACGTGGCCGGAGGCGGGATTGTCGACGAAATGGCGGGCGACGACGCGCTTCAGCCCGAGCGCGTGGCGCGCCATGTCGAGCACCGCGCGCCCCGCCTCGGTCGCATAGCCGCGGCCCCAGGCGTCGGGGGTCAGCCAATAGCCCAGTTCCCAGTCGCCATGCGCCTCCAGGTGAAGGCCGATGCCGCCGATCAGCCGGTGATCGCCGAACCGTTCGCAGATCTGAAACCGCGGTTCGTGCGCGCCGCGCGGCAGCGCGAGGAACGCCGCCGCATCCGCCACGCCATAGGGCCAGGGCGCGCGCGACAGGTTGCGGACCACCGCCTCATGCCCGATCGCGCGCGCCAGCGCGGGCGCGTCCTCCGGCCAGCCGGGCCGTAACGTCAGTCGGGGCGTCAACGCGAACATGCTCCGTCTCCTCGATCGGGCCGCTGCCACGCGCGGATGACGCGGGCGCGACACAGGGCAGGGGAGGGAGCAAGAAAAAAGGGAGCCGGGGCGACCCGTCTCCCTTGTCTGGCGGGGTTCCGTTCCCGGAACCGGCGGGTCGCCCTGGAGGGCAACCCGCATGGTCGCCCGATGTTATTCGGCCGCGGCCTGAATCATGTCCACCGAGCAGAACTTGCGACCAAGCTTGCCGTCATGGAACACGACGCGACCGTCGACGAGCGCGAACAGGGTATGGTCCTTGCCCATGCCCACGTTGCGGCCCGGATAGAATTTGGTCCCGCGCTGACGCACGAGGATATTGCCCGCGATCGCTTCCTGACCGCCGAACTTCTTCACGCCAAGGCGACGGCCGGCCGAATCACGACCGTTGCGCGACGAACCGCCTGCTTTCTTATGTGCCATTGCGAATACTCCTGCGCTGCTGTGGGCTTAGCCGACCGAGACGATCTTGAGGATCGTGTGGTTCTGGCGGTGGCCGTTGCGGCGACGATAGTTGTGGCGGCGACGCTTCTTGAAAACGATCACCTTCTCGCCCTTGGCCTGGGCGATGATCTCGGCGGCGACGGTCAGGCCGGCGACGTCCTTCAGCTCCGAGCCTTCGCCCGCGAGCAGCACGTCACCCAGCGTCACCGACGCGCCGGCCTCGCCCTCGATCTTCTCGACGACGATCTTGTCTCCGGCGGCGACGCGATACTGCTTGCCGCCCGTGCGCACGACTGCGAACATGGCTCTTGTCACTTCCCAAATATCATGACCCGCAAAGGGCGCACCTTCACGGGAGAAGCGCGGCTGCTAAGGGATGGGGCGATTCGTGTCAACCGCTATCCCGCCACCGCGGCGCCGCTGCGCGCCGGTCAGTGGCGGTGCAGCGGTTTCAGGCCGTAGCCGCCGTCGGCGCGCCGATCGAACAGCCCGGCGATCGCGGGGTGATCGACCGGTTCGTCGCTGTCGTCATGCACCAGGTTCTGCTGGCTGACATAGGCGACATAGGTCGATTCCATGTTCTCGGCGAGCAGGTGATAGAACGGCTGGTCCTTGCGCGGGCGCAGCCCCTCCGGGATCGACTGATACCATTCCTCGCTGTTGGCGAAGACGGGGTCGACGTCGAACACCACGCCGCGGAAGTCGAGCATGCGATGGCGGACGACGTCGCCGATCGAGAAGCGGGCATGCGCCACCGCGGGCGCCTCGGGCAGAGCGATGGCAGGGGGCGACAGATGCGTACGGATCATGCCCCCTATCTAATGCGGAAATCGCAGCGCACAACGTCGACCCGCTTGCGTCCCGCGCCCGACCGCGCTAGGGGCGCCGCTCGATCGCCGCCGGCCGCCGTTTCCACGGCCCCGGCGTCCCTCCGCGGAGAGGTGCCAGAGTGGTCGATTGGGACGGTCTCGAAAACCGTTGTGCCCTCACGGGTACCGTGGGTTCGAATCCCACCCTCTCCGCCATTCCGTTTCCCGATACGCTGCTGTCATGCCCGAAAGGCCACGGAAGCGCGGATTCGCGCGGCGGCACCTGCTGCAGAACCGGACACATCCGCCCGGCGGGTGCAGGGGCGTCGCTGCCGTCATCGGCGCGGTGCGTATCGCTTCCTCCGGCGTTCGCCCGGCCGAACCCGGCGATTGAATTGCGCGGCGTAACGGGTCAGATCGGCCCATGCAGAACAGCGACCCCGCCTATATCAAGCGCCCGACGCGCCGACTGACGGACAAGGGCGCCGCCACGCGCGAGCGTATCCTGGCGGCGACGGTGGAGCGGATCGTCGAATCGGGCTTTGCCGCGATGACGATCGAGAGCGTGATGGCCAAGGCGGGGCTGTCGCGCGGATCGGTGCTGCACCAGTTCCCGACCCGCCTCGACCTGGCGATCGCCACGGCGCAGCGGACGATGCGTGCGGTCATGGACGCAGCACGGGAGCGCGCCAACGCCATCGACGATCCGTTCGAGCGACTGGCCGGTTACGCGCAAATCGTCTGGGACACGCATTCGACGCCGGAAGGCCTGGCGCTCACCGATATCCTCAACGCCGCGCGCTGGGATACGGAGCTACTTGCCGCGATCCAGCCGGTTGCCGCGCAGGTGGAGGCGGAGATCGCGGAGGAACTGCGGGCGCTGGCGACTGCGGGCGGGCTGGCGGAGCCGGAGGCGATGGTCGCGCACGGATGGCTGCTCGTATCGAGCGCGCGCGGCCTCATCATCGAGCATCGGCTGGGCAGCAACCGGCACGTCATCAACGCCGCGATCGAGGAGATGAAGCTGAGCCATCGGCGCTACTGCGAGGTGCATTCGAAAATTAGTCAGACATGATTGGTCTATATTGACTAGAAAAAGTATTGGTGCTCTACCGGTCGCGAGCCGGGCACCATGAATGCGCCGGCCGATCAGGAGAGGATCAGCCGATGGCATATTCGAAGGCGGTGTTGTGCGCAGGTGCGGCCTGGTGGGCGCTGGCGGCGGCACCGGTGATGGCGCAGACGGTCGAGGGCAGCGGCGTCGCCGTGCCGGCGTCGGCCGCCGACGCGCCGGCCGACGCCGCTCCGGGGACCGGCGACATCATCGTCACGGCGCAACGGCGTGCCCAATCGGTCAACTCGGTGCCGATGTCGATCACCGCGATCGGCGGCGACCAGCTGGCCGCGCAGGGGATTTCCAGCACCGCCGATCTGGTCAAGCTGGTGCCCGGCCTGACCTTCACGCAAAGCCAGGTGGCCACCCCGGTCTACACGCTGCGCGGCGTCGGCTTCTATGAATCGACGCTGTCCGCCTCGCCCGCCGTCAGCGTCTATGTCGACGAAGTGCCGCTGCCGTTCGCGATCCTGACCGAGGGGGCGAGCCTCGACATCGCGCGCGTCGAGGTGCTGAAGGGGCCGCAGGGCACCCTGTACGGCCAGAATGCCACGGGCGGCGCGATCAACTATATCTCCGCCAAGCCCGGCGAGCAGTTCGCCGCCGGCGCCGACGCCAGCCTGGGGCGCTTCGGCGCGTTCGACGCCTCCGGTTTCGTCAGCGGCCCGATCACCGATACGCTGGGCGCGCGGATCAGCATGAAGACCGAGCAGGGCGGCACCTGGCAGCGCAACTATACCCGCGATGACACGCTGGGGCGCGCGGACCGTGTGAGCGGGCGGGCGATCTTCGTCTGGCGGCCGGACAGTGCGCTGACCGTGACCGCCAATCTGAACGCCTGGTCCGACACGTCGGACGTGCAGGCGCCGCAGCTGATCGGCCATACGCCGTACAATCCCGGCAACGCCTATGCCCGCGTGCTGGCGGTGCCGCCGGCACCGGCCAATGCCCGCGCCGCGAACTGGAGCGCGGACTGGCCGATGCGCCGGGACGACCATTTCTATCAGGGATCGCTGCGCGCCGACTGGGACCTGACGGATTCGGTCAAGCTGACCTCGATCTCGTCATGGCTGCACTTCACCACCAATTCGTACCAGGACCTGGACGGTACGCAGTTTCGCCAGCTCGACAGCTATACCCCCGGCCGGGTGCGCAGCTTCTATCAGGAACTGCGGCTGACGGGCACGACCGGCCCCGCCCGCTGGATCCTGGGCGCCAATTACGAACGCGATCGCGCGCGCGAAAGCCAGATCCTGCGCACCGACGATCTCAGCAGCAACGTCATCATCCCCGGTCTGCCGATCCTGACGCGATCGGGCGTGTTCACCGAACAGGCGGTCAAGAGCTATGCCGGTTACGCGAACCTCGAATATGACGTGACGTCGCGGCTGACCGCGCAGGGCGGCGTGCGCTATACGCGCAATATCCGCGATTTCCGGGGCTGCGGCTACGACGCCGACGGGACGACATATCTGTCGTTCAACGTCCTGACGCAGGTGTTCACCGGCGCGCCGCCGCTGGTGCCGATCCCGGCGGGCGGGTGCCTGACGTTCAGCCCGACGTTCCAGCCCGGGCTGGTCACCGATCGCCTGTCGCAGGACAATGTGTCGTGGCGCGGGGGGCTGACCTATACGTTCGACAGCCGCGCGATCGTCTACGCCAATATCTCCAAGGGGTGGAAGGCGGGCGGTTTCCCGACGGTGCCGGCATCGTCCTTCACCGGTTTCCTGCCGGCGACGCAGGAATCGCTGCTCGCCTATGAGGCGGGGTTCAAGCTGCCGCTCGCCGAGCGCACGTTGCAGCTGAACGGCGCGGGCTTCTACTATGATTATCGCAACAAGCAGGTTCGCGGGCGGATCCTCGACCCGATCTTCGGGCTGCTCGAAAAGCTGGTCAACATCCCGACATCGGAGCTGTACGGCGCCGAGGCGGCGATCGTGTGGACCCCGCGCGGCACCGGGCTGACCGCCAACCTGTCGGGTACGTGGGTGAAGAGCCGGATCATCGAATTCACCGGCTACAACGGCACGGGGGCCTTCGGCAGCTATGCCGGATCGCCGTTCCCGTTCACGCCGGAATGGCAGGTGATGGGCGACGTGCAATATCAATGGCCGCTGACCGAGCGGTGGAAGGCCACCGTCGGCGCCAATGCCAATTACAACAGCGCCACCAATTCCACCTTCGGCGATCCGGCGATCCTGTCGATCAACGCGCGCACGCTCGTCGATCTGCGCGCCGGGGTGGAAACCGAGGACGGGAAGCTGCGTGCCCAGTTGTGGGGGCGCAACGTCTTCGACAAATATTACTGGAACACGACGTTCCAGGGCGACACGGCGTGGCGGATGGCCGGGCGACCGGCGACCTATGGCGTGACGCTGGGCTGGCGGTACTGACGTGACGGCGACCCGCCTCAACGCCGCGAACGGCATCAGGCTGGGCGCTACGGTCGAAGGTGACGGCCAGCCGGTGGTTCCGGGACTGGACATGATCGTGGCGATGCGCGCGATCGTGCCCCATCTGTCCGATGCGATCCTGTTCGGCGGATGCGGCCACTGGACGTGGGCCGCGGAGGTGACCCGGCACCTTCTGGCCTGGCTGAGAACCCTACCGGCGGGAGAGAGATGATGCGCTTCGGCGGCAAGGTGGCGATCGTGACCGGCGGGGCGTCGGGGATCGGAGCGGCGTTCGCGCGGCGGGTGCACGCCGAGGGTGGGGCGGTGATGGTCGCCGATCTTGACGTCGGGCGCGGGCAGGCACTGGCCGCCGAACTGGGGGAGCGCGCCGCATTCCGCCCCGTGGACGTCGCCGATCCGGCAGCGATGGAGACGCTGGCGGCGGACACCGCGGCGGCGTTTGGCGGGATCGACATCCTGTACAACAACGCCGGGATCGGCTGCTACGGGCTGACCCCCGATCTGGCGATCGAGCAATGGCGGCGGGTCGTCGCGGTCAATCTGGATGCGGTGTTCTACGGCTGCCGCGCGGTCATCCCGCACCTGAAGGCGCGCGGCGGCGGCGCGATCGTCAACACCGCCTCGGCCAGCGGGTTGCATGCCGACTATGGCTTCACCGCCTACAATGCCGCCAAGGCGGGCGTCATCAACTATACGCGCAGCCTGGCCATCGACCATGCGCGCGACAACATCCGCGCCAATGCCGTCTGCCCCGGCCCGGTCGACACGCCGATCCTGACCAGCGGGGTCGATGCGATCCCCGGCCTGCGCGCCGAGTGGGAGCAGGTCGTCCCCGCCGGCCGGTTCGCGCGGCCCGAGGAGATCGCGGCGGTTGCCGCATTCCTGGCCAGCGACGACGCGAGCGCGGTGACCGGCGCGGCGATCCCGGTCGACGGCGGGCTGACGGCCCATACCGGCCAGCCCGATCTGCGCGCCCGCATGGAAGCGGCGGCATCCCAGAACGTGTGAGGAGAGCGATCATGACAGTCCCATCCGAAACCAGCGACACCCCCCGTTTCCAGGTCTATCGCGCAGCCGAAGCGCCCGATTACAGCGAGACGTCGTGCATGGAGACGTCGGGACTGACCGACATCATCATCGACGGGATCACCCGCGCCGAGGCGGCCGGCGCGTCGGAGGGCAATGTCGTCAAGCTGCTGTTCGCGATGCCGGGGATGAGCCTGACCTATGCCTGGTTCAAGAGCGGCTTCCCGCTGCCGCTGCACAGCCACAACGCCGATTGCCTCTATTACATCATCGCGGGATCGCTGCGGCTGGGCACGGAGGAACTGGGCGCGGGTGACGGCTTCTTCGTGGGGCGCGACGTGCCGTACAATTACAAACCGGGACCGGACGGGGTCGAGGTGCTGGAATTCCGCACCGCCGACACGTTCGACATCCGCTTCCTGGGCAAGACGGCGGCCTTCTGGGACAAGACCGTCGCCGCGCTGGAAGCCGAACGCCCCAAATGGGCCGCGCAGCGCCCGCCGCACGAGCTGGCCGCGGCACGATGAGCGCGACGATGCGCGCGCTGGTGCGGCGCGGCCCCACGCTTCAGGTCGCCGACGTTCCCGATGCCGTGCCGGGCGGCGGGCAGGTGGTGGCGCGGGTGCTGGCGTGCGGCATCTGCGGATCGGACCTTCACGCGGTCGATCATCTGGAACATGGCGTCGCGATCGGCCTTCGGTCCGGCGCCGCGGACACGATCGACCCGACCTGCGATCTGGTGATGGGGCATGAATTCTGTGCCGAGATCCTCGATCACGGTCCGGGCAGCGACCGGCGGCTGAAGCCCGGCACGCGCGTCGTTTCCACGCCGTTCGCCTTCGGTCCGCTGGGGCCGGAGCTGATCGGCTTTTCCACCCGCTACCGCGGCGCCTTCGCGGAGCGCGTGGTGCTGACCGAGGCGCTGTTGTTGCCGGTCGCCAACGGATTGTCGTCCGACGCCGCCGCGCTGACCGAGCCGCTGTCGGTGGGCACCCATGCGGTGGCGGTCGCGGCGCCGACGCCGCGGTCCGTGGCGCTGGTCGTCGGGTGCGGGCCGATCGGACTGGCGGTGATCGTCGCGCTGAAGCGCCGCGGGGTCGGACCGGTGATCGCGTGCGATTTTTCCCCCGCGCGGCGCGCCCGTGCCGAACGCCTGGGGGCGGACATCGTCGTCGATCCCGCAACGACGTCGCCGCACGGCGAATGGGAACGCCATGACGTTCCCGCGACGCTGGCATCGCTGGGGCCGGCGCAACTGGCCGGGCGCAGCCTGCGGGATGCGATCATCTTCGAATGCGTCGGCGTGCCGGGCATGTTGCAGTCGCTGATCGAGAATGCGCCGCCGACCGCGCATGTCGTGGTGGTCGGCGCCTGTCAGGAGGACGACCGGATCCTGCCGGTGATCGCCATCAACAAGCAGCTGCGCTTCAGCTTCGTCTTCGCCTATTCGCCGGACGAGTTCGCGGAGACGCTGGCGGCGCTGGCGGAGGGGGAGATCGATGCCGATGCGTTCCTGACCGGCGCGGTCGCGCTGGATGAGGCGCCGGCCGCGTTCCGGCGGCTGGCGACCCCGGACGACGACGTGAAGGTGGTGGTGCGGCCATGGCAGTGACGGCCGGGGCGGCGCCCGCGCCGCCGCTGACCATCGCACTGGCGGCGGGGATCACACTGGGCGTGGTCGTGCTGATCGCCGGTTTCCTGGTGCTGGGCGCCGCGCTGGGCCTGGCGCCGCTGTACGCGGGGTTCCTGATATTGTGGTATTTCGGGAATATCGACATGCTGGACGACAAGGCGTTGCCGGCGCTGTGCGTCGGCGCGCTCGCGGGGACAGCGACCGCGTGGCTGCTGCAGGCCGGCGTCGTCGCGGCAGGGGCGGTCGGGGCCATCCCCGCGCTGGCCGTCATCGTCGCCGCGATCTTCTGCCAGCTGCTCGGCTGGCTGCCGCTCGTCATCAACCGCGCCTATATGCTGTACGTGACGGTCCTGGCGGCCCCGTTGCTGCAGCAGCATGAGCGGTTCGACCGCGTGCTGCTGACGATCGTCGTCGCGACCGTCTATTTCGGCGGCGTGGTGCTGGCCGGCCGCCGGATCGTCGCGATGCGCCGCGGGGCGGGCGCATGACCGCGCCTACGACAGGGTCGGTCGGGCTGCACCTGACCCAGCCGCTGCATCGCGCGCTGCGCGAGGGCGCGGATCGCATCGCGACGATCGACGGCACGCGCGTGCGCCGCTGGCACGAGGTGGTGGGCCGGGTGCGGCGCGTGGCGACCGTGCTGGCCGGCCGCGGCGTCGAACCGGGCGACCGCGTGGCGTTGCTGGCGCCGAACGGCGACGTGTTTGTCGACCTGCTGTTCGGCACGGCCTGGGCCGGGGGCGTGCTGGTCCCGATCAACACGCGCTGGTCCGCCGCGGAGATCGCGCACGCCCTGGCCGACAGCGCGCCGCGCGTGCTGGTGATCGATCACGGCTTCCTGCCGCTGCTGCCCGCGATCCGGGACGCGATGCCGCAGTTGCCGCCGGTCATCGTATCGGGAGCGGTGGCGGAGGGGTTCGACGATCTCGACCGCCTGGTCGCGGCGGCGGCGGAAGCGGACGAGCGATTGCGCCATGGCGACGATCTGGCCGCGCTGCTCTACACCGGCGGGACGACCGGCGCATCGAAGGGCGTGATGCTGTCGCATCGCGCGCTGCTTACCTATGCGATGTGCCTTGCCGGCTCGGGGGAGAGCGCGCCGGGGGCGTGCATGCTCCACACCGCGCCGCTGTTCCACGTCGGCGCGCTGTCGGGATTGCTCGCCAGCTTGCTCAACCGCGCGCGGCACGTCTTCCTGCCGGCGTTCGACGCCGGCGCGGTGATCGCCGCGATCGCGGAACATCGCGTCAGCGACCTGTTCCTGGTGCCGACGATGCTGCAAGCGCTGCTGGATCATCCCGCATTCGGGCAGCACGATCTTTCCTGTGTCGAGCGGGTCTATTACGGCGCGGCGCCGATCGCGCCGGCCCTGATGGACCGCGCCATCGCAGCGATGCCGCGCGTCGGCTTCGTGCAGGGTTACGGGATGACGGAGACGTCGGGGTCGGTCGCGCTGTTGCAGCCGTCGGACCACCGGCACGCCGCGCATGTCCGCTCGAACGGCCGGGCGGTGATGGCGATCGAGATGCGGATCGTCGACGCCGACGACCGCGAGGTGCCGGCCGGCACGCATGGCGAGATCGTCGTGCGCGGCGACGCGGTGATGCGCGGTTACTGGAATCGCCCCGACGAGACCGCCGCGGCGCTGCGGGGCGGCTGGATGCACACCGGCGATGTCGGCTGGATGGACGCCGACGGCTATGTGCATGTCGTCGACCGGCTGAAGGACATGATCCTGACCGGCGGCGAGAACGTCTTTTCGATCGAGGTGGAAAGCGCGCTGTCGCATCATCCCGCGGTCGCGCAATGCGCGGTGGTGGGGCGCCCCGACGATCGCTGGGGAGAGACGGTGCACGCGATCGTCGTGCTGCGCGCGCCGGCGACGGCCGACGACCTGATCGAACATTGTCGCGATCGGATCGCCCGCTACAAATGTCCGCGCAGCATCGAGTTTCGCACGCAGCTGCCACTGTCGTCGGCGGGCAAGATCCTGAAGGCGCAGTTGCGGGAACACGCGCGCAACGGGGCATGAGCGCGCGCCGTTTCCCTTCGTCGCGCGGGACCGCTAAGGCGCGGCGATGGCGACATCGGGATCGAAGGTGCAGCGGGCCGCCGCGACGCGCACGCAACTGAAGCGTGTGGCGCGCCGCATGTTCGCCACCCGCGGCGTCAGCGCGGTCGGCCTGCGCGAAGTCGCGGTCGCGGCTGGCCAGCGGAACACCGCCGCGGTCCATTATCATTTCGGCACCAAGGACGACCTGCTGCGCGAATTGCTGGTCGATGGCGCGCAGGCGATCGACGCGCATCGCTGCATGATGCTGGACGCGGCGGAGGCGGCCGGCGCGGTGACGCTGGACGACGTGGTCCGCGCGCTGGTTCAGCCCAGCCTGGACCTGCGCAGCGATCCCGAGGATTTCGAAACCTATCATCGCTTCATCAGCAACATCATGGGCGAGCGTCGCGAGCTGTTCGAAAGCACGATCGTCGACCGCCATGCCGTCGGCTACCAGCGCGCGACGCAGCATGTCCGCCGGCTGCTGGGCGACGTGCCGCCGGCGGAGATCGATCGCCGCATCGTCTTCGCCACGCTGTCGCTGCAGGCGATCTTCACCGCGCGCGAGGCCGCCTGCGACGCGGTGCGCGGCGATGCGCATCCGTTCTGGGGACGCGCCGATGTCACGCAGGGCATCTTCACGACGACCGCCACCATCCTGCGACAGCGCGACCCGAACGGATAAAGCGGTTGCTTTAAGAATGCCCGACGCTACGGTCCGCTGCCAGGAGACATCGCAGGGAGAGGACCGCGGATGGGCTGGGATTTCGAAACCGATCCGGCATTTCAGGAACGGCTCGACTGGGTCGCGCGGTTCGTCCGCGAGGAGGTGGAGCCGCTCGACCACGTGCTCGGCAGCCAGTGGAACGTCCACGATCCCGACTTCGTGCGCCTCGTCCGGCCGCTGCAGGCGATCGTCCGGCGCGAAGGGTTGTGGGCGTGTCACCTGGGGCCGGAACTGGGCGGGCAGGGGTTCGGCCAGGTCAAGCTGGGACTGCTGAACGAAATCCTCGGCCGCTCGCGCTTCGGTCCGGTCGTCTTCGGAACGCAGGCGCCCGATACCGGCAATGCGGAGATCCTCGCGCATTTCGGCACGCCGGCGCAGAAGGCCCGCTGGATGGCGCCGCTGCTCGAGAACGAGATCGTCTCCTGCTTCTCGATGACCGAGCCGCAGGGCGGGGCCGATCCGCTGATCTTCACGACCAGCGCGACGCTGGACGGCGACGAATGGGTCATCAGCGGCGAGAAATGGTTCTCCTCCAACGCGCGGTTCGCCGATTTCCTGATCGTGATGGCGGTGACCGAACCGGACGCGCCCCCGCATCAGCGCATGTCGATGATCATCGTCCCCACCGCCACGCCGGGGGTGGAGATCGTCCGCGACGTGGGTTGGTACGGCGAAAGCGTCCACGCGCATGCCTATATCCGTTACCACGACGTGCGCGTGCCCGCCGGGAACCTGTTGGGAGAGCGCGGGCAGGCGTTCGCGATCGCGCAGACGCGGCTGGGCGGCGGGCGCATCCACCACGCGATGCGGACCATCGGCGAGGCGCGCAAGGCGTTCGACATGATGGCCGAGCGCGTCCTGAGCCGCGTGACCAAGGGCGAACTGCTCGCCGAGAAGCAGATGGTGCAGGAGAAGATCGCCGACAGCTGGATCGAGATCGAGCAGTTCCGCCTGCTGGTGCTGCGCACCGCCTGGCTGATCGACAAGCACAACGACTATCGCCGCGTCCGACGCGATATCGCCGCGGTGAAGGCGGCGATGCCCAAGCTGCTGCACGACGTCGCCGCGCGCGCGCTGCACCTGCACGGTTCGCTGGGGCTGACCCACGAAATGCCGTTCATGGCGCAGGTCGCGACCTCGTTCATGCTGGGCCTGGCCGACGGACCGACCGAGGTCCACAAGGTCACCGTCGCGCGTGAGACGCTGAAGGCCTATTCCGCCACCGACGAGCTGTTCCCCGCCTATCACCTGCCGCGGCAGGAAGCGGCGGCGCGCGCCCGATACGATATGCGCACGATCGACGAACTGGTGCAGGCCGATGGCTGACCCGATGTTCGACCTTACGGGCAAGGTCGCGCTGATCACCGGCGGGTCGCGCGGGCTGGGGCGCGAGATGGCGCTGGCCTTCGCCGATGCAGGTGCCGACGTCATCATCTCCAGCCGCAACATCGACGCGTGCGAGGCGGTCGCATCCGAGATCGGCGACAAGGGGCGCCGCGCGCTGGCGATCGCGGCCCATGCCGGGCGCTGGGACGAGGTCGACCGGCTGATCGACGCGGCCTATGCCGCATTCGGGCGGATCGACGTGCTGGTCGCCAACGCCGGCATGTCGCCCGCCGTGTCCTCGCACGAGATCAGCGAGAAGCTGTTCGATTCGGTCGTCTCGCTCAACTTCAAGGGGCCGTTCCGGCTGGCGTCGGCGGTGGCGCACCGCATGGCGCAGGGCGACGGTGGTTCGATCATCTTCACCTCGTCCACCGCCGCGCTGGAACCGTCGCCCAAGGTGGTGCCCTATGCCGGGGCGAAGGCGGCGCTGCTGGCGCTGACGTCGTCGCTGGCGCACGAATATGCGCCGCGGGTACGCGTCAATGCGATCGCCGCGGGACCGTTCCTGACCGACATTTCGAAGGCATGGGCCGACGTCGATCGCGAAACGGCGCGCAACGCACTGGGCCGCCCCGGCCGCCCGGAGGAGATCGTCGGCACCGCGCTGTACCTTGCCAGCGCCGCCTCCAGCTTCGTCACCGCGACGACGATCCGCTGCGACGGTGGCACCTGTCGCTCGCAATATTGACGGAAGGACGCACCATGAAGGCCCTGCAATATGTCGCCCCGCGTGACGTCCGCTACGGCGACATGCCCGATCCGCGGATCGAGGATGCGCGCGACATCGTCGTGAAGATCGACCGCTGCGGCATCTGCGGCAGCGACCTGCACATCTATCACGGCGACAAGCTGCGCGATGATGCCGGTTTCTGCATCGGGCACGAGGCGATCGGCGAGGTGGTGGAGACCGGTCGCGCGGTGACGCGGCTGAAAGCCGGCGACCGCGTGCTGATCCCCGCCTCGGTCGGGTGCGGCGCGTGCGTCCATTGCCTGGCGGGCAACGTGCTCAAATGCAGCAACGACGTCGAATATTGCTACGGCCTGAGCAGCCGGCTGCAGGGGTGCCAGGCCGAGGGGATGCGCGTGCCCGCCGGCGATTTCAACGCGGTGCCGATGCCGGAGGGGATCACCCCCGACCAGGCGATCATGCTGACCGACAATCTGCCCACCGCATGGTTCGGGTGTCGCAATGCCGATATCGCGCCCGGCGGCACCGTGGCGATCGTCGGCCTGGGGTCGATCGGACTGATGGCGGTGGAGGCGGCGTTCGTCCTGGGGGCCGCGACGGTCTTCGCGATCGATCTGGTGGCCGAGCGGCGCGCGGTCGCCGCCTCGCTGGGTGCGATCGCGCTGGGCCCGGAGGATGCCGCGGACGTGATCCGCGACGCCACCGACGGCCGCATGGCCGACAGCGTGGTCGAGGCGGTGGGACTGGAAAAGACGATCGCGCTGGCGGTGCGCCTTGCCGGCAAGCAGGCGAGCGTATCGATCATCGGCGTCAACATGAACCGGCGCATGGAATTCCCGATGGCGCGCGTGTTCGTCAACGGACTGACGCTGCGCAGCGGCATGTGCCCGGTGGCCCGCCAGTTCGGCGAGCTGGTCCCGTTGATCCAGCAGGGCCGGCTGCACCCCGAACGCTTCGTCACCGACGTGCTGCCGCTGTCGCAAGGCGCGCAGGCCTATGCCAGGTTCGACGCGCGCGAGGAGGGCACGTTGAAGATGATCCTGGTCCCCTGACCTCATATCGTCATCATCGTCCGGCGAGATGCGACGTGCCGGCACCGCCGCGCCGGCGCTATAGCACCGGCGATTCGCCGCAACGGCGCGCGAGAGGATCGAGATGCACGACGACCGACTGGTTCCGCTGGCCGGCGGCCACAATTTTCGCGATTTCGGCGGCTATCCGACGGTCGATGGCCGTCGCGTCGTGCGCGGGGGGCTGTTCCGGTCCGGCGTGATGTCGCATCTGACCGCGGACGATGAGGAGCGGTTGCGCGCTTTGGGCATCGTCACGATCTGCGACCTGCGGACCCGCGCCGAGCGCGACGAGCGCCCGACACGCTGGTTCGACGATACGTGCGACCTCTTGGTCGATGACGATACCGAGCCGACCACCACGCTCCGCGCACTGCTCGATCGCCCTGATTCGAGCGAGGAGGAGGGCAGGGACGCGATGATCGCGCTCTATCGCGAACTGCCGTTCAAGCACCGGGCGATGTATCGCGCGATGTTCCGGCGGTTGGTGGACGGACGGGTGCCGCTGGTCGTCAATTGTTCGGCGGGCAAGGATCGCACCGGGGTGGGCGCCGCGCTGGTGCTGCGCGCGCTGGGCGTGGCGCCGGACCTGATCGAGCGCGATTTCCTGGCCACCGCGACCGCGCTGGATACCGCGCGGCTGCTGGGCGACACCGGCTTCGCGCGCGGCGTGGACGTATCGTCGCGGGTGGTCGCCGCGATGATGACGGTCGTGCCGCAATATCTTGGCGCCGCCTTCGCCGCCATCGACGAACGGTGCGGGTCGTTCGACCGCTATCGCGTGGAGGAACTCGGCGTGGACGATGCCGACCTTGCCCGGATGCGCGCGATATTGCTGGAGGGATAGGCCGCCGGGGCCGCGTCGACGTCGACGTCGACGGGGGGGATGGTATCGCCGGGCGGCGCGGAACGCCGTAAGACGCGCGGATGAGCACCGACCGACGTATCTCGCGCATCGTGATTCTGGGTGGAGGAACCGCCGGGTGGATGACCGCGGCGGCACTGTCGCGCAGTTTCGGGCCCACGGTGGCGATCACCTTGCTCGAATCGGACGAGATCGGGACGGTGGGGGTCGGTGAGGCGACGATCCCGACGATCCACTGGTTCAACGATCTGATCGGCCTGGACGAGGCCGAATTCCTGCGCGAGACCAAGGCGACGTTCAAGCTGGGGATCGAGTTCGTCGACTGGACGCGGCCGGGCCACCGTTACTTCCACCCGTTCGGTCAATATGGCGCGCCGCTGCCGGGGGTGGCCTTTCACCACCGCTGGCTGAAGGCGCGGGCGGAGGGGAGCGCGCTGCCGCTGTCGGCGCTGTCGCTGGCGGCGCGGCTGGCGGGGGACGGGCGCTTTGCCAGGCCGGTCGGCGATGCGCGCTCGATCCTGTCGACGTTGGGCTATGCCTATCATTTCGACGCCGGGCTGTACGCCCGCTACCTGCGCCGGCTGGCGGAGGCGGGCGGCGTGGTCCGTGTCGAGGGGCGCTTGCGCGACATCGTGCGCGACGGCGACAGCGGGCATGTCACCGCCCTGGTCACCGAGCGCGGGGAGACGCTGGAAGGCGAGCTGTTCGTGGATTGCTCGGGGTTCCGCGCGCTGTTGATCGACGGCGCGATGGGCGAGGCGCTGGAGGACTGGTCGCATTGGCTGCCGTGCGACCGGGCGGTGGCGGTGCCCTGTGCGCGGGTCGCCGCGACCACGCCCTACACGCGCTCGACCGCGCGTGCGGCGGGGTGGCAATGGCGCATCCCGCTGCAACACCGCACCGGCAACGGCTATGTCTATGCCAGCGCGCATCTGAGCGAGGACGAAGCGACCGCGACGCTGCTCGCCAACCTTGACGGCGAGCCGCTGGCGGCGCCGCGCACCTTGCGCTTCACGGCCGGGACACGGCGGCGGCCGTGGCGCGGGAACGTGGTGGCGATCGGGCTGTCGTCGGGGTTCCTAGAGCCGCTGGAATCGACCAGCATCCATCTGATCCAGAGCGGCATCACCAAGCTGCTGACGCTGTTTCCCGACCGCGACATGGATCCCGCGCTGGCGGACCGGTTCAACGGGCTGTTCGGCCGCGACATGGACGGGATCAAGGATTTTCTGATCCTCCATTATCACGCCACCAGCGGACGGGACGCGCCGCTGTGGCAGCATTGCCGCACCATGACGCTGCCCGACACGCTGGTCGCGCGCGTGGCGCAATATCGCCGTTCGGGGCGGCTGATCCTCGACAGCGACGAGCTGTTCCGCGAAGCCAGCTGGCTGGCGGTGCTCGACGGGCAGGGCGTGACCGCCAGCGGTTACAATCCGCTCGCCGATGCGCTCGATGCCGATACCAACCGCGCGCAGGTGGAGCAGATCGCGCAGGTGATCGCGCGCGCCGCGCCGACGCTGCCGATGCACGACGATGCGCTGGCGCAGCTGATCGGCGCACCGTGACGACGCCCGACATGGTCGCGCGGCGGATCGGCGCGGAGCGGCAGCCGATCGCGATCGTGGACGGGTTCCACCCCGATCCGGCGGCGCTGCGCACGGCCGCGCTGTCCGCGCGCTTCGCGCCGGGGCGGCATCATTATCCAGGCGTCCGCGCGGCGTTGCCGCCCGATTATTTCGTGGCGGTGCGCCCGGCGCTGACCGCGGTGCTGGCGGGCGTGTTCGGGCATCGCGGCGGCGTGTCGCTGCTCGATGCGAGCTTTTCGATCGTGACGACGCCGCCGGCGCAGCTGAGCGTGACACAACGGCTGCCGCATATCGATGCCACCGACCCGCGCCGCATCGCGCTGGTCCATTATCTGGGGGAGGGGGACGGGACCGCGTTCTTCCGGCATCGCGCGACCGGCTTCGAGACGATCGATACGGCGCGCGCGGCGGGGTATCTGGCCGCGCTGAACGATGAGCTGCGTCGCGACGGCGATCCGCCGCCGGCCTATATCGCGGATTCGACGCCGCTGTTCGAGCGGACCGCCCTGGTCGCGGCGCAGCCGAACCGCGCGGTGATCTATCGCAGTTCGCTGCTCCACAGCGGCGCGATCGCGCCCGGGGCGGCGCTGGGCGACGATCCGGCGCGCGGGCGGCTGACGGTGACGGCGTTCCTGATGCTGGAGTGACGCCGTCCCGCCTGGCCGCGGCGCGCGCCTATTTCTTCGGCGGCTGCACCGCGAGATAGACGGTGCTCCACAATTGCGCGGCATTCGATTCGTCGACGTCCTGCTTGCCCGCGCCGAAGGCGACGACCTTGTACCGGCCGCCCTCATAGGCCCAGGACCACAATTCCGAGCTTTGCGTCGCGCGCGTCGCCTGGATCGCGCGCCACAGCGTCGCCTGCGCGCGCGTCAGGATCGCACGGGTCGAGGCGGGCAGGTCGCGGCGGGCCAGCTGGCGTTCCAGCCCGGCCGCGAACAGCGCCTGCTGCCACGACCACACGACCGCACCGTGATAGGCCGCCGAGGTGAAACGGCCCTGCGCGGTCGCATCCGCCTGCGCCGCATTGGCGACCAGCATCCCGATATCGGTCATCAGCCCCGCCGGGAACGGGCGCATCGCCGCGGTGACATAGGTGTCCAGTTCCGCCGGCGAGGGGTTCGAGAACATCAGCGCGAACCCCTCGTCGGAATTGACGATCGGCACCGCCTTGCCGCCCGCGTCGAGCGACAGCGCATGGAAGGTGAGCGGCGCATCGCCGAGCGACGCCAGCGCGGGCTGGGCGGGAATCCCCAGCGACCGGGCATAGTCACGCACCCGCGCGCTCGCCTCCGCTGCCGGAATATCCACGCGGAACAGCGCCGGGGCGCGCTGGCGCCAAGTCGCGGCCATCGCCCCGGCCTTGCCCAGCGCCGCGCGGTCTTGCGGCGTCAGATAGGCGTCGAGCAGCCCCGCGCGCAGCATCCGCACCGCGGCGTCGAGCGCGGCGGGGACGAACACGGCGTTGACGTCATAGGCATATCGCCCGCGGCCCAGCCCCTCCTCGCTGTCGCGCCACTGGCCGGTCAGGCGGCCGGGCTTGAGCGCCACCAGCCGCTCGACCGCCGGGGCGCGGGCGAAGGGTTCGGCGGTCGCGACCACAAAGCGCAGGTTGCGCACCAGCGCCTTCCCCGCCGGCTCGACCGTGCCGGGCACGCCCTCGCTGGTCATCGCCCGCGCAAGGAAGCGACGCGCCGCGGCACGGTCCGCGTGATCGAGCAGGTAGGTGGCGGCGACCGGCGCGAGCATGTAATCGTCGTCGACCATCGCGTAATCGAGCACCGCGGCGTCGCCGCTGCCGCCATGCGCGCGGCGGTCGACCACCGCGAATTCGCCGATCCCCTCCTCGTGCGCGACGTCGCCGCGCGCATCGAGCCGGGCAAGGACCGATCCCAGCCCCGCCTCCACCGCGCCGGGTTGCAGCACGGGCATCAGCATGCGTACCGACATCAGCGTGTCGCGCCCGAAATAGGTCTGGAACCGCCACGATCCGGCCAGGAACTTCTCGCGATAGCTGAGAAAGCGCAGCGCATCGCGCGCCGCAGGATCGTCGGCGGCGCGCGCGGTCAGCAACGCGCCCGCCGTCAGCCCGGTCAGCGGCGTCTCCCCGGTGGCGGCGGTGATGCGCAGGCGGATGCGGCCGTCCGCGCCCGGCAGGATCGTGGTGCCGTCCACGCGACCGCCCAGCACCTCCAGCTTCAGGTAATAGCCCGGCGCGCCGTCCAGCCGGCGGCGATAGCCGGTCACGACGTTGCCGGCGATGGACGGGGTCGCCTCCACCTCGTTCGGCAGGCGGCCGATCGCCTGATAGTCGCGCAGGAAGCGGATCGACGAGAGCACCGTCTTGTGCAGCTCAAGCCGCGGCGCGTCGATGCTGGCCACCGCGACCACGCCGTGCAGCCGGCGCCCCGCCGTGCCGTTCGGCTCCGCCATGGTCAGCGGACGCGGCGCCTGTTCCAGGCGCCACGTTGCCGGGCGATCAAGCCGCGCGAACCACTGGCCCGCCCCGCTGTTGCCGGCGGGGAAGGCGACGAGGATGCGCGGGTCGACGCCATTGCGCAGCAGCAGATGTGCCGCGACCGGTCCCTCCCGCACGAAGGCGTTGATGTTCTGGCCCTCGGTCAGTTCATACGCCAGATCCGGTGCGGGTGCCTCGCGCTGCGCCGTCGCCATCCCTGCCGCCGTCACCAGTGCCGCGCCCAGCATCATGCGTGCCACGTGCTTCATCGCCTTCTCCCGTCAACAAACGGGGGCGCCGCGACCGCTGCCGGTCACGACGCCCCCCATGATCGTTCTAACCGCCCGGATCAGAAGCGGAAGGTCAGCGACCCGCCATAGGTGGGGCCGACGATGCCGCGGGCGTAGAAATAGCCGTCGGTGATCGCCTGCGTCTGTCCCTGGCGCGGATTGCCCTCGGTCAGGCCGACGACGTCGAAGATATTCTCCGCATTCAGGCTCAGCTGCAGCTGCGGCGTCAGGTTCAGGTTCACGCCGACGCTGGTCACGCCATAGCTGGGCAGCGCCACGCCGTTGCCGGCATCGGCGAAGATCTTCCCGATGAACTTGTACCGGCCGTAGACCTCGCCCAGCCCGTTGGGGAGCGAGAACGACGGCGTGACGGTCCACAGCTGGGCGGGCGTCCGCTCGGGACGGTTGCCCTCGAAGCCGGCCTGGTTCGCGCCGTCGATCTGCAGATTGACCAGCTTCGGATCCTGGAACACGCCCTGGAAATCGACCGAGAAGAACGTCACCGGCCGCACCATCACGTCGATCTCGACACCCTTGGTACGCAGGTCGGCGTTGATGTTCTGCTGCTGCGACGGGTTGCTCGGGTTGGCGAAATTGTAGTTCTGATCGTCGAAGTTGGTGCGGAACACGGTCACCGATCCGCTGAAGATGCGCGCATACTGATAGCGCACGCCCGCTTCATACAGCTTGATGGTGGTGATCGGGTCGACGTTGTTGGTCTGGAAGCCGTCGGCATAGCGGCCGTAGATCGACAGGTTGGGGGTGATCAGATAGTTCGCACCCACCGTCCAGGCGATCTTGTCCTGCTTGCGACGGCGAACGTCATACTGGCCGGCGAACGTCGCGCCGACCGTGGTCAGCACGCCGCCCTGGCCGACGGGCACCAGCTGTTCGAACCCGCCGTTCGCCGCCACGATGCGGCGCGAGGGATCGGCGGCGGCGGCGTTGCGACCGTCGAGCGCGACCGCGCTGTCCTGTTCCCAGCGGATGCCGCCGTCGATGCGCAGGTGATCGCCCAGCGCGATTTCGTCGTTGGCGTAGAGCGACACGGCTTCGTCGTTGCGCTCGCGGATGCCGTTGCCCCAGTCGCCATAAGACACCAAGCCGCTGTCGGTCAGCGACCCGATGACGCCGTTGGCGCCGTTCAGCGCGACGATGTCATAGACGTCGGAATTGTTGCGCACGTCATTGACGACGCTGGCGGTCGCCGACTGGTTCTGGCGGCGCTTGACGTTGTAGTACATGCCGCCGACGGTCAGCGAGTTCTTGATCGAACCCGCCTCGAACGCCCAGGTGGCACCGGCGTTGATGCCCAGGTCACGCCCGTCGATGCGATCGTGGTTGAGCGTCGTGCGCTGCAGGAAGCCGTTGCCGTTCAGCGCGTTGAGCGCGCCGGTCTGGTTCGATCCGATGACTTCCCCGGTGCGGATGTTGCGGATGCCGAAGCGCGCCGCGGTCGGGAATGCCGCCTGCCCGCGGGTCAGCAGATCGTTGATCGGCGAATTGGCGCCGGGCGTCAGATAGTTGACCGCGCTCGCCAGACCCGCATTGCCCGTGCCCGAGCCGGGGAACAGGCCGTTGAAATCATAGGTATAGTCGATGTAGCGCGCGCGGGCGAACAGGTCGAGCGTGTCGGACACCGGCACGTCGACGTCGAGCCGCGCCTGATTATAGAGCGAGCGGATGCCGTCGCGGTAGCGGAACGGGCGGTAGCCGCTGGCATCGACATAGGTCGACACCGGCACGCGGATCGAACTGAAGGCGTCGCCGCCGATATTGTCGCGCTGGATGTCGAAGCCGGGGATGCTGGCCGGCTCGCCATTCTCGAAGCGGTACGGCGCGGAGGCGTAATAGGCGGTTTCGATATCGCCGCGGCGCCCCGACAGGCGGATCGATCCGCCACCCGGCAGGCGATATTCCAGCGATCCCTTGATGCGATAGCCGGCATAGTCGAACGGATTGCGGCGCACGCCCGGGCTGCTCTGCACATAGCCGCCGAAGTTGAAGGCCAGGTTCTCGGCAAGCGGCGCCGAATAGTAGAAGTCTGCGCGCTTCAGGCCGTAGTTCATGCCCGTCAGGCGCACCGCGCCCTCGAATTCGTTGAAGTTCGGGCGCTTGGAGATGAAGTTGATCGTCGCGCCCGCGCCGTTGACGGTCAGCACGCCCGACGAGCCGCCCTTCACCGCTTCCAGCCGGTCGATCGTCAGATCCTGCTGGAAGAAGAAGTCCGCGCCGCCGCCGCCGTAGAGGATCGGCATGCCGTCCTCTTCGAGCTGCACGAAGCGCTGCCCGCCGCCCTGGAGGCCGCGCACCGAGTAATTGTTCGACGCCTCACCGGCGGTCGCCTCGACGAAGATGCCGGGCACCAGCTCCAGCATGTCCGCGGTGGAGCGCGGCGCGCGGCGATCGATATCCTCGCGAGTGGCGTAGGTGATGTCGGCCGAGGAGGTGATGAGCGGGCGGTCGCGGGTGGTCTGCCCGGTGACCACGATGTCCTGGAGATCATCGGTCTGCGCGGTGGGCGCGGCCTGCGCATCGCCGCCGGCGGTCTGCGCCATCGCGACGGCGGGCATCAGCGTCGCCCCGGCCAACAGGAGCGCACGCGCGCTGAAACCGGTTACAATCGCCATAAGTCTCCCCTTTGACTTTTTACACGCCCCATTGGGCCGAACGGACGCGCGTTAAACCAAGGTCGAATACGATCGCAACGGGGTGATGGGGCGTGATGTGCGGATAACGCCGGGGTGTGGCCGCCGTGCTACAGGCCAGTGGCGGAGGGGGGCACACCGGTCGCCTCGATCGCTATTGCGAATCCTTATCATCATCATTAAGCGCGCTCCGTCATCAACTGGGGGACCGCACCATGAAGCCCATCATTCTCGCCGGCACGGCGTTCATCGCGCTGAGCGCATCGCCCGTCCGGGCGGCTGCGGGCCCGGAGGGCGGTGGCGTGCGGGCGGGCGACGAAGTGGCAGCAGAAGCGCAGCACGATATCCTGATCGAGGGGCGCGTCGACCGGACGTCGGCCGGTAGCAAGACCGACACGCCGCTGATCGAGGTGCCGCAGCCGCTGACCGTCATCCCCGAAGACGTCTATCTGGCGCAGGGGGCGATCAACATTGCCGACACCGTCCGCTATGCCGCCGGCGTCAACGCCGATGCCTATGGGCGGGATACCCGCGTCGACACCTTCACCGTCCGCGGGGTCGATGCGCTGCAGTTCCGCGACGGCATGCGCGACATCTTCAGCTTCTACGCCAGCATCGCGTCCGACCCCTATAACTTCTCCCGCGTGGAGGTGGTGCGCGGCCCTGCGTCCGTGCTGTTCGGGCAGGGTTCGATCGGGGGCATCGTCAACCTGGTGTCGAAGACGCCGCTGTTCACCAACAGTGCCGACGTCAACCTCGTCTATGGCAGCTACGATCGCAAGGAAGTGCTGGCCGATCTGAACGGCCGGCTGGGCGACACGCTCGCCGCGCGGATCGTCGCGCGGGTGCGCGATGCCGATACCTATGTCGATCACGTACCCGACGACCGCGTGATGATCGCGCCGTCGATCACCTGGCGGCCGGGGGCGAGCACCGACGTGACGCTGCTGGGCCTGTACCAGGACGACAAGACGGGCTCGACCTCAAACTTCCTGCCCGTCATCGGGACGCTGCGCCCCAATCGCGACAACCCGCCGCTGCCGCGTTACCTGTTCGTCGGCAAGCCGGGATACGACCGTTACGACGGGCGGCTGCTGCAAGGGTCGGGGATGGTCACCCACCGCTTCACCGACGACCTGAAGATCAGCCTGAAGGCGCGCTACATCGACAGCGACCTCGATTATTTCACGCACTACACGAACAGCTACGGCAATCCGACCGATCCGTATGTGGCGGGCAGCAACGGGCGCCTGATCCCGCTGATCGCCGGGTCGTCGGTCGCGCGGCTCAATGTCTTTTCCACCGACAACAACGTTCAGTGGCGCTTCCACACCGGCGCGGCGGTGGAGCATGTGCTGCTGGCCGGCGTCGACTACAGCTGGAACCAGGTGCGCAAGAGCGACAATTACGATTATTCGCAGGTCATCGACCTGTACGACATCGATTATGCGTCGATCGTCGAGCCGAAGTTGGTCGCCCCGTTCACCGGCGACACGCAGAAGCAGCTCGGCCTGTACGTGCAGGACCAGATCAGGATGTGGGACCGCGTCTCGGTGGTGCTGGGCGCGCGGCGCGACCGGGTGCGGGGAACCAGCCTGGACATCAATAGCGGCACGACCACGCGCACGACCGACAGCGCCACCACCTATCGCGCCGGCATCATCGGCGAGGTGGGGGCGGGCGTGTCGCCGTTCTTCAGTTATACCGAAAGCTTCCAGCCGATCGCCGGCCGCACCACCGCGGGCGACCCCTTCCGCCCGCAGACCGGCCATCAGTTCGAAGGCGGCGTGAAGTGGCAGCCTGATCGCGCGACGCTGGTCACGCTCACCGGCTTCCGCATCAAGGAGCGCAACCGCCCGGTGGCCGATCCCGCCAACCCGATGGGTCAGATCCAGGCGGGGGAACTGGTCACCAAGGGGTTCGAGCTGGAGGCGACGCGCACGCTGCCGGGCAATTACGACCTGTCGCTGGCCTATGGCTTCAACGACGTGACCGGCGATACCGGCGAGATCGGCTATCTTTCGCGCCACACCGCATCGGCGTGGGCGACGAAGACGATCCCCGGCGACTGGGCCACGCTGCGGCTGGGGGCGGGCGTGCGCTATCTGGGGCAGCAATCGTCGGGCAATCCCTTCTGGACGCTCGTCACCCCGGCGCGCACGATGGTCGATGCGCTGGTCGAGATGGAGCGCGACAGCTGGCGGTTGCGGCTTAACGCCACCAACCTGTTCGACAATCGCGGCTATGCGACGTGCCTTGCCCGCGGCGACTGTTTCGTATCGGCGCCGCGCAACGTGATGCTGTCGCTCGGCTATCGCCTGTAACGGCGGCCGGTCGAACCGCGCCACGCTGGACCTTCGCGCGCCGATCGCGTTGTAGCGGTCGGCGGGTGGAGACGAGCGGACATGCGGTGGCGACGGCGTAATCTGGCTTCGATGAGCGCGGACGTGGGCGACGGGCTGGCGCCCGGCGTGGAGGCGATCGCCGCCGCGCCCACCGGGGGCAGCGCGCACGGCTATCGCGTCACCGCGCTGGTCGTCGCGTCGGCGCTGTTCATGCAGCAGCTTGACGGTACGGTGCTGACCGTCGCGCTGCCGACGATGGCGCATGATCTGGGCCGCCCGGCGACCAGCCTCAGCCTGGCGCTCACCAGCTACCTGCTGGCGCTGGCATTGTTCATTCCCGCGAGCGGGACGCTGGCCGATCGCCTCGAGTCGCGCAGCATCTTCTGCGCGGCGATCGGCATCTTCCTGATCGGCTCGGTTGCGTGCGCACAGGCGACGTCGCTGCCGATGCTGGTCGTCGCGCGCTTCGTACAGGGGATCGGCGGGGCGATGATGGTGCCGGTCGGGCGTCTCGTCCTGCTGCGCAGCGTCGCCCGGGAGGACATGGTCAGGGCGCTGTCGTGGCTGGTGATGCCGGCGCTCGCCGGACCGATCCTCGGCCCCCCGCTGGGCGGGTTCATCGTCACCTGGCTCGACTGGCGCTGGATCTTCTACCTCAACCTGCCGATCGGCATTCTGGGCATGGTGGGGGCGTGGCTGCTGGTGCCCGAGGTACGCGGCGATGCGCGCGCGCGGTTCGACCTGTCCGGCTTTTTCCTGTCGGGCGCGGCGCTGGGGTGCCTGCTGTTCGGGCTGGAACTGGCGAGCCGGCCGGGCACCGGGCGCGTGGCGATCGCACTGCTGGTCGTGGGGGCGGTGTTCGCCGTCCTCTATATCCGCCACGCCCGGCGGGTCAGCGACCCGATCCTGGACCCGTCGCTGATGCGCATCCCGACGTTCCGCCTGTCGGTGATCGCCGGTTCGCTGACGCGCATCACGCAGGGGGCGCAACCGTTCCTGCTGCCGTTGATATTCCAGATCGGCTTCGGCCTGTCCGCCGCGCGGACCGGGACGATCACGATGGCGGGCGCGGTCGGCGCGCTGGCGATGAAGACGCTGGCGCCGCGCGTGCTGCGCCGCTGGGGCTTTCGCCGCAGCCTGATCGTATCGGGGGTCGCCAGCAGCGCCGGCTATGCCGTCTGCGCGTTCTTCCGCCCCGACTGGCCGACCGCGGCGATCATCGTGGTGCTGGGCGTCGCGGGGTTCTTCACCTCGTTCCAGTTCACCGGCTACAATGCGGTCGCCTATGCCGACATCGACAAGGAACGGATGAGCGCGGCGACCAGCTTCTACGCCACGTTCCAGCAGCTGACGCTGTCGCTGGGCATCTGCATCGCGGCGACGGTGCTGGAATTGGGAACGTTGGCAGAAGGGCAGGGCGGGCCGGGGTTGCGCACCTTCTCGCTGGCGTTCCTGACGGTTGCGGCGATTTCCCTGTCGGCGGTGGTGTGGAACCGGCGCTTCGATGCGGCGGCGGGCGCCGAGATGAGCGGGCATCGCCCCTGACACGCAGGCGCCCCGGTTGCGCGCCGCGCCGATTTCTGGTTCGGCGATGTGCGGTGACGCCGTGTCCCGACAAGGAGGAATGTGCGTGAGCGACGTGTTCGAAGCCCCCGCCGCGACCCGCGCCGCCGTCAGCGACGGTCGCCAGTTCCCGGTGCGCCGCGTGTTCTGCATCGGGCGCAATTATGCCGCCCACGCGCGCGAAATGGGCAGCGACCCGGATCGCGACCCGCCGTTCTTCTTCACCAAATGGGCCGAGGCGGTCGTGCCGTCCGGCACGACGATCGCCTATCCCCCCGAAACCGCCGATTTCCATTACGAGGCCGAGCTGGTCGTCGCGATCGGCAAGGGCGGGCGCAACATCGCGGCGGGCGACGCGGCCGCGCACATCTTGGGCTATGCCGCCGGCCTCGACATGACGCGCCGCGATCTCCAGCAGGCCGCGAAGGAGAAGGGGCGGCCGTGGGACACCGCCAAGAACGTCGAGCAATCGGCGCCGCTGGGCGTGATCCACCCCCGCACCGCGGTAATGGCCGCCGGCGCGATCGCGCTGACCGTCAATGGCGAGGTCCGGCAGCAGGGCGACATTGCCGACATGATCTGGCCGGTCGACGACGTGATCGCCTATGTCTCGCGCTTCTACCGGCTGGAGCCGGGCGATCTCATCTACACCGGCACGCCGTCGGGCGTCGGCGCGGTGGCGGAAGGCGATGAGATCGTCGTCACGATCGACGGCCTGTCGCCGTGCACGGTGCGGATCGGCGCGCCGGCCAGGGACTGATCGACATGCGCCTGCACGGCTATTTCCGATCGACCGCCTCCTATCGCGTGCGCATCGCGCTCAACCTGAAGGGGCTGGCGTACGAACAGGCGTTCGTGCAGCTACGCGAGGGGGAGCAGCGCGCCCCGGCGTTCCTGGCGCGCAACCCGCAGGGGCTGGTGCCGGCGCTGGAGCTGGACGACGGCACGGTGCTGACCCAGTCGCTCGCGATCTGCGACTATCTGGACGAACTGCATCCGCAGCCGCCGCTGTTGCCGCGCGATGCCGCACAGCGCGCGCGGGTGCGCGCCGTCGCGCAGG
Organism: Sphingomonas ginsenosidimutans; assembly: GCF_002374835.1. Taxonomy (GTDB): domain Bacteria; phylum Pseudomonadota; class Alphaproteobacteria; order Sphingomonadales; family Sphingomonadaceae; genus Sphingomonas; species Sphingomonas ginsenosidimutans. The sequence continues at coordinate 674,006 of NZ_NWVD01000001.1, forward strand.
TGATCGCGTGCGACACCCATCCGGTGCAGAACCTGAAGGTGCTCGACCGGCTGCGCGCGCTCGGCCTGGCCGAGGAACAGGTGACGGGATGGGCGCGCACCACGATCGCGGAGGGGCTGGACGCCTGCGACCGGCTGATCGCGGGCGACGGCGGACGCTATTGCTTCGGCGAGGCGGTGACGCTGGCCGACATCTTCCTGGTGCCGCAATTGTTCAACGCGCGCCGATTCGGAGTCGAGTTGCGCTGGCCGCGGCTGGTGCAGGTCGAGGAGGCGTGCCTGGCGCTGCCCGCCTTCGCGCAGGCGGTGCCCGAGCGGCAGCCCGACGCGCCCTAGGGATGCGATAACCAGGGCGCGGCCGGCGAGCGCCGCGACGCATATCGGTTTTCGCCTCGTCCTGCGCGACCGGCGGGGTCAGGACGGCGGTGTCATCCGGCGCAGCCGGTCGAGGAACCGGTCGGTGCCGGCACGGCGGCGTCCGGGGTTCGCCATCGCCACCAGCCGCGTGCGCACCGTCCATTCCGCGACCGCCCGGCGCACCACGCTGGCGCAGGGCGGCACGAACCAGCCGAGGTCGATCGCGGCGATGCCAAGCCGCGCGCCCTGCCGCAGCACCGCGCGGGCATCCCCCTCGGGAAGGGTGCGCGCCTCGGCACCGGCGTCGATGATCGCCTTCCCCACGCTTTCGGCGATCGCGACGCCGTGCGAGCGGTCGATCATCGCGATCGCGCGTCCGCGCAGCGCGGCGGCCGGGAGCACGTCGGCTCCGCATGCCAGCTGGTCGTCGTGCGGCAATTGCAGCGTGACGGCGCGCTCCGCCACCACCCAGCTGGGCGCCGCATCGGCGCGCGCGGGCGCGTCGTCGGGCGGGACTAGTTGCAGCGTGATCGCGACGTCGATGTCGCCACGGTCCAGATCGTCGCGCAACTGCTCGGCGCTACGGCGCATGACGCGCAGCGGCACGTCAGGCTCTTCGGCGACGAAATCGTCGATGATGCGGTTCCGCTCCGCGATCTCGGCGGTGTAGTGCGCGGTGCCGACGCGCAGCTGGTTGTTGCGGATATCGCGCGCGGCGTTGTTCGCCCATTCGGTTTCCCTGACCAGCCGCCGCGAGCGGTCGAGGAACAGCCGTCCCTCGATCGTCAGCGACACCTTTCGGCTGGTACGGTCGAGCAGGCGGAAGCCCAGCCGCCGCTCGAACTCCTTCAGCTGCGCCGACAGCGCCGGCTGGCTGATATTAAGCATCGCCGCGGCGCGGCTGAACGAGCCCGTTTCGGCGATCGCGATAAAGGCGCGGTGCGGGCGGGCATCCAGATCCATAACGCGATCCATAAGAATATCCGATCGTCGATCAAGGAATCCGATATTGGACACGCCCGGTCCGATCGCCGATCCTCCGCCGCCACGGGAGAGGCGGGCAATGATCGCACTGGATTTCACGGGCCGGCGCGTGCTGGTGGTCGGAGGGTCGAGCGGGATCGGCAACGGGATCGCGCAGGGCTTTCGCGCGGCCGGCGCGGACGTGCACGTCTGGGGAACCCGCGCCGCCGCGGCCGATTACGACGGGGAGGACGGCTCCGATCTGACCGGCCTCCACTATTCCTGCGTCGACGTCGGCGATCGCGATGCGATCGACGGCTGGGCCGCGCCGTTCGCCACGCTGGACGTGCTGGTCCAGTCGCAGGGCACCGTCGTCTATAAGCGCGGCGAATTCGAACGGGCCGGCTGGGACCGGGTGATGGCTGTCAACCTCGACAGCCTGATGGCGGTCGCCGGGAACTTCCGCGCGATGCTGTCTGCCGGGGGCGGGGGTGCGATGATCGTCGTCAGCTCGATCTCCGGCTTCCAGGCCAATATCGGCAACCCGGCCTATAGCGCGTCCAAGGCCGGGGCGATCAGCCTGACGAAGGTGCTGGGCAAGGCGTGGGCACGCGAGGGCATCCGCGTCAACGGTATCGCCCCCGGACTGGTCGCGACCAAGCTGACCGCGGTCACCACCGGCGATCCGCAGCGAAAGGCCGCGGCGCTCGCCGCCATTCCCGACGGTCGGGAGGGGACGCCGCAGGACATGGCGCATGCCGCGCTGTTTCTCGCATCGCCGCTGGCGGGCTATGTCACCGGGCATACGCTGGTGGTGGACGGCGGGCTGAGCCTGGCATGACGGCGCCGCTGACCCACGACCGCGAGGCCTGGGCCGAGGTGATCGACCTGGCCGCGCTGTCGCGCTGGATGGACGGGCGGGCGCTGGGCGCCGGCGCGACGATCGAGCGGGTCGAGACGCTGGGCGGGGGGACCCAGAACATCCTGCTGCGCTTCACGCGCGCTGGCCGCGATTACGTCCTGCGTCGCCCGCCGCGCCGCCCGCGCGCGGAAAGCGACGCGGTGATGCGCCGCGAGATGACGGTGCTGTCCGCGCTGGCGGGCACCGACGTGCCGCATCCCGGCTTCATCGCGGGGGAGGCGGACCCGGCGGTGCTGGGCACGGCCTTCTACCTGATGGAGCCGGTCGAGGGGTTCAACGCGACGGTCGCGCTGCCGCCGCTCCACGCCGGCAGCGCCGCGATCCGGCGCGGCATGGGGGAAGCGATCGTCGACGGCGCCGTCGCGCTGTCGCGCATCGACCCGGCCGCGGCGGGGCTGAACGATCTGGGCAAGCTGGACGGGTGGATCGAGCGGCAGGCGTCGCGCTGGCGCGCGCAGCTGGACAGCTATACGCAGTTCGACGGCTGGCCGGGGCTGGCCGCGCTGCCGCAGGTCGAGCCGATCTGCCGCTGGCTCGACGCGCACCGCCCGGCGGCGATGCAGCCGGGGCTCATCCACGGCGACTATCACCTCGCCAATGTCATGTACCGCCCCGACGGGCCGCAACTGGCCGCGATCGTCGATTGGGAACTGGCGAGCCGCGGCGACCCGTTGCTCGATCTGGGATGGCTGACCGCGACCTGGCACGACCCGGACGAGCACACGCATCGCGTGGCGGTAACGCCATGGGACGGGTTCCCGACGCTGGGCGAGGTGGTCGACCGCTACCTTTCCGCCACGGGGCGCAGCGCGCAGGACGCGCGCTGGTATGCCGTGCTGGCCCCGTTCAAGCTGGGCGCGATCCTGGAGGGCAGCCATGCGCGCGCGCTCGCCGGGCTGACGCCGCAGGCGATCGGCGACCAGCTCCACAGCCATGCCGTTGCGCTGTTCGATCGCGCGCTGCGCCGCATCGACCGGCCGATCGTCTGAAAGGACCGACCATGAACTTCGACTATACCGACAAAACCCGCGACCTGATCGCCCGCGTCGAGGCGTTCATGGCGGCGCATGTCTATCCCGCTGAGCGCGAGCGGCATGAATTCGTCATCGACCAGAACAACCTGTGGCAGGAATGGCCGGGGTTGGAGCCGCTGAAGGCGCGGGCGAAGGCGGAGGGGTTGTGGAACCTGTTCCTGCCGCACGAATACGGCCATTGGTCGCCGGGGCTGACCAACCTGGAGTATGCGCCGCTGGCGGAGATCATGGGGCGGGTGCCGTGGTCGAGCGAGGTGTTCAACTGCTCCGCCCCCGATACCGGCAACATGGAGGTGCTGGCCAAATACGGCAGCCCCGAACAGCAGCAGAGCTGGCTGAAGCCGTTGCTGGCGGGGGAGATTCGCTCCGCCTATGTGATGACCGAGCCGCAGGTCGCGTCATCGGACGCCACCAACCTGGAAATGTCGATCACCGCCGATGGCGAGGATTACGTCATCAACGGGCGCAAATGGTGGATTTCGAACTTCATGCACCCGCAGTGCACGGTGCTGCTGGTGATGGGGAAGACCGATTTCGATGCCCCCCGCCACCTGCAGCATTCGACGATCATCGTGCCGAAGGATACGCCGGGCGTCACGGTGGTGCGCCATCAGCGCGTGTTCGGCAGCCTGAATTCGCCGGGCGGCGAATGCGAGCTGCGCTTCGACGATGTGCGCGTTCCGCGCGAAAACCTGATCCTGGGCGAGGGCCGCGGGTTCGAGATCGCGCAGGGGCGGCTGGGACCGGGGCGCATCCACCATTGCATGCGCTCGATCGGGCAGGCGCAGCGCGCGCTGGAGATCATGGCGCGCCGCGTCGAGAACCGCGTCGCGTTCGGGCGCAAACTGTCCGACCAATCCTCGATCCGCCAGGATGTCGCGCGCAGTTTCTGCGAGGTGGAGATGGCGCGGTTGCTGACGCTGAAGGCGGCCGACCGGATGGACCGGTTCGGCAACAAGGACGCCCGGGACCTGATCGCCGCGATCAAGGTGATCGCGCCGCAGATGGCGCAGACCGTCGCCGACCGCGCGATCCAGAGCCACGGCGGCATGGGGGTGAGCGACGACACGCCGGTCGCGGAATTCTTCACGCTCAACCGCTTCCTGCGGCTGGCGGACGGGCCGGACGAGGTGCACATGAGCCAGCTCGGCAAGCAGAAGATCACCGAATACAATGCGATGAACGCCTATTGAGGGCGGTGCTCCTGCGGTCGTCGCACCGTCCATGGGCCTTTCCCGCGTGATGCCGCGTTAGGGGCGGCGGAGGTGCCGATGACCGAGGAAGACGAACGCTGGATGCGCCGCGCGATCGCGATCGCGACGTCCAAGGGGGCCGACCCGTCCACCGCGCCGCTGGGGTCGGTGATCGTGCTGGACGGACGCGAAATTGCGGGCGAGCGCAATCAGACCGAGGAACTGCCCGACGCGACCGCGCATGCCGAGATGATGGCGATCCGCCGCGCGTGCGAGGGGATCGGCGAGCTGGAGCTGCGCGGGGCGACGCTCTATTCCACGCTCCAGCCGTGCGGGATGTGCACGATGGCGTCGATCTGGTCGAAGGTCGGGCGCGTCGTTTACGGCGCGGGGCGCGACGACGTGCACGAAATGTATTTCGAGGCGCGGCACGTCGATACGCTGTCGTTCATCGCGGATGCGTATCGCGAGGATATCGTGATCGAGGGCGGGTGCCTGCGCGAGGAGTGCGCGCGGCTTTATTACCCGCCCGACGCGGACCTGCCGCGCGAGGAGCAGGCGAACCTGTAAGGGTGGCCGCGACCATCGCGGGCGGGCCACCCCGAAACGTGCGTCAGCGCAGCTTCAGCGCGCGCAGCACCTTTGCCCAGCTGACATATTTGAAGTTCTGCGTGGCGGGCGCATTGTCACCGTCCTGCGCGATGAACAGTCCGGCGGGATAGTCGGGGCCGAAATTGCCGAGCGCCAGTTCGATGCCGTCGGTGTCGTTGGTCCCGTCGATCGCGCCGCCGCCGATGCGGAAACGGCCGGCATAGGTGACGCCGGGCAGGCGATAGAGCGTATAGGCGTTGTCGCCTTGGCTCGACACCACCAGATAGCCGCCGGTGCGCCCGCGCGGGGCGAGCGCCAGCCCCTCCGCATCGGCGACCAGCGTGCGCCCGTCGACCTGCGCGATCGCGGTCGCGGTGGTCGGGGCGGCGGGGTCGGCGGCGAAGCGCCACAGGCCGACGTCCTCCTCCGCGACGTAAAGCAGCCCGGTGCGGTCGTCGACGACGCAGCCCTCGGCCTGCGTACCCAGCTTCATCGAGCGGACGGCGGTGACCTTGGGCGTCGGCGCGGCCAGGTCGATCGCGACCTGGTCGATCCGCCCGTCCTTCATCACGACGAAGCCGAACAGCGCGCCGTCCTTCGCGCGGTGCCACAGGCACATGCCATAGGCCTCGCCCGCGCCCGAGGGATAGCGGCCCATCGGCACCAGCCGCGCGGTGGCGGTGTCGAGCGTGAACAGCGCGACATGCCCCTGCGTCACGTCCGCGCGGTCGCTGGCGGCGACGATCACGCGCCCGCCCAGATCCCGCAGGTCGACGTTGTTGAGCCGCGCCGCGGCGGTGAACGACACGCGCTTGCCGGTCAGGTCGTAGACGTGGATGCCGGCCTGCTTGTCGGTGCCGATCACCAGGCTCTTCGCCGGGTCGCGCGGATTGCGCCAGATTGCCGGATCGTCCGCCGCATCCGCCGCGGTATCGACCGGATCGGTCTCCGCACTGGCGGCGACGGTCGGGGCCGCCGGGGTGGCGACGGGGGGAACCGTCGCGCACGCGGTCAGCGCGATCGTGGAGGTGAGGAGCGCGACCCTCACAGCTTCACCCGCACGCCGCCGAAGATCGTGTAGCCGAACTTCTCATATTCATAGACGCGCTGCCGCTCGCCGAAATAGCGCACGCCGGCGGTGTTGGTCAGGTTCTTGCCCTCGACGAACAGGTTCAGCGCCTTGGTCAGCTGGAAGCTGCCGGTCGCGTCGAGCTGCCCGCGGCCCTCCCAATAGAGGTCGAGCCGCGCGTCGTCGGCGTTGATCTCGTCCAGGTAATCGCTGCGCTTGGTATAGGCGACGCGCAGGTTCACCGGGCCGCGTTCGTAGAACAGCGAGGCGTTCCACATATGCTTCGACTGGCCGGGCAGGCGGAAGCGGGTGCGCCCGCCGAACGGCGCGTCGAAGCGCGCATCGCCGTCGGTATAGGTGTAATTGGCGAAGACGCCGAACCCGCCCAGCATGCCCGGCAGGAACGACAACTGCTGCTGCCAGTTCACCTCGACGCCGTACAGCTTGCCCTCGCGCGCGTTGACCGGGCGGCTGAGGATCGCGCCGGCGACGCCGTTGTAGGTGCCGGTGCCGTTCACGTTGTAGCGATAGTCGGTCAAATCCTTGTAGAAGCCGTTGACCGCGATGATGCCGAGCGGGCGGATGTAATATTCCAGCCCCGCATCGACGTTGTTCGACAGCGTCGGGCGCAGATTGGGGTTGCCGAATTCGACGCGGATCGTGCTGCCCTCGGTCGTTTCGAGGACGCGCGGTGCGATCTGCGGGAAGTTCGGGCGATTGATCGCGCGGGTCAGCGCGACGCGCCCGATCAGGTTGGGGGTGAACGCCTGGCGCAGCGTCAGATTGGGGAAGAAATCGGTGTAATTGTTGTCGCCGCGCGCGGTGGTGATCGCGCCGTTGCGCGCGACGCTGGGCGCCTCGCTGCGGAAATCGGTGACCTCGACGCGCAGGCCCGCGATCAGCGTGGTGTCGCCGAACTGGAACTTGCCCATGCCGAACATGCCCAGAATCTTTTCCGTCGCGCGATAGTCGGCGGTCACCGACTGCGGCAGGCGGCGCTGCGACGCGGCCTTGGTTGCGTCGAAATAGGCGTCGGCCAGCCCGGTGTCGAACCGCTTACCCAGGTCATAGTCGAAATTGCGCGAATCCTCGTCCGACAGCATCCCGGCGAGCGTCCGGGACGGCGCAGCGGAGGACCGCTGGTCGCGCAACCGCTCCTCGTCCGCGGTGATGTTGCGCGCGCGATACTTGCCACCGGCCGACAGGGTCGCGGTGCCGTTGCCGAGCGGCTGCGGAATGTCCATGCGGATCTGTGCGGTGAATTCGTCGTTCAGCGTGGTGTTCGACCGGTAGGTGTTCTCGCGGAAGCCGTAGGTGCCGGTCTGGAGATGCTCCTTGCTGGTGAACAGCGAATAGGTCGGCAGATCGCTGTCGCGCCCGAAATCGTAGGACAGCGTCGGGCGCAGCGTGGAGCGGAACAGCAGCTCGTCACGGCGCGGATAGGTCTGCGACGTTTCGCTGTAGGCGACGTCGGCGCGCACCTGGCCTTCGCCCAGCTGCTGCTCGATCCCGCCGGTGACGGTCTTGATCTCGTTCACCTGCACGCGGTGGCGCACCTGCTTTTCGATGCGGGTGTTGGCCCAGGTCGCGGCGGTGTCGGTTGATCCGGCGACCGGCGCGGCATTGCCCGCGTTCCAGGTGATGCCGATGCGGTCGCGGAACTCGTTATCCTCGAACCGGGCGTAGGTGCCGCGCACCCAGGTGCGCGTGGCGTCGGTGGGACGCCATTCGAACGCGGCGGTGCCGGCGATCCGCTCGCGCTTGGTATCGTAATCCTTGAACAGCGTTTCGGTGACACGCGGGCCGGACCCAAGGATCGACCAGGTGTTCTCGACATTGTCGGGGCGGCGGTGCGTGCGCGAATAGCTGCCCGACACGAGCACGCCGAACTGCCGATCCGCACCGAAGCGATCGCTGACCGCACCCGATGCGCGATAGTCGCTGCCCTTGCCGAACTGGTTGTAGCTGGCACCGGCCATGCCGGTCAGCGCGAACCCCTTGCGATCGAAGGGCGAGCGCGTGCTGATGTTGACCGCGCCCGCGATCGAATCGGCATCCTGGCTGGGGACCAGCGACTTGGTGACCTCCAGGTTCGCGACGATGTCCGACGGCAGCGTATCCAGATCGACCGCGCGGGTGGTGGGATCGACCGACGGGATCTGCACGCCGTCGACCGAGATCGCCGACCATTCCGACGGCGCGCCGCGAACATTGATGTAGCGGCCCTCGCCCTGGTCGCGCTCGATCCCGACGCCGGGCGCGCGCTGCAGCGCCTCGGCGATGTTGGGATCGGGGAAGCGGCCGATCGCGTCGGCGGAGATGATCGTAACAGTATTGTCGGCCTGTCGCTGCTGGTTGAGCGCGCGGGCGGTATTGTCGAGCAGCGAGGCGCCGACGACGACGATGTCGCCGGCATTGTCGCTGGCGCCGGGCATCGTCACTTCGACGTCGCGGGCGCGCTGTTCCGGGGTGACGGTGATCGAGAAGGGCGGGCGACCGAGATAGTCGACCAGCAGCGTCACCGCGCTGCTGGCATCGGGGGTCGCGATGGTGAAGCTGCCCTGCAGGTCGGTGGTCGCCTGCGCGCCGGTGCCCTCCACCACGATGCGCGCGCCCGGCAGCGCGACGCCCGTCACGTCGTAGACATGGCCCGACACGCTCGGGCCGGCGACCGCCTCGACCGTGGCCGAAGGGGCGGCGTCGGCGCTCGCGTGCGCGGGCTGGGCGGCGACGGCAAGGGCGATGAGCGAGACACCCGCGATCGCGCGGGCGCCGTGACGGGCGTGGTGCATGTTGTTCCCCCAAAGAACGCTGTCGGGGCGCCTGATGGCGCTGCCCGGTGTGCGCCGCATGGCGTGTTTTCATGACGTGACGGGGGAAGTTTGGTGACGGTTGCGTTACAATCCCGGCCGCGGCGCTCCGGCAACAGCGGCGGTTTCCGGCATTGCGGCTAGATACAGTGCCAGCCCCACGCCCGCGATCGCCGCCAGCACCAGGAAGGCCAGGTCGTATCCGCCAGCGACGATCAACCGGCCCGCCAGCGACGCGCTGATCGCGCCGCCCAGCCCCTGTACGGTGGCGACGGCGCCTTGCGCGACGTTGAACCGCCCGCTGCCGCGCGTGAGCGCTGCGACCACCACCGGGAACAGCGCGCCGAAGATGCCGGCGCCGACCCCGTCGAGCAACTGCACCGCCAGCAGCCACGGCGCGGCGTCGGACACGGTATAGAGCAGGCCGCGTGCGGCGAGGATCGCGAAGCCGGCTAAGAAGATCGGCTTGTGCCCCCAGCGATCGGCATGGCGGCCCACGACGATCGCGACCGGGACCATCACCAGCTGTGCGCCGACAATGCATGCCGACATCAGCGACGTGGCGGTGCCCGCGCCGACGCGATGCGCGAGCAACTGGCCCACCGACGGCAGCATCGCGGCATTGGCGAGGTGGAAGGTGAAGGCGGCGGCAGCGAACACCGCCAGCCCGCGCGTATGGCGCAGCACATGCCACATCGATTGCGGCGGGGCGTCGCAGGGTTCCTCGTCGTCGTCGGCGCACAGGCCGCGCGCGACGTCATGGTCGATGCGGTCGCCGGGAATGGCCAGCGTCGCGCCGATCGACGCGACCGCCAGCAGCGCCATCAGCCAGAACACCACCTGCGGCCCGAAACGCCACGCCAGCAGCCCGGCGAGCGCGGCGGACACCGCATTGCCGCCGTGATTGAACGCCTCGTTCCGGCCGACCCGCGCGGTGAAGGCACGTGCGCCGACCAGCCCCAGCGTGATGCCGGTGATCGCGGGGGCGAAGGCGGCGCCGGCGACCGCGGCCAGCGCCTGCGTCGCGGCGACCGCGGTGAAACCGGTGACGAACGGCAGCGCCAGCGACGCGGCGGTGACCAGGATCGCGGCGACCACCAGCAGCGCGCGCTTGGCGCGCAGCCGGTCGACCAGCGCCCCCGCCGGCGCGGTGGCGAGCAGCCCGGCGAGTCCGGCGATGGTCATCACCATGCCGGTCGTCGCCTCGTTCCAACCGTGCGTCGGCCCTCGCACCGAGGTGAGGTAGATCGCCAGATACGGCCCCAGCCCGTCACGCACGTCCGCCAGGAAGAAATTGACCCAGTCGAGCGCACGGTCGCCGGGGGTTCGGGCAGGTGGGGCCAAGGCATTTCTCCGGCACGGCGGCGGCGGCCACGTTAACGTCGGTTAGCGGCAAAGGTGTCCCGGCGACCGGTTGCGCGCGCGGCGGGGGCGTGTCGCGCACGAATCGTGCGATTTTGCGGGTTCGCGTCGCGCCGCAACTGGGTTAACGCGGGTCATCATGTCGAACGCACCGCGCACGTTGTACGAGAAGGTCTGGGACGCCCATGTCGTGGAGCGTCGCGACGACGGCTCCTGCCTGATCTATATCGACCGTCATCTGGTTCATGAAGTCACCAGCCCGCAGGCGTTCGAGGGCCTGCGCAGTGCCGGCCGCCGCGTGCGGCGCCCCGACCTGACGCTGGCGGTGCCCGATCACAACCTGCCGACGACCGCGCGCGTCGATGCCGAGGGGCGCGAACTGCCGATCGCCGACCGCGAAAGCGCGGAACAGCTGGGCGCGCTGCGTGCCAATGTCGCGGAATTCGGCGTCCCCTATATCGACGCGCTGTCGGCGAAGCAGGGGATCGTCCATGTCGTGGGGCCGGAACAGGGCTTCACCCTGCCGGGCACGACGATGGTGTGCGGCGACAGCCATACGTCGGCGCATGGCGCGCTGGGCGCGCTGGCGTTCGGGATCGGCACCAGCGAGGTCGAGCACGTACTTGCCACGCAGACGCTGATCCTGTCGCCGTCGAAGACGATGGAGGTGCGCGTCGACGGCACGCTGGGCTTCGGCGTCAGCGCCAAGGACGTCGTGCTGGCGATCATCGGGAGGATCGGCGCGGCGGGCGGCACCGGCCATGTCATCGAATTCACCGGCGAGGTGATCCGCAACCTGTCGATCGAGGGACGGCTGACGATCGCCAACATGTCGATCGAAGGTGGCGCGCGCGCGGGAATGATCGCGCCGGACGAGAACACCTTCGCATATCTGAAGGGCCGGCCGATGGCGCCGCAAGGCGCGGACTGGGACCGCGCGGTCGAATGGTGGCGGACGCTGCCCAGCGACGCGGGTGCCCGCTATGACAAGACGGTCGTGCTGGACGCGGCCAATATCGCACCGGTGCTGACCTGGGGCACCAGCCCGGAGGACGTCGTGCCGATCACCGGCGTGGTCCCGGCGCCGGACAGCTTCGCCGATCCGTCGAAGCAGGAGGCGGCGCGCAAGTCGCTGGATTACATGGGGCTGGCGCCGGGGATGCGGATGCAGGACGTGCCCGTCCAGCACGTCTTCATCGGCAGCTGCACCAACAGCCGGATCGAGGATCTGCGCGCCGCCGCCAGCGTCGCCGACGGGCGCCGCGTCGCCGCCGGGGTGCGTGCGATGGTGGTGCCCGGATCGGGGCTGGTGAAGCGCCAGGCGGAGGCCGAGGGGCTGGACCGCATCTTCACCGCCGCGGGGTTCGAATGGCGCGAGCCGGGCTGTTCGATGTGCCTGGCGATGAACCCGGACAAGGTGCCGGCGGGGGAGCGGTGCGCGTCGACCAGCAACCGCAATTTCGTCGGCCGGCAGGGACCGGGCGCACGTACCCACCTGCTGTCGCCCGCGATGGCGGCGGCGGCGGCGGTGACCGGGCGGCTGGCCGACGTGCGCGAGTTGATGGATCGTTGAGCGACACGAAAGAACGCAGGGAGACGTCGCGATGAAGAAGGTTCTGGTATTCCTGATCGCCGGTTCGGTGCTGAGCGGCGTGGCGGCCTATGCCGCGATCGCCAAACCGACCTTCCCGGCCACGCGCCCGACACGCTGACGCCGATGCAGCCGGTCAGCGAGGTTTCGGGCACGGCCTATCCGTGGGGGGCGAAGAACGTCGATACCGACGTCATCATCCCCGCGCACTGGCTGAAGACGATCAAGCGTTCGGGGCTGGGCCGCGGCGCGTTCGAGACGGTACGCGCGCAGCCGGGCAACATCTTCGACGATCCCGCCTACGCCGGGGCGCCGATCCTGATCGCGGGCGACAATTTCGGCTGCGGCTCCAGCCGCGAACATGCCGCCTGGGCGCTGGCCGACATGGGCATCCGCGCGGTGATCGCGCCGAGCTTCTCGGACATCTTTTCGGGCAATGCGTTCAAGAACGGCATCGTCCCGGTCGTCCTGCCACAGGAGGCGGTCGACCGGCTGCTGGAGGTGGCGAGGGACCAGCCGGTCACCGTCGACCTGGAAACGATGACGGTGACCACCCCGTTTCAGGACCGCTTCGCCTTCGAACTCGACCCGTTTCGCCGCCGCTGCCTGATGGAGGGGCTGGACGAAGTCGGCCTGACGCTGGCAAAGGATACCGTGATTTCGAAATTCGAGGAGCGGCTCGATCACGAGCGGCCCTGGATCAAGGGAGAGAGCGGATATGCGGGCGTTGCTGTCGAGGGCACCGGGCGGACCTGAAACTCTGGAGATCGGCGACCTGCCCGAACCCGTCGCGGCGGCGGGCGAGGTGCTGGTGTCGGTCAAGGCCTGCGCGATCAACTATCCCGACGTGCTGGTGATCGAGGACAAATACCAGTTCAAGCCGCCGCGCCCGTTCGCGCCGGGCGGCGAGTTTTCCGGCGTGGTCGAGAGCGTGGGCGAGGGCGTGACCGCGTTCAGGCCCGGCGACCGCGTGATGGGCAATACCGGCATGGGCGGGCTGGTCGAGCGGCTGGTCGCCAGGGCGGACAACATCTACCCGATCCCCGACGAGCGATCGTTCGAGGAAGGCGCGTCGATGCTGCTGACCTATGGCACGACGATCCACGCACTGGTCGATCGCGGCCATATCAAGGCCGCCGACAACCTGCTGGTGCTGGGCGCGGCGGGCGGCGTCGGGCTGGCCGCGGTGGAGCTGGGCAAGGCGTTCGGCGCGCGCGTGGTCGGCGCGGTGTCGAGCGAGGAGAAGGCGCAGGCGGTGCGCGATGCGGGCGCCGACGACGTCATCATCTATGGCCGCGCGCCCTTTTCGAAGGACGAATCGAAGGCGCTGGCGGAACAGTTCAAGGAGAAGGGCGGGCGCGAGGGCTTCCAGCTGGTCTATGACGCGGTCGGCGGCGACTATGCCGAACCGGCGCTGCGCTCGATCGGGTGGGAGGGGCGCTATCTGGTGATCGGCTTCCCCGCCGGCATCCCTAAGCTGCCGCTGAACCTGACGCTGTTGAAGAGCTGCGACGTGTGCGGCGTGTTCTGGGGCGCGTTCGCGGCGCGCGAGCCAGAGCGCAACCGTGGCAACATCCGCCAGCTGTTCGACCTGTGGCAGCAGGGGAAGATCGCGCCGCGCGTGACAGAGGTGTTCCCGTTCGAGCGGGGCGGCGACGCAATCGCCAAGATGGCCGCGCGCGGCGCGATCGGAAAGCTGGTGGTGCGCGTCGCCGACTGATGGGCGGCGCGGTGGGCGGCGTGAAGCGTTGCGTGTTGCGCCGTGCCGCCCTAAGTCGCGGCGAACAGCACGACGGGAGCCGACATGACCACCTTCGACGATCGCGAGCGGGCCTTCGAAGCGAAGTTCGCGCGCGACGAGGAAAACGCGTTCCGCATCACGGCACGCCGCAACCGGCTGGCTGCGCAATGGGCCGCCGACCTGCTGAAGCTGACCCCGGCGGAGGCGGATGCCTATGCCAAGGCGGTGGTGCAGGCCGATTTCGAGGAAGCGGGCGACGAGGACGTCGTGCGCAAGCTGTTCGGCGACCTGACCGCAGCCGGCCTCGACGTCGAGGAGGGGACCGTCCGCCGCATGCTGGACGAGAAGCTGGTCGAGGCGCGCCGCCAGCTGATGCAGCCGGAGTAAGCACGCGATGCCGATGGCAGGCGAGGAGATCGCGGCGCTGATCAAGGCGGGCATTCCGGATGCCGAGGTCGAGATGACCGATCTGGCCGGCGACAACGATCATTGGGCCGCCCGGGTAACCGCCGCGTCCTTTGCCGGAATGCCGCGCGTGAAACAGCATCAGGCGGTCTATGCTGCGCTGGGTGGGCGGATGGGCGGCGTGCTCCATGCCTTGCAGTTGACCACCGCCGTCCCGAAGTAGGCGACAGGTTCCGACAGAAAGTGACGATGACGATGACCGATGACGCCCAGGCCCGCATCGACGCGGTGGTGAAGAACAACGCGGTGGTGCTGTTCATGAAGGGGACGCCGCTGTTCCCGCAATGCGGGTTTTCCAGCCGCGCGGTCGCGATCCTGGAGCGGCTGGGCGTCGATTTCGAAAGCGTCGACGTATTGCAGGATCAGGCGGTGCGGCAGGGGATCAAGGCCTATTCGGACTGGCCGACCATTCCGCAGCTGTATGTCGGCGGCGAATTCGTCGGCGGATCGGACATCATGATGGAGATGTACGAGGCGGGCGAGCTGGCCGAGCTGTTCCAGAATGCGGGCGCCGCCGCCAAGTAAGCGCGCGCCGTTGACGGTGTAGAAAGGCCCATGCCCGCCGGTCGGGTGTGGGCCTTTTTCGTGGTGCCGTCTGACGTGTATCGGGAAGGCACCGGGTACGGGCGGGGGTCGCGAGATCGAAGTAGCGACGCCCCGCCCGGCTGAAGCGTATCCACGCTCGGTGCGTGTCATACCTTGCACCGCGCGTGCCAGTTCATCGGATCGACGGTTTTGCGCGGTTGCGTTGGTTAACGCGCGTCAACGGCCTGTTGAAATTGTAAAAAGAACCGACAGGCGCTCCGCGGCCACTATTGACTACAGGCGTAATCAATAAGATTACATGCGTAGTCGATAGGAGGCGAGTCGTGGCCGAACGTATCAGCGAAGCCGAACATGCGGTGATGGAGGTCCTGTGGGATGACAGCCCGCTGACCGCGCAGGATGTGGCCGAACGGGTCGATCCGACGCGCGGGTGGAGCGCGGCGACGGTCAAGACGTTGCTCGGTCGGCTGCTGGCCAAGGAAGCGGTGGCGCATGATGTCGACGGGCGGCGGTATCTGTACCGCCCGGCGGTGGCGCGGGAGGATTATGTCGCAGGCGAATCGCGTCGGCTGATCGACCGGCTGTTCGGCGGCAAGCTGACCCCGCTGGTCGCGCATCTGGCGGAGCGCGACGCGATTTCCGATCAGGATATCGCCGAGATCGAGGCGCTGCTGAAGGCGTTGAAACAATGATCGGCTGGGCGATCGAGGCGCTGCTGGCATCGGCATTGCTGATGGTGGTGGTGCTGGCGGCGCGCGGGCCGGTGCGCGCGGCGTTCGGCCCGCATGTCGCCTATGCGCTGTGGGCGATCCCGGTGCTTCGACTGCTGCTGCCGCCGTTGCCGGCCGGATGGCGTGCGGGCATGTTGCCGCACCTGCCTGCGCCGTGGCGGGGCGGGGCGATGCCGGACCTGCCGGCAGGCGATCCGCTGACGGTCATCATCGGCGCGCCGGCCGCGGCGTTGCCGGCGGCGACGCCGGTGCCGGGCGGGATCGGCTGGGCAGAAGCGGCGCTCCTGCTGTGGGGTGTGGGTGCGGCGGCGCTGCTGGTGTGGCAGGTGCTGCATTATGCGCGCTTCCGTCACCGGGTGCTGCATCACGGCATCGCGGTCGACCGCGTGCGGTCGGTGACGGTGGTGCGCAGCGCGGCGGCGACGGGGCCGCTGGCGTTCGGGGTGTTCGACCGCGTGGTCGCCTTTCCGCGCGATTTCGCGGCGCGCTTCGACGTGGAGGAGCAGGCGCTCGCGCTGGAGCATGAGCTTGGCCATCACGCGCGCGGCGACCTGATCGCCAATTGGGTCGCGCTGGCGGTGCTGGCGGTCCACTGGTTCAACCCGCTCGCCTGGATCGCCTTTCGCGCATTCCGCGCCGATCAGGAAATGGCCAACGACGCCTATGTCCTTTCCAAATGCGGCGCGGCGGCGCGCCACGCCTATGGCTGCGCGATCGTCAAGGCGGCGCACGGACGCGCCGTATCGCCGGCCTGCCACCTCAACACCGTCAAGGATCTGAAGGGGAGATTGCGTATGCTGGGGCGGAAGAACGTGTCGCGCGGTCGCGTGGCAATGGGGGCGGGGGCAGCCGGCGCGCTGGCGCTGGGCACGCTGGCGATGACCGCATCGGGAACGCAGGCGGCCGAGCGGATGCGCATCAAGGTGGAAACCGCCACCGGCGTCGAGATCGCCCGGTTGGCGCCGGTCGCCGCGTTCCACGCGGCGGTGGCGCCGATCGCCCCGGTGGCGCCGGATCTGCCCTCGGGCGAGGCGGCGCCGGTGGTACCGGACGTGCCCGCCGTGCCGCCCGTCCCGGCCGCGCCGACGCCGCCGGAGACTGGGCAGCACGACAGCAATCACGTCGTCGTGGTCGAGAACGGCAAGCGGACCGTCTATGACGGTGTGGAGGCCGACGCCTGGCGTGCCGCCCACCCGCTGCCCGCGCCGCCGATGCCGCCCGTTCCCCCGTCTCCTGCGACGAAACCGGTGATGGTCATCCGTACCGGCGACGTGCCGCAGGTCGTCGAGCGTAGCTGCGCGCCGGGGGAGGGCGGAACGGACTCGCGGATGATCCTGATGATGCCGCGCGATGGCGACAAGCGCGTGATGACCGTCTGCACCAACCGTGTCGACGAGATGGCGCGCCGCGTCGCCGAGCGGGCGACCGCCGACGCCGAACGGATCGCGGGCGATACCAAGCATATCGAGCGCGACGCGAAGCGCACCGCGATCGCCAGCCTGTACCAAGCCCGTGCCGGGTTGTTCGCCAATCGCGCGCTGAGCGCCGAGCAGCGCCGGCTGGCGGTGTCGGGCATCGACGAAGCGATCACAGAGTTGAGGGCCGAGGTCGCCGCGCGCGACTGAGGTCTTCCGCCGGCCGTGCTTGACCCTCGTACGGCCGGCGATAGCCGCCCGTCCCCCACGCCCTTGCGCGCGGGGGGCGGGTTCGCCATGTCGGACGCGATGGCAAAGGATCCCCCCGCCGGCGTGCCGATGACGCTGGAGCCGCTGGTGACGCGGGTGCTGGCGCCCAATGCGTCGCCCTATACCTATACCGGCACGCAGACGCATATCGTCGGGATCGACGACGTGGCGATCATCGATCCCGGCCCTGCCGATCCGGCGCACCACGATGCGTTGATGGCGGTGATCGCGGGGCGGCCGGTGGTGGCGATCGTCATCACCCATCATCACCGCGACCATTCGCCCGGCGCGCGCGCGCTGAAGGCGGCGACCGGCGCGCCGATCGTCGGGGCCGCGCCCTTCGCGCTCACCGACGACGGCCCGCGCGCGGACGATGCCTTCGATCCCGATTACGCGCCTGACCGGGTGATGGCGGAGGGCGACAGCGTGACGGGCACCGGCTGGACGCTGACCGCGATCGCGACGCCGGGGCATACGAAGAACCACCTCGCCTTTGCGCTGCCCGAGACGCGCGCGCTGTTTTCGGGCGATCATGTGATGGGTTGGTCGACCAGCGTGGTGTCGCCGCCCGACGGCGACATGACCGATTACATGGCCAGCCTGGAAAAGCTGATCGGGCGCGACGACCGCGTCTATTACCCCGGCCACGGGCTGGAGATCGATCGGCCGGAACGGCTGGTGCGCGGGATGCTGGGGCATCGCAAGCAGCGCGAGGGGCAGATCCTGCGGCTGCTGGGCGAGGGCCCCCGCGCGATCCCGGCGATGGTCGAGCGGATGTACGCCGGGCTGGACCCGCGGCTGTTCGGCGCGGCGGAACGATCGGTGCTGGCACATCTGATCGACCTGGAACGCCGCGGACTGGTCGCTGCGGACGGTGAGGCGTGGCGGGGCATGGCGGCGTGAACACGCATCTGACCGGGCTGGGGCGGCTGCTGATCGGCGCAGCGGTGGCGGTGGCGATCGTGCTGGGATCGATGGCGGCCTATCGGCGGTTCACCCGCGATTATACCGTCACGACCGACGACAATGGCGTCGCGGTGGCGCGGGTAGTCGCGGGGCGGCTGTACGGCAGCAGCGAATTGCGCGTCAGCCGGCTGTCGGGCACGGTGCAGGCGACCGGCTCGACCAGCCGGCTGTGGGGCTGGCTGCCGTCGAGCCGGGTGGTGAAGGCGCCGTTCGAGGTCGATTACTTCGTCGACCTGCGCGCACTCGATCCGTCCGATTTCCGCTATGACGCCAAGGCGCGGACGCTGCTGGTCGAGGTGCCCGACGTCACCATCGGCCGTCCCAATGTGGACGAGGCGAACGTCACGATCGACCAGACCAGCGGGCTGTTCGTGTCGCGCGCCGCGATGACCGAGTTGCAGCGGCGCGCCTCCGTGTCCGCCGCGCGCAGCGTCACGGCATCCGCGCGGTCGCCCGAGAACATGCGCAAGGCGCGCGAGAACGGCCGTGCCGCGCTGGCGCAGCTGTTCGGCGGCACGCTGCGCGCCGCGGGGCTGCCGGTGGCGGTGACGGTGCGCTTCGCCGGCGAACCGCGCGGGGCTGACGAGACGCGCTGGAACCTGACCCGGTCGCTGGAGGAGGTGCTGGGCAACGCGGAGTGATGTCGCGGATTGAGCGGCGCGGCCGGAGGGTGTAGAAGGCGGGTATCGACGACGGCTGGGGGGCTTGTCCGATGGCGACCGATGTTTCCGACGTGCATGTCGCGGCACCCGCACGGCGGCGGCCGTTGCAGGACCATCGCTTCTTCCTGACGATCGCGATCGTGGTGACGGTGATCAACGTCGCCGCCTTCTCGATGCAGGCGGCGCTGGGGCGGTCCAACTTCGCGCAGCCGTGGCATGTCCATCTGCACGCGATCGTCTTCTTCGGCTGGGTGATGTTGTACCTGTGCCAGAACGTGCTGGTCGCCACCGGCGCGCTACGCTGGCACCGCACGCTCGGCTGGGTCGCGGTCGGGTGGATGGCGGGAATGGCGGTGGTCGGGCCGATCACCGTCGCGATGCTGGTTCGCGCCGGGCGGGTGCCGTTCTTCTTCACCCCGGCCTATTTTGTGGCGATGGACCTGCTGGCGCTGGTCACCTTTCTGGCGCTGGCCGGCACGGCGGTGCGGATGCGGCGGCGCACCGAATGGCACCGCCGGCTGATGGCGAGCGCGATGTCGGCGATCATGGGGCCGGCGTTCGGGCGTCTGCTGCCGCTGCCGTTGCTGATCCCCTTCGCCGGGCTGGCGGTGTTCCCGACGCTGCTGGCGATCCCGGTGGCGGGCGCGATCTACGATCGGCGGACGCGCGGTGCGGTGCATCCCGCATGGTGGTGGGGGATCGGCGCGCTGACGCTGACTCACCTGCTGATCGAGCTGTGCGGACGCGGCGCGCCGGGGGTGGCGGCGACCATCGCCATCGCCGCCGGAACGCCCGGTGCGGCGGTCGATCCGCTCGCCTATCCGCCGTTCCCGCCGCTGCCGTGACGCACATTGCCTTGATCGCGTCACCAAAGGTGTCCATCTGACAGCGATGGAACAGCCGACCAGCCTCAAGGGCCTCGACCTGCGTGCCGAGATCGACCGCCTCCGCAAGGAGCGCAATGCGGTGATCCTCGCGCATTATTATCAGAAGCCCGAGATCCAGGACCTGGCCGATTTCGTCGGCGACAGCCTGGACCTCAGCCGCAAGGCGCAGGCGACCGATGCCGACGTCATCGCCTTTTGCGGGGTGCGGTTCATGGCGGAAACGGCCAAGATCCTGTCGCCGCACAAGACCGTGGTGCTGCCCGACATGGACGCCGGCTGTTCGCTGGAGGACAGCTGCCCGCCCGAACAATTCGCCGCGTTCCGCGCGCAGCATCCTGATGCGATCGCGCTGACGTACATCAACTGCTCGGCGGCGGTGAAGGCGCTGTCGGACGTGATCGTCACCTCCTCCTCCGCGGAGAAGATCCTGAGCCAGATCCCGGCGGACAAGCCGATCATCTTCGGTCCCGACCGCAATCTCGGCGGCTATCTGGCGCGCAAGACCGGGCGCGACCTGATCCTGTGGCCGGGCGTGTGCATCGTGCACGAGGCGTTCAGCGAGACCGAGCTGCTCAAGCTGCGCGCGCAGCACCCCGACGCGCCGATCGCGGCGCACCCGGAATGCCCGGCGGTGATCCTGGACCATGCCGATTACGTCGGTTCGACGCGCGGCATCCTGGAATATGCCTATGCGATGACCGGCGACACGCTGATCGTCGCGACCGAGCCGCACATCATCCACCAGATGGAAAAGGCGTTGCCGGACAAGACGTTCATCGGCGCACCGGGCGCCGACGGCAATTGCAACTGCAACATCTGCCCGTACATGGCGCTGAACACGCTGGAAAAGCTGTACGTCGCACTGCGCGACCTGACCCCGCGGATCGAGATCGAGGAAGACCTGCGCCTGCGCGCGAAGAACAGCCTCGACGCGATGCTGGCGATGGCCGGGGGCACGGTGGGGCAGGGTGATCTTGGCCCTGCGAAGGTGACGGGCGATTGACCCGCCAATGGGTCATTTTCTGAAATGACCCGAATTTGGTTGAATTTTGGCGTCGCCCCCATAGATTGGCCGGGTGGAAGCGCGCACCTATGCCGTCGTCATGGGCGATCTGGTCGCCAGCGAAGCCGCGACGTCGCGGCGCGCGCTGCACCGCGTATTTAACGCCGCCATCGACGAGGTGAATGCGGCGCAGCGCGCCACGCTCGTCTCCCCGCTGACGATCACGCTGGGGGACGAATTCCAGGGGCTGGCCGACACGCTGGCGGATGCGATCCGCATCGCCCGCCGCGTTCGCTTCGCGTTGATGGCGCAGGATGTCGCCTGCCGCGTGCTGGTGGGCGAAGTGGCGATCGACACCCCGGTCAACCCCGAGCGCGCATGGAACATGATGGGCGACGGGCTATCGCGTGCGCGCGCGATGCTGGACCGCAAGCGCGACACCAGCCTGTACCTGTTCGCGCTCAACCGTCGGCCCAAGGACGAACTGAACCTGCTGGCGATGGGCGCCGGGCTGACCGCGATCGAGCGGCGCTGGACCGCGCGCCAGCGCGAGGACATCGTCGCCACGCTGGACGGCAGCAGCGTGGAGGACATCGCGGCGCGGCGCGGCGTGTCGACGCATAGCGTCTACAAGGTGCGCACCGCGGGGCAGAGCGATGCCTATCAACTGCTGTGGGAGGCGATCCACAACACCCTGTCGTCGATCGATTTTGGCTGGGAGGACCGGCCGTGACCGGGGCGGCCCTGCATGCACTCGCCTATAGCGCGGCCGCGCTGTTGCTGCTGACGATGACCGGCAACTGGGCGTGCCGCCTGATGGTCAACCTGATCGGCCTGCGCGATGCGATGGCGGGGGTGGCGCAATCGACGGCGGCGGCGGGCCGCTACATCGGCGCGCTGGAGCGGATGGTGATCGCGATCGGGCTGATCGTCCACAGCTGGGAAGCGGTGGCGGCGGTGATCGCGCTGAAGACGATCGCGCGTTTCAAGGAACTGGATAAGCAATTGCCCGCCGAATATTTCCTCGTCGGGTCGCTGTTCAGCCTGTTGTGGGCGATCGCGGTGACCACCGCCTGGCTTGCCTATGACCGCCACGTCGGCGTGAACATCGCCGCCGCGATCGTCCCGCTGGTCGGCAAGCCGGGCGGCTGAGCGCCGCTCAGCGCGCCAGCCGGTCCTGCGCCGTTTCGGGATCGTAGGGGAACAGGATATCCGGGTCGGGCAGGTCGATCTCCCCCGCCACGTCCGCCGGGGCGAGCGTGTGGAGCAGGTGGCGGATGATCGCGGCGCGGGCGGGCTTCTTGTGGTCGGCATGGACGCACGTCCAGGGCGCGACGGGCGTGTGGGTGCGGTCCAGCATCGTGTCGCGCGCGGCCGAATATTCGCGCCACTTCTTCTGCGCGATCGCGTCGAGGTTCGACAGTTTCAGCGCCTTGAGCGGATCGGTGCGGCGCGCGTCGAGCCGCTTCTTCTGCTCCTTGCGGCCGATATCGAGCCACAGCTTGACCAGCCGGATGCCGCTTTCCACCAGCATCCGTTCGAAATCGGGCGCATCGCGCAGGAATTGCGCCTGTTCCTCCGGCGTGGAGAAGCCGTTGACCACTTCCACCCCGGCGCGATTGTACCAGCTGCGGTTGAAGATCACGAGCTCGCCCGCCGACGGCAGATGCGCGATATAACGCTGGAAGAACCATTGCGTCCGCTCGCGGTCGTTGGGCTTGGGCAGCGCGACGACGCGGGTGTTGCGCACTGACAGGTGGCGGGTGACGGCGCGGATCGTACCGTCCTTGCCGGCCGCGTCGCGGCCCTCCAGCACCACGACCGCGCGGCTGCCGTCCGCGGCCATCGCCTGCTGCATCCGCACCAGTCCGAGCTGGAGCGCGTCGTCGTCTTCCGGGTGCTTGGCCAATCGCGTGCCTTTCGATCAACTTGTGGGCATTCGTTGCCGAAGCTACGCATAAAGGCATGAAACGTTTCCTCGCCGCAACCATGTTGCCGCTCGCCCCGCTGATGACCATCGCCGCCGCACCGGTCGCCGACCCCTATGCCTGGCTGGAGGATATCGAGGGTGCGCGGGCGCTGGGACAGGTGAAGGCGTGGAACGCCGAGACCGAGGCGGCGCTGACCAGGGACCCGCGCTACGCCAGCGATGTGCAGCGCGCACGGGCGATCCTCGACGACGAGGCGCAGATCGCGATGCCCGACGAGGTGCTGGGCGACCGCGTCGTCAACCTGTGGCGCGATGCGACCAACCCACGCGGGCTGTGGCGGATCGCCGACCTGTCCGGCTATCTGGCGGGCGAGCCGCAGTGGCGGACGGTGATCGACGTCGATGCGCTAGGCCGCCGGGAAGGCCAAAGCTGGGTGTGGCATGGCGCCAGCTGCCTGGCGCCCGATTATGCGCGCTGCCTGGTGCGGCTCAGCCCCGGCGGGACGGATGCGCAGGTGGTGCGCGAGTTCGATCTGGCGAGCGGGCGGTTCGTCGACGGCGGCTTCGTCCTGCCGGAGGCGAAGAGCCGCGCGACCTGGATCGATCGCGACACGTTGCTGGTCGCGACCGACTGGGGCGCGGGATCGCTGACGACGTCGGGTTACCCGCGGATCGTCAAGGTCTGGCGGCGCGGCACCCCGCTGGCGCAGGCGACGACGGTGTTCGAGGCGCCGGCCAGTATCGTCGAGGCCGACGTCTGGGGATACGCCGATGGCGCGCGGCGCTGGTCGTTCGTCGACGTCGGGCGGACCTTCTTCGAGCATGAATATCGCCTGCTGCTGCCGGGTGGCGGGCTGGCCAAGCTGCCGGCGCCGGCGGGAAGCGACCTGCAGGACGTGATCGACGGGCGCGTGATCGTGAAGCTGAACCGCGCATCGGGGCGCATCCCGGCGGGGGCGCTGGTCGCCTATTCGCTGGTCGATCTGGCGCAGGGGCGCACGCCCGCGCCGGAACTGGTGCTGGCGCCGAACGCGCGACAGGCGATCGAGGAGGTGTCGGCGAGCGACCATGTGCTGTGGGTGAAGCTGCTGGACGACGTGCAGGGGCGGCTGGTGGCGCTGTCGCGCGGTGATGACGGCAGGTGGACGTCGGCGCCGGTGGCGCTACCTGCGAACAGCACGGTGCATCTGGCGGCGGCCGCGGGGCGGCAGGACATCGCGTTCGCGACGGTGGAAGGGATGCTGACCCCGCCGACGCTCTATGCGGTGGAACGGGGCGCCGCGCCGTGCGCGGTGCAGGCGTTGCCGGCGCGGTTCGATGCGGCGCAGTTCGATGTCGTGCAGCGGTTCGCGACGTCGCGCGACGGGACGCGCGTGCCCTATTTCCTGGTGACGAAGAAGGGCGCGGCGCGGCCGGCGCCGGCGCTGATCCACGCTTACGGCGGGTTCAAGAACGCGCAGACGCCGACCTATCTGACCGACCAGCCGTATCGCGCGGGGCCGCTGGGGCTGTTCTGGGTCGAGCAGGGTGGCGCCTATGTGCTGGCGAACCTGCGTGGCGGGGGGGAATATGGCCCGCGCTGGCACCAGGCGGGGCTGCGCGAGAAGCGGCAGAACGTGTTCGACGACCTTCATGCCGTCGCCGAGGATCTGGTGAAAACCGGCGTGTCGGCGAAGGGGAAGATCGGCATTTCGGGGCGCTCGAACGGCGGCCTGCTGGTCGGCGTGGCGATGCAGCAGCGCCCCGATCTGTACGGTGCGGTGATCGCCGGATCGCCGCTGGAGGACATGAAGACGTACACGCATCTGTCGGCGGGTGCGTCGTGGATCGACGAATATGGCGACCCGGACAAGCCCGCCGACTGGGCATTCATCCGCAAATATTCGCCCTATCAGAACGTGAAGGCGGGGGTGCGGTATCCGCCGGTGCTGTTCTACCTGTCGACCAAGGACGACCGGGTGCATCCGGGGCACGCGCGCAAGCTGGCGGCGCTGCTGAAAGCCAACGGAAACCGCGTTTATTTCCACGAATATCTGGAGGGCGGGCATTCCGTGGGCGCGGATCATGCCGAGGACGCGCGGCGTGCGGCGCTGCTGGACGCGTTCCTGCGCCGCGAACTGATGGGCAAATAAGGGGGCGTCAGGCCCCCTTTACCAGCCCCGACCACGGCAGATCGGGGCCGATCGGCACGATACCGTGCGGGTTCAGATCGCGGTGGCTGGCGTAATAATGCGTCCTGATGTGGTCGAGATGCACGGTGGCGGCGACCTCGGGCAGGGTCAGCAGGCGTTCGAGATGACGTTCAAGCGCGGGAAAGTCCTGAATCCGGCGCTTGTTGCACTTGAAATGACCGTGATAGACCGCGTCGAAGCGCACCAATGTCGTGAAAAGGCGGATATCCGCTTCGGTCAGGACCCCCCCGACGAGCCAATCCGCGTCGGTGAGTCGCGAGTCGAGCGCGTCCAGACGCGCGAAAAGCGGGGTCGCGGCGGCTTCGTAAGCGTCCTGCGTCGTCGCGAAACCGGCCTTGTAGACGCCGTTGTTGACCTCGTCATAGACGGGCGCGTTGACCGCATCGATCTCCGCCCGCAGCGCCGCGGGGTAGAAGTCGCCCGGCGCGGCGCTGAGATGATCGAAGGCGGTGTTCATCATGCGGATGATCTCCGCCGATTCGTTGCTGACGATCGTACCGGTCTCTCGGTCCCACAGCACCGGCACCGTGACCTTGCCGGTATAGCCGGGACGGGCGCGGGCGTAGAGCTGCCACAGGAAATCGGCGCCATGCAGCGGATCGCCGGTGCCGCCATTGCCGGTGGCGAAGGTCCAGCCGTCGTCCAGCATCACCGGATCGACCACCGACACGTCGATCAGCGGCTCCAGCCGCTTGAGCGCGCGGACCACCAGCGCCCGATGCGCCCACGGACAGGCATAGCTGACGTAGAGGTGATAGCGCCCCGCCGCGGCCGGGCGCCCGGCCTGACCGTCCGGCCCCGGTGCGCCGTCGGCGGTGATCCAGTCGCGGAAACCCGCATCCTGCCGCTGGAAGCTGCCGTCCTTGCTGTCCTCGGTCACCTTGCCGGCGTGCCATACGCCGTCGATCATCTTGCCCATCATGCGCTCCCGTCGATGAAGGGCATACGATCGAGCGCGCCCCGGTATCCCGCGGTAGTGGCAGCCCAAGCGAACGTCGCGCGGATCGACTGTGCCAGCTAATGCTCCTGCCTGCGCGGGAGCACGGTGGCTATTGCTGAGATGTTTGCGGATGAGGGGGGGGCGACGGGTATCCCGTGCCCCCCGCTCGCGATCAGTCGACCAGTTCGATCGCCAGCGCGGTGGCCTCGCCGCCGCCGATGCACAGCGAGGCGACGCCGCGCTTCTTGCCGTGGCGCTTCAGCGCGGCGATCAGCGTGGTGACGATGCGCGCGCCGGACGCGCCGATCGGATGGCCGAGCGCGGTCGCGCCGCCATGGACGTTGATCTTGTCGTGCGGGATGCCCAGGTCGCGCATCGCGAACATCGCGACGCAGGCGAACGCCTCGTTGATCTCGAACAGGTCGACATCGTCGATCGACCAGCCGGCCTTCTTCAGCAGCGACTGGATCGCGCCGACGGGGGCGGTGGTGAAAGCGGCGGGTTCCTGCGCATGGGCGGCGTGCGCGACGATCCGCGCGACCGGCTTCTGCCCCTTGGCCGCGGCGACGCTTTCGCGCGCCAGCACCAGGGCGGCGGCGCCGTCGGAGATCGACGAGCTGGTCGCGGCGGTGATCGTCCCGTCCTTGGCGAAGGCGGGCTTGAGCGTCGGGATCTTGTCGGGCAGGCCCTTGCCGGGCTGTTCGTCGGTGTCGACGGTCACGTCGCCCTTGCGCGTCGCGACGGTGACGGCGACGATTTCGTCCGCGAACGCGCCGGTGGCGATCGCGTCCTTCGCGCGGCGCAGCGATTCGAGCGCATACTCGTCCTGCGCCTGGCGGGTCAGCTGATATTCGTTGGCGGTTTCCTGCGCGAAGGTGCCCATCGCGCGGCCGGCCTCATAGGCGTCCTCCAGCCCGTCGAGGAACATATGGTCATAGGCGGTGTCATGGCCGATCCGCGCGCCCGAGCGATGCTTCTTGAGGATGTACGGCGCGTTGGTCATGCTTTCCATGCCGCCCGCGACGATGACGTCGGCCGAGCCGGCGGCGATCGCCTCCGCGCCCATGATGACGGTCTGCATCCCCGAACCGCACACCTTGTTGACGGTGGTCGCCTGCACCGACTTGGGCAGCCCGGCCTTGATCGCGGCCTGGCGCGCGGGCGCCTGACCCAGGCCGGCAGGCAGCACGCAGCCCATGTAGAGGCGCTCGACATCGGCGCCGTCGATCCCGGCACGCTCGACCGCGGCCTTCACCGCCGTGGCGCCCAGATCGGTCGCGGCCACATCGGCCAGCGCGCCCTGCATCCCGCCCATCGGGGTGCGCGCATAGGACAGGATGACGACGGGATCGGTGGCCATGATGCTTCCTCTCTCTGAATGTTGCGCTGCACATAAGACGTCGCGGGCGGCATGACAAATCCCCGTGCGCAGCGCGCTTGATCGGCGTCATAGGCGGTGCCGGCGCGGTCGCGTAGCGCGGACGGGTGGAAACGTTGCTGCTGACGCTCAAATGGTATGCCGCGATCAGCGGCACGATCGCGGCCTTCATGGTCTCGCTCGATTCGGGGCGGCGCGTGACCGGGTGGGGGATGGCGCTGTTCGTCACCTCCTCGATGGCGTGGATCAGCGGGGCGGTGCTGTCGGGGGATCATCCGCTGGGCGTGCAAAATGCGGTGCTGCTGGGGGTCAACAGCTTCGGCGTCTATCGCTATCTTATCCGGCGACGTGACTGACGCGATCATCTGGGCCGCAGCGCTGGGACTGTTGGGGGCGATCGCCGGGAGCTTCCTGGCGACGATCGCGGTGCGTTGGCCGATGGAGCGCAGCGTCGCGCGCGGGCGATCCGCCTGCGACGGGTGCGGGCGGGTGCTGACCGCGCGCGATCTGGTGCCGATGCTGAGCTGGGCCGCGGCGCGCGGGCGGTGCGGCGCGTGCAGTGCGCCGATCGACCCGCGCCACCCGCTGATCGAGGCGGGGTGCGCGCTGGCGGGGATCGCGGCGGGTTATGCCGCGCCGGGCGTCGCCGGGGCGGCGGGGGCGCTGTTCGGCTGGCTGCTGCTGACGCTGGCGGTGATGGACGCGCATGATTTCTGGCTGCCCGACGAACTGACCGCAGCGTTGGCGATCGGCGGGGTGGCGAGCGCGTGGTGGGTCGCGCCCGACTGGCCCGACCGGCTGATCGGCGGCGTCGGCGGCTTCGCGCTGCTGTGGCTGGTGGCGGCGGGATACCGGCGCTGGCGCGGGCGCGAGGGGATGGGCGGGGGCGACCCCAAGTTGTTCGGCGCGATCGGCCTGTGGCTGGGCTGGCGATTGCTGCCGGCGGTGCTGGTGATCGCGGGGCTGGTCGGGCTGGGGTGGATCGCGTTCCAGCACTGGCGCGGCCGGACGATGGCGGCCGACGATGCGCTGCCGCTGGGCACATTGATGGCGGTGGCGGCTTACCCGGCATGGATCGTCATGATAGGATCGGCGGGATGACGATGCGGGCTGCGATCTTGCTGGCGGGGATGCAGGCGACGGCGCCTGCCGTTCCCGCTGCGCCCTCGATCGACGGCCTGCCGCTGGGCGTGCTGCCGGCGCAGGACCTGCCGGCCAGGGGGTGCGCGGCCTATCTGTTCTCCACCGGGCAGACTCGCGCGCTGGCGGTGGTGGCGACCGCCGATCCGGGATCGCTGCGGCTGATGCTGGACGGGCGCGTCACCGATCTGCCGCGCACCGGCGCGGAGGGCAATGCGACGCTGGGGCTGACACCGGCCGCCACCTATGCCGCGGGCGGGGTGACCGCGACGCTGACGCTGACGATCGAGCAGCGCGCGACGCTGACCGCCGGGGCGGCGGTGCCGATCGCGACGCTGCGGCTGGACCGCGCCGGGCAGGATTCGATCGCGATGCCGCTGGCCGGGCTGCTGGGGTGCCGCACATAGGACCGGACGACCAACAACGATAAACGGAGGAGCGGGGCATGAGGGACATTCTGGAGACACAGCGCGGGGCGTTCATGGCGGCGCTGCCCGAGCCATTGTCGGTGCGCAAGGACCGGTTGCGGCGCGCGGCGACGATGATCGCCGAGAATGCCGCGCGCTTCTGCGACGCGCTGAGCGAGGATTTCGGGCACCGCAGCCGCGAACAGTCGATGGTCACCGATATCGGCGGGTCGATCGCGCCGATCCGCCATGCGATGAAGCATCTCGACCGGTGGGCGCGGCCCGAACGGCGCAAGGTGGAGTTTCCACTGGGGCTGCTGGGCGCGAAGGCGCGGGTCGAATACCAGCCCAAGGGCGTGGTGGGCGTGATCGCGCCGTGGAATTTCCCGGTGAACCTGGTGATGTCGCCGCTGGCGGGCATCTTCGCCGCGGGCAATCGCGCGATGGTGAAGACCAGCGAGTTCACGCCGGTGACCAGCGCGCTGTTCGAGGACGTGGCGCCGAAATATTTCGCCGCCGACGAGCTGGCGTTCGTGTCGGGCGGGCCGGATGTGGGCAAGGCGTTTGCCGAGTTGCCGTTCGATCACCTGATCTTCACCGGCGCGACCGGGATCGCCAAGCACATCCTGCACGCCGCCGCCGACCATCTGGTGCCGGTGACGCTGGAACTGGGCGGCAAGTCCCCGGTGATCGTCGGGCAGAGCGCCGATATCGCGCGCACCACCACGCGCGTCGCGACCGGCAAGATGCTGAACGCCGGGCAGATCTGCCTCGCGCCCGACTACATGCTGGTGCCCGAGGCGCAGGAAGGCGCGGTGGTCGCGGGGCTGAAGCAGGCGGCGACCGCGATGTACCCGACATTGCTGTCGAACCCGGACTATACCTCCGTCATCAACGACCGGCATCACCAGCGGCTGACCGACTGGATCGAGGATGCGCGCGCGAAGGGCGCGACGATCGACGTCGTGAACCCCGCGAACGAGGATTTCGGCGCGTCGAACAGCCGCAAGATGCCGCTGACGATCGTCACCGACGTGACCGACGACATGACGCTGATGCAGGAAGAGATCTTCGGCCCGGTGCTGCCGATCCGGCGCTATTCGGGCGGGGTCGACAGCGCGATCGCGCAGGTCAATGCGCGCGACCGGCCGCTTGCCGTCTATTATTTCGGTGAGGACAAGGACGAGGAACGCCGCGTGCTGGACCGCACCATTTCCGGTGGGGCGACGGTCAACGACGTGATCTTCCACGTGTCGATGGAAGACCTGCCGTTCGGCGGGATCGGGCCATCGGGGATGGGCAGCTATCACGGGCTGGACGGGTTCCGCACGTTCAGCCACGCCAAGTCGGTCTATCGCCAGCCGAAGGTCGACGTGATGAAGCTGGCCGGGCTGAAGCCGCCCTATGGCAAGGCGACGCAGGCGTCGATCGCCAGGCAGATGAAGTTCTGACGACGGAGCGGGTCGTGGCGGTGCTGGCGGGCGATGCCTGGCGGTGCCGCGCGATGATCGCGGTGCGCGACGCCGGGCCGCCGGGCGCGTGGATCGGCGCGGGGTTCGTGCGCGATGCGGTGTGGGACCGGCTGCACGATCGCGCGCCGGCGCCGCCTGCGGGCGATGTCGACGTGCTGTGGCACGCGCCGGGCGAGGGCGCCGCGCGCGACGCCGATGCGCAGGCGGCGCTGGGCGCGGCCTGTCCGGGCGTCGACTGGTCGGTGAAGAACCAGGCGCGGATGCACGCGCGCAACGGCGACGCGCCCTATCGCGATGTGGCCGACGCGATGCGCCACTGGCCGGAAACCGCGACCGCGGTGGCGGTGCGGATCGATTCGGCGGGGATGGTGGAGGTCGCCGCGCCGTACGGTCTGGACGACCTGTTCGCGCTGCTGGTGCGGCCGACGGCGCGTTTCGCGGTGGAGAAGCGCGCGATCTTCGATGCGCGGGTGACGGGGAAGGCGTGGCTGGCGCGTTATCCGCAGTTGCGGATCGTCGCGGCGTGAGAAAAGGCCCGGCGGTTCGCCCGCCGGACCCGTGGCATCGCCCGCGTCAATGCGCGGAGGCGATCTCCTCCTTGAGCCTCAGTTTCTGCTTCTTCAGTTCCGCGATCGCCACCGTATCGGGCATGGGGCGCTGCGACTCGGCGACGATTCGCTGGTCGAGCGACGCATGCTTGGCCTCAAGGGCCGTGATGTGCGCGGTCTGCATGGCAGTTACCTCCTTCGTGGTTGAACCAAGGGTCGATCAGTGAACCACGAACGCGGCGGATTGTCGCGTGTCATTTCCTTGCCCGCGACGGCCCGCGCCGATGCTGCGACGAGCCACCATGGTTGCGCCGCGCGTAAAAGGGATGGCAGCGGCCACGGCCGTTGCGCTAAGGGCGGAGCCGCTGCCCGCACCACGAGCGTGCAGGGCACTGGGGGGTGGCTGCGGTGGACGTGATCGAGGGCGGGACGGACATTCTGGCGCGGCTCAACCTGCTGCGGCTGGAGCATCGCGACCTCGATTCGGCGATCGTCGCGCTGGGCGCGTCGGGCGCCCCCGACCAGTTGCAGCTGATGCGGCTGAAGAAGCGCAAGCTGAAGCTGCGCGACGAGATCCAGCAGATCGAGGATCAGCTGATTCCCGATATCATCGCGTGACCGTCACGCCGTGGCACGCATTCGCGGTTAACGCGCGCGGGCGGCTCTGGCAGCGGCGCGCGGCGCGTGGCAGAGCGGGCGAATGGCCGACCTGCTGACCGATCCCCGCCTTCATATCCGCCTGATCGACGCCTTCTACGTGGAGGCGATGGTGCTGGCCGACGAGGCGCGCAGCTACTTCGACGAAGGCGGCCGTGCGGAGCGCGAGGCGCTGTCGCCGATGGACCGGGTGGCGTTCAGTTGCGAATCGCTGAAGGTGACGACGCGGCTGATGCATGTCATCGCCTGGCTGCTGACGCAGCGTGCGGTGATCGCGGGCGAACTGACCCCCGCGCAGGCGCAGGACAGCGCGCGGCGGCTCGGCACCGCGCCGGTCAGCGAGGAGGCGATCGTCGCGACCCTGCCCGAACAGGCGCGCGCGATGGTGGCCGGCAGCATCGACCTGCACCGCCGCGTCGAGCGACTGGACGCCGCGCAGGTGGCGGACGAGCCGATGGAAAGCCCCGCGCGATCGATGCTGGACCGGCTGGCGACCTCGTTCTGACGGCATGCCGTTCGCCCCTGGGGCGGGGGTGGTCGCTCTTTCGGGAGGCCCCAGCCTTCGATGGGGCGAGGGGGGCGGTCGGCGACCGGACGACGTTCGCCCGACTGTGTGGTCAGGCGGCGCCGATGCGGGTGCGGGCGGCGCGGTATTGCGCTTCCATGCGGTCGACGCGCGTGGCGACGGTTTCGATCGCCTCCACCGCGCCGATGCCCTGGCCCGATCCCCAGATGTCGCGCCACGCCTTCGCCTTCGTCCCGCCATTGTCGCCGGTGCCGAAGTCCATCGTCTTGTAATCGCCCTTGGGCAGATCGTCCGGGTCCAGCCCCGCCGCGACGATCGAGCCGCGCAGGTAATTGCCGTGCACCCCGGTGAACAGGTCGGAATAGACGATGTCGGCGGCGCGCCCGTCGACGATCCCCTGCTTGTAGCGGGCATCGGCATTGGCTTCCTCGGTTGCGATGAAGGCGCTGCCGATATAGGCGAAATCGGCGCCCATCGCCTGCGCCGCCAGCACCGCATCGCCGGTCGCGATCGACCCGGACAGCGCCAGCGGGCCGTCGAACCACTGGCGGATTTCCTGGATCAGCGCGAACGGCGACAGCCGCCCCGCATGGCCGCCCGCACCCGCGGCGACCGCGATCAGCCCGTCGGCGCCCTTTTCGATCGCCTTGCGCGCGAACCGGTCGTCGATGATGTCGTGCAGGACGATCCCGCCCCATGCGTGCGCCGCGCGGTTCACCTCCTCCCGCGCGCCCAGCGAGGTGATGGTGATCGGCACCTGCCATTTGGCGCAGGTGGCCAGGTCCTGTTCCAGCCGGTCGTTCGATTTATGAACGATCTGGTTCACCGCGAAGGGCGCGGCCGGGCGATCGGGATGCGCGCGGTTGTGCGCGGCCAGTTCCTCCGTGATCCGGTGCAGCCATTCGTCGAGCAGCGTCTGCGGCCGCGCGTTGAGCGCGGGGAAAGAGCCGACGATCCCCGCCTTGCACTGCGCGATCACCAGTTCGGGGCCGGAGATGATGAACAGCGGCGAGCCGATGACCGGCAGGCGCAGGCGGGAGAGGATCGGAGGAATCGACATAACGCGGGTTATGTGGAACGCGCCGCGACGTTGCAAGGGGCAGAGCCAGAGCCCGGCCGCGGCGACCGTACCCGTTATTCGATTCGTTCCAGCCCCGCCGCGGCCGCGCGGCCGTTGGCGACGTAGTGCGCCGCCGACACCTTCAGCGCGGCGACCGCAGCGTCATCCAGTTCCCGGACCGCGCGCGCCGGGCTGCCGACGATCAGGCTGCGCGGGGGAAAGGTCTTTCCCTCCGTCACCAGCGCGCCGGCGCCGACGATGCAATCGTCGGGAATCACCGCGCGGTTGAGGACGATCGCGCCCATGCCGATCAGCACCCGGTCGCCGATCGTGCAGCCGTGGAGGATGGCGTGATGCCCGATCGTGCAGTCTTCGCCGACGGTCAGCGGTGCGCCGGGATCGGAATGGAGCATCGCGCCTTCCTGAACATTGCTGCGCGCGCCGATCGGGATCGGCGTGTTGTCGCCGCGAATCACCGCGCCGAACCAGACGCTGACCCCCTCCGCCAGCCGCACGTCGCCGATCACGTCGGCGCTGGGGGCGACCCAGGCATCGGGGTGGCGGGTGGGGCGATGGTCCTTGAAGGCGTAAAGCGGCATTGGCGTGTTCCTCCCCCTGATCCCGGTCGCGTCCCGGACGTCCCGGCCCGGGACGGGCATATCGTCAATAAATCGATACCCAAAATGGTTAGCGGCGCGTTAACACCTTGCCATGACGCGACGCCTTGTCCTCACCAACGAAGCCGCCCGCCACCCGTTTCGCCGGTCGCTGCCGCCGATGCCCGTATCGATGGACGAAGCGGCGGCGATCGCGCGGGCGAAGCGCGGGGAGGACGACTGGAAGCTGTTCTTCCTGAGCTTCGCGGCGTTCTTCATCTGCTTCTACACGATGATTGCATAATCCCGCGCGTGCGCCGCGCCGCGATCAGTCGCAGGCGCGGTGCAGGCGCTGCGCGATCAGCGCCGATACGCCGCACATCGCCACCACCAGCAGCAGCATCTCGCCCGGCGTGACCCCCGCCGCGGTGACCCCCGCGACCGCGAGCGAGCCGAACGTCATCGCGCCCGCATTGACCACGTTGTTCGCCGCGACGGTGCGCGCGGTCTGGTCCTTGGTCACGGTGGTGGTCAGGAAGGCGTAGAGCGGCACGACGAACATGCCGCCGAAGATCGCCACCCCCAGCAGCGCGGCGAGCACCAGCCACGCATTCGGCTGCGCCATGAACTGCGCCATGTCGTACAGGCCGTCGGCGGCGGGCGTCCACAGCCCGACGGTCCAGCGGAACGCCAGCACCGCCCCGCCCATCGCGATCACCGAGGCCGGCGCGAAGCGCGCCGAAATCTGCCCCTTGAGCAGCAGATTGATGATGACCGATCCGATCGCGACGCCGATCGAGAACACCGCCAGCACCAGGCTGGCGACGCTGGCGTCGGCGGTCAGCACGTTCTTCACCAGCGGCGGGAAGATGATGATGAGCACCGAGCCGATCGTCCAGAAGAAGCTGATCGCGCAGATCGCCAGGAACAGCCGCGGGATGTGCATCGTCCCCGCCACCAGCCGCCACGACGCGCGCACCGGGTTCCAGTCCAGCTCCAGCTTCGGCCCCAGCCGCGGGGCGGGGGGGACCGCGCGCGCGGTCAGCCAGCCGGTCACCGCCACCGCGAAGGTGAGCGCGGCGACCAGGGTGGTCGAATGATAGATGAACCCGGCGACGATCGTGCCAAGCAGGATCGACAGATACGTCCCCGCTTCGACGAGGCCGGTGCCGCCGAGCACGTCGTCCTCCTCCAGATGCTGGGGCAGGATCGCGTATTTGATCGGGCCGAAGAAGGTCGAATGAACCCCCAGCCCGACCACCGCGACCAGCATCAGCACCAGTGGCGCGGTGACCGCGCCGGTGCGCGCCAGCATCAGCCCGCCCGCGCCGACCGCCATGATCGCGATCTCCGCCGTCTTCACGATGCGGATGATGCGCGCCTTGTCCATGCTGTCCGCCAGCTGCCCCGCGAGCGCGGAGAGCAGGAAGAACGGCACGATGAACAGCGCCGCGGCGAGCGCGTTGAAGAAGCTTTCCTGCGTTTCGTCGGCAAAGATCTCATAGGTGGCGAACAGCACCATCGAGGTCTTGAACAGATTGTCGTTGAAGGCGCCGAGGAACTGCGTGGAGAACAGCGGCAGGAACCGGCGCCGCTTGAGGAGCCCGAGGGCATTGATCATGACGTGGGACGTCGCCCCCGATTGTTAGCAGGCGAGCGGGGGCATAGCGGGTGCCGCCCGATCATCCAAATCCGTTTTTCACCCGCCCGTCCGCCGCTTGCCGCTTGCGCCGCCCGCGCGGGCGGTCCACTTGACCGCTATCATGCTGTCGCTGCCCAATCTGTTGACGCTGTCGCGCATCGTCGCCGTGCCGTTGCTGGTCGCCTTCCTGTGGTGGCCCAGCTGGCAGGCGGGGTTCGGCATCGCCTTCGCGCTCTATTGCCTGATGGGCATCACCGATTATTTCGACGGCTATCTGGCGCGCGCGCAGGGGGCGGTATCGAAGCTGGGCGTGTTCCTGGACCCGATCGCGGACAAGATCATGGTCGCGGCGGTCATCCTGATGCTGGTGGGCACGCGCCACAATGACGTCGCGGCGATCACCGGCATCCATATCATCGCCGCGCTGGTCATCCTGCTGCGCGAGATCGCGGTCAGCGGGCTGCGCGAGTTCCTGGCGGGGTTGCAGGTGTCGCTGCCGGTGTCGAAGCTGGCCAAGTGGAAGACCACGCTGCAGATGGTCGCGCTGGGCGGTCTGATCCTGTCCGGCGCGCTGCCGGGCGAGGCGTGGATCAAGATCGCGAGCCTGGCCAGCCTGTGGGGGGCGGCGGCGCTGACGGTGGTGACGGGCTGGGATTACCTGCGCGTCGGCCTGAAGCATATGGATTGAGCGCGGTGAGGATCCTGTATTTCGCCTGGGTCCGCGAGCGGGTGGGCGTGGCCGAGGAAGAGGTGACGCCGCCCGCCGACGTGGCCGATGTCGCCGCGCTGATCGATTGGCTGGCGACGCGCAGCGACGGGCATCGCGCCGCCTTCGCCGATCCGGCGCGGCTGCGCGCCGCGGTCGACCAGGCGTTCGTCGCGCTGGACGCGCCGGTCGCCGGCGCGCGCGAGGTGGCGATCTTCCCCCCGGTGACGGGCGGATGATCCGCATCACCGTTTCCCCCGATCCGATCGACGTCGCCGCCGAACTGGCGCGGCTGGAGACCGACGGGGCGGGCGCGGTGGCGACGTTCACCGGGCTGGTGCGCGGCGACGACGGGGTCGAGACGCTGGAGCTGGAACATTATCCCGGCGCCACCGAGCGCGCGCTGGAGCAGCTGGCGCGGAGCGCGTGCGCGCGCTGGCCGCTGGCGGCGGCGACGATCGTCCACCGCGTCGGCGCGATGACGCCGGGCGAGCGGATCGTGTTCGTCGGCACCGCCAGCGCGCACCGCGCCGCCGCGCTGGAGGCCTGTGCCTATCTGATCGACCGGCTGAAGACCGATGCGCCGTTCTGGAAGCGCGAGACGGTCGGCGGCGCCGCGCGCTGGGTGGAGGCGCGCGCGGGCGATGCGACGGCGGCCACGCGCTGGGAATCGTGACGCGCACCTGATGAGACAGCGTTAGGCCGGTGTTTACGAAACCCGGTTACCGCATCGGAAGAGAACTGTCTTTTTCATCTCTGGCGGTGCGCACATGAAGAACTGGTCCTTCTCGGTGAAGCTCACGGCGGCGTTCGGTGCCTGTATCGCGATCATGCTGATGTTGAGCGGCGTGTCGCTGCTCAAGCTGGGCGTGATGAACGACGCGGTCGCCACGTTCGCCGACAATCGCCTGCCCAAGGCGGTGGCGCTGGGCGAACTGAAGGGCGCCTTCACCGGCTATCGGCTCAGCCTGTATCGCCATATCGCGAGCGGCCCGGCAGACGGGCAGCGCGACCGCGCGGTGGCCGATGCGCGGGCGACGCTGGACAAGGGCATCGCGAGCTTGGCGCCGATGCTGACCGCGCCGGAGGCGATCGCCGCGCTCAACAGCGTCCGCGAGCAGCTGCCGATCGTGTATCGCAACGACGAGCGCGTCCTGGCGCTGTCGCGTGCGAACCAGGACGATGCCGCGACCGCGATGCTGGTCGAGACGCGCCAGCAGACCAAGGCGATCGACGCCGACCTGCGCGCATTGCGCCGGATCTTCGACGCGCAGGAGGACAAGGCCAAGGCCGAGACCGCCGCCGACTATACGTCCGCGCGCTGGATGATCGCGCTGGCGGTGCTGGCCGCGCTGGGGTTGGTCGCGGCGACGCTGGCGGTGATGGTGCGGCTGGTGTCGCAGCCGCTGGGCGCGCTGGCGGGCACGATCGACCGGATCGCGGCCGGGCAGCTGGACGTCGCGCTGAGCCGCGACGACCGTCGCGACGAGATCGGCGGCCTGACCCGCTCGGTCGCGACGCTGCGCGACCAGTTGGTCGCCGCGGAGGCCGCGAAGGAAGCGCAGGCGACGCTGATCGTCGACAGCGTCGGTTCGGGGCTGGACGCGCTGGCGCAAGGCGACCTGACCGCGCGGATCGATGCCGAGCTGACCGGGCCGTTCGCCAAGCTGAAGGCCGATTTCAATCGCGCGATGGACGCGGTGGCGCAGACGATGGTGTCGGTCACCGCCACCGCGGACAATATCGCCAATGGCGCCGGCGACATCCGCCAGGCATCCGACGATCTGTCGCAGCGCACCGAGCAGCAGGCCGCGAGCCTGGAGGAAACCGCCGCCGCGATGCACGAGATCACCGAGACCGTGCGCGAGACCGCGGTCGGCGCGGCGCGCGCCAACGGCGTGGTCAGCGCGACGCGCGAGGATGCCGAGGCGTCGGGATCGGTGGTGCGGCGCGCGGTCGAGGCGATGCACGGGATCGAGGCGTCGTCGGCGGAGATCAGCGAGATCATCGCGGTGATCGACGGGATCGCGTTCCAGACCAACCTGCTGGCGCTGAACGCGGGCGTCGAGGCGGCGCGCGCGGGCGACGCGGGCAAGGGCTTCGCGGTCGTCGCATCGGAAGTGCGCGCGCTGGCGCAGCGCTCCGCCGACGCCGCCAAGGACGTCAAGACGCGCATCACCGCGTCGAGCGAGCAGGTCGAACTGGGCGCGGCGCTGGTATCGCAGACCGGCGAGGCGCTGACCCGCATCATCGCGCGCATCAACGAGATCAGCGCGCTGATGTCCGACATCGCGTCGTCGGCGGAGCAGCAGTCCACCGGATTGCAGCAGGTCAATACCGCGGTCGCCGAGATGGACGGCGTGACGCAGCAGAACGCCGCGATGGTCGAGGAAGCAACCGCCGCCGCGCGCAGCCTGTCGGACGAGGCGGAAGCGCTGAAGCGCGAGATCCGGCGGTTCAGGCTGGTGGAGGGAGAGGCCTCGGCCGCCGCGTCGCCGGTCCACCGGCTTCAGGCGCGGGTCGCTGGCGCGGGCTGGTAAGGCGGTGAGGGCGCGCCGGGACGGTCGAGGTTATCGCGGCGCGTGGTGGCGGTCGATCGCGGCGACCGCCAGCCGCGTCGCGCGATAGACGTCCGGCAGCGCCACGTCGCGCGCCTCCGCCAGCGCGCGCCACAGATTGCCGGCATCGTCGAAGCCGAGGATCCCGCAGATACCCGCCAGCCGGTGCGCGGTTTCCGCCAGCGTGGCGCGATCGGCGGGATCGCACATACGCAGTATCGCCAGCGCGGCGGCCAGTCGGTCGCGCAGGCCCAGCGACAGTCGCGCCACCTCCGTGACGCCGAATACCTCTTCCAGCCGGGGCAGGGCACATGTGCGCGGACGCCAGCGCGCCGCGGCGGCGACCGCATCGTCCAGCGGCGCCGCATCGTCCCAGCCACGCCGGATCATCGCCCATGGATCGACCGCAGTGTCCGGCGACAGCGCCACGACCACCGATGCGGCGGGCGCCGTGTCGCGTTTCCATCGTGCCAGCCACGCATCCGCCGCGCCGGGCGGCAGCGCAACCAGCAGCAGCGCGTGCGCATCGGTCGGGGGGATCGCGTCGCTGGCCATGTGCGTGACGC
The DNA here is from genome assembly GCF_002374835.1 of Sphingomonas ginsenosidimutans. Taxonomy (GTDB): domain Bacteria; phylum Pseudomonadota; class Alphaproteobacteria; order Sphingomonadales; family Sphingomonadaceae; genus Sphingomonas; species Sphingomonas ginsenosidimutans. The sequence continues at coordinate 712,901 of NZ_NWVD01000001.1, forward strand.
GCCAGCCGTCGCGCGCCCATGCGTCCGTCGTGGTGGCGACCGTATCGCGATCGGTTATGATACCGAGATCATCGATCCGCGATTTATCCATTTCGGACACCAACACTTGACGGGAGAACGGAAACGCGGAAGTGGTATTAACAGATTTCGATGTAAAACAATAAGTTCTTGGCTGTGGCATGGGTGCGGCTTGAACGGGGACAGACTATTGATCGCCGACGATCACCCGCTGACGCGGGAAGGGTTGTCGCTGGCCGCACGAGCGGCCTTTCCGGGCGCGCAGGCGATCGGTGTCGGTACGGTGGGAGAAGCGGTGGCGGCGCTGCAAAGCCGCTCGACGATCCGATTGATCCTGCTGGATTATGCCCTACCCGATTCGGAGGGATTTCGCGGCCTGATGCGCGTGCTCCACGTCGCGGACGGGGTGCCGGTGCTGATCGTCACCGCATCGGATCGCCCCGGGCTGGCCGAAGGGGCGATGGCGCTGGGCGCGGCGGGTTTCCTGCCGAAGACGCTGCCGCTCGATGAAATTTCAGGGATCCTGCGCAAGGTGCTGTCGGGGCAGCGATATTTCCCCGAGGCGCTCGCCCCCGCCGCGCCGCTCGCCGCCGCGCGGGAGCGAATCGCCGGACTGTCGCGCGCGCAACATGCCGTGCTGCTGGCGCTGGCGGACGGGCGATCGAACAAGCAGATCGCCTATGACCTGTCGGTGACCGAGGCGACGGTGAAGGCGCATCTGACCGCGGTGTTCCGCAAGCTGAGGGTGACGAACCGCACGCAGGCGCTGCTAGCGATCCGCCCGCTGCTGGAAGACCCCGCGTCGGGGCAGGGGGGGTGAAGCAGGCGCCCGCCGCGATGCGTCGGCCCAGCGCGCGCGCCTTCATCGCGGTGACCGTGGCCATCCCGCTGGCGTTCGGGCTGCTGACGCTGGGATTGTGGCACGAATTCCAGCGATCGGAATCGCTACGTCGCGCCGCGGCGGATTCGTTCGACCGCCGGATCGCGGCGGTGGCGCTTCTGTCGGAACTGAAGGATGCCGAAACCGCGCAGCGGGGCTTCATCCTGACCGGCGACGAGACGTTCCTAGAACCCTATGCGCCGTCGCGGCGCGAGATCATCGACTACCTGCACCGGATGGATAGGCCGGAGCAGCACGGCGCGGCCCCATGGATGCACACGCTGCACATCCTGGTCGAAAGCAAATTCGAGGAACTGGACCGCACGATCGCGCTGGTCCGCGCCGGCCGCGAGGATCAGGCGCGCGCGATCGTTCGCGAGGGGGCCGGCAAACGGGTGATGGACCGGTTGCGCGATGTGGTGGCCACGATAGTGCGCGACGACCGCGCCGTCGCCGATGCGGCGTTGCAACGCTTCCTTGCCCAGCGCCAGCGGCTTGCGCGCGGAATCCTGGGCAGCGTCGTGGTGTTGACGCTGTTGTCGCTGGCGGTGCTGGCGATGATCTGGCGCGCGCGCGTGCAGCGCCATGCCGCGCTGGTCCGCGCGGTCGACGCGGCCGAGCGCAACGCCACCATCTTCGACGCGACGATCGACGCGCTGCTGATCCTGAACCCCAGCGGCACCGTGGAGATGATGAACCCGGCCGCGACGCGGATGCTGGGATACGAGCCGGGCGAGCTGGAACGGCGTGACATTGCCACGGTGATCGACATCGCGCCGGGCAGCGGCAGTTTCCACAGCCGGGTCGGGCTGATCGACGGCAGGCTGCGACGGCCGTTCCTGACCGATCGTATCGCGCATCACCGCGACGGCCGCGGCATTGCGGTCGACGTCGCGCTGGGGGTGATGGACCTGCCGCGCGGCCGGCACGTGATCGTGTCGTTGCGCGACGTATCCGAGCGCAAGCGCCTGGAGCAGGTGAAGGACGACCTGATTTCCACCGTCAGCCACGAACTGCGCACGCCGCTGACCTCGGTGATCGGATCGCTGGGGCTGTTGCGCGCGGGGACGACCGGCACGCTTCCGCCCCAGGCGCAGCGCCTGGTCGATATCGCGGAGAACAATTCGCGGCGACTGATCCGCCTCATCAACGATATGCTGGATATCGACCGGATCGAAACCGAGCGGCTGCGGCTGGCGAGCGAGCGGATCGACCTGCGCGACGTGATGCAGCGGGCATGCATCGGCAGCGAGGGGCTGGCGCGCGAGCGTCATATCCGGCTGAACTGCGCCGAGGTGCCGGCGCCGGTGCCGGTGATCGGCGACGCCGACCGGCTGCTGCAGGTGGTGACGAACCTGTTGTCGAACGCGACGCGCGTGTCGCCGGAGGGTGCCGCGGTCGACATCGCGGTCGCGCTGACGCCGGATGGCGCCGACGGCGGGGCGCGCGCGATCCTGACCGTCGAGGATCGCGGGCCGGGGATCGCACCGGCATTTCGCGAGCGCATCTTCGGCCGTTTCGAGCGGGCCGATGCGCGCGATACCGCGACCGGCGCGGGACTGGGGCTGGCGATCTCGCGCGAGATCGTGCGGCGGCACGGCGGCGATATCCGGTTCGAGGATCGCGACGGGGGCGGCACGCGGTTCGTGGTGGAATTGCCGCCCGCGCCGGCCGATGACGGCGCGGCCGATCCCGCCGCGCCGCGCATTCTGTTGTGCGAGGCCGACGATGCGGCCGCGGCGGCGCTGGCGCAGGTGATCGCGGTGGAGGGATGCGTGCACGACCGCGTCGCCACGCTTGCCGAGGCGCTCGCGGCGATGCGCGGGCGGCGGTACGATGCGGCGCTGGTCGCGCTGGCGCTGCCGGGCGGGGGCGGCATCGAACTGGTACGGCAGGCGCGCGCCGACACGACGCTGGCCGCGCCGGCCGCGATCCTGGTCGCGCCCGAGGCGCGCGGGGACGAGCCGTTGCCGGCGTCGCTCGACGTCGTCGACTAGATCGACCGGCCCGGCGCGAACCGGCGGCTGACGGTGGCGCTGCGGACCGCGATCGCGCGGGCGGCGCGGCCGGTGCCGGTGATCCTGTGCCTGGACGACGATGCGGACATGCTGCAGGTCATGGCGGAGACGCTGGAGCCGGAGGTGCGCATCTGTCGCGCCGCCACGATCGACCAGGCGCGCGCGATCGTGGCCAGCGATCCGCCCGACGTGGCGGTGCTGGATCTTCACCTGCAGGGCGCGTCGGGGCTGGACCTGCTGCCCTATCTGGTCGACGCGCGCGGCATCGCGATCCCGGTGATCGTCCATTCAGCGCAGGACATCACCGACGACGCCGCCGCGCTGGTCGATGCGGTACTGGTCAAGTCGGGCGAATCGCTGGCCGATCTGAAGGCGACGGTCCGCCGGCTGGTGCGTGCGCGCGCCGCGGGTGCGGCCAGGGAGGCGGGTGGCGTGGGGCGAGCAGCCGAGGAGCAGGCGGGATGATACCGACCAGGATATTGTACGTCGACGACGATCCCGACATCCGCCACATCGTCGAACTGTCGCTGGCGCTGGACCCGTCGTTGCAGATCCGCGCCGCGGCATCGGGCGAGGAGGCGCTGGCGGTGATCGACGATGGCGCCCCCCCGCCGCAGGTCGTGCTGGTCGACATGATGATGCCGGGGATGGACGGGCTGGCGCTGCTGGAGCGATTGCGCGAACGGCCCGCGACCGCGACGGTGCCGGTGGTGTTCATGACCGCGCGCGGGCGACAGGCCGACCTGGACCGCTATCACGCGGCGGGCGCGGCGGGGGTGATCGTCAAGCCGTTCGACCCGCTGACGCTGGCCGACCGCATCCGCGGGTTGATGGCGGCTAGCGAATCCTGACGCGGTAGCGCAGCTGGAACGACGTATTGGTCGCGAACGTGCCCGACAGCGTCAGCCGGATCGCACGCACCCGCGCGTCGTACCCCAGCGCATCGGCCACCGGCTGATAGCTCCAGCTCGATCCGTCGGAGAATTCGAGCCCGTCGCCGGCGGGCGCGGCGGCGGAATAGGACAGTGACAGGCCGCTCGATACCAGGCCGGTGCCCAGCAGGCTGCCGTCGGCGAACTCGATCGGTCCCTTGCCCGCGCCCGCCAGATCGCGGACGTAGAGGATGACGTTGGCGGGCAGGGGCTCGACCAGCACCACGCTGCGCACCGGCCGCGCGAGATTGGCGAGCGGATTGCTGGCGAGCGTGCGATAGTCGGCGACCGAACCGGGCAGTGCGCGCGGCACGGCGTTGCCGAGCGGATCGGACACGGTCGTCACGCTTTTGGTCAGGACCAGCGGATCGGCGGCGGCGGGCGCGCCGGCCAGCATCGCCGCCAGGGCGACGGGGAGCATCCGGGCGGCCGTCATCGCCCGATCCCCAGCATCCGTCCGGCACCGGCGAGCGTATCGGGATCGAATTTCATCCGCAGCGTCACGAATGCCCCCTTTCGCGTATAGCGATCCTGCGCGAAGTCGCGGTCGCGATAGCCGGCGATATTGTAGCCGGCGGTGATCCACACGTCGCGCGCCGGCGACAGGCCGAGCGTCGGCCCCGCGCTGAACGCGACGGTGCGGTTGGTCCAGCCGTGCTGCACCGACGCCTGCGCCCCGATGTCGACGCGTCGCCCCAGATCGCGCCGCACGTCGACGCCGATCGCATCGGTCAGCCCGGTGTAATCGTCCGCGTCGAAGCTGCCGCGCACCCATTTCAGCCCGTGATACAGCGTCGCGTCCCAGCCATGGCCCTCACCCTCCGGCCCGGAGCGATAGTGGAGCGCCAGATTGTTGATCGCGCGCAGCGTCGCCTGATAGCCGCCCGCGAACGCCGGTACGCCCAGCACGTTGCGATCGGTGAAGCCCGGATCGGCGCGTTCGTGGCGCAGTTGCAGCCGTTCCAGCACCGACCAGTCGCTGTCGAGCGGGCGCCACGCCAGCGCGACGTCGGCGCTGAGCGACAGGGCGAGCGCGCCGTCGCGATCGCGCACCGCATAGCCGCGCACTGCGGACGCCAGCGTGCGCCCTTCGCCCAGCGCGCGCAGGACGTTGGTGGTCAGGCCGTAGCGGGTGTTGCTGTCGCTGGTGCGATATTCGGCGCGGCCGTTCCACGACCAGCGATCCGCGCGATAGGCCGCGCCCAGCGTCACCGCCGCATGATCGTCGTTCGCGCCGTCCTGCGCCAGCGACCCGCCGGCCGCCACCGGGTGGAAGGCGTTGATCGCCGCCCCGGCCGGCAGCTGTCCGCGCAGCGTGCTGCTGGCGTCGAGCGTCGCGTCGATGGTCCAGCGCCGGCCGATCGGCAGCGACTGGTTGAGGCCGTATTGCGCATAGGTGCGCTGGCCGTTCTCCCCGCCGACCGGCCGCATCGCCGCCTGGCGGTTCAGCGTGCTGGTCCATTTCGCCCCCGTCCAGGGCGCGACGTCGAAGCCGATCTGCGCGGTCTGCGCGGTGAAGCCGCGGCCTTCCGCGATCTCATAGCCGCCGATCAGCCGGATGCCCGGGCCCACGCGCCAGCCGGCGGTCAGTTGATGGCGGATCGGGAAATCGACGCTCGCCTTTGCGCCGTCCGGCGCGACCTGCGTCTGCGCTTCCAGCGTGATGCGATCGCCGGCCAGCGCCTGCGTGCCGCCCAGCGTCAGCAGGCGCGAGGAACGATCCACGCCGCCCGCCAGCCCGCGATCCCGCGCCAGCTGGGCGCCCGCGAACAGCGTGCCGTGCGCACGCTGCCATTCGAGGCGCGCATCGCCGGCGACGCGCGACGCGCCGTCCAGCAACTGCTGCTGGTGCCAGGCGGTGCCGGTCAGCGACAGCCGGTCGGTCAGCGCCAGCCGCCCGTCCAGCCCGATCTTGCGCGTGCCGCGTTCGACCGCATTCTGCTGGCCCAGGCCGAACCCGGCGTCCTGCTGGCGCGCATAGGCCGTCAGGTCGAGCGCGGGGCCGTGATGCTCCGCCTCCGCAAGCCAGGCGGTGCCGGCGCGCAGTCCGTGCGCGCCGCCGGTCGCGGCCTCCGCGCGCAGCTGCGTGTCGGCCGACAGGCGCGCGCGCGCGTCGACCGCCAGCAGCGCCGCATCGCCGACCGTCCGGTCGCGCAGCGCGGTGGCGCCCAGTTCGACCGCGCCGCGCGCGATCCGCACCGCCGCGCGGGCGCCCCCCACCGCCTTGCGGACGCTGCCCCAGCTTTCGTAGTCGACCACGATGAAGACCGGATTGCGGCCTGCGTCGCGGCCCAGCACCGGCTGGCGGAAGCGGATCGTCCCGGCGAGCGGATCGATGTCATAGTCGATATGCCGCGTCATCGGCGTGGACGACACGATCAGTTCGGGGCGCAGCCGGTCGCGCACCTCGATCCGCAGCCGGTCGCTATTGGGCACGATGTCGCGCGCCGACAGGCGATAGGGACCGGACAGGCCGTTGCCCTGGATCTCGTCGCGGCCATACAGTTCGTCGGTATGCGCGGTGAAGGCGGTGACGGTGACGCGGTCGCCCTCATAGGCGATCTTCGCGCCGGTCAGCGTGCGGCTGTAGCGGCCCAGCTGCGTGTCGCGCAGCCCGGTTTCGTAATCGCCGAGCAGCGCCACGACCTCGCGCCGTTCCAGTCGCAGGTACAGCTTGCCCGCGGTGGCGGCGTCATAGCCCTGGCGCGTGGCATCGCCGTAGACGGTGTAATAGCGATCCGGGTCGATCGTGCCGAGCAGCCCGCGGGTGCGATCGCGCGTCCGCTTGCTGTCATAGGCGATGGTGGCGAGCCATGACCCCTTGATCCGCCCCTTCGCATAGAGCGCGAGCTGGCCGTCCAGGATCGTGCCATCGCGATCGGCGGGCAGCACCGTGCCGCGACGCGACAGGATGTCATGCCCGATCGTGCCCGCGCCGAAGCCGACGATCGTCCAGCCCGCGGCGCCGGGGGCCAGCCACGCGCGGACCGGTTCGTCGTGCGACGCCTGCGCATCCGCCAGCGTGACGGTGGCGCGTACCGCGCCCGCCTGCGTCGTGGGTTGCAGTTCGATGAAGGCGATGCCGTCGTCGCCGACGACACGCGCGATCGGGGCGGGGACGGGGGCGGGGGCGGGGGCGGCGGGCGAGGCCGGCGAGGCGGCGGTCGCGCGGCGGCGCTGGTCGAGCGCGACGTCGAGCGCGGGGGCATAGGGCGCCTCCACCCGCACGGGCACGCTGGTGCCCGCGCGCACCGGGCGGCCGGCACGATCGGTCAGCCGCACCGCGACCAGCGGGCGGGTGACGCCGTCGGCGATGAGGCGGCTGGCCTGCGGCACCGCGACGGCATGTGCCGGCGTGCCCGAGGAATGGACGATGCGCGTGATGACGGTGACGACCGCGCCGTCGGCGGCGAGCACGCGCGCCTCGATCCGGTTGTCGCCGTCCGCCAGCGCAATGCCGCTCCAGCGCGAGATCGCGACGCCGGTGGCGCGCGCCTCCGTCCCGTCGAACGCGACGGGATCGCTCTGTACGCCGTTCACCGTCAGCGCGACGCGCTGTTCCGACAGATGCTTGAACACGACGCGCACCGCGGGGGCGCGGGGATTGTGGTCGGCCAGCGGGAACAGCATGGCGACGCCCGGCGCCTGGCCCTCGAACCAGTCGCGATTGCCCGCGGCGATCGCATCGGGCGCGACGGCGATCGGCAGCGCCGTGGCGGCATCCGCCGTGCGACCGGTCGGCGCCAGCTGAAAATCGACCCGCTTCAGCAGCCCGCCGTCGCTGTCCACGAAGCGGGACAGCGCGTCGCCCGCCGCGCGGGTATCGGCATCGCACGCGACCGCGCGGTGCGTGGCGGGAATGCCGTGGCGATCGAGCTGGACGACGTGGCGGCCGGGGCGGATGCCCTCGAGGTGGTACAGGCCGTCGCGGTCGGTGACGACGAAGGTGCCGTCCTCCAGCAGGATGCGCACGCCCGCCACACCCTTGCGACGGCGCGCCGGATCGCCGCACGCCCCCTCGGTCACGCGGCCGATCACGGTAAAGCCGTCGCTGAACAGCAGCGGGCGCAGCCGGACGGAGGCGGCCGCCTCGTTACCGGTCGCACCGGCGCTGCCCGATGCCAGCACGCGGTTGACCGCTTCCCCCGGCGGCGCGCCGGGGGTGACGGTGACGACGTAGCGAAGGCCGATGGTGGCGCGTGCGCGCAGCACGGGTATCGCGAACGACAGCGTGCGCCCGTCGGCGGCGACGCGCGGTTCGTCCGCCCCACGCGTCGAGCCGGGCTGATAGCGCAGCCCGAGGGGCAGCAGGTCGGTGACCCGCACGTTGCGCGCGTCGACGGCGGTGCGATTGGCCAGAGTGACGCGATATTGCACGATGTCGCCGGGCGATGCCTCGCGCACCGATGCCGTCTTGGTGAGCAGCAGCGCGGACGGGCCGGCACGGTCGACCGGCACGTCGGCGTAGAAGGGGTCCGGCTTGCTCAGGACGAAGGTGCCGCCGAACGAGGCATCGTTGATGATGAACGCTCGTCCCCCCGGATTGCGCAACGGCGCCAGATCGTTTGGGGAGCGGGTGGACGGCGCGGTATAGCCGGCGGGCGGCTCCACGTGCAGATGGTAGCGCCCGGGGGCCACGAGCGGGAATCGATAGCGGCCGGGGGGCTGGACGTAGGTGCGGCCCGAGGCGTCTCGCACGGTTCCGCCGCTGGTGACGGTGGCCGGGTAGCGGCTGACGCCGTCGTCGCCGAAGACGGTGGCGGGGTGGCCGCCTTCGTCGAGCAGGGTCACCTGCGCGCCATCGACCGGCGTGCCGGTGACCGAATCGAAGATCTCGCCGGCGGGGTCGATCAGCATTTCGGCGACCGAGCCGAAGCTGTACGGGTCCTCGGTGAACGAGAGCCGCATCCGCCCGCCGCGTTCGAGGGCCACGTCGCACGCCTCGGCCGCCGGATCGTTGCCGCCCAACGACACGCCGCCGGCGAAACTGCCGGTGTCGGGCCCGGTTTCGAGCAGCGTCACCGGGCCGTCATAGCCATCGGTGGTCATGTGGATCGTCGCGCCTTCGCGCACCGCGGGGTCGTGGTTGCTGCCGGGATTGTCGAGCACCAGGATCACCGGCGTGCGCCGGTCTAGCGCCGCGACCGGGGCGGCGCGCGACAGCGTATCGGCGTCGATCGGCGCGGGAATGTAGCGCAGCGCGGGCGTCGTTTCGCAGCGTTCGCCCAAGAGCGCATAGCCGGGTGGCAGCAACCGAAAGCCGAGCGTCGTCGGGTGCTTCGTCCGGTCGACGTCGAGCGTCACGGCGTTCGAACGCACCTGCACCCGTGCATCGGGCGCCCCGAGCGACAGCGTGGCGACGTTGGTGACGCGCGCGACATCGTCGGCACGGGCGGGGGCGACGACCAGCATCGCAAGGGCGGCGGCAAGCGCCAGCGAAAGGCGGCGGACGATGGGCATGACGGGTCGATCCCCGGCGCGCGGGCGAACCCGCACGCCGGAGGGGCGCTGCTCCCGGACAAGAGGGTGGATTAGTCGATCTTGACCTTGAACGAGACCGCGGTGCTCCCGCCGCCGGCCACGCGATCAAGCCGCGCGGTGAGCGTCTTCGTTCCGGCATCGTAGTTGGCGATGGCACCGTCGCTGTCGCCGCTGTCGTCGGCGTCGTCATCCTCGGGCGAGCCGCTGGCGACACAGGCGATGCCCAGCACGCCCGGCGTGCCGATCGAGATCGAACCGGGGACGTAGGTGGTGTGCGTCGGCACGATATCGGTCAGCGTCACCGCATCGGCCGGTGTCGTCAGCGTGGCATTCACTACCCGCAGGCAATATTCCAGCGTGGCGCCGGGTATCGCCTTCGGATTGAGGGTGTTCACTCCGTCGTCGAGCACGCGCACCGATTTCATCACGCTGAGCGCGACGTTGGTGGTGACGACCTGATAGCCGGCATAGGCGCGGCCCTGGCCGTTGCGTGCGACGTCGCCCAGGTACAGCAGTCCGTCGCTGTCATCGTCGGCGAAGACGATGTCGACCGTATTGTCGGCATTGCCGAGGTTGAGGTCGGTGGCCACCAGCGCGGTGCCCTTCACCGCCGTCGAGCCGCCGGCGGCGGCGGTGACGTGCAGCGAATCGAACGCCAGCTGTGCCCCGGCCTGGTTGGGGACGTTGCCGACGATAAACACCGTCACGCTGGCATCGGGGGCCAGTTCGTCGATCCAGGTCGCGGTATCGACGCCCGGATCGTAGATGCCGTTGTTGTTCGAATCGACGAACGCGCGCAGGTTCGTCAGGTCGAAATTGTCGGTCCCCGGCAGGATCCCGACCGAGATGTTCTGCTGATCGGGATCGAGCAGGAAATCCTGTACCCCGTTGGTCAGGTTGGTGACGCGGAAGGTGGTGACCGCGTCCTGCTGCCCCAGGTTGACCTGCGTGAAGCCGGTCTGCGTGGTGACGACGGTGAAGTTCACTTTCCGGTCGACCACGAACGTCGCGGTGGTCGACGTCGCGGTCTGCGGTGCGCCGTTGACGGTGTAGGTCGCCGATGCGGTGTTGCTGATCGACGTGCCGGCGGTGGTTTCGGACGCGGCGCTTTGCGCCTGCGCCGCCGTGGCGAGCGCGAGCGTACCGGTGCCCGCCAACATGACGGCGAGCGCCCTTTTCACGAACATGACGTGGTTATCCTTCCTTTTTCGGTGCGTGACGAAGTCGAGGGGATCAGTGGAGGACGGCCTGGAACGCGAATTCACCCCCACCGCCGGCCGTCAACGGGCGGTCGAGGCGCCACCGTACGTGGGTGACATCATCGGGAAGGGCGGCGCGGGTGCCGCCGCCGGGAAGCGCGACGCGCAGCTGATCCAGCGCGGCGTAGCGACGCCCGTCGAGCGATACCGCCGGTGCGGCCGATCCGGGCGCGGGCGCGCGATAGACCAGCCCGCGAGGGATGGGATTGTCGAGCGTGACGCCCGCCAGCGGCTGTGCGCCGGTGTTGCGATAGGCCAGCACGACGGTAACGCGGTCGCCCGGCACGACACGGCGTGCGGGCGCCAGCGCGAGGCGGGTGGTGCCGTCGGCGGCGCGCGCCCTGGTTTCGACCATCACGCGCGAGCTGATCTGGAGCGGACCGGGCGCCGCGGCGGCGGCGGCGGGCAGCGCGACCGCGGCGAGCGCGACCGCTGTGAGCGGGAAGGGGGAACGGAACATGACGCAACTCCTCACTGGATCGTGACCTGGAACCGGATGGTGCGGGTGGCGGCGGCGGGCACGTCGCCGAGCGCCACGTGGATCGCCGTGCCGTCGAACCGGCCGGCATCGTCGTCGTCGGCATCGGAGACCGCGCGCGCATCGACGCTGAGGCTGCCGGCGACGTAGCGTGTGCCGGGGGGCACCGCGTCCTCCACCAGCGCGGCGAGCGCCGGCGCGGTGAAGCGGGCGACGAGACGATAGGTGACGACCGCGCCGGGAACCGCGCGCGTCGACCCGTCGGGTGCGCGCACCGATTGCGATTTCGCCAGCGTCGCGGCGTCGGTGGCGGCGGCGGCATCGGTGCCGAGCAGTGTCACCGCCTCCGCGCGCGCGCCGCCGCTGCCGACGACCAGATCGGCGCCGTTCGGCCCGGCCCCGGGCCTTACCGCACCGGGCGTGCCACTGGCGCTTTGCGCGACGGCGCCAAGGCGCACCGGCAGCGGATCGCCCGCCGCGACCGGGCCGAGCAGGACGTGGACCCGCCGCCGCTCACCCGCGCGCAGCCGCACGGCCGGGGTGGCGAGCGCGGCGCCGTCCGCGCCGTCGGCGGAGATGCCGATGTAGGTGGCGCGCGCGGCATCGACCGTGACCGACAGCGCGAAGTCGTCGTCGGCATTTCCGGTGTTGGTGACGTCGAAGGCGACCGCCACCGCGGTATCGGGAACGACCGGCTGCGACGCCAGCGCGGCGGTGACGGCCACGTCGACCAGCTGTGCCAGGGTGAGCGACACGCTGTTGCTGACGATGGGGGGCGCCGTGCTGCCGTCCGGCGCGGCGACGTTCAGCCGCGCGACGTTGGTGATGACGGTGCCCGCGGGCGTGGCGTTTTGCGCACGCACCGCGGGCGACACGACAAGCGCGCCCGAGACGGCCAGGGGGAGGGGGAGGGAGAACCGCAAGGCATTCGTCCGGACGACGGGATTGTCGTGCACGAGCGAAAAAGCGCAGCGCGGTTAACCGGGCGTAACCACGAAATGCGCGCCGGCCGGCGTTTCTACCAAAGGCTAAAATACAGAAAACAAAAGAAAAAATGTTGCGGAAACGAAACGCCTCAATTCTACGGTAGGTTAGTCCGGCGCCACCGGCAGGCTGATGTAGCTGGCCTGCGCGCCGGCGATGGTGACGCTTTGCGTCGCCTTCCGATAGTCGCCGGGGCGGGCGAAGAAGATGTTCGGCACGAACGTCTGCGGGTTGCGGTCGTACAGCGGGAACCAGCTGGACTGGACCTGCACCATGATGCGGTGGCCGGGCAGGAAGACGTGGTTCGCGGTCGGCAGCGCGAACGTATAGGGCAGCGCGCGGCCCGGCGTGATCGCGCGCGGCTGTGCCAGCGATTCACGGTAGCGGCCGCGGAAGATGTCCATCGCCACCGCCAGCTGATAGCCGCCCATCGCGGGCTTCTCGGGGACTTCGTCGGGATAGACGTCGATCAGCTTGACCACCCAGTCGCTGTCGGTGCCGGTGGTCGCGGCGGTGAGGTGGACGACCGGCGCGCCCGCGATCGCCAGCGGCTGCGTCAGGACCGGGCCGGTGAAGGTGAGGACGTCGGGGCGCCCCGACACCGCGCGCTGGTCCCCGGTCAGCCACGTCGGCCACGGATTGTTGTCGCCATAGCCGAGCGCGGGGACCGGGCGCGGTTGATAGGTGACCGGCACGGTGGGGTCGGAGACGTAATCGGCGACGTCCTTCCCCGGCGCGGCATCGAAGCCCAGCGTCATACCCGGACGCAGGTACAGCCGCGTGCGCCCTTCCTCGGTGGGCCATGCGGCGAGCCGTTGCCAGCGGTTGGTCCCGCTCTGGAAGGCGGTGATGGGCGCGACGTCCATCGCCGCATCCTTCAGGTAATGCGCCAGGAACGGGGCCAGCACGTCGCGGCGCCATTGCTTGGCGGTGTCGGCGTCCCAGTCGATCGCGCCGAGCCGGCTGCCTTCGCCGATCGCCTGCCCGTGGAACCACGGCCCGATCGACAGGAACAGCTTGCCGTGCATCGCCGGTTTCGTCCGCAGCGCGCGATAGACCGCCATCGCGCCGTAGATATCCTCCTGATCCCACAGGCTGTGGACCAGCATGGTCGGCACGTCGGACCCGCGCAGCGCCAGCACCTCGTCCATCGCCTGATCGTGCCAGAAGCTGTCGTAGGCCGGGTGCGAGGCGACCTTCCACCAGAAGCCGACCTGGTCCAGTCCGTGCGCGAGCGCCAGCCGACCCGCCGAGCCGGCACGCATCTGCACGTCATATTCGTCATAGGTGGAGGATTGCCATTTCGCGCTGCCGTCGCGCGATGCCTCCTGATTGAAGAAATAGGGCAGGCTGTTGAGGCGGAAGGCGCCGTTGTGGAACCAGTCGTCGCCGCGCCAGCCGTCGACCATCGGGTTCATCGGGACCGCGACCTTCAGCGCGGGATGGGCGTTCACCAGCCCCATCAGCGTCGTGAAGCCGTCGTAGCTGATGCCGATCATTCCCACGCGCCCGTTCGACTGCGGCAGGTTCTTCACCAGCCAGTCGATCGTGTCGTACGTGTCGGTGGCGTGATCGACCGCCGTGGGATTGGCGATCGATCCGGCGAGCGCGCGGTTCATCATGTACGTGCCGCCCGAGCCGTATTTGCCCCGCACGTCCTGCACCACGCGGATATAGCCGCCCGCCGCGATCACGTCGGCGGCATTGTCATACCCTTGCAGCACGCTGGCCATCCGCCCGCTGTCGGCATGGCGGGTCAGCCCCTCCGCATCATAGGGGGTGCGGGTCAGCAGGATGCCCGCGTCCTTCGCGCCATTGGGGATGAGGATGACCGTGTGAAGCGTCACGCCGTCGCGCATCGGTATCTCGACGGTACGGCGCGTGAAGTCGGCGTCGGGGGCGGGAACGGGTCGCAGCTGCGCCGGGCGTTCGTCCTCCGACAGCGGCGCGGGGGTTGGGGCGGGGGCGGGGGCGGGGGCGGGGATGGCGGCGGTGGGAACGAGGCAGGTCGCGCACAGCGCGGCGATCAGAAAGCGGCTGATGGTCATCTTGTCCCCCAGGACGCGCGGTCGGATCGGCGCGGCGTGCCGATCATGGCGTGCCGCGTGGCGATGCCGCAAGGGGGATCAGGCGTCGGTCATGCGGCGTCGCAACGCGCGTTCCAGCCGCTCGACGCTCTGTGCGCCGGGGATGGCATAACGGCCGTCGAGGATCAGCGTCGGCACCGACAGCACGCCTTCGTCGCGCCAGTAACGTTCGGCGGCGCGCACGTCCCCGGCGAAGCGCCCGTCGGCCAGCACCGCGCGCGCTTCATCGGCATCCAGGCCGGCATCGGCGGCGGCACCGGCCAGCACGTCGGGATCGGACACATTCTGTCCTTCCGCGAAATAACGCGCGAGCAGCGCCTTCTTGAGCGGCAGCTGGTCGCCGATCGTCCCCGCCCAATGGAGCAGGCGGTGCGCATCGAACGTATCGTAGAGCCGATCCGACCGGCCGCGCATGTCGACGCCCAGTTCGGCGGCGGCGGTGCGGATCCGGTCGCCGGCGGCGCGCGCCTGATCGGGGCCGGCGCCATATTTGCGCGCGAGATTGTCGGCGATCTTCTCCCCCTCCGGTGGCAGGCCGGGGTTGAGCTCGAGCGGGTGGAAGGCGAGCGTCACGTCCGCCGCGCCGTCCAGCCGCTCGATCGCCTGTTCCACCGCGGCCAGCCCGATCGCGCACCACGGGCAGACGATGTCGGAGACGATATCAAGACGGATCGCCGGCGCGCTCACGCCGCGCGTGCCACCGGCGCAGCGTGCGCGCAGCGGGCGTGGGTGTCGATCGCATCGACGATCGGCGCGATCAGCGGCGGCGGCAGGGTGTGGCCCATGCCGTCGATCTCCATCAGTCGCGCGCCGGGGATCGCCTGCGCGGTCTGGCGCCCGCCGGTGCACGGCACCAGGGGATCGTCCGTGCCATGGATCACCAGCGTCGGCGTGGTGATCGTGCGCAGCCGCGCGGTGCGATCGCCATCGGCGATGATCGCCGCCATCTGGCGAACGAAGCCGCCGGGGCAGCGATTGCGCAGCGTTTCGCTGCGGATGCGATCGGCCATCAGCCGATCCTCGATCGGGAAGCGTCCGCCGACCGCGCGGCCCGCCAGCGTCCCGTGCGCGACGATCGCCTCCAGATCGTCGCCACGCGGATGGCGCAGCAACAGCGCGGTGGTGCGCATCGTCGGGCGCGAGCAGGTCGGGTGGCCCGTGGTCGACATGATCGAGGTGAGCGTGTCGACGCGGTCGCGCCAGCCGGCAGCGATCAGCTGCGCGATCATGCCGCCCATCGACGCCCCGACGACATGCGCGCGCGGAATCGACAGCGCATCCATCAGCCCGACGGTGTCGGCGGCCATGTCGGTCAGCGTATAGGGGACCGCCGGCGCGCGCCCGAACTGGCGCTGCATCGCGGTCCACATGATGTTGGGGACGCCGGCATCGTCCAGTTTCGTCGACAGGCCGACGTCGCGGTTGTCGAAGCGGATGACGCGATAGCCGCGCTCGGCCAGCGCCTCCACCATCGACAGCGGCCACCGCACGAGCTGCGCGCCCAGACCCATGACGAGCAGCATCGCCGGCCCGTCCTTCGGCCCGGTTTCCTCATACTCGATCTCGATCCCGTTCGCGTGAACCCGCGCCATCGCCTCCTCCGTCTGGTCAGCAGGAACCTATCTGCCCGACGTCATCTTAATGCAACATTGCGGGGGCGGTTCCGCTGCGCGTCCACTCGTGATAGCGGTTCGCCCCCCATGGCCGATCGCCTGCATCTCGACCGTTTCGTGCCGTACCTGTTGTCGGTCACGTCGAACCGCGTCAGCGACCGGATCGCGCGCGCCTATGACGCGCTGTTCGGGCTGACGATCCCGGAGTGGCGGCTGATCGCGCTGATCGCCGAACATGCGCCGATCACCCAGGCGCAGCTGGGCGAGCGCAGCCGGATGGACAAGGTGACGGTCAGCCGCGCCGCGATCGCGCTGACCGCGCGCGGGCTACTGGAACGCAGCCCCAACCATGCCGACCGGCGATCGCACCACCTGATGCTGAGCGAGGCGGGGCAGGCGCTGTATGCGCAGATCGCGCCAAAGGCGATCGAGCTGGAGCGCCGCATCTTCGGCCGGTTCGATGCCGCCGAGCTGGAACAATTCACGCAGATGCTGCGGCGGATCGACGCTGCCGCGCAGGAGGAAGACTGAGTGTCCACGACGACGACGGGAGAGGCGCCGCTGATCGCCGGGGTGGAACTGGGCGGGACCAAGTGTATCGCGATCCTGTCCAGCGGGCCGGATCGCATCCTGGAGGAGGTCCGCGTTCCGACCACCCACCCTGACGAGACGCTGCCCGCGCTGGAAGCGGCGCTGGACGGCTGGCGCGGGGTCGCCGCCATCGGCATCGCCAGTTTCGGCCCGGTGTCGATCGATCCCGAATCGGCCGATTACGGCAAGATTACCTCCACGCCGAAGCCAGGCTGGGCGCATACCGACGTCGCCCGCCGCCTGGGCGCGCGGTACGGGGTGCCGGTGGGGTTCCACAGCGATGTCGTCGGCGCGGCGATGGCGGAGGCGCGCTGGGGCGCGGGGCGCGGGCTGGGCGAGCTCGCCTATGTCACGGTCGGCACCGGCGTGGGCGCGGGGATGATCGCGCATGGGCGCCCGGTCGACGGGCTGACCCATTCCGAATTCGGGCACATCCGCCCGCCGCGGCTGCCCGGCGACGACTGGCCGGGGGCGTGCCCGTTCCACGGCGCGTGCGTGGAGGGGCTGGCGTCCGGCCCCGCGATCGCGGCGCGTACCGGGATCAAGGGCGAGGACCTGCCCCATGACCATCCCGCCTGGGACACGGTGGTCCACGCGCTGACGACGCTGTTCGCGACGCTGACGCTGACCGGCGTGCCGCGGCGGATCGTGCTGGGCGGCGGGGTGATGGTGGGCAATCCGCACCTGCTGCCGCGGCTGCGCGCGGCGACGGCGGCGTCGCTCAACGGCTATGTCGCGCTGCCTGCGGTCGCCGACATGGACACGTTCATCGTGCCCGCGGCGCTGGGCGGCAATGCCGGGCCGCTGGGCGCGGTGGTGCTGGGACAGATGGCGCTGGCGGACCGGCGCTCCGCCGCGGCGATCGCCGCGGGCTGACGCAAGACCGATCGGCGGGCCGGTCAGCGGGCGGGAGGCGCCGACGCCCGCGCGCGGGCGCGGTCCTGTTCCAGAATCTCGGCGACGCGCGCGGCATAGCCCGACAGGCGCAGCGTCTCCAGGGAGGTGAGGCCGTCGCGCGGCATGCTATCGAACACGCAGACGGTGCCGATCCGCGCGCGGTTGAGCGTCTTGATCGGCGCGGCGGCGTAGAAGCGCACGCCGTCGCCATCGGTGACGAAGGGATTGTCGCAGAACCGCGGGTCGAGCCGCGCATCGGGCACCACCGTCACCGCATCGGTGGCGATGCTGTGCGTGCAGAAGGACATGGCGCGCGGCACGTGATCGACCGCGACGCCGACCCGCGCCTTGTACCACTGGCGGTGTTCGTCGATGAACGAGATGACTGCCCTGCGCACGCGGAACGTGGCGGCGATGTCCCGTACCAGCTGGTCCATGACGGGATCGGCCGGCGTGTCGAGCACAGAATAATTCTTCAGCGTCGCGATGCGGCTGTCTTCGTCGGGTTGCGGCATGATCACCTCTCACCGCGACAATGGGTCAACACCCGTTACCATTCGCTTTAGACTTTGGTCTATTGTCACCATTTTTCAGGGTGATACGCATCGATCGGCTCCATTTTGGAGCCAAGTTCCTTCGCTAACGTCCGCTTAACCCTCCTCGCTTACCCCCTGTTCATCCGGCCGCGCGGGGGGCGCATGGCCGTGGTAGCGAGGGCCGGCGGACACATGCGCATCTTGATCGTGGACGACGAGCCGCTGGTCCATGAAAGCTACCGGCTGAGCTTCGCGCCGACGCCCGGGGCGCAAGGGGCGTTGTCGGCGATGGCCGCGGACCTGTTCGCGGACCGCGCCGCGCGCGATGCGCAGGACGCGCCGCCGGCGTTCGACGTCAGCTATCACGTCCAGGGGCTGGACGCGGTGGCGGCGGTCGAGCAGGCGGTGGCGGCGGGCGCGCCGTTCCAGGTCGCCTTCATCGACATCCGGATGCCGCCGGGCATCGACGGGCGCGAGACCGCGCGGCGCATCCGCGCGCTGGACCCCGACATCAACCTGGTGATCGTTACCGGCTATTCCGATTTCTCTCCGGTGGAGATCAGCCGCGTGGCGGGGCCGGCGGACAAGATCTTCTACATCGCCAAGCCGTTCGAGGTGGCCGAGGTGGTGCAGACCGCGACCGCGCTGGGCAAGCGGTGGGAAACCGACCGCGCGCTGGCGGCGGCGCGCGCATCGCTGGCGCATCACGTACTGCTGCTGGAACAGCAGGCGATCGAACTGGCCGCCAAGGAAAGCCGCGCGCTGCACATCGCCAGCCACGACACGCTGACCGGCGCGCCCAACCGATTCGCGTTCCAGCGCGCGCTGGCCGACCGGGTGCGCGCGGGCGGGGCCGGGTTCGCGGTGGCGATGATGGACCTCGACCGGTTCAAGGCGGTCAACGACACGCTGGGTCATATGGCGGGCGACGCATTGCTGCGCGAAATCTGCGCGATCCTGAACGAGCGGATTCCGGCGGGCGGGATGGTCGCGCGGCTGGGCGGCGACGAATTCGGGCTGCTGTTCGAGGCCGACGACCAGGGCGCGGCGCTGGCCGTCGCGGAACGGCTGGTGGCGGCCTGCGCGACCCCGCTGACCATCTACGGCCATTGCGTCGAGGGGGCCGCGTCGATCGGGCTGGTGGTGGCCGAGGGGCGCGGCGATCCGGGCGACCTGCTGCGCCGTGCCGACCTGGCGCTGTACGAGGCCAAGCGGCAGGGGCGCGGCCGTGCCTGCGCGTTCGACGCGCGGCTGGACGAGGACGTCCGCCTGCGCCGCCGGATCGAGACCGGGCTGTCGCAGGCGATCGCGCGCGACGAACTGTCGATGGTCTACCAGCCGATCGTCACCGGTGCGCGGCACGAGATCGTCGGATTCGAGGCGCTGCTGCGCTGGCAGACCGAGGACCACGGCCCGATCAGCCCGGCGGTGTTCGTCCCGATCGCCGAGGAGACCAACCTGATCCACGAGCTGGGCGACTGGGTGCTGGAGCGCAGCCTGGCGGCGCTTGCGACATGGCCGGGGCAATATGTGTCGGTCAATTTCAGCCCTCGGCAGTTCCGCCGGCCGCATTTCGTCGACGATATCGCGCAGAAGGTGGCGGCCGCCGGCATCGCGCCCGAACGGGTGCAGATCGAGATCACCGAAACCGCGATCTTCGACGATGCCGATCGCGCGGCCGAGACGCTGGACCGGTTGCGCGCGCTGGGGTTCCGCATCGCGCTGGACGATTTCGGCACCGGCTATTCGTCGCTCTACAACATCCGCACCTTCGCGCTGGACGTGCTGAAGATCGACCGCAGCTTCATCGACGGGATGCCGCGCGAGCGCGAATCGATGGCGATCGTGCGCTCGATCATCCATCTGGCGCAGTCGCTGGGTCTGGGGGTGATCGCCGAGGGCGTCGAGACGCGCGCGCAGGTCGACCTGCTGCGCGTCGCAGGCGCCAGCCATCTGCAGGGCTATCATTTCTCGCGCCCCGTCACGCCGGAGGCGGCGCTCGACCTGGCGCATCGCCGCTGGCTGTCGCCGGTGCGCCCGGTGGCGACGGGGACGCAGGGCTGATGGCGGGCGCGGCGGTGCGCGCGTGGCGTGCGCCCGCGTCGCTGGGCGCCAAGCTGGTGCTGATGCTGACCGCGGTCGGCGTCGCGGGCGCGCTGGGCGCCGCGCTGCTGCTGGCGAGCGTGCTGGTGCCCAGCTTCGGCACGCTGGAGCGGCAGGCGACGCAGACGCAGGCCGCGCATGTCCGCGCCGCGCTGGACGATCTGGCGGAGCAGATGGAGCATGGCGCGCAGGATCGCGGCCGTTCCGACACCCTTTACCGCGCGCTGGCGCCGGGGGCCGCACACGGCGCGCTTCCCGCCGCTATGCCGGCCGGGACGGATGCCGATGCCGTGGCGGTGATCGCCGCGGACGGGGGCGTCCGGCTGCTGCGCACGCAGGGGCGGCCTGATTGGGCGCGGATGCTGGCGACGGTCGCGCCGCGCGGCGGGGGGCGCGGCTTCTACCTGCGGATGGGTGACGCGGTGGTGGCGGTGGGCATCGCCCCGGTGCGGCGCGCCGACGGCAGCGGCGCGGCGCGCGGGCAGGTGGTGATCGCGCGGCGGCTGACCGCGGCGCGGTTGTCGGCCCGGCTGGGCGCGGCGGTGACGATCGATACCCGCCACGACGCGCCCGGTACGCCGGCCGCCGCGGTGGCGGTGGCCGGACCGGACGGGCGCACGGTGGCGCGGGTGCGCTTCGGCGTGGCGCGCGACATCACCACGCTGGGCCGCCGGCTCCTGTTGCTGGCGATCGCGGGATCGGTGCTGCTGCTGCTGCTGGTGCTGACGATGCTGCGCCGGATGATCGGCGAACAGGTGCTGGCCCCGCTGGCGCTGGTCGAGCGGCATATGGAGCGGGTGCGCGCCAGCGGATCGCTGGCGCCGCTGCGCGACGACGGCCGCCGCGACGAGATCGGCGCGCTGGGGCGCAGTTTCAACGCGATGCTGCGCCAGCTGCACGACCTGCGCGAGCAGAACGAGGTGCAGAGCTTCGCGCTGGGCCGGTCGGAAAGCGCGGTGGCGGTGATGCACAATGTCCGCAACGCCCTGTCGCCGGTCAGCGCGGTGTTGAGCCACGACGATGCGCGCGGCGCGCCGGTCGACGCGGCGACGGTGCTGCGCGCGGTGCGCGAACTAGCGGAGGACGTGCCCGCGGAGCGGCGCGCGCGGCTGGCGGCGTTCGTCGCGCAGGCGGTGACCGCGCTGGAGGAAGCGCGCGGGGGCCACGCGGCGCGGATGACGATCGGCCGCACCGCGCTGCGCCATGTCCTGGACATCATCGGCGCGCAGCAGGCGGCCGCGCATGAGCGCCCGCATCTGGCGCCGTGCGACCTGACCGCGATCGTCGCGCAGAATGCCGCGATCGCGCGTTATGCCGCGGGTGCGGGTGCGGGTGCGGGTGCGGGTGCGGGTGCGGGTGCGGGTGCGGGTGCGGGTGCGGGGGGCGGGGGCGGGGACATCGCGTTCAGCTATCCGGCGACGCCGTGCGCGGTGCGCGCCAATCGCGTGATCCTGAGCCAGGTGATCGGCAATCTGTTCGCCAATGCCGCGGAGGCGATCGCCGCCTCGGGGCGTGCGCGCGGCACGATTACGGTCACGCTGGCCGAGCGCGGCGACACGGTGGAATTGCGCATCACCGACGACGGCGAGGGGTTCGATCCGGCGATCGGCGCGACATTGTTCCAGCGCGGCTTTTCGACGCGCGCGCACAAGTCGGGCGGGCTGGGGCTGCACTGGTGCGCCAATTCGATGGCGGCGATGGACGGATCGCTGCGGCTGGACAGCGCCGGGCCGGGGCAGGGCGCAACCGCGACGCTGACGCTGGCCGCCGCACCGATGGAGCACGCACTGGCGGCGTGACCCCTCAACCGGCCAGCGCGAAGGCCTCCGCGGCAGCGACCTGTTCGTCGTCGGGGGTGACGCCGGTGTAGAGGACGAATTGCTCCAGCGCCTGCAATTTGGCGATCGCGGCGCCGGTCACCACCGTCTTGCCCGCAGCGCGCGCGGCACGCAGCAGCGGGGTTTCGACGGGTTTGGCGACCACATCGACGACGACCGAGGCCGCCGCGATCTGATCGGGAGTGAAGGCGAGCGCGTCGGCGTCCGCGCCGGTCATCCCCAGCGGGGTGACGTTGACCAGCATCGCCGCCTCCAACCCCGCCGGATCGGCGACATGTGCCAGGCCGAGGCGATCGGCCAGCGCCGCGCCCTTCGCCCGGTTGCGCGCCGCGATCGTGCCGTTGGTGAAGCGCGCATCGACCAGCGCGGTCGCCACCGCCTTCGCCATGCCGCCGCTGCCGCGCAGCAGGAACGGCGCGGTGCGATCCGCATCGAGCGCCTCCGTCAGCGTGCGCACGGCGGTGTAATCGGTATTGTAGCCCAGCAGAACGCCGTCTTCGTTGACGATCGTATTGACGCTGTCGATCGCCGCGGCGGACGGATCGAGGCCGTCGAGCAGCGGGATCACGTCTTCCTTGAACGGCATCGACACCGCGCAGCCGCGGATGCCCAGTGCGCGGATGCCGGTGATCGCGCCGGGCAGGTCGGTGGTCGTGAACGCCTTGTACACGTAATCCAGCCCCAGCGCGGCGTAGAGATGGTTGTGGAAGCGCGAGCCGAAGGTGCCGGGGCGCGCGGCGAGCGACATGCACAGGCGGGTGGCGGGGCCGATCGGGGGTTTCATGCGCATCGTCCTTTCGATGTGCCGCGCCGGCGTCAACCCAGCGGCAGCGTCGGCTGAACCGCTTCACCATCCGCGACGATCCCCGACAGCGTCAGCCCCAGCAGCCGGATACCTCCCATCACCGGCAGCAGCGGGGCGAGCAGCGCGCGCCCAATGTCGAGGAACTGCGCCTGGTCCACGACCGGGGCGGCGAGCGAGCGGGCGCGGGTAATCGTCTGGAAATCGGCGCGGCGCAGCTTCAGCGTGACGGTGCGGCCGCGCGTCGCGTGCCGGTCGATCCGCACCCAGGCCGCCTCCGCGACGCGCGCCAGCCCGGCGTCGATCGCGGCCGGATCGGTGAGGTTGGTGTCGAAGGTGCGTTCCGCCCCCACCGACTTGCTGGCGCGATCGGCGCGCACCGGGCGGTCGTCAACGCCGCGTGCGGCACGGTGGAGATATTCGGCGTAGCTGCCGAAATGCGCGCGCAGGAAGTCGATCGGCCGGTCGCGCAGGTCCGCGCCCGTCTCGATCCCCAGCCGCGCCATCTTCGCCGCGGTGACCGGGCCGACGCCGTGGAAGCGCTTGACCGGCAGCATCGCGACAAACGCCGCGCCCTTTGCCGGGGGGATGACGCACAGGCCGTCGGGCTTGTTCTGGTCCGACGCCAGCTTGGCGATGAACTTGTTGTAGCTGACCCCGGCGGACGCGGTGAGCTGCGTTTCCGCCTTGATCCGCGCGCGGATGTCCTGCGCGATCGCCTTTGCCGAACCCAGCCCGCGGCGGTCGTGGGTGACGTCCAGATACGCCTCGTCCAGCGACAGCGGCTCGATCGCGTCGGTGTAGTCGGCGAAGATCGCGTGGATCTGCCGGCTGACCGCGCGATACACCTCAAACCGCGGCGGGACGAACACCAGGTCCGGGCAGCGCCGCGCCGCGGTGACGGAGGGCATCGCGCTGCGCACCCCGAAGGCGCGCGCCTCGTAACTGGCCGCCGCCACGACGCCGCGTGCGCGCGACCCGCCGACCGCCACCGGGCGGCCGCGCAGCTCGGGCGCGTCGCGCTGTTCGACCGACGCATAGAAAGCGTCCATGTCGACATGGATGATCTTGCGGACGGTATCGGGTGCTGGGTCGGACACGGGGGTTGCCGGCGGCGGTGACTTTCGGGAGCGGTCCCGTTATATCGGCGCGATGACCGACGACTTCCAGCGACCCGTGCTCACGCCCCCCGATGGGCAGAAGAAAGTGCTGCTCCATTCGTGCTGCGCGCCGTGTTCGGGCGAGGTGATGGAGGCGATGACCGCCAGCGGGATCGATTATACGATCTTCTTCTACAACCCGAATATCCACCCCAAGGAGGAATATCTGCTCCGCAAGGAGGAGAATATCCGCTTCGCCGAGAAACATGACGTGCCGTTCGTCGACGCCGATTACGACACGACCAACTGGTTCAAGCGCGCCAAGGGCATGGAGTGGGAACCGGAACGCGGCGCGCGCTGCACGATGTGCTTCGACATGCGGTTCGAGCGGACCGCGCTGTACGCGCATGAAAACGGCTTTCCGGTCATCACCTCGTCGCTGGGGATCTCGCGCTGGAAGAACATGACGCAGATCAACGATTGCGGGGAACGCGCCGCGGCGCATTATCCGGGCATCGCCTATTGGACGTTCAACTGGCGCAAGGGCGGCGGCGCGGCGCGGATGATCGACATTTCCAAGCGCGAGCATTTCTACCAGCAGGAATATTGCGGCTGCGTCTATTCGCTGCGCGATACCAATGCGCATCGCGTGTCGCAGGGACGCGAGGAAATCCGCATCGGCGAGCTGTATTACGGGGACGCGCAATAGGGTGGACGCCCCGCCCGAACAGCTGACGCTGGACCTCGACGGGTGGGAAGGGCCGCTCGACCTGCTGCTGTCGCTGGCGCGCGCGCAGAAGGTCGACCTGCGCGAGATTTCGATCCTGGCGCTGGTCGAGCAATATCTGCGCTATGTCGAGCGCGCGCGGGTGCTCCAGCTGGAACTGGCCGCCGATTATCTGGTGATGGCGGCGTGGCTGGCGTATCTCAAGTCCGCGCTGCTGCTGCCGCGCGATCCGCAGGTCGAGCCGGACCCCGAGGAACTGGCGATGCGGCTGCACCTGCGGCTGGAGCGGCTCGACGCGATGCGCGAGGCGGGTGCGCGGTTGATGGCGCGCGACCGGCTGGGCCGCGACGTGTTCCTGCGCGGCGCGCCGGAGGGGCTGTGGACGGTGCGCACCGGCCCATATGAGGCGAACCTCTATGACCTGATCGCCGCCTATGGCCGGATCAGCGCGCGGTCGCGCCCGGTGATGCACGTGGTGCAGGACCGCGAGGTGATGACGCTGGAGGCGGCGATCGCGCGCGTGTCCGCGCTGGTCGGCAGCGCGATCGACTGGCGCGCGATCGAGACGTTCCTGCCCGAGGTGGCGAGCGCCGGGCTGCGCCGGTCGGCGCTGGCGTCCAGCTTCCTGGCGGCGCTGGAACTGGCGCGGCAGGGGCGGGTCGAATTGTGGCAGGAGGACGCGTTCGCGCCGCTGTACCTCAGGGCGCCGGCGGCATGACCGACCCGCAGACGCTGCGCGCGGTGGAGGCGGTGCTGTTCGCCGCCGCCGAACCGCTGACCCCCGATTCGATCCGCGCCTATGTCGGCGAACTGGACGTGCGCGGCGCGCTGGCGGCGCTGGTCGGCCATTACGAGGGGCGCGGCATCCGGCTGGTCGAGCGTGGCGGGCGCTGGCATTTCGAGACCGCGCCGGACCTGGCGCACCTGCTGCGCCGCGACCGCGAGGAAGTGCGCCGGCTGAGCCGCGCCGGGATCGAGACGCTGGCGATCATCGCCTATCACGAGCCGGTGACGCGCGCGGAGATCGAGGCGATCCGCGGGGTGCAGACCGCCAAGGGGACGCTGGACGTGCTGATGGAAGCGGGGTGGATTCGCCCGGCCGGCCGCCGCGAGGTGCCCGGCCGCCCGCTGATGTTTGCGACCACCCCCGAATTTCTGTCACATTTCGCGCTCAAGAGCCGACGCGACCTGCCGGGAATCGAGGATCTGCGTGCCGCAGGGCTTCTCGACCCCGTCGATCTGGCGTTCGAGCAACTCGCGGTGGAAAAGACCGACGAGGACGACTAGATACGCTGCACCTCAGGAGTTTTCGTGTCATGGGCAGCTTCAGCCTTCCGCATATCCTCATCCTCGCGATCGTCGCGATCCTCCTGCTGGGCGGCGGTCGCTTTTCCAGCATGATGGGCGACGTCGCCAAGGGCGTGAAGAACTTCAAGAAGGGCATGTCGGAGGAGGATTCCGACGACGACCTCGTCCGTCGGCCCAAGCCGCGCATCGAGGCGCAGTCGGCCGCCGAACCGGCGTTTGACCGCGACGCGGACCGCACGCGCGAGGAACATCGCTGATCCCTGCCTGATCCACTGGCGCGCGCTGAATGTTCGATATCGCCCCGTCCGAATTCCTGCTGGTCGCGTTCGTCGCGCTGGTGGTGATCGGCCCGAAGGACCTGCCCAAGGCGATGCGCGTCCTGGGCTATTGGGTGGGCCGTGCGCGCGCGGTGGGACGGCAGTTCCGCTCGGGCTTCGACGAAATGGTGCGCGAGGCCGAACTGGAGGAAATGGAAAAGAAGTGGAAGGCGGAGAACGAGCGGATCATGCGCGAGCATCCGTTCATTCCGTCCCCGCCGCCCGCTTCCGCCGCTGACGCGCCCGCCGCGTTGGTCGACCACCGCGACGGACCCGACACCACGGGCGACCTGCCGGCGCCGGTGATGGTCGAAAAGCCGCAGGTGGTCGGGGCGGGCACCGTGCCCGACGCGCCGCCGGCCCCCGACGCGCCCGCGCATCCGCCGGCCGCGCCCGCCCCCGACAGGACCGTATCGTGAGCGTGGCCACCGACGAACTGGACGAAAGCCGCGCCCCGCTGCTCGATCATCTGCTCGAGCTGCGCCGCCGGCTGCTGTATTGCATCCTGGCGATCGGCCTGGCTTTCGGCGTTTGCTGGTTCTTCGCGGAGAATATCTTCGCCTTCCTCGCGCAGCCGCTGATCCAGGCGGGGCAGAAGAAGCTGATCTATACCCAGCTGTTCGAGGCGTTCTTCGTCCAGATCAAGGTCGCGTTCTTCTCCGCGATGATGATCTCTTTCCCGGTGATCGCCAACCAGCTGTGGCAGTTCGTCGCGCCGGGGCTGTATCGCAAGGAAAAGCGCGCGCTGCTGCCGTTCCTGCTGGCGACGCCGGTCTTGTTCCTGACCGGTGCGGCGATGGCCTATTACGTCGCCATCCCGATGGCGCTGCATTTTCTGCTGAGCTTTTCGGGCACCGTTGGCGGGGTGGAGCAGGAAGCGCTGCCGGCGATCGGCAATTACCTGTCGTTCGTGATGCAGTTCCTGTTCGGGTTCGGCGCGGCGTTCCTGCTGCCGGTACTGCTGATGCTGCTGGAGCGCGCGGGAATCGTCACCCGCAAGCAGCTGATCGGCGCGCGCCGCTATGCGATCGTCGGCGCCTTCGCGATCGCGGCGGTGCTGACCCCGCCCGACGTCGGGTCGCAGCTGCTGCTCGCGATCCCGCTGACGATCCTGTACGAAATGGCGATCATCGGCATCTGGTTCACCGAACGCCGCCGCGCCCGCGAAACCGAAACCGCGTCCCCCGAAAGCTGATACGAAAACGGCCCGCGAAACGCGGGCCGTCCACAGTCATCGCAGATGTGCGACGGATCAGTTCTTCACGTCGTTCGCGGTCTTCGTCACCGCCTGACCGGCGGACGACACGTCCTTGCCCGCGCCCGCAACGGTATTGCACGCGGATACCAGCACCGCACCGGCCAGCGCCGCCATCGTCACGATCTTACGCATCGAAACCTACTCCTTCGCCAATAGCGCGAAGGTAATCCCCGGCCGCGCGAAACGTTCCGCGGCTGCAATCACTTGCTGATGTGAGGATCGGGGAAAAAGATAAGGCCCGGAAGCGTCACCGGGGGGGGGGAGGTGGACGCTTCCGGGCCTATGTCGTGGATAGCGAGAGCGGGGGGGCATAAGGTCGCTATCCGAGGTGGAAAACGTCGCGGGACGACGCAGGTTCCGCCCGAGCCACGATTTTTTACGTCGGATCGCAGCGGCTTTCGCGCGCGCCGGCGCGCTCACTCGCGGCCGGTCACCGCGACCGTGATTTCATAGGCGCCGGCCAGCGGATCGTGCTGGAGCTGCGCGCGCAGCTGGCGCGACAGCCCCTCGATCACGCGGCCGTAGCGATCGCGAAGCTCGCCGCGCAGGTGATCGGTGTCGATCAGCGCGCGCGACGACAGTCTGAGGATCGCCTTCGCCGGATCGGCCGCCGGCTTGAGCGAGAGGCGCAGCTGCATCTCGGGCGCGCAGGTCATCGCCAGTTCGACCAGTTCGGTCACCAGGAACGACACCGCGACCGCCACGTCCTGCGTCACATAGAAGGGATCGACGTCCAGCACGATGCTGATGCGGCTGCCCTCCGGCGCGGTGGCGCGGATCGACGAGGCGAGTTCGCCCAGCACCGAGCGCAGCCCGACGCCGCGATTCTCCTCCATCTCGGCATAATGATAGCGGTGCACGACCGCGAGCGCGTCGACCCGCCGCTGGATCGAGGCATAGGCACGCGTCGCCTCCGGGTTCTTCGCGCCGCGGGCGTGGAAATTGATGAGGCTGGAGATGACCTGGAGGTTGTTCTTGACGCGGTGGTGGACCTCGCGCGTCAGCTTGGTCTGCCGCACCAAGCCCTCCGCCAGCCCGGCTTCGTGGATCGCGACCGTGCGGCTGAGGGCGCGGAAGGTGTCGCCCAGTTCGCGAATCTCCTGCGCGGGCAGCGCGCTGAGCATCGCCGGATCGGGCTGATCGCCGGGGGAGTAAGCGGCGATCGAGCCGCGAAGCGCGCGGAGCGGCGCGATCAGCAGGCGATCGACCACGAACCAGCTGATCGCCGCCGCCGCCGCCCACATCAGCACCGGCAGCGCCATCGCGATCAGCAGCGGCGAGCCGATCGGCGCGCTGCGCACCTGCATTTCCAGCACCAGCCCGCCGATGCCCAGATCGTTGCGGATGCTTTCGCGCCGTTCCAGCGCGGTCTGGCGTTCGAGTCTGACCAGATCGAGCCGCGCATCGTCGAGCGTCAGTGCCGCGCCATAATCGGGGGCGAAGCCGCTCGGCTGGCTGATCTGCGCCAGGAAGTTGGCGGGGAAATAGGCGGCGGCGGTCAGCCCGTTGTCGCGCCCCGCCAGCCGCAGCATCAGCCCGCGATTGTCGACGATCCGCGCGCTGACGACGGAAGAGCTGTTCTGCCGCGCGAAGGCGGCGGCACCGGGGAACGGCTCGCCGCAGACCGGTCGGCCGCGGCGGTCGAGGATGACGAAGCCGGTGCCCTCCGCCGATTGCTGCGCGAACACGCCCTGCGCGCGCGCGCAGCTGGGCGCGTCACCCGAATCGGCGCGCAGCGCATCGACCGCGACACGCAGCGCGGTCATGTCGCCGACCAGCTCGATCGCGATCGCGCGGGTCGATTCGGCGGCGGCGACCCGCAGGTGCGAGCGCAATTCGGTATCGGCGATCTGGGTGACGCGCAGCGTCGCGAACGTGGCGATCAGCGCCAGCGGCAGCAGCGCGATGCTGAGGATCAGGAACAGCTTCGCGCCGGTCGGCCAGCGGGCGAACATGTCGCCGCGCGTGGTCACCGGTCTTTCCTGTTCGGGCATGGATGGGGCGACGGCCATCGGCCGTCAGTCGAGCTTACCGAGCAGCGAAAGCAGGTCGTCCGGCACCGCTTCCTCCACCGTCTTCTGATAGACGGAGCGAAGCGCCGATCCCATGTCCCTGTTCTTCGATTGCGCGGCAGTGCCTTTTTTGGGCTTCTCCTGCGCCTTGTTCTCCGACGTCAACGCTTACCCCCCAAAGCGACACTGCGGCCAGATGGCGGGCAGGTCGAGCGGAACAGATGGTACCTCTTTCCTGTAACGCAGATGCGTACTCGCCGATGAAACCAAACAGCTACTCGTTAGTTCCCACCGCGTGCGACGAAAATCGCCGACCGGGGGGTTGAATATGCCGCGGCCGCGTTCTGGTCCACATTCTGTATGATGTCGCAGCGGCGCCGCGTAGCGCGTCCGCTGCCTGGGAGGGCTTACTGCACATGTCGCTCGGACAACAACTCGCGCCGCATCTTCCGTTCCTGCGCCGGTACGGCCGCGCGCTGACGGGCAGCCAGGCGCAGGGCGACCGGTACGTGCGCGCCACGCTGGAAGCGATCGTCGCGGCGCCGGGCGAATTCCCGCGCGACGTCGATCCGCGGCTGGGGCTGTACCGTACGTTCCAGGCGATCTGGAACTCGACCAATTTCGACGAGGTCGCGGCGGACGACGTCGCCGAGGAACAGGAAGCGGTGGCGCGCGCGCGGCTGTCGCGGATGACGCCGCTGTCGCGGCAGGCGCTGCTGCTGACCGCGATGGAAGGCTTCACGCCCGAGGATGCGGCCTATCTGATCGAGGTCGACGCCGCGGAGGTCGATGCGCTGGTCGCTGAGGCCCTGGCCGAGATCGAGAAGCAGACACGCGCGCGTGTGCTGGTGATCGAGGATGAGCCGATCATCGCGATGGACATCGAATCGATCGTCCGCGACCTGGGCCACGAAGTGACCGGCGTGGCGGTGACCCGCGACGAGGCCGTGGCGCTGGCGATGGAGGATCGCCCGGGGCTGGTGCTGGCCGATATCCAGCTGGCCGACGACAGTTCGGGCATCGACGCGGTCAAGGATATCCTGGCCGAGTTCAACGTGCCGGTGATCTTCATCACCGCCTTCCCCGAACGGCTGCTGACCGGCGAGCGGCCGGAGCCGACGTTCCTCATCACCAAGCCGTTCCAGCGCTCGACGGTGAAGGCGGCGATCAGCCAGGCGCTGTTCTTCGACGAAAGTACGGTTCCCGCCTGACCTTCGTTCAACCGATGCGACGGGTCCGTACGATCGATACGGACCCAAAACATTGCTCGCGGGTTATAGCCTCATGGCAGACGACAACGATCGCATCCGTATGGATGCCACCGACGCGCGGGCCGGGGCGACCCCGGGGATGACGCGCTATATCCTGGCCGCCTCGCTCGTGCTGGTGGTCGTGATCTTCGCCGCCATCCTATTGTCCTGACACGCGATGTTGACCCGCGGACTGGCCAAGCGGCCGGGCAGCCCCTATCTTGGGCCATCGGACGCCGTCGCCACTGACGGTGCGGCGCCAGAGCGACGGAGCGGCATGACTGAACATCCACCCGGCGTGGACGATGCGCCGGCCGACGCGCCGGTCGAGCACGTCTCGCTTTCCGATCCCGAGTTCAAGAAGCAGCTTGCGCTCGTCATACCGCACCTTCGCGCGTTCGGCCGGTCGCTGTCCGGCAATCGCGATCTCGCGGACGACCTAGTGCAGGAAACGCTGTTGAAGGCATGGGCCGCGCGCAAGCGGTTCCAGGCCGGCACCAACATGCGCGCCTGGACCTTCATCATCCTGCGCAACCTGTTCCTCAGCCAGATGCGTCGTGCGCGCTTCAAGGGCGAGTGGGACGATCTGGTCGCGGACCGCGTGCTGGCGGCGCCGGCCAGCCAGGACAAGCATGTCGAACTCGCGGACATGCAACGCGCGCTGCTGCACCTGCCGCAGCCGCAGCGCGAGGCGCTGATCCTGGTCGGCGCGGGTGGCTTCGCCTACGAGGAAGCGGCCGAGATCTGCGGCGTGGCGGTCGGCACGATCAAGAGCCGCGTCGCGCGCGGCCGGGTCGCGTTGGAGGCGCTGATGAGCGGCAGCGACCTGTCGTCGCGGCGCGAGCATGAGACGGACGGCACGCGCTCGACGCTCGATTCGATCATGCACGAAGTGGACGAATTGAGCCGGGAACGCTGACGCGCACCATGCGGGTAACGGATCGGGCGTTGATGGTCATGCCATCGGCGCCTTTTTCCTGTCCGGTCATTTCAGATAGGACAGCTTCGCCAGCAATTGCGCCATGTCGGTGGGAAGCTCGGTCGGGACGCCTGCGTCGCGGCCGAAGGCCTTGCGCAACGGACCCGACAGATCGTCGGTCGCACGCGGCTGTTCCACGGTGTACGATCCGCCGCGTGACGATCCGGACGAGGCATGATGCGTGACCATGGCGTTGTAACGTCGGTGAAAAGATTAGGTTTCGTGCAGTGACCCGGATCGAGGATGCGCGCGAGCGTGCCGATCGCTGGTCGCCGTTCCTGTCGGGGCTGATCGCGCGCGACCTGGGCACCGCGCAGGCGCTGGCGGACGACGCCGACATGCCGTTGATGCGGCGGTTGCGGCTGGAGCGGCGGCGGCTGGCGCTGGAGGTGGCGCTGGGCGACCTGTCGGGTGCGCTGGATTTGACGGCGGTGACCGCGCGGCTGTCCGATTTCGCCGACGGTGCGCTGGATCGCGCGATCGCGGCGGCCATCGCCGAGCGCACGCCGGGCGAGGTGCCGCGCGGGTTCGCGGCGATCGCGCTGGGCAAGCAGGGCAGCCACGAGCTGAATTACTCGTCGGATATCGACCCGATCCTGATCTACGATCCCGCCACGCTGCCGCATCGCCCGCGTGAGGATGTGGCGGACGCGGCGGTGCGGATCGCGCGGCGGGTGCTGGAACTGCTGCAGGGGCGCGATGCCGACGGCTATGTGCTGCGCGTCGACTTGCGGCTGCGCCCGTCGCCGGAAGTGACGCCGATCGCGATCCCCGTGGATGCGGCGATCTCCTATTACGAATCGCAGGCACTGGCATGGGAACGAGCGGCGTTCATCCGCGCGCGCGCCGCGGCGGGCGACATGGCGCTGGGCCGGCGCTTCCTGGACGCGATCCGCCCGTTCGTGTGGCGCCGCAGCCTGGATTTCGGCGCGGTGGGGGAGATACTGGATATCACCCGCCGTATCCGCGACCATCATGCGCAGGGGCAGGCGTTCGGTGCCGGCTTCGACCTGAAGCGGGGTCGCGGCGGCATCCGCGAGGTGGAGTTCTTCGCGCAGATCCACCAGCTGATCCACGGCGGGCGCGAACCGGCGCTGCGCACCTCCGCGACGCGCGATGCGCTGGCCGCGCTGGCGGCGGCCGGACGGATCGACGCGGGCGAGGCGGCGGCGCTGACCGAGGCCTATACGCTGCTGCGCACGATCGAACATCGCGTGCAGATGATCGACGACCGGCAGACCCACGCGCTGCCCGCCGCCGGCGAGCCGCTGGACCGGGTGGCGCGGCTGCACGGACTGGCGGACGGTGCGGCGCTGCTCGAGCTGCTGGCGCCGCATGTCGAGCGGGTGGCGGCGATCTTCGACCGGCTGGCGCCGCACGGGCCGCGCGCGTTGCCGCACGATGCCGACCGGCTCGCGGAGCGGCTGGCGGAGGCGGGATTCGCCGAGACCGAGGAGCCGGTGCGCCGGATCGCGGCATGGCGCGAGGCGCGCTATCCCGCGCTGCGCAGCCCGGCGGCGCAGGCGGCGCTGGAGGCGGTGCTGCCGGGGCTGGTCGATGCGCTGGCGCTGGCGCCGGTGCCGCCGCTGGCGCTCAACCGGCTCGACCGGTTGCTGGAACGCCTGCCCAGCGCGATCAACATCTTCCGCCTGCTGGAGGCGCGGCCGGCGCTGGGCGCGCTGCTCGCCGAGGTGCTGAGCCATGCGCCGACGCTGGCCGACGAACTGGCGCGGCGCCCCGACCTGCTGGACGGGTTGATCGACGCGAGCGCGCTGGCGCCGGTGGGGACGGTCGCGGACCTGGCCGCGGAGATGCGCGCGGCGGAGGCGGGGGCGGATTATCAGGCGCTGCTGGACCATGTGCGCCGCGTCGTCGGGGACAAGAGGTTCGCGCTGGGGGTGCAGATCGTCGCGGGCGCGGCCGATCCACTGGACGTGGCGGCCGGCTATGCCCGCGTGGCGCAGGCGGCGATCGAGACGCTGGCGGGCGCCGCGACCGAGGAGTTCGCGCGCGTTCACGGTCGCGTGCCGGGCGGCGAGCTGGTCATCCTGGCGCTGGGGCGGATGGGCGGCGCGGCGCTGACCCATGCGTCCGACCTCGATCTCATCTATCTGTTCACCGGCGATTTCACCGCCGAATCCGACGGCGCCAAGCCGCTGGGCGCGACGCTGTACTTCAGCCGGCTGGCGCAGCGGGTGACGGCGGCGCTGTCGGTGCCGACCGCCGCCGGGCCGCTCTATTCGGTCGACACGCGGTTGCGGCCGTCGGGCGCGCAGGGGCCGCTGGTCGTCACGCTCGACAGTTTCGCGCGCTACCAGCGCGAGGATGCGTGGACGTGGGAGCATATGGCGCTGACCCGCGCGCGCCCGGTGTTCGGATCGCCTGCGGCGCGGGATGCGCTCGATGCGATCGTCGCCGCGGTGCTGCGTGGCGCGCGGCCCGATCGCGACATCGCCGCCGATGCCCATGCGATGCGCGCGGAAATGGCGCGGCACAAGCCACCGCACGGGCCGCTGGATGCCAAGCTGCTGCCCGGTGGGCTGGTCGACCTGGAATTCGCGGTGCACGTCCCGCAGTTGACGCGGCGGACCGGGTTCGACCCGCATCTGGCGCGCGCGATCGATGCGTTGATCGGGGAGGACGCGATGCCCGCGACGATGCGCGCGGCGCACGACCTGCTGACGCGGTTGCTGGTGACGGTGCGGCTGGTCGCACCCGATGCGCAGGAACCCGCGGCGGCGGCGACGCGGGCGCTGATCGCGCGCGCGCTGACGCTGCCCGACTGGGATACGGTGCTTGCCACGCTGGCGCAGGTGCGCGAGAGCGTCGCCGCGCAATGGCAGGAGAGCGTGGAATGGACATCCTCCCCGACGTGACCGTCACCGATGCGGGCGGGCAGCCGCTGCGGCTGGCCGATCTGCCGCGCCCGCTGGTGGTGTATTTCTATCCCAAGGACGACACGCCGGGCTGCACGCGCGAGGCGCAGGATTTCTCCGCGCTGGCGGATCGCTTCGCGGCGGCGGGCGTGACCGTGATCGGCGTTTCGCGCGACACGGTGGACAAGCACGCGCGCTTCACCGCCAAGCACGGGCTGACCGTGGCGCTGGGCGCCGATCTGGACGGCAGCGTCACCGAGGCGTTCGGCGTGTGGGGCGAGAAGCAGCTGTACGGCAAGACCTATATGGGGATCGAGCGCGCGACCTTCCTGTTCGGCGACGACGGCCGGCTGGTGCGCGAATGGCGCAAGGTGAAGGTGCCCGGTCATGCCGAGGCGGTGTTGGCGGCGGCGACCGAACGCAGCTGAGTTGCGCGCCCTCGGCGATCGTTTGCGTCGGAAAGGCTGCGTTCAGCTTCGCGATTCAACGGCTCGCCGCGCGGCCACGGCGGTTGGCCGCGCGGCGGGCGTCATCCTATTGCCCCGTTAACCCTTTCCCGGCCAGACAGCGTCATCCGAAGAGCGGGGGACGTTCTTCCGGACACGGACGACAAAAGGGGAAGCCGGCGGGCAGTGGCTCCGACGGCATCATGATCTTCGCTGGGGTTCGATGACCGCTTCTTCTCGCCTGCCTGCTCGCCTGCTCGCCCGCCTGGGTGGCATGGCCGCCGTTGCCGCCACCGCGATCGCCATCCTGCCGGCGCAGGCCGAACCGACCGGCGCGGCGCCCGCCGCGGTCGGTGGGCCGCTGGTCGAAACCGGCAGCATCGAGGCGCGGCGCGACATGGCGGCGGACCAGCAGTTCCGGTCGCTGTTCATGAGCTGGAAGAAGCTGGACGGCGGGATGCAGCAGGGCGGCATCGCGATCCCCTCGGTCCAGCCGGTCCAGAAGCTCCAGTTCACCAGCAATTTCGGCATACGCACCGATCCGTTCCGCGGCACCGCGGCGATGCATTCCGGGGTCGATATTCCCGGTCCGGTCGGCACGCCGATCTACGCGACCGCCGATGGCGTCATCTCACACGCCGGGCGCCAGGGCGGTTACGGCAACATGATCGAGGTGAACCACGGCCGCGGCATCGCGACCCGTTATGGCCATCTGTCGAAGATCCTGGTCGCGGATAACACCCGCGTGACCCGCGGGCAGCTGATCGGCCTGATGGGTTCGACCGGCCGTTCGACCGGATCGCACCTCCATTACGAAGTGCGGATCGACGGCCATGCGGTGAACCCGGCGCCGTTCCTGACCACCGCCGACTATCTGCTGGCGGCGCAGGATCGCGCGGTCGGGCAGATCCCGGTGTCCACCACCGGCCCTGCGCCGCAGGACTGACGCTCTTACTCGGTTCTACGGGGAAGGGCCGGCGGCACCCTGACGGGTCCGTCGGCCCTTTCCGTTTGGCACGCGCGCGCCTATCTTTCGCGCATGGCCACGCTTGCTCCCGTTTCCGATATCGCCCTGACCCCCGCCGCCGCGGCGCGCGTCGCCGCCATCGCCGCGCGACAGAACAAGCCCGCGATCCTGCGCCTGTCGGTGGAGGGCGGGGGATGTTCGGGTTTCCAGTACAAGTTCGGTTTCGCGGACGCGCCGGAGGCGGCGGACGTCGTGGTCGAAACCGACGGGGTGCGGCTGGTGGTGGACGATATCAGTCTCGACCTGGTTCGCGGGGCGAGCGTCGACTACATCGAATCGCTGGGCGGCGCGTCGTTCAAGGTCGACAACCCCAATGCCGCCAGCGGGTGCGGATGCGGCACCAGCTTCTCGGTATGATTTGAGGCTCGACGCCGCCGTCCGGCTTGGTAGGACAGGCGGGTGAAGATCGTCAGCTACAACGTCAACGGGATCAAGGCGCGGCTGCCGCGGCTGATCGAGTATCTCCAGGAAGAACAGCCCGATGTGGTGTGTCTCCAGGAGCTGAAATCCAGCGACGAGACCTTTCCCGACGCCGACGTCCGCGCCGCCGGCTATGGCGCCGTCTGGCATGGGCAGAAGGGGTTCAACGGCGTCGCCGTGCTGGCGCGCGGAGTCGATCCGGTCGAACGGCAGCGCGGGCTGGAGGGAGAGCCGGAGGATGAGCACAGCCGCTATCTGGAATGCGAGGTGTTCGGGCTGACGATCGCGTCGATCTATCTGCCCAACGGCAATCCGCAGCCGGGGCCGAAGTTCGACTATAAGCTGCGCTGGATCGAGCGGCTGACGCAGCGCGCCGCGGTGCTGCTGGCCGAGGAGCGGCCGACGATCCTGGCAGGCGACTATAATGTCATCCCCAATGACGACGACGTCTTTTCGGTGAAGGCGATGGCCAGCGACGCGCTGATGCAGCCCG
This sequence comes from Sphingomonas ginsenosidimutans, assembly GCF_002374835.1. Classification (GTDB taxonomy): domain Bacteria; phylum Pseudomonadota; class Alphaproteobacteria; order Sphingomonadales; family Sphingomonadaceae; genus Sphingomonas; species Sphingomonas ginsenosidimutans. The sequence goes on from NZ_NWVD01000001.1 coordinate 749,631, forward strand.
AAAGCCGTGCGGGATACCGCCGGCTGGTGGCGCAGGGGTGGACCGACGCGCTGCGCGCGCGGCACCCCAACGGCGGCATCTGGACGTTCTGGGATTATCAGGCGGGCGCGTGGCAGCGTGATGCGGGCTTCCGCATCGACCACCTGCTGCTCAGCCCCGCGGTCGCCGACCGGCTGGTCGAGGCGGGAGTCGACAAGGCGTATCGCGGGCGCGAGAAGGCCAGCGATCATGCCCCCACCTGGGTGCGGCTGCGATGAGACGGCTGGCGATCCTGTCGCCGCTGGCGCTGGTGGTGGCGCTGCCCGCGGCGGCGCAGAGCGGGGGCGACGACGGCGACGTGCGTTTCTGCCCCAACCGCCCGTCGCTGGGCGCGAGCGGGTGCACCACGCTGCCGGGGCAGGTGCAGGTCGAGATGTCGGGCGTGGACTGGACCCGCGACCGGAAGGACGGCGCGCAATCCGATACGCTGTTGTACGGCGACGTCGTGGCGCGCATCGGCGTCAGCCGCAACGCGGAGGTGCAGGTCGGCTGGACGCCCTATGGCGCGGTGCGCACGCGCGACTTGGCGACCGGCGCGGCATCGCGGATCGGCGGCACTGGCGACGTGACGCTGGGGTTCCGCCGCGCGCTGAGCCACCCCGACGGCAAGGGGCTGTCGGCGGCGGTGCAGCCTTATGTCACGCTGCCGGTCGGCGGGCAGGCGATCGGCGCGGGGGACTGGTCGGCGGGGATGGTGCTGCCGGTCTATTACGAGATCGACGATCGCTGGAGCATCGACTTCACTGGGCAGGCGGCGGCAAAGGCCGACCAGGATCGCCACGGGCGGCATGTCGACGTCAGCGGCGTGGTGGGCCTGGGCTATGCGTTGAGCGATGCGGTGACGGCGGTGGCGGAGCTGTCCGCCGAGCGTGACGACGATCCGACGGGCGCGACGACGCAGACGCTGGCGGCGGTGTCGCTGGCGTGGCAGCCGACCAAGCGGACGCAGATCGACCTGCTGCTGGTCGGTGGACTGAACGATGCCGCGCCGGATGCACGGGTGGTGCTGGGCGGTGCGGTGGCGTTCTGACCAACCATCGGCGGATCGCGCCGATAGTTGGTGGTATAAGGCGGTAATACACCTGCCATATTTCAACGAAGCTTCTGTAATTGCTCCGTTATTTGAACTGGCACGCGGCGTGCAATGCCTCCGGTGTCCCGCCGACGGGATAAGGGAGACACGCCATGAAGACCATGTTTACCGCCGCCATCCTCGCGTCGCTGGTCGCGATCGCGCCGGCTGCCCAGGCGGAGCCGGGCGTCGAGAAGCCCGCCGATGTCGCTGCGACCGCCGCCTCCACCACCAGCGACAGCGCGCCGGTCGCCACTGCCGCGCCGAAGAAGCGCGCGAAGAACACGCTCTATTGCTACGATATGGAATCGACCGGCAGCCGGATCGCGACGCGCAGCTGCCGTACCCGCGCCGACTGGAAGCTGGTGGGCGTCACCGTGCCCAGCAACCTGTAACGCGATGGACAGAGGGTCACATTGTGACGCCGGCCGCGCTGCCGGCCGGCGTCACCCGGTGATCGGCGTCGCGCTGGCGATGCTGTTCCCGGTGACGGCCGCGTCGGCGCCGCTTACAGATCGCATTCGTAGATCTGATAGACCTTGTTGACGTGACTTTCGATCGCGGTGGCGATCGAATTCATCCCCTGGTTGTCGTCGAGAATCCAGCCAATCTCGCCGCGCGACGCGCCGTAATGTTCGACCGACGCCTTGCGGATCGCCTCGATCATCATGAAGGCCAGCTGGCTGGCGATGCGCGAGGACTGCAATTCCTTGCGCACCCCCATCAACGGCACGCGCATCGTCCGCACGCGCGGCTTGCGCAGCCACAGCAGCAGCTTTGCCCAGCCGAAGGGCAGGAGATTGCCGTTCAGCGGCGCGATCGCCTCGTTCAGGTCGGGCAGGGTGATCATGAACGCGACCGGCTTGCCCTCGATCTCCGCGATGCGGATCAGGTCGTTGAACACGATCGGCTTCAGCTTGACGCCGACGTCCTTGATCTCCGGCGGGGTGAGCGGGATGAAGCCCCAATTGTCCGACCAGGCATCGTTCAGGATATCGAGGATGATCGCGGCTTCCTCCTCGAACCGGCGCTTGTCGACCTGGCGCACGACGATCTTCGGATTGTTCTCGCCCGAACGGATGATTCGCTTCACGATCGGCGGGAATTCCTGCGTGATATCGAGTTCGTAGGTCTTGAGCTGCTTGACCGGGCGGTGCCCGGCGCGCTCGATCCAGCCGCGATATTCGGGCCTGGCATGGCCCATCATCACCGTGGGGGGGTGATCGTACCCCTCGATCAGCAGCCCGGGTTCTTCCCAGATCGACTGCGAGATCGGGCCGAGCGCCCGCACCTTCCCCTTGGCGCGCAGCCAGTCGGCCGCCGCCGCCATCAGCGCGGTGAAGACGGTTTCGTCCTCCGCCTCCATCAGGCCCCATTGGCCGACGTCGGGACCGAAGCCCTGCGCCGGGTCCATCGTCGCCGCCAGCGTGTCGATATGCGCGGAGATGCGCCCGACCACCGCACCGTCGCGATACGCCAGGAACAGCTGCGCCTCGGCATGGCTGTACCAGCCGTTCTTCTCCGGCGTGATCAGCCCCAGCGACTCGCCCTTGAGCGGCGGCACCCAGTTGGGATCGTCGCGATACAGCCGAAATGGCAGATCGACGAAGGTCTTGCGCTGCGCCTTGGTGGTGACGGGGGTGATGGTCAGCTGGCTCATGGCGCCGCTGGATAAACGCCTGTGTCGATCATGGCGAGTGAGCATTTGCACCGGCGCGGAGCGCCGCCCCCCTGTGATGGCCACCGTGTCGCCACTATGTTCGGGCAATGGACAATGTCATGACGACCTCGCTTACCATGGATCGCACGTCGGCCGGGGCATCGCCCGCGCGCGTCGCGATCGCCGACGACCGGGCGATGCTGAAGGCTGCCGCCGATCTGACCCGCGATCTGGTCCGCCCCGATCCGCGTATATACTGGGCCGACCTGATCGTGTCGGCGCTGGTCGGCTATGGCGCGCTGGCGGCGGCGGTGATGACCTCGTCCACCGGCTGGGCGATCCTGGCCGGGCTGGTCTCGATGCTGGCGCTGTATCGCGGCATGAGCATGATCCACGAACTGACGCACGTGAAGCACAGCGCGCTGCCGGGGTTCCGCACCGGCTGGAACCTGCTGATCGGCGTGCCGATGATGATCCCGTCGTTCATGTACGAAGGGGTGCACAACCTGCATCACGCGCGGACCCGCTACGGCACGTCGGAAGATCCCGAATATCTGCCGCTGGCGCTGATGAAGCCGTGGACGCTGCCGGTGTTCGTGATCGTGTCGCTGCTGGCGCCGATCGGCCTGCTGATCCGCTTCGCGATCCTGGCGCCGCTGTCGGCGCTGATCCGGCCGCTGCGCGAGGCGGTGGTGGCGCGTTACTCGGCGCTGTCGATCAACCCGTCGTTCCGGCGCCGGATGCCGACGGGCGAGGAGCGCACGCGCTGGACGCTGTGGGAAGCGGTGACGAGCGTATGGGCGATCGCGCTGATCGGCGCGGCGGCGACGGGCGTGCTGCCGCTGAAGGCGTTCGTGGCGTTCGTGCTGGTCGGGTCGGGTGTCGCGCTCATCAACCAGGTGCGCACGCTGGTGGCGCATCTGTGGGAGAATGAGGGCGAGGTGATGACGGTGACCGCGCAGTATCTCGATTCGGTCAACGTACCGCCGCCGGCGCTGCTGCCGGCGCTGTGGGCGCCGATCGGGCTGCGCTACCACGCGCTGCATCATCTGCTGCCGGGCGTGCCCTACCACGCGCTGGGCGAGGCGCACCGCCGCCTGTCCGCAGTGCTGGAGCCGGGCTCGCCCTATTACAAGGCGAACTATGCCGGGCTGCCGGGGCTGGTGAGCAAGCTGACGATCGCGACGCTGCGGCCGCGCTGATCGCCCGTCGTCGACGACAAAAAGGCCCGCGGATCATGCCGATCCGCGGGCCTTTTGCTGTCCTGCGCCGTCCAGGGACGGTGGCGGTTACTTGCTGCGTTCGACCTGTTCGAAGTCCAGCTCGACCGGGGTGGCGCGGCCGAAGATGCTGACCGACACCTTGACCTTGCTCTTGTCGAAATCGAGTTCCTCGACCGTGCCGTTGAAGCTGGCGAAGGGGCCTTCCAGCACCTTGACCGCGTCGCCGATCTCGTAATCGACCTTGACCTTGGTCTTCGGCGCGGCGGCGGTTTCCTCCTTCGACTGGAGCATCCGCGCGGCTTCCGCCTCGGAAATCGCCTGCGGCTTGCCCGACGAACCCAGGAAACCGGTCACCTTCGGCGTGTTCTTGACGAGGTGATAGACGTCGTCGTTCATGTTCAGCTTGGCCAGGACGTAGCCGGGCATGAACTTGCGTTCGACCGACACCTTCTTGCCGCGGCGGGCCTCGGTCACGGTTTCGGTCGGAACCTCGATCTGCTCGACCAGCTGCTCCAGACCCATGCGGGCGGCCTCGGACATGATCGAATCGCGGACCTTGCCCTCGAACCCGGAATAGGCGTGGATGATGTACCAGCGCGCCATCGTACTGAAATTCCCGTCCTTACTGCGCCAGGCTGAGCAGCAGCTTGACCACCGCGTTGAACATCGAATCAACGCCCAGGAAGAAGAGCGCCAGGATCGTCGTCATGATGACGACCATCACGCCCGTCATCACGGTTTCGCGACCGGTCGGCCACACGACCTTCGCGGTTTCGGCGCGAACCTGATTGATGAATTCCAGCGGTGAAGTCTTCGCCACGTGGTGGAGCCTTGCAATGGTGACCCGGCATAGGTCCGCCACCTTGTCCCCGGAAGGGAAAAGGTGATGAACCGTCCGCGCTGTCGGATGTGTCGGCGGACATAGGATCGTCGCGCGGAAAAGGCAAGCGCGCCCCGCTCGCTATCCGCCAGGTCCGCCGCAACAACAAAGGGCCGGGCGTCGCCGCCCGGCCCCGTCCATCAGCACGCGTTGGCGCGCGTCCCGTCGGATCAGTTGCTGTCGGAATCGTCGTCGTTGACGACCGCGATGACGCCGATCGCGGCGACGCCCGCCAGGATGATCGCGCCGAAGATGCCCGCGCCACCCAGCTCGCTCTTCTTCGCCGAGGGGGTCGCGGCGCGCGACTTGGCGACCGACAGGCTGGCAGCCGGGTTCGAAGCGGCAGGGGCTGCCGACGCCATGGTCGGGGCGGCGATCAGGCTGAGCGCGGCCACGCCGGCCAGGATGTTACGCATAAAAGTGGCTCCCTTAGAAACTAGCGCCCCAACACGCGGCAACGCCATTCGGTAACATCGCCTATCCCAAAATGTTCCGGGATGGACGGAATTTTCATCGAGGCGCAAAGGGGCCGCCCGGCCAGGGCGCCGCCGCCATGTCGCGTCCGGGTCAGGATATAGTGGCAGGAGTGGAGGGACTCGAACCCACGGCCCTCGGTTTTGGAGACCGATGCTCTACCAACTGAGCTACACTCCTGTGTGGGCGGGCACATGGCCGCACGCCGGACGCGAGTCAAGCGCGGCGTCGCGCACGGCCGCGTGCGATCAGGCGACCGCGCTGGTTGTGGCCTGGCCGCTGCGCAGCGCCAGCGCACGTGCATCGGCCACCGCCAGCGGGCGCCCGAAGTAGAAGCCCTGGATACAGGTGCAGCCCAGTTGCTGCACCATCTCCAGCTCGCGCGCTGTCTCCACGCCCTCGGCGGTGGTGGCCATGCCCAGGCTGTCGGCCATCGCCACGACGGCGCGGATGATCGCGACCGCCTCGGCGGTTCCGCTCGCCGCGTTGCGCACGAAGCTGCGGTCGATCTTGATCGAGGTGAAGCGCGTGCGGCCGAGATAGCCGAGCGAGGAATAGCCGGTGCCGAAATCGTCGAGACTGAGGCCGACGCCCAGTGCCTGGATCTTCTCCAGCACCTTGGTCGCGCCCAGCCCTTCGCGCAGGAACACGCTTTCGGTCACCTCCAGCTCCAGCCGCGACGGCATCAGGCCGCTGTCCGCCAGCGCCGTGGCGACGATGTTCAGGAACTGCGGCTGGTGCAGCTGTTCGGGCGACACGTTCACCGCGATGCGCATCGGCGCGGGCCAGCGCGCCGCCTCCATACAGGCGGTGCGGACCACCCATTCGCCGATCGCACCGATCAGGCGGGTTTCCTCAGCAATTCCGATGAAGCGATTGGGCGGGATCAGCCCCAGTTCGGGATGCTGCCAGCGCAGCAGCGCCTCGAACCCGCGCAGGTTGCCGGTGCGCGCGTCGACGACTGGCTGGTAGTTGAGGTGAAATTCGTCGCGTTCCAGCGCCTTGCGCAGCGCCAGTTCCAGGATGCGGCGCTCCTCCGCCTCGGCATGAAGCTGCGGTTCGTAGGCGTGGAACACCCCGCCGCCGCGATCCTTCGACCGGTAGAGCGCGAGATCGGCGGACCGGATCAGCGTTTCGGCAGCGCGGCCGTCGCGCGGATGGGTGGCGACGCCCACCGAGGCGCCGATGAACAGCGTGTGCTGATCGACCTCATAGGGACGCGACAGCGTGTCGATGATCGCATGGGCCAGCTGCTCGACGCGCTGCGGATCGCTGGCGTCGCGCACGACCACCGCAAATTCGTCACCGCCCAGCCGCCCGATGAACTCATTCTCGCTCATCAACCCGGTCAGCCGGCGCGAGACGCGCTCCAGCAGCCGATCGCCGACCGGATGGCCGAGCGTGTCGTTGACCGCCTTGAACCGGTCAAGGTCGATCATCATGAACGCGCAGCGGATGCCGCGCCGTTCTGCATCGACCAGCGCGTGGCCCAGCGACTCGTTGACGAACAGGCGGTTGGGCAGGCCGGTCAGCGTATCGAACCGCGCCATGCGATGGACCTTTTCGGTCGACACCTGCTGTTCGGTGACGTCGGAGGCGATGCCGCGGAAGCCCGCGAAATGCCCGTCGGCGTCGTGGCGCGGGGTGGCCGCGATCGTCCACCAGCGTTGCTGCCCGCCGGCCAGCACCGGGACGGCGATGCCATGGAAGCTGTCGCGGTTCTTCAACCGGTCGGCTAGCTGGCGCAGTCCGGCGTGAAAGGCGCCGCTGTCCCAGGACGGACCGGCAAGCAGCTGAAGCAGCGGCACGCCCTCGATCTCCGCCGGATCGCGCGCGCAGGCTTCCGCAAAGCGCGCATTGACCCGGACGATGCGGCGCGCGGCATCGGTTTCCCACAGCCAGTCGGCATGATCGGGATCGAATTCGTGCAGCGCCAGCCGGACGGTGGCGTCGCATTCCGCCAGCTGCTGTGCGCTCCGTTCAGCGGCGAACAGCGCCTGCGCGCGCGCGACCGCGATCGCGGCGGCCAGCAGCGGGATCGACAGCGCGGCCAGGCCCGCGACCGGCCCCGCCGCGGCCCACAGCGGCACCGCCGCGCAGGCGACGGCCGCCGCAACGAAGCCGAGCGTCAGCGCCAGCAGCCGCACCGCGGCGATGGCGAGCGCCAGCGCGCAGACGAACGTCCACAGCATGGGAACCGTCGTGCCCCCGCCGAGCGGCGCCGCCAGCCACATCGCGCCGCCCCACATCGCGCCCAGCGCGATGCCGTCGATCGCGCTGCCGCCAACTGCCGCCGCATTGTCGGCGTGCACGGCGCGCCGCCGGCGGATGAAGAGGATCAGCGCGACAAGCACGCCCACCGCGGCCCAGCCGCTCCACCTTATGTCCGCGGCGGGTGACGGCAGCATCGCCAGCACCCCGCATATCGCGGCGATCTGCGCCGCGAACAGCAGCGGGGCACCCTGCGCGGCGGCGCGCAGCTGCGCACGCCGTACCGCCCGTTCGACATCCGTGTACCCGCTCAGCGCGAGCGGCGCGAGCCAGGCATCGAGCGCGGAGGGGAGCGGGGGAGCGGTCACCCCATCCTGCTATCACCGCGCAGGTTGACGAACCGTTGACCGCGCGATGTAGGCGGGCGTGCCGAATTCGCCGGAATGGCGGTGAAAGGCGCGCCGCGCCGGCATCGATCGCCGGCGCGATGCGGCCCGGTCAGGCGGCGAGATCGTAGGGCTTGATCTCGCCCGCCAGATAGAGGTTGCGCGCCTTCGCGCGGCTCAGCTTGCCCGAGCTGGTGCGCGGCAGCGTGCGCGGCGGGATCAGCTCGACGACGCAGTTCATGCCCGTCACCGAGCGGACGCGATCGCGGATATCGTCGCGCAGGCGGCGGCGTTCGGCCTCGTCCGAGCTGCGGCACTGGACCAGTACGGCGGGGGTTTCCTCACCGCCCGGCGTGGTGATCGCGAAGGCCGCGATGTCGCCGGCCTTGAACCCCGGCAGCTGTTCGACCGCCCATTCGATATCCTGCGGCCAGTGGTTGCGGCCGTTGATGATGATCATGTCCTTGGCGCGGCCGACGATGAAGATGTAGCCGTCCGACATGTAGCCCATGTCGCCGGTGTCCAGCCAGTCGCCGTCCATGCACGCAGCGGTCGCATCGGGATCGCGGAAATAGCCGACCATCACCGACGGGCCACGGCACCATACCTTGCCGATCGCACCGTCGGGCAGGGGGGTGCCGTCTTCCTCGCGGACCTGGATCTCCATGTCGCGCACCGGCTTCCCGCAGTTCACGATCGCGCGATAGCGTTGCGGGCGATCCGCGCCGCCGCGCTCGCCGCCGGACAGCTCGGTTTCCTCGACCAGCTCGACGCGGATGCCCTCGCCCACCGGCATCAGCGACACCGCCAGCGTTGCTTCCGCCAGGCCATAGGAGGGCAGGAAGGCGGTCGCCTGGAAGCCGGCATCGGCAAAGGCATCGACGAATGCCTGCATCACGTCGGGGCGGATCATGTCCGCGCCATTGCCCGCAACGCGCCAGCGCGACAGGTCGAAGCGGTCCGACGCCTTCGTCTGGCTGGAGATGCGGCGGGCGCAGATGTCATAGCCGAAGGTCGGCGAATAGCTGAGCGAGGTGCCGGCGTTGCGGCTGATGAGGTCCAGCCACGACAGCGGGCGGCGGGCGAAATCCTCGGTCTTCAGGTAATCGGTCGACACCTGGTTGGCGACCGGCGACAGGAAGCAGCCGACCAGACCCATGTCGTGATACCAGGGCAGCCACGAGATGCAGCGGTCGGTCGCGGCGATCTGCATCCCGTGCGCATGCGCGGCCAGGTTGCTGAGCAGCGCGCGATGCGTCACCGCCACGCCATGCGGGAAGCGCGTCGAGCCGCTGGAATATTGCAGGTAGCAGACGTCGTCGCTGGCCAGTGCCGGCAGATCCGCGGCGGGCGCGGGGCGGGTGGCGAATTCGGTCCAGTCGACGCCCTCGACGCCCGAAGCCTCCGCCGCAGCGCCGGCCATCTGCGTCAGCTCCGCCGGATAGATCAGCATCTTCGGATCGCAGCTCGCCAGCTGGACGCGCAGCTGGTCGATGTAGGAATCGCGCCCGCCGAACGAGGTCGGCAGCGGCAGCGGCACCGGCCAGGCACCCGCCAGCACGGTGCCGAAGAACAGCGCGGCGAATTCCGCACTGGTTTCCGCGACCAGCGCGACCCGGTCGCCCGGTGCGATCCCGGCGGCGATCAGGCGCAGCGCGGCGAGCCGCGCATCGTCGCGCAGCTCGGCGAAGGGGTAGGCGCGCTGCAGCGTGCCGCGGGCATCGTGGAAGTTCAGCCCGCGTGCGGTCTGCGCGGCATAGTCCAGCGCCTCGGCCAGCGTCGCGAAATCCGCGAAGCGGCGCGGCAGCGGATCGGCAGTGGGCGTGGGCTGCGGCCCCGCGGTGGTGATGGCAATCTCGGTCGTCGTCATCGTCTGTCCCTGTCGCAACGATGGCCGTCGCGCAATCTCGATCGGTAAAAGATGCATTACTGAAGCGTTCAAAATCGGTGACCAGTGTGGCACAAACATGGCGTGCCGCCCCGATCGCGCTCCTCCCGTCCGCCGCCGCCGCTGGATGCCTGTGCGCTGGAGCAGCTGGCGCTGCGCTATGTCGAGCGGTTCGCGACCACGCGTGGCAAGCTGGCGCACTATCTGGCGCGCAAGATCCGCGAGCGCGGCTGGGACGGGGAGCCGGCCGACATCGCCGCGCTGACGCAACGGTTCGCGGAGAGGGGCTATGTCGACGATCGCGGTTTCGCGGCAATGAAGGGCGCTGCGCTGACTCGCTCAGGCTATGGCGTGCGGCGCGTCGCCGACGCGCTGCGCGCCGCGGGCGTGGCGGAGCCGGACGCCGCGACGGCACTGGCGGAGGCGCGCGCCGCGGCGTGGGACAGCGCGCTGAAACTGGCGCGCCGCCGCCGTATCGGCCCGTTCGCCGACGCCGTGCCCGATCCGCGCACCCGCGAGCGGCAGATGGCGGCGCTGCTGCGTGCCGGACACGGGATGGACATTGCCCGCCGTATCCTGGCGAGCCCGCCGGGACATATTCCCGACCCCGAATGACGTATCGGCGCTTGCGCTGGCGCCGTGTGCAGTGCAACCGTTAGCGCTCCTCCCAACAGGGGACCGACGTAAGTGGGAGAACAGGTACACGCACCCGCCGGGGGGGGCGGGGACGAAAGGGACGACGCGCCAGCGGCACCAGCCGCCGTGGCGGTGTCCGGCGTGCTCAAATGGTTCGACGCGACGCGCGGCTTCGGCTTCCTCGTCGCCGATGATGCGCAGATCGGCGATGTGCTGATCCATTTCAGCGTGCTGCAGGCGTTCGGCCGCCGCACCCTGCCCGAAGGCGCGCGGGTCGACGGCTGGGCGGTCCGCAGCGTCAAGGGCTGGCAGGCGACCGAGATCATCGCGATCGACACCAGCGTCGCGGTGGAGGCGCTGCGCGAGCGCGACCGCGAACGCATCGATCCCGCGACGCTGGTCGATCAGGCGGGCGAGTGGGAAGACGTGACGGTCAAGTGGTTCAACCGCCTGAAGGGCTATGGTTTCCTGACCGCCGACGTCCGCCCCGGCGATGTGTTCGTGCATATGGAGACGCTGCGTCGCGCCGGCATCGCGGAGGTCGATCCCGACCAGCGGCTGCGCGCGCGGATCGTGGAGGGGCGCAAGGGGCCGCTGGCGATCGGCGTGGCGCTGCACGAATGATCGCGCGCGCGACGATGATCGGCCCATTCGCCATTGAAGCGCCGCGCCGGCGCGGGTAAGCGGCGTCTCACGATGGGCATCAATCTCAATCCGTTCACCTGGTGGACCGGCGCGTCCTGGGGCACCATCCTGTACGGCCTGCGCGGCATGAAGCAGGTCGGCGAGGATTCGCTGGGCAACACCTATTGGCAGGGCGGCCGCGACACCGCGGGCGAGCCGCGCCGCTGGGTGATCTACGCCGGCGCCAACGACGTCAGCCGCATTCCGCCGGAATGGTACAGCTGGCTGCACCGGCAGGTGGACGGCGTTCCCGACGAGGTGCTGCCCCCCCCCCGCGCGTGGCAGAAGCCGGCGGTGCCCAACATGACCGGCACTGCGCTCGCCTATCGCCCGATGGGCGCGCTGGAGAAGGGCGGCACCCGTGCCGCCGCGACCGGCGATTATGAGGCGTGGAACCCCGACGCATGATCCGCCGGCTCGCGATCGGCGGGCTGGTCGTGGTGGCGGTGGCGGGCGCGGCCTGGACCGGCGTGAACGTGCTGGGGGATCGGCGGCGCGACGCGCCGCAGGTCAGCAAGGCGGTGCCCGATGCGGTCCCCGCGACCGCGGGCGCCGATGCGCCCGGTGCGGGCGACACCGTGCAGCTGGATGCGCAGGACGCCCCCGTCGACTACGGCAAGACGCCGATGGCGGAGCGGGTGGCGGTGCTCGGCCTGCTCAACAAGCGCAACGGCGTCAGCCGCGACGTGACGATGCGCCCGGGCCAGGCACTGCGCGTCGGCGACGTCGTCATCCGGCTGCGCGCGTGCGAGAAGACCGCGCCGTGGGAGGCCGAGCAGCTGACCGGCGCATTCGTCCAGCTGGCGGTGCGCAATATCGACGGGCAGTGGCGCCGGGTCTTTTCGGGCTGGCTGTACAAGGAACGCCCGCAGCTGAACGTCGTGCTGCACCCGGTCTATGACGTCTGGGCCAAGAGCTGTACTGTCAGCTTTCCGGAGGGCGCGGCTCCGGCACCGGCGAGCCCCTCCAGCGCAAAGAAATCGCCGGCCCCCGCCGCCGCTGATGCGGCTTCGACGGAGGCGGAGGAAGCGGCGCCTGCGGACGAACCGGTCGCCGAAAGCGCATCGCCCAGCAACGCCATGTAGCGGCTGCGGTCGATCTCCACCGCGCCCAGCGAGGCGAGGTGATCGGTCATGAACTGGCAATCCAGCAGCGTGAAACTGCCCGCCTTCAGCCGCGCGACCAGCGTGGCGATCGCGACCTTCGATGCATTGGGTGCGCGGCTGACCATGCTTTCGCCGAAGAAGGCGCGGCCCATCGCCAGGCCGTAGAGCCCGCCGACCAGCGCGTCGCCGTCCCAGCATTCGACCGAATGGGCCAGGCCCAGCGCATGCAGCCGGACGAACGCCTGTTCGATCGCGGCGTTGATCCACGTTTCCGGCCGGTCGTCGGCCGCCTGCGCGCACAGCGCGATGATCCGTTCGAAGGCGCGATCGGCGGTGACGCGGAAACGATCCGCGACGATCACCTTGCGCAGCGAACGGGAGAGGTGGAAGCCGTCGATCGGCAGGATCGCGCGGCGGCGCGGTTCGACCCAATAGACGTCGGCGGCGTCGCGGCTGTCCGCCATCGGAAATACGCCGACCGAATAGGCGCCCAGCAGCAGCGACGGATCGAGCGGGGCGGGGGCCGGATCGGGGATCAGGCGGGTCGTCGTTCAATCCTCCGCCACAGATGCGTGAAGGCGGCGGCGACCGGGCTGCGCGGCGCGGCGACCCCGACCGGCAGCCGGCGCGCGGTGGCGTTTTCCACCGCGCTGGCCATCGGGATCGCCGGCCAGTCGGGATGCCGCTGCATCGCCTCGACATGCAGTGCGCGGCGGCGGTCGACCATCACATGCACCGGCAGCATTGGCACCTGCCCGCCGAACTGCGCCTCCACCGTGGCGAAGGCGCGCTGCGACAGCGGGGAGGGGATGACCGGCACGACGATCAGGTCGGCGGCGCGCGCGACCTGATCGGCGGTTTCGGTCAGGCCCGGCGGGCAATCGAGGATCACCACGTCATGGTCGCCCAGATCGGCGATCAGCTTGCGCAGCCGGCGCTTCTTGTCGAGTTCGCGGAACAGGTGGTTGAGATCGCGCAGCGAGCTGTCGGCGGGCAGCAGTTCCAGCCGGTCGAAGCGCGTGCGCTCGATCATCTTGGCGGGGGCGACATCGCGGGAGAACAGCGCCTGCGCGCGGTCGTGCTGCCCGCTGTCGCCCAGGATCCAGCTGGACGCCGCCTGCGGGTCGAGATCCCACAGCAATGTCCGCCGGGCCGACAGTGCCGAGGCGCACCACGCCAGATTGACCGCAAGAGTCGATTTCCCGACGCCGCCCTTCAGACTGTAGATCGCGATGGTGGTCATGTTGACGGATGTTAGGGGGGCGGTGCCGGGCGGGCAAGGCATGGTAGGGCGTGGCGGGGCGCGGTGCCGGTGCGATACGCATAAAAAAGCCCTTCCCGCGATGGCGCGGGAAGGGCGTTGAACGATGGGATATGCGATCAGGAGTGGCAGGCGATCGCCGACTTGCCCGGGCGCGTCAACGTGACCTCGCTGGTCGAACCGGTCAGCGACCAGCCGCCGTCCGCGGTCAGCGGCTTGCCGGCTTCCGCGCCCTTCAGCATGGTGGGGGTGCCGCCCTTTTCGGTGCGCACGACCACCTGCTTGTCGCCCTGGAAGAAGGTGACGTAGACGAGGCTGCCGTCCTTGCAGCGCATCGTCTTGTCCGCCTTGATCGCGGGCGGCAGCTCGACCGGCGCGGCATTGGCCAGCGTCGACGCCATCGGATCGGGGTTGGAATCCAGCACCTGCGGCTTGGACGGTTCGGAGTTGCATGCTGCGAGCGCGAAGATCGCGGCGGCGACGGGAAGAAGGGGGAGCGTCTTCATAGCCCATATCGCTTCGCTTATGCGGAAAAATACGTCAAGGGCGGGATGCAAACGACCGGCTTTTCCGCAGGCGCGAACGGTCGCTGTCCCGCGACTCAAAGGCGGGCCATCGGGCGCGAAAGTTTTTCGATCGCTTGCGCCGCGCGGGCTGCGCAAGCATCTAGGCGCCATGCATACGACCCCCGATACGCTGGCCCTGATCGGCAATACCCCGCTCGTCCGGCTGAAGGGGCCGAGCGAGGCGACCGGCTGCGACATCTTCGGCAAGTGCGAGTTCGCGAACCCCGGCGCCAGCGTGAAGGATCGCGCGGCGCTGTCGATCGTCGAGGATGCCGAGGAGCGCGGGCTGCTGACCCCCGGCGGCACGATCGTCGAGGGGACGGCGGGCAATACCGGGATCGGCCTGGCGCTGGTCGCCAACGCCAAGGGATATCGGACGATCATCGTCATGCCCGACACCCAGTCCAAGGAGAAGATGGACACGCTGCGCGCGCTGGGGGCGGAGCTGGTGACGGTACCGGCCGCGCCCTATTCCTCGCCCTGCCATTTCGTCCACACCTCGCGCCGGATCGCGGAGGAGACGCCGGGCGCGATCTGGGCCAACCAGTTCGACAATATCGCCAACCGCCGCGCGCATATCACCGGCACCGCCGAGGAGATCTGGGCGCAGATGGACGGGCGGGTCGACGGCTTCACCTGCGCGGTCGGCACGGGCGGCACCTTCGCGGGCGTCGGCCTGGGGCTGAAGGCGAAGGACGAGGCCGTGTGCATCGCGCTGAGCGATCCGCACGGCGCGGCGCTGTACGATTATTACGCACATGGCGAACTGAGGTCCGAAGGGTCGTCGGTCGCCGAAGGGATCGGGCAGGGGCGGATCACCGCCAATCTGGAGGGCGCGCCGGTCGACACGCAATTCCGTATCCCCGACCAGGAGGCGCTCGACTGGGTCGACCGGCTGCTGCGCGAGGAAGGGCTGTGCCTGGGGCTGTCGTCGGGCATCAACGTGGCGGGCGCGGTACGGCTGGCGCGCGAGCTGGGACCGGGCAAGCGGATCGCGACGATCCTGTGCGACACCGGTTTCCGCTATCTTTCGACCCTCTACGATCCGGCATGGCTAACCGCGAAGGGGCTGGTGCGGCGTACCGCGTGAGCGCGGGAATCGACACATGCGCGACGATGAGATAGAGTCGCGCGACGAAATGAAGGTTCCGCATCGCGACAAGGACAGCGCCGAGCGCGCACAGGCCGATCAGGTGCGACAGCGCGTGCGCGTCGGGATGAGCGGGCTGGCCGCGATCGTCCTGCTGATCGGGCTTGCCAGCGCGGTCTTCTCCAGCGTCGATCACAACAGCGCGACAAAGGCCGCCACCGGTGCGAGCGACCCGGCGGGTGTCGTCGCCAACGAAGCCGTGCCCGAGCCGGCACCGTCGGCCAGCAACGAGCCGCTTGCCGAACTGGGCGTCGCCCCGGCGGCGGCGAACACCCCCGTGCCCGCCGCATCCCCCTCCGCCGCGCACTGAGCGCGACGATCCGGCCATGACGATCGCCCGTTTCCCGCGCCCCGCCCCGGATTCGCGCGTCGCCGCAGCGCGCTGCGTCGCGCCGGTTCGGGGAGAAGCGGGGACGGCGCGGGGAGGGGCGGGGAATCGCGCCCCTAAACTGCCCGTGGCGCCCGGTCTTCACCCTTCGATCGGCCGGACGCCGCGGCCGTTCCCCGCGGATCCGCCGGACGACAAAGGATTTTGCGGTTGATCCCCGATCTTCCCCGAAAATCCCTTCTCATCCCCGATTAACCCTGATACATCCTCCACCACGACATTGGGGGCAGAACCACTGTTGGTGACCGACGCAGATCGTCGGCGGGCGGCGATGGCCGTGCGCCGGGCAGGTCGGTTTTGCGCCCCGCGTGCGAGGTGGGCGTGGCAGAAAGGGTGGACTATCAGGGAAAGGGACTGGGCCTTGTCGATGACAAGGGTCGGGTAGCCATTCCCAATACCCTGCGCGCGATGCTGGCGAAGAACGCCCCGCGCGAGGACGGCAAGGACGGCGGCACCGTCATCATCGCGCCGCACCCCGAACATCGCTGCCTGATCGCCTACGATCCCGGATTCGTGCCCTATTGGAAGGCGAAGCTGGAGGCGCTGGACGCCGCACAGTTCGAGAAGAGCGGGCGTGTCGACTATAACATCCTGGATCGCGCCGGCGGGGCCGAGCCGCTGCCGTTCGACGGATCGGGCCGCTTCATCATGCCGACGTTCGAGCGCCGCTATGCGCGGATCGGCGCGGCCGCGGTGTTCCTTGGGTCGTTCAACTGGATCACCATCTGGGCGCCGCAGATCCTGATCGAGACGCCGGGCATCGACCCGTTCCTGAAGGAATTCGTGGAGTTCACCTGCGAGGACAAGGGGATTTCCCTGTCATGAGCGGCGATCTCGCCATGCCGCACATCCCGGTCCTGCTGGACGAGGTGATCGACGCGCTTGCCCCCGCCCCCGGCGAGCGTCACGTCGATGCCACGTTCGGCGCCGGCGGCTATACCCGCGGCATCCTGGCACGCGGCGCGCAGGTGATCGCGTTCGATCGCGATCCCGATGCGATCGACGCCGGCGGCGCGCTGGTGGAGGAGGCGGCCGGCGCGCTGGTGCTGGTCCCTGCGACCTTCTCGGCGATGGCCGAGGAACTGGCGGCGCGCGAGCTGTCGCCGGTCGACGGGGTGACGATGGATATCGGCGTGTCGTCGATGCAGCTCGACCAGTCGGCGCGCGGTTTCTCGTTCCAGGCGGACGGCCCGCTCGACATGCGGATGAGTCAGGCGGGCATGTCCGCGGCCGATTTCCTGAACGAGGCGGACGAGGAGGCGATCGCCGACGTCCTGTACCGCTATGGCGAGGAGCCGAAGTCGCGGCGGATCGCACGCGCGGTCGTCGCGGCGCGCCCGCTGGCCACCACCGCGCAATTCGCCGCGGTGGTGCGCAAGGCGCTGGGCCATCGCCCGCACGACAAGAAGGATCCGGCAACCCGCGCGTTCCAGGCGGTGCGCATCCACGTCAACGGCGAGCTGGACCAGCTGGAGCGCGGGCTGGAGGCGGCCGAGCGCGCGCTGAAGCCCGGCGGGCGGCTGGCGGTGGTGACGTTCCATTCGCTGGAGGACCGCATCGTCAAGCGGTTCCTCCGCGACCGGTCGGGCGGTGCGCCCGCCGGATCGCGCCATATGCCGGTTGCCGCGCCGACGCGCGCACCGACGTTCGAGATCACGTCCCGCGCCGTGCGCGCGGGCGAGCAGGAGCTGGCCGCCAACCCGCGCGCCCGCTCCGCCACACTTCGTACCGCCCGGCGTACCGGGGCGGCTTCTTGGGTTCTGGAGGCGTAACGATGGCGGCGATGTATCGGTTGAAGGGGCTGGGCTGGCTGGCCAGCTGCGCGATGGTGGCGATCGGTTTCTACCTGGTGTCCTCGCAGGTGGCGGCCGAGCGCAAGAAACTGGAGCAGATCGACCGCAAGATTGTGTCGGCGCAGCGCGACATCCGCGCGCTGGAAACCGAGTTCGACGTGCGCGCGAACCTGGCGCAGCTGGAACGCTGGAACGGCGACACGCTGGCGCTGACGGTGCCGACCGCGCAGCAGTTCGTCGCGGACGAGGCCGCGCTGGCATCGCTGTCGCCGGATCAGGGCCTGACGCTGCCGGGCGGCGAGGGTGCGGTGCGCACCGCGCAGCTGATCGTTCCGGCCACGCCCGCCATCGCCAATGCCGGCGCGATCCAGACCGCCGCCACCCCGATCACCCCGTCGCCCGCGCCGGTGGTGCGCACCGCCGCGCTTGCCACGACGCGCCGCGCGCCGATCGCGGTCGGCGGCATGGTGAAGGTGGTCGCGCCCGCCACGCCGGCGCGCTCGGCGCGGCTGGCCCCGGCGGTGGCGACCGCCGCGGCGACGCAGCCGGCGCACGCGATGAAGGCGGTGGCGATGCTCGACAAGTCGCTGCTGAGCGATTCGACGATCGGCGATCTGCTGAGCGGCGCCCGTACGGAGCGGAGCCGCCTGCGTTGACCGCGCTGGTGGCCCGGCCGATCCGTCACGCCCGCACCGGGGAACAGCGCCAGCAGGTGCTGGCGACCCAGCATCTACGCCTGATGGTGCTGATGCTGCTGTTCGCGGGCGCGATCCTGATCGTGGTCGGGCGGCTGGCGATCCTGGGCGTCATGGAAGGCGGCGATCGCGGCGCGGCGGCAGCGGCGATGGCGCCGCGCGGCGATATCGTCGATCGCAACGGCGCCCCGCTGGCGCGCACGATCGACGCCTGGACGATCGGGGTCCACCCCAAGAAGCTGATCGGCGACCCGGCCGATATCGCGCAGAAGCTGGCCGACCTGATGCCGGACAAGGGCGACCAGTCGTGGTTCTACGCGCAGATCACGCGGCCCGTTTCTTTCACCTATCTGAACCGCCGCGCCAGCCCCGCGCTGGTCGAGGCGGTGAACGCGATCGGCGAGCCGGGGATCGTGTTCGAGCGCGAGACGCAGCGTCTGTATCCGCAAAGCACGCTGGCGGCCCATGCGCTGGGCTTCATCAGCGGCGGGCGCGGGATGAGCGGGATCGAGCGCGCGCTGGACGAGCGGCTAACCAACCCCTCGCTGTCGGGCACGCCGGTCGCACTGTCGATCGACAGCCGGGTGCAGGCGGCGATGGAAAGCGAGCTGGGCCGCGCGGTCGGGGCCTATCAGGCGAAGGGCGGGGCGGGGATCGTCCTTGACGTCAATACCGGCGAGATCGTGTCGATGGTGTCGATGCCGCTGTTCAACCCCAATCGCGTCGGGATGGCCGGGACCGAGGAACTGCGCAACAACACCATCCAGTCGGTGTACGAACTGGGCAGCGCGTTCAAGCCGATCACCATGGCGATCGCGATCGATTCGGGGATCGTCACCAGCATGTCGCGCCGGTTCGACGCGACCCAGCCGCTGCAGGTCGGCCGGTTCAAGATCAAGGACGACCACGCGCAGAACCGCTGGCTGAACATCCCCGAAACGCTGGTCCATTCCAGCAACATCGCCACCGCGCGCATCGCGGACGAGATCGGCGCTGCGCGGATGCAGCAGATGTTCCGCAAGCTGGGGTTCGACACCAAGCCCGACATCGAACTGCGCGAGAAGGGCCGCCCGCTGTGGCCGACCTATTGGGCGCGCACCACGACGATGACCACCGCCTACGGCCACGGCATCGCGGTGACGCCGCTGCACCTGGCCAGCGCCTATGCCGCGCTGGTCAACGGCGGCATCTGGCGGCCGGCGACGCTGCTGAAGGTGCAGCCGGGCCATGCGGTGCAGGGCCGGCGGGTCATCAAGCCGGAAACCAGCTATCGCATCCGCCAGCTGCTGCGGCTGATCGTGGAGGACGGCACGGGGCGCAAGGCGGAGGCGCCGGGCTACCGCGTCGGCGGCAAGACCGGCACCGCGGAGGTGCCGCGCGCCGGCGGCTATGCCAAGAACGCGAACGTGTCGACGTTCGCGGCAGCTTTCCCGATGGACGCACCGCGCTATGTTGTCATCGCGATGCTCGATTCCCCCAAGCGCGTGGCGGAAAACTCCTTCCAGACCACTGCCGCCTATACCGCGGCGCCCGTCGTCAGCCGGGTCATCAGCCGTACCGGCGCGATGCTGGGCGTGATCCCTGACGACCGGCGCGACATCGACGTGTCCGAACTGTCCGGGCTGCTGTGGCATGCGCCGGGCGAGAATATGGCGGATCCGGAATGAAGCTGGCGCAACTGGTGCCCGGCGGGGGCGACCACGGGGCGACCGTCACGGGCTTCGCGATCGACCATCGCAAGGTCGCGCCGGGCACGATATTCGGCGCGTTCGAGGGCGCGCGCGTCAACGGCGAGGATTTCATCCCCGCCGCGATCGAGGCGGGCGCGATCGCGGTCGTCGCGCGGCCGGAGGCGCGGGTCGACGGTGCGCTGCACATCGCCGATGCCAATCCGCGCGAATGCTTCGCCCGGCTGGCGGCGCGCTTCTTCGCGCCGTTCCCTGAAACTGCGGTCGCCGTCACCGGCACCAACGGCAAGACCTCCAGCGTGGAGATGACGCGGCAATTGTGGCGGCTGGCGGGGCACCATGCCGCGTCGATCGGGACGCTGGGCGTCACCACCGCCGACGATCGGGTCACCACCGGGCTGACCACGCCCGACGTCGTCACCTTCCTGTCGAACGTCGCCGGGCTGGCGCGCGAGGGGGTGACGCATGTCGCGTTCGAGGCATCGAGCCACGGGCTGAGCCAGTATCGAACCGAGGGGCTGCCGGTGCGCGCGGCGGCGTTCACCAACCTGAGCCGCGATCACCTGGACTATCATGGCGACATGGCGGCCTATTTCACCGCCAAGCTGCGCCTGTTCGCGCAGGTGCTGTCGGATGACGGCGCGGCGGTGGTGTGGGCCGACGATCCGCAGTCGGAACGGGTGATCGACATCGCGCGCGAACGCGGCAACCGCGTGTTCACCGTGGGGGAACATGGCGACGACCTGCGGCTGATCACGCGCGAGCCGACGCTGCTGGGACAGGGGTTGACGATCCGCGCCGACGGGGCGGACCATCGCGTCACGCTGCCGCTGATCGGCGCCTATCAGGCGGCCAATGCGCTGATCGCGGCCGGGCTGGTGATCGCGACCGGCGGGGATACGGCCGCGACGATCGCGGCGCTGGCGCGGTTGCAGCCGGTGCGCGGGCGGCTGGAACGCGCGGCGATCAGCGCGCACGGTGCGCCCGTCTATGTCGATTACGCGCATACCCCCGATGCGCTGGAGGCCGCGTGCGCCGCGCTGCGCCCGCATGTCGCGGGTCGGTTGATCCTGGTGTTCGGGGCCGGCGGCGACCGCGACACCGGCAAGCGCGCGCCGATGGGCGCTGCCGCCGCGAGCCATGCCGATGTCGTGATCGTGACCGACGACAATCCGCGTTCCGAGGATCCGGCGGCGATCCGCGCGATGGTGCTGGAAGGCGCGCCCGATGCGCGCGAGATCGGTGACCGCCGCAGCGCGATCGCGGCGGCAGTGGGGGAGGCGCAGGCGGGAGATATCGTCCTGATCGCCGGCAAGGGGCATGAACAAGGCCAGATCGTCGGCGACCTGGTGCTGCCGTTCGACGATGTCGCTGTCGCGCGCGAGGTCGCGGCATGACCTTGTGGACCGCCGCCGCGATCGCCGCGGCCACCGGCGGCACCGCGTCGCAGGATTTCGCGGTCACCGGCGTCGCGTTCGATTCGCGCGAGGTCGGGCCGGACGACCTGTTCGTCGCGCTGACCGGCGAGACGACCGACGGGCACCGCTTCCTGGACCAGGCGTTCGCGCAAGGTGCGGCAGGGGCGATCGTGTCGCAGGACACGACCCATCCGCATGTGCGCGTCGCCGACACGTTCGCCGCGCTGGAGGATCTGGCGCGGGCCGCGCGGGCGCGGGTGGCGGGCCGGGTGATCGGCGTCACCGGATCGGTCGGCAAGACATCGACCAAGGAAGCGTTGTTCGCCGCGCTGGACCGATCGCCCGCGAAGCGCGCGCATCGTTCGGTCAAAAGCTATAACAACCATACCGGCGTGCCGCTCAGCCTGTCGCGGATGCCCGCTGACAGCGACTATGCGGTGCTGGAGATGGGGATGAACCACGCCGGCGAGCTGGCGCATCTGACCACGCTGGTCCGCCCGCATGTCGCGCTTATCACCGCGATCGCGCCGGCACATACCGAGTTCTTCCCCGACGAAGGCGCGATCGCGGATGCCAAGGGCGAGATTTTCCAGGGGCTGGAGCCGGGCGGGGTGGCGATCGTCCCGTTCGACAGCCCGCATCGCGACCGGCTGATCGCGGCGGCGCGGCCCTATGCCGCGCGGATCGTGACGTTCGGCATCAGGGAGGGGGCGGACGTCCACCCGATCGAGATGGCGGCGGCGCCGTCCGGCGGCACCTTCGTCACTGCGCGCGTCGGCACGCGCGAAGTGAGCGTGACGGTGGCGCAGCCGGGCGCACACTGGGTATCCAATGCGCTGGCGGTGCTGGCGGTGGCCGATGCGGTCGACGCCGACCTGGCGCTCGCGGGTCTGGCGCTGGCGGAGCTGGGTGGCTTGCCCGGCCGCGGCGCGCAGATCGCGATCACGCCCGCGGGCGGCGGCGCCGCGACGCTGATTGACGAAAGCTATAACGCTAATCCGGCATCGATGCGCGCGACGCTGGCGGTGCTGGCGCAGATGCCCGGCCGGCATGTCGCAATCCTGGGCGAGATGCGCGAGCTGGGCGAGGCGAGCCCGGCCTATCATGCCGATCTGGCGGTGCCGGTGATCGACGCGCGCGTCGAAACGGCCGTGCTGGTCGGCGAAGCGATGCGCGATCTTGCACGGGCGCTTGAGGGGCGGATCGAATTCGTCCATGTGCCCGACGCCGCCGCGGCACTGGACAAGGCCCGGGCCGTGATCCGGCCCGGCGACGCGGTACTCGTCAAGGGTTCCAACGGGGTAGGGCTGGCGCGGCTGGTGGCCGGACTGGCGGGCGGGAAGACATAAGTGCTGTATTGGATCGCTGAACAACTCGGGTTCCCGGGCGCGTTGAACCTCATCCGCTACCTGTCGTTCCGGGCGGGGGCGTCGGTGGCGACGGCGCTGTTCATCGGCCTCATCATCGGGCCGCGCTTCATCGGCTGGCTGCGCGTGCGGCAGGGCAAGGGGCAGCCGATCCGCGCCGACGGGCCGCAGACCCATCTGGCCAAGCGCGGCACCCCGACGATGGGCGGGTTGATGATCCTGACCAGCCTGTCGCTGTCGATCCTGATCTGGATGGACCTGCGCAACCCGTTCGTCTGGGCGTGCATGTTTGTGACCCTGGGGTTCGGCGCGATCGGTTTCCTCGACGATTACGACAAGGTGCGCAAGGCGAGCACCGCTGGCGTTTCCGGCAAGGTGCGGCTGCTGCTGGAATTCGCGATCGCGGGCGTCGCGGCGTGGATCATCATGCAGGAAAACGGGTCGGGCGTGTTCTTCCCGTTCACCAACCGCTATTTCATCGACCTGGGCTATTTCTACCCGCTGTTTGCCGCGTTCACGATCGTGGCGTTCGGCAATGCCGTGAACCTGACCGACGGGCTGGACGGGCTGGCGACGATGCCGGTCATCATCGCCAGCGTCGCGTTCATGGTGATCGTGTATCTGGCGGGCAACGTGAAGTTCGCCGATTACCTGGGCATCCCGCACGTGCCCCGCGCTGGCGACCTCACCATCTTCTGCGGCGCGGTGATCGGCGCGGGCCTTGCCTTCCTGTGGTACAATGCGCCCCCGGCGGCGGTGTTCATGGGTGACACCGGGTCGCTGGCGCTGGGCGGCGCGCTGGGCACGATCGCGGTCGTCGCGCACCATGAAATCGTGCTGGGGATCATCGGAGGGCTGTTCGTCGTCGAGGCGATGAGCGTCATCATCCAGGTGTTCTGGTACAAGCGCACCGGCAAGCGCATTTTCCGCATGGCGCCGATCCACCACCATTTCGAGCAATTGGGGTGGAGCGAGCCGACCGTGGTGATCCGCTTCTGGATCATCAGCCTGGTGCTGGCGCTGGCCGGGTTGTCGACGCTGAAGCTGCGATGATCGTCGCGCGCGCCTTCGCCGGGAAACATTATGCGGTGCTGGGGCTGGCACGCTCCGGCGCCGCGGCCGTTCGGGCGCTGCTGGCGGGCGGCGCGCGCGTGACCGCGTGGGACAATGACGTGGTCAAGTGCGAGGTGCTGCTGGACGAGGTGGGGCGCGAGGCGCTGGCGATCACCGATCTGGAGGTGATCGACCTTGGCGACGTCGATGCGCTGGTCGTCTCCCCCGGCGTGCCGCTCAACCGCCATCCGCTGGCGGCGAAGGCGCGGGCGGCGGGCGTGCCGATCATCGGTGATATCGAATTGTTCGCGGAAGGACGCGCCGACTTGCCCGCGCACAAGGTTGTCGGGATCACCGGCACCAACGGCAAGTCGACGACCACCGCGCTGGTCCACCATATCCTCGACACCGCCGGCATCCCCGCGCGGATGGGCGGCAACATCGGCCTGCCGATCCTGGCGCAGGAGCCGCTGCCGGAGGGCGGTGTCTATGTGCTGGAACTGTCGAGCTACCAGATCGACCTGACGCAGACGCTCGACTGCGACGTGGCGGTCCTGCTGAACGTCACGCCCGACCATCTCGACCGTTATGACGGGTTCGAAGGCTATGCCGCCAGCAAGGCCCGGTTGTTCGCGATGCAGTCGCCCGCGCATCTGGCGGTGGTCGATTACGAAGCGGAGGCAGAACTTGGGGTGCTGGACGGTGCGCCGGCCGGGCTGAACGTGCGCTTCATCGACGGCGTGCCGCTGCCCGGCGAGCAGGCGCGCTGGCCGTCGTTGCAGGGACCGCACAACGAGCAGAATGCCAAGGCCGCCGTCGCGGTGGCCGAGGCGCTGAATGTCCCCGCCGACGCAATCGAGCGCGCGCTAGAAAGCTTCACCGGCCTGCCACACCGCATGGAGCGGATCGCGACGCTGAACGGCGTGGCGTGGATCAACGACAGCAAGGCGACCAACCCGGAAAGCGCCGCGCCCGCGCTGGCGGCCTTCCCGCGCATCCACTGGATCGTTGGCGGCAAGGCGAAGGGGGCCGACCTGGACGCGTGCGCGCCCTATTTCGACCATGTCGTTCGCGCCTATACGATCGGCGATTCCGGCGCGCGCTTCGCCGCGGTGCTGCGCGGGCACATGCCGGTCGCGGAGGTGGAAACGCTGGACCGCGCGGTGAAGCTGGCCGCGCAGGAGGCGGAACGCGGCGATGTCGTGTTGCTGTCGCCAGCGGCGGCCTCGTTCGACCAGTTCACCGATTTCGAGCATCGCGGGCAGGTGTTTCGCGCGCTGGTGGAGCAGATGGCATGACCGAGGGCAAGCCGGCGGGCGGCGCGATCGATCGCGGGCGGCTGAAGGGCCGCGGCGGGCGCGGCGATCCCTCCCCGCTGGGGACGTGGTTCTGGGACATCGACCGCGTGCTGCTGCTGCTGGCGCTGTTCCTGATCGCGATCGGCCTGCTGGCGGTCGCGGCCGGCTCCCCCGCCAGCGCGATGCGCTATTCGGGCGAGCATCTGAAGTTCGAGCCGCTGCACTATTTCTGGCGCCAGACGATCTGGGTGGCGGTGTCGTTGCCGGTGCTGTTCGGCGTGTCGATGCTGCCGGTGCAGCTGGCGCGGCGGATGGCGTTGCTGGGCGCGGCGGTGTGTATCGCCTGCCTGGTGCTGATGCCGTTCATCGGCATGACCGTGAACGGCGCGAAGCGCTGGATCGGCTTCGGCTTCGCGCAATTCCAGCCGTCCGAGTTCCTGAAGCCGTTCTTCGTGGTGACGGTGGCGTGGCTGCTGTCGCTCAAGTCGCGTGACCAGGAATTGCCGGTGACGATCATCACCGCCGGACTGACCGGGGTGATCGCGCTGCTGCTGATGCTGCAGCCCGATTTCGGGCAGACGGTGATCTTCTGCCTGATCTGGCTGGCGCTGGTGACGATCGCGGGGACGCCGACGAAGACGATCATGGGGTTCGTCGCGCTGGTGCCCGCGGGGCTGGTCGCGGCCTATCTGTTCTACGGCACCGCGCGGTCGCGGATCGACGCCTTCCTGTTCCCCGGTGTCGAGGGGGAGGGCGCGGCCGACCATTTCCAGACCAACGCCGCGCACGCCACGCTGACCGCGGGCGGCTGGTTCGGGACCGGGCCGGGCGGCGGCACGGTGAAGTTCGGCCTGCCGGAGGCGCACACCGACTATATCTATTCGGTGATCGGCGAGGAATTCGGCCTGCTGGCGTGCATGATCGTCGCGCTGGTGTTCCTGGCGCTGGTGGTGCGCGTGTTCGTCAAGCTGCTGGACGAACAGGATCCGTTCAAGCTGCTGGCGGCGTCGGGGCTGGCGGTGCAATTCGGTGCGCAGGCTTTGGTGTCGATGGCGGTCAACACCGGGCTGGCCCCGTCGAAGGGGATGACGCTGCCGTTCATCAGCTATGGCGGATCGTCGATGGTCGCGCTGTCGATCGGGATGGGGTTGCTACTGGCGTTCACCCGGCGCAACCCGTTCCTGATGCGCAGTCCCTATATCACCCGCTGGAACGCCGAATGACCCGTTCGCGCCATTTCGTCCTCGCCGCCGGGGGAACCGGCGGCCATATGGTCCCCGCCGCCGCGCTGGCGGAGGAGCTGATGCGCCGCGGCCACCGTGTCGCGTTGGTCAGCGACGCGCGCGGGGTGCGCTTTCCCGGTCTGTTCGAGGGCGTGCAGACGCACGTCATCCCCGCCGGTCGCTTCACCGGCGGGCCGGTCGGCTGGGCCAGGGCGGCGCGCGAGATGTGGCAGGGCCGCGCGATGGCGGCGGAACTGTATCGCACGTTCAAGCCGGCGGCGGTGGTCGGCTTCGGCGGCTATCCGGCGTTTCCGGCGCTATCGGCGGCGTTCGCGGGCGGAATCCGCACCGCCGTGCACGAACAGAATGCCGTGCTGGGGCGCGTCAACCGGCTGGTCGCGGGCAAGGTGGACGCGATCGCCACCAGCTATCAGGAGACCGAGCGGGTCAAGCCGCGGCTTCGCGACAAGGTGCACCTGATCGGCAATCCGGTGCGCGACAGCGTGCTGGCGCTGCGCGCCAAGCCCTATCCGCTGCTGGACGAGGAAGGCATTTTCCGCGTGCTGGTGACCGGCGGCAGTCAGGGCGCGTCGATTCTGAGCGAGGTGGTGCCCGATGGTCTGGCGATGCTGCCGGTGGCGTTCCGCCGCCGCCTGCAGGTGACGCACCAGGCGCGGATCGAGGATATTGACGCCGTGCGCGAGAAGTACGCCAGCCTGGATATCGCGGCCGATCTGGCGACCTACCTCCCCGACCTGCCCGAGCATCTCGGCTGGGCGCATCTGGTGATCGCGCGCGCGGGCGCCTCCACCATCGCGGAGCTGACCGCGGCGGGGCGCCCGGCGATCCTGGTGCCGCTGCCCAGCGCGACCGACGATCACCAGACCGCCAATGCACGCGAGATCACGCGCGCGGGCGGCGCGCGCACGATCCCGCAATCCGCCTTCACGCCATCGGAACTCGCCAAGCAGATGCAGAAATTGGGCCTCGACCCCGAAGCGCTCCAGAACGCCGCCGCCCGCGCCCGCGCTTGCGGCACGCCGGAGGCTGCCAGCGACCTGGCCGATCTGGTCGAAAGCCTGGATGCGCCGCGCATCGCGTTACCGGTCGGTTCGGGCAAGCCGCGCGAGGTGTTCGCATGAAGGGGGTGGGCACCGACATCGGCACGATCCACTTCGTCGGGATCGGCGGGATCGGCATGTCCGGCATCGCCGAGGTGATGCACAACCTGGGCTACAAGGTGCAGGGATCGGACGTCGCGGAGGGCTACGTGGTCGAGGGGCTGCGCAGCCGCGGCATCCCGGTGACGATCGGGCATGACGCCGCCAATGTCGACGGCGTCGCGGTGGTGGTCACCTCCACCGCGGTCAAGCGCGGCAACCCGGAAGTCGAGGCCGCGCTGAAGAACCGTATCCCCGTGGTGCGACGCGCGGAGATGCTGGCCGAGCTGATGCGCCTCAAATCCACCGTCGCGGTGGCAGGGACGCACGGCAAGACGACCACCACGTCGATGGTCGCGGCGCTGTTGGACGCGGGCGGGGTCGATCCGACGGTCATCAACGGCGGGATCATCAACAGCTACGGCAGCAACGCGCGGCTGGGCGCCAGCGACTGGATGGTGGTGGAAGCCGACGAGAGCGACGGCAGCTTCCTGCGGCTGGACGGGACGATCGCGGTCGTCACCAACATCGATCCCGAACATCTCGACCATTACGGCGATTTCGATGCGGCCAAGCGCGCCTATGTCGAATTCGTCGAGAACGTGCCCTTCTATGGCGCGGCGCTGCTGTGCCTGGACCATCCGGAGGTGCAGGCGCTGATCCCGCGCGTGCGCGACCGGCGGATCGTCACCTATGGCTTTGCCGCGTCGGCGGACGTGCGCGGGGTCAACGTCACCCCCTATCCAGGCGGCAACCGGTTCGAGGCGCTGATCCGCCATCGCGACGGCAGCGTCCGGTCGATCGAGGGGATCGACCTGCCGATGCCCGGGCGCCACAACGTCCAGAACGCGCTGGCCGCGATCGGCGTCGCGCTGGAACTGGGGATCAGCGACGCGACCATCCAGAAGGGGTTCGAGCGCTTCTCCGGCGTCAAGCGGCGCTTCACCAAGGTGGGCGAGGTGCCGTTCGCGGACGGCGGCGTCGCGACGGTGATCGACGATTACGGGCACCATCCGGTGGAGATTCGCGCGGTGTTGGCGGCGGCGCGGGAGAGTGCGCAGGCCGTCAAGGAAGGGGGCAGGGTGATCGCGGTGGTGCAGCCGCACCGTTATTCGCGGCTCGGCAATCTGATGGAGGATTTCCGCGGCGCGTTCAACGACGCCGACCTGGTCTATGTCGCGCCGGTCTATGCCGCGGGCGAGGCGCCGGTGGCGGGCGTCGATGCCGAGGCGCTGGTCGCGGGCCTGCGCGATCGCGGGCATCGCCATGCCGAGGCGATCGCGGATGCCGAGGCGCTGGCCGACGCGCTGGCGGGTGAGGTGCGCAGCGGCGACCAGGTGATCTGCCTGGGCGCGGGCGACATCACCAAATGGGCTGCCGGGCTGGCCGCCGCGATCGAGGCGCGCCGGTGATGCCCGGCTGGTTCGACGCAGTGTCGCAATGGCAGCAGCAGATGATCGACGCGCAGCGCCGGATGCTGGACGCGGGCCAGCACGCCAAGGATGCGGGCGCTGCGATGCTCGACGCGCAGGAAGCGACCAGGCGCGCCGCCGAGGCGAATCTGGCCGCGTGGCAGGCGTGGACTCGCCTGTGGGGCGCCGGGCCGTGGTGACGGCCGCGACGCTGCCGGCGGTGCGGGGCCGCCTGACCGCGCACGCGCCGCTGGCGCCGCTGGTGTGGTTCAAGTCGGGCGGGGCGGCGCAATGGCTGTTCGAGCCGGCCGACGCCGATGACCTGTCGGCGTTCCTTCGCGATCTGGACCCGGCGGTGCCGGTGATGGCGCTGGGGCTGGGATCGAACCTGATCGTGCGCGACGGCGGGGTGCCGGGCGTGGTGGTGCGGCTGGGCAAGCCCTTCGCGACCGCGGCGGCGCTGGATTCGAGCACGCTGCGCTGTGGCGGCGGGGCGAGCGGTATCCTGGTATCCTCCACCGCGCGCGATGCCGGGGTGGCGGGGCTGGAATTCCTGCGCTCGATCCCCGGCACGGTCGGCGGGTTCGTGCGGATGAACGGCGGCGCCTATGGCCGCGAGACCGCCGACGTGCTGGTCGAGGCCGAGGTGGTGATGCGTGACGGCGCGCGGCGGACGCTGCCGGTCGCAAACCTTCGCTATACCTATCGTCATTCGGACCTTCCCGCGGGTGCCGTGGTGATCGGCGCGACGTTCCGCGGCACGCCCGGCGCGCCGGACGCGATCCAGGCCGAGATGGACCGGATCGCCGCCGCGCGCGAGGCGTCGCAGCCGCTGCGGTCGAAGACCGGCGGTTCGACGTTCAAGAACCCCGACGGGCACAAGGCGTGGCAGCTCGTCGATGCCGCCGGGTGCCGCGGCATGACGCTGGGCGGCGCGCAGGTGAGCGAGAAGCACACCAACTTCCTGCTCAACACCGGCACCGCGACCAGCGGCGAGATCGAGGCGTTGGGCGAGACGGTGCGGAAACGGGTGAAGGCGGCGAGCGGGATCGAACTGGAATGGGAAATCCAGCGCGTGGGGGTGCCGGCATGATGAGGACGTCATGCCAGCGCAGGCTGGTATCTTCCGCCGATGCCGCGCTTGCCGGACGAGACCCCAGCCTGCGCTGGGGTGACGGAGGTCGCTGGTGACCGGTTCCCTCTACATCGCAGTGCTGATGGGCGGATGGTCGGCGGAGCGCGAGGTGTCGCTGATGTCGGGTGCCGGCGTCGCGGATGCGCTGGAATCGCTCGGCCATCGCGTGACGCGCATCGACATGGCGCGCGACGTCGCGGCGCGGCTGGCGGCGGCGGCGCCCGATCTGGTGTTCAACGCGCTGCACGGCACGCCCGGCGAGGACGGCAGCGTGCAGGGGCTGCTGGACCTGATGGGGCTGCGCTACACCCATTCGGGCCTGGCGACGTCGGTGATCGCGATCGACAAGGTGCTGACCAAGCAGGTGCTGGTTCCCGCGGGCATCCCGATGCCGGGCGGGCGGATCGTCACCAGCGAGGAGGTGTTCGCCGCCGATCCGCTGCCGCGCCCCTATGTCCTGAAACCCGTCAACGAAGGATCGTCGGTCGGCGTCGCGATCGTTACCGCGGACGGCAATTACGGCCAGCCGATCGGGCGCGACGTGCGCGGGCCGTGGCAGGAATTCGACACGCTGCTGGCCGAACCCTATGTCCGCGGGCGCGAACTGACCACCGCGGTGCTGGGCGACCGGGCGCTGGGTGTGACCGAGCTGCGGCCCAAGTCGGGCTGGTACGATTACGATGCCAAATATACCGACGGGATGACCGACCACATCTTTCCCGCGCCCATCCCCGACGACGTCGCGCAGGCGTGCCTGTCGCTGGCAGTGCAGGCGCATCGCGTGCTGGGGTGCCGGGGATGCAGCCGGTCGGACTTCCGCTGGGACGACGAGCGCGGCGTCGACGGACTGTTCCTGCTGGAGGTCAACACCCAGCCGGGCATGACCCCGCTCAGCCTGGTGCCCGAACAGGCGCGCCATACCGGCATGAGCTATGCCGAGCTGGTCCAGGCGATCGTCGACGAGGCGATGCGGGAGCCGCCGCGGTGAGCCGCACGATCCGCCGCGGCGGACCGCCGCAGCGCCGCGCGCCGGTCGCCAACCGCCGGCGCGTCGCGAAACAGTCGTTCGGCGACCGGATGATCGCGAAGCTGCCGCTGAGCGAGGACGGGCTGCGCCGCGTGGTGACGTGGACCGTGCTGGGCGGGGTGGGCGCCGCCGCGCTGTTCGTCGCGTCGCTGCTGGGGGTGCCGCAGGCGATCGGCGTCGGCATCGCGGAGGCGGGCGCGCGCGCCGGATTGCGGATCGAGCAGGTCGATATCACCGGGCTGAAGCGGATGGACCGCGAGACGGTCTATGCGATCGCGCTGGAGGACCAGCCGAGCCGCGCGATGCTGCGCGTCGATCTGGCGCGGGTGCGCGAACGGTTGCTGGCCTATGGCTGGATCGCTGACGCCTATGTCGCGCGGCGGCTGCCCGACCGGCTGCTGATCCACATCACCGAGCGGGAGCCGGCGGCGGTATGGCAGGACAACGGCCAGCTGACGCTGATCGATGCGGAGGGGCGGTTGCTGGCGCCGGTGGATGCCGCGCACATGCCGAACCTGCCGCTGGTGATCGGCCCCGGCGCGGACCGGCAGGAGGCGGGGTATCAGGCGCTGCTGGCCGCCGCGCCCGCGCTGAAACCGCGCATCCGCGCCGCGACATGGATCGGCAACCGCCGCTGGGACCTGACCTTCGACAGCGGCGAGACGCTGGCGCTGCCGCAGGATAACGCGGCGCAGGCGCTGGTGAAGTTCGCGCAGCTGGACGGCGCGCGATCGCTGCTGGGCAAGGGCTGGCTGCGCTTCGACATGCGCGATCCGGCCAAGCTGGTCGCGCGGCGTCCCGGGCAGGACCGCGCCAGCGCGCTGGCCGACGACGGCCGCGCCGACGAAGGCGCAGGCGGGGGCGCGGGAACGACCGGCGACGACGGCACGGGCAACAAGACCTCGGAAGCGCGCGCAAGGGACGCGGCGCGCGGACAAGAGGCATAACAGGGACGAGAGACACATGGCGAAGGCGGCACCCGACGGGCTGATTACCGCGCTGGACATCGGATCGTCCAAGGTATCGGCGATGATCGCGCAGAAGGGCGACGGCGGCGAACTGGTGGTGCTGGGCACCGGCCAGCGCGAGAGCCGCGGCGTCAAGCGCGGCTATATCGCCGACATGGACGCCACCGAAGTGGCGGTGCGCGAGGCGGTGGAACAGGCCGAGCGGATCGCCGGCCTGAACATCGAGAACGTCTGGGCGGGCTTTTCGGCCGGCGGGCTGGTCAGCGACGAAGCGTTCATCGAGGCCGAACTGGGTGGGATGCGCATCGAACAGGCGGATATCGACGCGCTGCTCCACGAAGGGCGGCAGGCGATCGACCCGCAGGGGCGGATGGTCCTCCACGCGCAGCCCGCGCTCTACACGCTGGACGGACTGACCGGCGTCAAGAAGCCGCTGGGGCTGCATGCCGACCGGCTGGGCGTGCACATCCACGTCATCGCGGCGGACGGATCGCCGGTGCGCAACCTGGACCTGTGCGTGCGATCGGCGCATCTGGAGGTGAAGTCGATCATCGCCAGCCCGGTCGCCACGGGCCTCGCCTGCCTGACCGAGGAGGAGCGCGACCTGGGCGTCGCGCTGGTGGAGGTGGGCGCCGGGATCACCAACGTGTCGCTGTTCGCGGGCGCGATGCTGGTCGGGCTGAAATCGATCCCGTTCGGCGCCGCCGACGTCACCGACGACATCGCCTCCGCCTTCGGCACGACGCGGTTGCAGGCCGAGCGGATCAAATGCTTCCACGGCAGCGCCAACGCCAGCCCGCGCGACAATCACGAGATGGTGACGATCCGCGAGCGTACCGACGACGAGGACTCGGAGGCGTTGCAGATCACCAAGGCGGCGCTGATCCATGTCATCCGCCAGCGGCTGGAGCACCTGATGGGCGAGGTGCAGGCCGCGCTGAAGGAATTGCGCTTCGAAGGGCCGGTCGGCCGGCAGGTGGTGCTGACCGGCGGCGGTGCGGAGCTGAAGGGGATCGCCGATTATGCGCAGCAGGCGCTGGGCCGGTCGGTACGGATCGGGCGCCCGCGCGGGCTGACCGGCCTGCCGGAGGCGCATTCCGGCCCCGGTTTCGCGACGCTGGCGGGGCTGGCGTTCTTCGCCGCGAGCGATCCGATCGACCTGCGCGGGCTGACCCCGACGCCGCAGATGGTGCATCGCCAGCGCGGCTTGCGCGGGTTCTGGAAGCTGGTTCAGGCCGCCAAGGCCAATTATTGACGCGACAATCGGGCGCTTCGCGGTAATTTCTCTTTCACCACGCGCCCCATTGTTGCACATCGGTGTGAATGGCCCGCGACAGGCGACATATTCGCGGGCGGACGGAGTAACTTGTCGATGAGCATCGAATTCATCACGCCCGACCTGGACGATCTGACCCCCCGCATCACCGTGGTGGGCGTCGGCGGTGCCGGGGGCAACGCGATCGCGAACATGATGCGCGCCGACGTGCAGGGCGTGAACTTCCTGGTGGCCAACACCGATGCACAGGCGCTGAAACAGTCCGACGCGGAACAGAAGATCCAGCTGGGCGCGAAGATCACCCAGGGCCTGGGCGCGGGCAGCCGGCCGGAAATCGGCCGCGCCGCCGCCGAGGAGACGATCGAGGAGCTGTCGCGCCTGCTGGAGGGGAGCCACATGTGCTTCATCGCCGCCGGGATGGGCGGCGGCACCGGCACCGGCGCCGCGCCCGTGATCGCCAAGGCCGCGCGCGACATGGGCATCCTGACCGTGGGCGTCGTGACCAAGCCGTTCAGCTTCGAGGGCAGTCGCCGGTCGAAGTCGGCAGAGGCGGGGATCGAGGAGCTGCAGAAGTTCGTCGACACGCTGATCGTGATCCCGAACCAGAATCTGTTCCTGGTCGCCAATGCGAACACCACGTTCAAGCAGGCGTTCGAAATGGCGGACGAGGTGCTGCAGCAGGGTGTGCGCGGCATCACCGACCTGATGGTCATGCCCGGCCTCATCAACCTGGATTTCGCCGACGTGCGGTCGGTGATGCAGGAAATGGGCAAGGCGATGATGGGCACCGGCGAGGCGGACGGCGACGATCGCGCATTGGTGGCCGCGCAGAAGGCGATCGCCAATCCGCTGCTGGACGGCGTGTCGATGCAGGGGGCCAAGGGCGTGATCGTGTCGATCACCGGCGGTGACGACATGCGCCTGCTGGAGGTGGACGAAGCCGCGAACCATATCCGCGAGCTGGTCGATCCCGACGCCAACATCATCTGGGGTTCGGCGTTCAACCCGGAGCTGGAGGGCAAGATCCGCGTGTCGGTGGTCGCCACCGGCATCGAAAGCCAGGCGCAGACCGCCGTCCCGGCGGCGACCGCGCCGGCCGAGCCGCCGCGCACGTTCAGCTTCAACGCGCCGCGCCGCGCGGCCGATACGCCGCCCGCCGCGGCGCCGCAGGCCGCCGCACCCGCCACGGCGCCTGCGCCGGCCGCCTACCAGCCGGCACCCGAGGCTGCCGTGCCGCCGCAGCAGCCCAGCGGCGCCGCGGCGCAGGCGATGGAGGCGGGCGTGCCCGCCGCCGGCCATGTCCCGTCGCCGCAGGCGATCTCACCGGCCAGCGAGGCAGTGGAAGACGAATTGCTGCTCGGCGCCGATGCGATGATGCCGGCGCCCGCACCGGAACCGGCCGCGCCGGGCGCCCCGGTCGACCAAGGCGATGCCGGCCGCCGCCGCTTCCTGTCGTCCGGTGCCGATGCGGACGATGCCCCGCCGCAGCCGCGCGTGAAGCTGGGGGGGACCCTGTTCGAGCGGATGCAGAACGCCACCCGCAACGCCGGGCGCGGCGACGAGGAGCCGCGCGATCCGTCCGACCTGCCGCGCTTCCTGCACCGGCAGAACAACCAGTAACCGACACGCCGCCGGTGCCCGGTCGCGCGCCGCCGCCGCCGTGGCGCCGGTGCGCGTCGGCACGGCGACGGCGCCCCGGTGGGTGGTGGCGCGCGACGCGCGGTTGTCCGTTCACGCCGGTGCCGGCGGGCGGGCCACGCATTCGTCGCCCTGCCGGGTCGCTTCGCCGCACTGACCCACGATCGCCATTGGCGGTTCATCGCGATCGGCGTGTAGGCTCCCGCCCGACCGACCCTTCCTATGCCGCCCGGCCCGCCGCATACGCGCCGGCCGCGCGGGGAGCTTGATACGCATGTCCGACGTCCCTCCGCCGCGCGCGGGACGCATCGCTGCCGCCGGCATCGCCGCCCTGCTGCTGGCGGCCTGTCCCGCCGCGGTGGCCGCGCAGCAGCTGCAGATGGTTCAGGCGCTGAACCCCGATGCGGACCGGCTGGCCGACACGATGCGGCGGCTGGGCGCCAGCCCGCGCGATCTGTCCGCGCTGATCGAGGCGGGCGACCTGTCGTTCCGGCTGGGCGACGTCACCGCCGCCGCCGCTTTCTACAAGCGTGCCGAGGCGGTCGACCCGCATAACGGCCGGGTTCATGCGGGGATCGGCCGCATCCTGGTGAATGGCGAGCGGCCGGGCGAGGCGCTGCGCTACTTCGAACTGGCGCAGCGATACGGCGCGCCGATGGCCGAATATGCCGGCGATCGCGGCCTTGCCTATGACCTGGTCGGCGAACAGGAGCGGGCACAGCGCGACTATCGCGCGGCGCTGGCGCGGGGCGGGGCCGACGCCGATCTGGACGAGGTGCGCCGCCGCTATGCGCTGTCGCTGGGCATTTCGGGGCGGCAGGAAGAGGCGCTGGCGCAGATCGACACGCTGCTGCGGCGGTCGGATCGCGGCGCATGGCGCGCGCGCGCGTTCGTGATGGCGATGAACGGCGACGTGGCGGGGGCCAATCGCATCGCATCGGGGATGATGCCGGCGGGGATGGCGCAGGGGTTGGCGGCGTTCTTCCAGCGGCTGCCGACGCTGAGCGCGACCGATCGCGCCTTCGCGGTGCATTTCGGTGAGGTCGCGGCGACGCCCGCGCGGCTGGCCGACGCGCGGCTGACCCCCGCGCTGCCGCCGTTGGGGATCGACCCGACCGCGCCGCGCCAGCAAATCGCCGCGGTGGCGCCGTCGGTCGCGCGGCCGCTGTCGCGCGCCGAACAGCGGCAACAGCAGCGCGCAGCGCAACTGGCGGCGCGCCAGGCCTCGCGCGGTGCCGCTGCGCCCGTGTCCGTGCCGCCGGTCGCTTATGCCGCCCGTTCCGCAGCGGCCAGTTCCGTTCCGGGCGCTGCCCCGGCCCCTGCGACGCCGACTCCGGCTCCGGCACAGCGCGCGCCGGCCGCGACCAGCAGCGCGTCGCCCACGCCCGCGGCGCAGGTCGCGTCGATCGCCGGGGCACAACGCCCGCCGGCCGCGATCCCGCCGGCCGGATCGACCGTCGCCGGCGCACGCGTCGCTCCCGGTGTTTCACCATCGCCGGCGCCAGGCTATGCCTCTGCTGCGCCGGCCACCGCTGCACCCTCGACCGGCGGCACGCGTCCGGCGCCGTCGGTGCAGACCGCCACCGCGACTCCCCCGGCCGCCGCTGTCCCGACGCCGGCTCCGCCCGCCGCCGCCGGCACGCCGGTGTCGTCGCCCGGTGTCGCGCCGCGCCCCGAGCAAGCGGCCAATGCCGCGGTCGCGGCGGCGACCGCCACGCCGGGCTTCTCCACCACGATCGGACAGGCTCCGACGCCTGCGCCTGCGGCGGCACCCGCCCAGGTCGCGAGCACGACGCCGGCTCGGCCGACCGCGATTGGGCGGGGCGAGGATTCGATCCTGGCGCGGATCGTGGCGGGCATCACCATCCCGGCGTCCGAACTCGATGTGCCGCCGATGCCGGGTGCGGTCCCGGTGGTGGCGCCGCCGCCCGCGCCTGGCTCGGCCGCGTCGCTGGAGGAGGCCGCGCGCGTTGCCGAGCGCAACGCCGCGGCGGACGAGGAAAAGCGCGAGCGCCTGATTGCCAAGCGGCAGGCCGAGCGCGCCGCCGCCGCCGCCAAGGCCGCCGCGGACAAGAAGGCCAAGGAACTGGCCGCCAAGAAGGAAGCGGCCGAGAAGCTGGCCGCGGAGAAGAAGGCGGCACGCGCCGAGCCGGAGCGCATCTGGGTGCAGGTGGCGGGCGGCGCGAACGAGGGCGACCTGCCCAAGGCGTGGAAGGCGGTGCAGGCCAAGGCGTCGGCGCTGGCCGGGCGGCGCGCCTATGCGACGCCGTTGCGCGCCACGAACCGCGTCGTCACCGGCCCGTTCAAGACCGAGGCGGAGGCACGCGCCTTCGTCAACACGCTGGCGAAGCAGGGGGTGTCGGCGTTCAGCTTCACCAGCGCGCCCGGACAGAAGATGACGCGGCTGGACACGAAATAGCATCATGGCCGATCTTGCCCCCTGGGCATCCCACCCCGCGCGCAGTCGCGGGCGCTGCCATGCGGAGGAAGCGGGCGACCGTGGCCCGCGCGATGCGTTCCAGCGCGACCGCGACCGGATCATCCATTCGATCAGCTTCCGCCGCCTGCGCCACAAGACGCAGGTGTTCCTAGCCCCGGACGGCGATCACTTCCGCGTCCGGCTGACCCACAGCCTGGAGGTGGCGCAGATCGGCCGCACGATCGCGCGCACGCTGGGGCTGAACGAGGATCTGACCGAGGCGCTGTGCCTGGCGCATGACATCGGCCACCCGCCGTTCGGCCATGCGGGCGAGAATGCGCTGCAAAAGGCGATGCTGGCGGCGGGCGGGTTCGACCATAACGGCCATACGCTGCGCACGCTGATGTGGATCGAGCGTTCCTATCCGCGTTGGCGCGGGCTGAACCTGACATGGGAGACGCTGGAAGGTCTGGCGAAGCACAACGGCCCGATCTACGCGCCGAGCTGGGCGCTGGCGGAGGCGGATGCACAGGCGGCGCTGGAGCTGACCAGCCATGCCTCGCTGGAGGCGCAGGTCGCGGCACTGGCGGACGACATCGCCTATGACAATCATGACATCGACGACGGCTTGCGCGCGGGGTTGCTGACGCTGGGCCAGATCGAGGCGGTGCCTCTGGTGGCGGAGGGCTGGGCGCGGCTGGACACCACGTTTCCGGACCTGCCGCGTGAACGGCTGGCGGGGGAACTGATCCGCAGCCAGATCGGCGCGATGGTCAACGACCTGATCGCCGAATCGCAGCGCCGCATTGCGGAGGCGGGGGTGGAAAGCGTGGAAGAAGTACGCGCCGCCGGGCGCCCGCTGATCGCCTTTTCCCCCGCGATGGCGGCGGCGGAGCGCGAGCTGAAGCGGTTCATGTACGCCAATCTGTACCATCATCCGCGCCAGCTGGAGGCTGCGGATGCAGCGCATCATGTCGTCGCGGGGCTGTTCGCCGCCTATCGCGGCGATCCGTCGCTGCTGCCGGAGGAATGGCGCGCCCGGTTGCCGGAGGGGGAGCCGGGCATCAGCCGCCATATTGCGGATTTCATCGCGGGCATGACCGACCGCTATGCCGTGGCGCGCTATCGCGAGGTTGTGGGCGCGATCGACCTGCCCGAAGGGTTCTGAGGCACGAAAAACGGGGCGCGCCCGGCGGCACGCCCCGTCCTTGCTGTCCGGAAGAACCGGCGGATCAGTTGGCCGACGCGAGCGCAGTCAGCGGCGTCTGCGTCCGGAACGACACCGGATAGCCGTTGGCATGGCCGGTGACGCGGTTGCCGTCGACCAGCAGGCGGAAGCGGCTGGCGGAGCCGACTTCGCGACCCTCGATCAGGGTACGGCCGCCTTCACGCGCGCTGGTGCTGTACACATAGGTATGGCCGTCGCGGGTAAAGGTCTGCTGCGCCGGCTCCGCGGCCATGCCCATCGTGGAGATCAGCGCGGCGGCGGCGGCGGTGAGGATCGAAACGGTGCGCATCGTGATAACCCCCTCAGGTCACAGTGAATGATGCGATGCAACATAAATGCTGCGTTGCGGCGTGCAATTGAATCGATCGCGATCTGGATTGCGGCTTTTGCAATCATCCGAACGCGCGGCCGGCATAATTCTGCGACACACCCGGCGTATCGCGGCATCCGCTGAGGGACGAAAATGCCATGACGCCGCAGACGATCGCGCTTCACCGCTTCGGAATGGGAGCGACCCCGGAAGACCGGCCGCCCGACGACCCGCACGCATGGGTGACCGCGCAGTTCGCGCGCTTCGATGCGCGCCCCGCGCCGATCGCGGCGACACGGACGGCGTTGCAGGCGGCGGCCGATCTGGTCGCCTTCCAGAAGCAGCGGCGCGAGGTGCGGGCCGCTGCCCCCGCCGTAGCCGCTGCCGCCGCGAACGGCGCCGCCATGGTGCCGCCGACGAAGCCGGGCGACGACCCGGAGCTGAAGGCGCAGCGCCGCGCGTTGCGGCAGGATCATTATGCCGCGACCGCCGACGCACGGCTGGCGGCGGCGCTGGCCAGCGACACGCCGTTCGTCGAGCGGATGGTGTTCTTCTGGTCCAATCACTTCGCCGTGTCGGCCGACAAGCAGGCCGTCACCCCGCTGGCTGGCGCGTTCGAGTTCGAGGCGATCCGCCCGCACGTGCTGGGGCGGTTCGGCGACATGCTGTCGGCGGTGGCGCGGCATCCGGCGATGCTGCTGTACCTCGACCAGGCGGTGTCGGTCGGCCCCGAAAGCCTGCGCGCGCAACGCGCCGCGATGCAGGGCCGGCGCCGCGGCCTGAACGAGAATCTGGCGCGCGAGATACTGGAACTGCACACGCTGGGCGTCGGCAGCGGCTATACGCAAGGCGACGTGACCGAATTCGCGCGCGCGCTGACCGGCTGGACGGTGGCGGGGCTGGGCGGGGGCGGCAATGCCGATCTGCCGCCCGGCACGTTCCTGTTCGTCCCCGGCCTGCACGAACCGGGCGCGCGCACGCTGCTGGGGCGGCGCTATGCCGAAGACGGGCTGGCGCAGGGGCAGGCGATCCTGAACGATCTGGCGGTGCATCGCGCGACCGCGCGGCATGTCGCGACCAAGCTGGTCCGGCATCTGGCCGGCGACCAGCCGCCCGCGGCGATGGTCGATCGCGTCGCGGCGGCGTTCCTGTCGTCGGGCGGCGACCTGCCGACCGTCTATTGCGCGCTGGTCGCCTCGCCGGAGGCATGGGTGCCGGGGCCGGTGAAGTTCCTGACCCCGTGGGAATGGACCGTCGCCGCCGGACGCGCCACCGGTCAGCGGCGGGTGCCGCCCGGCAGCACATTGGGGCTGCTCGATCAGCTGGGCCAGCCGATGTGGCGTCCGGGTCAGCCCAACGGCTTCGACGATCTGGCGGCGACCTGGGCCGGGCCCGATGCGGTGATGCGCCGCGTGGAGGCGGCGCAGCGGATCGCGGCGCGCACCCCGCCGGTCGATGCGCGCGCGCTGGCGGCGCAATTGTACCCCGGCGCGCTGTCCGCCGCGACCGCGCAGGCGATCGCGCGTGCCGACAGCCCGGCACAGGCGCTGGCGCTGTTGCTGGTCGCCCCCGAAACCTTGCGGAGATAATGTGATGGCGCCTTTCTTGGTCGACCGGCGTGGATTGTTGATGGGGGCGGGCGCGCTGGCGTTCGCGCCGCGTATCGCCTTCGCCGCTGCCGCCACCGACCGCCGCTTCGTGTTCGTGATCCAGCGCGGCGCCGCCGATGGGTTGCAGATGCTGATGCCGGTCGGTGACCCGGCGTTCGCCGCGGCGCGCGGCGCGCTGGCGGAGGATGCCGCGACGGCGACGAAGCTGGACGCGATGTTCGCGCTGCACCCCGCGATGCCGGAGGTGGCGCGGCTGTACGCCGGGGGGCAGGCGCTGTTCGCGCACGCCATCGCCTCGCCCTATCGCGACCGGTCGCATTTCGACGGGCAGAACGTGCTGGAGACCGGTGGGACCGCCGCCTATCAGCAGCGCAGCGGATGGATGAACCGGCTGCTGGCGCTGCTGCCCGCGCAGGAGGCGCAGGCGATCGCGGTATCCGCGACGATCCCGATGGCGCTGCGCGGCGACCGGGAGGTCGCGTCCTACGCCCCGTCGTCGCTGCCCGACGCCTCGGACGACCTGCTGCGCCGTGTCACCGCTTTGTACGAGGGCGACCGGCAGCTGCATGCGATCTGGTCCGAGGCGATGCAGACGCGGATGCTGGCGGGCGACCTGTCGGGCGGCGGCGGGCGGGCGGGCGCCGATACCGGCGCGCTGGCCGCGAAGCTGCTGGCGCCCGCCGACGGCGCGCGGATCGCGATGATCGAAACCGGCGGATGGGACACGCACACCGGCCAGCGGCAGCGATCGGCGGCGCAGCTGAAGGGGCTGGATGCGCTGGTCGCGTCGCTGCGCAGCGGGCTGGGGCCGCTGTGGGACCGCACGGTCGTGCTGGTCGCGACCGAATTCGGGCGGACGGTGGCGGTCAACGGCACCGGCGGCACCGATCACGGGCAGGCGAGCGCCGCGCTGCTGCTGGGCGGCGGGGTGAAGGGCGGGCGGATCATCGCCGACTGGCCGGGGCTGGCGCCCGCCGCGCTGTACGAGGGCCGCGACCTGAAGCCGACCGCGGCGCTCGACGCCTTCATCGCCGGCGCGTTGGCGGAACAGTTCGCGCTCGATCCCGCGCGGGTCGGTGCGACGCTGTTTCCGAAGGCGCTGTCGGGGCGGGCGATGAGCGGACTGGTGCGCGCCTGACGGATTTTGCACCCGCGGCACGCATCGGCTAAGGCGCCGCCGCTATGACGCTCTTCACCCGCTATACCGCTCATGTCGATGCCGCGCTTGACGCGCTGACCGCCGCCGGAACCCTGCCTGCCGGGCTGGACCGCCGCAATGTGACGGTCGAGCCGCCGCGCGATGCGACGCATGGCGATCTGGCGACCAATGCCGCGATGGTGCTGGCCAAGCCGGCGGGCACCAACCCGCGCCAGCTGGCCGAGGCGCTGGCCGGCGAGCTGCGCACGCTGGACGAGGTGGCGGCGGTGACGGTCGCCGGGCCGGGCTTCATCAACATGACGCTGCACGACGACGTGTGGCGGCGCGAGATCGATGCGATCCACGCCGCGGGCGCGGATTACGGCCGGTCGGATGCGGGCGCGGGCGTGCGCGTGAACATCGAATATGTCTCCGCCAACCCGACCGGGCCGATGCACATGGGGCATTGCCGCGGCGCGGTGGTGGGCGATGCGCTGGCCAGCCTGCTGCAATTCGCGGGCAATACGGTGATCCGCGAATATTATGTCAACGACGCGGGCGGGCAGGTCGACGTGCTCGCCCGGTCGGCGCACCTGCGCTATCGCGAGGCGCTGGGGCATAAGGTCGGCGCGATCCCGGAGGGGCTATACCCGGGCGACTATCTGGTCGCGGTCGGGCAGGCGCTGGCACAGGAATTCGGCGATCGTTATGTGGCCGCGCCCGAGGATGAATGGCTGGCGCTGTTCCGCAACCGCGCGGTGGCGGCGATGCTGGCGCTGATCAAGGACGATCTGGCGCTGCTGGGCATCCACCACGACGTCTTCTCGTCCGAGGCCGAATTGCAGGCCGCGAAGAAGCCGGAGGCCGCCGAGGCGGTGCTGCGCGCGCGTGACCTGGTCTATGACGGCGTGCTGGAAGCGCCCAAGGGCGAGACGCCCGAGGATTGGGAGCCGGTCGAGCTGCCGCTGTTCCGCTCGACGCAGTTCGGCGACGATCAGGATCGCCCGATCCGCAAGTCGAACGGCAGCTGGACCTATTTCGGCGCGGACATGGCC
Organism: Sphingomonas ginsenosidimutans; assembly: GCF_002374835.1. Classification (GTDB taxonomy): domain Bacteria; phylum Pseudomonadota; class Alphaproteobacteria; order Sphingomonadales; family Sphingomonadaceae; genus Sphingomonas; species Sphingomonas ginsenosidimutans. The sequence continues at coordinate 792,166 of NZ_NWVD01000001.1, forward strand.
TATCACTATCAGAAGGCGGAGGGGGCCGACCAACTGATCGATATCTGGGGCGCCGACCATGCCGGCACGGTCAAGCGCATCCAGGCGGCGGTCGCCGCGCTGACCGAGGGGAAGACCCGCTTCGACGTCAAGCTGGTGCAGATGGTGCGGCTGCTGCGCGGCGGCGAGCCGGTGAAGATGTCGAAGCGGGCGGGCAATTTCGTGACGCTGGCCGATGTCGTGCGCGAAGTCGGCAAGGACGTGGTGCGCTTCACGATGCTGACCCGGCGGTCCGACGCGCAGATGGACTTCGACTTCGCCAAGGTGGTGGAAGCGTCGAAGGAGAACCCGGTCTTCTACGTCCAGTACGCCCACGCGCGGGTCCATTCGCTGCACCGCCGTGCCGCGGAGGCGGGGATTTCGGCCGAGGGCGCCGATCTGTCCCGGCTTGATACGCAGGAACTGGCGCTGGTGAAGCTGGCGGCGCAGTTCCCGCGCGTCGTGGAAACCGCCGCTGCGGCGCGTGAGCCGCACCGGATAGTCTTTTATCTCTATGACTTGGCGGCTGAATTTCACGCGCAATGGAATGTCGGCAATGACAAGCCGGAACGCCGTTTCCTAGTGCCCGACGACCATGGCGTCACCGCCGCGCGCTTGTCCTTGGCGGCGGCGATCGGGCGGATTATCCGGAACGGGCTCTCCATCATGGGCGTGGAGGCGGTCACGGAGATGCACTGATGACACCGACCGAACCGATCGGCGCGCCGCGCGATGAAGATCGCCTGCCGTGGCTGGATACGGTCGTGGCGGACGAGCCTGAGGGCGCGCCCGTCGCGCGCGTGATGGTGATGGTGCTGCTGGGGCTGGTCGTGCTGGGCGCGATCCTGTTCGGCCTGTACAAGATGCAGGGCGCGCGCGGCGTCAACGGCGAAGGCGCGCTGATCGCGGCGCAGGAGGGCGACTACAAGGTCCGTCCCGACGATCCCGGCGGGCTGAAGGTGAAGGGCGAGGGCGATTCGGCGATCGCCGCCAGCGCCGGCAGCAACATGAACGGGGCGATCGACCTGCGCGCGGTGCCCGAGGCGCCGATCACCCGTGGCGCCCCCGCGCCCGCGCCGACCGCGCGCGTCGCCACCGGTGGCGCGCCGGTCGCGACCGCCAAGGTGCCGGACGCAAGCGCCCCGCTGCGCGCGCAGCGCCCCGTGACGGCGCCGAGCGCACCGGTGCCCGGCGCGGCATCGGGTGGCGCGCTGATCCAGCTGGGCGCCTTCCCCAGCGAGGCTTCGGCCAATGCGGCGTGGAGCGCGCTGGCCAAGCGCTTCGGCTATGTCGCAACGCTGGGCAAGGTGGTGCAGCCGGCGACCGTCAACGGGCGCACCGTCTATCGCCTGCGCGTCAATGCGGGCAGCGCGAACGCTGCATCGGACATCTGCGGCCGGCTGAAGGTGGCGGGCGAGGGGTGCTTCGTCACCAGCTGACCGCGCGCCTCTAGCGCCCGATCGTGAACGTATAGCCCAGCGCGACCCCGGCCGACACCTGGTTGCGCGAATCGGCGCGCCCGATGATCGGCGAGTCGCCGGCATCCCCGATCAGCCGGTCCCACCGCCCGACTGCCTGCACCGACCATCGCTGGTCCAGCGCGACGATCGCGCGGCCGACCGCGCCCACCGCATGGGCACCGCCCGACGGATCGAAGCGCGCCAGCCCGGTGCGCGCGGCGGTGTCGGCGTCCACGCCGAACCACGCGCGCTGATAGCGGCGATCGGACAATTGCACGCGCGGCCCCAGCGAGAACAGCCATCGGTCGCCGTCGCGAGCGACATAATCGGCCGCCAGCTGGCTGATCAGGCCGTTATGGCCGGTGACGCCGTGCCGCACGTCGGCGCGCAGCCGCACCGCGTCGATCGGCCATACCTGCGCGAAGACGCCCGGTTCCAGCGAGCGTGACACGCGCGGCAGGCCGCCGCCCAGATCGTCGGCATCGCGCTTTCCGGTCAGCTGGAACATCGGCCCCGCCTCGAACCGGCCGGCGTGGATCAGCGTCAGCGCATTGCCGTCGCCCGGCGCGCCGAACGGGAAGGGATCATTGCCGCGCGCCTTGGAGATGCTGACGATCGGGGACAGGCGCATCCGGTCGTCACCGGGGAAGGCGGGGTTGAACTGCGGCCCCAGCATCACACGGATGCGGCGCGGCCGCGTGTCGCGATCGCCGACGATGTCCAGCCCGCCGCGCGGGGTCTTCACCTTCGCACGCGGCGGGCTGGCGTCGTCGCGCGGCCGCGCCGCGGCGGGCGTGGCAGACACCGCGAACGCGAGCGTTGCGGCGATCGGAAGGTGGGCGAGGGTGCGGGGCAAGCGGCGATCCTTTCTGGAACCGGTCCGGGACAATCGTTCTGCCAGCGTACTGGTTCCGCGCGGTTATGCCCCGGCGCCGGCGCGGCATTCGCGTTGCGCGCGCATCCGCCGTAAAGGCGCGGCATGAAGCCCGTCATCTTCGGCCTGTCCGGCCCGTCGCTCACCGATGCCGAGCGCGCGTTCTTCCGCGCGGCGCGCCCGGCCGGCTACATCCTGTTCAAACGTAATGTGGAGACCCGCGCGCAGCTGCGCGCGCTGACTGATTCGCTGCGGGAGCTGGAGGGGCGCGACGACGTGGCGATCCTGGTCGATCAGGAAGGCGGGCCGGTCGCGCGGCTGGCGCCCCCGGAATGGCCCGCCTTTCCTGCCGGCCCCGCCTTCGACCGATTGTACGAGATCGCGCCGATGTCCGCGATCGAGGCGGCGCGCGCCAACGCCCACGCGCTGGGACTGATGCTGGCGGACATGGGAATCACGGTCGATTGCCACCCGATCCTGGATGTCGCGCGCGCGGGGACGACCGAGGCGATCGCGATCCGCGCGTTCGGACATGATCCGATGCGCGTCGCCGCGATCGGCCGCGCGACGATGGAGGGGTTGATCGCGGGTGGCGTCGTGCCGGTCGTCAAGCATATGCCGGGGCATGGCCGGGCGCTGCTCGATTCGCACTTCGCGCTTCCCACCGTGACGGCGGACGCCGCCGCGCTGGAGGAGGATCTGGCGCCGTTCCGCGCGCTCGCGCATGCGCCGATGGGGATGACCACGCATATCGTGTTCGAGGCATGGGACCGCGACCGCCCCGCCACGCTGTCGCCGGTGGTGATCGAGGAGGTGATCCGCGGCCGCATGGGCTTCGACGGCCTGTTGATGAGCGACGATCTCGACATGAAGGCGCTGTCGGGCACCCCGGCGGAAAAGGCCGCGGGGGCGATCGCTGCGGGGTGCGACGTGGTGCTGGAATGCCATGCGCCGATCCCGGAGATGGAGGCGATCGTCGCGCGGCTGGACGATATGGCCCCGCCTTCCCGTGCGCGGCTGGACCGTGCGATGGCGGGCCGTACCCCGGCGGCGGGGGACATGGCGGGGTTGATCGACACGCGCGACCGGCTGCTGGCGTTCGCGGAATAGCGGATGTCGGGCGCGATGCCGTGCTGCGAAATCGGTGCTTGAAGTCCCGTGAACCGCTGATATAAGCCGCGGCCTGTCGCCGGCCGATCGGCCGGGCGGCACCCTGGTCGGGGAATAGCTCAGCCTGGTAGAGCACTGTGTTCGGGACGCAGGGGCCGGAGGTTCGAATCCTCTTTCCCCGACCAATTACCTTTCAGACATCGCTGGATCATTCCCCATTTGGGGCGCTGGCCCCATCACGCGGCGGTGGCGCTGTCGCGTCACGTGAAGTGGCTCGACACGTTGAGATGGGAACGTTAACAATGTCGTCGGCAGATGGCGCGGCGTGAACGTGGCCATGGGCACGACGATGGGAGAGGGTGATGAAGAGGCGGGATTTCATGCGCGGCGGGGCGACCGCTGCGGGCGCCGGGGTGCTGGCATCCGGCTGGTCGACGCTGGCGCAGGCCGCGCCGCTCGACCTGTCCTTCCCCAAGGACTTCGTGTTCGGCTGCGCGACGGCGGCCTATCAGATCGAGGGTGCGGTCGCCGAGGACGGCCGCGGGCGCAGCAACTGGGACGTGTTCGCGCACACGCCGGGGAAGATCGCCAATGGCGATACCGGCGACGTCGCCTGCGACAGCTATCATCGCTACCCGCAGGATATCGCGCTGCTGCGCGACCTGGGCGTCGGCGCGTATCGTTTCTCGATCGCCTGGCCGCGCATCTTCCCCGATGGGCGCGGCAAGCCCAATGCGAAGGGTGTCGCCTATTACGATCGGCTGGTCGATGCGCTGCTGGCGGCCGGGATCACCCCGCATGCGACGATGTTCCACTGGGACTATCCCGCCGCGCTGCCGGGCGGGTGGCAGAACCGCGACACCGCCTATGCGCTCGCCGATTATGCCGGCTACATGGCGGGCGAGCTGTCCGACCGCGTGAAGCACATCATGACGGTCAACGAACTGCGCTGCTTCACCGACCTGTCGCACAAGGAAGGGCTGCACGCGCCGGGGCTGAAGCTGCCGCCCGCCGGGGTCAACCAGGTGCGCCACCATGGCGTGCTGGCGCACGGGCTGGCGGTGCAGGCGATCCGCGCGCAGGCGAAGCCGGGCACGCAGGTGGGCATCGCCGACAACATGATCGCCTTCACGCCCGTGATGGAGACGCCCGAGCATATCGCCGCCGCGCAGAAGGCGACGCGGATCGAGAATGCGATGTTCCTGACCGCGGTGATGGAGGGGCGCTACCTCGACGAATATCTCGCGCAGGAAGGCGCCGCCGCGCCGAAGGTGAAGGACGGCGACATGGCGATCATCGCCAGTCCGCTCGATTTCGTGTCGCTCAACGTCTACACCCCCGAATGGGTACGCGCCGACGACGGGCCAAAGGGCTATAAGGTCGTGCCGCATGTCGCGTCCTCGCCGCGGATGGCCTCGCCATGGCTCGTCGTGGGGCCGGAGGCGGCCTATTGGACGGTGCGCAACGTCAGCGAGATGTGGAAGCCCAAGGCGCTGTACATCTCCGAGAACGGTGCATCGGCGGACGATACGCTGGCGGGCGACCGCGTCGATGACGCCGACCGGGTGATGTACCTGCGCGGCTATCTGTCGCAGTTCCGCCGTGCGGCGGTGGAGGGCTATCCGCTCAAGGGCTATTTCCTGTGGAGCCTGATGGACAATTTCGAATGGGCCGACGGCTATTCGAAACGGTTCGGCATCCATTACGTCGACTTCGCGTCGCAGCGCCGCGTGCCCAAGCTGAGCGCGCGCTGGTATCGCGAAGTGATCCGCCGCAACCGCATCGTCTGACGACGGATAACAGGGGAGAGGGAAGGATGCGCAGGACGCAACGGTGCGCCGCGATTTTGTCGGCGCTGGCATGGGCGATGGCGGCGCCGAGCGTCGCGCAGCAGGGGACGGATATCCTGTCCTATGCCGTCAACGACGTGTCGGCCGGCTGGGTGCCCTATGGGTCGAACCACAAGGCGCGCGCGATCGACGATGCCGGGGTGCAGGGCGGCCGCGCGATCCGCATCGAGGTGAAGGCGCCCGGCGCGCACCCGTGGGACGATGGCGCCAACGTGCCGATCACCCGCGCGGTGGCGAAGGGCGATCCGCTGGTCTTCGCCTTCTGGGCGCGCGCGCCGAAGGCGGCGGCGGGCGAGCGCGTGACGCTGCCCTTCGCGGGAATCACGCAATCGCATGCTCCCTATGACCAGGTGCTGAAGGGCGCGCCGACGATCGGGCGCGACTGGGCGATGGTAGAGCTGCGCGGTGTCGCCGATCGCGATTACCCGGCGGGGGAATTGCAGGCGTCGCTGCAATTGTCGGTCGCGAACCTGACGGTCGATCTGGGGCCGGCATTCGTGCTGGATCTGAAGCGCAAGGCGGGCGCCGCCACCGCTGCCGCCGCCAGCGCCGCACCGCCGGCATCGACCGCGCACGCGATGGGCGCGACCAACCAGGAGGCGCATCGCCCGATGGCGGTGCCCGCCGGTCGCCCGACCTGGGCCGACGAATTCGACGGCGCCGCGATCGACGCCGCCAACTGGCGTTTCGACACGGCGCGCAACGCCGCCGGCTGGTACAATAACGAGCGCCAATATTATGCCGACGGCCGCCCGGAGAACGCGCGGATCGAAAAGGGCGCGCTGGTGATCGAGGCGCGCCGCGAGACGCTGCCCAAGGCGCGCTTCGCCGACTGGGGCGGGCAGGATTACACCTCCGCGCGGATGGTGACGCGCCGGACGCTGGGCTACGGTTTCTACGAGGTGCGCGCGACCCTGCCGTGCGGGCGCGGGATCTGGCCGGCGATCTGGTTGCTGCCCCCCGATGGCGCCTGGCCCGACGCGGGCGAGATCGACATCATGGAGATGGTCGGGTCCGAGCCGGAAATGTCGCATGCGACCGTACACAGCGCCGCCTACAATCACGCCAGCAACAGCCAGCGCGGCGCGCAGACGCGCGTGACGGGCGCCTGCACCGCGGCGCATGACTATCAGCTCGACTGGCAACCCGATGCGATCACCATCGGCGTCGATGGCAGATCGTACATGCGCGTGGAGCGCAAGCCCGGCGACGGGATGCGCGAATGGCCGTTCACGCGCGCATACAACCTGATCCTGAACGTCGCGGTCGGCGGCGACTGGGCCGGGGCGAAGGGGATCGACGACACGGCCTTCCCGCAGCGGATGACCGTCGAGCATGTCCGCTTCTGGGGCGCGCCGGCGGCGAGGTAATCGCGCCGCTATCCTGCCGCGCAGTGGCGCGCGATGAAGTCCGCATGGGACGGCATTGCGCGCGTCTGCGCCAGGATCGCATGGCGCATCCGCTCCAGCGTCTCGGCCAGCCGATCTTCGTCCAGCACGTCCGCCACCGGATCATAGGCGGCGGGCACGATCCCCTGTCCCAGCAGTACCGCGGTCCAGCTGGCGAGCGAGAACAGTTCGTCGTCGTAGCGGAAGAAGCGGCCATGGACGCGGAACAGCTCGATCTTGCGGCGCAGCGTGTCGGGCACCTCCATCGTGCGCACGTGGCGCCAGAACGGCGTGTCGTCGCGCTGCGTCGCGTGATAGTGGAGGATGATGAAGTCGCGCACGCCATCATAGGCACTGCGCATCAGCCGGTCATATTCCTCCGCTTCCACGGTTGAGAAACCGGCATCGGGGAACAGCGCCAGCAACTTGGCGATGCCGGTCTGGATGAGGTGGATCGACGTCGATTCCAGCGGCTCCAGGAACCCGCCCGCCAGCCCCAGCGCGACGACGTTGCGGTTCCAGAACCGCCGCCGCCGCCCTGTGACGAACGACAGCCGGCGCGGATCGGCCAGCACCTCGCCCTCCACCGCGCCCATCAGCGCGGCCTGCGCGGCATCGTCGTCGACATGCGCGCTGGAATAGACGTAGCCGTTGCCGGTGCGGTGTTGCAGCGGGATGCGCCATTGCCAGCCGGCGCCCTGCGCGATCGCGCGGGTATAGGGGACCGGCGCGCGATCGCGCGCGGTGGGGACGGCGACCGCGCGGTCGCATGGCAGCCAGTGCGACCAGTCGTCATAGCCGCTGGCGAGCGCGCCTTCGATCAACAGCCCGCGAAAGCCGGAGCAGTCGACGAACAGCTCGCCGTCGACGTGCCGGCCATCCGCCAGCCGCACCGCCTGCACGAAGCCGGTGTCGGCATGCTGCGCCACGTCGGCGATCCGCCCCTCGATCCGCTCCACCCCGCGCGCCTCGGCATAGTCGCGCAGGAACCGGGCATAGCGCCCGGCGTCGAAGTGGAAGGCATAGGGGAGCGGGAAGGGGGCTTCCCCCTCCGCGATGCGCGCGAACCGCCCCGCCGCGGCGGCCACCGCGCATGGGGCGTAATGCCATAGGTCGGCGCAGCGCCGCTGCCCGGCCAGCTTCAGGAACAATTGGTGGAAGGCCAGCCCGTCGATATCGTGGCCGAACTGCCCGAACGGGTGGAAATAGCGGTCGCCGATCGCGCGCCAGTTTTCGAACTGGATGCCCAGCTTGAACGTCCCGCCGGTCGCGGCGACGAACGCATCCTCGTCGATGCCCAGCATCCGGTTGAACGTCTGGATCGTGGGGATCGTCGCCTCGCCGACGCCGACCGTGCCGATCTCCTCGCTTTCGACCAGGCGGATGCGCGTGCGCGTGCGCGGCAGGAAACGCGACAGCGCGGCGGCGGCCATCCAGCCGGCAGTGCCCCCGCCGACGATCACCACCTCGCGAACGGGAAGCGCGGTCATCGGGTCAGTCCTTCCAGAAAGGTGCGATGATCGGGCGCGGCGGCAACCGCGGCGGCCAGGCGGTGGTCGATATCGTCCAGCAGGCGCCGCCCCTGTTCGGCGTCGCCGCCGTCGGGCAGGTGCGCGGGGCGGATGCCGCGCCCGAACAGGATCTGCGCCCAGTCGTCGCGCGCAAAGCCCTCGCCATCGCGCTGGCGCCAGCGCAGCCGGCGCGCGAATTCGACGACGGTATCGCGCAGCGTCTCGGGCGCGTCGTCCGCCAGCGGCAGATGCGCCAGCAACAGGTCGCGCAGCCGGTCCGCCTCGTCATTGGCGGTGCGGTTGTAGTGATCGACCTCCACCGCGGCGCAGTCCCGCCCCGGCAGCAGCGCGACGATCCGGTCGATCCCGGTGTGAAGCCAGTGGAACGGCAGTCCCTGCATCGGCGGCAGGACGACATGCGCCTCTCCGACGGCGACGACATTGCCGCTCCAGCCGCACTGCCGACGACCGGGGGCGAGCGTCTCCGCATCCGTCGCCCCCGCGCGGGCGAGGCGCAGGTGGATCGTGCGGTCGGGCAGATGGCTGGCGACCGTGATCGCGCCGTCCGCGATCGTCATGCGGTCGAGCGAGGGGAGCAGCATTTCCGCCGGTGCCGTGGCGGTGGTCAGCGCGGTGTACGGGAACCAGCGGCTCCAGTCCTCCCACGCCGCCGCATCGTCCGGCGTGGCGAGCCGCCGTTCGCGCCCGGTCGCATCGACATACAGGTCCGCGATCAGATGCGTACCGTCCGCCAGATGCAGCGCCGCCACGCCCGCATCGCCGCGCGCCACCTCCGCCAGCGGGGCGGCGGGCACCATCACGCCGCGATGTTGGGCATAGCCCTCCACCGCGCGCGCGTACCGGTCCGGATCGAGCACCAGCCCGAAGATCGCGTCGGCCAGCGCCGGGTCGCGTGAGGGCGCCTTGGCCGCTAGCCCCAGCCGCGCACCCGCCGCATAATGGTGGAACGGCCGGATGCCGTGCGCCGCCCATACGGCGGGGAAGGGGCGGGCGCCCGCGGCCTGACCCACCGCGCCATAGGCATGGACGTAATCGTCACGCCCCGTCACCTGCGTCCCCAGCCGGATCGCCCCGCCCGTGCGCGCCAGCGCGTCGCGCCAGTCCCAGCCGATATCGACATGGAACGGCAGCGCGGCCGGGGTGGTGGCGCCGACCGTGTCGACCATCGCGCGGTGGCGGGCGGTGTGCGGGACCAGCGCGACGCGCACACCGGGCAGCCGCACCGCCAGTGCGGCGGCGGCGGTCCAGGCGCCGATCCCGTCACCGACGACCGCGATGGTGCGGATCGGCGCGTTCATGCCGCGGCGCCGATCGTCGCGATATACTCGCGGTGGTCGGGCATCGCGCGCGCGGCCGCGGCGGTGACGGCGTGCAGCCGCTCGACCGCGCGCGCCAGCCCGGCGGCGTCGGGCGCGTCGGCGCGCTGGTCGTACCCCTCGGGCACGATACGCTGCCCCAGATAGACCGCGATCCAGCTCGGCTCCAGGAACACCCCCTCGCGATAGGTTTCGACGCGCCCGCGTGCGCGGAACAGTGCCATCTTGCGCGCCAGTGTGTCGGGCACCTCCATCGTGCGCATCCGCGTCCAGAACGGCGCATCGTCGCGTTCGGTGGCGTGGTAATGGAGGATCAGAAAGTCGCGGATGCGGTCATATTCGATCCCAAGCACGCGGTTGAACTCGTCGCGGTCGGCGGGGTCGATCGCGCCGTCCGGGAAAAGCTCGACCAAGGCGGTGATCGCGATCTGGATCAGGTAGATGCTGGTCGATTCCAGCGGCTCCAGGAACCCGCCCGCCAGCCCGATCGCGACGACATTGTCGACCCAGCCGCGCGGCCGTCGCCCGGCGTGGAAGCGCAGCAGTTGCGGTTCGGCCAGCGCCGGCCCCTCGATCGCGGCGAGCAGCGCGTCGCGCGCGGCATCGTCGTCCACATGCGCGCTGGAATAGACATAGCCGTTGCCGACACGGTGCTGCAGCGGGATGCGCCAGCGCCACCCCGCGGGCATCGCTACCGCGCTGGTATAGGGCAGCAGCGGCCCTTGTGACGCGCACGGAACCGCGACCGCACGGTCGCACGGTAGCCAGCGCGACCAATCCTCGAACGGTTCGCGCAGCGTGTCGCCGATCAACAGCGCGCGGAACCCCGAACAGTCGACGAACAGGTCGCCGGCCACCGCGCGTCCGTCCGCCAGCCGCACCGCGGTGACGCGCCCGCCGTCAGCATCGCGATCCACCGCCACCACGCGCCCCTCGATCCGTTGCGCGCCGTCCGCCTCCGCCCGCACGCGCAGATACGGCGCGTAGCGGGTGGCATCGAACTGATAGGCATAGCCATAGGTGGATAGCAGCGATTCGGGATCGTCGGCGGGCGGGGCGAAGCGCGCGCCGCGCGCCGCGACGACCGGCAGCGAAAAGTCCTGGAGTCGCTCGATCTGCCCGGCGCGCGCCAGATAATGGTGGAAACCGACCCCGTCGGTATCGCGCCCGAACACCCCGAACGGGTGGATGTAGCTGTCGCCGATCCGCGCCCAGTCGCGAAACTCGATCCCCAGTTTGAAGGTGGCGCCGGTGGCGCGCATGAAATCGGCCTCGTCGATACCGATGCGGGTGTTGAACGCGCGGATGTGCGGCAGCGTCGCCTCGCCCACGCCGACGATGCCGATCTCATCCGATTCGACCAGTACGATCTCGGCCTGCGCGGCGGGGACCAGCCGGGCGAGCGCGGCGGCGGTCATCCATCCGGCCGTGCCGCCGCCGACAATCACCACCCGCATCGCCTTCGCCCCCTCCGCCGCCATGCCCGCTGTGGTAACGTTACCACAGTCGGATGCCCGCGTTGGGACGCTCTAGAAACTTTTGCGTTTTTGTCTATTGTGAACGTTCCCTTTGCGCGTATGGCGCATCGGGAGCGGCCGGAATCGGCCGACGAAAAACGTACCGCTTCGGGGGGGGATATCGAATGAGCCATCGGATCGATTCGCGCGTCGCGCGTCGCGGCATCACGCAATTGCTGGGCACCGGCGCATCCGTCTGGGCGCTGGCGATCGCTGCGCCGGCCATCGCGCAGGTCGCGCCCGCCACGCCGCCGCAGGGTGACGCCGCCACGCCCGCGCCGGACGCCGCAACGACCGACGCCGCAGAGGCAGGCAATGAGATCGTCATCACCGGCATTCGCGCCAGCCTGGCCAATGCGCAGGACCTGAAGCGCAACGCAGATACCGTCGTCGACGCGATCACCGCGCAGGACATCGGCGCGCTGCCCGACCGTTCGGTGACCGAGGCGTTGCAGCGCGTGCCGGGCGTGTCGATCACCCGCTTTGCCGCGGGCAGCGACCCGGACCATTTCTCGGTCGAGGGATCGGGCGTCGTCATCCGCGGCCTCAACTACGTCCGCTCGGAATTCAACGGCCGCGACACCTTCTCCGCCAACGGCGGCCGGGCGCTGAATTTCCAGGATGTGTCACCCGAGCTGCTCGGCTCGGTCGAGGTCTACAAGAACATGACCGCCGACCAGATCGAGGGCGGCATCGCCGGCTCGGTCAACCTCAACACCCGCAAGCCGTTCGATAGCCGCGACTCGGTCGCCTATCTGTCCGCCGACATGAACTACGGCGATTTCGCGGAGAGGGGCGGGCCGGCGGTGTCGGGGCTCATCACGCACAATTTCGATACTGCGATCGGCCGGTTCGGCGTGATGGCGGGCGCGTCCTATTCGCAGCTGTTCAGCCGCGCCGACGGGCTTCAGGTCACCAATTACCAGGCGCGCTTCAACGGATCGCGCGACATCAATGGCGATGGCGTGAACGAGACGGACACGATGCCGGGCCTCGCCGCCGGGCAGCTGGTCTATGCCCCGGTGGGTGCCGGCGCCCGCACGCAGCAGTTCAACCGCGAGCGGTTCGGCGCGGCCGCGGCGCTGCAGTTCGAATCGAACGACAAGTCGCTGCTGGCGACGCTGCAGTTCGTGCGCAGCGACGCCAAGCAGACGTGGGGCGAACATACGGTGGAAACCGCGCCCGATGCGATCGACCGGCTGACTTTCCCGGCGGCGGGCACCAGCTACACCTATGGCGACGACGGGCTGTTCCGCACCGGCGTGATCTCGATCGACCGCGGCTACACCCCGGCGGGCGGGCAGCAGCGCGGCATGATCACCCAGCTGTCGAACCGCGGGGTGCAGGCGCGCGCGATCACCAACGACTTCGGCGGTAACGTGAAGTGGCAGGCGACCGACCGGCTGTCGTTCAACTTCGACGGCCAGTATGTCGAATCGACCACGAAGCAGACTGACTTCTCGGTCTATGGCGGCACGTTCGCGGATGTGGCGCTGGACGTCACCGGCGACACGCCGGACATCCGCTTCCTGGCGCCCAACGGCCAGGACAGTGGCGCGTATTTCGCCGATCCGCGCAACAGCTACTATCGCGCGGCGATGGACCATTTCGAGGACAACAAGGGCCACGAATGGGCCTTCCGCGGCGATGCGACCTATGATTTCGACGATGCCGGTTTCCTGAAGCGGGCGAAGGTCGGCGCGCGCTATGCCGACCGCGACCAGACGGTGCGCTACACGCTCTACAACTGGGGCGTGCTGAGCGAGACGTGGTCGGGCAGCGGTCCCGTGACCTTCGCCGACACGCAGCCGGGCACCTATGGCTTCGACAGCTTCGACAACCAGTATCGCGGCAACGGCCCGGCGGGGCTGGGTTCCTTCTACATCAACGGCAATCCGGCCGCGAACTATGCGCAGACCGCGGCGCAGGCGCAGGCGATCAACGCCATCTGGCAGACGCAGAAGGGCGCCAACGCCGGTGGCTGGACCCCGACCGGCCAGCGCGCGGGCGTGCTGCCGGGAACGCCGTTCCTGCCGAACGAGGTCTATACCAATTCGGAAGAGACCAAGGCGGCCTATGCCCGGCTCGACTTCGGGACGCAGGGCACCGACCTGCTCGGCGGGGTGAAGCTGTCGGGCAATATCGGCCTGCGCTACGTCCAGACGACCGACGATGCGGACGGCTTCTTCACCTTCCCGACGCAGGCGCAGATCATCGGCAGCGGCGGCAGCGTTGGCGCTTTCTGCTCGCAGCCGGCGCAGACCAGCCCCTTCTGTCAGCTGACCCCGACGCAGCAGCAGTCGATCCTCGCCTTCTCAAACGGCGCGGCGGTCAACCAGGTGACGCGCAACCGCTTCGACCACTGGCTGCCCAGCTTCAACCTGAAGGTGGGGCTGACGCCGAACCTCATCACGCGCTTCGCCTATTCCAAGGCGATCTCGCGGCCCGGCTTCGACCAGTTGCAGAGCACGATCCAGATCGCGCCGGCGACCGGCATCTCGGTCTTCCGGCTGGACGGGACGACGCGCAACTCGAACGCGCTGCTGCGCCCGGTGGAGGCGAACCAGTTCGACCTGACCGCCGAATGGTATTTCGCGCGCGTCGGCACGCTGACCGCGGCGCTGTTCTACAAGGATCTGAGCAACGTCATCGTCTCGAACGTCGCGCAGACGCGGTCCTATACCAACAATGGCGTGACGCAGGACGTGCTGTTCGTCGGCCCGCAGAACGCCGAAGGCCACAGCAATGTGAAGGGGTTCGAGGTCTCGTACCAGCAGACCTACGATTTCCTGCCCGGTTTCCTGTCGGGGCTGGGGGTGCAGGCCAACTACACCTATGTCGATCCGTCGAACATCCCGCAGGGCCGCGCGGCGCAGGCGACGTCGCCGACCACCACGATCGACGTGTCGCGGCTGCCGCTGGAAGGTTTGTCGAAGCATACGGTCAACGCCACCGTCTTCTATGAAAAGGGGCCGTTGTCGCTGCGCGCGGCGTATAACTGGCGGTCAAAGTACGTGCTGACGGTGCGTGACGAGATCGCGCCGTTCCTGCCGATCTATTCGGGCAGCTTCGGCCAGCTGGACGGGACGATCCTGTACACGGTCACCAAGCAGTTCAAGATCGGCGTGCAGGCGGTCAACCTGCTGGACAGCGTGACGAAGACCTATTCGGTCATCAACGCCGAAGGACAGCTGGCACCGCGCAGCTATTTCAAGAACGACCGGCGCTTCGCGCTGACCACGCGCATCCAGTTCTGAGGATGCGACACCTGCTCGCGGCGGTGGCGGCGCTGTCGGCGCCGGTTGCCGTCGCCGAGCCGCCGGTGTCGGCGGTGCGGGTCAGCCAGCTGGGGCTAGAGCCGGCCGCCGGGCAGCGGATCGTGGTGGTCACGCGCGCCGCCGGGCCGGTGGCATGGCGGGTGCGCGATGATGCCGGGCGCGTCGTCCAGCGCGGCGTCGCGCCCGCCGCGCGCTACGCCGTCGATGCGGACGAGGCGGTGACCGCGATCGAACTGCCGCGCGCGCTGGCGCCCGGACGCTATCGGGTCGAGGCGGGCGGCGCGGTCAGCCGTCCTGTCACGGTCGCCGCGCGTCCCTTCGCGCCGTTGCTGCGCGATGCGATGTCGTTCTTCTATCAGCAGCGCGCCGGCGTGCCGATCCTGGCGCGCTACGTCCAGCGCCCCGATCTGGCGCGGCCGGCGGGGCATCTCGGGGAAACGGCGCGCTGTTTTGCCGGCGTGGACGAACGCGGGCTGCGCTGGCCGGGCTGCGCGGCGCGGTACGACGTGGTGGGCGGCTGGTACGATGCCGGCGACCGCGGGAAATATGTCGTCAACGCCGGCATATCGGTGTGGATGATGCTCGACGCCTGGGAACGCGCACCCGCGTTCGACCTGCTGCGCGACGGCGCGCTGGCGCTGCCGGAGGCGAGAAACGGCGTGCCGGATGTGCTGGACGAGGCGCGCTACGAAATCGAATGGATGCTGCGGATGCAGCTGCCCGATGGCGCGCGGGCGATCGTCGCCACGCCGGACGGGCGCGCGGCGCGCACCATCGCGGCGGGCGGCATGGCGTGGCACAAGCTGGGCGACACCGTCTGGGCGCCGGTTCCGATCCGCGTCGAGGACGATCACGGCACGCGCGCGCTCTATCCGCCGTCGACCGCCGCGACGCTGAACCTGGCGGCAGTCGCGGCGCAGGCCGCGCGGCTGTGGCGCGATATCGACCCGGCGTTCGCGGCGCGATGTCGCGCGGCGGCGCTCAGCGCCTTCGCGGCGGCGCGGCGCGAACCGGCGGTGTTCGCGGAGCCGCGCTTCACCGGCAGCGGTGCCTATGAGGATGCGGCGCTGGACGACGAATTCTTCTGGGCCGCTGCGGAAATCGCCGCGACGACCGGCGATCCCGATGCGCTGCGCATGGTCGAACGATCGCCTTTCGCGCGTGTCTCGTCGGTCGCGACGCCCGGTTGGGCGACGACCGGCGCGGCGGGGACGATCGCGATCCTGCGCCACCCCGCCGCCTTTCCGCCCGCGCTGGTCACGGCGCAGCGACGCGCGCTGCTGGCGAGCGCCGATGCCTACCTGTCCGACGACGCGCGGCAGCCCTATCGCTACCCGGCCGCGCCCGGCGCGACGCAATGGGGATCGAACGGCGACCTGTTGTCGCGCGCCGTGGTGCTGGGCACCGCCTGGGATCTGACGCACCGCGCGGCCTATCGCGGGGCGGCGCGCGATGCGCTGGATTACGTGCTCGGGCGCAACCCGCTCGACCGGTCCTATGTCTCCGGCATCGGCGCGCGCCCGATGCGCTTTCCGCATCACCGTTTCTGGGGCGCCGGCATCGACGCGCGCTTTCCCGCGCCGCCGCCGGGCGCGCTGTCGGGCGGGCCGAACAGTTCGGCGATGACCGATCCGGTCGCGAGAACGATGGTGGGCAAATGCCGCCCGCAGACCTGCTGGCGCGACGATGCGCGCGCCTATTCGCAGAACGAGGTCGCGATCAACTGGAACGCCGCGCTGATATGGGTCGCGGCGTTCCTGGACGAAACGCGCGGGCGGTGACGATGGGGTGGCCGACGCTTGACAGCCGCGGGTGCGGGCAACAATCGGCGCATCATGCCGACAGGTGCCGAGCGGGTCGGCACCGCTTGGCCGCGACGGAGTAATCTTATGGCCCGCCGGCGACAGGCCGTCACGATCCGCCATGTCGCGGCCGACGCGGGCGTCTCGCTCCAGACCGTCAGCCGCGTCATCAACAACGAACCCAATGTTCGCCCCGAGATGGCCGAGCGGGTGCAGGCGTCGATCGCGCGGCTGGGCTATGTCCCGTCGATCGCGGCGCAACGGATGAGCGGGTCGCGATCCTATCTGATCGTCGCGCTCAACGACCGCGAACGCACGCTGGCCGACTGGCGCAGCCGGCAGGGCAGCGACTGGGTCAACCAGATGCTGCTGGGCGGGATGCTGACGTGCGCGGCGCACGGCTATCGCATGATCGTGGAACTGGTCGATACGCACAGCGCGCATATCGAGCGCGAGCTGTCAGGCGCGATCGCGGCGCTGCAACCCGACGGCGTGATCCTGACCCCGCCGCATTCGGCCAATCCGCTGATCCTCGATTTCCTGGAAAAGCGGCAGATCGTGTTCGCGCGGATCGGTTCGTCCGCGCCCGGTCCGGGCTTCGCGCTCAGCACCGATGACGAAGGCGCGGCGCGCGACGTGACCCGCCACCTGATCGACCTGGGGCATCGCCGCATCGGCCTGATCGCCGGGTCGGACGAATACGAACAGAGCGCGTGGCGCGTTGCGGGCTGGCGCGATGCGATGGCCGCCGCCGGGCTGGACACCGCCGGTCTGCTGGCGCCGGGCGACTTCAGCTTCGCGTCCGGCACGCGCGCGGCACAGGCGCTGCTCGACCTGCCGTCGCCGCCGACCGCGATCATCGCCAGCAACGATCAGATGGCGCTGGCGACGCTGGATGTCACGCGCGAACGCGGGCTGGCGGTGCCCGATGCGCTGTCGCTGGTCAGTTTCGACGATACGCCGATCGTTCGCTATACCCATCCCCCGCTGGCGGCGGTGTCGCAGCCGATCGCCGACGTGTCGGCGCGCGCGGCGCAGCTCATCATCGACCGGACGATGGGGCGCCCGGTGGACGGCGAACCGCTGGTGATCCCGTCCACCTTCGTGCCCCGCGGATCGATCGCACCGCCCCCGTCGCGCTGAGTGCCCCCCTCTTGGCGGATTCGCGCGGCCATGGTTAGGGAGGCGTCATGACCGGGATGGAATGGACCGCGACGCTGCTGGGCATTGCCTGTGTCGCGCTGGCGGGGCGGCGCAGTGTGTGGACGTTCCCGACCGGGATCGCCTCGGTGGTGCTGCTGGGCATCGTCGTCTTTCGCGAGCGGCTGTATTCCGACGCGCTGCTGCAGGTCTTCTTCGTGGCGGCGAACCTCTATGGCTGGCGCCACTGGTCGCGTTCCTCCGCCGCGACGGGGACGGTGGCGGTCGAGCGGCTCGATGCGCGCGCGCGGCTGGCGTGGGGCGGGGGCATCGTCGTGGCGGCGCTGGTGTGGGGCATGTCGATGCACCGCTGGACCGACGCGTCCTATCCGTGGTGGGATGCCGGGATCGCCGCCGCGAGCGTCGCGGCGCAGCTGCTGATGGCGCGCCGCAAGCTGGAGAACTGGGCGCTATGGATCGCGGTCGATGTCGCGTCGGTGCCGCTGTATCTGGCCAAGGGGCTGTTCCTGTTCGCGGCGCTGTACCTCGTCTATCTGCTGCTCGCGGTGATCGGGCTGGTGGCGTGGTGGCGCAATGCCGCGGCGGCGGCGGGGCAGGGCGCCGATCGCGGCGCGGGGGTGGTGGCGGCATGACACGGCTGCGCTCGATCTGCCTGCACGGGCCGGAAAGCACCGGCAAGTCGTCGATGGCGCCGCGGCTGGCGGCGCATTTCGATTCGGCGTTCGTCCCCGAATTCGGCCGAACCTATTGCGAGCAATATGGCACCGACCTGACGATGGCCGATCTGGTGACGATCGCGCGGACGCAGGATGCGAAGGCGCGCGCCGCGGTTGCATCGGGCGCGACGCCCGTCATCCTCGATACCGATCCGCTGATGACCGCGGTGTGGGCCGACATGATGTTCGGCCGCCGCGATCCGTGGCTCGCGGCATGGAATAGCCCGGCCGACCTGTATCTGCTGTTCGACATCGATCTGCCGTGGCAGGCGGACAGCGTGCGCATCTACGGCGGCACCGCCGAGCGCGCGCGCTTCATGGACCTGTCGCGCCGCGAGCTGGAGCGGCGCGGCGTGCGCTGGGCGCTGGTCACGGGGGAGGGGAGCCGGCGCTACCTCAACGCGCTGGACGCGATCCGCGCCGCCAGCTGAGCGGCGACCGCGCCCGCGCGCGCGGCCGCCGACCCGGATCAGTGGATGTCGGGCGCGTTCGCGGCCTGCTGCGTCGGCGCCAGCTTGGTGTTCAGCACCCAGCCGACATTGTCGTTCTCGTCGGCGACTTCCCACCACAGGCCGTTCTTGTTGCCGGTGGGATAGACGATGCTGCCCGCCGGGATGGTGCGGATCACCTTGGCCGATGCGACCGCGGAGGCGCGCAGCGCGACCGGCGCCTGCGCGGTGAAGGTCTTGGCCGGGGCGGCCTGCGCCGTGCCCGCCGCGCCGGGGGTGATGAGGCCCAGTGAACCGACCATCTTCGAATAGGCCTGGATGAACGACAGCGTCACGATCCGGCCGATGTCGGTATTGTCGTATCCGCCGCCGACCGCGCCGCCGATCGCGTAGAAGCCGCCGCCGCCGATCGACAGGTTGTTCTTCGCGGCATAGCCTTCCTCGGTGGCGATCGTCTCGGTCGTGCGCACGTTGGTGAGCGACAGGACGGTGTTCGCCTCCATCTTCTTGCTCTTGATGCCGCCCAGCAGGCCGCCGACGCGCCCGCCCAGCAGGCCGCCGATCCCGCCGGCGACGCCGCTGCCGCTGGTGTCGCTGTTGGCGCCCTGCACTTCGGCGACCAGCACGTAGTCGGCGGCCTTCACCTGGCCCTGCCCGACATTCGAGCCGCGCTGGAGGCCCAAGTTGCCGCCGATCGCGCGTTCACGCTCCGCGGCGTTCAGGCCGCTGCCGCGGTCGACCAGGTTGAAGCAGCCCGAGCGTGCGACCAGAACCTTCAGCAGCTTCGACGGCGGGGCCAGCGACCAGGCGGTCCAGTAGGACGTATTGTCGCCGTCGACGATCGACAGCGTGCCCAGTTTGCGGGTGCAATGGGGTACGTCCGCCGCGGTCTTTTCCTGAAGCTTCTGGCCGGACGATGGCCCCGCCAGCCGCTGCGCAGATGCCGGTGCGGCGGTCGCCAGGACGGCGCACATTGCCGCCCCCGTCAGCATGGTGGCGAACGAACGGTTCCTCATCGCATTACCCCTTTGCATCATGCCGCTCCCCTGCACCGCACGATCCGTCCGGGAAGGCGAGCGGCCACCCAATGACGCGCCTGCCCCTAGCACCGCGCCCGTTGCTGCGCTAGGCGCGCGAGGATCATGGCCACACCGCTCGACAAGATCCGCAATTTCTCGATCATCGCCCATATCGACCATGGCAAGTCGACGCTCGCCGACCGGCTGATCCAGCGCACCGGTGGCCTGTCGGAGCGCGAGATGAGCGCGCAGGTGCTCGACAACATGGAGATCGAGAAGGAGCGCGGCATCACCATCAAGGCGCAGACCGTGCGCCTGGAATGGAAGGGCCATGTCCTGAACCTGATGGACACGCCGGGTCACGTCGACTTCGCCTATGAGGTATCGCGCAGCCTGGCGGCGTGCGAGGGCGCGTTGCTGGTGGTCGATGCCGCGCAGGGCGTCGAGGCGCAGACGTTGGCCAACGTCTATCAGTCGATCGAGCACGACCATGAAATCGTGCCTGTCATCAACAAGATCGACCTGCCCGCCGCCGAGCCGGAGAAGGTGCGGCAGGAGATCGAGGACGTCATCGGCCTCGACGCCAGCCATGCCGTGCTGGCCAGCGCCAAGTCGGGCATCGGGATCGAGGAGATCCTGGACGCGGTGGTCGAGCGGATCCCGCCGCCCAAGGGCGATCCGGCCGCGCCGCTCAAGGCGATGCTGGTCGACAGCTGGTACGACCCGTATCTGGGCGTCATGATCCTGGTGCGCGTGATCGACGGCACGCTGAAGAAGGGCCAGCAGGTCACCTTCATGCAGGCCGGCACGCAGCATCTGATCGACCGCGTCGGCTGTTTCCGGCCGAAGATCGAGCAGCTCGCCGAACTGGGGCCGGGCGAGATCGGCTTCATCACCGCGCAGATCAAGGACGTGGCGCAGGCGCGCGTCGGGGACACGCTGACCGATGCCAAGAAGCCCGCGGCGCAGGCGCTGCCGGGGTTCAAGGAAGTGCAGCCGGTGGTGTTCTGCGGGCTGTTCCCCGTCGATGCCAACGACTTCGAGAAGCTGCGTGAGAGCATATCGAAGCTGCGCCTGAACGATGCCTCGTTCAGTTTCGAGATGGAGACGTCGGCGGCGCTCGGCTTCGGCTTCCGCTGCGGGTTCCTGGGGCTGCTGCACCTGGAGATCATCCAGGAACGGCTGACGCGCGAATACGACCTCGACCTCATCACCACCGCGCCGAGCGTGGTGTATCAGATCGAACTGACCCACAACGGCGGGCACATCGATCTGCACAACCCCGCCGACATGCCCGATCCGAACAAGATCGCGTCGATCGCGGAGCCGTGGATCGAGGCGGTCATCTACGTCCCCGACGAGTATCTCGGCTCGATCCTGAAGCTGTGCCAGGACCGCCGCGGCATCCAGAAGAACCTGACCTATGTCGGTGGGCGCGCGCAGGCGACCTACGAACTGCCGCTCAACGAAGTGGTGTTCGACTTCTACGACCGGCTGAAATCGCTGTCGAAGGGCTATGCCAGCTTCGACTATCACCAGATCGGGCACCGTGAGGGCGACCTGGTCAAGATGAGCATCCTCGTCAACGAGGAGCCGGTCGACGCGCTGTCGATGATCGTCCACCGCGGCACCGCCGAAACGCGCGGGCGCGGCATGTGCGAGCGGCTCAAGGAACTGATCCCGCGGCATCTGTTCAAGATCCCGATCCAGGCGGCGATCGGCGGCAAGGTGATCGCGCGCGAGACGATCAGCGCGATGCGCAAGGACGTTACCGCCAAATGCTATGGCGGCGACATCACCCGCAAGCGCAAGCTTCTGGAAAAGCAGAAGAAGGGCAAACTGAAGATGCGCGAATACGGCTCCGTGCAGATCCCGCAGGAAGCCTTTATCGCGGCGCTGCGGATGGGCGACGAGAACTGATCCCTTCCGTTGGTTGTATCCGACCGGATACGGTGCGATGGTGACGCGATGCGTCGCCTGATCGTCCTGCTGTTCGCCCTGCTGGCACTTTTCGCCGTCCCGGCCACCGCGCAGTCGCGCGCGCCGCTGGTGCTGGCGGCGGCGAGCATGCAGGAGGCGCTGACCGATGCCGCCGCGGCCTGGGCGGCGCGCGGGCATCCGCGCCCGGTGCTGTCGTTCGCGGCGTCCTCCGCGCTGGCGCGGCAGATCACCGCGGGCGGGCGCGCCGACCTGTTCGTCTCGGCCGACACCGACTGGATGGATGCGGTGGCGAAGGCCGGGCTGATCGTGCCGGGCACGCGCGCGACGCTGGTGCGCAACCGGCTGGTGGTGGTCGGCCCCGCCAGCGGTCGATCGGTAGTGGCGACGCGCGGCGCGGCGCTGGCGAAGGTGCTGGCGGCGGGACCGCTGGCGATGGCTGATCCCGCCGCGGTGCCGGCGGGCAAATATGGCGAGGCGGCGCTGCGCCGGTTGGGCGCGTGGGATGCGGTGGCGCCGCGCGTGGTGCGCGCGGAAAACGTCCGCGCCGCGCTGGCGCTGGTGGAGCGCGGCGCGGCCCCCTATGGCATCGTCTATGCCACCGATGCGCTGGCGGCGCGCGGGGTGCGGATCGCGGGCGTGTTCCCGGCACGCAGCCACGCACCGATCGTCTATCCGGTCGCGCGGCTGACCGGCGGCGAGGCGGAGCGCGAGGCGGAGGGCTTCCGCCGCTTCCTGCTGTCGCGCGGCGGGCAGGCGATCCTGACGCAGCGCGGGTTCGTCCGTCCTTGAGCGTCGAACTGGCGGGCATCGTCCGGCTGACCCTGTTGATCGGCGGCGTCGCGACGCTCGCGGCGCTGCCACCTGCCTTCGTCGTCGCCTGGATCCTGGCGCGCTGGCGCTTTCCGGGCAAGGTGCTGCTCGACGGGCTGGTCCATCTGCCGCTGGTGGTGCCGCCGGTAGTGACCGGCTGGGTGCTGCTGATCGCCTTCGCGCCCGCCGGCCCGGTCGGCGCGGTGCTGGAACGCTGGCTGGGGGTGTCGGTGTTGTTCCGCTGGACCGGCGCGGCGATCGCGGCGGCGGTGATGGCCTTTCCGCTGATGGTGCGGGCGATGCGGCTGTCGATCGAGGCGGTCGACCGCCGGCTGGAACAGGCCGCGCGGACGCTGGGGGCGGGGCGGTGGCGCGCCTATGCCACGATCACGCTGCCGCTGTCCGCGCCGGGCGTCGCGGCGGCTGCGGTGCTGGGCTTCGCGCGCTCGATCGGGGAGTTCGGCGCGACGATCACCTTCGTGTCGAACGTCCCCGGCGAAACGCAGACGCTGCCGCTCGCCATCTATGCCGCGCTCCAGCGGCCGGGCGGCGAAGCCGAGGTGTGGCGGCTGGCGGCGGTGTCGGTCGCGCTGTCGCTGGCGGCGCTGATCGTGTCCGAACTGCTGGTGCGCCGCGCGGGGGAGGGCGTGCGTGTCCTTTGACGTGGACGTCGCCGCATGGCGCGGCGCGGCGCAGGTCGGCGCGCGCTTCGTTGCCGGCGACGGGCTGACCGTGCTGGTCGGCGCGTCGGGCGCGGGCAAGACCAGCCTGCTGGACATGATCGCCGGGCTGCTGCGTCCGGCGCGCGGTCATATCCGCGTGGACGGCCGAGCCCTGTTCGATGCCGGCGCGGGCATAGACCTGCCGCCGGAGCGCAGGAATGTCGGCTATGTCTTTCAGGACGCGCGACTGTTCCCGCACCGCCGCGTGCGCGCCAACCTGTTGTACGGCGCCCGCGACGATCGCCGGCTGGACGCCGTGGCGCGCGTGCTGGACATCGCCGCACTGCTCGATCGCTGGCCGCGCTCACTGTCCGGCGGGGAGGCGCGGCGCGTCGCGATCGGTCGCGCCTTACTCAGCGAACCGGCGTTCCTGCTGCTCGACGAGCCGCTGTCGTCGCTCGACCCCGCGCGGCGCGAAGAGGCGATGCGCGCGATCGAGCGCGTGCGCGATGCGCGCGAGGTGCCGATCCTGATGGTCACGCACGACCGCGCCGAGGCGGAGCGGCTGGGCGACCGCATCATCCCGATCGGCGTCTGACCGCGCGTCAGGCGGCGTCCGCGCCCGTGGTGCCGTCCAGCGCGCCGCGCAGCCGAACCGCCATGTCCTCCAGCGTGACGCGGCCCGCATTGGCGGTGATCTCGTCCGGCGCGCGCAGCAGGTCGGCGATCGCCAGCTGCATCTGCGTGACATGATCGATCGCCTGGAGGCTGGCCATATGCCGGCGCAGCGTGTCGCCATCGCTGCCCAGGTCATAGGCCAGGTCGCCCAGGATGTTCGACGCGCGCACCAGTTCCTCCGCCAGCGCCTGGACCAGCGTGCGGGGCATCGCGGCGTCCTTGGGGTGAAAGGCGCTGCCCATGGCGGTTACTTGCTGCACATCTTCAGGACGCCGGCCGCCAGCGCGTCGGTGGCCACCGGCTGCGACACCAGCCCGCGCGTCAGGTTGAACCCGCCGCCCTCTGCCGGGGCGAAGGCATAGCCGCCCGCCGCCGACAGCGCCTTCAGTCCCCCGGCGCCGTCTTCATTGGCATCCAGCAGCAGCACGCCGACCGCGTTGGTCGCGGCAGCCTTCGCGGCCGAGGCGAACAGCAGCGAGATCGACGGCCGTTCCCCGGCCACCGGATCGCGCGCCAGCAGCCGCAGCGACCCCGACGGCCACTGGTCGATCACCAGATGCGCATCGGCGGCGGGCGCCAGGTAGATCGTGCCCTGTTCCAGCGCCATGCCCTCCGCGGCGATCACCACCTTGGGCGCGACCTGCTCGGCCAGCTTCTCGGCCATGCTCTCGACCAGCCCCGGCCCCAGATGCTGGACGACCACGGTCGGCGGGCAATTGGCGGGGAAGGCGCCGAACAGGTCGAACAGCCCCTTGGTGCTCGACGCATCGCCGCCGACCAGCAGCAGGCGGCCGTTCCAGTCGATCGGCGCGATGCGCGCCGCCGGCTTGGCGGCCTTCGGCGGCTTCATGTCGGCCTTCTTGGCGGCCTTCAGCCGCTTGGCGAGCTTGGCAATGATCGCGTCCAATTCCGCTGGCGCGGCGACGCGCGGCTTGGGGAAGCAATCCAGCGCGCCCAGCCGCAGCGCCTCGATCGATTCCGCCGCGCCCTCCTGCGTCCGGGTGGAGAACATGATGACGGGCATCGGCTTCGTCTCCATGATCTCCGCCAGGTAATCGAGGCCGCTCATGCCCGGCATCTCGACGTCCAGCGTCATCACGTCGGGATGCGCCGATTCCACCAGCGACCGCGCTTCGGCGGCGCCGTCCGCCATGCCGACCACCTCTACCCCGGGGATCCGCTCCAGCGCGCCGGAGATGAGCGCGCGCATCGTCAGCGAATCATCGACGACCAACACCCTAGTTCCGGCCATGGCTCAACCTGCTCCTGAATTTACGCGGTTACTGTTGATAACAAGGAGTTTGTACGACGATCAGGCGGCATCCGCCAGCGTCACCCGCTCCACCAGCCGCTCCAGCGCGAGGATCAGGATCAGCCGCTCGTCGATCGTCGCCAGCCCGTCCAGGAACTGCGCCGCCGCCGCGTCGCCCATGTCGGGCAGCGGCTGCATGTCGTCCGCCGACACCGATACGATGTCGTTGACCGCATCGACGATGACGCCCTGCAACTGATCACCGATCCGCACCACGATGATGACGTGGCGCGCGCTCGGCTCGGTCATGCCCCAGCCCAGGCGATAGCGCAGGTCCAGCACCGGCAGCACTACGCCGCGCAGGTTCACGACGCCGCGGACATATTCGGGCACGTTGGGCAGCGGCGTCGCCGGCGACCAGGCGCGAATCTCGCGGATCGCCATGATGTCCACGCCCAGATACTGGTCGCCCAGCTGGAAGGTGATGAGCTGGCGCGAGGCGGTGTTGGTTTCCACGGTCATGGTGCGGTTCCTCAGTGCAGCACGCGCCGGATCGCGGCGGCAAGCTTTTCGGGGTGGAAGGGTTTGACGATCCAGCCGGTGGCGCCGGCACGGCGCGCGCGCTGCTTCTTCTCGTCCGAGCTTTCGGTGGTCAGGACCAGGATCGGCAGCGTGCGGTTCCCTTCGTCACGCAGATGCTCGATCAGGCCGAAACCGTCCATGCGGGGCATGTTGATGTCGGTGATGAGCAGGTCCGGCTCTTCGCCCGGCTGGAAATCCGCCAGGGTCTCGAGCGCGTGGACACCGTCCTCGGCCTCGATCACATGGTATCCCAGATCGGTCAGCGCGGCGCGCAGCAGCATTCTCATGCTCGGCGAATCGTCCACGGTCATGATCGTCTTGGTCACGGTATGCGGCTCCCTGGCAGGGTGAGAGGTGGTCATCAGAAAAACTCGACGTCGCCCAGCGCGGCCGGCGGCGGCGCGACGGGCACGGGACGAATGACGGCGGGCGGCGGTGCGTCGTTGACGACGCGGCACCGGGCCAGGCCCAGCGCGGCACGAAATTCGACGCGGCGCGCACCGGTCCCGCCGACGTCCTCGCCGACCAGCGGGATCCGCTCGTCCGCCAGGAAACGGCGCGCGAAGGCAATGTTCGCCCCGCCGATGTCCTTGAAACCGCGATGCATCGTCGCACCTCCGAAAATCCGTGCCTTCATGCGGTGTCGTACCGCACCCATCGACAACATTTCGTTGATGAGCACTTCCATCGCATAAACGCCGTATCGCTGCATCGAGGCGGCGTCGGTCGCCTGCCCCTCCGCCAGCAGATAGTGGTTGATGCCGCCGATCTTCGCGACCGGATCGTAGAAACAGGCCGCGACGCAGCTGCCCAGCACGGTGGTGAGCACCACGTCGGCATCGCGGCTGACGCGGGTTTCGCCCTGCGCCACGGTCAGGCGGCGCAGGCCGTCCTGGCGGGTCAGCGCGTTCATGCGCGGCATTCCTGCAGCAGCCGCGCCGCGATCCGGCGCAGCGGCAGCTGCTGTGTCACCGCGCCGATGCGGTGCGCGACGGCGGGCATGCCATAAACGACGCTGGTCGCCTCGTCCTGGCCGATGGTGATCGACCCGCGATCGCGCATCGCCTTCATCCCTTCGGCACCGTCGCCGCCCATCCCGGTCAGGATCGCGCCGACCGCATCCGCACCGGCGACTCGCGCCACCGAGTGGAACAACTGGTCGACCGACGGCTGATGCCCGCTGACCCGTGGGCCGGGGACCAGCCGGCAGTGGCGTTTCAGCCCTCCGGCGATCTCCAGATGCTTGTCGCCGCCGGGCGCGAGATAGATCTTGCCCGGAACCAGCGGCGCACCCGCGCGCGCTTCCTCCACCGACGGCCGGCACAGCCGGTCGAGTCGCGCGGCGAAACTGGCGGTGAAGCTGGGCGGCATGTGCTGCACGATCACGGTCGGCGGGCAATTGGCCGGAAAGCCGGTCAGCAGTTCGATCAGCGCCTCGACCCCGCCGGTCGATGCGCCGACTGCGATCATCGCGCCCTCGCGCGGGCGATATTCGGCGGCCTCGGCCGGTGCCGACGGGGCGCTGGCCGGCGCGGCCATCGGCATCGGGCGGACCATGCGGTTCTTGGTCGCGGATGCGGCGCGCACCAGCCCGGGCAGGCGGATCGCATCGGCCTGGTTGCGCAGCGTCAGCTTGTCGAAACAGTCGAACGCGCCCAGTTCCAGCGCGGCGATGCTCGCTTCCGCGCCCTCGGACGTCAGCGTGGAGAGCATCACGACCGGGGTCGGCCGCAGCCGCATTAGCCGCTCCAGGAAGTCCAGCCCGCTCAGCCCCGGCATCTCGATATCGAGGGTGAGGACGTCAGGGTCCAGCTCCTTGATCTTGGCGCGCGCCTCGTCGGCGCTGGCGGCGGTGCCGACCACCTCAATCGCGGGATCGGCGGACAGGGTCCGGCAGATCAGCGCCTGCATGGTGATGGAATCGTCGACGACCAGGGCACGAACGCTCATGCGGAGACTTTCAGGTAAGCGGTGCGGCCGACGCATTCGAAGCGCCGGGCGACCTCGGGAGCGAGGCGTTCGGAATGGCCGATGTACAGCATCCCGCCGACCTCCAGCTTGTCCGCAAGCCGCGACTGGAGTCGCGCCTTGGTCGGATCGTCGAAATAGATCATGACGTTGCGGCAGAAGATCGTGTCGAACCGCGTCTTGATCGGCCAGTCGCCGAGCAGGTTGAGCGGCAGGAACGAAATCGCCTCCGTCAGCAGCGGATCGACCGACAGCGCATCGCCCGTGCCGCGCACCCAGGCGGAGCGCAGCGCCGACGGCACCGTGCGCAGCGTCGCCGCCGCATAGCGGCCGGCGCGCGCGGTTTCGAGGACGCTGGGCGACACGTCGGTCGCCAGCAGCTTGAAATCGCGCTTCAGCAGCCGCTGCGCCGCCGCCTTGTCGGTGCCCAGCGCTGCCATCAGCCACGTATAGGGCTCTTCCCCGCTGGAGCAGGCCGCCGACCACAGCCGCACGCGGCCGCCGTTGTTCACCCGCTCGACCAGCCCGGGCCACATCCGTTCGACGAAATCGTCGAAATGGTGGTTCTCGCGGAAGAAGCTGGTGTGGTTGGTGGTCAGCGAATCGAGCGCGCGGCCCCGTTCGGCCTCGTCCCGCTCGATCAGCTTAACATAGTCGCCGACCGAGGTGAGGCCGCAGGCGCGGACCCGCGGGGCGAGCCGGCCGTACACCAGCTGCGCCTTGCCTTCGGGCAGCAGGATGCCCAGCTCGTCATAGACCATGGTCGCGATCGCGCGATGGTCTTGCGGCTCGAACCCGAACTCGCGCACTGGTGGCGGCGGGGCCGCCGGAAGGGTGGCGCCGCGGTTCACGCGGCGTGCGCCAGGACCGGGCGCGGCGCGCGGACACGGCGCGCCGTCAGCGCATCGACATCGATGATGAGCGCGACGCGGCCGTCACCTAGGATGGTGGCACCGGCCAGCCCGTCGATCGCCTGGTAATTGGCCTCCAGGCTCTTGACGACGACCTGGCGCTGGTCCTGGATCGTGTCGACCAGCAGCGCGGCCTGACCCTGTGCGCCCTCGACGACGATCAGCACCGCCTTGCCCGGATCGCGCTCGCCCTGGTTGATGCCCAGCTGCTCGCCGACCGGGTAGATCGGCACATACGATCCGCGCACGTCCAGCACCGCGCCGTCCGGGCCGATCGCCGTCACCGCGCGGTCGCTGGGCCGCAGGCTTTCGACGATGTGGCTCAGCGGGATGACATAGGTCTGGTCGCCAACCGTCACGATCATTCCGTCGACCACCGCCAGCGTCAGCGGCAGGCTGAGCGAGAAGCTGGAGCCCTGGCCCAGCTTCGAATGGATGCCGATGCGCCCGCCCAGTGCCTGGACGTTCTTGCGCACCACGTCCATACCCACCCCGCGGCCGGAGATGTTCGAGACGGTGGACGCCGTCGAGAAGCCGGGCGCGAAGATCAGGTTGTCGATCTCCTCGTCGCTCAGCGCCGCGTCGGGGGCGATGATGCCGCGTTCGATCGCCTTGGCGCGCACGCGGGTGCGATCGATGCCGCGCCCGTCGTCGGCGACGGTGATGACGATCCGGCCGGACTGGTGCGCGGCCGACAGCCGCACGACGCCCTCGGACGGCTTGCCCGCGGCGGCGCGTTCTTCGGTCGTTTCCAGCCCGTGGTCGACGGCGTTGCGGATCAGATGGGTCAGCGGCTCGCCGATGCGTTCGACCACGGTCTTGTCGACCTCGGTCATCTCGCCCTCGATCTCCAGCCGCACGCGCTTGCCGGTTTCGCCTTCCAACTCGCGGATGATGCGCGGGACGCGGCTGAACACGGTCTTCATCGGCTGCGCGCGGATCGCCATCGTCGATTCCTGCAGCTCGCGCGTCAGGTGGTCGAGGTCGGTCAGTTCGGGCACGCCGCCCATGTCGTTGCACGACAATCGCTGCGCCAGCATCGCCTGGGTGATCACCAGCTCGCCCACCAGGTTGACCAGCCGGTCCAGCTTGTCGAGATCGACGCGGATCGTCTGCGCGACCACCGGCGCCGCGGCCGCGGGAGCCGGGGCAGGGGCGGGCGCCGGCTTAGGGGCGGCGGCGACGGGCTTGGGCGCTGCCACCGCGACCGGGGCGGGCGCGGGCGCGGGCGCCGGTGCCGGCGCAGGTGCAGGCGCGGCAACCGGCTCGGGCACCACGGGTTCGGGTGCGGCCTCGATCACGGGGTCGGCGGCGACGGGCGCAGCGGCGACCGCCGGCTCCTCGGCCGTGTTGATCGTGACGGTGCCGCCCTCGCTGAATTCGAAGACCGCCTTGATATCCTCGGCATCGACGCTGGCCGGGATCGCCACTTCCCAGGCGAGATAGGAGGAGTCGGGGTCCATCGCGGTCAGCGACGGCAGCGTCCCGGTGTCGCAGGCGATTACGCGGCCGCCCATGCGCACCAGTTCGCGCACCAGGAGCAGCGGCTCGGCGCCATTGTCGAACGCGTTGGGATTGGGCCGGAAATGGACGCGCCACTCCGCAGCGGCGGGCGCGGCGGCCTCATCGCCGTTGTCGTCGCCGCCGCCCGTGGGCCCGCCGACGTCGTCCAGCATCGCCATCAGATCGTCGAAATCGTCGGCGATCCCGGCGCTCGCTTCGACCGGGGCCGCGACGGGATCGGCGACCACCGCGACCGGCGCGGCGGGTTCGGCGGCGTCCGCATCGCCGTTCGCGGCGGCGATCAGGCGCGCCAGCATCGCGGCATCGTCCGGCGCGGTGCCGCCGTCGCGCGCGGCGGCGACGTGATCGGCCAGCATGTCGAACGCGGCGACGATCAGGTCGACCAGCGCCGGCGTCAGCGTCAGCGCGTTGCTGCGCAGCAGGTCGAGCAGCGTTTCATACTGGTGGGTGTAGGCCTGGAGCCGTTCGTGCCCGAACGCGCCGGCACCGCCCTTGATCGAATGGACGGCACGGAAGATGCCGTTGATCGTTTCGGCGTCATATTGATCGGCGCGGATGGCGGCGAAGCTGCCTTCCATGCCCGCCAGGCCTTCCTCACATTCCTGGAAGAAGATCTGCTGGATGGCGTCGAGATCCATGGGTGCGATCCTTCTTCGTTCAGGCGGGGTCGAACACGGCGAGCGCGGCGAGCGACGCGGCCTCGACCAGCGGTTCGCTGGGGTTGGCCAGCTGATAGGACAGGCCCTGTTCGGCGGCGGTGGCGCGCGCGGCGTACAGCACCTGCAGGCAGGCTTGGCCGATCTGCTCGACGGCGCTGCCGTCGATCGCGAGCGGCGCGCGCTCCTCGACCAGCTTCTTCAGCGATTGCCGCAGCGGGCCGGCGGCGCCGGTGTCGAGTCGGGAAGAGAGAGCGAGCGTCATGGTCATCCTGCCACGAGGGTCGAAAGGCGGGCGGTGCATCCGGTGGAGGCCGACGATCGGGTGGGAGAACGATGCGCGCAGCGCCTGCGATCCCCCCCGAAACCGCCGGTCACCATCGTGTGACCGTCCAGTTCCTCATCATGAACGCGCATCCCTAAGATGACGTTAAGTTGACGTCGTCCGGTGGTGCGCGCGATCATCAGAACGATGACCAGTCGTCGTTCTTGAGCGCGGCGTTACCCACCGTCGCGTGGCGCTGCTGCGGCTGGCGCTGCACCGGTGCGGCGGCCCTGGGCGCGGGGGCCGCGGCGACGGCGCGTGGCGCCGCCGCGGCGACGTCCTGCGACGTGCGGTCCAGCCGGAACATCGCGATCCGGCGCGCCAGATCCTCGGCCTCGTCGGCCAGGCTGCGCGCGGCGGCGGTTGCTTCCTCGACCATCGCGGCGTTCTGCTGCGTCACGCCGTCCATCTCGGCGACCGCGGTGTTCACCTGCCGCAGGCTGGTCGCCTGCTGATCGGCGGAGGTGGCGATACCGGACACCAGCGCGCTGACCTCGCTGATCCGCGAGACGATCTGGCCCAGCGCCTCGCCGGTGCGGGTGACCAGGCGCACGCCTTCCTCGACCTGTTCGGAACTGGCGGTGATGCGCGACTTGACGTCCTTGGCCGCATCCGCCGAGCGCTGCGCCAGCGCGCGCACTTCCGATGCGACGACCGCGAAGCCCTTGCCCGCATCGCCCGCGCGCGCCGCCTCGACGCCCGCGTTCAGCGCCAGCAGGTTGGTCTGGAACGCGATCCCGTCGATCACCGCGATGATCTCGCTGATCTCGCCGGACGAGCTTTCGATCCGGCGCATCGCGTCGATCGCCTCGCCGACCAGGGCACCCGATGCGTCGATGTCGGTGCGCATCGACGCGACCGCGCCGTTCGCCCGCGCGGAGGAGGTGGCGGTTTCACCGACGGTGACGGTGATCTGCTCCATCGCCGCGGCGGTTTCCTCCAGCGTCGCGGCCTGTTGCTCGGTACGGTGCGACAGGTCGCCCGACGCCTGGTTGATCTCGCTGGACGATGCCGTGATGCGGTTGGTCGCATCGGTGACCTGCGCCAGCGTGGCGCACACGTTGCGGCGCATTTCCTCGAAATCGGCGGCGATGCGGGCGTAATCGCTGGGCAGTTCCTCCAGCGGGGCGCTGAAGTCGCCGCGTGCCAGCGCGGTCAGCGCGCGGCTCAGCCGGTCGGTGACGTCGCGCCGCTTGGCTTCCTCGGCGGTGAAATAGGCGGACAGCGCGATCTCCATGTCGAGCAGCGCGGTGCGCACCAGCAGCGTCGCGGCATCGTTGCGGCGCGCCAGCGGGCGCAGCGGCGACCAGCGCAGCATCTTGGGCAGGATGTCGGACAGGATGCGGGCATAGCTGCTGATGTACCAGCTGGGCGCCAGGCCGATGCGGGCGTGGACGTTGCCGATCTGGATCGCGCGCGCTTCGTAGGAATCGTCCGGCCGGCCGGAGAACAGCTTGCGCCAATGGTCCTGCTGCTTGTCGCGCGCATGGTCCATCGCCGCGCTGGAGCCGAAGAAGGCGGCTGCTTCCGGATTGGCGCGGATATGGTCGTACAGCCGACGCAGCGCCTGCGGGCCGAAGCGTTCGATCGCGGCGCTGATGGTCGGGAACAGCCGGTAGTGGCGCTCCGTGAAGCCGAAATGGGCCAGCTTCTGCGCAAGTTGCGAAGAACGGTCCGACATAGAGATGGTCCCCCCCTGAATGACGTGGGCCGACTGTCCGGCATGACCTTGCAATAACCGGTTAATGCACTGAAAAATCAGACCAAAGTCTAATAGAAAAATGGCCGCCGAAATCGTCGGCGGCCATCTTCATGGATAGTGGATGCGGCGCGTCAGAACTCCGACCAGTCGCCTTCTTCCACGACGCGCGCTGCGGCGGCGCCTCCCCCCGCCGCCACGACGCGACGGGCGATCGTGCGGCTGCCCTGTGCGGCGCGGGCCTGCAGCGCATGCACCGGCGAGGCGGGCGCGGCGGGCGCGGCGCGGCCGGTCTGGCCGCCGACGCGGAACTTGCCCACTTCCGCCACCAGCCGGTCGGCTTCCTCGGCCAGGCTGCGCGCGGCGGCGGTCGCCTGTTCGACCATCGCGGCGTTCTGCTGGGTCACGCCGTCCATTTCCGACACGGCGGTATTGACCTGCTGCAACCCCGTCGCTTGCTGTTCGGCGGACGTGGTGATGGTGCCCACCAGGTCGCTGATCTCGCTGATCCGCCCGATGATCCGCTGCAGCGCCCTGCCGGTCTCGCTGACCAGCTGGACACCGGACTGGACCTGTTCGGACGATGCCATGATCTTCGTCTTGACGTCCTTGGCGGCATCCGCGGATCGCTGTGCCAGCGCCCGGACTTCCGATGCGACGACCGCGAAGCCCTTGCCCGCATCGCCCGCCCGCGCCGCTTCGACACCCGCGTTCAGCGCCAGCAGGTTGGTCTGGAACGCGATCCCGTCGATGACGCTGATGATTTCGGAGATTTCGCTCGAAGCGCGCTCGATGCCGCCCATCGCGTCCATCGCGCGCTGGACGATCGTGCCCGACTGCTCGGCCTCGCCGCGCGCTTCGCCGACGACCGAGTTGGCGCGCTGCGCGCCGGCGGCGGTTTCGCGCACGGTCGTGGTGATCTCGTCCATCGCGGCGGCGGTTTCTTCCAAACTGGCGGCCTGCTGCTCGGTGCGCTGCGACAGGTCGTCCGATGCCTGGCGGATGTCGGCGGCGCCCCCGTTGATCCCGTGGCTCGCTTCGGCCACCGCGCTCATCGCGCGGCTCACCGCGTCCATCGCGCGGTTATAGTCGGTCCGCAGCTTTTCGTAATCGGCCGGGAATGCCATGTCGATGCGATAGGTCAGATCGTTCTCGGCCACCCGGCCCAGCCCGTTGCCCAGCGCGCCCACGACCACCTTCTGCGCTTCGGCGGCGGCATTGACCGACTCCGCATTGCGGCGGAACACGTCCATCGCCTTCGTCATGCGACCGACGCAGTCGGTGAAATCGGTGAAGTCGATCGGCGTGCTCAGATCGCCCGCTGCCAGCCCCTCCATGCGCACCACCGTGCCGACATACGGATCGCAGATCAGCTTCTTTGATCCGAACGCGACGACGACGGTCGTGACGAACGCCAGCGCGGCGATGGTCACTGCGGTGCTGGCGCCGATCACGCCCGCGCCGAGCAGCGCGGTGGCCGCCATCATGCTCGCCCCCAAAAAGGTGTAAAGGCAGAACAAGACATCGAACTTGCGCCGGATCGGCGCCTTTGCCTTGAACCAGTAGAGCATTGTACCTCTCCGACGCCACATGGCGCATGTTTGACCCGCGCTAACGCGACGGCTCATTTATGTGCGCAAACGATAAACAAGGGTTAAGTTTGAGCCCGCACGGCCCGGAAATCCGGGCGTTATCGTGCCAGGATCACGCATTTTTGATCCATGCTGGAGAAGGCTTTAATCCGATCGTATCGGATATGGTTGCGATCGCGTTCAATGGCCCCGGCCGACCCGGGGGGTAAGAGCCCTATGGCAGCGGATCGCCGACCGGCTGTCCACCGATGAACAACTGGCGCCGCTCCACCGTGCGCACCTCCGCCTCGCCGCGTTCCAGCGCGGCGCGCTGCCGTGCGTCGATCACGAAACGTGGCGCAGGAACCGCGCGCCAGCGGGTGCCGTCGTCGCGCCATGTCGTGATATGCGCGTCGTTGACGATCACCACTTCGCGCGGATCGGGCTGGATCAGGACGACGCAATGGTCGAACGGGCCGCACGCCTCGATATCGCTCAGCCGGTCGTACAGACGCGGGGGCAGCGCCGCGCCGCGCGGCAGGACGGTCAGCCGGTCCTTTGGCGGGGTGGTCAGATGGTCCAGGTCGTAGCGGGTCGTCCGCGCCAGCGTGCGCGTGGCGGTGGTGCGGATCTCCGCGGTCATGCCGCGCGTCGCCAGCCGGCGCAGCGCCGCGATGCCGGGGGCGCCGTAGTCGAACCGCATCGCGGTCCAGTCGAATGCCGCCGCCGCCACGCGCCCGCTCTCCAGCCGCGCCAGCTGGTCGTGCGCCGACAGCCGGTCGAACGCCGCCAGCGGCGTCGCCAGGAACAACGCGCCCGCTGCGATCGCCAGCGCCAGCCGCAGGTTCGCGACGCGCAGGTCGCCGGCCAGCCGCTGTCGCCGCCGCACCAGCGCAACGGCATAGGCCAGGCCATAGGCGCAGGCGATCGCGGTGAACACCAGCGCCCATAGCCGGTCCGGGGTCAGCCCGTGCTGCGCGATCCGCGCGCCGGTGGATATCGCGGCCACCACCGCCAGCGGCAGGATCGCGCCGCTCAGCGTCATCACCGCGATGCGCGGCACCGGCGCGCGCGGGTCATCCTCGGGCGTGTCGCCGATCGTCGCGTTGATCAGGATCAGCGCCCCCGCGACGCAGCACAGCAGGATCGGCGTCGTCGCGCTGGTCGCCTGCCACAGCGGCGCCAACCCGGTGAACGGCAGCGCCGCCAGGAACAGCAGCAATCCCGTCGCCAGCACCGGCGCCAGCACCGACAGGATCGTGGTGACGACGCGCTGCATCGCGGCCAGCATCGCCGCCCGCTCGCGCAGCAGCCCGATCGCGGCGCCCAGCGCGACGCCCGACAGCGGCCAGCCGAACCAGCCGTGGCGCAACAGCCGCTCGATGACGCGAAGCCCGATCAGCGCGAACAATTGCGCCAGCAGAAACGCCAGCAGCCACGCGATCGCCAGGAACGCGACCGCGCCGATCGACAGGATCAGGTCGGTCCACGCATGGCGGTGGATCGCCGCATAGGGCAGCCGCCCCGTATCGGCGCCCACGCGCGCGCCGCGCCATCCCTGGTACAGCGGCACCGCGATTCCGCCGGCCAGTACCGCGCAGACGATCCGCCAGATATCGGGCGAGCTGCCGGACGTCAGCGGCAGGTTCCACCACGTCACCAGCGCGACGACCGCGCCGGTCGCCGCGGCGAACATCAGGTCCCGTGCCGGGCGCGGGCGCTCGATCACGATCGCCGCAGCGACGCCGGCGACCACGAGGAACGTCGCCAGCGCATACAGCGCGTCGCGCGCCGCGCCGGCACTGCCCGCATGGTCGGTCAGCGCGTGGGCGGCGCTGCCGATGACGGCCCCCGCCGCCGCCAGCCCCCAGGCCCGCGCCGGCCATTCCTCCGCCGCCGCGTCCTGCGTCCGCGCCTGTTCCATCTCGCCGCCGTCCCGCCGTGCCTGTCGCGGCATGTCCTATCATGCGCGCCGCGATCGTCCACGCGCGAAGCGCCCGGCAGGGCGGCTCTGGCGCGATCGGGCGCGGGCTGCTATCGGGGGGCGTTCAGCGATTCAGACGGGGGGCGAGCATGTTCGATCATATCACGCGTATCGCCGACCTGCGCCTGGGCGGCCTGCGCCGCCACTGACGCGGGCGGGGCGCCATGCGCGCCCGTCGCCCTGATCCTCTACCGCTGACACGAAGGCGCGCGCCCACCGGCGCTGCGACATGCTCCGATGACCGACGACGACGACGACAACGATCTGTTTCCGCGCGCCTCCGTGCTGCGCCGGGTGCTGGCCTTCACCTTCCGCCTGTGGCGGCGGCGGCCCGCGCTGGCGGCGGCGTGCGTCGGCGCGATGCTGCTGTCGACGCTGACCGAGGTGTTCGGGCCGCCCTATGCCGGCGCCTTGATCGATGCGGTCGGGCGCGGCGATCCGGCGGCGGCGTGGCATGCCTTTGCGATGATCGCGGGGCTCAGCGGTGCGATGGTGGTGTTCCGCCACCTCGGCTGGTGGGCGATCACCCCGTTCACGCTGGGGATGATGCGCGACGTCACGCAGGAGGCGTTCGCGCGCGTCCAGCGGTTGTCGAGCGACTGGCACAGCAATGCCTTCTCCGGCTCGACCGTGCGGCGGATCACCCGCGGCATGTGGGCGCTCGATCTGCTCAACGACGTGCTGCTCCTGTCGCTGCTGCCGTCGCTGACGGTGCTGGCGGGGACGGTCGTGCTGCTGGCGCTGCACTGGCCGCTGCTGGGCGCGGTGATGGGGGTGGGGGCGGTCGCCTATATCGTGCTGACGGTCGGGCTGGCGACGCGCGTGCTGGCGCCGATCGCGCGGCTGTCGAACCAGTGGGACACGCGCATCGGCGGCGTGCTGGCCGATGCGGTCGGCACGAATGCGGTGGTCAAGGCGTTCGGCGGCGAGGCGGCGGAGGAAGCGCGGCTGGCGCGTGTGCTCGCCAAATGGCGGCGGCGCACGCTGCGCACCTGGATGGCGTTCACCTGGGCGGGGTCGGGGCAGCTGGTGCTGCTGTGGCTGATCCGGCTGGCGGTGACGGGAACCGCGCTGTGGCTGTGGGGGCAGGGCCGCGCGAGTGCGGGCGACATGGCCTATGTCGTCACCAGCTATCTCGTGCTCAACGGCTATCTGCGCGACATCGGCCAGTATGTGCATCAGCTCCAGCGGTCGGTGAACGAGATGGAGGAACTGGTCGCGCTGCATGACGAGTCGCTGGGCGTCGCCGATCGCGCCGATGCGCAGCCGATCCGCGTGACGCGGGGCGCGATCCGCTTCGCCGACGTGACGTTCCGCTACGCCGGACAGGACCGGCCGCTGTACGAGCATCTGTCGGTCGACATTCCGGCCGGGCAGCGCGTCGGGCTGGTCGGCCCGTCGGGATCGGGCAAGACCAGCTTCGTCAAGCTGATCCAGCGCCTGTACGATGTCGATGCCGGAACGATCACCATCGACGGACAGGATGTGGCGCGCGCGACGCAGCGGTCGCTACGGCAACAGGTGGCGATCGTGCCGCAGGAACCGGTGTTGTTCCACCGCACGCTGGCGGAGAACATCGGCTACGGTCGCCCCGGCGCCACCGCGGCACAGGTCGAGGAGGCGGCGCGGCTGGCCAATGCGCATGACTTCATCATGCGGCTGCCGCGCGGCTATCGCACCCTGGTGGGCGAACGCGGGGTCAAGCTGTCGGGCGGCGAGCGTCAGCGCGTCGCGATCGCGCGCGCCTTCCTGGCGGATGCGCCGATCCTGATCCTGGACGAGGCGACCTCCAGCCTCGATTCGGAAAGCGAGGCGGCGATCCAGCAGGCGATGGAGCGGCTGATGATCGGGCGTACCGCGATCGTCATCGCACACCGTCTGTCGACCGTCCGCGCGCTCGACCGGATCCTGGTGTTCGCGAACGGCAGGATCGTGGAGGACGGCACGCACGACGCGCTGCTGACGCTCGGCGGCGGCCATTACCGGCGGCTGTTCGAACATCAGGCGGGCACGGCGGCGGAGATCGCCTGACGCGCGTGGGTGCCGCCGCGGCGAGATTGCGCATGATTTCGCGCGCGAACGGCGGCAAAAGGGGCGGATGGCCGATACCACGCTCATCCGCCCCGCCGGCACCGCCGACGATTGGACCATCCCCCAGGGCTGGGACCGCTACACGCCCGAGGAACATGCCACCTGGGACACGCTGTTCGCGCGCCAGCTGCGGCAGCTGCCCGGCCGCGTCGCGCCGGAATTCCTCGAAGGGCTGGACGTGCTGCGGCTGTCGCGGCCCGGCATCCCCGATTTCGCCGAGCTGTCCGACCGGCTGATGGCGGCGACCGGGTGGCAGGTGGTGGCGGTGCCCGGGCTGGTCCCCGACGACGTGTTCTTCGATCACCTCGCCAACCGGCGCTTCGTCGCCGGCAACTTCATCCGCCGCCCCAACGAACTCGACTATCTTCAGGAACCGGACGTCTTTCACGACGTGTTCGGGCACGTGCCGCTGCTCGCCAACCCGGTGTTCGCCGATTACATGCAGGCCTATGGCCGCGGTGGGCAGCGCGCCGCGGCGATGGGTGCGATCGACCGGCTGGCGCGGCTCTACTGGTATACCGTCGAATTCGGGCTGGTGCGTACCGACGACGGGCTGAAGCTGTATGGCGCGGGGATCGTGTCGTCCCACGCCGAATCGATCTTCGCGCTCGACGATCCGTCGCCGCACCGGCTGGGCTTCGACCTCAAACGGCTGCTGCGCACCCGATACCGGATCGACGATTTCCAGCAGAACTACTTCGTGATCGACAGTTTTGAGGATCTGCTCGACGTCACGCTCAACACCGATTTCGGCCCGGTATATGAGCAACTGGCCGGTCTGCCCGACATCGAGGTGGATACGATCCTGCCCGAGGACCGCATCTACACCCGCGGTACGCAGGCCTATGCGCGGGGGAAGGCGGCGCTCTAGGCGATCCGCCGGCCCGTCATTCCCCCGCCAGCCGGCGCCCCAGCGTCCGGCGGATCGCGCGCTGTTCCAGAATGCGGCCGACCAGATAGAGGAACGCGAAGATCCCCGCGAAGACATAGGCGGACGTGGCGGAGGCCTTCTTGCCCTCCGGCTTCTTGTCCTTCTTCGGCGGTTCGGGGGCGGGGGCGCCCAGCATCTTGTCGATGGGGTTCAGCGTCCGCACGACCGGGGGCTTTTCGGGCTTCTTCGGCGCGGCCTGTTCCTTGGCTGCCTCATATTTGCCGATCAGGATCGTCGCCTGCCCGAACGCCACGAACAGCAACGGCGCCAGGAAGCAGAACAGCAGCATCCGGCTGACCATGTGGTAATGCAGCGCGCGCCCCGCGCCGTCGTCGCGGATCTGCAACTCGCCATGGTCGAACACGGCCATCTTGTCCTGCGCGGCGGGGTCCTTCTTGGTGAAGCGCAGCGTGTCGTCGACGCATTCGTGGCTGGTGCCGGTTTCGCGGAACAGCGGCGCCAGCCGGGTGAACGCTTCCTCGCGCGACTGTTCGGGGGGCAGCGGCACGCTGCCGCGGATGTGCCAGATCGATTCGAAGAAGCGGCGATTCATCACACCCCTTGCGGTCGGGCCGGGCACGGTCAGGCTGGCCGCGTTCATTCCGCCGGCACCGCGTCGGCGACCGATGCGGTGCCGGGGCGGCGCGACAGCTTCTCCTTCATCGTCTTCCACGCTTCGGTGAAGGGATAGGTCATCTGTTCGCGGATCGACATGCGGCGCCCGCCTTCCATGCCCAGCAACTCCGCCTCACCGTCGACGCAGGTGCCGAAGATACGGTCGATGAAGATGAAGGTGTTGGCGTAGTTGCTGCGGCTGCCCTCGAAATCCTGCGAATGGTGGACGCTGTGATGTTCGGTGGTATTGAACAGGAAACGCCACCAGCCCGGCGTGTTGAAGCGCACGTTGATGTGCTGGTACGTGCTGACCGACATGCCGATCGCCCCGGCCAGCAACGCGGCGCGCGGCAGGAAATCGAACATCCCGCCGATGCCCAGCCCGATCAGGAACAGCTCGGTCGGGTTGCCCACCGCGCCCTTGTTGATGTTCAGCTGGGTGATGTAATGGTGGACCGAGTGGGACAGCCACAGCGGGTACCAGTTGTGCATCCCGCGGTGCATCCAATATTGCCCGAAATCGAAGATAAACATGATCAGGAATGCCTGCACCAGCAGCGGCAGGCTGGTGAAGAACGCCAGCTTTTCCATCGCGAAATTGTCGCGGATCGCAGACAGGATCGCGTCGCTGCCGATCTGGCTTTCGACCATCCTGAGCGCGGTATAGCCCAGCCCGACGTAGAACAGGTCGGTGGTCAGTTCCTTCCACGTCAGCTTCCAGCTTTCGTGGCGCGGGGTCAGCCATTCCAGGAACAGCAGGAACGCCTTGAACGCGATGCCGATGCCGATCGCGGTCGATGCCTTGGCGATCGAATTGGGCGCATAATACCAGAAGGCGACCAGCGCGAAGAGCACCGCCGGCTGGAACCAGGTGAAGAACAGCACCTTGGCGCGCGAACCCTCGACGCGGGGGACGTTCTCCCACCCGACCGTCACGGGGGATTGCGCCCCGATGATCCGCTTGCCGACCCGTGTTCCCTGTCCGGTCGGCTGTCCGATAGCCTGGCCATTAGCCTGCATAGTCATGCCCCTCGTGATCTTACCGCGGGTGATCCGGGTCGCGGCCCCGTGCCGGCCGGGGCGGACAGGCCCCGCCGGACGGTCGCACCCGCCCCCGCACGTGATTTCACCGTGCTGTCGCGGTGCAGCATCCTGACAACGCCATCATCGCGCCAGACGTGTTCGAAATATGGAAGGCATAGATGCCACCTATGTCCGCGCATCATCGCGCCACCGTGGCGTGGCGCAGCACATGGCCCGCCTCGCGCGCCAGCCATTCGCGGGCGGCGGGCGTGCAGGAGGTCGAAGTGCCGAACGCCATGTCGGGGACGTGGCAGTCGATCGCGAAATGCAGCCGATAGCCCGGCCAGCGCGGCGATCCGTGCAGCATGACGCCGCCCTCCGCGCGCTCGATCGCCCCGTCCCACAGCGGCATGCCGCGCCGCGCCGGGCAGGTGCTGTGCACGATCGTCGCGTCATGCGTCGCTATCGACACCTCGTATCGCTCCACCGCGGCGGGCGCCGCGCGGTCCAGCGCGCCCGCGGCGCGCACCGCCGCCTCGTCCTCCGGTGGGCGCGACAGCGCGATCGCGGCATGGTCGCCCGCGACGATCAATGCGCCGTCCATGTCCAGCCGCGCGCCGCTGCGCATGTCGATCGCCGCGGCCAGCCGCAGCCCCAGCAGGGGGCCGCGCGTCGCCTGCTGGCGCCAGTCCTCGACATAGGCGCCCGATGGCGCGACCTCGATCACCGCATTGCCGATCGCGATCAGTCGCGCCGGTTCGGGCCATTGGTCGTGCAGCTGGTAGCTGGTGCGGATGTCCCATGACATCTGCCCGGTGCCCGCGTCCCAGCGCGTGTCGCCGATCCAGCCCTGCCGGTCGATGGCCGGGGTGGCGGTGCCGTCGGGCAGGCGGATGTCGATCGTGAAGCGGCGGGACTGGAACCAGTAGACGACCGTCGTCTCGTCGGTGACGCCGCTGCACAGGGTGATGCTGCGCCGCCGGAACGCCCCCAGCAGATGCGGCGGGAAGGCGGGCGGTTCGAACGGCGTCGCCGGCGCGGCGGCCAGCAGCTCCCCGATCGTCACGCCGCCGCCGCCTCGCGCCGCCCGAACGATCCGGGCGGCGGCATGGCGTCGTCCAGCACCAGTTCGCCACGCGCGCGCCGTTCCTTCAGATAGGCGAAGGTCTGCGCGGTCTGGTGGAACAGGTGCGC
This sequence comes from Sphingomonas ginsenosidimutans, assembly GCF_002374835.1. Lineage (GTDB taxonomy): Bacteria > Pseudomonadota > Alphaproteobacteria > Sphingomonadales > Sphingomonadaceae > Sphingomonas > Sphingomonas ginsenosidimutans. The sequence continues at coordinate 834,073 of NZ_NWVD01000001.1, forward strand.
CCCGCTCGCCACCGGGGGATAGTGGCGTGTGCCGTCGCCGGGGATCAGCGGCGCGACGACGTAGTCATAGTCCAGCGTGAAGAACAACGGGAAGGAATAGCGTTCGTCCGGCACCTTGCGCACCCGGTGCGTCGTCGCGGTGTAGCGGCCGTTCGACAGCGTCTCCATCATGTCGCCGATGTTCATCACCATCGCGTCGGCGCGCTGCGGCACGTCGATCCAGCGGCCGTCCGGGTCGATCACCTGAAGCCCGGGGCCGGTCGCGAACAGCAGCGTGAAGCATTCGTAATCGGTGTGCGCGCCGATCCCCGGCCGGTCGTCCGCCTCGGGCGCGTGCGGGTAATGGATCAGCCGCAGCTGGCTGGGCGGGTGGCGCAGGTGCGGCGCGAAATGATCCTCCGCCAGCCCCAGCGCGGTGGCGAAGGCGCCGAACAGCTGCGCACCGATCGCGCTCAGATGTCGGTAATAGGGCAGCACCCCGTCGCGGAACCCCGGCATCGCCGGCCACAGGTTCGGGCCGAGCAGCGGGCGGCGCCCGTGGTCGTGCGGATAGTCGTTGTTGACGTCGAACGCCTCTTTCAGGTCCCCGGGGCTGCCCGCGAACCGTTCCTCGCCGACCGGGACATAGCCGCTGTGGTTCGCCGACTGGCCGATATAGCTTGCCATCTTGGCGGCGCTGTCCTGCGCAAAATAGCTGCGCGCGGTCGCCAGCAGGCGGTCGAACAGCGCGCGGTCGAACTGCGCCCCGGTGACGTACAGGAACCCCGAGCGCACGCACGCCCGGTCGAGCGCCGCGGCGACCGCACGCCGCTCGGCGGGATCGGCGCTCGCCAGGCCGGAGATATCGACGACGGGAAGCGGGCTGGCATCGGTCATGCCGCAAGGAAACCGCGCGCTGGGGCATAGCGGAAGATGGCGATTGTTGATGAATCGCATCAATGCTGTCTATGACGTGTGCGCGGCATCTCGTCGCCGCGACGTTGGGGGGCGTTTCGATGGACGAACGGGTGGTCAGCACCGATCGCAAATTCGCCAGCCGGGTCGACTGGAACCTGATGCGCACGTTCGTCGACATCGTCCGCGCCGGCGGCATCGGGGCCGCCGCGCGCCAGCTCAACAAGCAGCAGCCCAGCATCAGCGCCGCGCTGAAGCGGCTGGAGGAGCATGTCGGCGCCACGCTGCTGCGGCGCACCGCCGCCGGGGTGGAGATGACCGCCGCGGGCAAGGCGATGATGGCGCTGTGCGAGGAGATGCTCGAATCGGCACGGATGATGCCGCACCAGGTCGCGCAGGCGACGCGGCGGGTCGAGGGGATCGTGCGCATCCAGATGGTGTCCGCGATCGTTTCCCCCGAACTCGACGAGGCGCTCGCCAGCTTCCATCGCCGCAATCCCGCCATCCATATCGAGATCCGCGTGTCGCCATGGCGCCAGGTGCTCGACGCGCTGGAACGCGGCGAGGTGGAGATCGGCATCGGCTATGACGGCGGCGACCGCGGCGAATTGGTGTACGAACCGCTGTTCGTCGAGCGCCAGCAGCTGTACTGCGGGCGCAGCCACCCGTTGTTCGGCTATCGCGTCGGCCGCCTGAACGAGCTGAAGGACGAAGGCTTCGTCCTCACCGGCGATGACGAGATCGAGGCGATCACCCGGCTGCGCCGCCGCTATCGCCTGGGTACGCGCGTCAACGGATTGGCGGAGGACGTCAACGAAGCGCGGCGGCTGATCGTCACCGGCGTCGGCATCGGCTTCCTGCCGGTGCTGGCAGCGGAGGATGCGGTGAAGGCCGGCAAGCTGTGGCCGATCCTGCTGACCGAGTTCGAACCCGCCTACGACATCTTCCTGCTCGCCCGCGCGCAGCCGTCGCGCGACACCGCGACGCAATTGTTCATCGACGAGGTCTATCGCCGCATCCGGGCGCAGCGCCGCTCGTGATCGATCGCGGCAGGGCATAGGTCACATCTATGCCGTCCATAGAAGATTAGTCTCTCCCACGCGTCCCGCGTGCTCGCGCAACCTGATCGCATGGCGGCGGCGAGGCAGAGCGATACGATGACAGGTGACGGGCAGTCGATCGGCGGGATGGCACGGCGGCTGATGGCGGGCACGGCTCGGTTGGTAATGACGGCGCTTGCCGCGCGGGCCCGGGCGGTCGGGGGGCTGCCCGCGCCCGGCGCGCATCACGGAGCGGCGGCATGAGCGGCACGCGCGATATCCGCCAGACGCTGATCGATCTGCTGCCGCCCGCCACGGTGGCGGCGGTGGTCGCCTTCTGGGGCCTTGCGCCGGCGCGCTGGACCGACAATCCGCTGTCGATGATCCTGATGGTCGCCGCGGTGACCATCTTCGTCCAGGGGCTGGAATGGATCGCGGAGCGCCATGAAGGCTGGCGGATCGACCGGCGCGAATTCGCGACCGATCTGGCCTATGTCGTGTTCAACGCCACCGTCATCTCGTGGCTGTCGACGCATCTGGCGGAGGATCCGTTGCGCGCGTTCAAGGCGTGGGCCGGCATCACCACGCAATGGGCGATGCACATGCCGTTCCTGGCACAGGTCGCGCTGGTGATCGTGGTGATCGAATTCGGCCAGTATTGGATGCATCGCGCGATGCACAATACGTTCCTGTGGTACACTCACGCGCCGCATCACCATCTGACGCAGCTCAACGCGATGAAGGGCGCGGTCGGCAACCCGCTGGAACTGCTGCTCATCAGCCTCAGCGTCATCGCGCTGTTCGACGTGCCGCTGGCGGCGCTGTTCTGCGGGTTGAGCGTGCTGACAGTGGTGTCGACCTTCGCGCACGCCAATGTCCGCGCGAACCCGCCGGCCTTCTATTCCTTCTTCTTCACCACGATCCGTCACCACAGCCTGCATCATTCGACCGGCTATGACGAAACGCGCACCAACTACGGCAATTCGCTGATCCTGCTCGACCGGCTGTTCGGCACCTATCGCGAGGGTGAGGGTGTCGTGGTGGGGCAAGACGACCGCCGCCGCCTGTCGATCCTCGAACAGACGATGTTCCCGTTGCGCCCGGCGATGGAGAAGATCGCGGCGCGGCGCGCGATGGCGGGCGAGGGCGGCGAAGGCAGCGAAGCGGTGGCGCGCTGAGCCATGTCGGCGGCGCTCGCCTTGCCGGATGATGCGGCCACCCGCACCACGGCAGCGGCGGCGCGCGCGGCGCTTTCCCGTGGTGATTGGCCCGCGACCCGCCATCACGCCGCCGCCCTGCTGGCCGCCGATCCCGACGATGCGGAGGGACATTTCCTGACCGCGCTGGCCGATGCGGCGGCGGGGCGCGTCGCGGTGGCGATCTCCGGGATCGAGCGTGCGGTGGCGATCGACCCGCGCGGCGAATATCGCGCGCAGCTGGCACGGCTCTATGTCGCGGTCCGCCGCGACGGCGATGCGGCCGCGACCCTGCACGCTGCCGAGGCTGCTCCGCCGACCGATGCGCTCAACCGCGACACGATCGGCTGCGTCTATGCGCGGCTCGGCGATCATGCGGCGTCGCTGCCGCATTTCGACGCCGCCGTGGCGCTGGCGCCGGACAATCTGTCCTATCGCTACAATCAGGCCGCGGCGCTCGGCTTCCTGGGGCGCACCGACGCGGCGGAGGCGGCGCTGGAGGCGTTGATCGCGCGCGCGCCCGACGATGCCCGCGCCCATCATCTGCTCGCCGGGTTGCGCAAGCAGGCGCCGGAACGGCACCATGTCGACCGGCTTGCGGCGGCGCGCAACCGTGCGCGCGACGGCCGCGCGCGGCTGCTGCTCGGCTATGCGCTCGCCAAGGAACTGGACGATATTGGCGCCGCCGACCGCGCGCTGGCGACATTGTGCGCGACCAACGCCGAACACCGCGCCACCTTGCCTTATTCGTTCGCGCGGGATGCCGCGATCTTCGACGCGATCGAGTGCGCGTCGCCCGTCGCTGCCGCGGCGCGCGCGATCGATGCGGCCGACGACGCGCCGATCTTCGTTATCGGGATGCCGCGCACCGGCACCACCCTGGTCGACCGTATCCTGTCCTCGCACTCCGATGTCGAAAGCGCGGGCGAGCTTCAGGCGATGCCGCTGGCGGTCAAGGCGGCGGCGGGGACGCGCACGCCGACCGTGCTCGACGCCGATACGATCCTGCGCGCGGCCGCCTCCGATCCCGCCGCGATCGGGCGCGACTATCTTCGCCGCGCGCGCCACCATCGCCGCGATCCGTCGCGCCGCTTCGTGGACAAGTTTCCGGGCAATTTCCATTATGTCGGCACGATCGCGCGCGCGCTGCCGAACGCGCGGATCGTCTGCCTGCGCCGCCATCCGCTGGACACGGTGCTGGGCAATTTTCGCAACCTGTTCGCGATCGGCTCGCGCTATTACGACTATAGCTACGACCTGCGCGACATCGCCGCTTACTACGTGCGGTTCGACCGGCTGATGGCGCATTGGCGCGATGCGCTGCCCGGCCGCGTGCTGGATCTGTCGTATGAGGATCTGGTCGCCGATCAGGCCGCGCAGACGCGGCGGTTGCTCGATCATTGCGGGCTGTCGTGGGCCGACGCCTGCCTCGATTTCCATGCCAATGATGCGCCGGTCTCGACGCCCAGCGCGGCGCAGGTGCGCCGGCCGCTCTACCGCAATGCGGTCGCGCGCTGGCGGCGGCATGCCGAGGTGCTGGAACCGGCGCGACGGATTCTGGAGGAGGCGGGCATTGCGGTGGAATAGCGCGACCATCGGCGTGTTGCTGGCCGCCGGCGCGGCGATGCTGGCGGCCGGCGGGGCGGCGGCGGAAGCGCCGCGGGCGCGGCTGGCGTCCTGCCCGGTCGCCGATTGCCTGCTGGTATCGGGTCGGCGCGCCAGTGCCGATGCGCAAGTGTTCATCAACGATCACCCGGTCGCGGTGGAGGGCGGGCGCCGCTGGCGCGTGCGCCTGCCGCTCGACACGCTGCGCGCCTGGTCGCCGTCACGCGCACGGACGCTCAGCGTCACCACCGCCGATCGCGGGGGGGATGGGGCGACTACCACGCAGCTGGCGGATCTGCCGATCGGGCTGCTCGGCCGCCGGATCGACCTCGCCATGCTCACGGTCCGCGTACATTGATGCAGATTTAATTGCCGCCCCCTTCTTGCCGCATTTGTCGCACGTCCCTATGTGGCGTGCGCCGTCGCGCGCTGCGCGAACGGCCGCTGACAAGGCGGAAGGAGAGAGTGATGAAGGTGGGATTGATCGCCGCGGCCGTGCTCGGCCTGGCATTCACCGGCGCGGCGCAGGCCGCCGGTAGCGAAAATCCGCTGGCAAAGGATGCCGCGGTCCTCCAGCTCAAGGGCATCGACCTGACCACCGCCGATGGTCAGCAGCGTCTGGCAATCCGCATGGACGCGGCCGCGCAGGCGGTGTGCGGCGACGATCGTCTCGCCGGCGTCCACCTCGCGCTGGCCGACAAGGCGCGCGCATGCCGCACGCAGGTGATCGCCGACATCCGCAACCAGATCGAATCGCGCCAGGCCGCACTCGCCGCGCCGCGCGTGACCCAGCTCGCCTCGCTGCGCTGATCCGATCGGATTGCCGAACGCGCCTGCGCGGTCCGGCATCGCAAGGTGCCGGGCCGCGCTGGCGTTTCGCGCGTTGTGGATAAGCTTCTCCCCGATCGTCGCTGACGAACAGGGGCGGGGGTACGGAAGCCACGCCGAGCGATCAGGAGCTGGCGCGCGGCGCCTGACCATAACCATCTGCGCGCCGGATCATGCGAAGAAGCGGGCCGTTCGCGCGGAGACGCGGAGGGGCAGAGAGGGGGCGGGGACGCGAAGCGTCATTCTTCCCATCGGGTAAAAATGAAGCCGCTACGCGGACGGCAAGCGGAGCGCCCTTCGCGCCCTCGGGTGAACGCCCTTTCTTCCGCGATCATGTATTGCCGGACGACCGACACGGGGCCGCTTCACCATCGCGGCCAAAGCCTCGCTGCAACGGATACGACAACCCGCCGGAATCGCGCCCTCTCTGCGCCTCTGCGCGAACCGATCTTCGCCTTCAGCGCCGCGCCTTACTTCGCCGCACCCCCCGTCACCGGCGCCGGCCACCACGACAACGTGTGATGGTCATGCGCGCTGGTCCACACGCCCGCGTCGGTATAGCGTAGCGCGCCGCTGCCCACCGGCTTGCCGACGCGCGCGTCGATTGCCAGCGTGCCGGCATCGATCACCGCGAACGTCTGGTCCTCGGTGGTGCGCAGCCATACCTTGCCGCCGCCGGTGTCGATATCGCCATAGGCCAGCTTCGCGCCCACTTTGACGCGGCCGGTCACCTTCGCGGTCGCCGGGTCGATCCGTGCGAGCGTGCCGTCGCCCTGTTCCTGCACCCACACCGCGCCTTCGCCCGCCGCCAGGAAACCGGGCTGCGCGCCCAGCGGTACGGTGGCGGTGACGGCATTGGTGGTCGGATCGATGCGTTGCAGCACGCGGCCGTTCGCACTGACCGCCCACACCGCGTCGAAGCCGAACGCCAGATACCAGGTGCCCGGCGCGACCTTGACCGTGGCGATGATCGCGTTGGTCGCTGGGTCGATCCGCGACACAGCACCCTTGTCGTCGCTGGCGATCCAAATCGATCCCGCGCCGGCGACGACGTTCAGCTCGCCCGCCGGATTGGCGACGCCGGTGGGAATCGTCGCGACGACCGCGGCGGTGCGCGCGTCGATGCGGGTCAGCGCGCGCTTCTCGCAATCGGCGACCCACAATGTGTCGTTGGCGAACGCCATCGCGCCGCACGGCCGCCCCATCGGCACGTCAGCGCGCTTTCCGTCCAGCGACCATTGCTCCACGCGGCCGCGATTGGTGGCCCATACCGTCGTCCCGTCCACCGCCAGAAAGTCGGCGAAACCGGGTACGGAAATGACCTGTTCCTTCTGCGCCATCGCCGCCGGTGCCATGCCGCCCGTCAGCGCCATCGCCGCAAATGCTGCCCCCCAACGCATCATATCCGTGTTCCTCCTCACGCGCGTTGCGCGATATAGGCGCGCCAGCCGCCCAGATCGGTGATGTCCTGCGCCCCCGTCAGCGCGCGCGGCTCCGCGACAAAGCCCTTCACGCTGCTGCCGTCCGCCAGCACGACCGTGCCGATCGCCAGCGGCGCGGGCACCTCGACCACGAAACTGCCGAAGGCGGCGACGTCCAGTTCGTATACCTCGACCGCGATTCCGGCGCCGCTTTCGTCGTGCACCAGCGCCGGTTTGGGCGGCACGCTGTCCGCCATCGCGTACAAACGATAGGTCGGCGCGGTCTGGAAGGCCCCTACGAACACCGCCTCGCGCGACGTCAGCTGCCAGTGCAGCGGCATGTCCTTCAGATGCGCACCGACAACCGCAAGCTTCACCTTGTCCATTCTGTCCCCCGTATCCAGCGGTGGCGGCGGCGGCAGGTCGGCCGCCGCCAGATAGCGATCGGCCACGTCCAGCAGCGCGCGGTCGCTGTCCGCCGGCCCGATCAGCGTGATCCCGAACCCGGTCGCATTGTCGCGCACGCCCGCGGGCACCGCGACTGCCGCCATGTCCAGCAGGTTCACGAAATTGGTGTAGAACCCCAGGTTGCTGTTGAGCGCGACCGGCGCGGCCAGCAGCTCGGCGACGCGATAGGTGGTGCCCGTCGTCGGAAACGCCAGCAGATCAATGTCCTGGAACAGCATGTCCGCATGGCGTTTCAGCTCCGCCAGCCGATACATCCCGCGCCATAGCGTCACCGCGTCGATGTCCGCGCCCGGCGCCACCACCGCACGCACCGTCGGGTCGATCGCATCGGGCGCGCGGGTCAGCAGATCGCCGATCGCGGCCGTCCGCTCCGCCACCCATGGCCCGCCGTACAGCAGCTGCGCGGCCTCCAGCAGCGGCGCAATGTCGATCTCGACGATCTCCGCACCCGCCGCCAGCGTCGCCAGCGCACGGTCGTAGAGATACTCCGATTGCGCATCCCCGAACCACATTCGCTGCCCGCGGCGCGGCACCCCGATCCGCCCCGCCGCGACGCCGCGATCGGCCAGTGGCGTCGAATAGGGATCATCCGCGTCGAAACCGGCCAGCACGCCGTCGACGAGCCGCGCATCGGCGGTGTCGTCGGTGAAGACGGTGATACAGTCGAGCGTGCGGCACGCCGGCACCAGCCCGCGCGTGCTCCAGCGGCCCTTGCTGGGCTTGAACCCGATCAAATGGTTGAACGCGGCGGGCACGCGGCCCGACCCCGCAGTGTCGGTGCCCAGTGCGAACGCCGCCACCCCCGCCGCCACCGCCACCGCCGATCCCGAACTGGATCCGCCGCTGACATAGGCAAGATTGCTGGCATTGCGCGGGATACCATAGGGCGAGCGCGTGCCGACCAGCCCGGTCGCGAACTGGTCGAGATTGGTTTTCCCCAGCAGCAGCGCACCGGCTGCGATCAGCCGTTCCACCACCGTCGCCGACCGCTCGGCACGATAGGCGAAGGCGGGGCAGGCGGCGGTCGTTTCCATCCCCGCGACGTCGATATTGTCCTTCACCGCAAAGGGCACACCCGCCAGCGGCAGTACCTCGCCCGCGGCAACCCGCGCGTCGACCCCGCGCGCCGCCGCGATCAGCGCCTCGGGGGCGACGCGGGCGATCCACACCTGCGGCTGGATCGCGTCATAGGCGGCGATCCGGTCCAGCGCGGCCTGCGCCACCGCGACCGCGCTGGTGCGGCCGGCGGCGACGTCCGCCGCGATGGCGGTGGCGCTCAGCCGCGCGTTCATGCGTGCGCCTTCAGCGCCAGCATCGGCGATCCGGGCTGGAGCGGCTGGCGTTCCTCGATATAGAGCGCGGCGATCGTGCCCGCGGCGGGGCTTTCGACCGGGCATTCCATCTTCATCGCCTCGATCACCGCGATCGTGTCGCCTGCCTCGACCGCGTCACCCGCCGCGACCAGCAGCTTCCACACGCTGCCGCCGAACGGCGCCTCGATCACGTCGGCGCCCGCCGGCACCTCGATCGCGGCGGGGGGAGGCGCGTCCTCCTCGGTCAGGGTGGCGACGCGGTCGAACTCGCCGCGGCGCTGCCAGTCGGCGCGCTCGGCGTCGAAGGCCGCCTGCCGCCGTGCCTCGAATGCGGCGATGTCCTCGGCATTTTCGGCCAGGAAGGCGCGATAATCCGCCAGCCGGAACTCCGACGGCTCGATGCGCAACGCGCGCCGCCCACTGGGGAAGTCGCGGCGCCACTCCACCAGCTCCTCGGCGCTGATCGGGTAGAAGCGGATCTGGTCGAAGAAGCGCAGCAGCCATGGCTTTCCGTCGACGAACGAGTCGGTCTGGCGATAGGTGTTCCACACCTGCAACGTCCGGCCGAACAGCTGGTAGCCGCCCGGGCCCTCCATACCGTAGATGCACATATACGCGCCGCCGATCCCGACGACGTTGGGCGGCGTCCAGGTGCGCGCCGGATTGTACTTGGTCGTTACCAGCCGGTGGCGCGGGTCGATCGGCGTGGCGACCGGCGCGCCGAGATAGACGTCCCCCAGCCCCATGACGAGGTAATTGGCCTCGAAGATCAGATTTTCGACCGCGGCGACATCGGGCAGGCCGTTGATGCGGCGGATGAACTCAATGTTGTCGGGGCACCACGGCGCATCGTCGCGCACCGCGCCGATATATTTCTGGATCGTCTCGATCGTAGCGGGGTCGCGCCAGCTGAGCGGCAGGTGCACGATCCGCGACGGAATGGTGACATCCTCCAGATCGCCCAGCCGGTCCTCCGCAGCGATCAGCAGCGCCAGCGCCGCGCGCTGATCGAGCTGCCGCCCGTCGAGGTGCAACTGGATCGAGCGGATGCCCGGCACGATATCGACGATCCCCGGCACCGCCATCCGCTCCAGCTCGGTCATCAGCGCATGGACGCGGATGCGGAGCTCCAGGTCGAGGACGATCGGGCCATATTCGACCAGGATGTTGCGGTCGCCCTGCTGGCGATAGACGGTGCGCGGGCGCCCCTTGCCGGCGGGCAGTTCCGCCAGCACCGGTGACAGCGTCGCGATCGGGCGCGCGGGGCCGGCATCGGCGGGCCTGCCCTGTTCGACCAACCGGCGTTGCAGCGTGTCAGCCATCGTCGCATCGTCGATGTTGACCGGCACGAAGCGCACGCGGTCGCCCGGCACCAGTTGCCCCACTTTCCAACGGTCTGCGGCGATGATGACGAAGGGGCACACGAATCCGCCCAGCGACGGGCCGTCGGGGCCGAGGATGATCGGCATGTCGCCGGTGAAGTCCACCGCGCCGATCGCATAGGGATTGTCGTGGATGTTTGACGGGTGCAGCCCCGCCTCACCACCGTCGGGGCGCGCCCAGTGCGGCTTGGGGCCGATCAGGCGCACGCCGGTGCGGTTGCTGTTGTAATGCACCTGCCATTCGGCATCGACGATCGTCGCAATATCGTCGTCGGTGAAGAAATCGGGCGCGCCGTGCGGGCCGTACAGGACGCGCACGGTCCATTCGTTCGACAGCGCCGGCAGCGCCACCGTGTCCAGCGGCACCTCGGTAGGCGTATCGCCCAGGTGCAGCGTGTCCCCGGCGAGCAGCCGGCGGGCGGCATGGCCGCCGAACTGTCCCAGCTCGAACGTCGCGCAGCTGCCGAGATAGGGGGCGATGTCGAACCCGCCGGCGACCAGGATATAGCCCCGCATCCCGCCGCCACGCGCCCGGCCCTGCGCGAGCGTCTGACCCGCCGCCACGTCGATCGCGACGCCCAGCGGGACCGCGATCCCGTCCAGCGTCGCGCCGAAATCGGCGCCGGTCAGGCAGATGCGCGCAGGGGCGGTGAAGGCCAGCGTCGGGCCGGTCATCGTCACTTCCAGCCCGGCGGTCCCCTCCGCATTGCCGAGCAGGCGGTTGCCGAGCCGGAACGACTGGTCATCCATCGGCCCCGACGGCGGCACGCCGACCGCCCACATTGCCTGACGACCGGGCCAGTCCTGGATCGTCGTCGCGGTGCCGCCGCTGACGACGCGGATCGCGCGCGGGCGATAGTCGATCGTGTCGAGTGCGCGGGTCGATACCTCGCCGCTGGTGAAGGCGTCGGCGCGCACCACCTCGCGAAGCCAACGCAGGTTGGTTTCGATCCCGTCGATCCGCGTCGCCGCCAGCGCGGCCTGCATTGCCGCGACCGCCGCGTCGCGATCGTCGGCATGGACGATCAGCTTGGCCAGCATCGGGTCGTACCATGCGCTGACGGTGCTGCCCGCCATGCACCACGTCTCCACCCGCGCATCGGCGGGGAAGGCGACGTGGGTCAGCGTGCCGGAGGTCGGCCGGTAGTCGAGCGCGGGATCCTCGGCATACAGGCGCACCTGAACCGAATGGCCGCGCGGCGCGCCAAGCGGGGTGTCGAGGAAGGCGAAGTCGCCCGCGGCGCCGCGGATCATCCATTCGACCAGGTCGACGCCCATCACCTCCTCGGTGACGCCATGCTCGACCTGGAGGCGGGTGTTCATCTCCAGGAAGAAGAACTCCTCCCGTTCGGCATCGTACAGGAATTCGACGGTGCCCGCGGAGCGGTAATTCGCCGCCTGCGCCAGCCGCACTGCCGCCTCGATCAGCGCGCTGCGCACCGCGGCGGGGAGCAGCGGGGCGGGGGCCTCCTCCACCACCTTCTGGTTGCGGCGTTGAAGCGAACAGTCGCGCTCGCCCAGCGCGACGACGCGGCCGGCGCCGTCGCCGAATACCTGCACCTCGATATGCCGCGCGCGGCGGATGTAGCGTTCCAGGAACACGCCCGCGTCGCCGAAGCTGCCCAGCCCCTGGCGCGCGACCGCGGCGAAGCCATCGCGCACCGCCGCCTCATCCTCGCACACGCGCATGCCGATGCCGCCGCCGCCCGCGGTCGCCTTCAGCATCACCGGGAAGCCGATGGTGCTCGCCGCCGCGACGGCTTCTTCCTCGTCGGTCAGCAGATCGGTGCCCGGCGCCAGCGGTACGCCATGCGCGGCGGCCAGCGCCCGCGCGCTATGCTTCAGTCCGAAGGTGCGGATATTGTCGGAGGTGGGGCCGATGAACACGATCCCGGCCGCCGCGCACGCCTCCGCGAAATCGACATTCTCCGCCAGGAAGCCATAGCCGGGATGGATCGCATCCGCGCCGGTGCGGCGCGCCGCATCGAGGATCGCGGCGACGTTGAGGTAGCTGTCCGCCGCGCGCGCCGCGCCGATGCACACCGCCTCGTCCGCCTCGGCAACGTGGAGCGAGCCTTCGTCCGCCTCGGAATAGACCGCGACCGAGCGCAGCCCCATGCGGCGCAGCGTGCGGATGATGCGGGTGGCGATCGCGCCGCGATTGGCGATCAGGACGGTCGTCACGCTCATGCCGCGGCCGCCACGATCATGCGCACGGGCGTCGGATTGAAGGCGTTGCACGGGTTGTTGATCTGCGGACAGTTGGACACGACGACGATCACGTCCATCTCCGCGCGCAGGTCCACCGTCAGCCCGGGCGCGGAAATGCCGTCGACGATCCCCAGTGCGCCGTCGGCCTCGACCGGCACGTTCATGAAGAAGTTGATGTTCGACACGATGTCGCGCTTGCCGCGGCCCTCGATCAGGTTCGCCTCCAGGAAATTCTCGACGCAGGCGTGCTGCGCCTTGGTATGATGGCCGTAGCGCAGGGTATTGGATTCGCACGAACAGGCGCCGCCGATCGTGTCGTGATATTCGACCGCGCTGGCCGCGATCGTCATCATCGCGCGCCCTTCGTTCGAGCGTAGTACCGTGCCCTCGCGCAGGAACAGGTTGCCCTGCGCCGCGATCGTGTCCTGCGCGCTATAGCGTTCCGCGTCGTCGGCCGCGGCGTATAGCAGGAAGTCGACCGCCTGGTTGCCCTCCAGGTCGACGATGCGCAGCGTCTGGCCGGCGGCGACATGGTGCAGCCAGGGCGCGCGGGCGGGGACGACAACGTCGTGGACGACGGGGCCGGGCAGGCCCGACAGATACGGATCGGCGCTCATGCGACCAATAGTCCCTTTCACCGGCGGAAATAGTCTTCGACGTTGCGGAAGGCGCGCAGGCCCTCCGGCGTCGCAATGCGGATGGCGTCATCCTCGGGCGTGACCGGCCCGCGCCACGCGGTGGCGCGCAGCGGCGTGACCGTCCACGCCGGTCGCGGGTCCAGGACATGCGGACAGTTGGCGACGACCAGGATCACGTCCATCTCGGCGCGCAGCACCACGCTGCGCCCGGGCGCGAACGGGCCGGTCACCGGCGTCACCGTGCCGTCGGCCTCGATCCGCGTGCCCTTGAACAGCGTCACGCAGGGATGGACGTCACGCCGCCCCAGCCCGTGCTTGGCGACGCCCAGCAGGAAGCGGTCGCGCGCATTGGGGTGCGGGCCGCTGTTGGCGCCATTGCCGTAGCGCGCCGCGTTGCTGGTCGGGGTGGACGGCCCGCAGAAGGTGTCGTGCGTGCCGGCGTCGTCCGCCTCGATGCTCATCAGCACCCGGCCCATGTCGGACAGCAGCAGCTTGCCCTGTTCCAGATAGGCGTTCCACTGCACCTTCACCGTATCGGCGACGTTCAGCCGCTCGGTCGGCATGTCGGCATTGAACAGCTGCAACGATGCGCAGGCGTCGCCGCGCAGGTCGATCAGCCGCACCCGTGACCCCCGCGACAGGCGGCGCGTGGCATAGCCGCCGGCGGCGATCGTCTCTTCCCAGACCAGATCGGCGGGGTCGACGCCGGCCGGCAGGTCGTCGGCGACCGGCGGCAGCATCGGCATCGCCTCCACGACGGTACCGGCCATCGACCGCGCATGATCGCGTGCGGCATTCGGATCGGCGAGCGGCGCGGTCATGCGGCGGCTCCCGTCAGCGGCGCGGCGGCGCCGTCCTGTTCGTGGAGCGGCGGCAGCAGCGAGGTGGTGGTGACGAGTTGGAGCTGCTGGACGCCGCGCACCCGGCGCAGCGCGTCGCACAGCGACTTCAGCCGCACCGCCGGCCCCTGCACCAGCAGCACTTCCAGCGACTGGTCGTCCTCCAGGAAGACGTGCTGCGAGGAGATCACTTCCTTGAGGTAATCGGCCTGCATCTGCGCCAGCTGGTGGCGCACGCGGCCGCGGTCGCCGCGATAGACCAGCGTGACGGTGCCCGCGAGCATCTTGTCGGGACGGGTGAACGCTTCATGTTCGGCGAGCGCGTGGCGGATCAGTTCGGCGATCAGCCCGGAGCGCGACGGCAGACCGCGTTCCTCGACCATCGTGTCGAGCTGCCGGAACAGGTCGGCCGGCAGGCTCATGCTGAGCCGGGCGAGACTGGTGGATTCTGTGGTCATGAGTGACCCTCTCAATTATTACAAACAACGTCAATCGTAATATTACGCAGCTGCAGCATCGTCCGATGCCGGTGGCGGCGTGCGCGGGCGCAGCGGCAGGTCGTAGACCGCGGTGGCGCCGAAACGGTGCGGCGCGTGCGGATCGTGGCGGCGTTTGTCGAGCGCCAGGACGCGCGTCCCCAGCGAGAACGCCTCGCGGATGTCGTGCGTCACCATCACGATCGTCAGCGCATAGTCGTGCCACAAGCGGGTGATGAGCGCGTGCATGTCGGAGCGGATGCCCGGATCAAGCGCGCCGAACGGCTCGTCGAGCAGCAGGATGCGCGGCCGCTTCAACAGTGCCTGCGCGATCGCCAGCCGCTGCTGCATCCCGCCCGACATTTGCGCTGGGTACAGGTGCAGGCTGTCGCCCAGCCCGACCGCGCGCAGCATCTCGGCCGCCTCCTCCTCCGCCGCGCGGCGGCGCTGGCCGAACAGCCGTGCGGTCAGCGGCGCCTGCGCGCATTCCAGCCCGAACATCGTGTTGCGAAGTACCGAGAGGTGCGGGAACACCGAATAGCGCTGGAACACGACGCCGCGGTCCGGCCCGCATTCGGGCGTCAGCGGCATGTCGTCGAGCAGGATGCGTCCGCGCGTCGGCGCCTCCTGTCCCAGGATCAGGCGCAGCAGGCTGCTCTTTCCTGCCCCGGACGGGCCGATGATCGACACGAACGATCCGGCGGCGACGTCCAGGTTGACGCGCTCCAGAACGATCTTGTCGCCATATTCGACCCAGATGTCGCGCAGACTCAGGATCGTGCTCAATGCCCGCCTCCATGCGCCCAGGGGAACAGCCGCCGGCTGAGGAAGACGAACGCCGCGTCCATCGTGATCGCCAGCAGCGCGATCCACGCGACGTAGGGAATGATGACGTCCATCGCCAAGTAACGGCGCACCAGGAAGATGCGGTAGCCCAGCCCGATATCCGAGGCGATCGCCTCTGCCGAGATCAGGAACACCCATGCCGGGCCGAGCGCGAGGCGCATTGCCTGCAACAGCCGCGGCATCGCCTGCGGTAGCGCGACGCGGATCATGATCTGCCAGCTCGACGCGCCCAGTGTCTGCGCCTTGATGATCTGTTCGCGCGGCAAAGCGGCGACGTGCGCCGCGATATCGCGGACCATCACCGGCGCGATGCCGATCACGATCAGCGCCACCTTCGCGGTTTCCCCCAGCCCCAGCGCGATGAACAGCATCGGCAGCAGCGCGATCGGCGGGATCACCGCGATGCCGGTCACCAGCGGGCCGAAGGTCGCGCGCACCGGCGGCAGCACCCCCAGCACCAGCCCGACCAGCAACGCCGCGACGGTGGCGATGCCGAGGCCCAGCCCCAGTCGCTGCAGGCTGGCGAGCGTGTCGCCCCAGAACAGCAACTGCCCCGACAGCGGATCCGGCTGCGTCACCAGCGCGGTCATCGCGCGGACCATCGCATCGGGCAACGGCAGGATCTTGTCGGTGGGGTCCGCCGCGTGGCGCCGTACCGCGGCGATCAGATAGACCAGCGCCAGCAGCGCGACCGGCACCGACCCCAGCACGATCCGGTCGTTGCGGCGCATCTGCCGGTTCACCCAGCGCATCGCGGTCGCCTTTCCGTCGTCGCGGCAAAGGGGGCGGGGGCGGGCGTCACAGCTTCCCGTCGGCGGCCAACGCCATGTAGCGGTCATCGAAGCGCAGCGTCACATGCTGCGCATCGCCCAGTGTACGCTTGCCCGGAAAGGCGATGCCGACCGCGTCGGCGCTCGCCGCGCCCTTGAACAGTCCGCGCTGGAAGCTGAAGTCGCGGACCCGCGTCATCGTCGTCACCAGCGCCGGCGCGGTGGTCGCGGCGACCGCGGCCTTGGGCGTATCGTACAGGTGGGTGGTGGCCAGCTGGCGTTCGAACGTGGCGGTGTCCGTGCCCGCCAGCTTCGCCATCGCCGCGCGTGCGGCCTGCCCCTGCGCGTCGGGGCGCTTCAGCAGCGCGACGGTTTCGTACCAGATGCCCGCCAGCGCCTTGCCCAGGTCGGGATTGGCGTTCAGCGTCTTGGTGTCGACGACCAGCAGGTCGAGAATCTCGCCGGGAATATCGGCGGAGCTGAACACCTGATGCGTGTTCGGCTGCGCCTTCATTACCGACAGCTGCGGGTTCCAGGCGACTGCCGCGGTCACGTCCGGGCTGCCGAACGCGCCGACGATATCGGCGTCGGAGGTGTTGACCGTGCGCACGTCGCTGGGCTTCATCCCGACGGTGTCGAGCGCGCGCGCCAGCAGGTAATGCGACACCGACAGTTCGACCAGATAGACCTGCCGGCCCTTGATCGCCGCCAGCTTGTCCGCGCCCTTCAGCAGGACGCCGTCGTTGCCGTCCGAATAGTCGCCGACGATGATCGCGCTGGTATCCTTGCCCCCCGCGGCTGGAATGGTGAGCGCGTCCATGTTGGTGACGGCCACGCCGTCAAACTTGCCCGCATTGTACTGGTTGACCGATTCGACATAGTCGTTGACCTGCACGACATCGATCTTGATGCCGTATTTGTCGGCCCATTTCTTCACGATGCCGGCCTGCTGCGCATAGGGCCATGGCATCCAGCCGGCATAGATCGACCAGCCGATTGTGAAATCGTGGCGCTTGGCCGGCGGCGTGTTCGAACCGGACGAACAGGATGCCAGGAACAACGCCGTCGCCAATGCCGCGACATGGCCCGCCTTGCGGATCATCTTCGACATGATTCGATCCCCTTTCGCAATGCAGCATCGCGCCGATCGGCAAGGCTGTCCACAGGAAAATTATTACCGCGTGGCGAAAGGGTAATAACGGCGACGGCGACTACGCGCGTGCATGGAAGAGGAGGGCGGCGGCCCCGAGCGACCGGCCGGTCGGTGGCCGCGTATTACTTTTTCCCGCTGACATGCCGATGAAATATTACGCTTGACCACATCGGTAATATCCATACCGTGTGGTCATCGGCATCGCGACCATGGTGCCGGGAATGACAGGACAACCGGCGCGTTCGCCGGTTTCGACATGGATTGCTCGGCGCGCGATCGCATCGGTCCGATCGGGATCGGTCACCCGCCCGGCGATCATGTCGAACCCGCCGAAGGCGCGCGCAACGACCGACAAGGATCGCGACGCAGCGACGTCAGCGACGACCAGGCGACGGTGACAACGCCGCGCCGCAGGGAACGGGAAGGCGCCGGCCCTTATCGGCGTCCGATCAGGAGGGCGATGCCGGCTGACACGGGCTGATGAGCAAGGGGGTCATCGTGGCTGTAACATCGTTTCGAAACACATTGCTGGGCGCGACCATCCTGTTCGGGCTGGGCGCCGTCCCCGCCTTCGCGCAGACCGCGCCATCCGATAGCGCGGCCGAGAGCAGCGGCGACGAGATCATCGTGACGGCGACGCGGCGACAGACGACGCTGCAGGATGCGCCGATCAACATCAGCGCGATCAGCCCGGAAACGCTGTCGCGCCAGCGCATCGACGACGTGCGCGGGTTGGCGGCGTTCACGCCGGGGCTGACGATCACCGATACCGGCCCGGCGTCGACCGGCAACGTCATCCTGCGCGGCATTTCGTCGGCCGATACGTCGGGCGGCGCGAATGCGCAGAGCGCGCTGGGCGTATACCTGGGCGAGGTGCCGCTTTACCTCGACTTCAAGCTGATCGACCTGGCGCGCGTCGAGGTGCTGCAGGGGCCGCAGGGCACGCTGTACGGGCTGGGCACGCTGTCCGGCGCGATCCGCTACATGCCCAACCGGCCGAACACCGATCGTATCTCGCTGGAATATCACGGTCGCTATTTCGGGGTTGCGCACGGCAGCAGCCCGGGCGTGAACGGCGATGCGACCTTCAACCTGCCGATCGTGGCGGATCACATCGCGTTCCGCACCGCCACCGGCTATTACGACAATCCCGGCTTCATCGACTATCCATACCTGCTCCAGCAGCCGGGGGTGTCGAATCCGCAGCCGGTGCGCGGCGCCACCGCGGCGCAGGGGTCGTTCGGGACGCCGGCTGATTATGCCGCGAACTTCTACCGCCGCAAGGATCTGAACTACGAGCGGACCTTCACCACGCGCAACCAGCTGCTGTTGCAGGCCAGCCCGCACGCGAAGCTGTTCCTGACCTATGCGCACCAGACCACCGACACGGGCGGGCAGCAGTCGAACGGCGCGGGCGTGCTGGGCACCGGCCGCTACGAGGCGCCCTGGCGCTACGCCGAGCCGCGCAGCCGCAAGGCGGACTTGTACGCCGCGGAGTTGAACCTGGGACTGGGCGGCATCGCCGATCTGGTCGCCACCGCCGCGCTGACCAACCAGCGCAATCGCGCCCAGTCGGACAATACCGACCTGCTGCTCGACCTCGATTACGGCTACGAAGCGTTCCCGGCCTTTTCCTCGTACAACACCAACGAGACGATCTATCGCCAGTTCAACGGCGAGGTCCGGCTGGTTTCCACGCATGGCGGGCCGTTCAGCTGGGTGATCGGCGGCTTCTACAACAACCAGCGCCAGCGGTCGCAATATCGCGAGTACGTACCCGGCTATCCCGAGTTCGCGGGCATCTATCGCCCTGACAACTTGGAATATATGTCGTTCATCAACACCCGTACCAAGGAAAAGGCGGTGTACGGCGAGGGGACGCTGCACATTACCGACGCATGGCAGGTGACCGGCGGTTTGCGATACTACAAGTACGACGCCTTCGCGCAGGGCGGCACCGACACGCCGCTGTTCAGCAAGAACACGCCCTATCCGCTGGTCGTCTTCGCGCCCAGCCGGATCAAATCGGGCGATACCGCCGCCGACGGGTTCGTGTGGAAGGCGAACACATCGTACAAGTTCAGCGATACGCTGCTGGCCTATGCGACGTACAGCACCGGCTATCGCCCTGGTAACGTCAACCGCGTCGCACCCTGTATCCTACCGCTGCCGCCCGGCCAGAACGTCTGCGCGCTGCCCAACGAGCTGTCCTATCAGCCCGACAAGACGCGCAATGCCGAAATCGGCGTGCGCAGCGCGCTGTTCGACAAGCGGTTGCAGCTGACCGCGTCGATCTATCGCATCGACTGGAAGGGGATCCAGGTTCCCAGCCAGACGGTCAACGGTGCGGTCGGCATCATCGTCAACGGCAGCGAGGCGCGGTCGCAGGGCTTCGACGTGTCGGCAGTGCTGCGCGTCACGCCGCGGCTGACGCTGCAAGGCACCTACGCTTATGTCGATGCCAAGCTGACGAAGGATGCGCCAGGCATCCTGGTCAGCCAGGGTCAGACGTTCGGCGCCTTTGCGGGGGATCGCTTGCCCGGTTCGGCGAAGCATACCGCCAGCGGTCAGGCGACCTATACCCAGCCGCTGGACAATGGCGCGGACATCGAGGCAACCTGGGCCACGGCGTATATCGGCGACATCTATTCGCGCACCGGCCTGCGCGCCAACGGCGAGGCGATCCCCGGCTATGTCACGCATCGCGCGTCGATCACCTATCGCACCGATCGCTTCGACATCGGCGTGTTCGGCGACAATTTGTTCGACAAATATGCGGTCACGTCGGTGTCGAACGATCGCAGTTCGTTCAATCAGGTGCGCACGGGCGTGATCGAACGCTATTATTCGTACAACGTCCTGACCCCGCGGCGCCTGGGCGTCGACTTCCGCGTCCGCTATTGATCGTGTGATGGGCGGGGCGTCGCGCGGCGCCCCGCCCCGGGGCGGCAGACGCGCCGACCGTATCTTTTTGACGGCAGCCGCGACATGGTGGCGCCAATGAGCCGCCGCCGTCGCCTTCCTTCGCCGTTGCGCGCCGATCCACCCGGTCGCGGTAGCGACGGTTCGCAGCGGCCCGACTCCGGCGAAAAGCGGCCCGGCGTGGGGGGGCGGGCGGCCCGCCTCGGCTGGCTGGCGATGGGCTGGATCTGTGTCGCGCTCGGGATCATCGGCGCGCTGTTGCCGCTGATGCCGACCACCATCTTCCTCATCCTGGCGGCAGGCTGTTTCGCCCGTTCGTCGCCGCGGCTGGAAGCGTGGCTGCTCGACCATCCGCGCGTCGGCCCGACGCTGCGCGCGTGGCGGCGCGACGGCGCGATCGGCCGCCGTGGCAAGACGCTGGCGTGCGGCGGGATCGCCGCCGGTTACAGCATTTTCCTGTGGACCGCGCGACCGGGCCTGCCGCTGGCGATGCTGGTCGGGGCGACGATGGCGGGGTGCGCGCTCTATATCCTGACGCGCCCGACCGCGCCGGTGTGAGGACGACCTTCATCGCCGGGTTTCTTGTCCCGGCGTATCCTGCGGGAGGCGCGGCGCCTCCTACGGGGCGATCAGGCCCGGCGGACGTCGGGTCGGCAGCGGGTCAGGAAAGCGGCGACGCCTTCGTGCGCTTTTTCGTGTAAGCCCGCCGCGGCGATCGGTGCGGCTTTCCGATACAGGTGATCGCACGACGACGACCGCGCGCCGTCCAGCAGCAGGATCGCGCTCACCGGCATGCTTCCATCGCCTCGCGCGCCAGCCGGGCGAGGCGCGGGAAGCTTTCGGCACGTTCGCGCGCATGCGCCGACGCCGCGGTGCCGCGGATCACGCGTCCCTTGATGCCGTGGAAGATCGCCGCGAGGCGGAAGAAGTTGAAGGCGACGTAATAATCGTAATCGGCGATGCCGTCGCGTCCGGTCCGCGCGCAATACGCCGCGACATAGTCCTGCTCCGGCGGAATGCCGAGCGCCGCGAGATCGGCACCCGCCAGCCCGGCAACGATATCGGGCGGCATCCGGTACATCATCGCGTGATAGGCGAAATCGGCCAGTGGATGGCCGAGCGTCGACAGCTCCCAGTCGAGCACCGCCAGAACGCGTGGCTCGCTCGGGTGGAAGATCATGTTGTCGCAGCGGAAATCGCCATGGACGATGCTGGTTTTGTCGCCCGCCGGGATACGCGTCGGCAACCATTCGACTAGCGCGTCCATGTCCGCGTCGCGACCAGCGTCGGCATCGTCCAGATATTGCTTGGACCACCGGCCGATCTGGCGTGCGAAATAATTGCCCGGTCGCCCATAATCGCCAAGGCCGATCCGCTCGTGATCGACGCGGTGCAGCGCGGCCAGCGTCGCGTTCATCGCATCGAAATAGGCGGCGCGATCGTCGCGCGGCACGTCGGGAAAGGTCGCGTCCCAGAAGACGCGCCCTTCGACCATCGACATGATGTAGAACGACGTGCCGATGACGCTGTCGTCGTCGCACACGCCATGGATCGGCGCGACCGGGACGGGGGTGTTGCCCAGCGCGGTGAGCACGCGCGCTTCGCGCAGGACGTCGTGCGCGCCCTTCAGCAATGGCCCGGGCGGCTTGCGACGCAGGACGTAGCGCGCGCCGGGTGTCGACAGGCGATAGGTCGGGTTGGACTGGCCGCCCTTGAACTGCTCGACCGTCAGCGGCCCGGCGAAGCCGTCGACGTGCTGGGTCATCCACCGGGCCAGCGCGGCTTCGTCGAACCGATGCGCCTCGCGCACCGGGGTCGTGCCGGCGTTCGCCGCCTGATCGAGCGCGCTCATCGCGGCGCCATGCGGATCGCGCCGTCCAGGCGGATCGTCTCGCCGTTCAGCATCGGATTGGTGACGATCGCCTCCACCAGCCGCGCATATTCGTCCGGCTGGCCGAGCCGCGAAGGGAAGGGCACCTGCGTGCCCAGGCTGTCCTGTGCCTCCTGCGGCAGGCTGGCAAGCATCGGCGTCCAGAAGATGCCCGGCGCGATCGTCATCACGCGGATGCCGTAGCGCGCCAGCTCGCGCGCGACCGGCAGCGTCATGCCTGCGACGCCTGCCTTTGACGCGGCATAGGCGGCCTGGCCGATCTGACCGTCGAACGCGGCGACCGACGCGGTATTGACGATGACGCCGCGTTCCTCGCCGATCGGCTCGGCTTTGTGGAGCGCTGCCGCGAATTTCGACGCGACGTTGAACGTGCCGATCAGGTTGATCGTGACGATCTTCGCGAAGGCGGCAAGCGATGCCGGGTTGCCGTCGCGGTCGATCACCTTGGCAGGGGGCGCGATGCCGGCGCAGTTGACGAGGATGCGTGCGGTGCCGTTTGCTGCCGTCGCCGCAGCGATCGCATCCGCTACCGACGTATCGTCGGTGACGTCGACGCGGACGAAATGCCCGCCGATCTCATCCGCCAGCTGGCGCCCCATATCCTCGTTCAGGTCGAAGATGGCGACCTTCGCCCCCTGTGCGGCCAGCCGCCGCGCGGTGACGATGCCCAGCCCGGAGGCACCCCCCGTCACGATCGCCGCGACGCCGTCGATGTCCATGCCATGATTCCCTTGTGAGACGTTGACGTCAAAGTCCGCGTGCGATGACCATGCGCTGGATGTCGGACGTGCCTTCGTAAATCTGGCAGACGCGGACATCGCGATAGATGCGCGCGAGGCCGAATTCCTCGAGATAGCCGTAGCCGCCCAGCGTCTGGATCGCGCCGGAGACGATCGTCTCCGCCGCTTCGGAGGCGAACAGCTTGGCCATCGACGCAGCGGTCAGCGCCGGTTCGCCGGCATCCTTCAGCGATGCGGCGTGCAGCACCAGCTGACGCGACGCTTCCAGCTTCGTCGCCAGGTCGGCGAGGCGGAAGCCGACCGCCTGATGCTCGATGATCGGCTTGCCGAAGCTCGTGCGGTCATGCGCATAGGCGATCGCGATGTCGAGCGCGGCCTGCGCCATGCCGACCGCCTGCGCGGCGATGCCGATCCGTCCCGCCTCCAGATTGGCGAGGGCGATCGAGTAGCCGCGCCCCTCCGCGCCCAGCAGCGCGTCGTCGGGCACGACGCAATCCTCGAACCGCAGCGCACAGGTGTCGGAGGCGGACTGGCCGAGCTTGTGCTCGACCTTGTCGACGACATAGCCGGGGGTGTCCGTGGGTACGAGGAAGGCCGACATGCCCTTTCGCCCCGCCGCCGGATCGGTGACCGCGATCACCATCGCCACGCCCGCGATCTTGCCGGACGTGATGAACTGCTTGCCGCCGTTTAAGCGCCAGCCGCCGTCGACGCGGGTGGCGGTGGTGCGGATCGCGGCCGCATCCGACCCTGCGTCGGTCTCGGTCAGCGCAAAGGCGCCGATCATACGGCCGGACGTCAGCTCGGGCAGCCAGCGTGCCTGCTGTGCCGCGGTGCCGTCCTTCAGGATGCCTGACACCATGATCGAATTCTGGATCGACACGATCGTTGACAGCGCGCCATCCGCGGCGGCCAGCTCGATCAGCGCCAGCGCGTAGGACACATAATCGGCCCCGGCGCCGCCCGCCTGCTCCGGCGCGGTCATCCCCATCAGCCCCAGCTGCGCCAGGTCCTGGAACAGCTGGGGCGGGTAGCCGCCGTCGGCAGCGAAGCGCGCGCTGTGCGGGCGGATGCGCTCCTGTGCCATGTCGCGCACCATGTCGCGCACTGCGACCTGCACCTCGGAAAGAATCATATACCCGCCCGCCAATATGCTACTGACGGGTAGATTGTATTCCGGCTGGTCGCATGTCAAGTTGCGGGCCCATGGCTTCCGAAATGTCCGACAGACCGGCTCCCTCGCCCTTTCCCGACCGTGCGCAGCGGCTGGCTAACCGCGCCGCCAAGCGCGACGCGCTGCTGCTGGCGGCGGTCAGGATGTTCAACGAACGCGGTTTTCACGCGACATCGCTGGATGAGGTCGCCGCCAGCCTGGGGGTGTCGAAACCGACCATCTACCACCATCTGGGCAACAAGGATCAGGTGCTGCTGGAATGCGTCCTGATCGGCCTGAAACAGCTGCGCGGGGCCGCCGCGATCGCCGCGGCCCGGCCCGGACGCGGGATCGACCGCCTGCGCGACTTCCTGGTCCGCTATGCGCAGATCAACATGGACGATTTCGGGCGCTGTGTGATCCGCACGGGGGATGAGGCATTGTCTCCCGAGAGCGCTGCACGGTTCCGGTCGCTGAAACGGGAGATCGACACCGCAATGCGCGACCTGATCGCCGCAGGCGTGGCGGACGGTTCCATCGCCCCGGCCGACCCGCGGCTGCTGGCCTTCACGCTCGCCGGCGCGCTCAACTGGCCGGCGCGCTGGTTCGTCGCGGGCGGTGCACTGAACGCTGCACAGGTAGCAGAGCAGATGGTGGAGATACTGATCACGGGCGTCTCGCCGCGCTGATCGACCGGGCGTCGGCAAGGGGGTATAGGGAGCTGGCGCACCCGACAGGATTCGAACCTGTGGCCTCTGCCTTCGGAGGGCAGCGCTCTATCCAGCTGAGCTACGGGTGCGTGGAAGGTCCGCCTAGCAGGGGTTTCAGCGGTGCGCTACCCGCTTTTCGAGGGTCACCGGCTGGAACGGGGCAAGGCCGCAGCTGGCGCCGCGCATCGGCGGGCTCTGCGAAAAGACGGTAATGATGTCCTGCGCGCACAATTGGCTTAGCGACGTCGCGTAGGAGAAACGCCGTTCGAACCCCAGTCCGGGGCAGCCCTTCGGCAATGTCACGCGATAGATGCGATTGCCGTTGGTGCGGAAGTCGATCACCGAGTCGCTGCGGACTAGGCTTTCGCGGATCGACTGGATCGGGATGCAGCTCTGCGGCCTGCCCGCAGGCGTGGCGGCGGGAACGCTGTCGCGTGCCGGTGCGCGCGCATCGCCGGGTGCGCCAAGCGCGATCAGCGTTGCGCCGGCGGTGGCGAGGGCGATGGGACGCAATGTCACTCTCCTTGCTGCGTGCGCGCCGCCTTGGGTGCGGGCGTCTTCGGCTTGAACGCGCACAGGTCGATCTCGATGCATCGCCAGCATTCGGGGCGCCGCGCCTTGCACACGTAGCGGCCGTGCAGGATCAGCCAGTGGTGGGCGTGGACGCGGAAGGGGGCGGGGGTTGCCTTGTCGAGCGCCTTTTCGACCGCGAGCACGGTCTTGCCGCGCGCCAGCCCGGTGCGGTTGCCGACGCGGAAGATATGGGTGTCGACGGCGAAGGTTTCGGCGCCGAATGCGACGTTCATCACGACATTGGCGGTCTTGCGCCCCACGCCGGGCAGCTTTTCGAGCGCGTCGCGGTTCGCCGGCACCTCCCCGCCATGCTCGGCGATCAACGCCTCGCTGAGCGCGATGACGTTCTTCGCCTTGGTGTTGAACAACCCGATCGTGCGAATGTGCTGCTTTAACCCGTCGAGACCGAGCGCCAGCATCTTCTCGGGCGTATCCACCGTGGCGAACAGCGCGCGTGTCGCTTTGTTGACGCCGGCATCGGTCGCCTGGGCGGACAGGACGACAGCGACGAGCAATGTATAGGTGTTGACCGACTCCAGCTCGGTTTCGGGATGCGGGTTCGCCTCGGCCAGCCGGCGGTAGAATTCGATGACATCGGCCTTCTTCACCGCGGCGTTCCTTACAGGCCCAGGACCTCGGCCATCGCATATCGACCGGGCGCCCGCCCGGCGAGCCACAGCGCCGCCTTCAGCGCGCCGCGCGCGAAGATGGTGCGATCCTCGCCGCGATGCCCGATCTCGATCCGTTCGCCTTCGCCGGCGAAGATCACCTGGTGATCGCCCACCACCGATCCGCCGCGCAGCGAGGCGAAGCCGATCGTCCCTTCGCTGCGCGCGCCGACCAGCCCGGCGCGGCTGTCGACCCGCACCTCCGCCAGCCGGGTACCGCGTCCCGCAGCGGCCGCTTCGCCCAGCAGCAATGCGGTGCCGGACGGGGCATCCACCTTGTGCCGGTGGTGCATCTCGGCGATCTCGATGTCCCAGTCGGCGCCGAGCCGAGCCGCCGCCTCGCGCACGAGGATGTTGAGCAGGGTGATGCCCAGCGAGGTATTACCGGTTTGCAGCACCGCGATGTCGTCCGCGGCCTGTTCGATCAGCGCGTGGTGCGTCGGCATCAGCCCGGTGGTGCCGATGACGATCGGGGTGCGCGCGGCGACCGCCGCCGCGAGATGCGATTCCAGCGCGGCGGGGGTGGAGAAATCGACGAGCACGTCGGCGGTCTGCGCCAGCGGGAACGGATCGCCGCCCGCGTCCACGCCGCCGGCGACGGTCGCGCCTTCGCCCTCCGCGATGGTGGCGATCGCGCGCCCCATCCGTCCGTTGCTGCCGTAGATACCGATGCTGGTCATGCGATTACCCTGGCCGAGAACAGAAGCAGTGCCGCCGCCCCATGCACATAAACGCCGCCGAAGGACAGGGGCGATCCGCGACCGGACGCCCCGCCCGTCGAAAAGGATCAGGTCACAGCGCCAGATCGGGCTGGCGATCGGGCTTCACCCTTGTGGCCGCCGGCACGGCGGGTGAGGGCGTGCGCGGCGCCTGCGGCTGGGGCGGGGCGATGGCAAGTTGCAGCGTCTGCGCCGTGGCGCGCCACTGATAGCCCAGCAGTGCCGGATCGCCGTTCAGCGACACGCCGTAGGTCGGCACGATCTCGCGCACCGCCGCCTGCCAGCGCGGCGTCGCCAGTCGGTCGGGGAAGGCGCGCTTGAGGAGGTCGAGCATTATCGACGGTGCGGTCGACGCGCCGGGCGACGCGCCCAGCAGCGCCGCGATCGATCCGTCGCGTGACGTCACGATCTCCGTACCCAGCTTCAGGATGCCGCCCTTCTTCGGATCGCGCTTGATGATCTGTACCCGCTGCCCGGCCTGCCACAGCCGCCAGTCGCCGTCCTGCGCACGCGGCAGATATTCGCGCAGCGCGTTTATCCGGTCGGTCTGGCTCATGATGAGCTGCCCGGCGAGATATTCGACCAGATCGAACTCGTTCCAGCCGACCGACAGCATCGGCCGGAAATTGTCGAGCGTCACCGACTTGGGCAGGTCGAAATACGACCCTTCCTTCAGGAATTTGGTGGAGAAGGTGGCGAAGGGGCCGAACAGCAGCACCCGCTTGCCGTTCAGGTAGCGCGTGTCGAGGTGCGGCACCGACATCGGCGGCGAGCCCGTCGCCGCCTTGCCATAGACCTTGGCCAGATGGCGCTTCGCGATTGCCTGGTTTTCGGTCACCAGGAACGAGCCGCCGACCGGGAAGCCGGCGTAATCGTCAGCTTCGGGGATGCCCGATTTCTGGAGGACCGGCAGCGCGCCGCCGCCCGCTCCGGCGAAGACGAAGCGCGCGTTGACGACCTGCCGGTCGCCGCTCTTCATGTCATGGATGCTGACGCGCCAGCCGCCGGCGGGGTTGCGCTCCAGCGCGCGGACTTCGTGGCCGGTCGTCAGGCGGAATCCCGGCGAGGTACGCAGCGCCGCGACATATTGCCGCGTCACCTCGCCCCATTCGCAGTCGGTGCCCAGCACCGAGCGGGTCGCGGCTAGCGGCGTGCCGGCGGCGCGGCCCTCCATCATGATCGGCGCCCAGCGGGCGATCTGCGCCGGGTCGGTGGTGAATTCCATTCCCGAGAACAGCGGGCTGGCACCGAGCGCGGCGTGCCGCTTCTGAAGGAAGCCGACATTTTCGTCGCCCCACACCAGATTCATATGCGGGGTGGAGTTGATGAAGCTGCGCGGATCGCGCAGCACGCCGCGTTCGACCTGATGGCTCAGGAACTGCCGGGTGACCTGGAATTGTTCGTTGATCTCGATCGCCTTGGCGATCTCTACCCGGCCATCGGCCTTGTTCACCGGCGTATAGTTCAACTCGCACAGCGCGGAATGGCCGGTGCCGGCGTTGTTCCAGCCGTTCGAGCTTTCCTCCGCCACCTTGTCCAGCCGCTCGACCAGTTCCATCGACCAGCCCGGCTCCAGCTGGCGCAGCAGCACGCCCAGCGTCGCGCTCATGATCCCGCCGCCGATCAGCAGGACGTCGACGCTGCGTTCCGCGGTCGGTGCGCGCTCCCCGCATCCGGCCAGCATCGCCGTCGCTCCCGCCGCTGCGCTGCCGCGCAGCAGGTGGCGGCGCGTCACCCCGGTGTCGGCGGGCGAGGGGGAGGTTTCAGTCGGCGACGCAGGCAAAGACACGGCGGGCAGCCCTTTCGTTATGGCGATCCGCCTGGCTGGCGATGCGCCGGGCCGGAACGCCGTGGTGAGGAACCGACACGCGACCCCGCGCGAAGCACCGCGCGTCGTCGCCTGCCGGCGTCGGAGTTCCTCTCCCTGAAACGTAAGGTGACCTGTTAACGCCGGTTATGCGGATGGGTGCCGCATGATCCCGGGGCGGATGCCACCCCGGGCCACGCCATGCAATCCGTCGCGTGCGCGGCAATCATTCGACGGACAGCAGCAATTTCCCGTCGCCCTCATCGACATGGACGGTGGAACCGTCCTTCACCTCGCCGCGCAGGATCAGTTCGGCGAGCGGATCCTGCAGATGGCGCTGCACTGCGCGTTTGAGCGGCCGTGCGCCATAGACGGGATCGTAGCCGACCCGGCCAAGCCAGGCGCGCGCGGCATCGGTCAGGTCCAGCGCGATCTTGCGATCCGCCAGCAGCTTGCCGACGCGACCGACCTGTATGTCGACGATCGGTCCCATGTGCGCCTGACCCAGGCGGTGGAACAGGATGATCTCGTCCAGACGGTTGAGGAATTCCGGGCGGAAATGCGCGCGCACCACCTCCATCACCTGCGGCTCGACGCTCTCGACCGCATCGTTCTCGCCCATGTTCGCCAGATACTGGCTGCCCAGGTTCGAGGTCAGGATGATGAGCGTGTTCGAGAAATCGACCGTCCGCCCCTGACCATCGGTCAGGCGCCCGTCGTCCAGCACCTGTAGCAGCACGTTGAAGACGTCGCCGTGCGCCTTCTCCACCTCGTCGAACAGCACGACCTGATAGGGCCGCCGCCGCACCGCCTCGGTCAGGACGCCGCCTTCCTCGTACCCGACATAGCCCGGCGGGGCGCCGATCAGCCGCGCGACTGCGTGCTTCTCCATGAACTCGCTCATGTCGATGCGCACCATCGCGCTGGGATCGTCGAACAGGAATTCGGCCAGCGCCTTGGTCAGCTCGGTCTTGCCGACGCCGGTCGGGCCGAGGAACAGGAAGCTGCCCAATGGCCGGTTCGGATCCTGCAACCCCGCCCGCGCGCGGCGGACCGCGGTGGAGACGGCACGCACCGCCTGTTCCTGCCCGATCACGCGCTTGCCGATCACCTCTTCCATGCGCAGCAGCTTCTCGCGCTCGCCCTCCAGCATCCGGTCGACGGGTACGCCGGTCCAGCGGCTGACGACGCCGGCGATGTCATCGGCGGTCACTTCCTCGCGCAGCATCGCGCCCTGGGTGGTCGCCTGCGCCTCGGCCAGTTGCTTTTCCAGCGCAGGGATGCGCCCGTAGGACAGCTCGCCCGCCTTGGCGAGGTCGCCGCTGCGCTGTGCCTGCTCCAGCTCCAGCCGTGCGGCGTCGAGCTGTTCCTTCAGCTTCGCCTCGCCGGCGATCTTGTCCTTCTCCGCCTGCCAGCGCGCGGTCAATTCGGCCGACTGCTCTTCCAGATTGGCGAGCTCGCCCTCCAGCGTCTCCAGCCGGTCGATCGAGGCGGCGTCGGTTTCGCGCTTCAGCCCCTCGCGCTCGATCTTCAGGCGCAGGATGCGGCGGTCGAGCGCCTCGATCTCCTCGGGCTTGCTCTCCACTTCCATCCGGATGCGGCTGGCGGCTTCGTCCATCAGGTCGATCGCCTTGTCGGGCAGGAAGCGGTCGGTGATGTAGCGGTTGCTGAGCGTCGCCGCGGACACCAACGCGCCATCGGTGATCCGGACGCCGTGGTGCAGCTCGTATTTTTCCTTCAGCCCGCGCAGGATGCTGATCGTATCTTCCACGGTCGGCTCGCCGACGAACACCGGCTGGAACCGCCGCTGGAGCGCGGGGTCCTTCTCGACATGCTTGCGATATTCGTCGAGCGTGGTCGCGCCGACGCAATGCAGCTCGCCGCGAGCGAGTGCGGGCTTGAGCAGGTTGCCCGCGTCCATCGCGCCCTCGGACTTGCCCGCGCCGATCAGCGTGTGCATCTCGTCGATGAACAGGATGATGTCACCCTCGGCCTGCTTCACCTCGTCGATGACGCCCTTCAGCCGCTCCTCGAACTCGCCGCGATATTTCGCGCCCGCGATCAACGCGCCCATGTCGAGCGCCATCAGCGTCTTGTCCTTCAGCCCGTCGGGCACGTCGCCATTGGCGATGCGCAGCGCCAGCCCCTCGACGATCGCGGTCTTGCCGACGCCGGGTTCGCCGATCAGCACGGGATTGTTCTTGGTGCGGCGCGCCAGCACCTGGATCGTGCGGCGGATTTCCTCGTCGCGGCCGATCACGGGGTCGAGCTTGCCGTCGCGCGCCGCCTGCGTCAGGTCGCGCGCGAACTTCTTGAGCGCGTCGTAGCGGTCCTCGGCGCTGGCCGTGTCGGCAGTGCGGCCGCCGCGCAGCTGCGTGATCGCAGCGTTGAGCGCCTCGGGGGTGGCGTTGGCGCTCTTCAGCGCCTTACCCGCGGCGGTGTTGAGGCTGAGCGCGAGCGCGACCAGCAGGCGTTCGACGGTGACATAGCTGTCGCCGGCCTTCTGCGCGATCTGTTCGGCCTGGTCGAGCACGCGCACCGCATCGGCCGACAGGCCTGGTTGGTTCTGCGCGCCCGAGCCGGAAACGGCGGGGATCTTCGCCAGCGCGGTATCGGTTTCGGCCACGGCGCGGCGCGCATCGCCGCCCGCGGCGGTAATGAGGCCCGCGGCCATGCCCTGATCGTCCTCCAGCAGCGCCTTGAGCAGATGCTCGGGGGCGATCTGCTGGTGGTTCATGCGGATGGCGACGGTCTGTGCGGACTGAAGGAAGCCGCGTGCGCGGTCGGTAAATTTCTCTAGGTTCATCTGTCGGCCCTGTCTCTCTTGGGTGTCAGATGGTGTTGCTTATTTGCAACGCAAGGGGTGAAGGGTGATGGCTTCATCGAAGATATCGAGATAGCGGCGCGCGGCGGTCGGCGAAGAGTAGGGTGTCGCATTCGCCGGGCGCACGCCGTCCGAAATCGGTGGCAGTGCGATCGCGCGGCCCAGGGCAGCTGCGAGAAGCGCCGGGTGGCGATCGGCAACGACCTCGCCGTGCAGCGGCGTGGCGATCAGGCCGCGCAACACCGGGGAGCAATCGGTCGCTACGACCGGCACGTCGGCGGCCAGTGCCTCGACGGGTACCGCAGGGAAGCCTTCGTAGCGCGACGTCATCAGCAGGCAGGCCGCGTGCGACAGCCGCTGCGCCACATCGCCGACGAAGCCGGGCATCGCGACGTCCTGCGCGATGCCCAGCCGGCGCGACAGCGCCTCCAGCCGCGCGCGGTCGGGTCCGTCGCCCAGGATCGTGAGCCGCGCCGGCCGCTGTGCGCGCAGTACGGCGAAGGTGCGCAGCGCCAGCGCCATGTCCTTCTGCGGTTCCAGCCGCCCGATCGCCAGGATATGCGGCGGCTCCGCCACCGCGCGCGGCAACGGGTGATGGTCGCGCGGCAGGTTGGGTTCGGGGGCAACGCGGATCGGACGCGCCGGCAGCCAGGCGGCGTCGCGCGCCGCCAGTTCGGGAGACATGGCGACGAACAGGTCGATCGCATCGGTCAGCCGCGCCAGCGCCGCTCGCCCGAGGGGACGCAGCGGTGCGGGCAAGTCGGGGAGCAGCGGGTTGCTGATCTTCGCGACGATCGGCAGCTGCGGCAATGCGCGGCGGATGGCGGGGGCGAGCCAGAAGTGGAAGTTGCCGGTGATATAGGCGATGTCCGGCGCGACCCGTTGCAGCACCGGCACCATCGCGCTTCCCAGCCCCAGCCGCGACAGCGCACTGCGCGGGACCGGCGGCGACAGCAGGTGCACGTCGGCGCCGACGGGCACGCGGTCGCGCATCGGGCCGTCGGCGGCGCCGGCGATGATCGTCACCCGGTGCCCCTGTGAAAGCCATTCGGCGGCGAGGCGCAGCGCGGTCGCTTCGGTGCCGCCGGCGTTGAAATCGTGGAGGAGGATGGCGATTGATTTCAAAGTCACGGGCACTTTGCTAACGGCGGCGGGGATGAAAGTCGCGATCTTCCTGCCCTCGCTGGCCGGTGGCGGTGCCGAGCGGATCGCGCTGTTCGTGACCGAACGGCTGCGGGGCGCCGGGATCGACGCGGAACTGGTGGTCGCCAAAGCGGAGGGAGCGCTGGTCGATGCGCCGGTGTTCGCACGCCATGGCGTCGACCTGAGGGCGCCCAACGAGATGCTGAGCGCGCGGGCGCTGCTGCGGTACGTCGATCGCGCGCAGCCGGACCTGCTGTTCGCCTTCGTGCACAGCGCCAAGATGATGGCGGGGATCGCCAAGAAACTGCGTCCCGACATACGCTTGGCGATCAGCGTTCATAACGCGCTGGAGGTGCCGCGGCGCGCGCGTTTCTGGCCGCGGGCGGTGTTCGGCCATGCGCCGGAACGATGGCTGTACCGGGATGTGGTGGCGGCCCACGCCGTCTCCCGCGATCTGGCGGCGCAGGTGGTGCGGCAGTTCGCGCTGCCCCCCGAGCGCGTCCATACGATCTACAACCCGCTGCCCGATCGCCCCGCCGCGGGCGCGATCGAGACGGCGCATGAGCGCTTTTTCACGCGGCCGGTGATCGTCAATGCGGGGCGGATGATGCCGCAGAAGGACCAGGCGGCGCTGATCCGCGCGTTCCACGACGCCGGATTGGCGGGGCGTGCGACGCTGCTGATCCTGGGCGAGGGGCCGTTGCGGCCGGCGCTGGAGGCGCAAATCCGCGCCTTGGGGATCGCCGACAGCGTCGAAATGCCGGGATTCGTCGCGGACGTGCGCCCGTATATGGCGCGTGCGGCGGGGTTCGTGCTGTCGTCGCGCAACGAAGGGTTCGGGCTGGTGCTGGCCGAAGCGCTGTCGATGGGGTGTCCCGTCGCCGCTTTCGACTGCCCGAGCGGCCCGCGCGAGTTGCTGGCGGACGGTCGATTGGGGGAATTGATCGCGGCCGGGGACGAGTCGCGACTGGCACAGGCGATGGTGCGCATGACGGACGGCACGTTTCCAAGCCCGTCGCGCGACGCCGTGGAGGCGCATTTGCGGCAGTTCGCGCCCGATACGATCGCGGACCAGTATGTCGCGCTGGTGCGGTCGCTGGCGCCGGCGCGCGCGCTGGCGTAGGGGCGGGGCCCTCAACATCCCGCGGCGGCGGCGCCCGGATGGCATGGACGATACGGCGAAGATGGATTTCAAGACGATCGCGACACGCGCGAAGGCCTGGGCCGAGACCCCCGGGGCAAAGCGGCTGGGGCGGGTGGCGCGCATCCTGTTCTTCGTCGCGATGATCGCGATCCTGCTGTTCCAGCTGCGCGCGATCGGATGGTCCGACGTGATCCGCGCACTGCCGACGCAGCCGCTGTTCTACATCCTGTTCTTCGTCAACTTCATGGTCCTGCCGTTGACCGAGGTGCCGATCTTCCGCCTGCTGCTGGGGCAGGCGATCCCCGGCGCGCTGCCGGTGCTGGTGCGCAAGCGGATCGTCAATGCGGTGCTGGTCGACTATTCGGGCGACGTCTACCTGTACAGCTGGGCGCGCACCCGGCTGGGCATCGATGCGCGCAAGCTGTTGCTGGCGGTGAAGGACAATGCGATCCTGTCGTCGCTGGCGGGAGCGATGGTGGCGGGGGCGTTCATCGTCACCTTCATCGTGCGCGCGCCGACCGGGCGGATCGCCTCATGGCTCGATTCGTCGCTGGGGCTGGTCGTCGGCGGGGTGCTGTGCGCCAGCCTGACGCTGCCGCTGCTGCTGCGGTTCCGCCATGCGATCCTGTCCACCAGCAGCCGCGTCGCGTGGCAGGTGTTCGGCATCCATTCGCTGCGGACGGTCATCAACCTGGCGATCCAGGTGGTGCAATGGGTGATCGTGCTGCCGGGCGAGCATTGGACGACGTGGCTCAGCTTCCTGACCGCCCAGTTGGTGATCGCGCGGCTGCCGTTCATTCCCAACCGCGACCTGTTGTTCATGGCGGCCGGGTTGCAGATGAGCGGCGCGCTGACCGTGTCGCGCGACGCGATGGCGGGGCTGCTGGTGGCGGGCACCGCGCTGACGCAGGGGACCAATCTGGTGCTGTTCCTGGTGACGGCGTTCTGGATGAAACCGGTGCCGGTGCCGCCGGGGGAAGAGAAGGTGGCGCTGCACTGACGCGTGCGTGGCCTTCGACTTCGCTCAGGCCGAACGGTGGGCTGCGAGCGTCATCCCAGCGCAGGCCGGGCTCTTCGTGCGATGGCGCGACGCAGGAGCCGCGGGAGGCCCCAGCCTTCGCTGGGGCGACGTTCTACCGCCGCTCCGTCACCGCCTGTACCTCCCCCGGCGACCACCCGCCGCCCATCGCCTGATAGAGCGCGACATGGGCGGTCAGGCGATCCGACTCGGTCTGCACCAGCGCGAGTTCGGCGGTGAGCAGGTTGCGCTGCGCATCGAGCTGTTCGAGGTAACCCGAATAGCCCGCGCGATAGCGGTTGGTGGCATTCCGCAGCGCGCCGCGCACCGCCGCGACCTGATCCTCCAGCGCGCGCGCCTGTTCGCGGGTGCGGCGCACCCCGGCCAGCGCATCCTCCACCTCGCGAAACGCGGTGAGCGCGGTGCGGCGGTAGGCGAAGGCGGCCTGATCGCGGCGCGCGGTGGCGGCGCGTTCCTGCGCGCGCAGCCGCCCGCCGTCGAACAGCGGCGCCAGGATGCTGGCGCCGAGCGAGAAGATCGCCTGCGGCTGCGCCAGCGCGGTCGACAGCACCAGTCCGGCCGATCCGGTGAGCGACAGGTTGGGCAGCATCGCCGCGCGCTGGCTGTCGAGCGTGCGGTCGGCGGCGACCAATGTCTGTTCGGCCTGATACAGGTCCGGGCGGCGGCGCAGCAGGTCGGCGGGCAGCCCGTCGGGGATGGCGGGCGCGGCGATACGGTCCAGCGCCAGCCCGCGCGCGATGTCGCGCGGCGTGTCGCCGGTCAGCAGTGACAGCGCATTTTCCTGCCGCGTGATCGCCAGCTGCGCGGCGGGGACGAGTTGCTGGGTCGCGGCATATTCGCCCTGCGCCTGCCGGTATTCGAGGCGCGAGGAATAGCCCGCCTCGAACCGGCGGCGTGCGATGCGCAGCGCGTCCTGCCGCGCGGCCAGCGTCGCCTGCGAGATCGCCAGCCGCTGATCGAGCGCACGCAGGGTGATATAGCCCGACGCGGCGGCGGCGGCGGTGGCGAGCCGCACGGTGTCGCGCGCGGCCTCGGTCGCGAGCAATTGCGCGCGGGCGGCGCGCGAGGCCTGCCGCAGCCGCCCGAATAGGTCGAGATCGTAGCTGGCGGTGACGCCGGGCTGCGCGCCGATCGCCCGGCTGGTGGTGCCGAATGCGGTGAGCGTCTGCCCCTGCGTTTCGGGCACCGTCCCGCCGATCTGCGGCAGCAGTTGCGCGCGCGCCAGCGCCTCCGCCGCTCGCGCTTCCTCGACGCGGGCGGCGGCGGTCAGCACGTCGACATTGTTGGCGAGCGCGCGTTCGACCAGCGCGGTCAGCTGCGGATCGCCGAACCCCTGCCACCAGTCGGCGCGGATCGGCGCGCCGGGACCGAGCGCGGTGCGCCATGCCGGGGGGGGCGCGACGGCGGCGGCATCGGGCGCCGGCGCGCGCTTGCCGGGCAGGGTGCAGCCCGCCAGCAGCAGCGCGGCGAGAAGGGCGCTGCGGCGGATCATCGCGGGGAGGGCGCGTTTCGGGTGTCGACGCGCGCCTGCACCGACATGCCGGGCCGAAGCCGCATCGCCAGCGGCTGGCCCGGATCGACGCGGATGCGCACCGCAATGCGTTGCGGCACCTTGGTGAAATTGCCGGTGGCATTGTCGGATTTCAGCACCGCGAATTCGCTGCCCGCCGCGGGGGAGATACGCTCCACCCGCCCGGTCAGCCGCGCGTTGGCGAGCGCATCGACGGTGAAGCTGGCCGGCTGGCCGACCATGATCCGCGCGGTCTGCGCTTCCTTGAAATTGGCGATGACCCAGGTTTCGGCGGGGACGAGGAACATCAGTTGCGACCCGGCGGTGACATATTGGCCGGTGCGCACGCCGACCTCGCTGAGCCGCCCGGCCTCCGGCGCGCGGATGACGGTATTGGCAAGATCGATGCGGGCGAGCCGCAGCGCCGCCTCGGCCCCCGATACGCCGGCCTGCTGCCCGCCCCGCCCGACCTCCACGGTGCGGATGTCCTGCCGGGCGATCTCGCGCGCGGCCTCCGCCTGCTGCACCTGCGCCTGCGCCTGACGCAGCGCGGCGAGCGTCTGGTCGCGTTCGCGCAGCGAGACCGAGCCGTCGGTGACCAGATCGTTCACGCGCGCCATATCGGCCTGCGCCCGCATCAATTGCGCGCGGGCGTTGGCGACGGTGGCTTCCTGTGCGCCGAGGCTGGCCTGCCGGCTGGCGGCGGACTGGCGGCTGTTGGCGAGCGTGGCCTGCGCGGCCTCCACCTGCGCCTGTGCCTGGTCGACGCGCTGGCGGTAGATGCGCTGGTCGATCTCCACCAGCGGCTGGCCGGTGCGCACGCTTTCGAAATCGCGGACCAGCACGCGGGTGACATAGCCCGACACCTGCGGCGCGATGACCGTGGTGCGCCCGCGGACATAGGCGTTGTCGGTCGATTCATATGCGCTGGTGAACGGCCAGATCCGCCACGCCGCCAGCACCGCGGCCATCCCCGCCAGCGCCAGCACCACGATCAGCGCGGTGGCGCGTACCGAGAGCTTCGGCGGGCGCCAGCCCGATCCCGCCGGCGCGGCGGTAGCGGGGGCGGGGGCGGCGGGGGCGGCGTCCTCGGCCAGCTTCTCCTCCGTGACGGGGGTTTCGGAAACGGGGGTACGGGCGTCGGTCATGCGGCAATCGTCCGATGGGCGCGCCAGCGACGGCGCAGCAGCAGGAACAGCAGGTAGCAGAAGGTCAGCGCGGCCAGCACCGCGACCAGCCGGAAGACGTCGTCATAGGCGAGCACGTTCGCCTCCCGCGTGGCGGTTTGCGACAGCAGCGCGCCGCCCTCCGCGCTGCGCAGCCCCGGATCGCCGACGACGCGCGCGACGCCGCTGGCGCCGGCCTGCAACCGGGCCTGCACCTGCGGATCGGTGGGGTCGACCGCCTGCACCAGCGCGGCGCTGTTCGCCTTCTCGCGGATCGTCTGGTACGTGCCGAGCAGCGCGGTGCCGCCAAGGCCGCCCAGCGAGTTGATGACCCCGAATAGCGCGATGAAGCTGATGATATGCCCGCTGCCGCGTTGCAGCGCGCGGGTCATTCCGAACAGCAGCGACGGGCCGAGGAAGAAGGCGGCGGAGAAGGCGATCACGCCTTGCGTCACGTAGAATTGCGGCGCGCGCGTCAGGCTGGTGGAATAGGAATCGGCCCAGGCGGCGATCGCGACCAGCCCGATCGCGAGCATGACCGAATGGGTCAGTTTCTCGACGTTGATCGTCATCGCGCTGGCGACGACCCCGGCGGCGGTGGCCAGGAAGATCAGCGTGAACAGCCCGGTCAACTGATCGTTGTTCTGCCCCAGCACCGTCAGCAGCCCGACCGCGCCATAGCTTTGTTCGGACAGGACGATCCGCGCCATGACGGTGACGATCGTGAAGCGCAGGATGTCGGCGCTGCCCAGCCAGCGGGTGTTGATCAGCGGGTTGGCGCGGTGATGCTCGATCACCAGCGCGGCGGCCAGCATCGGGATCGCCGCCAGCAGCGCCCAGCCGATCCACGCCGCCTGCGTCCACCACACGATCCGCCCCAGCCCCAGCACCGCCGCGAACAGCGCGGTGGCGCCCGCGAACAGCGTGAAGGTGACGAAGTCGAGCGGCTCGAACGCCTTCTGCCGCTCGGTCGGGGGCAGGCGGAAGGCGAGGACGGCGGCCAGGCTCATCGCCGCCATGCCGAGTTCGAACAGATAGAGCGTGCGCCACTGGCTCATCGCCAGCAGTTCGGGCGAGAACAGCCGGGCGAGCGGGGTGGCGCATTGCGGCACGCCGATGCCGACGACGATCGCGCGCAGCCGCCACGGCGCCGGGAACGCCTGCATGAAATAATAGAGCGCGAAGGTGCTGAGCGCGGCGCCGGCCATGCCGCTGGCGGCGCGGACCAGTATCGCCGAGGTGAAATCGTTGACGAACAGATGCGCCAGCGTCAGCGCCAGGTACAGCGTCAGGAAGATCACCGCATAGGGACGCAGGCCGAACTGCTGGCGGAACTTGATAAGCAGCAGGTTGATGCTGACGTTCGTCATCACATAGACGGTCGGCAGCCACGCGATCTCCGCCGGGTCGAGCCCCAGCGACCCCGCCAGCGTGACGGTGTTCGCCGCGACCAGCGCGTTCCCGAACCCGCCTGTCAATCCCAGCAGCACGCCGGTCAGCGCATAGGCGACCTGCCGCCGGCGCGGATGCGCGGGGGAGCCGGGCGAACCGGGCATGGCCGGCCGTTCATGCGGGGCATAGGCCCAGGTCTCCTCG
This sequence comes from Sphingomonas ginsenosidimutans, assembly GCF_002374835.1. Lineage (GTDB taxonomy): Bacteria > Pseudomonadota > Alphaproteobacteria > Sphingomonadales > Sphingomonadaceae > Sphingomonas > Sphingomonas ginsenosidimutans. Next base: position 872,758 of record NZ_NWVD01000001.1, read on the forward strand.
GACAGGAAAGCGCGCACCCGCGCGGCAAGGGTCATGGCGGCTGATGCAACGCAGGGGCGTAACGAATTGTTGCCTGCCCGACAGCAGGCCGAACGTCATTCCACCCAGTCCAGCCCGATGTCGCGATAGACGCCGCGATCCTCGTCCCAGCCGGGCTTCACCTTGACGTGCAGATAGAGGTGCACCGGCCGGTCGAGCAGCACCGCCAGTTCGGCCCGCGCGCGCGCGCCGATCTCGCGGATGCGGGTGCCGCCCTTCCCCAGCACGATCGCGCGCTGCGTCGGGCGTTCGACCAGGATCTGCTGGTGGATTTCCGCTGACCCGTCCTCGCGATCCGAGAATTTCTCGGTCTCGACCACGCTGGCATAGGGCAATTCGGCGTGGAGTTGCAGGTACAATTGCTCGCGCGTCACCTCCGCCGCGAGCGCGCGTTCGGAGGCGTCGGAGACCTGGTCCTCCGGGTAATGCCACGGCCCCGCCGGCATCGCCGCCGCCAGCGCGCGCTTCAGTTCGGGCAGGCCGTCGCCGGTCTGCGCGGAGATGAAGAACGTCTCCGCGAAGGGGAGGATCGCGTTGAGCCGTTCGGCGTGGGTGAGCAGCTTGCCCTTGTCCGCCAGATCGACCTTGTTGAGGATGAGGTAGATCGGCTCGCGCCGGCCCGTCAGCCCCTCGGCAATTTCGGTCACCTTGGGGCCAAGTCCGCCCTTGCCGTCGACCACCAGCGCGATCACGTCGGCGCCCTCGGTCCCGCCCCAGGCGGCCGCGATCATCGCGCGGTCGAGCCGGCGGTGCGGCTCGAAGATCCCGGGCGTGTCGACCAGCAGCAGCTGCGTGTCGCCCTCGATCGCGACGCCCATCAGCCGCGCGCGCGTCGTCTGCGCCTTGGGACTGACGATCGCGACCTTCTGCCCGACCAGCGCATTGACCAGCGTCGACTTGCCCGCATTGGGCGCGCCGACCACCGCCACCAGCCCGCAATGCGTGGCGGGCGAATGTTGCGAATGTTGAGACGTCGGCGGGGTATCCATGCCCTCGGTCATTCGCCGGCGAACGCGTTCTTGAGGCGCGAGAAGAAGCCCTGGCTCTGCGGGCATTCGTCGCCGGTCTCGGTCTCGCGGAATTCCTCCAGCAACGCGCGCTGGCGGGTGCTGAGCCGGGTGGGGGTCTCCACCTCGACCTGAATCACCAGATCGCCGTGGCCGCGCCCCTGCAGCACCGGCATGCCGGCGCCGCGCTGGCGCAGCTGCTTGCCCGATTGGATGCCGGCGGGGATCTTCACCTCGTGACGGCGGCCGTCGAGGCCGGGGATCGACATGGTGCCGCCCAGCGCGGCGGTGGTGAAGCTGATCGGCGCGCGCGCGAACAATGTCGTGCCCTCGCGCTCGAAGATCGCGTGCCGCTTCACATGCAGGAAGATGTAGAGATCGCCCGGGGGGGCGCCGCGCGCGCCCGCCTCGCCCTCGCCGGTCAGGCGGATGCGCGTGCCTTCATCGACGCCCGGCGGCACGTTGACGCTGAGCGTCTTGGTCTTTTCCACGCGACCCTCGCCGCGGCAGTCGGGGCACGGATCGGTGATGACCTCGCCCGAGCCGTGGCAGACCGGGCAGGCGCGTTCGACCACGAAGAAACCCTGCTGCGCGCGGACCTTTCCGGCGCCCTGGCAATGGTGGCAGGTGTGCGCGTGGGTGCCGGGTTTCGACCCGGTGCCGTGGCAGCTGTCGCAGGCGGCGGAGATGTCGATCGTGATCTCCGTCTCCTTGCCGTGGAACGCTTCTTCCAGCGACACTTCCATGTCGTAGCGCAGGTCTGCGCCGCGGCGCGCCTGACGCCCGCCGCCGCCGCCGCGTTGCCCGCCCATGAATTCGCCGAAGACGCTTTCGAAAATGTCGGAGAAGCCGGCAAAATCCTGCGCGCCATGGCCGTGGCCGCCGCCGCCCATCCCGCCGTTGCGGAACGCGGCATGACCGAACCGATCGTAGGCGGCGCGCTTCTGCGGATCCTTCAGGCAGTCATAGGCTTCGCTGACCGCCTTGAACTTCGCCTCGGAATCCTTGCACCCGGCGTTCTTGTCCGGGTGATATTTCATTGCAAGCTTGCGATACGACGACTTGATCGTCGCGGCATCCGCGGTGCGCTCGCACTCGAGCAGTTCGTAATAGTCGATTTCGGTCATCTGCAACCTAAGCCCTCTCCCCTCTGGGGAGAGGGTTTGGGTGAGGGGCGGCCACGGACGCTGTCGCGCATTGTGCGGTCACCCCTTCTCACTACCCCTCTCCCAACCCTCTCCTCGCCGGGGAGAGGGCTTTACGGGAGACCTCACTTCGTTTCGTCGACTTCCGAGAATTCGGCGTCGACGACGTCCTCCTTGGGCGCGTCGCCGGCCGTTGCGCCACCCTGCGGCGCCGCTTCGGCCTGCTGCTGCTTTTCGTAGATCGCCTGACCCAGCTTCATCGCGACCTGCGCCAGCGCCTGGCTCTTCTCGTTCATCGCCTCGGGATCGCCACCCTCGACCGCCGCCTTGGCAGCGTCGATCGCGGACTGGATCTCACCCTTGAGCGCATCGTCCACCTTGTCGCCGTTGTCGGCGAGCTGGCGTTCGGTGGTGTGGATCAGCGATTCGGCGTTGTTCTTCGCCTCGGCACCGGCACGACGCTTCTTGTCCTCCTCGGCGAACTGTTCGGCATCGCGGACCATCTGGTCGATGTCGGCATCCGACAACCCGCCCGACGCCTGGATGCGGATCTGCTGTTCCTTGCCCGTCCCCTTGTCCTTCGCGGACACGTTGACGATGCCGTTGGCGTCGATGTCGAACGTTACCTCGATCTGCGGTACGCCACGCGGCGCGGGCGGAATGCCAACCAGATCGAACTGGCCCAGCAGCTTGTTGTCGGCCGCCATCTCGCGCTCGCCCTGGAAGACGCGGATCGTCACTGCCTGCTGATTGTCGTCAGCGGTGGAGTAGGTCTGCGACTTCTTGGTCGGGATGGTGGTGTTGCGGTCGATCATGCGCGTGAACACGCCGCCCAGCGTCTCGATACCCAGCGACAGCGGGGTGACGTCGAGCAGCAGCACGTCCTTCACATCGCCCTGCAGCACGCCCGCCTGGATCGCGGCGCCCATCGCGACGACCTCGTCCGGGTTGACGCCGGTGTGCGGATCCTTGCCGAAGAACTGCTTCACCACCTCGCGCACGCGCGGCATGCGGGTCATGCCGCCGACCAGCACGACATCGGCGATCTCGCTGGCACTGAGGCCGGCGTCGGAAAGCGCCTTCTTGCACGGCTCCAGCGTCCGCTTGATGAGGTCCTCGACCAGCCGCTCCAGATCGGCGCGGGTGATCGTCTTGACCAGATGCTTCGGGCCGTTCTGGTCGGCGGTGATGAAGGGCAGGTTGACCTCGGTTGACTGCGCCGACGACAGCTCGATCTTCGCCTTCTCGGCGGCTTCCTTCAGACGCTGGAGCGCCAGCTTGTCCTTGGTGAGGTCAATGCCCTCATCCTTCTGGAAACCCTGCGCCAGATAGTCGACGATCTTGTTGTCGAAATCCTCACCGCCCAGGAAGGTATCGCCGTTGGTGGCCTTCACCTCGAACACGCCGTCGCCGATCTCCAGGATCGAGACGTCGAAGGTGCCGCCGCCAAGGTCGTAGACCGCGATCGTCTTGCCATCCTGCTTTTCGAGGCCATAGGCCAGCGCCGCGGCGGTCGGCTCGTTGATGATGCGCAGCACCTCAAGGCCCGCGATCTGGCCGGCGTCCTTGGTCGCCTGACGCTGGGCGTCGTTGAAATAGGCCGGGACGGTGATGACCGCCTGCGTCACCGTCTCACCCAGATAGGATTCGGCGGTTTCCTTCATCTTCTGCAGCGTGAAGGCGCTGATCTGCGACGGGCTGTATTCCTTGCCGCCCGCCTCGACCCAGGCGTCACCGTTCGACCCGCGCACGATCTTGTACGGGACGAGCTCGGTGTCCTTCTTGGTGACGGGATCGTCGAAGCGGCGACCGATCAGGCGCTTCACCGCGAAAATGGTGTTGTCGCCGTTGGTGACGGCCTGGCGCTTTGCCGGCTGGCCGATCAGCCGCTCACCATCCTTGGCGAAGGCGACGATCGACGGCGTCGTGCGCGCGCCTTCCGCATTCTCGATCACCTTGGCCTTGCCGCCTTCCATGACCGCGACGCAGGAATTGGTGGTGCCGAGGTCGATACCGATAACTTTTGCCATGAGTGCTTTGCCTAGCCCCTACGAACGTAAAACGATGTCGGCGGCGCCCCGTTATGGCAGCGCAACCGCGTTGACCCGTGGCGATATAGGTGGCGTGTTCCGCGCCGCAAGATTGCGTTCAATGTGAAGGGAACCGTTGCCTGTCCCGTGCGTGGATCGTAGAGGAGCCGATATGCAGAAAGCCCGCATCTACCAGCGTCCCAAGAACGCCATGCAGTCCGGCAAATTCCGGACCGATCGCTGGCAGCTCGATTTCGAGCCGGCCGAGCCGAAGCAGGCCGATCCGCTGACCGGCTGGGCCGGCAGCGGCGACACGCGCGACCAGATCCGGCTGGGCTTTCCGACGTGCGAGGCCGCGATCGCCTATGCCGAGCGCGAGGGGTTGCCGTACACGGTGATCCCGACGCCGACGAAGACGCTCAAGCTGCAGAGCTACGCCGACAATTTCCGGTAGGGTCGTGCGGGTCCGGCCGTGGCCGGGCCACGAGGGCGGCGCGGGGCAGGAGTTGCGGGGAGGCCCCAGCCTGCGCTGGGGCGACGTTCCTGGCAATGCGTCATCCCGGCGGAGGCTGGGATCTTGTGGCGCAGGCGGTAGGGTAGTGGCGGAGAAAGGCCCCTGCCTTCGCAGGGGCGACGATTGGCTCAGACCAGCGTATCCGCCAGCAGCAGCAACAGCTTGACGTCGATCGCCACGCCCTCGGCGCGTTTCGCGGCGACGAACGATGCGACCTCGGCGCGGGGCACCAGATGGACGGCAATGTCCTCGTCCCCCGTGCCGCCGCCGTCGGCGACCTTCACCACATCATGCGCGCGCACCAGCGTGAAGCCTTCGCTGACCATGCCCGGCGAGGCGTGGAAGAAGCCCAGTTCCTCGACCCGCGCGGCGCGATAGCCGGTTTCCTCCTCCAGTTCGCGCGCGGCGGCCAGCGCGACCGGTTCGCCGGCCTCCTCGTCCCCGACCAGCCCGGCGGGCAGCTCCAGGCAGCGGCGGGCAAGGGGGACGCGGAACTGCTCGACCAGGATGACGCGGTCCTCGGCATCGAAGGCGAGGATCACCGCCGCCTGGATGCCGCGCGCGCGCGCCACATATTCCCAGCGGCCCTGGGTGATCGCCTGGATGAAGCGCCCCTCCCAGCGGACCTGGGCGGGCAGTGCGGCTTCTTCCTCCAGCGTCATAGTTCGATCACCCGGTCCGGCAGCTCGTTGGGATTGTCGGCGGTCTTCGGGAAATGCTCGGCCAGGATCGCGCCGATCGCGGTGACGGCGGCAACCATCCCGTCGCCCGCGCGCCCATCGCGCACCGCCGTCACCAGCGCGGCCATCGCCTCGCCCCAGCGTTCGGGCGGGACCGCGCGATGCACGGCGGCGTCGGTGACGATCTCCGCGACATGTTCGTCGGTGGACAGGTACAGCAGCACCCCCTCATGCCCGGCGGTGCGGCTTTCGGTGCCGACGCGGAACAGCTCCACCGCGCGGCGGCGGACGCGGCGCGCCTTGGTGCCGCGCGGGGTCAGCGCCAGGCGCAGCGGCGTCCAGGCGAGCGCGTAGCGGACCGCCAGGAAGGCGAGCGCCTGGACGATCAGCAGCGCCAGCAGGTCGCGCCCCAGATCGGCTTCCTCCCACCCGCGGTCGAACGGGGTGAAGATGCCCGGTGCGACCGCGCCGATCGCGGTCATCGCCAGCACCGCGATCACCGCATAATGGAGCGCGACGTCGTGATAGGCGTCCGACCGCTGGGTGACGATCGTGACGATCTCGCCATCGGTGCTCGCCTCCGCGGCGGCCACCGCGGCGGTGACGGCGTCGCGCTCCGCCTCGCTCAACACCAGCCGTGCCATCACCAGTCCCCGCTCGCGCCGCCGCCGCCGAACGACCCGCCGCCGCCGGAGAAGCTATCGTTGCCGCCGCCCCACGACGATCCGCCGCCGCCGCCCCAGTCGCTGCCCCAGATGATGACCGGGGGCATGCCGCCGCCGCCGAAGCGCCGACCGCCGCGCCGCCCGAACAGCATCGGCAGGACGATGAACACGACCACCGCGATCCAGAAGGCCGCGACCATCCAGTCGCCGATGCCGTCCTTCTTCTTGACGCGGGTGGCCGCCGCCTCCTGCGCGCGCTTCTCGGCCGCCTCGGGCGGCGCCTTGAGCTGGTCGGCGATCGCCTGCGCGCCCGCGACGATCCCGCCGGCCATGTCGCCGTCACGGAAACGCGGCAGGATCGTCTGGTTGATGATGACGCTGGCGAGTGCGTCGGTCATGATCGGTTCCAGGCCGTAGCCGACCTCGATCCGCACCTTGCGCTCCTTGGGCGCGACGATCAGGATCAGGCCGTTGTTCGCGTCCTTCTGCCCGATCCCCCAGGCGCGGCCGAGGCGATAGCCGTAATCCTCGATCGCATAGCCCTGAAGATCGGGGATGGTCGCGACCACCAGCTGTCGCGACGACGCCTTCTCCGTCTCGGCCGACAGTCGCTCCAGCTGCTGCACCTGCGCGGGCGACAGCAGGTGCGCGTCATCGACCACGCGCCCGGTCAGCTTCGGAAAGGACGGTTCCGACGGCGCCTGCGCCAGCGCGGGCAGCGCGAGCGCGGCCAGCACCAGTGCCAGCAGCGCCCGCAGCCAGCGTGTCATCCGGCCCGCCTCAGGCGCCGAAGTTCACCGTCGGGGCGGTTTCCGCGCCGGGCGTGGTCGCCTGGAACGGGACCATCGGCTTGGCGCCGTAGAAAATCTTCGCGCCGACCGCGTCGGGAAAGGTGCGGATGCGGGTATTATAGGCCTGCACCGCCTGGTTGTAGTCGCGCCGCGCGATGGTGATGCGGTTTTCCGTCCCCTCCAGCTGCGATTGCAGCGACAGGAAGTTCTGGTTCGACTTCAGGTCCGGATAGGCTTCCTGCAACCGCTGGAGCGACAGCGTGACGGCGTTCTGCGCGCGTTCGAACTGCTGCACCTTGGCCGGGTCCTTCAGGTCGTCACCCGACAGCTGGACGCGGGTGGCGCCGGCGCGCGCCTCGGTCACGCGGGTCAGCACGTCGGATTCCTGCTTGGCATAGCCCTTCACCGTGCTGACCAGATTGGGGATCAGATCGGCGCGGCGCTGATATTCGTTCTGGACGTCGGCCCAGCGCGCCTTGGCGGTTTCCTCGGCGGTGGGGATGCTGTTCAGCCCGCACGCGGCCAGCGGCAGCGCGAGCGCAACGGGGGCGACATAGCGACGGATCATCGTGACAAGCTCTCCACTGTCTGTGTCACGCATATAGGACACCCGCGAGGGATCGTGAATGCCCGCCGGATGGTTTATTTCGGCACGGCAACAGTGAAGAAAGGGGAGCGGCATGCTCAAGGATTTCAGGGCGTTCATCGCGCGGGGCAACGTGCTGGACCTCGCGGTCGGCGTCATCATCGGCGGCGCGTTCGCGACGATCACCAAATCGCTGACCGATGACGTCATCATGCCGGTGGTCGGCGCGATCTTCGGCGGGTTCGATTTTTCGGCCTATTTCATCCGGCTGGGCGCGATTCCGGCGACGTACACCGGATCGCCGGACAGCTATGCACAGCTGAAGGCGGCGGGCGTGCCGCTGCTGGGCTATGGCGAGTTCATCACCGTCGTCATCAACTTCGTGATCCTGGCGTTCATCGTCTTCCTGCTGATGCGCAGCGTCAACAAGCTGGTCGCCACGATGGAGCGCGAGAAGGCCGCCGGCACCGCCGAGCCGGCCGCCGAACCCGCCGAGGTCGTGCTGCTGCGCGAGATCCGCGACGAGTTGAAGAACCGCGGCGCCACGCCCCCGGCGGCGTGACGCGAAAAGGGCCGGCGGATCGCTCCGCCGGCCCCGTTTTTCGACGATCGCGGTGCGATCAGTGCGTGCCGGGAGTCATCGACGGGTCGTCGACGACTTCGATGATGCCGCGGCCGACATGGCTGTGGCTGCGGCTGTAGCCGAAATAGATCACCATCCCGATCGCGCCCCAAACCGGCAGCACCAGCATTGCGGCGGTGGGCAGGTTGAAGAACAGGAACACGCAGCCCAGGATTGTCGCCGGCCCCACCAGGAACAGCGCCGGGGTGCGGAAGTTGCGGGGGTGATGCGGCGCGGTGCGGCGCAGGATCATCACCGCCACCGCCACCATCATGAAGGCGTAGAGCGTTCCGGCATTGGCGATATCGGCCAGTTGCCCGACCGGCAGGAAGGCGGCGGCGAAGGCCACGCCCACGCCCGTGACGGCGGTGACGATGTGCGGTGTCTTCCACTTGGGATGGACGGTCGACAGCCGTTCCGGCAGCAGCCCGTCGCGGCTCATCACGAAGAAGATGCGCGTCTGACCGAACATCAGGATCAGGATGACCGAGGGCAGCGCCAGGAAGGCGGCGATGCCGAGCATGTTGCCGACCTTGGACCAGCCGATTGCGCGCAGCACATGCGCCAGCGCCTCGTTCGAGCAGACCAGCGCATCGCGATAGGCCGGCAGCGCGCACTGACGCGCCAGTTCCTCCGACCCGGCGGGGAAGGGGATGCCGTTCGGCCCCATGATCGGCTGTCCGCCGATCGTGCCGATCGCACCGGCGGCGACCAGGATGTAGAAGATGGTGCAGAACAGCAGCGACCCGATCAGCCCGATCGGTACGTTGCGCTGCGGGTTCTTGGTTTCCTCGGCGGCGGTGGAGACCGCATCGAAGCCGACATAGGCGAAGAAGATCGTCGCCGCCGCGCCCACCGCGCCGACGCCCGACCCGAATCCGCCGAACACGCCCGCGGGCAGGAACGGATTGAAGCGCGCGGCATCGAAATGGTCGCTGGGCAGCGTCAGGATGATGAACGCGGTCAGCGCCGTCACCTTGATCGCGACCAGCACCGCATTGACGCGCGCGCTTTCGGTCGTTCCGATCATCAGCAGCCAGGTGATGAGCAGCGCGATGACGACCGCCGGCAGGTTGATGAGCCCGCCCGGCGCGCCGCCCAGCGCCAGCGGCGCCGCCGACAGCCATGTCGGCAGATGGATGCCGAGGAACTGGTTGAGGATGGTGCCGCTGAAATAGCCCGACCAGCCGACCGCGACCGCGCTGGCGGCGACCGCATATTCGAGGATCAGCGCCCAGCCGACCGTCCAGGCGAGCAATTCGCCCATCGTCGAATACGTATAGGTATAAGCCGACCCCGCGACCGGGATCATCGCCGCGATCTCGGCATAGCAGAGCGCGGCGACGATGCAGATCGCGCCCGCGATCGCGAAGGCCAGCATCAGCCCCGGGCCCGCTTTCTGCGCGCCGGCGGCGGTGAGCACAAAGATGCCGGTGCCGATGACGCACCCGATTCCGAACAGGGTCAGCTGGAACCAGCCGAGCGTGCGGTGAAGCGATTTCTTCTCCGCGGTGGCGAGAATCGCCTCGAGAGGTTTGACGCGCCCGAAAATCATGAAATTCCTATCCCCCCGGGGAGTGTGATGGCGGGGAGCCTAGCGTCACTTCACGCCCGCGCAATAGTGTTGCGCGGACGTGACGGTATCCCGTGTTACTTTCGGCCGTCGTTCTCGACCAGCATCGGGCCGAGCGGGCGCCCGGCCATGATGTGGACGTGGAGGTGCGGCACCTCCTGATGGCTGTCGCGACCGGCGTTGGCGATCAGGCGATAGCCGGTTTCGACCAGCCCGGCGTCGCGCGCGACCTTGCCGATCGCGCGGGTGAAGGCGGCGATTTCGGCATCGCTGGCGTTGGCGGAAAAATCGTCCCAGCTGACGTAGCGGCCGCGCGGCACCGCCAGCAGGTGCGTCGGCGCCCAGGGCGCGATGTCGTGGAAGACGACGACATGCTCGTCCTCATACACGCGGCGCGACGGGATCTCGCCGCGCAGCAGCCTGGCGAAGATGTTGCCGTCGTCATAGGGCTGGGTCGCATCGACGCTCATCGGATCACCTCATTCGGGGCGGAAGGAGAGGGGCAGGCCGTTCGCCGCGGGCGTGCGCGCGGCCTTTTCGTCATGGCCGCTGGTCCCTTCGCGCCGCGCCAGTTCGGCGCGCACCTGGTCCAGCGTCAGCCCGGCATCGGCGAGCAGGACGAGCAGGTGATAGATCAGGTCGGCGGCCTCGGGCACGATCGTCGCCGGATCGTTGCCCATTGCGGCGATGACGGTTTCGGTCGCTTCCTCGCCGATTTTCTGCGCGATCCGCGCGCGGCCGCGCGCGAACAGCGAGGCGGTATAGGAGCTGCCGGCGTCGGCGCCCTTGCGGGCGGCGATCGTGGCGGCGAGGCGATCAAGGATATCGTCGGCCATGGCGCGGCGGGTGCCCGCTCGCGTGGCCGCGGTCAATCCTTGCGGTGATGACGGCGGCGAAGCGCGCGGCGCGTCAGCCAGATCGCGAGCGCGGCCATGACGAACAGCGCGACGTCCGACAGCGCCGGGCCGGTGGCGGGCGCGACACGGCCGTCATGCCCGCCTTGCGCCAGCGCGGGGCCGATCAGCAGTAGGATGAGGAACACGCTGCGCATCGCCGGCGGGGGTAGCGGGGGGATGGTTAGCGGGAGGTTACGGGGGGCATTCGTCCCATCGCGAGGCGCCCGCCTTCGCTGGGGCGACCTTTGGGGATGGATGTCCTTCACCCCCCATCCGTTCGTGCTGAGGAGAGGCTGAGCCTGCCGGAGCCTCGTCTCGAAGCACCCTTCGAGACGCCGTTTCGACAAGCTCAATGGCTCCTCAGGGCGAACGGAGCGGACGGTCGACTTACGGCGCCAGTCCCAGCGCGCGGCGGCCGGTGTCGAGCTGCGCGCGCAGGTTGGCGATCGTCGCGGGGGAGGCGGGCGGGCGCGGGGCGGCGGGCTTGCCGGCGCGCAGGCGGGCGCGGTCGCGCTCGGGCGGGTCGACGACGCGCACGCGCACCGCGACCTGCCCCTGCGGGCGGACGCCGAGTTCCTCCGCCGCGCCGCGCGACAGATCGATGATCCGCCCGGCCGCGAACGGCCCGCGGTCGTTGACGCGCAGCAGGATGGTGCGCCCGGTGTCGAGCGCGGTCACCTCGACATAGCTGGGCAGCGGCAGGGTGGTGTGCGCCCCGCTGATCGCCTTGGCGCGGAAGCGTTCGCCATTGGCGGTACGTTTGCCCGATTCATTGCCGTACCAGCTGGCATAGCCGAGCATGTCGTACGTCGGGTCGGCGGCGGGGGTGTAGGTGGTGCCGCGCACCTGATAGGGCTTGCCGATCCGTACCGGCCAGTCGCTGACCGGAGCGTAGCGCCCGCCGCATGCCGACAGCAGCATGGCCATCGCCATCGCCGCGGCGGCGCGCGGCTGCCTCAATGCGCGCGCACCGGCACGCCGGCGGCGGCGAGCGCCTGATGCGCCTGCGCGACGGTGGCCTGCCCGAAATGGAAGATCGACGCGGCGAGCACCGCGGAGGCGTGACCTTCCGTAACGCCCGCCACCAGATCGTCTAGCGATCCGACCCCGCCCGACGCGACGACGGGCACCGACGTGCGGTCGGCGATCGCGCGGATCAGCGCCAGGTCGTAGCCGTCGCGCGTGCCGTCGCGGTCCATCGACGTCACCAGCAGCTCGCCCGCGCCCAGTTCGGCGAGGCGCAGCGCGTGCGCGACCGCGTCGATTCCGGTGGCGCGGCGGCCGCCGTGAGTGAACACCTCCCATCCCTCGCCGCTGCGGCGCGCGTCGATGCTGGCGACGCAGCACTGGCTGCCGAAGCGTTCGGCGATATCGGCGACCACTTCCGGCCGTGCAACGGCGGCGGAATTGACCGCGACCTTGTCCGCCCCGGCCAGCAGCAGCGCGCGCGCATCCTCGGCGGTGCGCACGCCGCCGCCGACGGTCAGCGGCATGAAGCAGACCGCGGCGGTGCGCCGCACCACGTCGAGGATCGTGCCGCGCGCCTCATGACTGGCGGTGATATCCAGGAAGCACAGTTCGTCCGCGCCGGCCGCGTCATAGGCGCGCGCCTGTTCCACCGGATCGCCGGCGTCGATCAGGTCGACGAAATTCACGCCCTTCACCACGCGGCCGCCGGCGACGTCGAGGCAGGGGATCACGCGGGCGCGGACGGTCATGCGCCGCTCCATGCCCGCGCGGGCGGTGCGGGGCAAGCATCGCTTGCCCCGTCGATCAGCGCGGCGCGGCCTGCGCCTTTGCCTTCGCCTGCTTGGCGTAATGGTGGTGCATCGCCGCGCAGCCGGCCATCGCGCCCATCACGGCATGGCCCTTGCCGACATAATGGCCGGCGACCGCACCGGCGGCGGCGCCGCGCAGGCAACCCTTGGCGAGCGCGGGCGAGGTCGAGGCCACCATCAGCGGCAGCGCGATCAGAACGGCGAAACGCTTCACAACATCCTCCATCACTGGTGATGGCGGAAGATACGCCGCGCGGGGCGGCGTGTTGCGTTACAAGTTGGTCATTCGACGGTCGGGCGCCGGTCAGGCGGCGGCGGCGACGCTGAGCGCGGCGGCAAGGTCGAGCCGGCCATCGTAGAGCGCACGGCCGGTGATGACCCCCTCGATCCCGTCGCGCGCGTGCAACGCCAGGACGTGGATGTCGGCAATGCCCGCCACCCCGCCGCTGGCGATCACGGGAATGTCGACCGCCCGCGCCAGATCGACTGTCGCCTCGACATTGCAGCCCTTGAGGAGGCCGTCGCGGCCGACGTCGGTGAACAGCACCGCGGCGACCCCGGCATCCTCGAACCGGCGGGCGAGGTCGACCGCGCTGGTGGTCGAAACGTCGGCCCAGCCCTTGGTCGCGACCATGCCGTCCTTCGCATCCACCGCGACGACGATCCCGCCCGGGAAGGCGGCGGCCATGTCGCGGACGAACTGCGGGTTTTCCAGCGCGGCGGTGCCGATCACGACGCGCGCGACGCCCAGGTCGAACCACGCCTCCACACTGGCGGGGGTGCGGATGCCGCCGCCCAGCTGGACGTGGCCAGGGAAGGCCGCGACGATCGCGCGCACCGCATCGCCGTTGACGCTTTCGCCCGCGAACGCGCCGTCGAGGTCGACGACGTGGAGATGCCCGGCCCCCGCCTCGGCGAACAGCGTCGCCTGGTGCGCGGGATCGTCGCCATAGACGGTGGCGCGCGCCATATCGCCCTCCGCCAGCCGAACGACCTGCCCGGCCTTCAGGTCGATCGCGGGGAAGACGATCAGCGGGGCGGTCACGGCTTCCATGCAAGGAACCTTTCGAGCATCGCCAGCCCGTAACGCTGGCTCTTTTCGGGGTGGAACTGCACGCCGACGATCGTGTCGCGCGCGACCGCGGCGGTCACCGGGCCGGCATGGTCGGTGGTGGCGACGACATTCGAACCGTCGAAGGCGTAGCTGTGGAGGAAATAGGCCTCGCCCGGCACGATCAGCGGGTGGTCGCCGAGGGGGACGACATCGTTCCAGCCCATGTGCGGCACCTTCGCGTCGCTGCCGGCGGTGTCGATGCGCCGGACGGTGCCGGCGATCCAGCCGAGGCCCGCGTGGGTGCCCAGTTCCTCACCGGTATCGGCAAGCAATTGCATTCCGACGCAGATGCCAAGGAACGGCGTGCCGCCGTCGATGACCCGCGCGCGCATCGCATCGACCATGCCGGGGATGGCGCGCAACGCCGCGGCGCACGCACCGAAGGCGCCGACGCCCGGCAGCACGATCCGCTCGGCGCGCGCGACTACGTCCGGGTCGGCGGTGACGGTGAGGTCGGTGCAGCCAGCGGCACGCAGCGCGTTTTCGACCGAGTGAAGGTTGCCGGCCTGGTAGTCGATCAGCGCCAGGGTCATGCCAGCCACTCCCGAACTGCGGCGGCGGCGAAACGGGCGTCGAACGCCACGACCTGCGCGGTGGCGACGCCGCTGGTCACGAACGGATCGGTCGCCGCGATCGCCTCGACATCCTCGCGGGTGCCGCGCGCGACGATCACCCCGCCGGTGCGCGGATCACGCCGCCCGGCGACCAGGAACGCGCCGCCCGAAAAGGCCGCTTCGAGCCACGCGACATGCGCGTTCATCTGTGCGTCCACGTCGGCCAGCGGGCGGATATAGTCGAGCAGGATGACGCACAGCGCGCCGCTGCTGCGAAACGCGCTCACAACGTTCCCTTGGTCGACGGGATCGCGTCGGCCTTGCGCGGGTCGATCTCCACCGCCTGGCGCAGCGCGCGGGCGAGGCCCTTGAACGCGCTTTCGGCGATGTGGTGGTTGTTGTCGCCGTACAGCGTTTCGATGTGCAGCGTGATGCCGGCGGCCTGGGCAAAGCTGTGGAAGAAATGCTGGAACATCTCGGTATCCATCTCGCCCAGCCGGGTCTGGGTGAATTCGGTCTTCCACACCAGCCACGGGCGCCCGGAAATGTCGAGCGCGACGCGGGTCAGCGTTTCGTCCATCGGCGACAGCGCGTCGCCATAGCGGCGGATGCCGCGCTTGTCGGCCAGCGCCTGCGCGATCGCGCTGCCCAGCGCCAGCGCGGTGTCCTCCACCGTGTGGTGCTGGTCGATGTGCAGATCGCCGTCGCAGGTCACATCCATGTCGATCAGCGAATGGCGCGACAGCTGTTCGAGCATATGGTCGAAGAAGCCGACGCCCGTTGTCACGGCATAGGCGCCGGTGCCGTCGAGGTTGACGGTGACGGCGATCTTGGTTTCGCTGGTGTCGCGGCGGATCGTGGCGGTGCGCATGATGGGCAGCACCCCATAACGATGCCGCGCGTCCAAGCAACCTTGACCCCGCGCATCATGGCGCTACCCAAGGGGGCATGAACGACATGCTGCCCGACAGCCTGATCCCCTATGACGAAATCGTGCAGGAAGCCCTGCGCGCGGTGGTGGGCCGCGTGCTGGGGACGGTGGCCGAATCGGGGGGGCTACCGGGCGAGCACCATTTCTACATCACCTTCAAGACGCAGGCGCCCGGCGTGGACATTCCCGCCCGCCTGATCGAGCGGTTCCCGGACGAGATGACGATCGTCCTGCAGAACCGTTTCTGGGACCTGACGGTGGACGACCGGCGCTTTTCGGTCGGGCTCAGCTTCAACCAGGTGCCGTCGAAGCTGGTGATCCCCTATTCGGCGATCACCGGATTCCACGACCCCGCGGTCAATTTCGAGCTGCGGTTCCAGGCGCAGGAAGGGCCGGAGGACGGCCCCGGCGGGCACGACCCGGCCGAGAACGACGGCCCCCCAGCCGCGCCGGTGGAGGACGGATCGAACGTCGTCGCGGTGGATTTCAAGCGGAAGAAGTGACGGTGCGAGCGACACAGTTTCTGTGTCGGTTGCGCGGCAACGCACCGTCACGGCCGGCGCGCCAGGGGCGCGTCCGACGTCACGGGATTCATTCCCGTGACGTGGCGATGGGGTGAGTGGGTGACGCGAGGCCCGCAACCTCCAGCCGTTCGTGGAGAGGAGATTCTGAGCTTGTCGAAGCCGCGTCTCGAAGCACCGCCGCCACCCCGGCCCTTCGAGACGCCGTTTCGGCAGGCTCAACGGCTCCTCAGGGCGAACGGAGGGGGCTGGGCCACCGCCCTTCGGCCCGTAGATTGACAAGGCGAACCGGGGCATCAGGTGATTGCATCGCCGCCACCATCCGGGAACCCCGATGATCGACCGTATCCCCCATCCCGACGCCGCCGTCCGCGAGGCGATCCTGGCGCCGTTGCGGGCGCATAACGATGCCGCCGCCGGTCCGACCGAGCGGCATGACGTGGCGCTGGCGGTGCGCGACGATGCCGGGGCGATCGTCGGCGGATTGTGGGGGACGACCGGCTATCGCTGGCTGTTCGTCCAGTATCTGGCACTGCCGCCCGAGCGGCGCGGGCGCGGCGAGGGGCGGGCGTTAATGCTGGCGGCGGAGGAGGAAGCGCGGCGGCTGGGGTGTGTCGGCGTGTGGCTGGACACCTACAGTTTCCAGGCGCGCGGCTTCTACGAGAAGCTGGGCTATGCCGCGTTCGGGCAGATCGACGATTATCCGCCGGGCGAAGCGCGCTACTTCCTGTCGAAGCGGATCGACTGACGCCGCCGCCGGGTTCATGCGGTAACGCAGCGGACAGGACGGAGAGACAGGATGAGCGCGACGCGGACCGAAACCGATTCGATCGGTGCGATCGAGGTGCCGGCCGATGCCTATTGGGGCGCGCAGACCGAACGCAGCCTGGAGAATTTCCCGTTCGGCGCGCGCGAGCGGATGCCGATCGAGATCGTCCATGCGCTGGCGATCGTGAAACAGGCGGCCGCGCGGGTGAACCGGCGCCATGGACTTCCCGCCGACAAGGCCGATGCGATCGAGGCGGCGGCGCAGGAAGTCGCCGACGGGATGCTGGACGACCAGTTCCCGCTGGTGATCTGGCAGACCGGCAGCGGCACGCAATCGAACATGAACGTCAACGAGGTGATCGCTGGCCGCGCCAACGAGATCATGACGGGGACGCGCGGCGGCAAGGCGCCGGTCCATCCCAATGACGACGTGAATCGCGGGCAATCGTCGAACGACAGCTTCCCGACCGCGCTGCACATCGCCTGTTCGATCGCGGTGCGGCGGCGGCTGATCCCCGCGGCGGAGCGGCTGCACGCCGCGCTGGATGCCAAGGCGCGGCAATGGTCGGGGATCGTCAAGATCGGACGGACGCATTTGCAGGATGCGACCCCACTGACGCTGGGCGACGAATTTTCGGGCTATGCGCACCAGATCCATCGCTGCCTGCGCCGCATCGAGCCGGCGGTGGAGCAGGGGACCGACCGGCTGGCGCAGGGCGGCACCGCGGTGGGCACCGGGCTGAACGCGCCGAAGGGCTTTGCGCGCGATTTCTGCGCCGAGGTGCGCGGGCTGACCGGCATCCCCTTTAGTCCCGCGGACAATATGTTCGAGGCGCTGGCGAGCAACGACCCGCTGGTCCATCTGTCGGGCGTGCTCAACACGCTGGCGACGGCGTGTACGAAGATCGCCAACGATATCCGCCTGCTCGGCTCCGGCCCGCGGTGCGGGCTGGGCGAACTGGACCTGCCCGCCAACGAGCCGGGCAGCTCGATCATGCCCGGGAAGGTCAACCCGACGCAATGCGAGATGCTGACGATGGTCGCGGCGCAGGTGATCGGTAATCATGTCGCGATCACCGTCGGCGGGGCGCAGGGGCATCTGGAGCTGAACGTGTTCAAGCCGATGATCGGCGCGGCGGTGCTGCGCTCGATCGACCTGCTGGCGACGGGGTGCGACAGTTTCGCGCAGCGCTGCGTCCAGGGGCTGGAGGCGAACGAGGCGCGGATCGGCGAGTTGCTGGACCGGTCGCTGATGCTGGTCACCGCGCTGGCGCCGGAGATCGGGTACGACAATGCGGCCAAGATCGCCAAGCACGCGCACGTCGAGGGGCTGACGCTGAAGGAGGCGGGCATCGCGCTGGGGCTGGTGGATGCCGAGACGTTCGACCGCGTGGTGTGGCCGGAAGCGATGCTGGGGAACTGACGTGCGCGTGCCGCATTGAGCGCGGGCGTAACGATGAAGGATCCTGCCACCATGGGTGTGACGACGATGGGCGCGCTGATCGGCGGCGCGATCGATGCGATGTCGGGCGACGACGACAGCGTCGCGGATGGTGCGCTGTACGGCGCGATCACCGCCAACGTGCTGAAGGTGGTGCTGCCGGTGGTCGCCACCTGGGCGATCGGCTGGGGCGTGCTGAAGGGTATCGAGACGCTGGGCAACACGATTTCGGAAAGGGTGAAGGCATGATCCGCACGATTCTCGGCGCGCTGGTGGGGCGCGAACTGGACCGCCGCGACGGGCGTGGCGGCGCGGGCGGTGCGCTGTTCGGCGCGCTGGCGACGCGCGCGGTGACGCGCATGGGCCCGCTGGGCATGGCGTTGGGCGGCGCCTATGTCGCGAAGAAGGCGTACGACCGGCGCAAGGCTGCGAAGGCGGGTGTTTCGACGCGGGTTTGAGACGCGTAGGATACTCAATGCGCGTCGCCCCAGCGAAAGCTGGGGCCTCCTGTGGCGAGGAGCGCGCTCAGTTGCAGTGAGATCCCAGCTTTCGCTGGGATGACGTTTGTTTCAAAGCGGGTTTTCTCTATCGGCGGCCCACTCCGCATCCTGATGCTCGCCGAGCCGCGGGCTGGCGCGGTCGGCGCGGATGCGGGTGCCGTCATAGGTGATCGGCGCGGCCAGTCCGGGCAGGCCGTCGACCATCAGCCGCATTCCGCGCGCCACCACCTGCGGATCGGCGAATACCTGGTCGATGCGGTTGACCGGGCCGACCGGCACCCCGGCCGCCTCCAGCGCGGCGAGCAGGTCGGCGCTGGGCCATAGAACCGTCCGCGCGGTGACCAGCGGCAGCAGCGCGGCACGGTTCGTGACGCGGGCGGGGTTGGTGGCGAAGCGCGGATCGTGCGTCATGTCGGGGACGCCCAGCACATCGCACAGTTTCGCGAACTGCCGGTCGTTGCCGACCGCGATGATGAGGTTGCCGTCAGCAGTCGGGAAGCTCTGGTAGGGCGCCAGATTGGCATGGCCGTTGCCCATCCGCACCGGCACCACCCCGCTCGCCATCCAGTTGAGTGCCTGGTTGCCCAGGACCGCGACCTGCGTGTCGAGCAGCGCCATGTCGATATGCGTGCCCGTGCCGGTGCGCGCGCGGTCGTGCAGCGCCGCCAGGATCGCGACGACCGAGTAGACGCCGGTGAACAGGTCGGCGAAGGCGACCCCGCCCTTTTGCGGCGGGCCGTCCGGCTCCCCGGTGATCGACATGATCCCGCCCATCCCCTGGACGATGAAGTCGTAGCCGGCGCGGTGCGCATAGGGACCGTCCTGTCCGAAGCCGGTGACCGAACAGACGATCAGCCGCGGATCGGTGGCGCGCAGCGTGGCGGCGTCGAGGCCGTATTTGACGAGCCCGCCGACCTTGTAATTCTCGATCACCACGTCCGCGCCCGCCGCCAGATCGCGGACGCGCGCCTGCCCGTTCGGCGTGGCGATGTCGACCGCGACCGACCGCTTGCCGCGGTTGCAGGCATGGTAATAGGCCGCGGACAGGTTCTCCCCGTCCGCGCCGGTCAGGAACGGCGGGCCCCAGTGGCGGGTGTCGTCGCCCTCCCCGGGGCGTTCCACCTTGATGACGTCGGCGCCCAGATCGGCGAGCAGCTGCCCGGCCCATGGCCCGGCGAGGATGCGGGCGAGTTCGAGGACGCGGACGCCAGAGAGCGGTCGGGGCGGTATATCGGTCATCGCGCCGGTGTAGCCGGTTCGCGCCTTGATGGCACCCGCCGCGCGCCGTAAGGGCCGGGCGACCCACCGTGGAGACCGATTGCATGAAGACCCGCGCCGCCGTCGCGTTCGAGGCGAAGAAGCCGCTGGAGATCGTCGAACTCGACCTGGAAGGCCCGAAGGCGGGCGAGGTGCTGGTCGAGATCATGGCGACCGGCATCTGCCATACCGATGCCTATACGCTGGACGGGCTGGACAGCGAGGGGCTGTTCCCCAGCGTGCTGGGGCATGAGGGCTGTGGTATCGTGCGCGAAGTGGGCGCGGGCGTCACCAGCGTGGCGCCGGGCGACCATGTCATCCCGCTCTACACGCCGGAATGCCGCCAGTGTAAATCATGCCTGAGCCAGAAGACCAACCTGTGCACCGCGATCCGCGCGACGCAGGGCAAGGGGCTGATGCCGGACGGCACGACGCGCTTCAGCTACAAGGGGCAGCCGATCTACCATTACATGGGCTGCTCCACCTTCTCGAACTTCACTGTACTGCCGGAGATCGCGGTGGCGAAGATCCGCCCCGATGCGCCGTTCGACACCAGCTGCTACATCGGCTGCGGCGTGACCACCGGGGTCGGCGCCGTCGTCAACACCGCCAAGGTGGAGCCGGGCGCGACGGTGATCGTGTTCGGGCTGGGCGGGATCGGCCTGAACGTCATCCAGGGCGCCAAGCTGGCCGGCGCACACCGCATCATCGGCGTCGACATCAACCCGGACCGCGAGGAATGGGGCCGCAGGTTCGGGATGACCGAGTTCGTCAACCCGAAGGACGTCGGCGAGATCGTGCCGCACCTGATCGCAATGACCGATGGCGGCGGCGACTATACGTTCGACTGCACCGGCAATACGGTCGTGATGCGCCAGGCGCTGGAGGCGGCGCACCGCGGCTGGGGCGAATCGATCGTGATCGGCGTGGCCGAATCGGGCAAGGAGATCAGCACCCGCCCGTTCCAGCTGGTCACCGGTCGCGTGTGGAAGGGCACCGCGTTCGGCGGCGCGCGCGGGCGCACCGACGTGCCGAAGATCGTCGACTGGTATATGGACGGGCTGATCCAGATCGACCCGATGATCACCCACCGGCTGACGCTGGAGGAGATCAACAAGGGGTTCGACCTGATGCATGCGGGCGAGAGCATCCGCAGCGTCGTGGTGTTCTGAGACAACAAGCGAGGAGGAGCAGGATATGTATTCGCACATGATGGTCGGATCGAACGACATCGACCGGTCGAAGACGTTCTACGACGCGCTATTCGCGGCGCTGGGCGGCAGGCCGGGGATGGTCGATCCCAAGGGGCGGCTCATCTACATGCACAACGGCGGCCTGTTCCTGGTCACCCCGCCGATCGACGGCGAAGCCGCGACGCCGGGCAACGGCATGACGGTGGGCTTTGCGGTCGACGGGCCGGAGCAGGCCAACGCCTGGCATGAGGCGGGCGTCGCCGCGGGCGGCCGCGCGATCGAGGATCCGCCCGGGGTGCGCAGCGGCAACGGCATGAACCTGTACCTGGCGTATCTGCGCGACCCCGACGGCAACAAATTGTGCGCGATGCACCGGATGCCGGCCGCGGCGTGACCATGTCGCCGCCCCGGCCCGGCGCCGGGGCGGCCCCCCTTTGTATCCGGGAAACAGCGATGGACAGCGTCTCGACCTCCAGGGCGCATGGCGGGACGCAGGGCGTGTACCGCCATGCGTCCACGGCGACCGGCACCGACATGACCTTCTCGGTCTATGTCCCCGATCATGCGCCGGGCGCGCGTCTGCCGGTGGTGTGGTATCTGTCGGGGCTGACCTGCACCCATGCCAATGTCACTGACAAGGGCGAGTTCCGCGCGCATTGCGCGCGCCACGGGCTGATCTTCGTCGCGCCCGACACGTCGCCGCGCGGCGACGACGTGCCGGATGAGGAGGCGTGGGACTTCGCCAAGGGCGCCGGCTTCTACGTCGATGCGACGCAGGCGCCGTGGTCGGCGAACTATCGCATGTGGACCTATGTCACCGACGAACTGCCGGCGCTGGTCGCCGCAGAATTTCCGGTGGACATGGATCGCCAGTCGATCATGGGCCATTCGATGGGCGGGCACGGCGCGCTGACGATCGGGTTGACCCATCCCAAGCGGTTCCGGGCGGTGTCCGCCTTCGCGCCGATCGTCGCGCCGACGCAGGTGCCGTGGGGCAGCGCGCTCGACCGCTATCTGGGCGACGATGCGGCGGCGAAGCGCCGTCACGACGCGGTCGCGCTGATCGAGGATGGCGCGCGGGTGAAGGAATTGCTGGTCGATCAGGGGGATGCCGATGGCTTCCTGGCCGAACAGCTGCGCCCCGAATTGCTGGCGGCGGCGTGTGAGGCGTCGGGCATCGACCTGACGCTCAGGATGCAGCCGGGGTACGACCACAGCTACCACTTCATCTCCACCTTCATGGGCGATCACCTCGACTGGCACGCGGCGCGCCTGTCGGCTTGACGGGAAGGGGGGCGGCGGGCCATCAGCCGCCATGGATTCCGACCGTACCGCCGACCCGCACAACATGAAGCGCCGCGGCGTGTTGTTCGTCCTGTCCTCGCCATCGGGCGCGGGCAAGTCGACGATCGCGCGCAAGCTGCTGGCCAGCGAGCCGGAGCTGTCGCTGTCGGTGTCCGCCACCACGCGCGCGATCCGCGAGGGCGAGGAGGACGGGCGCGACTATCATTTTGTGACGCTCGACAAGTTCCGCGAGATGGTGGAGGCGCGCGAGTTCCTGGAATGGGCGCATGTGTTCGACCAGCGCTACGGCACGCCGCGCGCGCCGGTGGAGGCGATGCTGGCGGCGGGCAACGACGTGCTTTTCGATATCGACTGGCAGGGCGCGCAGCAGCTGCACCAGATCGCCGGCGGCGACGTGGTGCGCGTGTTCATCCTGCCCCCGTCGATGGAGGAACTGCGCCGCCGTCTGGAGGGCCGCGCCACCGACGCGCAGGAGATCATCGACCGCCGCATGTCGCGCGCCGATGCCGAGGTGAGCCATTGGGACGGGTACGACTATGTGCTGGTCAACGACGATGTCGAAAGCTGCTATGCCAAGGTCAAGACGATCCTGGCGGCCGAACGGCTGAAGCGGTCGCGGCAGACCGGGCTGATCGGCTTCATCCGCAAGCTGCGCACGCGCGAGGCGTAGGCGGCGGGGGGCGTTCGGCCCGTCGTTGCCGGGCGGATCTGGTCCGGCATGACGGAGGAGATTCGACCGCCCCGTCCACCCGTCACAACAGCGACAGGAACCGCACCCCGGCGTCGTAATCGCGGCGTTTCGCTGCGCGCGTCTGGGCCGCCAGCGTATCCTCACCCCAGCGTTCGGCCTGCCAATCCTCATCCACCATTGCGGCGGCCCACAGCGTGTCGGCGTCGGTCGCGCCCTCGGCCAGCGCCAGCGCGCCAATCAGCGTGCCGGTGATCGTCACCAGCGGCGACAGCGCGGCAAGGTGGAAGGCATCGCGTGCCGCCACCGCCTCTGCCAGTCGGGCCAGCGTGGCGGGCGGCTGCGCGCGGTGCATCACCCCGGCGGTGGTTTCGAGATGCACGTCGTAGCGGGTGCGCGCCCAGTCGAGCAGCGGGTCCCAGGCGGCCTCCTGCCGCTCGACCAGTTCGCGCGGGGCATCGGCGCGGTAATAGAACAGGTCGCTGTCGCCATAGCGGGCCAGCCCATGGGCGAAGGCGGCGGGCTGCGCGGCGATCCGGTCGATCGCGGCATTGGCCAGCCCGGTCAGCGGCATCGCCCGCGGGTCGAGCGTCTCGCCGACCGCGCGCCATTCGTCGGCGACCGCGGCGGCGAGCGCGTCGGTCGGCAGTGCCAATGCGGCGCGGCCGGGGGTGCGCACCGGGCGATCGTCGAGCCGGACGACGCGCTCGCCGTCGATGGCGACGCTCTTCCAGAAGCGCTTCATTCTGGCGTCCGCCAGCGGTGCGCCAGCGCGCGCGGCACGGTGGCGATGACCCATAGCGCGCTGGCGACGATCGCGACGCCCAGCAGCTTCGGACCCCACGCCTCGGCCCGGCCGAGCAGCACGACGCCCAGCACCGCGCCGAGCGTGGCCGCGACCCGCACCGCCATCATCAGCGCCCAGCGCCCCACCGCGGGATCCCCGCTCATGCCAGCGCCCCCGGCACGTCGGCGTAATCGTGGACGACCGCATCGGCGCCCGCCGCCCATAATTGCGCCGCGTCGTGATAGCCCCAGGTGACGCCGACCGCGCGGACGCCCGCGGCGCGCGCCATTTCCATGTCGTAGCTGGTATCGCCGATCATCGCAGTCATGTGGGGATCGGTACCTGCCTGCGCCATCGCCTCGTGCAGCATCGACGGGTGCGGTTTCGACGGGTGGCGGTCGGCGGTCTGGAGCGTCACGAAGCGCGCCGACAGGCCGTGGTGCGCCAGAACGTGGGCGAGGCCGCGGTCGGACTTGCCGGTCGCCACGCCGAGCAGCCACCCGGCCGAGGCGAGCGCGTCGAGCGCGGCGATCAGGCCGTCGTACAGTGGCTCCACCTCCAGTTCGCCTGCGGCGCGCATCGCGCGGAACGCTGCCTTGTAATCCTCCGCCAGCTGTTCGTGGAGCGCGGGCGGGGCGTCGGGGGCGAGCACCGCCACCGCCTCCACCAGGCTCAGCCCGACGATGCCGCGGATCGCGGCGCGCGGCGGTGGCGGCAGGGACGCGGCGGCATAGGCGGCCTCCATCGCGCGGCAGATGTTGGCCTGGCTGTCGACGAGGGTGCCGTCGCAGTCAAATACGGCGAGACGAAGGGACATGGCGGGCGCCTTAGACCAGCGCGTCGCCGCGCGCCATAACGTCGCGCGTGCGGGCGGGAGCCGTGCCGGGCGATAAGGCGAGCGATGCGCGGGGCAGGGCGATCGTTAACCTCTGGGTAGCAAGGCCATGATATGGTTAACGCATACCAAGGCTGCTGGGGGGTGGCCGCTGGACCTTTACGGGACGAGCGAGGCGGGAATGATCGAGGCGGTGGCGCTGACCTACGGGATGTTGTTGAGCTTCGTGCTGTCGGGTGCGTCGCGCAACCGCAAGCTGGCGCGGCCCAACCCGCCGATGCTGGAATATGTCGGCTACGTCCTGTTCGGGGTGACGGCGACCGCCGCGGTGGCGCTGGCGGTCTATGCCGGCTGGGGCGTGATCGACGGGGCGGTGACCGCGGTCTGACGCCGGACGTCGCCTGCCGCGACGCCGCTTTCCATCCATGACGCCGCATCGTCGTGGCCCGCGGCGCGAAGGCCCGCGATCGCGCCGGCACGGTCGGGGGCCGACTTGTTCTGCGACAGCTTGGCGGTGCCGCGCCACGCGGCGATCGACAGCGTGAAGCCGGCGATCGCGCGGCGCATCGCGTCGAAACGGCCATCGGGCATCTTCGCGCGCGTCCACGGCGGCTTGGGGGTAAGCCGCGCCTCCTGCTCGGCGCCCAGCGCGTCGATCTGCGCGATCAGCGCGTCATCGTCGAGCGCGGTGATCGTCCCTTCCGCCTCCACCGCGACATAGTTCCATGTCGGCACCTGTCCGTCCACGACATACCAGTCGGGGCTGACATAGAAGTCGGTCGCGACGAACCCGGCGATCGCGGGGGTGCCGTCGGCGATCGGCAGCGCGCGGTTGCGGCGCGACAGGTGGAAGGTGAGCGTGTCGTCGCCCGCCAGCACCAGCGGCGCATGGACCAGCGCCAGCCGCCCGCCGGCGGACAGCGCGACCTGCGCGAAGCCGAGCCGCCGCGCGACCGTGCGGCACGCGGCCGTATCGATCGCGAAGGCCGGATCGGGATGCATCGTCAGCGTTTCGGCGCACCGCCGCCGCGGGGCGCGCCGCCGCGGGAGCCGGCGGGGCGAGCCGGCGCGCTGCCCGCTCGCGAGCCGCTGCGCGGGCGACCGCCGCCACTCCCGCCGCCGCGCGGTGTGTCGTCCGCGCCGCGGCCGCGCCGTTCGCCGCGACGTTCCTTGCGGACGCTCTTGGCATGCGCGCGCGCCTTGGCCTTCTTCTCCTCGCGCGTGGGCGGGGTGAAGCTGTCGAGCGGCATCATGTCGCCGGCCATCGCCTCGAACCCCAGCCCCGCCAGGCTTTCGGCGAAGTGCGTCGGCAGCTCCGCCGTCACGTCGATCTCGCCGCCGTCGGGATGGTCGACGCGGATGCGGCGCGCGTGGAGGTGCATCTTGCGGCTGATCCCGCCGGTCAGGAACGCCGCCGGGCCGCCGTACTTGCCGTCGCCGACGATCGGATGACCGATCGCCGCCATGTGGACGCGCAGCTGGTGGGTGCGCCCGGTGAAGGGTTGCAGCTCGACCCAGGCGGCGCGGTTGCCGGCCCGCTCGATCACGCGATAGCGGCTGCGCGCGGGGCTGCCCTCCGCCTCGTCGACGTGCATCTTCTCGCCGCCGGTGCCGGGCTGCTTGGCGATCGGCAGGTCGATCGTGCCGTCGTCGATCGAGGGGACGCCGACCACCAGCGCCCAATAGACCTTCTTGGCGGAACGGCCCGAGAAGCTCTTGGCGAAGAACGCCGCAGCGCGGGTAGTGCGCGCGACCAGCAGCGCGCCCGACGTATCCTTGTCGAGGCGGTGGACCAGCTTGGGCCGCCCCTCCGCCTCATATTGCAGCGCGTCGAGCAGGCCGTCGACATGCTGGACCGTCTTCGTCCCGCCCTGCGTCGCGAGGCCGGGTGGCTTGTTGAGGACCAGCGCCTGTGCGTCCTTGTGGATCACCATCTCACGCGCGAAGGTCGCCTCGTCATCGCTCAGCGGCGGGCGCTGGCGCTGCGGCCTGGCATCGGTGCGAACCGGTTCGGCGGGGGGAACGCGCAGCACCTGTCCGGCCTGCAACCGGTCGCCGGGGCCGACGCGCGCGCCGTCCACCCGCAATTGCCCGGTGCGCGCCCATTTGGCGACGGTGGTGAAGCTGGTCCCCTCCAGATGCCGCTTGAACCAGCGATCGACGCGGATGCCGTCGTCGTCGTAGCCGACCGTGAACTGGCGGACGTTGTCGTCGCCGTCGCTCATGCTCCCGCCCCGGACAGCGCGCGGACGATCATCAGCCCGGCGAACAGCGCGATCAGCCCGCCGACGACGCTGGCGAGGACATAGGAGAGCGCGGCGACGGGATCGCCGCGCTCCACCATGTTGGCGGTGTCCAGCGCGAAGGCCGAGAAGGTGGTGAAGCCGCCGAGCACGCCGGTGCCCAGCAGCAGCCGCCATGTCTCGCCCCCCATGCCGATGCGTGCGAGGATGCCGGCCAGCACCCCCATCATGAAGCTGCCAACGATATTGACGGTCAGCGTGCCGGAGGGCCAGCCGGGACCGAAGGCGGCCAGCGTCGCCTGTCCGGTGAGAAAGCGGGCGCCCGAACCGATCGCGCCGCCCGCCATGACGAGGAGGAGGGAATTCATCGCGCGTCCCTACCGGCTTTCGCCGCGGAAGGGAATTGACCGTGCGTCATGCCCCCGGATCATGACGCCGCGGCGCGCGGCCCCAGGTTCATCACCGCCACCCCCGCGACGATCAGCGCCATGCCCGCCAGCGTCGGCAGGTCGAGCCGCTGCCCGTGGACGATCCGCGCCGCGACGGTGACCAGCACGATGCCGACCCCCGACCAGATCGCATAGGCGACGCCGGTGGGGATCGTGCGCAGCGCCAGCGACAGGCAGTAGAAGGCGATCGCATAGCCAGCGACGGTCACCAGCGCGGGGAACGGGCGGGTGAAGCCGTCCGATTGCTTGAGCGCGGTGGTGGCGACCACTTCGGAGAGAATGGCGGCGAGCAGGAGGAGGTACGGCATCGCGCGACGATAGCGCGGATCAGCCGCCGTCGACCATCAGATCCACCTCGGTGCCGCCGCCGGCGTGCGGGCGCAGGAGCGCCAGGAACGCGCCCCCGCCGGCCTTCGTGCCCGCCAGCACATGTTCCGCGCCGTCCGCCTGATGTCCGGCGCGGAAGCCGGCGGCGGTGGCGCGGGTGTAGTAATAGTCGAGTAGCCGCTGCATCGGTTGCGCGCTGGCGAAGGTGACGATGCGCAGGCGGCAGCCGTCGCCATCGGCGCCCGCCGCCTCGATCACGCGCGCGTCGGCGATCAGCGGGATGCTGCCCGGCAGGCGCGTCGCCCAGACCGCCGAGTAAGCGACGCGGCCAGCGCATTGCGCGGTCGCGCCACCCTGTCCTCCGGCGAGCGCCCCCAGCGTCAGCGCACGGCGCGCGACGGCGCATTGCGGGCAGTCGGCGGACGGGGCGGGGGCGCTGCGCAGCGTCTGGCCGGCGAGCGGATCCTTGGGCATCGCCGCCTGCGCGATCCCGTCGGGCGGCACCGCGCCGGACGCGGGCATGGTCGGCGGGCGCACCGCATCGTCGTTCGCCTGCTGCACCAGCATCGGATCGACCATGATCTGGTCGCGCAACGCCGCGGTCAGCGCAGGGTCGGCATTATTGCCGAGCAGCGCCGCATCGACGGCATTGACGTCGGGACCGGCCGCGGGCTTCGGCGATCCGCACCCCGCCAGCGCGAGCGCCGCGGCAAGGATGGCAGCGATGCCGGGAAGGCGCGGGGTGATCGTCGTGCGTCGCATCGGCCGTCCGTGGCGAGGGAAAGGAGCAAGAGGCATGGCGCGGGCGGCGTTAACGAACCCTTCCGTGTCTCACTCTTGCAATACACCTGTGGCAGGGCCATGTTCCCGTCATGCTCAACTTGCTTTCCATCCTCATCGGTCTGGTGGCGCTGGTGCTCGGCATCGTGCCGTTCCTGCCGTTCTTCGCCTGGGGCTACTGGTTCGTCATCCCGATCGCGGTCGTCGGCGCGGCGATCGGCGCGCTGTCGTCCCGCAACGGCGGGCGCAACCTGAACCTGATCCTCATCCTGATCTTCGGCCTGCGGCTGATGCTGGGCGGCGGGATCATCTGATGCGAAAACGGCCCCGGCGCGATGCCGGGGCCGCCTCCGCCTGGTCAAGCCGCGCTTAGCGGCAGACGACCTGCCCGCGGTCGATCGACTGGCCGAGCAGCGCACCGCCGCCCGCCCCGATCACCGTGCCCAGTAGCCGCGAGCCGCCGCCGGCGATGATATTGCCCAGCGCACCGCCGGCCAAGCCGCCGACGACCAGCCCGGTCGTCCCGTCCGACCGGCGGCAGTAGTAACGGCCGTTGTAGCCGCGATAGACGCGGTCGTTGCGGGTCAGCGCGCGCTGCCGGTAATAACGCCCGTCGCGGTAGTAGCGGGCCGGGTCGTAACCGCGCTGGCCCGGTTCGAACCGGTTATGGTCGTAGCGATTGTATCGCCGCCAGTCGCGCACCGTATCGTTGCGATCGCGTCGCGCGTCGCGCACGTCATCTCGATAGTCGCGTCGGGCGTCACGCACGTCGCGGCGCGAGTCCGCGCGGCGCAGGTCATCACGATAATCGCGGCGCGCATCATTGATGTCGCGGCGATATTCGCGATCGGCCTGCGGCGGCGTCTGCGCGGTGGCCTCGACCGGAACCGTGGCCAGCGTGGTCGCTGCCAACACCGTACCCAGGATGATACGCATCACTGTTCTCCTTGATCGACGAAAGTAACGGGGAGAACGATGAAGACGCCGCGCGGTTGCGTGAACGTAACATTACTGCCCGTTCACGCGCGCGCAAGTTACTCTGACAGATGGTGGGTCAACGTTACTTCGGCGGTCATCAATTTCGACACCGGGCAGCCGGCCTTTGCCTCGTTCGCGATCTTCTCGAACTCATCGACGGCGATGCCGGGGACCGTGGCGGTGAGATCGAGTTTCGACGAGGTGATGGTGAAGCCGTCGCCATCCTTTTCGACGGTGACCTTCGCGCTCGTCTCCAGCGTACCGTCATGATAGCCGGCGCCGGCCAATGCGAAGCTGAGCGCCATGGTGAAGCAACTGGCATGCGCGGCGGCGATGAGCTCCTCCGGGTTGGTGCCGGCGCCGTCCTCGAACCGGGTGTTGAAGCCATATGGCTGGTCCTTGAGCACGCCCGACTGAGTGGAAACCCAGCCCTTGCCGTCCTTGCCAAGGCCTTCGTAGCGCGCCGATCCACTGCGGGTGGGCATGTGTCGTCTCCAACGAAAAAGGGGCGCGGTCCCCATCGGACCGCGCCCCTTCCAACGCCGATCAGCCCGAAAGGCTCAACGGCAGCGGCGGTTGGAGCTGCTGCGCTCGATCTCGCGGCCCGCCAGCGCGCCGCCGACGCCGCCCAGCACGGTGCCGAGCGTGCGGTCGCCGCGCGTGTCGATCGTGCGGCCCAGCAGGCCGCCGGCGACCGCGCCGACCACCAGCCCGGTGGTGCCGTCCGGCTTGCGGCAGCGTAGGCGGCCGTCCTCACCGCGCCATTCGCGATAGCGCGAGTGGCGGCGCGCATCCGCGTCGGTGGTGGTGGCGATGAGCGTGGGGGCGACCATCGCGGCGGCGCCAAAGGCGAGCATCAGGTTACGCATGTGACATTTCTCCCGTTCCGAAATTCGTAATGCCGTCGAAACGTGTCCCTTGTACCCCGGTTGCATGAACCTGAAACAACGCCGCGTTCAGCTTCGCGGCGGCGGGTTCCCGTCGACGAAGACCGGCGCGCGCCTGGCCATATTGGCCTTCACCGATTCCACCTGGTTGGGCGATCCCATCAACGCGACCTGCTCGACGCTTTCGGCCAGCAGGATCGAGGCGGTGTCGCCGTCGTGCATTTCTGCGAACAGCCGCTTGCACCCGCGCACGGCATCTGGGTTGCGCCCGGCGATCTCGCGCGCGATCGCCATCGCGCGGGCGTGGGGATCGTCGTCCAGATGCGTCACCAGCCCCCAGCCTTGCGCCTGCGCGGCGGAGAATTCGCGGCTGGTGTAGACAAGCTCGCGCAGGATATCGTCGCGCACCGTGCCGCGCCACAGCGCGAAGCCGCCCATGTCGGGCACCAGCCCCCAATAGGTTTCGCGGATCGCCATGCGTGTATCGGGATGCGCGACGCGGATGTCGGCGCCCGACAGCAGCTGGAACCCGCCGCCCATCGCGACGCCGTGCACCGCCGCGATCACCGGCACCGGCAACTCGCGCCAGCCGGTGCAGACGAACTGCGCATCGTTGGACGGGCCGCGGCTGCGCTCCGACAGCTTCAGTCCCGAACCGCCGCCGGCCATCGACGCCATGTCCAGCCCGGCGCAGAAGGCGCGCCCTTCGCCCGACAGCACCACCGCGCGCACCTCCGGCATCGTGCCCAGCCGGTCGATCGCATCGCGCAGGCCGGCGAACATTGCCGGATCGAGTGCGTTCATCTTGTCCGCGCGGGTCAGCCGCACGTCGGCGATCCCGTCGGCGACGGTGATCGAAACGCGATCGTTCATGGTGCATCCTCTTCCTAAGCCCTGCGGCTTAGCTACAGGGCGGGCACGGGCGCCGCAACCAGCCGATAGCCGCGCCCGCGATCGGTGAGCAGCATCGGCGGCGCGGCATCGCATTCCAGCGCGGCGCGCACGCGCGACACCTGCACCGCCAGCACGTTGGTGCCCGGATCGAAGCGAAGGCCGAACACCGCGCGGCGCAGATCGTCGTGCGGCACGGTGCGGCCGACCCGCGCCGCCAGATGCGCGAGCAACGCATATTCCCGCGGGCGCAGGTCGAGCGGCCGCCCGGCGCGCGCGGCGGTGCGCGCGATCCGGTCGATCACAAGGTCGCCGATCCGCCAGACGGGCGCTTGGGCATGGAGCCGGGCGGCGCGCGCCGCGATGACCGCATCGCCGCCGCGCGTGCAATCGCCGGCCCCGGCAGCAAGCGTCGCGATCTCCTCCGCCTCGTCCCGCGCGACGATCAGCGTGGCGGCGCCGGCGAACCGCTGCGCAAGGATCGACAGGTCGGCGGGCGCGCCGATCACGACGGTCGGCGCGGCGCCCTCGACGACGCAGGCAAGGCCGACCTGGCGAAGCGCGGCGGCCAGTCCGGGGCGTTCGATCAGCAGACGCACCGCCATCGCCGCATCGTAACCGGGGCGGCACTGACGTGGCGCAACACCTGATCCGATTTGGACCGGTCAGCCGGCCAGAATCGCGCGTGCCGCGGCGGCGTTGCACGGGTCGCGATCGTCCGCGGCGCGCTCCGCCAGCCGGTGGGTGGCGGGAGGGGAGAGCAGCCCGTTGAGCGCGGCGAGCGCGGTCGCGCGCATTCGCGAGTTCGGGTGACGGAGCGCGATATCCTGCGCCAGGCCGGTGCCGTCGTCACCGCCCAGCTGCGCGGCGATCGTCACAAGCGCCTCCGACGGGGTGACCGTCATCGCCTGCGCGATCGTGTCGGTGGCGGTGTCGAAGCGATATTGCGTCCGCCACGGCTGCGCCCGGTCGTGGCCCAGGATGTTGAGCGAGACCGAGAATCGGTCGGGCGGATGCTGGACATGGACGTCGCGGTGCGCGCGGTAGAGCATCACCTGTCCCGGTTCCAGCCGAGCGCGGCGATCGAACGTCAGCCCGGCACGATCGCCGACGACGCGGTGCGTCCTGCCGTCGAACGCCTGGTCGGCCAGATAATAATCGCTCCAATAACCCGGCCCGAGATAACCGACCGTCAGGAACGAGAAATTATGGTCGTGCGGCAGGTCGTAGAAGAACGGCGCGGTCCCCGCCGCGCGCACCACCGCGTCGCCGTGAGCGGGCCAGAAGGCGGCGCGTAGCGCGTAGCGGCCGCCGGGCGGGCGCAGCATCAGCACCTGCGCGCCATAGCTGTTGCGCGCCTGTCCGGCGAAGCGCGTCTCCAGCTCGGCGATCGCCATGTCGGCGAGGAAGCGGCGGTTGCGCGCCAGCCGCGCCAGCCAGATGCCGCGCGCGGCGAACGCATCCTCGTCACGCGGATCCCAGGGATCGGCGTCGAGCGCATCGACCAGTTCGTCGAGCGTGATCGCGTCGTCCGCGGCGGTGTCGATCAGGCGGGGCATGGCGCGGCCCCCAGCCGGGCGAGCGTGGCGGCGGCGGCGGCGCGCACGTCGACGTTGGGATCGCCCGCCGCCATTTCGCGCAGGCGCGGCAGCGCGGCGTCGGCGTCGAGCGCGAGCCATTCGCGCATCGCCTCCCAGCGCAGGTGGAAGGCATCGGCGCGGGTCGCGGCGTCGAAGCGCGCGCCCGCGTCGGTGCGGCCGGCGATGCGCAGCAGCGTCAGCAGCATATGGGTGCGCGACGCGCCGTCGTCGCCGGTGGCGATGCGCAGGCGGCGGCCGGTCGCGCGGTCATATTCGCGCACCATCGCGGGCGCGCGGGTGGCAATGGTGACCGTCGCGACCGGCGTGACGGTGTCGAGCAGCGTCGCCTCGCGCCGGCCATCGGTGCGCAGCACCAGCCCGTCATGCAGTTCGACCGCGGGCAGCGAGGCGAGCGGCAGCGCCTCTCCCGCATCTGGCGGGCCGGCGTCCCAGCGCAGCAGCCGCGCGCCGCCCGCGCGGTGGTAGCGCGTCACCGCCAGCCGCCCGGAAACGGTCAGCGTCGTCGCGTCAGCGTCGCCCATCGCGACCGTCGCGGAGACGGTGGCGGCGGGCAGGTCCAGCAACCGCACCACGGTGCGCCGCGGATCGCGCGCGACGCGCAGCGGGGCGTCGAACCACGGGTCCTCGCGCAGCGCGGCGGTCAGCGGGGCGAGCAGCGCGGCGATCCACGATGCCTCGGCCAGCAGCGTCGCGGCGGCGTCCGCCACCCGCTCCGCATCGTCGGGCGTCAGCGCGGCGAAGGCGGCGGTGACGTGGCGCACCGCCTCGCCATCATGCCACGCGCGCGCGATCGACGCCGACCGCTCCGCCGCGGCGGCGAGCGCCGCGCGCGACGGGATCACGACCGCGAATCGGACTGGATCAGGATCACCAGCTCGACGATGTAATCGCAGATATGATCCGCGCCGCGTTCGGCGGTGCGTACGCTGCCGGCCGGGGCGATCATCGTCGCCAGATCGGGAATGTCGGCGATGTCGATCCGCCGTGCCGTGCCCATCGCGCCGTTCGTCATCCTTGCCCCCACATCCATCGAAACGATGCGCCATCGTGTGGCGGCGCGCGCGGCGGGCGTTAGTTAAAACGCTGCAACGTTGCGCGGCGCGCGCGCGGGCGTGTAGGGCGGCGGCATGACGTTCAATCCGGCCAAGATGATGGACCAGATCGACCTGCGCCGTTTCGGCGGGCACGGCGGGCGGCTGGGCATCCGTTTCCATGCGCGCGACGCCGAATGGGTGGAACTGGCGATGCCTTATGCCGAGGATATGATCGGCGACGAGGACAGTGGCGTGATCGCGTCCGGGCCGATCATCGCGATGATGGATATCGCCACCAGCCTGGCGGTGTGGAACCGGATCGCGACGTTCGTGCCGCACGCCACCGTCGACCTGCGCATCGATTATCTGCGCCCCGCGCGGCCCGGCCGCACCGTGATCGGGCGCGCCGAATGCCTGCGCGTCGCGAGGTCGATCTCGTTCACGCGCGGCATCGCGCATGACGGCGATATCGACGATCCGGTCGCGCATGTCGCTGCCACGTTCATGGTGCCCAGCGGCAGCTATCCGAAGGTGACGCCGTGATGCGCCTGCCCCCGTATGCGACGCTGCTGGGTGCGCAGCTGGAATATGCCGCCGACGGCACGCCGGTGATGCGGATGCCGTTCGCCGAGGCGGTGCTGGGCCGCCCCGGATTCCTGCAGGGCGGGGCGATTTCCGGCCTGCTGGAGGTAGCCGCGATCGCGGCGCTGCGCCACGCGCTGGCGGAGGAGGGCGGGGGCCGGATCAAGCCGATCAACGTCACCGTCGATTTCATGCGCGGCGGGCGCGACCACGATACGCTGGCCGCGGGGATCATCACCCGGCTGGGCAACCGCGTCGCCAATGTCGAGGCGGTGGCGTGGCAGGACGATCGCGCGCGACCGATCGCGTCGGCGCGGATGAACTATCTGATCGAGCGGGCCTGACCGGCGCGATGCCGCCGGCGGAGGCACTGACGCCGCAGGTGCTGCTGCCCGCGTTCGCGCCGTGGCTGGACGTCGCGGGACTGGCGGTATTCGCGGTGTCGGGCGCGCTGGCGGCGGCGCGGCGCGGGCAGACGCTGGTGACCTTCGCCTTCTTCGCGCTGATCACGGGGGTCGGAGGGGGAACGGTGCGCGACCTGCTGATCGGGGCGCCGGTGTTCTGGGTCCACGATGCGCGCGCGGCGTCGGTGTGCCTCGTCATGGCGATGGTGATCTGGATCACGCCGGCGCGCTGGTGGCGCGGTGCGGCGCTCGACTGGTTCGATGCGGTCGGGCTGGCTGCCTATGCCGTCTATGGTGCGGCCAAGGCGCTGGGCTACGGCGTGCCGCCGCTGCCCGCCGCGCTGATGGGGGTGATGACGGGTTGCGTCGGCGGGATCATCCGCGACGTGCTGGCGGGCGAGCCGTCGATCCTGATGCGCCCCGAACTGTACGTGACCGCCGCGGCGCTGGCGGCGGGGCTGTACGTGGCGATGCGCACGATCGGCATCGACCCGTGGCTGGCCGCCGGGGTCGCGGGCCTGGCCGGTTTCGGACTGCGTGCGGCGGCGATCCGGTTCCGGCTGGCGCTGCCCGCCTATGGCGACGCGGGGCGCTAGGAACGCTTCGAAGCTTGGTCCGTCATGCCGGACCCTTCGACTTCGCTCAGGAGAGCCCTGTTCCGGCAGCCACGGTGCCGCGCACCCACAGGCCGACGAGCTCCGGACCGGTGGACCCCGGAACAGGTCCGGGGTGACACATCGAACGTGGCTGCCGGGGCGACTTTCGTAGACGTCGAACACGTCCGGGGCGGCGGGCGGGGGGGCCCCGTTCCGCGTCAGGCGCGGACGACGCCGACCTCGCTGAACGGGCGCGGTTCCGTCGGCGGGACGGCCGACGGGTTCAGCTCGCACTGCCAGAAGCCGACGTCGATCCAGCGCCCCTGCTTGTACCCGATCTCGCGATAGACGCCTGCGCGGCGGAAGCCGACCGCCTCGTGCAGCGTGATCGAGGCGTCGTTGGGCAGCGAGATGACGCCGATCGCCTGGGTGAAGCCCTGCGCGCGCAGCGTATCGACCAGCGCCTCGTACAGCAGCCGGCCGACGCCCTGCCGCTGCGTGCCGCCGGCGACGTAGATCGAGGTTTCGACGACGTAGCGATAGGCCGGCCGGTCGCGGAAGCGCGTGGCATAGGCGTAGGCGAGCACCCCGGCACCGTCGCCGTCGTCGCCCGAGGTGGCGACGATCCACGGGTACAGCCCGTCCGACGCGGCCATGCGGGTGCGGATCTGGCGCGTGTCGGGCGCTTCGTTCTCGAACGAGACCGTGCCCGAGAGGACGTAAGGGGCGTAGATGGCGGCGATCGCGGCGGCATCGGCGGCGGTCGCGGGGCGGATGGTGATCGGTCCCTGGGTCATCACCACGCCCCCTTGCATCACCAGCCCAGCTTGGCCAGCACCATTTGCCACAAGGTGCGATCGGCGAGGCTGGCGCGCACGGGCCCGAGCCCGCCGCATTCCAGGCATTGTGCGCGCACCCCGCCGCCGCCCGCAATCAGCCGCCGAGCATCGCCCAGCGCGGTCGCCATCACCTGCTGCTGCTGCCACGCGATCCGGCCGAGCGCGTCGGCGGGGGCGCCGGCATCGTCATCCTCGTTGTTGCTGATCTGGCGCACGAGCTCCGCAGCGAAGCCGGGCTTCTTGTCGAGCCACACGACGTCGGGCTTGGCGGCGTCTAGCTTCGCACGGCGCGCGGCCTCCGCCACCGCGGCGTCCAGCCCGCCGAAGCGGTCGACCAGTTTCAGCTGATGCGCCACCCCGCCGATCCACACGCGGCCCTGGCCGATCTCGTCCACCCGCGCCGGGGGCAGCTTGCGCGATTGCGACACGCGGGTGATGAACTCCCGATAGCCATGCTCGACCCCGGCCTGCGCCACCGCGTCCAGCTCGGGCGACGTGCCGGACAGCACGTCGGGCTGGCCCGACAGCGGCGTGGTGCGCACGCCGTCGGTGGACAGGCCGATCTTGGCCAGCGTCTTCTCGAACGTGGGCAGCACCGCGAAGATGCCGATCGACCCGGTGATCGTGCCCGGTTCGGCGAAGATCACGTCGCCGGGCGTCGAAATCCAGTAGCCGCCCGACGCGGCCAGCCCGCCCATCGACACGACGACCGGCAGGCCGCGGCGCTTCGCCTCCATGACGGCGCGGCGAATCTTCTCCGACGCCAGCACCGAACCGCCCGGCGAATCGACGCGCAGCACCAGCGCCTTCAGATCCTGATCGATCAGCCCGCGATAGAGAAGGTCGGTAACGGTATCGCCGCCGGCATTGCCCTGTTGCGACTGGCCGTCGATGATCTCGCCCGCGACGGTCAGCACGCCGATCTTGCCCTTCTTGGGCAGCGGATGCGCATCGACGTAGCCCTGGTACTTGATCGTGGTGAAATTGCCCGCGGGCTTCTTGTCGTCGCTGCCCGCCAGTTCGGCGACGCGGCGGCCGAAGGCGATGCGGTCGCCCAGATGATCGACCAGCCCGGCCTGCATGTCGACCTGCGCCAGGTTGCCGCCGGCGGCCTGGACCAGCTGCGCCGGCCGGGTCAGCAGCCCGGCGACCTGCGCCTTGGGCCGTGCGCGCGCGATCGATTCGCGCCATTGGTCGAGCAGCGCGCCGTACAGCGCCTGCGACGCCTCACGCGATTCGGGGCTTTGGTCGGCGCGGGTATAGGGTTCGACCGCCGACTTGAACTTGCCGACGCGATAGACGTGCGCGTTGACGCCCAGCTTGTCGAGCAGCCCCTTGTAGAACAGCTGGCTGCCACCCGGCCCCATGAACAACGTGCCGCCCATCGGGTCCATCCAGATTTCGCTGGCGGCCGAGGCGAGGCGGTAGCCGCCGTCGGTATAGGCGGTGGCATAGGCCAGCACCGGCTTGCCCGCGGCGCGCGCCTTCATCAGCGCCTCCTGCACCTCGCCCAGCGCGGCGGGATAGGCGCCGCCGAACCGGTCGAGATCGAGAACGATCGCCTTCACGCGCTTGTCCTCGCGTGCCAGGTCGATCGCGCGCAGCACGTCGCGCAGGCGATACTGGTTGCCGATCTGCTGCCCGCTGAGCATGGCCAGCGGCGCGACATCCTCCGGCTGTTCCACGATCGGGCCGTTCAGTTCCAGCACCAGCGCGCCGTCCTTGATCGCAGCGGGGCGCGAGCGCGCGTTGAGCGCGGCGAACAGCAGGCCGAAGAACAGCAGCATGGCGACCAGCACCAGCGCGTCCTTGATCCCCACCAGCAGTTTCCAGGCGCCGCGAACCAGCTTCATGTGTCGTCCCATCTTCGGGCGGAGCGCCCGTCGCCCGGGGGTGTAGCGCGACGTGTATCAATCGAGCAATACGCCACATGAGTGGCGCCGTGTCCCGTTTTCGCCTAACGCGCCCACCATGCATGGCCATGCCGCCCTTTCCCCGCTGACCGAGGCGCCGCCCGAAACGTGGCGCGACGAGCTGCGCGCGCTGCTGGCGCTGGCGGGGCCGCTGGTGGGCGCGAACCTGTTGCAGATGGCGGTGTTCGCGGTCGACGTGGTGTTCGTCGCGCGGCTGGGGCCGGTGGAATTCGCGGCGGCGACGCTGGGGGTGTTCCTGTTCAACGTGCTGGCGTTCGCGCTGGTCGGGCTGGTCGGCGCGGCCGAGCCGCTGATCGCCGCCGCGCTGGGCGCGCGGGTGGGCGCGGTGCGGCAGGTGCGCCGGTCGTTCCGCATGGGCATGTGGCTGGCGGGGCTGGGGACGATCGTGGTCGTCGCGCTGCTGAACATCGCCGAGCCGCTGTTGCGGCTGGCCGGACAGGACGCCGCGGTCGCGGCGCGCGCGGGCGTGTTCTGCCGCATCCTGTCGCTGGCGGTGCTGCCCGCGGTGCTTTCCGCGCTGATGCGGATGACCGCGGCGGCGCTGGGGCGGCCGGGCTGGGCGATGGTGGTGACGCTGCTGGCGCTGGGCGTCGCGATCCTGGCCAACTGGTGCCTCGTCTTCGGCAACGGGGGCTTCCCGGCGCTGGGGCTGGAGGGATCCGCGCTGGCCAGCGTCACCGTCTCCTTCGCCAGCTGCCTGGCCTATGCCGCGATCCTGGTTACCGACCGCAAGCTGCGGCGGTTCCACCTGTTCGGCAAATGGTGGCGCACCGAATGGTCGCGGATGCGCGAGATCGTGAAGCTGGGCGCGCCGATCGCGCTCGGCTGGGTCGCGGAGGGCGGGTTGTTCGGCGGTGCCGGGCTGTTGATGGGGCTGATCTCCGTCACCGCGATCGACGCGCATGCGGTCGCGCTCAACATTGCGGCGATCGCGTTCCAGATCCCGTTCGGGCTGGCGCAGGCCGCGACGATCCGCGTCGGCTTCGCCTATGGCGCGCGCGACGCCGCCTGGGTCGGGCGCGCGGGCGGGGTGGCGATCACGCTGGGCATCGGGGTGATGGTGGCGACCGCCGCCGTGCTGTGGGCGGTGCCGCACCTGCTGGTACGCGCCTATGTCGACCCCGCGCGCGAGGTGGCGGTGGCGGCGCTGGCGGCGCAGCTGCTGGGCGTCGCGGCGATCTTCCAGCTGGTCGACGGGGCACAGGCGGTGGCCGCGGGCGTGCTGCGCGGGGTGCAGGACACGCGCGTGCCGATGATGATCCAGGTGTTCGGTTACTGGGTGATGGGGTTCGGCACCGCCGCCTTCCTGGGCTTCACGCTGGGCTGGCAGGCGATCGGCATCTGGTGGGGACTGGCCGCGGGGCTGGGCGTGGTGTCGGCGCTGCTGCTGTGGCGCTGGTCGATGCGCGAGCGGCTGGGCCTGCTGCCCGCACGCGCCGCCTGAAAAAAGGTTCCCGACCCCGTTGACGGGGCGGGGGAGCGACCACATATCCGCACCGCTGGCACTCGACTTCGGTGAGTGCCAAAAATGTGTCACATGCCCTTAGAAGAGGTAAGAGCAATGAACTTTCGTCCGTTGCACGACCGCGTTCTCGTCCGCCGCGTCGAGGCGGAGGAGAAGACGGCCGGCGGGATCATCATTCCCGACACCGCCAAGGAAAAGCCGCAGGAAGGCGAAGTCGTCGCCGCCGGCGCCGGCGCCAAGAACGACAAGGGCGAGGTCGCCCCGCTGGACGTCAAGGCCGGCGACCGCATCCTGTTCGGCAAGTGGTCCGGCACCGAGGTCAAGGTGAACGGCGAAGACCTGCTCATCATGAAGGAATCGGACATCCTCGGCATCATCGCCTGAGCCGACGTCCACAGCCTCAACTTTCTCAACATTCGTCATTTGAAAGGGTAGCCACATGGCAGCCAAGGACGTGAAATTCTCGCGCGACGCGCGTGAGCGCATCATGAAGGGCGTCGACATCCTGGCCGACGCGGTCAAGGTCACGCTGGGGCCGAAGGGCCGCAACGTCGTGATCGACAAGAGCTTCGGCGCGCCGCGCATCACCAAGGACGGTGTGTCGGTCGCCAAGGAAATCGAGCTGAAGGACAAGTTCGAGAACATGGGCGCGCAGATGGTGCGCGAAGTGGCCTCGAAGACCAACGACATCGCGGGCGACGGCACCACCACCGCCACCGTGCTGGCGCAGGCGATCGTGCGTGAAGGCATGAAGTCGGTCGCCGCCGGCATGAACCCGATGGACCTGAAGCGCGGCATCGACCTGGCGGTGACCAAGGTCGTCGAGGACATCAAGTCGCGCTCGAAGCCGGTGTCCGGCTCGCAGGAAGTCGCGCAGGTCGGCATCATCTCGGCCAACGGCGACAAGGAAGTCGGCGAGAAGATCGCGGAAGCGATGGAGAAGGTCGGCAAGGAAGGCGTCATCACCGTCGAGGAGGCCAAGGGCCTCGAATTCGAGCTGGACGTCGTCGAGGGCATGCAGTTCGACCGCGGCTATCTGTCGCCGTACTTCATCACCAACCCGGAGAAGATGACGGTCGAGCTGAACGACCCGTACATCCTGATCCACGAGAAGAAGCTGTCGAACCTGCAGTCGATGCTGCCGATCCTGGAAGCGGTCGTGCAGTCGGGTCGCCCGCTGCTGATCATCGCCGAGGATATCGAGGGCGAGGCGCTGGCCACTCTGGTGGTCAACAAGCTGCGCGGCGGCCTGAAGGTCGCGGCCGTCAAGGCGCCGGGCTTCGGCGATCGCCGCAAGGCGATGCTGGAAGACATCGCGATCCTGACCAAGGGCGAAGTCGTCAGCGAGGACCTGGGCATCAAGCTCGAGACCGTGACGCTGGGCATGCTGGGCACCGCCAAGCGCGTGACGATCGACAAGGACAACACCACCATCGTCGATGGCGCGGGTGACGCCGATGCGATCAAGGGCCGTACCGAGGCGATCCGTCAGCAGATCGAGGTCACGACCTCGGACTATGACCGCGAGAAGCTGCAGGAGCGTCTGGCGAAGCTGGCCGGCGGCGTGGCCGTCATCAAGGTCGGCGGCGCGACCGAGGTCGAGGTGAAGGAGCGCAAGGACCGCGTCGACGACGCGCTGCATGCGACCCGCGCCGCGGTCGAGGAAGGCATCGTCCCGGGTGGCGGCACCGCGCTGCTGTACGCGACCAAGGCGCTGGACGGCGTCAAGGGCATCAACGACGACCAGACGCGCGGCGTCGACATCGTCCGCAAGTCGCTGACCGCGCTGGTGCGCCAGATCGCGCAGAACGCCGGTCAGGACGGCGCCGTCGTGTCGGGCAAGCTGCTCGACCAGTCGGACACGTCGTTCGGCTTCAACGCCTCGACCGACACGTATGAGAACCTGGTGGCGGCCGGCGTGATCGACCCGACCAAGGTCGTGCGCACCGCGCTTCAGAACGCCGCCTCGGTTGCCGGCCTGCTCATTACCACGGAAGCCACCGTGGCCGAGCTGCCG
The DNA here is from genome assembly GCF_002374835.1 of Sphingomonas ginsenosidimutans. GTDB lineage: Bacteria > Pseudomonadota > Alphaproteobacteria > Sphingomonadales > Sphingomonadaceae > Sphingomonas > Sphingomonas ginsenosidimutans. The sequence goes on from NZ_NWVD01000001.1 coordinate 914,005, forward strand.
GAGGACAAGCCCGCGATGCCGGCGATGCCCGGCGGCGGTATGGGCGGTATGGACTTCTGATCTACGACCGGGGCAGCGTGACGCTGCCCCGGACAGAAGATCGGAACGGCCGGCAGGCGGGCGGCCATGCCGCTCGACCGGTCCGACGTCACGGCGACGGCTTTGCGTCGCCGATGGTTCGAGCAAAGGGCCGGCGGAGCGATCCGCCGGCCCTTTGTCTGTCACCAGAAACCCTCTATGATGTGCAGCATGCGCCACGATGCGATCTACCAGCCGATCACCGTCGAGCAGTTTCTCGAGATCGATTTTGGTACCGACCGCAAGTTCGAGCTGATCGACGGTACGATCCGCATGATGACCGGTGGCACACCGGCGCATTCGCGGGTCGCCAGCAACATCCTCGCCTATCTGCACGCGCGGCTGCGCGGCAGCGGGTGCCGGGCATATAATTCCGATATGGGCGTGCGCATCCGCGACGACGAACTGCGCTATCCCGACGTCAGCGTCTTCTGCGGAGATCCGGCATCGCGCGAGCGCGAGATGCAACGGGCGTTCGACGATCCGGTCGTGATCGTCGAGGTACTGTCCCCGTCCACGTCGCGCATCGATGAGAATGACAAGCTGGCGAGTTATCGCACGCTGCCGTCGGTCGATACGGTCGTCTTCGTCGATCCCGAGCGCGAGCTGAGCCGCGTTGTCCAGCGGCTGGGCCCGACGTCATGGCGCGACGATCTGTTCGCTCAGCCGCACGACGTCGTCCTCCCGTCACTCGACGTAACGCTGCCGCACGACGAGATTTTCGCGCGCGACTGATCGTCGGTTCGTGCGTTGCGCGGGACATGGAACCCGATCCGCGCATTCCCGCCGCCAGTATCGTCTTCGGCTATGGTCCGATGCTGCCGCTGGTCGCGGTGGGGATCGGGGTATGGGTGCTGCCCGGCGGGTGGCCGGTGCTGGCGGTGCAGCTGGCGGTGATCTGGGGGGCGTTGATCCTGTCGTTCATCGGCGGGGTGCGCCGCGGGTTCGGGTTCGCGACGCCGCGGGCGTCGACCATGGCCGAGCTGGCGGCGGCGATCGCCTATGTCGCGATCGCGGGGCTGGCACTGGTGGTGCCGCGCGCGGCGATCGCAGTGGCGCTGCTGACGGCAGGCTATGCGCTGGCGGCGCTGGTCGACCGGCGCGCGGCGCTGTCGGGCGATGCCCCGGCGCACCTCGCACGGCTGCGCCTGCCACAGCTTCTGGTCGGCTGCGCCGGGCTGGCGGCGTGCTGGGCGTGGCTGATGAGCGGCTGAGGCTTATTTCTTCATCGCATCCAGCAGCAATTTGACGTCCTGGCTGCGCCCGCGCGGGACGATCAGCACGTCGGAACCGCTGGCCACCACGATCAGGTCGCTGACCCCGGCGATCGCGACGCGCACGCCCTCGGCCCGCACCAGGCAGTTCGCCGCGTCCAGCGCCACCACGTCGCCGCTGACGACATTGCCCTGCGCGTCGCCCTCGCTGATCGTGTGCAGCGCGTCCCAGCTGCCCACGTCGCTCCACCCCATCGCCACCGGCACCACCGCGACCCGGTCGGCCTTTTCCATCACCGCATAGTCGATCGAATCGGACGGCGAGGCCGCGAACGCATCGGCATCCGGCCACACCCGCGCGCCCTCGCGCCGCGCGGCGTCCAGCGACGCGCGCACCGCCGCCAGCATGTCGGGCGCGAACCGCGCCAGCGCGGCGACGAAGGCATCGGCGCGGAACAGGAAGATCCCGCCGTTCCACGCATGGTCCCCCGCCGCCAGCATCGCCTCCGCCACGTCGCGCCCGGGCTTCTCCACGAAGCGCGCGACGCGGTGGACACCCGCGGCGACCTCCTCGCCGACCTGGATATAGCCATAGCCGGTCTCGGGCGCGTCCGGGGTGATCCCGAACGTCACCAGCCAGCCGTCCTCGACCAGCGGCAGCGCGCGGCGGATCGCGGCGTGGAACGCATCGACATCGGCGATGACATGATCGGACGGCATCACCAGCAGCGCCGCGTCCGGGTCCGCCGACAGCGCCGCCAGCGCGATCGCGGGCGCGGTGTTGCGCCCGACCGGTTCCAGCACCAGCGCCTCGGCGCCCGCGGCGGCGAGCTGCGCCTCCACCTCGTCGGCATGCGCGGCGTTCGCGACCACCACCGGCGCGGCGAACCCCGCCCCCCGCGCGCGCGCGGCGGTGAGTTGCAGCATCGTCTCCGCCGCGGTCAGCGACAGGAACTGCTTGGGCTTCTCCGCCCGCGACAGCGGCCACAGCCGCGTCCCCGATCCGCCCGACAGGATCACCGGAACGATGTCGATCAATGAACTACCCTTTCCCCCGCGACCGCGCATGGACCGCGTCGCCGCCGCGATAACTGCCGAGGTCGCTGAAGGCTCCGCGACCGGGCGAGGATCGCGCAAAAGCGCGTCGTTCAGCCTTTCTTTGCCAATTGCGGCGATAGCTCGCCCGGTATCGCTTGCGTCATTTCCGGGGACCGACACCGGCCGATGGTCCGTCTGTTCAAACATTACGTGCCCAATGCCGTGCTGCTGCTCGGGCTGCTGGATTTCGCGCTGCTGCTGCTGGCGGCGGAGGCGGGCTGGCAGGTGCGCGCGTGGCAGATCGGCATGGCACCGGACACGCCGGCGACGCGCATCCCGCAATTGCTGTCGTTCGCGGTGCCGCTGCAACTGGCGATGGTTGCGGTCGGCGCCTATGGGCCGGGGGCGCTCCATTCGGTGCGCTTCGCGGTGTCGCGGCTGCTGGTGGCGGTGTCGCTGGGCATCCTGTTCCTGTCGGTGATCTTCTTCCTGGTGCCGGCGATCACCTTCTGGCGATCGAACCTGTTCTACGCGATGCTGCTGGCGCTGGGTGGGCTGGTGACGCTGCGCATCGCCGCGCGCGGGACGATCGGCGGGGAGGCGCTGCGGCGGCGGGTGGTGGTGCTGGGCGCCGGGCCGCGTGCAGCGCGGATCGAGCGGCTGGCGGCGCGCAACGGCGCGAACTTCGTCGTCGCCGGCTTCGTCGCGATGGGGGACACCCATGTGCCGGCGGTGGACGGGGCAGTGCCGCGCGGCGCGATCGACAACCTTGCCGACCACGTCACCGCGCTGCGCGCGAGCGAGGTAGTGCTGGCGATCGAGGAGCGGCGCAACGCGCTGCCGCTGCAGGACCTGCTGCGCGTCAAGACCACCGGGGTCAGCGTGTCGGAGATCTTCAGCTTCCTGGAGCGCGAGACCGGGCGGATCGACCTGCAGAGCGTCAACCCGTCGTGGCTGATCTTCTCCGATGGATTCTCGTCCGGGCGGTTCCTGTCGACGATCGCCAAGCGCGCGTTCGATATCGTCGCCAGCCTGATCGTGCTGGCGCTGACGTTCCCGGTGATCGCGATCGCCGCGATCGCGGTGGTGCTCGAATCGCCCGGCCCGGCCTTCTACCGCCAGCGCCGCGTCGGGCTGTACAACGAGCCGTTCGACATCGTGAAGCTGCGTTCGATGCGGCAGGACGCCGAGGCGGGCGGCAAGGCGGTATGGGCGGAGAAGCGCGACCCACGCGTCACCCGCGTCGGCCGCTTCATCCGCACCGTGCGCATCGACGAGCTGCCGCAATGCTGGAGCGTCCTGAAGGGCGACATGAGCTTCGTCGGCCCGCGCCCCGAACGCCCGCAGTTCGTCGCCGAACTGGAACGCGAGCTGCCATATTATGCCGAGCGACACATGGTGAAGCCGGGGATCACCGGCTGGGCGCAGATCAACTATCCCTATGGCGCGTCGGTGGAGGATGCGCGCAACAAGCTGGAATACGACCTGTATTACGCAAAGAACTATTCGCCGTTCCTCGACCTGCTGATCCTGCTCCAGACGCTGCGCGTGGTGTTGTGGCCCGAAGGCGCGCGATGACGCGATGACGCCGACGTCGGTCATCTGGATCCATTCGCTGGTCGCGCTGCTGTTTTGCGGCGTCGCGGTGACGTTGCCGCGCCCGGACAGCGCGGCGCCGGTCGCGCGCTGGCTGCTGACCGCGGCGGCGGTGGCGACGGCGCTGTGGGCGCTGGCGATCGCGGGGATCGGCAGCGCCGACGTCGCCGCGCGGGTGACCGGGGCGCTGCGCGACCTGGCGTGGCTGGCGGTGCTGGGCGTCGCCGCGCGCGCCGGGCAGGGGATCGAGGCGCCGGCGCGGCTGGGCGCCTATGCCGCGACCGCATCGTGTTTCGTACTGGCGGCGGGGACGGCGATCGCCGCGGCGATGGTGACGTTGCCAGAGGCGGTCGGGGCGCTCGATTCGACCGGGCTGTCGCTGCGGATGCTGGGCAGCGTCGGCGCGCTGGTATTGATGCAGCGCGCATTGCTGGGGACGGGCGAGCAGGGCGGGGGCGCGCGCCATGTCCTGCTGGCGGCGCTGGCGCTGATGTGGACGACCGACCTGGTCGTCTATCTGCTGGCGTTCATCATCGACGGCTGGCCGCCCACGCTGACGATCGCGCGTGGCGCGGTGATGGTGGTGGTCGCCCCGCTGGTGATGTTCGCCGCGCAACAGGGCGATGCGCAGGCGATCCGCGCGTCGCGCACCGTGGCGTTGCGGGCGGCGGCGGCGGTGCTGGCGGGGCTGTACGTGCTGGCGACCGGGATCGTCACCGGATATCTGGGATCGCTGGCGGGCAACCAGGCGCGGATCGTGCAGACCGCGTTCGTGTTCGGATCGGCCGCCAGCGTGCTGACGCTGGCATCGACACCGTGGCTGCGCGGCTGGGCCAAGGTCGTGGTGACCAAGCACCTGTTCCGGCACCGCTACGATTACCGCAACGCCTGGCTGCGCTTTACCGAAACGCTGGGCGGTGACGGGGGGAAGGGCGCGACGTTGACCGTGCGGGTCGTCACCGCGCTGGCCGAACTGACCGAATCGCCCGCCGGGCTGCTGCTGACCAGCGAGGCGGGCGGGCTGCGCGCCCGCGCGGCGTGGCGGTGCGAGGCGGCGCCCGACGAGGCCGGCAGCGCCGCGCTGGCGCGGTATCTGGAGCGGACCGCGCGGGTCATCGACCTGCCGGCAGTGGCGGCGGGGCGTGCGCCGGCGGAGGAAGCCGCGCTGGTCCCGGCGTGGATGACCGCGCGCGCCGACGGCTGGGCGCTGGTGCCGCTGCTGCACGCGCGGCGGCTGATCGGGGCGATCATGCTCGCCCCACCGCCGGTATCGCGCGCACTCGACTGGGAGGATTTCGACCTGCTGGGCGTCGCCGGGCGGCAGGTCGCCAGCTATCTGGCCGAGGACGAGGCGCATGGCGCGCTGGGCGAGGCGCAGCGGTTCGATGAGTTCAACCGCCGCTTCGCGTTCATCCTGCACGACCTGAAGAATCTGGTCAGCCAGATGGCGCTGGTGGCGCGCAATGCCGAGCGGCACGCCGACAACCCCGAATTCCGCGCCGACATGATCGCGACGCTGCGCGATTCGTCGCAGCGGATGACCGCGCTGCTCGCCCGCCTGTCGCAGCGGCAGGCGGGGGCGGCGGGCGAGCGGCACCCGGTGGGGATGCTGGCGCTGGCGGAGCGGCTGGCGGATGCGCGCCGCGCGCAGCACCCGCTGCGTGCCGAGGGACATGAAGCAATGGCGCTGGCCGATCCGGCGGCGCTGGAAACGGTGCTGGGCCATCTGATCCAGAATGCGGTCGAAGCGAGTGCGGCGGGCCAGCCGGTCACGCTGGTGGTCGGGGATGAGGGCGACGAGGTGTTCATCGACGTGATCGACCAGGGCGGCGGAATGAGCGCCGATTTCGTTCGCGACGGCCTGTTCCGGCCGTTCGTGTCGTCCAAGCCAAGCGGCTTCGGGCTGGGCGCGTTCGAGGCGCGGCAGCTGGTCGAGGCGATGGGCGGACGGTTGCTGGTGACGAGCCGGGAGGGCGAGGGGAGCCGGTTCCGCATCGCCCTGCCGCGCGCTCAGGCGTTGGAGGCCGCCGCATGACCGAAGCAAAGCGACCGACGCTGTTGATCGTCGAGGACGACGCCGGGCTGCAACGCCAGCTGCGCTGGGCCTATGACGGTTACGAGGTGGTGGTGGCGGGCGACCGGGCCGCCGCGCTTGAGGCGCTGCGCCTGCACGAGCCGCAGGTGGTGACGCTCGACCTGGGGCTGCCGCCCGACCCCGACGGCACGACCGAGGGGCTGCGTGCGCTGGCCGAGATACTGGCGCTGAAGCCCGACGCGAAGGTGGTCGTCGCATCCGGCCATGGCGCGCGAGAATCCGCGCTGGCGGCGATCGCGGGCGGGGCGTGGGATTTCTACCAGAAGCCGATCGATATCGACCAGCTGGGGCTGATCGTGGCGCGCGCGTTCCACGTCCATGCGCTGGAGGCGGAGAACCGCCGGCTGGCGGCGCGCGCGCAAGAGGATGCGCTGGGCGGGGCGCTGGGCGGCCTGATCACCGCCGCGCCGGAGATGCTGAAGGTGACGCGCACGGTCGAGCGCGTCGCCCCGGCCGACATCACGGTGATGCTGCTGGGCGCGAGCGGCACGGGCAAGGAAGTGCTGGCGCGCGGGCTGCACGACGCATCGCGCCGCCGCGACGCGCCGTTCGTCGCGATCAATTGCGCCGCGATCCCGGAGACGCTGCTGGAAAGCGAATTGTTCGGGCATGAGAAGGGCGCGTTCACCGGCGCGGTGAAGACGACGCCGGGCAAGATCGAACAGGCCGACGGCGGCACCCTGTTCCTGGACGAGATCGGCGACGTACCGCTGGCGTTGCAGGTCAAGCTGCTGCGTTTCCTGCAGGAGCGGGTGATCGAGCGGGTCGGCGGGCGAAAGCCGATCGCGGTCGACACGCGGATCGTATGCGCGACGCATCAGGATATCGACGCGATGGTGGCGGACGGCCGGTTCCGCGAGGATTTGTATTACCGATTGGCCGAGATCGTCGTGCGCATCCCGTCGCTGGCCGAGCGGCCGGGCGATGCGGCGCTTTTGGCGCGGCATTTCCTGACGCGGTTCGCGCGCGCGATGGGCAGCGCGGTCACCGGCTTTTCGCCCGATGCCACTGCGGCGATCGATGCGTGGGGATGGCCGGGGAACGTGCGCGAGCTGGAAAATCGCGTGAAGCGCGCGGTCATCATGGCCGATGGGAAACTGGCGACGGCCGCCGACCTCGATCTGGCGCCACCTGAGGACGGCGCGTTGCCGATCAACCTGCGCGCGGTGCGCGAGGCGGCCGATCGCGGCGCGATCCGCCGCGCGCTGGCGCAGTCGGATGGCAATATTTCCGGCACCGCGCGGCTGCTGGGCGTCAGCCGGCCGACGCTGTACGACCTGATGAAAAGCTACGACCTGAATGCGTGAGGCGCCGGGCGATCAACCGCCGGCGCAGCGCGGCTGGCGCCGGCGGCGGCGGCATCGGCCGTGGCATGGTATCGCAGCGCGCGCGGGGCGGGTAGCGACACGCGTGCGGGTGCGTGCGCTGCTGGCGCTGCTGCTGGCCGCGGCGGTGGTGCTGGCGATCGTCGCGCTGGCGCGGCGCGCCGAGCGGCCCGACCCGCTGGTCGCGATCCGCCAGGGCGAAGCGGCGCTGGCGCAGGCCAATTATTCGGCGGCGCGCTATCACTTCCTGACCGCGACCGGCGTGGCGCCGGGCAATGCGACGGCGCAACTGGGGCTGGCGCGCGCCAACCTGCTTCTGGGCGAGGGCGTCGCGGCGGAGGGGGCCGTGGATCGCGCGGCGGCGGCCGGCGTCGACCCGGCGACGCTGCACCCGCTGCGCGCCGCCGCGCGCCAGTTGCAGGACGATGCCGATGGCGCGATCGCGGAAGCGGCGCAGGCCGGCGGCGACCCGCTGGCGCAGCGCGCCCGCGCCCGCGCGATGGCGGACAAGGGCGATACCGTCGGCGGCGTGGCGCTGCTGCAGACCGTGCTGGTGCGCTACCCGCGCGATGCGGCGGCGTGGGTCGACCTGGGGCGGATCCGCTGGAACCTGGGCGATGTGGCCGGCGCGGGCGAGGCGGTGCAGCGCGCGTTGGCGGCGGATCGTGCCTGCCTGTCGGCGCTGGTGCTGGCGGGGGAGGTGGTGCGCAGTCGCTATGGCCTGAATGCGGCTTTGCCATGGTTCGCGGCGGCGTTGCGGCGCGATCCCTATTACCATCCGGCGCTGGCCGAATATGCCGCAACGCTGGGCGATCTGGGCCGCAACGGCGAGGCGGTGGCGGCGGCGCGGCGTGCGCTGATGACGCGCCGCAACAGTCCGCAGGGCTATTACCTGCTGGCGGTGATCGCCGCGCGTGCGGGCAACCGGCAGCTGGCGGCGGACCTGCTGGATCGCAGCGGCGGCGCGCTGGACGGCCTGCCGGGTGGGCTGCTGCTGTCCGGGGCGACCGATTATGCCGCGGGGCGGCTGGAGCAGGCGGCGGTCAAGTGGCGCGCGCTGCTGGACCGCCAGCCAATGAATCTGGTGGCGCGGCGGCTGCTGGGCGCGGCGCTGCTGCGGTCGGGCGATGCGGCGGGGACGCTGGCGGTGCTGCGCCCGATCGCGCTGCGCGGCGATGCCGACAGCTATACGCTGACGCTGGTCGCGCGCGCGTTCGAGGCGCAGGGCAAGCGCGACTGGGCGGCGCGCTTCCTGGATCGCGCGGCGGCGGTGCCGCACCCCTATGCCGCGCCGTTTGGACAGGATGACAGCCAGGCGGTTCTGGCCGATGCGGTCAGCAAGGTGCCCGACGATCCGCGTGCGGCGGTCGCCTATGTCCGCGGCCTGCTGGAGAACGGGCGCGGGGCGGAGGCGACCGCGCTGGCGCAGCGGATCGCCCGCCAGACCCCCGGCGCGCCCGCGGCGGCGATGTTGCTGGGCGATCTGAACGCGGCGGCGGGGCGCTGGGCGGCGGCGGCGCGCGACTATGCCCGCGCCGCCGACCTGCGGTTCGACCAGTCGGTGATGCTGCGGCTGGTGGAGGCGCGCGCGATGGCCGGCGACCGGCGCGGCGCGGCGCAGGCACTGGCGCTGTTCCTCAGCCAGAACCCGCAGAACATCGCGGCGCGGCGGACGCTGGCGAACCTCCAGCGTGCGGCCGGCGACGACGAGGCGATCGACACGCTGGAGCGGCTGCGCACCGATCTGGGAATGCGCGACGACCTGCTGCTCGCCAGCCTGTCGGGCGCCTACAGCGATGCCGACGATCCGGCGACGGGACTGGCGCTGGCGCGCGCCGCCTGTCGCCTGCAACCGATGCGAGCGGCTGCGGCGGATGCCTATGGCTGGGCGCTGCTGGGGCGCGGGCAGGTCGCGGCGGCGCTGCAACTGCTCGACAAGGCGGCGCAGGCGGCGCCCGGCGACGCGACGATCGCGTGGCACCGCGCGCAGGCGCTGGCGGGCGCGAAACGCCCTGCCGAGGCGCGCACGGCCATCGCCGCGCTGCTGCGCCGTGCCGACCTGCCCGATCGCGACGGCGCGCGCCGGTTGCTCGCCAGCCTGCCACCGGGTTGAGCCGCGCGCACGGTAAGGGTAGCGCGGGCGTCATGCCCGACCCCCTCGACCGGATCGCCGCCGCGCTGGAGCGGCTTGTCCCGCCGCCGCCCGCCGGCGCCGACCCGCTGGCGCACCCCGCCTATGTCTGGCGCGACGGCGCGCTGGTCGCCGCGCGCGCCTTCGCCCCGCTGCCGCTGGCGATGCTGCACGGCGTCGATGCGCAGAAGACCGCGCTGACCGACAATCTGCGGCGGCTGGCGGCCGGCCATGCCGCGCAGGATACGCTGCTGTGGGGTGCGCGCGGCACGGGCAAGTCCGCGCTGGTGAAGGCGGCGGTAGGCGCGGTGCAGGGCGGCGGTGGCGTGCTGGCGCTGGTCGAGGTCCCGGGCGACCGGCTGGCGACGCTGCCCGCGCTGTTCGACGCGATCGCCGCGGCGCCGCGCGCCTTCGCGATCTTCCTCGACGATCTCGGCTTCGACGCGGCGGGCGATGCGCGCGTGCTACGATCGTTGCTGGAGGGCGGAGCGGAGGCGCGGCCGGGCAATGCGCGGCTGATCGTCACGTCGAACCGCCGCCACCTGGTGACGCGCGACATTCGCGAGCAGGACAGCGCGATCAACCCGCGCGATTCGGTCGACGACCAGTTGGCGCTGGCGGATCGCTTCGGGTTGAGCCTGGGCTTTCACGTTGTCGATCAGGACGGCTATTGCGCAATCGTGCGCGGCTATGCCGAGCGCTACGGGCTGCCGTTCGATGCCGCGGACGCGATCCAGTGGGCGACGCGGCGCGGCAGCCGCTCGGGCCGGGTGGCGTGGCAATATGTCGTCGAACTGGCGGGGCGAGAGGGGATTGCGCTGACCTGACGCGCGCCGGTGGGACGGCGATGGCACCGGCGGCGTGCCGGTGCGTTGACGCGGCGTCCTTTCCACCACCGGAGATACGATCATGTCGACTGCCGATGCCAAGGTTTCGAACGGCAAGACCGGCTTGACCGATTCGCTGCGCCAGCATTTTTCGGGCGATGCGCCGCTGACGCAAAAGGCCAGCGGCTTCGTGAAGGAGCGGCCGTGGGCGTCGCTCGCGCTGGCGGGCGTTGCCGCAGCGGCGGTGCTTAACACGCTGCGCGGCGCGCGCGGCTGATGATCGGGACGGGGTGCGGCGGCGCACCCCGTTTTCGTCACGTCGTGACAGACGTGACGAGGCGCTCGCGATGCGCGACGATCACCGGGACCAGCATCTGGCCCGCAACATTGGTGGCGGTGCGCCCCATGTCGAGGATCGGGTCAATCGCCAGCAACAGGCCGACGCCTTCCAGCGGCAGCCCCAACGTCGACAGCGTGAGCGTCAGCATCACCGTGGCGCCGGTCAGCCCCGCCGTCGCCGCCGATCCCAGCACAGAGACCGCCGCGATTACCGCATAGTCGGACGGGTGCAGCGCTATGCCGAAGAATTGCGCCACGAAGATCGCCGATATCGCCGGATAGACCGCAGCGCACCCGTCCATCTTCGTCGTTGCCCCCAGCGGTACCGCGAAGGCGGCATAGGCGCGCGGGACGCCCAGCGCGCGTTCGGTCAGTTCCTCCGTCACCGGGAGCGTGCCGACCGAGGAGCGCGAGACGAAACCCAGCTGGATCGCGGGCCAGGCGCGGCGATAGAACCACGCCGGGCTTAGCCCGTGGGACGCCAGCACCGCCGGGTAGACGACCAGCAAGACCAGCGCGAGGCCGAGATAGACCGCCAGCGCATAGGTGCCGAGCGAGGTGAGCGTGGTCCAGCCGTAGCGGACCACCGCATCCCCGATCAGCGCCGCCGATCCGATCGGCGTCAGCGCGATCACCCAGCGTAGCAACCGGCGAAAGACCGCCAGCGCGGAGGCGTTGAACGCAAGGAAGCCCGCGCCGGCCTCCCCCACACTGACCGCGGCGGCACCGATTGCGATTGCGGCGACGATGATCTGCAGCACGTTGAACCCGACGACCGTGGTCGCGCCGCCGTCCGCCAACGTCGTGCTGGCGGTCAGGCCCAGCATGTTGGCGGGGACCAGCCCCTTCAGGAAATCGAGCCATGACCCGGTGGTGGACGGCGCGGCGGCGGTGGCCGGGCTGACCCCGGCGTGCAGCCCCGGCTGAAGCAGCAGGCCCAGTGCGATCCCGATCGACACGGCCGCCAGCGCGGTCAGCGCGAACCACAGCAATGTCTGCACGACCAGCCGCGCGGCGTTCTGAAGATCGCGCAGCGCCGCGATCGACCCGACGATCGCGGTGAAGACCAAAGCGGGGACCAGCGCCTTGAGCAGCTGGACGAAGATTTGCCCCAGCGTATGGAGCGTCGTGCCGAGCGGCGCATTGGCCCCGCCGAGGCTGCGCGCGGCGAAGCCCAGCGCCAGCCCGGCGGCCATGCCGATCGCGACCTGCACGCCGAAGCCGGGGAGGCGGCGGGCGCTCATCGCGCTGCCGCCCGCGCCAGCGCGGCACCGAACAGCGCGAAGAAACCGCGATTGGCCGGGCAATGCGTGCCCTGCCATTCGGGATGCCATTGCACCGCCAGCACGTCGGCCGCGACGTCGTGCGCGGTGATCGCCTCGATGACGGCATCGTCAGCCGCCACCGCCTCCACCGACAGGCCGGTGCCGAGCCGGTCGATCGCCATCTGGTGCACCGAATTGACGTCCAGCCGGCCGCAGCCACTGATCCGCGCCAGCTTGCCGCCGGGGGTCAGATCGACCGGATGTACATGGTCGAACAGATCGGTGTAATCGTCCGCCCAATTGCCGCGCAGGTGCGATCCGTGATCCAGCGTGCGCAGCGAGCCGCCGAACAGCACGTTGATCTCCTGCAAGCCGCGGCAGATGCCGAACACCGGCTTGCCCGTGTCGATCATCCGTTCGGCGAGCGACAGCGCGACGATGTCGCGCGCCGGGTCGGTCGCGCCGACGCTGTCGTCGGTGCAGTCCGACGCCAGCGCGACGTGCGAACGCGCGCCGGTCAGCAGCAGTCCGTCGAGGCAGGCGGCAGTCGCCCCCACGTCGATTGCATCCGCCACCGCCGGCACCAGCAGCACGGTGGCGTCGCACCAGTGCGTGACCGGCGCGATGAAGCGCGTCGCCACCGCCTGGATCGGGCGCGCGGCCTGTTCGTTGCCGCACATGATCCCCACGACCGGCCGGCGTGCGCGGCGGTTCATGCCGCGTGCTCCAGTGTGTCGCGCAGATCTGCAGCCCCGGCGGGGTCAAGGTGCAGCGCCTCCGGCTGCACCAGCACGCTGTCCGGTGCGACGTCGGACAGCAGCCAGACGTTGCCGCCGATCACCGAACGATCGCCGATCGTGACGCGCCCCAGGATCGTCGCCCCGGCGTAGATGATGACGTCGTTTCCCACGATCGGATGGCGTGCCAGTCGCGCGCGGGGCGATTGCGGCGCCAGTCCCAGGGCACTGCGCGCGCCCAGCGTGACATGCTGGTACAGCCGCACGCGGTCGCCGATGATCGCGGTTTCGCCGATCACGACGCCGGTGCCGTGATCGATGAAGAAATGCCGCCCGATCGTCGCGCCGGGGTGAATGTCGACCCCGGTCCGCTCGTTCGCCAGTTCGGACATCAGCCGCGCGACGATCGGCGCGCCCAGCTGGTGGAGCTGGTGCGCGATCCGGTGGTGCAGGCTGGCGATGGCTCCCGGGTAGCAGACCAGTATCTCGTCGACGCTGCGCGCGGCGGGATCGGCGAGGAAAGCGGCCTCCACATCGCCGTCGATCAGCCGGCGGATCTCAGGCAGGGTGGTGGCGAACAGCCGGACGATCGTGGCGGCCTGATGCTCGGGAAAATCGGCGCTCGCTTCCTCCTGCCAATAGCCGATCTCCGCCGCGACCTCGCGCTCCAGGTCGCGCAGCCCGGCGATCAGCTTGGCGGCGACGTAATCGTCCTCGCTCGCCGCGGTGGGGGCACGGTAGTGGCCCAGCCTGCGCGGATAGAGCGCGGCGGACAGCGTATCGACGATCGCCGCGATCGCATCACGCGACGGGAAGCTGCCGATGTCGCGGCGATGATCGTGACGGCGCCGCCAGTCGCCGCGGGCGGCCCGCAGCCCCGACACGGTATCGGGAATGGTCATACGAACGCGCTCCTACGCCCTTACTCCAGTTATCCGATAGGATATTACACGGGCGCGCGAAGTCGATAGCGCGGCGGGCAAGACCTGCGTCGCGGGGCCGTAGAAAAACTATGCGTTCATCGCGGCAGCGTGATCGTCGCGCGCAGTCCGCCGCCGTCGCGCGCGGCCAGCACGATCTCGCCGCCCGCCTCGCGCACGATCGACCGCGCCAGCGCGAGCCCCAGTCCGATCCCGCCGGTATCGCGATTGCGCGAGGTTTCGAGGCGGATGAACGGATCGAACACGTCGTCCAGCCGCTCCGGCGGGATGCCCGGGCCGCGATCGGCGACATGGATGGCGGCGTGCCGCTCGCCGGCCTCCAGCGTGACCTCGGCCGCGCCGGCATATTTGACGGCATTCTCGATCAGGTTGCGGATCGCGCGCCGGATCAGCGACGGGCGCAGCCGCATCCGCAGCCGCTCCGCTTCCTCGAAGGTGACGGCGGCGCCCAGATCGCGGAAATCCTCGACCACGGCATCGACCAGCGCGGCCAGATCGACCTCGGTCGGCGGCTCGCTGGGGCGGCCCATCCGCGCAAGCGACAGGATATCGTCCAGCGTCCTGTTCATCTCCGCGATGGTTTCCACCATGCGCGCGCGATCGGTGTCGTCCTCGACCGATTCGACGCGGACGCGCAACGCCGCCAGCGGGGTGCGCAGGTCGTGGCCGATCGCGCCGAGCATCCGGTCCTTTTCGTCCAGCATCGCGGTGACACGCAGCCGCAGCGCGTTGAACGCGGCGATCACCGCCTGCACGTCGGGCGGGCCGTTTTCCGCCAGCGGCACCGGCGCGGAGGCGGGGGAATAGGCGCGCGCCGCGGCGGCGAGTTCGCGCAGCGGCCGCGAGATGCGCCGCGCGATCCACAGCACCGGCAGCAGCACCGCGCCGTACAGGATCAGCGTCTGCGCCAGCAGCCGCCAGAACAGCCGCGAATCGTTGCGCGACCATGGCGAGGCGACGACCAGCCAGCGTCCGCCGGGCTGCTGCACCGCCATCACCAGCGCATCGCGGCGCTGCGACGCCATGCCGTCGCGGGCCATCATCCGCCGTTCGATGCGGGTGGGGCGCAGCGCATATTGATTGGGGGAGGCGAGCGCGACGGCGACCCGGCGCACCGGCACGCCCAGCTCGGCGAGCTGCGATGCCAGTTCGTGCGCCAGATCGGGCTGGGCATGCATCGCCGGGGTCAGCGGGCTGGCGGCGGCGATCCGCACCCGCCCACGATCCTGCAACAGCGCCCGTCCCTGCGCCTCGCGATCGAGCGCGTCGGCGATCTGCACCGCGGCGGGGCGAGTCGCCTGCGCCACGCGAAAGGCGGTACGATCGCGCAGGACCAGCGCAAGGTTGAACGCCTGCGCCACGAACAGCGCCAGCGCGACCAGCAGCGCCATCTGCCCCGCCAGGCTGCGCGGCCAGGGAAGGCGGCGGGTCACGGGCGTGGCGTCACAGGCGGGTCACGTCGGTGGACAGCGCGTAGCCGCCGCCCCAGACGGTCTTGATGATCTCCGGCGATTTGGGATCGGCTTCGATCTTGCGGCGCAGGCGGCTGACCTGATTGTCGATCGCGCGATCGAAGGCGGCGGCCTCGCGCCCTTGCGTCAGGTCGAGCAACTGGTCGCGGGTGAGCACCTGTCGCGGGCGCTGCACCAGCGCGAGCAGCAGATTGTATTCGCCGGTCGACAGCGCCACCGACACGCCTTCGCGATCGACCAGCGCGCGCTCCCCGGTCTTCAGTACCCAGCCGGCGAAGGCGTAGGAGCCGCTTTCCGGCGCATGCTGGCGCAGGCCGCCGCCACCCGCCGCGCGGCGCAGCACGGTCTTGATCCGCGCCGCCAGCTCGCGCGGGGAAAAGGGCTTCACGACATAATCGTCGGCGCCCATCTCCAGCCCGACGATGCGGTCGGTTTCCTCGCTGCGCGCGGTCAGCAGGATTATCGGCGTCTCGCCGGTGGCGCGGATGTGGCGGCATAGCGACAGGCCGTCCTCGCCCGGCATCATGATGTCGAGTACGATCAGGTCGATCGCATAGGCGGCCAGCCGCGTGCGAGCGCTTTCGGCGTCGCCCGCCTGCGTCACGCGAAACCCCTGCTTGGTCAGATATACCGCCAGCGGTTCGCGGATCGAGCGTTCGTCATCGACGAGCAGGAGGTGAGGTGTGTCGCCCATCACGTCCGGGATTGGCATGGCGGATACCCCGATGGGAAGCCCCCGCATCCGCCCGCCGCAGCGGACGGATGCGGGCGTGCGATCAGTTCGCGCCGTCGTCGCCGCCGGTCATCCGTGCGCGCATCAGCAGGCGAGCGGCCTCGCGCTCGCGTGCGTCGACGACCCCGTCATGGTTGGTATCCATCCGGTCGAACATCCGCAGCGCGCGCTCGCGGAATTCGGCCTGGGTGATTTCGCGCGCCTTCATCCCGCGCCCCTTGCCGGCACGATCGGGGCCGGCGCGGTCCGGGCGACCGGCGGTCGCCGCATCGCCGCCGCCGCGCGCGGCCCGGCGCGCGTCGCGCCAGGCGTGGCGTTCCTCGGCGGTGACGGTGCCGTCGTGGTTGGCGTCCATCGCGGCGAAGCGGCGATCGGCGGCGGCGATCGCGTCCGCGCGGGTCTGGGAACGGGCCGGATCCGGGGCAAGGGTGGTCGGGGCAGGGGTGGTCGGGGCGGCAGCGGGCGCGGCCTGCGCGGCGGCGAGCGCGGGTGCGCCGGCCAGCAGCGTGCCGCCCAACGACAAGGCAAGGAGCAGGGACTTGTTCACGGTCGATCCTTCCGAAAAGGGGTTCGACGGCGGCCGATTAGGGGGATGCCGCCGTCGATGGCCCTTCGTACTCGCGGCCTGTCGTCCACCTGTGTCGCGGTAACCCCGAAAGTGTCGCGAAATGTATCAGCCGAAGATAACCACCGACTGCATCTGCTCCGCGACCTTCTCCCCCCGCGCGTTCCACACCCCCATCACCTGCGACGAACTGCCGCCGCGCGCGTAATCGGCGTCGGAACGCAGCAGCCACCAGCCGTCGTCGGTAGCGGGCGTCGGGCCGAGGATGTTGAGCATCCAGGTCAGCGAGCTCATCGGCACGTTCTTGCCCAGGATGCGCAGCGCCGCCGGGGGCAGGCAGTCGGCGATCGCGACCAGCTCCACCATCGGATCGATGCCGTCGCGATCGTTCAGCCGCGTCCAGCGCAGCCATTCCGCGGGCTTCAACGCGGGGCCTTCGCGCCGGTCGAGGAATTCGAACTGCTGGGTGAAGGCGACGTGCGGATTGCCCCTGAACGTAGTGTCGCCGGAGCCGGGGCGCGGGAAGTCGGGGGCGGGGGTGTCCTCATGGTCGATCTGGCTATCCACCGCGCGCATGAACACGAAGGTGCAGCGCAGGCCCAGTCCCGCCTCGCTTTCCACATTCGCCTCGATGAAGGCGGCGTTCTTGCCGCGGCGCAGGCGGCGGGTGGTGACGGTCACCGGGCCGGCGAGCGGACCGATGAAGCTGACCTGGGCCGAGCGAAGCGGCGGCAAATCGGTGTCGGAACGCATCGCGCAATGAAGCGCGATCGCGCTCGACAGCCCGCCATAAGCGGTGCGCCCCTGCAACCAGTTGTCGGGGATGATGCCGCGCCAGCTGGCGCCGTCGTCCTGCGGCTCCAGCGCCGCCAGCACGTCTTTCAGGTTCATGTGGTGCCCCTTTTTTCGTCAGGCGAATTCGCCGGCGGCCAGCCGGTCGCGCAACTCGCGCTTCAGCACCTTGCCGATCGCGCTGCGCGGCAGCTCGTCGGTGGCATGGAGCGCCGACAGCCGCTGCGTCTTGCCCAGTTTCGCGTTGGTGTCCGCCAGGACGGTCGCCGCATCGGCGGTGGTGCCCGCGCGCGGGACGTAGAAGCCGACCGGCGTCTCGCCCCATTGCTCGCTCGGCACGCCGACGACGGTGCCGTCCGCGACCGCGGGATGCTGCGCCAGCACCGCCTCGATATCCGACGGGTAGATGTTGAACCCGCCGGAGATGATCATGTCCTTCTTCCGGTCCATCAGGATCAGGAAGCCGTCCTCGTCGAAGCGGCCGACGTCACCGTGCCGGATGAAGCGTTCGCCCTGCGGCGAGACCCAGGTCGCGTCGGCGGTGGCCTGTTCGCGGCCGTGATAGCCGTTCATCATCGCGGGCGAGCGGCCGACGATCTCCCCGGTGGCGCCGGGGGGGACTTCGTTGCCGTCGTCGTCGATCAGGCGGATGTCGTGCCCCGGCATTGGGCGGCCGACGGTATGCAGTTTGTCGGGATGTTCGGTGGCGTTGAGGCCGCAGCTGCCGCCACCTTCGGTCATGCCGTAATATTCGACCAGCAGGCCGGGCCAGCGCGTCAGGACGTCGCGCTTCAGTTCCGGCTTGAACGGGGCGGAGGTGCACGTCTTGAACCGGAACGACGCGAGGTCGAAAGCGTCGAAATCGGGCAGCGCCATGATCCGCTGATACTGTACCGGCACCAGCATCGTGTGCGTGGCGCGATAGTGCTGCGCCAGTTCCAGATAGCGACGCGCGTCGAATTTCTTCATCAGCACCACGCTGCCGCCCCAGGCGAGCGTCGGCAGGAAGCTGACCAAAGTGGTGTTCGAATAGAGCGGCGTCGCCAGCAGCGTGACCGCGCGGTCGAACCCGGCGGCGGCGTTGCGCGACAGATGCTGCCAGCGCATCGCATGGCTCTGCACGATCCCCTTGGGAATGCCGGTGGTGCCGGAGGAATAGATGATGTTGAACCCGTCGCCGGGCGCGATCGTGACCGGCGCGGGGGCGGCGTCGCCGCGGGCGAGCCAGGCGTCCAGTTCCTCCAGCATCAGGACGCGCGCGGCGATCGCCTGCCCGGACAGCGCGGCGGCGTTGGCGGCATCGAGGAAGACGATGTCCGCACCGGAATCGGCGATCATCCCGGCGATCTGCTCCGGCGTCGCCGACGGCTGGATGGGCGCGGCGACCGACCCGGCGCGCAGCGTTCCCAGGAACACCGCTGCCTGCGCGACAGAGGGATAGGAGACCGAGGCGACCGCCTGCCGCTGCGCGGTGCCGTCGCGCTGGAGCGCGGCGGCGATGCGGTTCATCAGCCGGTCAAGCTCGGCATAGCTGATCGCGCTGTCGTCATCGGCGATCGCCAGCTTGTCCGGGTGGCGCAGCGCATTGGCGCGGATGAGATCGGGCAATGTACCGAAATCACGGTCGAGCAGATCGGCGGCAGTGGTCGTCATGATCGCCATGGCTAGGCGAAGCGGACCGCGAATGCCATACGCGATCTTCGAAAACCATAGGAGCGGATGATGCGGGACGCAGTGGCGATCGTGACCGGGGGTGGGACCGGGATCGGGGCGGCGGTGGTGCGGCGGTTGGGGGCGCGTGGGGTGCGGTGCGTCGTCAATTATGCATCGAGCCGCGACGAGGCGGAGGCGTTGGTCGCCGAGGTAGGGAATGGCGCGATCGCGGTGCGAGCGGATATCGCCGATGACGGCCAGTGCCGGGCGCTGGCCGCGGCGGCGGCGGAGACGTTCGGTCGCGTCGACTTCCTGGTCAACAACGCCGGGCGCACCAAGTTCGCCGCGCATGAGGACATGGACGCGCTGGATGCCGAGGATTTCATCGACATCTACCGCCTGAACACGATCGCGCCGTTCCAGATGATCCGCGCCTGCGCCCCGCACCTGCGGCAAAGCGACATGGGCGCGGTCGTCAACGTGGCGAGCGTCGCGGGCGTGTTCGGGATCGGATCGTCGGTCGCCTATGCCGCGTCCAAGGGCGCGTTGATCACGATGACCAAGAGCCTGGCGCGCGTGCTGGCGCCGGCGATCCGCGTCAATGCGGTGGCGCCGGGCTATGTCGGGACCGGCTGGTTCGAGAAACGGCTGGGCGAGCAGGGGTTTGCGGCGCTGAACGACAAGGTCGCGGGCGCGCTGCCGATGGCGATGGCGGCGGGGCCGGACGATATCGCGGGGCCGATCGTGATGCTGCTGGACCCCGCCAGCCGGGTGATGACCGGCGAGGTCCTGCTGCTGGACGGGGGCGGGCATCTCGACATCGGGATGAGCCGCCGCCCGGGGCGGGAAATCTAGCGCGCCGGGGTTGACGACTGGCCAAACAGGACCCGGCGCTGTTCGTCGGTCATCTCGGCGGGCTGGGGCTGGATCTCGCGCCCCCGGGCATAGGCACGCTCCACCGCGGGGCGCGCCTTGATCGCGGCATGCCAGCGCGACAAATGGGGGAAATCGGCCATGTCCTGCCCCTGCGCCTCCGGCAGGATCCACGGGAAGGCGGCCATGTCGGCGACGGTATATTCGTCGCCGATTACGAACTCGCGCCCCTCAAGCCGGCGATCAAGGACGCCGTACAGGCGGTTGGTTTCCTTCACATAACGGTCGATCGCATAGGGGATCTTCTCCGGCGCGTAGCGGCCGAAATGATGGTTCTGCCCGGCCATCGGCCCCAGTCCGCCCATCTGCCACATCAGCCATTGCAGCACGTCGACATGCGCACGTGGCGTGGCGCCGCCGAACCGGCCGGTCTTGTGCGCCAGATAGAGCAGGATCGCCCCCGATTCGAACACGCTGATCGGCGCGCCGCCATCGGTGGGCGCGCGATCGACGATCGCGGGCATCCGGTTGTTGGGGGCGATGGCCAGGAAATCGGGCGCGAACTGTTCGCCCTTGCCGATGTTGACCGGGTGGATCGTGTAGTCGAGGCCCGTTTCCTCAAGAAAAATCGTGATCTTATGGCCATTGGGGGTGGGCCAGTAATGCAGGTCGATCATGCGCTGTCTCCATCGGGAGCGCGAAGAGTGGGGACGAGCAGCGCGACGATCAATGCCGCGACGCCGATCAGCACCTCGGCGATCAGGAAAGCCAGCCCGTCGAACCCGCGCGCGGCGCCCCACGCCAGGCTTTGCGAGGCGAGCAACGGGCCGATGATCGCAGCGACCGAATTGAGGCTGCCGAGCCCGCCCTGCAACGCGCCCTGCCGCTGCGCATCGACCAGCCGGCTGAGCAGCCCGTTCATCGCGGGCCATGCCAATGCCCCCAGGCAACCCACGAGGAAGAAGGCATAAACCTGCCGCCCATGGGTGGTGAAGGCATAGGCGAACAGCGTCGCGGCGCTGCACCCCAGGCCCAGCACGGCGGTGGTCCGCTCACCCAGCCGGCGGACGGTCCGCGCGGTCAACGTCGCCTGCACGATCAGCTGGAGCAGCCCGACCCAGGCGAGGCTCCAGCCGATCTGCGTCGCGTTCCAGCCGAAGCGGATCGTCGCCCAGAAGCTCCAGACGGCGGGATAGACGACGCCGCCGACCTGCCACACGAACCACGCCACCAGCAGCGGCGCGGCGCGCCCGGCGGCGAACAGCGGGCGGAACGCGCCGACCACATGCGCATCGCGCCAGACGAAATCGCGGCGGTGCTCGGCGCGCAATGTTTCGGGCAAGAACAGGAACATGGCGGCGGCATTGAGCGCGGCCAGCGCGGCGGCGGCGACGAACGGCGCGCGGTGGCCGAAGGTCGCGACGAGGCCGCCGAGCGCGGGGCCGATGATGAAGCCGATCCCGAAACGCACTCCGATTCCCCCTTTTGGCGCGCACGGTAGTCCCGAAAGCGGCCTTTAGACACCTTTTGTTCGCGGTGGGAGGCGGGTGATGCGGGGTAAAATGCGTCACCGGAACCGGTTTGGGCGGTCAAAATGCGGCACGTGCCGCGTTCGGAGCGCGCCTGCGCGCGTGCCGACCGCACCGGCCGGTCGCGCCGCGCGCTTCGCGCTTTGCATCGCCCGGCAAACGTGTCATGGGTGGCGAGCATACCCGATCTTCAGAATCGGGAACCCGATCCGATCACGCGGAGAATGATGTCATGGCCACGGCCCCCGAACTGGACCGCCCCGCCGACGCCCTCGACGGTTTCCGTCAGGAAGCGCGCAGCTGGCTGGAGGCGAACTTCCCCCCGTCGCTGAAGGGGCATGACAATGCCATGTCGGCGGTGGAGGGGCCGACCGAGGAGACGCCCGAGCAGAAGGCATGGCGCGAGGCGATGGGCGCCAAGGGCTGGGGCGTGCCGACCTGGCCGAAGGAATATGGCGGCGGCGGGCTGTCGCGGGCCGAGGCGCGCGTGCTGCAGGACGAGATGGCGCGGATCGGCGCGTGGAACCCGATCGGCGGCATGGGTGTGATGATGTTCGGCCCCACGCTGCTGGAATATGGCACGGAGGAGCAGAAGCAGGCGCATATCCCCGGCATCGTCCGCGGCGAGGTGCGCTGGTGCCAGGGCTATTCAGAGCCGGGCGCGGGATCGGACCTCGCCAGCCTCCAGACCTTCGCCGAGGATCGGGGCGACCATTATGTCGTCAACGGGCAGAAGACCTGGACGTCGGGCGGGCAATGGGCCGACAAATGCTTCGCGCTGGTGCGCACCGACAAGTCGCAGAAGCACGCCGGCATCAGCTTCCTGCTGATCGACATGGATGCCGAGGGTGTCGAGACGCGGCCGATCCGCCTGATCAGCGGGCAGTCGCCGTTCTGCGAGACGTTCTTCACCAACGTGAAGGTGCCCAAGGGCAATCTGGTCGGGCGCGAGGGGCAGGGCTGGGAAATCGGCACCCGCCTGTTGCAGCACGAGCGCAGCTCGCTGTCGGGTGGCAGCGGTTCGGCGAGCCGGATGAACGCGGGCAGGAGCGTGCCGGAGATCGCGAAGAAATATCGCGGCGCGGATGGCGAGGGGCGGATCGGCGATGCCGACCTGCGCACCCGCATCATCAAGCACGAGATGGACCAGCGCGCCTTCGCGCTGACGCTGCGGCGTGCCGCGTTGGAGGCCAAGGGCAATGCCGGGCCGTCGGCGGCGACCAGCATCATGAAGAACGTCGGCGCGCGCATCACGCAGGACCGTGCCGAACTGAACATCGAGATCATGGGGATGCAGGGCCTGGGCTGGGAAGGCGAGGGCTTTGCCGAGGACGAACTGGCGCAGACCCGCAGCTGGCTGTGGGGCAAGGCGGTGTCGATCTATGGCGGCTCGACCGAGATCCAGAACAACGTCATCGCCAAGCGTATCCTGGGGATGCTGGACCACCAGTAAGGGTGCGGCGGTAGAGATCGGCTAGGCGCGGCGGCGGACGGATCGCCGCGTCAGGAGAGGGCCGGGTAGAGGGGTGCGCCCGCCAAGAGGCGCCCCCTCCCCGGTTATCCTCGACGAAACGGGAGAGACGACGGTGGCGGTACTCAACGACGAACAGGTGATGCTGCGCGACATGGCGCGCGAATGGGCCGACAATGAAGGCCCGGTGGCGGCGTTCCGCAAGATGCGCGCCGCCGCACCGGCCGAGCGGTTCGACCGCGACGCCTGGGGCGCGATCGGCCAGATGGGCTGGGCGGGCGTGGTAATCCCGGAGGAATTCGGCGGATCGGCGTTCGGTTACCTGTCGCTGGGGCTGGTCGTGGAGCAGCTGGGCCGCAACCTGACCGCATCGCCGCTGGCATCGACCGCGGTGGCGGCGAGCGCGATCGTGATGGGATCGTCCGACGCGGCGAAGCAGACGTGGCTGCCGCAGCTGGCATCGGGCGAGAAGATCGCGACGCTGGCGGTGGACGAGGGGCCGGTGCATGACGGTGCGGTATCCGGCACCACGGTCGCCGGCGGGCGGCTTACCGGCGCCAAGCCGTTCGTCGCGGAGGGCGACGGCGCGGACGTGTTCGTCGTCGCCGCGCAGGACGGGCTGTACCTGGTCGAGAAGGGCGAGGGCGTGACCGTCAGCCACCGCCACATGGCCGACGAGCGCAGCCACGCGCATGTCGCGTTCGACAATGCCCCGGCGGAAAAGCTGGGCGGGCCGGAGCTGACCGCGGCGGTGGTCGACCGCGCGGCGGCGGTGACCTGTGCCGAGATGCTGGGGATGGCCGAGGCGGCGTTCCAGCAGACCAACGATTACCTCAAGCAGCGCGTGCAGTTCGGGCAGGTGCTGTCGACGTTCCAGGCGCTCCAGCATCGCATGGCCAGGCAATTCACCGAATTGCAGCTGATGCGATCGGCGGTCGAAGGCGCGCTGGAGGCGATCGACGCCGGGCGCAGCGACGTCGACCAGGCGGTGAGCCTGGCCAAGGCGACCGCGGGCGAGACGCTGAAGCTGATCAGCCGCGAGATGGTGCAGCTGCACGGCGGGGTGGGCATGACCGACGAATATGACGCCGGCCTGTACCTGAAGCGCGCGGCGGTGTTGGAGGTGATGTGGGGGAACAGCGCGTTCCACCGCGACCGCTTCGGGCGGCTCAACGGATACTGACCGGGCGGCGCGCCACGGCGGCGCGGCGGACGATGCGCGATCGGGCGCGCGGCCATCGGCAGGCCGCGCGCCCGTTTTCGTTTGGAGTGCGACATAGAAGCATCGGTCGGTCCACTTCGGTAATATAACACCATTTTTCACTTGTAATTCATTCTCCGAATCGCTCCAATCGAAGACGCGGTACGATCGTCAGGGAGATGCGACGACCGCGACGGGAGAGAGATGATGACCAGGTACACGCTGCTGGCCGCGTGCGCGGCCGCCTGTTTCGTGGCGCCGATCGCGGCGGCGCAGGCGACCACCGATGCCAACGCCGGACAGGCGGCGCCTGCGGACCAGACCGCTGGCGGCGCGCAGGACCTCAACGCCGCCGACATCGTCGTGACCGCGCAGGGGCGCGCGCAGGCGCTGGCCGACGTGCCGGTGGCGATTTCCGCGGTGAACGCCGACAGCTTGGCGCTGTCGGGTGCCAACGACATCCGCCAGCTCAACCAGTTGGCGCCGTCGCTGCTGGTGACCTCGACGGGCTCGGAAGCGAACGGTTCGCCGCGCATCCGCGGTATCGGTACGGTCGGCGACAACCCCGGCCTGGAAAGCTCAGTCGTCGTGCTGATCGACGGCGTCTATCGCTCGCGCGCCGGCATCGGCCTCAACGAACTCGGCGAGATCGACCGGGTCGAGGTGCTGCGCGGCCCGCAGGGCACGCTGGGCGGGCGCAATTCGTCCGCCGGCCTGATCTCGGTCGTCAGCAAGCGGCCCAGCTTCACGTTCGGCGCCAATGGCGAGGTGACCTACGGCAATTTCGACTTCTGGCGGCTGGCCGCCGGGGTCACCGGGCCGATCAGCGAAACGCTCGCCTTCCGGCTCGACGGCGTCTACGTGAAGCGCGACGGCTTCTACAACGATCGCACCAACGATACGACGATCAACGATCGCGACCGCTTCTTCGGGCGTGCGCAGCTGGTCTTCGAACCGACCGACGCGATCAGCTTCCGGCTGATCGGCGACTATACCAAGCGCGACGAAAGCTGCTGCGCGGCGACCTATGTCAGCCCGTCGATGAACGAATTCATCGGCAACCTGACCACGCCGGTCGGCTCGGTCAACGCGGGCGTCGCGGCGGGGAGCAACGGCAACAACATCATCAACGTGCTGCGCGACCTGGGCCAGAACCTGGGGGCGTTCAACCAGAATTACAGCCGCGACGTCTCCGTCACACCGGGCCGCAGCTATGGCGGCAAGATGGAGGACTGGGGCGTATCGGGGCAGCTCGACTGGGACTTCGGCGGCGTCAAGCTGACGTCGATCACCGCCTATCGCGATTATTATAACACCCAGGCCGGTGACGTCGATTACGGCACCGTCGACATCCTGTACAACGCCAACGACGGCAACAACCGCCGCCAGTTCCGCACCTTCACGCAGGAGCTGCGGCTGAACGGCAGCGCGTTCGGCGACAAGCTCGACTGGCTGATCGGCGGCTTCTTCATGGACGAAAAGTATCGCGGGCGCAGCAACCTGCGCTTCGGCAGCCAGTACGGCCGCTTCGCGACGTGCCGCCTGATCAGCGGCGGCGGGCTGGCGGCGCTGTACAATCCGGCGGCGGCGGGCTGCGTCGCCAGCCAAGCGGCGTTCTCGGGCGCGTTCGGGGCGGCCGGCGCGCCGCTGCTCGCCTCGCTGCTGCGGCTCGACGGGCTCAATGATCGCGGCTCGACCGTGGATTTCTACAACCAGAACACCACCAGCTTCGCGGCGTTCACGCACAATATCATCCACATCACCGACACGTTCGACCTGACGCTGGGCCTGCGCTACACCAAGGACAAGAAGCGCTTCTCCGCGACGTTCGGCAACGACAACGTCGCCTGCACGCAGAACCAGGCCGCGTTGACGCCGTTCCTGACCAACACCGCGCTTGCGGCGGTGGCCGGCGGCATCATCGGCCTGTCGTGCCAGGGCAATTCGACCGCGGAGCTGAACGGCGTCAGCATCGCCGACGAGCGCAGCGAGGACGAATTCACGGGCACCGCCATCGCGTCGTGGAAGCCGATCGACGACCTGCTCGTCTACGGCAGCTATTCGCGCGGCTACAAGGCGGGCGGTTTCAACTTCGACCGGTCCGCGCTGAAGGCGCCGACGCTGCCCTTCGCCAGCTTCGGCGGGGGCAGCGCGCAAGCCGGGGCACAGGCGCTAGCGCGCAACCTGCAGTTCGATGCCGAGACGGTGAACGCCTTCGAAATCGGCTTCAAATACGCGACCGGGCCGTTCAGCCTGTCGGCAGCGGCGTTCCGTCAGGACTTCAGCAATTTCCAGCTGAACACCTTCGACGGTACGGTCTTCATCGTCGAGAACGTCAACGGCTGCTCGTCCAGCCTGGGCGGCGGCGATCGCGACCAGAGCAAGTTCACCGCGGCACCGAACTACAATGCCGCGGCGGCGACCACCGGCGCGTGCCCGAGCGGCGACGTCGGCTATGGCGTGCGATCGCAGGGCGTCGAGCTGGAAGCGACGCTGGTCCCGATCCGCGACTTCCGCGTCACGGCGGGCATGACCTATGCCGACACCAAGTTCCGCGAGCAGCTGGTCGGCCGGGCCAGCGGCGCACCGCTGAACCAGGCGCTGCGCAAGCTGCCGGGGCAGCAACTCTCGCTGGCCGCGCCGATCACGGTGACGGGATCGGTCGCCTTCACCCCCGACATCGGCAGCAGCGGCCTGTCGGCGCTGTTCTACGTCGATACGCGGCTGACGGGCGACTATAACACCGGGTCGGACCTGTTCCCGCAAAAGGTGCAGGACGGCTTCGCGCTGGTCAACGCGCGCGTCGGCATCCGCGGGCCGAGCGAGCGGTGGGCGGTCGAGCTGTGGGCGCAGAACATCTTCAACAAGGATTATGCGCAGGTCGCGTTCAATTCGCCGTTCCAGGAAGGCGCCAACACCGCCGCGTTCCAGGATCCGCAATATCCCGGCGGCCGGCAGATCTTCTCGAACTTCCTGGCCGAGCCGCGCACCTATGGCGTGACGCTGCGCGGGCGATTCTGACCGGGCCGGGGCGGGCGGCGGCATCTGTGTGATGCCGTCGCCGGTCCCGCCGGTACATTATTGTAATGAATGTTTTCCATGTCGCATCCTGTCGCCGCGCCGGGTCGCAACGGCTAGCCTCATCCGACAAAAGACAAAAATGAGGAGAGGCGGATGACCCCGATCACGCACCGGCGGGAAATCGACGAGACCCTGGTCCTCAAGCGCCGCTGGATCACGCTGGCACTGCTGACGCTGACCTATTTCTTCAGCTTCATGGACCGGCAGATCCTGGCGATCCTGCTGGAGCCGATCAAGCGCGACCTGTCGCTGAGCGATACGCAGCTGGGGCTGCTGTCGGGGCTGGTGTTCGCGATCTTCTACGCCACGCTGGGCATCCCGATCGCGCGGCTGGCAGACCGGACCAGCCGGCGCAACATCATCGCCGCCAGCCTGGCGGTGTGGAGCGTGATGACCGCATTGTGCGGCGTGGCGCAGAACTTCACGCAGCTGCTGCTGGCGCGCGTCGGCGTGGGCGTGGGCGAGGCGGGGGCGGGGCCGCCGAGCCAGTCGATCATCGCCGACCTGTACCCGCCCGAAAAGCGCGCCAGCGCGATGGCGATCTATTCGCTGGGCGTCCTGCTGGGCGGGGGGCTGGGGATCATGATCGGCGGCAATGTCGCGCACGCTCATGGCTGGCGCGCGGCGATGCTGGTGGTCGGCATCCCGGGCATCGTGCTGGCGCTGATCGTGCGGCTGTTCGTCGCCGAGCCGCGCCGCGGCCTGTCCGACGTGCAGCGCGTCGCGGAGGAGGAGGCCGAACCGCTGCCGAGCATGTGGCGCGGCTTCCTGGCGATGCTGCACAATCCGGCGGCGGTGTATCTGGTGGCGGGCATGACGCTGACGTCGCTGGTCGGCTATGCGCTGACCGGCTGGGGCCCGAGCTACATGCAGCGGTCGATGGGCATGTCGATGCTGACGGTCGCCAATTACATCGCGCTGCCCGCCGCGCTGGTCGGCGGGGCGAGCGCGCTGCTGGGCGGGGCGATCGCCGACCGGATGGCGAAACGCTACGGCCTGCACGCGCAGGCATGGGTGATCGCGGCGATGAAGGCGATCGCCTTTCCGTTCGCCGTATCCTTCTATTTCTTCGATTCGGTGCCGGTCGCGCTGGGCGCCTATTTCGTGTCGCTGCTGTTCGCGGGCGTCTATCTGGGGCCGACCTATGCGCTGATCCAGCATCTGGCGCCGCTGCGGCTGCGCGCGATGTGGGCGGCGCTGACGCTGCTGATGGTCAATCTGATCGGGCTGGGACTGGGGCCGCTGGCGGTCGGGCGGCTGAGCGACCTGATGCGGCCGGCGCTGGGCGACCAGTCGCTCCGCTACGCGATGCTGGCGGTGGCGATGATGACGCCGGTGCCGATCTTCCTGTACTGGCGCGCCGGCGTATTGATGCGCCGCGCCGCGCGCTGATCAAATCGTCCCGTTTTGGAACAATCGCTTGCCCGATGCCGCGCGCTCCGTATGAGAGCGGCATGATAACGCCTTCTGGGGGGAAGGGCAGGGGATGGACGATCAACACGGGCCGGTCGGCTATTGGGCGCCGCCGGCGGGCCTGACGGGGTATGTCACCGGTTTCCATCGCTTTCGCGTGCCCGACGTACCGGGCGGCTATCGCGACATCCTGCTGCCCAGCCCGGCCACGATCCGCATCGCGCTGCACGATGGCGCACGCTGGTCCACCCGCATCGGCAATCGCGTGTTCGACAATGTGCCGGACCGCACCTTCATGGGGCCGACCAGCCAGGCGGGACAGGTGGCGGTGGAGGGCAGCGGCACGCTGATCGGCGTGGGCCTGCGTCCGATCGGCTGGGCGCAATTGTTCGGCGGCGACCTGTCGCGCCATGCCAACCGGGTCGTGCCGCTGGCGACGCTGGACGGCGGGGGCGAGGCGCTGCGCGATGCGCTGGCGGCGGCGGAGGCGGCGGGCGACAGCCCGGTCGCAGCGTTCGCGGCATGGCTGGAGACGCGGTTGCAGCGCCGCCCGCCCGCCGACCCGCGAATCCCGGTGCTGACGCGGTTGCTGGACGATCCCGCGACCAGCCGGATCGAGGCGGTGGCCGAGACGCTGGAGATGACGCCGCGCGCGCTGACCACGCTGACGCGCGCGACGTTCGGGTTCACGCCCAAGGTGCTGCTGCGCCGCAACCGTTTCCTGCGCGCGTTGTCGGCGATTCTGATCGACCCGGCATCGGGCGCGAGCGCGCTGGAGGCGGCGGGTTACTGGGATCGGTCGCACTTCCTGCGCGACAGCCACCTGTTCCTGGGCTGTTCGATCCGCGATTTCGTGCGGCAGCGCGGGCCGATGAACCAGCTGGCGATCCAGCGGCGCGTGGAGGCGCTGGGCGAACCGGTGTGAGGGGGCGGGACGGGTAAGCCGTTGCGGTGCGGGGCGTTGGGTGTCGTCGTCGGAGGCGATGGCGTCCGTTCGTCATGCCGGAACGGGTCCGAGGTGACGGACTTTGCCGGGTGCGGGCAGCGCGGTTCGGGGAGCTTTCGGCTCGTCCCGGCTTCACCGTTCCGCGTCGTCAGCCAGTTCAGCGCGTGCGCGGCGATGGATGCCGGATCACGTCCGGCGTGACGGGGAGGGCGCGGGCATGTCGCCCGATCCGTTTGCCGTCGCTCACGCCTCCAGCGCGCGGTCGTCGAACATGCCGAACATCAGCGTGGAGGCGTAGAGCGCGATCGCGCGGTCGCGCGGCATCGGCCAGGCCCATTTGCGCATGTCGAACGCGGCGTTGAGCAGCGCCATCATCGCCTGGCTGGCGACCAGGCAGTCGAGCGGGCGGATCGTCCCCTCGGCGATGCCGTCCATCATCGTGCCGGCGATGCGGCGCGCGATGCGGTTCGAGCGGTCGACCATCGACTGGCGCTCCCCCGCGGGCAGCCCGCTGAGCGCGGTGGTGCGCAGCAGCGATGCCTGATCGGAGAATTGCACCGCCAGCAGCGCGGCGACGGTATCGCACAGCCGCTGCCAGTGGGTGCCGCCCATGCGATCGGCCAGCGCCTGCGTCGCGGTGATCGTGTCGAAGCTGCGGCGGTAGCAGGCGACGACCAGATCGTCCTTGGCATCCAGATGGTGGTAGAAGCTGCCCTTGGTGACGTTCAGTTCCGACGCGATCCGCTGCACCGACGCGCCGCGATAGCCCAGTTCGTTGATGAGCCGCGTGGCGGCGAGCAGGAACGCCTCGCGCCCCGGTACGACGTCGTCGACCGGCACCTCCATCGGGCGCGGCGCCCACAGCGCGCCCGGCCCCGCGACGCCGCGGCGGAAGAAGTCGATCAGCCAGGCTTCGATCCGCGCATATTGATCGGCGTCGTAACGCGGCAGCCAGACCGGCAACCAGAAGATGTTCTCCAGCAGGACGTGTGCGCGCGCGCCCGCCAGATCGGTGCGTGCGCGGCCCAGACCGTCCCCCCACAAGGCGCGGGTGCGGCGAAACACCTCCCGCCAGGTGGTCATCAGGCGGCCGCGCGCCGGCTCGTCCATGGCGCGCAGGTCGGACAGGACCGCGAACGGGCGTTCCTCGCCGCGCTCGATCCGCGCCAGCCGCGCCATGTTGATCGCGACGAAGCGTCCGACGCGCTCCTCCGGCGTGGTCGCCTCCGCCGCTTCGTCCAGCATCGCCAGCAGATAGTCGAGCGTATGTTCGAAGGCGGCGGCGGCCAGATCCTCCTTGCGCTTGAAATAATAGGTGACGCTGGTGGTGTTGAGCCCGACGCGGCGCGCGACATCGGCGAAGGTCATGCCCTTCGCGCTCTGTTCGTTGATCGCTTCCGCGGCGGCGGCCAGGATCGCCTCGCGCTTTTCCCGGAAGCGGCGCGTGCTGGTGTTTTCGCTGATGTGGACGTCCCCCATCCGAGTCACGTTAGCATGCGCGTTTCGAAGGTACAGTCCCTTTTCCTGCGCATCGCATCGCCACGGTGACGCGGGGGTATCGCGATCAAACAGGCGCTTTACCGAAGATGCGGTATGGCCTAAGCCCGCATCCGAAACCGAATTGGAGAGATGCGATGGATTTCACGCTGAGCGAACGGGAAACCTATTTCCGCGACCGGGTCCGCGAGTTCATCGCCAAGGAAATCGCCCCCCGCCAGGCCGAGCACGACCGCCAGCACCACGAAGGCGATCCGTGGAAGGTGATCCCGGTGATCGAGGAGGTCAAGGCCAAGGCGCGCGAGGCGGGGCTGTGGAATTTCTTCATGCCGCCGCATTCGGGCCAGCAGCATGTCGACGACACGTTCCAATTCGAGGGCACGCAGCTGACCAACCTCGAATATGCGCTGTGCGCCGAGGAGATGGGCCGGGTGGGATGGGCGAGCGAATGCTTCAACTGCTCCGCCCCCGATACCGGCAACATGGAAGTGCTGCACCGCTACGGCACGCTGGCGCAGAAGGAGGAGTGGCTGCGCCCGCTGATGAACGGCGAGATCCGCTCGGTCTTCCTGATGACAGAGCCGGCGGTCGCATCGTCCGACGCCACCAATATCGAGACGCGGATCGAGCGCGACGGCGACCATTATGTCGTCAACGGCCGCAAATGGTGGTCGTCGGGGGTGGGCGATCCGCGCTGCAAGATCGGCATCCTGATGGGCAAGACCAGCTTCGAGGGATCGCGCCACCAGCAGCAGAGCCAGATCCTGGTGCCGATGGACACGCCGGGCGTGAAGATCGAGCGGATGCTGTCGGTCTATGGCTATGACCATGCACCGCACGGCCATGGCGAGGTGAGCTTCACCAACGTGCGCGTGCCGGTGGAGAACATCCTGCTGGGCGAGGGGCGCGGGTTCGAGATCGCGCAGGGGCGGCTCGGGCCGGGGCGCATCCACCATTGCATGCGCACGATCGGCGTCGCCGAGGTCGCGATCGAGAAGATGGCCAAGCGGCTGCTGAGCCGCGTCGCGTTCGGCAAGCGGATCGCCGACCATTCGATCTGGGAACAGCGGATCGCGCGCGCGCGCATCGACATCGAAATGACGCGCCTTCTCTGCCTGAAGGCCGCCGACATGATGGACAAGGCCGGCAACAAGGCCGCGCAGCAGGAAATCGCGATGATCAAGGTGCAGGCGCCCAACATGGCGCTGCAGATCCTAGACGATGCGATCCAGGCGCATGGCGGCGGCGGCGTGGCGGAGGATTACGGGCTGGCGCATGCCTGGGCCGCGATGCGCACGCTGCGCTTCGCCGACGGCCCGGAC
This sequence comes from Sphingomonas ginsenosidimutans, assembly GCF_002374835.1. Taxonomy (GTDB): domain Bacteria; phylum Pseudomonadota; class Alphaproteobacteria; order Sphingomonadales; family Sphingomonadaceae; genus Sphingomonas; species Sphingomonas ginsenosidimutans. The sequence continues at coordinate 946,139 of NZ_NWVD01000001.1, forward strand.
GAGGTCCACAACCGTGCGATCGCCCGCAACGAATTCGGCAAGCATGGCGAATGGAAGGCCGAGCGCCCGTCGAACGACCGCGGGCCGGAGGTGTCGAGCGGCGATATCGGGGTGAGCCGGTAAGCGCGGCGGCAGGACGATAGCGAGAGGACCGAAACATGAAGGCCGCAGTCCTGTTCGAGACGCGACAACCGCTGGAGGTGGCGGACGTCGTCGTCGCCAAGCCGGCCCCGCGCGAGGTGTTGATCCGCACGCGCGCGGTCGGCGTGTGCCGGTCCGACCTGCATTTCGTCGACGGCACCTATCCGCACGCGCTGCCCGCGATCCCCGGGCATGAGGCGGCGGGCGTGGTGGAGGCGGTGGGCAGCGAGGTGCGCACCGTCAAGCCGGGCGACCATGTCGTCACCTGCCTGTCCGCCTTTTGCGGACATTGCGAATTCTGCATCACCGGCCGCATGTTCCTGTGCGTCAGCGGCGAGACGCGGCGCGGCAAGGGCGAGGCGCCGCGGCTGACGCTGGCGGACGGCGGCGTCGTCAACCAGATGCTGAACCTGTCCGCCTATGCCGAGATGATGCTGGTCCACGAACATGCGTGCGTCGCGATCGACCGCGACATGCCGCTGGACCGGGCCGCGCTGATCGGCTGCGCCGTGACGACCGGCGCGGGCGCGGTGTTCAACACCAGCGACGTATCGCCGGGCGAGACGGTGTGCGTGGTGGGATGCGGCGGGATCGGGCTGGCCGCGGTCAACGCCGCCAAGATCGCCGGCGCGGGCAAGATCATCGCGCTGGACCCCGTCCCCGAAAAGCGCGCAATCGCCGAGAAGCTGGGCGCGACCCACACGTTCGATGCGCTGGCCGAGGGCGTCGTGGCCGAGGTGGTCGAACTGTCGAAGGGCGGGGTCGACCATGCGATCGAGGCGGTCGGACGCCCGCAGTCGGCGGCGACCACCGTATCGGTGCTGCGCCGCGGCGGCACCGCGACGATCCTGGGGATGATGCCGCTGTCGGAAAAGGTCGGGCTGTCGGCGATGGACCTGCTGTCGGGCAAGAAATTGCAGGGCGGGTTGATGGGATCGAACCGCTTCCCCGTCGATATCCCGCGGCTGGTCGACTTCTACCAGCGCGGTCTGCTCGACCTCGACACGATCATCGCCGAGCGCGTGCCGCTCGACCGGATCAACCATGCGTTCGACGAGCTCCGCAAGGGCGACGCGACGCGCAGCGTCATTACCTTCGACGCATGACCGACAGCAATCTTCAGTCCGAGATCGCCGAGCGCGACCGGCTCGACACCGATCGCCTGAGCGCGTGGATGCAGGCGCATGTCGAGGGCTTCGAAGGCCCGCTGACCTATGCCAAGTTCGCTGGCGGGCAATCCAACCCGACGTACAAGTTGCAGACGCCGGCGCGCAACTACGTCCTGCGGCGCAAGCCGATGGGCGAGTTGCTGCCGTCCGCGCACCAGGTGGACCGCGAACATCGCGTGATGGCCGCGCTGCACCCCACCGGCTTCCCCGTGCCGCGCCAGTACGGCCTGTGCGAGGACGATGCGGTGATCGGTTCGGCCTTCTACGTCATGGAGATGGTCGTCGGACGGACGATCTGGGACGGCGCGATGCCCGACCTGACCCCGGCGCAGCGTCGCGACCATTATCATGCGATGATCGACACGCTGGCCGACCTGCACAATGTCGATCATGTCGCCGCCGGGCTGGAGACGTTCGGGCGGCCCGGCAATTATTTCGAGCGGCAGGTATCGCGCTGGATCAAGCAGTATCGCGGTGCCGAGACCGAGCACATGCCCGCGATGGAAAGCCTGATCGAATGGCTGCCGCGCACGGTGCCCGAGCAGACGCGCACGTCGATCGTCCATGGCGACTATCGCGTCGACAACATGATCTTCGCGCCCGGTACCGAGCCGCGCGTGCTGGCGGTGCTGGACTGGGAATTGTGCACGCTGGGCGATCCGATCGCGGACCTGACCTATTATCTGATGAGCTGGGTGACCGAACCGGAAGGGCGATCGGGCGTGATGGGGCTGACCGGTCCCGACACCGGCATTCCGCACCTGGAGGAGATGCTGGAACGCTATTGCGCGCGGACCGGGCGCGACGGCGTGCCGCAGCTCGACTGGTATTTCGCGTTCAACCTCTTCCGGCTGGCCAGCATCGTCCAGGGCATCAAGAAGCGCGTGCTGATCGGCACCGCCAGCAATGCGCGTGCGGAGGAAACCGCCAAGCGCGTGCCGATGCTGGCGGATGCGGCGTGGGGATTTGCGCAGAAGGCAGGGGCCTAGCCGGCGCCGCACAAGAAACGGGGAGACCCCAGCCTGCGCTGGGGTGATGCCCGGGAACTCCAGGAGGGATGATGTCGCTGTTCGATCTGACCGGGAAGGTCGTGCTCATCACCGGATCGTCGCGCGGGATCGGGAAGGCGAGCGCGATCGCCTGCGCCGAACAGGGCGCGAAGGTGGTGATTTCCAGCCGCAAGCAGGATGCGTGCGAGGCGGTGGCGGGCGAGATCAACGCGCGTTTCGGGGCCGGGACCGCGATCGCGGTGGCGGCCAATATCTCCGACAAGGCCGGGTTGCAGGCGCTGGTGGATGCGACGCGCGCAGCGTTCGGTCGGATCGACGTGCTGGTGTGCAACGCGGCGTCCAACCCCTATTACGGGCCGCAGGAAGGGATCGCCGACGACCAGTTCCGCAAGATCCTGGACAACAACATCATCTCCAACCACTGGCTGATTTCGATGGTGGCGCCGGAGATGAAGCAGCGCGGCGCGGGCAGCATTGTCATCGTCAGCTCGATCGGCGGCCTGCGCGGATCGACGGTGATCGGCGCTTATTGCATCAGCAAGGCCGCCGACATGCAGCTGGCGCGCAACCTGGCGCACGAATACGGCCGCCACGGCATCCGCGTGAACTGCATCGCGCCGGGGCTGATCAAGACCGATTTCGCCAAGGCATTGTGGGAGGATGAGGCGGCGGTGGCCGAGCGCAACGCGACCACCCCGCTGCGCCGCATCGGCGAGCCGGAGGAGATCGCCGGCGCGGTCGTCTATCTGGCCAGCCCCGCCAGCGCGTTCATGACCGGGCAGACGATGGTGATCGACGGTGGCGTGACGATCTGAACCCCCCGCGTCCGTCACCCCGGCTTCGTGCCGGGGTCCACCGTGCGGCGGGCGCATCGCATGAATTCATCACCGGCGCGCGCGGCCCGGTGGATGCCGGAACAAGCCCGGCATGACGGAGGGTGAAATGCGGTTCCAGGACAAATCGATCATCGTCACCGGCGCGGGTTCGGGCATCGGGCGCGCGGCGGCGACGCTGTTCGCGGCCGAGGGCGGGCGCGTGGTGGTGGCGGACATCAACGACACCGCCGACGCCACCGCGCAGGCGATCCGCGATGCCGGCGGCACCGCCGAGGCGATCCGCATCGATGCGGGCAACGAGGATGACGTGGCGAAGACGGTCGCGCTGGCGGTCGAGCGGTTCGGCGGGCTGGACGTGATGTTCGCCAATGCCGGCATTTCGGGCGGCATGGCCAATATCTTCGACACCGACGTATCGCTCATCACCGAGGTGCTGCGCGTCAACCTGATCGGTCCGTATCTGGCGGTGAAGCATGCCGCGCCGCATATCGCCGAGCGAGGCGGCGGGGCGATCATCCTGACCGCCAGCGTCGCGGGTATCCGATCGGGCGCGGGATCGCCGGCCTATTCGGCGTCCAAGGCGGGTGTCATCAACCTGGCGATGGTGTCGGCGCAGCAGCTGTCGGGATCGAACGTGCGCGTCAACGCGATCTGCCCCGGGCTGACGGAAACGGGGATGACCAAGCCGACGTTCGACTATGCGCGCGACGCGGGCAAGATGGACCGCGTCGGCCGGCTGAACCCGCTGCGCCGTGGTGCGCAGCCCGAGGAGCTGGCGAAGGTGGCGCTGTTCCTGGCGAGCGACGATGCCAGCTATGTCAACGGACAGGCGATCGCGGTCGATGGCGGGCTGTCGTCGAGCCACCCGGTGACCAAGCAGGAATATGGCCGCACCGCGGTGTAGCGGACCGCGCGACGGAACGGGTCGCGGCTGACACGGGTTTCTCCCGCGATCTGAGGAGAAACATCATGGCCGCGCCCGTCCGTTACACCCCCGCCGTCGAGGACGTGAAGCCGGACGAGGCCGACGTGGTCCGCCAGCTGAACGAGACGTTCGACACGATCCTGGAGACGACCGCGAAGGATTACGGCCATGCGGTGCGCGCGGTCCATGCCAAGTCGCACGGCATCATCGAGGGCACGCTGACGATCGACGCCGACCTGCCGCCCGAGCTGGCGCAGGGGCTGTTCGCGACGCCGGGCGAGCACAAGGTGTTCCTGCGCCTGTCGACCAATCCGGGCGATATCCTGGACGATGCGATCTCACTGCCGCGCGGGCTGGCGATGAAGGTTCTGGACGTTCCGGGCGAGCGGCTGCCGGGTGCCGAGGGGAACACGCAGGATTTCGTGATGGTCAACGCCACCGCGTTCCAGGCGAAGAGCGCCGACGCGTTCCTGGGCAACCTGAAGCTGCTGGCGAAGACGACCGATGTGGCGGAGGGCGGCAAGAAGATGCTGTCCGCGGTATTGCGCGGAGTGAACGGCGCGCTGAGCGCGGTGGGGATCGAGAGCGCGGCGATCCGCACGCTGGGCGGCGCGCCCAATGTCGATCCGCTGGGCGAGACCTATTACAGCGCGACGCCGTTCCGATATGGCGACCATATCGCCAAGTTCAGCCTGAAGCCGGTGGCGCCGGGGCTGCGCGAGCGCAATGGAGCGATCATCGACACCTCCGGGAACCGCGACGCGATCCGCGCGACGGTGCGCGAGGAGATGCAGCGGATGGACGGCGAATGGGAATTCCGCGTCCAGCTGGCGCGCGACCCGCAGCGCCAGCCGGTCGAGGATGCGACCGTCGAATGGGACGAGGCCGAGGCGCCGTTCGCGCGCGTCGGCGTAGTGCGGGCGCGGGCGCAGGACAGCTGGGATGCGGACCGTGTCGCGGCGGTCGACGAAGGAATGCGGTTCAGCGTGTGGACCGGGCTGGCGGCGCACCAGCCGCTGGGCAACATCAACCGCGCGCGCCGCGACACCTATCGCCACTCCGCCGAGTTTCGCGCGCGGACGAACGGCTGCCCGATCCACGAACCGGGACGAATGGTCGAGCCGGCGTGATCGCTTAGCGGCGCGTTAACCGTTGCGGGTGCACGCGTTCGGCACGGAAGCAGTGGTGATGGTGGCGATGCAGAGCGATCTGTTGTGGGAAGCGATCGACCGATCGCAGCTGGTGATCGAATTCTCGCCAGACGGCATCGTCCGCAATGCCAATGCGCTGTTCCTGCGCGCCGCCGGCTATCGCCTGCAGGAGATCGTCGGGCGGCATCACCGCATCTTCTGCGCGCGCGAGGACGCCGGATCGCCCGAATATGCCGCCTTCTGGCGCAGGCTGTCGTCGGGGCAGGCCGAGGCGGGGCGATTCCACCGGCTGGCCGCGGACGGCCGCGACCTGTGGTTGCAGGCGACCTATACCCCGGTGCCGGGCCGCGACGGAACGGTCGAGCGGATCGTCAAGTTCGCGGCGGATATCACCGACGAGGTCCGCCGGCAGGGCGAGCTGCGCTCGCAGCTGAGCGAGATCGCGCGCCATCGCCTGGTCGCCGACGAACGGCGCGATGAAACCGACGCGATGCTCACCAAGCTGGGCCGGGTGGTCGATTCGATCGCGGGCATCGCGGAGCAGACCAACATGCTGGCGCTCAATGCCTCGATCGAGGCGGCGCGCGCGGGCGCGGCGGGGCGCGGCTTCGCGGTGGTGGCCAGCGAGGTCAAGAAACTGGCCAACGACACCCATGCCGCAACGGCGCGGGCGCGCGCGATGATCGCGGGCTGACGCCCGCCGTCATCAGCCGCGCGGCTCGCGCAGGCGGATCAGCCCTTCCTGCGCGACGCTGGCGATCAGCCGGCCGTCGGCGCTGAAGATCTTGCCGCGGTTCATGCCGCGGCCGTGACCGGCCCAGGGGCTGTCGGTCGTGTACAGCAGCCATTCGTCGGCGCGGAACGGTTCGTGGAGCCACACCGCATGGTCGAGGCTGGCGCTCTGGAACCCCGGCGAGGTCCAGTTGACGCCGTGCGGCAACATGCAGGTGCCGAGCAGCGACATGTCGCTGGCATAGGCCAGGATCGCGCGGTGGACCGCCGGATCGTCGCCGATCGGCGCGACGATGCGAAACCAGCTGTGCTGGACCGGATCGGTCGGGACGGGGCTGGCCCAGCGGCGCGGGAACACCGGGCGCAGCTCGATCGGGCGCGGGCGCAGCAGCGCGCGGCGAAATTTCTCATCCACCCCGGCGCTGTCAGCGGCGCGCAACTCGGCCTCCGACCGCAGTTCCTCGGGCGGGGGGACGTCGGGCATCGCATCCTGATGTGCGAAGCCGTCCTCGGGCAGCTGGAACGAGGCGGCCATGTTGAGGATCGGCGCGCCGCGTTGCATCGCGATAACGCGGCGGGTGGCGAAGCTCTTGCCCTCGAAATCGCGCACGACGCGGTAGATGATCGGATGATCCTCCGCGCCCGCCCGCATGAAATAGGCGTGGAGCGAATGCGCGATCTTGCCCGACGGATCGGTCGACCGCTGCGCCGCCTGCAGCGCCTGGGCGATCACCTGCCCGCCGAACACGCGCCCCACGCCGCCGCGCGACCGGCGCCCGCGGTACAGATCGGTGTCGATCTCCTCGACGTCGAGCAGGTCCACCAGGTCGGCGGCGAGATCGGCGGGGGTGGGCGTGGGGTCGGTCATCGTGCGTGCTCCCGCGCAGGCGGGAGCCCAGGGCCACACGCGGTGCGCTTGTGATTCCGGGCCCCTGCGTGCGCAGGAGCGCGAGGCGGGTCAATAGCCCGCGGTTCTCGCCAGCAGATCGGCGTGGAAATTGGCGTCGCCGAACATTTCCGCCAGCACGCGCCCGCGCTTCATGTAGAAGCCGATGTCATATTCGTCGGTCATGCCAATGCCGCCATGCATCTGCACGCCTTCCTGCACCGCCAGCGTGGTGGCCAGGCCGGTCATCGCCTTGGCCACCGACACCGCCTGATCCGCCTTGTCGTCGCCGGCGTCGAGCAGCTGCTGCGCCTTGAGGACCGCGGCGCGCGCGACTTCCATCTCCGCATAGAGATGCGCGGCGCGGTGCTGGAGCGCCTGGAAGCTGCCGATGGCGACGCCGAACTGCTTGCGATCCTTGAGATAGCCGACGGTCATGTCCATCGCGCCGCCGCCGACGCCCAGCATTTCCGCCGCCGCGCCGGTACGCCCCGCGCGCAGCAGGCGCGACAGCGGATCGCGGCCGGCATCGACCTCCCCGATCACCGCATCGGCATCCACCTCGACACCGTCGAAGGCGATGCGCGCGGCGAGGCTGGCGTCGGCCAGCCGCTCCGGCGTGGCGGTGAGGCCGGCGGCGTCGCGCGGCACCGCGAACAGCGTCACCCCCGCATCGTCATCCGGCGACCCGGCGGTGCGCGCCGCGACGATCAGCAGATCGGCGACATGACCATGGGTGACGAACTGCTTGGCGCCCGACAGGCGAAAGCCGTTGCCCGAACGCTCGGCCTTCATCCCGACGCTGTTGCGGTGCTTGGCGCCCTCGTCGATCGCCAGCGCGGCGACCGTCTCGCCCGCCAGGATGCCGGGGAACCAGCGGTTGGCCTGCGCGGTGCCCTTCAGCGCCTCGACCGCGGCGACGGCGGTGGTGAGGAACGGGGAGGGCGACAGGTTGCGGCCGATCTCCTCCAGCACCACGCCCGCCTCGACATGGCCGAGGCCCAGCCCGCCGGCGTCCTCGCCGATCAGGATGCCGGTGAAGCCCATGTCGGCGAACTGTTTCCACAGGTCGCGGGAAAAGCCGGTCGCGTCCTTCGCATCGCGCAGCGCACGCATATGGGCGACGGGGGCATGTTCGCTGACGAAATCCTTCGCGGTGTCGCGCAGCATCGTCTGTTCGTCGTTGAGGAAAAGAGGCATTGTTCGTTTCCGTTCGTCATCCTGGCGCAGGCCGGGATTGCGTGCCGCGAGGGCATGTGTTGGAGCGGGAGACCCCAGCTTTCGCCGGGGTGACGGGTCAGGCGCGTTACGACGGCAATTCCAGGATGCGCTTGGCGATGATGTTGAGCTGCACCTCGCTGGTGCCGCCCTCGATCGAATTCGCCTTGGTGCGCAGCCAGGCGCGCGCCTCGCGCCCGCCGTCCGACGCCGCGCTTTCCCATTCCAGCTCGTCCGAGCCGCCCGCCGACATCAGCAGTTCGTAGCGCGTCTTGTTCAGCTCCGTGCCGTAATATTTCATCATGCTGGGCTGAGCGGGATGGGCGCGGCCGGCCTTCAGCTCGTCGATGAAGCGCTCGCTCTGCGCCGCGAATGCCTTGGCGCGCACGTCGAACAGCGCCAGCTGCGCGCGCAGCAGCGGATCGGCGAGCTGCCCGTCGTCGCCGGTGCCGACCGAGCGCTTCGCCACCTCGATCAGCGGGTTCTTCGCGCCGGTGCCGCCCAGGCCCATGCCGGAGATCATCTCGCGCTCATGCCCCAGCAGGTATTTGGCGACGTCCCAGCCCTTGTTGAGCTCGCCGACCAGATTCTCCTTGGGCACCTTCACATTGTCGAAGAAGGTTTCGCAGAAGGGCGAATAGCCGCTGATGAGCAGGATCGGCTTGGTCGACACGCCCTCGCTGGCCATGTCGAACAGTACGAAGCTGATGCCGTTGTGCTTGCTGGTCCTGTCGGTGCGCACCAGGCAGAAGATCCAGTCCGCCTTGTCGGCGTAGCTGGTCCACACCTTCTGCCCGTTGACCAGGAAGTGATCGCCCTTGTCCTCAGCGCTGGTGGCGAGGCTGGCGAGGTCCGACCCGGCGTTCGGCTCCGAATAGCCCTGGCACCAGCGGATCTCGCCGCGCGCGATTTCGGGGAGGAAGCGCTTCTTCTGCTCCTCCGTCCCGTATTTCAGCAGCGCCGGCCCGAGCATCGAGATGCCGAAGGAATTGAGCGGATTGCGCGCGCGGATGCGGGCCATTTCCTCGCGCAGCACCTTGGTTTCCGCCGCCGACAGGCCGCCGCCGCCATATTCCTTCGGCCAGTCCGGCACGGTCCAGCCGCGCTGGCCCATCGCGTCCATCCATTGTTTCTGCGCCGGGGTCAGCGCGCTCTGGTCGCGTCCGCCCCACACGGCATCCTTTTCGCCGCGCACCGGCTCGCGCATTTCGGGCGGGCAATTCGCTTCAAGCCAGGCGCGCGTGTCAGCGCGGAAGGTGTCGAGATCGGTCGTCATCGGTCACTCCATGAAAGCTCGTGCGCCGTGCGGGCGGCGGCGATGGCGGTACGGTCGGCAAACAGATCGGCGATCACCTGCACCCCGATCGGCAGGCCGTCGCGATCGGTGCCGATCCGCACGCTGGTGGCGGGCAGCATCGGGAAGGTGGCGATGCCGGGGAAGGCGAACTGGTGGAAGAATTGCGTATCCTCGCCATCCACGTCGAGCCGGCGGGTGGCGAGCGGCGTGTCGTCGTGCGCGAAGGCGGTCATGCCGATGGTCGGCGCGATCACCACGTCATATTGTTCGAACAGGCGGCGCCACGCGCGCTGGTTGCGCGCCTGTTCGTCGTGGAGGTGGAGCCAGTCCTCCAGCGCGGGCGGGGTGGCGCCATCGGGCAGCGGCATCCGGCGCGACATGGCGATGTTGAGCATCTGCCAGTAACCGGCGTGCTGGTGCGCCAGATCGGGGAGCAGCGGGCTGGTGCGATCGACGTGCGCGCCGGCGGCGGCCATCCGCTCGCCCAGTTCCTCCAGCGCCGTCACGATCGCGCCCTGCACGCGCGCCAGCGGATGGCCGGTCAGCAGCAGCACGCGCCACGTGCCCGACACATGCTGATGCGCGGGGGCGAGCGGGTGATCGGCGACGACGCCCAGCGCGACCTCCAGATCGGCGGGATCGCGCGCCAGCGGCCCGATCACCGACAAAGCGGTGCGCGCGCTGTCGGTGCCGGGGAAATAATGGCCGTCGGCCGGCAGCACGCCCCAGGTCGGCTTGTGCCCCCAGATGCCGTTGAATGCGGCGGGGACGCGGATCGACCCGCCGATGTCGGAGCCGAACTCCAGCGGGACCATGCCCGAGGCGACCGCCACCGCCGAGCCGCCCGACGACCCGCCGGCGACGCGCGTGGGATCGATCGCGTTGTTGGTACGGCCATAGACCGGGTTGTTCGATTGCAGATCCGACAGCGCGGGCGGCACGTTGGTCTTGCCGAGCAGGATCGCGCCGGCGGCCTTCAGCCGCTTCACCGCGACGGCATCTTCCCGCGCGATGAAGCCGCGATGTTCCGCGAACCCGAAGGTGGTGGGCAGGCCGGCGACGTCAAAGCTTTCCTTGATCGTCATCGGCACGCCGAGCAGCGGCGCGTCGAAGCCGGCGGCGATGCGCCGGTCCAGCTCCGCCGCGGCGGCACGCGCGCGATCGCCGTCGCGCACCACCACCGCGTTGAGCGCGCCGTCACGCTCCGCGATCCGGGCCAGCGCGGCTTCGGTCTCGGCCAGCGCGGTGGTTTCGCCCGCGCGGATCGCGGCGGCGGTGGCGAGGGCGGTGGGTTCGGTCATTGCATCCTCCCCGGTACGGGGAGGGGGACCATGCGCAGCATGGTGGAGGGGGATCGCCGCGAACGGGGCGCCCGCGGACGGCCCCCTCCACCACGCCCTGCGGGCGCAGTCCCCCTCCCCGTGCCGCGGAGGATCACAACGAACCGCCGGTGTCGGCGGCGGTCTTCAGGCTCTGCGCGACCTTGAAGCCGTGCTTTTCCAGCCCGGCGACGACCTTCGGCAGGCCTTCGGTCTGTGCCCAGAACATCGGGCCGCCGCGATAGACCGGCCAGCCGTAGCCGTAGATCCACACCACATCGATATCCGACGCACGCTGCGCCTTGCCTTCCTCCAGGATCAGCGCGCCTTCGTTGACCATCGGATAGAGCGTGCGCTCGACGATCTCCTGGTCGGTGATCTCGCGCTTCTGCAGGTTCGAGCGGCTGCGGAAATCCTCGATGATCTCGGCGACGCGCGGCGACGGGGTGGGGTTACGCTTCTCGTCGTAATCGTAGAAGCCGGCGCCCTTCTTCTGCCCCCAGCGCCCCTCGGCGGCGAGCGCGTCGCGGATGCTTTCGATCCGCGACGGATCGCGGTGCCAGCCGATGTCGACACCCGCCAGGTCGGCCATCTGGAACGGCCCCATCGGCATCCCGAAATCGGTGTGCACCTTGTCGATCTGCTGCGGGGTGGCGCCCTCCATCAGCAGCTTGTTCGCCTCCAGCTGGCGCGGGGCGAGCATGCGGTTGCCGATGAAACCGTGGCACACGCCCGCGACCACCGCGACCTTGCGGATCTTCTTGGCCAGATCCATCACGGTGGCGAGCACGTCCTTGGCGGTCTTTTCCCCGCGGACGACCTCCAGCAGCTTCATGACGTTGGCGGGGGAGAAGAAGTGCATCCCGACGACGTCCTCGGGCCGCTTCGTCACCGCGGCGATCTCGTCGATGTCGAGATAGCTGGTGTTGCTGGCCAGGATCGCGCCGGGCTTGGCGATCGCGTCCAGCTTCGTGAAGATGTCCTTCTTTACGTCCATATTCTCATACACCGCCTCGATGATGAGGTCGCAGTCGGCCAGATCGTCGAGGCTGAGCGTCGGCGTGAGCAGCGCCATCGCCTTTTCGGGGGCGTCGGGCTTGATCCGGCCCTTGGCGGCGGACGCCTCGTAATTCTTGCGCATCACGCCGGTGCCGCGGTCGAGCGCCTCCTGCTGCATCTCGACGATCGTCACCGCAATGCCCGCCGACAGGAAGTTCATGCTGATCCCGCCGCCCATCGTGCCGGCGCCGATCACGCCGACGCGGTTGATGGGGCGCAACGGGGTCTTGGGATCGACGTCGTCGATCTTGGCGGCCTGCCGCTCGGCGAAGAAGATGTGGCGCTGCGCGGCGGATTGCGTGCCGGTCATCAGCTTCATGAACTGTTCGCGCTCGAACGTCATGCCCTCGTCGAACGGCTTTTCGCTGGCGGCGACGACGCAGGCGATGCACGCTTCCGGCGCGTCGAAGCCGCGCATCTTGCGCGCATTGGCCTTGCGGAACGCCTCGACCGCGTCGGGATCGGGAGTGGCGGTCTTGTCGCGGACGCGCGGGATCGGGCGCGTGGCGGCGATCTCCTTTGCGAAGGCGATGGCATCGGCCTCCAGCGATCCTTCCCCGACGACCTTGTCGACCAGCCCGACGTCGGCGGCCTTCTGCGCCGGGATCGGATCGCCGATCGCGATCATCTCCAGCGCGGCCTTCACCCCGACGACGCGCGGCAGCCGCTGCGTACCGCCGGCGCCGGGCAGCAGGCCCAGCTTCACTTCCGGCAGGCCGAGCTTCGCCGAGGGGACGGCGACGCGATAATGGCACGCCAGCGCGACCTCGCACCCGCCGCCCAATGCGGTGCCGTGGATCGCGGCGACGATCGGCTTGGGGCTGGCGTCCATCATCTCGATCACGTCGTGGAGCGACGCGCCCTTCGGCGGTTTGCCGAATTCGGTGATGTCGGCGCCGGCGAAGAAGGTGCGGCCGTCGCAGCGCAGCACCATCGCGGTGATGCTGGCATCGGCGACGCCCTCCTTCACCCCGGCCTCCAGCCCGTCGCGCACCGCCGCGCCGAGCGCGTTGACCGGGGGCGAATCGGAAATGATGACCAGGATGTCGCCATGGCGTTCGGTGCGGACGGGGGAAGTCATTGCTTTTCAGTCTCCTAAAACGTCGCCCCAGCGAAGGCTGGGGTCTTGAGCCGCCAGGAACCCCCGCGTTCGCTGGGGTGACGGTGCGGGGCGATCAGGTCAGCGCGGCATAGATCATCGTCTTCAGCTCGCGCCGGATCGGGTAGAGCATGGACGGCGACAATTGCGTCATGAAGACCATGTGCAGCCGCTCCACCGGATCGATGAAGAAGGCGGTCGAGAACATCCCGCCCCAGTAATATTCGCCGACCGACCCGGGCATCATCGAGCGCGCGGTATCGATCGTCACCGCAAAGCCGAGGCCGAAGCCGGTGCCGGCGTTCTGCGTCTCGCTGAACAGCGAACGCGACAGCTGGGACAGGTCGGCGCCGCCGGGCAGGTGGTTCTGCGTCATCAGATCGAGGGTCTTGCGCCCCAGGATGCGCGCGCCGTCCAGCTCGCCGCCGTTCCGGCACATGCAGCAGAAGCGATGATAGTCGAGCGCGGTCGACACCAGCCCGCCGCCGCCGGACATGAACCTGAACGGCGTGGACCACATGCTCTCCGCGCCGCGATCGAACATCTGGCGGCCCTTGCCCGGAACGACGGTGTAGCAGTCGGTCAGGCGATCGACCTTGTCGCCGGGCACGGTGAAGAAAGTGTCGTGCATCTTCAGCGGCGCGAAGATCCGTTCCGCGAAGAATTGCGGCAGCTTCATGCCGGACACGCGCTCCACCACCAGCCCGAGCACGTCGGTGGCGACCGAATAATTCCACCCGGTGCCGGGGGAGAATTCGAGCGGCAGCTTGCCGAGCGCGGCGACGAAGCCGTCGAGGTCGTAATTGCCGTGCCAGTTCTCCAGCTTCAGCTCGCGATGCGCGGCGTCGACGTTGCTGCGGTTCTGGAAACCATAGGTGAAGCCGGCGGTGTGGCGCAGCAGGTCGACCATCCGCATCGGCTGCGCGCACGGTTTCGTCACGAACGGCACGCCCGCGCCGCCGCCGTCATAGACGCCGACGCCCTTCAGCTCGGGCAGGACGTGGTGGACCGGGGTGTCGAGCGCGACCTTCGCTTCCTCCACCAGCATCATGAATGCCACCGAGGTGATCGGCTTGGTCATCGAGGCGATGCGGAACAGCGACGATTCGTCGATGGCCGCGGCGGCGCCGTCGCGCGCCGCGCCCTGCGCGCTGAAATGGACGATCTGGTCGTCGCGCGCGATCAGCAGCTGGGCGTGCGGCAGGTGGCCGGGATCGAGATAGCGATCCTTGACGAAGGCATCGATCGCGGTGAGCCGGCGCGGGTCGAAGCCATGCTTGCCGGGGTTCGCGATCTTCATGGCCTCTCCATACCAGCGGTTCGAAATGCTGATCGACTCCTACCGCTTGAGCGGGACGGAAATCAACTCTAGTCTCGACCGGAAACGAACCCGATCTTCAAGTCGGATCGGGCGACGAACGGAGGGATACGCGTGACGAGCAACCAGGCCTGGCCCGCGATGGGCATGGACGAGGTCCGCGCCGCGCTGACGGCGCCGGGCGCGCGGTTCGAGATGGAAACGGTCGACATCCGCGGCATCCCGACGCGCATCTGGAAGAACGCGCCGCCGCACATGGCCGCGCTGGTGCGGCTGTCGCGCACGCATGGCGCGGCGCTGGCGACGATCCACGACGACGAGCGCGTGACGTTCGAGGCGCAGTTCCGCGCGATCGCCACGCTGGCGGCGCATTACCGCGCGTTGGGGGTGGAAAAGGGCGACCGCGTCGCGGTGGCGGCGCGCAACCTGCCCGAATGGGTGGTCGCGTTCTTCGCGGCGACGACGATCGGCGCGATCGCGGTGCCGCTGAACGCCTGGTGGACCGCCGAGGAGCTTTGCTACGGACTGGCCGATTCGGGTGCGGTGCTGCTGGTCGCGGATGACGAGCGGTGGCAGCGCGTGGCGCCGCACCGCGGCGACCTGCCGGCGCTACGCCACGTCATCGTCGCGCGTGCCGCCACGCCGCTGGAGGGCGCGGCGCGGATCGAGGACGTGATCGGCACCCCGCACGACTGGGCCGCGCTGCCCGACCGCGACCTGCCCGAGGCCGACCTGTCGCCCGAGGATGAGGCGACGATCCTGTACACCAGCGGCACCACCGGCAAGCCCAAGGGGGCGCTGGCCACGCATCGCAACTTCATGACCAATATCCTGTCGAGCGGCTATGCCGCGGCGCGCAGCATCCTGCGCAGCGGCCAGCCGCTGCCCGATCCGGTGCGCAAGGTATCGCTGACGGTCATCCCGCTGTTCCACGCGACCGCGCTGTCGGCGGGCCTGATGGGCGCGATGGCGGCCGGGCACACGAACATTTTCATGCGCAAGTTCGAGGCGGTGCGCGCGATGGAGATCATCGAGCGCGAGAAGGTGAACGTGACCGGCGGGGTGCCGACGATCGCGTGGCAGATCCTGGAGCATCCCGAACGCCACCGCTACGACCTGTCGAGCCTGGAGAGCGTCGGCTATGGCGGGGCGCCGTCCGCGCCCGAACTGGTGCGCAAGATCGCCGCCGAGCTGAAGGCCGCGCCGGGCAACGGCTGGGGCATGACCGAGACGACCGCGACCGTCACGACACACAGCGGCGAGGATTATCTGAACCGGCCCGACAGCTGCGGGCCGCCGGTGGCGGTCGCGGACCTGCAGATCCGTGCCGAGGACGGCGTGACCGTGCTACCGACCGGGCAGATCGGCGAATTGTGGGCGCGCGGGCCGATGATCGTGAAGGAGTATTGGAACAAGCCGGAGGCGAGCGCGGCGACGTTCGTCGACGGATGGGTGCGCACCGGCGATCTGGCGCGGCTGGACGAGGAGGGCTTCTGCTTCATCCTGGACCGCGCCAAGGACATGGTGATCCGCGGCGGCGAGAACATCTACTCGACCGAGGTGGAGAACGTGCTGTACGATCACCCGGCGGTCACCGACTGTGCGCTGATCGGCCTGCCGCACCGTATCCTGGGCGAGGAGCCGGCGGCGGTGGTGCATCTGGCGCCGGGCGCGCAGGCCAGCGAGGCGGAATTGCAGGACTGGGTGCGCGCGCGACTGGCGGCGTTCAAGGTGCCGGTGGCGATCCGCTTCACCGCCGACATGCTGCCGCGCAACGCCAACGGCAAGATCCTGAAACGCGATCTGAAATCCCTGTTCGAGGATCGCATCGCCGCCTGAATCGTTTCGCTGCGGTTACGGCATCTGGCCGTAGCCGGGGAGAGCGGGATGCGGGTGACGAAGGATTTCCTGCGCGGGCGTGGCCGCCACGCCATGTCGGCGCAGGAAAAGGACATATTGGAAGCCGCCGTGGAGCGCGTCGAGACGCTGCCTGCGCGCACGATCATGACGCATCGCGGCGAGCCGGTGCGGTACAGCACGCTGTTGCTGGACGGCGTGATGTGCCGGTACATGGATGCGCGCGACGGGTTCCGCCAGCTGGTGGCGTTGCAGCTGCCCGGCGACTTCATCGACCTGCACGGCTATCCGCTGAAGCGGCTGGACCATGATGTCGGCACGCTGACCGAGGCACGGGTGGCGATGGTGCCGCATGCGCGGATCGACGCGATCCTGGCGGAGCATCCGCATCTGACGCGGCTGTTATGGCGATCGACGCTGCTGGACGCGGCGTTGCACCGCGAATGGATCTTTCGCCTGGGACGCCTGGATGCGGTCGGGCGGGTCGCGCACGTCGTGATGGAAAGCTATCACCGGCTGCGCGTGGTCGGCAGGGCGACCGACGGCACCTTCGCCTTCCCGCTGACGCAGCAGGATCTGGGCGAGGCGTGCGGGCTGACCGGCGTGCACGTCAACCGCACGCTGCGGCGGCTGCGCGAGGACGGGTTGATGGATATGGCGCGCGGACAGGTGCGCATCCTGAACCTGCCGCGGATGGCGCGGGTGAGCGAGTTCGAGCCGGACTATCTCTACCTCGACGACGCGGGCGAAGGGCAGGGCGCCGCGCCGCCGGGCGGCTGACGATCCGCCGAGCGACCGTCTTCGCCTGCCTGATCCCGTCGCGACGCTTGTTGCGGCTCCTCCAATGTCGTTAGGTCGCGTCATGTCCGATCCCTCGCCTCCCGCCCCGTCCGTCGCACCCGTCCCGCCGACCGATACGCTGGGCTATCCCGTCGCGCCCGACAGCGACCCGGTAATCGCGCTGCGCCGCGACCGGTTGCTCGCCGCGCTGACGCTGACCGCCGGGCTGGGGCTGATGGTCGGGCTGCCCTTCGCGTTGAAGGAGGGGGCCGAGTTCTTCATGCCGACCGCGGTCGCGCTGGTCGTGTCGCTGGCGCTGATCCCGCTGCTGGAATGGCTGGAGCGGCGGCGGCTGCCGTCGGCGGTGGCGGCGCTGCTGTGCGTGGTGCTGTTCCTGATCGTCGCCAATATCGCGCTGGCCGCGATCGTCGTGCCGGCGACCGAGTTCTTCCGGTTGCTGCCGACGCGGATCAACCGCATCCAGAACAACCTGGCGCCGCTGCTGGACCTGTATTCCAGCCTGGAACGCTACGCCAACCGCACGCTGCGGCAGATCGCCAGCACGCCCGTGCGCCCTTCGCCGACCGCCGCGGTGGCGCCGCCCAGTTCGATCGTCGAGCTGGCCGCGACATCCGCACCGGCGGTGATCGTGCAGGTGTTCTACGCGATCCTGGTCAGCTTCTTCTTCCTGTCGGGCTGGACCCGCCTGCGCGAGCGGATGATCACCGAGCGCGCCAGTTTCGGCGGCGCGATGGCGACCGCGCGGGTGCTCCAGGAAATGGTCGACGATGTATCGAGCTATCTGGGCACCATCACCGCGATCAACGTCGCGCTGGGCGCGATCATCGCCGGGGCGCTGCACCTGCTGGGCATGCCGTTCCCGCTGATGTGGGGCGGGATCGTCGCGCTGCTGAACTACATCCCCTATTTCGGGCCGGTCGTCGCCGCGCTGTTGCTGGCGGTGGGCGGGCTGATGACCTTTTCCGACGTATGGACCGCGCTCGCGGCGCCGGCGATCATGTACGGCGCGCACCTGATCGAGGCGAATGTGGTGACGCCGCTGATCGTCGGGCACCGGCTGACCATCAATCCGGTGATGATCCTCATCTCGATCAGCTTCTGGGGATGGGTGTGGGGCACGGTGGGGGCGTTGCTGGCGGTGCCGATCCTCATCATCGTGCAGACGATCCTGTCCGCCGCGGGGCGCCCCGACATCGCCGGTTTCCTGTTCGAACACGGCACGCTGACGCGCCAGAAATCGGGCGAGGGGCGAAGCGGCTGGCGGCTTCGTGAAAAAGACGACGAATAAGCGTTGACAGCCCCCGGCGCGCCGCCTAGTTGGCGCGCCTCACGCTTCTCCAAGCGGGTGTAGCTCAGTTGGTTAGAGCGCCGGCCTGTCACGCCGGAGGTCGCGGGTTCGAGCCCCGTCACTCGCGCCATCCCTGCGGTTGACCGCAGCGGATAGCGTGGAAAATCCCTTCATTACCGAGTGTTATGCCTGCTGCCTGCAGCAAGTCGTCCCGGATCGCGGGCTTATATCCGGATGACGACGCGCGCGCCGGTTACCGCCAGCGCCCGGTTTCCATCCAGCGCAGCAGCGGCTTGAGCGGGGCGATCCAGACGATGCCGGTGACGAGGTAGAAGACCGCCTGTACCGGCCACCACCAACCGCCGACCACGCCCGACAGCGACGCGACCGCGACGCACCACACCAAGATCAGCGCCAGGATCGCGAGCATCCCCACCGGCTTGCGCCACGATGGTGCCGGACGGGGCGTCATGCCGCGATCCATTCGCGTTCGGTGGCGATGGCGTGGAGCGGCACGTCCCACGAATCGGCTGGAATCGCCGCGACCTCCTGCACGCTCCACGCGACGCCGATCCGGCGCGCACCGGGCCAGGCGGCGAAGGCGCGGTCGTAATGGCCCGCGCCCTGGCCCAGGCGGTTGAGCGCGCGGTCGAACGCCACCAGCGGGGTCAGCACGATATCGGGGGAGAGCGGCTCGGCATCGGCGGCCGGCTGGCTCAGGCCGAATGGGCCGCTGCCCAGCGCCGCGTCCGGATCCCAGCGCAGGAAGCGCAGCGGCGTCGCGCGGTCGACGACGTGCGGCAATGCCAGCCGGCAGCCCAGCGCGGTGGCGGCACGCTCCAGCGGGGCGGGATCCGCCTCGCTGCCGATCGGGACGTAGCTGGCGACCACCAGGCCGGGGGCCAGCAGCGCCTCGAACGCCGGATCGACGCCGATCGGCAGGTGCGGCGCGGCGGCGAAGGCATCGCGCGCGGCGCGGATCGCGGTGCGCAAGGGTCGCTTGTCGGTCATCGCGGCTCCTGTGCGGAAAACGGTGCGCGGAGGAAGGGGGGGGCGGGGTGGCGGGACCGCCATGGCCGTTGGCCAAAGTATCCACTGACGCCCAGTACGTCAGGTGGGGATCATGTGCGTCGGGCCAGGGCCCAGGCAGGGACAACCCCCATGGATGATGAATAGCCTCAGGGATAATTTCAGGCTCGTACCGGGCAGAACCCGCCGCCTGACGATCTAGGCGCTCGGCGCGGCATTCTCAAGGGCGTCGGCAAGCGATTCGAGCCGGCGGGTCAGCCGGTCGAGCGCGGCCGCCTCGGGCGTTTCGGGCGGCGGCTTCTGCCGTTCGTCGATCAGCTGGTCCGCGACCATCAGCGCGGCGAGCAGGAAGGCGCGGTTCGCGCCCCCCGCACCCGCGGCGCGGCGCGCGTCGGCCCAATGTTCCTCGATGATCGCCGCGGCCTGGTGCAGCCGGTCCTCGCCGCCGTCGCGGCAGCCGACGTCGTGAGTCGTGTCGCCGATCCTGAGCGTGACGATCGCCATCAGTCGTTTCCTTCGCCGGCGATGATCTCGTCCAGCGCGGCCACCGCCTCGCCCATCCGTTGCCGCAGCGCCGCGTGGCGGCGTTCCATCACGGCGGCGGCGGTGCGGCGGTCCTCCACCACCCGTTCGATACGGTCGATGGCGGCTTCGAGCCGGGTGATCGCGGGATTGTCCATGGCGCTTGCGATAGGATCGCGTGCCAGCCCCGACAAGCCCGATCGCGCCCCGTTACCGGACGGGATGACGCGCCGCGGCGGTTGACGGACGCGCCCGCGCCTGCGCAAAGACCCGCCGTTCACCGAATATCGGGCGAGGGAGGCATCATGACGAAGGTAGCGATCAACGGCTTCGGACGTATCGGCCGGCTGGTGGCGCGCGCACTGCTGGAGCGCGGCAGCGAGCTGGAACTGGTGGCGATCAACGACCTTGCCGATACCAAGTCGAACGCCTGGCTGTTCAGCCGCGACAGCGTCCACGGCAAATATGCCGGCACCGTCGAGGCGGACGGGCAGGACATGGTGATCGACGGCAAGCGCATCCGCGTCACCGCCGAGCGCGATCCGGCCAACCTGCCGCACAAGGAACTGGGCGTCGATCTGGTGCTGGAATGCACCGGCTTCTTCACCGACCGCGCCAGCGCGCAGAAGCATATCGACGCGGGCGCGAAGAAGGTGCTGATCTCCGCCCCGGCCAAGGGCGTCGACCTGACCGTCGTCTATGGCGTCAACCACGACAAGCTGGAGGCCGGGCACACGATCGTGTCGAACGCATCGTGCACCACCAACTGCCTGGCGCCGGTGGCCAAGGTGCTGAACGATGCGATCGGCATCGAGCGCGGGCTGATGACCACCATCCACGCCTATACCAACGACCAGAAGATCCTGGACCAGATCCATCCCGACCTGCGCCGGGCGCGCGCCGCGGCGATGAGCATGATCCCGACCACCACCGGCGCCGCGCGCGCGGTGGGCGAAGTGCTGCCCGAGCTGAAGGGCAAGCTGGACGGTTCGGCGGTACGCGTGCCGACCCCGGACGGCAGCCTGATCGACCTGACCTTCACCCCCAAGCGCGACACTACTCGCGACGAGGTCAACGCGCTGCTGAAGGCGGCCGCGGAAGGGCCGATGAAGGGCGTGCTGGACTATTCGGACGAACCGCTGGTGTCGATCGACATCGTCCACACGCCGGTATCCTCGACGGTCGACAGCCTGGAGACCGCGGTGCTGGACGGCAAGCTGGTGCGCGTCGTCAGCTGGTACGACAACGAATGGGGCTTCTCCAACCGGATGGTCGATACCGCGACGGCGATGGCGAAGCTGGGGTGATGAGCGCGCCCGACACGTCACCCCGGCGGAAGCCGGGGTCTCCCTGTAACGGGGAGATGCCGGCTTTCGCTGGCATGACGTTGTGGCGGGATAGCCGATGACCGGCCGCTTGCTGGGCATCGCGCGCCACGCCCGGTCGCGCGCACCGATGGAGCTGGTGGAGCGCGTCGAGGTGACGCGCGACGGCGGGATCCACGGCGATTTCCGCGGCGCGATGCGCGGCAAGCCCTACCGGCGGCAGGTGACGCTGATCGAGCGCGGCGACTGGGAGGGGGCGATGGCCGAGGTGGGCCATCGCATCGGCTGGCAGGAACGGCGCGCCAACCTGCTGGTCGACGGCATCGACCTGCCCAGGGTGCCGGGCGTGCGGCTGCGGATCGGCGCCGACGTGGTGCTGGAGATCACCCGCGAATGCGATCCGTGCGAGCGGATGGAGGCGTTGGCCGATGGCTTGCGCGCGGCGTTGACCCCCGATTGGCGCGGCGGCGCGTGCGCGATGGTGGTCGAGGGCGGATGGATCGCGCTCGACGATGCAATCAGGATCGAGGAATCATGACCAAGTCGTTCCGAACGCTGGATGATATCGGCGACGTCCAGGGCCGCCGCGTGCTGGTGCGCGAGGATTTGAACGTGCCGCTGGCCGATGGCCGCGTCACCGACGACACGCGGCTGCGCGCCACCGTCGCGACCGTCGCCGAACTGGCCGACCAGGGCGCGATCGTGCTGGTGCTGGCGCATTTCGGCCGGCCCAAGGGCGTGCCGAGTGCCGAGCTGTCGCTGGCGCAGATCGTCAAGCCGTATGAAGCGGTACTGGGCCGCCCGGTCCGCTACGTCGACTGGGAAGGCGCGGCGGACGCGGTGGCGACGATGCAGCCGGGCGATATCGGCGTGCTGGAGAACACGCGCTTCTTCGGCGGCGAGGAGAAGAACGATCCGGCGGTGGTCGCGCGCTTCGCGGCGCTGGGCGAGCTGTACGTCAACGACGCCTTTTCCGCCGCGCACCGCGCACATGCCTCGACCGAGGGACTGGCGCACGCGCTGCCCGCGTTCGCCGGGCGCGCGATGGAGGCGGAGCTGGACGCGCTGGAAAAGGCGCTGGGCAAGCCCGAGCATCCGGTCGCCGCGGTGGTCGGCGGGGCAAAGGTGTCGACCAAGCTGGACGTGCTCAAGCATCTGGTGGCGAAGGTTGATCACCTGATCATCGGCGGCGGCATGGCCAACACCTTCCTGGCGGCGCGCGGAGTCGACGTGGGCAAGAGCCTGTGCGAGCACGACCTGACCGGCACCGCCGAGGAGATCCTGGACGCCGCGGACAAGGCCGGCTGCACCGTGCATTTGCCCTATGACGTGGTGGTCGCGAAGGAATTCAGGGCGAACCCGCCGACGCGCACCGTCAACGTGCACGAAGTGGCGGCGGACGAGATGATCCTGGACGTCGGCCCCGCCGCGGTCGAGGCGCTGGGCGACGTGCTCAAGACGTGCCGGACGCTGGTGTGGAACGGCCCGCTGGGCGCGTTCGAGACCGCGCCGTTCGACACCGCCACGGTGGCGCTGGCGCGGACCGCCGCGGCGCTGACCAAGGAAGGCAGCCTGGTGTCGGTGGCGGGCGGCGGCGACACGGTTGCGGCGCTGAACCACGCGGGTGCGGGCGAATCGTTCACCTTCGTATCGACCGCGGGCGGCGCGTTCCTGGAATGGATGGAAGGGCGCGAGCTGCCCGGCGTCGCGGCATTGTTGCGCGACTGAGCCGCCTGCGTGCCCGCGCTATGCCGCCGGCGCGGCGGGCGCGGGCGCCGGTTCGTTCAGCAGCGGGACGATGACGCGGTTGAGATCGTCGAGCGTGAAGGCGCCCGCCCGCGCGTAACGGACGCGTCCTGCACGATCGATGACGTAGTTCGTCGGCAGGCCGGTGATGTCGCGATACGGCCCGGTCATCCGGCGCACCGGCGTGATGTGGAGCGCGGCGAACAGCGGCTTCATCTTCGACAGCGGCAGCGAATCATCGGTCATCGCGGCGAACACGCGCAGGCCGTGGCGCTGTT
Organism: Sphingomonas ginsenosidimutans; assembly: GCF_002374835.1. Classification (GTDB taxonomy): domain Bacteria; phylum Pseudomonadota; class Alphaproteobacteria; order Sphingomonadales; family Sphingomonadaceae; genus Sphingomonas; species Sphingomonas ginsenosidimutans. Next base: position 969,145 of record NZ_NWVD01000001.1, read on the forward strand.
GCAGCGCGTAATAGGCGTCGAGCAGCGGCAGTTCCTGACGGCACGGCGCGCACCAGGTCGCCCAGTAATTGAGGATCACCACCTGTCCGCGCAGGTGGTCGGACGTGATCTTCGTGCCGTCGATCGTCGTCAGCGTGAAGGGCGGTGCGGCCTGCCCGACCGCCGGCGGGCGCGCGACCGCCGGGCCGAGGGCGATGCCCGCCGCGAACAATGCGGCCGCCGGAAGCAGGCGCGTGCGAATCGTCATGACGTCAGTCCCCCCGCCGCGAAGCGTGCGATGACGGGACGGCCCATGTCAAAAGCCGGTTGCGTCGTTCCGGCCAAGCCTCTACGTTAAACGCGTTAAACGGAGAAGCATGTTGCTGGGCGTCAGGCTCGATACCGAACTGGAGGAACGGCTGGCCGCGGTCGCACGCACGCAGGGGCGCAGCAAGAGCGACATCGCACGCGAAGCCGTGCGCCGCTACGTCGAGCTGCACGACGAGGCGTTCCGGCGCGAGGCACGGCGCCAGTCGACGCGCGCGTCGCGGCGCGACACCGCGGGCGACTATGCGTTCTGGGAACGTGCCGAATCGGAGGATGCGGCGTGGCGGTGACGGAGGTGGCGGACGCTGCCGTGACGGCCACCGGCAGCGGCCCGGTGATCCAGCATGGCGCGATCGTGATGGTCGATGCGCCGGAGGGGATCGACGGCACGCCGCGCGCCTGCGTGGTGGTGCAGGCCGATCTGTTCAACGAAACCCATGCGACGGTCACCGTATGCCCGCTGACGACGGTGGTGGGGGGCGAGGCGCTGTTCCGCGTTGCCATCTCTCCGCAGGAACATACCGGGCTGCCGGTGGAGTGCGAGGTGCAGGTGGATCGCATCACCAGCATCCGCCGTCATCGCATCGTCAAGGTCATCGGCCATGCCTCCGCCACCCGCATGGAGCAGGTGGATCAGGCATTGCGCCGCTGGTTAGCTTTGTAATCAAACAGATAGGGAATAAACATGACGCCGATCGTCAAGTCGATTCTGGACAAATACGAAGCCACCAGCCCGGCGGTGAAAGCCAATCTGGCGCGCATCCTGATGCAGGGGAAGCTGGGCGGCACGGGCAAGCTCATCATCCTGCCGGTCGACCAGGGGTTCGAGCACGGCCCGGCGCGCAGCTTCGCGGTCAATCCGCCGGCCTATGACCCGCACTATCACTATCAGCTGGCGATCGACGCCGGCCTGTCGGCCTATGCGGCGCCGCTGGGGATGCTGGAGGCGGGCGCCGACACGTTCGCGGGGCAGATCCCGACGATCCTGAAGGTCAACAGCTCGAACAGCTGGGCGACGCAGATCGCGCAGGCGCAGACCGGCAGCGTCGAGGACGCGCTGCGGCTGGGCTGCGCCGCGATCGGCTTCACCATCTATCCCGGGTCGGACGATATCTTCGCCGCGATGGAGCAGATCCGCGCGCTGCGCGAGGAAGCCGCCGCGGCCGGGCTGGCCACCGTGATCTGGAGCTATCCGCGCGGCGGCAAGCTGAGCAAGGATGGCGAACTGGCGCTCGACGTCGGCGCCTATGCCGCGCACATGGCCGCGCTGCTGGGCGCACACATCATCAAGGTGAAGCTGCCGAGCGCGCATATCGAGCAGAAGGACGCGCAGAAGAGCTACGAGGGCACCGACTGGTCGAAGCAGTCCGACCGCGTGCGCCATGTCGTCCAGTCGAGCTTCGCGGGGCGGCGGATCGTGGTGTTCTCGGGCGGGGCGGCCAAGGGTGCCGACGCGGTGTACCAGGACGCGCGCGACATCCGCGACGGCGGGGGCAACGGCTCGATCATCGGCCGCAACACCTTCCAGCGCGAGCGTGGCGAGGCGCTCGCGATGCTCGACAAGCTGGTGTCGATCTACAAGGGCGAGGAATAAGCCGCCCGCCAGCGGCGCGGCAGGTCATCGCGCGGGGTGCTTTGTCGCGCCGCGCGATCCGCGCTACGCTTCTCGGATGAGCGGGCGGGCGGACCATGGCAGCTTTTCCAGCCGACGGGGCATCGCGCCGATGCTGTGGGCGCTGCTGGTGCTGTGCGCGATCGAGGCGGCGGTGACGCATCTGTTGCTGGCGTGGTGGTGGCCGCGCGTGGCGGCGGTGCTGTCGCTGGCGTCGGCGGGCATGCTGATCTGGGCGGTGCGCGGGGTGGCCGGCATGACGACCCGGCCGAGCACCGTTGACGATCATGGCGTGACGCTGCGGACCGGCCGGCTGGTCGCCGTCACGATCCCGTGGCGGCAGATCGGCGGCGTGCGCTGTGACGAGGTGCCGCGCCGTCAGCCGGGGACGCTGAACCTGGCGCTGGTGGCGCAGGCGAATGTCGTCATCGATTGCACGCCACCGCTGCGCCGCGGGCGGCGGCAGTACGATCGGGTCGCGCATCGGCTGGACGACGCGGCGGCTTTCGTCGCGGCGCTGAAGCGGCTAGGCGCGGGGGCATGATCGACGATCCCCTCGGCCCCCTCGACCCCGATTTCGCCGTTTCTTTCAAACGCGACGATCGTCGCCCGCCGTGCCAGCTGTATGTGGTCTCGCCGCTCGATGTGAGCGGCGGCTTCCCCGACCGGCTCGCCCGCGCGCTGGATGCCGGGCCGGTCGCGGCGTTCCAGTTCCGCGTCAAGGACCTGGACCAGCATAGCGCGGCGCGGCTGGCCGAGCCGCTCCAGCGCATCTGCGCCGACCGTGAGGTGGCGTTCATCGTCAACGACAGCGTCAGCCTGGCCAAAAGGCTGGGCGCGGACGGCGTCCACCTGGGGCAGGACGACGGCGATGCGCGCGAGGCGCGCGGGGTGCTGGGGCCGGAGGTGCAGATCGGCGTCACCTGTCACGACAGCCGCCACCTGGCGATGGAAGCGGGCGAGGCGGGCGCGGATTATGTCGCGTTCGGCGCCTTCTATTCCACCACCACCAAGGCGGTGCAGCATCGCCCGGAACCGGTGATCCTGTCGTGGTGGAGCGCGCTGTTCGAACTGCCGAGCGTCGCGATCGGCGGGATCACGCCGGGCAATGCCGCGCCGCTGGTCGCGGCGGGGGCGGACTTCATCGCGGCCAGCCATGCGATCTGGGGCGGCGACGAAGCCGCGGCGGTCAAGGCGTTCGCGGCGGTGCTGGAGGGCCGGGCGACGTAATCGCGACGGACCCGGATGCGTCCAACTGCGTTGTTTCGGCACCGAAATACGAGAGGTGCCCGTGAAGCGTATCGTCGCCGCCGCCCTGATCCTTGCCACCGCGCCCGTCGCGGCGCAGACCGGACGCTCCCCCGCCGGCGCGTCGCTCGACCCCGCGGTGCTGCGAATGCAGGTGGTGCTCGACAAACTGGGGTTCGGCCCCGGCATCCTCGACGGGCGCGGGGGCACGTCGCTGACCAACGCGATCAAGGGGTTTCAGGAAAGCCGCGGGCTGCGTGTCACCGGCACGCCGGATGCCGCGACGCTGGCGGCGCTGCGCCCTTATGCCGGGGTGCGCCCGACGATCGAGGTGACGCTGGACCGTGACGGGATGCGCGGCCCTTACGTGCCCGTCATCCCCAAGGACTATGCCGAGCAGGCCAAGCTGCCGTCGATGGCGTACCGCCGCCCGCTGGAAAAGCTGGCCGAACGGTTCCACACCACGCCGCAGGTGCTGGCGGAGCTCAATCCCGGCGTGACGACCATCGCGCCGGGGACGAAGATCACCGTGCCCAATACCTTCCCGACCTCGCGCGCCTATCCGGCGGACGCGACGCCGGCGTGGCGCGCGACGCTCGCGTCGCTCAACGTCGAGGCGAAGGTGCCGCAGGCAGCGAAGATCGTCGTCGACAAGTCCGACGGCGTTTTGCGCGTGCTGGACGGGCAGGGGCGGCTGATCGGGCAATATACCGCGACGATCGGATCGTCGCGCGACCCGCTGCCGCTGGGCAACTGGAAGGTGCTGCACGTTTCGCCCAATCCCGACTGGAAGATGAATCCGAAGATCCTGAAGGGCGTCAGCGACGACAAGCAGGCGCAGATCATCCCGCCGGGGCCGAACAACCCGGTCGGCGTGGTGTGGATCGACCTGAGCAAGGAGCATTACGGCATCCACGGCACCAGCGAGCCGCAGCAGATCGGCCGCGCGCAGTCGAACGGCTGCGTCCGGCTGACCAACTGGGACGCCGCGCGGGTGGCGTTGATGGTGAAGGGCGGGACGCCGGTGCTGTTCCAGGCGTGACATGACGCGGCTGGGCTGGTCGATCCTGGCGCTGATCGTGCTGGCGGCGGCGGGCTTTGCCAGCCTGTTGTCGTTCGGGCGCGCGCCGGTGGTGGCGCCGGCGCCGGTCGCGAGCGAGCCTGCGGCGGCGGCGACGGATGGCGGGCGGCTGCTCGTCCCCGTCGCGGGCATCGCGCGCGACCATCTGACCGACAGCTGGGGGCAGGACCGCGGCGGCGGCGCGCGCGCGCACCATGCCATCGACATCATGGCGCCGGTCGGCACGCCGGTACGCGCCGCGGCGGCGGGGCGGATCGAGAAACTATTCGACAGCCGCGACGGCGGGCTGACGATCTACCAGCGCAGCGCGGATGGCGGCACCGTCTATTACTACGCGCACCTGTCGGGATACCGCCGCGGGCTGGCGGAGGGTCAGGCGGTGCGCGCGGGCGAGCCGATCGCGGCGGTCGGCGCCACCGGCAATGCCGATCCGGGCGCGCCGCACCTGCATTTCTCGATCAAGCGGATGCAGCCGGGCGAGCGGTGGTGGCAGGGGCAGGAGGTGAACCCCTATCCGCTGCTTGCCGGATCGCGCGGCCTTCGCTAGATCGCCGCCACCCGGCCGCCGGGCGTCCCCCCGCGCGGTCCAGCTCTTTTCCATAGGCGAAGCCCCATGAAGATCAGCGGCGTGGACATCCGTCCCGGCAACATCATCGAATACGAAGGCGGCATCTGGCGCGCGGTCAAGATCCAGCACACCCAGCCCGGCAAGGGCGGCGCGTACATGCAGGTCGAGCTGAAGAACCTGCGCGACGGCCGCAAGAACAATGTCCGCTTCCGCTCCGCCGAGACGGTCGAGCGCGTCCGGCTGGACACCAAGGATTTCCAGTTCCTGTTCGCCGAGGGCGACAGCCTGGTCTTCATGGACAAGGAAACCTATGACCAGGTGACGCTGCCGCGCGACCTGCTGGGCGATGCCGCCGCCTTCCTGCAGGACGGGATGGACGTGGTGATGGAACTCTATGACGAGGAAGCCATCAGCGTGCAGCTGCCCGACACGATCGAGGCGACGATCGTCGAGGCCGATGCGGTGGTGAAGGGGCAGACCGCCTCGTCCAGCTACAAGCCCGCGGTGCTCGACAATGGCGTGCGCGTGATGGTGCCGCCGCATATCGCCAGCGGGACGCGGATCGTCGTCGACGTGTACGAACAGACCTACGTCCGCCGCGCGGACTGAGGCCGGGCGGACGAGTCAGATAGCGGCGCTATCTGTCCGATCCGCCGGCCCGGCCAGCGCGCGTGGCGCGACTGACGGCGCGGGCTTTGCCCGCGGCGGGCGTGGATATAAGCTTGCTCCTCCACGGAAGAGCGAATGAAGTAGATGTCGTCTGCGGGGCGGGTATGCCGTCGACGACTGCCCCTCTCCCCGACCCTCTCCCCGCTGGGGAGAGGGAGAAGGAATTGATATGCCATCCCATTCCGGCCTGTTCACCGTCATCGAACGCGCGGCGCGCAAGGCCGCGCCGCGCCTGCGCCGCGACTTCAACGAGGTCCAGAACCTCCAAGTCAGCCGCAAGGGGCCGGCGGACTTCGTCAGCCAGGCCGACCAGCGCGCCGAGCAGACGCTGTACGAGGAACTGTCCAAGGCGCGGCCCGACTGGGGCTTTGTGATGGAGGAGCGCGGCAATGTAGAGGGCGACCCCAGCAAGCCGCGCTTTATCGTCGATCCGCTCGACGGCACGTCGAACTTCCTTCACGGCATCCCGCATTTCTGCATCTCGATCGCGGTCGAGGAGCCGATGCCCAACGGCAAGCGCGAGATCACGACCGCGCTGGTCTACCAGCCGCTGACCGACGAAAGCTTCTGGGCCGAGAAGGGCCGCGGCGCATGGTTGCAGGACCAGCGGCTGCGCGTATCGTCGCGGCGCGAGCCGTCGGAGGCGCTGATCGCCACCGGCATCCCGTTCATGGGGCATGGCGACTTCGCGCAATGGACGCGCATCTTCGGCGCGGTGGCGCCGCAGGTGGCGGGCATCCGCCGGCTGGGCGCGGCGGCGCTGGACCTGGCGTGGGTCGCGGCCGGGCGGTTCGACGGATTCTGGGAAAGCGACCTCAAGATCTGGGACGTCGCGGCGGGAATGCTGCTGGTGAAGGAAGCCGGCGGCTTCGTCACCGATTTCCGCGGCGGCGACCGCGCGATCGAGCGCAACGAATTCCTCGCCGCCAACGACGCGATGCATTCGAAGCTGCACAAGATGGTGGCGCAGGCGTTGCGGTGATCCGCGTGGCCCCGGCGCGCGCCGGGGCCGGCTTCCTGCGATTCATTCTCACGGTTCGCGGCCTTGCCCCTCCACGGGCGGCGTCCTAAAGCGTCCCCGTCCTTTCTCGCATCTGCGAGAGAAGCCACGAGAGAGCCTATAGTGGTCGATCTGTCGCAATATCTTCCGATCCTCCTGTTCCTGGGGGTGGCGCTGGCGCTGTCGTCGGCGTTCGTGTTCCTGCCGATGGCGGTCGCGAAGCTGACCGGTGCGTCGAAGCCGACGCCGGAGAAGCTGGCCGAGTATGAATGCGGCTTCCCCGCATTCGAGGACAGCCGGTCGCAGTTCGACGTGCGATTCTATCTCGTCGCGATCCTGTTCATCATCTTCGATCTGGAAGCGGCGTTCCTGTATCCGTGGGCGGTCAGCGTCTTCACGCTGGGCTGGACCGCGTGGATCAGCATGATGATCTTCATTGCCGAGCTGGCGCTCGGCCTGGTGTATGCGTGGAAGAAGGGAGCGCTGGAATGGGAGTAGAACTGGCCCACCAGCCGTCGGGGCAGGGCGTGATCGCCCCCGACCAGGCGTTCTTCGACGGCCTGAACGGCGAGCTGACCGACAAGGGGTTCCTGGTCACCTCCACCGAGGAGCTGTTCCAGTGGGCGCGCACCGGATCGCTGTGGTGGATGACGTTCGGGCTGGCGTGCTGCGCCGTCGAGATGATCCACGTCAACATGCCGCGCTATGACATGGAGCGGTTCGGCGCCGCGCCGCGCGCGTCGCCGCGCCAGTCGGACGTGATGATCGTCGCGGGCACGCTGTGCAACAAGATGGCGCCCGCGCTGCGCCGCGTGTACGACCAGATGTCCGAGCCGAAATACGTGATCTCGATGGGGTCGTGCGCCAATGGCGGCGGCTATTATCACTATAGCTACAGCGTCGTGCGCGGGTGCGACCGGATCGTGCCGGTCGACATCTACGTCCCCGGCTGCCCGCCGACCGCCGAGGCGCTGTTGTACGGCGTGATGCAGCTGCAGCGGAAGATCCGCCGCGCCGGGAGCATCGAACGGTGAGGGCGCCGGCACCCGCCTGGGCCGCGAGCCTGAACGAGGCGACGATCGAGGCCGCGCGCGGCGCGATCGGCGCGGCGCTGACCGATGCGGTCGAGGTGGCGGGCGAGGTGCAGCTGCACGTGACCCGCGACGGGCTGGTCGCCGCGATGACCGCGCTGCGCGACACGCCGGGACTGGAATATCAGCAGCTGATGGAGATCGCGGGCGTCGACTATCCGGATCGCGCGGAGCGGTTCGAGGTCGTCTATTGCCTGTTGTCGCTGACGCGCAATCACCGCCTGCACGTCCATGTCCCGGCGACCGAGGACGCAGCCGTGCCGTCGGTGACCGGGCTGTGGCCGGTCGCCGGCTGGCTGGAGCGCGAGGTGTACGACATGTTCGGCGTGCTGTTCGCGGGGAACCGCGACCTGCGCCGCATCCTGACCGATTACGGCTTTCGCGGGCATCCGTTCCGCAAGGACTTCCCGCTGACCGGCTATACCGAGCTGCGCTATTCCGAGGAACAGAAGCGCGTCGTGTACGAACCGGTGAAGCTGGCACAGGATTTCCGCACCTTCGACTTCATGAGCCCGTGGGAAGGCGCCGAATATGTGCTGCCGGGCGACGAGAAGGCCAAGCTGCCTGAGGCGAAGGGTGCGCCCTCGCCGGTGACCGCGACCGAGGTGCAGAAGGCCGATGCGGCGCAGGCCGCCAAGGCGGCCCCGGAAGCGCCCAGCCAGCCCTATGCCAAGAAGGATGCGCAGAGCACCGCGCAGACCGGCGCGGGCCGCAGCGAGTCCGAAGGAGCGCCCAAGCCGGCCGACCCCGACGTCGTGCCGACCAAGGGGCAGGGGCAGAACCAATGAGCGAGACGCTGACCCAGAACGAGCACGCGATCGACCCGGCGCTGGCGAAGATCGCGCATGTGACCGACGCCGACCACCCGGAAGCGGGCGACGTCGCGATCCAGAACTATACGATCAACTTCGGTCCGCAGCACCCGGCCGCGCACGGCGTGCTGCGGCTGGTGATGGAGCTGGACGGCGAGATTGTCGAGCGGATCGACCCGCACGTCGGGTTGCTGCACCGCGGCACCGAGAAGCTGATCGAATACAAGACCTATGCGCAGGCGATCCCCTACTTCGACCGCCTCGATTACTGCTCGCCGCTGTGCATGGAGCACAGCTTCGTCCTGGCGATCGAGAAGCTGCTCGACCTGGAGGTGCCCGTCCGCGCGCAATATCTGCGCGTGTTCTTCGCCGAGCTGACGCGCATCTGCAATCACATGCTGAACCTGGGGTCGCATGTGATGGACGTCGGCGCGATGACGCCGAACCTGTGGCTGTTCGAGATCCGCGAGGATTGCATGGGCTTTCTGGAGCGCGCGTCGGGCGCCCGGATGCACCACAATTACCTGCGCCCCGGCGGCGTCCACCAGGACGTGCCGCTGAAGCTGTTGACCGATATCGGCGACTGGCTCGACACGCGACTGCCGCGGCTGTTCGAGGATGCGATCAGCCTGGTCGCGGACAACCGCATCTTCAAACAGCGCAACGTCGATATCGCCACCGTCAGCCGCGAGGATGCGATCGCTTGGGGCTTCTCCGGCCCGATGATCCGCGCGGCGGGCGTGCCGTGGGACCTGCGCAAGTCGCAGCCCTATGACGTCTATGCGAAGATGGACTTCGAGGTGCCGGTGGGCACGCGCGGCGACTGCTACGACCGGTTCATGGTCCGCGTCGAGGAAGTGCGCCAGTCGGCGCGCATCATGCGCCAGTGCCTGAACGAGATGCCGGAAGGGCCGATCGCCTCGCTCGACCGCAAGGTGGTGCCGCCCAAGCGCGCGGAGATGAAAAGCTCGATGGAGGCGCTGATCCATCACTTCAAGCTGTATACCGAGGGCTATCACGTCCCGGCGGGCGAAGTGTATGTCGCGACCGAAAGCCCCAAGGGCGAGTTCGGCGTCTATCTGGTCAGCGACGGCAGCAACAAGCCGTACCGTTGCAAGATCCGCCCGACCGCGTTCAGCCATCTGCAGGCGATGGACTTCATGAGCCGCGGGCATATGCTGGCCGATACCACCGCCATCCTGGGTGCGATGGATATCGTGTTCGGGGAGTGCGACCGGTGAGCGCGGCGGGCAAGGCCGATCGCGTGGCGATCGCGCGCGAGATGATCGCGCATTACAACGCGCAGGACACCGACGCCTATGTCGCGCTGATGACCGAGGATGCGTGCGAGGCAGGCTATCGCGGGGCGGTGCTGCGCGATGGGCGTGAAGGCGTAAGGTCGGGGCTGGCGGCGATGTTCGCGCAATATCCGCAGAACCGCGCCGAGATCGTCGCCGATTATGCGCTGGGCGAGACCGTGCTGCTGCACGAGAAGGTCGAGCGCGCGCCGGGCGGCGAGGCGTTCGAGGTCATGTCCATCTATTCGTTCGAGGGCGACAAGGTGTCGCGCGTGGAGTTCATCCGATAATGGCCGATGCCGCCATCATCCCCGACGAGGCCGAGGTGCGCGCGCGCTGGGGCGCGTTCGCCTGGACCGAGGAAAACGAGCGCAAGGCCAAGGAAGTGCTGTCGCGCTATCCCGCGGGCCGCGAGCAATCCGGGTCGATCCCGCTGCTCGACCTCGCCCAGCGGCAGGTCGGTGCCGAAACGCAGACGCAAGGCTGGCTGCCGGTCCCGGTGATCGAATATGTCGCGCGCTACATCGGCGTGCCGTACATGCGCGTGTACGAGGTCGCGACCTTCTACACGATGTTCAACCTGGCGCCGGTCGGCCGCTATCACGTGCAGGTGTGCGGGACGACGCCGTGCATGCTGCGCGGGTCGGACGACGTGTTCGCGGCGTGCAAGAACAAGGGCCTGATCAAGGGGAAGACCACCCCCGACGGCCTGTTCACGCTGACCGAGGTGGAGTGCATGGGCAATTGCGCCAGCGCCCCGATGGTGCAGGTCAACGACGACAATTACGAGGATCTCGACTACGATCGCACGGTTGCGATCCTGGAGGCGCTGGAGCGCGGCGAGACGCCGAAGCCGGGCACGCAGGAGCCGGGCCGCCACACCGTCGAGCCGAAGGGCGGCGCCACGTCGTTGACCGCGATGGTGACCGAGAACCACGATTATCGCGGCGAATGGGGCAATGCCGCCGGGGGAGTGGGGGCATGAGCCTGCTCGATAGGGACCGCATCTTCACCAACCTGTACGGCTATCAGTCGTGGCGGCTGGACGCGGCGATGGCGCGCGGCGACTGGGACAATACCAAGGCGCTGCTGGAACTGGGCCAGGACGAGATCATCGACGTCATCAAGGCGTCGGGGCTGCGCGGGCGCGGGGGCGCGGGCTTCCCGACCGGCACGAAATGGTCGTTCATGCCCAAGGAGCCCAAGCCGGACCGGCCGAACTTCCTGGTCATCAACGCCGACGAATCCGAGCCGGGTTCGTGCAAGGATCGCGAGATCATCCGCCACGATCCGCACAAGCTGATCGAGGGCGCGCTGGTCGCGGGCTTCGCGATGCGCGCGCGGGCGGCCTATATCTACATTCGCGGTGAATATATCCGCGAGGCCGAGACGTTGTTCGCGGCGGTGGCCGAGGCGTATGACAAGGGGCTGGTGGGCAAGAACGCCTGCGGCTCCGGCTATGACTTCGACGTGTTCGTCCACCGGGGCGCGGGCGCGTACATCTGCGGCGAAGAGACCGCGATGCTCGAAAGCCTGGAGGGCAAGAAGGGCCAGCCGCGGCTGAAGCCGCCGTTCCCGGCCGGCGCCGGCCTGTACGGCTGCCCGACGACGGTCAACAACGTCGAATCGATCGCGGTCGCGCCGACGATCCTGCGGCGCGGCGCGGAATGGTTCGCCAGCTTCGGCGCGGAGAACAACCGCGGCACCAAGCTGTTCCAGATCAGCGGACATGTGAACACGCCGTGCGTGGTCGAGGAAGCGATGAGCATCCCGTTCCGCGAACTGATCGAGAAGCATTGCGGCGGCATCCGCGGCGGGTGGGCCAATCTGCTGGCGGTGATCCCGGGCGGATCGTCGGTGCCGCTGGTGCCCGCGAAGGACATCATCGACGCGCCGATGGATTTCGACGGGCTGAAGGCGGTCGGATCGGGGCTGGGCACCGCGGCGGTGATCGTCATGGACAAGTCGAGCGACGTGGTCCGCGCGATCGCCCGGCTGAGCTACTTCTACAAGCACGAGAGCTGCGGCCAGTGCACGCCGTGCCGCGAGGGCACCGGCTGGATGTGGCGCGTTATGGAGCGGCTGCGCACCGGCGATGCGGACATTTCCGAGATCGATATGCTCCAGCAGGTCACCAAGCAGGTCGAGGGTCATTCGATCTGCGCGCTGGGCGACGCGGCGGCATGGCCGATCCAGGGGCTGATCCGCCATTTCCGCCCGGAACTGGAACGCCGCATCAAGGAACGGGGGGGAGACCTTTCCCCCATGCAGGAAGCTGCCGAATAATGCCCAAGGTCAAAGTCGACGGTATCGAGGTCGAGGTGCCCGCGGGCGCCACCGTGCTTCAGGCGTGCGAGGCCGCTGGGAAGGAAATCCCGCGCTTCTGCTATCACGAGCGGCTGTCGATCGCCGGCAATTGCCGCATGTGCCTGGTGGAGGTGAAGCCCGGGCCGCCCAAGCCGCAGGCGTCGTGCGCGCTGCCGGCGGCGGAGAACCAGGAGATCTTCACCAACACGCCGATGGTGAAGCATGCCCGCGAGGGCATCATGGAATTCCTGCTCATCAACCATCCGCTCGACTGCCCGATCTGCGACCAGGGCGGCGAATGCGACCTGCAGGACCAGTCGGTCGCCTATGGCCGTGGCCATTCGCGCTTCGCCGAGAACAAGCGCGCGGTGACCGAGAAGTACATGGGGCCGATCGTCAAGACGGTCATGACCCGCTGCATCCAGTGCACGCGCTGCATCCGCTTCGCGGAGGAAGTGGCGGGCGTGGAGGAGATCGGCGCGATCTATCGCGGCGAGAACATGCAGATCACCTCCTATCTGGAGGAAGCGGTCACGTCCGAACTGTCGGGCAATGTCGTCGACCTGTGCCCGGTCGGTGCGCTGACCAGTAAGCCCTATGCGTTCGAAGCGCGGCCGTGGGAGCTGAAGAAGACGCTGTCGATCGACGTCATGGACGCGGTGGGCACCAACATCCGCCTCGACAGCCGCGGGCGGCAGGTGTTGCGCTGCGTGCCGCGCGTCAACGACGACGTGAACGAGGAATGGGCCAGCGACAAGACCCGCCACGCGGTCGACGGACTCGTGCGTCGGCGGCTCGACCGGCCCTATGTGCGCCGCAACGGCAAGCTGGTGCCGACGACCTGGGACGAGGCGTTCGCGGCGATCGCGGCGGTCGATCACGCCGGCAGCATCGCGGCGGTCGCGGGCGACCTCGTCGATTGCGAGACGATGTTCGCGGCGAAGGCGCTGCTGAAGGAATTCGGCTCGACGCTGCTCGAAGGGCGGCAGACCGGCATGGACTATGACACGTCCAGCCTGGCGGCGGTGAACTTCAACACCACGATCGCGGGCACCGAGCGCGCCGACGCGATCCTGCTGGTGGGCACCAACCTGCGCTGGGAAGCGCCGCTGGTGAACACGCGCATCCGCAAGGCGATCAAGAAGGGCGCGAAGGTGTTCGCCGTCGGGCCGGAGACGGACCTGACCTACAAGGTCGAGTGGCTGGGCGCCGACCTGTCGGTGCTGGGCGCGCTGCCGGACGCGGTGACCGAGGCGTTCGGCAAGGCCGAGCGGCCGATGGTGATCGTCGGCGGCGGCGCGCTGAAGGGCGCGCATGGCGCGGCGCTGGCGCTGGTCGATACGCTGGGCCTCGTCAAGGAGGACTGGAACGGCTTCAACATCGTCCACATGGCTGCCAGCCGGATGGGCGGGCTGATGCTCGGCTATGCGCAGAAGTCGGGGATTTCCGCGCTGTATGACGCGAAGCTGACGTTCTTCCTGGGCGCGGACGAGTGCGATTTCGGCGCGTTCGGCGGGTTCAAGGTCTATGTCGGCCATCACGGCGACAAGGGCGCGCACCATGCCGACGTGATCCTGCCCGGCGCCAGCTATGCCGAGAAGTCGGGTACCTGGGTCAATCTGGAAGGGCGCGTCCAGCGCGGCGAGCGCGCGGTGTTCCCGCCGGGCGACGCGCGCGAGGACTGGACGATCTTCCGCGCGCTGTCGGAGCGGATGGGCAAGACGCTGGCGTTCGACACGCTGGGCGAATTGCGCGCGGCGATGGCGCTGGACTGCGCCGACCTGGCCGAACCGGGCCTCGTCACCTTCCCGTGGAGCGTGCCGTCGCTGTCGACCACCGCCGAGGGCGTGATGCAGGGCTATCCGATCAAGGACTTCTACCTCACAAACGCGATCTGCCGCGCGTCGCCGACGATGCAGCGGTGTTCGGCGGAACTGATCCATGGTGAGACGTTCGCGGAGGCAGCGGAGTGACCGCGTTCTTCAATACCACCGTCGGGCTGCCCTATGGCTTCGCCTGGTTCCTGGCGACGATCATCGGCATCCTGCTGATCGCGCTGCCGCTGATGCTGGCGGTCGCGATGATCATCTATGCCGATCGCAAGATCTGGGCGGCGATGGCGCTGCGCCGCGGGCCGAACGTGGTCGGCCCGTTCGGGCTGCTCCAGTCGTTCGCGGACGGGCTGAAGGTGTTCCTTCAGGAAACGATCGTCCCGGCCGCGTCGAACAAGGCGCTGTTTCTGCTGGCGCCGATCATCACCTTCACGGTCGCGCTGATCGTGTGGGCGGTGGTGCCGTTCCAGGTCGGCGTCGTGCTGGCCGACATCAACGTCGGGCTGCTGTACGTCCTCGCGGCCTCGTCGCTGGGGGTGTACGGCATCATCCTGGCGGGCTGGGCGTCGAACTCCAAATATCCGTTCTTCTCGGCGATCCGCGCGGCGGCGCAGATGGTCAGCTATGAGGTCGCGATCGGCTTCGTCATCATCTCGGTGGTGATGTGGGCGGGATCGTTCAACCTGACCGCGATCGTCGAGGCGCAGAAGGGGCTGTACGGCTTCGTCAACGGCTTCGGCTTCAACCCGCTGCTGTTCCCGATGGCGGTGGTGTTCCTGATCTCCGCGCTGGCGGAGACGCAGCGCGCGCCGTTCGACCTGACCGAGGCGGAGAGCGAACTGGTCGCGGGGTACCAGACCGAATATTCGTCGATGGCGTTCGCGCTCTACTGGCTGGGCGAATATGCCAACGTGCTGCTGATGTGCGCCCTGAACGCGACGTTGTTCTGGGGCGGATACCTGCCGCCGTTCGACTGGGCGCCGCTGTACGTCGTGCCGGGGATCATCTGGCTGTTCGCGAAGATTCTGTTCTTCTTCTTCGTGTTCTCGTGGATCAAGGCGACGGTGCCGCGCTACCGCTACGACCAGCTGATGCGGCTGGGGTGGAAGGTGTTCCTGCCGCTGTCGCTGTTCTGGGTGTTCCTGGTGTCCGGCGTCCTCATGTTGATGCGCGTGGGAGTGTAAGATGGGTATCGCGCAGACGATCAAGGCGTTCACGCTCTGGGAGTTCGTGAAGGCGCATGCGCTGACGCTGAAGTATTTCTTCAAGCCGAAGGCGACGATTAACTATCCGTTCGAGAAGAACCCGCTGTCCCCGCGTTTCCGCGGCGAACATGCGCTGCGCCGCTATCCGAACGGCGAGGAACGCTGCATCGCGTGCAAGCTGTGCGAGGCGGTGTGCCCGGCGCAGGCGATCACGATCGAGGCCGAGCCGCGCGACGACGGCAGCCGCCGCACGACGCGCTACGACATCGACATGACCAAGTGCATCTATTGCGGCCTGTGCCAGGAAGCGTGTCCGGTCGATGCGATCGTCGAGGGGCCGAACCTGGATTTCGCGACCGAGACGCGTGAGGAGCTGATCTACGACAAGGCCAAGCTGCTCGACAACGGCGACCGCTGGGAAAGCGCGATCGCGGCGAACCTTGCCGCCGACGCGCCGTACCGGTAGGCGCTCGCGTGGGTTCGGGGGCCGACATGATTCTCTCAACTGTCGCCGCAGCGAAAGCTGCGGCCTCGTGCCGCAGGGGCGCATCCTTTTCGCCAAAGACCCCAGCCTGCGCTGGGGTGACGGAGCTGGTTCGGTGATCCAGGCCATCGCCTTCTATCTGTTCGCCGCCGTGGTGCTGATTTCCGGTGCGATGACGATTTCGTCGCGCAACCCGGTGCATTCGGTGCTGTGGCTGATCCTGGCGTTCTTCAACGCCGCCGGCCTGATGGTGCTGGTCGGCGCCGAGTTCATCGCGATGCTGCTGGTGATCGTCTATGTCGGCGCGGTCGCGGTGCTGTTCCTGTTCGTCGTGATGATGCTGGACATCGACTTCGCCGAGCTGCGCGCCGGATTCGTCCGCTATTTCGGGATCGGGCTGGTGCTGGCGGTGGCGCTGGTGTGCGAGATCCTGATCGGCGTGTTCGCGTGGAGCGCCGGCGGGATCGACCTGGCGCGCCGCGCCGCGCCCAGCGAGGCGACGGTGCCGAATATCGTCCAGATCGGCAACCTCTTGTACTCGCGCTACCTGTTCGTGTTCGAGGGTGCCGGTCTGGTGCTGCTGGTCGCGATGATCGGCGCGATCGTGCTGACGCATCGCGAACGGTCGGGCGCGCGCTACCAGAATATCGCGCGGCAGATCGCGCGGCGTCCGCAGGATGCGACACGCAACATGAAGCCCGACGTGGGCCAGGGGGTACAGCTGTGACGGGTGGCGTCGGCCTGATCCATTACCTCGTCGTGGCGGCATTGCTGTTCACGATGGGCGTGCTGGGCATCTTCCTCAACCGCAAGAACATCATCGTCATCCTGATGGCGATCGAGCTGATCCTGCTGGCGGTGAACATCAACCTCGTCGCCTTTTCCGCCGCGTTGCAGGACCTCGTGGGGCAGGTGTTCGCGATGTTCGTGCTGACCGTGGCCGCGGGCGAATCCGCGATCGGCCTGGCCATCATCGTCATCTTCTTCCGCGGCCGCGGCTCGATCTCGGTCGACGATCCCAGCCGGATGAAGGGGTAAGATTTCCGTGACCTCGATCCTCTTCATCGTCTTCCTGCCGCTGGTCGCGGCGATCGTCGCCGGCTTCGCCAACAAGTCGTTCGGCGCGACGCTGCCCAAGGTGGTGACGACCGGCGCGCTGTTCGTATCGTGCGCGCTGTCGTGGCCGGTGTTCATCGGCTTCCTGTCGGGCAGCAGCGAAGCGACCGTGACGCCGGTGCTGCACTTCATGACCTCCGGCACGTTCGACGTGTCCTGGGCGCTGCGCGTCGACGCGCTGACCGCGGTCATGCTGGTGGTCATCACCAGCGTCTCGGCGCTCGTTCACCTCTACAGCTGGGGCTATATGAGCGAGGAGCCGGACCAGCCGCGCTTCTTCGCCTATCTGTCGCTGTTCACCTTCGCGATGCTGATGCTGGTGACCGCGGACAATCTGATCCAGATGTTCTTCGGCTGGGAAGGCGTGGGCCTGGCCAGCTACCTGCTGATCGGTTTCTGGTTCAGGAAGCCGAGCGCCAATGCCGCGGCGATCAAGGCGTTCGTCGTCAACCGCGTCGGCGACCTGGGCTTCATGCTCGGCATCTTCGGCACTTATCTGGTGTTCGACACCGTCTCGATCCCTGCCGTCCTGGCCGCCGCGCCGACGATGGCCGGATCGACGATCGGTTTCCTGTGGTTCCGCGCGGATACGATGACCGTCATCTGCCTGCTGCTGTTCGTCGGGGCGATGGGCAAGTCGGCGCAGCTGGGGCTGCACACCTGGTTGCCCGACGCGATGGAGGGGCCGACCCCGGTGTCGGCGCTGATCCATGCCGCGACGATGGTCACCGCGGGCGTGTTCATGGTGTGTCGCCTGTCGCCGATGTTCGAGATGTCGCCGACCGCGATGGGGTTCATCACCTTCATCGGCGCCGCGACCTGCCTGTTCGCCGCGACCGTCGGCACGACGCAGACCGACATCAAGCGCGTGATCGCCTATTCGACTTGTTCGCAGCTGGGCTATATGTTCTTCGCTGCGGGCGTCGGCGCCTATGGCGCGGCGATGTTCCACCTGTTCACGCATGCCTTCTTCAAGGCGCTGCTGTTCCTGGGTGCCGGCTCCGTCATCCATGCGATGCACCACGAACAGGACATGCGCTATTACGGCGGGCTGCGGAAGGCGATCCCGGTCACCTTCTGGGCGATGCTGCTCGGCACGCTGGCGATCACCGGAGTCGGCATCTACGGCATCGGCGGGTTCGCGGGCTATCATTCGAAGGACGCGATCATCGAGGTGGCCTGGGCGGGCGGCGCGCCGGTGGCGTCGATGGTCGGCGTGTTCGCGGCGCTGCTGACCAGCTTCTACTCGTGGCGGCTGATGTTCCTGACCTTCTGGGGTGAACCGCGCTGGGCGGCGTCGGAGCATATCCAGCATGCGATCCACGACGCGCATGGCCATGGCCACGACGACCACGCGCACGCGCATGACGACCATGCCCATGCGCCTGACGGGCACGCGAACGGCCATGACGACCATGCCGCCGAGGCGCATCACGGCGTCGCGGCGCAGGAAGATGCCGGCCATGCGCCGCACGTCGACGCGCGCGGTTTCAACGAGATGCCGAAGGGTACCGGCGGCTATCACCCGCACGAAAGCCCGCTGGTGATGCTGATCCCGCTGATCCTGCTGTCGGTCGGCGCGGTCGCGGCCGGGTTCGTGTTCCACGGCTTCTTCATCGACCCGGAAACCGCGGGCGGCTTCTGGAAGGGCGCCTTGTTCTTCAACGAGCATCTGATGCACGAGATGCACGAGGTGCCGCTGTTCGTGAAACTGTCGGCGACGGTGGTGATGCTGACCGGGCTGCTGATCGCCTGGGCCGCGTACATCCGCTCGCCGTCGTTCCCGGCGAAGTTCGCGGACACGTTCCAGCCGATCTACCAGTTCCTGCTGCGCAAATGGTATTTCGACGAGCTGTACAATTTCCTGTTCGTCCGCCCCGCCTTCGCGATCGGCCGCGTGCTGTGGCACCGCGGGGACGAAGGGACGATCGACCGCTTCGGGCCGAACGGATCGGCCTGGGTGGTGCAACTGGGCAGCCGGG
This sequence comes from Sphingomonas ginsenosidimutans, assembly GCF_002374835.1. Taxonomy (GTDB): domain Bacteria; phylum Pseudomonadota; class Alphaproteobacteria; order Sphingomonadales; family Sphingomonadaceae; genus Sphingomonas; species Sphingomonas ginsenosidimutans. Next base: position 987,756 of record NZ_NWVD01000001.1, read on the forward strand.
TCGCCGGCCGCCTGCAAACCGGATATGTCTATACCTATGCCTTCGTCATGCTGATCGGGCTTACCGCCGCGATCACCTGGGCGATCGCGGGCTGAGGGGGTCAGTAACGTGTCGTTCCCGATCCTGTCGCTGATGCTCGCGATCCCGGCCGTCGCCGCGATCGCCTGCCTCTTCCTTTCGGCTTCCGCCGCGCGCTGGACCGCGCTGGCGGCGACGCTGGTCGACCTTGCGCTGGGCGTGGTGCTGTGGACGTCGTTCGACGTCGGCGGCGCGCAGTGGCAGTTCGTCGAATATGCGCCGGTGTTCGGGCGCTTCGCCTGGGCGCTGGGCATCGACGGCTACGCCCTGCTGCTGATCGCGCTGTCGGTGTTCCTGATGCCGATCTGCATCGGCGCGAGCTGGCAGGCGATCGAGAAGCGCGTGCCGGAATATATGGCGGCGTTCCTGCTGACCGAGGTGCTGATGATCGGCACCTTCGCGGCGCAAGACCTGTTCCTGTTCTACATCTTCTTCGAAGCCGGCCTGATCCCGATGTTCCTGATCATCGGCATCTGGGGCGGGGTGAACCGCATCTATGCGTCGTACAAGTTCTTCCTGTACACGCTGCTGGGTTCGCTGCTGATGTTCATCGCGATGCTGTACATGAGCATCACCGCGGGGACGACGAGCATCCCGGTGCTGCTCAACTACGACTTCCCGCCGCAAGTGCAGACGTGGCTGTGGCTGGCCTTCTTCGCCTCGTTCGCGGTGAAGATGCCGATGTGGCCGGTCCACACCTGGCTGCCCGACGCGCACGTGCAGGCGCCGACCGCGGGGTCGGTGATCCTGGCGGGCGTGCTGCTGAAGCTGGGCGGCTACGGCTTCCTGCGGTTCAGCCTGCCGATGTTCCCGGAAGCGTCGGCGAGCCTGGTCTGGCTGGTGTTCGGGCTGAGCGCGGTGGCGGTGATCTACACCAGCCTCGTCGCGCTGGTGCAGTCGGACATGAAGAAGCTGATCGCCTATTCCTCGGTCGCGCACATGGCGATCGTGACGATCGGGCTGTTCGCGTTCAACGCGCAGGGGATCGAGGGCGCTATGATGGTGATGCTGGGCCACGGCCTGGTATCGGGCGCGCTGTTCCTGTGCGTCGGCGTCATCTACGACCGGCTGCACACGCGCGAGATCAGCCGCTACGGTGGGCTGGCGATCAACATGCCGCGCTATGCGATCCTGTTCCTGCTGTTCACGATGGCGTCGATCGGGCTGCCGGGCACCAGCAACTTCGTCGGCGAATTGCTGAGCCTGATGGGCACGTACAAGGTGTCGACCACGATCGCGCTGCTGTGCACGACCGGCATCATCCTGGGCGCGGCGTACATGCTGTATCTGTACCGCCGCGTGGTGTGGGGCGAGATCACCTCCGAGGAAGTGCGCGCGATGCCCGACCTGTCGGGGCGCGAGCTGTGGCTGCTGGTGCCGATCGCGGCGGCGGTGCTGTGGATGGGCGTCTATCCCGAAAGCTTCCTGGCGCCGATGCGCAAGGATACGCAGATCCTGCTGGCGCGGATCGAGCGTGCGACGCCCGCGGGGGATTCGCGCCCGACCAAGGGCACCGGGATCGTTCCCGTCGCCCACGCCGAAACGCCCGCCACGGGCCATGAAGCGCCGGGGAGTGCGCACTGATGGATTACGCCGCCAATCTTGCGATGACCCTGCCGGAACTGGTGCTGGCGCTGGGGGCGATCGCGCTGATGCTGGTCGCCGCCTGGGGTGGCCCGGCCGCGACCCGCGCGGTGTCGTGGACGGCGGTGGTGGTACTGGCGGGCGCGTGCATCGCGCTGACCGGCCCCGCGTCGTCGGGCGGATCGGCGTTCTACGGCATGTATCGCGCCGATGCGTTCGCCGCCTTCGCCAAGGTGCTGATCTATGCCGCCGCGGCGGTGTCGATCATCATGGCGCCCGATTTCTTCAAGCGGACTGCGGGCGACAACCTGCGCCCCGAATATCCGGTGCTGATCCTGCTGTCGGCATGCGGCATGGGGATCATGGTGTCCGCGTCCGACCTGCTGATGCTGTACGTCGGGCTGGAGCTGCAGAGCCTCGCCGCCTACGTGTTGGCCAGCTTCATGCGGCAGGACACGCGCTCGGCGGAGGCGGGCCTGAAGTATTTCGTGCTCGGCGCGCTCGCCTCCGGCATCCTGCTGTACGGGATCAGCCTGGTCTATGGCTTCACCGGATCGACGCTGTTCGACGAGGTCGCGGGCGCCTATGCCGCCGCGCCGCTGACCGGCAACGGCAAGGCGATCGGGCTGCTGTTCGGGCTGGTGTTCGTGTTCGCGGGGCTGGCGTTCAAGATGTCGGCGGTGCCGTTCCACATGTGGACGCCCGACGTGTACGAAGGCGCGCCGACCCCAGTGACCGGCTTCTTCGCGTCCGCGCCCAAGGTCGCGGCGATGGCGCTGGGCGTGCGCGTCGCGGTGGAGGCGATGGGCCCGGCGCACGACCAGTGGCGGCAGATCGTGATCTTCGCCGCGCTCGCCTCGATCCTGCTCGGCGCGGTCGCCGCGATCGGGCAGCAGAACATCAAGCGGCTGCTCGCCTATTCGTCGATCAACAACGTCGGCTTCGCGCTGATCGGCCTTGCCGCGGGTACGCCGGAGGGCGTCGCGTCGGTGATGACGTATATGGCGATCTATATCGTCATGACGCTGGGCAGCTTCCTGGTGGTGTTGCAGATGCGCGACGAGGACGGTCAGCCGGTCGAGACGATCGCGAGCCTGGCGGGGCTGTCGCGGTCGCGCCCCGGTCTGGCGGCGGCGCTGGCGATGTTCATGTTCTCGCTGGCCGGCATTCCGCCGCTGTTCGGCTTCTACGCCAAGTTCGCAGTCTTCTATGCCGCGGTCGAGGCGGGGCTGTTCCCGCTGGCGGTGGTCGGCATCGCGATGAGCGTGATCGGCGCTTATTACTACCTGCGCATCGTCAAGACGATGTACTTCGACGAACCCGCGGCGCCCTATGGCCGCGGTGACGCGGTGGAGGGCGGCTTGATCGCGGTGGCGGCGGTCATCATCTCGCCGCTCGGCTATCTGCTGATCCCGGCGCTGACCGCCTGGACGCTCGCCGCCGCGAACAGCCTGTTCTAAGCCGCTTCGTGCCCCGTATCGTCACCGTCGCGCAGACGGGGTCGACCAACGCCGACCTGCTGGCGATCGCGCGCGACGGCGGCGGCGAAGAGGGGCTGTGGCTGCGCGCCGAACGCCAGACGCAGGGGCGTGGGCGGCAGGGGCGGGCGTGGCAGTCGCCCGTCGGCAATCTCTACGCCAGCACGCTGGTGCGCGTCGCGCCGGGCGATCCGCCGCCCCCCACGCTCGCGCTGGTCGCGGCGGTGGCGGTGGAGGAGGCGGTCCGCGGCGCCGTGCCGGCGGAGCGGGCGCGGCGGCTGGCGCTGAAATGGCCCAACGATCTGCTGCTGGGGCAGGCGAAGTTGTCGGGAATCCTGCTGGAGCGCTCCGGCGACTGGGTGGTGATCGGCGTGGGCGTGAACGTGGCGCATCACCCCGACCTGCCCGATCGTGAGGCGACCAGTCTGGCGGCGCAGGGCTCGGCGACCGATGCGACCGTGCTGCTCGACCGGCTCGCGGAGCTGTTCGCGGCGTGGCTGGCGTGGTGGCGGCGCGACGGGCTGGCGCCGGTCGTCGCGCGCTGGAGCGAGCGCGCGCACCCGCCGGGCGCGCCGCTGGTCGCTCGCCTGCCCGATGGCGAGGCGGTGGAGGGCGCGTTCGACGGGCTGGACGCACAGGGCGCGCTGACACTGCGCTTGGCCGACGGCGAACGGCGTGTCATTCACGCTGGCGACGTGTTCCTGGTATAAAGCGAAGGGGAGAGGCGATGCTGCTCGCGGTCGATGCCGGCAACACCAATATCGTGTTCGCGCTGGTCGCCACCGGCGCCGGCGGGCGCGAGATCAAGGCGCGCTGGCGGATCGCCACCGATCCGCGCCGCACCGCCGACGAATATGCGGTGTGGCTGAGCCAGCTGCTGGCGCTGGAAGGGTTCAGCCGCGACGATGTGGAGGCGGTGGTGATCTCCACCGTCGTTCCGCGGGCGCTCCACAACCTGCAGGTGCTGGCGTCCAAATATTTCCGCACCGACGCGCTGGTCGCGGGTCGCGCGCCGCTGGAATGGGGGCTGGCGCTGGATGTGGACGAGCCGCAGAACCTGGGCGCGGACCGCGCGGTCAACACGATCGCGGCGCATGCGCTGCACCCCGGCGACCTGATCGTCATCGATTTCGGCACCGCCACCACCGTGGACCATTCGGACTATACCGGCGCGTACAAGGGCGGGATCATCGCGCCGGGCATCAACCTGTCGCTCGACGCGCTGGTCAATGCGGCCGCCAAGCTGCCGCGCATCGCGATCGAGGCGCCGGTGGGACCGGTCAGCGTGATCGGGCGGAACACCGTCGACCAGATGAACATCGGCATCTACTGGGGCTATATCGCGATGATCGAGGGGCTGGTGGCGCGGATGAAGCAGGAGGTGGGGCGCCCGGTGAAGGTGGTCGCGACCGGCGGGCTGGCCACGTTGTTCGAACGCCACACCGACGTCTTCGATGCGATTGAACCCGACCTGACCATCCAAGGTCTGGCGATCATGTGGGAACGGGTCCATATTGCCGCGTGAACTGTATTTTTTCCCGTCCCGTAGCGACGACATTGACGCCGCGGCCCCGCGCCGCCGCCTCGCCCGGACGATGACCGAAGGATTCGAATGACCACCCCCAAGACCAACGAACTTCTTTTCTGCGCGCTCGGTGGATCCGGCGAAATCGGCATGAACGTCATTCTCTACGGCCATGCCGGCAAATGGCTGATGGTCGATTGCGGCGTGACCTTCGCCGATGCGCATTATCCCGGGATCGACGTGATCCTGCCCGACCTGCGCTTCATCGAGGAGCGCCTGTCCGATCTGGTCGGCATCGTCCTGACCCACGGGCATGAGGATCATATCGGCGCGCTGCCGTATCTGGCCGAGGATCTGGGCGTGCCGATCTACGCCACGCCCTTCACCGCCGGGCTGGTCCGCGGCAAGCTGGAGGAGGAACGGATCGAGGATCGCGTCAAGATCCGCATGGTCCATGCGCGCGAGCCGTTCAGCGTCGGGCCGTTCCGCGTCGAGATGGTGCCGCTGTCGCACTCGATCCCGGAAGCGAACGCGCTGCTGATCGAGACCAAGGCGGGCCGCGTGTTCCACACCGGCGACTGGAAGCTGGATGCGACGCCGGTGATCGGCAAGCCTTCCACGCCAGAGGAACTGACCGCGATCGGCAAGCGCGGCATCGACGTGCTGGTGTGCGATTCGACCAACGCCTTCAACACCGAGCCGTCGGGCAGCGAGGCGAGCGTGCGCAAGGGGCTGGCGGAAAGCGTTGCGCGGGCGCGCGGGCGGGTCGTGGTGACCACCTTCGCGTCCAACGCCGCGCGGCTGTCGACGCTGGGCAAGGTGGCGCAGGAGACGGGGCGCAAGCTGTGCGTCACCGGGCGGTCGCTTGATCGGATCATCCGCGTCGCCAAGGCGACCGGTTACCTCAAGGACTTTCCCGACACGATCGACGTCAATGCCGCGATGCGGCTGCCGCGCAACCGCGTGCTGATCGTGGCGACGGGCGGCCAGGGCGAGCCGCGCGCGGCGCTGGCGCGGATCGCGGACGGATCGCACCAGATCTCGGTCGATCAGGGCGACATGGTGATCTTCTCCGCGCGCCAGATCCCGGGCAACGAAGTGGCGGTCGGGCGCATTCAGAACCAGCTGGCCGCCAAGGGCGTGGAGATGGTGACCGAGCGGCAGGCGCACGTCCATGTTTCCGGCCACCCCGGCCGTCCGGAACTGGCCAAGATGTACGAATGGCTGCGCCCGAAGACGCTGGTGCCCGTGCATGGCGAGATGCGCCACCTGATGGAACATGCCCGCTTCGGCCTGTCGCAGGGGATCGGCGCGGTCCATGTCCAGACCAACGGCGACATGGTGCGGCTGGCGCCCGATGGGCCGAAGAAGATCGGCGACGTGCCGGTCGGGCGGCTGGTACTGGACGGCGACGTGATCCTGCCGGCCGATGGCGGGACGATCAACGATCGCCGCCGTATCGCGGTGAACGGCACGATCTCGGTCGGGATCGCGGTGGACCGGAACGGCCGCGCCGGCGGCATCCCGGAGGTCCGCTTCCAGGGCATCCCGGTCGAGGAGGAGCGCGAGCCGTTCATGGCCGAGGCGGTCGAGGCCGCGACCGAGGCGATGGAGGGCCGCGTGCGTGACCGCGATCGCCTGCGCGAGGACGTGCGGCTGGCGGTGCGCCGCGTCGCGACGCGCTGGACCGGGAAGAAGCCGGTGGTCGACGTCGTGATCGTCCAGGTCTGACGCGGGCGGGGCGGCGATCATGCGCTGGACGTCGCTGCTGGCGATCTACATCCTGTTCTGGGCGTTCTCCGTCTTCCTGGTGCTGCCGTTCGGCGTGCGCACCACGGCGGAGGCGGGGGGCGAGCATGTCCCCGGCACCGCCGAGAGCGCGCCGCACGAATTCTCGCTGAAGAAGGTCGTGGTGCGCACCACGATCGTCGCGACGTTGCTGTTCGCGCTGTTCGTCGCGAATTACGAATTCGGCTGGGTGACGGCGGGGATGCTCGACTTTGCTGATCCGGCGAACGCGGTGGAGTAGGGCGGCGGCGCCACTTACTGGCAACCGAAAATAATTATCGATTTACGATAATTCATGGTAATGCTGCCGGACGGAGGCAGCATGATTCGACGGCATAATCGGGCGGCGGGCGATGGTGACACCGCTGTGCCCGCCGACATCCTCATGCGCCGGGGGCGGCTTTTCTTCGCCGTCGCCTGCGCGGTGATCGTCACCATGGCGGCAACCGCGGTGCTTCAGGTCGCGCTGTTGCTGTTCCGGGTCGGCGACCATGCCGGGATGCTCAACGGCGGCTTCGCGTTCATCGTTACGCGTGACGACGGCGGTGCCGCACCGGCCGGCTTCGTGACCATTTCACGCTATGCGGTCTGGCAATCGACCCTGGCGGCGGGGCTGCTGACCCTTCGCCTGATCCCCGGGCTGGTGATCCTGGCCAGTCTGGTCAGGCTGTTCCGCCTGTATGCCCGGCGGCTGATCTTCAGCGCCGACCATCAAATATGGATGCGTCGGATCGCCTGGGCGCTGATCGCCTATGCGCTCGTTCCGCTCGTCACCCATGCCGCCTTGTATGCTGCGGGGATGAGTCCGGTCGCCGTCAAGCTGGAATGGCGGCAGCTCGATGCGGCGATCCTCGGCATCCTGCTGTTCGCGTTCGTCGACGTCATCGCATTCGGGGCGGAGATCGAGCGTGACCGGGCCGGGTTCTTCTGATGGCGATCGTCGTCCGGCTCGACGTCATGCTCGCCAAGCGCAAGATGCGATCGAAGGAACTGGCGCAGGCGATCGGCGCGACCGAGGCCAATCTGTCGCTGTTCAAATCGGGCAAGGTGAAGGGGCTGCGCTTCGAGACGCTGGAGGCGATCTGCCGGCATCTCGACTGCCAGCCCGGCGACCTTCTGGAATATCTGCCCGACAGCTGACCGGGCGACTACCCCTTCACACAAGGATGGAGAAAGACGATGCGTCCGTTTTCGGCGATTGCCGCCTCATGCCTGTTGTTCGCCGCTCCGGCGGGCTCGTCCGTGCCGCTGACCCCGGCCGGGAATGGCCATCTGGTCGTCCCCGCGTTCGTCAACGGCAAGGGCACCGTTCCGTTCATCCTCGACACCGGAGCGGACGGTTCGCACGTCTATGAGTGGTTCGCCCGGCAGCAGGGGCTGAAATCCGGCACGCCGATCCGTGTCGAGGGGATGACCGGCGCGGCGATGATGCCGACCTATCGGTTGGACAGTATCGCGGTCGACGGCCGCACGATCCGCGATGTCGACGTCACCGGCCTGCCGGATCGCAAGGACGCGGAGATTGCCGCTGGGGTGACGGGCAACGACCTGATGGATGGCGCGATCGCGATCTTCGACTTCCCCTGCCGCACCGTATCGTTGTTGCCGAAGCCGGTGGCGATGCGCCGCATCCTGACGCCCCAGGCGGTGATGATCCGGGCTGGAACGGTCGCGGAGGGAACGCAGCTGACGCTGCCCGTCACGATCAACGGCGCGGCGGGGATCGCCGTGCTGGATACGGGATCGCGGGGCACGCAGATCAATACGGCCTTTGCCCGTGCCGCACGTATCGATCGCGGCGGCTTGGGACGCGGAGAGACGCTGTACGGCGCAGCCGGCGAAGCGACCGACACACGCGAGGGCAAGGTCGCGGCGGTGGCCTTCGCCGGCCGCACGGTGCGCGACCTGACGGTGCGGGTTGCCGATCTGTCGGTGTTCCGGAGCTTCGGGATCGGGGAGGAACCGGCGATGATCCTGGGCATCAACGCGATGATGGGCCAGCGACTGGTCTACGATCACGAAGCCCGGCGGTTCTGGTTCGACCGCTCTCGTTGTGCGGGCGCCGGGGCAGTCCGGCCCCGGTGACCGCCGTCAGCGCAGCCGTTCGATCGCCTGTGCCAGCGCGACGTAGAGCTTGCCCATGTCCGACGACAGCAGCGTCACGCCCAGCGGCGAGCCGTCGCGTTGCGCCAGGATGGTGCGCAGCATCGCCTCGAAATCGTGGATGTAGCGGTTGACCTGCTCGCGGAACGACGGGTCGTCATCGTACAGCCGCGCGACATCGCGCTGTTCGCTGCCGTCCAGCAGCCGCACCGCGCGGCGGGTGAAGACGCCGCGGTCGCCCTTCAGATAGGCGGCCCAGGCGCTGTCGGAGATTTCCGGAGCGAAGGTGCGGGTAAGGTCGATCGACGCGGAGTTGAGCGATTCGATCAGCAGCGAGGCACGGCGCGCGAAGCTGTCGCGGTCGGCCTCCTCGCTGGCGGCGCGCGCCTCCTCCAGCCGCTGGTCGACCAGCGCGATCGTCGCCTCGATCCCGGTGAGCTGATGTTGCAGCCGCTCGCCGGCACGCGCGGTGGCGGCGACGGCGGCCTCGGCGACCTGCGCGACCTGTTCCACCTGCTGCGCGACGCCGCTGTCGACCGCGCGGCTGAGCGCGGCGACGCCGGCGCTTTCGAGCGCCACGGCAGCTTCCGGGATGACGCGCGCCAGGGCGTCGCGCGCATGATCGGCAGCGGTCGCGGCGGTTTCGCGCACGCGCAGCAACGCCTCGAGCAGCCGCGGCGCGGCCTCCTCGGTCAGATCGTCGGCGCGGCGCGCGGCCTGTTCGACCGCGTCGGCGATCAGCCCGGCCTGACCGCGGCCCTTGTCGAGCACGTCGTTGAGCTTGACGGTCAGCGTCTCCACCGTCTTGCGCTGCTCGGCGACGACCTGCGCCACCGCCTCGATCGCGTCATGCGTGCTTTCGGCGGCGGTCACCAGCGCGAGCAATTCGGGCTTGGCGGCAACGATCACCTGCTTGGTCGAGGCGACGCGCGCTTCGAGGCGGGCGATCGCCTCCGGCATCGTCTCGTCCATCTCGCGCGCGGCGGCGTCGAGCGCGACGAGCAGATGCTCGGTGGTGGCGATCGTGCGCTCGGCGGACTGGTTGCCCGCGTCCATCGCCACCGACAGCGCCTCGGCGGTCGCCTGCAGCGCGCTGACGGTCGCGGCGAGTTGCTGGCTCCGTTCGGTCCCGGTGGCATGGAGCGCCTCGAACCGCGTTTCGGCGCGCGCGACGCCCTGTTCCAGCGAATCGAAGATCTGGCGGCCGGTGATCTGCTGCGCGTCGAGCCGGCCGGCGATCCGCTCGATCACGATCTCGATCAGACCGATCCGCTCGGCCAGCGCCTCGGCGCTTTCGCGCGCCGACTGATCGAGCGCGGTCTGGTTGGCGGCGACCATCGCGAGCAGCGCGTCGCCCTGCGCCGACAGCCCTTTGCGCGACTGGTCGATCGCGCTGGCGGTGCGATCCAGCAGCGCGTCGACCGCGGCGGCGGCGTCGGACGTGACGGTTTCCAGCCGCGCGCCAGCGGTCTCGCTGGTCGTCTCCATCCGCTGCATATAGGCGGCGAGCTTTTCCGCGGCGCCGCCCGCGATCGTCTCGGCATCGCGGCTGCGCGCGATCAGCGCGGCGACCTGCGCGTCCAGTCCGGCGGTATGTTCGCTGGCGACGACACCGGCCTGGTCGATGCTGTCGGTCAGCGTGCGCGTTTCCTGCGCGGCGCGCGGCAGCGCCGACAGCAGGGTGGTCAGCTGCGCCTGCGCCGCGTCGGCGGCATGGGCGAGCGCGCGGGCATGGACGTCGGCCTGGTCGATCTCTTCCGACAGGCCGCGACCGATCGAGGCGAGCCGCGCGGTCGCGGCATCGCCCAGCGCGGTCAGCAGCCGCACCTGTTCGGCCAGCGCGACGCGCCGTTCCTCGATCGCATGGCCCAGTGCCGTCACGGTGTCGCCCAGCGCAGCCGCCTCGGCACGCATCTGCCGCGCGGTCGCGCCGAACCGCTGCGCCTCGGTCCGGCTGGTGCGCAGCGCGGCGAGCCAGACGATCCCGGCCAGCGCGGGCACGGTGGCGAGCGTCGCGCCGAACTGCGCCAGCGCCAGCGGCGGCATCGACGCGAGCGAATCGCGCGCCAGCCAGACGATCGCACCCACCCACGCCAGCGCGACGACGACCGCGGCCCATCCCAGGATGGCACCGCGCCGGGACGGTTCGGCGGTTTCGGCCGGATCGGCGTGGTCGCTCACGGGCAAGGGCGCCTCGTCAAAGGGTTGCAGGTCGCGGCCCGGCGATGGCGTGTCGCTGTCCGTTGCGCGGAATTCGATGATCGACGGCCCCCCGTTCATGGTCCGGGTTTAACAGCTTTACCCGATCCGGGAAGCCGTTTCGGCATCATGACATGCTCCATCGGTCGCATCGGGCGATCACCATTGCCGGTTTCCGGTCCACGCCCTAACAGCCGGGCCATGCTGGCAGGCCTATTGTTCGCGACCCATGAGGCAGAGGATCGTCCCGGAATCCTTGCGGCGACGCTGCCGTTCGCGGCGGCGACGCTGATCGAATATCAGGCGCGGCTGCTGATCGCGTCCGACGCCGCGCAGATCGTGGTGGTGGTCCAGCGGCTGACCCCGGAACTGGTCGGTGCGCTGGCGCGGATCGGGCGTCGCGGCGTCGCGGTGGACACGGTGCGCACCGCCGCGGAGGCGCTGGCGCGGCTGCACCCGCTGGCGCGGATCGTGATGGTCGCCGACGGGCTGGTGACGACCGAGGGCGTGATCCACGCGCTGGCCGGGGAGGGCGGCGACGCGCTGCTGACGGTGCCGGGAACACAGGCGTCGCCGGCGTTCGAGCGGGTCGGCGGGGGCGAGGCCTGGGCGGGCGTGGCGCGGATCGACGCGCGCCGGCTGGCCGATGCCGCGCGGCTGCCGGAGGATTACGACCTGCAATCCACCTTGCTCCATGCCGCCGAACAGGCCGGCGCGCGGCACGTGTCGCTGCGGCTGGACGATATGGAGCTGGGGCACGGCATCGAACGCCGCGCCGCCGCGCTGGAGGAGCGCGGGCGCGCGGTACTCTCCGCGTCGATGGCGGTGCGGCCCGGCTGGTTCGACCGGATCGTGCTGCGGCCGCTCGCCCGGCTGGCGATCCCGCCGATCGCGCGGCGCGGGATCGGCACGGGCGCGATTGTCGGCACCGCGGCGGGCGCGGCGACGCTGGGCATCGCGACGCTGGCGTTCGGCTGGCCCGCGATCGGGCTGGCGGCGGTGCTGATCGCGGTGCTGGTGGCGGAGATCGCCGGCGCGGTGGCACTGTTCCGTGACGAAGAACATCACCTGCGCGCGATGCGCATCGCGATCCTGGCGATGCCCGCGGTGGCGGTGCTGCTGCTGGGGCATGTCGTCGATGCGCAGGCGGCGACCACCACCGCGCGGCTGCTGGCGCTGGGCGCCACGGTCGCGGGCGGCGTGGCGGAGCGCGCGGCGGGCGCGGTGCAGCGGCGCGGCTGGTGGGGCACGGCGCCGGCCTATCTGGCGATCCTGGCGCTGTTCGCGGTCGCGGGCTGGCCGACGCTGGGGCTGGCGCTGGTCGCGCTGTACGGCGGGGCGACGCTGGTCGCGGCGGTCGAGGCGCTGCGGCGACAGGCTTAGCGGCTAGTTAACGAAGCCCGGCTACAGCAGGCGTATGTCGGCAAAGCCTTTTTCCGCGGGCGGTCACGACGACCCCGATACCGTCGCGGCCTATGTCGCGGCGGCCGATCGGCGCGCGGACGAGCGGCTGGCAACGGCGATGGCCGACATCTTCCTGCCCGAACGCCACCGCCTGGACGAGCGGACGCGTATCGCGATCCTGCGCATGACCGAGGCGACCGTGACCGCGCTGGAACGCGAGATCGCGGGCCATGCCGCCCGGCTGCTCATCGCACGCGGGCTGGACGAGGTGGCCGGGATCCTGACCGCCAATCGCACGATGACGCTCGACCGGCTGATCGAGGCGGGCGTGCTGCGCGATTCGGACGTGATGGGCGAAATCATCGCACAGGCGCGCATCGACCTGATCGACGCGGCGCTGATCGCCAACCGGATGCCCGGCACCACTGCCGCGCTGCTGGGGCGCCTGGCGGAAAGCGGCGACGGCGTCGTGCGGACGCGCGCGGTCGCCTATCTGGTTGCGGACGGGCGCCGCCGGCTGCCCGCGGCGGAGCGGCGTGCCGAACTCCCGGGCGAGCTATACTATCGGCTGGCATGGTGGATCGCGGCGGCGTTGCGCGAACGGCTGGGCGCGGTGCAGGCTGACGGCGCGATCGATCGCGCGCTGGTGGAGGCGACGCAGCGCAGCATCGCCGCCTATGACGAGGGCGAGCGTGTCGAGGCGGTGGCGGCGCAGCTGGCCGGTGCGATCGACGCCACGCCCGCGGACATGCCGCGGCTGCTGCTGGAGGCGCTGGTCGAGGGGCGCGCGATCCTGTTTTCCGCGCTGCTGGCGCGCGCGCTGGCGGTGGAGCCAGCAGATGCGCGCGCGCTGATGCTGGACGGCGACAGCGACCGGCTGTGGCTGGCGATGCGCGCGCTGGCATTCGCGCGCGACGATATGGCGCGGATCGGCTGGCTGCTGTGCGAAGCCGATGCGGCGCGTGATGCCGAGCGGCTGGCCGATGCGCTCGACCCGGTGGCGGCGCTCGCGCCCGATACCGCGGCGCTGGTGGTCGCGCCGCTGGCGATGCCGCGCGACTATCGCGCGGCGCTGCGCACGCTGGCGCGGACGCGCGTGTCGTGAGCGTGCCGTCGATCCTGTCCGCCAGCGTCGATCGCACCGACCGGCTGGTTGAGGCGGACGCCGGCTTCGCCGCGATCAACACGCGGGCCGGGGGGCGCATCGGTGCGCCGCTGGCGGTGCCGCAGTTCGCGACGATCGTGCGGCTGGCGCGGCGGCTGCGAATCATCGTGGCGCGTGCGGTGACGATCGCCGATGCCGAGGCGGATATCGACTGCTGGGTGAAGGCGACCCCGCGCGAGGACGGCGTGGCGCTGGCGATCTCGCTGGTCCGCCAGCGCCCCGCATGGCAGGCGCCGGCCGCGGCGGTGACGCTGGCCGAGGTGCCGCCGCCGCCGGGCGCCGACTGGACATGGGAGGTCGATGCCGAACTCCGCCTGACGCGGCTGGCCCCCGAAGCGGGTGCGCGCGCCGGCTTCGATGCGGTCGCGATGCAGGGCGCGGCGCTGACCCGCCTGTTCGCGCTGGAACCCGACGACGAAGGCGCGATGCCGCTGCTGGAGGCGATGAGCGCACGCGCCGATTTCGATCACCAGTCCGCGACGATCCGCGCGACCGGCGCGCCGGTGATGCTGGCGGGCAGCGTGCGGCTGGATGCGGCGGGCGGCTTCGCCGGGTTCGTCGGGGGCACCTTCGTCGCCGATCCGCCGGTCACTGCCGATGCGCCGGCGGCCGAGCCGGCCGGGCTGACGGTCGCCTTCAACGCGCGGCTGGAGCAGATATTGCGCGGGCCGCTGGGGCGGATCATCGCCAATGCCGACAGCATCCATCTGGCCGCCGACGGCGCGCTGGACCCGCATTATGCCGATTACGCCGCCGATATCGCCAGCGCGGGGCGGCACCTGCTGGGGCTGGTCGACGATCTGGTCGATCTGGAGGCGATCGAGCGCGACGATTTCGCGGTGGAGCGCGAAATCGTCGATCTGGCGGATATCGCGCGCCGCGCCGCCGGGCTGTTGGCGGTGCGCGCCAGCGACGGGCAGGTGACGATCGACCGCTCCGACTGCGACCGGCCGCTGCCCGCGCTGGGGGAGTTCCGCCGCGCGTTGCAGATCATGGTCAATTTAATTGGCAATGCCGTGCGCTACTCGCCGCCCGGATCGACCATATGGCTGCGGTTGCAGCGCGAGGGCGACCGCGCGGTGGTGATCGTCGCCGACCAGGGCAAGGGCATCGCGCCCGCGGATCAGGAACGCATCTTCGCCAAGTTCGAACGGGTCGACACGTCGGAACCGGGCGGCAGCGGGCTGGGCCTGTACATCGCGCGGCGGCTGGCGCGGGCGATGGGCGGCGACCTAACCGTCGACAGCGCGCCGGGCACGGGGGCGAGGTTCATCCTGACGCTGCCGGCGCGGTAGCGCCGACCGCGATCAGCGCAGGCGCCGCCCCGCCAGCACCAGCAGCAGGCCAAACGCGGCGACGATGCTGCCATAGTTCGCCCAGCGGCGCTGATCGAGCATGAAGCTCGATTCCGGCCAGTGGACGTATCCCAGCCCCTGGCCGATCCACAGCAGCCCGGTGAGCGTCAGCATGACCCCCACCGCGAGCAGGATCGGCCGGAGGCGGCGCACGTCAGATCAACGCTGGCCGACGGGAACGTAGGCGCGCTGCGTCGGGCCGGTGTACAGCTGGCGCGGACGGCCGATCTTCTGGTCGGGATCGGTGATCATCTCGTTCCACTGCGCGACCCAGCCGACGGTGCGGGCAAGGGCGAACAGCACGGTGAACATGCTGGTCGGGAAACCGATCGCCGACAGGATGACGCCCGAATAGAAATCGACGTTCGGGAACAGCTTCTTCTCGACGAAATAATCGTCGCTGAGCGCGATTTCCTCCAGCCGCAGCGCGGTTTCGAACAGCGGATCCTGCACGTTCAGCGCGGCGAACACCTCGCGCACCGTCTTCTGCATCACGGTCGCGCGCGGATCGTAATTCTTGTAGACGCGGTGGCCGAAGCCCATCAGGCGGAACGGATCGTTCTTGTCCTTCGCACGGGCGATGAATTCGGGGATGCGCTCCGGCGTGCCGATTTCGTGCAGCATGTTGAGCGCCGCCTCGTTGGCGCCGCCATGCGCCGGGCCCCACAGGCAGGCGATGCCCGCCGCGATGCACGCGAACGGATTGGCGCCCGACGACCCGGCCAGACGCACGGTCGAGGTCGACGCATTCTGTTCGTGGTCGGCGTGGAGGATGAAGATGCGGTCCATCGCCTTTTCGACCGCCGGGTTCACCTCATATTGCTCCGCCGGCACGCCGAAGGTCATGCGCAGGAAGTTGCCGGTGTAGCTGAGCGAATTGTCCGGATACAGGAACGGCTGCCCGACGCTGTACTTGTACGCCATCGCCGCAATCGTCGGCATCTTCGCGATCAGCCGGTGCGAGGCGATCATGCGCTGCTGTGGATCGTGGATGTCGGTCGAATCATGGTAGAAAGCGGAGAGCGCGCCGACGACGCCGCACATGATCGCCATCGGATGCGCATCGCGGCGGAAACCGCGGAAGAACTGCGCCAGCTGTTCGTGCACCATCGTGTGGCGGCTGATCGTCCAGCTGAACTTCTCCAGCTCGTCCGCGGTCGGCAGCTCACCGTTCAGCAGCAGGTAGCACACTTCCATGAAGCTGGACTGTTCGGCCAACTCGCCGATCGGATAGCCGCGGTGCAGCAGCACGCCTTCGTCGCCGTCGATATAGGTCAGCTTCGACTGGCACGATGCGGTGGAGGTGAAGCCGGGGTCATAGGTGAACGCCCCGGTCTGGCCATACAGCTTGCGGATATCGACCACGTCGGGGCCGACCGAGCCGGACAGCACCGGATAGTCGTGATCCTGGCCGGACAGAGTCAGCTTGGCGGCTTCGGTCATGGTCTTCTCCTGTCACGCCCCGTGTGGGGTCATTTGGTCGGCGATCCGCGCCAGGCTTTCCTCCCGCCCCAGAAGGACGAGTACGTCGAAGATGCCCGGCGACGTCTTGCGTCCGGTGAGGGCGACGCGAAGCGGCTGGGCGACCTGACCGAGCTTGACGCCCGCCGTTTCGGCCACCTGCCGCACCGCGGCTTCGGTGCTCTCCGTATCCCAGTTGTGCACCGCGTCAAGCGCGCTGTGCAGGTGCGTCAGCAGCGCCGGCGCGTCCCCGTCCAGCAACGGCCGGGCGGCCTCGTCGATCCCCAGCGGGCGTGTGGCGAACAGAAAGGCGGTACCGTCGGCCAGTTCGTTGACGTTCGCGGCGCGCGGCTTCAGCGCGGGCATCGCCGCCAGCAGCGTCGAACGTCGGGTATCGTCATGATCGAGCGACAGTTTCGCGGCGACCAAATCCGCCAGCCGCGCATCGTCGGTGGCGCGGATATAATGGCCGTTGAGGTTCTCCAGCTTCTTCAGGTCGAAGCGGCTGGGCGACTTGCCGACGCCGGCCAGATCAAACCAGCGAATCGCATCGGGGCGGCTGATGATCTCGTCATCGCCATGCCCCCAGCCGAGCCGTAGCAGGTAATTGTCGAGTGCCTCGGGAAGGATGCCCATCTCGTCGCGGTAGGCCTCGATCCCGACCGCACCGTGCCGCTTCGACAGCTTCGCCCCGTCCGCGCCATGGATCAGCGGGATGTGCGCATAGACCGGCTCCGCCCAGCCCATCGCGCGATAGATCGGCAGCTGGCGGAAGGCGTTGTTGAGGTGATCGTCGCCGCGGATGACGTGCGTCACCCCCATGTCGTGATCGTCGACCACCACCGCCAGCATGTACGTCGGCGTGCCGTCGGCCCGCAGCAGGACCAGGTCGTCCAGCTCGGCATTCTGTACCGTCACCTCACCCTGGACGCGATCGTCGATCGTCGTCGCGCCCTCGGTGGGCGCGCGCAGGCGGATGACATAGGGCTTGTCGGCGGGCCAGTCGGTCCGCTCGCGCCAGGGCGAACGGATGCGCAGCGGCTTCTTCGCCGCCTGCGCCTCGGCGCGCATCGCGTCCAGTTCCTCGGGCGTCAGGTAGCAGCGATAGGCGTGGCCGGCGGCGACCATCTCTTGCGCGACCGCGGCATGGCGATCGGCGCGGGCGAACTGGTACACCTCCTCGCCATCCCAATCGAGGCCGAGCCAGCGCATCCCGTCGAGGATCGCGTCGATCGCCGGCTGGCTCGACCGCGCGCGGTCGGTATCCTCGATCCGCAGGCGGAAGGTGCCGCCGTGGTGCCGCGCGAACAGCAGGTTGAACAGCGCCGTGCGCGCGCCCCCGATATGGAGGAAGCCGGTGGGTGACGGGGCGAAGCGGGTGACGACAGGGGTCGCGGGCGTCGCGTCAGGATTATCGGTTGCGCTCAAGCGCGCTTGCTCCCAGGCTGGAAATTCAGATGGCCAGTTCAGCCGCGCACGCCCCTAGCAAGACATTCGGCGCGCGACAAATTGCGGCGCGCGCGCCGGCCGCGATCGAACGGTGGCTGGAACGCGAGCGCGACCAGCTGGCGCTGTGGATTCCGGTGATGCTGGGCGCGGGGGCGGCGGCGTGGTTCGTGCTGCCCGACCCGCGCGCGTGGAGTGCGGCGCTGCTGACGGCGACGGGCGTCGCGGCGATCGCGACGGCGATCGGGCGGGGCGGGCGCGCCGGGGCGGCGCTGGCGATCGCGGCGGTGCTGGTCGCCGCCGGGCTGGCGCTGACGTGGTGGCGGGCGGAGCGGGTGGCGGCGCCGGTGCTGACGCGCGCGACGATCGCGACGGTCGGCGGTACGGTGGCGCGGGTCGAGGCATTGCCGGCGCGCGGGCTGGTGCGCGTGACGCTGGACGATGTGCGATGGGATCCGGTGCCCGATCCCGCACCGGTGCGGGTGCGCGTCAACCTAGACGAGGCGGCGGTACCGCATGGGCTGGGCGTCGGCGCGCGGATCGCGGTGCGCGCGCGGATGATGCCGCCCGCGCCGCCCGCGGTGCCGGGCGCCTATGACTTTGCGCGGGTGGCGTGGTTCGACCGGCTGGGGGCGACCGGGCGCGGCTTTGTCGCGGTGACGGTGGCGGCGCCGGCGCGCGACGGCGACGGCATCCGCGCGACACTGACCGCGCATATCCTGCGGCGCCTGCCGGGAAGCGAAGGAGGCATCGCGGCCGCGCTGGCCACCGGCGACACCGGCGCGATCAGCGACGACGATGCGGAGGCGATGCGACGGGCGGGGCTGGCGCATCTCCTGTCGGTCAGCGGGCTGCACATCACCGCGGCTGTCGGGATCGTCATGGCGCTGGTGATGCGGCTGCTGGCGCTGTGGCCGCGGCTGGCGCTGACGGGGCGGGTGCCGTTGTTCGCGGGGGCGGCGGGGGCGGCGGCGGCGATCGGCTATACCTGGCTGACGGGCGCGCAGGTGCCGACGATCCGCAGCTGCGTCGCGGCGCTGATGGTGCTGGCGGCGCTGGCGCTGGGGCGCGAGGCGGTGACGCTGCGGCTGGTCGCGGTGGGGGCGCTGGTGGTGCTGCTCGCGTGGCCGGAAGCGGTAGTGAGCCCGAGTTTCCAGCTGTCGTTCGCGGCGGTGACCGCGATCGTCGCGCTGCACGAAATCCCGCACGTCCGCGGCTGGTTCGCGCCGCGAGACGAGGCGTGGGTGGCGCAATGGGGGCGGGGGCTGGCGTCGTTGCTGCTGACCGGGCTGGTTGTGGAAGCGGCGCTGATGCCGATCGCGGCATTCCATTTCCACAAGGCCGGCGCTTACGGCGCCGCGGCCAATATCGTCGCTATCCCCTTGACGACGTTTGTGGTGATGCCGGCCGAGGCGATCGCGTTGGCGCTCGACGCGGTGGGGCTGGGGGCGCCGGCATGGTGGGTCGCGCATCTGGGGCTGGCGCTGTTGTTGTGGATCGCGCGGACCGTCGCCGCGGCGCCGGGGGCGGTGGCGGCGATCCCGGGGATGCCCGCGGGGGCGTTCGGGCTGATGGCCGCGGGCGGGCTGTGGGTGGCGCTGTGGCGGACGCGCTGGCGGCTGGCGGGACTGATCCCGGTCGCCATCGGGGCGGGATGGGCGCTGGCGACGCCGCCGCCGGACCTGATCGTCACGGGGGACGGGCGGCATCTGGCATGGCGTGGCGAGGACGGAACGGTGGCGATCCTGCGCGATCGTGCCGGAGACTATGTGCGCGATACGCTGGCGGAGGGGGCGGGGCTGGACGACGAACCGGCGCTGCTGTCGCACTCGGCTGGCGCGCGGTGCAACCGCGACCTGTGCTGGCTGGAGCGGGGGACATGGCGCGTGCTGGCGACGCGCAGCGCGTATTTCGTGCCGGTGGCGGCGCTGGTGCCGCTATGCCGGCAGGCGGACATCGTCGTCAGCGATCGGCGGTTGCCGAGGGGGTGCCGGGCGCGGTGGGTGACGCTGGATCGCGCGACATTGGCACGGACGGGGGGCGTCGCGGTGACGCTGGCGCAGCGAAAAGCGGTGAGCGTGCGCAGGAGCGGCGATGCGCATCCATGGGTGCGGAGCAGCGATCGCGGCGGCGAGAAGCGAGTCGCGCGCGGTAAAAGGGGTCTTTTTGGCGCGGAAAAGCGCGGTCGCGACCGCGATGACGGGCGGACGGGGACGAGTCGCGACCGGTAGATGCGGTGTCGCGGGGCGGTTTGCGGTAAGGCGGGCGTCGATGCGGCGCGTGTATGTCACGCCGGACGCGGGGGTACGGATGGTCTTGGATCTTTGCGGGGCCGGACATAGTCGGGACCACGGCAGGATGGCAGGAGTCGATCGAGGCGCGATCGGCCACGTATGTGGCGCGATGGATGCCGGAACGGGTCCGGCATGACGGCCATGGGCGCGGGCGGTGTGCGCCGCCCGCGCCGGCCCGGTCAGTCGTAGCGGCGCAGGATGCCGGCGAGCTTGCCCTGTACGCGCACCTGCGCCGGGGCGTAGCGTTGCGGGTCGTAGGAGCGGTTGGCGGGATCGAGGCGGATCATCGCGCCTTCCCGGCGGAAATATTTCAGCGTCGCCTCGCTATCCTCGATCAGCGCGACGACGATCTCGCCGTCACGGGCGACCTCCTGCCGGCGGATCAGCGCATAGTCGCCGTCGAGGATGCCCGCCTCAACCATCGAATCGCCGGCGACCTCCAGCGCGAAATGCTCGCCCGCGCCCAGCAGCGCGGCGGGGACCGGCAGGCTGGTCGACCCCTCGAACGCCTCGATCGGGACGCCGGCGGCGATGCGGCCGTGAAGCGGGATCTCGATCACGTCATTGGCGGGTTCGGGCGCGGCGCGGCGCGATGGCGCGGGCGCGGGGGTGCGCTTCGTATCGGGACGCTCGGGCGTCTTGAGCACTTCCAGCGCGCGGGCGCGGTTGGGAAGCCGGCGCAGATAGCCGCGTTCCTCCAGCGCGCTGATGAGTCGGTGGACGCCGGACTTGCTCTTCAGCTCCAGCGCCTCCTTCATCTCCTCGAACGACGGCGAGACGCCGCTTTCGCTCAGGCGATCCTGAATGAAGCAGATCAGTTCGTGCTGTTTGCGCGTCAGCATCGGCCGGTTTCCCTTCGTCTCGCGAACGTATTGGGAACCTTTATGGAACGTGCCCGGTCCTACGTCAAGCGATCCGCAGGATTTCCGCCGAGTCGCCCGCCGATGCCGCGGGGGCGTGCGGCGCGCGGACGATCAGGCAGGTCGAGCGCGCGAGGGTGCGCAGCATCGAACTGTCCTGGATGGTGGAGGCGAAGACGCGCCCGTCGCGGGTTTCGGCGCGCAGATAGTCGGTGCGCTCGCCATTGGCGGGGAGCGGCTCCCCGAGGATCGCGGTGTCGACGCGCGGGAAGGGATCGCCCGCATGCGCCAGATGCGCGACCAGCGGACGGACGAACAGGATCGCGGTGACGAAGGCGGAGACGGGATTGCCGGGCAGTCCGACCACCGCCATCGCGCCGCGGCGGCCCGCCAGCATCGGCTTTCCCGGACGCAGCGCGATCCGCCAGAAATCGAGCGTCACCCCCGCCGCCGCCAGCGCGGGGCGCACCAGATCGTGGTCGCCGACCGACGCGCCGCCGGTGGTGACCAGCACATCGGCCTGCACGCGCGCGAAGGCGTCGGTCAGCACGTCGAGCCGGTCGGGCAGGATGCCGAGGTCGACGATTTCCACCGCCATGTCCGCCAGCAGGGTGCGCAGCAGCAGGCGATTGGATTCGGGCAGCGCGCCGTCCGGGGCGGGCGTGCCGGGATCGACCAGTTCGTCCCCCGTCGCGGCCAGCGCGACGCGCACGCGGCGGGCGACGGGGATGCGTGCGACCCCGCCGGTCGCCGCCACCGCCAGCCGCGCCGGGGTCAGCCGCTCACCGACGTCGACCAGCACGTCGCCTTCGCCGAAATCCAGCCCGCGGCGGCGCACGTTGCGCCCGCGATGCGGCGGCCCCTCGCCAGCGAGGAACAGCGTGGTGCCGTCGCGTCGCGCCTCCTCCTGCACGAGCACGGTGTCGGTGCCGGGGGGCAGCGCCGCGCCGGTGAAGATGCGCACCGCCTGTCCGGCATCGACCGATCCGGCGAAGGGCGCGCCCGCCGCGCTTTCGCCGATGACCGCGAAGGGGCCGGGCAGATCGGCGAAGCGCAGCGCATAGCCGTCCATCGCCGAGAGGTCCGCCGCCGGCTGCGTCCGCGTGGCGATGACGGGGGCGGCGGCATGACGGTTGAGCGCGCCGGCGAGCGGCACGGTTTCGACCGGTACGGGCGTGCCCAGCGCCAGGACGCGCGCCTGTGCCTCTGCAACGGGAAGGAGGGACATGGAGGGTTCGCCGTGATGAGCCGATGGCTGGGGCCATGCTCTTGCGGCGTGCGGCGCGGGCGATCAACCCCGCATGGGTGCAACAGGTCGCCAACGCCGCCGCGCCGGTGATCGGAGCGGTCGCCGATGCCGGCCCGCCGACGCTGGCGCCGGCATCGGCGATAGTGCGGAACGGTGGACCCGCCGGACGGTCAGGCGCGCCAGTCGCCCGAGCGGCCGCCGCGCTTTTCCAGGAGGCGGATGCCCTCGATCCGCATCGCCTTGTCGATCGCCTTGGCCATGTCATAGACGGTCAGCAGCGCCACCGACACCGCGGTCAGCGCTTCCATCTCCACGCCGGTCTTGCCATCGGTCGCGGCCAGCGCGGTGGCGGTGACGCCGTCGTCCTCGATTGCCAGGTCGAGCGACACCTTCGTCAGTGGCAGCGGGTGGCACAGCGGGATCAGGTCGCTGGTCCGCTTCGCCGCCATGATCCCGGCGACGCGCGCGACCGCGATCACATCGCCCTTCTTCACCGCGCCGGCGCGGATCGCGGCGACCGCCGCCGCGCTCATCACGATGCGCCCCGTCGCGACGCCCTCGCGCCGGGTGACGGCCTTGTCGCCGACATCGACCATGTGCGCGGCGCCATCGGCGTCGAGATGGGTGAGCGCGCCGGCCATGTCAGCCGACCATCGCGCGGGTCGCGGCGGCGACGTCGTCCTGCCGCATCAGCGCCTCGCCGATCAGGAAGCAGTGGACGCCGTGCGCGGCCAGTTCGTCCAGATCGGCGCGGGTCGACAGCCCGCTTTCGGCGACGAAGGTGCAGCCGGCGGGCGCGTGCGCCATCAGCGCATAGGTGCGGCGGAAATCGACCTCGAACGTCTTCAGGTTGCGGTTGTTGACGCCGATCAGTCGCGAGGACAGCTTCGCCGCGCGCTCCAGTTCGGCTTCGTCATGGACCTCGACCAGCACGTCCAACCCCTGTTCGATCGCCGCCGCCTCGCATTCCGCCAGCGTCACGTCGTCGAGAGCGCTGACGATCAGCAGGATCGCGTCGGCGCCGATGCTGCGCGCCTCCAGCGCCTGCCACGGATCGACGGTGAAATCCTTGCGCAGCACCGGCAGGTCGCAGGCGGCGCGCGCGGCCTTCAGATATTCCTCATGCCCTTGGAAATAAGGCGCGTCGGTCAACACCGACAGGCAGGTCGCACCGCCATCGGCATAGGCGCGGGCATGCGCGGGGGGATCGAAATCGGCGCGGATCAGCCCCTTGGACGGGCTGGCCTTCTTGATCTCGGCGATCAGTGCGTGGCGCCCGGTGGCGGCGGTGCGATCCAGCGCGGCGCGAAAGCCGCGCGGCGGGGTCTGCGCCGCGGCCAGCGCCTCCAGCCCGGCGCGCGACGACGCGGCGCGGCGCACCCGCACCTCCTCGCGCTTGGTGGCGCAGATCGTGTCGAGGATGGTCATGAATAAGCGATCCAGCGGTCGAGAAGGCGGTTGGCGGCGCCCGAATCGAGCGCCTCGCCCGCGCGGGCGGCGGCATCGGGCAGCGCGACATCGCACCCCGCCAGCACCAGCGCGGCGGCAGCGTTGAGCAGCACCGCGTCACGATAGGCGCCGCGCTCGCCCAGCAGCAGGCGGCGCAGCGCGGCCGCGTTATAGGCCGGATCTCCGCCGCGGATCGCCAGCGTCGGGTGGCGCGCGACCCCGGCATCCTCGGGCACGATCCGCGCCGCCATCGTCACCGCGCCGACCGCGACGACGCGGGTGGGGCCGGCGCCGGAGATTTCGTCCAGCCCTTCCTCACCCGACACGACCAGCGCGGCGGTGCTGCCCAGCTGCGCCAGCGCCTCGGCATAGAGCGGCGCGTAATCGGGGCGCGCGATGCCGATCAGCTGGCGGGTGACGTGCGCGGGATTGGACAGCGGGCCCATCAGGTTGAAGATCGTGCGGCGGCCGATACGGCGGCGGATCGGGGTGATCCGCTTCATCGCGGGATGATGGTTGCCCGCGAACAGGAAGCAGATGCCGATATCGGCGAGCGTCGCCTCCGCCAGCGCGCCGGCGCGGTCCATGTCGAGGCCAAGCATCTCCAGCGTGTCCGCCGCCCCCGCCTTCGACGAGGCGGCGCGGTTGCCGTGCTTGGCGACCGGCACGCCGCACGCGGCGACGACCAGGCTGACCGCGGTCGACACGTTGAGCGTATGCTGCCCGTCGCCGCCGGTGCCGCACACGTCGATCGCGCCGGCGGGCGCCGCGATCGGGATCAGCCGTGCGCGCATCGCGCGCGCCGCCTCCGCAATCTCGATGCTGGTTTCGCCGCGTTCGGCCAGCCGCAGCAGGAAATCGGCGACCGCGTCCTCGCTGGTGCGCGCGTCGAGGATGTCGGCGAACGCCAGCGCCGCGGTTTCGCGCGACAGCGGCGACGACGGATCGGGCAGCAGCGCGGCGGCGGTCACGCCGCGGCCCGCGTGTCCGCCCCGCGCGGCGCCACGTTCATCCCGCACAGGCGCAGGAAATTGGCGATCAGGTCATGACCATGTTCGGTGGCGATGCTTTCGGGGTGGAACTGCACCCCGTGGATCGGCAGGGCGCGGTGGCGCAGCCCCATCACCGATCCGTCGCCCGCGGTGGCGTTGACCGCCAGCACGTCGGGCACGTCGGTGACGATCAGCGAGTGGTAGCGCGTGGCGGTGAAGGGTGAGGGCAGGCCCGCGAACACGCCGCTGCCGTCATGGTCGATCGGGCTGGTCTTCCCGTGCATCAACCCGCCGCGCACCACCGAGCCGCCGAAATGCTGGCCGATCGCCTGATGCCCCAGGCACACGCCGAACAGCGGCAGCCGCGCGGCGGCGCAGGCACCGACCAGGTCGAGCGTGATCCCCGCCTCGTTCGGAGTGCACGGGCCGGGCGACAGCAGGATACCGCGCGCGCCGCTGGCCATTGCGTCCGCGACGGTCAGCGCATCGTTGCGCTCCACGCGCACCTCGGCACCCAGTTCCATGACGTAATGGACCAGGTTCCAGGTGAAGCTGTCGTAATTGTCGATCACCAGGATCATGGCGCCTGCCATAGCGGATGCGCGCCCCTTCGCAACACCCGTGGGCCGGTCATGTTCATGGCGGAGAAAAGCGCGGCGATGTACGTTGTCGGAACACAGGAGAAATATGATGCTGCGTCAGGCCGTCGTCGTCGCCTTGCTTCTTGGTCTGCCAGCCGCGGCGTCGGCGCAGGCCGCCAGCGCCGGCGAGACCGGGCGAACGCCGCAGCGCGTGCGCAGCATCACGCTACAGCCGAACGAGGCCTGTCCCAAGCCCGAGGGCGACGAGATCGTCGTGTGCAGCCGCATCAATCCGCAGGAACAATATCGCATTCCCAAGGAGTTGCGGAACACCGCCGAGCCGGCGGCGAAGAACCAGGCGTGGAACAACCGCGTCGCGGTGGCGGACCGCACCGGGCGTACCGCCGCGGGCCTGCCGGACAGCTGCTCCCCGGTCGGGACCGGCGGGCAGACGGGCTGTTCGATGATGTGGAACCAGGCGTTCGCGGCCGAAAAGCGCGCGGCGGAGAAGAATGATTCGATGATCCCGGGTGGGCGCGAGCCGTAAGGCCGGGCGGGAGGTTTTTATCGCCGAGGTTTGCCGGTCCGGCGTGACGGAAGGTGTCTCCTCGAAACGCCGTGCCCGCTATTGCCCGAAGCGCGGATCGCCGGCGCGGGCGATGGCTTCGCGGGCAGCGGCGAGGAGCGCGCCGGACTTGGCCTCGCACTCGCGCTGTTCGTAGGCGGGATCGCTGTCGGCGACGATGCCGGCGCCGGCCTGAACGTGGATGGTGCCGTCCTTGACCACCGCGGTACGCAGCACGATGCACGAATCCATCGACCCGTCGGGGGAGAAATAGCCGACGCCGCCGGCATAGGCTCCGCGCTTCTCCGCCTCCAGCTCGGCGATGATCTGGCACGCGCGCACCTTGGGCGCGCCGCTGACCGTGCCGGCGGGGAAGCCGGCGAACAGCGCGTCGATCGCGTCGTGGCGATCGTCCAGCCGCCCGACCACGTTCGAGACGATGTGCATGACGTGGCTATAGAATTCGACGGTGTAGCTGTCGGTGACCTGCACCGTTCCCGCCGCCGCCACCCGGCCGACGTCGTTGCGGCCGAGGTCGAGCAGCATGAGGTGTTCGGCGCGTTCCTTCGGATCGGCAAGCAGGCTGTCGCGGTTGGCGCCGTCTTCCGCCGCGGTGCGCCCGCGCGGGCGGGTGCCGGCGATCGGGCGGATCGTCACCTCGCCATCGCGGGCGCGCACCAGGAT
The DNA here is from genome assembly GCF_002374835.1 of Sphingomonas ginsenosidimutans. GTDB lineage: Bacteria > Pseudomonadota > Alphaproteobacteria > Sphingomonadales > Sphingomonadaceae > Sphingomonas > Sphingomonas ginsenosidimutans. The sequence continues at coordinate 1,014,016 of NZ_NWVD01000001.1, forward strand.
TTCCGGGCTGGACCCGGTCAGCGCGAAGCCGGGCAGGTCGAGGTGATAGAGAAACGGCGAGGGATTGATCCGGCGCAGCGCGCGATACAGCTCGAAGGCCGGCAGCGGGAAGGGCGCGGTGAAGCGCTGCGCCAGCACCACCTGAAAGATATCGCCCGCGGCGATATATTCCTTCGCCGCGGCGACCATTTCGCCATAGCGGCCCTCGGGCAGCACGGGCGTGAGCGCGATCTCGACCGGATCGGCGCGCACCGGCGCGGGCAGCGCGGCGTGCGCCAGCCGCGCCTCGACCGCGTCGAGCCGGTCATGCGCGGCGTCGAGGATCGTGGCGGGATCGCGCGCCGCATCGGGCCATACCGGCGCGACCAGGAACAGCGCGTCGGCCAGTCGGTCGAACACCAGGATGACGGTGGGCCGGACGAACATCATGTCCGGCAGCCCCAGCGCATCGGCGCCGGGTGCGGGCAGCTTTTCGACCAGCCCGATCGTCTCATACCCGAAATAGCCGACGAGGCAGGCGAGCGCGCGCGGCAGTTCGGGCGCCACCTCCATCCGGCACGCCGCGACCAGTTCGCGCAGGCTCTCCAACGTCGGCTTGCCGGTGGGGACGAAGGCGCCGCGATCGTCGAGCCAGCGCGCATTGACCTCCGCCGCGTCACCCGCGGCGCGCAGGACCAAATCGGGGGCGAGCCCGATCAGGCTGTGGCGGCCGCGCACCGCGCCGCCCTCCACCGATTCGAGCAGGAAGTCGCCGCGCCCCGGTTCGATCAGCTTGAGCGCCGCGGCCACCGGGGTTTCGGTGTCGGCGATGCGCCGCCGCCACACCAGCGCCGGTCGCCCGGCGGCGAGCGCGGTCAGCGCCGCATCATCAACCGTATCACTGGTCGGCGCTGCCACCGACAAGCTCCTTCTTCAGTTGGTCGACCGCGGTCTGGTTGCGCTTCACGCCCTGATGCTGCGCGACCGCGCGGGCGAACTGATCGGCATATTCGCGGCCGATCACCTGCCCCAGATCGGTGCGGGTGGCGGCGATCACCCCCGGCTGCTTCGCGGCGTCGCCGGGTACCACGCGGTCGAGGCGCTCGATCAGCATCCCGTTGGCCTCCGGCGATTCGACGGTGCGCGCGGTGCCCGGCTTCAGCGCGAACAGCAGCGCGAGCACGGGGTTGCCGCGCCCCTGCGCCGCCAGCTGCGCGCGGGTCGCCTCGATCGTGCGCGGCGCGGGCGCCTTCACCCCCGATTGCGCCAGCGCGGTCGCGAGCGGCGTGCCGGCGTTCACCTTCGCGACGATCGCGCGCGCGGCGGCGCGCGCGGCGGCACGGACGCGATCGGTGGTGATGTCGGCGACGACGCGCTCGCGCGCCTTGTCGAGCGGAACCGGGGTGGCGCGGACGATGCGGTCGAGCGCGACGACCGCGAAGCTGCCGTCCTGTCCGAGCGGCACGGTGGTGGGCGTGTCGCCTTCCTCCGCAGCGAAGCCGGCCGCGACAACCTGCGCCAGCGCCGGATCGGCGGGCGCCTGAGGCTGATCGGGGTTGGTGCCGTTGGCAAGCAGCGCCGGCGTCGCCTGCACGGTCAGCTTCTGGTCGGCGGCAACTTCGTTGATGTTGGCGTTGTCGCTCAGCGAATCCTCGATCTTGTCGCGGATCTTGCCGATCGCGTCGGCGGCCTTCTGCTGGCGCAGCTTGGTGACCAGTTCCTCACGCGCCTGCGCCAGCGTCTTGCCGGCGACCTGCGTCTCGCCCTCGACACGCGCGACGACGAAGCCGATCGGGCCGCGCACCGGGCCGACCACGCCATCGGCGGGCGCGGCGAACACCGCGTCGGCGATCGCGGCGGAGGTCTGCTTGGCGAGCGCGTCCCTTTCCACCTTGGCGATGGTGCGCGCCTCCAGCCCGGCGGCGCGCGCGGCCTGCGCGATCGGGGTGCCGGCCTTCACCTTGTCGGCCAGCGCCTGCGCCGCCTTCTGGTCGAGCACGGTGACGAGCGCGACGTCGCGTTGCCGCTTGGCGGCGTAGGTCGCCTTGTCGGCGGCATAGGCCTGCGCGATCTCGGCATCGGTCGGATTGGTCTGCCCGGCGACCTGCTGCGGCCCGACGATGGCGTAGCGGATCACACGGCGTTCGGGCGTGGTGTAGCGCGCGATATTCTTCTGATACCATTGCTTCACCTCGGCATCGCCGGGGGCGGCGCCGCGCGGCATCGCGGCATAGGGGATCAGCGTCACCTCCCCTGCGCGGCGTTCCAGCAGTAGCGAGGCATAGGGCAGCGCCATGTCCTGTGGCACCTGGCTGGCGCCCTGCGTCGGAACCAGCAGGAACTGCGCCATCGTCTCGCGCGCGATATCGCGCTGCACCTGCGCGTCGGTCAGCCCGCGCTGCGCGATCAGCGCCTCATAGGCGCGCTGGTCGAACTGGCCGGTGGGGCCGGCGAAGGCGGGAATCGCCTTTAGCTGGCTGCCGATCAGCGCGCGGCTGATACGCATCCCCTGATCCTGGCCGAAGGTTTCGAGCGCCAGCCCGGTGATCGCGCGGTTGAGCAGCGCCTCCACGCCGCCCTGCGCCACCAACTGCGGCATCGTCACGTCGGGCTGCTGCTGCCGGGCGAAGCGCAGTTCGTCCTGCGCGGCGCGGCGGATGTCGTCGGTGGCGACGCTCTGCCCGTCGACCGAGGCGATCGGATTGCCCAGGATCCCGCGGCCCGCCGACGCCAGACCGGTCACGTCGCCCGCGGCGAAGGCGATCGCGATGACGATCAGGATGCCGAAGGTGATGATGACACCGACCTTCGAATAGATGATCCGGCGAATGGAGCTGAGCATGGAAGCGGGGAACCGGCCCTGTAAGAGAAGCCGCACGCTTTAGGGGGCAGTGGCGGTGGCATCAAGCCGCGAGGGTGGCTAACGGGTGGCACGGCACGAAACGGGAGGATCACATGACGCGGCGCAAGCTGGTGGCGGGGAACTGGAAGATGAACGGCAGCCTGGCCGCGCTGGCCGAACTGGAGGGGATCGCCGCGGCCGCGGCGGCGCACACCGACGTCGACGTGGCGATCGCGGTGCCCGCGACGCTGATCGCCGCGGCGCACGCTAGAGTGCCCGCGCTGGCGATCGGCGCGCAGGACGTCCACCCGGCGGAAAAGGGCGCCTATACCGGCTGCATCTCCACCACGCTGGCCAAGGAAGCGGGGGCGAGCTTCTCGATCGTCGGCCATTCGGAGCGGCGCGCCGACCAGAACGAAAGCGACGTGCTGGTGAAGGCCAAGGCGGAGGCGCTGCACAAGGCCGGGATGATGGCGATCGTGTGCGTCGGCGAAACGCTGGAGCAGCGCGACGCGGGCGATGCCGAGGCGGTGGTGACCGCGCAGGTCGCCGGATCGCTGCCCGACGGCGCGGCGCCCGACTGGTGCGCGATCGCCTATGAACCGGTATGGGCGATCGGGACCGGGCGCACCCCGACGGTGGCGGACGTGGCGGCGATGCACGGCGCGATCCGCGCGACGCTGCGCGACCTGATCGGCGAGGGCGCGGACGCGATGCGGCTGCTGTACGGCGGATCGGTATCGGGCGCGAATGCGGCGGAACTGCTCCACACCGCCGACGTCGACGGCGCGCTGGTGGGCGGCGCCAGCCTGACCGCCGCGGCGTTCGTGCCGATCATCGCGGCGGCGTGACGGCTGGGGGCGTTCGACGCTCGCCTCCGTTCGCCTCAGCACGAACGGGTTATTTGCAGCCGAAGCGCCCCTTGAGCAACGCATAGGCGGCACGCAGGCCATAGGCCTCGCCGCCCTTGGGCCGTGCCGGCTTGCCCGTCGGGCGCCAGGCGAAGGTATCGAGGTGCGCCCAGGGAGTGCCGGCGGGGACGAAGCGGCGCAGGAACAGCGCCGCGGTGATCGCGCCGGCGAAGCCGCCGTCGGGGGCGTTGACCATGTCCGCCATATCGGAACGGAGCATGTCGTCATATCCGTCCCACAGCGGCAGGCGCCATAGCGGGTCGCGCACCGCCGTTGCCGCCGCGAACAGATCGGTGGCGAGCGCCTCGTCATTGACGAAGGTGGCGGGCAGGTCCGGCCCCAGCGCGACGCGCGCCGCGCCGGTCAGCGTCGCGAAATCGAGGATCAAGTCGGGCGCGGCTTCGCCCGCCTTCGTCAGCGCATCGCCCAGGATCAGCCGCCCCTCGGCATCGGTATTGGTGTTCTCCACCGTCACGCCGGCACGCGTCGCCAGCACGTCGCCGGGGCGGAAGGCGTTGCCGGAAATGGCGTTTTCTACCGCCGGGATCAGCAGGTGGAGCCGCACGCGCAGCCGCGCCTGCATCACCAGCGCGGCGAGCGCGAGCGCGTGAGCGGCGCCGCCCATGTCCTTCTTCATCAGCCGCATGCCCGCCGACGGTTTGATATCCAGCCCGCCCGAATCGAAGCACACGCCCTTGCCGACGATCGCGATGCGCGGATGCGCGGGATCGCCCCACTCGACCTCGATCAGGCGCGGCGCGCGGTCCTTCGCCGCGGCCTGTCCGACCGCGTGGATCATCGGATAGCCGGTGGCGAGCGCGTCGCCGCGCGTGACCGTGACGGTGGCGCCATGCGCGGCGGCGAGCGTATCGGCCTCCGCCTCCAGCTCCGCCGGTCCCATGTCGCTGGCGCCGGTATCGACCAGGTCGCGGACGCGCGCGGTGGCGGCGGCGATGCGCACCGTCTCGTCGATCGCGGCGACCTCCGGGGTGAGCAGGATGCGCGCGCCGACAGGGTCGGGCTTGCGATACCGTGCGAAGCGGTGCTGCGCGAGCAGCCAGCCGAGGCCCGCGGCCCCGACCGCGCCATTGTCCGCGCCGTCGCCCGCCAGCCGGTACGTCCCCTCCGGCAGGCCGTCGCCCAGCGAGGCGATCCGCCACGGCGAATCGAGTGCTTCGTCGCAGAGCAGCAGCATCGACCAGTCATCGGGTGACTCCCCCGGCAGGATCGCGCGGTTGCCCGCCTTTCCCGTCACGCGCGCCGCGACGACGGCGGTGCGCACGCGCGCGGGCTGCGTGGCGAGCCAGCCGTCATATTCCTCCGGCCGGACGACGTGGATGGTGCGGGCGGGCTGGCCGCGATCGGGCTGGAGCAAGGCGGCAAAGTCGGTCATCGCGGGACCAAAGCAGGACTTTAGGCGCCGCGCAACGGATGGTTCCCTTGCGCGCCCGGCCATCCTACATCGCGGCGCATGACCACGCATTCGACTCGCATGTTGATCCTCGGTTCCGGCCCGGCCGGGCTGTCCGCTGCCATTTACGGCGCGCGTGCCGGGATGAACCCGATCGTCGTCCAGGGCATCCAGCCCGGCGGCCAGCTGACCACCACCACCGATGTGGAGAACTATCCCGGCTTCGCCGACGTGATCCAGGGCCCGTGGCTGATGGAGCAGATGCAGAAGCAGGCCGAGCATGTCGGCACGCGGCTGATGTGGGACACGATCGTCGACGTCGACCTGACCAGCCGCCCGTTCCGGCTGACCGGCGACGGCGGCGACGTCTACGAGGGCGAGGTGCTGGTGATCGCCACCGGCGCGCAGGCCAAGTGGCTGGGCCTGGACAGCGAGGATGCGATGAAGGGCAAGGGCGTCAGCGCGTGCGCGACGTGCGACGGCTTCTTCTATCGCGGCAAGAAGGTGGCGGTGATCGGCGGCGGCAACACCGCGGTGGAGGAGGCATTGTACCTCACCAACCATTCCGACGACGTCACGCTGATCCACCGCCGCGACAGCCTGCGCGCCGAGCGCATCCTGCAGGAGCGGCTGTTCGCGCATCCGAGCATCACCGTATTGTGGAACAAGGAAGTGCGCGAGTTCGTGGACGGCGGCGGCAATGCCGGGCTGGTGGCGCTGGAGCTGGAGGACACGGTCACCGGCGAGCGGTCGCGGCTGGACGTCGAGGGCGGGTTCGTCGCGATCGGGCACCACCCGGCGACCGAGTTGCTGCGCGGGCATCTGGAGCTGGACGCCGACGGCTATGTCGCGGTGCAGCCGGGATCGACGCGCACCAGCGTGGCGGGCGTGTTCGCGTGCGGCGACGTGATGGACAAGACCTATCGCCAGGCGGTGACCGCGGCGGGGACCGGGTGCATGGCGGCGCTGGACGCCGAACGGTTCCTGGCGGCGGCGGAGTTCGAGGCGGTCAGGGAAGCGGCGGAATAGCCAGCGCGCGCGCGACCGCCTGCGCCAGCGCCTCCGCATCGGTGGCCCGCGCGAAACTGTGCGAGGCGCTGTCGATCGTGACGGTGCGGGTCGCAAGGCCATGCGCCGCGTGCGCATAGGCGATCGCGGTCGCATCCCCGGCGGCAAGGATGACGGTAGCGTCGTCGCCCCACGCGCCGATCGCGGCAAGGATGCGCGCGGCGGGTTCGGGCCGGGGTGACCCACGGGCGAGTTTGCGCATCCCCGCGGCCAGCCGCCGCACGTCCACCCCGCCAGTGACGAGCCGCCGCCATTGCGCCGGATCGCGCAGCCGCGCGCGGTAGCGGGCGCGGATCGCAGCGGCGGGGGGCAGCGCGTCGGCTTCGGCGCCGGTCCAGGGATTGGTGAGGATCACCGCATCCAGCCCCGCCGCGCGCCCCTCGAGCGCGAGCAGCGCGGCGGCATCGCAATTGCCGAGCGCGACGAGGCGGCGCAGCTGCGGCTGGCCGGCGCGAAAGGCGGTGACCGCGGCGCGCAGATCGGGTCCGGCGGCGGCGAAGCCGGGGTCGGTGCCGCTCGAGTCGCCGATGCCGCGCCGGTCGTAGCGGAACACCGGCACCCCGGCGCGCGCCAGCCGCGCGGCGAGCAGCGCCATGCCGCGATGCGCGCCGATGCGAACCGCGCTACCGCCCGACACGATCAGCAGCCCGGTGCCGCCGGGTGCCGCATCGAGCGTGCCGCCGAGCCATTCGCCCGCGCAGGGGAAGACGGTCAGCCGGCGATCCATGCCGCGATATCCTGTGCCAGCGCATCGGCCAGCGCGGGGGCGGCGACCGGCTCGGCCGCGCGCCAGGGCGGGGCGCCGGGAAGGTGGTTGTCGGCAAGGCGCGGATCGCCCGCCAGCCGCACCACGCGGGTCCGCGCGCCATCGGGGAGGGGGGCGTGGGCCAGATCGTCGATCATCGCGTCGGCGATGATGTTCCCGGCGTAATCATCGCCCGCGCCGGCGATCCGCAGGCGGCGCAGCTCGCGCACCTGTTCCTCACCCGTCAGCGGGGAGAGATACCAGCAGGATGCCGGGTCGATCGCCGTCGCGGCCAGCGCCGCGCCGCGCAGCGCCACCAGATGCACGGGGCCGGCAAGCGTCGTCGCGGCGGCGGCCACCGCGTCGCGCCACATCGACAGCCGCGCCTGGCGGGTGGGCAGCAGGCTGTCGCCCTGGCCGGGCAGGTCGGGGATCGCGCCGGCGATGCCGCGATCGGCGAGCCGCCGCAGCATCGCGACCAGCAGCGTGCGGCTGCGGTTCGCTTCCTCGAACAGCGCGGGCAGCGCGAGGATCGTCGGGCCGTGATCGGGGCCGAGGCGCAGCATCGCCTCCCGCCCCGACGGCGGATCGTAGCAGGTGTAGCGCGCCGTCGTCAGACGAGCGCGCGTTCGGCGGCGAAGCGGGTCAGCGCGCCGAACGTTTCCAGCATCTCGCCATCGACCTCGTCATCCTCGATCACGATGCCCAGCCGGTCCTCCAGCTCGGTCAGCACGCCGGCGACCGCCATCGAATCCAGCTCTGGCAGCGTGCCGAACAGTTCGGTGTCGGCGGAAAAGCCATCGACCTGCGCCTGCGGCAGCGACAGGACGTCGCGCAGGACGTCGCGTACCGTGGCCTCGACCGCGTTCATTCCTTCGGGAACCACGCACCCTCCCTTTTTCGTCATGCCGCATGTGCGAAGCGGCCCGTTCGCGCCCGCGTTAGGACGGGGGGATGAAATGCGCAACGGCTTGGGGCTATGGAGCGGGGATGGTGCCGCCCGACCCCGTCCCGAAACCGATCGATCATGTCCTGCGCGGCGATCCCGATGCGCCCGCGCTGATCGGACGCGACGCGGTGCTGACCTTCGCGGCGGTGGAGGCGGCGGTCGCGCGGCTGGCGGGGTGGCTGGCGGCGATGGACCTGCCGGCGGGCGCGCGGGTGGCGACGTGGCTGCCCAAGACGCAGGCGGCGTGCCTGATGCCGCTGGCGGCGGCGCGTGCGGGGCTGGTGCATGTGCCGGTCAATCCGGTGCTGAAGCGCGCGCAGGTGGCGCATATCCTGGCCGACAGCGGTGCACGCCTGCTGCTGACGCAGGAAGCGCGCGCGGCAACGCTGGAGGACGGCGACGTCGCGGGCGACGTGACGGTCGCTACCGCGACGGGGAGCGGCGACGCGCTGCCGCGTTCGGCGGCCGATCCGGCGGGGCTGGCGGCGATCCTCTATACATCCGGCTCGACCGGGCGGCCCAAGGGAGTGATGCTGAGCCATGCGAACCTGTGGCTGGGGGCGGTCAGCGTGGCGCATTATCTGGCGATCGCGCCCGACGACCGGGTGTTGGCGGTGCTGCCGCTGGGGTTCGATTACGGGCAGAACCAGTTGTTTTCCAGCTGGATGGCGGGCGCATCCGTGGCGCCGCTCGATTATCTGACCGCGCGCGACGCGGTGAAGGCGGTCGAGCGGGTGGCGGCGACGACGCTGGCGGGGGTGCCGCCGCTGTGGACGCAGCTGTTGGAGGCGGAATGGCCGGCGGAGACCGCCGCGCGGCTGCGGCGGCTGACCAATTCGGGCGGCGCGCTGACCCCGGCGATGGTGCGAGCGTTGCGCGCGCGCTTCCCGGCGGCGCGGTTGTTCGCGATGTACGGCCTGACCGAGGCGTTCCGGTCGACCTATCTGCCGCCGGAGATGATCGACGCGCGCCCGGATTCGATCGGCCGGGCGATCCCGTTCGCGGAGGTAATGGTGGTGCGCCCCGACGGCAGCGCGGCGGCGGCGGGCGAGCCGGGCGAGCTGGTGCACGCCGGGCCGCTGGTGGCGCAGGGTTACTGGCGCGATGCGGAGCGGACCGCGCAGCGTTTCCGCGCGGCGCCGGCGTTCTCGCGCTACGGCGGGACGGCGGTGTGGTCGGGCGATACGGTCGTCGCGGACGCGGAGGGGCTGCTGAGGTTCGTCGGCCGAGACGACGAGATGATCAAGACCGCCGGCCATCGCGTCAGCCCGCAGGAGGTGGAGGAAGCCGTCACCGCGGGCGCCGAAACGCGCGAGGCGGTAGCGATCGGCGTGGCGGATGCGCGGCTGGGACAGGCGATCGTGGTAGTGGCGCGCGGTAGCGGCGCGGAGGAACCGGCGTTGCGCGCGCGGTTGAAGCGCGAATTGCCGACGTACATGCAGCCCGCGCGCATCGCGTGGCGCGATATTCTGCCACACAATGCCAACGGCAAGCTGGACCGCGCGGCGATCGCGGCGATCGCACGCGAGGATGGCGGCGCATGAAACCGATGGGGCCGATCCCGCCCGAATTCGCGGCGCAGGCGGGGATGCTGACGATCGCGGGAACGCGCGCCGACGACTGGCTGGCGGCGCATGGATCGCCGCTGTTCGTGTACGACCCGGCGATCGTCGCGGCGCGGGTGGCGCGGTTCCGCGCGGCGATGCCCGCCGCGGTGGATCTGCATTATGCGGTGAAGGCCAATCCGTTTCCGCCGATGATCGCGGCGGTCGCGCCGCTGGTCGACGGGCTGGACGTTGCCTCCGCCGGGGAACTGGCCAAGGCGCTGGCGGTGAAGCCGGCGGCGGCGATCAGCTTCGCCGGGCCGGGCAAGCGCGATGCCGAACTGGCCGCGGCGATCACGGCGGGCGCGACGCTGAACGTCGAATCGGAGGGCGAGGCGCGCCGCGCGATCGCGATCGGCGAGCAGGCGGGCATCGCGCCGCGGCTGGCGGTGCGGGTCAACCCCGACCTGGAACTGCGCGGATCGGGGATGAAGATGGGCGGGCGCGCATCGCCCTTCGGCGTCGATGCCGAGCGGGTGCCCGCGCTGGTGAAGGCGATCGTCGCGGGCGGCGCGGACTGGCGCGGTTTCCACATCTTCGCCGGATCGCAGGCGCTGGACGCCGGGGCGCTGGCGGAGACGCAGGCGGCGACGTTGGCGCTGGCGGCGCGGCTGGCGGAGGACAGCGGACACGCGCCGCCGCTGGTCAATCTGGGCGGCGGGTTCGGCGTGCCGTATTTTTCCGGTGACACGGCGGTGGACGTCGAGCGGATCGGCGCCGCGCTGGCCGAGCGGCTGGCAGTGCGCGCTGACGTGTTGGCGGGCAGCGCCTTCGCGATCGAGCTGGGGCGATGGCTGGTCGCGGAGGCGGGCGTGTACCTGACGCGCGTCGTCGACCGGAAGGAGAGCCGCGGGGAGACCTTCCTGGTGGTCGACGGCGGACTGCACCACCAGCTAGCGGCGAGCGGGAATTTCGGGACGGTGGTGCGCCGCAACTATCCGCTGGCGGTCGCCGGGCGGATGGGCGCCGATGCGGCCGAGGAAGTGTCGGTCGTGGGATGCCTGTGCACGCCGCTGGACCGGCTGGGCGACAAGGTGATGCTGCCGCGCGCTCAGGAGGGCGAGCCGATCGCGGTGTTCCTGGCGGGGGCGTACGGGCTGTCGGCCAGCCCGGCGGGGTTCCTGGGGCACCCCGCGCCGGCGGAGGTGGTGGCGGGTCAGGGTCGCACGCCTCCGCCTGAACCGCGCTAGCGCACCGTGGTTGCGGCGGCGTCGATCTGTGGTCCCCATGGGTCACGGCCCGCGCGGGCGGTGGCGGCGGGGGTGAAGTCCATCAGCTGGTCGGTGGCGGCGGCGTAGCGGGGCCAGGCGGGAAGGCCGGGGCCGTTAGGGTCGCCGCGCTTGGCGAAATTGACCAGATAGGCGCTGATCGTGCGGCCCATCGCCTGGTCGCGCGCGGTGGTGGCGGCGCCATATTTGATCGCCTGATTATCGAAGAAGAACGGGATGTCGGTGGCGTGATAGGCGCCGGGCGCCCTCACCGATTCCGGCACATAGGAGAAGCGGTACGCCCATACCGGCGCCCCCGCGCGCGATATCGTGGCGGCGGCGCTGCGGGCGCCCGCGATCATCGGGCCGGTTACGCCGCCGATATCGGCGCTGGTCGCGCCGATCAGCATCGGCACGCGGACGAAGCGGCCGGCGGCATAAGCGGCGCCGCTGTCGACCACCACCTTTCCGTCCGGGAACGGGCGCGTGATGGTCGGGCGGGGGGTGAGCGCGGCGGCGAGCGTGGCGAGGTTCAGCCCGTCGACGATCCGGTCGGCGGGCAGCGCGCGCAGCCGCGCGAGCGCATCGGGGGCGGCGGGGTCGATCCCCTTGCCGCGCGCGAAGTCCGCGCCCATCGCCTCCACATCGGACAGGCGCACGGGCATCGCCTGCGCGTCGCCGCCCGACATCACCACCGCCTTGTGAAACAGTCCGCGCGCCAGCGGGGCGGTGACGAGCGTGTGGACCGACATGCCGCCCGCGCTTTCGCCGACGATCGTGACATTGCCCGGATCGCCGCCGAACGCCGCGGCGTTGCGCCGCACCCAGCGCAGCGCCGCAATCTGGTCCATGGTCAGATAATTGGCGATGAGGCCGTGATCGGCATCGGCGCGCGTCAACTGCGGCAGCGCGAAGGTGCCGAGGCGCCCCAGCCGATAGTTGAAGCTGACCACCATCACCCCCTGCCGCGCGAGGTTCGCGCCGGCATAGGTCGGCGGGGAGGTACCGCCGTTGACGAACCCGCCGCCGTATATCCACACGATCACCGGCAGCCGCCGTGCGCCCGCACCGGCGGGTTTCCAGACATTGGCGTAGAAACAGTCCTCCGCCGGGGTGGTGCCGAGCGGCGCGGCATCGCTGGGGAAGGGCACCTGCGCGCAATCGGGGCCATAGGCGCGTGCGTTGCGCACCCCGCGCCACGCGGCGGCGGGTTGCGGGGCGCGCCAGCGCAGCGCGCCGGTAGCGGGGGCGGCGAAGGGAATGCCCTTCCAGCTGGCGATGCCGTCGGCGATCGCGCCGCGTACCTGCCCGCGATCGGTGGCGACGACCGCGGCGTCGCGCGCATGCGCGGGCGCGGCAAGCGCGGCGAGCAGCAGCAACGAACCGTATTTCAGCGTCATCGCGCCACTCCCTCATCACCGACAGGCGAGACGTTGTGGCGCGATCGGGGGCGGGAGGCCAGCCCCCACGGCGGCGGCGAGGTGGGCGGGGTGCTTACCCGAAACGGCGGGGCCGGTCTTTCGATCGGAAGCCCCGCCGTCGCCGGCTTCAGGCGGCGTCGACCATCACGATCTCGGCATCCTCGATCGCGGTGACGGTCAGCGTGTCGACGTCGCTGATCGCGGCGCCGTCACGGGTGCCGACACGCACCCCGTCGATATCGACCGAACCCGTGGCGGGGACCAGATACGCCTTGCGATCGCGGCCGAGCGGATAGCTGGCGGTTTCGCCGGCGCGGATCGTCGCGCCCAGCACGCGCGCGTCGGTGCGGATCGGCAACGCATCGCGATCGTCGTCATAACCGCTGGCAAGCGTCACAAACTGGCCCGAGCGATCGCCCTTCGGAAACGGCTTGGCGCCCCATTGCGGCGCGTCGCCGGTGCGGGTGGGGACGATCCAGATCTGGAAGATGCGGGTCGTCACATCCTCCATATTATATTCCGAATGGCGGATCCCGGTGCCCGCGCTCATCACCTGCACATCGCCCGCCTCGGTCCGGCCGGAATTGCCCAGGCTGTCCTGATGCGTGATCGCGCCTTCGCGGACATAGGTGATGATTTCCATGTCGTTGTGCGGATGCGGGGGAAAGCCGGTCCTGGGCGCGATCGTATCGTCGTTCCACACGCGCAGATTGCCCCAATGGACGCGCGCGGGATCGTGATAGCCGGCGAAGGAGAAATGATGCTTCGCGTCCAGCCAGCCATGGTTGGCACCGCCAAGCGTGTCGAAAGGACGAAGGTCGATCATGGAGTGTCTCCGCTGTCCGGCGATGGCGCCGGATCACGCAGAGCCATGTAGGTGGTACGCGATCGTTTCGTCAGAGGGCAGTTGGCAAACGGATCGTTGCCGTTTTTGCTATGATCGCGCGATCAGCGGCGCGGTTGCCGCGTGGCGTGCGCGGCGCTGATGCTGTCCATCATGAGTTCGTACTGACCGTGCGAATAGCCGGCCCGCAGGAAGCGCGCGACCTCATGCGAGGGCACGGAATAGCCGTGATGCCAGCCGAGCACCGCGATGCGGCGCAGTGCCTCCAGCCGATCGTCGGCGAGCATCCGGTTGTACTGGCGGAACAGCACGCGCATCGCGGTGGTCATCCGCCCGGGCGCGCGCAGCGAGGACAGCCGGTCGTTGCGGGCGAGCGCGACGACCGACCATTCGAGCGCGCCCAGCCGGGGCGCGGGTTCGGCCGGGGAAAGCAGATCGGCGGCCGGGAGCGGGGCCGGCGCGGTGCGCGCTGCGGCGGAGGCATTGATCGGATCGAAGCAGAGATAGGCCATGCGGGTGGTTCCTGGCGATGGCCGTGCGGGCGTCCCTGCGCGATGGGCACGCGCCGGGCGGGTTCGGCCGGGGTCGACGGATAGTGAGGGGCGCGGCCGTTCGGCAGCGCGATGCGCGGCGTCAGGAAGGGCCGGTGTCCGGCGGGTTCATCGCGATCCCCTTTCGATCGGGCGGGTGCCGGGGTTGGTCCGGCCCCGTTCCATACCGCTCGGTATAAAAACCGTCCGGCAGGTCGTCAATCGCTTTTGTACCGGTCGGTAAAAAAATTCCGCGTCAGCGCCCCGGCCACAGCATCAGACTGGTGTCGACGACCTTGTCCAGATCGGCGCGCGAGGTGCCGGCGCCCGCCTGTACCGCCATCCCCTGCAACACGGTGTAAAGGAACTGCGCCAGAGCCAGCGGGTCGGCATGATCGGGCAGGTCGCCATCGCGCTGCGCGCGGCGGAACCGCTCCACCAGCGCGGCGTGCGAGGATTCGCGGCGCGCCAGCACATGGGTGCGGATCGAATCGGCGGCGTTGCTGCACGCCGCGGCGCCGATCACGCCCAGGCACCCCTTGGGATCCCCGGCGCTGGTCTGCGCCGCGACCGCGCCGCGCAGGAGATATTCGGCGACCGCGCGGGCGGTCGGCTGCTCCAGCGCGTCGCGGATATAGGCGAGCTTTTCGGTTTCGTAGAGGTCGAGCGCCTTGTGGAACAATTGTTCCTTGTTGCCGAAGGCGGCGTACAAGCTGGGCTTGGTGATGCCCATCGCGGCGGTAAGGTCCGCCATCGACGCGCCTTCATAGCCGCGGGTCCAGAATACGCCGAGCGCGGCGGCGAGCGCGGCGTCGGGGCAGAAGCCGCGCGGACGGCCTCGCGGAGAGGCGGGCGCAGAAGCGGAAGGCGCGGCGGTGGATTCCGGGGCAAGGACAGGGGCTGCGCTTTCCATAACGCCCGGTATATAATGCGGCGTGCCGATGCCGTCGAGGGGCGGGCCGTCAGGCAGCGGCGGCGTCGTCCTTCCCCAGCAGCCACGCCTCCGCACTCTCCGGGCACTGGAAATAGCCGGCGTCGCGGCTGCTGGCGGCGCGCTTGATCTGCATTCGCGACAGCGACCGACCGACCACGAACGCCAGTCGCCGCGATCGCATCGGCGAATTCGCCAGCACCTGTTCGAAGCGTTCGACCGCCTGCTGCGACTGGATGTCCATCGCGCGGATATCGACCATCGTCAGATGCTCGCCCGGTGGGCGACCCAGGTTCGCAAGCTGTTCCATGAGGTCGGCGGCGAAGCGCGTGACGTCGACCGGCTCGAAGAATCCCGCCATCCTGACGCGCATCAGGCCGTGCGCGGTGTCGGGATCGAAAGAATATTCGGCTTTCATGGTAATGGTCTAGGGGCGTCATCGTTACCGAACGGTCAATCGCGACCTACGACTTTCGGCGTAGCGCGCGCTTGCATTGGCCCGCCACACCCCCGAGGTTAAGACGCGACGATGGCCGACACGATTTCCCACCCGGCGCCGCTGGAGCGGCAGTTGTGCTTCGCGCTGTACAGCGCGTCGATGGAGATGGGGCGGGTGTACAAGCCCATGCTGGATGCGCTGGGGCTGACCTATCCGCAATATCTGGTGTTGCAGGTGCTGTGGGAGGAGGACGGGCGCACGATCGGCGCGGTGGCGGCGCGGCTGGCGCTGGAGCCGAGCACGATCACGCCGCTGGTCAAGCGGCTGGAGGCGGGGGGCGTGGTGACGCGCACGCGCGACGCGCAGGACGAGCGGCAGGTGCGGGTGCACCTGACCGGGCGCGGCCGTGCGCTGCGCGAGGAGAGCGAACCGATGGCGCGGCGCGTGTTCGCCAGCACCGGATTGACGCTGGAGGCGGTGATCGCGCTGACCGACGAGGTGCGCGCGCTGCGCCGGACGCTTGCGGGGGCGGGGGCGGGCGCAGCGGCCTGACGCGCCGACGCTATTGCGTCTGCACCTCCGCGTCGGTCATCAGATCGTCGCCGTCGAGCCAGCGGATGATCTCGCGTGCGGCGGGGTGGTCGATCGCGGCGTAGCGATCGCGCAGCTTCGCCGCGCGGGTGCCGAGGCGTTCGTGGCCGGTATCCTGCAGCGCGATCAGATCCTGTTGCAGCATGTGCGCGAACGGCTGCCCCAGCAGGCGCTCCGCCGCGGCGGCGAAGGCGGCGCCATAGGCATAGTCGGCGCCCTGATCGTAGATCATCGGCAGCGTCAGCGCGGGGATGCAGCCCAGATGCGCCTGGATTGCGGGGTTGATCGCATGGCCCGACAGATGCGCGGCATTGGCGGCGGCGCGCCCGGTGAAGGCACGCAGGTGCAGGAACCGCGACATGCGCGCGCCGTCGTTGACGGGCCAATTGTCCCACAGGCACACCGGTCGCCCCAGTTCGTCCGCGACGCGCGCGAGATGCGCGGGGCCGATCTCCTTCGGGCAGACTTCCTCGCCGGTCCAGTAGACGCGGATCGCCGGATCGAGACGGAGGCCCAGATCGCCGAGATAATCGGCCGGGCGGGGGGTGAAGACCATGTCCAGCACCGGATCGTCCGAATAATAGGTCGGGCAGGTGTAGACGCGCGTCGCGCGGGTGGCGGCGGCGCAGAAATTGACCACGTCGGCCTGTCGCGCGGCGAGATCGGGCATGTCGCCGCGCAGATCGTCGAACAGGATCGCCAGATCGTCGATGCCGATCGCGTCGAGATCGGCGATGCGCCGCGCCAGATCGGCGCGCGCGGCATCGTCGAACGGATGCGTCGAGCCATCGGGAGTCAGCGCGATGCCGAAGCGCATGCCCGCGCCGCGCACCTGCGCCGACAGACGCGCCAGCGCCCGGGTCTGCGCCGGGTCGTGGGGGACGCGCCAGTCGCGGCGCAGTGCGCGATCGCCCTTCGGCCCGTAATGGTAGAAGGAATAGCCCACGCCGGCGAGCGTGGCGACCACATGGCTGCGCTCATCGGCGGTCCACAGGCGGCCGAAGCGCCCCTCGATCATGCCAAGGTCGGGGCGGGTGGACGGGGGGGTAGCGGTCATGCGGGATGCATACCATTGGTTCGCCCGGGGGCAAGTTCGGCGATGGTATGGCGTACCAGTGTAATACCGGTTCTTTACAAATCCGTGGCGAGGCGCCTAGGATCGTGGGACGGACGGCGGCGAATCGACATTCGTGCGACCGGCCGGAACGATCATTCGGGGCAAGGGGACATTCGATGCTGAGGTCGCACAGGAACGCGGTTGCACTGGCGGCGCTGGCGGTGGCGCTGGTGCAGATGCCGACGCAGGCGGTGGCGCAGGCAGCCCCCGCGCCGCAGGACGCCGCCACCACCGACACAGCGACCGATGCGGGCACCCCGGCCAGCGACATCGTCGTCACCGGCACGCGCATCGCGGTCCCCGGCCTGACCGCCAGCAGCCCGGTCGCCTCCACCAGCGAACAGCAGATCCGCCTTCAGTCGGCGCTGACGATCGAGGATTTCTCGACCAAGCTGCCGCAGCTGTCGGGCGGCGTGCGGCAGGGATCGCAGGGTAGCGACGCCTTCGGCGCGCAGGTGCTGGAACTGCGCAACTTCGGGCAGAGCCGCTCGCTGGTGCTGATCGACGGCACGCGCGCCGCGCCGTTCAGCTTCCGCAATTCAGTGGACGTCAATTCCATCCCCGCCTCGCTCATCAAGCGCACCGACGTGCTGACCGGCGGCGCCGCCGCGGTCTATGGCGCGGATGCGGTCGCGGGCGTCGTCAACTTCATCCTGAACGACGAGTTCGAGGGCGTGCGCGGCAGCGCGGTCGGGCGGCTGTCGACCAACGGCGGCGCGCAATATGGCGCGTCGATCATGGTCGGCGCGGGGCTGGGATCACGCGGCCATGTCGTCATCGCGGCCGACTATACGCAGCGCGACCTGATCGTCGCGGGGCAGCGCGACTGGGCGGCGACCCCGAACCAGACGATCCCGAGCATCGGCGGCGTGTTCACCGACGTGGCGAGCGGGCGGCGGTTCGGTTTCACCGACGCGGGCGATTTCACCACCAGCCCGAGCGCGACGTCGAACCTGTCGGCGCGTTACCCGCTGGTATCGCCGCTCAAGCGGATCAACGTCGCCGCGCTGTACAAATACGAGCTGGCGCCGACGGTCGAGCTGTACGGCCGCGCGATGTATACCAATACGCGCACCAGTGAGACCGGTACGCCCGGCGCGACGCCCGCGTCGGTCAGCCGCACCGTGTCGATCAGCGCGACCAACCCGTACCTGACCGACGCGATCCGCAGCCAGCTGACCTTCGTCAACGGCGCGGCGCAGGTCAACGTGTCGCGTTCGCTGGCCGAGCTGGGGCTGGTGACGTTCAACACCGAGCGCGACATCTACCAGTTCCAGGGCGGCTTGCGCGGGCCGTTGACCGACGCGATCCGCTGGAAC
Organism: Sphingomonas ginsenosidimutans; assembly: GCF_002374835.1. Lineage (GTDB taxonomy): Bacteria > Pseudomonadota > Alphaproteobacteria > Sphingomonadales > Sphingomonadaceae > Sphingomonas > Sphingomonas ginsenosidimutans. The sequence goes on from NZ_NWVD01000001.1 coordinate 1,031,925, forward strand.
GTCTATGCCCAATACGGCCGCTCGACCGAAGCGACGGTGGTGACCGGCGACGGGCTGGTGAACAATGCGGCGGGCGCCAACAATTTCGCGTCGGTGGTCAACACCGTCGACATCTTCGGCCCGAACCGCCCCGGCATTGCCGCCGCGCTGGGCAGCCCGATCAACGGCTTCAACCGCAAGCGCGACCAGTTCGTCGCGGCCGCGACGGTCAACGGATCGCTGGAGGAGCTGTTCTCGCTGCCCGCCGGGCCGATCGGTTTCGCCGCGGGCGTCGAATACCGGCGCGAAACCGCGAACGTGGCGCAGGACACCGCGCTGCTGACCGGCAACACCTATCGCCAGGGCGTGCAGGCGGCGTACACGGGCGAATTCGACGTCAAGGAGCTGTACGGCGAGCTGCTGGTGCCGCTGCTCCACGACCTGCCGCTGATCCGCAAGCTGAGCGCGGGCGGCGCGTACCGTCTGTCCGACTACAACCTGTTCGGCACCCACGGGACGTGGAAGGTCGAGGGCAATTGGGAGGTCGACCGCAGCCTGCGCCTGCGCGGCACCTATCAGCGCGTGCTGCGCACCCCCAATTTCGGCGAGTTCGCGGGCGGCGTGTCGTCGCTGCCGTTCAGCAGCCTGGTGACCGTCGACCGGCTGAAGCCGCGCTACGGCGGCGACCCGTGCGTGCTGGGCACCGGCAACCAGGCGCAGTGCCAGCGGTTCGGCGCGCCGGCGGCAGGATCGGCCAATTCGACCGCGCCGGCGTATCTGACCGGCAATTACTTCTACGGCGGCAACCCGGACCTGAAGCCCGAAACCGGCTTCACCACCACGGCGGGCGCGGTGTTCACGCCGACGTTCCTGCCGGGGCTGAACGTGACGGTCGACTGGTATCAGCTGGACCTGAAGGGCGCGGTGGGCGTGATCCAGCCGGTGGCGGCGATCACCAGCTGCTACATCACCAATCCCAGCGCGGACAATCCGCTGTGCGGGCTGGTGACGCGCAACGCCGACGGCACGTTCAAGGATGCGTTCGTCAACAACCAGAACCTGGGCCGGCTGCTCCAGCGCGGGCTGGACATCACCGCCAGCTACACCGTGCGCGGCGACTGGGTACCGGGCAAGGGCGTCCGGCTGGGCTATGCCGGCAATGTCGTCACGTCCTACACGATCCAGGCGAACCCGACGGTCAGCGCGGTGCAGTGCAAGGGCACGTTCGGCGCGACCTGTTCCAGCGACGGCACGACGCTGGTCCAGCCCGCCTATCGCCACACCGCGGGCGCCGGGCTGCTGCTGGACAAGGGCGTGATCCAGTTCGACTGGATCCGCATCGGCAAGGTGCGGTCGAGCGCGGCGGGATCGAGCGAGACGCTGCCGGCGCAGAACCTGTTCGACCTGTCCGCCTCCTATGACTTCGTGCCGGGCATCACGATGACCGCGGGCGTCTACAACATCGCCGACAAGCAGCCGCCGCGCGTGTCGACGGGGGGCGTGTTCAACACCTTCCCGGACACCTACGACATCCTGGGACGGACGATCGGCCTGTCGCTGACCGCGCGGATGTGATGCGGCATTGGCGGCGGCAGCGGGGGGGCGCGCGATGAGCCTGCCCTTTTCGATCGCGGACTGGGTGGTGATCGCCGCCTATGTCCTGCTGCTGCTGGCGGGGGGGTGGATCTTCACCCCCCGCAACACCGGGACGGCGCACGATTATTTCCTGGCGGGCGGCAACGTGCCGGCGTGGCTGGCGGCGATTTCCGTCCTGTCGGCGACGCAATCGGCCGCGACGTTCCTGGGCGGGCCGGATTACGGCTATCACGGCGACCTGACCTATCTGGGCAGCAACCTGGGCGGGTTGCTGGGCGCGATGTTCGTCGCGCATGTGATGATCCCGCGGTTCTACGCGATCCGCGCGACCACCGCCTACGAACTGCTGACGCTGCGGTTCAGCGCCACCGCGACGCGCTGGGCCGGGGGCATGTTCCTGATCGGGCGCGTGTTCGCCGGGGGCGCGCGGGTCTATCTGGCGGCGATCGCGCTGGCGATGGTCATCACCGGCACCGTCGAGGCGCAGGGGATCATGATCGCCGCCGCGCTGCTGATCGTCGCCAGCGTGCTGTTCACCTTCGTCGGCGGGCTGAAGTCGGTGTTGTGGAACGACCTGATCCAGTTCGTCGTGTATCTGGGTTCCGCGATCGCGGTGGTGGTGTTCCTGCGCTCGTCGATCCCGGCGACGACCGGGCAGATCATCGACGGGCTGATCCACACGCCCGAGGGGGTCAACAAGCTGCGGCTGTTCGACCTGTCGACCGACCTGTCGCGGCCGTTCTCGCTGCTGGCGGTCGTGACCGGCGTCACGCTGCTGTACATCGCGAACGCCGGGATGGACCAGGACACGACCCAGCGGCTGCTGGCGTGCAAGGACGCCAGGACCGGCGCGCGCGGCCTGTACCTGTCGGTTCTGGCGACGGTGCCGGTGGTGGGGATGTTCATCCTGATCGGGCTGCTGCTGTATGTTTTCTACGACCGCCCCGACTTGATGGGCGGGACCACCGCGGCGGCGGGGCGCAGTTTCGGCGGCGAGAAGATCAGCATCTTCATGCACTATATCCTGACCCAGCTGCCCGGCGGGCTGCGCGGGCTGGTGACGATCGGCATCTGCGCGGCGGCGGTGGCGACGACCAATTCGGCGCTGAACGCCATGTCCTCGGTGCTGGTGCAGGATTTCTATCGCCCGTGGCGCGAACGGCGCGGGGCCCTGGCGGCGGAGCGTCATTACGTGCAGGCGGGGCGCGCGGGCATGGGGGTGATCGGCGTCGCGATGTTCGCGATGGCGGTCGCATCCTTCTACTGGCAGCGGTATAGCGAGATGGGGCTGCTGGAGTTCGCGTTGCAGGTGATGGTGTTCACCTATGCCGGGCTGCTGGGCGTGTATTTCACCGCGCTGTTCACCGCGCGTGGGACGACCGCGTCGGTGGTCGCCGCGCTGATCGCGGGCTTTGCGGTCGTGCTGCTGCTGCAACCGGCGATCGCGCGCGCGATCGGGCTGCCGGGCGCGCTGTCCGCGCTGTCGTTTCCGTTCCAGCTGTGCATCGGCACCGCGATCGCCTTCGCGATCTGCGCGGCGCCGCGTGGCATGGCGTCCGCTTCCCGTCCGCTGCAGAGGGCATGATGAACACCGAGTCACTCGCACCGCGTTATCGCGACCTGGACCTGTGGCCGACCGAACTGGCGGTCGAGGCGATGCTGGAGGGGCAGATGGCCGCGATCGCCGCGATCCAGCCGCAGACCGCCGCGATCGCCGCCGCCGCCGATGCCGCCGCGGCGCGGCTGGGCGAAGACGGCCGGCTGATCTTCGCCGGCGCGGGCACGTCCGGGCGGCTGGCGGTGCAGGACGGGACCGAGCTGACCCCGACGTTCGGGTGGCCGCCGGAGCGGCTGGCGTTCCTGATGGCGGGCGGGCTGGACGCGCTGACCCAGGCGCAGGAAGGCGCGGAAGACGAAGGCGATGCCGGGCGCGTGGCGATCGACGCGGCGCAGGTGACCGCCGCCGACGTCGTGGTCGGCGTGGCGGCGAGCGGGCGCACCCCCTATACGCTGGCGGCGATCGAGCACGCGCGCGGCGCGGGCGCGCTGACGGTGGGGATCGCCAACAATGCCGACACCCCGCTGCTGACCGCCGCCGAACATCCGATCTGCGTCGAAACCGGTAGCGAGGTGATCGCCGGATCGACCCGGATGAAGGCGGGCACCGCGCAGAAGGCGGTGCTGAACCTGCTGTCCACCGCGATCATGGTGCGGCTGGGGCTGGTCTATGACGGACGGATGGTGGCGATGCGCATCTCCAACGCCAAGCTGCTGCACCGCGGGCGCGCGATGGTGCGCGATATCGCGGGCGTGGACGATGCCACGGCGGCGGACGCGCTGGCGGCAGCGGACAACGATATCCGCGTCGGCATCGTGATGGCACGCGGGCTGCCCCGCGACGCCGCGCGGGCGCTGCTGGCGACGCATCGCGGCAACCTGCGCCCGGTCATGCACGAACTGGACGTCATCCAGGAACTGGACGCGCGCGGATGAGCGCGATGCGCGACATGGCGCTGACGCTGAGCGACGCCGACACGCCGCTGTACCTGCAACTGGCGCGGCGGCTGCGCGAGCATATCGACAGCGGCGCGATCGACCCGGGCGGTGCGCTGCCGTCCGAACGCGACCTGAGCGAGATGGCGGGGCTGTCGCGCGTCACGGTGCGCAAGGGGATCGAGCAGCTGATCGAGGAAGGCGTGCTGGTCCGCAAGCAGGGATCGGGCACGTTCGTCGCGCGGCGCATCGCCAGCCCCGGCGGGCGGCTGAACAGTTTCAGCGACGAAACCCGCGCGCGGGGCGAAGACCCCGGCGTGGTGTGGATCAACAAGACCTATGCCCAGCCGATCGAGGAGGAAGCCACGGCCTTGCAGGTGCCCGTCACCACGCGCGTCGCGCGGCTGGGGCGCGTCCGGCTGGCGGGCGGCGAGCCGCTGGCGATCGAACATGCGGTGATCCCGGCGCCGTTCCTGCCCGACCTCGATACGCTGGGCGATTCGCTGTACCAGGCGCTGGAGCGACACGGCTTCCGCCCGGTCGCGGGCACGCAGCGGGTGCGCGCGTCGCTGGCCACCCCGACCGAGGCCGGCATCCTGAGCGTGAAGCAGAATTCGGAGGTGCTGCGCATCGAACGCAAGACGTGGATCCCCGACGGGCGGATCGTCGAGTTCACGCGATCGGTGTATCGCGGCGACCGCTATGAGTTCGTGAGCGACCTGCAGCGGATCTGATTACGCGCGCGCGGCGCGGGTCGGGGCCGGTTCGACCGCCGCACCGTCATCGCTCGCCGGTCCGCCGATTCCGGCGGGGAGCCAGTCGGGATCGAACCACGGCGTGCGTCGCGGCAGCGGCGACAGTCGCTCGAGCATCGGCAGGTCGCCCAGCGTGATCGTCTGGCCACGCCGCGCGATCAGCCCCTCGCGTTCCAGCGCGCGGATCGTGCGGTTGACGTGGACCGCGGTCAGCCCCAGCGCATCGCCGATCTGTTCCTGCGTCAGCGGCATGTCGAAACTGGCGCCCTGCGTCAGCCCGACCTGACTCAGCCGCTGGTGCAGATCGACCAGGAAGTTTGCGAGCCGTTCGCGCGCCGAGGTCTTCCCGATCGCCGCCACCGCATCCATCAGCGCGACCCGCTCCAGCTGCACCGCCATCAGCAGCAGCGCGGCGACGCGCGGCGCGTCGTCGAACAGCGCGCGGAGGCGCGCCAGCGGCACGCGCGCGATCCAGCCGTCGGTCAGCGCGGTGAGCGTATCGGCGGCGCGTTCCAGCGCCATGCTGGGCGTGCCCAGCATGTCCCCGGCGATATGCACCTTCACGATCTGTCGCTGGCCGGCGGGCAGCAGCATCGACGAGGCGACCCAGCCGTGCAGCATCAGCCAGACGCCGTCGACCAGCTGGCCTTCGCGGCGGATCGTTTCGTGCCGCCGAACCGCGACCGCGGTTTCGCCCAACCCGCGGATCGTGGCGATATCGCGGGCGCCGAGCGATGCCATCGCGGTGAAACGGTCGAGGGGATATTGGTGCAAGGTCGCGCTTCCCTAGGGGAGGGGCGCTGACCTTATCGCCGCGCCGGGGCGTCCGCGTTGATAGGCATCAATCCCGAAACGAATTGCGGGCCGATGAAAAGCGTTGCGAACAGTTGTCATTAGCACTAGCCGGGCGCGATGAGCCGTTGGGGAAAGTTCGTATACGCCGCGCCGATCGGTCGCCTGCGGGGATGCCGGCGATGACGCTGCGCGGCATCCTGTTCCAGATCCACTGGTTCCTGGGGATCACCGCCGGGTTCGTGCTGGCGATCATGGGCGTCACCGGCGCGACGATGGCGTTCGAGGAGGAGATCCAGAGCGCGATCAGCCCCGGCATTGTGCGGCTGGCCCCAAGTCCGGCGCCCGCGCTGTCGCCCGATGCGCTGATCGCGGCGGCATCGCGCCAGCACGGCGGGCGCGCGGTGACGCAATTGGTGATCGAGCGCGATCCGGCGCGTGCCGCCAGCGTCACCTTCGCCCCCGACAAGGGCCAGCGGCGCGGCGAGCGCAGCCTGATCGACCCGCGCACCGGCGCGCTGCTGGGCAAGCCCCATGGCGCCGAACTGTTCGAGACGGTGGAGCGGGTCCACCGCTGGATGGCGTTGCCGGGCGGCGCGAACGGGTGGGGGCGGACGATCACCGGCATCGCGGCGCTGTCGCTGGTGTTCTTCGCGCTGTCCGGCCTGTACCTGCGCTGGCCGCGGCGCGCGCTCGACTGGCGGGCGTGGTTCGTGCTGGACCTGCGGCTGACGGGGCGCAACCTCTACCGCGCACTGCACGCGGTGGTCGGCGGGTGGATCTTCGCCGCCTACCTGCTGAGCGGGATCACCGGGCTGTGGTGGTCGTATGACTGGTATCGGCAGGGCGTGCGCTACGTCCTGACCGGCAAGGCGGGCGAGATACGTCGCGAGGGGCGCGACGGGCCGCCGAAGGGCGATGCCGTGCCGCTGGCGCCGGCCTGGGCGGGGTTCGTCGGACAGGTGGGGGCGGACGGCTATGCGCGCGTCGCGATCACGCCGTCGCGCGGGGGCAAGCCGGTGGAGATGCGGGTCCTGCCACCGGATGCGCGGTTCGACCGGCAGACCGACACTTTGCGCTTCGATGCGCGCGACGGGCGGCTGGTGAAGGCGGATCGCTACGCCGCGCGGCCGTGGGGAGAGACGATCGTCGGCAACGTCCTGCCGCTGCATACCGGCGCGTTCTTCGGCCTGCCGGGGCGGATCGTGATGCTGCTGACCAGCGCGACGATGCCGCTATTCACGGTGACGGGGCTGTTGCTGTACCTGGCGCGGCGGCGGCGCAAGCGCGCGCTGGCGGCGGTGCCCGACGTGGCGGCGGCGGAGGCGAGCGGCGAGACGCTGGTCCTGTACGCCTCGCAGACCGGCGGGGCGGAGCGGCTGGCGCGATTGACCGCGGGAGCGCTGGGCGCGACGCTGCGGCCGCTGGGCGGGGCGAGCGCGGAGGAATGGCGCGCGGCCCAGCGTATCCTGTTCGTCGCCGCGACGTATGGCGAGGGCGAGCCGCCCGACGCGGCACGCGGCTTCGCGGCGCGTGCCATGGCGCGGCCGGGCGACCTGGCGGGCAAGTGTTATGCGGTGCTGGCGCTGGGCGACCGTGAATATGCCGATTTCTGCGCGTTCGGGCACCGCATCGACGCCTGGGCGCATGACAGCGGCGCGCGGCGGCTGTTCGACATGATCGAAATCGATGGCGCCGACGTGGATGCCGAGCATCGCTGGCAGCAGCAGGTGTTCGCGCTGGCGGGCGGGGCAGGGCCGGCGCAGTCGGACTGGCAGCGCGCGCCCTTCGCACCGTGGCGGCTGGCGGCGCGGGCGCATGTCAACCCGGGCAGTCCCGGCGCGCCGATGCACCGTATCGTGCTGGAGCCGGTCGCGCAGGATGCGGCATGGCAGCCCGGCGCGATCGCCGAGGTGATGCCGCGCCACGACCCGGCGCGCGTCGCCGCGGTGCTGGCGCGGCATGGCCGCAGCGGGGATGCCGCGCTGGCACAGGCGCTGGCGGGCGCGGTGCTGCCCGCGGCGGACGCGCCGCTGCCCGACGCGGACGCACTGCGGCCGCTGGCGCATCGCGATTATTCGGTCGCCTCGATCGCACCGTCGGGCGCGGTCGAGCTGCTGGTGCGCGAAGCGACCGCGGCGGATGGCGGGCCGGGGATCGCATCCGGCTGGCTGACGCACCATGCCGCGGTCGGCGAAACGGTGGAACTACGGCTGCGCGACAATCCCGGCTTCGCGATGCCCGATGATGCGGCGACACCGATGATCCTGATCGGCAACGGCACCGGGCTGGCTGGGCTGATGGGGTTGCTGCGCGAGCGGGCGCGGTGCGGCGGCGGACCAGTGTGGCTGATCCATGGCGAGCGCAGCCCGGCGCACGACCGGCCGTTCGACGACGAACTGGCCGCGCTACGCGCACACGGGACGCTGGCGCGGCACGACCCTGCCTTTTCGCGCGACCCCGACGGCGGGTGTTACGTGCAGGATGTGGTGACGCGGGAAGGCGAGGCGATCCGCGCTTGGGCCGATCAGGGCGCGGCGATCTATGTCTGCGGCAGCCTGGCGGGGATGGCGCCGGGGGTCGATGTGGCGCTGCGCGCGATCCTGGGCGATGCGCAGGTGGAGGCGATGCTGGGCGAGCGGCGCTACTGCCGCGACATCTATTAGTGGCGGGCCGCCCGTCGCGAGGGGCGCGACGGGCGGCGGCGCGTCAGGCGAGCATCCGCACACCGGGTTCTCGGTCGTAGAAGCGGCGCGCGGCAGCATCGACGAACGCATCGTCGAGCGCGGTGACGCCATCATCGGGTTCGACCCCGGCCTTGTCGAGCAGCGGCGCGGCGGCGTCGGTCGCGCCGATCGCCTTGAGATGGCCGAAGGCGTCCATGACGAACTGGACCGCCGCAGCCTCCTTCGTCAGCATCGCCGCGCCGTCATCGGACAGGACCAGCGCGACCGCGTCGAAGATCTGGCTGGGCGTGCCCGCCAATTGCCCGTCCGCCTTTCGCTTGCTGCCGTCCGACAGGGTCGCGCCGCCGATTTTCGGCGCCACCAAGACCGCTTTCGCCCCAGCGCCGGTGACGTCGGCGATCACGCGGTCGAGCGTCGCGGCGTCCGACCCGTCGGCGTAAAGGATGCCGACCGACCGACCCTCGAGCGTGGCTTTCATGTTCTTGTGGATCGACAGCGCGTCGGACGGCGCCATGTCGACCGGCGCCCGCGCGGCGGGCGACGCGTCGGGCAGGTCGATGTTCAGCCCGTCAGCGACGCGGCGGGCCAGATCCTCATCGACGTTGCGCAGATTCGCGACCATCCGCGCCGGCACCTGTTCCAGCCCGACCTTCGACAGTTCGAACACGAACGACGAGGCGATATGCGCCTGTTCCGATTCGGTCTGCGAACGGAAGAACAGCCGTGCCTGACTGTAGTGATCCGCGAACAGTTCGGCACGCACGCGCAGCTTGTCGCCCTGTTCGTCGTCGCCGGTGGTGGCGTTGACGGTGACGAAGCCGCGCGTCGGGCTTTCGCGCGGGCCGCCGTCCTCGCCATGCGCGGTCAGGCTGTTGGGTTCGTAGTTGGCGCGCCCCTTGGGCACCATCGTCTGCATCATCCCGTCGCGCTGGAAATTGGCGAACGGGCAACGCGGCGCGTTGATCGGGATCTGGTGGAAGTTGGTCGTCCCCAGCCGCGATTTCTGCGTGTCGAGATAGCTGAACAGCCGCCCCTGAAGCAGCGGGTCGTTCGAAAAGTCGATCCCAGGCACGATATTGGTGGGCAGGAACGCGACCTGTTCGGTTTCGGCGAAGAAATTGTCGGGATTGCGGTTGAGCGTCAGCGTGCCGACGATGCGGACGGGGACGTCGTCCTCCGGGATCAGCTTCGTCGCATCCTGCACGTCATAGGGCTGGGCGCGGGCGAACTCCTCGTCGAATACCTGGATGCCCAGATCCCATTGCGGGAAGGCGCCGGTGTCGATCGCTTCCCACAGGTCGCGGCGCTGATAGTCGTTGTCGGCGGCCTGGAGCTTCAGCGCCTCGTCCCAGATCGTCGATTGCAGCCCCGCCTTCGGCTTCCAGTGGAACTTGACGAACTGCGCCTCGCCCGCCTCGTTCACCAGCTTGAAGGTGTGGACGCCGAACCCCTCCATCGTGCGGAACGAGCGCGGCAGCGTGCGGTCGGACATCGCCCACATCAGCATGTGCGTGCTTTCGGGCATCAGGCTGGCCCAGTCCCAGAAGGTATCGTGCGCGCTGCCCGCCTGCGGATAGGCGCGATCCGCCTCCATCTTCACCGCATGGACCAGATCGGGGAATTTGATCGCATCCTGGATGAAGAACACCGGGATGTTGTTGCCGACGAGGTCCCAATTGCCCTCGCGCGTGTAGAATTTGACCGCGAAACCGCGCACGTCGCGCGGCGTATCGACCGATCCGGCGCCCCCCGCGACGGTGGAGAAGCGCACGAACACCTCGGTCTTCTCGCCCGGCGTGAACACCGCGGCGCGGGTGAGGTCGGAGATGTCGGCCGTCGCCTCGAACACGCCATGCGCGCCCGATCCGCGGGCGTGGACGATGCGTTCGGGAATCCGCTCGTGATCGAAGTGGAAGATCTTCTCGCGCAGCACGAAATCCTCGAGCAGCGTCGGGCCGCGCGCGCCGGCGCGCAGGCTGTTCTGATTGTCGCTGACGGGGACGCCGTGATTCGTGGTCAACACATCGGCGTCTCCCGACGCCTGCTGATGCGTTTCGCCGCCATCGCCGCGCGTGGTCGTGAAGTCGGTCATCGGGAAGCCTCTGGTAGGGAAGGAATGTCCGCCCAACGCGCCAGTCCGGGTAAAGGCCCGGCGGCGCGCGGATATTCGCGCTGAGGCATGTCAAAGCCGTGCCGAAACGCTAAAGGCACCGGCATGAGCCGCATCCTGGGTTTCGATTTCGGCACCACCAATTCGGTGGTCGCGACCGCCACGCCCGATGGCGGTGCGGAACTGCTGGTGCTCGACGGGCCGGAGCGGGCGGATGCGGTGTTCCGGTCCGCGCTATGTTTCTGGGAAGGCGAGCGCGGCGGGGTGGAGGCGGCGGCGGGGCCGTGGGCGATCGCCGAATATCTCGACTATCCCGAGGGATGCCGGTTCATCCAGTCGTTCAAGACGGTCGCCGCCAGCGCCAGTTTCGACCAGGCGACGGTGTTCGAGCGACGGCTGCGGTTCGAGGAGCTGGGGCAGCGGTTCCTGATGCTGATGGCGGCGCGCGCGAACGGCGCGCTGGCGGCGGGCGCCGACCGGGTGATCGTCGGTCGGCCGGTCGCCTATGCCGGGGCGCGGCCCGACGAGGCGCTGGCGCGGCAACGCTATGACGCGATGTTCGCCGGGCTGGGGCGCGAGACCCATTATGTCTACGAACCGATGGGCGCGGCGTTCAGCTATGCCGCGCGGCTGGAGGCGCCGGCGACGGTGCTGGTCGCCGATTTCGGCGGCGGGACCAGCGACTTTTCGGTGGTGCGGATCGCGGAGCCCGGCGCGGCGCGCCGGTGCGCGCCGCTGGCGCACGCCGGCGTGGGAATCGCGGGCGACCGGTTCGACCAGCGGATCGTCGAGCATCTGGTGCTGCCGCTGCTGGGCAAGGGCGGGCAATATCGGTCGTTCGACAAGGTGCTGGACATTCCCGGCGGCTGGTTCGCTGATTTCGCCGACTGGTCGCGGCTGGCGCTGATGCGCAACCGGCGGACGCTGGCGGAACTGGAGAAGCTGCGCCGCGCCGCGATCGACCCGGAGGCGATCGGGCGGATGATCGCGGTGATCGAGGGCGAGATGGGCTATCGCCTGTACCATGCGGTCGGCGAGCTGAAGCGCGCGCTGTCGGCGGGCGAGGAAGCGGTGTTCCGCTTCGAGGGCGGCGACCTGTCGATCGCCGCGCCGGTGACGCGCGCGGCGTTCGAGGAATGGATCGCCCCCGACATGGTGCAGATCGCCGCCGCGGTCGACCGCGCGCTGGCGGCGGCGGGGCTGGAGGCGGGCGCGATCGACCGGGTGTTCCTGACCGGCGGTACGTCGCTGACGCCGCGCGTACGGCGATTGTTCGACGACCGGTTCGGCGCGGAGCGGATCGCGACCGGCGGGGAACTGACGTCGATCGCGCACGGGCTGGCGATGATCGGCCGCGAGGACGACGTCGCGGCCTGGACCGCCTAGCCCCCGTAGATCGCGCGGGCGTCGTTGCGGAAGGCGGCGCCGCTGTCGGTGCGGCTGTAGAACATGTGCCCGCCCGGATAGACGCGCAGCTGCACGCGTTCGGCGACGCCGAAGCCCGGCATCTGATCGACGATCAGCCGCGAGGCGAAATAGGGGCAGGACAGATCGTCCCAGCCGTGGACGATCATCACGCGCATCTTCGGATCGACCGCGATCGCCTTGCGCAGGTCGGTGACGGGCGCGTCGTCGGGCTTCCCGCGGTCCCACGCGCTGTTCACGGCATAGGACAGCGCATTGTAGCGCGCGTCGGTCTTCCACCCGACCTCCCGCGTGACGAAATCGACCATCGCGCTGGTGGTCGGCGCGATCAGCGCGTCGAGGATCGGATCGTTCGATCGCTGCTGCGATGACCAGGGAAAGGGATCGAAGGCGGTGACGTTCGAATCGTAGACGCTGCCGATCGTCCCGTCGGCGCGATGCACCTCGCGCAGGAACGTGCCGGTGTCGACGCGCCCGCCCATCCGCTGCACCAGCGCCGGGTCGAGCCCGGTCACCTGCGTCACCAGCCGGGCGGTCGCCTGCGGATCGGAACGCCCGCGCAGCAGGTCGCGCGCGAAATCGCCGCGGGTGTAGGCCTCCACCTGCGCCATCGCCTCCGGGGTCAGCGCGTGGCGGCGTTCAAGGTTGGCGGCCGCCATCGACGGCAGCGCGACCATCCACGGCAGCGGCGACAGCGCGGTCGCATCATCCCCCGACGCGGGATCGAGATAGGGGGAGACCAGCACCATGCCGTTCACCCCGACGCCGATCTGCGATTGCAGTTCATAGGCGATGCGCGGCACGCGATAGCCACCATAGCTTTCGCCCATCAGATATTTGGGCGAGCGCAGCCGCCCTTCCTTCACAAGCCAGTCGTAGACGACCTTGGACAGGTACTTCACGTCCTGGTCGTTGCCGTAGAACGCCTTCTTCGTGGCGTCGGCATCGACCAGGCTGCGGCTGAACCCGGTGCCGATCGGGTCGATGAAGACCAGGTCGGTGAAGTCGAGCCAGCTGTTGGGATTGTCGGTGGCGACCGGCGCGTCGGACGGGGCATCGCCCTGCGCGCCGAACTGCACGCGCTTCGGTCCGACCGCCCCCATGTTGAGATAGACCGACGCCGCGCCCGGCCCGCCGTTGAACGCGAAGGTGACCGGGCGGCGGACGTCGCCGCCGGGGACGGCATAAGCGGTGTAGACGACCTGCCCGATCTCCTTCCCCTTGTCGTCGCGCACCGCCAGCGTGCCGACGGTGGCGCGATAGCCGATCGTGCGCCCGCCGATGCGCAGGCTCTGCGCGACCGACCGGTCGGCCGGCAGCGGGGGCAGGGTGGTGGCGTCGTCGCCCTTCTTCTCGGCCGAAGCGGGCGGCTTGGCGTCGCCCTCGGCGAGCGCGGGGGTGGTCGTCAGCAGCAGGGCGGCAAGAAGGGCGGGGAGATGGCGCGGCACATCGTTCTCGGCGACGGAGGGTAAGGGATCGTGACCTTACCGAAGCGCGGCGCGGACGCAATGTGCGGTGCGGTGGCCCTTTTCCCGCGTGCGGAATAGCGCTTATGGGCGGGGCCATGATCCTGGGGGCACAACAGCGCGATCTGGCGGAGCTGGCCGCGCGCGGACGGTTGCGGCGGCTGGCACCGCGGCGGGGCACCGACTTTTCGTCGAACGACTATCTGGCGCTGGCGGGCGCGCCGCGGATCGCCGCGGCGCTGCATGCCGCGCTGGATCGCGGCGTGAGCATCGGTTCGGGGGGATCGCGGCTGCTGCGCGGCAACGACCCCGAGCATGAGGCGCTGGAGGACGCGGCGGCGCGCTTCTTCGCGGTGGAAGCGGCGCTGTTCTTCTCCAGCGGCTATGCCGCCAACCATGCGCTGCTGGCGACATTGCCGCAGCGCGGCGACCTGATCGTCCATGACGCATTGGTCCATGCCAGCGCGCATGACGGGATGCGGCTGAGCCGTGCCGCGTCAGTCGCGGCGGCGCATAACGATGCGGACGCCTTCGACGATGCCATCGCTGCGTGGCGCGCCGGTGGCGGCGCGGGGACGGCGTGGATCGCGGTCGAGAGCCTGTACAGCATGGACGGAGACCGCGCGCCGCTGGCCGCGCTGGCCGAGGTGGCGGCGCGGCATGACGCGATGCTGCTAATCGACGAGGCGCATGCCACGGGCGTGTGGGGCGCCGACGGGCGCGGGCTGGCGGCGGCGCTGGACGGGCGTGAGGATGTCGTCACGCTCAAGACCTTCGGCAAGGCGCTGGGCTGCGAGGGGGCGGTGGTGTGCGGCGCGACGGTGGTGCGCGACATGCTGGTGGCACGCGCGCGGCCGTTCATCTTTTCCACGGCGCCGTCGCCGCTGATGGCGGTGGCCGCGCGCGAGGCGCTGGCGGCGATCACCGACGAGCCGGAGCGGCGCACGCGGCTCCACGCGCTGATCGACCATGCCCAGACGCGGCTGGCAACGCTGGGCGCGACCGCCAGCGGATCGCAGATCGTGCCGCTGGTGATCGGCGACGATGCGGAGACGATGCGCGTCGCCGCCGCGGTGCAGGCGGCCGGGTTCGACGTGCGCGGCATCCGCCCGCCGACTGTCCCCAGCGGCACGTCCCGGCTGCGCATCGCGCTGACGCTGCATGTCGATGCCGATGCGGTCGATGCGCTGGCACGGGTTCTCGAAGGGGTGTTGCGATGATCGTGGTGACGGGCACCGACACGGGGATCGGCAAGACGGTGTTCGCCGCCGCGCTGACCGTTGCGCTGGGGGCGCATTACTGGAAGCCGGTGCAGGCCGGGCTGGAGGACGGCAGCGATGCCGCCACCGTCGCCGCGCTGGGCGTGCCGGTGGCGAAGGTGCTGCCGGAGGCGTATCGGCTGGTCACCCCCTGGTCCCCGCATCGCGCGGCGGAGATCGACGGCGTGACGATCGACCCCGACCGGCTGGCACCCCCCGCGGTCGACGGGCCGCTGGTGGTGGAGGGGGCGGGCGGTGCGCTGGTGCCGGTGACGCGCGAGCTGCTGTACGCCGACGTGTTCGCGGGCTGGGGCGCGCCGGTGGTGCTGGTGGCGCGCACCACGCTGGGCACGATCAACCACAGCCTGTTGTCGATCGAGGCGCTGCGCGCGCGCGGCGTGCCGCTGCTGGGCGTCGCCTTCGTCGGCGATGCGGTGGAGGACAGCGAGGCGACGATCGCGGCGATCGGCGGCGTGAAGCGGTTGGGACGGCTGCCGATGCTGGCGTCGCTGACGCCCGACGCACTGGCGGCGGCGTTCGCGGAGCATTTCGACGTGGCGGATTTCCGGTGAGCGCCTCGCCTGTCTGGCACCCGTTCACGCAGCATGGCCTGCGCGAGCCGATCCCGATCGTGACTCGCGCGGAGGGCGCGGCGCTGTTCACCGCCGACGGGCGGCGGGTGATCGACGCGATTTCATCCTGGTGGGTGACGACCCACGGCCATGGCCATCCGCGGATCGTCGCGGCGATCCGCGAACAGGCCGAGCGGCTGGACCAGATCATCTTCGCCGGGTGGACGCACGAACCGGCCGAGACGGTCGCCCGCGGGCTGCGCGCGATCATGCCCGATGCGCTGACGCGGGTATTCTTTTCCGATTCGGGATCGACCAGCGTCGAGGTCGCGCTGAAGATGGCGCTGGGATTCTGGGCGGCGCGCGAGGCGCCGCGCGACCGCATCCTGGTGCTGGAGCACAGCTATCACGGCGACACGATCGGCGCGATGTCGGTGGGGGAGCGGGGCGTGTTCAACCGCCCCTATGCCCCGTTGCTGTTCGACGTCGGCACCATCCCCTTCCCGCATCCGGGGCGCGAGCAGGCGACGATCGACGCGCTGGAGGCGGCGTGCCGCGCCGGGGCGGCGGCGTTCATCGTCGAGCCGCTGGTGCTGGGGGCGGGGGGAATGCTGTTCTACCCGCCGGCGGTGCTGCGGCAGATGCGTGACGTCTGCGCCGCGCAGGGCGTGCTGTTCATCGCTGACGAGGTGATGACCGGATGGGGACGCACGGGCACGTTGCTGGCATGCGAGCAGGCCGGGGTGGTCCCCGATATCCTGTGCCTGTCGAAGGGGCTGACCGGGGGCGCGGTGCCGCTGGCGGTGACGATGGCGACCGAGGCGATCTTCGACGCGCACTGGTCGACTGACCGGGCGCGGATGTTTTTTCATTCCAGCAGCTATACCGCCAACCCGATCGCCTGCGCCGCCGCCGCCGCGAACCTGGCGATCTGGCGCGAGGAGCCGGTGCGCGAGCGGATCGCGACGCTGGCGTCGCGCCAGGCGGCGCGGATCGCGGCGCTGGCCGATCACCCGCGGATCACCGGCGCTCGGCAGTGCGGGACGATCGCGGCGGTGGAGATCGGCGCGGGCGAGGGATATCTGTCGGCTCTGGGGCCGGCGTTGCTGCGGTTCTTCCGCGAGCGCGACCTGTTGCTGCGCCCGCTGGGCAATACCGTCTATGTCATGCCGCCCTATTGCATCGGGGAGGACGACCTGGACGGGCTGTACGCCGCGATCCGCGCGGCGGCGGACACGCTGCCCGCCGGCTGAACGGCGGATAACCGCGCCATTCAGCATCGGATCACGGCGACTCGATCATATCGTCCTCCACACTGGCGACGTGCCGGTGGACGAATCGAGTAGGGAGCGTTCGTGATGTGGAAGAAGCTGACCCTCGGGATGACGGCGCTGGCGATGGGCACGGCGGCGATGGTGCCGGCCGCGGCGCAGGCGCAGCGTTACGGCGACGGCTATGGGTACGGCCGCGATTATTACGACGACGGCTATGGCCAGCACGACCGCGCCTATGACCGCGCCTATCGCGACGGCTGGAACCGCGCGCCGCGCTATTACGAGACGCGCGGCGACTATCGGAACCGCTATCGCTACAACCGCGCCTGCCAGAGCGGGACGACGGGGACGATCGTCGGCGCGATCGCCGGCGGCCTGCTGGGCCGCGCGATCGACACGCGCGGCGACCGGACGCTGGGCACCGTGCTGGGCGCGGGCGCGGGTGCGCTGGCCGGTAATGCGGTGGAACGGGCGGACAATCCGCGCTTCTGCCAGCGGTAATATGCGCCGTGTCATCGGGTTGTAAGGAATGGCGGCTGACGCGCCGCCGTTCATCAGCCTAAGGACGCGGCCAGTCGCTTCACGCTTGGAAACAGGCGGAAAGATGGCTTTCTCCGGGGTCCGGTCGGCGTCCTGCCGATCGGGCCTTTTGCGTGTCAGCGGCTCCGCCGGCGGTGCGCGACCATGCGATCGTGAAGCGAGGTGATCGCGCGGCTGCCGGTGGACACGAACAGTCCGGGGATCAGCGCGTGGACCAGGCAGGCGAGACCGGCCAGGATCATCGTCACCCCGAATCCGCCCGCGACCACCAGATGTTCGCCATAGCTTTCCTCGACGCTGTGCGGATGGTCGGTGAACAGGCGGGCGAACATGGCAGGCTCCGGTCGTCGGTGGCGATGCCGCGATGATAGGGGCGGGGCGCGCGAACCATCTTCCTATTTTTACCGCCACCGGCGATGAAGGGAGAAGATGATTCCTGAAAGGTGGGGCAATGGAGAACGATGTCATCGATTCGACCGATCGGCGTATATTGGCCATTCTCCAGGAGGACGCTACGGTGCCGATCGCCGAGATCGCCGAGCGGGTCGGCCTGTCGCAGACGCCGTGCTGGAAGCGCATCAAGCGACTGGAACGCGACGGACTGATCGTGCGGCGCGTCGCGCTGCTGGATCGCGACCGGCTGGGGCTGGGCGTGACGGTGATGGTGGCGGTGCGGACAGCGCAGCATGACGACCAGTGGTTGCAAAGCTTCGCCGAGGGCGTCTCGCGCATCCCGGAGGTGGTCGAATTCTACCGCATGAGCGGCGACGTCGACTATCTGCTGAAGATCGTCGCGCGCGACATTCCCGATTACGATCGCATTTATCGCAAGCTGACGAAGGTCGCGCCGCTGCACGACGTCAGTTCCTCGTTCGCGATGCAGGAGATCAAATCGACCACCGCGCTGCCACTGTAGCGGCGGTGTTTCGCCACTTTCCGTTTCCTATCAGCCCTGTATAGCGAACGTGGGAACGTTCCCACTTGCGCTGCTCCGGAATGTGTGACGAATTCGTCACGCTTGACAGAATCCGTCGTTCGAATGATTAAATCAAATTGATTGCAGAACAGCGAGGGCGATAGGGCGTCCCGCAGGTTGAAAACAGGGGAGGATGACATGCGTTACGGTTCGAAGCCGTTGGTTCGCGCGATGCTGATGGGCGCTGCCTCGACGATGGCGATGGGTCTGGTCGCGCTGCCGGGTGCCGCGCTGGCGCAGACGCCGGTCGGCAACACGCCCGACGTGAACGCCACGCCGCAGGACGCGACCGCCGCGCCCAGCCAGTCCGCCGATGCGGAGGGGGAAATCGTCATCACCGGCATCCGCGCGTCGCAGGCGCGCGCGATCGAGGTGAAGCGCAACGCCGACAGCGTGGTCGAGGCGATCAGCGCGCAGGACATCGGCAAGCTGCCCGACGTCACCATCTCCGATTCGCTCCAGCGTATCCCGGGCGTGCAGATCCGCCGTGACGCGGGCGAGGGCGCCGCGGTCAACATCCGCGGCCTGCCGCAGGTGACGACGCTGCTGAACGGCGAACAGTTCCTGGGCGCCAACTCGGTCACCTCGGTGCAGCCGAACTTCACCGACATTCCGTCGCAGCTGTTCTCCGGCGCGACGGTGTTCAAGTCGCCGACCGCCTCGCTCCAGCAGGCGGGCCTGTCGGGCACCGTCGACCTGCTGACGCGCCGTCCGTTCGACCTGAAGCGCGGGCTGACGATGTCGGCCGCGGTCGAGGGCCAGTATGGCGACAAGACCAAGGACTGGAACCCGTCTGCCAACGGCCTGATCGCCTATCACGGCGAGCGGATCGGCTTCCTGGCGTCGGCCGCGTACAGCGACCTGACGCTGGCCAACAGCTTCCGCGGGCTGCAGGATTATGGCGTCGCGCTGAACAACGAAGGCGGCAGCGCCACCAATCCGGGTGCGTTTGCGGTCGGCAACAACGGCGTCAGCCGCGGTGCGCCGGTCCGCAACAGCGCGGGCACGATCATCGGCTACGACGTCAACGGCGACGGAGATGCGAACGATTCGTTCATCACCCCGCAGTCGCACACCGCCTGGAACCGCATCACCAGCCGCCAGCGGTTCGGCGCCAACGCCTCGCTGCAGATCGAGCTGAACGACGCGCTGCGGCTGACCGCGGACGGCTTCTACACCCGCCAGACGCAGTACGACCGCACCGCCGGCTTCCAGTTCCAGAACGTCGACTGGCTGTCCTCGCCGTTCCTGCCGACCAAGTCGCGCGATACCGGCGCGATCGACAGCAACGGCTATCACATCAACACCGTCCAGCAGTACACCTACAGCCTGCCGAGCTTCGACAGCTATTCGGAGACGTTCCGCACCAAGAGCGAGTCGCAGAACTACAACCTGCAGCTCGACTGGAAGCCCAGCGACACGTTCAAGGCGACCGTTCGCGGCATCTATGGCAAGGCCAAGCGCAACCGGGACCAGGCCTATACCCAGTTCAGCCTGACCAACGGGCGGCAGTGGGCGTATAACGGCGTCGGCAATTATCCGGCATCGATCGGCGGCGACCGCACGTTCAACCCGACCGGCTACCAAATCTACAGCCAGACCGCGACGATCGACTATTCGAGCGGCGCGCCGGCGTTCGGCTTCTCGCCCGCGTTCCTGGCGCAGGCGGCCGACGTGTCGCGCTATGGCCTGAAGACGATCTCGTCGGAGGGCAACCAGTATCAGAACGGCGATATCTGGGCGCTGCGCGGCGATGCCGAATGGCAGGCCAACGATCAGGTCCGCCTGAACTTCGGCGGGCGTTACAGCGAGCGTAGCGTCGACCAGTTCACGTTCGACCGCGTTTCGCCCTTCTACGCCGGCAATCGCGACAATGCCGCCAACCCGGCGGCGGGCTGCCTGGTCAAGTGGAAGGCGTTCGACGTCAACCTGAACGACGGCAAGTGCGCGGTGCTGGATGCGCAGGGCAATGCCTATACCGCCGGCCTGACGCGGCAGGGCAACGACCAGATCTTCGCCGGGCTGATGAAGCAATACGGCCTGCCGGCCGCCGGCTCGCCGGCGCTGTGGGCGCTCGATCCCAAGGCGATGGACGACAGCGAGGCGTGGCAGAACAAATTCTACCCGGGCAGCCAGAACCTGGTGAACCCGGCCGATTCGTTCACCGTCAACGTCCGCCAGATCTCCGGCTACGGCCAGGTTTCAGGTGAGGGCGAGCTGCTGGGCATGGCATTCCGCGCCAACGGCGGCCTGCAGGTGGTCAACACCCGCCTGAACGTGCGCCAGAACATCGTCGGCGCGCCGCAGCCGTACGGCGTGTCGGGTGTCGACGCCGGCGACGTGGTGACCAAGCGTCAGTTCACCGACTTCCTGCCGTCGATCAACATCGCCTTCGACGTCACCGACAAGTTGCGCGCCCGCGCCGCCTTCTCGAAGACGATGACGGTGCTCGACTTCCTGCAGTGGGGCGGTGGCCTGAACGTCAACTACGCCATCAACACGCAGGTGAACCCGGCGCGGTTCGAGGCGCGGACCGCGGATTCGCGCGGCAATCCGAACCTGAACCCGTGGCGGTCGACCAACGCGGAAGCCAGCCTGGAATATTACACCGGGCGGTCGAGCCTGGTGGCGATCGGCGCCTTCTATCTGGCGGTGGACAGCTTCATCACCAACAGCACCGAGTTGCGCAACGACATCCCCGACAATGACGGCGTGATTCGCCGCCCGGTGGTGACCAACACGCTGGCGCAGGGCGAAGGCGGCACGCTGAAGGGAATCGAGGCGTCGGCGCGCCAGTCGCTGCGCGACTATGGCGTCAACGGCTTCCTCGGCGGGTTCGGTGTCGACGCCAACTACACGCTGTCGCTGGGCGATGCCGGCGGCGTCGATCTGGCCGGCAACAAGATGCCGTTCCAGGACAATTCGAAGCACCAGGTGAACGCCGCGCTGTGGTACGAACAATATGGGTTCCAGGCGCGCGTCGCGTACAACTATCGTTCGAAGCGGCTGGTGTCGTCCAACTATGGCGGCATTTCCGGGCTGGCGCAGTATCAGCAGCCGACCAACTATCTGGATGCGTCGCTTTCCTATGACGTGACGCCCAACTTCACGATCTACGGCCAGGCGTCCAACCTGACCGCGGAGACGGAGCGTTACTATCTGACGTGGCCGGACCAGGTGTTCAACGAGAACATCTACGAGCGCCGCTTCATCGCGGGCGTGCGCGCCAAGTTCTGATCGAGTCGGTCCCCCGACCCCGACTGGCCGCCGCATATGCCACGTGCATGTGCGGCGGCTTTTTCGTGTGGCGGGCAGGCGGATCGGCGTAGACAGGCGCAACGGATAGGCGGGACATGACGGGGGAGGCGGCGATGGACGGGCCGGTGCGGTCGATCGTGATCGTGGGCGGGGGCACCGCGGGGTGGATGGCGGCGACCTATCTGGCGCGGCGGCTGGGGCATCTGCGCCCGGACATCACCGTCATCGAAAGCGCCGCAATCGGGACGGTCGGCGTGGGCGAGGCGACCGTGCCCGCGATCCGCGACTTCCTGGCGGCGATCGAACTGGGCGAGCCGGAGGTGCTGCGCGAGACCGGCGGCACGATCAAATACGGCATCCGCTTCGACGGATGGAAGCGGGAAGGGCATCGCTTCTTCCACCCGTTCGGCCTGTACGGCGTCGCCGCGCGCGGGGTCGCGTTCCACCATTACTGGCTGAAGATGCGCGCGGCGGGGGATGCGACGCCGCTGTCCGATTATTGCCTGGCGACGCAACTGGCGGAGCGGGGGCTGTTCCTGCCGCCGTCCGACCGCCCGGCAAACGATTTGGGCGTGTTCAACTTTGCGGTGCATTTCGATGCGTCGAAGTTCGCTGCGCTGCTGCGGCGGCTGGCGGTGGCCAACAACGTGCGCCACATCGACGCGCGGATCGACGCGGTCGAGCGCGACGGCGACGACGGGCGCGTCGCGGCGGTGACGCTGGACGATGGGCGGCGTGTGGCGGGCGACCTGTGGATCGACTGTTCGGGGTTCCGCAGCCTGTTGCTGGGCGAGGCGCTGGGCGTTCCCTATGTCGACTGGCGACACTGGCTGCCGTGCGACCGCGCGATCGCGATTCCGTGCGCCGCGGCGGACGGGCCGACGACGCCGTTCACGGTCGCGACCGCGCGAGCGGCCGGGTGGCAATGGCGCATCCCGCTGCGCCACCGCGTGGGCAACGGCTATGTCTATTGCTCCGATCATGTCGACGACGACGCGGCCGAGCGCGCATTGCTTGCCTCGCTGGAGGGCGAGCCGCTGGCGGCGCCCAACCGGTTGCGCTTCACCACCGGGCATCGCGCGCGTTTCTGGGAGAAGAATGTCGTTGCGCTGGGGCTGGCGTCGGGTTTCCTCGAACCGCTGGAATCGACCAGCATCTCGCTGATCCAGTCGGGGCTGGAGCGATTCGTCGCGCTGTTCCCCGACAAGGATGTCGATCCGCGGCTGGCGGCAACGTACAATCGGCAATCGGTGCTGGAGTTCGAGCGGCTGCGCGATTTCCTGCTGCTGCATTACTGGTCGAACCGCCGCGTCGGCGAGCCGTTCTGGGACCGGATGCGCGCGCTTGCGCCAACCGAGGGATTGCAGATCAAGCTCGACGCATGGCGGGCAGGGGGAGAGTTTGTGCGCAACGAATGGGATACGTTCCAGGACCCGAGCTGGCTGAGCATGTACGCCGGGTTCGACGATCTGCCCGCGCGGCATTCGCCGCTGGCCGATCAGGTGAGCGAGCGCGATCTGGCCGACAGCCTGTCGCGGATGCGCGCGGCGATCGCGGGGACGCTGGGTCATGCCGAGCCGCATGATGCGTTCCTGGCGCGGACGGTCGGCGCATGAGCCGCGCGACGCACACGCGCGCCGTCGTGGCGATGAGCCTCGGCGGATTGCTGTTCGGGTTCGACACCGCGGTGATCTCCGGTGTGACCGACGCGCTGCGCCACGAATATGCGCTGTCGTCGGCAGGGCTGGGCGCGGCGGTGTCCGCCGCCTTGTGGGGGACGCTGGCGGGGGCGCTGTTCAGCGGGCCACCGGGCGACCGCTGGGGCAGTCTGGCGGTGCTGCGCGTCGTCGGGCTGTTGTATGTCATATCGGCGGTGGGGTGCGCGGTGGCGACGTCGCTGCCGGCGTTCGTCGCGTTCCGCGTGCTGGGCGGGCTGGCGATCGGCGCGTCGTCGGTGCTGGTGCCGGTCTATATCGCGGAGATCAGCCCGCCGCAGCGCCGCGGGCTGCTGGTCGGTCTGTTCCAGTTTAACATCGTCGCCGGCATCCTGGTGGCGTACCTCAGCAATTACCTGGTGGCGCAGGCGGTGCCCGCGGATATCGCGTGGCGGTGGAAACTGGGCGTGGCCGCGGTGCCGGCGGGGCTGTTCCTGCTGCTGCTGACCGGGTTGCCGCAAAGCCCGCGCTGGCTGACCGCGCGCGGACGCGACGTCGAGGCGCAGGCGGCGGCGGCGCGACTGGGGCTGGCGGCGGTGCCGGTGGTGGAAAGCGGCGGGACCGGGCGGCTCGACTGGCGCATCCACCGGATGCCGATCCTGCTGGCGATCGCGATCGGGCTGTTCAACCAGCTGTCGGGGATCAATGCGATCCTCTATTATTTGAACGATATCTTCGCCGCCGCCGGCTTCCACGGCGTGTCGGGCGACATGCAGGCGATCGCGATCGGTGCGGCCAATCTGGTCGCAACGGTCACGGGCATGGCGATCATCGACCGCGTGGGGCGCAAGCCCCTGCTGATCGGCGGCGGCATGGTGACCGCGCTGGCGCTCGCCGGGGTCGCATTGGTCTATGCCGGGGCCGCACCGGCGGCGTGGCTGCTGCCGTTGCTGATCCTGTTCATCGTCGCCTTCGCGATGTCGCAGGGGGCGGTGATCTGGGTGTACCTCAGCGAGATCTTCCCCACCGATGTTCGGGCGCGTGGGCAATCGATCGGCAGCGCGACGCACTGGGTCGCCAACGCGGTGCTGTCGTTCGCCTTCCCGCTGGTGGCGGACTGGGACCGGGCGCTGCCGTTCTGGTTCTTCGCCGCGGCGATGCTGGCGCAGGCGGCGCTGGTGTGGCGGCTGTTCCCCGAAACCCGCGGGCGCGATCTGGAGGCGATCAGCGCCGATCTGGCGCGGTGACGCCGTGCCGGGCCGTCCAGGCTATTGCCGGGGCGGCCCGTCGGCCGTTCACTTCGCGCAGGCGACCGTCTGGTCGGCGACCATGCCGAGCGCGACGCGCGACAGGCTGATCGTGCCCGTACCGCCGAGCGTCAGGACGAACGGCGCATTGACCTTCGCCAGATCGGCGCCGGCGCCCGCGAAGCATTTGAGCGGCACTGCCAGCGTCTTCCACTGACCCAGCGGCAGCGCGGCCAGCTGCGGCAGCGGCAGCGTGGCGAGGCGATCGCCGGTGCGCATCCCGATCGTCGCGGTGCCCGCCAGCGCGGTATCGCGGCGCACCGTCGTCACCAGCAGGACATCGCCGTTCGACTGGCGGGTAATGTCGAGCGGCGCCTGCGGCTCGACCGCAATCGTCGCGCCGCGGCCGGTGACCGTGAAGCGGCGCGCGCCTTCCTGCACGACATGGTCGGTGGCCGACACGGTGACCGCGCCCCCCGCCGCGCGCGCGGGCAGGGTGGTGATGCGCGCGGGCGACGTGCCGTCGGCGTCGGCGACGGTCAGCGATCCGCCGGTCCCGGGTGCGCCGCGGTCGAGGTACACGCCCTCCGTCGCGGTGTCCGCGACCCCGGCATTTTCGGGCAGCGTCTTCCACGCCGCCGCGCCCGTCAGGCCGTAGCCGAACGGGAACAGCGTGGGCGCGCCCGGCGCGGCGCTGACCGGCCAGGCGGTGGGCAGCGTGCCGGTGAAGCCGCGCGGCGCCTTGCCGTCGCGCCCGGCGACCAGCACGTCGGCGATCCCGCCGCCTTCCGACCCCGGCAGCCATGCGACGACGAAGGCATCGGCGAGGTTGAGCGCCGGGTTCACGTACAGCGGCCGCCCGGTGATCATCAGCGCGACGACCGGCACGCCCTTCGCCTTCAGCGCGCGCATCGTGTCCCACGGGCGGCGCAGCTCGGGGGCGAGTTGCAGCGCCTTCACGTCGCCCTGGAATTCGGCATAGGGCGTCTCGCCGAACACGACGATCGCGACGTCGGGCTTCGCGGTGAAGCTGCCTTCCGGCGACAGGGTGGCGGTGCCGCCCGCCGCGGTGACCGCGTCGTTCAGCCCCTTCCAGATCGAGGTTGCGCCGGGGAAGCGCGCATTGTCGAGGCCGGTGCCCTGCCACGTCAGCGTCCAGCCGCCGGACTGGCGCGCTATATCGTCGGCGCCGTCGCCGGCCACCAACACCTTGGCACCGGGACGGATCGGCAGGACGCTCCCCTGTTGCTTGAGCAGCACCAGCGACTTGGCCACCGCCTCGCGCGCGATCGCGCGGTGCGCGGGGCTGCCGAGCAGGTCGAACTGCCCCGACAGCGGGCGCGACGATGGGCGCCCCGCCTCGAACAGGCCCATCCGCGCCTTCACCCGCAAGATGCGCGACACCGCATCGTCGAGCCGCGCCATCGGCACCTGCCCCGATGTCACCTGCGACAGGAGCGAGGCGTAGAGCGGCTTCCAGCTGTCCGGCGCCATATACAGGTCGATCCCGGCGAGCAGCGCGGTCGGGCAGCTGGCATTGGTGCAGCCCGCGACCTGGCCGTGCGCGTTCCAGTCCGACACGACCAGCCCGCCGAAGTTCATCCGGTTCTTGAGCACATCGGTCAGCAGCCCCTTGTGCCCGGTCAGCTTGCGCCCGTTCCAGCTGGAAAAGCTGGCCATCACCGTTTCGACGCCATTCTCGATCGCGGGAACGTAGGGGGCGCCATGAATGCGGCGCAGCGTTGCCTCGTCGATCTGCGCATCGCCCTGGTCGACGCCGTTCTTCGTCCCGCCATCGGCCAGGAAATGCTTGGTGCTCGCGATGACGTGCGGCCCCTTCAGCACCGCTTCCTTGCCCGGTTCGCCCTGCAACCCGCGGATCATCGCACCGACATAGGAGGCGACCAGCGCGGGATCGGACGAATAGCCTTCATAGGCGCGGCCCCAGCGATAGTCCTGCGGCACCGTGACGGTGGGCGCGAAGGTCCATTCCATGCCGGTCGCGCGGATTTCCTGCGCGGTCGCTGCGCCGATGCGCTGGATCAGCGCGGGATCGCGCATCGCGCCCAGACCGATATTGTGCGGAAACAGCGTGGCGCCGACGATGTTCGAATGGCCATGGACCGCATCGGTCCCCCAGATCATCGGCACCCCCACGCCGCCGTTCGACCGATCGACCGAGGCGTCGTAGAAGGCATCCGCCAGCTTCAGCCATTCCGGCGCTGGGGCGAACTCGTCGTTGTTGGGCGCCGAATTGCCGCCGTTGAGGATCGAGCCGAAATGATAGCGGCGCATATCGGCGGGGGTGACGTGCGCGATGTCGGGCTGGATCACCTGCGCGACCTTTTCCTCCACCGTCATCCGCTTCAGGATGTCGGCGACGCGCTGTTCGATCGCGGGATCGCGCGGATAGGGCCAGCGCGGCGAGGGCCAGTCGGCGGGGTGGACGGTGTCGCTGCCCAACGTATCGGGCGTCCGCGTATCCGCGGCGCGGTCCTGCGCCGCGACCGGCATCGTCGTCGCGGTGAGCGCGATCGCCCCCGCCAGCAGCCAGCCCGTCGATCGCATCCCATTCTCCCGTCGCAAATTCAGTCGTTTCGGGAAAATCGTAAAACGATTGATATATTCTGTCCATGCCGTACATTGCGTTGGAATGGAGAGCGGGGGCGACACACCTAGCTACCGGCCGCGGTTGGCGGGTGCCAACATCGAGCATGCCGGTCAGCATAACCAGCGCGTGGTGCTGCATGCCATCCGCGTGGCGGGGGCGGCGACGCGCGCCGATATCGCGCAGGTCACCGGGCTGACCCCGGCGACGGTATCGAACATCACCAACCGATTGCTGGAGGACGGGCTGCTCCAGCCCGCCGGGCAGCGGCGCGGCGGGCGTGGGCAGCCGGCGATGCGGCTGGTTGTCAGTCCGGGCGGCGCCTTTTCGATCGGCATCAACATCGACCGCGATCACCTGACCATGGTGGCGGTCGATTTCGGCGGCGCGGTGCGCGCGCGGATCAGCCGCGAAATGACGTTCCCAATGCCGGACGACGTCCAGGCATTCTACCGCGGCCATGTCGGCGGGCTGCTGGAGGAGGCGGGGATCGAGGGCGCGGCGGTCAGCGGGATCGGCGTCGCGCTGCCCGACGATCTGGGGGCGGTGAACCTGCCGGGGCGCCCCGCCGATTACGACATATGGAGCCGCACCGACCTGGCCGCGCTGCTGGCCGAGCCGCTGGCGGTGCCGGTCACCGTGGAGAATGACGCCGCCGCCGCCGCGATCGGCGAGATGCAGTTCGGCATGGGG
This sequence comes from Sphingomonas ginsenosidimutans, assembly GCF_002374835.1. GTDB lineage: Bacteria > Pseudomonadota > Alphaproteobacteria > Sphingomonadales > Sphingomonadaceae > Sphingomonas > Sphingomonas ginsenosidimutans. The sequence goes on from NZ_NWVD01000001.1 coordinate 1,059,310, forward strand.
CAGCACCATGCCAGCTTCTTCTACCTGCTGGTCGCGTTCGGGCTGGGCGGGGGCGTGGTGGTCAATTCGCTGTACGATCGCGGTGCGAACGGGCGCAGCGGGGAGATCGGCTTCCTGACCGTGGACGACGGCTATGGCGGGCGCACGCAGTTGCAGAACATCGTGTCGCTGGCCGGGCTGTCTCGCGCGTTCGTGGAGGCGGGCCTGAGCGACGTCAGCGTGCGGCAGCCCGACATGCGCAACGCGCGCGTCGCCGCGGTGGCGCACGAATGGGTCGCGCGCGCGGCGCAGGCGCTGGTCGAGCCGATCATCGCGGTCAGTTGCCTGCTGAACCCGGGCGCGGTGCTGATCGGCGGGCGGCTGCCGATGGCGCTGGTCGACGAACTGGCGCAGCGTACCAACACGCTGGTGCGGCTGGCAGGGCGCCACGCGCCCGCGCTGGCGCCGGTGCAGGCCGCCGCGCTGGCGGAGGATTCGCCCGCGGTGGGCGCGGCGCTGCTGTCGTTCGGGGACCTGTTGCTGCCCGCCGACAGCAAGGCGGAACGGCGCGTGTCGGCGCTGCGCTGACGCCGCCAGATCATCATCACCATCATTCGGGGGACAAGGGACATGGCGCAGGCCGGGCGGATCGCTGGCGTCGAACTGGGGGGCACGAAATGCGTCGTCGTGCTGGCGACTCCGGCGGGCGATATCGTCGCGCAGGAGACGGTGCGCACCGGCAACGAGCCCGATGCCGCGATCGGGGCGATCGCCGCGGTGCTGGACGGATGGTGGCAGGACGGCGGTTTCGACGCGCTGGGCATCGCGTCGTTCGGGCCGGTGCAGCTTGACCCGGCCGCCCCCGATTACGGCCATATCACCGCCACCGCCAAGCCGGGGTGGCGAAACACGCCGGTAATGCCGCCGCTGGCGGCGCGCTATCCAGTGCCGGTGGCGTTCGATACCGACGTCAACGGCGCGGCGATGGCGGAGCGGCGCTGGGGCGCGGCGCGTGGGCTGGCGGACTTCGCCTATGTCACGGTCGGGACCGGGGTGGGCGTGGGATCGATCGTCAACGGTGCGCCGACGCGCGGGCTGGGGCATTGCGAGGCGGGGCATATGCGGGTGGCGCGCGTGCCCGGCGATACGTTCGCGGGGGCGTGTCCGTATCACGGTGATTGCGTCGAAGGGCTGGCCGCGGGGCCGGCGATCGCGGCGCGATGCGGGCGGCCGGGCGAGGAAATCGCCGCCGACGATCCGGCCTGGGCGCTGGTCGCGGACGCGCTGGCGCAGATGATCCAGGCGCTGGCGTGTACGAACGCGCCGCGCCGCGTGCTGATGGGGGGCGGGGTGATCGCGCAACGGCCCGAGTTGATCGCGCGGATCGACGCGCGGGTGAGGGCGCTGGTGGGCGATTATCTGGTGCTGCCGGCGCGCGATTACATCGTCGAACCGGGGTTGGGCACCGCTGCAGGGCCGCTGGGACCGATCGCACTGGCGCTGGAATCGTTGGATTAGGCGTGTCGCGACGCGAGTCGCGACGGGCAAAAGCGGTATCGAAACGCGGTTCGGAACGGTTCGAACCGCGTTTCGCACGCTATCGGATGCGTCCGGGAAGGTGCGAGCGCACTTCCGGCTTGCCCAATAATAAAAGATGATGGCATTAATCGGCAAACGCCGCCCCGGCACGACGGGCGCGGCGAACGGGAGGATCGCGTGACGGGTTGGAGCAGGAAAGCGGCGCTGTTGCTGGCAGCGGCAGTGGTGATGGCGGGGCCGGCAGGCGCCGAGGTGCCCGCCAATGGCGGTCCGTACAACGCCGAATTCCTTCCCGGCGGGATCGGGATCGAGCGCGCGATCGGCGGCGACGAGCGGGTGGCCGCGGCGGGCGCGCCGTACAGCTTCTCCGTCTGGATCAAGGCCGATGCGCGGCAGGCGGGCGACGTGCCGCTGATCGCGCTGGGCGAGGCGCGCGCGCTGACGCTAAAGGACGGGCGGCTGACGTGGCGCGACGGCGCGGCGACGATCGCCGGCCCGGTGCTGACCCCCGGTCGCTGGACGCAGGTGACCGCATCGTCGGACGGCACGCGCGGGACGCTGTACGTCGACGGCCGGCGCGTGGCGCAAACGGCACTGGCATCGACGCGGACGATGGCGACGCTGCATGTCGCGCGCGCGCTGCCGGGGGCGGTGCATTTCGGCGGGACGCTGGTGGGCGCGACGCTGCACGACGACGCGCTGACCGCGCAGCAGGTGACGGCATCGGTGCGCGCGCGGCCCGATTTCGCCAACGTCCAGCTGTGGCAGGTCGGGCAGGGGTGGCTGTTCCAGAAGAGCGCCAATATCGGCATGACGCAGCAGCAGGACGCCTGGACGCTGCCGCAGTCGAACGGCGATGCCGCTTATAGCGCGCCGGTGGCCAAGCCGCTGCCGACCGCGCCGGCGGTGCAGCCGACCGCGGCGGGGCGGTGGCAGATCAATGGCTGGCAACTGGCCGCCGCGCCCGAGGTGTCGGGCGACGGCGCCACGCTGTCGCGGCCGGGCCGGGCGAGCGGCACGTGGCGCGCGGCGACGGTGCCGGGCACGGTGTTGCAGACGCTGGTCGATCGCGGCGTCTATCCCGATCCCTATTACGGGCTGAACAACCTGAAGATCCCCGAAAGCCTGGCGCGGCAGGATTACTGGTATCGCACCAGCTTCACCGTGCCGACCGAGGCCGCCGGGCGGAAGCTGACCCTGGTGTTCGGCGGCATCAATTATGCCGCCGAGGTATGGGCGAACGGGCAGAAGCTGGGCACGACGCGCGGCGCGTTCATCCGCGGGCAGTTCGATTACATGCCGGTCGCGGGCGAGAACGTCATCGCGGTGAAGGTGTCGCCGCCGCCGCACCCCGGCATCCCGCACGAACAATCCGTCAAGGCGGGCGTCGGCGAGAACGGCGGGCAGCTGGCGATCGACGGCCCGACCTTCGTCGCGACCGAGGGGTGGGACTGGATCCCCGGCATTCGCGACCGCAACACCGGGCTGTGGCGCCCGGTGGAGCTGGTGGCGCACGGCAACGTCCGCATCCTCGACCCGCATGTCGTCACCGACCTGCCGCTGCCGCGCACCGACGTGGCCGACGTCTATGTCACCGTGCCGATCGAGAATGACGGTGCCGCGGCGCCGGTGACGGTGAAAGTGGCGTTCGAGGGCGTCGAGGCGACCAAGCAGGTCACCGCCCCGGCGGGCCGCAGCGAAGTGCGCTTCACCCCTGCGGAATTCGCGCAGCTGAAGGTCGCCAACCCGGTCTTGTGGTGGCCCAACGGCTATGGCGATGCGCATCTGTATCATGCCACCTATCAGGTGCGCGATGCGGGCGGCGTGTCCGACGTGAAGAGCGGGCGGTTCGGCATCCGCGAGGTGAGCTACGACCTGTCGCTGTTCGACGCCAAGGGCGCGCTGCGCCGCGTCAACGTGCAGACCACCAACGGTGCGCTGGCGGGGCAGAAGCTGATCGACGTGCGCCATGCCGCGATCAAGCAGTCGCCGACCGGCTGGGCCGAGTCGCTGACCCCGGCGGGCGAGACGTCGGCGGCGGTGACGCCGATCACCGAGACGCTGCCCGAGCCGCATCTGACGATCCGCGTCAACGGCGTGCGGATCGCCGCGCGCGGCGGCAACTGGGGCATGGACGATGCGATGAAGCGCATCAGCTACGACCGGCTGGCGCCGTATTTCCGCCTCCAGAAGGAGGCGCACATGAACGTCATCCGCAACTGGATGGGCACCAATACCGAGGAGGAATTCTACGATCTTGCCGACGAGAACGGCATGATGGTGCTGAACGACTTCTGGCAATCGACGCAGAATTTCCAGATCGAGCCGGACGATGCCGCGCTGTTCCTGGCCAATGCGCGCGACACGATCGCGCGCTATCGCAACCATCCGTCGATCATCCTGTGGTTCGGCCGCAACGAGGGCGTGCCGTACCCGACGCTGAACGAGGGGCTGGACGACGCGGTGTTCGAACTGGACGGCACGCGGTGGTTCACCGGCAGCAGCAACGTCATCAACCTTCAGGGGTCCGGCCCATACAACTACCGCCCGCCGGTGGGTTATTTCACCGATCTGGCGACCGGCTTTTCGGTCGAGACGGGCACGCCGTCGCTGTCGACCGCCGAATCGATCGCCAGTTACGTGCCCAAGGGCGATCGCTGGCCGCTGGGTGATGTGCTGGCGTATCACGACTGGCATTTCGGCGGGAACGGCGACACGAAGACGTTCATGCAGACGCTGGACACGATGTTCGGCGCCGGGCGCGACTTCGCCGATTTCGAGCGCAAGGCGCAGATGATGAACCTGGAAACCCACAAGGCGATGTACGAAGGGTTCCTGGGGCATTTGTGGACCAAGAACAGCGGGCGGCTGTTGTGGATGACGCATCCGGCGTGGCCGTCGAACGCCTGGCAGATCTATTCGTGGGATTATGACACGCACGCGGCCTATTACGGGGCGAAGAAGGCGGCCGAGCCGGTCCATCTTCAGCTGAACCTGCCGGGGAACGAGCTGGTCGTGCTGAACACCACGCAGGGCGACCTGAAGGGATTGACCGCGACCACGCGCGTCGTCGGGCTGGACAATGCCGAGCTGTTCACGCGCACCGACCGGCTGGACGCGCTGTCCAACCGCGCGACGCCGCTGGCGGCGGTGCCGCTGGAAAGCCTGTATGCCGCGCATCCGATGGTGCTGGTCAGCCTGAAGCTGACCGATGCGGCGGGCACGCTGTTGTCCGAAAACTTCTATTGGCGCGGGCGCGATGCGGCGTCGTATCGCGCGCTGGACACGCTGGCGCCCGCGACGCTGACGGCGCGGATGGCGGGCGGCGCAGTCGACGGTACCGACCGGGTGGTGACGGTGACGCTGGCCAACAGCGGGCAGGTGCCGGCGCTGAACACCAAGCTGACGCTGGTGGACGCGAAGGGCGAGCGGATCCTGCCGGCGTTCTACAGCGACAATTATGTCGCGCTGCTGCCCGGCGAGACCAAGGTGGTGACGATCCGCTACCCCGCCACGGTGAGCGCCGCGCCGGAGGTGACGATGCGCGGGTGGAATGTGGCGACGGCGAAGGTCGGGCGGTGAGGATCGCCCGGTGAGGATCGTAGCGGCGGCGGCGCTGCTCTGGGCCGCGCCGGCGGCGGCGCAGGTGGCCGACACCACCGCCGGACCGGTGCGCGGAGTGACCGAGGGGGGGCTGACCGAGGGGAAGCGGATCGTGTTCCGCGGCATCCCCTTCGCCGCGCCGCCGCTGGGCGCACTCCGCTGGACGCCGCCCGCGCCGGTGGCGCGGTGGCGGGGCGTGCGCGATGCGCGGCGGCCCGCGCGCGCGTGCATCCAGCAGGATCATGGCTGGAACCGCGCTGACCATGCGTTCCGCGCCGAAGACTGCCTGACGCTGGACGTCGGGACCGCCGCGCTGTCCGGGCGGCGGCCGGTGCTGGTGTGGATCCACGGCGGGGGCAATTATGCCGGTTCGCCGGGCGACATGGCGGCGGGGCCGCTGGTCGACCGCGGGATCGTGGTGGTCGGCGTCCGCTACCGGCTGGGCGCGCTGGGGTTCCTGGTGCGGCGCGGGGTGGCGGGCGGCAACTGGGCGTTGCAGGACCAGATTGCGGCGCTGCGCTGGGTCCGCGCGAATATCGCGCGGTTCGGCGGCGATCCCGGGCGGGTGACGATCGCGGGCGAAAGCGCGGGGGCGCAGGACGTCGGGCTGTTGCTGGCGGCACCCGCGGCGCGCGGGCTGTTCGCGCGCGCGATCCTGGGCAGCGGGACGCCGGGGTTCGGCATCCCGTGGCGGTCGCGCGGTGCGGCGGAGCGGATGGGCGCGCCGCTCGCGACGATGCGGCGGGCGGGAGCGGACGATGTGTTCGCCGCCGGGGAGCGGCTGGCCGATCCGCTGCTGGCGGGGCAGGATTATCGCTGGCTGCGCACGACGATCGACGGCGTGGTGCTGCCACGCGCGCCGGACCGGCTGCTCGCCGAGGCGCCGGCGCGCGACGTGATGATCGGCACCAATGCGTTCGAACTGGACCTGCCCGGCGGCGCGGGGCAGCGCGACCGGTTCATCGTGCAGAGCTATGGCGCGAAGGCGCCGCTCGCGCGCGCCTATTACCGGCTCGACCGGCCCGCGCCGCCCGCCGATCCGCGGCGCGGCACCCGCGACCAGCAGATCGCGACCGACGCGACCTTCGGTTGCCCGGCGCAGCGGCTGGCGCGGCTGCTGGCCGGCCGGGGTGCGCGGGTGTGGTCGTACCGCTTCGACGGATCGGACGACGGCGGAATGACCCGCCATTCGGCGGAACTGCCCTACATCTACGGCGGGAAGCCGATCGGCGGGGTGGCGGTGATGGATTACTGGGCGAACTTCATCCGCACCGGCGACCCCAATGGCGGCGCGCTGCCGCGCTGGCCGGCGTTCGACGCGGCGGGCAGCCGGATCGAGATCGACAATCAGGGTGTACGCGCGGCCCGCGAGGCGACGGGCGGCATCTGTCAGTGGAGTGACACGTTATGATCGACCGGCGGGGATTGTTCGGGGCAGCGGCGCTGGCGGGCGTCGCCGCCGCCATTCCGGCGCGGGCGGACGATGCGGCGGATGCGCGGCTTAAGACCGACTGGCCGTGGCTGGGGCGCTATGCCGAGGACAACCGGCGGCTGATCGCGTCGGGCGCGCGCACCGGCATCGTCTTCATGGGCGACTCGATCACCCAGGGGTGGATCGACAAGCGGCCGGGGTTCTTCACCGCGGGCCGCGTCGATCGCGGGATCGGCGGGCAGACCACGCCGCAGATGCTGTGCCGGATGATGGCCGACGTCGTCGCGCTGAAGCCGAAGGTGCTCCACCTGATGGCCGGGACGAACGATATCGCGGGCAATACCGGGCCGATGACGATCGCGCAGACGCAGGACAATCTGCTCGCGATGGCGCAGCTGGCGCGCGCGAACCATATCTGCGTCCTGCTGGCATCGGTGCCGCCGGCGGCGAACTTTCCGTGGCGGCCGGGGCTGGAGACGGTCGCGCCGATCCGCGCCATCAACAACTGGCTGGCGCGCACCGCGCCCGCACTGGGCGCGACGTTCGTCGATTACACGCCGGTGCTGGCCACGCCCGAGGGGGGCATGAAGCCGGGCCTTGCCTATGACGGGGTGCACCCGACTGCGGCGGGATACGATGCGATGGCGGGCGTGCTGGAACCGGTGCTGAAGCGGCTGGGCGTCTAGCGGTTCGCGCGATACAGGCTGCGCGGATGACGGACGATCGGGGATGGGGGCGGCCCGCCGGGGCGGCGAGCGAGCGCGCGGCATCGCGCGCGCAGGAACGAATCGCGGCGGCCGAGGCGCGCACCGCCGAGCGCCAGGCGCAGCGCGAGGCCGGGCAGCGCGAGCGCGAGGCGGCGCGCGCCGCCCGCCGCGCCGAGGAGGACCAGCGCCGCGCCGCGCGGCTGGAGGAGCGTAGCGAGGAACGCGACGCGCGCCCGCGCCGCCGCGCATCGGGCGCACTGGCGCGCACCGGCGAGGAGCGCGTGGTGCGCGACACCCGCCATTACGCGACCAACGTCGATCACGGACGGATCATCGAACTGGCGCGCCGCGGTGCGACGGTGCCGGGACTGGCGAGCGTGTTCGGCCTGCCCGAGGAGGAGATCACGCGAATCCTGGCAGCGGGGTGATGTGCAGGTTTCTGCACATCGTGGCCGATCGTCTGTGTCGATCGCTGCACGCCCCGCGCGCGCGATCATGGCTATATCATTGATATATCAGGAATGATGTAAATCGCGCGACAGGGTTGGTGGCGGGGGACTGCGTCGGCAGACTGATGCGATCCCGCGCACTCGGACAGAAGAAGCGCCGGGCCCGACGACGAGAGGATCCTGCCCATGGCACTTCACCCAAGCCCCGCCTTCGAGAGCGCGCCCGCCGGCGTGCGCCCGTGGTATACTCACCTGTACGTGCAGGTCCTGATCGCGATCATCGCCGGTGTGGCGATCGGTCATTTCGCGCCGCACGTCGGCGAATCGCTGAAGCCGATCGGCGACGGGTTCATCAAGCTGGTGAAGATGATCATCGCGCCGGTGATCTTCCTGACGATCGTCACCGGCATCGCCGGGATGCGCGATCTGGCTGCGGTCGGCCGCGTCGCCGCGAAGGCTTTCGCCTATTTCCTCACCTTCTCCACGCTGGCGCTGGTGGTCGGCATGGTGGTGGGCAACGTGATCCGTCCGGGCGCGGGGATGAACATCAACCCGGCGACGCTGGATGGCAGCAAGATCGCCGAGTATGCCGAAAAGGCGCATGACACGACGCTGACCGGGTTCCTGCTCAACATCATTCCCGACACGTTCGTATCGGGGCTGAGCGAGGGCAACATTCTGCAGACGCTGTTCGTCGCGATCCTGTTCGGCATCGGCCTGGCGATGATCGGCGAACGCGGTGCGCGCGTCACCCATGCGCTGGAAGACCTGTCGCTGGCGGTGTTCAAGGTCGTCGCGATCCTGATGAAGGCCGCCCCGATCGGCGCATTCGGCGCGATGGCGTTCACGATCGGCAAGTACGGCGTCGGCACGCTGCTGAACCTGGCGGCGCTGGTCGGCACCTTCTACCTGACGTCGCTGCTGTTCGTCATCGTGGTGCTGGGGCTGGTGGCGCGCGCCTGCGGTTTCTCGATCTTCAAGCTGATCGCCTATCTGAAGACCGAACTGCTGCTGGTGCTGGGCACGTCGTCGTCGGAAAGCGCGCTGCCGAGCCTGATCGAGAAGATGGAACGCGCCGGCTGCCCGAAGTCGATCGTCGGGCTGGTCGTGCCGACCGGCTATTCGTTCAACCTGGACGGCACCAACATCTACATGACGCTGGCGGCGCTGTTCATCGCGCAGGCGACCGGCGTGGAGCTGTCGATCGGGCAGCAGCTGCTGCTGCTGGCGGTGGCGATGCTGTCGTCGAAGGGCGCGGCGGGCGTGACCGGCGCGGGCTTCATCACGCTGGCCGCGACGCTGTCGATCGTGCCGAGCGTGCCGGTGGCGGGCATGGCGCTGATCCTGGGCGTCGACCGGTTCATGTCGGAATGCCGCAGCCTGACCAACTTCATCGGCAATGCCGTGGCCACCGTGGTCGTCACCCGGTGGGAAGGCCGGCTGGACCAGTCGCGGTTCGATGCCGCGCTGGCCGGCCATGCGCCGCGCGTCGACCAGCTGCCGGCCGAGGCCATCCCGGCGGAATGACCGACGCGCTCTAAGGACGCGATTAAGGTCTTTCGGCTAAAGGCGGGACGTGGGGGGCGAACGGCCCGCCGGTCCCGCCGCCTCCACCAAAAAGACGATCAAGGGCATTCACCATGATGAACCGTATGGCGCGCCGCCTGGCCGGCGCCGCCCCCCTGGCGCTGTGCCTGGTTGCGGGCGCGACGATCACGGCACCCGACGCCGCCGCGCAGACGATCCCCCCCAAGGACGGCCAGCCGAGCACGGCCGCCGCCAACCCCACTGCGAACGATTATCCGGTCGACGGCATGGGCGACGGCGTGACCAGCGGGGGGTACAACCAGTCGCGCTGGGCCGAGGACTGGACGAAACTGCGCGACCCCAAGAAGCGCGACGATCCGATCGACCGGCTGAAGTTCATCCCGATCGCGGGTGACGGCGACACGTATCTGACGCTGTCGGGCGAGTTCCGCCTGCGCGCGAACCATATCACCAATCCCGACCTGCGCGACCGGCGCGCGCAGCGGCAGGACATCAACCGGATCGTCGGCGCTGCCGACCTGCACATCGGCGATCACCTGCGCTTCTTCGGCGAATTGGCGCATGGCGGGCTGTCCGGTGTCGAGCTGGGCACGCGATTGCCGCAGCTAAAGAACGCGCTGGTCGTCCAGCAATCGTTCGTCGACCTGACCGGGGATGTCGGCGGCGCTCATCTGGGCGTGCGGTACGGGCGCCAGACGTTCGCCGACGGCCCCAATCTGATGGTGGTGCCGCGCGACAACAACACGATCTTCACCGTATTCAACGGCGCGCGCGTGTGGGCGCGGGGCACCAAGGTGCGGGCCGACGCCTTCGATTTCTACACCACGCGACTGGGCGTGAACGGCACGGGCGACGACCTGATCGATCGCGGGCGGCGGTTCAGCGGGATTTCCACCGGCATCGTGGTGCCGCGCGACTGGTTCGGCGGATCGAAGCTGTTCTTCGACCCGTTCGTATGGCGGCTGCGCAACGATGCCGCCTCGTGGGGCGGACGGACGCAGCGCGAGGAGCGGATGTTCTACGGCCTGCACCTGTATGGCGACGTCGGGCCGGTCAACGTCGATTACACCGTCCAGCATCAGGGCGGCAGTTTTGGCAACCAGGACATCTCGGCCTGGCTGATCTTCGCGGCGCAAAGCTATCGCCTGGGCAAGGGGCGTACCGCGCCGCGGATCGGGTTCCACGCCGATTATGCCAGCGGCGGCGGTTCCTATGACGGCGGCACGCTGCGCACGTCGCTGGCGCCGTTCGGCAACAACATCTATTACAGCTACCAGCTGTACGCGACGCCGACGAACCTGATCGCGCTGGCGCCGAACGTGACGTTCAACCCGATCCCGAAGATGCGCGTGGCGCTGGAATATCAGGCATCGTGGCGCGCGACCGAGACCGATGCGGTGTACCGCGCCAACGGCACCCCCTTTGCCGGCACGCAGAATATCCGCGGCGACCGCAAGATCGCGGACACGCTGCGCGCGCAGCTGGTGTGGAGCTTCACGCCGCGGGTGTCGTTCACCGGGCGGTACGAACATCTGATCGCGGGGCCGTCGCTGACGCGGGCGGGGTTCCGCAGCTCCGACTTCCTGGCGGGGTGGCTGAGCTTCCGCTTCTGATCGGACACGGTCCGGGGCGGGGAGCGGCGATCAGGCGGGCGAGGCCTGCGCCGTGCCCCGCCCGACCAGCACGGTGGCGGCCGCGCCCGCCAGCATCAGCACGCCGGCGACCAGCACCATCGCGCGCGCATCGCCGCCCAGCAGCGGGCGGTAGAACAGCGGCACCGTCAGGCTTTCGATCATCATCGGAATGACGATGAACATGTTGAAGATGCCCATATAGACGCCGTTGCGTTCGGGCGGGATCATCCCCGTCAGCATGATATACGGATTGCCCATCATGCTGGCCCAGCCGATGCCGATGCCGATCATCGCTACGAACAGCCCCGCCTGGGTCGGGATGCCGGGGATCGCCAGCATCGCCCCGCCTGATGCCGCCAGGCACGCGGCATGGACATGCTTGGCGCCGAAACGGCGCGCCAGCGGCACCAGCAGCAGCGCGGCGACGAACGCGACCGCATTGTAGAAGGCGCCGAGCTGCCCGACGGTCAGCACGGTATCGCGAAACGCGGTGCTGGCGGTATCGGCGGTGCCGTGCAGCGAGCGCGCCAGCGCGAAGGCGATGAACTGCCAATAGGCGAACATCGCATACCATTGGCACAGCATCGCCAGTGCCAGCTGGCGCATCGGGCGCGGCATTTCGACGATCGCGGCCTTCAGGTCCGCCAGCGCGCCGCGCAGGGTGAGCGGATCGGCGGCGAGCCGCGCCTGCTCCTCCGGTGGCAGCGGCAGTTCACGCACGCGCAGCACCGACCACAGGATCGTCGACAGCGACAGCACCGCGCCGATGATGAAGGCGATGCGCGTGATATCGGGGATGCCGTTGGCGTCGACCGCATCCTTGTCGAACCCGATCCACACCATCAGCGACGGCGCGAGATAGGACAAGGTCTGCGCCAGCCCGGTGAACGCCGATTGCGTCAGAAAGCCGACCGGCAGCTGATCGGGGGCGAGCCGGTCGCCGACATAGGCGCGATACGGCTCCATCGTGACGTTGTTGGCGGCATCCAGCACCCACAACAGGCTGGCGGCCATCCACAAAGTGCGGCTGTACGGCATCGCGAACAGGCACAGGCTGCACAGCACCGCGCCGATGAGGAAATAGGGGGTGCGCCGCCCCAGCCGGGTGTTCGTCCGGTCGCTCATCGCACCGATCAGCGGCTGGACCAGCAGCCCGGTCATCGGCCCGGCGAGCCACAGGAGCGGCAGGCTCGCCTCGTCCGCGCCGAGATAGCCGTAGATCGGCGCCATGTTCGCCTGTTGCAGCCCGAACGAGAATTGCAGGCCGAGGAAGCCGAGGTTCATCTCGACGATCCGCGCCAGCGACAGCCGGGGCCGGTTCATGCCGCCTCTCCCTCGATCCACGCCATCCCCCATGCGGGCAGCGCGGCGATGGTGGCGCCGGTCAGCCGGTCGTGTCCAGCGGCATCGAGCGAAACGGCGGCGGCCGAGAAATTGAGGAACACCGTGTCGGTGCCGCAGCCGATCGCCAGCAGCGCGGGGTGTGCCGTGGCAACCGCGCGCGGCGCGCCGGCGCCGCCGCTGGCGATACGCGCGGCGCGCAAGGCGGCGATATCGCCAGCGATGCGGCGTGCATCGGGGGTGGCGGGCGCGTCCCAGTCCATCGCGGGGCGGTGGAGCCAGCGCCCTTCGTGCGCGCGGTCGGGGTCGGCGAGGTAGCTGCGGTCGTTGAGCAGCCCCGCCTCGTCGCCCATGTACAGCGTCGCGAGGCCGCCGCTGGCGATCGACAGCGCGTTCACCAGCGCGATGCGGCGCAGCGCGGCCTCGCGCGCGGCGTCGTCGTGCGCCGCCTCCAGCCCCGCCAGCGAGGCGAGCGTGCCGTTGGTGCCGTGGAGCGCCGCGCCGTCCGACTGGAACGGCACGCCGCGCGCCCAGCTGTCGCCCGCGCCATGCAGGAAGCGCGCGGCGGCGACCAGCCGCTCCGTGGGCGCCGCGTCGATCGCGGCAAGGTCGCCCAGCACCGCGCCCCAGCCGATATCGTCGTGGCAGCGCGCATAGGACAGCCAGTTGGCGCCGCGCGGCAGCCCGCCGCTGGCCGCGACGATCGCATGCGGCAGCTGCGCCGATTGCTCCGCCAGCGCGACCCAGCCGGCGACCATCAGTGAATTGTTGTAGACCAGATGGCATTCGGGTTCGAACCCGTCGCCTTCGTCCGCGCCGAAATAGGGCGGCACGAACGCGGTCGGCACGATCGCCTCCGCCTTCAAGAGTGTGGCGGGGGCGGCGATGTCGAGCGCGGCGCGCAGCGCACGGACGATATAGTGCGACGGGGGCAGGTTGCGGCAATCGGTGCCGTCCTGCTTCCACAGGAAGGCGGTGCTATCCAGCCGGAACGCCTCGAACCCGTGGTTGGCGAGCGCCAGCATCGTTTCCAGCATCGCCAGGAAGACGTTGGGATTGCGCCAGTTCAGATCCCATTGGAACGGGTAGAAGGTGGTGCGCACATGCCCGCCCATCTCCGGCACATGCGTGAAATTGCCCGGCGCGGTGGTGGGAAACACCTGCGGCAGTTCGGCGTCGCGCGCGGCGGCCTCCCCGGCGGAGACAACCATGTAGAAGTCGCGGTAGAAGGGGTCGCCCGCGCGCGCCGCCTGCGCCCAGCGGTGATCGTCGGCGGTGTGGTTGAGCGCCAGATCGACGCACAGGCTGATCCGCCCCGCGCGCAGCCGCGCCGCCAGCCGCTCGACATCCGCCATCGTGCCCAGCCGCGGTTCGACCGCCAGATAATCCGCGACCGCGAAGCCGCCGTCGCTGTCGCCCGCGCGCGCCTTCAGCAGCGCGAGCAGGTGGAGATAGCGCACCCCGAGCGATTCGAGGTGATCGACATGCGCCTCCACCCCCGCCACCGTGCCGCCGAAGCGATCGACATAGGTGGAATAGCCCAGCATCTCCGGGTGCACGAACCAGTCGGGATCGGCGACGCGCGCGCTGTCGAGCGCGACGAGATCGGCGGCCCGCGCCGAGGCGGCACGGCGGAGGATCGCGGCGCTGCGGTCCCACAGCGGCTCCAGCGCGGCGGCGCCGTACAGCCGCTGCAACTGGCGGCGCAGGCGCGGGGCGATCGCGGCGAGTCGTGCCTCCACCGGTGGCGCGTCGCTGTCGGGAATGGTCGCGATGGTCACGTGATCGTCCTCTCCGCACGGCTCGGGCCGCAATCGTTTGCGAGCTATGGCAAGCCTGGCTGGCGGATGCAAATGCAATCGTGTGCAAAAAGATGTTTGCAAACGGTTGCGGTCGGCGTATCGAGCGTCATCAGACCCGCCGATGCGGGCGAATCAGGTTGGGGAGAGGATCGAAATGTCGTCATTGTCGAAGCTGTTGGTCGGTGCCGCCGTCGCGGCGCTGTCGTCGGGCAGCGCCTGGGCGCAGACCGCCCCCGCCACCCCCGGAACCGCCGCCGTCGCGGCCCCCACCGTGGCCGACGCCGCCGCGCAGGCCGATGGAAGCGCCGAAGCGCAGCAGGACATTGTCGTCACCGGCACCGCGCGCCCGGAGCGCAGCGTGCGCACCTCCATCTCGGTCAGCACGCTGGACGCCGCGCAGCTCAACCAGCTGGCGCCGCTGGGCAGCGCCGACCTGATCCGCAACGTGCCGGGCATCCGCGCCGAATCCTCGGGCGGTGAGGGCAATGCCAATATCGCGGTGCGCGGCCTTCCCGTGGCCAGCGGCGGCGCGAAGTTCGTGCAGTTCCAGGAAGACGGGCTGCCGGTCCTCGATTTCGGCGATATCGCCTTCGCCACCGCCGACCTGTTCGTGCGCCCCGACAACAATGTCGCGCGCGTCGAAACGGTGCGCGGCGGTTCGGCATCGACCTTCACCAGCAACGCGCCGGGCGCGATCATCAACTTCATCAGCAAGACCGGCGCGACCGAGGGCGGCAACATCGCGCTGACCAAGGGCGTGGATTTCGACCGCACGCGCATCGACGCCGATTACGGCGCGCCGCTGGGCGACGACTGGTCGTTCCATGTCGGTGGCTTCTATCGCATCGGCACCGGCGTGAAGGATGCGGGCTATACCGCGGAGAAGGGCGGGCAGATCAAGGGCAACATCACCCGCAAGCTGGCCGACGGCTTCCTGCGGCTGACGTTCAAGGTGCTGGACGACCGCGCCCCCGCCTATGTCCCGGTGCCGGTGCGGCTGACGGGGACGGTCGACAACCCCAATTATTCGTCCTTCCCCGGTTTCGACGCCAAGTCGGGCACCACCATGTCGCGCTACCTGCGGCAGGACATTTCGATCGGCGCGGACGGCAACCGCATCCTGACCGACGTGGCCGACGGCTATCGCATCAAGTCGCGCGCGATCGGCGGCGAGGCGTCGTTCGGGCTGGGCGGCGGCTGGTCGCTGGACGACAAGTTCAACATCGCGAAGAATTCGGGCGGGTTCGTCACCCCCTATCCCGCGAACGTCGCGTCGGCGGCGTCGTTCGTGTCGTCGATCGGCGGGGCGGGCGCGACGCTGCGCTATGCCAACGGGCCGAACGCCGGGCAGACGATCGCCAATCCCGGCGCGCTGAACGGCAACGGCCTGGCATCGAACACGCTGCTGTTCAACGTGACGCTGGACGATTTCACCAACGCCACCAACATCCTGACGCTGAGCCGCGATGTCGATGCCGGCAGCGCCGGAACCGGATCGGTCACCTTCGGCTATTTCAAGTCGTATCAGGCCGTGAAGATGGACTGGCACTGGAACAGCTATCTTCAGGAAGTGAAGGGCGAGAACGCCGCGCTGCTGGACGTCTATAACGCCGCCGGGCAGGCGGTGACGCAGAACGGGTTGATCGCCTATGGCGAGCCGGTGTTCGGCAATTGCTGCCAGCGCTACTACAACGTCGACTACAACATCGACGCGCCGTATATCGCGCTGTCGTGGAAGATCGGCGGGCTGAGCCTGGACGGCAGCGTCCGCTACAACAGCAGCAAGGCCGAGGGCATCTACGCCGGCAGCGTCAACCGCGTCATCGACGTCAACCAGGACGGCGTGATCCAGACCCCGGAACGGGTCGTGCCGGTGGTCAGCCTGGCGGCGGCCAAGCCGGTGGACTACCGCAAGAATTATTTCACCTGGTCGGTCGGCGCGAACTATGAGCTGAACCCCGGTCTGGCGGCGTTCGCGCGGGTCAGCCGCGGTGCGCGCTTCAATGCCGATCGCGTGCTGTTCGGCGGCGGCGTGCGCGACGACGGCAGCATCGCGGACAATGTCGCGGTCAATTTCGTCAACCAGCAGGAACTGGGGCTGAAGTATCGCGGCGGCGCGATGTACGCCAACCTGACCGCGTTCCGCGCCACCACCGCCGAGGCGAACGAGCTGGTCATCCCGGTCCAGCAGATCATCAACAACAAATATCGTTCCTACGGCCTGGAGGCCGAGGGCGGCGGCGACTGGGGGCTGTTCCACCTGATCGCGGGCGCGACCTACACCCATGCGCGCATCACCGACAGCCAGGTGACCCCGGCGCTGAACGGCAACACCCCGTACCGGCAGGCGGCGCTGATCTTCCAGGCGACGCCGTCGATCGGCAACGACGTCTTTTCGATCGGGGCGAACGTGACAGGCACCACCTCGTCCTATGCCGCGGACGTCAACACGCTGAAGATGCCGGGCTATGTGCTGACCAGCCTGTTCGGTTCCTATGCGCTGACGCCGTCGATCAAGCTGTCGGTCAATGCGCAGAACATCTTCAACGTGTTGGCGATCACCGAAGTCGGGCAGGTGCAGGACCGCATCCCCGCCGACGGCGTCACCACCGCGCGTTCGGCGCTGGGCCGCAACATCAGCGCGACGATCGGGCTGCGCTTCTGATCCATAGCGGATCGGGTGCTCCGGCCCGGCTTGCAATCGGGCCGGGGCACCGCCATTCCCTTTCGTTATGGGGACATGTTCCATCCCCGGCCGGGAATGACGGGATACGATGGGCGACGGCGGCAGCGAGGATGGCGTGTTCGGGGATGGTGGCGACCGCGTCCGCAACATGGCGGATCTGGCGCGGCTGACCGGCGTCCATGTCGCCACCGTCAGCCGCGCGCTGGCCGACAGCCCGCTGGTCAGCAAGGCGACGCGCGACAAGATCAAGGCGCTGGCGGCCGAGCACGGTTTCCGCCCCAACGAAATGGCGCGCCGGCTGCGCGTCAAAAGATCGAACATGATCGGCGTGGTCGTGCCGCTGGGGCATGAGCAGCGGCAGCATCTGTCCGACCCGTTCTTCATGACCATATTGGGGCATCTGGCCGATGGCGTGACCGCCAACGGTTACGACCTGATGCTGTCGCGCGTGGTGCCGAGCGGGGACGACTGGCTGGACGATATCGTCGATTCGGGGATGCTGGACGGGGTGCTGGTGATCGGCCAGTCGGACCAGCTGGCGGTGATCGAGCGGACCGCCGCGCGCTATCGCCAGATGGTGGTGTGGGGGCATCACCGCGAAGGGCAGCGGCATTGCGCGGTCGGGGTCGACAATTACCTGGGCGGGCGGCTGGCGGGCGAGCGGCTGATCGAGCGCGGATGCCGGCGGATTGCGTTCATGGGCGAGATCCGCACGCTGGAACTGACCGAGCGGCACGCGGGGGTGCGCGACGTGTGCGCCGAGCGCGGCGTCGACGCGCCGTTGCAGCTCGACACGCATCTGGCATCGGACGTGATGTATGAGGAGATCGCCGCGCATTGGGATGCGGTGGGCGGGCGGATCGACGGAATCGCCGCCGCGTCCGACGTGATCGCGATGCAGGCGGTGCGCGTGCTGGCGGATCGCGGCGTGCGCGTGCCCGACGATATCGCGATCACCGGGTTCGACGACCTGCCGCTGGCCGAACAGATGGTACCGCGGCTGACCACCGTGCGGCAGGATATCGCCAGCGGCGCACGCGCGATGACCGACGCGCTGCTGGCGCGGATCGCGGGGTATGACGCGCCGTCGGTGGTGATGACCCCGCAGCTGGTGGTGCGCGCCTCCGCCTGACGCCCGCGCGGGTCAGCCGCGGTTCAGCGCGGGGCGCGTATCGCGGTGCCGCGACACGGGACGGAGACGGGTGATGCGAAAGTGGATGGCGGTGCTGGCGGCGATGGCGCTTCTGCCCGGTATCGCGGCGGCGCGGCCCGCCGATCCGCGCGGGCAGAAGGAATATGATACGCTGCTGCGCGAGAACGTCGCCGGGCCGGCGACCGACTGCGTGATGCCATCGGGGATTTCGGGCACGCGGGTGATCGCGGGCAAGGGCATCGTCTATCGCGTCGGCGCGCGAAGCTACCTCAACGTGCCGAGCGTCGGGGCCGACCGGCTGGACGACAGCGACATCCTGGTCACCGACATCCGCGGCGGGCAATTGTGCCGCGGCGATGCGGTGCGGCTGGTCGATCGCAATTCGGGCATCCCGTCGGGGTTCGTGCGGCTGGACCGTTTCGTGCGGCTCGACCGGGTGCGCTGACCCTTACAATCGCGGCAGCGTGACGCCGCGCTGGCCCATATATTTGCCGGCGCGGTCGGCGTAGCTGACCTCGCACGGTTCGTTGCCCTGCAGGAACAGGAACTGGCACGCGCCTTCGTTGGCATAGATGCGCGCGGGCAGCGGCGTAGTGTTCGAGAATTCGAGGGTCACATGCCCCTCCCAACCCGGCTCCAGGGGCGTGACGTTCACGATGATGCCGCAGCGCGCATAGGTCGACTTGCCCAGGCAGATCACCAGCACGTCGCGCGGCACGCGGAAATATTCGACCGTGCGGGCGAGCGCGAAGCTGTTCGGCGGGATGATGCACACGTCGGTCTTGCGATCGACGAAGCTGTTGGCGGCGAAATCCTTGGGATCGACGATCGCATTGTCGACGTTGGTGAAGATCTTGAATTCGTCGGCGACGCGCGCGTCATAGCCGTAGGAGGACAGGCCGTAGCTGATGCAGCCGTCGCGGCGCTGATTTTCCACGAACGGTTCGATCATGCCGTCGGCGAGCGCGCGTTCGCGGATCCAGCGGTCGGACAGGATGGACATGGCGCGCTTTCTACCCCCGGTTGCGCCGCCGCTTTCGCCCGTCGCGGCGGGGGGTGCAAGAGGAACATCGCGCGCGCTACACTGGCCGGTACGATGATGCAGTTCCTCTACAGGGTGCGCCGCCGCGTGCTGGCGCTGCTGCGCTGGCGCACGCGCGGGGTGAAGGTCGCGGCGTTCGACGGCGGGGGCCGCGTGCTGCTGGTGCGGCACGGCTATGGCCGGTCGGACCTGTGGATGCTGCCGGGCGGCGGGCTGCACCGCGGCGAGCGCGCCGACGCCGGCGCGGTGCGCGAACTGGCGGAGGAGACCGGCTGCCGGCTGGCGGAGGCGGCGGTGCTCGCGCGGTTCGAGGCGCGTGCCGAAGGGCGGCGCGATACGGTGTGGCTGGTGCGCGGGCGGACCGACGACGCGCCGCAGCCGGACGGGCGCGAGGTGATCGAGGCGTGCTTCTTTTCGCCCGACGCACCCCCGCCGGAGGCGTCGCCCGCGACGCGGCGGCGGCTGGCGGAACTGGCGGCGGGGCGCGTCGCCGGGGGTGCGTGGTGAGCGGGGCGTTCGAGGGCTATTGGCACCGCGCGATGGGCGGCGACCATGCCGGCGTCGCGGTCGATCCCGGCGCCCGGCGTGCGATGATGCTGACCGAGGTGAGCGGGCGGACGCGCGCGGTGATGCCGCCCGCCGTCGCGACGGCGATCGGCTGGACGGACGGGGCGGCGTCGATCGCCGAGTGGCGCGCGCGGCTGGCCGCGGCGGGGATCGCGCTGAACGATCCCGATGCGCTGTTCCGCTGGGGCGGCGGGGACGCTGCCGACCCGCGGGCGCGCCGGTTGGGCCCGGAGGACGCGGCCGCCTTCGCGGCATTCCATGCCGCCGCGTCGGAGCAGGATCGCGAGGATGCGTGGGTCGAATGGGACCATGACGCGGTGTTCGGCGCGGTGATCGGCGGGGACGTGCTGTGCGCGGCGAGCCTGTATTGCTGGGCGGGGACGCCGATCGCGGATCTGGGCGTGCTGACGCTGCCGGCAGCGCGCGGGCAGGGGCTGGCGCGCGCGGTGGTGCGCGCCGCCGCGGCTTGGGCGGGCGGACAGGGATGGGCGCCGCAATATCGCTGTCAGACCGACAATGCGGCATCGCTGGCGCTGGCGCGATCGAGCGGCTTCGTGCGGTTCGGGACGTGGGAAGTGGCGATCGACGACTGACGCGGCGTGCCGTCGTCAGCGGTGCAGGCCGTTGGCGCGGTAGAAGGCGTCGACGCATGCGGGCGTGTCGAGGCGGATGACCGGCAGCGCCAGCGTATCGGCCATGCGGGCATAGCGGCGGCGGTTGGCGCGGGTGGTGATCGCGATATGGCGGAGCATCGCGGCCTTCACGCTGTCGCGCCCGCCCGCCAGCCCGCCGGCGCGGTCGCGTTCGAACCAGCACCGCCGCAGATAGCGCCACAGGCTGCGCGGCGTCGAGAGATCGAGCAGGATCAGCCCGGTCGCGCGATCGAGCCGTGCGGGCAGCAGGCGGGTGTAATTGCCGTCGATCACCCAGCGATCGCCGCGGATCGCGGCATCGTGCAGCGCGGCGAACGCCGCCGCGGGGCGCGGCACCCAATCGGTATCGGGCAGGTGATGCAACCGGTCGAGATGGACCGCCGGCAGCCCGCGCGCCCGCGCGATCGACTGCGCCAGCGTCGACTTCCCGCTGTTCGACGGACCCATGATGATGATCCGCGGCCCCAGATCGTCGAGCGTCATCGCCGTGTCCTCCGGGCGAAGCCGCCTAATATCCGCGTCGCCGTGCCGCAAGCGGTCCCGATGCGGGACAGGTGGGGCAAGCTTCCTAACGCTATCTTCACCTCTGCCGCCCATATCCGCGGCAGGTGGCACTGCGCCCGGCGGGTGCGGTGTGCGCGGAGGAGATCGTGATGCGTTTCGCCGGTGGTTCCAGGACCATGCTGACCCTGTCGACGGGAGCGATGCTGCTGGCGTCGTGCGCGGGTGCGGGGGGACGCCCCGAACTGCCGCCCGCCAGCTTCGTCGCGGCCAAGGAGCAGCCGGGCGAGGAATATGTCATCGGGCCGCTCGATTCGCTCAACATCTTCGTGTGGCGCAACCCGGAGCTGTCGGCCAAGGTGCAGGTGCGCCCCGACGGCCGCATCACCACGCCGCTGATCGCGGACATGCCGGCGGTGGGCAAGACCCCGTCGATGCTGGCCGCCGACATGAAGCTGGCGCTGGGCGAATATGTCCAGAACCCGATCGTGTCGGTGATCGTCGACAGCTTCTCCGGCACGTACAGCCAGCAGGTGCGGATCGTCGGCGCGACGCAGAAGCCCGCCAGCCTGCCGTACCGCGCCAACATGACGCTGCTGGACGCGATGATCGCGGTCGGCGGGCTGGGCGAATATGCCGCCGGCAACAAGGCGCGGCTGATCCGTTACGACCGCGCGACCGGCAAGCAGCGCGAATTCGCGCTGAAGATCAGCCGGCTGCTGAAGGACGGCGACGCCAGCGCCAACGTGAAGCTGGAACCGGGCGATGTCATCATCATCCCCGAGAGCATGTTCTAAAGGCCGTGGGCGGGATCATCGAAGAGATCAGGATCGCACTCCATGCGATCTGGACGCGCCGCTGGCTGGGGCTGGCGGTGGCGTGGGCGGTGTGCATCGCCGGCTGGCTGGTCGTCAGCCAGATGCCGAGCAAATACGAATCGCACGCGCGCGTGTTCGTCCAGCTGAACAACGTGCTGCCCGCCGGGGTCGACCCGTCGCAAGCAAGCGATGCGGCGCGCGACGTCGATACCGTGCGCCAGACGCTGACCAGCGCGGTCAGCCTGGAGAAGGTGGTGCGCGGCACCGACCTGGCGCAGACGGTGTCGAGCGACCGCGACGTCGCCGATCGCGTCGGCGGTTTGCAGAATGCGATCAAGATCGTCGCGCAGCAGGACAATCTGTTCGAGATCACGACCACCGCCGCGACCCCGCGGCTGGCGACGCAGATCACGCAGAAGCTGATCGACCTGTTCGTCGAGACCAACCTGTCCGAGGACCGGAACCAGAGCAGCCAGGCGATCACCTTCCTGGACGGGCAGCTCGACGCGCTGGGGCGCAAGCTGCAGGATGCCGAGGGCAAGCGCGCCGATTTCCAGAACCGTTATTTGGGCGCCTTGCCCGGCACCGGATCGATCGCCGACCGGATCGGCGCGGCGCGCACGCAGATGAGCCAGGTCGACGGCGATCTGGCCGCCGCGCAATCCAGCCTGGCGGCGATTTCGGGGCAGATGGCGGGGACGCAGCGCAGCGTTCCCGGCGGCGGCGGGATCGCCCCCGGTGTCGGCCCGGCGCGCGCGCGGCTGGCCCTGGTGCAGGGGCAGCTGGCCGATGCGCGCGCGCGGGGCTTTACCGACAGCCACCCCGACGTCGTCGCGCTGAAGCAGCAGCTGGCGCAGGCGCAGGCGGCGGCGCGCAACGAGCCGGTGGCGGCCGGCGCGGACGGCAGCGTGCCGAACCCGGCGTATCTGTCGCTTCAGGCGATGCTGGCGGACAAGCAGTCCGCGGTCGCCGCGTTGCAGATGCGCAAGCGGCAGTTGCAGGGCGACCTGGACCTGCTCAATTCCAAGCTGGCCGGCGACCCGGAAGTGGCCGCCGAACAGGGCGATATCGACCGCAATTACGACGTCCTCAAGCAGCAGTACGACCAGCTGCTCGCGCAGCGCGAACAGGTGAAGCTGCGCAGCAGCGCGCAGTCGCAGACCGATGCGGTGAAGTTCAGCGTGATCGATCCGCCGACCGTGCCGCGCACGCCGACCGCGCCGAACCGGCCGCTGTTGCTGACCGGAGTGCTGCTGGCGGGGCTGGCGGCGGGGATCGGCGCGGCGTTCGCGATCGGGCGCGTGCAGGCGACCTTCGCCACCGCGCAGCGGCTGGAGAAGGCGACCGGCATCGCCGTGATCGGATCGATCGGCGAGATGGTGACGCGCGCCCAGGCGGAGCGGCGGCGGCGCCAGCTGACGTGGTTCGCGGGCGGCGCGGCGGGTCTGGCGGTCGCCTATGTCGCGCTGCTGGGGGTGGAAATGCTTCAGCGGGGAATGGCGGCATGAGCGCGCGGCCCGAATCGCTGATCGAGCGCGCGGCGCGCGTCTATGACTTCAACGCGCATCTGCGCGGGCGCGCCGAAGCGCCGGTCGAGCCCATTGCCGCCGAGGAGCCGGCGCCCGTGCCGGTACGGGACGTGCCCGGGCCGGCACCGGCACCGGCACCGGCACCGGTCGGCACGCTGGCGGCGATCCCGGCGGAATTCCTGTCGGACAGCGACGACGACGGACTGGACGAATGGATCGCCCCGCCCAGCGACGTGGCGATGATCGACCGCACGATGCTGGCCGAGATGGGGATGCTGGTGCCCGGCGCACCGGTGGGGGCGCTGGCGGAGGAATTCCGGCTGGTGAAGCGCCAGCTGCTGCTGACGGCGCGGGTTGTCGCCGAAGGGCCGCTGCGGCAGCGCGCGCGCACGATCCTGGTCGGATCGGGCAAGCCGGGCGAGGGCAAGACGTTCTGCGCGATCAACCTGGCGATCAGCCTGGCGGCCGAGCGCGACGTCGAGATCCTGCTGGTGGACGCCGACTTCGCCAAGCCCGACGTGCTGGCGCGGCTGGGCGTGGACGGAGAGCATACCGGATTGCTCGACATCCTGGCCGATCCGCGGATCGACCCGGAGGCGTGCGTGATCCGCACCGACGTGCCGCAGCTGTCGCTGCTGGCGGCGGGCAAGCGCAGCCATTCGGACACCGAATTGCTCGCCTCGGCCCGCACCGGCGAGGTGCTCGACCGGCTGCTGGCGGCGAACCCGAAGCGGATCATCGTGTTCGATTCGCCGCCGGCACTGGCGGCGTCGCCGGCATCGGTGCTGGCGCTGCTGGTCGGTCAGGTGATGCTGGTGGTGCGGGCCGACCGCACGACCGAGGGTGACGTGCAGGAAGCGGTGCAGCTGCTGGACGGATGCGACGAAATCCACCTGGTGCTGAACGCGGTATCCTACGAACCGGGACGCGGGCGGTTCGGCAGCTATTACGGGCGGGGGGAGTGATGCGGGGGGCGTATATCGCGGCCGCGGCGCTGGCGCTGCTGGCCCCGGCGGGTGTCGCGGCGCAGGCGCCGGGCGATGCCGGTGCGGGCAACGGGGGCGGCGGCGCGGGCAATGGCGGTGCTGGCGGTCGCACCGCGCGCTACGTCCAGCCCTATATCGAGCTGGGGCAGGTGGTGACCGCCGACCTCACCACCGACGACGTGCTGACCTATACCCAGGTCGCCGCCGGGATCGACGCGGGGATCAGCAACGGACGTGCGCAGGGGCAGGTCAGCTATCGCTACGAACGGCGCATCGACTGGAACGGCGACGTCGGCGACCAGGATATCCACAGCGGGCTGGCGCTGGCGCAGGTGCGGCTGACGCCGTCGCTGTCGATGGAGGGCGGGGCGATCGCCACGCGCGCGCGCAGCGACATCCGCGGTGCGGCGCCGGGCAACCTGCTGGGCAATGCCGCCAACGTGTCGCAGCTCTATTCCTTCTACGCCGGGCCGACGCTGTCGACGCAGGTCGGGCTGCTGGACGTCGGTGCGGCCTATCGCTTCGGCTATACCAAGGTGGAGGTGCCGGACGTCCCCGCGCTGCTGCCCGGTCAGGCGCCGTTCGATTATTTCGACAGCTCGCGCAATCACATGGCGACCGCGACCGTCGGCGTGCCGGTGGGGCGTGTCGCGCCGTTCGGCGTGACCGTCAGCGGCGGGTGGGAGCGTGAGGACGCCGACCAGCTCGACCAGCGGTACGAGGGCTGGTTCGGCCGCGGCGACGTGGTGATGCCGCTGTCGCGTACCGTCGCGGTGCGCGCGGGCGTGGGGTATGAGAAGATCGAGGTCGGGCAGCGCGATGCGCTGGTGACCGGCGGCGTGCCGGTGCGCGATGCCGACGGGCGGTTCGTGACCGACCCGGCGTCGCCGGTGCGGATCGCGTACCAGACCGATGGGCTGATCTATGACGCCGGGGTGATCTGGCGCCCCAGCCCGCGGCTGGAGCTGCGCGCCAATGCCGGATATCGTTATGGCGGCGAGACCTATTTCGGGTCGCTCAGCTACGCCATGTCGCGCGACGTGGCGGTCAACGTGCTGCTGTACGACGGGATCGAGACGTTCGGGCGGCAGCTGCGCGACGGGCTGACGCAATTGCCGCGCGCGTTCGACACCAGCATCGACCCGTTCGGCCAGCAGTTCGGCGGGTGCGTGTTCGGCGCGCGGCCGGGGCAGGACGCGGGCGCCGGCGGCGGTGCGGGCGGGTGCCTGAACGACGTGTTCCAGTCGATCGCGACCGCCAGCTATCGCGCGCGCGGGATCGATGGCGTCATCAGCGCGTCGCGCGGGCGCACCAGCTTCGGGTTCGGCATGGGCTATGCCAACCGCCGCCTGTACGCGCCGCGCGGCGCGCCGGGCGTGACGGTGATCGGGCTGGAGGACGAAAGCGCCTATGCCCAGCTGTTCTGGTCGCGCGCGCTGTCGCGGGTGTCGAACCTGGATGCCAATGTCTTCGGCAACTGGTATTCCAGCGGGCTGCCGGGCGCCGGCGACGTCTATGGCTGGGGCGCGAACACCACCTATTCGCGCCAGTTCGGGCGGCTCGGCACGCTGGCGTCGATCGGCGTATACGGCTTCGACCAGAGCGGGATCGACACGCAATGGTCCGCGCAGGCGCTGGTCGGCGCGCGGTACAATTTCTGACGGACGCGAGACAGCGCATGTATGACGCATTCTACGGCCTGGCCGACCGCCCGTTCCAGCTGACGCCCGATCCACGTTTCTGGTGCGAGACGTCGACCCACCGCAAGGCGATGGCCTATCTGGGCTATGGCCTGGCACAGGGCGAGGGGTTCATCGTCATCACCGGCGATATCGGCGCGGGCAAGACCACGCTGGTCGGCCATCTGACCGCGCAGATCGACCCGGCGAACCTCAACGTCATCACGATCGTGTCGACCGCGGTGGAGCATGAGGACCTGTTGCGGATCGTCGCGCAGGGGCTGAACCTGGACCCGGCGGGCAAGACCAAGGCCGAGCTGCTGATGATCGTCGAGCGCGGGCTGCATGCGGTGGCGCGCACCGGGCGGCGCACGCTGCTGATCGTCGACGAGGCGCAGGCGCTGCCGCCGTCGGCGCTGGAGGAGCTGCGGATGCTCTCCAATTTCCAGGCGGGCGGGCGGGCGCTGGTGCAGATCTTCCTGCTGGGCCAGCCGGAGTTCCGCGAGCGGTTGAACGGATCGGACCGGCTGGAGCAGCTGCGCCAGCGGGTCATCGCGGTCCATCACCTCGACCCGATGGCGGCCGAGGAAGTGGAGGATTACGTCACCCACCGGCTGACCGTGGCGGGATGGACGGGGCGGCCGGCGTTTTCCGCCGATGCCTTCGCCGCGCTGCACCGCGCCACCGGCGGGGTGCCGCGGCGGCTGAACCATTTGATGACGCGCGTGCTGCTGCACGGATCGCTGGCGCAGGCGGAGACGATCGACGCGGCGCTGATCGCAGGCGTCGTCGCCGACGAGGAGCGCGACCTGCCCGCGCCGCGCGCCGATGCGCCCGCCACGCCGCGTCCGGCCGCGACCGTCGCCAACGACGCCGCCGCGACGACCCTCACGCGCGCCGACCCGCAGACCGAGGCGCGGATCGCGGCACTGGAGGCGCGGATCGCCGAGCAGGATGCCGCGCTACGCCGCGTGCTGACGCTGCTGGTCGACTGGGTGGAGGGCGACGCGGCGCGCGCGGAGGCGATGCGGGGGGCGGCGTGATGCGCCCCGATCCGGTCGTCGACGCCCCCATCCTGAATGCCATGTCGGTCGACGTGGAAGAATGGTTCCAGGTCGGCGCGTTCGAACGCACGATCGACAAGGCCGACTGGGCGACGCTGGAATCGCGCGTGGCGGACAACACCGCGCGCGTCATCGACCTGTTCGCTGCCGCGAACGTGCGCGCGACCTTCTTCACATTGGGCTGGGTGGCGGCGCGTAACCCCGCGCTGATGCAGCGGATCGCCGCGGCGGGGCATGAGGTCGCCAGCCACGGCTGGGATCACCGGCGCGTCTTCACGATGAGCGCGGAGGAATTCCGTGCCGACCTGCGCCGCGCGCGCGCCGCGCTGGAGGATGCCGGCGGGGTCGCGGTGACGGGTTATCGTGCGCCCAGCTTCTCGATCGACCGGCGCACGCCCTGGGCGCACGCGGTGCTGGCGGAGGAAGGCTATGCTTATTCCAGCAGTGTCGCACCGGTCGCGCACGACCATTACGGCTGGCGCGACAGCCCGCGCTATGCCTGGTCGCCGCTGGCGGATGCGGCGCTGGTCGAATTGCCGGTGACGGTGGCGGAGTTCGCCGGGCGGCGGATCGCGACGGGGGGCGGGTTCTTCCGGCTGCTGCCCGCCGCGCTGACCGATCATGCGCTGCGCCAGGTCCATGCCGCGGGCGCACCGGGTGTCTTCTATTTCCACCCGTGGGAGGTCGATCCCGGCCAGCCGCGCGTCGCGGGCGCGCCGCTGAAGTCACGGGTGCGGCATTACAGCCGGATCGGCGCAATGGCGGGCAAGCTCGACGGACTGCTGCGCCGGCACCGCTGGGGGCGGACCGACGCGGTGGTCGCGCGGCTGTCGCGATGACGATGCCGCTGACCACCGCGCCGGTCGGCGTGCGCCGCGCCGACGCGCGCGAGGTGGCGGCGTTCGTCGCGGCGCACCGCGATGCCACGCCCTTTCACCTGCCGGAATGGAGCGCGGCGGTGGAGCGCGGCTGCGGGCAGCGTGCGCACTGGCTGGTCGCCGAGCACGCCGACGGCGCGATGATCGGCGCGGTACCGCTGACCGAGATGCGATCGCCGCTGTTCGGGCGCGCGCTGGTGTCGGCGGGCTTCGCGGTCGATGGCGGGATGCTGGGCGACGCGGCGGCGGTGGCGCCGCTGGCGGCGGGCGCGGTGGCGCTGGCGCAGGAACGAGGCTGCCCCTCGGTCGAATGGCGTGGCGGGGCGGCACCGGCGGGCTGGGCGGTCGATACGACGAGCTATCTGGGCTTCGCGCGCGATCTGGCGGCGGACGACGATGCGGAATTGCTGGCTATCCCGCGCAAGCAGCGTGCCGAGGTACGAAAGGCGCTGGCGGGCGACCTGACCGTCCATGTCGCGCGCAC
The DNA here is from genome assembly GCF_002374835.1 of Sphingomonas ginsenosidimutans. Classification (GTDB taxonomy): domain Bacteria; phylum Pseudomonadota; class Alphaproteobacteria; order Sphingomonadales; family Sphingomonadaceae; genus Sphingomonas; species Sphingomonas ginsenosidimutans. The sequence continues at coordinate 1,087,384 of NZ_NWVD01000001.1, forward strand.
GCGCGCGGCGGCGGACGAACATTATCGCATCTATGCCGAATCGGTGCGCAACCTGGGCACGCCGGTGTTTCCGCGCGCGCTGTTTCGTGCCGTGCTGGAGACGATGGACGCCGACGTCCTGACCGTCCGCCACGATGGCCGCGCGGTGGCGAGCGTGCTGAGCCTGTATCACCGCGGCACCGTCTATCCCTATTGGGGTGGCGGGACCGAGGCGGCGCGCGTCCTGCGCGCCAACGACCGGATGTATTTCGCGCTGATGGCGCATGCCCGCGCGCGCGGGTGCACCCGCTTCGACTTCGGGCGATCCAAGACCGGGACGGGCGCGGCGGCGTTCAAGAAGAACTGGGGGTTCGAGGGGCGGCCGCTGTCCTATTCGGTGTGGAGCGCGGGCGAACGGCGCGAGGTCAATCCGCTGAACCCCAGATATGCGTTGATGGTGAAGGCATGGCGGCGCCTGCCGCTGCCGGTCGCCAATGCGATCGGGCCGTGGATCAGCCGGGGGCTGGGGTGATCGCGGGCGCCAGCGGCGATGTGCTGTTCCTGGCGCATCGCGTGCCCTTTCCCCCCGATCGCGGCGACAAGATCAGAGGTTATCACATCCTGCGCCATCTGGCGGCGCGCGCGCGGGTGCATCTGGTCGCGTTCGCCGACGATCCGCGCGACCGGTCGCCCGCGGCGGCGTTCACCGACATGCTGGCCAGCCACACGATCGTGCCGCGCACCAAGAAGCAATGGCGCGCCGGGCTGGAGGCGCTGGCGAGCGGCCGGCCGCTGTCGCTGACCGCGTTCGATGACGATGCGGTACGGCGCGCGGTGACGGACGTGATGGCGCGGCAGAGGGTGACCTGCGCCTATGCCTTCTCCGGGCAGATGGCGCCGTATCTGCCGGCGAGGGTGCGGCGCGTCATGGATTTCGTCGATGCTGATTCGGCGAAGTTCGCCGCCTATGCTGCCGACGCGCGCGGGCCGATGCGCTGGATGCTGGCGCGCGAGGCGCGGTTGCTGGCGGCGTTTGAGCGCAGCGTGGCGGCGGCGGTCGACGCCAGCCTGTTCGTCAGCGCGGAGGAAGCCGCGCTGGTGCCGGGCGGACAGCCGCTGGAAAACGGCATCGACGCGGGGTTCTTCGACCCCGCGGCGTCGTTCGCGCCGGTCGCGGCGCCGGGCGTGCCGCTGATCGTCTTTACCGGGCAGATGGATTATCGCCCCAATGTCGAGGCGGTGACGGCGTTCGTGCGCGACACAATGCCTCAGCTGCCGCCGGCGCAGTTCGCGATCGTCGGGCGCGCGCCGACGCCCTCGGTACGCGCGCTGGTAGGGGAGCGGGTGACCGTGACCGGGGAGGTGGCGGACGTGCGCGGCTGGCTGGCGGCGGCGGATGTGGTGGTCGCGCCGCTGATGCTGGCGCGCGGTATCCAGAACAAGGTGCTGGAAGCGATGGCGATGGCGCGCCCGGTCGTCGCCAGCGCGGCCGCTGCCGAGGGGATCGACCATGGCGGCGCGCTGCGCGTCGCGGGCGATGCGGCGGCGATGGCGCGGGAGATTGCGGCGCTGCTGGCGGACCGGGATGCGGCGGCGGCGCTGGGGCGCGCGGCGCGGGCGCGGGTGATCGCACGCTATGACTGGGCGGCGCGGCTGGCGCCGCTGGACGCGATCGTCGGACTGGCGGCGTGAGCGACACGACCGTGGCGGCCGTGGTGGAGCGCAATGTGTGGCCGCGTCACCTTATCGCGCTGGCGGCGACCGCGGCGGCGCTGCTGCTGCTGTTCCGCGCCGATGTGGCGGCGATGACGCGCATCTGGTGGACCAGCACGACGTTCGGCCACTGCCTGTTCATCGCGCCGGTGGTCGCGTGGCTGGTGTGGACGCGGCGCGCGGGGCTGGCGCGGATCGTGCCGACCGGCTGGGCGCCGGGGGTGGCGATCACCGCGGGCGCGGCGTTCGTGTGGCTGCTGGGCGATGCGGGCGAGGTGGCGCTGGTGCGACAGGTCGCGCTGGTCGCGATGCTGGCGGGCGTGACGATCGCGGTGCTGGGGCCGAACGTGGCGCGCGCGCTGGCGTTTCCGATCGCCTATGCGTTCTTCATGGTGCCGTTCGGCGACGAGCTGGAACCGGTGTTGCAGGACGTGACGGTCGCGATGGTGATGCCGCTGCTCCATGTGGCGGGCGTGCCCGCCAGCGTCGACGGGGTGCTGATCCACGCCGGCCCCTATTATTTCGAGGTGGCGGAGGCGTGTTCGGGCGCCAAGTTCGTGATCGCGATGCTGGCCTATGGCGCGCTGGTCGCCAACACCTGTTTCAGCAGCTGGCGGCGGCGCGCGATCTGGATGGCGGCGTGTGTGATCGTGCCGGTGCTGGCCAATGCGGTGCGCGCGTTCGGGACGATCGTGGCGGCGCAGCGCTGGGGCGTCGCGGCGGCGACCGGGGTGGACCATATCGTCTATGGCTGGGTGTTCTTCGGCGTGGTGATGGCCGCGTTGATGGCGGCGGCGTGGCGGTGGTTTGACCGCGCGCCCGACGACCTGCCGTTCGATCCCGCGCGGCTGCGCCGCCCGGTGCGGATGATGCTGGCGCCTGCCATTGCCGGCGTGCTGGCGGTCGGCGCGGCGGCGGTGGCGCCGGCGACCAGCGCGAGCATCGCGGCGCGCGCGCTGGCGATGCCGCACCGCATCGCGTTGCCCGATGTGGCGGGATGGCAGCGCGTTGCGCCGGCGGCGGGCGCGGTCGCATGGGCACCGTGGCATCCGGGCGCGGACCATCATCTGTTCGCGCGCTACGGCGATGCGCGAGGGCAGGCGGTCGATTGGGCGCTGGCGGCCTATGCCGGGCAGGGCGAGGGGCGCAAGCTGGCGGCGTTCGGCACCGGTGCGCTGCGGCAGGGGGACCGCTGGATCCGCGTCGCCGATTTGCCGGCGATCGACGGCGGCCATGCGATGCGGATCGTCACCCGATCGGGCGGGGGCGGCGGCACCGTGGAGCGGATCGTCGTCACATGGTATCGCGTCGGCTGGACCGTGACCGGAGACGACAGAAGCGTGAAATGGGCGACGATGGCCGACCGGCTGCGCGGCGGCACGCAGACCGCGGTGGCGATGCATCTGTCGGCGGTGGTGCGCCCCGATGCGGGCGGCGTTCCCGCGGCGGTGGCGGCGATCCGCGCGTTTCGCGCCGCGATCGGCCCGGTCGGCCCGGCGGTCGACCGGATCGTGCGGCCGGCCTACTGACATGTGCGGAATCGCCGGACTGTTCTACCCCGCCACGCCCAAGCCGGTCGATCCGGCGCGGGTGGCGGCGATGGCCGATGCGATGGCGCACCGCGGCCCCGATGGCGCGGGGGTGTGGACCGCGCCGGGCGTCGGCCTGGCGCACCGCCGGCTGTCGATCATCGACATCGCCGGATCGCCGCAGCCGATGGCGAGCGCCGACGCGCGCCACGCGATCGTCTTCAACGGCGAGATCTACAATTACCGCGAATTGCGCGCCGAGCTGATCGAGCGTGGCTGCGTGTTCCGCAGCGATGGCGATACCGAGGTGTTGCTGCACGGTTATGCCCAATGGGGGCCGGCGCTGCTCGACCGACTGGTCGGGATGTTCGCCTTCGCGATCCACGATGCCGCGACGCAGACGCTGTTCGTCGCGCGCGACCGGCTGGGGGTGAAGCCGCTCCATTATGTCGAGCTGGCGGATGGCGCGCTGGCGTTCGCGTCGGAGCTGAAGGGGCTGCTGGCGCATCCGCTGCTGCGCCGTGCGCCGGACATACGCGCGGTCGAGGATTATCTGGCGTTCGGCTACGTCCCCGACGACGCCTGTATCGTCGCGGGGGTGAGGAAGCTGCCGGCGGGGCATTTCCTGCTGGTCGAGCGCGGGCGGCCGGTGCCCGCGCCGCGGCGCTGGTGGGACGTCAGCTTCGCCGATCGCGCGCGGGGTGGCACCGCGGCGCTGGAGGAGGAATTGCTGGCGCTGATGCGCGAGGGCGTGCGCTCGCGGATGGTCGCCGACGTGCCGCTGGGCGCATTCCTGTCGGGCGGGGTCGACAGTTCGGCGGTCGTCGCGCTGATGGCGGAGGCGAGCCGGCAGGCGGTGAAGACCTGCACGATCGGCTTCGACGAGGCGGGGCATGACGAACGCGGCTATGCCGCGCAGGTGGCGCAGCGGTTCGCGACCGCGCACCACGAACGGGTGGTGCGATCGGGCGACGTCGCGCTGATCGACACGATCGTCCACGCCTTCGACGAACCGTTCGCGGATGCCTCCGCGCTCGCGACCTATCAGGTGGCGGCGCTGGCGCGGGAGACGGTGACGGTGGCGCTGTCGGGCGACGGCGCGGACGAGGCGCTGGCCGGATACCGCCGTCACCGCTTCCAGCATGCCGAGGAGCGGGTGCGCGGGATCGTCCCTGCCGCATGGCGCGCGCCGCTGTTCGGGACGCTGGGGCGCGCCTGGCCGAAGGCGGACTGGGCGCCGCGCCCGCTGCGCGCGAAGACGACGCTGCTGGCGCTCGCGGGCGACGGGGCGGAGGGCTATGCGCGCGCCGTGGGGGTGACCACGCCCGAACTGCGCGCGGCGCTGTTCACCGATGCGGCCAAGCGCGCGCTGTCAGGGCACCGGGCGGAAGACCGCTATGTCGCGGCGATGCGCGATGCGCCGGCGCGCGACGCGCTGGACCGCGCGCAATATGCCGACCTGAAGATCTGGCTGCCCGGCGATATCCTGACCAAGACCGACCGGACCAGCATGGCGGTATCGCTGGAAGCGCGCGAGCCGTTGCTGGACCACCGGCTGATCGAATTCGCCGCGCGGCTGCCGGTGGGGGTGCGGCTGCGCGGCGGGCAGGGCAAGTGGCTGATGAAGAAGGCGATGGAGCGCTATCTGCCGCGCGAGATCCTGTACCGGCCGAAGATGGGGTTCGTGACCCCGGTGAGCGCGTGGTTCCGGGCTGCGCTGGCGGAGGAGGCCGCGGGGCTGGCGCGATCGCGCACGCTGGCGGACACCGGCTGGTTCGACCTCGACCGGCTGGCACGGCTGGCGGAGGCGCACCGCCACGGGCGCGAGGAACATGGGCGGACGCTGTGGCAGTTCGTGATGCTGGAGCGGAGCCTGACGCGGTTGTTCGGGTAGCGGCGGGCGCGCGACGATCGAGGGGATCGCCGGCTGGCGCGTAATGCGGCGGAAGGCCCCAGCCTGCGCTGGGGCGACGCGGGTCGGGGCGGCGCGGCTCAGCGTTTCCTTGCCGCCTTGCCGACCGGGACGAAGCGGATCGCCTGGCCGCCGCCGGGGGCGAGCGCGATGGTCAGCCGGTCGCCGCGGCGGACCGTCTTCGTCTCCACCGTCATCGCGTGGCGCGCGGCGGTGCGATAGTCGGCGCCGGGACCGTCGCGGTAGATCTCGGCGGTATAGGCGCGTCCGGCATCGAGGAAGTCGAGCGCGACGGTGAAGCTGCGCGCTTCCTCATCGCCCACCGATCCCAGGAACCATTCGTCGGACCCCTTCTTGCGCCGGACGACGGTGGCATAGTCGCCGACTTCGCCGTTCAGGACGCGCGTCTCGCTCCAGTCGGTCGGCACCGCGCGCAGGAACGGCAGCGTGGCGGGATATTGTGCGTAGGCCTCCGGCGTGTCGGCGACCATCACCACGGGCGAGTAGAGGACGACGTAATTGGCCAGCTGCTTGGCCAGCGTAGAGGGGATGTCGCTGTCATCCGACCCCTTCAGGCTGACGATGCCGGGGGTGAAGTCCATCGGCCCGCCCAGCAGCTGGGTGAAGACGAGGTTCGCTTCATGCTCTGGCGGGTTCTTGTCCTGCCAGCTCATATATTCCATCCCGCGCCCGCCCTCACGCGCGACCCAATTGGGCCAGGTGCGGCGCAGCCCGGTGTCCTTGACCGGTTCGTGGCTGTCGATGGAGACATGATATTTCGCGGCGGTTTCAACGACGCGGGCGTAATGGTTCACCATCCACTGCCCTTCGTGCCATTCGCGATGCTGCGACCCGTCGGGGTCGACGCGCTCGATCTGCCCGGCGTCGGTGACATAGCCGGTCTTGACCACCGGGATGCCGTGGTCGGCAGCATATTTGAACGCGCGGTCCAGCTGCGCATCGTAATGGCTGGCCGAGCCGCCGGTTTCGTTGTGCCCGATCAGGTACACGCCCTTCGCCTTGCCATAGCGTTGCAGTTCGGCGGCGTCGAAATCCTCGGTCGGCTGGTCGAACTGCATGTCGTTGCCGTTGCCGAACCAGTCGCCGTCCCAGCCGACGTTCCACCCCTCGACCAGCACGCCGGGGATGCCGTTGGCGGCGGCGAAGTCGATGTAGCGTTTGACGTTGGCGGTCGTCGCGCCGTGCTTGGCCCCGCGCGACCACGTCCATTTGCCGGTGATCATGTTCCACCACACGCCGACGAACTTGCCGGGGCGGATCCACCAGGATGTGTCGCCCAGCTTGTTCGGCTCGTTGAGGTTCAGCTCGATCCGGCTGGCGGCGTAGAGGCCCGCCGCATCGTCGGCGATCGCGATCGTGCGCCACGGCGTGGAGAAGCCCGCGGCACGCGATACCGAGGCGGCGGCCGATCCGGGCGTCAGGTCGGCGATGAAGGCATTGGGGCGATCCGAGCGGCGCAGGTTCATCGCGGCATAATCGACCAGCGCGGCTTCGTGGATGGCGACATGCGTGCCGCTGGCCAGCTTCACTGTCATCACCGTCTGCGCGGTGCCGACGCCGTCGAGCGGGGTCTTGCGGTAGCGATATTCCTCGCGGTTCCACAGATAGGCGGGCTTCCACCACGCGGTGCCCGGTTCGGCGAAGGCGAATTCGGTCAGCTCGCCGGCGATGTTGGCCTGTTTCAGATGGGCCTGCGCGGGCAGGGTGTAGCGGAAGCCGACGCCGTCGTCGAAGATGCGGAAGGTGACGCCGATCTCGCGCTGCAGCCGGGTCGCCTCGCGCAGGCGGACGGTCAGTTCGTTGTGGCGATCGCGGATCGTCTCCCATTCGCCCCACGGCTGGCGCCAGGTCGTGTCGGCGCGATCGCGCGACGTGCCGACCAGCGCGAGCGCGCGGTCGATCTTCGGCGCGTCGGTGAACAGGAAGCCCAGCCGGCTGTCGTTGAGGATCGCGCGCCCGTCACGCGCGACCGCATAGCTGGCGCCCCCTTCGCCATCGAGCGAGACGGTGACGGTGATGCGCCCGTCGGGGGAGGCACCCTTCGCCACCACCTGCGTCTTCGGGCGGTTCGCCAGATCGTCCTGCGCGGCGGCGGGGGGCGCCAGCGTGATCGCGGCCAGCGTCAGCAGGGCTGGCATGGTGATACGGCGGGTCATCGTCGCTCCTTTGGAATCCTCTCGCGCGACAACGCCTATACCGGTGCGCGCCGGGCGGGGAGCGAAATCGGACCGCCCGACGCGGCCGGCGGCCGATCCCGCCGGCCGCCGGCTTGCCGGATCAGGGGGCGACCACCGAACAGGCGGTACCCGCCTTCGTGCAGGCGCGCTGTGCATCGGCGCGCGAGGCGAAGCCGGTCGCCTGAAGCCGGGTGAGGCCGCCCGCGCGGACGTAATCGGCGCGGCCGCCGACGCGCGCGCCGACCTGCGACCAGAGCGCGCGCGCGTTGGCGGCGTCGCGGAACGCGCCGAGCTGGATGCGCCAGGCGCCACCGGCGGGTTTGGCGGCAGGCTTGGGCGCGGGGGCGGCTGGCTTGGGCTTGGGCGTCGCGGCCGGGGCGGTCGAGGTCGCGACCGGCTTGGGCGCGGTCGGGACGGTCACGCCGCCGGGCGCTGAATAGCTGGCGCCGGGACGGGTGGGGGTCGCCGCCGGCTTGGGGGTGGCAGGCGTGGGAGTGGCCGGCTTGGGTGCGGCCGGCTTCGGCGCGGGAGCGGTGGGGGCAGGCGCGGCCGCGGCGACCTGTACCGCGCGGCCGCGCGCCTCGATCTGCTGCGCCATCGCGATCCCTTCGCGCCGCTGATCCTCCGGGATGTAGCGATCCATCTGCGCCAGCGTCTGCGACCCCTGCGGTAGGCCCTGCTGCGACGATCGCGTTACCAGCGCATAGGCGCGCGTCCAGTCGCGTGACACCGCATCGCCGTTGAACAGCATCGTGCCCAGCACCAGCTCCGCGCGCTTCTCGTCACGCGCCACGGCCTTTTCCAGCCACGGCAGCGCATCCGCCTTGCGATCGTTCTGGAACAGCGACAGGCCGTAATTGTCCTCCGCCTGAGGATGTCCCTGCATCGCGGCCTTGCGGAACCATTCCAGCGCCTGCGCCTGATCGGCCGGGACGCCGCGGCCCAATTTGTACGCCTGGCCCAGATTGAACTGCGCATCGGCATCGCCCGCGGCGGCGGGCGCGCGCCATTGTTCGACCGCCTTGGCGTAGTCGCCGCTGCTCCATGCCTCGACACCCGCCTTCACATCGGCCGCGGCAACCGCCGGCGCCAGCATCGCCACCGCGGCGAGCGCCGCCACCAGACTGCCCTTCATCGCGCATATCCCCTTACACGCCGGCCCCATGTGCCGGCTTCATGCCTTACCACGGCCATGCGCGCAAAGGCATTAACCATCCGTCATCACCGTGGGCGGCGTGCCATCGCGTCCGATCGTTTCGCAACGGCATTAACGGTTCGTCCACATCGCCGTGGCATTCCCGCAGCCGAAACGTCGACGAGGTGAACGGGGCGAGATGCGCATACTGGCGATGGCATCGCAGAAGGGCGGGTCGGGGAAGACCACGCTGTCCGGGCATCTGGCGGTGCAGGCGCAGCGCGCCGGTGCCGGCCCGGTGGTGCTGATCGACATCGATCCGCAAGGATCGCTGGCGGACTGGTGGAACGAGCGCGAGGAGGAATATCCCGCCTTCGCGCAGACCACGGTCGCGCGGCTGGCCGCGGACCTTGAGGTGCTGCGGCAGCAGGGGTTCAAGCTGGCGGTGATCGACACCCCGCCAGCGATCACCATGGCGATCCAGAGCGTCATCCAGGTCGCCGAGCTGATCGTCATTCCGACCCGCCCCAGCCCGCACGACCTGCGCGCGGTCGGCGCGACCGTCGACCTGTGCGAACGGTCGGGCAAGCCGCTGATCTTCGTCGTCAACGCCGCCACGCCCAAGGCGCGGATCACGTCCGATGCGGCGGTCGCTCTGTCCCAACATGGGACGGTAGCGCCGATCACGGTGCATCAACGCACCGATTTCGCCGCGTCGATGATCGACGGGCGGACGGTGATGGAGGTCGACCCCAAGGGCCGCTCCGCCGCCGAGATCGCCGAGTTGTGGGACTATGTCTCCGACCGGCTGGAGAAGAATTTCCGCCGCACGGTCTTTTCCGCGCCCAAGCCGGGCGCCGGATACGGATCGGTACGGCCACAGGCGGGCGGCTTTGGCCGCCGGGTGGTGGGCTGATGCTGAGCACCAAACCGCTGGCGTCGCTGACCTCCGGGCTGCTCGCGCGCAAGGGACAGGCGCGACCGGCGATGCGCCGGCAGGGCGCGTCGCTGACCGCGCTGTCGCACGCCGGGGAGGAACTGGGCTGGAACGACATGGGCACCGCCCCGGCCGCGCCCGAGCCGCTGCCGCTGGTGCTGGAGGAGCGCGCGCAGTTGCAAGCCGCGCTGGTGGTGGAAGAGGAGGAGTCGGCGACGGCGCCCGCCGCCGCTCCGGTCGTCGCCGCCGCTCCGGTCGTCGCCGCCGCGCCGGTCGTTGCCGCCGCGCCGGCTCAGCTGCCACTGCCGGCATCGGGGCGCAAGGCCGCCTTCACGCTGCGGCTGGACCGCGAACGCCACCTGCGGCTGCGGCTGGCGGCGGCGGTGCGCGGCCAGTCCGCGCAGCAGCTTGTCACGCACGCGCTCGACGCGCTGATCGCCACCATGCCCGAGGTGGAGGCGCTGCGCGCGCAGCTGCCCGACGACGGGCAGACGATCGTTCGGGGGGACTGATCCAATGACCATTCGCACTCTTGCCGGCGCGGGGGTTTCCGCCCTGCTGGTCGCATCCGTCGCGACGCTGTCGCTGAGCCATGGTGCGGCACCGGCCGTAGCGACCGCGCGCGTCGATCCCAAGGACGCGAAGGCCGCCGCCGATTGCGCCGCCGACGCGCAGCGGATGCTGGCGAAGAAGCAGTGGGACAAGGCGGTGAAGCTGGCCGAGGAGGCCGTGGGGCTGAACGGCCAGGACGCGGGGTATCGCGCGCTGCTGGGCGCGGCCTATCTGCGCGCCGGGCGGTTCGCGTCGGCCGAGCAGGCGTATCGCGACGTCATCACGTTGCAGCCCGACAACGGCCGCGCGGCGCTGAACCTGGCGCTGGCGCAGATCGGCACGGGCAAGTGGGACGAGGCGCGCGTGACGCTGGACGCGCATGCCGAAACGATCGCGCCGGCCGACCGCGGGCTGGCGATCGCGCTGGCGGGTGACCCGGCGGGCGCGGTCGAGGTGCTGACGGTCGCCGCGCGATCGGCGGAAGCGGATGCCAAGACGCGCCAGAACCTGGCGCTGGCCTATGCCATGGCGGGCCGCTGGGCCGAGGCGCGCGCGCTGGTCAGCGTCGATCTGGACGCCGGTGCGGTCGATGCGCGGCTGGGCGAATGGGCCAGTTTCGTGCGGCCGCGTTCGGCATCCGATCAGGTCGCGTCGCTGCTGGGCGTCACGCCCGTGGTCGATCCGGGACAGCCGGTCGCGCTGGCGCTGGCGGGTACGGTGCCGGTGACGACCGCGGAGACGGTCGACGCCTTCATGCCGGGGCGCGCCGACCCCGCGGTGGAAAAGGCCGTGGTGGCCGATGCCGCCGCCAGCGCCGAACCCGCCGAACCCGCCGAGCCGGCGGTGGCGATGGCGCCGGCGGTGCCCGCCGCCCCGGCGCCGGCGCACGTGATCGCGGCGCAGCCTGCCGGCTACAAGGTCGCGCCGGCACCGCGCCGGGCCGCTGCCCCGGCCGCGGCGGCGGTGCGGATGCCGGCGAAGGGCGACTGGTTCGTCCAGCTCGGCGCGTATCAGAATGCCGCCGTCGCCAAGGATGGCTGGGGCCGCGCCGCGCGGCGCCTGCCGGTGCTGGCGCGGCTGAACCCCAATGGTGCGACCGCGACGGTCAAGGGCGCCAGCGTCTATCGTCTGTCGGTGGGCGGGTTCGCGCGCACCGACGCGGTGGCGCTGTGCCGCGGTCTGCGGGCGCGGGGCGGCCCGTGCTTCGTGCGCGGCGGCGTGGGCGAACAGATCGCCGCCTGGCACAAGGCATCGCCGAACCGGCTGGCGAAGACGGCACCGCGCGGCAAGGGCGCGCAGCTGGCGGCGCGCTAACCCGCGATCTCGCGCCCGCCCTTCCACATGCGCAGCACGCGGCCCTGCACCGGCAGGCCGTCGAAGGGGGTGTTGCCGGCCTGGCCCGGCAGGTGATCCGACACGATCCGCCACGGGGCGTGCGGATCGACCAGGATGACGTCGCCCGGCATCCCCGGCGCCAGCGTGCCCGTCGCCAGCCCGAGCACCGCCGCCGGCGCGCGCGCCAGCAGATCGAACAGTCGCGCCAGCGTGACGTGCCCGTCGCGCGCCAGCCCCAGCGCCAGCGCCAGCACCGTCGCGGCATCCGCCGATCCGGCGGTGGCATCGGCATAGGGCAGCCTTTTCTCCTCCGGCCCGCGCGGGTCGTGGCCGGATGCGATGACGTCGACCGTCCCGTCCGCCAGCGCCGCCAGCGCAGCGCGCCGGTCCGCCTCGCACCGCAGCGGGGGCGAGACATGCGCGAAGGTGCGAAAATCGCTCATCGCGATATCCGACAGCAGCAAATGCGCGGGCGTGATCCCGCAGGTGACGCGCACGCCGCGCGCCTTCGCGGCTCGCACCAGCGCGAAGCCGGCGGCGGTGGTGACGCAGCGCAGGTGGAGGCGCGCGCCGGTCTCCTCCGCCAGCATCAGGTCGCGCGCGATCGCCAGCGGTTCGGCCAGCGCGGGCGCGGCGGGAAGGCCAAGCCGGCTGGCGGTTTCCCCCTCCGTCGCGACGGCATCGGCGGCCAGCCCGCTATCCTCGGCATGGCTGACGACCGCGATGTCGAGATCGCGGGCATAGGACAGCACGCGGTGCATCACCCCCGAATCGGCGATCCAGCGCCGTCCGGTCCCCACCGCCGCCGCTCCCGCCGAGCGGCAGATCGCCATTTCGGCCAGATCCTGCCCCTGCAGCCCGCGCGTCGCCGCGGCGATCGGGTGGATCCACAGGTCCGGCCGGCCGATCAGTGCCAGCCGCTGGACCGCGCCCGGTTCGTCCAGCACCGGCGACTGATCGGGCATCGGCGCGACGCGCACGATCCCGCCCGCGCGGCACGCCGCCCGGTCGATCGCGCCGACGCCCAGATCGACGATCCCCGGCGCCAGCAACCGCCCGCCGCAATCGACGACGATGGCGTCGTCGGGCGCCAGTTCGTCGACGATCACGCCGTCGCGGATCACCAGGTCGTCGTCGCGCTCGCCCCCCGCGGGGCAGACCAGCCGCGCGTTGATGAAGTGCAGCGTGTCGCTCATGCCCAGCCCTCCACACCGCGCGCGCGCCGCGTCAGCACGTCCAGGCACGCCATCCGCACCGCCACGCCCATCGCCACCTGTTCGGTGATCGCGGATTGTTCGACATGGTCGGCGACCGCCGAATCGATCTCCACCCCGCGGTTCATCGGGCCGGGGTGCATCACCAGCGCGCCGGGCGCGTAACGCTCCAGCCGGTCGAGCGTCAGGCCGTAGCGCAGATGATATTCGCGCACCGAGGGGACGTAGCCGCCCGCCATCCGCTCGGTCTGGAGCCGCAGCATCATCACCACGTCGGCCCCCTCCATCGCGCGGTCGAAATCGGTGAAGGGGGTGACGCCGAACCGCTCGATCGCGGGCGGCATCAGCGTGGAGGGCGCACACACCCGCACCTCAGCCGCCAGCGCGGTCAGCGCCAGAATGTTCGAACGCGCGACGCGGCTGTGCAACAGGTCGCCGCAGATCACCACGCGCTTGTTGGCGATGCCGCCCAGCCGGCGGCGGATCGTCAGCGCATCGAGCAGTGCCTGCGTCGGGTGTTCGTGCCGCCCGTCGCCCGCGTTGAGCACGGGGCAGTCGACCTTGTCCGCGATCAGCCGCACCGCGCCCGACGACATATGGCGGATGACGATGACGTCGGCGCGCATCGCGTTGAGCGTCATCGCGGTGTCGATCAGCGTCTCGCCCTTCTTCACGCTCGACTGGGCGGCGTGCATGTTGACGACGTCGGCACCCAGCCGCTTGCCCGCGATCTCGAAGCTCAAGAGCGTGCGCGTGCTGTTTTCGAAGAAGGCGTTGATCTGCGTATAGCCGGCCAGCCGCTTGTCGGGAGCGGCATGGCCGCGATTGGCCTCCACCCATGTCTCCGCCTCGTCGAGGAGGAACATGATCTCGTGCGGCTGAAGCCCCTCGATCCCGGTCAGGTGGCGGTGCGGAAAGACCGCGCCTCCGGGGATGAGGGTAGCGGGGCGGTGGTCCGAGCGTTGCATCGAGAGCGCCGGGTAGCGGGGCGCGCGGGCCGGGGCAATATGGACGGCGCGCGCTTTCTTCGTATCGGCGGGCGCTTTATGCCGCGTCACAGGGGAGGACAGGTCATGCTGATCGTTACCGGCGCTGTCATCGCGGCGCCCGACACCGTGGACACCATCGTCGCGGAGGCCGCGCGCCATGTCGCGCAGTCGCGCACCGAGCGGGGGTGCATCGCGCACGCCTGGCACCGCGACCCCGACGACCCGCTGCGGATCGTGTTCCTCGAACGCTGGACCGACATGGCGGCGCTGCGCACGCATTTCGCGCATCCGGGATCGGCGCGGTTCATGACGACGATGCGTGGCCATGCGCAGGCGATCGAACCGATCGAGATTTTCGAGGCGATGCCAGTCGCGCCGTGAGCAGCGTTGCGCCACGCGAATGTTGCGAATGTTGAGACGCTGGCGGGGGTGTGGCGGAAACGCGCGGCGCCGGGTGGGAGCGGGGCGGAAGGCGGTGCATGGCGTGCGCATCGGGACATGGCGAGCGGTCTAGGGCGCCGGTCGGCGTGTAGGACAGGGGTGGGGGAGGCATTCCCGTTTCCCGGTCGATGGGTGTTCGGGAACGGGTTTGGGGACATGAGGATGGCGCCAGGATCGGATCGACCGTTGGTGGCGCTTTTCGCTGTTATTCGTTCGCTTGCGGGAACGTGAAGCGCGGGGTTGCGGCCAGGTGATGGGCACGGCATTCTGGATCCAAATGAAATGCCGTTTTGGGGAACCGCAATGAAAACCCGCGCCGCATCGGCCGATGATGCTGCGGAAATGGGCCGAGTGCTTCGCGAGATCATTGACCATAACGGCCGCCAGCGTCCGAGCGATGTCGATTTCGTCATGGGCCGCTACATCGCTGACCCTACCAGCATACAATGTACGGTTGCTATCGACGAAGCAGGGAACGTGGTTGGCTTTCAATCTTTGAAGAAAGCCGTCGCGGGAAACCCGTATGATACACCGGAAGGATGGGGGATCGTCGGAACCCATATTAGCCCCAAAGTGCACCGGCAAGGCGTCGGCAAACTCTTATTCGCAGCGACGCGAGAAGCCGCACTTCAAGCAGGTCTGGAAAAGATCGACGCCTATATCGGAGCCGACAATTCATCCGGCCTGAGATACTATGATGCTATGGGTTTTCGGACATATCGAACGCCCGAAGGAATTGTTCAGAAGGTCTGCGATCTTTGATTTGATCGCGCTCGCGGCATAGCGCTCGCCTGCCCCGAAACACCGTCTTCATGGAAAGCCGCTGCGGGCCGACGTTATCGGTGCGCGAGGATGTTCAGCAATCGGCCGAAGGGATCGCGAACGAAGAAGCGCCGTACGCCCCACGGCTCGTCGGTCGGGCCATATTCCACCGGGTGGCCGGCAGCGACGACCCGCTCGTAAGCGTCGGCAAGGTCATCCACCTCGATCGATAGATCGGGAACGGGCGTGCCGGACCCGCCTTCTACGGCGAAGCTGAGCTGCGGCGTCGATTGGCCGGTTCCGACGAAGGTGATGATCCAGCCGTGATCCATGCCCAGCGACATGCCCAGGACGTCTCCATAGAACGCCTTCGCCGCATCCATCCGGTCGGTCGCCATATTCGCCACGACCCGCTTGACCGCCATGCCTCACCTCCTGTCCCGATCGATTCTGTTCGGCAAATCGGGGTGCTGACATGGCGATTTCCATTTCCCGATCGCTTGAGGAAAACGTCACCCCATGACCAGCGCGTCGATCGCGGCTTGCAGGATCGTCGCGGCGGCGTGGTTGTCGATGCGGTCGGCGCGTTTGGCGCGGCTGAGGTCCTGTTCGATCATCGCGCGCTCGGCGGAGACGGTGGACCAGCGTTCGTCCCACAGCAGGATCGGATAGCCGGCGTCGACGCAATTGCGCGCGAAGGCGCGGATCGACTGGGTGCGCGGGCTGTCGCTGCCGTCCAGGCTGAGCGGCAGGCCGATGACCCAGCCGGCGACCTGTTGCTGCACCGACAGCGCGACCAGCGACTCTTTGTCCTTCGTGAACTTCGTGCGGCGGATCAGCTGCGCGGGGCTGGCGAAGCTCCAGCCCGCATCGCACAGCGCGGTGCCGATCGTTTTCGTCCCCACGTCCAGCCCGAGCAGCCGGCCGCCGGCGGGCAAAGCGGCGCGATAGTCGGCGGCGGCGAGTGCGATCATCGCGTCGCCGCGGCGTAGCGGCGCGCGGCGTCGGCGCGGACGTTGGCCCAGAACAGGCTGTAGTCGTAGACGTGGTAGTTGTTGCCCGGCAGCGCATAGGGGCCGACGTCGGGCGCGGCGCCGATCAGCAGAAGCCCGCGCGAATCGCAAGCCGCCGGCACCTGTCCGGGGCGCAGATCGGCCGTGCTCATGTCGTTGTTCGGATAGAGCGTGCCGAGGTTGGCGGTGGCGGGCGCGGCGGCGCCTTGCGTGCCGGTCAGCGGGTTGACGCACAGCATCGGCGTGCCGCGGCGCGGGCGGCCGTCGAACCCGGTGCTGCGGTCATAGACCTGCTGGATCAGCGAAGGGTCGGCGGGTTCGGCGAACGTCTGCCACGACAGCACGCAGCCCGCCTGATCGGCGGCGGTACAGGCGGGCAGGCCGAGTGCGGCGAGATCGGTGGCGGTCGATACCGGCCAGCCGACGACATAGGCGGCGACGATCCGCCGCGCGAGCGGGGTGCCGGCGACGCGATCCTTGAGCAGATGCGTCAGGTGCAGCGCGCCCTGGCTGTGGCCGGCCAGGATGATCGGGCGTGTCGGGCCGACCTCCCCCAGGAATTCGTCGAACGCGGCCAGGATATCGCCATAGGCGAGGCGCAGCGCCTGTTCGGCGGCCGACTGGTCGGTCAGGAAGGCGCCGAACGTCGCCTGGCGATAGCGCGGCGCCCAGATCGCGCCGACATCGTTGAAGGCGCTGGCCTGACCGCGCAGGAACAACGCGGCGCGCGCATTGGCTTCCTGATCGTCGAGCGGCGCGTTCCAGTGCGCGCGATTGAGGTAGGAGGTGGGGTGGATGAAGAACACCGCCGCCCCGCCCGCGGTGCGGCGTGGCTGATGACCGGCGGGCGCCCATAGCGCCGGGTTGCCCGGCAGGTCGGGGCGCGCCAGCCACATCTTCCGCTCGCGGTAATCGGCGGCGGACAGCGCGCGCTGCCCCTCGAACGATTCGCCGGGGACCATCGCCATGCGCATGATCTCCACCCCCCACAGGCGATAGGCGAAGGCCGCGGCGATCCCGAGCACGATCAGCCCCGCGACGACATAGAGGAATTTGCGGACCAACGTGCCATCACCATCCTTGCCCGGCGGCGGAAATGCCCCGACGGCAGCGGCATTGCCGTGCCCCGGATCGGCGGTGGGCGCAACCGTGGCGGCGCGGTGGTTGCGTTCCCGCCGTCCGCAATGGTAGCGGCGCGCCATGTCCGTCACCATCGATACCGTAAGGCGCATCGCCGGCCTGGCCCGCATCGCCATCACCGAGGAGGAGGCCGCGCGCCTCGCGCCCGAACTGGGCAATATCCTGGGCTTCATCGAGCAGCTGGGCGAGGTAGATACCGCCGGGGTCGCGCCGATGACCGCGGTGATCCCCAACCACCTGCGGCTGCGCGACGACGTCGTCACCGACGGCGGCATCCGCGAGGCGGTGCTGGCGAACGCGCCGCAGGCCGAACATGGATTCTTCACGGTGCCCAAGGTGATCGAATAATGACCGAGCTGACCGACCTGGGCATCGCCGCGATCCGCGACGGCGTGCGCGCCGGCGACTTTTCCGCGCGCGAGGTGGCCGAGGCGTTCGTCGCCGCGGTGGCCGCGGCCAAGCCGCTCAACGCCTTCCTGGTGGAAACCCCCGACCATGCGCTGGCCGCCGCCGACGCCGCCGACGCCGCGCGCGCGGCGGGCGAGGCGCCCAGGCCGATGGCGGGCGTGCCGATCGGGATGAAGGACCTGTTCTGCACGAAGGGCGTGCCCAGCACCGCGGCGAGCCACATCCTGGAGGGCTTCACCCCCCAGTATGAATCGACCGTCTCGCAGAAATTGTGGGATGCCGGCGCGGGGATGCTCGGCAAGCTGAACATGGACCAGTTCGCGATGGGATCGTCGAACGAGACGAGCCATTTCGGCAATGTCGTCAGCCCGTGGCGGCGCAGCGACGGCGGCAATGCCGATCTGGCGCCGGGCGGATCGTCGGGCGGATCGTCCGCGGCGGTCGCGGCGCGGATCGCGCCGGGGGCGACCGGCACCGACACCGGCGGGTCGATCCGCCAGCCGGCCGCCTTCACCGGGATCAGCGGGATCAAGCCGACCTATGGCCGCTGTTCGCGCTGGGGCGTGATCGCCTTCGCCTCGTCGCTGGACCAGGCCGGGCCGATGGCGCGCGACGTGCGCGACTGTGCGATCATGCTGGAGGCGATGGCGGGTTTCGACGCCAAGGACGCGACCAGCCTGGACGTCGCGGTGCCGCAGTGGGAGGCGGGGCTGACCCCCTCGCTGAAGGGCAAGCGCGTCGGCATCCCGAAGGAATATCGCGTCGACGGCATGCCGCCGGAGATCGAGGCGCTGTGGCAGCAGGGCATCGACTGGGTCCGTGATGCGGGCGCCGAGGTGGTCGAGGTATCGCTGCCGCACACCAAATACGCACTGCCGGCCTATTACATCATCGCCCCCGCGGAGGCGTCGTCGAACCTCGCGCGCTATGACGGCGTGCGCTACGGCCTGCGCGACCTGCCGGACGGCGCGAACCTTCAGGAGATGTACGCGAAGACCCGCGCCGAGGGGTTCGGGGACGAGGTGAAGCGGCGCATCCTGATCGGCACTTACGTGCTGTCGGCGGGCTTCTACGATGCCTATTACACGCAGGCGCAGAAGGTCCGCACGCTGATCGCGCAGGACTTCGACAACGCATGGGAGCGGTGCGACGTGCTGCTGACCCCGACCGCGCCGTCGGCGGCCTTCGCGCTGGGCGAGAAGAACGCCGATCCGATCGCGATGTACCTCAACGACGTGTTCACGGTGCCGTCGTCGCTGGCCGGGCTTCCGGCGATGAGCGTGCCGGGCGGCGTCGACGCCGGCGGGCTGCCGCTGGGGTTGCAGGTCATCGGCAAGGCGCTGGACGAACAGGCCGTGCTGAACGCGGCGCTGGCGATCGAGCAGCGTGCCGGCTTCGTGGCGCGGCCGGGGCGGTGGTGGTAGGCGAGAAGCCCGAGGCCGGCAGCGCGGACGGCGATCCCACCGTTCGCGTGATCGCCTACGCGAACTTGATCCGGTGCCTGCACCATGAGATCAATCGGGAAGACAACCTCGCGCCGATCATCATCGCCTATCTGCGAGGTCTGCGATCCTTCCCCGAGTATCGGGACACCACGGTCCTGTATCTCGATAACGTGGACGTCACCGGGAGTTCCACATACGATCAGCTCATGAAGCGCGAGATAGCGGCGTTGCTCGACGAGCTTTTAGGAACAGGTGCCATTTGAGGCGGAATTTTCGATGACGCTGGACCGTGGCGGGCCGAAGTGTTACCTTGGTAACACTGGAGGTATGCGATGAACGCTCCGCTCGACAAGCGTACCCGGACGAACATGACCAGCAAGGGTCAAGTCCTGATTCCGAAGGACGTGCGCGACCTGATCGGGTTGGTGCCCGGGCAGCCGGTCGATGTTGGCATCAACGACCGTGGCGAGGCGGTGGTGGTGCCGCAGGGCGCGGCCAGCGAGACGCCGGAGCAGCGGCGCCGACGGTTGCTAGGCGTGCTGGCGGAGATGCGGCGGGACCCGTTGTTCGATCGACCGTCGGCGGAGATCATGCGCGAGTTGCGCGGGGACGATCCGCTGCCGTGATCTTCCTCGATACGAACGTCATCATCGACCTGTTCAGCGACGGCCGTGGCGCGGAGGCTGCGTGGTCGCTGGCGCGCTATGGCGACGCGGTCGCGGCTGGCCCGGTCGTTTGCAACCAGATCGTGCTTGCCGAACTGGCGGGCCATGCGCCCGGGATGTCCGCGCTGCGCGATCGCCTCGACCGGCTTGAGATCCGCATCATGAGCTTCGCCGACGATGCCGCTTTCAGCGCCGGATCGGCGTTTCGCGAGTATCGGCGACGCGGGGGCGCCAAGACGGCGATCCTGGGCGATTTCCTGATCGCGGGCCACGCCGCGGTGCTGGGCGCATCGCTGGTCACGCGCGACCGACAACTTGGCACCTACTTCCCCGACCTCACCCTCATCACACCCGAGACCCATCATGGCTGACGCATCCACCCCGTTCCGTATCAAGGGCGCCACCGGCGACTGGGAGGTCGTGATCGGCCTTGAAGTCCATGCGCAGGTGACGTCGAACGCCAAATTGTTTTCCGGCGCGGCGACCGCGTTCGGGGCGGAGCCGAACACGCAGGTGTCGCTGGTCGATGCCGCGATGCCCGGGATGCTGCCGGTGCCCAACCGCGAATGCATCCGCCAGGCGGTGCGCACGGGCATGGCGATCGATGCGCAGATCAACAAATGGTCGCGGTTCGACCGGAAGAATTATTTCTACGCCGACCTGCCACAGGGTTACCAGATTTCCCAGCTGTATCATCCACTTGTCGGCGACGGTTCGATCGAGATCGAAGATGGCGAGACCGTCAAGACGATCGGCGTCGAGCGGATCCATGTCGAGCAGGACGCCGGCAAGCTGATGCATGACCAGCACCCGACGCGTTCCTATGTGGACCTCAACCGCTCGGGCGTGGCGCTGATGGAGATCGTCAGCCGGCCGGACATGCGTTCTCCTTCGGAAGCAGGGGCTTACCTGCGAAAGCTGCGGGCGATCCTGCGCTATGTTGGGTCGTGCGACGGGAATATGGAGGAAGGCTCGATGCGCGCCGACGTCAACGTCAGCGTGCGCAAGCCGGGCGAGGAATTCGGCACGCGGACCGAGACGAAGAACGTCAATTCGGTGCGTTTCGTGATGGCCGCGATCGAGCATGAGGCCAACCGCCAGGTCGACGTGTTGGAGGCGGGCGGGACGATCGTGCAGGAGACGCGGCTGTTCAACCCGGACACCGGCACGACGCGGTCGATGCGGTCGAAGGAAGATGCGCACGATTACCGCTACTTCCCCGATCCCGACCTGTTGCCGCTGGAACTGGACGAGGCGTTCCTGGCGGATTGCCGCGCCAGCCTGCCCGAACTGCCCGACGCCAAGCGCAAGCGCTACGAGGGGCTGGGGATCACGCCGTACAATGCCGAGGTGCTGACCGCCGAGGTGGAGAGCGCGCGCTGGTTCGACGCGCTTCTCGAGGCGGGGGCGAAGCCGGCGGCGGCGGCGAACTGGGTGACCAGCGAATTGTTCGGCGCGCTCAACCGGCTGGGCAAAAGCATTGCCGACAGCCCGGTGACCCCGGCGCAGGCGGCCGAGCTGCTGGCGCTGGTGGCGGACGGCACGCTGTCCGGCAGCCTGGCCAAGCAGGTGTTCGAGGCGATGCTGGAGACCGGCGAGGCGCCGGGCAGGATCGTCGAGGAACGCGGGCTGAAGCAGACCAGCGACACCGGCGCGATCGAGGCGGTGATCGCCGAGGTGCTGGCGAAGAACCCCGGCCAGTTGGAACAGTATCGCGGCGGCAAGGTGGCGCTGTTCGGCTTCTTCGTCGGCCAGACGATGAAGGCGATGGGCGGCAAGGCGAACCCCGCGGTGGTCAACGAATTGTTGAAAAAGGCGCTGGACTAGCGCCGGCGGCGCCCTCTAGTTTTCCGGCGGGGAAACGGGACGGGGGCGTCTTACCATGCGGGTTATTCTGGTCGCGGCAGCGGCGCTGCTGGCGTGCGCGACGTCGGCTGGCGCGCAGGAAAAGCGCGCGGTGCGGCAGGGGTTCGACCTGGCGGCGGGCAGCGGCAAGACGATCCTGGTGTTCCGCCCCACCGTCAGCGTCGGGGCGCAATCGACCGGGGGCATGTTCGAGCCGAACGCCGACTGGACCGATAAGGCGCGCGCGAACATCGATGCCGCGCTGGCCGAGCGACAGGCGCTGCTGGGCAACAAGGTGATCGCGGCGCCCGAGAGCTTTGGCGAGGATGCGCAGCGGGTCGAGGAATATTCCCGGCTGTTCGCCGCGGTATCGCAGGCGGTGATCGAATATCAGTTCTTCGTCGGCAACCGCCTGCCCACCAAGAAGCGCGACAACAAGGCCGGCGTGTTCGACTGGTCGCTGGGCGAGGGGGTGCGCGACCTGCCGGGGGCGAAGGACGCGGACTATGCGCTCTTCATCTACAACAAGGATGCGTACGGCTCGACGGGCCGCAAGCTGTTGCAGATCGCGGCGCTGCTGGGGCCGGGAATCGCGGTGACGTCGGGCGAACATGCCGGTTACGCGGGGCTCGTCGACCTGCGCAGCGGCGATGTGCTGTGGCTCAACGCCGACGGGGCGATGGGCGGCGACGTGCGCGACGCGGACGGGGCGAAGAAGCGTGTCGGCCAGTTGCTGGAGGAATTTCCCGGCAGCGCGCCGGCGCCGGTCGTGGCGCCGCCGGTCCCCGCGAAGTGAATGCGGCGCTGACGGCGCTGGCGCTGGCGCTGGCGGCGCCTGGGGGTGCGGGCGCGACGAAGCCCGCGCCGCCGCCGCCGCCCTATGCCGGCGTCTATCAGCCGCAGGGCGTCGACGAGATCGGGCTGTGGCGCGAGGATGACGAGCGCGAGGCGAAGCTGGCGCATTCGCCGCTGGTCATCCACGACGAGGCGTTGACCGGCTATGTCTGCCGCGTGCTGTGCGCGGCGGTGGGCGAGGACCGGTGCAACGCGACGCGCGTCTATGTGGTGCGCGTGCCGGTGTTCAACGCCAGCATGTCGCCCAACGGGACGATGCTGGTCTACAGCGGGCTGTTGCTGCGGGTGCGTTCGGAATCCGAGCTGGCGGCGGTGCTGGGGCATGAGTTCGGGCATTTCGAGAAGCGCCACCTGCTCAGCCAGTTCAAGGCGCGCCGCACCGGCACCGATCTGCTCAGCTGGGCGGCGGTGCTGGGCTCGATGGCCGGGCCGCAGGGCGCGCGCAGCTTCAACGACCTGCAGTTGTCGGTGCTGGGCAACATATACCGCTTTGGCCGGGATCAGGAGCGCGAGGCCGATCTGGTCGGGCTGGGGTATCTCAACGCCAGTACGATGCGCCCCGGTGCCGCGTCGCGGGTATGGCGCACGCTGATCCAGGAGCGCGAGGCGTCGGCCGCGGCGCGCGGCCTGCGCAAGCCCGATTTCAACCGGGTGGCGTTTTTCGATTCGCACCCGCCCGACGGCGAGCGTGCGGACTATCTCTACGCGCTGGCCGCGCCCGACGGCGAGACGCGCGACGAGGGGACGGAGCGCTACGCCGCGGCGATGGCGCCATGGCTGCCGCCGTTCCTGGACGACCAGATCAAGCTGAACGATTTCGGCGCGAGCGATTTCATCATCACCCATCTGGCGGAAAGCGGCTGGACCGCGCCGCTGTGGCGGGCGCGCGGCGACCTGTTCCGCCGGCGCGGGCAGCCGCGCGACCTGATGAATGCGGCCGATTTCTACGCCAAGGCGGTCGCGCTCGACCCGCAACTGGCGGAGGCACAGCGCGGGCTGGGGCTGTCGCTGGTGAAGACCGGGCGGACCATGGAGGGGGCAGCCGCGCTGCGCCGTTATCTCCACCTCAAACCGGGCGCTGCCGACGCCGCGATGATCGGCATGATCCTTTCCACGATCGGAGAAGCGAAATGACGTTGGCGAACCGCATGATCGCCGCGACGCTGGCGGCCGCGCTGACGGTCGCCGCGACGGGGGCTCGGGCGCACAGCTATCGCGAAAGGAACGTCGCCACGCCGATCGCGGACACGCGGTTGACCGTCACGCCGCCGCGCGATTGGAACCGGCTGTCGGGCAAGCCGGGCAAGGTCGCGGAGACCTGGACGCTGGATGGCGAGCAGCTGAACGACGTCACCTTCTATGCCGGTGTCGAGCCGGGCGACCCGCTGGTGCGCGAACGCAACCGCAAGCGCGCGCCGCTGCCGAAGTTCACGGGCGGGACGCTGCTGGCGGAAATCCCGGAGCTGCTGGAGGGCACGTATCGCGCGCTCAAGGGGATCGGGACGTTTGCGGTGACGTCGTCGCAGCCCGGCCGGTTCCTCGACCATGATGCGGTGACGTTCGCCTACGACTATCTCGATTCGGATCAGCTGCCGCGGCGCGGAGAGGCCGTGGCGACGATCATCGACAAGCGATTGTATATGGTGACGTTCGATGCGCCGAGGTTGCATTATTTCGACAAGGGCGTGGGGGATTATCACGCGCTGGTCGCCGCCACGCGGCTGGCGGCCCCGCCCGCAACGGGCGGCGGGCGATAGCGGGGCGGCGCGGGCCGCCCCGCCGCGTCACTGTTGCGTCAGGTCCTGATTCTTCACCTCGCCGCCGGTGCCGCTGTTGCCGTCGAACTCGCCGGTCTTCGTGAAGCGCGCCGGTTCTTCGCCGCCTTCGCCGCGGTCGACGGCGTCGCTGCGCGCCTCTACCGCCTGCTGGATGTCGGGACGCGGATCGTCGCGGTTGGGAGTGACGTCGATCGTCTTGATATCGGCCATGCTGGCGCTCCTGTCAGATGCTGGGGTTGGCCGGGGCCGGATCGCCCGCCGGAGTGCCGGGGGAGGGCACGTCGACATCGGGCGTCGGCGGATTGATCTCCGGCGGCGGGGCGTCGGGTTGCGCCGGCGGGGTCGGCTGGGGCACGTCGGCGGGGATGCCGGGATTGGTCGCCATGGGGGTTCTCCTTCGCCGCGGATCAACGCTTCGCCCCCCGCCGGGTTGCCCGCTTGCCCAGCGGGCCGCCGC
Source organism: Sphingomonas ginsenosidimutans (assembly GCF_002374835.1). GTDB lineage: Bacteria > Pseudomonadota > Alphaproteobacteria > Sphingomonadales > Sphingomonadaceae > Sphingomonas > Sphingomonas ginsenosidimutans. The sequence continues at coordinate 1,111,686 of NZ_NWVD01000001.1, forward strand.
AGTATAGAGGCCGCCGACCGGCGGTGTCCGATCAAGCGGGCGTGGCGGAACTGGTAGACGCGCTGGATTTAGGTTCCAGTATCGCAAGATGTGGGGGTTCGAGTCCCTTCGCCCGCACCAGTCCCCGCGCGTTGCGGGGTGGCCACCACTCACGAAATTCAAGACGAAAGCGGCCTAGATGCAGACTGTCGAGACGTTGAACGAGGGGCTGAAGCGCGCCTACACCCTCACCATCCCCGCCAGCGCGATCGAGGCGCGGGTGGATGCCGAGATCAAGCGCGTCGCGCCGCAGGTGCGGATGCCCGGTTTCCGCCCCGGCAAGGTGCCCGCCAATCTGGTGCGCAAGATGCACGGCGACGCGATGCTGCAGGAGGCGCTGAACACGTCGATCCAGGAAGGCATCCAGTCGCTGATCGCCGACAAGCAGCTGCGCCCCGCGGTGCAGCCGTCGGTCGAGCTGGTCGAGGGCTATGCCCCCGGCAAGGACGCCGAGCTGAAGGTCGAGCTGGAAGTGCTGCCGCAGGTGCCGGCCCCGGCGATCGACAACCTGAAGCTGGAGCGGCTGACCGTGCCGGTCGATGACGCGGCGGTGGATGCGCAGCTGCAGAAGTTCGCCGACCAGCAGAAGCGCTGGGACGATGCCGGCGACAAGGCCGCCGAAACCGGCGACCTGGTGACGGTCGATTTCGTCGGCAAGACGATGGACGGCGTGGCGTTCGACGGCGGCACCGGCACCGACATGGCGGTGGAGATCGGCGCGGGCCGGCTGATCCCCGGCTTCGAGGACCAGGTGATCGGCGCCAAGGCGGGCGAGGAGCGCCAGATCAAGGTGACCTTCCCGGCCGATTACGGCGCGAAGGAACTGGCCGGCAAGGACGCGACCTTCGACCTCACCATCAAGTCGGTGAAGACCGCCGGCGCGAGCGTGATCGACGAGGAACTGGCGACGTCGCTGGGGCTGGAGAGCCTGGACCAGCTCAAGGGCCTGCTGAAGGGGCAGATCGAGCAGGAGCACAACGGCCTGACGCGCACCTACATGAAGCGCAAGCTGCTCGACCAGTTGGCCGAGGGGCATGACTTCGACGTGCCGCCGTCGATGGTCGAGGCCGAGTTCAACCAGATCTGGCAGCAGCTGCAGCACGAAGCCACGCATGAGGCGGATCCGGACGCGGCGCTGAAGGAAATGGAAGCCGAGCGCGAGGATTATCGCAAGATCGCCGAACGCCGCGTGCGGCTGGGCCTGCTGCTGTCCGAGATCGGCCAGGCGAACGGCGTCGAGGTGAGCCAGCAGGAAATGCAGCGGCTGATGATGCAGGCCGCGCAGCAATATGGCCCGGAAGACCGCCAGCGGTTCATCCAGTACGTCCAGCAGGACCCGATGGCCGCCGCGCAGCTGCGTGCGCCGCTTTACGAGGACAAGGTCGTCGACTTCCTGTTCGACAAGGCCGAGGTGACCGACCGCGAGACCACCCGCGAGGAGCTGGAGGCCGCGATCGAGAGCGAGGACGGCTTCGCGACCGGCACGCATCACCACGACCACGACAACCACAAGCCCAAGCAGACCAAGGCCAAGAAGGCGGCGGCGAGCGAGACGGGCGACGCGGCCGAGGGCGACGCCCCGGCGAAGCCCGCCAAGAAGGCGGCGGCGAAGAAGCCGTCGGCCAAGAGCGAGGACGCCGCGGTCGAGCCGACCGAGGCGGACGCCGCCCCGGCGAAGAAGCCGCGCGCCAAGAAGGCGGCGGCCCCGGCCGAGGACGATGCGGCCCCCGCAGCGGAGACCGCGCCGGCCAAGAAGCCGCGCGCCAAGAAGGCGGCGGGCGGCGACGCCGAGTAACAGTCTAGGCGGCACGCGGCGCCCGGCATATGACGGGCGCCGGGCCGGTGACGACGACGGCGGCGGGATCGGGCAAGGCCCGGTCCCGCCGTGTGCGTAAGGGGGAGTGGAAAGATGACGCCTGAGCCATCGCGGCGCGCGACTTTCCCCCCGACGCGCGCGCTGGCGCCGCTGGCGGTGGCGATGTCCCCCGTGTTGGCCGCGGCGACGATCGCCAGCGGGTGGCGCGGCGCGATCGGCAACGACGAGCGCGGGCAGCTGGCGCAGATCGCCGCCGACCGCGTCAATGACTGGCATTCGCCGCTGATGACGCGCGCGTGGCAGGCGCTGATCGAGACGGGGCTGGGCGAGGGCGCGTTGTTCGTCCTGGCCGCGCTCCTGTATTGGGGGGCGTTCGCGCTGATCGGCTGGGCGCTGGTGCGGCGCGGCGCGGTGATCGCGGCGCTGGCGGTGCCGGTGATCGGCGCGCTGGTGCTGGCGGTGCTGGTCGACAGCCTGGTGACCAAGGATGCGTTGCTGGCGGCGCTGCTGCTGCTGGGCGCGGGGCTGCTGCTGGCGGGCGGCGATACGCGCGCGCCGCGCGGCGCGGCGGTGCTGGCGACGGCGGCGTTCCTGGCGGGCGTGCTGATGCGGCACAACGGCGCCTTCGCGCTGGGGCCACTGCTGATCCTGGCGTGGCGGCCGCGCTGGATCGAGCGCGCTGGCGTGACGATCGTGGTGAGCGTGCTGGTCGCGGCGCTGGCGATCCCGGTCGCGGGAGTCATCAACCGGCGCATGCTGGACGCCGCGCCAGCGGGGGCGATCGAATCGCTGCGGCTGTTCGACCTGGCCGGGATCGCCGCGCAGGAAGGGACGACCGCGCCGTTCGGTCCGGCAACGCGGGTGACGATGCGCGACGTCGCACGCTGCTACACCCCCGTGATGTGGGACACGATGGCGCCATGGGGCCGCTGCCCGTGGTTTTCGGGCAAGGCGGGCGTGCCGATCCACGATCAGCTCGAACTGGCGCGCGGTGCGGCACCATCGCCCGCGACGCTGGACGCGGCGTGGCGGCGCGCGCTGCTCAGCTATCCGGGCGGCTATCTGCTGCACCGCGCCGAACACGCCAATGCGGAGCTGCTGCTGTTCGTGTCGATCAAGCCGCGCAACGGCATCGGCCCCGCCGTGCCGGACCCCGCGCCGCCGCGCGAATCGCTGGCGAAGGCGCTGGTCCGCTATACCGCGGGCGTCGTACTGATCCCGGCGATGTTCGTGGCGATCGGCGTGGTGGCGTGGATCGTCGCGCTGGCCGCGCTGCGCCGCGGGAACGGCGAATGGGGTACGGGCGAGCGGGGTCGGGGCGAGCGGTGGCCGGTGCGCGTCGCGGCGGCGCTGGCGGCGTCGGGGCTTGCCTATGCCGCGTCGTTCGTGGTGGTGGGGGTGGCGACCGCGCCCCGTTACTTCGCCTATCCGGCGGCGACGGCGCTGCTGGCGGTGGCGCTGCTGCTCGCCGATCCGGGCGTGCGGCGGCTGTGGCGGGTGCGACGCGACCTGATGCTGGTAACGCTGCTGCTGCCGGCGGCGGTGATGATGGTGGCGGAAGCGGGGCGGCTGACGGTAACGGTCCCGCAACCGCTGCCGGTGCAGCCGGCATCGTGACGGACATGGGAAACAAATGATGGAACGGCAGACCGGGCTGCGCGTGGCGGTGATCCTGCCGTGCTATAACGAGGCGGCGGCGATCGCGCAGACGGTGGCGAGTTTTCGCGCCGCGCTGCCCGACGCGGCGATCTACGTCTATGACAACAACAGCCGCGACGGCACGGTGGATGTGGCGCGCGCGGCGGGCGCGATCGTCCGGACCGAGCGGATCCAGGGCAAGGGCGCGGTGGTGCGCCGGATGTTCGCCGACGTGGACGCCGACGTCTATGTCATGGCCGACGGCGACGCGACCTATGACGCGGCCAGCGCGCCGGCGATGGTCGCGCGGCTGGTCGACGAACAGCTCGACATGATCGTCGGCACCCGGATCGGCGAGGCGGCGGCCGCCTATCGCCGCGGGCACCGGTTCGGCAATGCGATGCTGACGGGGATGCTGGCGCAGCTGTTCGGGCGGAGTTTCACCGATATCCTGAGCGGTTACCGCGTCTTCTCGCGACGGTTCGTGAAGAGTTTCCCGGTGCTGTCGGTCGGCTTCGAGATCGAGACCGAGATCAGCGTCCACGCGCTGGAGCTGAAGATGCCGCTGGGCGAGGTGGAGACGCCCTATTTCGCGCGGCCGGACGGCTCGGAATCGAAGCTGAGCACCTATCGCGACGGCTGGCGTATCCTGCGCACGATCGCGATGCTGTACCGGATCGAGCGGCCGCTGTGGTTCTTCGGGGCGATCGGCACCGTGCTGGCGCTGCTGGCGGTGGTGCTGGCGGTGCCGCTGGCGATCACCTACATGCACACCGGGCTGGTGCCGCGCGTGCCGACCGCGATCCTGGTCACCGGGCTGATGATCCTGGCGGCCCTCAACGGTTTTGCAGGACTCATCCTGGATACGGTGGTGCGCGGGCGGCGGGAGGTGCGGCGGCTGGCCTATCTGTCGCATCCCGCGCCGACACGCAGCGGGGCTTGAACTGCCGGCGGCGAGCGCCGATGTTGGCGGCGCGGGCCACGATTTTCCTCAGGGCATAAGAGAGCTTTTTACATGCACAATCCGTTCGAGACCGGCGATTTCGCAGGGGCGCTGGCGCGTGCCGGCGTCGGTATGCAGCAGACCCAGGCCGGGCTGGTGCCGATCGTCATCGAACAGTCGAATCGCGGCGAGCGCAGCTTCGACATCTTCAGCCGCCTGCTGCGCGAGCGGATCGTGTTCGTCACCGGCGGGGTCGAGGACGGCATGGCCAGCCTGATCACCGCGCAGTTGCTGTTCCTGGAATCGGAAAATCCGAAGAAGGACATCTTCATGTACATCAACTCGCCGGGCGGGGTCGTCACGGCGGGCATGGCGATCCACGACACGATGCAGTACATCCGCCCGCGCGTCGGCACGGTGTGCATCGGTCAGGCCGCGTCGATGGGCAGCTTCCTGCTGGCGTCGGGCGAGCCGGGCATGCGCGTGGCGCTGACCAACGCGCGGATCATGATCCACCAGCCGTCGGGCGGCGCGCAGGGCATGGCCAGCGACATCGAGATCCAGGCGCGCGAGATCCTGCGCATCCGCCACTCGCTGAACCAGCTGTACGCCAAGTACACCGGCCAGCCGCTGGAGGAGATCGAGAAGGCGATGGACCGCGACAAGTTCATGTCGTCGGACGAGGCCAAGGCGTTCGGCCTGATCGATGAGGTGTTCGACAAGCGGCCCGTCCCAACCGACGAAACGCAGCCGTCGGCATAATCTTAATCGCTTTCCGGCATTGCCGGGAGCATCCGGGCCGGGTTAGCATATCCGGCCCAGCATACCGCGGCAGCGCGGAAGGAACGGTTTGAATGACGAAGCTCTCCGGCGGCGACTCCAAGAGCACCCTGTATTGCTCGTTCTGCGGCAAGTCGCAGCACGAGGTGCGCAAGCTGATCGCCGGTCCGACGGTCTTCATCTGCGACGAGTGCGTGGAGCTGTGCAACGACATCATCCGTGAGGAGACGAAGTCGGCGCTGGTCGCGAAGAAGGACGGCGGCGTGCCCACGCCGCAGGAAATCTGCGACGTGCTGGACGATTACGTCATCGGCCAGAAGCAGGCCAAGCGCGTCCTGTCGGTGGCGGTGCACAACCACTACAAGCGGCTGAACCACGGCGCCAAGGGGGCCGACGTCGAGCTGGCCAAGAGCAACATCCTGCTGGTCGGCCCGACCGGTTGCGGCAAGACGCTGCTCGCGCAGACGCTCGCCCGCATCCTGGACGTGCCGTTCACGATGGCCGACGCGACGACGCTGACCGAGGCGGGCTATGTCGGCGAGGATGTGGAGAACATCATCCTCAAGCTGTTGCAGGCGTCCGACTATAACGTCGAACGCGCGCAGCGCGGCATCGTCTATATCGACGAGATCGACAAGATCAGCCGCAAGGCGGAAAACCCGTCGATCACCCGCGACGTGTCCGGTGAGGGCGTGCAGCAGGCGCTGCTGAAGCTGATGGAGGGCACCACCGCCAGCGTGCCGCCGCAGGGCGGGCGCAAGCATCCGCAGCAGGAATTCCTGCAGGTCGACACGACGAACATCCTGTTCATCTGCGGCGGCGCCTTCTCCGGTCTGGAGAAGATCATCGGCGACCGGTTGCAGGGCAAGTCGATCGGCTTTGGCGCCTATGTCGCTTCCCCCGAGGAGAAGCGCACCGGCGAGGTGCTGCGCCAGACCGAGCCGGAGGATCTGCTGAAGTTCGGGCTGATCCCCGAATTCGTCGGCCGTCTGCCGGTGATCGCGACGCTGGAGGACCTGGACGTCCCCGCGCTGGTCAAGATCCTGGCCGAGCCGAAGAACGCGCTGGTCAAGCAGTACCAGAAGCTGTTCGAGATGGAGGAAGTGAAGCTGGGCTTCACCGACGACGCGCTGACCACGGTCGCCAAGAAGGCGATCGAGCGCAAGACCGGTGCGCGCGGGCTGCGCTCGATCCTGGAGGGCATATTGCTCGACACGATGTTCGACCTGCCCGGCATGGACGGCGTCGACGAGGTGATGATCGACAAGGACGTGGTGGACGGCCGCAAGGAGCCGGTGCGCGTCTATGCCGACAAGAAGAAGGCCGGCGAAGTCGCCTGACGCGGCCGGAACGGCGATGTAGAATGGGACCGGGCGTCGTCGCATCATGCGGCGGCGCCCGTTCTTCATGGGGGAGGGGACGGGCATGATGACGATCCGCGATGCGGCCGCCAGCGATGCGCCGGCGGTGGCCGGCATGCTGGCGCGCGCGTTCGCCGACGATCCGGCGATGAGCTACATCTTTCCCGATCCCGACCGGCGCGCGACGGGCCTGCCGCGATTGTTCGCGCAACTGTTCGCCCAGGATCGCGACGGGATGCGGCTGGTCAGCGGGAAGGCCGATGCCGCGACGCTGTGGCGGCGGCCGGGGCGGCCGGAGGCGCCGCTGTGGTCCACCGCGGCGCGCGCGGTGCCGCTGCTCGCCGCGCTGGGGCCGGCGGTAGGTCGCGCGCTGCGGCTGAGCGCGGCGATCGCGGAGCATTTTCCCGTCGAGCCGTTCTGGTACCTGCACATCGCCGGCGTCGATCCGGCGCAGCAGGGCAAGGGACTGGGCGGCGCGTCGATCCGTGCCGGGCTGGCACGGGCCGCTGCGACGGGCGTCCCCTGCTATCTGGAAACGGCGACGGAGAAGAACCTGGGGCTGTACGCGGCACTGGGGTTCGAACTGGTGGGCGACTGGCGGGTGCCGGGTGGGGGGCCGCCATTCTGGTCGATGCGCCGCGCGGCCGCACGAGGTTCCTGACGCGGCTTTCGTTACGGGCGCGGATCGTCGCCGCGCGTCGTGCATTGGTGGGGAAAGGAGCCAGCACCGCAGCATGACGATCAGCGACGAATCCCTTCCACCGCCCGCCACCCGACGCGCGTTGCTGGGGCGGCTGTCGTTGCCGCTCTGGACGCTTGCGCTGCCCGCGGCGGGGATGCTGGCGGTACTGACGTCACTCTATCAACTGGGCGCGGCGGGGACGGTCGCGGCGTCGCTGATCCTGATCGGGTGCGTGCTGTCGGCGGTCCACCATGCGGAGGTGGTTGCGCACCGCGTCGGCGAGCCGTTCGGGACGCTGGTGCTGGCGATCGCGGTGACGGTGATCGAGGTGTCGCTGATCGTGTCGCTGATGCTCAGCGATGCGGGCGATGCCTCCGCACTGGCGCGCGATACGGTGTTCGCGGCGATCATGATCATCCTGAACGGCATCATCGGCATCTGTCTGATGGCCGGGGGGTTGCGCCATCGCGAGCAGCGTTTCTCGCTGCGCGGGGTCAGTGCGGCGTTGTGCACGCTGGCGGCGATGGCGGTGCTGACGCTGGTGCTGCCCAGCTACACCTCCACCACGCCCGGCCCCTTCTATGCCACGTCGCAACTGCTGCTGGTCGCGGTGGTCAGCCTGTTCCTGTACGGTATGTTCGTTATGGTGCAGACGGTGCGCCACCGCGACTATTTCCTGCCGCAGACCGACGACGTCGAGGATCACGCGCCAATGCCGTCGCGGCAGACGACGGTGATCGCGTTCGGCGTGCTGCTGGTCGCGCTGGTCGCGGTGGTGATGCTGGCCAAGGCACTGTCGGCAACGGTGGAGCGCGCGGTGCTCGGCGCCGGGCTGCCGCTGGCGATCGTCGGCGTGGTGATCGCCGCACTGGTGCTGGCGCCCGAAAGCCTCGCCGCCTATCGCGCGGCGAAGCGCAACCGCATCCAGACCAGCCTGAACCTTGCGCTGGGATCGGCACTGGCGACGATCGGGCTGACCATCCCGGCGGTCGCGATCGTCAGCCTGGCGCTCGACCTGCCGCTTGCACTGGGGATCGGGCCGATGAAGCTGATCCTGCTGGCGCTGTCGCTGTTCGTCGCGACGATTTCGCTGGGGAACGGACGCACCACGGTGATGCAGGGCGCGGTGCATCTGGTGATCTTCGCGGTCTATCTGTTCACCACGGTCGTCCCCTGACCGGTGTGGAGTCGCGAGGCGAGCAGCAGCCCGGCGGCGATCTGCGCCAGCGCATAGGCGCGGCGGCGCGCGGGGTGGCCCACGAACGGGCGGACGGTGCGTTCCGCGCCCAGCGCGCGATCCTGCCACAGCGCGACATGGCGGCGTGGCTGGACCAGCCCCGCCACACCGTCGCCGATCATGAACATCGCCGCCATCTCGGCGGTACGCAGCAGTGCGATACGGGTCATGACGTCATCCTTGTCACGTGATCGTGGCCCGAACGCATCGCACGCGCGGAAGTATCGCGATGCACGGCAAGCGTGATTGATGCGGGGGCGAAACGCACCATATAATGGACGATCGCCGCGTCGTTCGTGCGGCACCGGAGTATTCATGACGACCACTCTTCCCGTTCTTCCGCTTCGCGATATCGTCGTCTTCCCGCACATGATCGTGCCGCTGTTCGTCGGACGCGACAAATCGGTCGCCGCGCTGGAAGCCGCGATGGCCGCGGACAAGGAAATCTTCCTCGTGGCGCAGCTGGACCCTGCCGAGGACGATCCGGCGCGCGACGACCTGTACACGATGGGCGTCACCGCCACCGTGCTCCAGCTGCTGAAGCTGCCCGACGGCACCGTGCGTGTGCTGGTGGAGGGCAAGGTGCGCGCGACGCTGGAGGCGCTGGAGGAGGCGGGCGACCATTTGGTCGCCGATGTCGCCGCGCTGGAGGATCCCGAGGTGTCGGGCACCGAGGCGGCGGCGCTGATGCGATCGGTCGTCAGCCAGTTCGAGAATTACGCCAAGCTCAACCGCAAGCTGCCCGCCGAGCTGACTGCGCAGCTGGCCGAGATCGACGTCGCCGCGCGGCTGGCGGATACGGTCGCGGGCAACATCCAGGTCAAGGTCGCCGAGAAGCAGGCGCTGCTGATGGAGGCCGACCCGCTCAAGCGGCTGGAAATGGCCTATGCGCTGATGGAAGGCGAGCTGGGCGTCCTGCAGGTCGAGAAGAAGATCAAGAGCCGCGTCAAGCGCCAGATGGAGAAGACGCAGCGCGAATATTACCTCAACGAGCAGCTGAAGGCGATCCAGCGCGAGCTGGGCAACGAGGGCGAGGAAGGCGAGGGCGACGAGATCGCCGAGCTGACCCAGAAGATCGCCACGCTGAAGCTGTCGAAAGAAGCGCGCAGCAAGGCGACCGCCGAGCTGAAGAAGCTGAAGACCATGGCGCCGATGAGCGCCGAGGCGACGGTGGTGCGCAACTATCTGGACGTGCTGCTGGGGCTGCCGTGGGGGAAGCGCAGCAAGATCAAGAAGGACATTCCCGCTGCCGAGGCGATCCTGAACGAGGATCATTATGCGCTCGACAAGGTGAAGGACCGGATCGTCGAATATCTGGCGGTGCAGGCGCGCACCAACAAGCTGAAGGGGCCGATCCTGTGCCTGGTCGGGCCGCCGGGCGTCGGCAAGACCTCGCTCGGCAAGTCGATCGCCAAGGCGACGGGCCGCGAGTTCATCCGCCAGTCGCTGGGCGGGGTGCGCGACGAGGCGGAGATTCGCGGCCACCGGCGCACCTATATCGGATCGCTGCCGGGCAAGATCGTCACCAACCTCAAGAAGGCGGGGGCGTCCAATCCGTTGTTCCTGCTGGATGAGATCGACAAGCTGGGACAGGATTTCCGCGGCGATCCGGCGTCGGCGCTGCTGGAGGTGCTGGACCCCGAGCAGAATGCGAAGTTCAACGACCATTATCTGGAGATCGACCTCGATCTGTCGGACGTGATGTTCGTGTGCACCGCCAACACGCTCAACCTGCCGCAGCCGCTGCTGGACCGGATGGAGATCATCCGGCTGGAGGGCTATACCGAGGACGAGAAGGTCGAGATCGCCGAGCGGCACCTGATCGCCAAGCAGATCGAGGCGCACGGTCTCAAGCCCGGCGAGTTCACGCTGACGCAGGAAGGGCTGCGCGCGCTGATCCAGCGTTACACCCGCGAGGCGGGCGTGCGCACGCTGGAGCGCGAGATCGCCAGGCTGGCGCGCAAGGCGCTGCGCCAGATCCTGGAGGGCAAGGTGGAAAGCGTGACGATCACGCCCGACAACCTCGCCGATTTCGCGGGCGTGCAGAAGTTCCGCCACGGCCTGTCGGAGACCGAGGACCAGATCGGCGCGGTGACCGGACTGGCATGGACCGAGGTGGGCGGAGAATTGCTGACCATCGAGAGCGTCACCGTGCCGGGCAAGGGCGCGGCGAAGGTGACCGGGAAGCTGGGCGATGTGATGAAGGAATCGGTGCAGGCCGCCTTCAGCTTCGTCCAGGCGCGCGCGCCGTCGTTCGGGATCAAGCCCAGCCTGTTCCATCGCAAGGACATCCACATCCATCTTCCCGAAGGTGCGGTGCCCAAGGACGGCCCGTCTGCGGGGATCGGGCTGGTGACGTCGATCGTGTCGACGCTGACCGGCATTCCGGTGCGCAAGGAAGTGGCAATGACCGGCGAGGTCACGCTGCGCGGGCGGGTGCTGCCGATCGGCGGGCTGAAGGAAAAGCTGCTCGCGGCGCTGCGCGGCGGGATCGAGACGGTGCTGATCCCGAAGGAGAATGAAAAGGACCTCGTCGAGATCCCGCGGAACATTCGCGACGGGCTGACCATCGTGCCGGTGGCGCATGTCGACGAGGTGCTGAAGCTGGCGCTGACGCGGCCACTCGAGTCGATCGTGTGGACCGAGGCGGACGAACTGGCGGCGCTGCCGCCCGCGACGATCGCGCCGGCGGGGGGCGAACTGCACCACTGACCGCAATCGCACACGATTGTCAGCAGAACGTCACCGCCGCACGGCAAGGCCGCGCGGCGGTTTCGTTTGACTCGCGTCCGTGCCCGCGCATTACTGGGCGGATGTGGCCGCAAGCCGCGAATCTCTTTCAAATCGCGTAAACTGTAAAGAAACGGGGCAATTTCGGATGAACAAGCAGGAACTGATCGCGGCGGTGGCGACGTCGGCGGGGCTTGGCAAGAACGAGGCAAGCCGCGCGGTCGAGGCGGTGTTCGACACGATTTCGGCCAGCCTGAAGAAGGGCGACGAAGTGCGCCTGGTCGGATTCGGCACCTTCGCGGTCAGCAAGCGCAAGGCCTCGATCGGGCGCAACCCGCGCACCCGCGAGCCGATGACGATCAAGGCGTCCAACCAGCCCAAGTTCAAGGCGGGCAAGGTGTTGAAGGATTCGCTGAATTAAGCGCTGGACATTTAAGTGCTGGACAGGCGCACACGCTTTGCTTAGACGCGCCGCTCCGATACGGATCGGGCGCGTAGCTCAGCGGTAGAGCACACCCTTCACACGGGTGGGGTCACAGGTTCAATCCCTGTCGCGCCCACCATGTCCGACAGACCCCGCCGGCCCGTGCCGGCGGGGTTTTTCGTTTGCGCGCTGACGCGGCGCGGGGCCGCCTCGGCCGCGCACGTGGCTTTCGGGTGACGTCATCAAAACGTCACTCATGCGTCATTCAACTGACTTCAAACCTGCATTCTATTGTCACCTCCGGCGCCTAGCGCCGCCGATGGGACGAACGGACGGGCCAGCCGCCCTTCCGTTTCCGGGGATCCGAGGGACGGACCCGCCATCAAAGGGAGTGTTTCATGCTCAGCTTCAGCCGTCGTCACAGCAGCCTGCTGGCGACCACCGCCTGTCTGTTCCTCGCGTCGTGCGGCGCGGACGATGTCGCCTCGCCGGGCGCCGGTTCGATCGGTGTCGTCATCAACCAGCCGGCGCCGACCCCGACGCCGACCGGTACGCCGACCCCGACCGCGCTGACCGCGGCGCAGTTCGCCACCGCGACGACGCAGGGTGGCGTGACGATCACCGCAGACGAGCAGCTGGCGATCGTGAACGCGGGCGCTAACAACAACGTCAACGGCTTCGGCAACACGCTGAACGGCGTCTATCCGGTCAACGGCACCTCGCTGACCACCGCCAGCAACCCGCAGACGGTGCTGGGCAACACCAGCTTCATCCAGAACACCAGCTATGTCGGCGCGCTGAGCGGCCCGAACGACAGCGCCTTCTCCGGCTGGACCTGTTCGTCGACCACCGCGGCGTTCCTGAACAGCGCGCAGTGCGGCGCGGTGCCGTCGATCGGCGCCTATGCCGCCGCGACCTCGGTCTGCCCGACCGGCCTGATCGACGACGGCACGTTCACGCCGAGCGGCGCGGCCAACCCGTCCTGGCGTTACTGCCGCCTGCCGGGCGTCATTTCCGCCGACCTCTCGCTGCCGAAGATCGCGGGCGTCGTCTATCGCTTCCGCGGGCAGACCGAAGTGGGCGTCGACGGCACCAGCAACGTGACGCTGACGATCGCGCCGGGCGTGGTGCTCGCCGCCGATGCCAGCGAATCGTCGAACGATCTGCTGCTGGTCAACCGCGGCAGCAAGCTGAACGCGGTCGGCACCGCCGATGCGCCGATCGTCTTCACCGCGCAGCAGAACCTGGTGAACAACGGCGTGTCCGACGCGACCCAGGGCCTGTGGGGCGGCGTCGTCCTGCTGGGCCGCGCGCCGACCGCGGTGTGCGCCACCGGCACCGGCCCGAACGATGCCGGCGGCACGTCGACCACCTGCCAGCAGGCGATCGAGGGCGTGACCGGCCGCTTCTACGGCGGCACCAGCCAGACCGACAGCTCGGGCACGTTGCAGTACGTCCAGATCCGCTACACCGGCATCGCGATCAGCGAGGGTAACGAGCTGCAGGGCCTGACGCTGGGCGGCGTCGGTTCGGGCACCGTGATCGACCACGTGCAGAGCCACAATTCGTCGGATGACGGCGTCGAGATCTTCGGCGGCACCGCCAACATCAAGTATTTCGTGGTGACCGGCGCCGACGACGACGGCTTCGACGTCGACAACGGCTGGCGCGGGTTCATGCAGTTCATCATCGCGGCGCAGAAGGCCGGCGGTTCGACCGCCGACTCGTTCGCGACCGAGATCGACTCGAACGGTTCGGAAGACCTGCTGCCGCGCACCTACGGCCGCTACGCCAACTTCACCTTCGTCCAGACGACGTCGGCGCCGTCGGCGATCCGCCTGCGCGGCGGTGCGGACTTCGCGTTCGTCAACGGCGTGGTGAAGACCCCGGCCGGCCAGACCTGCGTCAACATGATCGCCAGCAACCAGGTGAACGGCGCGGCGGCGACCGGCAACGATCGCTCGACGATCCGCCCGGCCAACAGCGCCCTGCAGGACGTGGGGCCGCCGACGTTCAACTCGGTCTACTTCCAGTGCCAGGGCCGGTGAGGCGCATCGCGCTTCACTGACCGGCGGTCGGCCGGGGCGCGCACACGCCGCCCCGGCCCCGCTCTTTGCCCCCTATCGGAAGGCCCGATCCATGCGCCAGCGCACCGCCTACGCATCGCTTCTCCTGCTGACCACCACGCTGGTCGCCCCCGCGGCGCTGGCGCAGGTCGCCCCCTCCACCGGCGTGCCCGCCGCGCCGGCCCCGGCTCCCGCCACGGCCTCGCCGGACACGCCCGCCGATCCGGCTGCCGATCCGCAGCAGGATCAGGCGGAAGTGTCCGCGCCGGGCGTCGATACCTCCGCCAGCGAGGATATCGTCGTCGTCGGCCGTAACATCCCCAATACCGTCCGCGCGACCGCGCAGGTGGTCAACGTCCTGTCGGCGGCGGATATCGCGCGCACCGGCGAAGGCGATATCGCCGGCGCGCTGACCCGCGTCACCGGCCTGTCGGTGGTCGGCAACGGCTATGTCTTCGTGCGCGGCCTGGGCGATCGCTATTCGTCGGCGCTGCTCAACGGTTCGCCGCTGCCCAGCCCCGAGCCGCTGCGCCGTACCGTCCCGCTCGATATCTTCCCGACGTCGATCGTCGGATCGGCGCTGGTGCAGAAGACCTATTCGGCCAATTACCCGGGCGAGTTCGGCGGCGGCGTCATCAACCTGACGACCAAGGCGATCCCGGACGAAAGCTTCATCACCGGCGGCGCGTCGATCACGGTGGATACCGAGACGACCGGGCGGCTGGGCTATACCTATTACGGCTCCAAGACCGACTGGCTGGGCTATGACAACGGCGAGCGCCGCGTTCCCGGCTTCATCAAGGCGGCGCCGACCGGCACCGGCGTGATCCCGACCGAGCAGGTCGCGCAGCTGTCGAACGCGCCGACCACGCTGCTCCAGCGCAACGGCGATATCCCGCCCAACTGGTCCGGCGAGCTGAGCGCTGGCCTGACCGGCGATCTGGGCGCGACCCGGCTGGGCGTGGTCGCGACCGGCAGCATTTCGAACACGTGGCGCACCCGCGACGTGACGCAGCAGGATACCGTCCAGGAGACGGGATCGCTGCGCAACGACTTCCACACCGTCATCACCGACAATCGCGCGGTGGTGAACGGCCTGCTGGGCTTCGGTGCGGAGTTCGACGCGAACCGCATCCGCTGGACGAACGTGTACATCCACGATTCGCTGAAGCAGGGTCGCGCGTCGGCGGCGACGATCTACAACAATTCCAGCGGCGCGCCGCTGTTCCAGCAGAACACCAGCTTCTTCGAACGGCAGCTGATCGAGACGCAGCTGGTCGGCGAGTTCAAGCCGGTCGACGGCCTGTCGGTGGACCTGCGCGGCGCCTATGCCAATTCGAAGCGCAAGTCGCCGTACGAGCGCCAGTTCATCTACCTGTGCAACACCGCGCTGAACATCACGGTCGACGTGCCGGTCGGCGGCAGCGCGCTCAATTGCCCGGGCGTGTGGCAGGCGACCAACGCCTTCGACCGGTTCGCCACGGTGGTGTTCAGCGAGCTGGACGAGAACCTGTACTCCGGCCAGGCGGACGTCGCCTACAAGCTGGCGGGCGAGCGGCCGATGACGCTGTCGGGCGGCTATTACTTCTCCGACAACGATCGCACGTCGACCCGCCTGCCGTTCGTCTACCAGACGACGACGGGTTCGCAGATCCCGTTCCCGTGCAACCTGTTCCGCCCCGACTTCCTGCTGTCGCCGGACGTCCTCAACGGCTGCGCGGTGTCGCCCACCGGCACGCCGGCACAGAATGCGGTGCAGCTGCGCTTCGACGCGGGGCAGAACGGCTCCTACGCCTATGACGCCAAGCTGCGCATCCACGCCGGCTATGTCCAGGCCGAGGCGGAGGCGTTCGACGGGCTGCGCGCGATCATCGGCGTTCGATACGAAACCGCCAAGCAGCAGGTCACGCCGGTCAACTCGACCGGGACGCTGCTGAACAACGACTATTTCCTGCCGGCGGCGACGCTGACGTGGAATTTCGCGGAGAACATGCAGCTGCGTGTCGCCGCGTCGAAGACGATCGCCCGCCCGCAGTTCCGCGAACTGGCGCCGCAGGCGTTCCGCGATTTCGAATCGGATCGCCTGTTCTTCGGCAACCCGCGGCTGCGCGACAGCGAGCTGTACAATCTGGAAGCGCGCTACGAATGGTTCTTCGCGCGTGACCAGCGGATCACCGCGGCGGGCTTCTACAAGCGGATCGATCGCCCGATCGAGCAGGTCGGCTTCTATCCGACGCCCGACGCGCGGTTGCAGACCGGCTTCACCTATCTGCCCAAGGCGACGCTGTGGGGCGCCGAGGTCGAGCTGCAGAAGTACGTGCCGCTGGACTTCATCTCCGACGGGATGGCGGGCAAGCGGGCGGTGATCATCGCCAACTACACCTATACCCAGTCGAAGATCACGGCGGACGATACCTGCGTCCCTGGCGTGCTGGAAGGTACGACGCTGGGCGGTTGCCAGGCCAATTTCGCGCCGGCCCGCCTGCTGTTCCGCGACGGCGCGCCGCTGACGGGGCAGTCGGATCACCTGGTCAACCTGCAGCTGGGTTACGAGGACACCGACAACGGCACGCAGGTGACTGCGCTGTTCAACTATGCCAGCGACCGCGTCACCAACCGCGGCCCGTCGCTGCTGGGCGGCGTCGGCTTCCAGCCGGATATCGTCGAGCGGCCGGGCATCCGCCTGGACCTGGTCGCGCGGCAGAAGACCCAGTTCCTGGGCCAGCAGATCGAGATCAAGGCGGAAGGGCGCAACCTGACGGGTACGCGCTATCAGGAGCGGCAGACGTTCGAGGGCGGCAATGTCGTCGACGTCAACCGTTACCGCCTCGGCCGGATGTTCACGCTGGGCGCCAGCGTCACGTTCTGATCGGTCGCACGGATGAGCAAGGCCCCGCGTCGTCGATGGACGGCGCGGGGTTTGCCGTTTGCTGTACCGTCACCAGCCCCAGGGGCGTTCGCGATACCATTTGGTAATGACGTATTTGGTGCCGGCGCGCACCTTCATCCCGTGATGGAGCGTCGACGGGTTGAGGCTGCCGTCGGGGCGGCGGTTGCTCCAACACACCAGTTTGCCGGTCTCGGGCTGGATGGTCTTGTCGATCGCCTTGAACCGCGTCGCGCCGCCGGCGTCGGGTTCGTTGAGATAGACCATCGCGGTCCAGGTGCGGTTGCCCGCGATGCTGCAATATTTCTCGAAATCGACGCCGTCGGGTTCAAAATAGTCGGTGTGCGCCTTGAACTCCTGCCCCACGGCATAGCGTTGCCCCTGGAGCGGTTCGCCATAGGTGGGGTCAAGCCCGGTGAACGCCGCCAGCATCGCGTCGACCGCGGCGACCAGCGGGTCGGCGGCCGACAGGTCGCACGTCTCGCTGGTGCGAAAGGCGTTATCGCCGTTATGATCGGAGACGGTCGAGGGGCGGCGGTGCGCGTCGATCCGCTCGACCAGCGCGGCGCAGGTCGCGGCGTCCAGGAAGCCGCGCCGCAGGAACAGCGTCAGCTTGGGACTGGGCACTTTCTGGATGCCGGGCTGGGCGGAAAGATGCGAGACGATCGGGTCGCTGGCCATGGCCCTTCCTTGCCACAGCCCCCCGCGCGTGCCCAAGCAGAGAAATATTACACAAGCGCGCAATGGCGCTGTAACATGCGCGGCCTAGCCGGGCGCTCGCGGGGAGTTGGCCAAGCGCATGCGATTGAAGTTCGACGCCCGCGCGCGGGCGATCCTGAGGCGTTTGCCCGTCGTCAGCATCTATTCGGCTGCGGAATTGCTGCTGCTGGCGGGGCTGGCGGTGCAGTGCGCGCGGCTGCTGTGGGTGATCGTGACCCCGGTCGCCCCGCTGGGGGCGTGGATGCCCGCCGCTCCGACGATTCCCGCCGATCCCGCGGGCGTGCTGGCGGGGTTCGATCCCTTTTATCGCGTGACGGGCGGGCAGGCGCCGGCGGCGGCCGCGTCGCTGCAACTGACGCTGTTCGGGACGCGCATGGACGCGGCCGGCGGGCGCGGATCGGCGATCGTGGCGGGGCCGGACGGCATCCAGAAAAGCGTCAGCGTGGGTGAGGAGGTCACCCCCGGCGTCACGCTGAAGGCGGTGGCGTTCGACCATGTCACGCTGGATCGCGGCGGCGCGACGCAAGAACTGTTCCTTGATCCCGCCAGCAGCACCGGCGCTGCGCCCGCCGCCAGCACCGCAAGCGTGACCGGCCCCGCCGCGCCGGCGGCGGCGGGCGTGACGCTGCCGGTCGAGCGGCTGCGCGCGGATATCGGTGCGATCCCGCGGATCGAGGGCGGGCGCGTCACCGGGCTGACGGTGCGCGGGCAGGGCGGCGGCAGCTTCGCCGCGGCGGGCTTGCGCGACGGCGACGTGGTGACGCAAGTCGGCGGCAAGCCGGTGGCGGGCGCCGGCGATCTCGAACGGCTGGTGCGCGACAGCGCGGCCGGCGGCACCCTTTCCCTGACGGTGGAGCGCGACGGACAGGCGCTTCCGCTCTCCATTCCGGTATCCTGATGAAGCCTTATCTCGCCCCTATCGCGCTCCTTGCGGCCGCTGCGCCGGCGCTGGCCCAGACGACTCTCAACGTGCGCGACGCCGATATTCGTGCGTTCATCGCCGATGCCGCGAAGGTGACCGGGCGCACCTTCATCATCGACAATCGCGTGCAGGGGAAGGTGACGGTCGTCACCGACCGGCCGCTGTCGCGCTCCGAGTATCTGGAAGTGTTCCTGTCGACGCTGCGCGCCAACGGGCTGGTCGCAGTGCCGACCGCCAATGGCGCGTTCCGCGTCCAGCCGATCGACAATGCCGCCAGCCAGCCCGGCCGTGTCGGCGTGGCGGGTGCGGCGCGCAACCAGCTGGTGACCGAGATCATCCGGTTGCGTTCCGGCGATGCCGCGCAGGCGGTGGACACGGTGCGCCCGCTCGTGAGCGCGCAAGGGTCGGTCACCGCCAACCGCAGCGGCAACAGCCTGGTGGTGGTCGATTTCGCCGACAACGTCCGGCGCGTGCGCGAAGTGGTGCGCCGGATCGACACCGACACGTCGTCGACGCGCGTCATCGCGCTTCGCAACGCGCGCGCAAGCGACGTGGCGACCGCGTTGCAGGGGCTGGCGGGCGGTGGGGGCGCCGGAGCGGCGACCGGGCCGGGTGGCGGCGCGGCGGCGGTGGCGATCGAAAGCTCCAACGCGGTGGCGCTGCGTGGCGATCCGCAGACGGTGGCGCGGCTGGCGGCACTGGCGCGCGACCTGGACCAGAGCGCGCGCAACGCGACCGAGATCAAGGTCGTGTTCCTGGAAAATGCCGACGCGACGCAGCTGGTGCCCGTGCTCCAGCAGTTGGTCGGGCAGGCGCCCGACGCAATCCAGGAACAGGGGCTGTCGCGCACCGGGCTGAGCACGTCGAGCACCGGCGCGACCGGGGTGGGTGCGACGCCGCAGCCGGCGACGCGCGCGCAGCCGTCGCCGGCCGCGACGCAATCGTCCGGCGGGCAACCGCAACAGGCGGCGATCACCGGTGAGGGGCGGCGCACCGCCGCGGTCGTCACCCGCTATGCCGGCGCCAACGCGATCGTCATCGCCGCGCCCGCCGACGTGCAGCGCCAGCTGAGCGACGTGATCGCGCGGCTTGACCAGCGCCGGCAACAGGTGCTGGTGGAGGCGATCGTCGCCGAAGTGTCCGACAGCACGGTCAACCGGCTGGGCGCGCAATTCATCCTGGGCAACCTGGACGGCGGCGCCTTCGCCGCATCGACGTTCAGCAATTCGGCACCGAACATCCTGCAGATCGCCGGCGCGATCGGCGGGCGCAACCTGGGCGGCACGCGCACGATCGTGACCGCGCCGGACGGGACGAAGACCGAGACCGTCACCAACAGCCCCGGCACCGACCAGCTGACGCAATCGGCGATCAGTTCGATCATCGGATCGTCGGGCGGGTTCGGCGGGTTCGGCGGGCAGATCGGCCAGACGGTGTTCGGCGCGATCATCAATGCGGTGAAGGCCGACAACCAGTCGAACCTGCTGCAGGTGCCGCAGATCATGACGATCGACAATCAGGAGGCGCATACGCTGGTCGGGCAGGAGATCCCGATCACCACCGGCGAGGCGCTGTCGGCCAATTTCGACAACGCCTTCCGCACCACGCAGCGGCAGAATGTCGGCATCGGGCTGGACGTGCGGCCGCAGGTCAATTCATCCGGGACGATCAAGCTGAACCTGCACCTGGAGGTCAGCTCGATCGCGGGGCCGGTGTCGAACAACAATTCTGACCTCATCCTCAACAAGCGTGAGGTGGAGACGGTGCTGACCGTCGACGACGGCGCGATCGGGGTGATCGGCGGGTTGTTGAGCGACGAGGAACGCCGCACGATCGAGCGCATCCCGCTGCTGGGCGACATTCCGCTGCTGGGCAATCTGTTCAAGTCCAAGGCGAAGACGCGCGCCAAGACCAACCTGATGATCTTCATCCGCCCGACGGTGATCCGCACCGCGCAGGACAACCGCCGCGTCACCGAGCAGCGGTACGGATATCTGCGCCTGCAACAGGGGCAGCAGGACCCGTCGTCGGAGCCGTCGATCGACACGCTGGTGCGCGAATATATGGGCACCACGCCGCCGCTGCCCCCGGCCGGGCAGCCGGGCAGTATCGAGGACATGCGCGTCGGCGTGCCGGTCTATCGCAATTCGGTGGTGACCATTCCGGGGCGGAAGAAATGATCGTCCGCACCGGCGCGCAGATCGACGCGGCGGACGCGGCGCCGGCGCCGGTCGCGCCTGATGCGATCCCGGATACGCTGGTCGTGCCGCCGGTCGTGCTGCCTTATGCCTTCGCGCGCAAGTTCGGCGTGGTGCTGGACGGCGATCGGGTGGCGCTGCGCGATGGGAGCGATCCGCGCGCGCTGATCGAGGTGCGGCGCGTCGTGGGGCGCGCGTTCGATATCGCGGTGGTCGCGCCGGCCGAGTTCGACCGGCTGCTGTCCGATCATTATGCGATGGACGGGCAGGCGACCGCTGCCGCGGCGGTGGGCATGGGCGACGAGCTGGACCTGCTGGCCGAGGGGCTGCCGACCGCGGAGGACCTGCTGGACACCGCCGACGACGCGCCGGCGATCCGCCTCATCAACGGCGTCATCGCCGATGCCGCGCGCAACGGCGTGTCGGATATCCATATCGAGCCGTATGAGACCGGCTTGGTGGTGCGGATGCGCATCGACGGTGTGCTGCGCGAGACGCTGCGGATGCCGCCGCATGTCGCGCCGGTGGTGGTCAGCCGTGTCAAGGTGATGGCGCGGCTGGACATCGCCGAGCGGCGCGTGCCGCAGGATGGGCGCATGGGCCTGACGCTGGGCGGCAAGCTGCTGGACGTGCGTGTCTCGACGCTGCCGAGCCGCGCGGGCGAGCGGGTGGTGCTGCGTATCCTGGACAAGGAAAACGCGGGCATCGATCTCGACGCGCTGGGGATGGCACCTCCGATGTACGCGCTGCTGCGTGAGGCGATCGCCGAGCCGAACGGCATCGTGCTGGTCACCGGGCCGACCGGCAGCGGCAAGACGACGACGCTGTATGCGGCGTTGCGGCTGCTGAACGACGGGACGCGCAACATCCTGACCGTCGAGGATCCGGTCGAATATGCGGTCGAGGGTGTCGGGCAGACGCAGGTCAATGCCAAGGTCGGGCTGACCTTTGCCGCCGGCTTGCGCGCGATCCTGCGCCAGGACCCCGATACGGTAATGATCGGCGAGATCCGCGACCGCGAAACCGCCGAGATCGCGGTGCAGGCGTCGCTGACCGGGCATCTGGTGCTGTCGACCGTCCACACCAACGACGCGGTCGGCGCGATCACGCGGATGCGCGACATGAAGGTGGAGCCGTTCCTGATCGCCAGCACGCTGCGTGCGGTGATCGCGCAGCGGCTGGTGCGGCGGCTGTGCCCGGCGTGCCGCCGCCCGGCGGTGGCCGCGGACACGGTCGCGCCGCTGCTGGGCGTCGATCCGCGGGCGACGGTGTACGAGGCGGTCGGGTGCGAGCAGTGCAACCGCACCGGCTTCAAGGGGCGGATCGGCGTGTACGAGGCGGTGCGCGTCGACGCGACGGTGCGGCGCCTGATCAATGACGGCGGCGACGAGGACGCGATCGCGCGCCACGCCTTCGCGAACAACGACAGGCTGGCGAGCGCGGCGCGGCGGCTGGTGGAAAGCGGCGTCACCACCGCGGAGGAAGCGGTGCGGGTGAGCCGCAGCGAGGGGGTGGATACCGATCCTCCCCGGGACGGGGAGGGGGACCATGCGTAGCATGGTGGAGGGGGCCTGCCCCGCCCGATTTCCCCTGTGGTGGTCCCCCTCCGCCACTCGCTGCGCGAGCGGTCCCCCTCCCCGTGCCGGGGTGGAGTGATGGCTGATTTCGACTATGTCGCGATCGACACGCGCGGGAACGAGACGCGCGGGCATGTCGCGGCCGCCGACGCGGCGGCGGCGCGGGCGGTGCTGGACCGGCGGCGTCTGTTCGTCGTCCGGCTGGACCCGGGCAGCGCGCCCGCCGCGAAGGGGCGGCCGCTGTTCGGGCTGGACCTTGGCCGCGCGAAGATGTCGGGCAAGCAGCTGACGCTGTTCACGCGCCAGCTGGCGACGCTGAACCGCGTATCGCCGCTGGAGGAATCGCTGCGCACGATCACGCGGCAGACCGAGCAGGAGGGGGTGCGCGCGATCGTCGCCACCGTGCATGCCGGCGTGGTCGAGGGGCGGCGGCTGGCCGATGCGATGGCGCGCGAGCCGAAGAGCTTCCCGCCGCTGTACCGCGCGATGGTGGCGGCGGGCGAAAGTTCCGGCACGCTGCCGCAGATCATGGAGCGGCTGTCGACGCTGCTGGAACGGCAGGCGGAGATCCGCGGCAAGCTGCTGACCGCGATGGCCTATCCGTCCGTCCTCGCCACGGTGGCGATGGGTGTGGTGATCGCTCTGATGGCGTTCGTGGTGCCGCAGGTGGTCGAACAGTTCGATACCGTGGGGCAGGAACTGCCGCTGCTGACGCGGCTGGTGATCGGGCTGTCGGACCTGCTGGTCCATTGGTGGTGGCTGCTGGTGGCGACGATCGTCGCGGCGGGCGTCGGCGCCTGGGCGGCGCTGCGCCAGCCGCCGGTACGGCTGGCTTTCGACACCTGGCTGTTGCGCGTTCCGCTGCTGGGGCGGTTGCTGCGCGACCTGCACGCCGCGCGGATGGCACGCACGCTGTCGACGATGGTCGCCAGCCGCCTGCCGTTGCTGGAGGGCCTCAGCCTCACCGCCGGGACGATCCACAACCGCCGCTTGAAGGCCGCGTCGGACGAGATCACCGAGGCGATCCGCGGCGGCGGCAGCCTGTCGGCGGCGATGCGGCGCACGGGGGTGTTTCCGCCGCTGCTGGTCTATCTGGCGGCCAGCGGCGAGGCGGCGGGGCGGCTGGACGAGATGCTGGAGCGCGCCGCCGATTATCTGGAGCGCGAATTCGACCGCTTCACCGCCACCGCGCTATCGTTGCTGGAACCGCTCATCATCGTGGTGATGGGCGCGATCGTGGCGACGATCGTGCTATCCATCCTGCTTCCCATCCTCCAGCTCAACACGCTGGCGGGGCAATAGCGGCCGGACAGTGAGAGAGACCATGCGTACCGAGACGAAGAAGCGGCGTAGGAAGAACGGCTTCACCCTTGTCGAGCTGATGGTGGTGATCGTCATCATCGGCCTGCTGGCGACGATCGTCGCGCTCAATGTGCTGCCGTCGGGCGATACCGCGCGTATCCAGAAGGCGAAGGCCGACATCGCTACGATCGAACAGGGGCTGGAACTCTATCGCCTTCAGATGGGCAGCTATCCGACGACGCAGCAGGGGCTGCCGGCGCTGGTGTCGGCGCCCGCCGGTGCGGATGCCGCGCGCTATCAGGCGGGCGGGTACGTGAAGAAGCTGCCCAAGGATCCGTGGGGCCGCGACTACCTGTATGCCGCGCCGGGCAAGCACGGGCAGGCGGACGTGTGGACGCTGGGCGCCGATGGAAAGGACGGCGGCGAGGGGATCGATGCCGATATCGGTTCCTGGCAGTAAGCGGACGCCGGTGCGCGGTAGCGCGCGCGACCCGCGAGCGCGCGGCTTCGGCCTTCGTTGGCGTTCCGCCGAACGCGGCTTCACGCTGGTCGAGCTGATGGTGGTCATCACCGTCATCGGGCTGGCGTCGGCGGCGGCGGTGCTGGCGATGCCCGATTCGCGCGGGCGGTTGATGGACGAGGCGGCGCGCTTCGCGGTGCGCACGCGCGCGGCGCATGATGGCGCGATCCTTCAGGCGCGGCCGGTCAGCCTGTGGGTGACGCCGACCGGCTATGGCTTCGACGAATGGCGCGGCGGGCGCTGGACGCCGATCGAGGACGGTCCGTTGGCGATCGAGCGGTGGAACAGCGGCACCGCCGCGGGCTTCGGCGCGCGCGAGCGGGTGATGTTCGACGCGACCGGGCTGGCCGATCGTCCGCTGACCGTGACGCTGCGCCGCGAGGGCGTGCGCGCCGACGTGGAGATCGCGGCGGACGGAAGCGTCCATGTCGCGGGATGACGCGCCCCGCGCCGGGGCGGCGGGCTTCACGCTGATCGAGATCATGGTGGCGCTGACGGTGTTCAGCCTCGCCGCGCTGGCGCTGATCCGGTTGGAGGGGCAGGTGATCCGATCGACCGGTGCGGTCGCCGCGACGCTGCTGGCGCAGACCGTCGCGCGCAACGTCGCGATCGAGGCGGTGACCGATGCGCAAGCGCCGGTGCGCGGGCGGACGAGCGGGGTGGAGAGCAACGGCGGGCGCGACTGGACGTGGACTCGCGAGGTGCAGCCGGTCGGCGACGCCGGGGTGATGCGCATCGACGTGAGCGTGGCGGATCGCGGCGGCGCGGTGCTGGGGCGGATGACGATGGTGCGGCCGGCGGCGGCGAATGCGGCGGTGGCGCGGTGAGAACGGCGCGCGATGTCCTGCCTGCCCAGTCGGGTGGCTTCCGTTCTTGTAAGCGTTCCGCCGAACACGGCTTCGGTTCTTTTGGGCGTTCCGCCGAACACGGCTTCGGTTCTTTTGGGCGTTCCGCCGAACACGGCTTCACGCTGGTCGAGGTGATGATCGCGCTGATGATCTTCGGGATGATCGCGGCGGCGGGGGTGGCGCTGCTGTCGTTCAGCGTAAAGGCGCAGCGGGCGGGCGGGGCCGCGCTCGACGATGCGGGCGCGCTCAACCGTACCGCGTCGATCCTGACCGCCGATCTGGCGCAGGCGCAGGACCGGCCCACGCGCGATGTGGCGGGGACGCTGCTGCCGGCGATGACCGGCGGCAGCGGCTTCGACCCCGCGCTGCGGCTGGTGCGTGCCGGATGGAGCAACCCGGACGAGGTCGCGCGCCCGACGTTGCAGAAGGTGGAATATCGGCTGAATTCGGGCGGACTGGAGCGGATCGCCTATCCCGAGCTGGATGGCGCCGCGCCGCTGCCCGCCGCGCTGCTGCTCGATCGCGTCAAATGGGTGCGCTGGCGGTTCCGCTATCAGGGCGCGTGGACCGACAGCTGGCAGGGCAACGACCGCGCCGCGCTGCCGCAGGCCGCCGAGATGACGCTGGAGCGCGAGGGCGGCGCGACCTATCGGATGGTGTTCCTGGTCGGCACCGGCGCGCCGCGCGCCGGAACGCCGGCGCCGCGACCATCCCCCACGCCAGGGCAGGCCGGTGCGGCGTCGTGAGCGCGAGCGGGGCGCGGCCCTGCTGACCGTGCTGCTGCTGGTGGCGGTGATCGCGGTGATGGCCGCGACCGCGCTGGAAAAGGTGCGGCTGGCGACGCGGCTGGCGGCCAATGCGGTCGCGATCGACCAGGCGCGCGGCTATGCCTATGCCGCGGAGGCGCTCGCGACGACACGCACCACTGCGCTGCTGCGCCGTGCGGGCGACCGGGTGGCCTTGGCCGGCGGGTGGAGCGGGCGGCCGTTCGGCCTGTCGATCCCCGGCGGCACCGCCACTGCGCGGATCACCGACGGGGGCAATTGCTTCAACCTTAACAGCCTGGTGTCGCGCGCGATCGACGGGCGCTGGGTGGCGGACAGTGGGACGGTCGCGCAGTTCGCGCGGCTGATGCGACTGCTGCGCGTCCCCGGCGGGGACACGATCGCGCCGGCGACCGCCGACTGGATCGACAGTGACGACGTTCCGCTGCCGGGCGGCGCCGAGGATTCCGGCTATCGTGGCTATCGCACCGCGGGCACGTTGATGGCGGACGTCAGCGAATGGCGCGCGGTGGCGGGGGTGACGCCGCAGGTCTATCGCGCGGTGCGCCCGTATCTGTGCGCGCTGCCGGTGGCCGAGCGCGCGACGATCAACATCAACACGCTGCTGCCCGAACAGGGTGCGTTGCTGGCGATGCTGTTGCCCGACACGCTGTCGCCGCAGCAGGCGGGCGCGGTGCTGTCGCGCCGCCCGCCCGATGGCTGGGCCGGCGTCGACCCGCTGTGGAACCAATTGTCGCTGACCGGCGGCGGGGGCGTGACGCCCGATCTGTCCGCCAAGCAGCAGACCGCGGTGACGACGCGCTGGTTCGCACTGGCGATCGACGTCGTCAACGGCAGCAGCGAATTGCACGAACAGGCGCTGATTGACGCGCGGGCCCTTCCCGTCCGGCTCGTCGCGCGGCAATGGGGGGACGCGACATGACCGCTGCCACGCTTCTTTTCCTGCCCCCCGACGAGTCGCTGCCGTGGCGATGGTGGCGCGTGGAAGGCGATGCGATCACCGAGGGGGAGGGCGTGCCTGATGCTCCGGGCGAGGAGGCCGCCGCCAACGTGATCGCGGTGGCGCCTGCCGATGCGGTGACGCTCCACTGGGCGGCGCTGCCCGCGCGATCGACCGCGCAGGCGGTGGCCGCGGCGCGGGTGGTGGTAAGCGATGCCACCGCCGAACCGGCGCACGACCTGCACGTCGCGGTCGGCGCCGAGCATGACGGTGACCGCGCGATCGCGGTCGTCGCGCCGTCGCGGATGCGCGCGTGGCTGGATGCGCTGGCGCAGCGCGGGCTGGACCCGGCGACGGTGGTGCCTGCCCCGCTGCTGCTGCCGATGCCCGAGGACGGCTATGTCCGCGCCGACCTGGCGGGGCAAAGCGTGGTGCGCGGGCGGACCAGCGGCTGGGCGGACGAGGCGCGGCTGACCGAACTGGTCACCGCCGGGCAGGAACCAGTGACGCTGGATCGCGGCGCGGTGCTGGCGGCGGTGGCCGCAACGCCGGCGCTGAACCTGCGACAGGGGGCGTTCGCGCGGCGGCAGCGGCGCGCGATCGACTGGGCATTGGTACGGCGGCTGGCGGTGCTGACCGGCCTGATCCTGTTGGCGACGCTGGCGATCGATGTGGTGCGGATCATGCGCTATTCGCTGGGCGCCGACGCGGTCGAGGCGCGTACCGCGACGATCGCGCGACAGGGCCTGCCGCGCGGTGCCAACGTCGGCGACGATGGCGCACAGAGCGGGCGCCTGCTCGCCGACCGGCTGGCGCGACTGCGCGGGCCGGGGCAGGGCTTCACCCGCACCGCCGCGGCGGCGTTCCAGATCGTCCAGTCGGTGCCCGACAGCGAGGTGACCGCGATCGATTTCGCCGCCGACGGCACGCTGAAACTGTCGCTGTCGGTGGCGGGCGAGGCGCAGGCCAACAGCGTCAAATCGCAGCTGGAGGGGGCGGGCTTCACCGTGGAATCGAGCGTGTTCCAGCAGGCCAACGGCCGGTTGACCGGCGACATGACGGTGCGGCCGTGAGCGCGCTGTCGCAATGGTTCACGGGCCGCAGCCTGCGCGAGCGGCGGCTGATCCTGGTGATGCTGGCGCTGGCGGCGGTGACGATCATATGGGCCGGGGTGATCCGTCCGGTGCGCGACGGCCTGTCGTCGTCGCGGGCGCGCTATACCGAGGCGGTGGTGACGCTGGGCGAGGCGCAGGCACGGCTGGCGCAGGTCAAGGCGATCCAGCGCCGCCAGCCGCCGCTGTCGCTGGGCGGGCCGCTGGCCGATGCGGTACGCACCCGCGCGGATGCCGCGGGGATCGTGCTGGGAAGCGTCGACAATGACGGCGCCGACCGGGTGCGCGTATCGGTACCGGCCGCACGGGCGGGCGCGCTGATGACGTGGATCGCGCGGCTGGAGAGCGAGGGCATCCTGGTCGATTCGCTCAATGTCGCCGCGGCCGGGCCGGGGGCGGTGTCGGCGCAACTGGTGCTGACGGCGCGGGGGAACTGAGGCGATGCGCATCCGGCTGGCGACGCGGCGCCGCACCTTGTTCCTGGCGATGTTCGCAGTGGCGATCGTCGTGTTCCTGCCGATGCGGCTGGCGCTCGGTTGGGCGGGGCTGGACGCGCAGGGCTTCACCGCGCGCGAGGTACGCGGCAGCCTGTGGTCGGGGCGGCTGGTGGAGGCGCGGTTCGGCGACGTCGGGCTGGGCGACATGGACGCGGGCCTGTCGCCCCTGGCGCTGGCGATCGGGCGCGCGCGGATCGCGCTGGCGACGCGCACGCCCGATCCGGCGCAGCGGCTGGCGGGCGTCGTCGAAATCGCGCGAGGGCGCGCCGCGGTGCTGGGCGCGACCGGCCCGCTGGTGCCGGGCAATGCCTTCGCGCCGTTGCCGGTGACCGCGCTGAACCTGGACGAGGTGTCGGTGCGGTTCGTCGACGGCGCATGCGAGCAGGCGGACGGGCGTGTGCGCGCGGCCCTATCGGGTGCGTTCCTAGGCCAGCCGTTGCCCGGCGCGGTCAGTGGCACCGCGCGCTGCGATGCGGGTGCGCTGTTCCTGCCGCTGACCAGCGGCGCGGGGGAGGGCGTGGCATTGCGGCTGTGGCCCGACGGGCGCTATCGCGCCGAACTGACGCTAGTGCCCGGCGATCCCGCGATTGCGGCGCGGCTGGACGGTGCGGGCTTCGTCGCGAACGGCGCGGCGCGGACGCTGGCGGTGGAGGGGCGGTTCTGACTCCGACCGGGATCGTGCCGGCGCGCCGCCGAAGCGCTTGACGGGATGCCCCCGTCGCCGCTAGGGGCACGGCCTTCGCGGCGATCGTAGCTCAGTTGGTTAGAGCATCGGTTTGTGGTACCGAGGGTCGCGGGTTCAAGTCCCGTCGATCGCCCCATTTCCTCTCCCACATCCACGGCAATCGCTTTTGACTGGCCAACGGCCGTCAATAATAATATTGCGCGGGCCGGTAATTTTCGGCTGTGCATGATGGAGCGACCATGACCTCCGTGTGGGACTATCCCGATTTCGACGCCCATGAGGGGCTGCATCTGTTCACCGACCCGGCATCAGGGCTGAAGGCGGTGATCGCGGTCCATTCGACCGCGCTGGGGCCGGCCGCGGGGGGCGTGCGCTTCTGGCACTACGCCGACGATGCCCGCGCGGTGACCGATGCGCTGCGGCTGTCGCGCGGCATGAGCTACAAGAATGCGATGGCGGGCCTCGAACTGGGCGGCGGCAAGGGCGTGGTGCTGGCGCCGGCGCCGGGCGCGGTCATCACCAGCGAGCAGCTCGGGGCGTTCGGCCGCGCGGTCGAATCGCTCGGCGGGCGTTACGTCACCGCCGAGGATGTCGGCATGTCGGAGGCGCGGATGAAGGTGATCGCGCAGCACACGCGCTACGTCTCCGGCTTGCCGGTGGCGCAGGGCGCGGCGGGCGGCGATCCCGGGCCGTATACCGCGCATGGCGTCTATCTGGGCGTCAAGGCGGCGGCGAAGCGCGGGCTGGGCACCGACGACATGAAGGGCGTGCGCGTCGCGATCCAGGGTACCGGATCGGTCGGCGGCGGGCTGGCGCGCCTGTTGGCGAAGGACGGCGCGGTGCTGACCATCGCCGATGTCGATCGCGTGCGGGCCGAGGCGCTGGCGGGCGAGATCGGCGCCAACGTCGCCGCGCCGGAGACGATCCTGTCGACCGACGCCGATATCGTCAGCCCCAATGCGCTGGGCGCGATCCTGACCGAGGCGAGCATCCCGCAGTTGAAGGCGCGGATCGTCGCGGGCGGCGCGAACAACCAGCTCGCCACGCGCGAGGACGGGCGACGCCTGCACGAAGCGGGCGTGGTCTATGCCCCCGATTATGTCATCAACGCCGGCGGCATCATCAACGTCGGGCTGGAATATCTGGGCCATGGCGACGAGGCCGAGGTGATGGCGCGGATCGCGACCATCCCCGGACGCCTGCATCAGGTGTGGGACGAAGCGGCGGCGTCGGGCGATCCGACGGCGGACGTCGCCGACCGGATCGCACGGCGGCTGATCGGGCGATAGAACGCACCTGCAACAGACGGGGTGACGCGCGCGCCGGCTTGGCTTATCGATCCGGTTCGTGGCGACCCTTCATGCCTTGGCCAATCCCGCGCGCTTCCTGCGGATCGCGCGGCCGCTGACCCCGATCCTGTGGTGGATGGGGGCGGCGTTGATCGCGTTCGGTTGCTGGGCCGGGCTGACGCAGACCCCGCCCGACTATCTGCAGGGCCAGACGGTGCGCATCCTGTACATCCACGTCCCCGCCGCGTGGCTGGGGATGGGGGGATGGAGCGGCATTGCGATCAGCAGCATCGTCTTCCTCGTCTGGCGCCATCCGCTGGCAGGGGTGGCGGCGCGCGCGATCGCGCTGCCGGGCGCGGTGTTCGCCGCGATCTGCCTGGTCACCGGATCGATCTGGGGACGGCCGACGTGGGGGACGTGGTGGCAGTGGGATGGACGGCTGACGTCGATGCTGCTGCTGTTCTTCGTCTATCTGGGCTTCATCGCGCTGGCGAAGGCGGACCGCGAACGCGGCGGCGACGGGCGGATCCCGGCGCTGTACGGGATCGCGGGCACGGTGCTGCTGCCGATCATCCGTTATTCGGTGGTGTGGTGGAACACCCTTCACCAGGGCGCGAGCATCGGGCTGACCGGATCGTCGATCGACCGCGCGCTGCTGTGGCCGCTGCCGTTCATGCTGCTGGGGTTCAGCGCGCTGTTCGGCGCGATCGTGCTGATGCGGATGCGCGCGATGCTGGCGATCGCCAAGGCGGAGGCGCGGATGCAGCGGCGCGCGCGCGCATGAACCAGTGGGCGTTCGTCATCGCGGCCTATGCCGTGACGTTGGCGGGGACCGGCATCGTGGGGGCGCTCGCCTATCGCGCGATGCGGCGAGCCGAGAAGTGACCGCGAAGAACCAGCGGCTGATGCTGGTCGTGCTGGCGCTGGCGGCGCTGGGCGCGGCGGCGGTGCTGGCGCTATCGGGGCTGAAGGACCAGGCGGCGTTCTTCTATGCCCCCTCCGACGTGGCAGGCGGGTTGCCCGCGCCGGACAAGGCGGTGCGGCTGGGCGGGATGGTGCAAAAGGCATCGATCCGGCGCGCGGCCGACGGCGTGTCGATCGCGTTCGTCGTCACCGACGGGCGCGCGACCACCCCGGTGACGTTCAGCGGGATCGCCCCGGACCTGTTCCGCGAGGGATCGGGCGTGGTGGCGGAGGGGCATTTCCGCCCCGACGCCTCGTTCGCGGCGACCAACCTGCTGGCCAAGCATGACGAGAAGTACATGCCGCCGCAGATGGCGGGCAAGATGCACGAGACGACGACGCTGAAGGACACGCACTGATGGGGTTCGTCGCGCTGGCGGCGCTGGGCCTCGCCGCTTTTGCGGCGATGTGGTGGATGAAACTGGATCGCGCCTTGTGGTCGACGGTCGGCGCGGCGCTGTTCCTGGGCGCGATCGGCTATGCGTGGCAGGGGCGGCCGTTGCTCGCCGCCGCGCCAGTGCAGCATCGCGCGACGACAACTGCGATCGTCCCCGAAGAGATTGCGATGCGCGACATGCTGTTCGGCCGATACACGCAGGACAGCGCCTATATCATGGCCGCCGATGCGATGACGCGCAGCGGCGACAGCAGCGCGGCGGCGCGCGCGGTGCTGGGCGGGCTGTCGCGGCTGCCGCGCAGCTTCATGCTCTGGACCTGGGCGGGCGTGACGCTGTCTGCCGATGCCGACGACCAGATGACGCCGCCCGCGCTACTGGCGTTCCGGCAGGCGGCGCGGCTGGCGCCGGACCATCCGGCGCCGCCTTATTATCTGGGGCTCACCTACATCCGCGCCGGGCAGCTGGCGCCCGCGCGGGCGGCATGGATGCGCGCGCTGGCGCTGTCGCCAGAGGGCGCGGACTATCGCCGCGAAATCGCGATCCGGCTGGCCGTTCTCGACCGGCTGATCGCACTGCCACGCGACGCGCGCTGAGGCGGCGGGGTCAGCGCCCGCGCCCGGTCTGTTCCTGAAGCGCGTCGATCCGTTTTGAGGCGTCCGCCTTGGTCAGCCCGTCATCGAACGGCTCGCCCGCTTCCTCGCTCAACGTCTTGAGATAGCTGGCCTGCGCGCCGGTCATCGGCTCGTCCCCGGTGGTCCAGTCGGCGGGGTCCTTCTCCGCGTTGGAAAAGGGCTCGGCCTTGGGGTTGTGCGTGTCGGTCATCGTGTATCCTTTCGGTGGCACAACCCCGATGTTTACCATATGTTCCGCGTTGCAGCCGCCCGGCCATGGTGCTAGGCGCGCCATCATGATGGGGACCTTAGCGGGCGAAAACGCCGTGGGCACGGTCGGCAACTCCGGTTCCTGTCGGAACGGGGCGTGAGCGACGTCGCTCCAGCGGGCACGGCGGATCCGGCGCAGCCGTCCGCCCCGCATCATCATGGCCAGCGCCAGGGATTGGCCGGGCTGGCGATCGGCGCGATCGGCGTCGTCTATGGCGATATCGGCACCAGCCCGCTGTATGCGATGAAGGAAGTGTTCGTCGGCCACCACCCGCTGGCGGTCGATCAGTTGCACATCTTCGGCGTCATCAGCCTGATGTTCTGGTCGCTGATGCTGATCGTGACGCTGAAATACGTCCTCATCATTCTGCGCGCCGACAATAACGGCGAGGGCGGGAGCCTCGCGCTGTTGGCGCTGATCCAGCGGCGATCGGGCGCGGCGGGCGGAAAGCGCTGGGGGCCGAGCCTGGTGATGCTGGGCGTCGTCGCGACCGCCTTGTTCTTCGGCGACTGCATGATCACCCCGGCGATCTCGGTGCTGTCCGCGGTGGAAGGGCTGGCGACGGTCGAGCAGGGGTTCGATTCGTTCGTGCTGCCGATCGCGGTGACGATCCTGATCGCGCTGTTCTACCTCCAGTCGATCGGCACCGCGAAGGTCGGGCGGCTGTTCGGCCCGATCATGATCCTGTATTTCATCGTGCTGGCGGTGATGGGCGTGATGCACATCGCCGAGCGGCCCGACGTATTGTGGGCGCTGAATCCAGCCTGGGCGGTGCGCTTCGCCGTGACCGACGGGAAGCTCGCCTTCCTGGCGCTGGGTTCGGTGGTGCTGGCGGTGACCGGCGCGGAGGCGCTGTACGCCGACATGGGGCATTTCGGGCGCAAGCCGATCTCCTACGCGTGGCTCGGCTTCGTGCTGCCGGCGTTGATGCTCAATTACCTGGGGCAGGGCGCGCTGCTGCTGGAAACGCCGGCGGCGGCGGTCAACCCGTTCTTCCTGATGGCGCCGGAGGACTGGCGTCTGCCGCTGGTCATTCTGGCGACGATGGCGACCGTCATCGCCAGCCAGGCGGTCATCACCGGCGCCTATTCTGTGGTGCAGCAGGCGGTGCAGCTTGGGCTGATGCCGCGCATCCGCATCACCCACACGAGCGCGTCCGAAGCGGGGCAGATCTATATCCCGGCGGCCAATTGGGCGCTGATGGTGATGGTGCTGCTGCTGGTGTTCGGGTTCGGCGAATCGTCCAACCTTGCCGCCGCTTACGGCATCGCGGTGACGGGGACGATGTTCATCTCCACCTGCATGGTCGGCGTGCTGATCCGGCGCGTGTGGCACTGGCCGATCTGGGCGGTGGCGCTGTTCGAGCTGGTGTTTCTGACCATCGACGGGCTGTATTTTGCGTCGAACCTGACCAAGGTGCCCGATGGCGGCTGGTTCCCGTTGCTGGTGGCGGTGATCGTGTTCGTGCTGCTGACCACCTGGTCGCAGGGGCGCAAGCTGATGCTGGAGCGGATGCGCGAGGCGGCGATGCCGATCCGCATCTTCATCGATTCGGCCGCCAGCAGCGCGACGCGCGTGTCGGGCACGGCGGTGTTCATGACATCGACGCCCGAAGGTGTGCCGCACGCGCTGCTCCACAACCTGAAGCACAATCGCGTCCTGCACGAGCGCGTCATCCTGCTGACCGTGCGCGTCACCGACATGCCCTATTTCCCCAGCGACGACCGTTTCCTGCACGAGGATCTGGGGCAGGGGTTCCACCGCGTGATCCTGCGCTACGGCTTCATGGAGGAGCCGGACGTGCCGGCGAACCTGAAGTCGTTCGACGGATGCGGCGCGGCGTTCCGCATGATGGACACCAGCTTCTTCCTCAGCCGCCAGACGCTGCTCGCGTCGGAGCGGCCCGGGATGGCGATCTGGCGCGAGAAACTGTTCGCCTGGATGCTGCGCAACGCCGAAAGCGCGATGGAATTCTTCCGCCTGCCCACCAACCGCGTGGTCGAGCTGGGCAGCCAGATCGAGATTTGAGCGCACCGCTCGCCCCGATCATCGTGAGCGCGCTGTTCGGGGCGAAGGATCAGGCGTTTCTTGATGCCGAGCGGCGGGCGCATTTCCCGCCCGAGCGCAACCAACTGGCCGCGCACCTGACACTGTTCCACCACATCCCGCCCGGCGCGCTGGACGAGCTGCACCGGCGGCTGGGCGACGAGACGCGCGGCGTGCCGGCCCCCGCGGCGCGGCTGGCGGGCGTCTTCTCGCTGGGACGCGGGGTGGCCTATCGCATCGACAGCCCCGAACTGGCGGCGATCCGCACGCGGCTGGCCGATGCGTTTCACGGGCTGCTGACGCCGCAGGACCAGGCGGCCTGGCGCGCGCACGTGACGGTGCAGAACAAGGTCGAGCCGGCGGTGGCCAGGGCGCTGCTGGTGCAGATGCAGGCGCGGTTCTTGGCGCGCCCGGTGGCGGTCGCCGGGCTGGCGGCATATTGGTATCGCGGTGGTCCGTGGGAGTTGATCCGGCGTTATCCGTTCGCCGCTTGACCGCGCCGTTCCGGCTGCTATAGCCCGCGCCTCACGAGCGGTTCGGCGCTCCCGCAGATGCGGTGAGGCGGAGTAGCTCAGCTGGTTAGAGCACGGGAATCATAATCCTGGGGTCGGGGGTTCAAGTCCCTCCTCCGCTACCAACCGCTCGTGACATTCCACCTAGCCGGTCGATATGATGCCGCCGTTTCAGGGGGGCAGGGCGATAATGTGGACAATGGCGTTGGCGTTGCAGGCGGCGGTCACGGTGCCGCGCTGCCCGCTGGATGCACCCTATGACCCGCGCAATCCGTTCGCGCAGATCCTGGCGGGCAAGGCACCCGCGAGCATCGTCGCTGAGACCCCGGATATGATCGCGCTGGTGCCGATCGCCTGGGAACGGCCGGGGCATGTGCTGGTGATTCCGCGGCGCGCGGTGCGCAATCTGGACGACATGACCGCGACCGAGATGGCCGACGCGCTGCTGCTAGCCCGCCGGATCGCGGCGGCGCAGCGGCGCGCGTTCGGCAACACGGGCTATGTCATCCAGCAGAACAACGGCGGCGGCGCGCAGCACGTCTGCCACGTCCATTTCCACGTGATCCCGAACACGCCGGTGGAGAAGGTGGAGCACGCGACGCCCGCGCAGATGGAGGGGATGCGGGCGCGGATCGTGGCGGCGCTGGACGCGTCGGGCGACTAGGGTCGGCGTTCGCGCCGCTTCAGCGCAACTGGCGGGCGAAGACGTGGCTGGTCATCGTGAATCCGGCGCGCTCGAAGAAGGCGTGGGCGCGGGTGTTGCGCACGCCGCTTTCCAGGAACAGCCAGTCGATGCCCGCGCCCCGCACCCGTTCCTCGATCATCGCCATCAGACGCGTGCCGATGCCATGCGACCGGGCTTTGGGGGCGACCGCCATATCCTCCAGCACGGCGAAGCGGCGGCGCGCGGTCTGTTCCCACGCGACGACCGCCATGCCCAGGATCGCGCCCTGCGCATCGCGGGCGAGGAGCAGGTCGCGATCGTCCCCCAGCGCGGCGAAGTCATCGGCATAGAGGTCGGCGAGCGCGGGCGCCCAGGTGTCGGCGTCGATGCTCAGCCCGGTCTGTATCTCGCCATGGCTGATGTAGGCGGTATCGCCGCCGATGATCCGCCCGGCAAAGGCCGAGGCCTGCGCGGCGGCAGCGGGCGAGCCGTCCCACGCGAGCGTGATCGCGGATGGTGCCGATCGGTCGTCCTGCGTCACGCCTGCTTCCTTCTCGCTCCGAAACGAATGTGAGTGGCGTAGCATCGAGCGACGATGCGTGCCATCCTGCGAGCGCTGTCGCGAACGACGGTAGTTCAACCGGGGGGATGGACGATGATTGGGGAGATTGCGGGTGCCGCCGCGGGATGGGCGGGCGCGTTCGACGCCTTCGTGCGCGGCCACGCTTATATCCCGGCCCTGCTCGGCCCGATGATCACCGGCTTTGGTGTGTTCTTCACCGGCTTCCAGATCCGACGAAGCGGCAAGCAGTACAAGACCGAGCAGGGGTGGAAGCGATCGGAGCTGGTGCGCTCGTACCTGTCGCAGATGTCGACCGACGCGAATCTGGCGCTGGCGCTGCGCGTTCTGGATTGGCGCAGCGGGCCGGCGCAGATCCCGCAACAATTCCAGCCGCTATTCGATGTGGTCGAAGGGCAGTCGCCGCGTCCGGTATGGCACGCCGATCCACCCGGGAAAGGCTATTTTCGGATCGACTGGGGGCGCTTCGTCCGGTCGCTGGAGGTGATGCGCGATCCGGAATGGGAAAGTGCTGACATGTTCACGTACCGTACCTGTTTCGATGCCTTCTGCACCTTCCTGCAATCGGTGGCGGACGATGTGCGCTCGATCAGCGTAACGCCATCCGAATATGCCGACCTCAGCTTCTACTGCCACCGCGTCCTGTTTCCCAAGGATCATAAGCGCAAGGACGACGAGGCTGCGGGGAGGAAGCTGCGCAAGTATATCGAAGTCTATTATAACAAGCGCACCTTCCGCATTATGGCGCGCATTGCCGAGGAATATGCGAAGGAGCACAAGGACGAGCCCAACATCCCGTCCGTGACATTTCCGGAGTTCTTCCCGCCTGAGGTGCCGCAGGGACGACGCGCAAGGTTCGCGGCGCGACTGCGTACTACCTACACTCGGATCGGAACGGTAAGCTGACTGACGTCAGGCCGCCACCCCGAACAAGTCATGCTCGTCGGCGTCCTCGATCGTGACGCGGACGATGTCGCCCGGTGCCAGATGGCCGGCGTCGCGCAGATGAACGTCGCCGTCGATCTCCGGGGCGTCGGCCTTGCTGCGGCCGGTCGCGCCGCCGGTGTCGGCGTCGACCGCGTCGATGATGACGTCGAGCGTGCGGCCGACCTTGGCGGCCAGCTTCGCGGTGGAGATGGCGGCGGTACGCTCCATGATGCGGGCGTAGCGTTCCTCCTTCACCTCCTCGGGGACGGGATCGGGCAGCGCGTTGGCGGCGGCGCCTTCGACGGGTTCGAAGCGGAACGCGCCGACGCGGTCGAGCTGCGCTTCGTCCAGCCAGTCGAGCAGATATTGGAAATCCGCCTCCGTCTCGCCGGGGAAGCCGACGACGAAGGTCGAGCGGATCGCGATATCCGGGCAGATTTCGCGCCACGCCTTGATCCGGCCGAGCACCTTGGCGTCGTTCGCGGGCCGTTTCATCCGGCGCAGGACCGCGGGCGCGGCATGCTGGAACGGAATGTCGAGATACGGCAGCACCAGCCCGTCCGCCATCAGCGGGATCACTTGGTCGACGTGCGGGTAAGGATAGACGTAGTGGAGCCGCACCCAGGGGGCGATGCGCCCCAGCTCACGCGCCAGATCGGTCATGTGCGGGCGCACCTCGGCTCCCTTCCACATCCGCGGCTGATCGCGGATGTCGATGCCATAGGCGGAGGTGTCCTGGCTGATGACCAGCAGTTCCTTCGTGCCCGCGGCGACCAGCTTCTCCGCCTCGCGCAGGATCGCGTCGGGGCGGCGGCTGACCAGATCGCCACGCAAGCTGGGGATGATGCAGAAGGAGCAGCGGTGGTTGCAGCCCTCCGAAATCTTGAGATAGCTGTAGTGGCGCGGCGTCAGCTTCAGCCCGGCATCGGGGATCAGATCGACAAAGGGGCTGATCGCGGCGGGGGCGGCGGCATGGACCGCCTCCACGACCTGTTCGTACTCGTGCGCGCCGGTGATGGCGAGCACCTCCGGGAAGCGCGCGCGGATCGCCTCGGCTTCCTTGCCCATGCAGCCGGTGACGATGACGCGGCCGTTCTCCGCAATCGCCTCGCCGATCGCCTCCAGCGATTCCTCCTTGGCGGAATCGAGGAAGCCGCAGGTGTTGACCAGCACCACGTCCGCGCCGGCATAATCGGCCGACATCTGATAGCCGTCGGCGCGCAGCTGCGTCAGGATCCGCTCGCTGTCGACCAGGTTCTTCGGACAGCCGAGCGAGACCATGCCCACGCGGGGCGGAGAGGGAAGTTGCGTTGCCATGAGATCGCGCGGACATAATGCGGAACGGGCCGATTTGCCAGTATCGCGTGTCGGGGGATAGGAGCGGGCGTGAAACGGCGATGATGGAGCGACGATGCTGGCAGTGGGTTTGATGTCGGGGACGTCGCTGGACGGGATCGACGCGGCGCTGATCGAAACCGACGGGGAGGCGCAGGTGCGCGCGCTGGCGTTCCGCGGTGAGCCGTTCTCCGACGCGGCACGCGCGCAGCTGGCGGAGGCGACCGCGCTGGCACTGGCGTTCGAGCGCCCGCGCGCCAGCCCGCCGCTGGTGGCCGCAGAGGAGCTCATCACGCGCACCCATGTGCTGGCGGTGCAGAAACTGTTGCGCGACGCCGGGGTCGCGGCGACGGATGTCGGCGTCATCGGTTTCCACGGCCAGACGGTCGCGCATCGCCCCGACCGGCGCTGGACCTGGCAGATCGGCGACGGGCAGGCGATGGCCGACGTGACCGGTATCACCACCGTCGCCGATTTCCGCAGCGCCGACGTCGCCGCCGGGGGGCAGGGGGCGCCGCTGTTGCCGGTCTATCACGCGGCGCTGGCGGCTGGGCTGGACAAGCCGGTCGCGGTGCTGAACCTGGGCGGGGTGGCGAACGTCACGCTGATCGGCGCGGACGGCGAACTGGCGGCGTTCGATACCGGGCCGGCCAACGGCCTGATCGACAGCTGGATGGAGCAGGAGACGGGCGAGCGGTTCGACCGCGACGGCGCGCTGGCGGCACAGGGGCAGGTCGATCAGGGCATCCTGACCGCGATGCTGGACCATCCGTTCTTTGCCGCGCCCTACCCCAAGTCGCTCGACCGCAACGATTTCACGATCCAGCCGGTGCGCGGCCTGTCGGCGGCGGACGGCGCGGCGACGCTGACCGCCTTCACTGCGGCGACCGTGGCGGAGGGGCTGCGGTTGCTGCCGCAGGCGCCGCGCCGATTGCTGGTGGCGGGGGGCGGGCGGCTCAATCCGACGCTGATGGCGATGCTGGCGCAGCACACCGGACTGACGCCGGAGCCGGTCGACGCGCTGGGCTGGAACGGCGACGGGCTGGAGGCGGAAGGCTTCGCCTATATGGCGGTGCGCACGCTGAAGGGGCTGCCGATCAGCTTCCCCGGCACCACCGGCGCGCCGCAGGCGATGGCGGGCGGCACGGTGTTCAGGCCGAAGGGGTGATCGTCACCGTCGCGGGGTGGTGCTTGTCGAGATATTTGCGGATGCGTTTTACGTTGCGGGTGTTGGAGCGGTAGAACAGGTCGGCCGCGTCGCCGATCAGCGGCACCGCGCCCAGCATCGCGTCGAACCCGACCCGCGCGGTCATCGCCATCACCGCCGCGCGCCCCATGCCCAGGTTGCGCGCCTCCCACACGATCCACATTCCCATCGCGGCCGCGGCGAGATCGCCGACGACGGGGACGAGGCCGAGAATCGCGTCCAGCCCGACGCGGCGGTTAAGGCCGGGGACGACGAACATCCCCTCCAGGAGCTGCTCCATCGCCTCCACGCGGCGGCGCACCGACGCCGGATCGCGACCGGTCGGCAGGGTGGAGAGAATCGAACCGCCGAGCGGCGTGGGACGGGCGTTCATGCCCCTTAATTGGTATCGGCGCGCAGCCGGTTCAACGGGTGCCACGCGCGCGCATTGCCTTGCCACTGGCGCAGCCGAAGCGCGACCAGCGACCAGCGGAACGGCCGTGCGAACGGGATGAAGGCGACGTCGGCGGCCATCGCGGCATCGGCGGCGGCGATGGCGCGGGCGCGGTCGTCCAGCGTCGGGGCGAGGCGCGCGGCCTCGATCGCGGCGCGCGCCACGTCGGAACAGGCCACGCACGCCTCCGCCAGATACCAGCGCGCGCTGTCATAGGGGGCGACGCGGTCGATCCAGACGAGATCGGCGTCCGCCGCGTCGAGCGGCACGCGGACCGGGCGGACGCCGATCGCGAACAGGTCACGTGCGATCCGCCCCCACAGCAACGTACCGCCCGGGCCGCCGGGCAGCGCGACCGTGACGCGCGGGACGCCGTTGGTGGCACGCCACGCCGCTACCCGCGCCTGCGCGGCGGCGACGCGCTGATCGGGTGGGACCAGCGACCAGGCAGGCAGCGCGGGGGCGCTCGCCGAATCGAGCTGTTCGGGCAGGATCGTCTCGCGCATCGCCCAGTCCGAGGACACGCTGTTGCCGATGTCGGCGCGGTCTAACGCCTGCGCCAGCGCGGCGCGATCGGCGGGATCGGCAAGGAAGCCGGTGCGCCGTGCCACCGCCAGCCCGGCCAGCCCGGCGGCGGGATCGATGCGGATATTGGCCGGGCCGGTGCCGGCCGCCTGCACGATCGGCCAGTCGGACAGCGTTCCGCCGGTCACCATGTCCGACGATCGTTCGACGAAGCGCAGGATCGCGGTGGCGGCGCGTTCGCCGCGCAACCGCACATTGTCCTCCGGCGCAGGGCCGTCCTCGTCGGGATCGCGATCGGGATCGGGCGCCGGGGTCAGCAGGATCGCGCCGTCGCCAAGGTCGCGGCGGCGGAACGGCCCGGCGCCGGCCCGCGGACGCGCGCGCACCACCGCCATTTCGGGCTGGGCGAACAGCTTGAGCAGATCGGGGCGCGGGCGCGACAGTTCGACCTCGATCACCTCCGGCGTCATTTCCACGATGCCGGTGATGGCGCTGAGATAGGGGGTGAGCGGATTGCCCGATCCGGAAGCGATCTGCCGCCGCAGCAGGGCCACCACCTCCGCCGCGCGCACCGGCGCGCCATCCGCCCATTGCGCGCGGCGTAGGCGGAAGATGTAGCTCATGCCGTTGTCGGTGACGATCCAGCGTTCGGCGATCCCCGGCTCGATCTGCCCGGAGGCATCGAAGCGGACCAGCCCTTCGGCCAGCGAATCGGTCAGCAGGCGGTCGGGAGGCGACAGGTCCGCGCGGTCGCGCGCCGCGAGGTCGGGTGTACCGCCGATGACGCTGACGATCACCGCGCCGACATCGGGGCGGCGCCCGCAGGCGGCGGTGGCGGCAAGGGCGAGCAACGCCAGCGCGGTAACGGCCGGTGCGCGGCCACCGGGCGCTGCGCGCGCACCGATGGTGCGGACGGCGGGACTCGAACCCGCACGCCATGGGCAGAAGATTTTAAGTCTCCAGCGTCTACCGATTCCGCCACGTCCGCGCATCGCGCTCCCTCGAAGCGGTTGGCGCGCGCGGCGTCAAGCGCCAGCGTACCGCAGGCGCCGCGGCTCAGACGTTCAGACGAGTGCGCATTTCCTTGCCGGGCTTGAAGAACGGTACGCGCTTCGCCTCGACATCGACGGTTTCGCCGGTGCGCGGGTTGCGGCCGGTCCGCGCATCGCGCGCACGGGTGGAGAAGGCGCCGAAGCCGCGCAGCTCGACGCGCCCGTTCGCAGCCAGCCGCAGCACGATCTCGTCAAAGAAGGCGGCAACGATCGCTTCGACGTCGCGGATTGAAAGTTCCGGATTTTCCGTCGCCAGCGATTGCACCAATTCCGACCGAATCATCTTCCGCTTTGTCCCCACTACGTGACGTTTGTCTCGTATAAAGCTGATACAGGTAAGTTTCCTGCGTTGGTAGCACCGCATCGACACGAAACGCGCAAAACGGGTCACTCCGGTACATCGCTGGCCCATAACGCAAAAAGGGGGAGCGGCATCTGCCACTCCCCCGTTTCGACAGCAAGTGTCGACGGCCGCTTACTTCTTGGTGTCGCGCGCCTTCAGCGCCTCGCCCAGGATGTCACCCAGCGATGCACCCGAATCGGACGAACCGTACTGCGCCACGGCCTGCTTCTCCTCGGCGATCTGCATCGCCTTGACCGAGAAGGTCGGCTTCTTCGAACGATCGAAGCCGGTGACCATCGCGTCGAACTTCTGGCCGACCTGGAAGCGCTCCGGACGCTGCTCGTCGCGGTCGCGGCCGAGATCGGTGCGCTTGATGAAGCCGGTCGCGCCATCGTCGCCCGCCTGCACCTCGAGGCCCGCGTCGCGGACTTCCAGCACGGTGACGGTGATGACCTGGTTCTTGCCCAGGCGGTCCCCGGCGCCGGCGACGACCGGACCACCACGCTCGAGCTGCTTCATGCCGAGCGAGATGCGCTCCTTCTCCGGATCGATGTCGAGCACCACGGCCTGAACCGTCTCGCCCTTGCGGTGCAGGTTCAGCGCGTCCTCACCCGACACGCCCCAGGCGATGTCGGACATGTGGACCATGCCGTCGACGTCGTTGTCCAGGCCGATGAACAGGCCGAACTCGGTCGCGTTCTTGACTTCGCCCTCGACGGTCGAACCGATCGGATGCGCGGCGGCGAACGCCTCCCATGGGTTGGCCTGCGCCTGCTTGAGGCCCAGCGAGATGCGACGCTTGTCCTCGTCGACCTCCAGCACCATCACATCGACTTCCTGGCTGGTCGACACGATCTTGCCCGGGTGGACGTTCTTCTTGGTCCAGGACATTTCGCTGACATGGACCAGGCCCTCGATGCCCGCTTCCAGTTCCACGAACGCACCATATTCGGTGATGTTCGTGACGCGGCCCGACAGCTTCGCGCCGACCGGATACTTGGCGGCGGCGCCGTCCCACGGATCGCTCTCGAGCTGCTTCATGCCCAGCGAGATGCGCTGCGTGTCCTTGTTGATGCGGATGATCTGCACCTTCACGGTGTCGCCGATGTTGATCATCTCGCTCGGGTGCGCGACGCGCTTGTAGCTGAGGTCGGTGACGTGCAGCAGGCCGTCGATGCCGCCCAGATCGACGAAGGCGCCGTAATCGGTGATGTTCTTCACCACGCCGTCGATGATCTGGCCTTCATGCAGCGACTGGATCAGGCCCGAACGCTGCTCGGCGCGGGTCTCTTCCAGCACGGCGCGGCGCGACACGACGATGTTGCCGCGCTTGCGGTCCATCTTCAGGATCTGGAACGG
Source organism: Sphingomonas ginsenosidimutans (assembly GCF_002374835.1). Classification (GTDB taxonomy): domain Bacteria; phylum Pseudomonadota; class Alphaproteobacteria; order Sphingomonadales; family Sphingomonadaceae; genus Sphingomonas; species Sphingomonas ginsenosidimutans. The sequence continues at coordinate 1,154,910 of NZ_NWVD01000001.1, forward strand.
CTGCGGGATGTCCATCAGCGGGGTGACGTCGCGCACCGGGCGGATATCGACCTGCGAGCCCGGCAGGAACGCCACGGCGCCGTTCAGGTCGACGGTGAAGCCGCCCTTGACGCGGCCGAAGATCACGCCTTCGACGCGCGCGGTCTTGCTGAATTCCAGCTCCAGCTTGTCCCAGGCGGCTTCGCGGCGGGCGCGGTCGCGGCTGAGCATCGCTTCGCCGTGCATGTTCTCGACGCGGTCGACATAGACTTCGACTTCGTCGCCGACCTTCAGTTCGGCCTTCTGGCCCGGCGCCGGCGCGAATTCGCGCAGCGGCACGCGGCCCTCGCTCTTGAGGCCGACGTCGATGACGGCCAGATCGTTCTCGATGCCGGTGACGGTGCCGAGCACCACGCGACCCTCGAAGCTGTCGGCACCGCCGAACATGTCATCGAGCATCGCCGCGAATTCATCGCGCGAGGGAGTTGCCGCAGAGGCCATAAATTCGTTCGTCCTGTTCGTTCGTTTCCGGCCAAGCGGTTGGTTCCGCTGGTCTTGGCCAAAACGCCGCGTCCGCCCCATGCGATACGCGGCATCCATGCGAACGGGGGTGCGAGGAAGCCGGCCGCCGATAAGCGAAAAGGCGCGAGGGGCCATGCCCGTCGCGCCATGCCTCCGCGAACCCCAGTCCGCCGGACCCGCGCGCCCTAGCGCAGGCGGGCGGGAAAGGCAAGGTTTCGCGGGGCCTGTGCGCCAAAGCTCCGTCGCGGGCCGCGTCAGGCGGCGCGGCGCGCCTCGACCAGCGCCACCGCCTTGGCGACGGCGGCCTCGATCGAGAGGAAGCTGGTGTCCAGCAGCACCGCATCGGCGGCGGGGATCAGCGGCGCGGTGGAGCGGCCGCTGTCGCGTTCGTCGCGGGCGCGGATATCGGCCAGCACCTGATCGTAGCTGGTCGATTTGCCGCGCGATTTCAGCTCGGCGAAGCGGCGCTGTGCGCGGATCGTCGGGGTGGCGCGGACGAACAGCTTGGCGGTGGCGTCCGGCGCGATGACGGTGCCGATGTCGCGCCCATCGAGTACCGCGCCGCCATCCTGATGCGCGAACCTTTTCTGCCGCTGCATCAGCGCGGCGCGCACCAGCGGATGCGCGGAGACGATCGAGGCGACCTGCCCGACCTCGTCGTCGCGCAGCACCGGGTCGGCGAGCGTCAGCTCGTCGAAATCGCACGCGGCGACGCTATCGGCTTCCTGCGTCGGATCCAGCTCCAGCCGCATCACCGTCGCGGCGACTGCACGGTACAGCAGCCCGGTGTCGAGGTGCGGCAGGTGGTAATGTTTCGCCAGAGCCTTGGCGATCGTGCCCTTGCCCGATGCGGCGGGACCGTCGACGGCGATGATCATCGGTTCATCCATTGCGGCATGGCGCCCAGCGCGCGCGCGGTATCGACGAAGGCCGGGTAGCTGGTGGCGATCGGCGCTGCATCATCGATGATGACGGCATCGCGCGCATGCATCCCGGCGACCGCCATGCTCATCGCGATGCGATGGTCGAGCAGCGAGGCGACGCGCGCGTCGCGCGTGCCGGGCAGGGGATCACCGTCGCGCCCCTCGATCGACAGGCCGTCGTCATGCTCCGACACGCGCACACCGGCGAGGCCCAGCGCGGCGGCCATCGCGGCAATGCGATCCGATTCCTTGACGCGCAATTCGTGCGCGCCGCGCGCCACGGTGGTGCCGCGCGCGAAGGCGGCGGCGACGAACAGGATCGGATATTCGTCGATCATGCTGGGGGCCAGATCCGGCGGCACCTCGATCGCGGTCAGCGACGCGTGACGCACGCGCAGGTCGGCGACCGGCTCCCCGCCGACGTCGCGCCGGTCCCGTTCCTCGATCGACGCGCCCATCATGCGCAGCGCGGTGACCAGCCCGATGCGCGTCGGGTTCATCAGGACGTTGCGGATCGTCACGTTTGACCCCGGCACCACCGAGGCGGCGACCATCCAGAAGCCCGCGGACGAGGGATCGCCGGGCACCTCGATATCCTGCGCGCGCAATTCCGCCTCGCCGGTGATCGCGATCAGGCGCCCCTGCGGCGTCTGTTCCACCGTCAGGTGCGCGCCGAAGCCGCGCAGCATCCGCTCGCTATGGTCGCGCGTCGGCACGGGTTCGATCACGCAGGTGGTGCCAGGCGTGTTAAGGCCGGCGAGCAGCACCGCCGACTTCACCTGCGCCGAGGCGACCGGCAGCGTATAGTCGATCGGCACCGCAGGACATAGGCCGCGCATCGTCAGCGGCAGGCGATCGCCCGGCGCGGTCGTGAAGCTGGCGCCCATCCGCGACAGCGGCTCCGTCACGCGCGCCATCGGCCGCTTCGACAGGCTGGCGTCGCCGACGAAGGTGGCGGTGATCGCATGGCTGGCGACCAGCCCCATCAACAGCCGCGTCGAGGTGCCCGAATTGCCCATGTCGAGCGCGACCTGCGGCTGGAGCAGCCCGCCGACGCCGACGCCATGGACATGCCACACGCCATCCGCCGCGCGTTCGATCTGGGCGCCCATCGCACGCATCGCGCCGGCGGTGGCGAGCACGTCCTCCCCCTCCAGCAGCCCCGAAATCCGGCTTTCGCCCACCGCCAGCCCGGCGAACATCAGCGAGCGGTGGCTGATCGACTTGTCTCCCGGCACGGTCAGCGTGCCGATCAGTGGACCGGAGGCCGCGATCGAGAGAGGGCGGGCATGCGCGGAATGGGACATCAGGGCAGGGACACCGGATCGACAGGGTGGGAAAGCCGCGCAGCCTTGCCAGCCGCCTTGCGCTATGGCAAGGCGCGCCCCACTTCGGCGGGCAACACTGTCGATTCACCCATCCGAAAGGCTGAAAACGGCATGATCAAGCCGGAATGGGGCACGAAACGTACGTGCCCGAAATGCGCGACGCGTTTCTACGATCTCGAGAAGAACGACCCCGTCACCTGCATCGAATGCGGCTACGCGTGGGAGCCGGAACCGATCCTGAAGTCCAAGCAGCCGCTGCCGTTCGAGCAGGTGAAGGCCGACAAGCAGGAGGCCGATTCCGACCTGGCCGGTGACGACGAGGATCTGGCGCCCGCGGACGACGAGGAAGTGTCGGCGGACGACGAAGTCGATCTGGGCGGCGACGACGACCTGGGCGTGGAAACGTCCAACGACGACGACGAGAATATCTGACGAAAAAATGTTGGCAGGCGGCTCGCGCCGCTTGCCAATGTTCGAGCAGCCCGCTAGTGGGCTGCCTCCCGGACGGAATGGGGCCGTAGCTCAGCTGGGAGAGCGTCGCAATGGCATTGCGAAGGTCAGGGGTTCGATCCCCCTCGGCTCCACCATTCCAGGTTCCCGGGTCTGCTTGATCGCAGGTTGGTTCGCCGCGGGGCGATGATACGGCCCGGTCGGCCGAGCGCAGCGGCCCTTTATCTCCGCAAATCATTCGCGCAGGCATCGGCCCACCGCTGTTGCGGTGCGAGGATGACGTGCCCTGCCGCCTCTTTCTCGCCAATGAGCCGATCGCGCGCCGCGGTGGCGGCGGCGCGGTGGTGTCAGGCGGCGTGTTCGTCGGCCATCGCCAGCCGCTCGATCAACTGATCGTAACCGAGCGGACGGCTGATGAGATAGCCCTGCGCATAATCGCAGCGCAGCCTCGTCAGCAGGGCGAGCGTTTCGGCCTCCTCGATGCCTTCGGCCACCACGGTCAGGCGCAGCGCGTGTGCCAGTTCGATGGTCGAGCCGACCAGCGCGGCATCCTCGGCACGTTCGTGCGCGAATTGGACGAAGCGACGGTCGATCTTCAGTTCGCTGAGGGGCAGGCGCTGGAGATAGCTGAGCGTCGACTGGCCCGTCCCGTAGTCGTCCATCGAGATCGCGATCCCGCGCGCGCGGAAATGGTGCAACGTGGCCACCGCGGCATCGGCGTCCGCCATCGCGGCGGATTCAGTCACTTCGAAGATCAGCGTGTCGAGCGCGACGGGCGCATCGTCGAGCAGCGCGTCGGCGGCGCTGGTGAACGCCGCGCTGGTCAGCAGCTTGGCGGAGATGTTGACCGCTGCGGTCATGCGGTGGCCGGCGTCATGCCAGCGTGCGGCGTCGCGCAGCACGATGCCGAGCACATGCAGCGTCAGCGTTCCGATCCGGTCGGACTGTTCGGCCAAGGGAATGAAGGCGTCGGGCGGCACCAGGCCGCGGTCGGGATGGCGCCAGCGGACCAGCGCCTCCACGCTGGCGATGCGGTTCGATGCCAGCGCGAGTTTGGGTTGATAGTGCACCTCGATCTGCCCGGCGGCGATCGCGGCATCCAGTTCGCCCATCAGCGTCACCGATCGTTCCAGCTGGTCGCGGTCGATCGACGCCGAGCGCCAGAACACGCCCTCAGCCTCCGCCTGCGCCGCCGCGAGCGCGGCGGTCGCCAGTTGACCGTCGACCGTCACGCCGACCGAGAGCGCCACATCGACCTTGCGCCCCGCAACCTCGACCGGCTGGATCAACAGCGCACGCGCGCCGGACAGGATTTCGCCGACGTCGGCATCGGTCGGCAGCGCCATCGCCAGTTGGTGGCTGCGCACACGGTAGACGTAGCCGTCCGCGCTGGCGAGGCGAAGCCGCTCCGCGGTACGCACGATCGCCTGCGCCACCTCATCGGCGCCCAGCACCGCCGATAGCGGTTCCAGATTGGTCACCTGTACCAGCGCCAGCACCGGCGGACGATCGCCGCGGCCGGCGAAGGCACGCTGGTTGGGCAGGCCGGTCGCTTCGTCGGTCAGCCGGTTGTCGCGGAACCGGCGCGCGACGTCGCGCGCGGCGATCAGCGCGCCGGTGACGAGCAGCACGACAAATCCGATCGCGAGCGGATAGCGCACGCCGCCCCAGCGCTCCGCGGCCAGCACCGCCGCGGTAAAGACGGCCAGCGCGATCGCGAGCCGCACCGCCGCCACGCTGGTTCGACGGGCAGCGACCGCCGGCACCGCCAGCAGCAGCGCAAGCGCCAGCACCAACGGCCGCGTGCCGTGTACAGGCGTCCCGCCGAACAGCGTTTCGGTGGCCAGCGCCTGGATCACCACCCCCGGCAGGACACCGTGTGCGGGGACGAGATAGCGATCGCCCATCTCGATCGCGGTCGCGCCGATCAGGACGTTGCGCCCGCGCACCGTACGCGGATCGAAGCGTCCGCGCTCGACATCGATGAAGCTCAGCCGCGGGATGGTGGTGGGCGCGGCCGCGAAATCGATCGGGAAGGGTTCGCCCGCCTGCCCGGCGCGCGCGGCGATATAGGCAGACAGCGATGGGCGCGGGGTGCCGGCCGTCACGGTCGCGAGCGGCATGTCGCGCACGATGCCGTCAAGGTCGGGCAGGATGCTGACGGAGGCGAGGCTGGCATGCGCGCGCAGCGCGGGCAGGGGGAGCGAATCGAGATTGCGCCGGTCCGTCGTGCCGGCCTGTTGCGCGAAGGTGGGAAGGGCGACGCGCCCGTCCGCGCGGGCGATGGCGTCGGCGAACAAGCGGTCGTCCACCGGATCGGAGGCTGTGGAAAAATCGACGTCGAACACGATCGTCGCCGCGCCTGCCGCCTTCAGATGGTCGACGGCGGCGGCGTAATGGCGGCGTGGCCACGGCCAGCGGCGGATCGCATCCACGCTGCGCGCGTCCATTTCCACCACGACGACGTTACCCGATGCCGGGTGCGACATCACCGCGATCCGCAACGGCTCGATCAGGCGCTTCAGCGGCATGCCCACCGCCGGCAGCATCGTCGTCACCCCCGCGATCGCGGCGATGATGGGGATCAGGAACGAGCTGCGCGTGCGCATCAGAACGCGCGCGCCAGCCGCAGCGATATTCGCGGGCTGTGGTCGCCGGTGTCGAACCGCGCGTCGGTGACCGGTAGCGCCACCTCCACCAGCCAGTCGAACCGTCCGGTGCCGATCCGCGCGCCCATGCCCGTGGACATCAGGCTGCCGCCGCCCTCCCCGCCGCGCAGATTGCCGACGGTGCCCCCGTCGACGAAGCCGTAAAGCTGCGTGCGATCGACGACCCCGCCCGGCAGGCGGCCGATATCGGCACGCAGTTCGACCGCGCCCAGGATGCCCTGATCGCCGGTCCGCTCGGCATAATCGTATCCGCGGCCGAACGCCGGGCCGCCAAGGCCGATTTCCGCCACCGCGAGCAGCGGGCGCGACGCCAGCTGCCCGGCGCCGGCGACGACCAGGCTGAACGGCTTGCCGAGCGAGGTGGTCCAGTCGGCGGCAAAGGACAGCGTGGCGAAGCGCGCATCGCCGTCGCTGCGCGACGCCAGTGGCGAGCCGGCCCGGGTGACTGCGCCAACCGGCAAGCCGACATTGGTGGTCAGTTCGGCACGGGCCGCGCCGCCGGCGAGCATCGCGGCGCCCGTCAGCGTGCCCGACAGCGTCACCAGCCGGTCGCGGCGCAGGCTGCTGCCCAGCAGATACTGGTCGGTCCCGATCGCGCGCAGCTCGCCGCCCAGCCACAGGCTGCGCGCGCGGGTGCGCAGCAACGGGTGCTGGACACCAATTGCGGCGTCGGCGCTGTTTCCCTCGACCTTCAGCGGCGTCAGCGAACCGCCGGGGCGCGACCGCGCGATCGACCCGGACACCGTGGCAATCGTGCCGCGCGCGTCGAGCGGCGCGGCGTAGCGCGCGCGGACGAAGACGAACTCGGACGGTTGCAGCGGCGTCTGCGACGCGATCAGCGTCACCTCGTCACCCGATTGCGCCACCTCGCGCGCGGTGGCGATCAGCGTCGATCGCACCGGGCCGACCTCGTCGCTGCCGCGGTTGTCGATCTGGACATAGGCCGAGCGGCGGTCCGCCTCGACGGTGACCAGCAGGATGCCGAAGCCGTCCTGCCGTACCAGCCGGCTGCCGGTGACGCGCAGACCGGGCATGTCGCCGACCAGCAGCAACGCACGTTCCAGATCCGCGCGGCGCAGCGGCCCGCCGGTGACCAGCGCGGCGGCCAGCACGCGATCGGCGGCCACGCTGCGCGCGCCCACGATCCGCACGGCGTCGATTCGACCAAGGTCCAGCGTGACATGGAGGATGCCGCCTGCCATTGATTGTGCCGGCACCTGCGCCGTGGCGAAGGGGTAGCCGCGATCACGCGCGATCTGCGCGACGGCGCCGGCCAGCGCCGCCAGATCGGGTTGCGACATCGCGATGCCCAGCCGCGGGGCGATCGCGTCGGCGAACGTGGCGGGCGGCAGCCGGTCCTGTCCATCGACGGTGATCGCGCGGACGATCCCGGTGACCGGCGCGGCGGCGCTGGCAGGGGCGACAGGGGCAGCGATCGACGGGGGCCCCTCCTGCGGCGTGGCGGCCGGCGGCGGAAGGGTGCGTTGGATCAGCGTCGGATCGGCACGGTCGAGTGCGGTCTGCGCCAGCGCGGACGGCGTGGCGAGCACCATCCAGCTGGCCAGGGCCAGTGCACGCTTCATGTCGGATCCCCGGATGTCATACCGCCGACAGCACTAGACGACGAAATCTTGGGATTTGGTTAGGGCGCGGTCACGCCCCGCGTAAACGCGCGCTTCACCACAGCATGAAACAGCACCGCAAGCCTTCCAGGGCGATGAGACGGCGCAGGCTCCGCCGAATCGGTCGGACTTGCGGGAGATTTTCGATGCGTCGCGCCCTTGCCGTCTTGCTGGCGGCATCCTGTTCCACGCAGGCCCTGGCCGGCCCGGCAGGCTGGACGATCAGCGAGGCGTCCGGCCCGGTCACGATCGCGCGTGCGGGTGTGTCGACGGTGGCGACGCGCGGCGGCGCGGTGAGCGCGGGCGATGTCGTATCGACCGGGCGCGGCGGGCGGGCGGTGCTGGTCCGCGGCACGGAATTCATGATGGTCGCCCCCGGATCGCGCCTGCGTCTGCCGGCGGAGGCGCAGCCCGCCGGCGTCACCCGCGTGATCGAGGAACTGGGCAACGTTGTCTTCATGATCAAGAAGAAGATGACCCCGCATTTCGAGGTGAAGACGCCGTATCTGGCCGCGGTGGTGAAGGGCACGACCTTTTCCGTCGGTGTGTCGGGCGCGGGCACGTCGGTGCAGGTGCTGGAGGGCGCGCTGGACGTCGCGACGCTGGACGGCGGGGCGCACGATTTGGTGACGCCCGGCGCGGTAGCCATGGTCGCGGCGGGCAATCGCATGCGCATGACGATCGAGGAGAATGGGCGGACCCGCATTCTGGAATCGTCGGGAGCGGGCGAGGGCGAGCCGGCGCCGGCAGCGGTCCCGGTGGTGGCGGAACAGACCGCCTCCAGCGAAGGTGAAGGGGGGGGCGAGAGCGGGGGCGCCGCGGCCCTTCCCGAGGCAGCGCCCGCGGTCGAGGTCGTGGCCGCGTCGCCGGCCGAGGCGCCCGCGCTGACCGCGGCGGTCTATGCCCCGGCGGCGTCGCTGGCGACCACCACCGGCGGGCTGGTATCCGGCACGATCGGCGGGGGCGGCGACATCGCCGGTGTCGCCGCCGCGACGAAGATCGCGACCGAGGCTGCGGTATCGACGACGCGCATGGTCGAGACCGCAAGTCAGATCGCCGAGGCGCGCGCCGCCGCGGCGGAGGCTGCCGCCACCGTCCAGAAGTCGGAGACCGAAACCGTCACCGCGACGCTGGCCAAGGTGGAGGCGGAACGCCAGTCGGCCGACGCCGCGGCGGCCGCGACCAAGGCTGCCGAGGATGCCGCCCGGGCGAAGGTGGAGGAAGAGCAGCGCAGCACCGAGAAGGCGGCGGCCGCCGCGGCGGCGGAGGCAGCGGCCAGGGCCGCGGCGCAGGCGGCCGAGGATCGCGCCCGCGCCGAGGCGGAGCGGGTCGCCAAGGCGCAGGCGCAGGCACAGGCCGACGCGGACGCCGCTGCCGCGAAGCGCGCCTCTGACGAGGCCGCCGCGGCGGCGGCCAAGGCCGCGGCGGACGAGGCGGCGCGCGCCCAGGCGGCCAGTGCCGCCGCGGCCGAACGCGAGGCGGCGATCCAGCGCGCGACCGCTGAGGCCGCCGCGGCCGAGGTCGAGCGTGCACGCCAAGAAGCGGCGCAGGCCGCCGCCCAGGAATCGGCGCGTCAGGCCGAGCAGGCGGCCGCGCTGGCCGCGCAGCAGATCGCGCAGGCGCAGGCCGCGCAGGCGCAGGCCGACGCCGCGGCGCAGGCCGCCGCCGATCAGGCGGCGCGCGACGCCGCCCGCGCGGCGCAGGAGGCGGCGGAGGCCGCGCGGGTCGCGGCGCAGGCCGCTGCCGACCAGGCGGCGCGCGACGCCGCCCGCGCGGCGCAGGAAACCGAGGCCGCGAACCACGCCGCGGCGCAGGCGGCGGCCGACAAGGCCGCGCGCGACGCGGCGCAGGCTGCCGCGCAACAGGCCGCCGCCGAGGCGCGGGCGGCCGAGCAAGCCGCCCGCGAGGCGGCGGAGCAGGCGACCCGCGCCGCGGCCGCCGAGGCGGATCGCGTTGCGCGCGAGGCGGCCGCTGCGGCCGAAAAGGCGCAGCAGGCCGCCCAGGCCGCCGCCGAAGCGCAAGCGGCGCAGGCGGCGCGCGATGCCGAGAAGGCGGCACGCGATGCGGCGGCGGCGGCAGCGGCGGCCGAGGCCGAGCGTGCCGCCAAGGAAGCCGAGAAGGCCGCGCAGGAAAAGGCCGCCCGCGACGCGGAAAAGGCCGCCAAGGCGGCGAGCGAGGCGGCAGCGAAGGCGGCCGAGGAACTCGCCCGCCAGCAGGAAAAGGCTGCTCAGGACGCGCAAAAGGCCGCCGAACAGGCGCTCAAGGAAGCGCAAAAGGCACCCGACGGCCCGGCCAAATACCAGCCCAAGACGCTGGAGGACATGCTCAAGCTGCTGGACGAGTTGCTGAAATCGAAGAAGCCGTGATCCCGGCTCCTCACCCCGGCCCGGCGCGAGGAGCCGGCGGGTAAGGCGGCTTTCCGGCCCCGGCGCCCTCGATCAGCGCGGCGCCAGTTCGATCCGGTCGGCGTCGCGGCGCGTGACGCGGGCGATGCGATAGGCCTCCAGCGCGGCGACCAGCGCGTCGGTGCCGCCCTGCGTCTTGAGCGATCCGCTATAAAGATGCGCGGCCAGCCCCGGATCGGCGATGACGATGCGGCGCCGGTCGTAGCGTTGCAGTTGCGCGACGACATCGCGCAGCGGCGTGGCGGCGAAGGTCAGTCGCCCGCTTTGCCATTCGGCGGCACCCTCCGCGCCGCGATCGTCCAACGTCGGCCGTCCGCCAGCGGTGGACAGGACCTGGCCGGGGATCATCATGCGCGATCCGGCCGGGGTATCGACGCGCACGCGCCCTTCGGTCAGCGCGACGGTGACGTCGGGGCCGCGCCGCTCGACCGTGAAATGCGTGCCCAGCGCGGTCACCGATGCGGCGCCCGCCGTCACGACGAACGGGTGCGCGGCATCCTTCGCCACCGCGAAACCGGCCCGCCCCGATCGCAGGACGATGCGCCGTTGGGTGCCCATCGGTGCGACGTCGATCGCCGATCCGGCATCCAGCGTGACGACGCTGCCGTCGGTCAGCGTGATCCGGCCGATCGCGTCGGTGGCGGCATAATGACGCGGCGTAGGGGCAGCGGCGGTCGTGGTAGCCTCGTCACGCTCGACGATCGCGAACGTGCCGACACCCACAGTGATGAGCAGCGCGGCGGCGATCGCGCTGCGGCGCCAGTGGCGCACCGGCGCCGCATCCCCCAGCGCATCGGCGCGCAGCGCCGCGATCGCCGTATCGTCGCGGATCTGGTCCAGCGCCGCGTCCGTGTCATGGACGTCGCGCCAGGCCAGCGCGTTGGCGGCATCGTCGCGCATCCAGCGATCCAGCGCTTCGGTATCCTCGGATCGGGCATCGTCGGCATGCAGGCGCGCATACCAGGCCGCTGCGCGCGCGGCCGGATCGTCCGTCGTCACCCTATCGCTCCAGCGTCGCCGCAAGGAGCCGTATCGCCTTCATGATATGCTTTTCCACCGCGCTTACCGATATTCCCATATGCCGGGCGATTGCCGCGTAGTTCATCTCCTCGAAGCGGTGAAGCACGAATGCCTGCCGGGTACGCTCCGGCAGGTCGCCCACCGCCGCGACGAGCCGCGACCATTGTTCCCTGCCCAACATGACGCGCTCGGGCGAGCGTACCTCAACCGGATGGTCGCTTTCTTCCATCGTGACGTGGCGCGAGCGCTGGCGTACCGCGTCGCGGCGCGCGCGATCGGCCAGCACGCTTTGCGCGACCTGGAAGACATAGCCTTCGGGATTCAGGATGTCGCCCTGCGGCCCACGCGTATGCATCCGCAGCGCAACGTCCTGAAGCAGATCGTCGACATCGTCCGCAGGTGCCCGCTTCATCAGGAAACGCCGCACGGCCGGAAGGAGCGGCGCGAATATCTCGCCACCCTCCGTCGCGGTTACCGCCGGCGCCTGCGCGATCAGCACCATCGTCTTCCCCCTTCGGCGCGGGCCACGACCCGCCGCCATCCCCGAAACATGCTTGCGGTTTGCCGCTTCGACGTCCCCTCCCGACGTCCTGCTTGTGGGATACAGACGATCATGTTGTAACACGCGCGTCAAGAAGGCGATGGCAGCGGCGCGCGGCCGGTCGTCCGGCAGGTCGTACGAGCCGGAGGGGATGACGCAGGCACGGTGACGGGGTGACGGGGCTGATGACGCGCGGCAGGACGACAGCGACGATCGGCGCCGTGGCGGCGCGCGGGGTCGTGCTGACCGCGGCGATCGGCACCGCTGGCCTCTGGGCGGCGCCCACCACGGCGCAGCGCACGCCGCAGCGCCGCGTCGCCCATGATATCCCCGCCGGACCGCTCGACGTCGTGCTGCGCCGGCTGGCGGTCGAGACCGACGAGCAGATCCTGGTCGACCCCGCCCTGGTAGAGGGGCGCCGCGCGCCGCCGCTGACGCGCGGTATGCCGGTAGCGGCGGCGCTCGACGCGGCGCTCGCCGGCCATCCGCTGGCGGCGCGGCGGGTCGGGCCGGGGGTGCTGGTGATCGAGCGCGTCGCGCCGCCGGACGCCGCAAGCTGGGCGACGGCGCCCGCCGATATCGTGGTCACGGCCGAGCGGCGCCCGACGCTGTTGAGCGGGGCGTCCCCGTCGCTCGCGGTGGTATCGGCCGTGACGCTGGAGGATACGCGCACGGTCGAACGCGGCGCGCTGGCGCGGCTGCTGCCGGCGCTGACCGCGACCAGCACCGGGCCATTGCAGCAACGCCTGTCGGTGCGCGGCGTGATCGGCACAGGGGAGGGGACGGTCGGCGTCTATTACGGCGAGGTGCCGGTGACCGCGCCGTCGGGGACCGGATTCGACCCCGGCGCGATGACCCCGGACGTCGATTTGATCGACGTCGAGCGGATCGAGTTGTTGAAGGGGCCGCAGGGCACGCTGTACGGCGCGTCGTCGCTGGGCGGCACGCTGCGCACGCTGTTCCGCCAGGCCGACGCCGGCGCGTTCGCGGCCGATGGCGCGGTGGAGCTGAGCGCGACGCGCGGCGGCGGGCCGGGGGCGGCGCTGTCGGCGATGGTCAACGTGCCGCTCGTCGCCGACCGGCTGGCAGTGCGCGTGGTGGCGGGCCGGCGGCGCATCGGCGGGGTGACCGACAATGTCTGGCTGGGCTATCGCGACGGCGACGAGGTGACGCGCGAGAGCGAACGGATCGGCGTGTCGTGGACACCCGATCCGCGATGGCGGGTGGACGCGATCGTGCTGGAACAGCGCAACCGCATCGACGATGCCGTCACGTGGCGGTGGGAGGCAGGGCCGCAGCGCAGCGACGCACCCGTCCGTCTGCCGAACAGCGACCGGTTGCGGCTGGCGAGTGCGACGGTGCGCTGGGCGCCGGGGGCAATGCGGGTCACCGCGACGGGATCGCATTATGCGTGGCGTACGCTGCGGCAGATCAATTTCACGAGCGTGATGGCCGCGCAGCGCGACAATGCCGCGGCGTGCGAACGCTATGCCGGGTCGATCGGCGGAGCGGGTTGCGACCTGGCGGCGTATCGCGGCTGGCTGGACACGAGGTTGCCGGCGATATTGTACCAGCCGATGACGATGCGCAGCAGCAGCGCGGAGGCGCGGGTGTCCGATGACGGCAACGGGGTGTGGCGCTGGACGCTGGGCGCCTTTGCCGAGCATCGGGTCGATGGGGTGTCCAGCCATGCCGTGCGCGCCGATGCCGCCACCGGACGGGTGATATGGCCACTGGACGTGACCGGATTGCGGCTGATCGACACGCGGCTGGACCAGCAGGCGCTGTACGGCGAGGTCACGCGCCAGCTGCCGGGGAGAATGTCGGCGACGCTGGGAATCCGCGGTTATCGGTATGTGCGTGCAGCCGGGGGATCGGTTCCGCTGCCCAATATCGCCACAGGAACGGGAAATGGCGCCAGTGCGCGCTACCGGACGGTGGCGACGGGAAGCAACCTGAAGGCGGCATTGGCGTGGCGCGGCGCGGGCGGCGCGGTCGTCCAGCTGAGTGCGGCGGAGGGTTTTCGCCCCGGTGGCGTCAATATCACCCCGGAACTGAGCGAGTCGGAGCGCGTCTATCGCGCCGATCGGCTGTGGAATTACGAGCTGGGGATGCGGGTGCCGGTGGCAGGACCGGCGGTGGGGATCGAGTCGGCGCTGTTCCACATCGACTGGCGGGACACTATTTTCGTCGCCGCGAGCGCCAATGGCGCGTTTCTGTACAACACCAACCTGGGCGGCGCGCGGATCGACGGCGCTGAGGCGCGCGTGACGGCCACGCGCGGGGCGTTACGGCTGGCGGCGGGGGCGACGTGGCTGGACGCCCGGCTGTCGCGCGATACGCCCGCGGTCAATGGCGACGGCGCCGGGCTGCGCGGCGATCCGCTGCCCAACGTGCCGGCGCTGACCTGGGTCGTCAGCGGGGACCTGCGCCGGGGAGTCGGCGGCGGGACGCTGACGCTGGGCGGGGTGGCATCGGGCAACGGCGGCTTTGCCACCACCTTTTCCGCGCAGGCCGCCTTTCGCGAATACACTCCCGCGCGGATGCTGGCCGACGTCTATGCCCTGTACCGGCGCGGCGGGTGGAGCGCGCGGCTGGGAATCGACAATGTCGCGGACGCCGTCGCGCCGGCGCGGGTCGTGTCGAGCGCGTTCGGCGTGCGGCAGGTCTATTCCGCGCGCCCGCGCACCGTCACCCTGACGCTGGCTCGGGAATATTGACCGGCGCGGCGGCCGGGACCGGCGCGAGGCGGGGCGCGGGCAGCGCGGCATAGGCCGACGCGGGCGCGTCGAAGGGAAAGCCCGCCGCGGCGACGCGGGTCAGCAGCAGCGTCAGCGTCGCGTGGCGCCCTTCGCCCGCCGCCGCGGAACCGATCATCGCCAGCCAGGCGGGCGATATCACCATCCCCTGACGCAGCCGCAGCAACGGCCCGCCGGGGCCGGCAAGCCCGGCGGCGCGACGGCGGGCAGTGGCATGGCCGATGCCGAGCGCGCGTGCGACCGTCGCGACGCGGACGGCGTGCGCACCGTCGAACGCCGCCGGTCCGCCATCCGCCGCGCGGGGACCGGCGCCGTCAGCAGCCCCGGCCCATCCGCGCGCATTGGCCTCCATCACCGCCGCGACGATCGCCAGATCGACCACATCGGGGACGAACGGGCGATGGCAGTCGGCGATCGCCAGCATCAGGTCGATCGCGAGCCGCGCGCCATCGTCGCGCCGGAACGGGCGCCGGGCCACGCCCGCCGGATGCCGGGCCGGCGCGGGGAAGGCGCCGGACGCCACGCCACCGGCCATGAACGCGACGAAGATGTTGTTGAGCTGCGACAGGCTGCGATCGACGACCGGGTCGGCCCGGTGCCCGGGGGCGATCGCGATGCCGTGGCGCGTGCGCTGGCACAGCCCGGCCGCGACCAGCGCCGCGACATGCCGGCGCACGGTTTCGAACGGCCGGCCCAGCGCGAAGGCGGCCGAGTGGATCGAGATCGCACCCTCGCGTGCCGGGCGGGACAACGCGACCCCCCACAGCATCCCGTAGATCACGCCGCGATCGATATCCCCATCGAACCGCCGAGCCGCCAGCGCGGCCACGCGGGCGTAGAATTCGGCGACCAGGCCCGTGACCGGCGGAATCGGCATGGCGACGGGAGCGGCGCGATCTTCCGGCAGTGGGGAAGCCTGGCCAAACCGTGGCACCGGTCACCTCGCGGGTTGCCGACGGGTCCGCCGGACGGGAATGCCATCGCTTACTATAACGCAAGTGATTGTAACAGCGGGTGTTAACCCAAGTCGACCGGCGTTCGCCGCCGGGAACTGAACGCGAAGTGAACCGTTTTCACATCAGGAAGAAAGAAGATCGAGGAGAGAGGAAAAGGCGATGACGACCCAGCCCGCCATGTCGCCGATGCCGGCGCGCTTTCAAGAGGTTACGCCGCCGCCGATGCTGGGCATCGTCTACGGCCTGATCTTGTCGGTGATTTTCTGGGGTTCGGTGGCGGCGATCCTCTTCAGCTGAATACCATCGCGGAGCGGCGCGATGACTAGCGCAGTGCGACGTTCCATTCATCGAGCCGGAACGATCCGTTGCCGCGGATCGGTTCCACGCCGATGGCCATCCCGTTGATCCATTCGGCGCCGTTGACCTGCCGGAGCCGGCTAAGCCGTGCGAGCAGGCTGCCATAGTCGATGGTGCCCGAAATGAGGTCCTTCCCGTCGGCGCGCATCAGCATCACGTAGTTGCCCTGGCGCGCGATCGCCCATTCGATGCCGGCGCCGTCCGTCCAGCCGCCCAATTGCCTGCCTTTGCGATGGAAATCGCGCGCCGTGTCGCCCGGGTGCAGCAGGATCCCGATTTCCAGCGCCTTGGCCGCGGCATCGCTCGGCGTGCGCGTAAGGTAGAACTCCTGCAACACGGTGACGTCGCCCGGTCGACCGCCCAGCAGTGTCCAGCGCACAACCGAGATGAACCGCGCAAGCCGCGCGACCTGCACCGGCGCGACGCGACGGTCAGGCTGCCCGCTGTCGTAATTGCCATAGCTGGTGGCCAGGTAGCCGTAAACGCCGGGATTGCCGCGCCGGCGCCACGATTCGATCGCAGGCACGATCCAGTCGATCCGCGTGGCGGAGGGGAAGCGCGCCGGATCGAAGGTGGCGCGCGACCAATATCGGTTGCCCGCGCCGCCCGCGCGCCGCGGATCGTCGGTGTCGCGCAGCGACGGATCGAAATGGCGCGCCCACATGCCGTTGTAGTGCGAATAGGCCGAGCCGGCCGGAATATAATTCTGGTCGCTGCCGCGCACCACCGCCGGACCGCCCGCCGCCATCGCCGCGGATGCTGCCCCTGCCACCGCGACGGCGAGGGAGAGCAGGCGGATCGGCACAGTGCGCATGGCGACGAGCATCCGCGATTCGCCCCAGCGAGGCAAGCGCGACCCGGCAAGCCATTGGCGCCGATCGGTAGGAGCGGCTTAACCCGTGGGGTGTAGCGCGCTGCACATGGACATTCTGGCCAGCTATCATGCCGTCATCGATTCGTTCGTCGCGCTGTTCGGCGCCAGCCATGCGACGATGCACGTGCATGTCGGGCTGGCGCTGTATCTGGCGGTACAGCTGCTGGTGCGCACGCGGCGCGGGTCGATGACCGCGCTGCATGTCGTGGCGGCGGCCGAGCTGATCAACGAATGTATGGACCGCGCCTATGCCGGATCGTGGAACTGGCCGGACACGCTGTCGGACGTGGTGCTGACATTGATGTGGCCGGTCGCGATCACGCTGGTCAGCCAGATCCGCCGCGCGGCATGGGAGCGCCGTTATCTGCGACAGGCGCGGGCGCTGGCGGCGATGCGACGCCCGATGCCGGTCCCGGCGGGGGCACGTTTCGGCGCGCGACAGGATCGCTAGCGTAACGACAATCTGCCGCGCGACGGTGAAAAAACCTCCTTGGTTAACCGGCTCTTAGCGGTTCCGCGGCCAGGGTCGGCGCATCCAATCGGGAATGGTTCGATGACGCTGAAGGCCCTGTTTCTTCACACCTCCGCGGCTGCGACCGTGATGGCGCTGTCCGGCTGCGGCGGCGGCGGGGGTGGCGGTGTCAACAGCACCCCGGCGCCGGTTCCGGCGCCTGCACCGGCCCCGGCACCGACGCCCGCGCCGTCGTCCCCGACTCCGTCGCCGTCGCCTTCCGCGTCGACTCCGGCGCCGACGCCTGCGCCCGCTCCGGCGCCGACGCCGACGCCCACGCCCGCTCCGGCGCCGACGCCCACGCCCGCTCCGGCGCCGACCCCTGCGCCTACACCGGCTCCTACGCCCGCACCGACACCAGCGCCGACGCCCGCGCCGACACCGGCTCCTACGCCCGCACCGACACCAGCGCCGACGCCCGCGCCGACACCCGCTCCGACGCCGGCTCCGACACCTGCGCCCACGCCCGCGCCGACACCGGCACCGACACCGGCACCGACCCCGGCGCCGACACCCGCTCCGACCCCTGCGCCTACGCCCGCTCCGACACCGGCGCCTTCGCCGACGAACTACGACACCAGCGAATATCGCGCGACGATTGGCGCGGTGTCGATGAATGCGCTGGCGGCCTATAATGCCGGGGCAAGCGGCCGGAACGTCGGGATCGCGATCATCGACAGCGGCATCGACCTCAACAGCGCGGAGTTCGAGAACCGCGTCTCCGCCGCCTCTCAGGACGTGGCCGGCAATGCCAGCATCCAGGACGTCGACGGGCATGGCACCGCGGTGGCGTTCACCGCAGCCGGGCGGCGCAACGGCGTCGGGACGCAGGGCGTCGCCTTTGCCGCGACGCTGATGATCTATCGCGCCGACGCGCCGGGGACGTGCGGCTCCGCCGACGGCTGCATGTTCAGCACCGATGCGATCGCCACCGCGCTGGACGCCGCGCGGGTGGCGGGGGCCAAGGTGGTCAACATCTCGCTGGGGGGCACGTCGCTGCCCTCCACCGTCGTCGACGCGATCGGCCGCGCGACCGCCGCCGGGATGGTCGTGGTGGTCGCGGCGGGCAATGACGGCGCGGCCGATCCCGATGCCTTCGCGCAGGTGGCCAATGACGCCGCGGCGCGCGGGCAGGTGATCGTCGCCGGATCGATCGACGCCAGCGGGACGCTGGCCACCAGCAGCAACCGCGCGGGCAATACCGCGGCGCATTACCTGGCGGCGGTGGGCGAGCAGGTGCGCGCGCCCAACCACAGCGGCACCGCCTATCTGTGGTCGGGCACGTCCTTCGCCGCGCCGCAGGTCGCCGCGGCGGCGGCGCTGCTGGCGCAGGCGTTCCCGAACCTGACCGGCGCGCAGATCGTCGACCTGCTGCTGACCACCGCGCGCGATGCAGGGGCGACCGGCACCGACGCGCAATATGGTCGCGGCATCCTGGACCTGACGCGCGCGTTCCAGCCGGTCGGCACGCTGACCGTGGCGGGCACGACGCGCACCGTCGCGGCGGTCGACGGGGCGGTCGTGCTGTCCTCCGCGATGGGCGATGCGCGCGGTGGCACGTTGGGCGCCGTGGTGCTCGACGGGTTCGACCGCGCCTATGCGATGACGCTGGCGAGCGGGATCGCGCGGCAGGCGGTGTCGCGCCCGCTGAACGGGTTGACCGCCGCGCCGTCGCGGCAGGTGGCGATGCAGGCGGGCGACATGGCGGTGGCGCTGACCATCGCCGCGCGCCCCAACGGCACGGTCGGGCTGAACGCCTTCCGCCTGGGATTGAGCGAGGCGCGCCGCGCGCAGGCGGTCGCCGGCAGCGTCGCGCAGCGGCTGGGGCGCACAACGCAATTCGCGCTCGGCTTCGCCGAGGATGCCGGCACGCTGTCGCTGCGCCTGGCGGGGCAGGCGATGCCCGCCTTCCTGGTCGGCGACGGGCTGAACCGCTTCGGGTTCGAGGCGGACCGGATCGTCAGCAGCGGGCTGCGCCAGGAATGGGCCGGGTTCGGCGTGACCGCCGCGGTGGAGCAGGGCGACGCGCTGTACCGCCGCGTCGACGCGCCGGCGGCGCTGCGGCGGTGGAGCCGCTCGGGATACTCCACCGGGACCGTCGCGCTCGACCGGCGCTGGGGCGGGCTGTTCGCGCGCATCGCGGCGACCCGGCTGGACGAGGCGGACAGCGCGCTGGGCACGCGCTTCCCGACGAACCTGGGCGCAACGCGCGCGACCAGCTGGTTCGTCGACGGCAACCTGCGGCTCGATGCGGGCGGCGGCTGGTCGCTGGGCGGCGCGTGGCGGCAGGGATGGACGCGGATCGGCTTTGCCGGGGCGCAGGGCGGGGGCGGCGACCTCGTCAGCCGCGCCTTCGCGGCGGACATCGGCAAGGACGGCGTGCTGGGGCAGGACAGCCTGGGCATCCGCATCGTCCGGCCGCTGCGCGTGGCGAGCGGCAGCGTCGGGCTGCTGCTGCCGACGCAATGGGACTATGCCAGCGAAAGCGTGTCGGGTTGGACGCCGCAGCGGATCGCGCTGGCGCCGACCGGCCGCGAGACCGACTGGGAGGGGCGCTATGCCTTTCGCTGGGGCGGGGCGTGGGTCAACGCCAACGCCTATCTGCGGCAGAACCCGGGCAATATCGCCGATGCGCGCGACGATTACGGCGTGGCGATCCGGTTCAGCCGGCCGTTCTGACCGTTATCCGGTGGCGATGATCTCGCGCTCCGTCCCCTCCAGGTAGAGCGCGGTGAGCCGCCCGGTGCGATAGGCGCCGGTGTCGATGCCGATGCGGTTGTCGCGCCATTCGACGTCGCTGGCGATGCTGTGCCCGTGAACGACGACCGCGCCGTGATCGCTGTCGTCGGACAGGAATTCGCGGCGGATCCACAGAAGGTCCTGTGCGCTCTGCCGCTTCAGCGGGACGCCGGGGCGCACCCCGGCGTGGCAGAAGAAATAGTCGCCCGACCGCGCGGTCAGCGGCAGCCCCGCCAGCCAGTGTCGGATCGGACGCGGCACCGCGGCGCGCAGCGCCGCGGCGACCGCTTCCTCGTCATACGGTTCGGCGGGCAGGGGGATGCCGTAGCTCGCCAGCGTTTCCGCACCGCCGCCGCCCAGCCACGCGGAAAGTACGCCGCGCTCCCCGGCCAGCGCGCGGATCATCATATCCTCATGATTGCCCTTCAGTACCACGAAGGCATCGTGCCGGCGCTGGAGCGAGTGGACATGGTCGAGCACTCCCGCGCTGTCCGGCCCGCGATCGACCAGATCGCCAAGCAGCACGACATGGATCGCCCGCGCCGGCGGCAGCCGCCCGGCGTGGTCGCCGATGCGATCGACGATCTCGGTCAGCAGATCAAGTCGCCCATGGACGTCGCCCACGACGTAGATGCGTTCGCCCGGTTCGGTCGACGGGCCGTTGGCGAAGCGGCGCCTGCGCGGAAACAGCATAGCGTGAACATCACCGTCCTGAGCAATGACGGGGCCGGTTTTCGGCGCGTTGCCGCAGCGCGTCAATGCAAAGGTTAACCCGTTGGAACCGTTAATCGTTCCGATTGTTCCGCGAGTCCTGAGGTGGGACAAGTAAGGAAAAGGCGCTGGTAAAATCGCCCATTTCGGGTAGGGGTACGAGCTTAAAGCGACAGAAAGGGGATTCTCGGTGGCGCTGATGTGGCGATCACTCTTTGTTTGTTGCGTGGCATTGCTGGTCAGTGCGTGCGCGTCCGGGATCGGACGCCCCGCTGGTCCGATGATCGAGACGGGCGACCGGTACGCCGTCAACGCGCTGGACAACGAGAATTACAAGCTGGGCTTTGGCGACAAGCTGCGCGTGACCGTGTTCAACGAGCCGACGCTGTCGGGCGAGTTCGCGGTTGCCTCCGACGGGACGATCTCGGTTCCGCTGGCCGGGACGATCCCGGCCGGCAACAAGGATGTCGGCGAGATCGCGACCGCGATCCAGAACAGGCTGGCCGACGGCTACCTGCGCGATCCGAAGGTCAGCGCCGAGGTGATCGCCTATCGCCCGTTCTTCATCCTGGGCGAGGTGAAGGCGCCGGGCCAATACCCCTATTCCAGCGGACTGACCGTGCTGAACGCGATCGCGACCGCGCAGGGCTTCACGCCGCGGTCGAACCGATCGGTGGCGATGATCCGCCGTGCGGGATCAACCGAGGAGCAGGCCTATCGCCTGACCCCGGAGCTGCGCGTGCTTCCCGGTGACACGATCCGCATCGGCGAACGTTTCTTCTGATCCGGCACCGCCGGCCAAACCAGGTAAAGGGCGCGGCAGAACGCCCTCGTAAAAAGGGAGTAACGAGTATGGCCAAGGGTTTGACGAGGTTGATTGCGGGGCGCCGTATCGTGGCGATCGCCGCGGCCGTGGCGGTGATCGCGCCGGCGCTGGCCGCGCCGAAGCTGGTGCCGCCCCAGATCCAGGGTGAGGCGCCCGCGGAAGACCCGGCGGTGCTGTTGGCCGGTCAGATGCGCGCCGAACTGGCGAACGTGGCGCGCGACGCGTCGGTCGAGGATGTCGAGGCGTCGCTGGTCTTCGTCATCAGCCAGCGCGACTATCAGATGCCCGTCGTGTCGATGGCGCTGGAGCAGCTGCGCGGCGCCAAGGACCTGCCGGTCAACCTGGCGCAGGCGATCACCAACGTCCGCCTCGCGCTGCTGCGCAACAAGGCGCGTGGTACCGGTGCGATCAACAGCAACTTCATGACCGGCGGCGGCTCGATCACCGGCGGCGCGGTGTTCAGCCCCGTGTTCGGCCCGGGCGGCGGCGGCGGTGGCGGCAGCGACTATTCGTCCTGATCCGTCACGACCGGCGCGCACAGGCGGAGCCGGTCGTCGTCGACCACGGCGTACCCCCTCGCCACTGTCTCGCTCCAGTGCGGAAGAATAGCATGAATCTGTCCCGCTTCGCCTTGGCCGCTGCGGCGCTCGGCTCCAGCCTGTCGGCCACGCCGGTCTTCGCGCAGGCCGAATCGACCCTGCTCGAACCAGCGATCCCCGCCGGGTTCGACCGCGGCCGGAACACCAGCGTCACCGACCGCGCGCGTCCCGATTACGATCCGGTCGGCATCCCGGTCGGCGGGTTCAACCTGTTCCCGCGGCTCGACGTCGGCGTCGGCGTGACCGACAACGTCTTCTTCAACCCCGCGGAGAAGAAGACCGACGGCTTTACGACGATCGCGCCGCGGGTGCAGCTCAATTCCAACTGGAACCGCAACACGTTGCAGTTCCGCGGCGGCGCCAACCTGGAACGCTATTTCAACGAGACGCGGCGTAACCAGAACGCTTGGGACGTGGGTGCGCTGGGCCGGTACGAACTCGGCTCGTCGATGGCGGTGACTGCCGAGGCGCAGCTGGCGCGCCTGTACGAGACACCGTTCTCCGGCGCGATCTCGTCCGACATCGCGGTGCTGTCCAACTACCTGCGCAATTACCTGTCGCTGCGCGGCCAGTATCAGGCGGGGCAGAGCCGCCTGACGCTCGCGGTCGATCACACCGGTTTCGATTTCAGCGGCATCACGCTGGCATCGGGCGCAAAGCTGAGTCAGGAAGACCGCGATCGCACGATCGACCGCATCGTCGGCCAGGCCGAATATGCCTTCTCGCCCGCAATGGCGCTCTATGGGCAGCTGAGCTACGGCCAGATCAACTATTCGCGCAACCTGCTGAACGGCCAGCCCAACCGGGATTCGGATGCATGGCGGCTGATCGGCGGCGCGACGTTCGACCTGACGTCGCTGATCCGCGGGCAGCTGGGCATCGGCTATGTCTGGCGCAACTTCGACAGCCCGGTGTATCGCAACGTCTCCGGTCTGTCGGTGGAGGGCCGGGTCGAATATTTCCCGACCGAGCTGGCCACGATCACGCTGCAGGTCAGCCGACTGATCGAGGATTCGAGCATCGGCGCCAACAGCGCGTTCTTCAACAACCAGGTGTCGGCGCAGGTCGATTACGAGGTGCTGACGAACTTCATCCTGACCGGGCTGGGCCAGTATGCGCGGCAGGACTTCATCGATTCGCCGGTCAGCGCCGACATCTATCGCCTCGGCATCCAGGGGCGCTACCTGTCGTCGCGTCGCGTCAACCTGCGCGGCGGCATCACGTACGTGAAGCGGTCGTCGGCGGACATTGCGCTGGGCAGCGACACCAACGAGTTGCGCGGGCTGCTGACCCTCACTATCCAGCGCTAAGGGGAAGGCGGGCGTCCCCGCCATACCCGACATACGTTTATCTCGGAGACCGTCATCGGTATGGAAATCCTGCACGAAGCGGCCCCGCGGGGCGGCGCTGACGCTAGCGGCCTGCCCGGGCTTGTCACCCAGGTGCGCGACACGCTGCGGCGGCGCTGGCTGACGCTGGCGATCGTCACTGCGGCGATCTTCGCGCTGGGCGTGACGCTGGTGCTGATGATGACGCCGCAATATTCGGCAACCGCGCGGCTGCGCATCGACCCGGCGCGCAACCCGCTCGCCGCGGCCGACCGCAACCAGCAGGAGGCGCTGAATCCCGAGGCGATCGACACCGAGGTGACGGTGCTCAGCTCGCTCGACATGGCGCGGCAGGTGGTGCGCAAGCTGGACCTGACGCACAGCCCGCTGTTCGCCAAGGTGCTGGAGCGGACCGAAGGCCCGGCGTTGAGCTCGAGCGAGCGCGAGGATGCGGTCGCCAACGCATTGCTTCAGAAGCTGTCGGTCGGGCGCGAGAAGCTGACCTACATCCTCAGCGTGCGCTACAGCGCCCCCGATGCGGTGATGTCGGCGCGGATCGCCAACGCCTTCGCCACGTCGTACATCCAGTCGAAGACCGGATCGCGCCAAGGCACCGCCGAGCGGCAGGCGGAATGGTTCCGCCAGCGGCTCGACGCACTGGGCCGCGAGGTCGCGGCGGCGGATGCGCGCGTCGCGCAATATCGCGCGCAGGCCGGCATCGTGCAGGGCGGCGGGCTGACCCAGGGGACGATCACCGATCAGCAGATCGCCCCGCTGTCCAACCAGCTGGCGACCGCGGAATCGGACGCGGCGGCGGCGCGCGCCAATTTGTCGGCGGCGCAATCGCAGGTGCGGCGCGGCGGCGCGGACGAAGTGAGCCAGGTGCTCGATTCGCCGGTCATCACCGACCTGCGCCGTCAGCGCGCCGAGGTGTTGCGCAGCATGGGCGAGGTGCAGGCGCGCTACGGCGAGCGCCACCCGGAAAGCATCCGCGTGCGCGACCAGCTGGCCGCGCTCGACGCGCAGTTGCGCGAGGAATCGAGTCGCGTCGTCAACTCGCTGCGCGCGACCGCCGCAGCGGCGCAGGCGCGCTCCGACAGCTTGCGCGGCGCGATGGGCCGGCTGGAATCGCAGCAGGCCAGCAACACCCGCAACGCGGTGTTGGCCGACAGCCTGGAGCGCGAGGCCGCGGCCAAGCGCGCGCAATATGAGCGCATGTCGCAGCTGTCGCTGGAAAGCACCCAGTCGGCGCAGAACCAGATTGCGCAGGCCGAGATCGTCGATGCCGCGCAGGTGCCGACGAAGCCTAGCTGGCCGAACAAGCCACTGCTGTTCGCGCTGTCGCTGATCCTGGGTCTGGGCGCGGGTGCGGGCGTGATCTTCATCCAGGAGATGCTGGTCGCCGGGATGCGCACGTCCGAGGAAGTGCAGAGCCGCCTCGGCCTGCCGATGATCGCGGCGGTGCCCAAGGTGACGGGCTTTGCCAATCCGGCCGACCTGCTGCTGGAAAAGCCGACGTCACTGTTTGCCGAATCGCTGCGCAACGCCCGCGCCTCGATCGTCGGCGTGCGCGGGCAATTGCCGCACAAGGTGATCGCGATCACTTCCGCGCTGCCCGCCGAGGGCAAGACGACCACCGCGCTCGCCTTCGCGCGGACGCTGGCGATCAACAACGCGCGCACCCTGGTGCTGGAATGCGACGTGCGCCGCGCGGCGATGAGCGAGGTGCTGGGCGAACGATCGAAGGGCGCGGGTCTGGTCGAGCTGCTGCGCGAAGAAGTGTCGCTGGACCAGGCGATCACGCCAAGCGGCACCGAGCGGCTGGACCAGCTGCTGGTGCGCACGCCCTATTTCAGCTCCGGCGACCTGTTCGGCGACGGCGCGATGGAAGACCTGCTGGGGGCGCTGCGCGACCGCTACGATCATATCGTGCTCGATCTGCCGCCGATCGTCGGGCTGGCCGATGGCCGGTTCCTGGCGGTGCTGGCGGATGCCACCGCGCTGTGCGTCCGCTGGGACGCGACCCCGCCGGCGGCGGCCAGTTCCGCGCTGCAATCGCTGCAAGGCGACGGGGCGAACGTGGTCGGCGTGATCTTCACGATGGTCGATCCGGATGCCGAGGCGATCGGCGGCCTGTATTATTCCAAGAAATATTCCAGCTACTATCAGGCCGGCTGATCGCGGCCGGGGCGGGGGCGACGTGGCGCGCGGCAGGCTGGGCAGAGCCGGGCGTGCGCCGCGCCGGCCCGACCGCTCGCGGTCGATCGCGCGCGCGGTCGGCGGCGTGCTGGTGGTGATGGTCGCCGGCGCGGTGATCGCGCTGACCGGAGAAGGGCGCATCGCCGTCGCCGATGCGCGGGCGCAGCGCGCGCAGGCACCGGCCGCCGCGGCCGCGCCGCCGTCGATCCTCCATCCCCCGCGCGCGATCTTCGCCGAGGCGCTGGCCACCGCGCGCGCGGCGCTGCGCGAGCGTGACGCACAGGAACGCCGCGCGCTGCTCGACGATGCCGACCGGCGCGCGACCATGGCGGCGGCGGCGCGCCCGGCGTGGGGCGAGGCATGGGCGCTGGCGGCATGGGTGCGCGGCCTGCGCGACGGCAGCGACAGCGCCGCGGCGCGCGACGCGCTGTCGGCCAGCTATCGCGCGACGCCGTTCCTGCGCCACGCGGGGGCATGGCGAATCGGACGCGCCTTCGCCACGTTCGACCTGATCGACACGCAGGTGCGCGCGCGCGCGGTGCGCGAGGCGGTGTGGCTGATGCGGATCGACCCCGAACTGGTCGCGCCGGTCATGGCATCGGCGCGCGGATCGTCAGCCTATCGCCCCGTCCTGCTGGAGTGGCGGCGCGATCGCGCGGCCCCATAACGCCCCCGCCAGGAACAGCGCGACGCCGATCGTGGTCGGCACGTCGAGGACGATGTCGATCATCGACAGCGCCAGCAGCAGCGCGCAGGCGCACAGCATCCCGGCATCCTGCGCCGCCACCGGCCGGCGCCACACGAACCGCAGCACCCGCCACGCCGCGATTCCCGCGGCCGCCGCCAGCAGCGCGACATAGGGCAGTCCGCCCGACAGGATCAGCTGCAGCGGCAGGTCGTGCGCGGAATTGACCATCCAGGTAAAGCGCGCGGCGGTGACCTCGGTCAGCGAATGGGCGGCGGCGGCGGGAAAGCCGTTCGCGCCATGGCCGAACCACGGCGCATCGCCGATCATCCCGGCATAGCGCCGCCACATCAGCCAGCGCGTGTCGATGCCGTCGCCCAGCAACCCGAAGCGCGAGCGGATCAGCGGCGCGAACGGCAGCGCCGCCAGCGCGGTCAGCGCGACGCCCGCCGCCGCCAGCCGCCAGTCGATACGGCGGCGCGCCGGCGCCACCAGCGCGGCCAGCAGCAGCAGCGCGACCGCGAGCGTAAAGCGCGACGCGGTCGCCAACAGCGCCAGCAGCGCGATCGCGACGGCCATGCTCCAGATCGCCACCACCAGCGTATCGCGTCGGCCGCGGCGCGGGGCGGCGATCGCCTGACGCACGCGCGCGGCCGCAAGCAGCGCGGTGACCCCGGCGATCCCGGCGGTGACATTGGCATTGCCGATCAGTCCCAGGAACCGCCCGCCGCGCGCGACCGGCCAGAAGGCGAAGGCGTCGGTGGCGCCGGTGCGGACCAGCACCAGCCCCAGCGCGAGATGCGCCACCGAAAGGGCCAGCCACAGATCGATCACGCGCGCCAGCAGCGGCGGGTGACGGGCGGCCCACCACCCCGCGAGCAGCGCGGCGAGACCGCCCAGCCACGACAGCAATCCCGCCGGCACCAGATCCGGCGCGGCCGGCGTGCCCGCGATGCTGCCCAGCACCAGCCAGCCGAACGCCGCCAGCGCGGGCGCCAGTACCGGCAGCGTCGCGCGCCAGCCGCGTTCGGATGGCGCATCGCCCCACAGGGCCGCGCCTAGCAGCGCCGCCATCAGCAGCGTGAACACCGCCTGGCCGGCAATGTCGTTGAACCCGCGAAAGAACAAACCGCTGCCCAGCGCGACGGCGGCCACCACCGGGATCGCGCGCATCCGGTCCGCTGCCTTCGGCGACCAGACACTGACCGACCCCGCGAGCTGATCCGCGGTGGCGGATCGCCCCTTCGGGATGACGTCGGGGGAAGGGGATCGCATGGGGCGTTAAGCTCCTAATCCGCCCGGCGCGAACGGCGCGCGTGGCCGGCGGTAAACGGGGTGTCGGGATTGTGTGAAGCATCGTCAAGTAAATGGTGCACGTCGTCGTAACCACCTCAATATACGCGATCTTCTTAGGCGAGGGCGCATTGCGGACAGGCTGAGAGCCTGGAGTGAGTGCGATGGCCCGACCGAACCTGTCCCTGCTGATGGCCGCCGCGACGGCGCTGGCCTGTGGCCTCGCGCCCGGCGGCGCGGACGCGCGCGCGCGCCAGCCGGCGTTCCTGCCGGGCGGCGCGGTGGCCGATCCGCCCGCCGGTTTCGTCGATTTCTGCGCCCGCGATACCGTGTCATGCGCGGCGGGCCTGTCCCCCGACCGTCTGCCGGCGTTGACGCTGGCTGCGACCGCGTGCGCCGCGGGCGAACAATGTACGCAGCCGTGGAGCGCTGCGGCGATGGTGACCGGCGCGATCGAGCCGGGCGCGACTTTGCCGGCGGCGGCGCTGCTGCGCCCGGCGGTCGTGCGGTCGCCGGCGCCGACAATGCGCCCGGCCGTGGCGCCCGCTGATCTGCTGGCGACGGTCAAGCGCGTCAACAGCCAGGTCAACCGCCGCGTCATCCAGGTCAGCGACCGCGATGCGCGCGGGATCGACGAATATTGGGAGCGTCCGGCAGCGGGCAAGCACCCGGTCGGCGATTGCGAGGATATCGCGATCGAGAAGCGCATGACCTTGGTGGAAGGCGGCTTTCCGCCTGAGCTGCTGTTCCTGGCGGTGGTGTTCAAGCAGGGGTTCGGGCTGCACACCGTGCTGATCGCGCGGCTGCCCGATGGCGACCGCGTGCTGGACAGCCTGTCGGGGCACCTGCGCCGCTGGAACGAGACCCGCTACGTCTGGCTGCGCCAGCAGCGGGCGGACGCGCCGATGGAATGGCACCGCATCGGCGGGCTGCCCAACGTGACGCTGGTTTCGCAGCCGGCCGCCGGAGAGGGGGGGCGTTCCTGAGCGGGACGGGGCGCGGCGCGATGGCTATCGACGTGACCGCCCGGTTCGGGCGATAAGCGCGCACGTCCGCGCGAATCCGCGCCATGCCCCGACCATCGGAGAAACTTCCTGTCCCAGCCGCGTGAATTTGCCGTCCGTAGCGCGGGGCGCTATGCGATGGCGCTGGCCGGGCCGGTGGGCGGGGCGGCCGGCCAGTTCCTGCTGTCGCTGTTGCTGGTGCGCCAGCTGGCCCCGGCGGCATTCGGCCGTTTTTCGTTCCTGATGGTGGCGATACAGCTGGCGTGGGGTGTGTGGGGCGCATTGTTCTGCGCGCCGCTGCCGACGCTGTTCGCCGGGCTGGACCGCGCCGGGATCGCGAAGGTGCGCACGCAGATCGCCGCCGCGCACCTGCCCGCGCTGGTGCTGGCGACCGGGGTCGTCGCGCTGCTGGGCTGGGGCGTGGGCATGGACGGGCCGGCGACGGGGGTGTTCGCCGCCTTTGCCGCGGCATCGCTGGTCCGTTGGTATGCGCGGGCCGAAGCCTATGCGCGCGGGCGACAGATGCTGACCGCGACCAGCGACGGCATCTATACCGTGATCCTGGTCGCCGGGGTCGCGGCGATGGCGATCGGCTGGGCGCGCGGGCTGGTGGCGGCGGGCGCGATCCTGGGCTGGGCCAGCGCGGCGTCGCTGATGCCGTTCGGCGCCGGTTTCGCGCGGGTGCAGTTCGTGCTGCCGCGATGGGATGCGTGGCGCGGTTACCTGACGATCTGGCGCGACCATGCGCGCTGGGCGCTGTTCGGGGTGGCGACCACCGAGGCGACCGCCAATGCCCATGCTTATTGCGTGACCGCGCTGATGGGGCCGGATGCCTTTGCGCCGATCGCGGCGGGGGCGCTGGCGATCCGTCCGGTGATGGTCGCGATGAACGCGCTGACCGATTACGAGCGCGCGCGCATGGCTGGCGCGATCGCGCAGGGTCGGATCGACACCGCGCGGTCGGCGGTACGGTTCTTCCGGCTGGTGCTGATCGCGATCTGGGTGGCGACGGCGGTGCTGCTGGCGGGGGTGCTGACGGTCGCGCCGCACGTGCTGTTCCCGCATTATCCGCTGGCGGTGGTGGGCAGCGCGGCGGCGGCGTGGATGGCGGTGGCGGCGGTGCGGCTGGCGCGGATGCCGGAAAGCGCGCTGTTGCAGGCGGGCGGCGCGTTCCGCACGCTGGCGCTGGCGAGCGGATGGTCGTCGATCGCGTCGGTGGCGGCGGTGCTGGTGCTGATCGTCGCGGGCGGGCCGTTGTGGTCAGTGCTGGGCGTGCTGGCGGGCGAACTGCTGTTCGCGGTGGCGATCTGGCGGCGCGCGGCGGCGTGGCTGCGCGAGCGGGACGGCGCCTGGACCCCCGCGACGACGCTCAGTCCGAGTAGATGATCGTCGTGCCCATCGCGTCGAAGCGCACGTCATAGGCCTGACAATCGGGCAGCGCGGCGACGACCGCGTCGCGCGTGCCGTCCGGGCAATAAGCGAGCAGGAAGCCCGCTTCGCCCGCGCCCAGCAGCTTGCCGCCCGACGCACCCGCCGCGCGCGCGCGGTCATAGGCATCGTCGACGCGCGGGTTGGTGATGCCGGCGGCCAGCTCGCGCTTGCGCATCCAGCCTTCGTGGAGATAGCCGCCGAGCACGTCGACATCGCCGACGATGTCGCGACGCAGCCCGCGCGCCATCTCCACCATCGCGCGCAGATTGTCGGTGACCCGCCGGTCGGTCGCGGCGGCGGCGTTCTGCTGCTTCAGGATCGCGCTGGCCGAGCGGGTGCCGCCCAGATAGAACATGACGAGGTTGCGCTCCATCTTCTGGCGCATCGCCAGCGTGATCGGCACCGCCTCGCAATCGACGCTTTCGTCGGGGTGGAATTCGATGAAGTTCAGCCCGCCGAGCGCGCAGCCATACTGGTCCTGCTTGCCGATCGGCTCGCCCAGCTTCTCGATCTCGATCTCGCACGCGCGCGCGGCCAGTGCGGTCCGCCCTTCGTACCGGCCGCGATAGGCGTTGCACAGGTTGAGCAGCCCGACGGTGAAGGCGCTGGACGATCCCAGCCCCGTGCCGGCGGGAACATCGGCGCTGGAATTGAAGTCCACACCGTTCAGGCCATAGGCGCCGAACACCTCGCGGATGATGCGATGCTGGATGTCGGCGACGGCGCGCGGCGTCTCCAGCTGCGAATATTTGAGGATATAGCCCTCACCGCCGAAGTAATCGTGCATCGACAGATAGACGTAGCGCGCGATCGACATGCTGAGCACCGCACCGCCGTGTTCGCGGTAGAAACTGGGCAGGTCGCTGCCCCCGCCGCAGAAGCTGATGCGGAGCGGCGTGCGGGAAATGATCATTGGCCCATGGCTTTCATGACGAAGGCGACCGCATCGGTGAGCGTGGCGGCGACGTGATCGGGATCGGCGCGGCGGTTGCCCGCGTCGGTGCCGGCATGCCCGGTCCGGAGCAGCACCGCCCGCGCGCCGGCGGCATGGGCGGCGGCGATATCGGCGTGGCGATCCCCGATCAGCCACGATCGCGACAGGTCGAGGTGATGGCGCTCCGCCGCGGCCAGCAGCATACCCGGTTTCGGCTTGCGGCAGTCGCAGTCGATCTTGAGCGCGGCGACCTCGCCCGGCCAGCCGCGTTCGGGATGGTGCGGGCAGACGAAGATATCGTCCAGATACGCGCCCGCCGCCGCCAGCCCGGTGTCGAGCGCGGCCATCACCTCGCCCAGCGTCTCCTCGGTCAGGAAACCCTTGGCGATATCGGGCTGGTTGGTGACGCAGATCACCGGGATACCCGCGGCGTTCGCCCTCCGCACGGCATTGCCGGCGTCGGGCATCAGTTCCAGGTCCTGCGCGCGGTGGACGCCGTTGATCTCGACGTTCAGCACGCCGTCGCGGTCGAGGAACAGCGCCGGCTTGGCATGGCGGTGGCTGAGCCGCGCGACCCGGCCGGAGGCCAGGTCCGCCTCGCCCTTGGCCAGCCGGGCAGGGGTGCCGATGTCCTTGACATATTCGACGCTGCGATAGGCGTTGAGCCGCCCGCCCGCCGCGACGATCGCGGGGAAGATGTCACGCCCCCAGTCGCTGGCGCCGTCTGCGGGGACCGCGTCGATCGCGGCGGGATCGAGGACGTAGAGCGCGGCACTGACCAGATTGGGCAGGATCGCGCCGTCGGGGTGGGGCTTGGGCAGGAAGCGGCGGATGCGGTGGTCGGCGTCGGCGACCAGCAGGTCGCTGTCATGCGGATGGTCGTTGGGATGGACGAACAGCGTCCCCAGCCCGCCATGTTCGGCGTGGAAGGCGGCCATGCGCGCCAGATCGACGTCGAGCAACGTGTCGCCGTACAGCACCAAGAACGGTTCGGTCAGCAGGTGCCGTGCATCGCGCACCGCGCCGGCGGTGCCCAGCGGCTCGCCCTCGCGGACATGCGCGATCCGCACGCCGAATGCGCTGCCGTCACCGAAATGCGCCTCGATCACCTCCGCCAGATGGCCGGTGAGCAGGACGATATCGGTGAAGCCGGCATCGCGCACGTCCTCGACCAGCCGTTCCAGCAGCGGCCGGCCGGCGACCGGCACCATCGCCTTGGGCCGGTCGGTCAGCCCCAGCCGCGTGCCCTTGCCGCCGCACAGGACGACCGCCTTCATGCAGTGACGCCGGCGGCGTGAAGCGCCCAGCGCGCGGCGGCGCGCACCGCGCCCTCCGAATCGAGTCGCGGCGACCAGCCGAGCGAGCGGATCAGCGTGGTGTCATAGTCGACGCTGGGTACGTCGCCGATCCAGCCGCGGTCACCGCCGGTATAGGCGATCTGCGCGGTGCCGCCGGCTTCCTCCACGACGATCTCCGCCATGCGCCGCACGCTGCACCGCGTGGTCCCGCCGACGTTGAAGAGGTTGACCGGCGCGTCCATCGTTTCCCATGCCAGCAGCAGAGCGTCGACCAGATCGTCGACGTGCAGGTACGGCTTGATCTGGCTGCCGTCGCCCAGCACCTGGAGCCGGTCGGGCGTGGCGGCCAGTTTGCGTGCGAAATCGTGGATCGCGCCGTGGGTCGAACGGTCGCCGACGACATTGGGGAAGCGCGCGATCCACGCGCGGATGCCGTAATTGCCGACGAACGAGGAAATGAACGCCTCCGACGCCAGCTTCGCCGCGCCATAATGCGAGATGGGGAGCAGCGGGCCGTGATCCTCGCGGATCGCACCGGTCGCCTCGCCATAGACCGCCGATGTCGAGGCGAACAGGATGCGGGGCGTGCCGTGCCGGCGCATCGCGTCGAGCACCGCCCAGCTGGTGCGGAAGGTGGCGTCGAAATCCACCCCCGGATCGGCATGGCTGACCGCGATGTCGGAATTGGCGGCGAGGTGGAAGACCGCGTCGAAGCGGTGTTCGGCGAACAGCGCGTCGAGCGTGGCGGGGTCGGTCGCGTCACCTTCCACGAAGGCGAAGGCGGCATTGCCCTCCAGCGCCGACAGGTGCGTGCGCCGCCCGAGCAGCAGATTGTCGAGCGCGACCACCCGCTCGCCGCGGGTGACCAGCACTTCGCACAGATGGCATCCGATGAAGCCGGCGCCGCCGGTGACGAGGACGGTCACGCGGCGGCGTTCCCGTCGCGCGCGGCGGCGATCAGTTGCGCGATGATGTGCATCAGCGCCTGATGCGCATCCTCCACCACGCCGTAATTGGCGACATCGACGTGTAGCGCGACGTCGGCCGCGGTGCGCAAGCCGCCGCCGGAAAAGCCGCTCAGACCGATCACGGTCATGCCCCTGGCTTGCGCGGCGGTGACGGCGTTGAGGATGTTCGGGCTGTTGCCCGAGGAGGAGATCGCGATCAGCACGTCGCCTTCGCGCCCGATCATCTCCACCTGCCGGGCGAACACCGTCTCGAACCCGAAATCGTTGGCGATCGCGGAATAGAGCGCGGTGTTGGCGCTGAGCGAGGTGGTGTCGACCGTGGGGTGGTGGTGGGTATGCGTGCCCTTGGTCAGGTCGCAGCACAGATGGTCGGCGATCGCGCTGGATCCGCCGTTGCCGATCGCGAAGACGCGCCGCCCGGCGTCCGCCGCACCGGCGATCAGCGCGCGCGCCCGTTCCAGCGCCGCGCCGTCGACGCCGTGCAGCGCATCGCGCAGGCCATCGGCATAGTCACGCAGATAGGCGGCCGCGCTGCCCGTATCGAACAGGCGGTTGCTCCGCCGCGGATCGTGCACTTCGTCAGCCATCCCTGCGTCCCCTTGAAGTCATCGTGACGGCCATGCCCGCACAGCCGCCAATAAAGCGTTTCGCCGGAAATGGCTCCAAGACCGATCCGGCGCGCGCCCTTGCCGATAGGCGCGCGCCGGTTGTCGATCAACGTCTGGATTCTGAATGCCTTGACCCAGCGCGCGTCAGATGGGCGTGGCGCGCGCCGAACGCCAGCGAACGGTCAGGTCGATCGCCGCCGCCGCCAGCAGCGACACCCCGAGCACCGGCATCATCACCCCCGCCGCCGTCAGGATCGCGACCGCGCCCGCGATCCGCGCACCGGGGATACGCGGCGGCGCGGCGAGCCGACCGGCGGGGCGCCGTTTCCACCACATCGCCACTCCGCTGACGACCAGTACGACGATGCCGATGCACGGCAGCAGCATGACGATCTGGTTCACCGTGCCGAAGTAATTGCCCATGTGCAGCTGCACCCCCAGTTCGATCGCGCGCGCACCGATGCCATAGTCGGCGAACCCGACGTCACGGATCAGCCGCCCCGAATAGCGATCGAAATACAGGCTGCGCTGGCCCTGCGGCCGGTCGGGATAGGTATAGGCGGTGTAGACGCCGGTGGGGCCGGCGGGCGGGAACAGGCGATAGCCGCCCGCCAGCGCATGATCGCGCGCCAGCGTGGCGACCACCGCGTCCAGCCCGGCGATCGCCGCACGATCGGTCGTGCCCGCAGGCGCCATATGCTCAGCATGGGCGGAGGGCATCGCCGACACGGGCATCGGCGCGCCTTCCAGCGTCCACGGCGCGCTGCCCAGCGCCGCCTTCATCGGCGCGCTGGACGGCGCATTGCTGGTGGCGTGCGACACCGGATAGCCGCCGCCGACGCGCGACAGCATGTCGCGAATCACATCGCCCTGCACCTGCGCCCAGGGCAGGCCGGTGAGCAGCAGGAAGGCGATCAGCGCCACCGTCCACACGCCGGTGACGGCGTGGATATCGCGCCAGACCACGCGCCCGCGCAGGTGGAGGCGGGGGAACACCACCCCCGCCAGCCCGCGCCGCCCGCGCGGCCACCACAGGTACAGGCCGGTGGCGATCAGCACGATCGCCCAGCCCGCCGCCAGTTCCATCACCAGCCCGCCCCACCAGCCGAGCATCAGCGAGCCGTGGAGCGTGTCGGCCATCCCCACCAGCGTGCGGGTATAGATGTAATCGCCCAGCACGCGCCCGCTGCCCGGATCAACCGCGACGCGCAGCGGATCGCCGGCAACGGGCGTGACGAACACGATCGCGGGCCGGTTCGCCGCCGCCGGCATGTCGATCCGCGTCACCTTCCCGGGATGTGCCGACAGCGCCGCGTCGACCAGCCGCGAGGGCGGCAGCGATGCGACGTGCGCGGGGACGAAACGACGGGCCGGGTACAGCGCGTCGTCGATCTCGTCATTGAACAGATAGATCGCGCCGGTGATGCTGAGGATCAGCAGGAACGGTGCGACGACCAGCCCGGCATAGAAATGCCAGCGCCAGAGCGCGCGATAGGTGCGGGTCGCCGATTCACGGGAGCCGGCGGGGGCGGGGCGGGCGGGGGCGCTCACAGCCGGGTCGCCAGCGTCAGGTCGATGCTGCGCGGCGCACCGACATAGACCTGGGTCGCGCTATAGCCCGACCAGTAAGCGTAGAAGCGATCGGCGATGTTACGCACGCGCAGCGACACCGTCGCCTGCGGCAGGCGATAGGCGATCCCCGCATCCAGCAGCGTATAGCCGTCGACGCGAACGGTGTTCGCGGTGCTGGTATAGATATCACCGACATGCCGCAGCGCGCCGCTGATCGTCAGCGGCAGCGCATCAGCGTGATAGGCGATCGTGAGATTGGCGAGCCGTTGCGGCACGTTGACCGGGCGCTTGCCGGTCAGGTCGACGCCGCCGGCGCCGGTCAGTTCGTCGAACCGGGCGCGCAGCAAGGCGGCATTGGCGTCCAGCGTCCAGTGGCGCGACAGCGTGCCGACCGCGGACAGTTCCACCCCGCGCGACGATTGCACGCCGCCCTGCACCTGCACCGACGGGCGCGCGGGATCGCGCGTCAGGATGCCGCTCTGCCGGATCCAGTAACCCGCTGCGGTCAGCGCCAGCCGGTCGCCGAACAGGCTGGTCTTCACCCCGCCTTCCACCGAATCGCCGCGCGTCAGGTCGACGCTGGCGCGCAGCACATTCGACAGCAGCAGCGAGCCGACCGGGGTGATCGCATGGCTGTATTGCGCATAGAGCTGCGTCGTGGGTGCGACGTCATAGACGCTGCCGATCCGCCCCGAGAGCGCGTGGAACCGGCGCCCGAACCGCTGTGTCGTCCCCTGGTTGAGGTCGTCGACGCGGCGGTCGAGATCGATCGTGTCGTGTCGCAGACCCGCGAGGAGCAGCCAGCGATCGGTGAGGTTCAGCGCGTCCTCCGCAAACACAGCCCAGCTGGCGACGCGCGAGGTGAAGTCGGCACGGTTGCCGGCGCCGGGGAAATTGGCGGCGACGTCGGCGGGGAAGGTGCCGCGCACCGGCGCGAACGGCGACACCGACGTGGTGGTGCCGAAGCGGCGGTGGGTGATGAAATGCGCCTCATTATATTCCGCGCCAACGTTCACGCGGTTGCGCAGCCCGGCAATGGTCGTGTCGCCGGTCAGGAAGGCGCGGTTCGACCAGCTGTCGTGATCGTGGGTGATCTTCGTGGTGGAGCGGTCGAGCAGCGCGGTGGCGGGGTTGTAGGTGAAATCCTCCGAATTCTCCCACGTGCGGTCGCCGCGATACAGATTCGCCTCGTCGGTCAGCGTCCAGCCGTCCGCCAGCGTCCAGGCGATGCGCGCGCGGCCCCAGTAAGCGTCCGAATCGGCGCGCCCGTCGGTGACATTGTAGTTGCGGTCGCGGATCGCGCGGTCGAGCACCAGCCCGGCGGTGCTGTGGACCACATCCGACGGATCGCGTGCGACCGCGGCGGGCAGCAAGGGTGCGCCCTGATAGGGGGTGCGGTTGCGTTCGCCGAAATAGTCGAATGCCAGCAGTACCGACAGCCGCGACGTGGGGTTCAACGCCAGGCTGTTGGTGGATTGCAGCGTGCGCGTGCGTGTATCGTCGACATAGCCGCTGCTGCGCGATGCCGACAGGTCGCTGCGCAGCGCCGCGGTGGTGCCGAGCGGCTGGTTGACGCCGGCGCCCAGCCGCCAGCTGTCGAAGCTGCCGTAGCTGGCCAGCGCGTCGACATGGCGCGCGTCGGTGCTCGGCTTTTTGGGCACCAGGTTGACCGCGCCGGCCAGCGCGCCGTCGCCGTACAGGATCGACGCCGGGCCCTTCAGCACCTCGATCCGGTCGAAGGCAAAGCTGTCGTAATTGCGGTTGAGGATCGTCGAATCGGCGACCCGCATCCCGTCGAACAGATAGGAGACCGCGCCGGTCGAAAAGCCGCGCATCGACGCGCTGGCGGGTTCGCCGGGCAGCAGCCCTGCGACGACGCCTGGGGTGCTGTCATACACCTCCACCGCGGTGCGCAGCCCCTTCGCCTGCATCGTCGCCTGCGTGACGACGTCGAGCGTCGCGGGGGTTTCGCGCGGGGTCAGCCCCAGACGGCTGACGGTGGGCGTGGGGACATCGAGCCGCGTGGGGTCACGCTCGCCGATGACGGTGATGTCGGCGGCGCGATCAGGCGCCTCGGCGGCGGGATTTTCCTCCGCACGGGCGGCGAGCGGGAGCGCGGCGAACAGGACGGGCAGCAGGCAGCGCGCGGCGGCGCCGACCGAATGATGGTGTCGGGACATGGATCAACCTTGACCGGCCCGGCGCGGCGGAACCGTGCGCGGGCGCGACATAACGACGCGCCGCCCGCACGAGCGCGGGCAGCGCTGCTCAATGGTGGTCAGGTCAGGCGGGCGGGGGGACCGCGCAACGGCGGGCGCAGATAGGCGGACGGGAAGGGTGCCGGCAGCAGGATCGGGCCGAGCGCGCTCGCCATGACGAACGCGAGCAGCGCCACGATCAATACCGGGTCGGCAGCGCTCAGCACCGCGGCGGACAGGCCGGCGAACGCGCAGGGCATTTGCGTGGCGGGATGTTCGCGGTGGTCGCGGTGCTCGGAATGGTCGTGGGCCGTCGCGGCGTGCTGTCCCATCGCGCCCATCATCGCCGGCATCGCGTGGTGCCCGGCCGGGGGTGGCGCCGGCATTGTCCCGGGACACAGCACGATATCGACCTGCCCGGCTTCCGCGGCGATCATATAGCCGGTCGGCACCAGCAGCTTCAGTGCCAGCACCGCTGCCATCAGGCAAGCGACGAGGAGGCGTTGGCGCAGGAGGCGGCGGAGCGCGGACACGTCGCCCGCCTATCGCCGCGCGCCTTGCCTGTCACTGGCACATTTTGTCCCACCCCCCGCCGGGAGGCAGGACGAGGATCAGCGGCCGAACCAGCGGCTCCACAGACCATCGGCGGGGATGCGCATCGCCTGCCACGCGGCCTTGCGCTGCTGCGCGCGCTGGTACAGCGCCGCCATCCGCTCATCGCGCGGCAGATCGGACAGCCGCGGAGAAAGCATCATGCCGTCATCGTGAGCGCGCATCCGTTAATTCCCCTCTCGCGTCGAACGGTGGCGTTTCAACGACCAACGGGGCGATCGGTTGCGGAAATCAGAACGGCAGCCACTTCGACTTTTCGGTGAACTTCATGTAGCCGACGTTGACGCCCGCGCGCCAGCCGACCCCCAGCCGCACCGGGATCAGGACGACATTGCCCTTGCGCAGATAGGTCGCCGCAAAGCCGCCGACGAAGTACAGCCGCCCCTCCGCGCCGGGGAAGCGCGTGAACAGGTCCTGCGTGTCGTACAGGTTGTACACCAGCACGAACACCTTGTTGGCGTCCCCGCCGACGTCGAAGCCGACCGACGGTCCGGTCCAGTAGACGGGGCGCTGCCCCTCCACCTTGTGCGTCATCACCCCCGAGCCGTAACGCAACCCCAGCACGAACGCGCCCGACGCCTCGCGCCCGGCGATATAGGCGTTGGGTTCGCCCTGATCCTTCAGGATCTTCTCGATGATCTGCGCGAAGCCCTCGGCGCCGCGGCCGAACACCCCTTCGCCGGCCGCGATCAGATCGTCGCGGCGATAGGTGGAGGCGGCCTGCGTCGTCGCTTCGGCGCGGGTTTCCGGGTTCGCGGACGGTGCGGGCGTCGCGCGCGGCGCTGGCGCGGCGGCGGGCGCGTCGGGATAGGCCGGCTCCGTCGGCGGCGGGTAGGACGGGCCTGGCGTCGGCGCGGGGCTGCGCGAGGCGGTGCCGGTGACGTCGGCGTCGATCCCGGCGTTGGGATCGATCGTCCGCACCTGCGCCACCGCGCTGCCGGTCAGCGCCGCCGCGGCGGCAAGCGTCATCACCGCGCGCGCCGCCGCCCGTCCGACCCGCGCGCGCGTCACCGCCACGCCCTTGCTGCCCGCCCTGTATCCCGTTGCCGTCATGTCGTCATCCCGCCACCCGATCGGGCGACTGTAGCCTGCGGCAGCCTGTCCCCACAATGAACGCACGACGATCCGAGTCACGAACGCGACCGACGGAAGCCGCAACCAAGGCATTGATCGCGCCGAAAGCGCTCGCTATAGCCCCGCCTCACGCCGTGACCCGGAGACGTGGGTGAGTGGCTGAAACCAACGCTTTGCTAAAGCGTCGTACGGGAAACCGTACCGAGGGTTCGAATCCCTCCGTCTCCGCCAATGGCCTCCCACAAGGCACTGAGATTTCCAAGTTTTTGCCTTGCGGCCCTCTAGCGCTCCACAAATAGCCCCACAGTCGCACTTTAACGTGGCTGGACCATGCTGCCGAGCCGGCTACGATGAGGCAGCGTCACGAGGGTGGCGACGCAAATAGCGGGGATGCAGTTGCCGAAGCTAAATAGCGTAGAGCCACCGAAGGATGAGCGTTCGCTCGGCGAGGCCACCTTCAACTATGCAAGCTACGACGGCCGGTTCGTCATCGGTGCGGAGCCGTGGGCGTTCGAGACGCGCTGGAGCAGTGCCAGTCAGGGGTCAGCTCACCTCTACAATGACCCCGCTGCGATCGAGGGCGTCGCAATTGCAGAGGGGATCACCAGCATCGGGCAGGCGACGCCTGACGTGGTGGCCTCTGCGGATTTCACGTCGCGGACCCGAACGCCCAGAGTGGGGCAGGTCGTCCTGCTCCGGAACACCGCCAGCTTCTTTGCTGCGGTGGAGCTGCTGGAAGTTGGCTACCCGGCGGTTCCATCCGGCAATGTCATGCGCTTCCGCTTCGCCATCCAGACGGATCGCTCGACCGACTTCTCGCCTTTCGCATCCGCGTTTGATGGTCGACAGGCTCTGACCGATCAACTCCTCGCCGCCGCCGCAGATGCCGAGCGGGCGCTGCGGGCTGTGCCCACCGGGGAGGACAGCACCGACGGCGGCATTGTCGGGATCGGCCACAATCAGCCGCCGCCCGAGTTCGCGATCACGGAGGCCGACCGGGCCGAGACCTTGGCTGCGATCGACGCGATCCGCGAAGAGGCTGTGAGCGCCGCGCCATCGACCAGCAGGCTGCGGACCGCCGGACAGACGATCGCGCGGGTGGCCGGCAAAGTCGCCAAGTGGATCGGCGGCAAGACTGATGCTGCCGCCGACGAGTTCGCCAAGGCCGTGGGCAAGGCTGCTGGGGTCGCTGCTGTCGGTGGGTTCGCCGCGTGGCTCACCCTACAGGGTAAGCTCGCGGTGCTAGTCGACATCCTGGGCAAGTTCGCGGGCTAGGGTCAGGACTCATTGATGTGACGGCTGCGATCTGATTCAGGCTCCGTGAGGAGACTGGGATGCGCGACCTGTTTTGGTTGACGGACGAGCAAATCGAGCGGCTGCGGCCGTTCTTTCCGAAGAGCCACGGCAAGCCGCGTGTCGATGACCGGCGGGTGCTCAGCGGCATCGTCTTCGTCAACCGCAACGGGCTGCGCTGGCGAGACGCGCCAAGCGCGTATGGTCCTCACAAGACGCTGTATAACCGGTGGAAGCGTCGGGGCGAGCGAGGCGTATTCACGCGCATGATGGAGGGGCTAGCGGCGGTCGATGCGGAGCCCAAGACCGTCATGATCGACGCGACATACCTGAAGGCGCACCGCACGGCATCGAGCCTGCGGGTTAAAAAGGGGCTCTCGGTCGCCTGATCGGCCGCACCAAAGGCGGCATGAACACCAAGCTCCATGCCGTTGCCGACGCGAATGGCCGCCCGTTGAGCTTCTTCATGGTAAGCGTGGCGTGAGGACCGCAGTTTATGCGGCTTGGGCTGTTGGCTGATCTGTCTGGGGCACCCAGTTCCACGGCATCAGCTCGTCCCAGCGGGTGGCGGGCCAGTCGCCGGCGACCCTGGCGATGACATCGGCGATATAGGCCTGCGGGTCGACGCCGTTGGCCTTGCAGGTCTGGATGACGGTGTAGATGGCGGCGGCTCGCTCGCCGCCTGCGCGCGAACCCGCGAACAGCCAGTTGCGCCTT
>NZ_NWVD01000010.1 GCF_002374835.1 Sphingomonas ginsenosidimutans
ATTGTAGAGCGTCTTGTGCGGCCCATAGTCCTTCGGTGCATCACACCAGCGTAGCCCGTTGCGATTGACGAAAATGATGCCGCTGAGCACCCGCCGATCATCGACCCGAGGCTTGCCATGGCTCTTGGGAAAGAACGGTTGCAGACGCGCCATCTGCTCATCCGTCAGCCAGTACAGGTCGCTCATCCACTCTCTCCTCACGGAGCCTGAATCAGATCGCGCCTCCCACATCAATGGGTCCTGACCCTAGGGACGATCAAGCAGTAAGCGAGGCCTGCCGCCGGCCCGTGCTCTACTGCGCTGGCGTGTGCCACGCCGCTCCGCGGAACCCCGTCGCCGGGTTTCCGCCCGTGCGGGTGACGATCAGACTAGGCCACAAAGGGCCGCCCTCGCGGGCAGGCGTTGCTCATGCGGGGAACCGCTCCAATGCTTGAGCGCGGTTCTCCCGCCGCCGTCCTGATCGGCCGTTGGGGCATGGCGCTGTCCCTTGTCGTCGGCGCCGTCCTGGCCGGTCGCCTCATCCGTGCTTTCCCCTACCTGCTCCCCAACCGCCTTCCCGGCCTGGTCCTCTACGAGCTGGGGCCAGCGCTGATCCTCGGGGTGGCGATCGGGGCCGCCATCGCCATCACGCACGACTTGCGCCCCGGCATCCGGGCGCGGCTCGCGCTGTTCGCGCTCGCCGCGCTGGTCGCCGGCGCCGTCACGCTGGCCGTCGAGTTTGACGCAGCCTTGCAAGGACGTTGGCTATGAGGAAGCAGCAACGGTTCGTCGCCATCGAAGGGCCGGTCTCGTATATCATCGGTTTTCACGACACGACCGACGTAAGCGTGACCCAACACACGACCCACCGCGCAGACCCCGCCGTGCCCATTTCGCATCCCGGTGATACGATCCACCGGACCGGCCTGACCCGCGCGGAGACGCATACCTTCGTGAATACCTCCCGCGAGTTCGCGATGCTGTTCGAGGTCAACGGCCACACGCTCAAGCTGTGCGCGAGCGACTATATCGCCTTGGCCGTCGGCGACCGCGTTCGTGCCGTATGCGAGCCCATTCCGGACTGCCCCATGCTGGTCCGCGACTGGCATAATCAGACGCGGGGCATCCGCTTGCGCGACCTTCCCACCCCGCTCGCCAGCGTCGCGACGGAGATCTGCTTCAGCCTGATCCTGCTCGTCATCGGCTTGGGAGCGGTCTTCCTGTCGGGCGATGACGGGGACGCGCGCACCTTCACGCTGATCGGATGCGGCCTCGTCGCCTTTGCCGCGCTATGCGCC
Organism: Sphingomonas ginsenosidimutans; assembly: GCF_002374835.1. Taxonomy (GTDB): domain Bacteria; phylum Pseudomonadota; class Alphaproteobacteria; order Sphingomonadales; family Sphingomonadaceae; genus Sphingomonas; species Sphingomonas ginsenosidimutans. Next base: position 1,278 of record NZ_NWVD01000010.1, read on the forward strand.
CTATCGGCCAATCGTGGCGCAGCGCGCACCGCCCGAACCCACGCCGAACTGGATCGCCTTACACGACGATGAGGTGTGCCACGTGGCACACCTATCTGCGCGGTGCGCCGCAACCTACTTCTTGGCAGGCGCCGGAGGCGGCGGCGGCGGTGGTGGGGCGACCGGAGCCCGTGGCGCCGGAACAACGCCCGTTTGAGGCTGCGACACGCCCCCCGGCGGCAACGGCGCGCGTGGCGGCGGCGCTATCCCCCTCGATCCGCCCGATCGGGATGGCGGCGGTGCTGGCGGAGGGGCTGGCTTCTCGCTCATTGATACTGACCACGTTCGCTGTGACAAAAGAGAACAAACATAGAAGAGCGGCGGGAAATGACCATAGCGCGAACCCGTTGAGACGTTCGGACCAAGCCGCTACCGGCGGGATATCGTCGTAGAGGGCAGCTCGCCGCGCATCGACCGCCTTACGCGCCGTCGCGAAGCTCACCGTCAGGGCAAGAAGCCCCAAAACATCGATCGCCCATCCGGCAACCAAGGCATACGGCCACACCGCCTTGGCAAGCGGAACCGCGCTTCCTACAAATGACACAGAAGCGGCAAATAGCGCCGTGTGTGCAAGTGCAACAAAGCTGTCGCGTGCAGCTTCGTTTTGAGCATGGGCGGTATCCAGAGCTTGCAGCTCATGCTTAAAGTCGTCGGGCGTTCGCTGATTCATTATCGAAATAGAACCATAATGGAGGATGTTGGAAATGGCTGATAAGAAAGTGCTCTTCATCGCGTTCGCCATCGAGGATGAACGGCAGCGTGACTTCCTCAAAGGGCAGTCGCTCCATCCGCGGCAGCCATTCGAGTTTATCGATATGTCGGTGAAGGAGCCATACGACAAAGACTGGAAGGATCGTGTCCGCACGCGGATCAAGCGCTCGCATGGTGTGATCGTTCTGGTCAGCAAGAACTCGGCAGCCTCGACGGGCCAGAAGTGGGAAATCCAGTGCGCCCAGGAAGAGGGCAAGCCGATCCAAGGCATCTACGCCTATAAGGATGATCGCGCCTCGATCGCGGGCGTCAGCACCGTTGCCTGGAGCGACGCCAACATCACCAACTTCATCGATTCACTCTGAGCCGGAGGCGACGGTGCGCAAGGCCCTGATCGTCGGTATCGACCATTACGAGAAAATCGGGAACCTCAGCGGGTGCGTGAACGACGCGCACTCGGTGAAGGCCATGCTCGAGCGCCACGCCGACGGCACCGTCAACTTCGCTACACCTAAGCTCCTGACCGGCACCGGTCCCGGCGATCTGGTCGATCGCGAGGAGCTGAAGGCGGCTGTCCGCGAACTCTATGCCGACGACGCGGACATCGCCCTGTTCTACTTCGCCGGGCATGGCTTCATCGAGGACACCGGCGGCTACCTCTGCACCAGCGACAGCCGCAGCGGCGACGATGGCCTGCCGCTTTCAGACATCATGACGCTCGCTGCCAATTCCGGGGCGAAGAACAAGATCATCATCCTCGATAGCTGCCATAGTGGCGCTGCCGGGGAACGTCCCACCCATCCCGCTGCGGAAATCCGCGACGGCATGACCATCCTCACAGCGTCCACCGCCGAGCAATATGCGATGGAGGTCGAAGGGGGCGGTGCCGGCGTGTTCACCAGCCTGTTCGTCGACGCGCTCGGCGGCGCCGCCGCCAACCTGCTGGGCGACGTCACGCCGGGCAGCGTCTATGCTCATATCGACCAGTCGCTTGGGCCGTGGAAGCAGCGCCCGGTGTTCAAGACGAATGTCAAAACCTTCGTGTCGCTGCGCAAGGCGGCACCCCCGATCGCGCTGACCGATCTTCAGGCGCTGGCGAAGCATTTTCCGACCGCCACTTACCAATTCCCTCTCGATCCGGCATTTGAGCCCGAGCGGTCGGAGGAGCAGAAGAACGACCCCTCCATTCCACCGCCGGACCCGGAGAAAACCGCGATATTCGCGGTGCTCCAACGGTATGTGAGGGTCAACCTCGTGCGCCCCGTCGATGCACCGCATATGTGGCACGCAGCGATGGGCAGCAAAGCCTGCGAGCTGACTGTATTGGGCGAGCATTATCGAAGTCTGGTGGAAAGCGGGCTGATCTAACATGGCAAAGCCTCTCGCCGCTGACGCCCGTAAGACCTTGGTCGAACGCCTCGCCGCGATCGAACATGAGCGCTGGTCGCATTGGCAGCGCTACATGCACGGCAAGGCGACCAAACAGGAGGACGGCTCGTTGCTGATCCCCGCCGATCTTGTCGAACGCTGGGAAAAGCAGATTGCGACCGACTATGCCGATCTTCCCGCCGATGAGCAGGAGAGCGACAAGGAGCAGGTGGAGCGATACCTGCCCATCATTGAGGACGCCTTTCGCTCAGGGGAGTAATCAGCGTCCGTTCTTGACAACACCAGGCTCATCGCTCATATCTGTTGACGGACGCGGCTCACGGGCTGCCCCAATTCCGAGGCCCACGCTTAGCGTGGGCTTTCGCGATTCTGGGGACCTGCATGCTGTATTTCGCTTATCTCGACGAGTTTGGCCACATCGGCCCGTATGTCGCGCGCGACGATCCCGCCTACAATGACAGTCCCGTTTTCGGGCTCGGGGGCATGATCCTCCCCTACTCATCCGTGCGGCAATTCTCGACCTGGTTCTACCAGCTCAAATGCAACATGCTGGCTTGGGAGATCGGGCAAAGCGGCCAGCATCCCGCGACATGGGAGAAGAAGGGCTCGGCCCTCTTCACCAGCATGAACGTCGAGAAATACCGGCAGGTTCGCACGGCGGCCAATCGCATCCTCAACAAGATCCGCGCAAGCGGCGGGCATGTCTTCTACGTTGGCCTCGAGAAGAACCGCCCCGTCGCGGAGTTTAAGGCGCAGGCGCTTTACCTCACGGTCCTGGGCGAGGCGATGAAGCGCCTCAACCAATATGCCGATCAGAACGACGCCGATATGGTCATCGTCATGGACGAGCATCAGGATCGCGACGCCATCCTGACTCGCGCGAGCCAAGCCATGTATGGTGGCCCCTCCCCCCGGCGTCGCATCATCGAGCCGCCCTTCCAAGTCGAGAGCGAACGCTACCAGACATGCCAGTGCGCCGACTGGCTATGTGGTCTGGTCGGCCGCGTCGGCGCCTATCAGGCGCGCCCCGACGAATGGGCTGACATGGCTTGGTCGCAGACCTACTTTCAGGACCGGCTCGACGCGGCATCGGTGCGAAGCTCGATCCGCCTGCAAACGGCCGCTACCGAGGTCGAAACGGTGGAAGCCCTACCCGCCGTCGTCGATACAGGTCTCGCACAGCCTGCACCGGGCAACGACGACACGCCGGCCTGACTCCGGCGGGTCAATCCGCCGGCATATCACTCGGCCGGGTCGGACGCATCGTTCCAGCGATGAAGAGGGGTGTGCCACGTGGCACAGCTACGCCAGCAAGGAACTGGTTCCCGAGCTGGGGCCGCGTTCGTCAGCTCGACGATCCAGCCACCCGTGTACGTGGGATCTATACGCCGCTTCGCAAAGCCATTCCCGTAAGGAGGACAAATGCCCGCAGGCCCTGGAACATCTTCCTCACCGCGTGAACTCGTCACCAAGGCGTTTGACTCCGCCTTCGTGATCGCCACCATATTAGCGGCCATCTATTTTGCCGGGTGGACCTACAGACAGGCCTATTTCGGCCGTTTTGCCATCGATCCGACCAATCTTGGCGGTTCGAACATTGCAGTTGCGGTGGAGGGCCTCGGTGCCATTATCACCACAACCGGCGCGTGGCTTACAGCGATCCTGCCGCTGCTGATCGTGACGGCGCTTACTTTGATTGCCGGCAAGCTCTTCGACCGCGCCAGGGCTGCATCGCATAGGCCGCCGTTTTTTGATCCTCTGACATTGTTTATGGCTCGGGTGGGGTGCGGGACCATTGTCATCCTCATTGTGGTCGCCGCTGGCCATGTTGCAGGTACGATCCGAGCGAAAGACCGCATAGGTAACATCACCCGAGGGGAGGTGTGGATTTACCATCTCGAAGGAAAGCAGGTGTCAGGTATCACGCTGGGGCAATCCAACGACATGACATGGGTTCTCACCAAAGAGGGTGTGCGGCCCCTCAAAACGGCAGAGATCCAGCTTATAGATGGCGCTCTATTCAACAGGGTTGCTACAGAACGCTAACGTCTAGGATCAGCGTGAAGCCGGGTGCGACCCTGCAAGCACCGCTCCTTTCGCTCTCTGCGCCGACCAAGCCGCCGTACCGCCGTCTCGGCCCTATTGGGTGACGATCCTCGCGTGAAAGGTGTGCCACGTGGCACACCTGATCGAAGCGCCTAGGGCGCGGCGTAAGCCCGTTCGCGCCGCTGCCCTCCCCCGGAGGCCATCCAGCGCCGGGGAACACCAAGGGCGGCTGCCCTTTCGTTCCCGAACGACAATCGACCGCCCGTGTAATCCGCCAAGCGTGGCACTCGACGCCCTGCAGGGCGTCGGCCACGCTAGGGCGGCTCGCCCGCGCCAGCGGTAGATTCTCGCCCTCCCTCCCCATCCCGTTCCTCGCCGGAAAGGCAGAGCCGGTTGCTGTTGCGACCGGCTTTCAGCCTCAGAGGAAAGGAAGACAATCATGGGACGGATCACCGACAACCGGGCCGACATCTATCAGGAAATCACCGATCAGATGATCGCCATGATCGAGGCGGGCACCCGGCCTTGGTCGAAATCGTGGAACGGCAGCACCGCACCCACCATCCCGCTGCGCTCGACGGGGGTTCCCTATCGCGGCATCAACGTCCTGACCCTTTGGGTTGCCGCCATGACGAAGGGCTATGCTTCCCCGCATTGGCTGACCTTCAAGCAGGCGCTCGCGCTCGGCGGCTGCGTCCGCAAGGGCGAGAAGGGCTCAACCGTCGTCTATGCCAACAAGATCGAGGTGAACGCCGACAGCAAGGCACAGGAGGGCGCAGAGCGAGGCGAGGATGGCAAGCGTCAGGTGGCGTTCCTCAAGCGCTACACCGTCTTCAATGCCGAGCAGATCGACGGCATCGAGGCGAAATATCCTGCCCCCTTGCCCGTCATCACCGCGACCAATCCCGACCAGCGCGACGCCGAACTGGACACGCTCTTTGCCCGCGTGCCCGTCACCCTCAAGCACTTCGGTTCCCAGCCCTATTATCAGCCGAGCGGCGATCATGTCGTCATGCCGCAGTTTGCCGACTTCCACACCAGCGACGACTATTATTCGACCCTAGCGCACGAGCTTTGCCATGCGACGGGGCACGTTGACCGCCTTGCCCGCCCCTCCCTCATTTCCACGAAGCGCGAGGACTATGCTCGCGAGGAACTGGTCGCCGAGCTTGGGGCCGCGTTCGTCAGCGCCACCATCGGCATCAAGCTCCACGATCGCGAGGACCACGCCGCCTATCTGGCGAACTGGCTTCAAGCGCTCCGCAACGACAAGAAGTGCATCTTCACCGCCGCACGGCTCGCGCAGGACGCGTCCGACTGGCTGTTGAGCCGCATGGCGGTCGAGACAGCGCCCGAACTGGAGGCGGCGGCGTGACCGCCGCCGACGATCCCGGCCCCGACGGGGGCCGGGGCGTGGCGGCGCGCATTGTCTTTGACCCGAGCGTCGCCACGGTGAGCGAGGAGGAGTTTAACGAGCTGGTCGCGATCATGCGCGATGGCCCAAATGCGAAGCCGCTGACCCCCGAAGCGCAATGGCGGCGCGACTATCACAAGGCGATGTTCCACCGCCGCCTTGTCGGCGTACAACCCGACCTGTTCGGCGGGAAGCCGGTAACGCATATGTACAAGGCCGCCCCCGGGCCAGTCAGCGACTGGAAACCGGAACCGGTCGAGGAGAAGCTGTCCCGGATCGCGCGCGATCCCCAAGCGACGTTCGGCATCGGCCGACCGGCTCTTTCGCCGGAGGAACTGGCCGTCGTCATCGACGGCGCAGCCAATTGGCTGCGGATCGCGCAGCGGGTCCGGATTGCGGGCGCTTTCGCATCCTATGACGGGCGCGCGGAACGCCGCATCGGTCGGAAAGGCGTGATCTGGCGCTTGTGCAGCCCGGTGTTTGCAGGCCACACCTATGTTTATCTCGATCCGACCGGCGCCGAGCGGGTAGAGAAGATCGTGATGGTGGAGCTGCGCGACGTCGAGCCGATCGATGATGCGCTGTTGGTCCCCGTCCCCTTCCACGCTTGAAGGAGCAGAAGCGAATAGTCATGAGCCCACCCCAACGCCGCCCCGCAATCCGGGCTGTCAGCTTCGAGGACGTTGGCGAGGCCATTGCCCGCCTGATCGTCGTCGCCGGGTCCGATACCGGCCAAGCCTCGCGTGCGGCCGACTTCCTGTTGGCATGGTGGGACGGCAGTGCATGGGGCCATTTTCCGGTCCTTCACCTCTGCAATTGCGATCCCGGCATCTCGGAAGACATGCTCATCGTCATGGCGCATCTGGCGGCCGAGCCGTCCGTCTATCCCGATGCTTGGGGCTACCGCGACGCGATGGCGGCGCTGGTCGAGCAGTGGCGGCCCGCATGACCCCGCTGCGCACCGCCATCGACATCATGACGGGCTTGCCCATCGATCGCGATACACGCCGCGCGCGGCTACTCGCCGCGCGCCGCAAGCCGGTCGGAAGCATCCCCCGGCGCGGCATCCTGTCCGGCCATTGGGATCGTGGCAATGTCGTCGGCGCGTTCCGGGGAGGACGCGGCAGCTTTATCGCGGACTAGCTGCGAAATCGCGCGCCGCTTCCCCGCCAAGCGAGCAAGCGGCGCGCTGGTTTGAGGTCAGGCGGTGAGGTGCTGGTAGAGGATCGTGCCGCCGATGAGGATGAGCGTCAGCCCGCCCAGCATCTCTGCATAGCGGCCGATATACCGTCCCGCGTGCTTGCCGAGCATGACGCCGATCGTGGCGACGACCGTGGTGATCCCGCCAATGATGAGGCACGCGGTCAGGATATTGACCTGCATGACCGCGAGACTGACACCCACCGCCGTTGCATCGATGCTGGTGGCGAGCGCGGTAACGACCAGTCGCCACACGCCGGTCTGAGCGCGCTGACCCGCGTCCACGTCGCTTTTCGTCGCTGCATGGATCATATGCCCGCCGACGCCGAAAAGCAGGAAGAAGGCTATCCAATGATCGACTGCCGCGATCCAAGTGCTCAGCGCCAGGCCGATCGCCCAGCCAATCGCCGGCGTGATCGCCTCGAAGAAGCCGAACACGGCGCCGACACGTAAGGCATCGCGCCAACGATTGCGCTGATTGGTCGCACCCTTCCCCACCGCCGCAGCGAAGGCGTCGACCGACAAGCTGGCGCCAAGAGCGCCGAGCGTTAGCAAACCCGTCATTGATATACGTCCAAGGGCCGTCAACCGAACGACGCAATCCACCTCCGGCCACGAGAGAGGTAGCGCATCGTTGGTCTCGCCGGGCAGATCAAAATCTGCTGCCATCGCCACGAACCGGAAGGTTCAAGGATGTTGACGATGGCCCCGCAACAGCGGGTAGCTACTCCCCAAGAGTGAGACGCCCGTATCCCCTGGGGGGCATATGTACAAGCCGAATCCGATCAACCCTGTCCGATTAGGCGATCACCAGTATTTGGATATCGCCCGGAACTGCTCCACCGCCACCTTTGTCCCCTCGCCCTCTTCGGCGTGAACCAAGCAGTGATCGATATGATCGTTGATGAGCGCGCGCTTGGCGCTGGCGATCGCGTTCTCCACCGCCTGAAGCTGCTGCGCGATATCGACGCACGGCCGTTGCTCTTCGATCATCCCGACGATGCTTTTCAGGTGCCCGGTCGCACGGTTGAGCCGCTTGATGATCGCGGGATGATTGGAATGATCGTAATGGGCCATGTCACCCTATAAGACAAACGGACGAACTTTGTCGAGCAACCCCCCGGGGGGATAGACTCTATCCCCATGGGGGGATATGGACCTGCCCGAACTTCACGTCCGATCGGTCGCGACCGCCGGGCTTGCCGGGACGCACCATGACCTCTTTCGCCGAACTCGTTCAACAGGGCAGCTCCAATCTCTGGCTGTTCATCCCGACCGCGCTGCTGCTCGGTGCGCTGCACGGGCTGGAGCCCGGCCATTCCAAGACCATGATGGCTGCGTTTATTATCGCAGTGCGTGGCACTGTTGGCCAAGCCGTCCTGCTCGGCCTGTGCGCGGCGCTTTCGCACACCGCGATCGTGTGGGGCATCGCGCTTGGCGGGCAATATCTCGGGCGCGGCATCAACACCGAAACGACCGAGCCTTACCTCCTGCTCGGCTCGGCCGTCATCGTTCTTGGCATCGGTCTATGGATGATTTGGCGCACGCGTGCCGATCAGAAGGCCGAAGCCGCGCACGATCACCACCACCATCACGGCGAGGACGAGATCCGCACGATCGACACCGGCCACGGCATGATGCGTCTGGAGATTTTCGAGGATGGCGTGCCGCCGCGCTGGCGGGCGAGCTTTGCCAAGGGTGGCTGGAAAGCGGCGGATGTTATCCTCACAACGGATCGCGGCGAAGGCCGTTCGCAGACATTCCGCTTCGTCGATCGGGGCGATTACATCGAAAGCGTCGAGGAGATCCCGGAACCGCACGCCTTCAACGCGCGCGTCTCGCTGGGCCACGGCGGCCACAGCCATGACTACGACCTCACATTCGCCGAACACGGGCACGATCACGGCCACGGGCATGATGGACTGAAGGTCACGGGCGACGATGCCTACATGAACGCGCATGAGCGCGCCCACGCCGCCGATATCAGCCGCCGGTTCGCCGATCGTCAGGTAACGACCGGCCAGATCGCGCTGTTCGGCCTGACGGGCGGGCTGATCCCCTGCCCCGCAGCCGTCACCGTCCTCCTGCTCTGCCTCCAGCTCAAGCGTCTCGCGCTCGGTGTCGTGCTGGTGAGCGCGTTCAGCGTCGGCCTTGCCGTGACGATGGTCAGCGCCGGCGTCATCGCATCGCTCAGCGTCACGCACATCCGCAAGCGCTGGTCAGGGTTCGGCGACTTCGCGCGCAAGGCGCCTTATGCGTCGGCGGGCCTGATGCTCGTGATCGCGGGCTACATGGCCTATTCCGGCTTGCAAGGCCTCAGTCGGATCGGCGCGATCTGATGCGATCGCCTTGCGTCGATCTATGTGGTTTCGATGCCCGCACCGGATGGTGCCGGGGGTGTGGCCGCACGCGCGACGAGGTCCGGCGTTGGCGTAACCTGCGACCTGGTGATGCACGCCGCGTCATGAGCGACCTGCCACACCGCTTGGCAAAGCTGACCGACCGTTCCGCAAAGGGGGGCACGTCCTGATGTCGTGTCTCGCCGCCAAGGCGCTGGTATAATGTCGAGCAGGCTGAAATAGCGTGAACGCTCGAATTGACCGGCAAGTGATTTCCTTGCCCCGTTTTTTGCGTCGGCTTACGCTGCAAATGATGGCGGTGCAGCGTTCCTCTGTTGCGATCCTAGGAGTCGTGTTGGCGCTGGCCGCTGTCCTCGGGCTTGTCGCAGTATCGGGATGGCATAGCGCCATGGTTCACGATCACGGCCCGGTTCAAGTCGCCATGGTCGATACCCATTCTGATGACGATCACGACCATGCGGTTATGATCGATCATGACGATCAGGCTCCGGCAAAGCAGGCCGACGGCGACGGGCCAGCTCACCTTCTTGCCCACGCCGCAGGCCACTGGGTTGCTTTCGATGGCGCGAGGGCTGCGCCGGTTGCGGCCATCGTCGCCGCTCGCGTGTGGTCGATATTAACTCCATCGCTCCCCAGCGGGATCGACCCATCTAAGCTTCTGCGTCCGCCTCGCGGTTGAGTCTCGCCGACGCCGCGCGCGTCGACTGACTACCCTAGAGGATCATGCACTATGAACGGCAGTTTTCGCCGGTCGCGCACCGTTGCGCTGACCGGCGCCTTTGCGGCGCTATCGCCCGTAGGTGCGGCGTGGTCGCAGACCGCACCCCCCTTTGCACAGCTTCTAAATCAGACGCGTGATGTGCCGCGCGTCCTGGCGCTAGAAGCAGACGTCGCCCGAGCACGCGGCTTGGCATTACAAGCGCGCGCCCGACCGAACCCCTCGATCAATGTCTATGCAGAGAATTTCGTGGGCGACCACGATCGCAATGCGCGCAATCAACAACAGACGACTTTCCAGGTCGATCAGCCTGTCGAACTGGGCGGCAAGCGATCCGCTCGGATCGCCGCCGGTGAAGCCGGGATCGTTGCGGCAAAGGCGCGCGATCGTGACGGCCGTCTCGTCTTTGCGACTGAGCTGGCGCGCGCTTATGCTGGTGCCGAAATCGCCGATCGTCGCATCACCATCGCCGAAGAAGAGGTTAAACAGGCGACCGATGTCTTGAGGGTTGCCCGCGCTTTGGTCGGCGCCGGCAAGGAAGCCCGTCTCCGGCAAGTGCAGGCCGAAACCGAACTGAACACGCTTCAGGCCGACCTCGAAAACGCGCGCGCTTTCAAGACGGTCGCGCTGGCACGTCTTTCGGCGCTCGCCGGTATGACCACCCCCTTCACCGGTCTTTCGGAGTCACTCCTCGATCGGCTCGATGCCAAGCCGGCTTTCGGTCCCATTGACGCGATGCAGGCGACGACGGTGCGGGTCGCGGAAGCCGAACAAGACGCCGCTGCGCGGGCGGTGACGGTGCAACAGCGCCTCGCCATTCCGAACGTCACTGCGCAGCTTGGAGTGCGTCAACTCCGCGTCGCGAGCGGCCCTGCCCTAGTCGCCGGCATATCGGTCCCGCTCCCCTTCTTCGATCGCAACCAGGGCAACATCGCGGCGGCACGCGCTGAGCTGCAAGGAGCAGAAGCGCGCGCCGCCGCGGCCCGGCTCGAAGCCGAGGCCGGGACACGCGCCGGTCTAGCGCTGGTCGAGGCAGCCGACGCTCGTGCCGCTGCCGCGCAGCGGACTTTGACAACCGCCGAAGAAGGCTACCGCCTCGCCCGCATCGCTTACGAGGCAGGTAAAAGCCCGCTGATCGAACTGCTCGCCGCACGTCAAAATCTCGGAGTCGCCCGCGGCCTCATCCTCGATGCCGCCGCAGCGCGCCTCGACGCCCGCGCCAATCTCGCCCGTCTGCAGGGCCTCACCATCACCGGAGAAGCGGTGCAATGACCGATAAAACTCGCCTCTACACCGGCGCCGCCATTGGCCTGGTCGCTGCCGCCGCGCTTGGATTCGGCGCTGCGCGCCTCACCCAATCGCCCGCCCCTGCCCCTGCTCCTACGGAGGCCGCAGCGCCAGCCAAGCCGTCGAACACGGTCGCGATGACGCAGCAGGCACTTTCGGCATCGCAGATCACTGTAGCCCCGGCGGCCTCCGGCGAGCTGGACGCCGCGATCCTTGCCTCCGCTACGGTCGAGGCGACGCCCGACGCCGAGGCGGTGCTGACCGCGCGCGCACCGGGCACGGTCAGCCGTATCATGGTCCGCATCGGCGATCTTGTGCGAGCCGGCCAGACGCTCGCTCTGGTCGAGAGCCGCGATGCTTCGCAGATCGCAGCCGATCGCTCGGCCGCGTCCGCGCGCGTCACTCTCGCCGCTCGCCAGCTCGAACGCGAACGCGGTTTGCTTGCCCAGGGCGTCACCCCCCGCGCTGACTATGAAGCCGCACAAGCCAATCTGGCGGTCGCCCAGGCCGATGCCCGGCGCGCTAGCGCCGCCGCAGGCGCTGCCCGCGTATCAGGTGACGGCCGATCGGTTGCGGTCGTCAGCCCCGTCTCGGGGCGCGTCACCAATGCTGGTGCCAATCTCGGCCAGTTCGTCGCGGCTGAAACCGAGCTGTTCCGCGTCGCCGACCCGCGCCGGCTTCAGATCACGGCTAGCGTTCCCCCCGCCGATGCAGGCCGGGTCCGAGAAGGTGACAGGGTGGAGTTGACCACCACCGATGGCCGCAAGATCGAGGGCCGCGTACGTTCGTCGACCGGCGTCGTCGATCCGCAATCGCGGACCGCGACCGTCGTCATCACGCCGACCTCTGGCGGCAGCACACTCGCCCCGGGCCAGCTTGTGCAGGCTCGTATCCTCGCCAGCGGCGGGGCCGCCAAGAGTGGCGTGATGGTGCCGCAAGACGCGGTGCAGACGCTTGGCAGCGATACCGTAGTGTTCGTCCGCACCGGCCAAGGCTTCCGCGCACAGCCGGTTCAGGTCGGCAGCCGATCAGGCGGGATGGTGGCGATCACCGGCGGCCTCGCCGCCGGCACGCAGATCGCCACCACCAACGCTTTTCTCCTCAAAGCGGAGATCGAGAAGGAGTCGGCGGAATGATCGGCCGCATCCTCTCCCTTTCGGTCCGGATGCGATGGCTTGTCGCCGTCCTGACCCTCGTCGTCATTGGCTTTGGTTTATGGCAGATCACCAAGCTGCCGATTGACGCTGTGCCCGACGTCACCAACCGACAGGTCCAGATCAGCACATTCGCCCCGACGCTTGGGCCGGTCGACATCGAAAAGCAGGTGACGTTCCCGGTGGAAACGGCGCTGGCCGGAATCCCAGGGCTTGAGATGACCCGCTCCATCTCGCGCAACGGCTTCAGCCAGGTAACGGCGGTCTTCACCGACCGCACCGACATTTACTTCGCGCGCCAGCAGGTGACGGAACGGCTCGCACAATCGCGCGACAGCCTGCCTTCCAACGCGCAGCCGATCCTAGCACCGCTCAGCACCGGGCTCGGCGAGATTTTCTTCTATTCGGTCGCCTTCCGTCACCCCGACGGCAAGGGCTTGAAGACGGTCGATGGGAAGCCGGGCTGGCAGTCGGACGGCAGCTATCTCACGCCCGAGGGCGAACGCCTGACCACCGAGCTGGCGAAGGCGGCATATCTCCGCACGGTGCAGGATTGGATCATCCGCCCACAGATGCGCGCCGTGCGCGGCGTCGCCGGGGTTGATTCCAACGGCGGCTATGTGAAGCAATATCTGATCGAGCCAAACCTGAACGCGCTCGTTAGCTATGGGCTGTCGGTGACGGAGTTGGCGGACGCGATGGAGCGGGCCAATCTCTCTGCCGGCTCCAATTACGTCCGCCGTGCCGGCGAGAGCTTCCTTGTCCGCGCCGATGCTCGCCTCAAATCGATCGATGACATTCAGGAAGCCGTCGTGGCAACCCGGAACGGCGTTCCCATCCGCGTCAAGGACGTGGGCCAGGTCGTGATCGGCGGTGCGGTCCGCACCGGATCCGGCAGTCGCATGGGATCGGAAGCGGTCATCTCGACCGTGCTGATGCTGGTGGGCGACAACAGCCGCATCGTCGCGACCGATGCCGCCGAGAAGCTGACGCAGATCAACAAGGCGCTGCCGCCCGACGTGTTCGCCGAGCCGGTCTACAACCGGTCCAAGCTGGTCAACGCGACGATCGCGACGGTCGAAAAGAACCTCACAGAAGGCGCGCTGCTCGTCATCGTCGTGCTGTTCCTGCTGCTCGGCAACATCCGCGCCGCGCTCATCACCGCTGCGGTCATCCCGATCACTATGCTGATGACGGCCGCCGGCATGAACGGGCTGGGCGTATCGGGCAACCTGATGAGCCTTGGAGCGCTCGACTTCGGGCTGATCGTCGACGGCGCCGTCATCATCGTCGAGAATGCGCTTCGCCGCCTCGCCGAGCGCCAGGAGCATGAAGGCCGGCTTCTCACCCGCGACGAGCGGATGGAGGAAACGACACTCGCGGCCAAGGAGATGGTGCGGCCGACCGTTTATGGTCAGCTCATCATCTTCCTCGTCTTCGTGCCGCTGCTCACCTTCCAGGGCGTTGAGGGCAAGACGTTCGCGCCGATGGCGATCACGTTGATGGTGGCGCTCGCCTCCGCTTTCGTCCTGTCGCTGACCTTCGTTCCCGCGATGATCGCGATCGTCGTCAAGGGCCGGGTCAGCGAGACGGAAGTGAAGCCGATCCGCTGGTTCAAGGAACGCTACGCCCCCGTGCTGGGCAGGGGCGTAGCTCGGCCGATGCCCTTCATTCTGGGCGGTGTCGGCGTGTTCGTCGCGGCAGTGCTGAGCTTTGGCTTGCTCGGCGAGGAGTTCATGCCGCAGCTCGACGAGAAGGACATAACCGTCACCAACTTCCGCGTGCCATCGGCGTCGATCGATCAGTCGACACAGATGCAGCTTCAGATCGAGAATGCATTGAAGACGCTGCCGGAGGTGGCGCTGGTCTTCTCTAAGAACGGCAACGCCGATCTCGGCACCGATCCGATGCCGCCCAATGCGTCGGATACCTATGTGATTCCAAAGCCAGAGGACGAGTGGCCGGCGGAGGTTAAGAGCAAGGAGGACATCCTTCGCCGCATCGAGGAGCGGATGAAACCGCTGATCGGCAACCGAACAGAGATTCAGCAACCGATCCAGATGCGCTTCAACGAGCTGATCGCCGGCGTTCGCGCCGACGTCGCGATCAAACTCTACGGCGATGACCTCGACGCGATGAGCGAACAGGCGCGGCGCATCGCTTCCGTCATGCGCACCATCCCGGGCGCTGGTGACGTGAGTGCCGAACAGACGTCCGGCGCGCCGACCTTCGACGTGCAGATCGATCGGCAAGCGGCGGGCCGTTATGGCCTGTCGGTTGAGGAGGTGGCGAACACGGTCTCGGCTGCGCTTGGCGGGCGCGAGGCCGGGTTGTTGTTCGAGGGAGACCGGCGGTTCGACGTCGTGGTCCGCCTCCCCGATGCGCAACGGGATGACCTTGAGACACTGGGGTCGATCCCGGTGATGCTGCCCACTGCCGAGGGTCAGGTGGCGCGCTCGATCCCGCTCAGCCAGGTCGCCCGGTTCAACTACACGCAGGGGTTGAACCAGGTTAGTCGCGAGAATGGCAAGCGGATGGTGGTCGTGCAGATCAACGTCCGCGGGCGCGATCTTGGCGGGTTCGTCGACGAAGCACAGGCGAGGATCGGCCAGATGCAGCTTCCCGCCGGCATGTATACTGAGTGGGGCGGCACCTTCGAGAGCCTGCAATCGGCTCGGTTGCGCCTGCTGATCGTCGTGCCGATCTGCTTTATCGCGATCTATGCCCTGCTCTACATGGCGCTCGGCAGCTTCGTGTCGGCGGCGATCGTGTTCTCGGCGGTGCCGATGGCGCTCGCAGGGGGCGTGTTTGCGCTGCTGCTGCGCGGTATCCCCTTCTCGATCACCGCAGCGGTCGGGTTCATAGCCCTATCGGGCGTTGCCGTCCTCAACGGCCTCGTGATGATGAGTGCGATCGGAAAGTATCGCGAAGACGGTGCGGCCGACGACGATGCGATCGTGGGCGGCGCAATGGAGCGCGTCCGTCCGGTGCTGATGACCGCGCTGGTCGCGTCTCTTGGCTTCGTGCCGATGGCGCTTGCGACCGGCACAGGAGCAGAAGTGCAACGCCCACTCGCAACGGTCGTCATCGGGGGGCTTATAACATCGACAATCCTGACCCTTCTTGTCCTGCCAGCCATCACAGCGTTGTCCATGCGATTGAGAGGCTCAAAGGCACAAGGTTCGACTGTCGGCACCACAAAGGCCCAGATTTGAGTCTACATGCGCACGTTCTGGTATCGTTGACCGGCATCAAGTTCAGTGTCGGTTCAAGTAGAAGCCCTAATATCAAATACGCCGTCGTTCGATCCTATCGTCCGATGGTAGGAGAGTAGACATGCGTAAGACATTTTGGATTGCAGCGGGGCTGCTGGCTTCGTTGGTCCCTGGTACTGCGATGGCGCAGCACCATGGTGGCCGTCATTCCACAGGTCATGGTAGCTACGGCGGACATGGACGTGTGGTCGTGTCAAATCACGGCTATGGCTATGCGCAGCCCTATTATGGTGGCGGCTATTATGCCGACTCTCCGCGATACCAGTCTCGCCACTACGTGCGCGATCGGCACTATGATCGTCATTCCCGTCCGAGGCATTACCGCCGCCATCATTGACGGCGGTAAGGCTTCGGGCCGCTACTTGCGGGTTTCGCGCCGGGCAAGCCACGCCCGCATCTCGGCGATCTCGCGCCGCTGCGTCGCCACTACTTCGGCTGCAAGCCGGCGAACAGCGGGATCGCGCCCGTACCTCAATTCTATCTCGGCCATCGCGATCGCGCCTTCATGATGGGGGATCATCGCGCGCATGAAGTCGGCGTCGGCATCACCAGTGAAGGCCACGTCCATAGCGCCATGCATCTTGGCGTTCGCGGCCCGGTAGGCTCTGGTTGCGGGCGTGTCGGCCCGCTTTCCCGCATCAGCTCCCCGGGTCACGCTCGTACCGTGTTGAGCGTGCTGTGCGCTCGCAGCAGGTGGCGTCAGTCCAGCGGCCGTTGCGACCATCAGCGCGAGCGTGCCGTTAATTCCGATCATCACGTTCCTTCTCCAGTGTAGCATCATGTCCGCGCTGGCGTCCGGCTCTGGCCGGAGGTTGCCGGCGCGCAGCCGCATCGAGCTCGGCCACGGCCTGGGCCGCGGCCTCGCAGTCGCTGCCGGTTTCCTGGCCCCGCTCGCAGCGGGTGACAACCAGCCTCGCCTCTTCCGCGTGGAAACGGAAATAGCCAGCATCCCGTGGTTTAATCAGTCCGCATCCAGTCAGAGCGATGGTCGCGACAGCGGCAATGAGCGCGCGTTCCTTGAGGTTTGTCATTCTGTTCACCCGCTCGTTGTTCATGGAAATCACAAAGCGATGCCAAAGCGCCGGAGTGCGAGAACCATCGCGATATAGAGCAGGACGGTCAGGCAGCATCCGGCGGCCAAGGCTGGCCAAAAGCCAATTCCGTGACGCAAAAGGACTGGTATCAGTAGGAATAGCGGCAGCGAGGGGAGTACGAACCAGAAGGTCGCCTGCGCATGGGCCGCCATGTTCATCGCATCAGGCCGGTCGTGCCACAGCCATATCATGCCAAGGACCGAGACGACCGGTAGCGACGCAATCAGCGCTCCGAACCCGGGATAGCGCTTCGCCACTTCCGACGCTGCCGCGATTAGTATGCCCGAGACGATGGCCTTGACTGCAAGATAGTACATAGGATGCTTCGCTTACCTTGTGGCGGTGGATCTTGATGATGCGGCCCAGCGCCACTTCCCCCCGTTGCGACGCCATGCGCGAAACCCGATGCGGTAAAGCCTCCCGATCCACTTGATGAGAATGAACGTGGTTCCTCGCGGGACCAGGCCAAGGGCACTGGCGTAGCGCGTGACGAAGACCAGCATCGAAGCTGCCGTAAGCCAAAGTCCGGCGGGAAAAACGGGAGACGAGCCATTGACATTCATCAATGGCGATCCCCGGATCGCCCGAAGGTCGCGACCCGCCAGAGATACCAAATGACGGCCAGCAAGAGCACGGCGTTGCTGACCGGTTCGATGACGCTCGCCACCTGATTATAGCGTTCGCCCAGCTCGTAGCCGGCTAGCACGAGGATCACGGTCCATATTGCCGAGCCGGCAAGCGTGGAAAGCAGGAACGGACCGAGGGGCATTCCGCTGACCCCTGCTGGCACCGAAATCAACGTCCGGACTCCCGGGACCATTCGTCCGAACAGAACCGCCCAACGGCCATAGCGGTCGAACCAGCGATCGACATGATCGATCTCGTCCGCCGTCAACGTCAGCCATCGACCGTGGCGAGAAGCAAAGCGCTTCAACCGATCGATGCCGATCCAGCGCCCGACATAGTACCATAGGATCGCTCCTGCGGCCGATCCGAGGGTGCCAGCGATAACGACCACCCACAGCGAGCCGCGCCCCTGCGCGGCCGTGTAGCCCGCAAGGGGCAGGATCACTTCCGATGGAATCGGCGGAAAGACGTTCTCGGCCAGCATCAGCAGGAAGACGCCAAAGCCGCCGAGTGCCGATAGGATCGATGTTATGATGTCGAACACAAGACAGCCTCGTCAGATGATCCAATAGAAGATGGCGCAGAACACGAGGATGAGGGCGAGGACCGATCCTACGATCGCGTTTTCCAGTCGCGGGCACTCGACGTTCCTGATCCGCGCGGCGACCTGCCAAGCGGGGCGGATCGGACACCGCCACGACCCAGCGACAATTCGATCCAATTCCGCGTCCGACAGCCCGAAGAATGCTTTGGCTTCACGGCGCGATCGACCCGCCAGCCCCATCACACGCAGCACCACATCGTCCCATGCGACATCGATCGCGCTCGGCCGATCGATCATCGGGCCGCGCGCGTCACCGCCTGCCCAAGAGGGAGGCAGCAGGCCGATGATCTGGTGAGGATTGCGCTCCAACAGCGTCGCCCAGCGCAGCAAGCGGTGTTGGCGGTCCCGCGCCGGGATAGTCCGCGCCGGCGCCCAACGTCGGGTGAGGGCTTGCACTGGATGTGTCCATCGGCTCGCCTGAGAGGTCGTCATGGACTTGCCGGAGTACAGGCGTCGCCATTGGTAGCGCGCTTGAGCGGACGAGAACAGCGCAGGGTCAGGAAGGTGGTGCAGCTCAGGATGAAGGCGATATCGTATAGGCCGTAGCCGACGGCCGCCCCGAGCGCGCCAGTCGCCCACAGGCTGGCCGCTGTTGCCGTACCCGAGGCTTTGCTACCCTTCTTCAGGATCGCGCCGCCCCCAATGAAACCGACGCCTGTAATCAGACCTTCGAGCAACCTGGCCTGCGCCGGGGACGTGCGGCCGAGGATCGCGATGCCTACCAGCACGAAGCCGCAACTGGCGATGGCAACCAACGGGAATGTGCGGATGCCTGCGCTACGGGCGTCCTTCTCGCGATCCCAGCCAACCGGAAGGGCAAGCGCGTAGGCGACGGCGAGACTGATGATATGGGTGGTTATCTCCCACCATGAGCTTTGAAACATGCCGGCCTGCCTGTTCTACGCGATCGCTCCAAATCGGAGGTTAAAAACGAATGTTGGGCCGAGCGCCTTGAAGGCGCTCGTGATTAAGGCGAGGATCGTGAACATCTGCGAACCTACCGGTGCAGACATGCGATGATGGCGGCCACGACGGCGGCGGTTTCCGCAACGTCGCGCACCCTGACCGTGTCGAGGCCGATCTCGACGGCGGGATAGTCATTTCCACCGGGGAAGATCGCATCGCCGATGAACAACATGCCGTCGAGCGGCACGCCGCTTTCGGCGCTCAGGCGCTTCAGGCCGTAGCCTTTGTCGACCCCTGCCCTCGTCACGTCGATCGATGTCGTACCGCCAAGATTGATCGAGAGGCCCGGCAGCACTGCGCGCAAGGTCGCCTGCAATGCAGTGCGTTTTTTCCGATCCCGGTCCCATCCCTCCTTTTCCTTCAGCGGCGCCGCCTGCCCCAGCCCCGAAAAGGTAATCTGGCTGCCGCGATCCTCGATCCGCTCGCCCCATATGCGTTCATCGGCGAGGCCGGCATCGGCCAGCGCCCGGTCGAAGGCCGCGCGGATCTTCGCCTTCTCCGCATCGTCGAACAGCTCGGCATAGACCACGCACCAAGCCCCATCGATGAAGCGATAGAGCTTGGTGCCGGTGGTCGGCATCAACCAGAGGCGGTCGAGCGCTGCGTCCGCAGGCAAGCGCGACGCGACCTGCTTTTCGAATTGTGGCCAGTCCCCGCCCGAGATCACCGCCACATCGGTAACGGCGAGCAACCGGGCGATGATCGCGGCCATATCCTCCGATAACGGGCGTTTGCTCTCCGCGAGCGTGCCGTCGAGGTCGAAAGCGACCAGCCACTTCATGCCGCGTTCCCCGCCGGGTCGCGGTAGGCGAGCAGCCGGAGCGCGTTGATGACGACGAGCAGTGTCGATCCCTCATGGACCGCCACCGCTGGCCCGATGCCGAGGCCGAGGATGGTGGCAGGCACGAGGAAGGCGACGACGCCCAGGCTGACGAACACGTTCTGACGGATGATGCCGCGCGTATGACGGCTCAGGCCGACCGCGAACGGCAAGTGCGCCAGGTCGTCGGCCATCAGCGCTACGTCGGCCGTCTCGAGCGCTACGTCCGACCCCGCCGCGCCCATTGCGATGCCGACCGTGGCGCTCGCCATCGCGGGCGCGTCGTTCACGCCGTCGCCGACCATCGCGACCTTGTCCTCGCCGGCAAGCTTCTTGATTGCGGCCACCTTGTCTTCGGGCATGAGGTCGCCCCACGCCTCATCGATTCCGACATCGTTGGCGATCGCTTCGGCGACCTTCTGGTGATCGCCGGAGATCATTATCATCCGCGACACACCCATCTCGTGCAGCCGGCGCAGCGCGGTCTTGGCCGCTTCGCGGGGCGTGTCCATCAGGCCGATCGCGCCTAGGTCGCGGTCTCCCTTGCGGACGACCATCGTCGTGCGGCCGTTCTCGCGCAGCTTCGCGATCGCGTCCTGCGCCCCCTGCCCCAGCGCCGGTATGCCCTCGCCCCCAAACATCTCGGCCTTGCCGATCCACACCGTCTCGCCATCCACGCTCGCGGTGACGCCACGACCGGTCAGGCTCTTGAGGTCGCCAGCGGTGGGCAACGGGCGCCCATTCAGGCGTTCGCGGCCGTCGTTGACGATCGCTTGGGCCAGCGGGTGATCGCTCAGCGCCTCGACAGCGACGGCCAGCGACAGCAGCTCGCCTTCGTCGGTGCCGTCGACGGGCACGACATCGGTGATGCGCGGGCGCCCTTCGGTCAGCGTGCCGGTCTTGTCGAAGGCGATCGCCTTCAACGAGCCGAGGTTTTCGAGCGGCGCACCGCCCTTCACCAGCACACCGCCACGTGCCGCGCGCGCGACGCCGGACAGGACCGCGCTCGGCGTCGCGATCGCGAGCGCGCAAGGGCTCGCTGCGACCAGTACCGCCATCGCGCGATAGAAGCTGTCGCGGAACGGCTCGTCGATGACCACCCAGGCGAACAGCAGCAGCACCGACAGGATCAGGACGGCGGGCACGAAGATGCGCTCGAACCGATCGGTGAAGCGCTGCGTCGGCGACTTCTGCGTCTCCGCCTCGCTCACCATCTTCACCACCTTGGCGAGCGCGGACTCGTTGGATCGGCGCGTCACCTCGATCTCGATCGCGCCGCCGCCATTGATCGTGCCGGCAAAGACGCGGCTCTCCGCCTCGACCGCATCGGGCTTGGCGCGGGCGGCTGCCGCGTCCGCGACCGGCACCTTGTCGACCGGGATGCTCTCGCCGGTCACCGGGGCTTGGTTGATCGCGCTCGTGCCCGTGATGACGAAACCATCGGCGGGAAGGCGTTCGTTTGGTCGGACGATAGCAATATCCCCGACAACCATCTCCTCGACCGGGATTTCGCTGGTCTGCCCGTCACGTCGCACGGTCGCGGTTTCGGGCGCGAGCTTCGCCAGCGCCTCGATCGCCTTCTTGGCGCGTCCCATCGCGTAATGCTCAAGCGCATGGCCAAGGCTGAACAGGAACAGCAGCAGCGCGCCTTCGGCCCATGCGCCCAGCGCAGCGGCGCCGGCGGCAGCAACCAACATCAGCGTGTCGATCTCGAACTTCTTCAGCCGAAGATTGTCGATTGCCTCGCGCAGCGTGAAGAACCCGCCGAAGAAATAGGCTGCGATGTAGCAGGCGGTCGGCAGCCAGTCCGGTGCACCGGTGGCCAGCTTCTCGATCGCGTAGCCAATTCCCAGCAGCGCGCCGCAAGCGAGCGCAAAGATCAACTCGGTGTTGGGACCAAGAAAATCGGCATGGCTATGGTCGTGACCGTCGCCAGGACCGTGTTTCTCCTCGCCCGCCCCGTGCCCACCGGGACCATGGTCATGGCCGGCATGGTCGTCGGCGGCGACCCGCTTGCCCACCCGGACCTTCAACTTGCGAAGCGCCGAACGCACCTCCTCTTCGGTGGCCTCGCGGCGGTCATATTCAACCCGGACAGACCCACTGGTACTGGCACTCGCCTGCACCACGCCCGGCAGCGCGCATAGCGCGTCACTGACGGTGCGCGCCCGACGCTCGTGGCTGATCCCCGTCACCTGCCAGATCGCATGGCCGTAGCGTTCGGTGATTTCGGCGCCCGCGGCGCGCACCATCTCGCGCAAGCGCGGCAGCGGCAGCTTGGCAGCGTCGAAATGGATGCACAGGGCCGCCGGCGTGTCGCCGTCGAGGCAGATCACATGCGCCCGCTCGACGCCTTCGCGCTTTGACAGGGTTGATACGAGACGGTCCAGGCAAGCGTCGGCCGCGTCAGGAAGGTCCGGCAACAATACTGGAATATCGAGTTCGAGCTTGTCGTTCATGACGACCTCCTTTCGCTTTTCTTGGTTTCGGCGCGCGCGTCGCGCAGGATTTCGACACCGCCCTTGATGGCGATGATGGCGGTAGCGAAGCCGACCAGAAGGTCCGGCCAGTTGGTGCCCAGCCACAGCACCAGCACGCCCGCGATCAGGATGCCGCCATTGGAAATGAAGTCATTGAAGCTGAAGGTGGTGGCGGCCCGTAGGTTAACGTCCGGATCCTTGAGCCGCTGGAGCAGCCGCAGGCAGAGGTAGTTTACGACGCCGGCGATCGCCGACATGACCATCATGGTCGGTCCGATCGGCTCGCTCCCCTGCACATAGCGTCGCCCGACATCGATCAGGATGCCGCCCGCAAAGATCAGCAGCATTACCCCCGATGCGATCGCGGCGCGCGTCTTCCACGTCTTACCGTGGGTCAGCGCGACGAGGCTGAGAGCGTAAACGGCGGTGTCGGACAGATTGTCGACGCCGTTGGCGATGAGCGCACTTGAATCGGCGAACGCGCCGGATACGAAAAAGCCCGCTGCGATTGCTGCGTTCAGCAGCAGCACGATCCAGAGCGTGCGACGCTCCTGCGTGCCCGCGTTGTCGTTGCTCGCATTCATCCCATGATCTCCTCGAGCGTCAGGAGGGCGAGGAACCCTACGAAGAACATCGAGCTGATGAGCGGGGTGTCAGGCTTCTCGTGCGCCTCAACCAGCAGCTCTTCCGTGACGAGGTAGAGCAGCGCCATCAGCCCAAAGCTCAGGAAGCCAGCGACCATTACCGGCGAGAGCGTGGCGACAGGAACGGCAGCGAGCGCGCCGATCGGCAGCAGCAGCGCCAAGGCCGAGACGATCACGATGATGCGCAGGCGCGAGCGATAGGTTTCCGCCAGCTCGTTGGTCAGTGTCAGACCCAGGAAGAGCACTTCGAGTGTCAGCGCGATCGTCAGCAGAAATCCCGCCTTCTCGCCCGCGACGAACGCAAGGCCGAGCACCAGGCCATCGACCAGGATGTCGATGCCGATCGCGGCGAGCAGCGCCATCGGCCCCTTGAAGCGGGCCTCGAAAGCCTTGAGACCCAGCATCGTTACGACGCCCGCCGCCCCGCCGATCAACGTCGCGCTGGGCGAAGCCTCATGCTTGACCTGCGGCAGGATTTCAGTCGCTGCCGCCGCGAACACGACGCCGGCAGCAAGATGCTGTAGCCCCGCCACGAGGCCAGGATTTAACTTTGTGCGGCTCGCGATGATCGCGCCGATTACGACCGCCAGCACAGGCGCAAGCGTGTAAAGCAGTGCCTGCATATCCTATGATCCCTCCGGGGTTCGGTGACAGACGTGGATTTTCCCGCGCCGCATGAAGGCGATCGCCCCGCCCGCCACGACCGCCCGTGACTGGTTGCCGCGAAATTCATCACCGGTTCGCTGGGCGCGCAGGATCTCGGTCCTGCCCTTCGGCAGCCAGGTGACGGCCATCTTCAGGCCGTCGTCGATGAAGTCGACATCGGCGCGGGTGCCGTCGTCGCAATACATGATGCGCTGCGCGATCAGCCTTGGCGTCACACGCTTGTCATGAGCCGGTTCGACAGGTTCGCTCGGAGCCGGGTTGCACGCCCCTACAATCACGCCGGTGACGAGAACGGCGCCAACGCGCGCGATCGTGAGCCCGGGCAGATGCAGCAAGGCGCGCATGCCCATCACCACAGCACCCCGTGATCAGGTGTCAGCGGCTCGGGGGCCGGAAGTCCCGCGGTTTGGAGAAGGTCGATCTCGATCGTGCGGCACATGGCCGTGAGCGGGACATCGTGGACGCTATTGGCGAACGGATCGGTCAGATCCTCGCCGATGCTCAGCACCGCGAGGAAGACGAGTCCGATCAGCGTCGATCCGATCGGCGTGGCAAGGCCCAGGGATTCGACCAGCGCGATCGGGAGCAGCACGCAGAACACACGCGTGAAGAGGTTCGGGAAGAACCGAAAGCCATTGGGCAGCGGCGTGTTCTTGATCCGCTCCATGCCGCCCTGCGCATTGGCGATGTCGATCAGGACGCGCTCCACAGTTGCCTGCTGGATCTCGGTGATCCGACCTTCCGCGAGCGCGTCAGCGTAAATGCCCGATATGTCCTCCAAGAGCGCATTGGCAGGGTTCAGGCGAGTGACCGCCATATCGGCGACCTCCGTTCCGGCGACCCGGGCAATTTCTTCATAGGGCGACTGTCGGCGAAGCTGGCAGCGCATCGAGTGCGCAAAGGCGATCTGCCTCAGGATGATGTGGTGCCGTATCTCACTGCCCTCGGGTTCCCCCTTGGTCAGGCTGCGCGTGATCCGGGCCAGACTGCGCGAGGAATTGATGAGCGCGCCCCAAAGAGTTCGCGCTTCCCACCAGCGTGCATAAGCGGCGTTGGTCCGAAACCCCATGAAGAGCGCGATGGCAGTGCCGAACAGCGCCGTCGGCAAAGGCGGTTCCTTGATCGGGGTCATCATGTGGAATGCCGTCACCGCCACGTCCCACACGAACAGGATCGTGAGGGGCTTCCAAACCTCGACAATAATCTGCGTAAATCGTGGCCTTGTGCCGACAATCATACCAATACCGCCTTAGTTATCTCCGCGATCGTCATCCGATCGGCATGTTCATGATGTCTCGATATGCAGACAGCAGCTTGTTCCGGACTTGCAGCGTCGCCTCGAACGTAATGGATGCACGGCTCTGGATGAGCGCGACGGTCGCAATGTCGGTGGTTTCGCCCCGTTCATATGCTTCGGTGACGACATCCTCCTGCTCCTGGGTCTCGTTGACCTTCGCCACCACGGCATTGAGGGTGTCGGCAAAGGTTGAGGCTGGAGCGGTCGGCGTCACGCCGGGCGGTGCCGTCGGCTGCGCCTCGCGCAAGGCGCGGCTTCGCGCGATCACTTCGGCGCGAATGGCCATCACATTCGAGATCGACGTGTCAGACATCGTTTCTCTCCCGTTGCAGTGCGACGTGTCGGAAGACAGGACGGTTCATCGGGTGCCCTCCCGTTCGCAGGTCCGCGTGCGGCCTTCGCCTTCCACGATGGTGAGCTGCGACCCCTTGAAGGTCGCGGTGGCTGTCTCGCCGACATATTGGAGGCCCTGCGCTGGCGCGGTCAGCGTCATGGGCACGGCGCTGCTGGAGCGCCGCAAATCGATCTGCAGGCCGTTGTCCTTGTAGTCGACGAACAGCGGTTCCCCGTCGGAACAGCGATAGGGATGGCGCCCCATTTCCCCGGTCGCCACGGCGCTGTCGGACGAATGGATTTGCTGCTCCGTTGGCGGGGCTGGCGGCTTGCTTTCCGTGCAAGCCGCCAGCCCGATAACGAGGATGAGGGCGGGCAGAACCCGCTTCAACGGCGTCATCGCGCCTTCCTCCTGTACCGGGAGGGGACGCGCTGACGATTGATCCCACGGGCAGGCTGACCCACCCGCCAGCGCAGATAGGTTGCGAGGCGATCGTCAGCCTCGATCATCAGGGACCGCAGGCGACGCAACATCATCGCCGCGAACGGCAAAGACAGCGCCCCGCGCAGCGTGCAGCTATGTGTTAGCCTGGTGCCACCGTCGTCCCCTGCCAGCTCGTACCGCTCTTCGAGCGTGAACAGATAAGGGATGCCGCAGGACCAAGCGAAGGCGTGCGGCTTATCGAATCGATCAATCCGTGCTGGCGTCCGAATTGGTCGGGTGATGCCCTGGATCGCGAAGGTACATTCCGTCTCGCCAAGCTGGCACGGGTTGTCGAGGAATACGAGCGGACTCCAAGCCCGACGATGATCCGGATCGGTGATCGCCGACCAGATCCGCAGTGGCCCGCCGTGAAGCATTGAGCTGGTTATGGTGCGAGGCATATCCCCATCTCCCAGAGATGAGCGGGGCGATCGCGGATCGCCCCGCTCACCCTTCAGGCCAAGTCGTTCACGAAGGTCTGACCGTGGTCGTCCCCTTCATGCTCCTCATTGTAGTGCTCGGGCTTCTCGATCACTTTCTGCCCGAACCGGGCGTAGAGCGTCGGCAGCACGAACAGCGTCAGCAGCGTTGCCGAGATCAGGCCGCCGATGACGACGGTCGCCAATGGCTTCTGCACCTCCGCGCCCGCGCCTTCGCCAAGCGCCATCGGCACGAAGCCGAGGCTGGCGACGAGCGCGGTCATGACGACGGGCCGCAGACGCTGCATTGCGCCGACATGGGCCGCCTCTTCGCGCGATAGCCCCGACCGGATCAGGTCCTGGATCGAGCTGACCATCACGAGGCCGTTGAGGACCGCGATGCCCGACAAGGCGATGAAGCCAACCGCCGCCGAGATCGAGAAGTCCATGCCCCGCAGGAACAGCAGCAGAACGCCGCCCACCAGCGCGAAGGGCACGCCGGTGAAGACGATCGCGGCATCGCGGACCGATCCCAATGCCCCGTAGAGGAGCAACAGGATCAGGATGAAGCAGGCCGGAATGACCAGCTTCAGACGTTCGCTTGCCGATTGCAGGTTCTCGAACTGGCCGCCCCATTCGAGATAGGCACCAGCGGGCAGCCGAACCTGGCTACCGATCGCCGCCTGCGCGTCCGCAACGACACTGCCGACGTCGCGACCGCGCACATTGGCTTGCACCACCACGCGACGCTTCCCGTTCTCGCGGCTGATCTGGTTGGGACCATCGACCACCTTGATGTCGGCGACGCTCGAAAGCGGCACATAGCCACCCCCCGCCAACGGCACCTGCACCTGTTCGAGAAGGCCGATGTCCGCCCGTTGCGCTTCAGAGAGCCGTATCACGACCGGAAAGCGCCGATCGCCCTCGAAGATCTGGCCCGAGGTGCGCCCGCCGATTGTCGCGGTGACGATGTCCTGCACATCTTGGGCAGTGACGCCCAGACGCGCCATTGCGTCGCGATTGACGCGAATGTCGAGCATGGGCAGGCCCGTCGTTTGCTCGACCTTCACGTCCGCTGCGCCCTGCGTCTTGCGCAGCACCGCAGCAACCTGCTCGGCCGTCCGGTTCATTTGTGTGAAGTCGTCGCCGAATACCTTCACCGCGATATCGCCGCGAACGCCGGCGATCAGCTCGTTGAAGCGCATCTGGATGGGCTGGGTGATCTCATAGGCATTGCCCGGGAACTTCGCGAGATTACCCTCGATCCGACTTACCAGCTCCTCCTTGGGAAGGTCGGGGTTCGGCCAGTCCTTCCGCGGCTTCAGGATGACGAACATGTCGGTCGCGTTCGGCGGCATCGGGTCGGCCGCCAGCTCGGCGGTGCCCGTCTTTGAATAGACGAACGCCACCTCCGGTTGCTTCGACATCATCCTCTCGATCGGCACCTGCATCGCCTGACTCTGCTGGACCGACGTTGCCGGGATGCGGAGCGACTGGATGAGCAGATCGCCTTCATCGAGCTGCGGCAGGAACACCGAGCCGAGCGTGGTGAAGGCAAGCGCCGCCACCACAAGGCTGCCGACACCCGCCCCGATCGTCAGGGTCGGGCGCTTCATCGCCCGGTCGAGACCGGGTTCGTAGCGCTTCTTCAGCCATGTGATGATGCGGCCGTCCTTCTCCTCCACCTTTTTGGACAGCCAGATCGCGATCATGGCGGGGACGAAGGTGAGCGACAGGATGAAGGCGAAGCCGAGCGCGATGATGACGGTGAGCGCCATCGGCACGAACGTCTTGCCCTCCACGCCGGTCAGCGTGAGTAGCGGCACGTAGACGAGGATGATGATCGCCTGTCCGTAGACCGAGGGCCGGATCATCTCGCGCGCGGCGGCTGCCACGGTCGCGAGCCTTTCCTTGACGCTCAGCAATCGGCCTTCATGATGCTGTTGCTCGGCAAGCCTTCGCAGCGCGTTTTCAACGATGATGACGGCGCCGTCGACGATCAGACCGAAGTCCAAAGCCCCAAGGCTCATCAGATTGGCCGAGACCCCAGCGCGCAGCATACCAAAGCCTGTCAGCATCATGGTGATCGGGATGACCAACGCCGCGATCAGGGCCGCACGGAAGTTGCCGAGCAGCAGGAAGAGCACGACGATGACCAGCACCGCGCCTTCGGACAGGTTTTTCGCGACCGTCTTGATCGTCGAATTGACCAGCTCGGTGCGGTTCAGCACCGGCTGAATTACGACGTCAGGAGGCAGCGAAGCGTTGATCGTCTTCAGTTTCTCAGCGACCGCGGTCGACACGATGCGGCTGTTCTCGCCGATCCGCATGATCGCCGTGCCGACGACGACTTCGGTACCGTTCTCCGATGCCGAACCCATGCGGATCGCCTGACCCGTCTTCACAGTCGCAACTTGTTCTACCGTGATCGGCACGCCGTTACGTGTCGCGATCACGGTCCTGGCCAACTCGCTGGCATTGCGAACGAGCGCATCCGAGCGAACAGCCAGACCTTCGCCATTGCGATTGACGAAGCCACCGCCGACGCTGGTGTTATTGCGCTCCAGCGCATTTCCCAGGTCCGTCAGCGTGATGCCGAGCGAGGCCAGCTTCTGCACGTCGGGCACGACGAGGAACTGCTTGGCGTAACCGCCAATCGAGTCGACACCGGCGAGGCCCGGTGTGGTCTTCAGAAGCGGCGTCACGATCCAGTCCTGCGCGGTGCGCAGGTAGGTCGCCTTGTCCTCTTCGGTCGTCAGTCGCTCGCCCTCTGGCGTGATGTAGCTGCCATCGGGCTGTTGGCCCGGTTCACCGGGCTTGTGCTTGTCGTCCTCGCGATGATCGAGACGAACGGTGTACATGTACACCTCGCCCAGGCCTGTCGCGATCGGACCCATTTCAGGGTTCACGCCGTCGGGCAGATTCTCTTGCACGCCCCGCAGACGCTCGCCCACCTGCTGGCGGGCGAAATAGATGTCCGTCGCGTCCGAAAAGACCGCCGTGATCTGCGCGAAGCCGTTGCGGCTCAACGAGCGCGTATATTCCAGGCCGGGGGTGCCGGCGAGCGCGGTTTCGATTGGAAACGACACCTGCTTCTCGACCAGCTCGGGCGAGAGGGCAGGCGCGCGGACGTTGATCTGGACCTGATTGTTGGTGATGTCCGGCACCGCGTCGATCGGTAGCCGGTAGAGGGAAAAGGCGCCGATGGCGGCGACGATGACGGTGAGGAGCAGGACTAGCCAGCGCTTCTCGACCGCCCAGGTTACGATACGGGCGATCATGGCTTAATCCTCGTGGCTCGCTTCGCCCTTGCCGATCTCGGCCTTGAGCGTGAAACTTCCGGTGGTGGCGATCTGTTCGTTGCCGGTCAGGCCCGACCGGACGATCACCGTGTCGCCCGACGCATCGCCGAGCTGGACCGGGGTCGCCTTGAAGCCGGTGGGCGTGCGCACGAACACGACCGACTTGCCCTCGAAACTCTGGACCGCCGTCGTCGGCACGCGGACCGCCCCGCTCCCGCCGCTGCCCGTGAGCTGCACGGCTGCCGTCACAGGCTCGCCGACCCGCCATTCGCCACCGCGATTGTCGAGGGTGGCGAGCGCAGGCACGAGCCGCGTCTGCGGATCAAGCGCCGGCGACACGAAGGTCACGCGGGCGGTCGCCTGACGGCCTGCCGCCTTCACCAGCACCGTATTGCCGGGACGCACCCGGCCCGCATCCTCGGGCTTGAGATTAAGCGCGATCGACACCTGGCTCAGGTTGGCGATGCGATAGAGTTCGGCATCCGCCGCGACCGTTTGTCCCAGCGTCACGGGGCGCGCAATGATCTGGCCCGAGATCGGCGCGGCAATGCCGAGCCGGTTGAGCCCGCCGCCGCCGACACCCGCCGCCGAAACCATGCTCTGCGCCTGCGTCAGGGCGATCCGCGCCTCCGTCGCCGCTGTGCGGGCGGCGATCAGATCCTGTTCAGGGGAGACTCTCTGCGCGAACAGCCGCTGTTCGCGCGCGAGGTTCGAATTAGCGAGCTGAAGCCGCGCCCGCGCCGCCTCGACCTCGCCCTTGATCTGCGCCGCCTCGCGGCTTTCGATGACCGCAATGGTCTGGCCGCGTCCGACCGATTGGCCGAGGTTACGGGTGAGCGCGACCACGCGTCCCGCAATTGCGGCCGAGACGACCTGCGTTCCCTGTGGGTCGCCCTCGATGATCGCGGGCAGCTCGATCGTCCCGGCCCCGCCGATGATCGGCCGTCCGACCTGGACGCCCGCTGTGGCGATCTGGTCGGCACCCAATGTGACGACGCCTTCACCGGCATGACCGCCTTCAGCACCGCCCTTTTCCGTGCCCGCTGCCGTCTCATTGGCAGCTGCGCCTTCGGCAGTTGCCTCGTTTCCGCCATCCTTGCCGCCGCAGGCAGCCAAGAGCAGGGCGAGCGACGCCGCGCCCGCGAGATAAAAGCTCTTCATCACTGATTCCCCCCATTGGGCGCACGAGCGGTCAGTCGCTCCACTTGCGCGCGGGCATTCTGGTAATTGGCAAGCGCGTCGATCGCGGCGACCCGCGTTTCGGCGAGCGTGCGTTCAGCATCGAGCAATTCGAGCTGGCCGAACTTGCCCTCGCGATAGCCGATCCGCGCGATGCGGGCGGCCTCCTGTGCAGCCGCCAGCGCCGGCCCCGACGCCGCACGAGCCGTCGTTGCGGCATTGGCCGCCTGCGCCTGCGCGTCCGTGATCGCCTGTTCGATGTCGAGCGCGGTCACGCGGCGCTGCGCATCCGCCTGGGTCCGCTGCGCGGTCGCCTGCGCAATCGCGGCGCGACCATTGTTGAACACCGGGATCGGGATCGACACGCTGAACACCGCCGCCATGTCGTTGGTCGCTTCCAGGCGGCGGATCGACGGCCCGACGTTCAGGTCAGGCACGCGATTGGCGCGCGCGAGCCGCACGCCGGCTTCGGCAATGGAGAAATCCGCGTTGGCTGCCGCCAGCGCGAGTGTGCCGGTCGTGTTGACCGGTGCCAACGGCCCATAGACGTTCACATCGGGAAGGCGATCGAGCAGCGTGTCATCGAGCAGGCCGTCGATCGGCCGTCCGATCCGACGCGCCAGATTGGCGCGGGCCGCCTCG
Organism: Sphingomonas ginsenosidimutans; assembly: GCF_002374835.1. Taxonomy (GTDB): domain Bacteria; phylum Pseudomonadota; class Alphaproteobacteria; order Sphingomonadales; family Sphingomonadaceae; genus Sphingomonas; species Sphingomonas ginsenosidimutans. Next base: position 32,428 of record NZ_NWVD01000010.1, read on the forward strand.
GCCAAGCGAAGCTGCCGCTCCACATTGGCGTCGGCATTGATACGCGCGACATCCGCGCGCTGTTGCTCGAGTGGCGATGCCCGCCCTGCCTGCACGCGAACGCTCGCGGCCCGCAGCGCATCGCTGGCGATCCGGGCCTGATCGCGGGCTGTCATTACCCGGCGATCGGCCGCGACCGCTTCGACATAGAGCTGCGTTACCTGAAGCCGGACATCCGCCGCGATGATCGCGGCCTGGATCTCGGCCCGGGACAATTGCGCATTGGCGACCGCGACGCGGGCGCCGCGCTTGCCGCCTAGCTCGATCGGGATCGCAAAGCCGACCGTGGTTTCCGCGCTGCGGACCCCCCGATACGGCCCGGAGCCGATGACATTCTCGACTTGGCCTTGAACCACCGGATTGGGCCGCAAGCCGGCGACTGTGCGACCTGCACGGGCCGCGTCGATTCCAGCTGTCGCCGCTTCCGCAGCAGGGGCCGAACCGCCCGCTGCACTGACCGCTTGGTCAAGCGTGTAGACCGGCGCATCCTGCGCAACAGGCGCGGACGGTCCGACCTGCGCCTGCGCCATCGTGGCGCAAGACGCTGCGGCCAGCATGGCCGCGAGGATACGATTCATGAAAATAGGACTCCTGACGATGATCGACAGGGGCGCGCCAACGCACGCCCAAATCGGACGTCAGGCTTGGGGGGGCCTCAAATGGACCATGCCGGTGCGGCCGTCGAGCGACGCAGAGGCGGAGATTGTCGGCTTGGGCACTGTGAGGACGGGGGTATATTCCATCGTCGTGCGCGCAGGCGCGCCGACGTCGTGTCCGTGACAATAATTGTGATGATGCGGGACATTCTTGTCCGAGTCCGATGGCACCTGATCGATGTCACCGGCGGTATGGACCGTGAACTCAACGCCCGCGATGCTTCCCCCCGCCAGATCGGCGGCATGGGCCATGCCGGAGAAGCTGGTCAGGACCAGCATCAGGCATGTCAGGAAAGGCAAAAAGGCTCGCACTAGCTTGCCTCTATCACGGAAGGGTTTTCATGTCATTGCACTAATTCGAACCAAGGGTCACTGAGCCGGAACCCGAGCGGGATCGGTCGCGCCCGTTCCAGGCGAACCCGACCGCAATGGCGACCGCCATCAGGAGTTGCGCCAGCACCGATTGCCAAGTGGGAAACACGCCGAGCATCGACAGCCGTGGCACGTCCGCGAGCGGTGCGATGTTGATAAGGCCGGCTTCCTGGAGCGCGGCGACGCCTTTACCCGCCAGCACGACGGTCAGGACCGCCATGAGCCAGGAGCTATAGCGGAAGAACTGCGCGATCGGCAGCTTGCGACTGTAGCGAAGCATGGCCCAAGCGATCAGGCTGAGCAGTCCAATCGCCGACCCGGCCCCCGCGAGAAGCATCCCGTTGTCACCTTGCGCCGAAAGCGCGGCATAGAACAGGATCGTCTCGAAGACCTCGCGATAAACTACGACGAACGCCAGCCCGAACAGGAACCAGCCCGACCCGCCCGAGAGCGCCCGCGACATCTTCTCGCGAATATAGCGCTGCCACTGATCGGCCTGCGCCTTGCCGTGCATCCAAATCCCGACCGAGAGCAGCACGACCGCGGCGAACAGCGAGCCAAACCCTTCCGTCAGCTCCCGGCTCGCACCGCTGATCCCGATCGCATAGGTGGCGACCGCCCAGGTGATCCCGCCCGCGATGATCGCGCTGACCCAGCCGCCATGCACGTACCGCAGCGCCTCGCCGCGCTCGGCTTTACGCAGGAACGCGATCATGGCGACAACGATGAGCAGGGCTTCGAGCCCTTCACGCAGCAGGATCGTGAACGCGCCCAGGAACGTGGACGCTTCGGTGGCGGCATCAGGCGCGAGCGCCGCTTCCGCATCGTCGAAAAGGCCGCCCAGTACTGCGACCTTCTCCGCGAGATCATCGGGCGACGCGCCCCGGTCGATCGAGGCGCGGAACTCCCCCATCGCGCCCTCGATTCGACCCATCAGCGTCGCGTCGCGCGCGGTGAGTGTTGGCTCGATCGGCTCGAACCCATCGAGATAGGCCGACAGCGCCAGCTCTTTCGCCATGCGCGCATCGCCGCGCCGCGCAGCCGCCACGCTTTCGGCGAGTTTGGCGCGGGCGACCGCGAGCGAGCCGGGAGCCTGTTGTATCACCTGTTCGGGATGACGACGCAGGAACGCGAGCACGGCGTCAGCCTTGGCGTCGCCGATCGCCGCGCCGAGCGCGGCCGGGGTGAGCGCGACCAGGGTTTTCAGGTCCGGAATGCGCCGGCGAAGGGTCGGGTCGGATTTCCAAAGCCGCTCGCCTTCGCGCGCCTGCGCATCCGTGAAGGCGAAGCTCCCGGCTCGGAATGCTAACGCCCAGCGCTGATCGTTGGGCAGATCGGCGAAGCTCTGCATCGCGGTCCCGTCGATGCCTTGCGTCACCACCTGATAGAGCGCGAACACGCTGCGCTGGCGCGCGCGCTCGGCATCGGTGAAAGCAATCGGGGGCGTAGCGAGCTTGGCGGCGTCAGGGCCACGGCCGTTGCCCGTCATCCCGTGGCAGGACGCGCAGGATTGTCGGAACAGTGCATCGCTGGAGACGAGGTTCGGAGCCTTATCGGGCGCGAGCGGCACCGGGTAGGCGCGCAGCAGATCGGCCGCGAGCCCGTGCGCCAGTGTTGCCACCTGTTCAGTCGATCCCTTTTCCGCGATTACCGCTTGGAGGTTGGCGGCCCGCTGAATGAGGGCTTGGCGCTCCGGCTTCGCCGGCAGGCCTTGAAGCCGTGTCGAGACCGACGCGGCAAACTCATTCATTTCGGCGTATTCCGACGCGCTCTTGATCCGACCGTTCGCGACCGCGCCTCCATAATCGACGGCCATATAGTCGAGCAGCCGCCATGCGGTTTGCACGTCGCCGGGTTCGGCGAATGCCGCAGCAGGGATCAGCAGCGCAGCGAGCGCGGCGAGCAGCCGCAGCGAGAGCATTGCCCGGATCAAGGTGAGCAGACGCACTACCGCTCTCCCAGTTCGCGCCGAGCGCCAGTGACGATTTCATAAGCGGAGTGGAGGAACAGGAGGGCGATGAGGCCGGCGACGGCGAGGTCCGGCCAGGCGCTTCCTGTCCACGCCACCAGACCGGCCGCGGCGATCACCGCGACATTGGCGAGCGCGTCGTTGCGGCTGAACAGCCAGATCGCGCGAACATTGGCGTCCCCTTCCCGGAAACGCGCAAGCACCAAGGCGGACACGACATTGATCGCGAGCGCGACAACGCCGATTGTGCCCATCAGTTCGGCATCCGGCGCGGTTGCGTTCAGGGCGCGCCAAATCGCGAAACCGATTACGCCCACGCCAAGCGCACCGAGAAACAACCCCTGCGTCAGCGCGACCTTTGCCCTCGCCCGTGCGGACCAGGCAAGCGCGAGAAGACCGATAAGGCTGATCGACCCGTCCCCGAGAAAATCGAGGGAATCCGCTTTCAGCGCTTGGCTATCGGCGATGAACCCGCCGAACAGCTCGGCGACTCCGAAGCCGAGGTTGAGCACCACGACGGTCAGCAGCGCACGGCGATAGGCCGGATCGGTTTGCGCGCGCGCGGGCTCCCCGTGGCACCCGCAGCTTTCGGTAGAAGCATTCATGCGGCCTTCCTTACCACCTCCAGTCGCTGTAGAAGCAAGCGAAATGTGCGACACGTTCGCATAAGCAAGGATGGCATGATGAAGCCGGTGATGATTGGGCAGCTCGCCAGCGAGACCTCGACGAAGGTGACGACGATCCGCTTTTATGAGTCGATCGGGTTGCTCCGATCCGCCCCTCGCACGGCGTCGGGTCGCAGAACCTACGATGCCAGTGACATTGAGCGTTTGCACTTCATCCGCAACGGTCGCCGGCTTGGCTTCTCCGTCGACGAGATCCGTTCGTTGATGGGGCTGGCGCAGAACCCGGACCAGGATTGTGGTGCCGCCTCAGCTATCGCTGCTCAGCACCTCAAGGATGTGGAGGAGAGACTGGCGCAACTCGCGGTGTTGCGGGATGAGTTGGCAATGCTCAGCCAGAGCTGCACCAAGGCGCGCATGGCCGATTGTCGGATCATGAAGGCGATCGGCAAAGGCCACCCTCAAGCCGATCAATAATAATCGGCCAGCCTGAGCTCGCGCACATCACCCGAGGCCATCGTCAGCTTTACGAGGGTGCCAGCAGGCCGGGAGCGCACTTGCCAGAGCTCCCCACGCGTATAGTTCGCATCGATCGAATGGCCGTTCACCGCCACGATCCGGTCGCCGACCGCCCAGCCAGCCTTTTCCGCGGGACTGTTCGCCGCCACATGAACAACGGTGAGCGCCGTTGGTGAGGCTGCGAGGCCAAGGCCGCTACGGTCCTTCAGCATCGGCAGGCGACGACGAGGACCGAGTGGCCGGAGCCACACGAATCCGGCGGTCACGTCGAACACCACGTCGAATTGAGCGATCAGCGGTAGGCCGACATTGCCAACCGTGCTGGTGGAGAGCCAAGCTCTCATCCCGAGTGTGGGGACGTTCGAGACGCCAAGCCCTTCGATGTTGATGTTCTGGATCGTGAAAGCATCGTTGATACGCACACCATCGACGCCGCCGATCGCCGCGGTCGAGACGAGCTTCCCGTTCAACAGCCCTTGATCGCGGGCATAGGCCGACGAGAGCATCAGCGCGGCCGAGCTGCCAAGATCGATCATCAAGGGCACGGGAGACAGGCCCTCGACGGAGGCCCGGATGAACAGCTCCTGCTTGGCACCGCGTCCGAGCGCGACAGCGCGCCAGTCGGGGCCGGCGAGAAACGTGCCTGACTTGACGACCGCCATACGCCTGTTCGCGAAATCGAGCGCGATGCAGCTGCCCGTGAACATATCGGCACCGAGGAGAACGTCGATCGGTCGTCCGAAGGCCGCCGACACTGAACTCAGATCACCAACAACGGCAAAGGGTAAGCGACGGGTTTCGCGGGCGAGCTGTACGTCGATGTCGCGGACCAGCAGCACCGGGGCCTTGGCGCTCAGCCCGCTAATCATGCGCCGCTCACCATTGTTCAAGCCGAGCTTCGCCGCGAGCGCCGTGCTCATGATCGACGCGCCGCTGCCACTGTCGAGCACCGCCCGCGCCGGCACTCCGCGCACTTGTGCCGAAACAAGGAGGGTATCACCCGTGCCGACTTCCAGCGGCTCCCATTCGAGGTGAGCCGCGCCGAAGTTCCACGAGGCCGCAGACCGGGAAGTCTGTCGCGCGAGCGTTGGAGAACCGAGCACCAAGCCGGTTCCACAGGCCACCAACCGCGCCACTAATGAGCGTCGAGACATACCGATTGCTTCAACACGGGCCGTCAAAAAGCCACCTCCAGCCCCCCGTCCGCAGGAGAGCAAATTGCGGTTACATGCTCTAGCAACTGGAGGAGCAAGGGTTTTTGAAGCGCCCGAAATGCTATCCTGTTCAAATGCCCTCTCGAAAATGAGCAGTTGAGGCAGGTCAGGAACCGGTCGAATAAGACCGAAGTAGGCAATTTCGCTTGCGCGACCTTGGCGAGCAGGACCCCAGTTCACGAAGAAACGTGAAGCTATCGCCTCACCCGCAGCAGCCCGCCACAGTCCCGTTTGCTTTCGCTTCCTGGATCGGAGGGCATGGGACATCGCCAAATGAGCAGAACACGCAGCAGTCGCCAGCCAGGGGCCGCAGCACCACCGCGCAATGCCGGCAATCATAGAAGAATTGGCAGGCGTTGGTGGGCATCCTTTCGGTGGCCACCCCGCCGCATTTGGGACAGGTCAGGGTTGAGGTGAGCTGCATCAGGAAAGCGCGTTCATCAGCGGCGCTTCTAGGAGGTCCCAGGCGAACGCGATAAGCGTCAGAACCGTTCCAATCGCGAGCAGGATAGGTGTCGCGCGCGAGGGCAGCGGCATTGTGCAGGACCGGTCCCCAGCACAGGACCTCCGCCGCTGCGCGTAGGCCCACCACCCAGCAGCCAAGCCGATGAGGGAGGTCGCCGTTAGCGGCCACCGTAGTGGTATCAGCGCGGCGAAGTTGCTGGACAGGCCCGCCCCCAGGCCGAGCGCCGCGAGTGCGAGGGGCAGGACGCAGCATGACGCCGCAGCTAGAACAGCGGCTAAGCTCGCAAGCGCGCCGAGGGCGGATAGCCCCGTGTCGGCGCGACGTCGTGACGTTGGTGCGCCTAGGGGTTCACGCGGGATGGTCTCTTGGTTCATCTATCGCCTCTAGCGGGTTAGCCCGTTATGCATCCTGTAGTGACTACAGGAGCAAGCAATATATGCGCGTTGAGGAAAGCATCACGATCGGCGAGCTGTCTCGCCGGACTGGCGTGAATATCGAGACGATCCGGTACTTCGAGCGCGTTGGTGTTCTCGCAACGCCACCCCGCACAAGCGGCGGGCGGCGGGTATATGGGACCGGTCACGTCCGCGCACTTGGGTTCGTCCGTCGCGCGCGCGAACTCGGCTTCTCCCCGGCCGAGGTGCGCGCGATCCTGTCTCTTGGCGGTTCTGCGCAGGCGTCATGCAGTGAGGTCCGCGAGATCGCGGCTCACCATCTAGAGCGTGTGCGCGCTAAGATGGAGGATCTGGCGCAACTAGAAAGCCTGCTGGCTGCGACCATCGACCGTTGCGAAGGCGACGGGGCGGCGAGGTGCGCCGTGATCGACTTGCTGAACCAACATTCGACTGCGTAGATGTCGCATCGCACTCCGTACTCGCGCAAACGGTCGATAACGGAGCCGATCACCATCACCACGGCACGCGGCCCTAGCCACCTATGTGGACGTTGCGCATCACGAAGCCGCTTTTCGGAAGCGCTGGCAGCCTGGCGAAATCGATGCTCAGGTCTTGGTCCGGTACGTCATAGCGCATCGCGTTGACGAGGAGGTGTGCCGCCACCTTCATGATCGCGAGGACGATCCATTCGCCGGGACAGCGATGGCCGAGATAGTGATCGCCGCCGCCCTGCGGAATGAAGGTGAAGGAGTCTTCGTCCCAAGCCCTGAAACGCTCAGGGCGAAACTCCTGGGGGTCGGCCCAGGTCGCTGCGTCGTGATTGCTCCCATAAAGGTCTAGCACCACTTGACGCCCTTCCGGAAAGGCCATCCCCTCCCACTCGAAATCTTGGCTCGCGCGCGCCACCACAGCGGGAAAGAAGGGATAGAATCGGCGGACCTCTTGGACGAAGAGCTCGGCATAGTCCGGCTGCTGAACCAAGGCCGCCCTGATCCCTGAACAGGTTTGCAGCGCGTGGGCGACGAAGGTGATGTACACTGCGATCGCGACGGTCGGGCGAAGGACATTTACCAGTTCGACCGCTGCGACGTGCGGCGAAAGAAGATCGTCGTGCCGGTCGCGATGCCAGGCTATCGCGTAAGCCGCGGTCCCCGAGCCCGAGCCGATGCTCCCGGCCCGAATGCCTTCAATGATCCGCTTCGCCCATGCGTCGACGCGACGACGGGCCAGCCGTGACCAAAGATGCCTTGGGCTCGCCGAGCCGGCGGCGTCGAACAGCGCCCGCAGCTCGCCCGCGCGGTTGCCGGCTTCATCGTCCGGAAGAGGAACTCCCGCCCAAGCGCATACCGCTCGCGTCAGCGGCTCATGCAACTCGTCATAGAAGACGATCTCTCCTTTGCGCGTCCAGCCCGGCACCGCCCTGCGCCACTCGGCCTCGAACAATTGCGCCAGCGCCCGCACGCGCTCTGGTGTCATCAGGCCCATGAACATCTGCTTGCGGTGCCGATGGGTCTCGCCGTCCAGACCCTGAACGCCGCCTTGGCCCAGCAGTGTCTTCTGAATAGCGACCGGCATGGCACCTTCGCGCTCGAAGCGGGTCGTATCGTAGAAGATTTCGGCGGCCTTGGCCCCCTTAAGGCAGTTGGTCTTTTTCAGCAGGAAACGGGATTCAAAAGCGTTTGCGCCTAGGCGCTGGCACTGCCTGGAGATGAACCGATAGGGATCGGCGAGGAGAGAAAGGGTTTCGTCCGGGCCTTTCGTGTGTGGTGTCTTAGGCATGACCGGTCCGGTGATTGTTGGGTCTCCTTTGATTAACTCGGAGGAATATCACGGGTTGCAGGCTCACGACAGGTGACGAACGAGGACGATCAGGGCGGAGCAGGCGCGGCCGAGGCGTTCGAGGCCATGCGCGGCGAGCTGGCGCTGCGCCGTGGAGGGCTTGGCGGCCGAGCGCGGCGATCGACATACCCGACCATACCGAGACGCTTGGCGTGCTCCAGCAGAACGTGAACACGGCAGGCGAGAACGTCGCGCGCATCGGCCAATTCCTGAAAGCGGCCCCGGCGCTGGCGATGACGCCGGAGCAGATGGCGCAGCGCATCGCCGCGGCGGGCAGCGCCGCCCGGCGCGAGGATCAGGCGGCGCTCGCCAAGGCGGGCGAGGACAAGGCCCGCATCATGGCCGATCTTCGCGCCATCGCCGGGTCCGCATGGACACGCGCCGACCAGAAGAATCGGCAGCTATGGTTTGCCCTGGGTGGGGTGGCGGCCGGCATCCTCGCATGGGCGATCGTGCCGGGCCTGGTCGCGCGCGAGATCGCACCGGCGAGCTGGCAATGGCCCGAGCGCATGGCGGCGCGGACGCTCGACTTGCCCCGCTGGGAAGCCGGGCAGCGTATGATCCAGAGCGCCAGTCCCACCGCGTTCCGCGCCATCGTCGGGGCCGACAGGATCGTGACGGCCAACCGCGCGGCGATCGAGGGGTGCGGCAAAGCCGCAGCGCGAAACGCGTGAAACGGTGCGACGCACGATCACGCTCAAGTGGAGTAAAAGTTAGCCGCGCAAGTTATTCAGCCAAGCGTTCGATGATCGGACAATCAGGCCGATCATCGCCATGACAGGCTTGGGCGAGCCCGGTAAGCGAGCGGCGCATGGCGTCCAAGACGCGGACCTTGCGGCCCAGTTCGGCAGCGCGGGCTTCCGCCAGCGTCTTCACTTCCGCGCTCGACCGATCGCGATCCGACCACAGCCCCAGCAGCGTGCGGATTTCCTCGATCGGGAACCCCAGGTCGCGCGCGTTGGCGATAAATCGCAGCCGATGAACGTCAGCGTCGGCGTAGTCCCGGTAGTTCCCGCGCCGTGGCGGCGCGGGCACCAAACCAATCTTTTCATAGTGGCGGATCATGCGTTGGGAGACGCCGCTGGCGTCCGACGCCGCTCCGATGTTCACAGCTTTACCGCGTTGAGCCGCAGTGCGTTCAGGACCACGGTGAAGGACGAGAGCGCCATCGCTGCACCGGCCAGCATCGGCGACAGCAGGATACCGGCAACCGGGTAAAGCACGCCGGCCGCAACCGGCACGCCGATTCCGTTGAACAAGAACGAGAAGAACAGGTTTTGGCGGATATTTCGCATCGTCGCGCGAGCGAGCTTGCGGGCGCGCACGATCGCCGAGAGATCGCCGCGCGTGAGCGTCATGCCGGCGCTTTCGATCGCCACGTCTGTTCCCGTTCCCATCGCCAAGCCGACATCCGCGGCGGCGAGCGCCGGGGCGTCGTTGATCCCATCGCCCGCCATTGCGACCCTTGCGCCGCTCGCTTTCAGCTCGCCGATGATACGCGCCTTGTCTTCCGGCAGCAGATCGGCGCGCACGTCATCAAGACCGCCCACGGCGCGCGCGACAGCATCGGCCGTCCCACGATTGTCGCCGGTGAGCATGACGACCCGCAGGCCCTCCTTGCGAAGCGCGGCAATAGCGTCGCGCGCCGATGCGCGCACCGGATCGGCGACTGCGAGCAGACCGGCGAGCGCCCCGTCGATCGCGACGAGGATGATGCCCGCGCCTTCGCCACGGTGACGATCGGCCGCGGCGTCGACCGGCTTGAGATCAGCGCCGATCCGGCTCATTTGCACCGCATTGCCAATCACGACCGAGCGGCCGCCCACCGTGGCGCTGACACCCAGCCCGGTTTGCGAGGCAAAGTCCGCGACTGTGCCGAGCTGCAATCCTCGTTCTTTGGCGGCAACGACGATTGCGTGCGCGAGCGGATGTTCGGATTGGCCTTCGACGGCCGCGGCAAGCGCGAGCATGTCGTTCTCTCCGACCGCGCTGACCGTCTCGACCGCGATCAGCTTGGGCTTGCCTTCCGTGAGCGTACCCGTCTTGTCGATGACAAGGGTATCGACCTTTTCCAGCCCCTGTAAGGCTTCCGCGTTCTTCACCAGCACGCCGGCCTGAGCGCCGCGTCCCGTGCCGACCATGATCGACATGGGCGTGGCGAGCCCGAGCGCGCACGGGCAGGCGATCACCAGCACTGCGATGGCGTTAAGCAGGGCATGGCCCATGCGCGGCTCAGGGCCGACCAGCGACCAAGTGATGAAGGTCGCAATCGAGATCAGCACGACGAGCGGCACGAACCATCCTGAAACCCGATCGGCGACCGCCTGTATCGGGGCGCGGCTTCGCTGCGCTTCCGCGACCATGCGGACGATACGCGCGAGCATCGTGTCCGAACCAACCGCGCGGGCTTCCATCACCAGGCTGCCCGTCCCGTTGACGGTGCCCCCGGTAACGATCGCCTCGACTTCCTTGAGGACCGGCGCGGGTTCGCCGGTGAGCATGGCTTCGTCGACCGACGAACGACCCTCGACCACGACGCCATCGACCGGGATGGCTTCACCGGGGCGGACCCGCAGCCGGTCACCGGTTGCCACGTCGGCAAGCCCGACTTCTTCTTCAGAACCGTCAGGCTGCAAGCGTCGCGCCGTCTTGGGGGCGAGATCCATGAGAGCGCGGATCGCGCGCCCTGTCGCCGCCCTAGCGCGCAGTTCGAGCACTTGCCCGAGCAGCACCAGTGTCACCACGACGCCGGCCGCCTCGTAATAGACGGGAACCATGCTCCCATGCGTGCGGAAGGTCGCTGGGAAGATGCCCGGCGCGAGCGTCGCGACCACGCTATAGAGGAAGGCGGCACCTACGCCGATCGCGATCAGTGTGAACATATTGAGATGGCGGGTACGAAGCGATGTCCACCCCCGCTCGAAAAACGGCCAGCCCGCCCACAGCACGATCGGCGCGGTGAGTGCGAGCTGGACCCAAGGCGAGGCCGCAGGGCTAACCACATGCAGGCCTAACATTTCCGCGAACATCGAGACGACGAGCAGCGGGATCGTGAGCGCGCCCGCCACCCACAGTCGGCGCGTGAAGTCGACCAGCTCAGGGTTGGGAGTATCGTCGAGCGACGGTTCTTCGGGTTCGAGCGCCATGCCGCAGATTGGGCAAGTTCCCGGCCCTTCCTGGCGAATTTGCGGGTGCATCGGGCACGTCCACATCGCCCCCGGCGTCGCCATCGGCTCCGGTTTCGGCTTATCGCTCAGATAGGCGTCAGGATTGGCGACAAACTTGCTCCGGCACCCTGCGCTACAGAAATGATAGGCATGACCAGCGTGCTCGGCATGGTGTGTCGTTTTTGCGGGATCGACCGTCATGCCGCACACCGCGTCGATCACTGCTGCTGCGGCATCGTTGTCCTTACTGCCCGAGCAGCAGCCGCCCGCTTCGGTGTGATGATGTTCGTGCTCGATCTTTGCGGGAGCGGCCGAGCCGCCCCCGCAACAGGATGAGGGCGTGGAGACCGATTCAGGCGCAGGCTTCGAACAGCCGCAACGCCCGGCTTGGGAATGGTAATGAGGGTCGTTCATGGCAAGACTCCTTCGACCCGAGAGCATGTAGGGTATGACACCGTGTTAGGGTCAAGGCCCTGTCGGCACCGCTGGCGTGTATGTTGAATCTACGCGCGGGAGCGGCGTTGCCCTCATATTGCGGGGGCCAGCTCTACACCCTCGACGCCATAAGGGCCGCAGCTTAGGTCTATTACTAGCTCGCCAAACGCGGGCCGGGGGCAATCGGGGACATATGGCAGCGCAGATCGACAGTCTTTCTACTGGCACCGACCATGACGGCCTGGTGCGCCGCTTAATTGCCCGCTGGCGTGACGATCAGGGCGCGACCTATCGGAGCTGGTTTCTTTGGGACGAGCGGTTGAAGAACTTCCGATCAATCCGGCGCGGCATCACCCAGGTTGTCGGCGAGATCGAGCGCGGCACGTTCGGCGTCGCCTACCGCGGATCGTCGCTCGAAACCGTCGTCCATTCCGTCGCCGAGCAGCGGCAAATCTTCAAGGGCGCGGACCATGCGTTCCTCTGGAAGCCGAAGCTCCGCATCCCCGACATTTACGAGAGCCCCGACAATCAGCGCGCGTTCGGCCGCTTGCTCGACGCCTGTTCCTGTTGCGACACGGCCGAGGAGATCATCAGCCATATCCACGCGATCGACCGTTTGAAGATCAAGGGGCTGGGTCCGGCGGTCGCCAACCTCCTCTACTTCCTTCACCCGACGCTGGTGCCGCCCTTCAACACCGCAATCGTTAAGGGCTACAACGCGCTGACGGGGGCGAATGTGAAGCTCGGGAGCTGGGAGCATTTTCTGGCGATGCGGACCGGCATCCTCGATCTCAACGACCGCTTCCGCGAGCTGCTATCGAATGATTTAGGCGCGATCGGCGGTCTGTTGTTCGACATCGGCTCCGATCGCTATCCGGCTCCGCCCCTCGACGTGAGCGGCGCGACGCTGGCGAGCTGGGGGCAGCGGCTTGAGGCGGCGCGCGAGGAAGCGCGCACGCTCAGCAAGGCCGCTCAGCGCGAGGGCGAGAACGAGCGCACCCATACCGAAATCCAGGCATGGCTTCGCGATCTAGGGTTGGCGCTCGGCTATGACGTATGGATCGCCGCGAACGACCGCAGCCGCGCCTTCGACGGATCACCCTTGGGCGCAGGATGCCTTGAGCGCCTGCCCGACACGATCGCGACGTCGAAGGGCGCTGACTCGATCCGGCTGATCGACGTGCTGTGGCTTGAGAAGGCCGGCGATCATGTCGCCGCGGCGTTCGAGGTGGAGCATTCGACCTCGATCTATTCGGGCATCGTCAGGATGCTCGACCTGGCCTTGAGCGGTGGCGACCTTCACGCGACCGCGGGGCTGTTCCTTGTCGCGCCCGACGCGCGCGAGACGGACGTTCGCGCGCAGTTGCAGCGGCCCGCGTTCAGCCGCGTAGCCGACCTCGACATATCCTACCTGCCCTATGGCGAGCTGGAGAAGAACCGGGAGGCCATCGCGCGGTTCGGATCGGGACTGAAAGCGATCAAGGCCGTTTCCAGCAAGCTCGCCTAGCCCGCTCCGCGCAAGGGATGATCCGGAGAGCCGCGTATCCTCTAGCATGTAGAGGAGTGCTGCCGTGACGATGCCATCCCCGGCCCCCTGGCTCGACGCCGTGCTGATCGGGTGGTTCGTGCTGACCGCCCTTTCGGTCGCTTACGTCGCGTGGGATGCCTTCACCCGCAACCCCGAGCTGCGCGTGATGAAATGGGGGTGGCTGTTGGTCACGCTCTATGGTGGCCCGATCATGGCCGCGGCCTATGTCCTGTCCTGCCAGGAGCCGGCGAACGAGCGGCACGAGGATTTCGTTCGACCGCTCTGGAAGCAGGCGTTCGGCTCGGCCATCCATTGCATGGCGGGCGATGCAACCGGCGTCATCGCCGCAGCCGCGATCACCACGGCGCTCGGCCTGCCGATGTGGCAGGACGTGATCGCGGAATATGTGTTCGGCTTCGCGTTCGGACTGCTGATTTTCCAGGCGCTTTTCATGCGCGACATGGCGGGCGGTTCCTATTGGGGCGCGCTTCGCATGTCGTTCATCCCCGAATGGCTGTCGATGAATGCCGTCATGGCCGGCATGATCCCGACGATGGTGGTGTTGATGAGCCGCGACATGGCCGCGATGCACGCCAGCTCGCTCCGCTTTTGGGGCGTCATGTCGCTGGCGACACTCGTCGGGTTCGCAGTCGCCTATCCGATCAACCTTTGGCTGGTTGGCGTGCGCTTGAAGCACGGCATGGGCACGGTGCGCGCGCTGGGGCATGGCGGACACGAAGTCGGCGCGGACCGGCAATCGGCCACGCCGATGCCGGACATGGGACACGACGCAATGGCAGGGATGAGCGGCATGGCGGCCGGCGCGCGCGTGACCGGACCTCAGATCGCCGCGATGACAGTGTTGACGCTCATCATGCTTGGCGCGGGCATCATCGTTGCGACGCTGTTCGGTCGGTGGGCCATGTAACTTGCCGCGAACGACGGAGATCGCGGCAAGGGGTGATCGCGCGGCGCGCGTATCTAGGAACAGGCGGGGGCTCATACGGAGATAATGCGATGCACCAGATCGACCCCGGCATGAAGGCGTGCATGGACGCCTGCCACGAATGCCATGTGACCTGTCTTCACATGGCGATGAACCATTGCCTCGAAATGGGCGGCCAGCACGCCGCGCCCGAGCATATGAAGATCATGGCCGACTGCGCGCAAATTTGCGCGGTTGCGATCGACTTCATGGCGCGCAAGTCCGCCCACCATCAGCATATCTGCCGCGAGTGTGCCGAGATCTGCCGGGCTTGCGCAGCGAGCTGCGAGGCCCTGGGCGGCATGGAGGATTGCGTGGCAGCGTGCCGGAAGTGCGCCGATTCCTGCGATCGGATGGCGGCATAGCGGGGCTTGCGCGGGCGGTCGCCCGCCCGCGCAGCTATCTGCATATCAACGGCCCATGCTCGCGATCACAGCGAACAGCTCGGCCGTGAACTTGGTCAGGAGCTCGGTCGCTGCGCTCCCGAAAATCACCAAACATACGCCTAGCGCGATCAGCTTAGGCACGAAGCTCAGCGTCTGTTCGCTAATCGACGTCGCCGCCTGGATGATGCTGATTATCAGCCCGACGATCATCATCGGCACGAGCAGCACCACGCAGATCAGGCCGGCCACGGCCAGCATCCTCCCCGTCTCGTCGAGCAGGATCGACTGATCCATCAGGCGCGGCCCCGTGAACGGCCGGGGACCGCGAGGGCTCCCCGGCCGCGCATCACATCGCCGATGCAGGCGGCGCGAGCGTCCCGAGCCAGGCGATCAGCCCGAGAACCGCGATGACACAGGCGGTTTCGATCGCCAGACTTGTCCGCAGCGCGCCGAGGGCGCCCTTGTGATCGTCCGCTGCGATCGACCGCTCGAATGCCGGCGTGAGCCGGAAGCGGTTGAGCGAGGCGAGCCCTAGCATGGCGACGAACAGCGCCAGCTTTGCGATCAGGAGCTGACCATAGAGCGTCGCAGGAAGCGTGGCGAGGTTGCCGATCCCGACCAGCATCCAGCCGTTGACCAGGCCGGTGACGAGGATCGTGCCGACCACAACCGTCCCGATCGCGCCGAACCCGTGCAGCGCGCGGTGCGTCAGCCCCAGATGCGCCGCGTCTACGCGCGCCGCGGGTCGGGAGACGAGCAGGAGCAGCCCCAGTAGTGCGCCAACCCAAGCGCCCGAGGCGATCAGATGGAGAATGTCGACGATGAGGTGGACCCAGCCCATCACGGCTTCGTCCATCGCGCCGTGTCCGGTCCACGCCAGCGTTGCGAGTGCCACGGCCGAGCAGAGCGCGACGATGCTCAGCCAGATGCCGCGCCCGCCCGCGACCAGCGCTGCCAGCGCCGCGAGGGCCACCATGACCATGCGCAGCTTCCATGCTGCTCCGATCGCAGAGCCGGTGAGCAGCGCGCCGACTGCTTCACGGTCGATCGGCCAGGCCGGCGTTCCGGCCATTGAGGAGGCCATCAGCACGACCCAGGCGCCTGAAAACAACAGGCTCAGGCCAGCGCTGGCGATGAACCAGGGACGCAGCGCGAGCGCGTCGCCGCGCTCGCGCGCCCGCAGCCCATAAAGGCTGAATGCGGCAAGGCCGAACAGCGCAGCCAGCGTCACGTAGAGCGCGAAGCGGACGCCGATAAGCGACCAGTCCCCCATCGCCTCACTTCACCGCGAAGACGTAGGTTCCTGCGACCTTGTGGGTGTCGGTCGAGACGACATTCCACGCGACGCTATACCGACCCGATGGGAGCGGCGATTTCGGGGTGATGACGAGGGTCCGGCCATCGGACGAGAGCGCGGAGGCGCTGGCCATCTTCATGGCTGCCATGCCGGGCATCGCTGCCATCGTGAGATCGGCCTTGGAGAAGGCTGGCATCAGCTTCTCGCTGAAATGAAGTTCGATACGAGCGGGCTTCGCGACCGTCGCATTGGCGGCCGGCGATGCCGACACCAGCTTAGGATGGGCGTTCGCCGTTCCGGCGAACATGACGAGAGCGGCAGCAGCAGTCAGAACGGATAGGCGGCGCATAGGGGGCCTTTCGACAGGAGGGTTCCTGTCCTTCATTACGCGCCCCGATCGACCACCCCTCACGGATGGATTTGAGGGATGGGCGCGTCGCTTGCGTAATCCATGCTAGAGGGGTGGAGTGAACGACATGGACCTCGACGCAGTATTGATGAGGCTGGCGCAAGCACCCGTGCCCGCGAGCCTTGATGGCATGGAAGATCGCGTGCTGGCGCGGGTCGCCGCACGTCCAGCGGCGCGCGCCGGCTTAGGCGTTGGGGCAATGACGATCGCTGCGGCGCTCGTCATGGGCATCTTCGGTGCCGGTGTGCCCGCGAAGGAAGCCAGCGCGGCTTCGCTATCGCCCTTGGGGCCGGTGTCGCCGCTCGCGCCCTCCACGCTGCTCGTCGGCGTGCAATGAGCGGCCGCATCCGCCTTCTGCTTGGCATTGTCGCGTGCTTCATCGCCGCGATCATCGGTGTGTTCGTGGGGCGGGCGCTACTTCCGCCACGTGCCCAGCCCGGCTCGGAGCTGCACGACGTGCTGCATCATAAGCTGGCGCTGGACGCCAACCAGGAAGCGCGACTTGAAGTGCTGGAGCAGCGTTTCGCCGTGCAGCGGCGCGCATTCGAGCTGGAATTGCGGGCGAACAATGCCCGGCTCGCTGAAGCGATCGAGGCCGAGCATGGCAACGGGCCGCGCGTCGCCGCAGCGGTCGACCAGAGCCACGCCGTCATGGGCGAGCTCCAGAAAGCGACGCTGGCGCACATCTTCGCCATGCGCCAGCTCTTGCGGCCCAATCAGACCGGCCAGTTCGATCAGGCCGTGGTGAAGGCGCTCACCGACGACGCACGTTGAGGTTCGGCGCGTGAGCCTCGACTGGACCACGCTTACGGACGGCGAGCTGGCGACCCTCAGCATCGCCGGGCGCGAAGCCGCCTTCGCCGAGATCATGCGCCGCCATCGGCAGTCAATCTTCCGCATGGTGCGCGCGTGCGTCGGCGAGGCCGACGAGGCGCTGGACCTTCTGCAGGAGACCTTCGTCGCGGCGCATCAGGCCCTGCCCCGCTACGACGGCGATCGATCGATGCGCGCGTGGCTATCGACGATCGCGATCAACAAGTGCCGCGATTGGGGGCGCAAGCGCACCGTGCGGCGCTTTCTGGCGTTCGCCGCACCGATCGGCCCGGAAGCCGAAGCCATTGCAGACGACCAGGTGGCGATCGACGACGCGACGGGCGACCGACAGGAACTCGACCGCGTGACGCGCGCCATTGCGGGCTTGCCGACCGCATTGAAGGAATCCTTGGTGCTGCGCACGATCGAGGGGTTGAGCCAGGCTGAAACCGCGGCAGTGTTGTCGATCAGCGAAAAGGCGGTAGAAACCCGCCTCTATCGCGCGCGATCGAAGTTGCTGGAGCGATTGGGCGGGCGCTGAGGGATAGCGCCCTGAGCTGCGTATCAAGGCTAGAGGGACACTCCCGTTCGAGAGCCTTGAGGACCGTATGAGCCGCACTATCGATCGCCGCCAGATGCTTCGCGGCGCCGCCCTTGCTGGCGGTGGCATGGCGCTGACCGCCTATATGCCCGCGTGGGCGCAGCCTGTCTCGGGCGGGATCGTCAAACCGCTGCCGACCGTCTCGGGCACTGACATCGCGCTGACGATCGACAGTTTCAGACTTCCCGTCGACGGCAAGTCGACGCCCGCAATCGGCGTCAACGGCACGGTGCCGGCCCCTCTCATTCGCTTGAAGGAGGGGCAAAAGGTCCGCCTCTCCGTCACCAACAATCTCGACGAGGACAGTTCGATCCACTGGCATGGGCTGCTCGTGCCGTTCGCGATGGACGGCGTGCCCGGCATCAGCTTCCCCGGCATCAAGGCGCGCTCGACCTTCATCTACGAGTTCCCGATCATCCAGTCGGGCACCTACTGGTATCACAGCCATTCCGGCGAGCAGGAGCAGGGCGGACTTTACGGGCCGATCGTGATCGACCCGGCCGGTGCCGATCCGATCGCGTTCGACCGCGAGCATGTGATCGTGCTGTCCGACCACAGCCAGATGACCGGCGAGCAGATTTTCCGGAAGCTGAAGCAGATGGGCGGCGCCTATTTCAACTATCAGCGGCCGACCCTCGCGGGCTTGCTCGCGGGTCGGGAAATGCCGCTCAAGGACCGGATCGAGTGGGGAAAGATGCGAATGGACCCCGCCGACATCGCCGACGTCACCGGCTCGACCTATACCTTCCTGGTCAACGGCTACGGGCCGTATGACAACTGGACGGGGCTGTTCAAGCCGGGCGAGCGGGTCCGCTTGCGGATCATCAACGCCGCGGCGCAGACCAACTTCAACGTCCGCATCCCCGACCTGCCGATGACCGTCGTGCAGGCCGATGGGCAGAATGTCCGTCCGGTGAAGATCGACGAGTTCCAGATCGGCGTTGCCGAGACGTTCGACGTGATCGTGACGCCCGAGGACCGGGCCTACAGCTTCGTCTCCGAGGCTATCGATCGCTCCGGCATGGGCCGGGCGACGCTCGCCCCGCGTGAGGGGATGGTCGCCCCGGTCCCGCCGCTTCGTCCGCGCACGCTGCTGACCATGACCGATATGGGCATGGACATGGGGAGCATGGGCGGGATGCAGGGCATGTCCGGCATGAAGGACGAGAGCCCGGTCGCCACGCGCGGGCCGGACCCCACCTTGATGCAGAACGCCTCGCGCAATCTTTGGAAGCTGACGGGCTGGAAGGGGCCGACCGATCACGGGACGGTCGCGGCAGGCGCAGCGATGGCGGGCATGTCCGGCATGTCGGGCATGGACCACAGCCAGATGGGCGGCGCTGTAATGCCCGGGATGGACCATAGCCAAATGGCAGCGGGCGGTGCTGGCATGGCCGGCATGGACCATAGTGCCATGTCGGGCGGATCGGGCCAGGCTGGCGGCATGGCCGGGATGGACCACGGGTCGGGTGGCGGCATGAACATGAACATGCGCGACCCGAAGAATGCGCCGGGCGTGAAGATGGGGCCGGGCGTGCAGACCATCTCCCCGATGCCGAAGGACCGTAGCGGTGAACCGCCCCAGGGTCTGGAGGGCCTGGATCACCGCGTCCTCACCTATCGCGACCTCGTTTCGCTCGCGCCCAACCCCGACGTGCGCGCGCCGTCGCGTCAGTTCGAGATCCATCTGACCGGTAACATGGAGCGCTACATGTGGGGCTTCGACGGGCAGAAGCTGAGCGATCCCGCCGACCCCATCCCGTTCCGCAAAGGCGAGCGGGCGCGGGTGACGTTGGTCAACGATACGATGATGCCGCACCCCATCCATCTCCACGGCCATTTCTTCGAGCTGGTGACGGGGCACGGCAATCATGCGCCGCGCAAGCACACCGTCAACGTGCCGCCTGGAGGCAAGATGACCTTTGATCTGACCGCCGATGCACCCGGCGATTGGGCGTTCCACTGTCACAATCTCTACCACATGACCGCAGGCATGATGCGCGTCGTCACCGTTCGCCCGTTCGCGGGAGAGGCGGCATGAACCGGCTGACCGCGGCGCTCGCCGCCGCCACCATGCTCGGCATCGCCGGTCCTGTCGCCGCTCAGTCGATGCAGGGCATGGATCATTCGGCAATGCCGGGCATGACCATGCCGATGCCTGCGAAAAAGAAGCCGGTGGTGAAGCCCACGGCCAAAGGCAAGCCGGCCAAGACTAGGTCAGCTCCTGCGAGGCGACCATCAGCTTCGACGACGAAACGCCGCGCCGCGCCAACGGCCGGCATGAATGGTATGGATCACGGGACCATGCCGGGCATGGATCACTCGTCTATGCCCGGCATGGACCATGCGGCTCCGCAGGGCTCACAGCAGGGCATGGAAGCCATGCCGGGGATGCAGATGCCCGGAAACGGCCAAACGGTCCCTCAGGGCTCCCAGCAGCCGATGCAGGGCATGGACCATTCGGCGATGCCGGGGATGACCATGCCAGCCGACCAGCACAGCGGCCACGACATGCAGGGCATGTCGGGAATGGCCGGAATGCCAGGCATGGCGGCCGATGGGGTGCAGCAGACTGGCACCGCGCTTCCCGCAGGAAACGCCCCCGCCCCGCCCCTGCCGACCGACCATGCGGCCGACAGCGTTTACGGCGCGGACGCGATGGCGATGGGTCGCCATCACCTTCAGCAGCATCACGGCGGTCAAAACTTCAGCCAGGTGCTATTGAACCTCGCTGAGTATCAATTCCGCAACGGTCGTGACGGCTATCGCTGGGATGGCGAGGCGTGGTTCGGGGGTGACATCAACCGCCTCTTCATCAAGTCTGAGGGCGAGGGAGCCTTCCGCGAGGGCATCGAGAGCGCCGAGGTGCAGGCGCTCTATAGCCGGACCATTGGCCCTTATTTCAATCTACAAGCGGGTGTCCGCCAGGATTTGGGGCCGTCCCCGAAACGCACCTATGCGACCGTCGGGCTGGAGGGGCTGGCACCGGGCTTCTTCGAGCTAGAGGGCGCGGTATTCCTGTCCAACAAGGGCGACCTGCTAGGGCGGCTTGAGGGCTATTACGACCAGCGCATCACCCAGCGGCTGATCCTGCAACCGCGCGCCGAGCTCAATTTCGCTGCGCAGGACGTGCCGGAAAACCGGATCGGATCGGGCCTATCCAACGCCGAGCTTGGATTGCGGCTGCGTTATGAGATCCGGCGCGAGTTCGCCCCCTATGTCGGCGTGTCATGGGATCGCCGCTTCGGCGACACCGCCCGCTACGCGCGCGCCGATGGGGATCGCGCAACGTCCAAGAGCATCGTCGCCGGCGTTCGTGTCTGGTTCTGATCGATGGAGGAACAGATGGCTCAAGACGGCAGGCGCTCGATAAGGCAGCACTTCCCGAGCCTGCCGTTCGTAGGCGCCCTGGCGATCGTCCTGGCGCTGGGCGCAGCCGCGTTTATCTACCTTGGCGTGTATAACATCGCGGCCGACGAACCGCACACGCCGGCGGTCTATTCAATGCTCGAACGCCTGCGCGATCGGTCGATTGAGGCACGCGCGCGCGGCATAACACCCCCGGCCGATCTGGCATCGGCGCAGCGCGTGTCAGTCGGCGCGGGCCTTTACGGAGAAATGTGTTCCGGTTGCCATCTCGGCCCCGGCGTCGAGAAATCCGAGATGAGCCAGGGCCTCTATCCACAGGCGCCGGAACTCGCGCGCGCTCAAGATCTCACCCCCGCCCAGCAATTCTGGATCATCAAGCACGGGGTGAAGCTCAGCGCCATGCCGGCATGGGGCAAGACGCATCCCGACCCCCTAATTTGGAATATGGTCGCGTTCGTCCGCAAGCTCCCCGGCATGACGCCCGAACAGTATAAGGCACTGGTCGCGAGCGCCCCGGCCGATCACGACGAGATGATGAAGGACATGCCGGGTATGAAGTGACCCCGGCGACGAGGTTGAGGGAGGAGTGGTTCTGAAAAGCGCGAAACTGAGGCTGCATCTACTCGCGAGCCGCACGCACAAATGGCTCGCGATCATCATCGGCGCGCAACTCCTGCTATGGTTCGCAAGCGGCGCCCTGATGAGCTTCCTGCCGATCGATCGGGTGCATGGCGATCACCTCGTTGACCGCAAAGCCGCGGCGCCCCTTCCCCGCGGCAGCACGTTCGCCCCACCATCGGCGATCGTAGGCGCAGCAGATGCGCCCATCGAGGCCATCACCTATCGCATGTGGCTTGGCCGCCCGGTCGCCGAGGTCGCGACAGCCAAGGGAACGCGCCTGTTCGACGCCGCGACGGGCCAAGCGCTGCCAGCACCAACGGCTCGTGAGGCCGAGGAGATCGCGCGTTTGGCATGGCGTGGCGGTGCTCGACCAGCGGCGAAGGTAGAGCGGATCGAGCGCGCCAGCCCCGAATATCGCGGCACGCTCCCCGCCTGGCGCGTCGCGTTCGCCGACCTCGATTCCACCCGCGTCTTTGTCGCGGCCGACACCGGTCGGATCTCGGCTGTCCGAACCGGCACTTGGCGGCTCTACGACTTCTTCTGGGGCCTTCACATCATGGATTGGACGAATCACGAGAACTTCAACACGCCCTGGCTGCTCGCCTTCGCGATCGGTGGGCTTGCGCTTTGGTTAGGGGGGGCAGTGCTTCTCTACATGCGATGGCCCAAAACGCGGCGTCGCAACATCGTGATCGAGGCATAATATACGCGGCTCAGGAGCGTAGCCCTCGGAAATAAAGTCCTGTTTCCTGACAATTTCTCGCGCGTTCTAGCACCCCGGGTGAGGGATAGCCGCCTCGCACGCGTAGAAGTCTTAGAACCCAGGGAGATCAATAATGCGCTTCGCACCAACATTCGCAGCTTTGGCGCTGCTCGCCACGCCCGCCCTCGCGCAGCAGAGCGGCGGAATGCAGGGCATGAACCACGGTCAGATGGCCGGCATGAACCACGACGACATGGCGGGCATGATGGCCGGCAATCCCTACGGCCAGGCCGAGATGGACATGCATCAGAAGATGATGGCGGCCAAGCAGGGCGACGCGGCCGAAATGTGGACGCGCAAGATGATCGAGCATCACCGAGGCGCCATCGCCATGTCGCGCGTTGCGGTGCGTGACGCGCGCGACGCCGAGACCAAGCGCATGGCGCAGATGACGATCACGAAACAGGAAAAGGATATTGCCGAGCTGCAGGCGTGGCTCAGCAAGCACGGCAAGCGCCCGCAATAAGGGAGCGCTGCCCCGCCCTGTCGATCCCCCTACCCCCCGGCAGGGCGGGGATTTCCTTTTAGGAGCTGATGATGAAGAATGGTGTTCGTGGCGCCGTCGCCGCCTTGCTAATGACCATCCCAGCGGTCGCATCGGCCGCGGCCGACATCGCCATGCACCGCGATCCGGGTTGCGGCTGTTGCGAGAAATGGGCGGCGCAGGTGCGTCAGCAGTTCGGCCGCAAGGTCCAGATCATCGACGATGATCGCCGTGAGGTGCTGCAGCGTAAGATCGGCCTGCCCGCTGACCTCGCGTCCTGCCATACCGCGATCATCGACGGCATGGCGTTTGAGGGACATGTCCCGATCGCGGACATGAAGCGCGCGCTGGCCCAGCATCCTAAAGGCGTGCGCGGCTTGGCCGTGGCCGGAATGCCGATGGGCTCACCGGGCATGGAGGTGCCCGGCATGAGAACCCAGCCCTATGACGTCATTGCGTTCGGTGCCGCTGGCCGGCGTGTCTTTGCTAGCCACGGCGCCTAAACGACAGGTTGTCTTGTGAGCGGCAAATCTTCCCCGGCGCTTCATGCCGGCACTACGGCACCCGGCAAACCACCCGTATTGACCTCGGCGTTGACAATTGGGATAGTATCCGGGTGTTGAAAGCTCGTCTTTCTCTCTTGCTTCTTGTTGGAGCGTTGCTTGGCCTTTTGGGCCAAGGAATTGCGTATGCGGCCGGCCCATCGCTCTCACCCAAGATGGCGATGAGCCATGTCACCCCATCCCGCATGGATTGCGCGGGT
Source organism: Sphingomonas ginsenosidimutans (assembly GCF_002374835.1). GTDB lineage: Bacteria > Pseudomonadota > Alphaproteobacteria > Sphingomonadales > Sphingomonadaceae > Sphingomonas > Sphingomonas ginsenosidimutans. Next base: position 56,141 of record NZ_NWVD01000010.1, read on the forward strand.
ATGGCGACCCCGGATCCGTCATCGGAACACCCATGCAAAGGACTGACGCTGGCGTGTATCGCCCAAATGGGATGCGTTGTTCCCATGACGTTTGAGGAGCCGGCAAGAGTGCTGAAGCGCTCGATCGCATCTCAAATCGTTATCTGGCCTGCCAGCCGGGCACTTGCCGGCCTCAACGTCGCTCCCGAGCCCGAACCGCCTACCGTTTGATCGAGTCAAGCCGTGTCAGGCTGCAGCCGTTCGCCGGTTGCGGCTCTGCCGATTTTAAATCTCGATCAAATTGGAAAGTGACATGAAAACGTTCATCTTGGCGGTATTTGCCGCTAGCCTCGCCGCGTCGGCAGCGACGGCGGCCACATCTGAAAATAAAAGCAATGGTCATTGGGAGTGGCGTTCCAATTACCAGCCGGGCCCGCGGGCGCCGCTTCAAGCCCCACGTCGCGTATGGGTTACGGACGTTCCCCAGTCGAGCGCCTGCGTGTGCCCGATGATGGAACGCGGTCGCGACGCCTGCATGTCAATGAAGGGCGGCCAGTCAACTTAAGCTGGCGAGCCTGAACAGGTGCCGGGCTCCGATCAACCATTTGGAGCCCGGCCATCATTATGACATGAAGGGACTAGAGGGATGCGCGCATCCATGATGCTCGCGGTCGCCGCGCTCACGACGAGCGCCGCGCACGCGCAGACACTTACCTATGACCAAGCGCTGCGCGATGCGGTTGCCAACGCCCCGGGAGCGGTTGCCGGTCGCGCGGGGGTCAGCGCCGCCCAAGCCGATGCACGTGCGGCGGGAAGCCTTCCGGACCCCCGTGTGTCGATCGGAATCGAGAATTATCCTGTCTCTGGGCCACCCGCCTTCTCCCTATCCAGAGACGACATGACGATGGGGCGTGTCGGTTTCCAACAGGACCTACCCAACCTTGCCAAGCGTCATGCCGCGCAAGCGCAGGCACGCGCCGTGATCGCAACGGCAGAAGCATCGCAAGCGACCAAGCTCCGGGAGGTGCGATTGGGAGCGGGGCAGGCATGGATCGACCTTGCTTATGCCGAGCGTCGACTAGCTGCCCTCGACACCGTTCTGCTATTCCTTCGATCTCTCCCTTCCGCTGCGCGGGCCGCCGTGACGACCGGTTCGGTCCGCCCTGGTCAGACACTGACGACCGATCAGGAGATCGCGGCACTCGACGACCGCCGCGACGAGTTGATGGCCGCCGTTGCGCGCGCCCGCGCGATGCTGGCTCGCTGGACCGGCGTATCGGCGCCCGAGATTGCCGGCGATATGCCCGCGATCGATCTGGCTCCGGCGCGGCTGCGGGACGCGCTCAGCCTTCACTCCGACATGGTTCTCGCCGAGGCCGGTATTCAGCGCGCCCAGGCCGACGTGGATGCGGCGCGAGCGGAGAAGCGACCCGATTGGGGGGTAGAGGTAGCTTATCAACGCCGTGACCCCCGGTATGGCGACATGGTGTCGGCGGGAGTTTCGATGAGCCTGCCGCTGTTCGCTCGATCGCGTCAGAACCCGCGCATCGAAGCCCGCAAATCCGCACAGGCGCAGGCCGAGGCCGCGCGCGAAGAAACCCGGCGCACATTGGCAGCCGATCTGGAGGCCGCGCTGGCGGACCACCAAATGCATCACAGCCAATGGCAGCGCGCGCGCGACGTGCTCCTTCCGCTCGCTCGGAAGCGAGCCGATCTGGAGATAGCGAGCTACTCTGCCGGTCGCGCGAGTCTTGCGGATGCCATCGAAGCCAAGACCGCGCTCGCCGACGCCGAGCTGACCGTGCTCGACCGTGAGGCGCTCGTCGCCGCAGACTCTGTCCGCCTCACCATTACCTTCGGGAGCGCCGATCGATGAGCGACACTACCATTACCCGCGCCCGCCTTGTCACCGCGGTAAGCGCGCTGGTGCTGGTCGCAGGGGGCGTGGGCTTCGGGCTCGCGAAACTTGGCACGTCCTCGGCTGCCGATCAAACGGCATCCCCAGCCCCGCAGAAGAAGATCCTCTACTGGTATGATCCGATGATCCCGGGGGAGCGGCACGACGGCCCGGGTCTCTCGTCGATGAGGATGAAACTGATCCCCCGCTATGCCGACGAGGGCGCAGGCGGTAGCGCCGCACCGGGCGTAGCGATCGATCCGGCCAGCCTCCAGCGGCTCGGCGCGCGGATCGTCACGGTCGAACGCGGATCGTTGTCAAACTCGGCCTCGGCAACCGGCAGCATCGAGTTCAATGACCGCAACGTTGCGGTCGTGCAGGCACGCAGCGGCGGCTTCGTTCAGCGCGTCTATGCGCGCGCGCCAGGCGATGTCGTGCCGGCAGGCGCCCCGCTCGCCGATATCCTTGTGCCCGAATGGGCGGGCGCGCAGGCGGAGTATCTCGCCGTGCGCCGCACCGGGGATGCCGGGCTCACGCGGGCGGCACGAGAGCGCCTGTTGCTTCTCGGGATGCCCGCCGGATCGATTGCATCGGCGGAGTGGCGCGGCCGACCGCAAGGTGTGACGACGATCAGCACGCCCGTGGGGGGCGTCATCAAGACGCTCGGCGTCCGACAGGGGATGACGGTCGCGCAAGGACAGACACTGGCGGAGGTGAACGGCCTCGCCACCGTGTGGCTGAACGCGGCTGTCCCTGAGGCCCTCGCAGGAAACCTGCGGATCGGCACGCCCGTCATCGCCACGCTGGCGGCTTTCCCGGGCGAAAGCTTCAGGGGCCGCATCGCTGCGATCCTGCCCCAGGCCGAGGCAGCGAGCCGCACGCTCACAATCCGCGTCGAGCTCCCCAACCGTGCCGGCCGGTTGCGCCCCGGTATGTTCGCCAGCGTGGCGCTCGACCAGGGGAGCCGCGATGCACTCCTTGTTCCGAGTGAGGCCGTGATCCGGACCGGCCGGCGCACACTCGTCATGTTGGCAGGGCCGGGTGGACGCTTTCGACCCGCCGAGGTTCGCACTGGCGCAGAAGGCGGCGGCAAAACCGAGATAGTCGCCGGCCTGACCGAGGGTGAGAAGGTTGTCGCGTCGGGCCAGTTCCTGATCGACTCCGAAGCGAGCCTCGCTGGCCTCGATGCGCGTCCGATTGGTGTCGAAGCGTCACCCGCAACAAAGCCGGCCGTGAAACCCACCGCGTCGATCTACGAGACGGTCGGCAGCATCGAGGCGATCGATCGCAGTTCCGTCACCCTGTCCCATCAGCCCGTTCCGGCGATCGGCTGGCCGGCCATGACAATGACGTTCCGCGTCGCCGATCCCGCGTTGGTGCGTGGGTATCGCAAGGGTGAGCGGGTGCGGTTCGGCTTTGATCAACCCGCCGATGGTCCAACGCTGCGCCGCATGACGCGCGAGGCTGGGCGATGATTGCCGCGATCATCCGCTGGTCGGTCGCGAACCGCTTCCTCGTCGTCCTGGCGGCCATCGCGCTCGCCATGGCCGGGGTGTTCGCAATGCGTGCCACCCCCGTCGATGCGCTCCCCGACCTGTCCGACACGCAGGTCATCATCCGCACGAGCTGGCCGGGCCAAGCCCCGCAGATCGTCGAGAACCAGGTGACGTATCCGCTCACCACGACGATGCTGTCCGTGCCTGGCGCGAAAACCGTGCGCGGCTATTCGTTCTTCGGCGACAGCTACGTCTATGTCCTCTTCGAGGATGGGACCGACCTCTATTGGGCGCGCTCACGCGTGCTGGAGTATCTGAGCCAGGTGCAGGGACGGCTTCCCCAAGGCGCGCAGGCCGCGCTGGGTCCTGATGCGACGGGGGTCGGCTGGGTCTATGAATACACGCTGTTGGACCGCACCGGCCGCCGTGACCTGTCGCAGCTCCGATCCTTGCAGGACTGGTTCCTACGTTATGAACTGAAAACGCTGCCCGGCGTTGCGGAGGTGGCGAGCATCGGCGGAATGGTGAAGCAATATCAGGTGCTGCTCGACCCGACGCGGCTCGCCGCATTCGGTGTCACGCACACTCAGGCCGTCGATGCCATTCGCCGCGCCAATCAGGAGGCCGGCGGGTCCGTCCTCGAGCTGGGCGAAGCCGAATATATGGTGCGCGCGTCAGGTTACTTGCGCACCGTCGACGATTTCCGCGCGATCCCGCTCAAGGTCGCCGGTGCCGGCGTCCCCGTTACCTTGGGCGACGTCGCGTCGATCCAGATCGGCCCCGAGATGCGCCGCGGCATCGCCGAGCTGAACGGCGAAGGCGAGGTCGCGGGCGGAGTCGTCATCCTGCGTCAGGGCAAGAATGCACGGCAGACGATCGAAGCCGTCAAGGCCAAGCTCGCGGAACTGAAAGCGAGCCTTCCCCCCGGCGTCGAGATCGTCACCACCTATGACCGCTCGCAATTGATCGACCGCGCGGTGGAGAATTTGACGGGCAAGCTGATCGAGGAGTTCGTCGTCGTCGCGATCATCTGCGGGTTGTTTCTGTGGCATGTCCGGTCTGCGCTGGTCGCGATCGTCACCTTGCCTCTGGGGGTGCTCGCGGCCTTGCTCGTCATGCGTGTGCAGGGGGTGAACGCCAACATCATGTCTTTGGGCGGTATCGCCATCGCGATCGGCGCGATGGTCGATGCCGCGATCGTGATGATCGAGAACGCGCACAAGCGGATCGAGCGATGGGAACACGACCATCCGGGCGTGGCGCTGGCGGGCGAGGAACGCTGGCGCGTCATCACCGAGGCCGCGGCCGAGGTCGGGCCGGCGCTGTTCTTCAGCCTCGTCATCATCACGCTGTCGTTCGTGCCGGTGTTCACGCTCGAAGCGCAGGAGGGACGGCTGTTCGCCCCGCTCGCCTTCACCAAGAGCTATGCGATGGCGGCAGCGGCGATCCTGTCGGTAACGCTCGTGCCGGTCCTGATGGGATGGCTGATCCGGGGACGCATTCCGGCCGAGAACGACAACATTATCAACCGCGTGCTCACCCGTGCCTATCGCCCGGCGCTCGACCGCGTGTTGGCGCGGCCTTGGGCGGCGATCGGCATCGCCGCCCTGGTACTGGCGACGACGGCATGGCCGCTGACCCGATTGGGTGGCGAGTTCATCCCGACGATGGATGAGGGCGATCTGCTCTACATGCCGTCCGCGCTTCCCGGCCTTTCGGCCGCGAGCGCCTCGGCCCTGCTCCAGCGCACAGACCGGCTGATAAAAACCGTTCCCGAGGTCAAAACCGTGTTCGGCAAAGCCGGGCGCGCCGAGACCGCGACCGACCCGGCACCGCTCGAGATGTTCGAGACGACCATCCAATTCAAGCCGCGCGATCAATGGCGCGCGGGGATGACGCCGGCAAAGCTGGTGGAGGAGCTGGACCGCACAGTGCGCGTGCCCGGCCTCACGAACGTATGGGTGCCTCCGATCCGCAATCGGATCGATATGCTCGCGACCGGCATCAAGAGTCCCATCGGGGTGAAAGTGTCGGGGTCCAACCTCTCCGAGCTGGACCGCATCGCCGGCAGCATCGAACGTGTCGCCAGGACCGTGCCGGGCGTCAGCTCGGCATTGGCAGAACGGTTGACCGGAGGCCGCTATGTCGATGTCGATATCGATCGGGTGACCGCGGGGCGCTACGGTCTCAACATCGCCGATGTGCAGGAGATTGTGTCCGGCGCGATCGGCGGCGAGACGATCGGCCAGACGGTGGAGGGCCTTGCCCGCTACCCGATCAGCGTCCGCTACCCCCGCGAGCTGCGTGACAGTCTGGAGGGACTGCGAACTCTCCCAATCGTCACCGCATCGGGTCAGCAGATCACACTCGGCACCGTCGCATCCGTGTCGATCGCGGAAGGTCCACCGATGCTCAAGACGGAAAATGGTCGACTCTCGACATGGGTCTATGTCGACGTGCGCGGGCGCGACCTGGCCTCCACGGTCGCCGATCTGCGCCGTGCTGTTGGCAAAGATGTTCGGCTCAGCCCCGGCGTCTCGATCGCCTATTCCGGACAATTCGAGTATCTGCAGCGTGCCGAGGCTCGGTTGATGCTCGTCGTGCCGGCGACACTCGCGATCATCTTCCTTCTCCTCTACCTTACCTTCGGTCGCCTCGACGAGGCGGCGCTTATCATGGGCACACTGCCCTTCGCGCTGACCGGCGGCATCTGGACATTATGGCTGCTCGGCTATGCGCAATCGGTCGCCACAGGTGTCGGGTTCATCGCGCTCGCCGGCGTGTCGGCGGAGTTCGGCGTCGTCATGCTGATCTACCTGAAACACGCATTGGCCGAGCGCGGGCCGTCACCGTCGGGCGAGCAAGTATCGGAAGCGATCAGGGAGGGCGCGCTGTTGCGGGTACGTCCCAAGGCGATGACCGTCGCTGTCATCGTCGCCGGGCTGTTCCCCGTGCTGATCGGGCATGGCGCCGGATCGGAGGTGATGAGCCGGATCGCCGCGCCGATGATCGGTGGAATGCTGACCGCCCCTTTCCTCTCCATGTTCATCCTGCCAGCCGCCTACTTGCTCTTGCGGCGGCGAGCTTCAACCCGCCCCGAAAGGAAGATCTGATGAAAGCCACTTTCTCCATGCGCGCCGCATTCATGCTACTAGTCACGCCGATCGCAGCGAGCGCTCTTGCTCAAGGCAGCAGGCCGGCTGCATCGGCTGTAAAATCCGGCAGCGGATCGGGGACGATCACTGCCGTCGACGCGAAAGGTGGAACCGTAACCATCAAGCACGGCCCGATCCCGACGATCGGCTGGCCCGCAATGACGATGACCTTCCGGGCATCCCCCCCGACCCTGCTCAAGGGACTGCGGTCGGGGCAGCGGGTCGCATTCACCGCCAAGGCGAAGGGTATGACGGCAGAAGTTACGGCGATCAGCCCGCATTGACGACGCGTGCCGACCTTCGCGTCAGTGCGCCATCGCCAGCACGGGCGGCGCAGCGATCATCCACAGCGCCATCGCGACCATCATCAGGTTTTCGGTGAGCGAGATGAAGCCGAGCGGCACGTTGCTGTCCCCGCCCACGCACGCGCATTTCAGCTCACGCTTGTCGATGTAGACGGCCTTGAACACCGACACCGCGCCGATCGTACCGATAACGAGCGCGACGGGCACCGACAGCCAGGTCAACGCGCCGGCTGCCATCAGGACGCCCGCCGCTCCTTCCGCGTAGGGATAGACATAGGAATAGGGCACCCAGCGCTTCGCGAGCAGATCGTAGTTGAGGAACATGCTCGAGAAGCTCTCGACGTTCTGGAGCTTGAGCATCGCCAGAGCGCACATCGAGAACGCGATGAACCATTCACCCGCCCGCACCGTGAAGGGCGTGCCGAGTACCGCATAGCTGGCGGCGAGCGCCATCAGCGCCGTCATCGCGAACACGGCAATCACCGGGCGATAGGTGACGGCCTTGGGGTCGCGGACCATCTTGCCGAAGAAGCGGCGCAGATCGTCATAGCCGCCGACCCGCTCCCCGGCGATAAAGATCTGCGGGGTCGTCTTGACGCCGTGCTTCGCCTTGAAAGCGTCGGTTTCTTCCCGCGTCATCAGCCAATGGTCATCGACCGCATAGCCTTCCCGGCGCAGAAGATCCTTCGCCTTCAGCCCGAAAGGGCAGGTATGTTCCGGCATCACCATCCGGTAGATCGTCGCCTGTTTGGCGGGGGCGCTCGCCATGCCGCTTCTCCAATATCCTCGCCCCGCCTATATAGGGTCCGTACCATAGTACGGAGTCAAGGCATGACCGGCATGACGATCGCGGCGCTCGCGCGCGAGGGCGGCGTCGGCGTCGAAACGGTGCGCTACTATCAGCGTCGCGGTTTGCTGGACGAGCCAGACCGGCCGACCGGGGCTGGCGCCGGAGGCGGCATCCGGCGCTACGGCACCGATGACGCCCGCCGCCTTCGCTTCATCCGCTCGGCGCAGGCAGCCGGTTTCACGCTCGAGCAGATCGGTGAGCTTCTGGCGCTGGATGCGACCGACGATCGCGCGCGTGCGCGCCAGCTCGCCCATGAGCAGATGGCGGCGCTGGATGCGAAGATCGCCGAGCTTGAACAGGCGCGTGCTTCGCTGCGTCGGCTTGCCAGCGAGTGCGGCTCGGGATCGGCAGGGCCGTGCCCAATCCTGACAGCGTTCGATTCACCGACTGAGTGATCTTTGATTAGCTCCCAGGCGGTCAGCAGGAGATTTCGGATCAGGCAAATAGATCGCCGATCGCACGCATACGGAAGGCGTTGATCCACCGACGTCGGCGATGCTCGCTGGCGTCGTGGCGCATGTGGCACCGCTGGCAGAGTGCAGCGAGGTTGCGTGGTCGGTTATCGCTCGGATCATGGTTCAGATGCGCGCTAGCAAGAACCACGCGCGTGATCCGCACTTGTGAAGGTGGATCAATGCCGACGAAGCCAGGTTGCGCGCATAAGAGGGCGTCGGGCGGCGGCAGGCGGCGAACGCACCTGCCCTGCCCGTTGCGCCACCTGCTTATGTCCTCATCCCACCAAACACCATCGCCCAGATGCAGCACATGACGACCATGCGGGCGCTGACAATGTTCGCAGCGTCCTTTGGCGCGGCCAAACCGGATGAAGGCAGATAGTTCACGCCAGTCAATCGGGTAGAGCCAGCGATGTTCACGCGCGATTGGCATAACAATTCTATGATTCAGTATCGTGGAGAACGAAAGCAGAAAACAGCAGTGACTCAACTTATCCATTACGGCTAGGTCACTAAGCGATTAGCTGACTTGGCTACTCAAGGAATGGTGTCAAAACCGTTCGTGGCTGTTGAAAATCTCGCGTTCGAATTGATGTTGCGCGATTAGGGCACTGAGCGCTCTTTCAGGCCCCATTCGGCGGGCGTGTGTTAAAAACCTATCGAACGATCCCGATTTGATGCGCCGGCCCGCCGGGGGGATGGCCGGGCCGGCGCCTGCAGCTGGCTTAGCGACGGGGGAGCTTTGCCAGGGCAGCCTTGTAAGCCGCGTAATGCGTGCCTTCGTCGACCGCGATCTGGCGGAACATCTGCGCCACCTTCTTGTCGCCGGCCGCTTCCGCCTCCTTGGCGAAATTCACGTACATCGTGACATTCTCGTAGTGCTCGCCCTTCATGGCATCTTCGAGGTTCACATTGTTGCTGCTGCCGAGCCGCAGCGCCTGCGCTTCGCGATCGAAGTGCTCGTTGGCCTCGACGTTGGCCGATGCGCGGAAGAGCTTGGCGAGTTCGGGCTTTCCCGCCGCCTGCGCCTGGTCGGCGTACCGCAGATACTTCAGGTTGGCATAAGCCTCCCCGTGCATCGCGGCTTCGAGGTTCGCCCGCGTGCTGGCGGCTAGCGGGCGGGTCGGCGCCGACGGCGCGGCGGTCACGCTGACGGCGAAAATGGTCGCGGCACCGGCGGCAGCGACGATCAGGGACTTCATCATGGTCGATACTCCATTGCCGCCGGAAGTGCGGCTGCCCCGCTATCGACCCCGGTCCTGACGACGACCTGACAGGTCCGCGGCAACCGCATTCTCGAGCCGTCGGAAAAACTCGCTGTGCCGTCAGGTTTCGGTCAGGCGGTGCTGCGATCTCCCGGTCATCGAGGCTATCCCGCCTCTGACAGGAGCTCGTTCGATGATCCGATTTGCCCCCTTGAAGGTCGCAGCCTTTCTCGCCGCCGTCGCAGCTGCGCCGATGGCGATGGCGTCGCCCGTCTGCACCAAGGCGCCTCAGGCCAAATGGATGACGCCGGCACAAATGAAAGGCCGCGTCGCCAAGATGGGCTATCGCGACGTCAAGGTCTTTCAGGTGTCCGGCAGCTGCTACGAAATCTACGCCCACACCAAGGACGGCAAGCGCGCCGAGGTCTATTTCAACCCGGTGAACGGCGCGGTCGTTCAGAACAACGTCGACTGACGATGAGCCACGTCGCTCCAGCGGCTCCTTCCCGAGACCCTGCTCGCAACCGCGGCAGGGTCAAGGTCTGGGACCCGATCGTCCGCATCTTTCACTGGACCGTGGTAGGAGGTGTGATCGCCAACCTGACGTTCCTTCGGCATGAGGAGCCGCCGCATATCTATGTCGGCTACGTTGTCGTCACGGCGCTGGCGATCCGGCTGATCTGGGGTGTTATCGGCCGGCGTTACGCGCAATTCGCCAGCTTCGTGCCAGGCCCGTTCGTGTTGCTGCGCTATTTTCGCGCGATGGCTGCCCGGCGCGAGCCGCGCTACATCGGGCACAACCCGGCCGGAGGCGCAATGATCGTCGTCCTCCTTGTCCTGCTGGCGACGGTGGGGACCAGCGGATGGATGATGGGGCTCGACCAATTCTGGGGTGTGGGCTGGGTCGAGACGTTGCACGAAACCGCCGCCAATGTTCTGATCGGCGCGGTAGCCCTGCATGTCATCGGTGCGATCGTCGAGAGCGTGCGGCACCGGGAAAACCTGCCGCTGGCGATGGTCACTGGCTACAAACGTGCACCAACGGGGACCGACATCGACCATGCGCCTGCTGCTGATTGAAGACAACGCCCGGCTCGGCAGCCTGGTTCGGGACGGCCTGATCCCGCAGGGTTTCGCGGTCGATTGGGTCGAGACCGTCGAGGACGCCGAGCTGGCGATGAAGGTGGCGACATATGACCTGCTACTGGTCGACCTTGGCTTACCCGATGGAGACGGCTTGGACATCGTCCGCCGTTCCCGCCGGGACAAGAATGCGACGCCGATCCTTGTCCTGACCGCGCGAGGTGGCCTCGACGATCGCGTCACCGGACTCGACGCGGGCGCTGACGACTATCTGGTGAAGCCGTTCCAGATTCCCGAGCTCGCGGCGCGGTGTCGTGCCCTGCTGCGACGACCCGGGGCGTCGCTCGGCACCCAGCTCGCCGCGGGCAACGTCGTGCTCGATTGTGCCTCACGGTCGGCCGACGTGGGCGGCGTCGCGATCGACGCGACGCCGCGTGAAATCAACCTGCTCGAAGTTCTGCTCCGCCGCGCCGGACACGTCGTCGCCAAGCCGGCGCTTGAGAATACGCTATATGCGATGGACGCCGAGGTAACGCCCAATGCGTTGGAAGCGGCAGTATCGCGGCTGCGCAAGCGCCTGACCGCCGCCGGGGCGGACGTGCAGGTCCGCACCGTGCACGGCGTCGGCTATGCGCTGTTCGCGCCAAGCGTATCTGGTGAATAGGATGGACGCGGTTCGGCCAAGGCGACGGCCCCCTACGCTGTTCCGACAGATTGCGGCGCGTCTGGCGGCGTTCACGCTGCTGTTCGCAGCACTCGACGTCGGGATCGTCGTGTTCACCTACAGTCGCCAGCCCGAATCGCTCGCGCAGGAATTGCTGACGCTTGAAGCGACGAAGGCTCAGGCAGGCGGCGTGCTGTCGCCCGACCTGCTAACCGGACCGCCGGGGGCCGAATCCTGGTCCGCGCGCTATGTCGAACCGGGATCACCCGAACTCCGGCGGGTAGGGGAAACCGGGATCGACGGCGCGTCAACCCTGGTCGACTGGACGCGGCGCGAACAGACTCCTCGCGGCTATCGGATATCGGGCGTTCGCGCGATCGATCGCGGCGAGGAGCGGCGATGGCTGGCGATGCAGTTCGAGGGCGACGGCATCCGCCCCTATGTGCCGGTGATCGTGAACGAGATCATTCAGCACGTGATGCTGCCGCTGATCCCGTTGTCGCTGTTGCTGTTGCTGTTCAACGTCTTCGCCGTCCGCCGGGTGCTCCAACCGCTCCGCCATGCCGAGCGCGAAGTGGACGCGCTGGAACCCGACAACACCCTGCTTCGCCTTTCGGAGCCGAGTGAGCCGCGAGAGGTCAACACGCTCGTCAGTGCCGTCAATCGGGCGCTCGGTCGGCTCGATGCAGCGATGGCGACTCTGCGGGAGTTCACTGCCAACGCCGCACATGAGCTGCGCACACCGTTGTCGATCATGCAGCTATCGCTCGATCGGCTCCCCGCAGGCAAGCAACGGGACGAACTGCAGGCCGATGCGCGGCACCTGACCCGTCTCGTCGAACAGATGCTCGATCTCGCCCAAGCCGACGCGCTGGCCCTCGATGGCCACGTTGCCATCGATATCGCCGACATCGGCCGGGACGTCGTGGCCGCGATGGCGCCAAAGGTGTTCGCGGCGCAGCGTGATCTACGTTTCGAGAGCTTCGGCGACACCGCGGCGATCGGGCACCCGGAAGCGATCTTCCGCATCTATCGCAACCTGATCGACAATGCGCTGTCACACGCGCCCGGCGTCACGCCCATCGACGTAAGCGCGGGACCCGGTCCACAGCTGACGGTCCGTGACTACGGGCCGGGGATTGCAGAGGTCGATCTTCCGCACGTGTTTGACCGCTTCTGGCGCAAGGATCGCCGCAGCTCTACCGGAGCGGGCCTAGGCCTTGGCATCGTGCAACGGTTGACCGAAGCGCATGGTGGAACGGTCAGCGTCGAAAACGCGACAGGCGGGGGTGCTTCGTTTCGCGTCCGACTCGAGGTCTAGCCTTGAAATTACGGGAGCCATCGCTTTCGTCAGCTGTTCGTCAGGCCCGTGCCGCAACGCACCTGGCGTAGCTACATCGCTCCATCATCCCTGCACTGCTGTCCGGAGCCAAATACAATCCAATTCCCGCCCACTCGGCGGCTCACCGAGTTCGACATACTTTAGGATAGCCAATGACGACCGACGCCATCGATCACGCGCCAGGAGAACATCATCTCGTCCACCGTACAGGCTGGCTTCGCGCAGCGGTGCTCGGTGCCAACGACGGAATCATTTCTGTTTCAAGCCTGATCGTCGGTGTCGCAGCCGCGCCAGGCTCGACTGCGAGCACAGTCCTTGTTGCGGGGGTAGCAGCATTGGTCGGGGGTGCACTGGCGATGGCGGCGGGCGAATATGTTTCGGTCAGTTCGCAGGCGGATACCGAGAACGCTGACCTTGCGCGGGAATCGGCCGAGTTGGAACGTTCGCCCGTGACCGAAACGCGGGAACTGGCCGCAATCTATGAAGGGCGTGGCGTCGAGCCGTCGCTAGCGATTCAGGTGGCCGAACAGATGATGGCACATGACGCTCTGGGAGCGCATCGCCGTGATGAGCTTGGCCTTGCTGACGACGGCGCATCGCAGCCGATGCAGGCCGCGGTATCCTCGGCCTTGGCATTTGCCGCCGGCGCGATCCTACCCGTGATCGCTGCATTAGCACCGCATAGCGCTGTGCTTTATGCGGTACCAGCAACGGCATTGGTGCTGCTTGGCGTGCTGGGTGCGCTTGGAGCGAAGGCGGGCGGCGCCCCGATCGGGCGCGCCATGATCCGGGTGGTTTTACTGGGTGTCCTTGCGATGGGGATGACGGCCCTTATTGGGGCTTTCACCGGGACGGTGGTTTAAAAGCTTTTCGTTGCCCGCGGCGATGCGACACTAGTCCGCACCGCTACGTCCCGAAAACGAGTAAGCAAACGCATCGCCACCCACGCCTATGGTCAGCCCCCCCTTTCGCAAAGCTGATCGTATCCGGCACCACGCTAATTTGTTGCCGAAGTTTCCCGAAGCCTCCACCGTAACTGTCTTTGGCCGTGAAGCGACGGGGCACTCACAGCGCACACCAACCGCCAGAAAAACGACCGGTTTTCTGGCGGTAGCGGTTTTTGCCTCATCGAAGCTTCCTAGCGGTCGGAATACCCGTTGCGGAAACCACCGGCACATTGCAGGGTGTTAGATATCTTTTCTGGCGGGGTGATGATGCTCATCGGATATGTGAGGGTATCCAAGGCTGACGGATCGCAGACGCTGTCACCGCAGCGCGACGCGCTGCTATCCGCCGGCGTCGATGCCTCACGCATTTATGAGGATCTCGCGTCGGGTCGTCATGATGCGCGTCCTGGCCTGACTGCCTGTCTCAAGGCGTTGCAGCCCGGCAATACACTGGTGCTCTGGAAACTGGATCGCCTCGGACGTGACCTGAGGCATTTGGTCATCACCGCCGAGGCGCTGCGTGAGCGCGGCATCGGGTTGAAGGTACTGACTGGCGCCGGCGCGCAGATTGACACCACCACCGCCAACGGCCGCCTGGCTTTCGGCATCTTTGCCGCCTTCGCCGAGTTCGAGCGCGAGCTTATCGCCGAGCGCACACAGGCCGGCCTTGCTGCGGCACGCGCGCGGGGGCGCATGGGAGGGCGGCCCCGCAAGATGGACAAGGCAACGCTGGCGATGGCGATGGCCGCCATGTCCGATCGTAACGCGATCGCAGCTGATGTCGCGCGCCGTCTCGGGATGACGACGACGACACTCTATATGTACGTGAACGGTGACGGCACGCCCAAGGCGCCGGGCCAGGCACTGCTTGACGGTGTGCCGTACCGCAAAGAACGACTGCGCGCCGCGTGATGAAGCACGCCGCGCTTCAGCGATCAGGCATATTGCCGAGCGGGCGAGACGATCACGTCATGTTCGATCGACCGGGCCGAGATGGCGGCCGGGGTGAGGGCTGCGGGAACGCAGACACCTCTGCGCGGCTTGCCGATCAGCCGACGTGGTCGCGCCAGTATCATCAGGTTCATTACCGCCGCGCCGATCAGGAACTCTTCTTCCGCTCCGCGGATGCCGCGCAGGTGAAGCCGCCTCATGCCATGCTTGCCCTTGGCGTCGGCGAAGAACCGTTCGACCCCGCGCCGCAACCGCATAGACCGCTTGTAGAGCCCGGTTTCCACTTCGGCTCTGGCAAGATCGCGAACGTCTTCATCGTCCAGTCGAACCAGGGTACGACGCCGCGACGTCGTGCATTTCTTCCGAAGCACGCACGCCTCGCAATCCCGAACATCCGCCGCGTAACGGTGTACGCCGGTGGGAGGATGGAAGGCATGGTGCCGGAGCGTCTTGCCGGTCGGGCAGGTAAAGCTGTCGGTGCCACGATCATAGCTGAAGGCCGTTCGCGGCAGCTTGCCCTTGGTCTGCTGCGTCCGGTCGATCACGGGGATGTGTGGGGTTGCGCCGTGATCCCGCACGAAGCCGAGGAAGTTCGCGCTGCCATAGGCTTTATCGGCCGCGACCCGCTTGGGGCGATAATCAAACCGATCGGCCGACCGCTCGAGCATGACGCGCCCCGCATCAACTTCCTCCGCGAAGCGAGCTGGTGTCGCCTCGACATCGAGCGCGACGCCACTCGGGGTGTCGACCAGCGCATTCAAGGCGTAGCCGAACCGGCCACGCACCGTTCGCGCCGACCAGGCCGCGGCAGGGTCCGTTCGAGAGATGCCTTGGCAGCTTTTCGACCGCGCCATTTCAAAGACGGCATCTCCTGTGTCGTGCACCCACTCCCTAACCGCGCGCGACGCGTTGGCGACATACGGCAGGTAGCCGGGAACGGTCTTGCGCTGCCAGCTCGCATCAGCCGCTATGAACGACGCATCGATCGCGGCGTCTTTTCCGCCAATCAGTCCTTCTCTGATGCAGCGTCTCACCGTGCTCTCGAACAGGATCCGGAACACGTTGGCATCGCGGAAGCGACCATGGCGGTTCTTGCTGAACGTGGAGTGGTGCGGAACCTTGTCTCCCGGCGCGAGACGGCAGAACCAGCGATAGGCCAGATTGTAGCGCAGCTCCTCACACAGCCGCCGTTCGGACGCGATCGCGAAGATGCGGCCGATCAGCGTCATGCGGATGAGGAGTTCGGGATCGATCGATGGTCTTCCCCGTGCGCTGTAATGACCGGCCAGTGCCTGTCTCAACTCGCCGATGTCGAGCCATCGATCGACGCGACGCAGCAGGTGGTCTGTGGGCAACATGGCTTCTACGGTGCGGAAGGACGCCCCTTCCCGCTTACTGCGACAGGCTGGTCCCATCATAGCGACGCTCCTTTCGATAGGGGTGAAACGAAGGAGCAACCCGGCATGTCCGGCATTTTTCAACAGGCCCGGTCGTTTGCGACGACGCACAACAGCGCCGGTGCGGGTCTGCTAGGCGTAGTCGATAGTACGAAGTTGGACCGAACCGGCGGGCACCCTCCCCTCGGAAGGCTGCGTTTTCCGCCCGAAACCCGCCTGAAGTTCGTGGTATCGCCTACGCCTGACCCCACGGCCGACCTTACGGGTCGACCAGCTCGTGGTATCGCCTACGCCTATGGTGTCGCCGCGGTTGGAACGCGCGCGAGCCGACTGGTTGACGACGGAGTTGGTCATGCCGAAGAGTAAGGCAGCCGAACCAGGCCTCTCGAAAGATCGGGCGCCGACCGGCACTGCCAAAGACGCAGTGGTTCCGATGCAAGGCGACCTCTTCTCCATGGACAGCCCGCTACGCGGTGGTGTTCATGGCGAGCTATCGCTGATGGCATACCCCTTCTTCGCGCTTACGAAGCAGGCATGGATGAAGCCGCTTGCCTACAGTACCGGCGAGATCAGTATCGAGGTGCAGCCTGGCCATAAGGGTGTCGCCAACATCTACGATAAAGAGGTCATCCTCTACATCGCCAGCCTTATGGCTGCGAAGATCGAGAATGGCGAGCCAGTAAGCCAAAACTTCCAGTTCACTGCCAATGACTTCTTCCGGGTCACCGGAGCTACCCCGTCGTCCAACGCGTACACAAGATTGTACGAGGCATTGGAACGACTGCAGAGCACTCAGATCAAGACTGACATCGAGACTGGCGGCGAGGGTGAAGCGGGATTCTTCTCCTGGGTCGAGACCGCCCGCCTTCAATATACCAAGACGCGAACCGGCGAGCGCAGGCTCAAGGCCGTGAATGTTCGTCTTTGCGACTGGCTGTTTCGGGCGATCCTCAAGGATCGAAGTGTCATGCAATACGCACCCAGCTATTTCCAGCTGAGCCCGATCAACCGTCGACTCTATGAAGTCGCTTGCTTCCTGCGCTTCTCCGGCGTGACCTCGATAAGGTTGGGTGATCTACAACACCAGATCGGCCACCAGAGCCTGACCCGCCTCTTCAAGCCTTACGTTGTCGAGGCTGCAAACGGTACAGTCCCGGGCTTCGAGTTTTCCATCCAAGCGGCCGAAGGCGCCTCGAAAAGCAGCAAGGTCTCGGACGAGGTTGTTGTCATACGCGAGGTTCCGACTGTCCTGGCGCCGATGAAGCGATCGAAATCCGGATCAGACAACTGATCGGATTCGATCACGACAGTCGGAGAGGCGACTCAATCCCCCTGCCCGCCTTATCAGCACTGCCGATCTCGTCGAAGGCCAACCACCATTCTCTTAGGCGTAGTCGATACCACGAACTTTGCCGTCTCTTAGGCGTAGTCGATACCACGAACTTTGCCGTGCAGCGTAGTCGATACCACGAAGTTATCGCTGCGGGCGTAGTCGATACCACGAATCTTTTCCGGCGAGCGTAGCCGATACCACGAATCCTCGTGGTTTCTTAACCTTTGCATCTGCGGCACTGTGCTCGGGCGACCTTCCGTCGCATTTTCTGGAGCTATGACCGTGGCCACATAAACGAATGCCCGGCACGAAGGCCGGGCACCCTGGAACCGTAAGATGGGCAGCGTCGCCAAACGCTGACCGGTCCGCGATAGACCTCCCATTTAGACGATCCTGACACCCGGTTCAAGGGAGCGCGATTGTCAATCGGCGTCCAAAAAGGACCCCCTATCGGCGTCCAAAAGGGACCCCGTTTGTCGAGCGGTGTGACGGGTATGGCGGGCGTGCCGTTCGCGCTGGTTGCGGCGTAGGGCGGGCGTAGCCCGACCGGAGGCGCAACCAGCGCGAAGCATCTTCTGCCGGTGGTCCCGCGCGTCAGCTGCGGTGCTTGAATCGCCAGCTGTCGTTGCCGGTCTCGACGATGTCGCAGTGGTGGGTAATGCGGTC
>NZ_NWVD01000011.1 GCF_002374835.1 Sphingomonas ginsenosidimutans
TCGACCGCATTACCCACCACTGCGACATCGTCGAGACCGGCAACGACAGCTGGCGATTCAAGCACCGCAGCTGACGCGCGGGACCACCGGCAGAAGATGCTTCGCGCTGGTTGCGCCTCCGGTCGGGCTACGCCCGCCCTACGCCGCAACCAGCGCGAACGGCACGCCCGCCATACCCGTCACACCGCTCGACAAACGGGGTCCCTTTTGGACGCCGATAGGGGGTCCTTTTTGGACGCCGATTGACACGTGTGGCGACCCGGCGCCAATCCTTTAGGCAGCCGAACATGATCTCGATGCGGCTGCGACGCCGGTAGCGGCGCTTATCGCCTTACCTGGCCTGCGGTCATGAAGAAGCTTAATGGACGGCCGTTCGCGTCGGCGACGGCATGGAGCTTGGTGTTCATGCCGCCTTTGGCGCGGCCGATCAGGCGCCCGAGATCCCCTTTTTTACCCGCAGGCTCGATGCCGTGCGGTGCGCCTTGAGGTAAGTCGCGTCGATCATCACGGTCCTGGGTTCGGCATCCACCGCAGCCAGCCCTTCCATCATCCGCGTGAACACGCCCGCTTCGCCCCAGCGCTTCCGCCGGTTGTACAGCGTCTTGTGCGGACCATAGTCCTTGGGCGCATCCCGCCAACGCAGCCCGTTGCGGTTGACGAACACGATGGCGCTCAGCACTCGGCGGTCATCGACCCGAAGCTTGCCATGGCTCTTGGGAAAGAACGGACGCAGGCGGACCATCTGCTCGTCCGTCAGCCAAAACGGCTCGCTCATGCTAATCCCTTTGCCGAGCCTGAATCAGATCGCAACGCTCATATCGATGGATCCCGACCCCAGGATGTCGCGCTCGATCCGTGCCCGGTCCAGCTCACGCCGCAGCCGCGCAATTTCAGACGCCTGATCCGCCGGCTAGGCCATCGTCGATACTTGCGGCTTTGCCGCCGGGCTTGCCGGCAGAGTGCCGATCTCCTGCCATTTGAGCTGCCAGCGACGCGGCATTGTCGGCATGATTCCCAACTCGGCTGCCACCTCGGTCTGCAGCCGGCCGCTGGTTTCTCACAGGGCCACCGCGTCGTGCTTGAACTCGTCCGTGAAACGACGCTTCGTCGTCCTCGCCGTCATACACCTCCTGGCTCCGCAGAGCCTATCATGGGTGTCCGCTGAACCGAGGGAAGATCATCGCACGACCGTAGAAATCCTGCATAGACTGCGATCGGGCGGGGACCGCTCGAACGGGCGGCATCCTTACCTTTGGCTGAAATAGGAGGCATATGTTCGTTCGATGGCCGCCTGGTCTGCTTCGCTCGTCAGTGCCGTCTTCGCGCGTTCCGCCGCATCCTGCGCCGCGCGTCGGATGAGGGTACGCGCGCCTTCGGCATGTATAGCCAGTGAGCCTAGGGCCTTTTGCAGCCTTATGCCCACCTCGACGAGGGCGGCACCGTCGCGCCCGATCGGGCGGCACCAATCGTCGAGCAGATCGGCCAGATGGACGGGCGGCACGTGCACCCGGTGAGGCAGCGCCGCCACGTCAGCCTGATGATCGACGATCCGCCGCAGCACGCGGGCGCCGGCCTCGATTACCGCGATCGCGGTCCCTGGATCGTTGACCGCCGGCGACAGCGCGCGCGACGCGATTTCGGAAAGCACGATCAGGCCGAACCGCGGATCATGATCGAAGACCCGGTGATGGGATAGCGTGAACGCCTCCCTAATGCTGGCGATACGGTCATCCTCGCATGCACGGGATACAAGCGCCAGCGGGCGTTCCGGCTCGACCAGCTTTCCGGGTAGTGCGAGAATGTGGATATCGGCATCTACCGCCTCGGCGATCTGCCCCAGCACCGCGATATCGACATGGGTAACCCGGGCGACCGTTTCGGGAAAAATCGCGACCATCCCGCGAAGGGCCGAACGGTCAGCTTGCACCTCCAGAGCCACCGGCATGGCGAGCGTGTCGACCGCAGCCATCGCCGCCCGCTCGACCCGGTCGATCGTATCCGAGACGCGGCCGAAGCGCGCGATATGCTCGATCCAGCGCAGCAGGGTGAAGACGATGAACAGGATGACGACGATCGTGCCGAGGAACAGGATCACGCGCCCCGTTTCGCCGTACAACCCGGTCGACAGCGCGATGATGCCGACGATCGCGAACAGGAAGCTGCCGAGGAACGTCGCCAGTGTATTCTGTGCGGTGCTGTCGTCGATCAGCAGTTGCACGGCACGCGGCGTGATCGTGCTGGTCGCACCCGAATAGGCGGACACCATCGCGGTCAGCGAGAAGGTCGTGACCGCCAGCATGCTCGACGCCAGGATGGTCAGGATATTGTCGACCGACTGCGAACCGATCTTCGCGGCGAAGTCGTACGATATCGTATGCCCCAGCAAGGCGCCCGCCAGCGCGAGCGCGCCACCGAAGGCGCACACCAACGCCGCCCTGAACCACATCCTGCGCGTGAGCAGGCGGATCAGCCATTGCCATCGCGTCATGGCATTCCCCTTCCGCTGCGTTCAAGCCGCGGCGCCCCTGGGCGGTTCCCCGCCGCGCTGCTCAATGCTCGGCGTCGGGCGATCCGGTCAGGCGCCAGCGGCGCAGCAGCCACGGCATCGTCAGTCCCTGCGCGAAGATCGAGAAGGCAACCACGCCGAAGGTGACGACGATGATCTGCCCGCGTTCTGCGACGCCGGCGGGAACCGCCAGCGCCAGCGCCAGCCCGACCGCCCCGCGCAAGCCACCCCAGACGAGCACGTGCTGATAGGTGGCGGGCAATCGCCGCCGGGACCGCGCAAAGGGCAACGCCAGCGGATACACCGCCGCCGCGCGACCGATCAGCGTCAGCACGATGGCGATGCCCAGCGGTACCGACACCAGTGCGATCGGCTGGTGCGCTTCATGGCTGCCGATCAGCAGGAACAGGCACGAATTGGCGAGAAAGGCGGCATAGGCCCAGAAATCCTGGACATGCTGCCGGCCGGCGACCGAGATCGATCCGCGCGGGCCGAGGTTGCCGACGATCAGCCCCGCCGCCAGCGCCGCGAACACACCCGAGGCATGGACATGCTCGGCAAGCAGGAACGATCCCCAGGCGACGACGGTGGTCAGCGTCACCTCGACCAGATGGTCCGTCGTCCGGCCGGCGACGGTCAGCACGACGAAGCCGATCGCGGCGCCGATGGCGAGGCCGCCCGCCACGGTCCACAGCAAGGCGAGCGCCGCGCCCGATGCGGTCAGTGCCTCGCCATTGGCAACGCCGACGAGGATCGCGAAACCCACCGCAGCGACCCCGTCGTTGAGCAGGCTTTCGGATTCGACGACCATGCTCAGTCGCGGTTCGGCCCTCATCTCCTTGAACGCCGCGATGACCGACACTGGATCGGTCGCGGCGATCAGCACGCCGAAGAAGGCAGCACCCAGCACGCTCCAGCCGAGCAGCAGGTGCATGCCGCCAGCGACAACGGCGGCGCTGATCGCCACGCCCAGGAAGGCGAGCACGATCGTGATCGGCATCTCCGTCCGAAAGCGCGACCAGCGCAGCTGCATTGCCGCTTCGAAGATCAGCGGCGGCAGGAAGAAGTTGAAGATGAGCTCGCGCGACAGCGGCAGGTCGGCACCGACCGGAAAATAGGCAAGGCCGATACCCGCCAGCACCAGGCCCGCGGTATAGGGCAGGCCGATCCGCCGCGACACCATCGCCACCAGCGAGGCGACGATCAGCATCGTCCCCAGTTGGGTCGGTCCGATCTCTGCCATCAATACTCCCTGGATCGTCGGGCGATCATGGTGCGGCCGTCGCGGCGGCCGTCAGCGCGAAGCGCCTGCCCGCGGCCGGCGCAGGCGTTGCAGCGATGCCCTGCTGGCGCAGCGCGGCCGCGATCGCCAGTGCACGACGGGCGCCGAGATCGGGGTTGGCGGGCGACTGGCCCTCGGGCAAGCCCGGCACCGCCAGCGCCGACAGGTTCCAGCGCTTTGCCGCCCAAACGGAGGTCGCGATGGCGTCGCCGGCGCCGGCATCGAGCGCGTCGGAACCGTCGGCAAACACGATGTCAGGCAACGGCCCCTGCGGCGGGACGATCGCCACATCCCAATCCTCGCTCTGCTGCGCCGCGCGCCGCTCCAGCGCGCGATAGGTCGCAACGGTCGCGCCGGGCAGCGCGGCGGCGGCGGCGATGGCGCGATGGTGGTCGCGGTCGATCGTCACCGCCTCGGGCGCGACGCCGGTGATCAGCGCGATGGCATTGGCCAGGTCGGTGACGTGTTGCGCGGCGGTGTTGGTGGCTTCTCCGGCCTGGCGCAGCTCTTCGCGCTGGGCGGCGAGCGCGTCGGCCCCCGCGCCGAGCAGGATCTGATCGAGGTTCAGCCGCACCGGCCGGGCCAGCTGTCGTGACAGTGCGGCCTGGATCGCGCTCGTCTTCTGCATCGAACGGCGCGGCGTGATGACGACCGCACGCACGACGATCGGCCGCGCGGTGAAATCGATGTCGAGCTGCGTCACGCGCGCTTCGGCACCGAACCGGTCCGACAGCAGCGACCGCGTCTGCGCGGTGGCCAGCGCTTCCCGTCCGATCCGGTTGAGCGAAATGCCGAGCGGAACGGCCATGACGACGAACACCAGGGTCAGCACGCCTGTCTGCGCCCAGCTCTGCCGTCGCGACAGATGATGACCGAAGCCGTAGAAGCGCGCCATCACCGTGGCCGACAGGGCGATGGTGATGAAGTTGGTGGCGAACAGCGCAAAGGCGCCCATGCCGACCGGGGCGTTGCGGGTGGCGATGCCGTATCCCACCACGGCAAGCGGCGGCATCAGCGCGGTCGCGATGGCTACGCCGACGATTGTGTCGCCGCGCCCGCGGATGATCGCGAAGGTCCCCGCCAGCGCCGCGAATAGCGCAACCGCCAGGTCGAACAGATTGGGCCGCGTCCGCGCGACGATCTCCGCAGTCGGCGCCTGCAACGGCGAGACGAGCACCAGCAGCGCGGTGAAGGCGATCGCCGCGACCGCCCCGATCAGCAGCGCCTTCAGCGATCGCCGCAGTTCGCGAAAGTCAAAGAGCGCCAGGCTGAACCCGAAGCCGAGTATCGGGTTCATCAGCGGCGAAATTAGCATCGCGCCGATCACCACCGCCGGCGACGACAGCAGCAGCCCGAGCACCGCAATCCCCGCCGACATCATCGTCATGAACGCGAAGCGCGGGCTCCATCCGCTTTCCTCGATGACGCGCGCCAGCACCGCCTCGTGATCGACACGGCCGACGACCGACAGCCGCCACCATCGATACAGCGCGATACGGCTGAGGCGTCCGGCGGGTTCGGGGCGATCCCCCGTGGCGACATTCATGGCAAACGCTCCGTGGGGACGATCTCGACGATCCGGTCGCCGGTCTCCAGCCGCCGTGCCCCGGCTTCCCAGAAGCCGATCGCGGCGCCGCGGCGATGCAGCCGGACGCCGAGGCCGGTGTTGAGAGCGGACAGCGGCTGGCCCACCTCCGCCGGCGTGACATCGCGTTCGTGCAGCGCGACGCGGCCGACGTGCGCGGCAAGATCGGCGATGTAATCGGCCAGATGCTCACCATGGGTGGAGCCGGCGAGCAGCAGTCCGGCGAAGCTTGCCGGGTTGATGACCGTCGTCGCCCCCGCCTGTCGGGCGAGCGGTTCGTTGTCCTCCGATCGGATCACGACGCTCAGCGGCACGCCGGGCGCCAGGCCGCGCGCCGTCAGCACGATAAGGATCGAGGTGTCGTCGCGCCCCGCCGACACGATCACCGCCTTGGCGCGGGCGACCTGCACCGCATCCAGCGTCGCATTGCGGCTGGCGTCGCCCTGCAGGACGTTGACGCCCAGCCGCTCGGCCAGTTCGACCGCAGCGGCGCGTTCGTCGATGACGACGATGGTCGCGGGGTCGGCACCGCGCCGGATCAGTTCGGCGACCGCCTCGCTGCCCGACGTGCCGAAGCCGGTGACGATCGTATGGCCGCGGAGGCGTTGCTGGATCATGCGCATCCGCCATCCGTCCCATACCCGTCGCAGAAGAAAGTCATAGGCGGTTCCCAGAAAGATCAGCCACACGAACAGCCGGATCGGCGTGACGACGAACGTATCGAACAGCCGGGCCTGCTCCGTCACCGGCACGATATCGCCGTAACCCACCGTCGTGATCGTGATCATCGTGAAATAGAGGACGTCGGCGAAGCTGATGTGGCCGTCGATATTGTCACGCAGCCCGCCACGGTCGAACCAGTGACCCGCAAGTGCGATGCCGATCAGGGCAAGGACCAGGCCGACCCGCCACAGGAGCGAGAGCCAGACCGGCGTACCTCGGCGCCGCCGCAAGGCGCCGGTGACAGAGGTTTTGCCACGCGCCGCGCGGCGGTCGCGCCGGATCATGCCGTACCCGTGCGCAGGGTCGCGCGGTGGTGCCGGTCCGTGGCGGTGGACAGGGCAGCCGCGGGACGGCGCGCGTAATCGGTCATGGCTGCCCTCCGTCCCGGTCATCGGCACTGGCGGCCCGACCAGCGCAACTTGCCTGCGCTCCCCACGGCGGGAAGGAAGCGCACCCGGTGACGGCTATTGCAGCCACCGCCCGACAGGACAAGGGAGGCGCCGCATTCGCCAGCGCCGCCGATATCGGCTATCGCGCGGCCATGCCCACACATGACATCAATCCCCGCGTCTTCTGGGGGGCCTCGGCGATCATCGCCGCATTACTGCTGACCACCATCGCGATGCCGGGCAGCGCCGATCACGCTTTCAAGACGGCGCAGGCGTGGACGATCGACACGTTCGGCTGGTTCTACATCGCGGCGGTCGCGGTGTTCCTGGTCGTCGTGCTGGTGCTCGGCTTCGGGCCGGCGGGCAAGCTCAAGCTGGGGCCGGACGATGCCGAGCCGGACTTTCCCTATCTGTCGTGGCTGGCGATGCTGTTCGCGGCGGGCATGGGGATCGGCCTGATGTATTTCGCGGTCGCCGAACCGATCCAGCATTACATCTCGCCGCCCGAGGCAAAGAGCGGCACGATCGATGCCGCGCGCGAGGCGATGGCGATCACCTTCCACCATTATGGCGTCCATGCCTGGGCCATTTATGCGCTGGTCGGCCTCAGCCTTGCCTATTTCACCTATCGCAAGGATCTGCCGTTGACGCTGCGGTCGGGGCTGTCGCCGTTGCTCGGCAAGCGGATCGACGGGCCGATCGGCGATGCGATCGACATCTTCGCTGTCTGCGGCACGGTGTTCGGCGTCGCCACGTCGCTGGGGTTCGGCGTGTCGCAAATGACGGCGGGCCTTGCCTATAACTACGGTGCGCCCGACGGTACGACGACCAAGATCGTCGTGATCGTGCTGGTGATGGGGGCGGCGACGCTGTCCGTGCTGAGCGGCGCCGATCGCGGCATCCGCCGCCTGTCGGAACTGAACCTGACGGTCGCCGTGCTGCTGATGCTGTTCGTGCTGGCGTTGGGGCCGACGCTGTTCCTGCTGCGCGCGCTGGTGCAGAATTTCGGCCTGTACCTCGACCATTTCGTCATGCGGACCTTCACGCTGTATGCCTACGAGCCGCGCGCTTGGATGGCCGACTGGACTCTGTTCTACTGGGCGTGGTGGATCGCCTGGTCGCCGTTCGTCGGCATGTTCATCGCGCGCATTTCGCGCGGGCGGACGATTCGCGAATTCGTGACCGGCGTGCTGTTCGTGCCGACCGCCTTCACCTTCCTTTGGATGACGGTGTTCGGCAACACAGCGATTTCGCTCGACCTTGGGCCGGCGGCCGGCGGCATCGCGGATGCGGTGCAGGCGAACCTGTCGACCGCGCTGTTCAAGTTCCTGGAATATCTGCCCGCAGCCGGCGTCACCTCAACCCTGGCGATCATGCTGGTCGCCGTGTTCTTCGTCACATCCGCGGATTCCGGCGCGCTGGTTATCGATACGCTTGCATCGGGCGGGGCGGAGGATACGCCGCGCTGGCAGCGGATTTACTGGTGCGTGCTGCTCGGCGTGACGGCGACGCTCCTGCTGCTCACCGGCGGCCTGGGGGCGTTGCAGGCAGCGACGTTGATCGCGGCGCTGCCGTTCTGTTTCATCATGCTGATGCTGGCATTGGGTCTGGTGCGACAGACCAACGCCGATCTGGCCGGGGTGACGCTGTCCAACGAAGCGCCGGCGATCGGCGAGCGACTGAAGCGCCTTATCGTGCCAGCGCGCAGGGTGGACATCGTGCGGCAGATCGAACGGACCGGCGCACCGGCGCTGCGCTCCGTGTACGAAGGCCTGCAACAACAAGGCTGGGGGGAAAGCCGCCTCGAGATCACCGAGGACAGCGCGGCTTTACTTCTCGACGCGGAGGAAGGACGCACCTTTATCTATCGCCTCGAGCCGCGCGCGCGGCCGCTCGCTGCCTATACCGCGCTGGAAGCGTCGGAGGCACGGCGCAGCAAGGCATGGTTCCTCGCCGCGCAGACGCATCATGATATCCGGTCCCGCGACCTGACTGGTTTCACCGTCGAGCAGATCGCTGGTGACGTGCTGACCCAGCTCGAACGATGGCGGCTGGCGTGAGCCGACATCCGTGATGAGAGCCGGTCACAGGCCCCTGCCCCTGTCGGCCGCACCTGCGCGCCTCTCATGACCGTGCGTTGGCCGTGTCATCGGGACGGCCGGCCGAAAGCCGCGATGCGACGTGCGGGAGCGATCGATCCACGACGCAGGAATACGTGCTTTCCCGGTTGGAACCCCGCCACCAGCAGGGACCACCAGCGGACCTGCCGCCCGGCCCGTCAAAACGCCCCGTGCAGGCGCACCGCGAATATATCGGCCGGGCCGCGGTCGCGGTTGTAGCCGGGGTTGGCAATATGCTGACAATCTAGCGAAATCTCGACCCCGCGGGTCGCGACCAGCTTGTAATATGCCTCGCCGATATATTCCGGGCTGGGATGCGGCAGCCTCCCGTCTCCGACCAAAACGCCGAGGCCGCCGGCGTCGAGATAGCGTTGATGCACGCGGCTGATACCGTTGACGACGATCACTGCGCCCGCCGTGTCGCTCAACCGGCCCCACCCTGCCCCGTTCAGCGCGAGGCCGAGCTGGGCAGTGCGATCAATGTCGGTAAAGTCATAGGGTTCGACCTGACCGTCGGCGATCCCGGCCCGCCCGAACACACCCAGGGTGTCGGTCAGCGCCTGCTCGGCGTTGATACTGATCCCGGCCCGCGCGCGGCGACGGCGGACCAGTGCCATATCGACGCCAGCTCCGGTCCGGGCGGCAGCCGCCAGCGCATCGTCGAAGCGGCCGAAGCGCCCGCGGTTCCGGAACAGCGTCACCCGGACCGCGCCGGGCCGTCCCGCAAGCATCTGACGGTGCTCGATTTCCGCGTCCAGCTGATATTGGCGGAACGCCGTCTCCAGCGTTTCGCCGTTCGGCACCTTCGAAAGGTTGAACGCGCCGAGCCGTAGCGTCCATGCGCCGCGATACGCTTCGGCGGCAATCCCGGTGGTATAGCCCCAGGCATCGGCGGCATAATCGAACGTGCCCGCATCGACCGCCGACCAATTGAGGAAATCGCCCCGCGGATCATGCGCATAGCTGTTGGTGTCGAACACATCGCCGACGCCGATCTTGCCCGCGGTCAGCACGAGGCGGTCGCTCGCGCGCGATCCGGCAGCCGCGCCGCCCAGCGCGATGGTCTGGCGGAGATACAGCCGCTGGAGCCGCAGATACGGACGCCGACGGCCGACCTTGTACGCCTCCGCGCTCGGGAAGCCGGCGACGCCCAGCGTGTTCGACAGGCCGAAGCCCTGGTCGATCTCCGGACTTACCCACAATTCGCTCCCGGCCCATGGCCGCACCCCGGCAAAGAGCGTGACGTCGACCGTCTCCCTCGCCTGTCGCGGCGTCAGGCTGTTCGCGCCGGCATAGGGGGACGCGAAGCCCGGCGTGCCTTGCAGGACGAACGTCGCCTGCCCGCGGATCGCGATCCGCTCGCCCTCCGGTATCCCGTCGGCCGGGGTCGCAGGCGCCACCACGGCGGGCGGGCTACCCTGAACGGACTGGGCGCGGGCGGGGGCGTGGAGTGTCAGGCCGGCGAGCGCACAAGCGCCTGCCGTCGCGAGAAGCCGGGTCATGGACTATCCCCTTGAACGGTGACGGTTACAGCCGCTGCGTCAGTGCCAGATGGATGATGCGGACGAGGACGAGGCCGCCCGCCACGACGAGGTAGAGCCGAAGGATGCCAAGCCACAGCCGCTCACCGCGTCCCAGCATCGCCGGCGCAAGCGCGTGGAGCGGCGGCATCCGCCACTCGGCCTTGCGGGTGCGATCGATGGCCTCCCCACCAGTGCCGACGAAAAGGCGCAGCGCGAACCAGCCGATCAGCGCCGCCGACGATCCGCCCCCCAGGATCGACAGCATCGTGACGGCGCTCAGATCGGGGAACAGCACGGAGGCCGTCAGCACCACCGACAGCAGGACCAGCACCGTGATCACCGCGCCGGTGAAAAGGTTGAGCCAGCGCCCGTTGCGCCATGGCCCCAGCACCGCTTCGTCGTTGCAGAGCAGCAGCAAGAACACGGTCGCGCTGGGTAGCAGGACCCCGGCGAGCGACTGTACCGCATTGGTCAGCAGGCCCAGCGGCGTGCCCGGGATCAGCACCAGCGCCGCAGCGATCGCAATCAGGCCAGCGAACACGAGGTAAAAGGCGATCGACTCCCGGGGCGAACGATGCAGCGAGTGCCGGATGCCAAAGGTATCGCCGATCGCATAAGCGGTGCTGAGCGAGACGGCCGCCGCACCGATGATGGACGCGTCGATCAGCGCGATGGCGAAGAGGATACCCATCAGGCGCCCCGAATGCGCCGCGATGCCGCGCGCGACGGCCCCGGCATCGGTAAACTGGCCGATGCCCCCGGTGCCGGCAAACGCGGCGGCGGTGAACGCCATCATCGCCACCGCGCCGACGATGACGACCGCGATGCCGATCCACAGGTCGACCCGGCTATAGGCCATGAAGTGCGGACCGATGCGCTTGTCGATCAGGTAGCTTTGCTGGAAAAACAGCTGCCAGGGCGCCACGGTGGTGCCGACGATCGCGATGATGAGCAGCATCACGTCCGCCAGATGGCCGCGCGCCGGCAGTCCGGGGACGACGAAATCGTGGACGAGCCTGCTTGCCGGCGGGTGGACGGTGACGGCGATCGGGATCAGCAGCAGCGAGCCGAACACCAGCACCATCATGAAACGCTCGAACCGCCGGAAGCTGCCGGTGCTGGCCGCCGCGACGATCAGCGGCGCGGCGACGAGCACCCCCGCGACGCGGGGAACGCCGAGATAGTCGAGGCCGAGCGTGATGCCGATGAACTCGGTAACGATCGTCAGCGCATTGAGCAGGAACAGGTCGATGACGCTGAAGGCACCCCAGAACGTGCCGAAGCGCTGGAAGATCAGCCGGGCATGGCCGACGCCCGTCACCGCGCCGAGCCGCAGCACCATCTCCTGATTCACATACAGGACCGGTACCAGCAGCAACAACGTCCAGAGCAGCGACGTGCCGTAATTCTGCCCGGCCTGCGTATAGGTGCCGAACGCACCCGCATCATTGTCGCCGACCATGACGATCAGGCCGGGTCCCACGATCGCGGCCAGCGTCACGAGCCGCCGCCGCCACCCGCGCCGTGCGCCGGTGTCGGCTTCGGCAATGGTGCCGAAGGCGCCGATGATATCGCCCTTGTGGGCGTCGTCCAGATGGGCGGTCGCGCGCATATCGCGCGCACCGCCCGGGCCGGTGATGGCCGGGTTGTGCATGTTCATGGCACGAACTCCGCGTGCGTCGGTCGGATCGGGTGCGGGGCAGATCAGGCGGCTGGCGAAGCCGCCCCGGTTCGCCGCTTCCTGTCGTCGCCGGCAAGCACGGGGCGCCATGCGGCAAGGCGGACGCGCCGGCTCAACGGCTCGGCGCGACGATGGTCGGCGTGTCGCTCGACACGCGGTATATCCAGGGTCATGTCACGACATCCTCGGTTCCGGTTTGTTCCGGTCCGGGAAATCGTCGCCACCGTATCAGACGGTGGCCGCGCCCTCCGCGACCGGTTCATATCCGGCGATGCCGATCAGCGGAGCAACGCTCCTACTGTCGCCCTCGCCGGACATGGGGGTAGATCGGGTGTTCATCGTCGTCCTTGTCAGTGGGCACGCAGCCGCGCGCACCGTCATCGAGTCGCGAACCTCCGCGCCCGATGGACGCCACATACCTATCCCGGGTATAGGATCAAGCCGTAATACGGAGCAGGCATGAGCCACGTCGAAAAAGAGAAGAAGAAGCTGCTGAATCGCCTCAGGCGCATGCGCGGACAGATCGAGGCGATCGAGCGGGCAGTCGAAGAGGACAGCGAGTGTGCGCGCGTGCTGCAACAGGCGACGGCGTGCCGCGGGGCGCTCGATGGGTTCATCGCCGAGGTGATCGAAGACCACATCCGCGAGCATCTGGTCGATCCCGCATCGCCAGCGGACAGCCCCCAGCGCGCCGCTGCCGAAGAACTGGTCGAGATCGTGCATGCGTATCTGACCTGAGGCGCGCGCCACGGACCGGAACCCCGCCGGAAAGCGGTCGTTCGGCGCCGACAGTCCGATCGTCACCCGCCCCCCTTGCCGCCGCCGCCTTCGCGATGGCATGCGCCTCTACCGCGCCCGCCCAGGTGGCGACGGCGACGGCGCAGGAGGACGACGCCGAGGCCAGCCCCGACGTCGTCATCACCGGAGCGCGGATCGACAGGGCCGGGTTCGACGCGCCCACCCCGACGACGATCATCGGCGGCGACACGCTGCTGGTCGGCAATTGCCCGAGCATGACATTGCGCACCGCTGCTGATCGCGAGAAGCAGCGCGTGTCGCACAGGCTGACGAAGTCTTCGAGCTGCTTCAGGTCCATCGGCCGCGCGTGATAGCGTGGATGCCTCCAGTCTGGTCCGGCGGCGCCCAGCTTGTCAAAGTGTGCGGCGGCGGACCGTCCGGACGTTCGCTTTGCGGCGGTGTCGACGTCTTCGACCGATATTGACCCATCGGTGTCCGACGCGATGCCCAAGGGAGAATGCGGCAATGCCTGAGCGTGTGGACGTCATCATCATCGGCGGCGGGATCGCCGGCATCTCTGCGGCGGCACGGATCGCGCGGCACGCCAGCGCGGTCGTGCTGGAGGGGGAATCGGCGCTGGGCTATCATTCGTCGGGACGCAGCGCGACCTTCTATCATTTCGGCATCGGCAACGACGCGGTCCGGGGGATGACCGCGGCCAGCAGTGACTTCTTCGCCGCCCCGCCTGCCGATTATGCCGATGGGCCGCTGTGGACGGAAAAGCCCGCGCTGTTCATCGCCGACCGCGCGTCTTTGCCCGATCTTGAAGCCCTGCACGCCGAAATGGATCGCTTCGTCGACACGATCGAGCGGGTCGATGCGGCGGCCGCCACCGCGATCGTGCCGGTGCTGAAGACCAGCGGCGACGGCGTCGTGGCCGCTCTCCTCGACAGCGGCGGACGCAAGCTCGACGCCGATGCGATGCTACAGGCCAATGCGCGCGCGTTTCGCCGTGCCGGCGGCACGATCCGGTTCGATTCGCCGGTGGCCGGCCTCGCCTTCGATGGCGGTCGCTGGACGGTGGACACGCCCGGCGCCACCTATTCGGCGCGCATCGTCGTGAATGCGGCGGGCGCCTGGGCGGATGCGGTGGCGGGCATGGCCGGCGTCCGCCCGCTAGGTCTCACGCCGCTGCGACGCACGATCATCGGCTTCGACCCGCCGGACGGGCTGGCTATCGCCGACTGGCCGTTCCTGAAGACGGTCAGCGACGACGGCTTCTACATGCTGCCCGACGCGGGTCGTCTGCTCGCGTCGCCGATGGACGTGACGCCGTGCGATCCGTGCGACGTCCAGCCCGACGATTACGATATCGCGCTGGCCGCATGGCGGGTCGAGCAAGCCACGACGCTTACCGTCGGGCGGGTGGCGACCCGCTGGGCCGGGCTGCGCAGCTTCGTGCGCGACAAGGTACCCACCGCAGGCTTCGCCCCCGCTACGCCCGGATTCTTCTGGCTGGCCGGACAGGGTGGCTATGGCTTGCAGACATCGCCGGCGATGGCGCGGGCGGTGGAATCGCTGATGTTCGACCTGCCCTGGCCCGCAGAACTGGAGCAGCGCCGCGTGCGCCCCGAACAGATACGCCCCGAACGGCTGTTCTGAAAGTATCTGCTTCGCCCCCTCCGCGGCGGGGAACAGGTAAAGCCGCCGCCGGCCCGGTCAGCTTCGCATGATGGATGAGTGGATCGGCAGCAAGGCCGCGCCCAGCGCCGAGCCCGCGCCGCCCAGCTGCGAAATCTCGATCGCGCAGCGACCGGTCTCGCTTTCGGCGGTGTGATCGCCCCAGATGATCGCACGCCGGTTGAGCCGTTCCGCCAGCCCGTTCATGATCGCCGCCGGCAGCGGCGACATCAGGCGGATCGCGCCGGGTTCCAGCCAGGCCAGCGCGGAATTGATGGTCATCAGCAACTGGTCGGCGGCGCGATCAAGCCAGCGTTCGATCACCGCTTCGTAGCCGGGGATCGCCGTGGCGAAGTCGGCGAGCGACCGGACATCGCATCCCGCCGCCTGCAGCGTCGCGATCAGGTCAAGCGTTGTGGGACGCGGGCGATCGCCGGGAT
The DNA here is from genome assembly GCF_002374835.1 of Sphingomonas ginsenosidimutans. GTDB lineage: Bacteria > Pseudomonadota > Alphaproteobacteria > Sphingomonadales > Sphingomonadaceae > Sphingomonas > Sphingomonas ginsenosidimutans. The sequence continues at coordinate 14,668 of NZ_NWVD01000011.1, forward strand.
AGAACATGCCGATCTCCCCCGCACTCCCCGATTCGCCGCGCATCAGCCGTCCTTCGTGGATGATCCCCGCGCCCACGCCATGCCCCAGCAGGATGACGACGGCGGTGGTGCAGCGCCGGATCAGCCCGCCAAGATAATATTCGGCCAGCGCGGCGGCCGTGGCGTCATTCTCGATCCATACCGGCTGGTGGAGCGCATCCTGGAAAATGTCGCGCAACGGCGCGTCCTTCCACCCCGGCAGGTTGCGCACGATGTGCCAGCGGTTTCCGTCACGCGACAGCGCCGGCCCCGGCGCCGCGAAGCCAACCCCGTAGAGGTGCCCACCAAGCAGCCGATGTTCCAGCGCCAGTTGATGGATCCGGCGGTCGATGTGCCGCGCGAAGCCCGGCGGATCGGTCAATTCGATCGTCTCGGAGGTCAGCGCGATGACGCCGCCAGCATAATCGACCACCGCGATCTCCAGGATGCCGGCATACAGCGCCAGCCCGATCGCATATCCGCCCGCCGGTGAGATGCGCAGCGGTATGGTGGGCCGCCCCCGCCCCGCCAGAGCCTCCGACGGCAGTTCCTCGATCAGCCCCTGCGCCAGCAACGCCTGGGTCAGCCGCGATACCGCCGCGTTGCTCAGCCGCAACGTGTGGGCGAGCGCGGAGCGTGACTGCGCCCCGCCGGTCCGCAGCTGCCACAACAGCCGCTTCTCCTCGTCCAGCAGTATCTGTTCGGCGCGTCTCATGGCAAGGCGCCGATACCAGCCGTCCCCGCCTTTCGCGATTAATTTTCGCCGGAATAAATAATTCCGTCACGCGCGCCCACCATCCGCGCCGGCGACACACAGGGTCTCCAGGGGGAATATTCCGATGAAGAAGTACCAACTCGCCGCCGGCTGCGCCGTCGCGGCGCTGGCCATGCTGGCCCTCCCGGCCGCTGCGCAAACCGCCGGCACGCCGGCGAGCGGCGGCACTGCGACAGCGACCGCGACGACAGAGGAGGCCGCCAGCGCTGATGCGCTGGCAGAGGGCGACATCATCGTCACCGGTTCGGCACGCGCGCAACGCCGCTTCGACGTGTCCTATGCGGTCAACTCGCTGACCCAGACCGACGTGCAGAAGATCGCCCCCAAAAGCTACGCCGACCTGCTGGGCACCGTTCCCGGCATCCAGGTGGAGGCGACCGGCGGCGAGGTGCAGAACATCACCCGCGTGCGCGGCATACCCACCGATCGCGGCTACCTGATTTTCCAGCAGGACGGCCTGCCGCTGTATCATGAGATCGACGGCGTCTTCTTCAATTCCGGCGAAGGGATGAACCGCTACGACCTGATGACCGAGCGGGTCGAGATCGTCCGCGGCGGTCCGGCCCCGATCTACGCCAGCAGCGCGGCGGCGATCGCCAATAACATCACCGTGACCGGCGGCCCGCAGGCGCGCGGCAAGGCGCAGGTGACGCTGGGCGACACCGGCCTCTACCGGCTCGACGCGATGCAGTCGGGTCCGGTCGGCGACAACACCTATTTCGCGATCGGCGGGTTCCTGCGCCAGCATGATGGCTATCGCTACGCCGGGTTCCCCAGCGACAAGGGCGGGCAGATCCGTGCCAACCTGAAGCGCGACCTGAGCAACGGCTCGGTCAAGGTGTCGGTCGAGTATGTCAACGACCACAACCTGTTCTACTTGCCGATCCCGACCAACGATCCGCGCAATCCGGCGGTGTCGCTCGACCCGTACATCGACTATTTCACCGGCACGCTGAACTCGCCGTCGCTGCGCAACGTCAACATCAAGTATCGCGATGGCGCCGGCGCGTTGCAGACCATGCAGCGCGACCTGTCGAACGGGCGCCACATGCGCTTCTACAACGCCGCGATCGACTATGACGCCGATTTCGACGGGTGGGAGGTCGCCGCCAAGCTGGGCGGGACGAAAGGCAAGTCGAGCTTCGACGCCTTCTACTCGACCACCAATCCCGCCGACGCCAACACCTTCGCCGCCAATTACCTGACCGCCGCGCGCACCGCCTTCGGCGCCAATGTCGCGCGGCTGGGCTATGCCTTCGCGGGCACCAACGGCGCGTCGGTCTACGATCCCTCGACCGCCTCGGGGCTGGTCATGTCCGGCCAGTATCGCGCATCGGAATCGGACTTCTATTCGGTGCAGGGCGATCTGAGCGTCACGCGCAAGTTCGAGACCGGGATCGGCAACCATGACGTGCGCGTGGGCATGTACGGCGCCTTCTACGGCAACACGTTGCGTCAGGCGTATCAGGACATGCTGATCGAGGTGCGCAGCCAGCCGCGCACGCTTGACCTGGTCGCCTATTCGGCGACCGGCCAGGTTCTGGGATCGGTGACGCAGAACGGCGTGCTGCGCTATACGACCACCCTCAACCAAGGTGAGGGCGATGCGCAGATGATCGCCTTCTACGCCAACGACACCTGGGACGTGACCGACGGCCTGCGCGTCGACGCGGGCATCCGCACCGAACGGTACAGCTACAAGGGCATCGCGCTGCCGACCACGCAGGTCAATCTGGGCGACGCGACGACGCTGGCGGACGATACCACCCGCGCCTTCACCGGCCAGGTGCTGGACCAGCGTCTGAAGCCGAACGCGACCAACTGGACGGTCGGCGTCAACTACGACCTGAGCAACAATTTCGGGGCGTACGGACGCATCTCGAACCTGGAGGTGCCGCCGCAGCTGGGCGTCGTGACCGGCATCAACGCGACGATCGTCAAGACCAAGGCGCGCCAGTATGAGATCGGCCTGAAGGCCAGCTTCGGACCGCACTACCTCTACGCCACCGGCTTCTACACCAAGTTCAACCCGTTCAACGCCTCGTTCGCGGCGTTCAACCCATTGACCGGCCGCAACGACCAGGTGCTGCCGTTCATCGGCGAGGCGTCGGTCAAGGGTGTCGAGGTGGACGGTCGCGTCGCGCCGGCGCGCTGGTTCTCGATCACCGGGTCGGTGACGTGGCAGGATCCGGAATATGCCAACCTCCAGAACACCTCGGGTGCCGATCCGGCCGCGGTGAACGGCAAGCAGATCATCCGCGAGGCGAAGTTCTTCGGCAACCTGCGCCCCAGCTTCGATTTCAACCTGGGCGAACAGCGGGTGTCGGTGTTCGGCCGCTACGAATGGGTCGGCCGGCGCTACGTCGACCTGTTCAATCGCACCGCGATGCCGGGGTACCAGACCACCGGCGCCGGCGTGTCGGTCGATCGCGGGCCGTGGCATCTGCAGGTGGTGGGCGACAATCTGTTCAACGCCCATGGCCTGACGGAGGGCAATACCCGCACCGATCAGTTCGCGGGTCAGGGGACGTCGGAGGCGATCTACGGCCGCCCGCTGTTCGGCCGCAACTTCCGTCTCATCGTCAGCCGCAGCTGGTGATGCGGGCATTGCTCTGCGCGGCCATGGCCGCTTTGGCCGTGCTGGCCGGCCCCGCTTCGGCGGGGCCGGTGGGTGACGGCCAGCTGGCGGCGCTGTCCACGCGGCTGTTCCCGCTGCTGGATGCGGCCGGACGCGACCCGGTGGCGCTGGAGCGGCTGGCGACGGCGCCGGGGATGCAGGCCATCCTGCGCACCCGGCGCGCGCGCCGGGCGGCGTGCGGCGCCGACCTTACCTGCCGCGCGCAGGCGCTGATCTGGACCGACCAGGAAGCAGCAGCGGTGCGGCGCGCCGCCGCCGCGGCCACGCCGCTGGTCGCCGCCGACGACGGCCTCGCCGCACAGGCCGATCGAGAGATCGCCGGTATCAACGTGATCGTGCGCACCTACGCGCTGGGCGCCCCGCCCGCCACCGCGATCGACGGCCCCGGCACGCTGTCACCGCAGGATCGTCAGGCCCGCCTTCAGGCTGCCGACTGGCTGGCCGACACGCCCCGCGCCGGGTCGACGCAGGCGTTCGATCCCAGCATCGACTATGCGCTCGCGCTGCTCGACGTCAGCGATCGTACCGATGCGATCGGGCATGAGCCGTTGTCGGGCGGCGCCAATGCGGCGGCGATGACGCGCGCGAAGACGCTCGACTGGCGGCGCTATCGTTACGGCGCGATGATCGTGACCGGCGTCGGACCGGAGATCGAGGGCGAACCGCTCAGCCCGTTCGGCAAATACCACCTGCGCCTCGCCGCGCAGCGGTTTGCGCAAGGGGACGTCGCGTTCATCATCGTCAGCGGCGGGCGCGCCCACCCGCGCGGGACACCGTTCACCGAGGCGGACGAGATGCGCAAGGCGCTGATCGAACGCTATCGCATCCCCCCCGACGCGATCGTCGGCGAACCCTATGCCCGGCACACGACCACCAACCTGCGCAACGCCAGTCGCCTGCTCACGCAGATGGGCGCGCCGGCGGACGGCGAGACGATCATCATCTGCAACCCGCTGCAAAGCAGCTATATCGAGAGCGCGCGCTTCACCGAACGCAACGCAGCGGAACTGGGCTATCAGCCCGGCCGTATCGTCCGGCGCGTGTCGCCCACCGAACTGGTGTTCCGCCCGGCACGTGCCGCCGATCGCGTAGACCCGCGCGACCCTCTCGATCCCTGAAAGGACCCGCCATGCGCCGCATCGCGCTTGCCGTTGCCCTGGCCGTTACGGTCATCCCCGCCACCGCCCACGCCTGGGGAGTCCGGGGACATGCCGTGATCGACCGCGCGGCGATCGACAGCATCCCGGACGACGGCCCGGTCTTCCTGCGGCGCCATGTCGACTATATCGCGGACTCGGCCTCGCTGCCGGATACGTGGCGCGACGATGCGGAGGGTTTCTCGAAGATCGCGGAGGATCCCAACCACGGCTGGTTCCACGAACAATTCGCCTTCGTGAAACCGATCCCGCGATCGCGCCACGAATTCGTCCTCGCACTCTACAAGCGGTATCTGGCGATCAAGGACAAGGATCCCGCCACCGCCGCGCGCACCAACGTCCGCTGGACCGGTACGCTGCCTTATGCCGCGATCGAGGCCTATCAGCGGATGATCGTGTGCATGCGCGCCGTCCGCGCGGCACAGGCGAGCGGCGGCGACGCCTCCGTGCCGGAGCAGCAATGCGCGTTCGAGGCGATCCTTCTCGGCCATTACATCGGCGACGGATCACAGCCGCTGCATGTTTCGATCCATTCGGATGGCTGGCGCGGCCCCAATCCCCATGGCTACACCCGCGACCGCAGCATCCACGGCCGGTTCGAAAGCCGCTTCGTGGATGCGATCGGACTGACCACCGCGGACATCGCGCCGCGGATCGGTGCGCCGGCGCATCGGCAGGGCGACATGTTCGATGCGGTGCTGGCCTTCCTCGACACGTCCGGCGACCGGCTGGAGCGGGTCTACCAACTGGAAAAGCGCGACGGCTTCGCCAACGCGAACGACAAGGACGTGCGCGCACTGGTCTATGAGCGGGCGGCGGCGGGCGCGGCGATGCTGCGCGACATGCTGTGCCGCGCCTGGGCGGAAAGCGCGGTGCCGCCGGCCAAGGTATCCCCCTCCCCGCTCGACCCGTCCAACCCGCGCTTCAACCCGGAAACCGGATCGGCCCCCGCCTGACGCCGCGCCAGCGCGCTCAGCAGGCGCGCGTGACGGGCGTGACCCAGCGTGAAGTGGCGCAGCAGCCAGATCGCCAGCATCGCGCCGGCCATCGGCACCCCCAGGCCAAGGGCGACCATTGCCGCCCGCACGACCGGCGGCTGGACCGTGTCAGGTACGTAGCCGATGCGGTACAGCACCCAGCCGATCATCGCGGTGGAGGCGGCACCGCTCGCCTTCACCAGTACCAGATAGAAGGCGAACAGCCCGGTTTCGAACCGGCGGTCGTGGCGCCATTCGACCACATCGACCGCGTCGGCCAGCAACCCCCAAGGCAGCATGAACACGCTGGCAAAGCCGACGCCGGCGAGCGCCGCGCTCGCCAATTGGCCCGGCGGCCACGCCAGGCTGAGCGCGAAGCAGAGCAGCCCGCCGGCGCTGACCGCATGGCCCACGACGAGCAGCCGGGCCTTGTCGAAGCGATGCGACAGCGCGGTGAAGGCGATCACGCCGACGAACTGCCCCGCGGTCATCGCGCCCAGCAGCGCGGGGACCGACGCCGGTCGGCCCACGACATAGCCGCCCAGATAGATCAGCATCCGCCCGAAACACGGCATCGCAAAACCCGTCAGCAGCGCCAGCGCCCCCATCCCCAGCACCATCGGATCGCGCAGCGGAACCGCGATCCGGTCACCGCGCAATGCATCGGCGCCGCCGCCGCCGTCGCGCCTGCCCGACGCCCAGACGCACAGCAGCATGGTCACGGCAAAGGCGGCGCCGACCGCGATCCCGGTGACGGCCAGCGCATCGAACTGCCCGGCACGTCCGGCCTGCTGCACGGTCGGTGTCAGGACGGCGGCGATCAGCAGCGCGCTGGCGGTACTGAAGAACAGCCGGTATCCCGACACGCGGCCCCGTGCCCGGCTGTCGCGGCTGACCCGCGCCATCAGCGCATTGTGCGGCACATCGACGACGGCATAGGCGCCGCGGAATATCAGGATCGCCGCCGCCAGCATCCACGGCCAATGGAGGCCCAGCGCAGGCATCGCGTAGATCAGCGCGAACGCCGCCCCGCATGGAACCGCCGCCAGCGCCACCATCCAGCGATAGCCGCGCCCCGCCGCACGTCCGCGAAGGACCATGCGCGCCGCCGCCAGATCGAAGACCAGGTCGCCCATCACCGCGAACAGCATCAGCCCCGCCGCCCGCGCCCCGCTCAGGCCCAGCACGTCGGTCAGCAGGAACAGGATCGTCAGGTCAGCGCCGCTGAACACCAACGCCTTGCCGAAATTGCCGGACGAATAGGCCAGCATCCGCCCCTCTGCGGCGAGATGGGTCATCGAAGGCATGTTTCGCACGAACCTCCGCCGGCCGGTTTCGGCAGCCGGGTACGTCCGATCATGGCCTTTGCGCAACGGTTGTTCTATCGACGCGCGCCATGACGCGATGCAGCGGGCGCGATGCGATGATGATGCGGGTGGCACGATGGGGCGCGATGCTGGCGGCGGCGGCGCTGCTGGCACCGGGAACGGGCCTGGCGCAGCCATCCCCGGTCGATACCGCCACCGCGCAACTGGCACAGGCCGAAAGCGACCTGCGTTCGGTCGACCGCGCGCTGGACGGCCGGATCACCCCGGACCAGCGCGCCGACCTGCGCGATACCGCAACCACGGCGCGCGGCGCGGCGCTGGCTGCGGCCGGCCAATTGTCGCAACAGCTCGCGCTCATCGACGCACGGCTGGCGCAGCTCGGCACCTCCCCCGCTGCGGGCGAGGCGGCGGATATCCGCGCTGAGCGCGCGCGGCTGAAGGAACAGCGCAACCTGCTCGATTCGGCGGTCAAGCGCGGACGGCTGCTGGGTGTGGAAGCCGACCAGCTGGCCGACGAAATCACGCAAAGCCAGGCCGAGCAATTCGGGCAGATGATTTCGACGCGCGTTGCCTCCCCCGTCACCCCCGCCTTCTGGTCGGCGGTGCTCAGCGCCGCACCGCGCGACACGCGGCGCATCGCGATGCTGGTGGCGCATGGCGCCGACAGCGTCGCACAGGGGCGCCGCGGCGCGCCGCCATGGGCGGCGCTGCTCGGGCTGGCGGCGGCGGTCGCGATCATGCTGCCGGGCCGGCTGGCCGCGCAGCGACTGGCGCTGCGGCTGCTGATCGACGGCGCACCGGGGCACCGCGTCCGGCGATCCGCGAATGCGATCTGGCGCATCCTGGTCGGCACGCTGGCGCCGTTGCTGGCGACCGGGGCATTGGTGGCCGGGCTGCGCTGGTCCGGGCTTCAGCCCCAGGGCTGGGACACGCTGTTCGATGCGCTGGTCGGGGCGGCATCATTCGCCGGCTTCGCCGCGTCCACCACCGGCGCGCTGCTGATGCGGCACCAGCCGACGTGGCGGGTCGCGCCGATCGCCGACGATGTCGCGCATCACCTGCGCCCGTTCAGCTGGCCGCTGGCCGCGCTCGTCGCCTTCTCGATCCTGACGCAGGCGGTGATCACCGCCACCGGGATCAGCGGCGCCGCGGTCAGCGCGACGCAGGTGGCGGAGGTGTTGCTGCACCTGGCGATGATCGTCGGCGCCCTGGTCGCGGTGGCGCGCCTGCGTGCGGCTCGTGCGGACGGCGATGCGGAAACCCCCGCCCGCGCCGGGCTGGGCGCGGCTTCCGTCGTCGCATGGGGCATGGTGGCGACGGCGCTGATCGCACTGTTGATCGGCTATCTCGGCTTCGCACTGTTCGTCGTCCAGCTGGCGGCATGGGCGGTCATCCTGGGAAGCGCGGTCTATCTGCTGATGGCCGCGGTGGACGATATCGCGGTAACGGTCTTCACCCGCGACAGCCCGGCAGGGCGCATCCTGTCGCGGGCGCTGGGCGTGCGCGGCACGTTGATCGACCAGTTCGGCGTGCTGCTGTCGGGCATCGTGCGCGTGATGCTGGCGATCGCGGCGCTGGGCCTGCTGTTCTTCCCGTTCGGCGCGGGCGACGGGGTCGGATCGATGTTCGGCCGCCTCGCGACGTTCGCATCGGGGGTGACGGTCGGCGGGATCTTCATCTCGCCCGGCGCGATCCTGCGCGGGTTGGCGGTGCTGTTCATCGGCCTGACGCTGCTGCGCGCGTTCATGCGCTGGCTGGAGGGCAAGTTCCTGCCGGCGACCGACCTGGACGGATCGGGGCGCAATTCAATCAGCCTGGTCGCGCGCTACGTCGGCGTCGCCCTCGCGGTGATCTGGGCGCTCGCGTCGCTGGGGATCGGGGTGGAGCGGATCGCGCTGCTGTTGTCGGCGCTGTCTGTGGGCATCGGCTTCGGCCTGCAGGCGATCACCTCGAACTTCGTGTCGGGGCTGATCCTGCTGGCGGAGCGGCCGATCAAGATCGGCGATCTGGTACGCATCGGCGCCGACGAGGGCGACGTGAAACGGATCAGCGTTCGCTCGACCGAGATCGAGCTGCCGGATCATTCGACGCTGATCGTCCCCAATTCCGAGCTGATCACCAAAACCGTCCACAACAAGACGCTGGCCAGCCCGCTGGGGCGAATCCAGATCCAGTTCTCGATCCCGATCGAGGCCGACGCCGATGCCGCACGGGACATCATTGCCGGCGCCTTCGCTGCGGAGGAGGCGGTACTGGACGATCCCGCCCCGGCGGTGTTCATCGATTCGATCGTCGACGGGCGCGTCTTCTTCAACTGCTTCGCACATGTCGCCAGCCCGCGTGCCGCCTATCGCACGCGCAGCCAGCTGTTCACGGTGATCCTGCGGCGTTTCCGCGAGGACGGGATCGAACTGGGCACCGTGCCGCAACGGATGGAACTGATCCGCACACCGGGCGAGCCGCTGCCACCGACGCCGCAAGCCCCCGGCTAGCGCGCCCCGCCCGTCCGCGTCCCGGGATGATCCAGCGCAACCCGCGGGTGAATTTTCTTACCGGGTGCGACGAACCGCGCGATGGCGAGTTGTGCGCCTGCGAAGCATAAAAAGGGGTTCGGATCGTTGGACACACTGCCGGACCGGCTGCAGCCGGGCTCGCCCTATCCGCTTGGCGCGACCTTCGATGGTGAGGGGGTCAATTTCGCGGTCTTTTCCGCCAATGCGGATGGGATCGACTTGTGCATCTTCGATCCCGGCGGGCGTCGCGAACTGGGCCGATTGCCGCTACCGGAATGCACCGACGAGGTGTGGCACGGCTATCTGCCCGATGTCGGCCCCGGCCTCACCTACGGCTTTCGCGCGCATGGCCGGTACGAGCCGGAGGCCGGGCATCGTTTCAATCCGAACAAGCTGTTGCTCGATCCCTATGCGCGCAAGCTGCAGGGGCAGATCAAGTGGACCGACGCGCTTCACGGCTATCGCATCGGGTCGCGAAAGGAGGATCTGTCGTTCGACAAGCGCGACAGCGCGCCGGCGATGCCCAAGGCGGTGGTGGTCGACGATCATTGGGACTGGTCGCGCGATACCCGTCCGAACACGCCCTGGTCGGAAACCGTCATCTACGAAGCGCACGTCAAGGGGCTGACGAAACTGATGGACGAGGTGCCGGCGCGCGAACGCGGCACCTATGCGGCGCTCGGCCATCCCGCGGTGATCCGCCACCTGAAGCGGATCGGCGTCACCGCGATCGAACTGCTGCCGATCCACGCCTTCACGCAGGACCGCTTCCTCCAGGAAAAGGGGCTGCGCAACTATTGGGGCTATAACACCCTCGGCTTCTTCGCCCCCGAACAGGGGTATATGTCGTCGGCGCATCAGGACGAACTGCGCCGCGCGGTCCACCGCCTGCACAAGGCCGGGATCGAGGTCATCCTCGACGTCGTCTACAACCACACGTGCGAGGGGTCGGAACGCGGCCCGACGCTGTCGTGGCGCGGGCTGGACAATGCCAGTTACTATCGGCTGGTCGCGGACAACCCGCGCTACACGATCAACGACACCGGCACTGGCAACACGCTGAACATGACGAAGGCGCGCGTGATCCAGATGGTGGCGGATTCGCTGCGGTACTGGGCGAACAGTTTCGGCATCGATGGCTTCCGCTTCGACCTTGGCCTGACGCTGGGGCGCGAGGACAGCGGGTTCGATCCGGGCGCGGCGTTCTTCGACGTGCTGCGGCAGGACCCCGTGCTGGGCCGGCTGAAGCTGATCGCGGAGCCGTGGGACGTCGGACCGGGCGGCTACCAGCTGGGCAATTTCCCGCCGGGCTTTGCCGAATGGAACGACAAGTATCGCGACACCGTGCGCGAATATTGGCGCGGCGAGCCGGGCAAGCGCGGCGATCTGGCGGCGCGGCTGGCCGGGTCGGGCGACCTGTTCGATCGCCGCGCGCGGCGCCCCTGGGCCAGCGTCAACCTGCTGGCGGCTCACGACGGCTTCACTCTGGCCGATACGGTGATGTACGAGGAGCGCCACAACGAGGCAAACGGCGAGGACAATCGCGACGGCCATTCTCACAACGCCTCCCGCAACTGGGGCGCGGAGGGGCCGACCGACGACCCCGCGATCAACGATGCGCGCGGGCGGGTCATGCGCTCGATGCTGACGACGCTGATGACGTCGCTGGGCACGCCGATGATGGTTGCGGGCGACGAATTCGCGCGCACGCAACAGGGCAACAACAACGCCTATTGCCAGGACAATGAGATCAGCTGGCTTGACTGGAACGCCGCCGCCACGCCGGAGGGTCAGGCGCAGGTCGACTATGTCGCACGGCTGGCGGAGTTGCGCCGGCGCTATCCGGTGCTTCATGCCGCGACGTTCCTGTACGGGCAGGATTCGCCCGGGCACGGCATCAACGATGTCGAATGGTGGGACGAGCGTGGGCAGCAATTGTCGGCGGAGGACTGGGACAATCCCGACGGGCGTGCACTGATGATGCGCCGCGCGATCCGCACCGACGATGGCCAGGTGGAGGCGGTGTCGCTGCTGCTCAACGCCAGCGGCGATCCGGTCACCTTCATGCTGCCGCCACCGCACGCCAGCCGCACCGTATTGATCGACAGCGCGCATCCCGATCAGGGTGAGATCGCGATCGACGACAGCTACGAGGTCGCGCCGCAGGGCGCGGTGCTGGTGACGTGGCGGAGCGCGTTCGAATGACGGCTTGGGGACCGCGACCGGGCCCGGACGGGACCACCCGCTTCGTCCTGTGGGCGCCGGATGCCGATGTCGTCATGCTGGAGGTGGAGGGCACCGCCCCGGTCGCGATGACTGCCACCGGCGATGGCTGGATGGCCGCCGAGGCCCATGCCCCGCCCGGTACGCGCTACCGGTTCCGCATCGGCGATACGGAGGTGCCCGATCCTGCATCGCGCCGGCAATCCGGCGGCGTCCATGGGTGGAGCGTCGTCACCGACACCGCGTTCGACTGGCGGAACGGCGACTGGCGCGGGCGACCGTGGCACGAAACCGTGCTGATAGAGCTGCACCCCGGAACGATGGGCGGGTTCGCCGGGATCGCGACACAATTGGCGTCGCTGGCGCAGCTTGGCATCACCGCGATCGAACTGATGCCGGTCGGCGCGTTCGGCGGCACACGCGGCTGGGGCTATGACGGCGTGCTGCCCTATGCGGTCCAGGAGGATTACGGCTCGCCTGACGATTTGCGCGCACTGGTCGACACCGCGCACGGGCATGGCATCTCGGTCTTTCTTGACGTCGTTTACAACCATTTCGGACCGGACGGGAATTACCTGAACCTCTACGCCGCGCGCTTCTTCGACGCCGCCGTCGATACGCCGTGGGGCGGCGCGGTGGCGGTGGCGGAGGAAGCGGTCGCGCGCTTCTTTATCGACAATGCGCTGATGTGGCTGCGCGAGTATGGCATCGACGGGCTGCGGTTCGATGCGGTTCACGCGATCCGCAACCCCGCTTTCCTGGACCGGATGGCGCGCGAAATCCGCCACGCGCTGCCGGAGCGACACGTCCATCTGGTGCTCGAAAACGAAGAGAATGATGCCGCGCGGCTGGCGCGCGGCGGCTACGATGCGCAGTGGAACGACGATTTTCACAACGTCCTCCACGTCCTGCTCACCGGCGAGCGTGATTCCTATTATGCCGATTTCGCGGATCGTCCGGCGGAACGGCTGGCGCGCTGCCTCTCGCAAGGGTTCATCTATCAGGGCGAGCCGTCACCCAACCACGACGGCGCGCCGCGCGGCACGCCCAGCGCGCACCTGCCCCCGACCGCGTTCGTCGCCTTCCTCCAGAATCACGACCAGGTCGGCAACCGCGCGCTTGGCGAACGGCTGATCGCGCTGACCGATCCGGCACGGCTGCGGGCGGCGACCGCGCTGCTGCTGCTGTCGCCGCAAATCCCGATGCTGTTCATGGGTGAGGAACAGGGCAGCGAGACGCCGTTCCTGTTCTTCACCGATTTCCATGACGAACTTGCCGATGCGGTGCGCGAAGGGCGGCGGCGGGAGTTCGCGAAGTTCGCAGCCTTCGCGGACCCCGACGCGCGCGCCGCCATCCCCGATCCGAATGCGGTCGCCACGTTCGATGCCTCGCGCACTGTACCGGGGCTTGCGGCGGACGACTGGAGGACCTTTTATCGACACCTGCTTGCGCTGCGGCATACCCTGATCGTTCCGCACCTGGCCGGCGCGACCGCGCTGAATGCGGTCGCCACCGGTGATGCGGCGGTGACCGCGCGCTGGCGGTTGGCGGACGGCAGCACGCTGGGCTTTGCGATCGACCTGGGCGACGCGCCCGCCCCGCTGCCCACGCCGCCGGGGGTTATCGTCACCGACAGCACGCGCTTCGTCGCGTGGATCGCGCGATGACCGGCGCGGTGGGGCTGCAACGCGACTGGGTGGATGCCGACGGCCGGGCGCAGCGTGTCGAGGAGGAAGTGCTGCGCGCGATCGGCGACCGGCTGGACCCCACCCCCGCCGCCGAACCGTTCCTGTCGGGCGATGCCGGAACGCGCGTGGTCCTGCCGCCCGGATGCGCCGGCACCGCGCAGGTGACGTTCGACGACGGCAGCGGCGCGGCCTTCCCGCTGGACGAGGCGCGGCGACTGCCGCCGCTCGACAAGGTGGGCTATCATCACGTCGAGGTGGCGGGCCGGCGCTTCCAGCTGGCGCTCGCCCCGCGCCGCTGCCCGGAACCGCCGCCGCGCGGCTGGGGCCTGGCGGTGCAGATCCCGGCGCTGCGCGGCCGGGCCGAGCGGCCGTTCGGCGATGCCGGCACGCTGGCAGAAAGCGTGGCGGCGATGGCGCGTGCGCATGCATCGGCGGTCGCGATCAGCCCGACGCATGCGCTGTTCCCGTCCGCCCCCGCGCGATTCAGCCCCTATGCGCCGTCGAGCCGGCTGTTCCACAACGTCATACTCGCCGATCCTGGGCTGATCGACCTGCCGCTTCCCCCCGCCCCGGCCGCAGCGATGATCGACTGGCAAGGGGCGATCCCGGCACGGATGGCGGCGCTGCGCGGTGCCTATAATGCCGCGGGAGAGGCCGCACGAGCGGCAGCACAGGCATACCGCCGGCAGAAGGGCGCGGCGCTGGAGCACCACGCGCGGTTCGATGCGCTCCACGGCCGGCTCGGCGGCAACGGCTGGCGCGACTGGTCAGCGGACGTGCACGACGCGCATGGCGAGACGGTGCTGCGCTTCGCCGCGGAGGCCGAGGGCGACATCGCCTTCTTCGCGTTCCTGCAATGGCTGACCGACCTGACGCTGGCGCAGGCGCAGCGCGTGGCCGGCGGCACCATGCCGGTGGGGCTGGTCGCGGACCTGGCGGTCGGCATGGCGCCCGACGGCAGCCATGCGTGGAGCGCGCCTGGCGAGGTGCTGACCGGCCTCAGCGTCGGCGCGCCGCCCGATCCGCTGGGACCGGCCGGGCAGAATTGGGGGATCACCACGCTCGACCCTTTCGCGCTGGAACGTACCGGATTCGCCCCGTTCATCGCGACGCTGCGCGCGGCGTTCGCCCATGCGGGCGGGCTGCGCGTCGATCACGCGCTGGGATTGGAGCGGCTTTGGGTGATCCCGGAGGGCGCAAGCGCCGATCAGGGCGCGTACCTGACGATGCCCGGCGATCACCTGCGCCGCATCCTGTCGATCGAGGCGCAGCGCGCCGGCGCGATCGTTATCGCCGAGGATCTGGGGACCGTGCCGCCCGGCTTTCGCGACACGCTGGCGGCGCGGTGCATGCTGGGGATGCGCGTGCTGCCGTTCGAGCGCGACCACGACGGCGGCTTCACCCCGCCCGCGCAATGGGACGAGGCGGCGGTGGCGATGACGGGCACGCACGATACCCCCACGATCGCCGGCTGGTGGAAGGGCCGCGATCTCGACTGGCGCGAGAAGCTGGGCGCGACGGTCGATCGCGCGCATCGCGACGAGGAACGTACCGCGCTGTGGCGTGCGATCGACGGCACCGGCGCCCCCCCGGCCGAGGCGCCCGTCGATGCGATCCTCGCGCATGTCGCCGCGGCACCGGGGGCACTGGCGATCTTCCCGATGGAGGATCTGCTGGCGATGGAGGAGCAACCCAACCTGCCCGGCACGATCGACGAACATCCCAACTGGCGGCGACGCCTGCCCGCGGCGACCGACGTGTTGCTGGCGCGACGACCGGTCGCGCGACGTACCGCTCTCCTCACCGCACGGCGCCCAGGAAAGGCCTCCGCATGATCCCGCGCGCGACCTATCGACTGCAATTCCACGAGGGCTTCACCTTCGCCGATGCGGAGGCGATCGTTCCGTATCTCGACCGGCTCGGCATCAGCCACATTTACGCCTCCCCGATCACCGTCGCCGCGCCCGGCTCGACCCACTTCTACGACGTGGCCGACCCGACGCGCATCTCCCCCGCACTGGGCGGGGAAGAGCGCTTCCGTTCGCTGGTGGCCGCGCTGCGTGCGCGCGATATGGGCGTAATCCTGGATATCGTTCCCAATCACATGGGCGTGGCGGGCGGCGCCAATCCGTGGTGGAACGACGTGCTGCGCGCGGGCCGCGACAGCGCCTATGCCGCAACCTTCGACATCGACTGGGACGGGCCGATCGTGCTGCCCGTGCTGGGTGCGCCCCTGTCGGAGGCGCTGGCGAACGGCGACCTGGCGGTGGAGCGCGATGGCGATCGATGGTCGGTCGTGGCCTATGGCGAGCATCGCTTTCCGATCCGCGACGAGGATCAGGCGACGGCGCCCGACCTGCCCCTGCCCGACCTGCTCGCCCGGCAGCATTACCGCCTTGCATGGTGGCGGGTCGCCAATGACGAGCTGAACTGGCGGCGCTTCTTTACGATCAACGACCTGGCCGGCGTGCGGATCGAGGACCCGGCGGTGTTCGACGCAACGCACGCGCTCTACATCCGGCTGATCGGGGAACGCCTGATCGACGGCGTGCGCGTCGACCATGTCGACGGGCTGGCTGATCCGATCGGCTATTGCCGGACGCTGCGCGAACGGCTGGGCGACGCGGCGTGGATATTGGTCGAGAAGATCCTGGCCCCCGCCGATCCGCAACCGGGCGCGGACTGGGGGCTGGACGGGACCAGCGGCTACGACTTCATGGAGCAGGTATCGCTGCTGATCCATGACCGCGCGGGTGTGGACGCACTGGAGCGAACATGGTCGCGGCTGACCGGCGAAAGCGCGGACTTCGCGCCTGAGGAATTCGTCGCGCGGCAGGACCTGCTGGCGTGGCAGTTCGCGGGGCAGCTGGATCGCTGCGTCGCCGCCTTTTCCGCGATCGCCCCCGACGGCATCACCACGGCGATGCTGCGCCGCGCGATCGAGCGGTTGCTGTGGGTGTTTCCCGTCTATCGCACCTATGGCACAGGCCAGGCCGCTCCGGCATCGGATGAGACCATCCGCCGCGTCGCGCGGGAGCAGGTGGCGCCGCTGATCCCGCCGGGCGAGACCGCGGTGGTCGACATGGTTCTGGACTGGCTGGCCGGCACCGGCCCGCATGCCGTCGAAGCAGGTGACGCAGTGCGACGGTTCCAGCAACTCTCGGCGCCGATCGCGGCCAAGGCGGTCGAGGATACCGCCTTCTACCGCTATGGCCGGTTGCTGTCGCGCAACGACGTTGGCGCGGATGCGGAACTGCTGGGCGTGCATCCCGACACCTTCCACGATCTGACGCGGCAGCGCGCGACGGCCGTGCCGCACGCGATGCTGACCACCGCCACCCATGACCACAAGCGCGGCGAGGATGCGCGCGCGCGGCTGGCGGTGCTCAGCGCGATGCCCGATGCATGGGCTGAGCAGGCGGACCGCTGGATGCGGCGCAGCGCCGATGCCCCCGTCCACCCCGCCGACCGCTATATGCTGTTTCAATCGCTGCTGGGCGCCTGGCCGGAACAGGGGCCGGACGACGAGTTCGCGGAACGGATCAAGGCATGGCAGCGAAAGGCGCTGCGCGAGGCGAAGCTGCGATCGTCATGGGAGGGGCCTGACGAGGGCTATGAGGCGGACGCCGCCGCCTTGGTCGATACGCTGCTGGACGATCCCGCATTCGTCACCGAGATGGGCGCGATGGTGGCGCGGATCGCCCCGGCCGCGCTCGACAACGCGCTGGTTCAGCTGCTGTTGCGGATGACGCTTCCGGGGGTCCCCGATTGCTATCAGGGCACCGAACTGATCGATCTCAGCCTCGTCGATCCCGATAATCGCCGCCCGGTCGATTTCACGCACCGGGCCGGGTTGCTCGACGGCGACGAGCTGCCGCCGAAGATGCGCCTTATCACCGATCTGCTGGCGCTGCGGCGCGCCCATCCCGCGCTGTTCGAACAGGGAGATTATGCCCCCGCCGTGGCGACCGGCCTCGGTTTCGACCACCTGCTGGCTTTCGAACGGCGACACGGCAACGAGACGTTGCGCTGCGCGGTGAGACTGCACGGCTATATCGCCAAGCCGGACGACCGGTTCACCTTCACCAATGGGGCCGAGGTGTCGGCGGCAACGATCCTTGAAGATCGCGCGATCTGGTATGATTGCATTAACTGCAACTAGGCTTGAGCGCATTGCACTTGCGTACAGCAGTGCTGCACCGCAAAAAGAACGGGCCTTTCAGGCATCCTCTCCTAAAAACTTTCCACGCCGGGGTTCGCCCCGGCTTTTTTTTGGCTTGTCTCGTTTTCCGCGCGTCTCAGGCGATGCGCCGCGCCGCAGGGGTCAGCGTCTTGCCCACGGCGTCATGCCACCCGGCAACCAGCGCGTCACGATGGTCCGCGGCCATCGCCGGCTCGAAACAATCGGCCCGCGCCCAGGTCGCGGCCAGCGCGTCCAGATCCTTCCACACCCCGGTCGCCAGCCCGGCGTGAAAGGCAGCGCCCAGCGCGGTCGTCTCCAGATGGGCGGGACGTTCGACCGGTACGTCGAGCAGATCGGCGAGGAACTGGCACAGCCAGTCGTTGGCGGCCATGCCGCCATCGACGCGGATCGTTTCCGGCGCGCGGCCGCAATCGGCGATCATCGCATCGGTCAGATCCATCGTCTGATATCCGACCGCCTCCAGCGCGGCGCGCGCCAGATGTGCCTGAGTCGCGCCCAGCGTCAGGCCGAAGATCGCGCCGCGCGCATCCGGGTCCCAGTGCGGCGCCCCCAGCCCGACGAACGCCGGCACCATGTAAACGCCATGACTGTCGGGGACGGTCGTCGCCAGATCGTTGGTTTCGCTGGCATGGGTGATGACGCCGATGCCGTCGCGCAGCCATTTGATCGCGGCGCCCGCGACGAAGATCGACCCTTCCAGCGCATAGGTCATCCGCCCGCCGAGCCGATAGGCGGGCGTGGTGAGCAAGCGATGCTCGGACCGCACCGCTTCCTCTCCCGTGTTCAGCAGCATGAAGCAGCCGGTTCCGTAGGTCGACTTGGCCATCCCGCGCGCGAAGCACGCCTGACCGAACAGCGCGGCCTGCTGGTCACCCGCCATGCCCGCGATCGGGATCGCGGCGTCGAACAGGCCGTCGGCGGTGTGGCCGAACAGATGGGAATTGTCGTGCACCTCCGGCAGCAGCGCCATCGGCACGCGAAAGAGAGCACACAACTCCTCGTCCCAGCGCTGCCTGCGGATATCGTAGAGCAACGTGCGGCCAGCGTTGGTGACGTCGGTAGCATGCGCCGCGCCGCCGGTCAGCCGCCACAGCAGGAAACAATCGATCGTCCCGAACGCCAGTTCGCCGCGCTCCGCCCGCTCGCGCGCGCCGTCGACGTGATCCAGGATCCAGCTGAGCTTGGTCGCGGAGAAATAGGGGTCGATCAGCAGCCCGGTCTTGGCGCGCACCATCGGTTCGTGCCCGGCCGCCTTCAGTTCGGCGCACCAGCCGGCGGTGCGGCGATCCTGCCAGACGATCGCGCGGTGGATCGGCACGCCGGTCGCGCGGTCCCAGACCACTACCGTCTCGCGCTGGTTGGTGATGCCGATTCCGGCGATGCCGGCCGCGCCGACGCCGCTGTCGGCGATCGCCGCGCGCGTCACGGACAGCGTGTCGCGCCAGATGTCTTCCGGATCGTGCTCCACCCAGCCGCCCTGCGGATAATGTTGCGCGAATTCGGTCTGTGCGGTGGCGACCGGGCGCGCGTTCGCATCGAACACGATCGCGCGGGTCGATGTCGTCCCCTGATCTATCGCCAGCACGTGCGTGCCCGTCGTTTCAGCCACCGCGCCTCTCCTTCATCCCTCGTCATCCCGCTTGTCCGCGCGCATCAGGCGAACGTCAACACTTTCGTTTGAAAGTTCGTTTGTTCGGTTCCATATTGACGGTGATCAGTGGGCGGCAGGAACGAACGGAATGGAACAGCACGCGCAGGACGTTGACCTGTTGATCGTCGGCGGCGGGATCAACGGCACGGGGATCGCCCGCGATGCGGCTGGCCGGGGCCTGTCGGTGGCGCTGGTCGAGCAGGATGATCTGGCCAGCCACACCTCGTCCGCGTCGACCAAGCTGATCCATGGCGGCTTGCGCTACCTGGAATATGGCGAGGTGCGGCTGGTGCGCGAGGCGCTGATCGAGCGCGAGCGGTTGTGGGCGATGGCGCCGCATATCATCTGGCCGCTGCGCTTCGTCCTGCCGCAGACGAATTCGCCGCGCCCGGCGTGGATGGTGCGGGCCGGGCTGTTCCTCTACGACCACCTCGGCGGGCGCGAGAAGCTGCCCGCGACCGAGACGATCCGGCTGGGCGGCGATGCTCGCGGTGCCGGGCTGAAGGACGACGGCCGCGCCTTCGTCTATTCCGATTGCTGGGTGGAGGACAGCCGGCTGGTCGTCCTCAACGCCCGCGATGCCGCGGATCGCGGCGCGGCGATCATGACGCACACCCGGCTGGTCGATGCCGAGCGCACCGGCGGCGGCTGGCGTGCGACGATCGAGGACGCCGGCGGCCGCCGCACGATGACCGCCCGCGCGCTCGTCAATGCTGCGGGGCCTTGGGTGGCGGATGTGCTGGGCCGCGTCCCGCACGCGCGCGACGATCGCGGCGTGCGGCTGGTCAAGGGCAGCCATATCGTCGTGCCGCGGCTGTACGACGGCGACCATGCCTTCATGCTGCAGAACCCGGACCGGCGCATCGTCTTCGCCATTCCCTATGAAGGCAAGTTCACGCTGATCGGCACCACCGACGAGGCGTGGCACGGCGCGCCGGTCCGCGCGGAGATTTCGCCGGAGGAGGTCGATTACCTGCTGGGGACGGTGGCACGCTATTTCGACCACGCGCCGGGGCGGGAGGATATCGCCTGGACCTATTCCGGAATCCGGCCGCTGTATGACGACAAGGCCGCGAACGCCTCGGCGGTGACGCGCGACTATGTCCTCGATCTCGACACCGGACCGGCAGGCGCCAACGAAAATGCCCCGATGCTCAGCGTCTTCGGGGGGAAGATCACCACCTATCGCAAGCTGGCCGAACATGCGCTGGGCGAACTGGCGCGCTTCTTCCCGCAGGCGTCGGGTGCGTGGACCGCAGGTGCGGTGTTGCCCGGCGGGGACGTGCCGGACGCCGATTTCGACCGCTGGTTCGACGCCCTCGCCAAGCAGCTGCCGGATATGCCGCGCATGCTGCTCCACCGGCTCGCACGCGCTTACGGCACCCGCATCGACCGCCTGTTGGGCGACGCGCGCATGCCCGCCGACCTTGGCGAGGATCTGGGCGGCGGGCTTCATGAGCGCGAGATCGCCTATCTGGTCGATCAGGAATGGGCGACCAGCGTCGAGGACATCCTGTACCGCCGCAGTAAGCTGGGGCTGCATGTGCCGCCCGGCACCGCCGATCGGCTGGCCGCGTGGCTGGCGGCGCGCGCATGAGCGACGAGCGCCACCGCGAGATCCTGTCGCTGGCGCGGCACGCCGGCCGCGTCACCGTAGAGGATCTGGCCGCGCGGCTGGCGGTGACGCCGCAGACGATCCGCCGCGATCTGAACGACATGGCACGCCGGTCGCTGCTGTCGCGGGTGCATGGCGGCGCGATCGTCACGTCGGGCGTCGACAACATCGACTATGCCGCCCGCCGCGACGTCGCCGCCACGGCGAAGGCGGCGATCGGCGCGGCGGCGGCGCGACTGATCCCCGATGGCGCGTCGCTGTTCATCAACATTGGCACCACCACGGAGGCGGTGGCGGCGAACCTCCCCGGGCACCGCGACCTGATGGTGATTTCGAACAATCTCAACGTCGTCGACATGCTGGACGGGCGCGATTCGATCGATGTCGTGGTCGTTGGCGGAAAGGTACGGCGCGGCGATCGCGCGGTGGTCGGTCCGCTGGCGATGTCGTTCATCGATGCGTTCAAGGTCGACGTGGCGTTGATCGGCGCCTCGGCGATCGATCCCGATGGCAGCCTGCTCGATTTCGCCGCGGACGAGGTGCAGGTGACCCAGACGATCGTGCGCAATGCGCGACAAGTGATCCTGGTCGCCGACAGCGGCAAGATCGGCCGCCCTGCCCCGCTGCGCATCGGCCGGCTGGACATGATCGACTGGCTGGTCACCGACCGCCTGACCGACGACCGGCTGCGCCGCGCTTGCGCGGACCATGACGTGCGCGTGGTGGAGGCGTTTGCCTAGCGGTCAAGCGGATGCGTTCCCCCGGTCCTCGCTGGCACGGCTATTGTGGCGCCGGCACCGTGCGAAGGCCCGCGCTCCCCAGTTCGGGCAGCGTCTGCAACTGTGGGACCACGGTCTTCAGGTCGCCGATCAGGATCAGCGTCATGCGATCTGCGCGCAGCCCCTTTGCCCAATCCTGCACCTGTCCTGCGGTGACCGCCTGGGTGGTGGGGATGTAGCCGCTGATCCAGCTGTCGGGCAGGCCCAGATTCTCCGCGCTCGCGAGCGTGCCGACCACCGATTGCGGCGTCGCGTTACGGAATACGAAAATGCCGGAGACATAGGTCTTCTGCCCCTCGGTCTCCTCGGCGTCGGGCGCCGTCGTCTGCAAGCGGCGCAGTTCGTCGAACACCTCGCGCATCGCCGCGCCGGTCTGCGCGGTGGTGATGTCGGCGTTCCACACGTACCGCGCGTCGCCCGGGTTGTAGCCGACCCGCGAATAGGGTGAGTAGGTATAGCCCTTGTCCTCGCGCAGGTTGCGGGTCAGCCGCGAGCTGAACGAACCCGAATAGAGCGAATCCCCGACCCGCTGCGCCGGCTCCCCGGCACTGCCCGCCAGCGATTGCGGATAGGCAATACGGATTGTGGTTTGCGGCGCGCCGGGGCGATCGACCAGCAGCACCTGCATTTTCGGTTTCGGCGCGGCCGGACGGCTCAAACGCTCCGGCCCGGTGGCCCAGCCGCCAAACGCGCGCGCGACCGCCGTCTTTACGGCAGCGGCATTGAAGCGACCGGCGACATACAGATGCGCCCGCCGTGCGCCGTAGTTTGCGGCATAGAAGCTTTTGACCGTATCCAGCCCATAACCGTCCAGCTGCGCCGCGGTCGGCATCGGCGTACCGTACGGATGCGCGTCGCCATAATAAGCGCGCGCCAGGACGATATTGGCCTGCACCGGCGCCTGCGCCAGCGACACCGCCAGCGCACGCGCGTCATTGGCCTTGACCCGCGCCCATTCCGCCGCCGGGAAGGCCGGGCGCGTCGCGATGGTGCCGATCAGTGCGACCGCATCGGCGGCCTTTTCGGACAGGACGTCGGTGCTGACCGAGGTCATCTGCGCGCCGGCGCCGACGCTGATCCGCCCGCCCATGTCCGCTGCGCGGTCGGCGATCTGATCCGACGTCAGACCGCCGGCGCCCTCCTTCAGCATCTCCGCCGTCATCTGCGCCGCCCATGGCGCCCCCGTCTCGTTCAGCGTGCCGGCGAATACGCGCAGGTCGACCGTTACCTTGGGCGTGGTGCCATAGGGGAGCAGCGTCACCTTCATGCCGTTGGGCAGCGCATAGGTTTCGCTGCGCGGCAGCTGGAACGGCTTGAGCGGGTCGATCGGTGGCGGCGGGGGCGTATCCTGTGCGTACAGCGGCACCGATGTGGCGACGAGGACGGCGGCGGGCAGCAGCACCGCGGCAAGGGTCGGGCGCATCACTTCGCGGCTCCTTCATGCTTCAGCCCGGCCTCGATCAGATAGGTCGATCGCGCCTCCGGCCGCAGATAGTCGCGCGCCACCTTCTGGATCAGCGCGGGGGTGACCGCATCGAAGCCGGCCTGCAGCGTGTTCACTTTAGCGGGATCATCGTCGAACAGGGCATAGACCGCCAGCAGATCGACCAGCCCCATGCGGGTGGGATCGTTGAAACTGTCGTACAGGCTGGAACGCAGCTTCGTCCGCGCGCGCGCCAGTTCGGCCTCGCTGACCGGACGGTTGCGCACATCCTCGATCACCGCGTCGATCGCACTATCGATCTCGGCACGGCCGCGCGCGGCGTCATGCGTGAAATAGACGTCCCACAGCATCGGCCCGCGATAGTTGAACATGTTGCCCAAGCCGTCATTGATCCCGCCGGCCAGGTCGCCGGTGATCTGCCGTTCCTTTACCAGCTTGCGGTACAGGCGGCTGTCCTCGCCCTGCACCAGGATCTGGTCCAGCAGGCCCATCGCATACCATTCGGGCGTGCCGCGGTCGGGCACGTGATAGCCGATCGCATAACCCGGCTTGGGCGCCAGCGGATCGACCCGTGTCTTGACGCGCGGCGCGGTCTGGCGCGGCTCCGACAGGTCGGGCAATGTCACGGCCGGGCCGCGGGGAATCGGCCCGAAGTAGCGCGCGACCATCGCCCTGGCAGCGGCCTCGTCGAAATCGCCCGCGATCACGAGCACCGCATTATTAGGGCTGTAGAAGGTCCGACGGAACGTCTCGGCATCGGCGACGGTTGCCGCCTCGATCTCCTTCAGATCGCCATAGAAATTGTGCGCATTATACCAGTTGGTATTGGCCAGCATCGGCAGGTCGATCCAGGGCCAGCCGCCATAGGGCTGATTGAGGACGTTGCCCTTCACCTCGTTGCCGACGACGCCCTGCTGATTCTTCAACACCGCGTCATTGATGACCGGGCGCGCCATGCGATCGGCGTCGAGCCACAGCATCCGTCCCAGCGCACCCGCCGGAACGGTTTCATAGTAATTGGTGAAATCGAACCGGGTCGATCCGTTGTTGATCCCGCCCGAATTGGTGACCGTCTTGTCGAACACGCCCTTGGGCGCATTCGCCGAGCCTTGGAACATCAGATGTTCGAACAGATGCGCGAAGCCGGTCTTGTCGCGCGGTTCGACGCGAAAGCCGATGCCGTAATAGACGGACACCGTGACCAGCGGCACCGTAGCGTCGCGGGTCATCACCACCTTCAGCCCGTTGGGCAGCGCGTAATAGGTGATCGGCACCTGAAACGCGGGCGCCGCCGCCGTTGCCGCCCCCGGAACAGACGTCGCCGCGCGCGTCCGTGCGACGGCATCACCCGACAGGCCCGGCGCGAGCGCGAGCGCGCCCACCGCCGCGGCCACATGCCACCTCAACCTCATCGATCGCCCCTGTTCTTGTCCGATCGACAAACCGTAACCGACGCCCCCTCGTGAGGATAGTGCCCTTTGCCGCACCAGGTCTATGGGCGAGTCTATGGACGACGGCGCGGGGAATTTGATCGGCGATTGCCACACCGCCGCGATCGGCGACAACGCAGAAGGGGCAGGAAGCTTCCACCGCCCACCCCTCCGAAAGTTTCATTTTAGCAACAGCTGTTGCCGATCCGCATCTCATCGTGACGCTATTGTCGCTCCCAGTCGGGCAAGTCCGCGCCGTGCGATTTCATGCGACGACAGCACCGCGCCATCCGCAAGGTCCATCGGCACCGCCTCGCGCGCCATCACCTCGCCGTACAGCGCGCGAGCCTGATCGATGCGACCGGTGCGCGCGTAGACGGCAGCCAGGTTGAGCATCAGCTCGGGACGACTGGGAAAAATGATGCGTTCCCGCGTCAGCGTCGCCTCGGCCTGCGACAGGCTGCCCGCCGAAATCGCTTTATAACCGACCCGGTCCTTCGCCATCGCCGGGGTAGCGACCATTGCCACTGCCACCGCCGCGATCGTCACGATCCTGCCCATCACCGTCTCCTGTCACTGACCTCCGCCCAATGCTTCGGTTACTGTTTTATGACAGACAAAGTGTCATCGTTATGTCATATTGGCAAGTGCTTTGAATGCCCCTTCGCGAGAGTGAGGCTGGGTGCCGTTTGAATGAGCGACAGACCTCAACGGGTTGGACGCGGAGTCATCGAATTTTCCGTCCAGGTCGCTGCGGCAGTGCGCAGACGCCGGAGCCGCTCCTGGACACGACCGGCGCTGAAACACCGCGCGCTTTGCCCCGCGAGCCCACGTGCATTACCGGACCTCGCGCCGTGCAGCAGGATAGCTCCCGGCCGCATCCCCACCTTGATCGCGACCGTAGCGCAACAACTGGCTGCCCCGGGGGCCGCCCCGTCCCGCTTGGATGGAAGGCCGCCCTAAGCCTGCCCGCCAAGGCCTGGAGCCGGCACGAACGAAAACGGGCGGCCCATAGGGGCCGCCCGTACATCGTCCGATGGTTCGACAGTGAGCCGAATCGCCGCGATCAGAAATCGCGGTAATATTGCTCGTTGCCGACGAAGCCGAGCTTCGTGATGTTCGACCGCTTGATCTCCGCCAGCGTCTGATCGACGACGTCGTAGCGTGTCGCCGGATCGGGCTGGAACTGCAGTTCCGGCTCGGGGTTCATCGCCGCCGACTGATCCAGATACTGGCGCAGCAGCGTCGAGTTCACCGGCGCGCCGTTCCAGGTGACGTTACCGGTCACGTCGATCGCGATCTTGTTCTTGATCGGATCGACCGGCGGCTTGACCGCCTTCGGATCGTTGACCGGCAGGTCGACCTTCACCGCGTGGGTCGGCACCGGGAGGGTGATGATGAACATGATGAGGAGCACGAGCATGACGTCGATCAACGGCGTCGTGTTCATTTCCATCATCGGTTCGCCGTCATCGCGGCCACCACTCATTGCCATGTCAGCTACTCCTTAACCGGCGACGGCCGGCTGCGAGATGAACCCGACCTTCGCAAAGCCGGCCATCTGCATGTTGTAGATCGTCCCGGCGACGCAGCGCCACGGCGTGGCGACGTCGGCGCGGATATGCGCTTCGGGCAGTTCGAGATCGGGGTTGCCTGCGCCGCCCTGACGATCGATTTCGGTCTTCAGCTTGGCGACCGCACGATCCAGCAGTTCCTGATGGGTGACCGGGGTGATGCCCCAATATACCTGGCAGGTGCCGTTGTTACCGGTGACCGACAGCGAGACGTTCTCGGGCTTGGTCGTGGTGGGATCGAAGGTGACATTGGGCAGCTTGATGCCCTTCACCGTCTGGATGGCGACCGGCACCGCGATCAGGAAGATGATGAGGAGCACCAGCATGACGTCCACGAGAGGCGTCGTGTTGATGTCCGACATCGGTTTTTCTTCAGCGGAATTTCCGCCAACGCTCATCGCCATGGATCAGGCTTTCCTATTCCTTCGTTCCGCCGCCTCGCTTCCGATCCTTGCGGACCACAAGGAAGCAGCGGCAGGTGATGAACGGGGCCACCGCAAGGGCGGCCCCGCGTACCCCTTTTATCTTACGGGCGGGTCGGCACGCCACCGGTCTGGCCGGCGGTCGTGGTCGCCGCCGGCTTCACCGGAGCCTTGGGCGCCGCGCCCGCAGCCGCCGGCTTCACCGCGCCGTTCGAGGCCAGGAAGCCCAGCACGTCGTTCGAGAAGGCCGACAGGTCTTCCGCGATCGACTTGTTGCGGCGCTGCAGCCAGTTGTAGGCGAGCACCGCCGGCACCGCGACGACCAGGCCGAGCGCGGTCATGATGAGCGCCTCACCGACCGGACCGGCGACCTTGTCGATCGAGGGATCGCCCGACGCGCCGATCTTGATCAGCGCGCGGTAGATGCCGACGACGGTACCGAACAGACCGATGAACGGCGCGGTCGCGCCCACGGTCGCCAGAAAGGCGAGACCGCCGCCCAGCTTAGAGTTGATCGCCGCTTCCGAGCGGGCCAGCGAACCGTGCAGCCAGTCGTGCGCCTCAACCGGATCGGTCAGCTTCGAGTGCTGCTCCTGCGCGGCCAGGCCGTCGTCGACCAGCTGCTTGTAGGCCGAGTTCTTCTCCAGCTTCGCCGAGCCTTCGCGCAGCGAGGTGCTGTTCCAGAAGCTGGCGCGGACGCGCTTCGCCTGGTTCAGGATCTTCTGCTGTTCGAACAGCTTGGAGAACAGGATGTAGAACGACACCACCGACATGATCACCAGGATGGTGAACACCGACTGCGAGATAATGCCGCCTTCCTTCAGCGCCTGCTGCAGGCCGAACTGGTTTTCGGCTGCCGCGGTCCCACCCGCGGCGAGGATGTTGATGATCATTTTAGCTCTAGTCCTCTGACTGAATAGGTTTGTTTCGTTCGGTCGATCTACGCAAAGATCAGTTCTGCGGCAGGCGCCACGTCACGCGCCGGCTCCGGGTCGTCGCCATCGGGTTACCCGCGGCGTCGAGCGCCGGGGAGTAACGCCCGCGACGTTCCAGGATGCGGCACGTCGCCTGGTCGAGAGCGGACGAGCCGCTGGACGACGTCACGCGACAGTTTTCCGCGCGCCCCTGCGCATTCACGGTCCATGCGATGCCGACGGTCCCCTGCTCCTCGGCACGCAGCGCCGACGGGGGGTAATCGTCCGCCGAGAACCAGCTCAGCTCGTCACCCTTGGACGCAGCGGCCTTGCTCACCGTGGGGGGAGCGGGCGGCGGCGGCGCGGGCGGCGCAGGCGGTGCGACGACCGGCGACGGCACATAGACCGGCGGCGGCGTCGGAACCGTCTGGATCGCGACGGGCGGCGGGTTCGGGTTCTGGACGATCGGCGGCGGCGACACGACCGGCGGCGGCGTCATCGGCACGTCGGGCGGAGGGGGCGGCGGCTCATCCGGCGGCGGGGGCGGTGGCTCCTCGACGTCGAACGTGTTCAGCTTCTCGACCTGCTTCTTGACGAAATTCGTCGCGAGGCCGGTTATGAAGGCATAGCCGAGAGCGACGTGAATCAGCGCGACGATAACCAGCGCGCCAATCTTGCCCCCGCTCATCTTCTGGTCAGAATAGGCCATTCAGCAACGAAACTCCCTCATCCTGCGGCCCTTGGGGTGATCGGACACCGTTGTCCGACCGGGTGTTAACCGTTCCGCAGCCCTTCATGCGATAGGCCACAGACCGCCAAGTCCTATCGCGCCGCTTTTGGCGACGCAAACGCTTTGTCATGCGCAACAAACGTACAATCGAACCGCGACAGAATTATTTCTGTATCGTTCATCAAGGTTGACGTAGGCGGATCGCATGACCTCACCCGCGCTTCGCCGAGTCCCGCACATTTTTCTCGCGCTGCCGCTGATGGCCTTAGCCGCCGGCCCCGCGAGTTCGCAAACCCCGGCCGCACAGGCGGTTGAATCCGCACCGGTTTACGAAGAGGTCGCCGGTCTGGTGATCGACAGCCCGGTCATCGTCGACGCCACCATCCGGTCCGCCGCGCGGATCAAGGGCGCGGAGGCCGCCGGCGTCGCCGCGGGTCACACGCGCTTTTATGTCGAGGCGGATGTTGCGGCACTGATCCGCGGCACCGGCGCGATCCCGGCCCGAATCGGCTGGCTGGTCGATGTCGCGCCTGATTGGCGCGGGCGTACCCCCAGTCTGAAGAAGCGCCGCGTCATCGCCTTCGCCCGCCCCGTCGCGGGGCGGCCCGACCAGCTTCAGCTCGTCACGCCCGGCGCGCAACGCGACTGGTCGCCCGCGCTCGACGCGCTAACGCGGCGGATCGCGCAGGATGCGGCCGCGCCGGACGCGCCGCCGGTCGTCACCGACGTGCGCAACGCCTTCCACGTACCCGGTGCGCTGCCGGGCGAGGGCGAAACGCAGATCTTCCTGAAAACGCGGGACGATCGCCCCGCCGCACTGTCGATCCTGCGCCGTCCGGGCGAACAACCGCGCTGGTCGGTCGCCACCAGCGAGATCATCGACGATTCGGCGGCCGCCCCGGCCCGCGACACGCTGTTGTGGTATCGCCTGGCCTGTTTCTTGCCGCGTGCGCTGCCGGAACGCAGCACCGCGGCATTGTCCGCGGACGATGCCGAGCAGGCGCGTGCCGACTATCGCGTCGTCATCGAGCAGCTGGGCACGTGCCGGAATGGGACAGACGCTAGCGGCGGTGCCGTATCAGGGTGATTCCGATCGATTCGCCGGCCTCGGCGATCGCCAGCTTGACGATCTTCACCTTCACGCGGCGGACGCGGCGGTCCTGGAGGAACAGCGTCTCGGCGATATGATCGGCAACCGCCTCGATCAGCGTGAAATGTCCCGCCGGCGCCAGCGCATCGGTCGCGGCATGGCGCAGGTCGAGGTAGTTCTTCGACGCGCTGAGCGGGGTGTCCGGGGCGTAGCGATCGGGGGCGTCGAGCAGAACGGTCAGCGAGATCCGCAAGGGCTGCGGCAGATGCGTTTCCTCGGAGTAGATGCCGGTCAGCACCTGCACTTCCAGGTCGTGCACCTCCAGTTCCAGCGTATCGTCCATCGCGCTCATGCCTCCGCACTCGGGCGAGCGGTGACGATGCCGTACCAGCGCGCGATATGCTCCGCCCCCTCGGGCAGCGTCAGCCTGGCACGCCGTGCGAAGTCGATCGTGACCAGCGCGGTGATGTCGGCAAAGCTGTAACGATCGCCCGCAACCCATTCATTCTGCGACAGTTGCCGGTCGAGCGCCGCGGCGAAACCGGCCCACATCACCCGCGCGCGATCGACCAGCGCGGGGATCTGCGCCACCTCCGGCCAGTGACCGGGCAAGCCGCGCCCCGCGAAGGCAGGGACGCCGTTGCGCAGCGCATAGGCGGCCGCCGCATAGCCCTCCGCCTCGATCCGCCGGGTCCAGCCTTCGATGCGCGCGACCTCCACCGGACGCACCCCGAACAGCGGCGGCTCGGGGTGCAGCGCCTCGAAGAAGCGACAGATGGCCGATGATTCGACGATCACCTCCCCGTCGTCCAGCTCCAGCGCCGGCACCACACCGCGCGGCACCAGCGCGCGATAGGCCTCCCCCAGATGCTCGCCCGTCGCCAGGTCGATCGGGACGCGCTCCACCTGGATCGCCTTTTCGGCGAGATAGACCCGCACGCGGCGGGGGCTGGGCGCCCAGGCGGCATCGTAAAGCTTCATCAGACGGTCATTCCGGTTGCGTTCGGTCCCAGTCTCGCTAAAGCGCCCGCGCCCGGGCGTCCATGCCCGGTATTGGGCAGGATGCGGCGGTGGTCCAGATGGTGCCGATCACGACGGTGGATGCGGATGCGGTGGAGCGGTTGCTTGACCGTGCGTTCGGCACCGACCGGCACGGTCGCACCGCCTATCGCCTGCGTGCCGGGACCTCCGCTATCCCGGAGCTGAGCATTGCCGCGGTCGACGGGGACGAATTGGTCGGATCGATCCAGTGCTGGCCGGTGCGCTTCGCCGGGGACGACGGGTGTGACGTGCCGCTGGTGCTGGTCGGTCCGGTGGCGGTCGACCCGGAGCGCCAGCAGGGCGGCATCGGGCGCGCACTGGTCGCCGCGTCGCTGGCCGCGGCGGACGCGCGCGGCGACGCCCTGATGCTGATCGGTGATCCCGAATATTACGGTCGCTTCTTCGGCTTTTCGGCGGAGGCGACCGCGGGGTGGCGACTGCCCGGCCCGGTCGAGGCACGCCGCCTGCTGGCGCGCGGACCGGGGGTGCCCGCCGGTACGGGGGCGATCGGCCCGCGCGTTACGGCGGTCGCCTGACGGTTATCGGCCCCTCGCCCTTTACCCGCGCGGTACGGCTCCCTAACTGGCGGACATGCCGATGGCGCCGCCCCCCGAATTCGATACACTGACGCTCGCCGACATCGCGCGGCTGGCCGATGCCGACCGCCTGCCGCCGGTCGACCGCTGGCACCCCGATCATTGCGGCGACAGCGAGATGCGGATCGCGCGCGACGGCACCTGGTTTCATCAGGGTTCGCCGATCGGCCGGCTTGCGATGGTGCGCGCGTTCAGCCGCATCCTGCGCCGCGAACCCGACGGCGGCTATGTCCTGGTCACCCCGGTCGAGAAGCTCGACATCGCGGTGGAGGACGCCCCGTTCGTCGCGGTCGAAATGAAGGCCGAGGGCGACGGGCGCGACGCGATGCTGGCGTTCCGCCTGAACACCGGCGAGGTCGTCACCGCCGGCCCCGACCATCCGTTGCGCTTCGAGGAGCGCGACGACGGCCCCCACCCCTATGTGCGCGTGCGCGGCGGTCTGGACGCGCTGGTTTCGCGCGCGATCTACTACGATCTGGCGGAGCGCGCGCTGGCGGGCGACGAGACGCCGCCCGGCCTGTGGAGCGCTGGCGCCTTCTTCCCGCTCCAGCCCGAATGACGGCGCTGGCCGAGCGGCTCGCCGCCGCGCTGGTTTCCCCGGCGGAGACCGCGCTGATCGAAAGCGATCAGGACGATCTGCCGGAACACGATGCGATGGCCGCCGCGGCGGTGCTGGTGCCGATCACCGACCGGCCGCGCCCCGGCCTGATCCTGACCCAGCGTACCGAGACGCTGCGCAAGCACGCCGGACAGGTCGCCTTCCCCGGCGGCCGGATCGATCCGGGCGAGGATGCGGTGACTGCGGCGTTGCGCGAGGCGGACGAGGAGATCGCACTGCCGCCCGATGCGGTGCGGGTGATCGGCGCAGCCGACCGCTATCGCACCGGCACGGGGTTCAGCATCACGCCGATCCTCGCGATCGTCCCGCCCGATCTGGCGCTGGTCCCCAGCGAGGCGGAAGTGGCGAGCGTGTTCGAAGTGCCGCTCGATTTCTTGCTGGACAGTGCGAACCACCGCGCCGTGTCGACGATGTGGCAGGGACGCGAGCGCCATTATTACGAGATGATGTGGCAGGATCGCCGGATCTGGGGCGCGACCGCCGGCATGATCGTGAACCTGTCGCGCCGGCTGCGATGGGGGATATGAGCGGCATCCAGGGACAGCGGCTGCCCGAAGCGCCGTGGCGCCATCGTCCCGGGCTCGACCGGCTGGCGGCGGCGCTGGACGCCGCGGGCGGCCATGCGCGCTACGTCGGCGGCGCGGTGCGCGATACGTTGCTGGGACTGGACGTCGCCGACATCGACATCGCCACCGATCTGCGCCCGGACGACGTGGTGCGGCGGCTCGAGGCGGCGGGGATCAAGGCGATCCCCACCGGCATCGCCCATGGCACCGTCACCGCGGTGAGCGAGGGGACGGTGGTGGAGGTCACCACGCTGCGCCACGACGTCGCCACCGACGGGCGACACGCGGTGGTCGCCTTTGCCGACGATTGGCGCGAGGATGCGGCGCGGCGCGATTTCACGATCAACGCGCTTTATGCCGATCCGGCGGACGGCACCTTGTTCGACTGGTTCGGCGGGCTGGACGACCTGGCGGCGCGGCGCGTGCGGTTCATCGGGGATCCCTATCGCCGGATCGCGGAGGATCACCTGCGCATCCTGCGATTCTTCCGCTTTCACGCGCGCTTCGGCACGACGATCGACCAAGATGCGCTGGAGGCGTGCACGGCGCGCGCCAACGACCTGATGGCCCTCAGCCGGGAACGCATCGCATCCGAGCTGCTGAAGCTGCTGGTCGCGCCGGGTGCGGTGGCGGCGGTGGCGGTGATGGAGGAGCGCGGCATCCTGCGCCCCGTATTGCCGGAGATCACCGCGGAGGGCGTCGCGCGGCTCGATACGCTGGCGCGCCGCGAGGCGGCGGATGGCATCGCGGCCGATCCCGTCCGCCGGCTCGCCGCGCTGGTGCCTGCCAGCGCAGCCGAAAGCGTCGGCGCGCGGCTGAAGCTGTCGAATGCGGATCGCAAGCGGTTGATCCAGGCGGGCGGCGATGTCGGGGATGAAGGCGCGCGTGCCCTCGCCTACCGCACCGGAACGCAGACCGCGATCGACCGGCTGCTGCTGTCCGGCGGAGAGGTATCGGCGCTGCACGGCTGGCAGCCTCCGGTGCTACCGATCGGCGGCGGCGCATTGGTGGAGCGCGGGCTGGCACGGGGACCAGACGTCGCACGCACGCTCAAAACGATCGAGGGGCGCTGGATCGCCGAGAATTTCCCCGATGCCGCGCGCGTCGCGCAGATCGCGGACGAGGAAGTCGATCAGCTGTTGCGATCGAGCAGATATTGATAGGCCGCGTCCGCCGCCAGCGGACGCGAATAGGCATAGCCTTGGCCGAAGTTGCAGCCGAGCGCGGCAAGCGTCTGCCCGACTTCGATCGTCTCGATCCCCTCGGCCACCGTCGCCATGCCCAGCGCCTGCGCCAGGCTGAGGATCGCGCGGACAATCGCCACCTTGTCGCGGTCCTGCAACAGGCCGGTGACGAAGCTGCGGTCGATCTTCAGCAGGTCGATCGGCAGCCGCTGAAGCGAGGCGAGGTTCGAAAAGCCGGTGCCGAAATCGTCCATCGCGATCATCGCGCCAAGATCCTTCAGCGCCATCAGCACGTGCGACATGCGATCGGGATCGGCGATGATCGCGCTTTCAGTCAGTTCCAGCTTCAGCCGCTCGCCCGCCAGCCCGGCGGCGGCCAGCGCATGTTCCACCGCCTGCGGGATGCTGTCGCGCTGCAGCTGGATCGGGGACAGGTTGACCGCAAGGCTGATCCCGCAATTGCCGCCGTGGCGCGCATCCCATGATGCCAGCGTGCGCGTGGCGGTGCCCAGCGCCCAGCGGCCCAGCGGCACGATCAGCCCCGATTCTTCCGCCACCTGGATGAAGCGCGCCGGATCGTGGGATACGCCGTCTTCGTCGGTCCAGCGCGACAGCGCCTCGAACCCGCTGACCCGACCGGTCGCCAGATCGCAGATCGGCTGAAAGACCAGCGACAGCTGATCGTTCTCGATCGCGCGCCGCAGCGCGGTTTCCATCGCGAATTCCTCACGCGCGGAATCCAGCGCGTGGGTGTGATATGCCTCGGCGACCTTCGACGCCTTTGATTTCTTCATCGCCACCTGCGCGTGGCGGATGACGTCCTCCGCATCGGAAACGGTCGGATCGCCGAACGCGATGCCGATCGCGCACGACACGCGGATTTCGTAGTCGCTCAGGCGGAACGGCGTCGAAAGGACGTCGCGGATGCGGCGCGCGACATGATCGACTTCCTGCGCGCTCTGGTCGATCGCCAGCAACACGCCGAATTCGTCCCCGCCGGTACGCGCCAGCACGTCGCGCGCGCGAAGCGCGCCCTTGATGCGACGCGCGACGGTGATGAGCAGTTCGTCCCCGGCCAGCGAGCCCAGACAGGCGTTGAAGCGGCTGAATCGCTCCAGGTCGATCATCAGCACCGCCCAGCGCCGCGCGCCCGCGCCCATCATTGCTTCCAGCGCATCGGTAAACCCGCCGCGGTTGGGCAGGCCGGTCAGGCTGTCGGTCGCCATTTCGCGGCGCAGCGTGTCTTCGGTGCGCACCTCGGCGGTCTGATCGACCAGCGACACCATGCACACCGGGTCGCGGCGATGAGTCATCCGCGACAGCGTGATGCGATAGTGGCGCCGCTCGACGGCGGCGCCCGCCTGCCAATCCACTTCCGTGCGCAGTTCATCCGATTGCAGGAAATCGGTGACCAGCGCGACCAGTCCTTCCTCGCTCGCCAGCCCCGCGCGGGCGAAAGCGCGGTTATGGATTTCCCAGACCGTACAATCACCCTGTAGGCGGGCCATCACCAACGGGATCGGAATGAGTTCGAGCGCGCCCTCGCTTGCGGAGAGGCCCGGCCCCACCACATGCGGGGTAAAGGCTCCCCCCCTTTTCGCTGTCGCCCCGACTGCCATCAGGATGGCTAATAAGGTTAAGTCGTTAAAGGTGACTTACGGCGCGACGCCGGTGTGCCGCCGCGTTCAGAAGCGATTGTCGCGCGGAAATCCGGTGGGTGCCATGCGACCTGCGGCCCCGCGCGCGGTGCGCCACGGGGTCAGATCCGCCTCGGTGCGCACGCGCCCGCTCGCACCGCCCATGGCCCAGCTCAGCCCGTCCGCGAACACCAGCGTGCGCGCGTCGGCCAGCCCGCCATCGCGATAGCGTTGCAGCTGCACCCCTTGCCCGCGGGTCATTTCCGGCAATTCGCCGATCGGAAACACCGCCAGCTTGCGATTGTCGCCGATCACCGCGACGTAATCGTCGGCGGCGCCGACCGGGCGGACCAGCATCAGCCGCGCGCCGATGCGCGGCGTCATCACCGTCTTGCCCTTGCGCGTTTCGGCGACGACTTCCGCCGCCGGGACGACGAAGCCCCGCCCGTCGCTCGCCGCCACCAGCAGCCGCTGCGCGGCGGCGGCCCGCAGGAACGCGACGATCGGCACGGTGCCGTCCAGATCGATCGAAGCGCGCACCGGCTCGCCGAACCCGCGCCCGCCCGGCAGCTTGTCCGCCGCCAGGGTGTAGAAGCGCCCGTTGCCGGCGGCGAGCAGCAGCTTGTCGGTGGTGTGCGCATGAAACGCGAAGGCCGGGCCGTCGCCTTCCTTGAACTTCATCGTCTCCGGCGCGGACAGGTCAACGTGGCCCTTCATCGCGCGCACCCAGCCGCGTTCGGACAGGATGACGGTAATCGGCTCGCGCTCGATCATCGCCTCCAGCGGGATGTCGCGCGCCGCGGCCTGTTCCTCGATCGCCGTGCGTCGCCGCCCCAGCGGAGTTTCTGCACCATAGCGGTCGCGGATCTTCGCGAGATCGCGCTTCAACCGCGTGCGCTGGCGCGCCTCCGACCCCAGCAGGGTCGTCAGCTCGCCCTGCTCCTTCTCCAGCGCGTCGCGCTCGCGCCGCAACTCCATCTCCTCCAGCTTGCGCAGGCTGCGCAGCCGCATGTTAAGGATCGCCTCCGCCTGCCGGTCGGTCAGCGCAAATTCGGCGATCATCACCGGCTTCGGCTCGTCCTCGGTACGGATGATCTCGATCACCCGGTCGAGGTTGAGGAAGGCGATGATATAGCCGCCCAGCAACTCGAGCCGGTCGGCGATCTTGCCGAGCCGATGCTCGGTCCGCCGGCGCAATACGACGAACTGATGGTCGACCCATGCGGCCAGCGCCTCGCGCAGGCTCATCACCCGTGGGGTGCGATCCTTGTCGAGGACGTTGAGGTTCAGCGGTACGCGCGTTTCGAGGTCCGAGAGCCGGAACAACCCGTCCATCAACACCTGCGCATCGACGGTGCGGCTGCGCGGCTCCAGCACGATCCGCACCTGCTCGTCCGATTCGTCGCGCACGTCCGCCAGGATCGGCAGCTTCTTGTCCTCGATCAGCGCGGCAAGCTGCTCGATCAGTTTCCCCTTGGCGACGCCATAGGGAATTTCGGTGACGACCAGATGCCAGCCGCCGCCCTTCTCCACCACCTTGTCGATCCGCGCGCGAACGCGGAACGCGCCGCGGCCGGTGGCATAGGCCTCCGCGATGATCGCGGGCGCATCGACGACCAGCCCGCCGGTGGGAAAGTCCGGCCCCTTCACGAACGCCAGCGGATCGGCGGTCCGGTCGTCGACTAGCGCGATCGCGGCATCCAGCAGCTCGGCGGCATTGTGCGGCGGGATGCTGGTCGCCATGCCGACCGCGATCCCGCTGGCGCCGTTGGCCAGCAGATTGGGGAAGGCGCCGGGGAACAGCTCCGGCTCCTGCTCCTCGCCGTTATAGGTCGGGCGGAACTCGGTCGCGTCCTCGTCCAGGCCGTCCATCAGGTCGATCGCGACCTGCGTCAGCCGCGCCTCGGTATAGCGATAGGCGGCGGCATTATCGCCGTCGATATTGCCGAAATTGCCCTGACCGTCGACCAGCGGGTAACGGAGCGCGAAATCCTGCGCCAGCCGGACCATCGCGTCATAGACGGACTGGTCGCCGTGCGGGTGATATTTGCCGATCACGTCGCCGACGACGCGCGCGCATTTCTTGTAGCCCGACGCCGGATCGAGCCGCAGCAGCCGCATCGCCCACAACAGCCGGCGGTGCACCGGCTTGAGCCCGTCGCGCACATCCGGCAGCGACCGCGCGGTGATCGTCGACAGCGCGTAAACGAGGTACCGCTCCGACAGCGCGCTGTCGAACGGCGCATCGAACGTGCCCACGGCGGGGTTGTCGGGAAAGTCGGTCAGATCGGTCTTGGCCATCGGTGGACCGCGACTAGCAGGCGCACGCGCATCCGTTAAGAGGGGTGTCGATGCCGACAGCTACGCTGCCCCGCCTGTTGATGCTTGCCACCGCCGCGCTGGCGGGATCATGCTCGCCAACCGCCATGACCGCCGACCGCACCGCCGCTTTCGCCCCGCTGACCTGGGATGACCTGACCCGGCGCCCGCGCCCCGCAGCCGACGCCACGGTCGCCTATGGCGCAGATGCCCTGCAGAAGGTGGACGTGTGGGTGCCACGCGGGGCCGGACCGCATCCGGTGGTGGTGATGGTGCACGGCGGCTGCTGGCAGACGTCGATCGCCGACCGGCGGCTGATGGACTGGGTTGCGGGTGACCTGCGCGATGCCGGCGTCGCGGTGTGGAACATCGACTATCGCGGGGTGGACCGCGACGGCGGCGGCTATCCTGGCACCTTCCGCGACGTCGCGCAGGCCGCCGATGCGCTGCGCGACCATGCCGCGCGATATCACCTCGATATTCGCCGCGTCGTCGCGATCGGCCATTCGGCGGGCGGGCATCTTGCGCTGTGGCTGGCGGGACGCGCGCGGCTTCCCGCCGACAGCCTGCTGCGCACCGCCGACCCGCTGCCGATCGCGCATGTCGTCAGCCTGGGCGGGCTGCCCGATCTGGAAGCGACCGCCGCCAGCCCCGACAATGGCTGCGGCACCGCGGTGGTCGCACGGCTGGTCGGCACCGCCCGCACTGATCCCTATGCCGACACGTCGGTGCCGCGGCTGTTCCCGTTGGGCGTGCCGCAAGATCTGGTCAACGGACGCGAGGACCGCATCATCCCCTATCGCATGGCGACCGATTACGTCGCCCGCGCCACCGCCGCCAGCGACCGGGCGACGCTCCATCGCGTCGATCGCACCGGCCATGTCGAACTGGTGACTCCCGACACCGCCGCGTGGCGCGAAGCGAAGCGGCTGGTCCTGGCGGCGCTGCGATAGAACGGCCACCGCGTTCCGTTGATCGCGCTTGACGCACGGGCCGCCATAGTTTCATCTTCTACAATATAGATGGGGATAGTAGATGAAGAGATGGATCGTCGCAGCGTTGCTGCTGGCAACCGCGTGCAGCAAGGGGCCCGATCACGTCGATGAGGACCGCCGCGAAGAGGCAGGCCTCGGCGTCGACGTCACCGCCGCGCCGGGCGTCGCCTTCCGCTACGACTACAGCTTCCGCCTCCCGGCCGGGCATATCGCCGGCGCGCAGGAAGCGCATGCCCAGGCCTGCGAGCGGCTGGGGGTCACGCGCTGCCGCATTACCGGCATGACCTATAACGTCGGCGACGACCGCGATGTCGACGGGTCGTTGTCGTTCGCGCTTGAACCGTCGATCGCCCGCGCTTTCGGGCGGGAGGGGATCGCGGTCATCGAAAAATCGGATGGCATGCTGTCCAGCGCGGAGATCAGCGGGACCGATACCACCCCGGCTTCGGCCGCCGCAGCCGCCGCGCAACAAGCCGCGAAGGCGGATGGTTCGGCAGCGCAGGGCGACCTGGCAGCCGCCGGATCGGCCAGCGAGCGCGCCGAACTGCTGCGCCAGCGCGCAGAAGCCAAGGCCCGCGAACGCGCTGCCGCGGCCAGTATCGCCGAACAACGCACGCTGCTGGCAAGCACCCCGATGATGTTCCGCTACGT
Organism: Sphingomonas ginsenosidimutans; assembly: GCF_002374835.1. Classification (GTDB taxonomy): domain Bacteria; phylum Pseudomonadota; class Alphaproteobacteria; order Sphingomonadales; family Sphingomonadaceae; genus Sphingomonas; species Sphingomonas ginsenosidimutans. The sequence continues at coordinate 53,446 of NZ_NWVD01000011.1, forward strand.
TTCCGGAACCGCGCTACGCAGCTTCGGCGAGGCCCCGCTGGCGCGCGCGGCGGACAATGCACTGGCGTCCACGCGATGGGTGCTCACCGCCATCCTCTGGGTCATCGCCACCCTCGGACCGCCACTCGTCGTCCTGACACTCCTGTGGCTGGCGTGGCGTCGAGTCGGGCAGTCATGGTGGCGGCGGCTGACGGACGCGTCCTCCCCACCGCCCCCATCCGCCTGATTTGCGCCCCCTGCCCCCTTCCCGTATAGCCCGTGGTCGATTCCCGCCCCGGCATCGCGATCCCGTCGCGGCCGGGGCGATCCGTTTCGAAGAAGGCATCAAGCGAATGGCGCGCAGGCGGCAGATCTACGAAGGCAAGGCCAAGATCCTCTACGAAGGGCCGGAACCGGGCACGCTGATCCAGTATTTCAAGGATGACGCCACCGCCTTCAACGCGCAGAAGAAGGGCACGATCAACGGCAAGGGCGTGCTCAACAACCGCATTTCCGAGCATGTCTTTACGCTGCTGAGCCATATCGGCGTGCCGACGCACTTCATCCGCCGGCTGAACATGCGCGAACAGCTGATCCGGCAGGTGGAGATCGTCCCGATCGAGGTCGTGGTGCGCAACGTCGCCGCCGGATCGCTCGCCAAGCGGCTGGGGATCGAGGAAGGCACCCAGTTGCCGCGCACGATCATCGAATATTATTACAAGGACGACGCGCTCGGCGATCCGATGATCTCCGACGAACATATCGCCGCCTTCGGCTGGGCCAGCCAGGACGAGATGCACGACATCGCGGACCTCGCCATCCGTGTGAACGATTTCCTGTGCGGGCTGTTCGCCGGGGTCGGCATCCGGCTGGTCGATTTCAAGCTCGAGTTCGGGCGCATCTGGGACAATGACTACGGCCGCATCATCCTGGCGGACGAGATCAGCCCGGATGGCTGCCGCCTGTGGGACATGCAGACCAACGAGAAGCTCGACAAGGACCGCTTCCGCCAGGATCTGGGCGGCGAGGTGGAGGCCTATCAGGAGGTCGCGCGGCGTCTTGGCCTGCTGCCCGAAGGCGGCGAGACCGCGGTGCTCGACATGGAAAGCCACCGCAAGCGCCGCGGCAAGTAACCGCCCCGCCGCGTGCGTTGGGCATTGCCCCGCGCGCGGCATCGCGGCATAGCGCGCGGCCATGAAACTGCGCATCCATGTGACGCTCAAGCCCGGCGTGCTCGACCCCCAGGGCAAGGCCATCGAACACGCTTTGGCTGGCCTCGGCTTTGCCGGGGTCAACGGCGCCCGCGTCGGCAAGCTGATCGAGCTGGACGTCGCCGAGGGCACCGCCGATGCGGATATCGATGCGATGTGCCGCCAGCTGCTCGCCAATACGGTGATCGAGAATTACCGGGTGGAGAAGGCGTGAAGACCGCCGTCATCGTCTTTCCCGGCTCCAATTGCGACCGCGACATGGCGGTCGCGCTGGAACAGGTGACGGGCCGCGCCCCGGCGATGGTGTGGCACCGCGACACCGCGCTGCCCGACGGCATCGGCATGGTCGCGGTTCCCGGTGGCTTTTCCTACGGTGACTATCTTCGCGCCGGCGCGATGGCCGCACGCTCGCCGATCATGGCCGCGGTAGCCGCGGCTGCGGGCAAGGGGATGCCCGTGCTGGGCGTGTGCAACGGCTTCCAGGTGCTGACCGAGGCGGGGCTGCTGCCGGGGGCGCTGATGCGCAACGGCGGGCTGAACTTCGTCTGCCGCGACGTCGCGCTGACGGTGGAGAACGCGCAGAGCGCCTTCACCGGCCGCTATGCCGCGGGCGAGCGCGTGTCCTTCCCGGTGGCGCATCACGACGGCAATTTCGTCGCCGATGCCGAAACGCTCGACCGGATCGAGGGCGAGGGCCGCGTCGCCTTCCGCTATGCCGAGCCGGTCAACGGCAGCGCGCGCGCGATCGCCGGCGTGCTGAACGATGCCGGCAACGTCCTGGGCATGATGCCGCACCCCGAACGCCGGATCGAGCCGGCCCATGGCGGCACCGACGGGCGGCGCCTGTTCGAAGGGCTGCTGGAGACGATCGGGGCATGAGCGCGTCCGCGCCGGTCACGGGCGGCTGCCTGTGCGGCGCGGTTCGCTACACGCTGACGGCCGTGCCGGTGCTGACCCGGCAGTGCTGGTGCCGGCTGTGCCAATATCTCTCGGCCGGCGGGCCGACCAACAACATGCTGGTCCCGCGTGACGCGCTGACGATCGACGGCGCGCTGGGTGACTACGTATCGGTCGCCGATTCGGGCAGCGTGATGCACCGCCATTTCTGTCCGACCTGCGGCACGCCGGTGGGCGGCTATGCCGAACCGCGCCCGCATCTCTATGTCCTGCGGATCGGAACGCTCGACGATCCCGACCTGTATCCTCCGCGGCAGACGATCTGGACGGACGCGGCCCCGGCCTGGGCGACGATCCCCGACGATCGCCCGAGCTTTCCCAGGCAACCGCCCGCCCCGCCTACACCTTCGCCCGGAACGGCGTAAAGTTCGTCGCGCGGTCGAACACGTCGACGCCCTCGGCCTTCTTCAGCGCACCGATCACCCAATAGGTCAGCGGCGTCAGCAGCACTTCCCAGCCGACCTTCAGCGCCCATTGCGTGTACAACACCTGGATGACCAGCGCATGCGTCCATCCCTCCGCCCCCCAGAAGGCGAGCGGGTAGAAGATCAGGCTGTCGACCGCCTGCCCCGCGATGGTCGAGCCGATCGTGCGCATCCACAGATGCCGTCCTTCGGTCAGCACCTTCATCCGCGCCAGGACGTAGGAATTGACGAACTCCCCCGCCCAGAAGGCGCACATGCTGGCAAAGACGATCCGGGGCACCTGGCCGAAGATCGTCTCGTAGGCCGCCTGATTGGTCCAGTCCGGCGCGGGCGGCAGCGCGACGACCACCCGCGCCATCAGCGCCATGAACACCGTCGCCGCGAACCCGACCCATATGACGCGCCGCGCATGGGCGTAGCCGTACACCTCGGTCAGGACGTCGCCGATGATATAGCTGACCGGAAAGAACAGGATGCCCGCCCCGAACGGCCACGGCCCGATCCCCGGCAGCACCACCTGCGCCACCTTCCCCGCGCCGAGCACGTTCGACAGCAACAGGATCGCGACGAACGCCGCCATGACCAGATCGAAATAACGGAACCGCCCGTTCGCGACCGCCGTCGCCTCGATCGTTTCCAGTCCGTGTGTGTCCCCCATGCCCGCCATCATGCCGCCCATTCCCCCGCACCGCAATCCGCGCTAGGCGCATCGCCGGGCGCCCGTAGCTCAGTTGGACAGAGCAAGGAGCTTCTACCTCCTTGGTCGGGGGTTCGAATCCCTCCGGGCGCGCCATTTCAGTACAGAACTGCGAACCGCAAAAGCCGCCGTTTCCCCGCTCGAAGCGGCGACGAGGGTTTGAAGCAGGTCTGATTTCCTTCCCATGATGCGAACCTCGTCGTCGGCGACCTCGACGCGCTGGGCGAGGGCGCGCAGGTGATCCCGCCGATAGCCGCCGCCTTCAATCCGCAAGCTCCTGCGTGCCGTCTCCGAAAGGGCGTCGATCATGTCCGGCGTCACGGCCCGATCGCCCGAGCCGTCGAGCGTCATCCGTATCCGCTCGGCGTCTGCCGTGGCCTGATCGCGGATGGCTTTCAGATTGGCGATCCGATCTTTCAGTCCCACATCGTCGAGTTCGGCGACGCCTGATTCGATCGCGTCGTAGAGCCGGTTGAGGCGCTGATCGGTTTCCGTGATTCGCCGGTTCAAGTCTGCCAGATGCTCGCGTCGGCGCTCGGCCCGTTCCTGCCGGCGGTCGAGAAGGCTCGACAGGATCGTCTCCAGCCGCTTCGGTTGGAGAAGGCGCTCTTCGAGATGGCCCGCGACCAGATGGTCGAGCTTGTCCATGCGGATCGAACGGCCTTCGCAGCCCGTCTTGCCCTGCCGCGCCTTGGTCGAGCAGGTGTAATAGGTATACTGCCCGCCATTGCCCTTGCCGGTGCGCAGGGTCATCGCGCCGCCGCACTTCGCGCAGAAGCAGATGCCGGTGAGCAGCGTCGGGCCACTCGATACCCGTGCCGGCACCACCATCGGATTGCGCGATTTGAGACGGGCCTGAACGGCGTCGAACGTCTCCCGCTCGATCAGCGGGGGCACCGCCATGACCGCCACTTCACTCTCCGGCTTCTTTTCGCGGTCTTTGTGCGAGCGCGTGTTGAAGCGGTGCTCGCCGATATAAGTCGTTCGGGTCAGGATCGCGTGGATTTGCGCCAGTCCCCATTTCCCGCCGTCACGGGTGAACATGCGCCGCTCGTTGAGATAGGTGGCGATGGCCTTGACGCCTTTCGGGCCTGACGTGCCGTCGCCTTCGAGGAATAGGCGGTAGATGAGCCTGACCGTTTCGGCGTGCAGCGGGTCGATCTCCAGCTTCTTCTTGGTCTTCGATCCACGTTGCTCGGCCGCGACGATGCGATAGCCGATCGGTGGCCGCGCGCCGTTCCAGAAGCCCTGACGGGCGTTCTCGTTCATGGCGCGCAAGACGTGTTTGGCGTTCTCCTTCGACTGATACTCGTCGAACAGGGCCATGATCTGGCGCATCATGACGTGCATCGGATCGTCGCCCATCTCCTGGGTGATCGACACGAGCTTGACGTCGTTCTTCGCCAGTTTGCGGACGTAAAACTCCAACTCGAAGTGATCGCGGAAGAAGCGGCTGAACGAATGGACCACGACGACATTGAACGGCGCGGGCTTCGACGTGCCGGCCTCGATCATCCGTTGAAACTCGGGGCGGCGATCGTTGGTGGCCGACGCGCCGGCCTCCACGAAGGTTTCGACGAGCTGATAGCCGCGCGAGGCGCAATAGGTTTCGCCCTGCTTGCGCTGATCGGGGATCGACACGTCATGCTCGGCCTGTCGCGTGGTCGAGACGCGGAGATAGAGAGCAGCGCGCTGCGCCACGTTCGGGTTCTGAACGTTCATGCGTGGCCTCCCTTCGCTTCGCTCGGATGCAGCAGCGGCAATTCCAGCGTCACGCGGTCATGCAGCACCTTCGGCACGAGCTTTCGGCCCTGACCCGGCTCCATGCGGACAATCCCATAGGTCGCCATCGTCTTGAGGGTGCGCGACAGGCTGGGCTTCGTCCGTCCGGTAATCTGCGACAGCTCCTCCAGCGAGGTCGGAGCCTGATCGTGGATGACGCGCAGCAGTTCGCGGTTTCCGCTGGACAGGATTTGCGCGAAGGATTCCGTCGAGGTGAACCACACCTTGGGATCGTCCGGCGCGGGCTTTTCCTCGCCTTTGGCGATCCGCATCGTGCGGGCCTTCATTTCCTCATAGTCGGCGATCCCGACTTTCAATGTGGTCATAGCACGCCCCGCTCCTTCAACACCGCGTCCACCGCCTGCCAGAAGTCGGCCAGCAACGTGGCCGCGTCCGCCCAGGCATAAGGCTTCACGGTCTGGAGGCGGTGGCGATGATCCATCGGCTCGCCGCGCCTGCCCCGGCCGACCGGATGGGCGTTATCGAAACCGACCAGCCGTTCGCCCGAAGGGCCGTGAAGCGTGAGCGAGTAGTCGAGGCCGTGCGGTTTTTCCGGCGATGCCGGAACGCGGGTGACGATGAACTTCACCCAATGGCCGCCCTCGGGATCGACGACGAGCACTTGGCCATCGAGGTCCAGAAGCATGTCGAGGCTCGGATCACGATCCTCACTCACGGCCTATTGTTACCATCGGATGGTAACTAATGCAAGGCAGGTTCACCGACTTGCGGTGCAGTGACAGGGTGGAAGAGCCGATCGAGAACGTCGCCGAAATAGCGTTCGAAAATATCGACCTCGGTCACCGTGACCGGGATGCTATCTGGCCAATCGTCGAAGACGGACAACTTCCCGATGTCCAATGCGTCCGGCGATGGGTTGCGCCTCGGTGGCGCTGGATCGTCGCCATAGGCGTAAAGGTCGTCGGGGAGTGCCCTTGGAGCTGCACGGCGGGGCCGCCCTCGTGGGGCGCGACGTCTTTGCGCGGGCATGGAATCCTCCGTGGTTCGCGGCTGGGTTCCGGGCACTCGTGCGGCCCGGAATTAGGTGAACCCTGGAGTGTGATCGACGGTCTGTAGCGTGCCGCATATGTGCGCTCGGGTTGGCGGCACCCCGAGCGCAATGCGTGTCGGTCTTCGAGCTTGTGATTTGAGCAACGAAGAGGATGGCGAAGATTAAGATATCCATTATGCTGGATATATGGAAAACGATTCGGCTATTGTTGCGCTGGGCGCGCTGGCGCAGGGAACGCGCCTGGATGTGTTTCGCCTGCTGGTCCGCCACGAACCCGCCGGGATGGCGGCCGGCGAGATCGCACGTCAGCTCGACGTGCCGCAAAACACCATGTCGGCGCATCTCGGCATTCTCGCCCGCGCCGGCCTGGTCCGCTCCGAACGCCATAGCCGGTCGATCATCTATCGCGCCGATCTGGACGGCCTGCGCGCGCTGACGCTGTTCCTCGTGAAAGACTGCTGCGCGGGCAACGCGGAACTGTGCGCGCCGCTGATCGCCGAACTCGCCCCCTGTTGCTGAAAGGATGCCCCGTGGCTGTCGATATAATCATCTACCACAACCCCGAGTGCGGCACGTCGCGCAATACCCTCGCCATGATTCGCAATGCCGGCATCGAGCCGCACGTCGTCGAGTATCTGAAGACGCCGCCATCGCGCGCGCTGCTGGTCGAGCTGATTGACCGGGCTGGCATGACTCCGCGCGATCTGCTGCGCGAGAAGGGAACCCCTTATGCGGAGCTGGGCCTGGGTGACACGTCGCTCTCAGACGATGCGCTGGTCGACGCGATGATGACGCATCCGATCCTCATCAACCGGCCAGTGGTCGTTTCGCCGCTCGGCGTGAAGCTCTGCCGTCCGTCCGAAGCTGTCCTCGATCTGCTGCCCGTTGCGCAGCGGGGCGCGTTCGCGAAGGAGGACGGCGAACAGGTCGTGGACGCTGACGGCCAGCGGGTCGCCTGATCCATGTCCACGGTCGCACCCGTCGCCGGCCCAGCACCGGCACGCCCCGGCATCGGCACGTTCGAGCGGTATCTGACGCTCTGGGTCGCGCTCTGCATCGTCGCGGGCATCGGCTTGGGGCATCTGCTGCCAGAGCTGTTCGCGACGATCGCGGGTGCGGAGGTCGCGCGCGTCAATCTGATCGTCGCCGTGCTGATCTGGCTGATGATTATCCCGATGCTGCTCAAGATCGATTTCGGCGCACTCGGATCGGTGCGCCAACACTGGAAGGGCGTCGGCGTCACGCTGTTCATCAACTGGGCGGTAAAGCCGTTCTCTATGGCAGCGCTGGGGGCGCTGTTCATCGGCTGGCTTTTCGCGCCGCTGCTGCCGGTGGGCGATGGACCGTCCTACATCGCCGGGCTGATCCTGCTCGCCGCAGCGCCCTGCACCGCGATGGTATTCGTCTGGTCGAATCTCTGTGACGGCGAGCCGACCTATACGCTCAGCCAAGTCGCGTTGAACGACGTCATCATGGTGTTCCTGTTCGCGCCACTGGTCGCCTTGCTGCTCGGCGTCGCCTCGGTGACGGTGCCGTGGGATACGTTGCTGATCTCCGTACTGCTCTACATCGTCGTGCCAGTGATCGCCGCGCAGCTCGTCCGGCGCATCGTACTGGCGAACGGCGGACAGGCCGCACTCGATCGGCTGCTCGTGCGGCTCGGCCCGGTGTCGCTCGTATCGCTACTGGCGACGCTGGTGCTGCTGTTCGGTTTTCAGGGGGAGGCGATCGTCGCGCAGCCGCTGGTGGTCGCACTGCTCGCGGTGCCGATTCTCATTCAGGTCTATCTCAACGCTGGCCTGGCCTATTGGCTGTCGCGGCGGTTCGGCGTCGCCTGGTGCGTGGCAGCGCCGGCCGCGCTGATCGGCGCATCGAACTTTTTCGAGCTGGCGGTCGCTGCGGCGATCTCGCTGTTCGGCCTCAAGTCCGGCGCGGCGCTGGCGACGGTTGTCGGCGTGCTGGTCGAGGTGCCGGTGATGCTGTCGGTCGTCGCGATCGTGAGGCGGAGCCGGCCCTGGTACGAGCGGGGCGCACGCGCATGAGCAGCCTGGTCTTCACCGGCTTCAACCCGGCGCACGACGATATCTTCCGGTCACGCCTTGAAATGAGCAACCTGCCGACCGCTGATCTCAACGGGCCGGATCGCCTGTTTTTCCGCCTGTCGGATGACAACGGCCTGATTGGCTATATCGGCCTGGAGGGCGCTGGCCCCGACCGGCTGCTTCGCTCGCTCGTCGTGATGGGCGGGCGGAGAGGGCAAGGCTATGGCCGTCAGCTTGTCGACCGACTGGAACTGCTGGCGCGCGATGGCGGCATCGAGCGGCTGCATCTGCTGACGACCACCGCCGCCCCGTTCTTCCATGCCCTCGGCTACGCGATCACCGATCGGGCATCCGCGCCCGCGCCGATCGCCGCCTCGGCCGAGTTCTCGATGCTCTGTCCCGCGAATGCCACCTACATGAACAAAGGGCTTGTCGATGCCGCTGCGCGACCTTCCTGATCCCGACCACCTCCCGGCGCTCGATCCGGCCTATATCCGTCAGCGCCCCGCGCTGGGCCTCGGCCCGCTCGATCCCGCGCCGCGCATCCTCCTGCTCTACGGGAGCCTGCGCGAGCGGTCCTATTCACGCCTCTGCATCGAGGAGGCGGCGCGCCTGCTGCGCCTGTTCGGGTGCGAGACGCGCATTTTCGATCCGTCCACGCTGCCGCTGCCCGACAGCCATGCCGGCGACGATCATCCCGCCGTCCACGAGCTGCGCGAACTGTCGATGTGGTCGGAGGGGCAAGTGTGGTGCAGCCCCGAACGCCACGGCCAGATCGCCGGCATCATGAAAGTGCAGATCGACCATCTGCCGCTCTCGATGGGCGGGATGCGCCCGACGCAGGGCCGCACGCTCGCCGTCATGCAGGTCTCGGCGGGATCGCAGTCGTTCAACAGCGTCAACACGCTGCGCGTGTTGGGCCGCTGGATGCGGATGGTCACGATCCCTAACCAGTCATCGGTCGCCAAGGCATTCAACGAGTTCGATGATGCCGGGCGCATGAAGCCGTCGAGCTATTACGACCGGATCGTGGACGTGATGGAGGAGCTGGTGCGTTTCACAATCCTGCTGCGGCCGCATACCGCCCAACTGTTCGATCGTTATTCCGAGCGGAAGGAAGCCGGCAAGCCCATCGATCCAAACTCTGATTTGTCGACCATCGCGACCGCGCCCTGATTTTCAGACACTCGGAAGACCGAGATGGGCGGAAGGGTGTCGAATCAGAGAATAGACAGTAACGGGCCGAATGACTTGAATTTGCGACGGCGAGTCAGGTGGATTGAGACTGATAGGCGGTGGCACGGCGAGCCTTGGCGAAGCCGCGATCAGTGGCGATGAAGCGTTCGAGCATCGGCACGATCAGCTTCACGGGATCGGCGGCAGGCTGGCCCGTCTCGCGGGCCAGCACCGCGGCATAGGCGGCGAGATCGCGGTGAAGCGTCGCCGGCAGTTCCACCGTGATCTTCACGGGCTTGTCGTCGGTGATCGGGCCGAGTTTCAGCTTGGTCATGGTCAGTTCCCGTAGGGTTCGAGCACGATGTCGCGGGTGACGATGACGCGGACGGGGAAGCCCGGCCGGATGGTCAGCGTCGGCGCGACGTTGAGCTGACGGCGAACGATCTGTTGTCCGGCGTCGTTAATGGTGTCCTGCCCGCCGTTGCGGATAGCGCGGAGCAGGCGGTCCTGGTCATCGACGGCGAGTTCGGAGCCGACCGACAGCAGGGTCGAGAGGCCGGCCGCCTTCGCCAAATCCCACCAGTGATAATCGACGCCATCCTCCAGCCCGGCATAGCCCTGGCCGTCCGCGCCTGGTTGGCGTTCGAGCACGATGGATCGGCCGTTCGGCATGATGAGCCGGTTCCAGACGAGCAGGACGCGGCGCTGACCGAACTGAACGGCATTGTCATACTGGCCGATGAGCCGCGCGCCCTGGGGCACGAGCAGGATGCGCCCGGTCGGGCTGTCGTAGATGTTCTCCGTCACCTGCGCGGTGATCTGGCCGGGAAGATCGGAACGGATGCCGGTGATGAGCGCGGCGGGGATGACGGCCCCGGCCTGAAGCACGAAGGGCGATGCCGGAGGGGTGACGCGATCCGGCGTCACGGTGCGGCGGTCGGCGGCGGCGTTGAGGAACGCGAGTTGCTTGTCCTGCGCCGTCGCCTGTCCCGGTTGCGTCGCCATGTCGATGCCCGCAAGTCCCGGCACGGCATTGCTTCCGGGCGTCGTGGCTGGCCCGCCCCGCGTCTGGAAAAACACGGTGCTGGTGCGCGCGGCTTCTTCCTCGGCGCGGCGGCGCTGTTCGGCTTCGCTGATGCCAGGCGCGGGAGTGGCAACGGCCGGCGCGGCAACGGGCTTGCCGGCATTCTGCGCATCGAGGATCGGGCGGCCGAGGTCGCCGGGCAGCGGCGGCCCGAGCACCGGCCCGGTATAGTCCTTCGGCAACCCGGCGAGACCATCGGCAGCCTGCCGGTTGGTGGTCGAGTAGAGTTCTTCGCTTTGCTGCCCGGTGCCATGCGTCTGGAGTGCGTAGATCAGCGCTCCGCCGACGCCGACGAGCGCCACGGCGGCGGTGCTGGCGAGCACCTTGCGCGACAGGCGGGTGACGCGCGGCGGCTCGGCGCGGAGCCGCATCGGTGCGGCATTGGTGGTGGTTTCGGTGTCGCTCATGATGCTGGCCCTCCGTTTGTACTCCGGGCGTCCGTGCGAACGATCCTGACACTCTGCTGGCGGTCGCCGCTGCCGAGACGCAGTTCGGCCGCGCCGAACAGGCGGTCCACGATCAGGATGTGTCGATAGATGCGGCCGTTGGCGATCTGGGCTTCGCCGTCCGGGCCGATGACGAAGAGCGGCGGCATCTCGCCCTGGACGATGCCGGCCGGGAACTCGACATAGACGTGGCGGCCATCGTCATAGACCGCGACGGGCTTCCACGGTGGATTGCCGGTGCCGGTCAGTGCGTAACGATAGTTGCGCGCGGAAGCAGATGGAATGACGGGCGTCGCCGGCACGCTCGGGCGCTGACCAGCGGGCGGCTGCGGATAGGACCAGGCGACAGCCGGCATATAGGGTTTCTCGCCGGATCGCAGTTCGAGCATGTAGGTGCGTCGGTCGGTCGTGACGACGAGATTGGTGCTGATGTCCGGCCGGCTCGGCTTGACGAGGATATGGACGCGCCGCGTGACGCCCGAGTCGGATTCCGTGTCGCCGATGATCCAGCGGGCGGTGTCGCCGGCCGCGATCGGTCCCGCGCCGGTCAGGCTCTCGCCGGCTTCGAGCGCGATGTCGGTGATCTGACCGGGCGCGGCATAGACCTGATAGAGTGCGCCTTCGCTCCACGGATAAATCTGGATGGCGTTATAATAGCCATCACGGCGCGGCTCGACGCGGGCGGCCGTGTTGGCGTTCTCGACGCGCCCTGTCGGCGTGCTTGCGGCAGTGCCGCCGCGCGCCACGGTCCAGGCGGGCGGGATCAGCACGGGCTTCGGCCGGCCGTCGGTGACGGTGGCGGGAACGGCCGGCAGAGGCGGGACGCTGGCGTCGTAGCCGATCGCCGGGGGCTTCTCCAGACTGGCGCAGCCAGCGAGCGTGGTTGCGGAAAGCAGGGCTGCGGCAATCGTGGCGCTATGGTGGACCGCTCTCATTGGCCGATCTCCCGCGACCATGAGATGGCGTTGACGTAGATGCCGAGCGGATTGGCCTTGAGCCGTTCGGCATCACGCGGCGGCTGTAGGACGATGGTCAGGATCGCGGACCACCGTTCGGTCGCGGAAAGCTGGCCGTTCTCGTAGCGGCGCTCGATCCAGGCGACGCGGAAGCTGTCCGGCGAGGCGCGGATGACGCTCGATACCTCGACGGCGACCTGTTGCTTGCCGACCTTCGTGAACGGGTCGTTGGTGCGGGCATAGTCGTTGAGCGCCGCCGCGCCGCGATCGGTGGTCCAGTCATAGGCGCGAAGCCAGTTCTGCCGGACGATGATCGGATCGGCGGGAATGCTCCTGACCTGTTCGATGAAGCGGCCGAGATGCCATGCGATCTGCGGATCGGTCGGGCGGAATTCGGCCGTGGCCGGGGCCACGGCCTGCGCCTGGCCGAGCTCGTCCACCTGCACCACCCACGGAACGACGGTCCCGCGCGCGGACTGATAGACCAATGCCCCGGCGAAGCCTGCCGAGAGGGCCAATGAGCCAAAGGCCATGATGCGCCAGTTCTTCGCCTGGACGCGGGCCGAGCCGATGCGTTCGTCCCAGACCTGGGCGGCGCGTTGATAGGGTGTCTCGGGTTCGGGAGTCTTGCCGTAATGCACGGCGGGTCGTTTGAAGAGGTTCATGAGCGGTCGCTTTCGGAAAGGTTGACGGAAGAACCGGAGCCGTGGCCGTCGCCGGAGCGGACGGCGTGGGCGGCGGCGCTGATGCCGTGGCTGACGGTCTGGTTGCGTTTCATCCGCCTGGCCCATTCGGGAGCGCCGGCACTGGTGTTCGGGGCGGACGCGGGCGCGGCTTCGCCCGCGTCGCCTACGCTGCCGGCGGTCGAGGAACCGCCCGTCGCGCCGAACCCGGCCTTTGCGCCATCGGCGAAGCTGGATTTGACGCTATCGACGGCCTTGCGAAGCGGTGACGATGCCGCGTTGCCGGCCGCACGGCCGACGCCTGCCAGGCCGGACGCCACACCGGACGCGCCGGACTGGCCGAGCGAACCGAGGCTGTAGGCAGCGGAAGCCGCGCCCGCTGCGGTCGCGCCGCCTCGCACGGCTGAGCAGCCCCCACCGGGTGGTCCGGGTTGTTCGTTAGTGCATTGTCGTCTCCGCCGCCATTGCCGGGCGTAGGTGGAGCGAAGCGGAACCGGAGGCCGGTGATGGCGATGTTGCCGATTCCGGGGCCGGTGGGCGGTAGCCCAGGCTGCTGTGCGGCCGGACGGTGTTGTAGTGACGGCGCCACGCCTCGATCAGCACCCTGGCCTCGGCGAGGCTGTAAAAGATCTCACCATTGAGCAGTTCGTCGC
>NZ_NWVD01000012.1 GCF_002374835.1 Sphingomonas ginsenosidimutans
TAGGCATGCCGCCAGCGTTCGTTCTGAGCCAGGATCAAACTCTCAAGTTTGATGCTCGATTCAGCCCCGGCGGAATAACCAGAACCAAACCGCTCACTTCAAGGAGCCGTTCCTGCACTTCACATAAATGGATACGTGAAAGACACATGAAACGGCCAACTTCTAACGACCCCAACGCACCTTGTATGCGCTAGACCCGCAGAACCACCGTCCACATGTCCCTTCATCTCAATCACAATGTCAAAGAGCGGCAAAAACCGACGCCTTGTCCCATCCCCTTTTTATCGGGGCGGTCCTAAGCGCCTGCTTTGCTGTGACTTTCGAAGCGTTCCGTGTGGTACGCCCCGTCGGTGAAGCGGCATATATGGGGCACTTCCAAACCCGTCAACCGATTCGATGACAGTTTTTTGGCGAGAGCGCATTTTTTCTGAAACATGCGCCGCGCTGTCCCGCGGGCGAGGCACGTCATACGCGCTTCGCTCCTTTGAACGGTCTGGCGCCTTGACCGTTCCCCGCTGCAGACGACACACCTGATCCCATAGGACACAGAAGTTCGGACAAAGGAGAGCGCATGACCGAAACCCTCTATCCCGCCGCGACCGGTCGTGCCGGCAGCCTGGATCGTGCCGCCTATGAATCGCAATGGCAGGCCGCGGCGACCGATCCCGACGGCTATTGGCGCGACCAGGCGACATGCGTCGACTGGATGACGCCATTCACCACCGTGAAGGACACCAGCTTCGACGAGGCTGACTTCCGCATCCGCTGGTTCGCGGACGGCGCGCTGAACGTGTCGGCCAATTGTCTTGACCGCCATCTGGCGACGCGCGGCGACCAGCCCGCGATCGTCTGGGAAGGTGACGAGCCGGGCGAGACGCGCACCCTCACCTATCGCGAGCTGCATCGCGAGACCTGCCGCTTCGCCAATGTCCTGAAGGGGCTCGGCGTGCGCAAGGGCGATCGCGTGACGCTGTACCTGCCGATGATCGCCGAGGCTGCGGCGGCGATGCTGGCGTGTACGCGGATCGGGGCGATCCATTCGATCGTGTTCGGCGGCTTTTCGCCCGACAGCCTGGCGAACCGTATCCAGGATTGCGATTCCTCGGTGGTGATCTGCGCCGACGAGGGGTGCCGCGGCGGCAAGCGCATCCCGCTCAAGAGGAATGTCGACAAGGCGCTGGAACACTGCCCGGGCGTGCGCCACGTCCTGGTCATCTGCCGTACCGGCGGGGACGTGCCGATCACGCCGGGCCGCGACGTGTGGCTGCACGACGCGCTGGAGGACGTGTCGGACGATTGCCCTCCGGAACCGATGAAGGCGGAGGATCCGCTGTTCATCCTCTACACCTCCGGCTCGACGGGGAAGCCGAAGGGCGTGCTGCACACCACCGGCGGCTATCTGGTGTGGGTGACCAAGACGTTCCGCGACGTGTTCGATTACCGCGACGGCGAATTGTTCTGGTGCACCGCCGATATCGGCTGGGTCACCGGCCATTCCTATGTCGTCTACGGTCCGCTCGCCAATGGCGCGACGACGGTGATGTTCGACGGCGTCCCCAGCTATCCCGATCACGGGCGGCTGTGGGAAACGATCGACCGGCTGGGGGTCAACATCCTCTACACCGCCCCCACTGCGATCCGCGCGCTGATGCGCGAGGGCGACGGTTGGGTGACGAAGTCCAGCCGCGCCTCGCTGCGGGTGCTGGGCACCGTCGGCGAGCCGATCAACCCGGAGGCATGGGGCTGGTATCATCGCGTGGTAGGCGACGGGCGCTGCCCGATCGTCGATACCTGGTGGCAAACAGAGACCGGCGGCATCCTGATCTCTCCCCTGCCCTATGCCACCGATCTGAAGCCCGGGTCGGCGACAAAGCCGCTGCCGGGCGTGCGGACCGAGCTGGTCGATGCCGAGGGCGCGGTGCTGGAGGGCGCGACCGAGGGCAATCTGGTGCTGACCGACAGCTGGCCGGGACAGATGCGAACGGTCTGGAACGACCACGAGCGCTTCTTTCAGACCTACTTCACCACCTATCCGGGCAAGTACTTTACCGGCGACGGCTGCCGGCGCGATGCCGATGGCTATTACTGGATCACCGGCCGCGTCGACGACGTGATCAATGTGTCGGGGCATCGCATGGGCACTGCGGAAGTCGAATCGGCGCTGGTCGCGCATTCGACGGTTGCGGAGGCGGCGGTGGTCGGCATGCCGCACGAGGTGAAGGGCCAGGGCATCTACGCCTTCGTCACGCTTAACGCCGGTGAGGAGCCGTCGGACGAACTGCGTGCGACGTTGCGCCAGTGGGTGCGCAACGAAATCGGCCCGATCGCTAGCCCCGACGCGCTCCAGTTCGCGCCCGGCCTGCCCAAGACGCGCTCCGGCAAGATCATGCGCCGCATCCTGCGCAAGATCGCGGAGAACGATCTGACCAATCTGGGCGATACCTCGACGCTCGCCGATCCGGGCGTGGTCGACACGCTGGTGGCGGAGCGGGTGCGAACTGGCTGATGCAGGTCAGGCCGGGGAACGCCGCTCCCCGGCCGCCCATTGGGAACGCGTACCGCAAACTGCCGCGAGGACGATTCCCCATGACCGACTATCCCACCCCACCCTATCCCGAGCAGCAGCAGGCGATGCCGGGCACGACCGCCGCGATGGACCCGCGCCCCGACCATGGCGAACACAGCTATGTCGGCCACGGCCGCCTCACCGATCGGGTCGCGATCGTCACCGGCGGCGACAGCGGGATCGGCCGCGCGGTGGCGCTGGCCTTCGCGCGCGAAGGCGCCGACGTCGCGATCTCCTATCTGAACGAGGAGGAAGACGCGCGCGAAACGCAGCGACTGGTGGAGGAAGCGGGCCGCCGCGCGTTGCTGATCCCCGGCGACATAAGCGTCCCCGATCATGCCCGCGCGGTCGTGGTAAGGACGATCGAGGCGTTCGGGCGGCTCGACATTCTGGTCAACAATGCCGCGCACCAAGCCAGCTTCGCAGAGCTGGAGGACATTGCGGACGAGGAATGGCAGGTCACCTTCGCGACGAACATCCACGCGATCTTCTATCTGTCGAAGGCTGCGGTGCCACATCTGCGCGCGGGCGCGTCGATCATCAACACCACGTCGATCAATGCCGACAGCCCGAACGCGCAACTGCTCGCCTATGCCACCACGAAGGGTGCGATCCACAATTTCACCGCCGGGCTGGCGCAGATGCTGGCGGAGAAGAAGATTCGCGTGAACGCGGTCGCCCCCGGGCCGGTGTGGACCCCGCTAATCCCGTCGACGATGCCGCCCGAGGCGGTAAAGACGTTCGGCGAGAACACCCCGCTCGGCCGCGCCGCGCAGCCCGCCGAACTGGCGCCAGCCTACGTCCTGCTGGCCAGCGACGAGGCGAGCTACATCACCGGCGCGACCGTCCCCGTCACCGGCGGGCGCCCCTTCCTTTAAAGCGGCTTCCGACCGACCTACGCGCGGCCGCGGCTCAGGCCGCGGCCCATTCCGCCTTCGGCACCCCCTGCGCCCATAGCAGCGCGGTAAGATCGCCTTGTTCGATGCGGGCCGCCGCCGCCGCCGCGACCACCGGCTTGGCGTGGTAGGCGACGCCCAGCCCCGCGATCTCGATCATCGCCAGGTCGTTGGCGCCATCCCCGACCGCCAGTGTCGCGGCCTCGGCCAGCCCCAGCGCCGCGCGGCGGTCGAGCAGCGTCGCCTTCTTCGTCGCCGCGCCGACGATCGGCCGCGCGACCGTGCCGGTCAGCACGTCGTCCTCGATCTCCAGGACATTGGCGATCGCCTCGTCGAAGCCGATGTCACGTGCGACCGGCTCCGCGAAGCGCGTGAAGCCCCCCGATACCAGCACCGCCCGCGCGCCCCAGCCGCGCATCGTACGCACCAGCGTCTGCGCACCCGGCATCAGTCGCACCCGCTCGCGCAGGCAGGCGTCGATCACGCCGGCATCCAGCCCCTTCAGCAGCGCGACGCGCGCGTCCAGGGCGGCCTCGAAATCCAGTTCGCCGCGCATCGCCGCCTCGGTGATGGCCGCGATCTTCGGCTTGATGCCGGCATAATCGGCCAGTTCGTCGATGCACTCAACCGTAATCATCGTCGAATCCATGTCGGCGACCAGCAGCATCTTGCGGCGTCCGTCGCGCGGCTGGACCACCACGTCGACGTCCGGGAACGCCCCCTCCAGCGCCGCGCGCGCCGCATCCGCCGCCAGTTCGAAATGCAGGTCAACGGCGTCGCTCTGGTCGATCCAGTGCAACGTCGTCGGCGCGCAGCCCGCCGTCGCCAGCCGGTCGTTCGCGTCGGCCACCACATTGGGCGTCAGCCGCCCTGCTGCTATCAGCGTCGCCGTGAACATGTCTTCCCCCGAAAAACCCCAGGACCTGCCAAGGCTGGCGCTCATCGCAGGGCCGACCGCCAGCGGCAAGAGCGCGCTCGCGATCGAACTGGCGGAGCGGATCGGCGGCGTGGTGGTCAATGCCGACGCCAGCCAGGTCTATCGCGACCTGCGCATCCTGTCGGCGCGCCCCTCCCCCGCCGACGAGGCGCGCGTGCCGCACCGGCTGTTCGGCCATGTCGATGGCGCCGACAGCTGCTCCGCCGCGCGCTGGGCGGCCGAGGCGCGCGCGGTGATCGGCGAGGTCCACGCGGCCGGCCAGGTGCCCGTGCTGGTCGGCGGAACCGGCCTGTACCTGCGCACCCTGCTCGACGGGATCGCCCCCGTTCCCGCGATCGACCCCGCAATCCGTGAGGCGGTCCGCGCGCTGCCCGTGGCGCAGGCACATGCCGCGCTGGCCGTAGAGGACCCGGCCGCCGCGGCGCGCCTCGCCCCCGCCGACACCACGCGCGTCGCCCGCGCACTCGAAGTCGTCCGCTCGACCGGTCGCCCGCTTGCCGCGTGGCAGGCGCAGCGGGAAGGCGGGATCGGCGGGGCGGTCGATCTGCGCGCGCTCGTGCTGCTGCCGGATCGCGAGGAGTTGATGCAGCGGTGCGACGCCCGGCTGGCGTCGATGTTCGCACAAGGCGCGGTCGAGGAGGTCGTGGCGCTCATCGCCCGCGCGGACGTGCCCGCCGACGCTCCCGTCCGCCGTGCCATCGGCGTGCCGGAGGTTGCCGCGATGCTGGGCGGCGCGCTTTCGCGGGACGAGGCGCTGGCGCGCGCGCAACTGGCCACCCGGCGCTATGCCAAGCGTCAATACACGTGGTTCCGCCACCAGCCCCCCGCTGACTGGCAACGAAGCAGTCGCAACAATTCGCAATTTTATTTCACATAAAGCGGTTGACGCGTAACTTTCGATGCCGTAGCGCGCCGGCTCCGCAGCGGCTACACACGCCGCTGCCGTGTATGAGGAGACGTGACGTGACCGAGAAGAGCGGAGCAGACATCCTGGTCGAGGCGCTGTGCGATCTCGGCGTGGAGGTCGTGTTCGGCTACCCTGGCGGCGCCGTTCTCCCGATCTATGACGCGCTGTTCCGGTCGGGCCGGATCAAACACATCCTGGTGCGCCACGAACAGGCCGCGACCCATGCCGCGGAGGGCTATGCCCGTTCCACCGGCAAGCCAGGCGTCGTGCTGGTCACCTCCGGTCCGGGCGCGACCAACGCCGTCACCGGGATCACCGATGCGCTGATGGATTCGATCCCGATGGTGGTCATCACCGGCCAGGTGCCGACGACGCTGATCGGCTCGGACGCCTTTCAGGAGGCCGACACCGTCGGCATCACGCGCCACTGCACGAAGCACAATTACCTGGTGAAGGATCCCGCCCGGCTCGGCCCGGTGATCCATGAGGCGTTTCATATCGCCACCTCGGGCCGCCCCGGCCCGGTGGTGGTCGACATCCCCAAGAACGTGCAGGTCGCCACCGCGAAGTATCAGAAGCCCGGCCCGATCCAGCACAAGACCTATCGCCCCGCGCTGAAGGCGGATCGCGCTGCGATCGAGCAGGTCGTCGACATGCTGGCCGCCGCGGAGCGTCCGGTCCTCTACACCGGTGGTGGCATCATCAACGCCGGCCCGGCCGCGTCGCAGCTGCTGCAGGAGCTGGCGCGCATCACCGGCGCGCCGGTCACCTCCACGTTGATGGGCCTCGGCGCTTATCCCGCCAGCGGCCCGGCGTGGCTGGGGATGCTGGGGATGCACGGCACCTACGAAGCCAACATGGCGATGAACCAGGCCGATCTGGTCGTTGCGATCGGATCGCGCTTTGACGACCGGGTCACCGGCCGGCTGGACGCATTCAGCCCGAACAGCCGCAAGGTGCATATCGACATCGACCGGTCGAGCATCAACAAGACGGTGCGCATCGACCTGGCGATCGTCGCTGACGCCGGCCATGCGATGGAGGACATGGTGCGCGTGTGGAAGGCACGCCAGCATCCCAAGCCCGACACCAGCGGCTGGTGGCAGCGGATCGCGGAATGGCGCGCGAAGAAATGCCTCGCCTTTCCCGAATCGACCAACGAGATCATGCCACAGCGCGCGATCCGCGCTTTGTGGGAGGCGACGCACGCGCGATCGCCGATCATCACCACCGAGGTCGGGCAGCACCAGATGTGGGCCGCGCAGCATTTCGGGTTCGACCTGCCCAACAAGTGGCTCACGTCGGGCGGCCTTGGCACGATGGGCTATGGCCTGCCCGCCGCGATCGGTGCGCAGTTGGGCAATCCCCGGGCGCTTGTCATCGATATCGCAGGCGAGGCGTCGATCCAGATGAACATTCAGGAACTGGCGACGGCGACGCAATATCGCCTGCCGGTGAAGGTGTTCATCCTCAACAACGAATATATGGGCATGGTCCGCCAATGGCAGGAACTGACCTATGAGAGCCGCTATTCCGAAAGCTATTCGGATGCGCTGCCCGATTTCGTGAAGCTGGCCGAGGCCTATGGCTGGAAGGGCATCCGCATCGAAACGCCCGACCAGTTGGAGGCGGGGATCGCCGACATGCTGGCGCATGACGGCCCGGTGATGGTCGACTGCATGGTGGCGAAGCTTGCCAATTGCTTCCCGATGATCCCCTCGGGCGCCGCGCATACCGAGATGATCCTGCAGGCCAACGAGGTATCGGGAACGATGGACGACGAGGCGAAGGCGCTGGTCTGACGATCGTCACCCCGGCGAAATCCGGGGTCTTGTGCCGCAAGGGCGCGCTCACAACAGGGAGACCCCGGATGTCGCCGGGGTGACGCTATAGTGCATATCAGCGAAGAGAAGGCCGAACGCCATACGCTGGCGGTGATCGTCGATAACGAGCCCGGTATTCTGGCGCGCATCGCCGGTCTGTTCACCGCGCGCGGCTACAATATCGAAAGCCTGACCGTGTCGGAGGTGACCGCGGACAAGGCGGTCAGCCGGATCACGATCGTCACCAGCGCATCGCCCGCGACGCTGGAGCAGATCGTGGCGCAGCTCGACCGGCTGGTGCCCGTCCACCGCGTCCACGATCTGACCGCGGAGGGGCCGCATGTCGAGCGCGAGCTGGCGCTGGTGAAGGTGCGCGGTACCGGCGATCATCGGATCGAGGCGCTGCGCCTGGCCGACGTCTATCGCGCGCGCGTCGTCGATGCGACGACCAGCAGCTTCGTCTTCGAGGTGACCGGCGGGATCGAGAAGATCGACAAGTTCGTCGAGCTGATGGGCGAAGTCGGCCTGATCGAAGTCGCCCGCACCGGCATCGTCGCCATCGCCCGCGGCAAGGACGCCGCGTAAATCAATCACACCACCCACCGTCCCCTCAGCGAAAGCCGGGGTCTCCGCTGCAACGGCCGGAACGCCTGCCGCACGAGATGCCAGCCTGCGCTGGCATGACGGACAATTCGAAAGGGAATGAACACATGAAGGTCTATTACGATCGCGACGCCGATCTGAACCTGCTGACGGCCAAGAAGATCGCCATCGTCGGCTATGGCTCGCAGGGGCACGCCCATGCGCAGAACCTGCGCGATTCGGGCGTGAAGGACGTCGCGATCGCGCTGCGCGAGGGGTCGGCCACCGCGAAGAAGGCCGAAGGCGCCGGCTTCAAGGTCATGTCGAACAAGGATGCCGCCGCCTGGGCCGACATCATCATGATCCTGGCCCCCGACGAGCATCAGGCCGCGATCTGGGAGAATGACCTGAAGGGCAACGTGCGCCCCGGCGCCGCGCTGGCGTTCGCACACGGCCTCAACGTCCACTTCGGGCTGATCGAGGCGCCGGCCGACATCGACGTCATCATGATCGCGCCCAAAGGTCCGGGCCACACCGTCCGCAGCGAATATGTGAAGGGCGGCGGCGTACCGTGCCTGATCGCGGTGCAGCAGGATGCCAGCGGCAACGCGCACGATATCGCGCTGGCCTATGCCTCGGGCGTGGGTGGCGGCCGTTCGGGCATCATCGAGACGAACTTCAAGGAAGAGTGCGAAACCGACCTGTTCGGCGAGCAGGCGGTGCTGTGCGGCGGCATCACCCACCTGATCCAGGCCGGGTTCGAAACGTTGGTCGAGGCGGGCTACGCCCCGGAGATGGCGTATTTCGAGTGCCTCCACGAAACCAAGCTGATCGTCGACCTGCTGTATGAAGGCGGCATCGCCAACATGCGCTATTCGATCAGCAACACCGCCGAATATGGCGACATCACCACCGGCCCGCGGATCATTACCGAGGAGACCAAGAAGGAGATGAAGCGCGTGCTGGCCGACATCCAGTCGGGGCGCTTCGTCAAGAACTTCGTCCTCGACAACCGCGCCGGCCAGCCCGAGCTGAAAGCCGCGCGCAAGGCCGCCGCGGCGCATCAGATCGAGAAGACCGGCAGCGAACTTCGCGCGATGATGCCGTGGATCGGTGCCAACAAGCTGGTCGACAAGGAAAAGAACTGATCGGAGGGCGGCGGGCCTCGGCAACGCCGATCGCCTGACGTGCCCGAGGTCGGCCGGCACGGCAAAGCCGGGGCTTCGGCCCCGGCGGCGGCAACTTGCCCGCCACATGACGGCTTTGTAACCCGCGGCCCGATTGCCGACGCCCGCGCGGCATTGTATCGCGCACGCCATGCGGACGGCGACGTACCGAAATTCGTCGTATCACGCCCGCGCCGATGCCGGCAGCCGGACCGCGTCGGTCCTGCTGGCATTGGGAATCGCGGCGCTGATCGTCTGGACGCTGCTGCGGCTTGGCTTCTTCGTTCCGGGTGACGTCGGCGACGGGCGCCGGCTGTCGACCTTCGACGTGACAAACGTCGGCGAACGCGCGCAACCGCCCAGCCAGAAGAAGGCCGACCGCCGCGAACAGCGCCCGCCCGCCGCGGCGCGCGATCCCGCCCCCACGCCGCCGCGCCCGGTGCCTGCGCCGCCGCTGCCGGTTCCGCCGGTGCCGCTCCACCTGCCAGGCGTGCTGATCCTCAGCCGCACGGACTATGCCGCCACCGACGTCTCGCGGATCAAGAGCGCGCCCGCCCCGGATCGCAGCGCCGCGCAGGACACGCGCAGCGCCGATTCCGCGCCGATCGGGCGCGGCCCGGGCGGTGCGGATATCTACATGGGCGACTGGTTCCGCCGCCCCACCCCGGCGGAGATGCGCCCATACCTTCCCGCGCGGATGCAGAGCGGCTACGGCGTGATCGTGTGCCGCACCGCGCCGCGGATGCGCGTGGAGGATTGCCGCGAAATGGGTGAGACGCGCGGCAGCGGCCTGTCCCGCGCGGCGCGGCTGGCATCGTTCCAGTTCCTGATCCGCCCGCCGTCGATCAACGGCAAGCCGGTGATCGGCGCGCTGGTGCAGATCACCTACAATTTTCGCGTGATCGAACGCGGTGCCGCCGATACGCCGGACAACGACGACGGCGACGACCCGAAATGAACCGTTTCGCGGCTGGTGCTTTCGCTCCCTCGTCGCGCCTGTGATGCAGCGGGACGACAACAGGAGGATGATTCCATGCGTTACGTGATCGCAGCCGCGCTGATGGCGGCCGCCGTTCCCGCGGTCGCCCAGATGGCCGCCGCCCCGGCGATGCCCGGCGCCCCCACCACCCGCGTCGCCGCGGGCACCTATCAGGTCGATCCCGCGCACACCCAGGTAACGTGGGAGGTGAACCACATGGGCTTCTCGATGCTCCAGGGGCAGTTCGGCGCGTCGGGCGGCTCGATCACCATCGATCCGGCCAAGCCCGCGCAGACCAAGGTCGACGTGACCTTCCCGATCGCCGACCTCTCGGTGACCAGCAGTCAGTTCGCCACGCATCTGAAATCGAAGGATTTCTTTGACGTGGCCGCGAACCCCAATGCGCGGTTCGTATCAACCGCGGTGACGCCGCGCGGCGCCAATCGCGCGACAATGACCGGCAACCTGACTATCAAGGGTATCACCAAGCCGGTGACGCTGGACGTGACCTTCGTCGGCGCCGGCGCCAATCCGATGACCAAGAAGCTCAATTTCGGCTTCAGGGCCATGGGCACAATCAAGCGCAGCGACTTCGGCCTCGGCATGGCCGTGCCGATCGTCTCGGACGAGGTGAAGCTTACCGTCAACGCCGCCTTCACCGCCTGACCGGCGGCGCGGCGTCTCGCCCGGATCACGCCGCCCGGCGGATCCGGGCGAAGCCTTCGAACGTGGCCCGCACCGACGGCGCGGCGCGGGCTAGCAACTGGTCGATCCGCTCCAGCAGCGCGTCGCCATCCGCGCCCGGTGCGCGTTCCGCCATCTCCCACGGGCCAAATTCGCGCCCGGCGACGTCACGCTGCGACAGCACGACCAGCGCGCGGTGGCGCGGATCGGCCGCGATCCGCTGATAGGCGCGTTCCACTGCTGCCCGCTCGCCTTCCAGCACCTGAAGGAAGCGCCGCCCGTCGGCGTAAAGCAACCCGGTGATCCCATCGCGCGCATTGTTGCGTCGTGACACCGCCAGCACCGCGTCGCCGTCGACCCGCCCGATCGCGCTGCTGATATACACCAGTTGATACGCCATCATTCCGCCTTCCCTTCGCAGATTCCCCTGTGGATCAAACGGGTTGAGGCTTTCCTAAAGGGCTCCTTAATCCAGATCATGCCGGTGGCCCGGCAATCCGCTGGACAAGCGGGCGGCCCACGCGCTACCGATGCGCGCGATGACGCTGGCAACCGGCCTCCTGCTTCGACTTACGCGCCCTTAGGCGCGTCACCGCCACGGCGTGCCCCACGGCCGCGCCGCCCGCGCCTGAGGGTAATGATCCGACCACCGCCGAAGCGCCCTTATCCCGGAAAGCCGACCGTCATGCTGCGCGATCCCTCGACCAAATACCGCCCCTTTCCCGTCATCGACATTCCCGACCGCACCTGGCCGTCGAAGACGATCACCCGCGCCCCGCGCTGGCTGTCGACCGATTTGCGCGACGGGAACCAGGCGCTGATCGATCCGATGGACGCCGAGAAGAAGACGCGCTTCTTCGATCTGCTGGTCAAGATCGGGCTGAAGGAGATCGAGGTCGGTTTCCCCAGCGCCGGCGCGACCGAGTTCGATTTCATCTCCGGCCTGATCCGCGACAGGCGCATTCCCGACGATGTGGCGATCCAGGTGCTGACCCAGTCACGCCGCGACCTGATCGAACGCAGCTTCGAAAGCCTGGATGGCGCAACCACCGCGATCGTCCACCTGTATAATGCGGTTTCGCCCGCGTGGCGCAAGATCGTGTTCGGCATGTCGCGCGCGGAGGTGAAGCAGATCGCGATCGACGGCGCGAAGGTGCTGCGCGATGAAGCGGCCAAGCGCCCGAACACCCGCTGGCAGTTCGAATATTCGCCCGAGACCTTCTCCACCGCCGAACTCGATTTCTCGGTGGAGGTGTGCGAGGCGGTGATGGACGTGCTGCAGCCGACGCCCGACGCGCCGATCATCTTCAACCTGCCCGCCACCGTCGAATGTGCGACGCCCAACGTCTATGCCGACCAGATCGAATGGTTCGGCCGGCACATCCGCAACCGCGACGCGGTGGTCATCTCGCTGCACACCCATAACGACCGCGGCACCGGCGTCGCCGCTGCCGAACTGGGCATGATGGCGGGCGCCGACCGCGTCGAGGGCTGCCTGCTGGGCAATGGCGAGCGTACCGGCAACTGCGATCTCGTGACCGTCGCGCTCAACATGTACACGCAGGGCGTCGACCCGCAACTGGACCTCGGCGATATCGACGCGGTGGTGAAGACGGTGGAATATGCCACCAACATCACCGTCCACCCGCGCACCCCCTATGCCGGCGAACTGGTCTTCACCGCCTTTTCCGGCAGCCATCAGGACGCGATCAAGAAGGGGTTCGCGGCGCAGGCGGCGCGCAACGACGATCTGTGGGAAGTCCCCTATCTGCCGATCGACCCCGCCGATCTGGGGCGCAGCTACGAAGCCGTCATCCGCGTCAATTCGCAGAGCGGCAAGGGCGGCGTCGCCTGGGTGCTGGAACAGGACAAGGGGCTGAAACTGCCCAAGCGCCTCCAGGCCGATTTCAGCCGCCATGTGCAGGCGCTGGCGGACGAAACCAGCCGCGAACTGAACGCCGCCGACATCTTCGGCGCGTTCGAGCGCGCCTATCTGCCCGGCGACGCCGACCGGTTCGTGCTGCGCGACTATGCCGAAACCGGCGCGGCGGGCGACCGCGTGTTCGTCGGAAGGCTGGCGATCCACGGCGAGGAACGCTCGATCTCCGGGCGCGGCAACGGCCTCATCTCCGGCGTGATCGCGGCGCTGGCCGACAGCACCGGGCCCACGCTCGACGTCGTCGATTACTCCGAACACGCGATCGGCCATGGCGCGGGCGCGCAGGCGGTCGCCTATCTCGAATGCCGCGCCGCCGACGGGCGCACCGTATGGGGGGTGGGGATCGACACCGATATCGCCACTGCCAGCGTCCGCGCCGTCCTGTCGGCGGCGAACCGGGCGTGACGCGCGGCTATGCGGCCTTCCTGTTCGACATGGACGGGACGCTGATCGACAGCATCCCGTCCGCGGTGCGCGCCTGGACCGCCTGGGCGCACCGCCACGCGATCGACGTCGACCTGCTGATGCGCCACATGCACGGCGTCCGCGCGATCGAGACGATCCGCCGCTTCGCGCCCGCCAGCGTCGATGCCGAGGCGGAATTCGCCGCGCTGTTGCAGGCGGAGATGGACGATGTCGCGGACGTCGTGGCGCTGCCCGGCGCCGCGGACTTCGTCGCCGCCCTCCCCGTCGATCGCTGGGCGATCGTCACCTCCGCCCCGCTGGCGCTGGCCGAACGGCGGCTTGCCGCCGCCGGGCTGACGCCGCCCCGGGTGATGGTCACCGCCGAGGACGTGACGAGCGGGAAGCCCGCGCCCGACGCCTTCCTGCTTGCCGCCGACCGGCTAGGGGTCGCGGCCGCCGATTGCCTGGTGTGGGAAGACGCCCCCGCCGGCATCGCCGCTGCCGAGGCCGCCGGTGCCGACGTCACCGTCGTGACCGCGACCCACACGCATCCGATCGACACCCGCCACCCGCAAATCGTCGACTATCGTGCGCTGTCGGTGCGCCGCGACGGCAGCGGCCTGTTGCGGGTTCTGGACGCGATCCCCGCCCGCTGACCGGCGGGCCGACCCCCACATTGACTGGGGTTCGCGCTATTGTAGAGCATTGTCGCAACAGCGGCATGGCCCCCGCGCCCTGTTCAAGGTTAGACTATTGCCCGACCGTCGATCCATCCTGGCCGCGCGGCTGGTCATCGTCCTGTTCCGCGCGTTCGAACAGGCGGCGCGCCATGCCGATCTGACGATCCCGCAATTCCGCTTCATGCTCATGCTGCGGCGTGGCCCGCGGCGCGCGAGCGAACTGGCGGCGTCGTCCGGGATCGGCCGTCCCACCGCCTCCGCGCTGATCGCCGAAATGGAACGTCGCGGACTGATCTATCGCCGGCGGGAAGAGGCCGACGCGCGCGCGGTGGAACTGCGGCTGACGGAGGACGGCGAACGGCGCTTCGCCCGGCTGGACGAGGCGCTGGCCGGCGCGTTCGAGACGCACCTGCCGGAGGCGGAGCGCGAGGCGATCCTGGACAGCTTTGCGACGATGGCGCTGTTCATCGACGGACGTGGCAAGCAGCACTCGGCCGCCACGTCAGCGGATTGACTTAGTTAGGGTAGCGAACTATTCGTCTCCCAAACAATCGGGAGAGGCGTCATGAAGTCGCGGCTGTGCGAGATGCTCGGAATCGAGTTTCCGCTGTTCGCCTTCAGTCACTGCCGCGACGTGGTCGCCGCGGTCAGCCGGGCGGGCGGGTTCGGAGTGCTGGGCGCGACCATCCACACGCCCGAGACCATCCACGAAGAGCTCGACTGGATCGATCGCCACTGCAACGGAAAACCCTATGGCATCGACGTGCTGGTGCCTGAAAACCTCGCGACGCGCGGCGAGCGGGGCGTGACCACGCGCGCGCTGGAAGGCCGGATTCCCGAGGCGCACCGGGCGTTTGCGGCGGGGCTGTTGGCGGAGGCGGGGGTGACGCGGCGGGCGGCGTCGGAGCGGACGGGGGATTTGCCGCAGCCGTTCGATCCCGACAATGCGCTGCGCACGTTGGAAGCGGCGTTCCAGCATCCGATCAAGCTAATCGCAAATGCGCTGGGGGTGCCGCCGCAGGAGATGATCGACATGGGGCGGGCGCATGGGGTCCCGGTCGCGGCGCTGGCAGGGGCGAAGGAACATGCCCTGCGGCTGGCCGCGTCGGGGGTCGACATCATCGTGGCCCAAGGCACCGAGGCGGGCGGACATTGCGGCGAGGTGAGCACGCTGGTGCTGGTGCCGGAGATCATCAAGGCATTGGGAAGCGACCGGAATATCCCCGTCCTGGCGGCCGGCGGAATCATGACCGGCGAGCAGATGGCCGCGGCGATGGCGATGGGCGCGGCGGGCGCGTGGACCGGATCGGTGTGGCTGGCGACCGCCGAAAGCGAAACCTCGCCCGTCTTCCGCGAGAAGATGATCGCCGCGACCAGCCGCGATGCGGTGCGCGTGAAGAGCCGGACGGGCAAGCCCGCGCGCCAGTTGCGCTCCACCTGGACCGATGCGTGGGAGCGGCATCCCGACAGTCCCGGCGCGCTGCCGATGCCGTTCATGAGCCTGATCAGCGAAGGTGCGTTGCGGGCCGCGGACGCCGCAGCACAAGGTGGGAACGCGAAAGCACGCGATCTGGTGACCTATTTCGTGGGTCAGGGAGTGGGTCTGGTCGACGATGTGCGCAGTGCGGGGCAGGTCGTGCAGGACTTCAAGACGGGTTATATCGCGGCGGTGGAGCGGCTGAACGACCTGATTGCGGAGTAAAAGCGCGAAACAACGCGCACCGGAGAGGAAAAAGCCATGATGAACATGGGCGACATGCTCGACACGATCGCGGCCCGGATCGATCCGGCCGCCACCGCGATCATCCATGGCGAGCGCACCCTCACCTGGCCGCAACTGGCCGTTGCATCGAACCGGCTGGCGCGCGCCGTGCGCGACGGCGGCGCGCGGCCGGGCGACAAGCTGGCGATCTACCTGCGCAACGGGCCGGAGTATCTGATCGCGCTGTGCGCGGCGTTGAAGGCGCGGCTGGTGCCGGTCAACGTCAACTACCGCTACGCCAGCGCGGAGCTGGCGTATCTGTTCGACAATGCCGATGCGCGGGTCGTCGTCTATGGTGCCGAGTTCCGCCCGCGCATCGCCGAGGTGCGCCCGCGGCTGAACGCGAGCATCCAGTGGATCGAGGCGGGCGACGCGCCGGTGGCGGAGGCGACCGCATCGTTCGGCGATCTGACCGGCGGCGGCGACGGATCGCCGCTGGGGATCGCGCGATCGCCCGACGATCTGTTCTTCATCTACACCGGCGGCACCACCGGATCGCCCAAGGGGGTGATGTGGCCGCAGGGCGACCTGCACAGTCTGATGGTCGGCGGCCTGCGCGGTTCGTATGCCGTTCCCGACACGCTGGAGGAGCTGGCGACGCTGGCGGGACAGGCGACCCAGCGAATGCGCGCGCTGGTGGCGCCGCCGTTGATGCACGGCACCGGATTGATCGTCGCTCTGAACGCGCTGCTGCTGGGTGGCAGCGTCGTGACGCTGGAAAGCGCCGGCTTCGATCCGGCGGAGATGCTGCGCGCGATCGACCGGCATCGGCCCGACACGCTGGTGATCGTCGGCGACAGCTTCGCGCGGCCGCTGCTGCGCGAACTGATCGATCACCCGGGCGATTACGATCTGGGCAGCGTCACCACCATCACCTCGTCGGGGGTGATGTGGAGCCTGGAGGTCAAGCGCGGGCTGCTGGACTTCATGCCCGGCGCCCAGCTGAACGACGTGCTGTCGTCATCGGAGGCGCTGGGGCTGGGCGCATCGGTGATGACCGCCGGGGGCGAGGTGGCGACCGCGCGCTTCGCGATCGGCCCGCGCTGCCGCGTGCTTGGCGAGGACGGCCGGTTCATCGCCAGCGGCACGGCCGGGCGCGGAATGCTGGCGTTGGGCCCGCCCAATCCGCTGGGCTATTACAAGGACCCGGAAAAGAGCGCGGCGACGCTGCGCGAGATCGACGGCGAGCGTTACTGCATCCCCGGCGACTGGGTGGACGTCGCGGCGGACGGGACGCTGACGTTCCTGGGGCGCGGCAACGCGTGCATCAACACCGGCGGCGAGAAGGTGTTCGCCGAGGAGGTGGAGGAGGTGCTGAAACGGCACGCGGGCGTGGCCGACGCGCTGGTCGTCGGCGTGCCCGACGAACGCTGGGGCAATGCGATCGTCGCGGTCGTGACGCCGCAGGCGGACGTGCCGCTGGATGAAGAGCGGCTGCGCGGTCACGTCCGCGCGCATCTGGCCGGGTACAAGGTGCCCAAGGCGATCGTCGTCGCGACGACGCCGCTGCGCGCCGCCAACGGCAAGGCGGATTATGCGGCCGCCCGCACCCTTGCGACGCAGAGCTGGAGCACCCCGGCATGACCGACACCCTGCTGCGCCCCGTCCCGCCGGCTACGCTGACCCACGACGAGCGATCCGCGCTGGTCGACAGCGTGCGGCGACTGCTGGCCGATCGCTGCACCGAGGGCGACGTGCGGCGGATCATCGACAGCGACAGCGGGCACGACCGCGCGCTGTGGCGCGCGCTGGCCGATCTGGGCATCGCCGGGCTGACGGTGCCGGAGGCGCATGGCGGCGCCGGGCTGGCCGCGACCGAACTGGAGCTGGTGATGGAGGAAGCGGGCGCGGTGCTGCTGCCCGCGCCGCTGATCTCCGGCGCGATCGCCGCCGCGCTGGTCCCCGACCTGGACGGACTGGCGGCGGGGGAGCGGATCGCGGCGGTCGCCTTCACCGGGCGGCATGGCTGGGCGCCCGGCGATACGGTGGCCGTCGCGGGCGGGCGAATCACCGGCACCGCGCGGTTCGTGGCGGACGCGGCGATCGCCGACACGATCCTGATCGCCGGCGACGATGGCGTCTTCGCGATTGAGGCCGCGGATGCGCGGATCACTCCCCTGCCCGTCTTCGACCGGACGCGGCGAATGGCGGACGTCGCCATCGACGCGCCCGCGCGGCAGGTGGCGGATGCCGCCGCCGTCGCGCCAGCGCGCGACATCGGCGTCGTCGCGCTGGCGGGCGAGCAGGCGGGCGGCGCGCGGCGGATGCTGGAGATGACCGTCGCCTATGCCCGCGAGCGGCACCAGTTCGGCCGCGCGATCGGCAGTTTCCAGGCGATCAAGCACATGGCGGCCGATCTGCTGCTGGAAAGCGAATCCGCCACGTCGGCCGCGCGCGACGCCGCGCAGCAGGTGGCGGAGCGGAGCGCGAGCGCGGATGCGGCCGTGGCACTGGCCGCCTTCGCCTGTGCCGATGCCTTCGTCCGCGTGGCGAAGGACGGGATCCAGATGCACGGCGGGATCGCCTTCACCTGGGACCATCCGGCGCATCTGTACCTGCGGCGTGCGCGGTCGGGGGCGCAGCTGTTCGGCGACAGCGACGGGTGGCGCGACCGCTATCTCACCGCGCTGGAGGCACAGGCATGACCGACGACGAACTGCGCGCCGAGGTGGAGGGCTGGCTGGCCGAGCATTGGCGCGGGCTGCCCGCGCACCACGAAAGTTTCGGTCGCGACCCGCGTAGCGAATGGCTGGGGAAGGTGCGCGACGCCGGCTGGGCGGTGCCGCGCTGGCCGGTCGACCGCTGGGGCCGCGGGCTGTCGAACGAGCAGGCCAGGATCGTCGAGCGCGCCTTCGCCGCGGTCGGCGCGCCGGGCGCCGGACAGGACCGCAGCAATTTGTGGGCGAATACCGCGCTGGCCCATGCCGCCGATGGTTTCCGTGAGGAGATCGTGCCCCGGCTACTCGCCGGTGAGGTGGGCATGTGCCTGCTGTATTCGGAGCCGGGCGCCGGATCCGACCTCGCGGCGATCCGCACCCGCGCCGACAAGGTGCCCGACGAGGAAGGCGGCGGGTGGCGCGTGACCGGGCAGAAGGTGTGGACCAGCGGCGCGGCGGTCGCCGATTACGGGATGCTGATCGCGCGCACCGACTGGGACGTGCCCAAGCATCGCGGGATCAGTTTCTTCTTCCTGCCGATGAAGCAGCCGGGGGTGGAGGTGCGCCCGCTGCGCCAGATCACCGACGAGGCGCATTTCAACGAGGTGTTCATCACCGACGCCTTCGTCCCCGACGACCATCTGCTGGGGCCACTGAACGGCGGCTGGGGGGTGTTGCAGACCGCGCTCGCCTATGAACGATCGGTGATGGGCGATGCCGCGCGGGGCCCGCGTTCGGGCGCAGGCGGCCCGAAGGGCGATCATTCGCTGCTGGGGCTGGCGCGCGAGGCGGGGCGGATCGACGACCCGGTGGTGCGCCAGCAGGTGGCGCAGGCGATCGCGTGGCGCACGCTGAACCGGCTGAACACCGCGCGGGCCAAGGCCGAACTGGCGCAGGGCACGTCGTCCCCGATCATGTCGCTGGGCAAGCTGGCGATGAGCCGCATCCTGCATGAGGAAGCGCGTGTGCGCACGCTGCTGCTGGGGGCCGAAAGCCTGTTGCAGGGGCCGGACCATCCGCGCGCCGAGGACGCCAACTTCCTGGCGCTGAACGCCTATTTCACCTCGATCGGCGGGGGCACCGACCAGATCCAGCGCAACATCATCGGCGAGCGGGTGCTGGGACTGCCGCGCGAGCCGGAGGTGGACCGCGCGCTGCCGTTTCGCGAGGTGCGCGCGGGGTAGCGCGCGCTTCCCGTGGCCGGATCAGGCGCTCAGCACCATCTTCAGCGCGCCTTCCTAGCGCCGGTCGAACAGGCGATAGGCTTCCTCGCCGTCGCTGAGTGGCAGGCGGTGGCTGATATAGCGTTCGGGGCGCAACCGCCCGGCGCGCACCAGCGGGATCAGCGCGGGCCATTCCTCCGGCACCGAACAGGTGCCGGTGCGGAACGTCAGCCCGGCGGCGAAGGCGCGTTCCAGCGGGAAGGCGTAGCGGCGCGACTGCTGCACGCCGATCACAGACACGGTGCCGCGCGCCATGACCAGCCGCAGCGCCATGTCGACGGTGGCATCGCCGCCGACCACCTCCACCACGCTTTCCAGCTTGCGCCCGCCGGTCGCCTCGCGGATCGTATCCAGCGCGACATCGGGGTGAAGCGCGATCGCCCCCGCGACCTCGGCCAGCGCGCGGCGTTCGGGGATCGGATCGATCGCATAGACGACGCCCGCGCCCATCACCCAGGCGCTTTCCACCGCCATCAGCCCGATCGGCCCCAGTCCGATGATCGCGACGGAGCCGCCCGGCCGCACATCGGCATTGCGCACCCCGAACCACGCGGTGGCGAGCGCGTCGGTCATCATCAGCGCCTGATCGTCCGATATGCCGTCCGGGATGCGCCACGCATTGGCATCCGCGGCGGGCACCCGGAACGCCTCCGCCTGCACCCCCTGCAATTGCGCGGACAGGCCGTAGCAGCTGCCCTGGCCGTTGTCGCAATGGACGACGTCACCCGACAAGCACGACCGGCACGCCCCGCAACCGACCGCGGCGGGGATCATCACCTTGTCGCCGACCTTCAGCTGCTGCACGCCGCGGCCGATCTCCACCACCTCGCCCACCGCCTCATGCCCGACGCAGAAGCCGATATCCCCGGAAAAGCCGTGGCCGTGGTAGATGTGCAGGTCGCTGCCGCAGATGCTGCACGCCGTCATCTGCACGATGGCGTCGCGATCGCCGGCCAGCGCGGGATCGTCCATCGTGTCGTAGCGGATGTCGCGCGCGCCGAAATACCGCAATGCCTTCATGGTCATCTCCTCTCCCGCCCCGGCGTGTGCGCCTGTCTGCGGGCGACTATGGCCGCTGCGGCGCGGGCGCGCTACCCGGCAGCGCGGCCAGCCGCTTCTCCACCAGCGGCGCCAGCCGGTCGGCGACCCGCGCGACGCCGCGCGCATTGGGGTGGACCCCGTCGGGTAGCATCAGCTGGCGGTTGCCGAGCACGCCCTGCAGGATGAACGGATCGAGCGGGGCATCGTAACGCCGCGCCAGGTCGGGCCAGATGGCGTTGAACGCGGCGGCGAAATCGGGGCCGAGATTGGGCGGGGCGAGCATCCCCGTCAGCACCACGGGGATGCGCCGCTTCGCCAGTTCGCCCAGCATCGCGGTCATGTTCGCGCGGGTCTCGGCGGGGCTGAGCTGGCGCAGCACGTCGTTGCCGCCCAGCCCCAGCATCACCAGGTCGGGCGCGGGCGTCATCCGGTCCAGCGTATAGGCCAGCCGGCGGCGGCCGTCCGCGGTGGTATCGCCTGATACCCCGGCGTTGACGATCGTCGCGTTGATGCCGTGCGCGCGCAGCCGCGCCTGGATCGCATCGGGCAGGCTTTGCCCGCGCGACAGGCCGTAGCCGGCGTACAGGCTGTCGCCGAACGCCAGCACCACCCGCTTCGGCCCGGATACCGGCACGGTCGCCGCGGGCGTGGGCGTGGCGGCGCCCGCGGGCGTCGGCTCGCGCGCGGGCGCATCGCAGGCGCCCAGCAACAACGCTTGGAGAAGGGCGGCGCCCGTCGCATATGGTGTCTTCGTCATCGCCTTCAGGAACCCCCTGCCACATGAGCGCACGCGATATGGTCATCCGCGCGACGGATGTAAGGTTGACGCTGGGCGGCGTCGCCCCCGTCGAGATCCTGAAGGGCATCGACCTCGCCGTCGCGGACGGCGAGAGCGTGGCGCTGCTGGGTGCATCGGGATCGGGCAAATCGTCGCTGATGGCGATCCTGTCGGGGCTGGAGCGGCCGACGTCGGGCGCGGTCGAGGTCGCCGGGGTCGATTTCGCGGCGATGGACGAGGACGGGCTGGCGATCGCGCGGCGCGGGCGGATCGGGATCGTCCTGCAGGCCTTCCACCTGCTGCCGACGATGACCGCGATCGAGAATGTCGCGGTGCCGATGGAGCTGGCCGGCGCCGGCGATGCGATGGCGCGCGCCGAGGCCGAGCTGGCGGCGGTCGGGCTGGCGCACCGGCTGCATCACTATCCCGCGCAGCTTTCGGGCGGGGAGCAGCAGCGCGTGGCGATCGCCCGCGCGCTGGCGCCGCGCCCGCGGATCGTCTTCGCCGACGAGCCGACCGGCAATCTGGACGCCGCCACCGGACAGCGGATCATGGACCTGCTGTTCGAACGGCGCGCGGACACCGGCGCGACACTGGTCGTCATCACCCACGACCCCGCGCTCGCGCAGCGCTGCGACCGGATCGTCGCGCTGGCCGACGGCCGGATCGCGGCATGACCGGCTGGTCGCTGGCGTGGCGGCTGTCGCGCCGCGCACTGTCGGCACGGTTCCGCGGGCTGCGGCTGCTGCTGCTATGCCTGTTCCTGGGGGTCGGCGCGCTGGCGGCGATCGGCAGCCTCGCCCAGGCGATCGACCGCGAGCTGGCGACGCGCGGGCGCGTGCTGCTGGGCGGCGACGTCGAGTTCGCGGTGTCGCAGCGACTGGCCGACGCGCCGGAGCTGGCGGCGATGCGCGCCGCGGGCCGCGTATCCGAAACGGTGCGGATGCAGTCGATGGCGGTCGCCGCGAACGGCGCGACCGCGCCGGTGCAGCTGAAGGCGGTCGACCGCGCCTATCCGCTGTACGGGCGGCTGACGCTGGCGGACGGGCGGACGGTGGGCGCGCCGGCGGACGATGCGGTGTGGATCGGCCGCGCGCTGGCGGAGCGGCTGGCGGTGGCGCCGGGCGCGACGCTGCGGCTGGGCACCGCCACCTTCCGCATCGGCGGGATCATCGCCGACGAGCCGGACCGGCTGGGCGAGGGCTTCACGCTCGGCCCGGTCGCGATCGTCTCGCGCGCCGGGCTGGACCGCACCGGGCTGATCCAGCCGGGCAGCCTGTATGCGACACGCTACCGGATCGCCGCGAAGGGCGCCCCGGCGGCGATCGCCGAGCGGTTCGAACGCCGGTTCGACACCGCCGGATGGGAGACCAAGACCCGCGACCGCGCGTCACCGGGGGCCAGCCGCTTCGTCGCGCGGATGGGCGATTTCCTGACGCTGGTCGGGCTGGCGGCGCTGGTGATCGCCGGGATCGGTATCGGCAACGGCGTCAGTTCGTACCTGGAGGCGCGGCGCGACACGATCGCCACGCTGAAGATCCTGGGCGCGACATCCGGGATGGTGGCGCGCATCTACCTGCTGCAGTTGCTGGCGGTGTCGGCGGTGGGGATCGGGCTGGGGCTGATCGCGGGGATCGCCGCGGTGCCGCTGGCCGGGATCGCGATCAGCGGGGTGCTGCCGGTCGCGCCGGGGCTGACCGTCCAGCCGGGACCGCTGGCGCTGGCGGCGGGATACGGCCTGCTGATCGCACTCGCCTTCTGCGCGCGCCCGCTGGTCGCGGCGGGGCGCGTGCCGGCGGCGGCGCTGCTGCGCGGCGCGCTGGACACGCGCGGCGGCGGCGGCTGGCGCGGCATCGCCTGGGGACTGGCGGCGGGGCTGCCGGTGCCGGTGCTGGCGCTGCTGACCAGCGCGCGGCCGGGCTTCACCGCCGCCTTCCTGGGCGCGACCGCGGGGGCGCTGGCGATGCTGGTGGCGATCGGCGCGCTGATCCGCGCCGCCGCCGCGCGCGCCCCGCGCCCGCGCCGTCCGCTGGCGCGGCTGGCGCTGTCGGCGCTGCATCGCCCCGGATCGCGGACCGTGTCGCTGGTCGTCGCGCTGGGACTGGGGCTGACGCTGTTCGTCCTGCTGGCGACGATCCGCACCAGCATCGACGGCAACATCCGCCGTTCGGTGCCGGAACGCGCGCCCGCACTGTTCGCGCTGGACGTGCCGCCCGAGCGCGAAGCCGAATTCCGCCGCACCGTCACCGCGATCGCGCCGGGCGCGACGATCGCCACCGTGCCGCTGATGCGCGGCACGATCACCGGCTACGGCACCACGCGCGTCGCCGATCTGGCGACCATCCCGGAGGGCGCATGGGCGCTGCGCGGCGAGCGCGGGCTGACCTTTTCCGCCACGCTGCCGGCGGGCAGCACGCTGAGCGCGGGACGATGGTGGTCCGCGCAGGAGGCGGGCGAGAGCCTGGTGTCGGTCGACGAGCGGCTGGCGGAGGCGCTGGACCTGAAGATCGGCGACCCGCTGACCGTGTCGGTGCTGGGGATGGAACGTACCGCGCGCATCGCGTCGTTCCGGCGGATCGCGTGGGAGACGCTGGGCTTCAACTTCGTCATGGTCTTTTCCCCCGGCGCGCTACGCGACGTGCCGCACAATCTGGCGGCGACGATCGACATGCCCGCGGCGAAGGCACAGCGCGTCACCGCCGCCCTGCTGCCGCGCTTCCCCTCCACATCGGTGATCGAGGTGGGATCAGTGCTGGCCCAGGTGCAGGACGTGGTGCGCCAGATGGCGGCGGCGATCACCGCCGCGGCGAGCGTCGCGGTCCTATCCGGGATCGCGGTGCTGCTGGGCGCGATCGCGGCGGCGCGCGCGGCGCGCAGCTATGACGCGGTGCTGCTGAAGGTGCTGGGCGCCACCCGGCGACAGGTGCTGGCGGCGCAGGCGATAGAATATGCGCTGCTGGTGGGCGCGGTGGGTGTCGTCGCGACGATCCTGGGGGTGGGCGGCGGCTGGTTCGTCGTCACGCAGATCTTCGCGTTCGACTGGCTGCCCGACTGGGGCGTGGTGGCGGCGACGCTGGCGCTGGGGGCCGGGGTGACGATGGCGATCGGGGTGGCCGGATCGCTGCCGGTGCTGCGCGCACGCCCCGCCGCGGCATTGCGGCGGATGTGAACGGCCGCGCGGAGGCGGCGTCGAGCAGATGCAGCGCCCTCCGCTTCGTGCCATCGACGTCGGCCTGTCCGACCTGCTGGCCCGCGACCCGGGCATCCCATCGGCGCGTTGCGGTAGCGGGCCAGCAGGGCGTCGCGCGCCATGGCGCGCCCCGATCGCCGTCGGCGATGTTGCCACATCCGCCTGTCGGCGCGGACGTCGTCGTCTTCCGTGATCGGCGGGCACGTGCCGCGCGGGTCCACCCGTACCGCTCCCCTGTGCCGAAGGCGAGCGGTCCGACGGGGCGCCTCGCGTCGATGCCGGCGCACCGATGCGAGGCGGAGCGAGTTCCTCAGTTCAGGCCGATCTTCAACGTCGCCATCAGGCGGCGTCCGGGCATGACGACTTCGTCCTTGTTGAGCGCGGTGGCGAGCCGCTGGACATCGTTGGTCAGATTCTGTCCGACGAGCGCCAGCTCGACGTTGGGATGCGCCGCGAACGGGCGCAGCGCCAGTTGGCCGTCGAGCGCGACATAGCTGGGCGTCGGGGTGTCGAACGCGCCATATTTGTCCTGCCGCCCGGCGTAGATCAGGTTGAACCCGGCATCGAGCCTGTCGCCCTGCCAGTTCAGCCCACCGCCCACACGATAGGGCGGGATGCGCGGCACGTTGCTGCCGTCGTCAAGCGTCGCGCGGGTGTAGTCGCCCAGCAGGTTGAAGCGGTAGACGCCGTGCTCGGTGCGGACGAGGTCGTAGCTCGCCTCCGCCTCGAACCCGCGGAAGTGCGCGCCCTGCTGGCGATAGTTCAGTTCGCGCAGGTCGCCGTCGCCGCCGATCGCGCAGGTGCCATCGTCGTCGCAAACGCGGCCGGTCAGGTCGCCGTAGATGTAGTTGCGGAACCAGCTGCTGTAGACGCTGCCGTCGAAGCGGAACCCGCCCGAGCGAACCCGCAGCGTCCCCTCGAGCGAGTTGGCGCGCTCGATCTTCAGGTTCGGATCGCCGGTCTCGAACGTGTTCGGCCCGTCGTGCCCGCCGCGCGCGAACAATTCGGTCAGCGCGGGCGCGCGCCCGGTGCTGGAGAAGGTCGCGCCGATCTTGATCGCGGGCGAAACCTCGTACAGCGCGCCGATCGCGCCGCTGAGCGGCGTGTATTCGGGCGTGACGAACGTGCCCGCGCGCGGCGTGCCGGTCAGGCGGACATGCTCGACGCGGCCGCTCGCTTCCAGATGCAGTCGGTCGGCCAGCTGCGTGTCGGTGAACAGATAGCCGGCGAAACTCTCCTGCGTGGCGGGAAACAGATAGGAGCTGTCCTCGCCGATCGCGGAAAAGTCGCGATGCTGATACTCGAAGCCCAGTGCGGAATTGTCGACGAAGCCGATGCGATTGAGCAGCAGTTCGGCGCGCGCATTATATTCCTTGTTGCGGAACGTCGTGTCGATCGTGCCGTCCGGCTCCTTCTCGTCATGCGTGTAATCGGCATAGCTGCCGTCGAGGTTCAGCCGCTGGAGCAACCCGGTGCCGAGCGCGAAGGACGAGCGCGTCATCACCTTGGTCTGGCGCATGTCGATGAAGGTCGTGTCGCTGGGGATGCCGTATTTGGCATTGTACTGCGTGATCGCGGCGCCGACATGGCTGTCGTTGTCGTTGCCGAAGAAATACGACCCGCCCAGCGCGCCGCCATAGCCGCGGAAGAACGAATTCTGCTGAACGCCGAGCGGGGTGTCGTAATCGCCCGCGTGGCGGCCGAAGCCGTCGGCGTGCAGCGCGACATTGCCGACGTTCGCATCGACCAGCGCGGCGCCCTGGTAGAGATCGGACACGGTGCCGTAGGTGCCGTCGAATTCGGCCGACAGCGGCTTGTCGGACAGGGTCGTCGGCACGCGATTGTTGAGGATGTTGACGACGCCGCCGATCGCCTGGCTACCATAGCGCAGCGTGCCCGCACCGCGCACCACTTCGATGCTGCGTGCCGCCAGCGGATCGATCGGGATGCCGTGATCCGGGCCGATGTCGGACACGTCGGACGAACTGGTCCCGTCCTCCAGGATGCGGACGCGGGTGGCGTCCATGCCGCGGATGATCGGGCGGCTGGCGCCGGTGGCAAAGCCCGTCGCCGAAATGCCGGGCACGTGCGACAGCGCGTCGGCGATGCTGGCACCGCCGCTCCGCAGGATGTCCTCCGCATCCACCTTGGCGACGATCGCGGGCGTGTCGTCCCGCTCGTGCCCGATCGGGGAGGCGGTGACGATGATATCGCGGCTGGTGTCGACCGGGGTGACCGGCCGGGTGGATGCGGCAGGGTCGGTCGAGCGCGCTTGCTGCGCATCAACGCAGGCAGGAGCGAGCGCAGCGAAGGCCGCGCCGGTGAAGAGGAAGAATCGCATGATAAACTCCGAACGTAGCGCCGCTCCTCGTCCGCGGGCGGATCGGGTGGCGATGAGGGGATTGCGTCAGGTCGGAGACGGTGCGGGTGGCGCGCGGCTGCGCCAGATATGCGCGCGCGTGGCCGGTCGGTCGTAGGCGGCGGCGACGATGATCGTGCTTTCATCGCGCTGCCGCGGGGCGATGAAAGCGGTGGCGAACGGCGGCAGGTACGGCTCGAGGATCGCCGC
Organism: Sphingomonas ginsenosidimutans; assembly: GCF_002374835.1. GTDB lineage: Bacteria > Pseudomonadota > Alphaproteobacteria > Sphingomonadales > Sphingomonadaceae > Sphingomonas > Sphingomonas ginsenosidimutans. The sequence goes on from NZ_NWVD01000012.1 coordinate 26,785, forward strand.
GGCGAAACACAGCGCGCAGGCGCCTTCGTCGCTGGTGGCGACGTGCAGCACGTCCCCGCTGGTCACGACAGGGGCAGCGGGCAGCGGATGACGATGCGCGCCGAAGGCGACGCCGTTGAAGATCAGCGCACAAAGCGCCAGCCACACGACCCAGGTCATCGTCACCGGGCGGCGAATCATCTGGGGTTGCCGCTTGGTCACCGCCCCCTTCGACACGGATGCGGCTGTCCCGAAGCTGGCGACTTCATGATGTAATGTTCATTTGACATGCCGGCCGGCGCCTGGGCCGGCGTGACGCCGGGAGCCGGGAGCCGGGAGCCGGGAGGCAGGGCGGCGGCCATGGAATGTAACAAAACATCATCTCATTGACGCTTGCATGGCGTGACTGCATGGAGCGCCAGACAATACGGCCGCGCAACGCCGATGCGCGGCCATCCGATCAGGAGGAATCGTTCACGTGCGCTTCACTACGCGCGCTGCCGCCATGGGCAGCATCATCCCGCTCGCCATCGCCATGGCCTGTTCGCCCGCGATGGCCGAGGCCGACGATGATGTGTCCGTCGAAGAGGGACGCGAGGCGATCACCGTCACCGGCGTGCGCCAGTCATATCGCGGCAACTTCGCGGTACGCGAGATCCCGCAGGCGATCGCGGTCATCGACGAGGCGGTGATCGAGGAGAACAACATCCTGCGCCTTACCGACGCGCTTGATCTCAACGCCTCGGTCGTGCGGCAGAATACGCTGGGCGGGCTGTGGGACAGTTTCGCCGTGCGCGGCTTTGCGGGCGACGAGAATCTGCCCAGCGGCTACCTCGTCAACGGCTTCAACGCCGGACGCGGCTTCAGCGGGCAGCGCGATGTCGCCGGAATCGAGCGGGTCGAGGTGCTGAAGGGTCCCGCAGCGGCGGTGCTCGGGCGCGGCGAACCGGGCGGCTCGATCAACCTGGTCACCAAGCAGGCGGAACTCGGCCGCACCTTCGGCACCGCCTCGCTCCAGTATCGCAGCTTCGATACGGTGCGCGCGGAGGGTGACGCCAATGTCGCCCTGACCGGCAACCTGACCGCCCGGCTGATCGGCTATGCGGAAAGCGGCGACACGTTCCGCGACACGGTCGAGCAGAAGCGCTGGGGTTTCCTGCCGTCGATCGGCCTGGGCATCGGCGATGACACGCGCATCACCTACGATTTCGAATGGACGCGCGTCGAGGTACCGTTCGACCGGGGGATCGTGGTGCTAAACGGCAATTTCGACACCGTGCCGCGGTCGCGGTTTCTGGGCGAGCCGAGCGACGGCGACACGGTGGCGCGCGCGACCGGGCACCAGCTGCGCGTGCAACACGACTTTGCCGATCGCTGGAGCCTGCTGCTCGGCGCCAGTCACCGCGACACGCAGCTGACCGGCGCGTCGTCGGACGCGGAGACGGCGCGCGCGCGGCAGAAGCTGTTCATCGACGGCCGATCGCTGTCGCGGCAGCGGCGCACCCGGCGCTACAGCTCCGAACACAGCGTGCTGCGCGCCGAGATCGCGGGCGAGTTCGAGACCGGTGCGTTGCGCCACCGCGTCCTGATCGGCGGCGACTACGACTATTTCGACACCGACCAGTTGTTCAGCAGGTATCGCGGACCGGTCGTGACGCCGGCGACGACCGATCGGGCAGGCTATGTGCTGGACCTGCAGAACCCGGTATATGGCCGCTACCCGGTTCCGGCGACCGCGCCGATCACCAACCGCCTGGATGTGCAGCGCACGATGGGGGCGTACATTCAGGACCAGATCAGCCTGACCGACCGGTTGCAGGTGCGCATCGGCGGTCGCTTCGACGATTTCCTGCTGCGCGTCGACGACCGGCTGACGCGCGTGCTCGGCCGTCGCAAGCGCAGCCGGTTCAGCCCGCAGGCCGGCATCGTCTACGAACTGAGCAAGCCGCTGTCGCTCTACGCGGCCTATGGCGAAGGGTATCGCGCCAATATCGGCGCCGGGGCCGACGGCAGTGTCTTCGAGCCGGAGACGAGCACGTCGATCGAGGCTGGCGTGAAGCTGAGCGCGCTGGGCGGACGGCTGAACGGCACGCTGGCCGTCTATCAGCTCGACAAGTCCAACGTGCTCGCCACCGACACGCTCAACCCCGGCTTCTCGGTCGCGATCGGCAAGGCGCGCAGCCGCGGCGTCGAACTGGACATCAACGGAAAGCTGCCGGGCGACGTCGACGTGCTGCTCAGCTACGCCTACACCGATGCGGAGGCGCGTTCGCGCGTGCTCGATCCCAATTTCTCGTTCCAGATCGAGCCCGGCGACCCGCTGATCAACATTCCCGCGCACAATCTGAACGTGCAGGCGGCGAAGCGCTTCACGATCGGCGAGCGCGCCGCGCTGCTGGGGGGCGGCATCCAGTATGTCAGCAAGCGCAACGGCGAGACCGGCACCGATTTCGAGCTGCCGGCGCATACCCTGGCGCGGGTGTTCGGTCAGGTCGACCTGATGCCGAACCTGGAACTGTTCGGCTCGGTCACCAACCTGTTCGACGAACATTGGTACGCCAACAGCTATTCGCCGGTCTGGGTGCAGCCGGGCGCCCCGCGGACGGCGACGATCGGCCTGCGCGCCAAGTTGTGAAGCGGGGACATCCGATGCGTTCGACCACCCGTGCCGCCGCCGGCATCGCCTTGCTCGCCGCTGTTCCCGCGCCGGCGCAGCCGGTGCCGCCGCTGTCCGCCATCCTTCCCCCCGCCCTGCCCTGGTCGGGGGCGAGCGAGCGGCTGATCGTGCCGGCGAACGACCCGTGGATCACCCCGGCAGAGGCGGCGGGGTTCACGACGACGCCGCGCTACGCCGAGGTGCGGGCTTGGCTGGAGCGCCTCGCGGCGGCATCGCCGCTCGTCACCATGCGGTCGTTCGGCCGCACCGCCGAGGGGCGCGAGATGATCTACGTCCGCGCCAGCAAGGGCGGCGCGGACAAGCCGGTGGTGCTGATACAGGGCGGCATCCATGCGGGCGAGATCGACGGCAAGGACGCGGGATTGATGCTGCTGCGCGACATCGCGCGGCGCGGGAAGGACAATCTGCTCGACCAGGTCGATCTGGTCTTTGTGCCGATCTACAACATCGACGGCCACGAACAGATGAGCGCGTACAATTTCCCGCACATCCGCGGCCCCGCCAACAAGGGGCGCGACGCCAACGCGCGCAACATCGACCTCAACCGCGATTACGCCAAGCTGGACGCGCCGGAATCCCGGGCGATGATCGGCCTCATCCGTGCGCTCGATCCCATCCTCTACATCGACTGCCATGTCAGCGAAGGCTTCGACATGCAGTATGACGTGACCTTCACCTATCCCGGATGGGGCACATATGCCCGCCACCGGGCGACCGCCGACTGGCTGGAGAACCGCTTCGGCCCGGCGGTATCCGGCGCCCTGACCGCCGCGGGCCACACCCCGATCATCTATCCCAGCCCGATCGACACCCGGCATCCCGAGAAGGGCATCCGCTACAGCCCCGAGGGGCCACGCTACTCGACCGGCTATGGCGACTTCATCGGCATGCCGACCGTGCTGGTCGAGAACCACATGCTCAAGCCCTATCGCCAGCGCGTGCTGGGCACCTATGTGCTGCTGGAAGCGGCGCTCAAGATCGCCGCGAGCGACGCCGCGCGCATCATCGCCGCCAAGGCGACCGATCGGGCGAGCCGCCCGACCGAACTGCTGACCCGGTGGAAGCCCGCCGCGACCCCGATCGGATGGATCGAGGATTTCAAGGGCGTGGCGTTCGACACCTATCGCTCCCCCGCCTCCGGTCGGGAGGAACAGCGCTGGCTGGGCAGGCCCATCACGTTCCGGATGCCGATCATCGGCCAGACACCCAGCGAGAGCGTCCGTCTTCCCAAGGCGTGGTGGGTGCCGCGTGAGCAGACCGAGATCATCGAGCGGCTGCGCCTGCACGGCATCCGCTTCGAGACGATCCGCACGCCGCAAACCCGCACGCTCGACCATGTCCGCCTGATCGACCCGAAGATGTCGCAACCGATCGAGGGACGCTACCCGATCACCGCCCGGTTCGAACACCACGAGACGAGCGACGTCTTGCCGGCCGGCAGCGTTCGCGTGCCCGCCGACCAGCCGCTCGGGCTGCTCGCGGCGTCGCTGCTGGAGCCGGAGAGCCAGGATTCGTTTCTGGCCTGGGGGTTCTTCCCGGAAATGCTGGCGCCGGCGCCGAACACCGACGCCTTCGTGCTCGCCGCGCTGGGCGAGCGCCTGCTGGCGACCGATCCGTCGATCAAGGCAGCGTTCGACGCGAAGCTGCGCACCGAGCCGGGCTTTGCGTCGGACCCCGACGCGCGGCTGGCGTGGCTGTACGCGCAGGCGGGGCCAGGACACCCCTACCCGCTGCGCTACCCGATCGCGCGCGAGCCGAACTGACGCGCGGTCACTCCGCGACGCCGTCGTCGAAGCGCGGCGCGCGGCGGAAGTCCGCCTTGCCGAACGGCCGGTCGCGGAAGAGATAGCCGTAATAGAAGGATCGCAGCCGCGCGTGGAAGGCGCGGATGCGATCCTGATACGCAAGCTGTCCGGCCAGGTCGGTGCGCGCGAGCCGCGTGAGCAGCCCCTGGACCCCGACGGAGGGCAGCACCCAGCCGAGCGCGCGCCCCGCCCGGTCGCGCCGCTCCAGGCCATCGCGATACGCGCGCACCTGCCCGGCCACGCCTTCATCGGCGTTCTGGTGGAAGGCGAGGTACCATTTGTAGTGGAAATCAGGCCCGAGCGGGGGTGAGTCCGCCCATTCGGGGTGCGCGGCGTAGAAGCGTCGCATCGTGTCCTCGCGCGGGATGTCCCATGCGTGATTGACCGCCTCGCGCTGCGCCAGCGCGATCTCCGCGCCCTGCGCGATCGGCACCGCACGATTGATCGCGACGTTGCCGAGCGTCGGCACGATCAGCACCAGCACGAGCCACAGCGCCGCCAGCGTGGCGGCGTTGGCGACCGAGCTCCAGCGGAACCGCCCGACCAGCGCGGCAAGCGCGATCCAGAACAGCAGGTAGGCGAGAGTCACCACGAGCACGATGAGGATCGGACCGACCGCGACCCCTTCGACAACGGCCGCGATCGCGAAGGGGAGGCCCAGTGCCGCCCACAGCAGCGCGAGCCGCAGTAGCGTCCGCCGCCGCCACAGCGCGGCGCCCCCGCGCGGCAGCGCCTCCAGCGTTCGCTGCCGCCCGGCCTCACGCTCGCCCGACACGAGATCATGGAACAGCGCGATGACGAACAACGGTGCCAGGAACACCAGCACGAAGGCGAAATCGAAGCGCCCCGGCAGCGCCAGTTCGGGATTGAACGTATCGCCGTCGTAGATCTGCGCCTCAAGCCCGAGCGCGCGCACCCGCAGGATGAACGGCGACACGTCGCGCATGCCAAGCGCCGCGAACGCCAGCGGCGCGGGCGGATCCCATGTCGGATGGAAGCTGTAGTACGCCGCGCTTCCCGCGTCCTTGCTGCGGTCGACATAATCGGCGACCGCGCCGATATCCTGCGCCTGCGCGGCCGGGACCGCGGCGATCGCGGCGCGCTGCCGCGCGATCTCCGCCATGCCGGCCGCGACCGCCGCCGCGCCGAGCAACGCGAGCAGCACCAGCGCGAACGCACTCAGCCGCTGGCGCAGCAGCAGGCGCAGCTCGTGGGTCCACAGGGTCATCGACGTGCTCCGAGGCGGCGGGTGGCAAGGGCGAGCAGCGCCACGGCCACCACCAGCCACAAGGCCAGCAGGGTCAGGCCGGGCAGCGCGCCGCGCGCCAGCATCGCGCCGCTCGGCGCGACGAAGCGGAAGTCGGGGATCGCCTGCCAGTTCGCGGCCGCGATCCGCTTGCGGCGATCCGCGCCGGCGTCGGTCGCAGTGTCGTTCGCATAGCTGACCGCCTCGGCCTCCAGCCGGTTCAGCCGCTGCACCAGCGCGTAGCGATAGCGCTCGGCCTGTTCGAGGAAGCGGCGGTGCGCGGCGAAATCGGTGCCGGCCGCGGCCATCGACAGTCCGCGCAGCGCGATCGCGGGGCTGAGCAGGCCGCTCGCGTCGACCAGCCCGTTCTGCCGCGCCTGTGCGCCATAGCTTTCGGCGGCATAACGGTCGAACAGCCCCGACGTCAGCCGCTCGCCCTCGACCGCCAGCAGGCCCTTGTAGTTGTACGGCAGGTCCTCGACGCGGGTGACCTTGTAGCGGTCGAGCAGCCCCTGCTTGAACTGCGCGAAATGCGGGTCGTCGGGATTGTGGCTGTCGCCGAGACCGCGCAGATCGCGCGCGATCGCGACATCGGTCTGGAGCCGGTTGCGCAGCGGCACGGCGTTGGCGGCGACATCCGGCATGGCGCGCGGCAGCAGCACCGTGGTCACCGCCCAGAGGGCGACCAGCGCGAGCAGTGCGTCGCGGCTGCGTCGCACAAGTGCCGAAACCAGCAGGATCAGCACCGTCCACAACCCGAGATAGAGGAGGTAGCCGAGCGCGATCACCAGCATCGGCAGGGCCAGTGCGCCCGGCTGTCCGGCGATGGCGACCAGCCCCAGCATCGCCGGCAGCGCGGCGGCGACCGCGACGGTGCCGAGCGCCAGCAGCTTCCCGGCCACGACCTGCCCGCGCGAGGCGCCTTGCAGCATCAGCAGGCCGAGCGTGCCGCGTTCCGTTTCGCGTGCCAGCGCGCCGAAGCCGAGGAAGATCAGCAGCAGCGGCGCCACGATCTGGAGCACGAAGGCGGGGGTCAGCTGCCCGAACCGGACCAGCAGCGAGCTCTGCCGCACATCACCGAAATTGGCGGTGTTCTGCCGGTGGCCTTCGAGGAACATGCTGTTGCCGGTGAAGGCATCGACGCCGGGATCGAACGCGGCCAGCGGCCCCAGCGGGCGGAAGATGAAGTGGCCGTAATGCACCATCCGGTGCGGATGCCGGTCGGGCTGCGCGTCGAAGGCGTGCTCGGCCTCATGCTGGTGGCGCGCGCGCAGATCGGCGGCGGCACGCTGGTGCGACCAGCTGCTCGCCACCGCGACCAGCGTCAGCAGCACGATCAACGCGAAGGCGATCAATGCGACGCGGTTGCGCAGCATCAGCCGCAATTCGTCGCGCGCGATCAGGCGGACGATCCTCACGCCGCGCGTCCGACGCCGGCGACCTGGAACCGCGCGTGGAGCGCGCGCACGTCGAACCGGTCGGGACCGCTCGCGACGACGCGGTGCGCGACGCGCCCGGCTTCCAGGAACGCGATCTCGTCGGCGACGTCCACCGCGCTCAACAGATCGTGCGTGACCATCAGCACCGCGGTGCCGCGGTCGCGCACCGCGGCGACCAGCGCGTTGAAGTCCGCCGTGGCCCGGGGGTCGAGGCCGGAGGTCGGCTCGTCGAGCAGCAGCACCGGCACCGCGCGCAGCAGCGCGACCGCGATCGCCACCTTCTGCCTCATCCCCTTGGAAAAGCCGCCGAGCCGCTGGTCCCACGCCCGCTCCTGCAAGCCCGCCGCCTGCAGCGCATCGGTGATCGCCTCCCGCCCCTTGCGCTCGTCACTGAGCGCCAGCAGGTAATCGGCATTCTCGACGGCGGAGAGATGATCGTAGAGCGCAACGTTTTCCGGCAGATAGGCGATGTGGCGACGCGCACCGTCCGGATCGGCGCGCGGATCGATGCCGCAGACGGCGACCCGCCCCGCCCCCCCGCGCACGAAGCCGAGCAGCGCGGCCAGCGTGGTGGACTTGCCCGCGCCATTGCCGCCCAGCAACGCGGTGATGCTGCCCGGCTCGACCCGGAGCGAAAGCCCGTCGAGGACGCGGTGGTCGCCATAGGCAAGGGTCAGGTCCTCGATCAGGATCGGGGCCGGCGATGTGAAGGACATGAATACCTCGAGACGCGAATGCGATCTCCTTTGTAGCATCCGGCCGTTAGGTACAATGTATCATTACATTGCTTTGTGGGGAGGTAGCGCGGACCTGAGGCGGGCGGCCCCGGCCCGGACGCCGTTCAAAAGCCCGGTCGAACCGACATCCCGGAGCGCGTCGCTACCTCCGCTTGCAACCGCGCGACGAGGTGAGAGCGACGGACAACAGATAGCCGATCGGTGAAGCGGCACGCCCCGGCTCGCCCTCGTGGAACCAGAATTCCTTCATATAAAGAGCATAGTCGGCAGCATGCCGCATATCTGACGCATCACTCGTCCGCGAAGAAATCCTCGTCCAGCCGCTTCACCGCGATCGTCCGGCTCACCCGAACGCCGACGCCATGTTCGATCATCAGCTCGGCAAGGCGCGTGCCGTCGATCAGGACCACCCGCTGCGGCAGGTGGCGGACGAAATCGATCGCGGGGGCGCTGAAGCTGGAGGTGGTGACGAACACGCCCTTGGTCGCGCCGAAGCCGACCAGGCTGCCGACGAAGCCCTGCACGTCCGGCCGCCCGACCCCGACATGCGGGGCATAGCGTTTCGCCTGGACATAGATGCGGTCGAGGCCGAGGCGATCCTCGTCGATCACGCCGTCCACGCCGCCGTCGCCGCTGCGCCCCAGGCTCAGCGCGGCGCCCTCATGGCTGCCGCCATAGCCCATCGCCACCAGCAGATCGACGATCGCGCGTTCGAAAAAGGCCGGGCTCTGCGCCAGCACGCGCTGGAGCAATTCCGTCTTCAGCGCGGCGTGGAGGACGCCGTGCGCCGCGTCGATCTGTTCCTCGGGCGTGGCAGTCGCGGTGGCGGCGGCTTCGGCGACCGAAGCCTCGGCGGGCGAGGCCTGCGCGTCGACGGCGTAGAATTGCGCGAAGGCGGGATAGGTCTTCAGCGTCTCGACGGTGATCGCCGCCGGCTGGGTCGCGAGCAGCGCCTTGCCATCCGCGCTGGCGGTGAAGCGGCCGCGCGCAGGGCTGTCGATCAGCCCCGCCTTGGCCATGTAGAATTTCGCCCAGTGGATGCGGTTGTGCAGCACGCGCTGCCGCCTGCTGGGCAGCATCTCCTCGCGCTCCGCCTCGGTCAGGCCGAGTTGGTCGGCGATCGCCGCCGCCGCATCGGGCACGCGCGTGACGCCGGTAGCGGCGAGGCGCAGGACCGGCAGCATCAGCGCCTGATAGTCGGGAATGGCCATGCGTCCCCTCCCCGCTCAGCCCACGGCCTTGCGCGCCCGCCCACGCTTCGGCTTGGGCGCGGCGGCGCGTTCGGCGCGGATGCGGTCGAGCAGCACGCTCGCGGGTTCGTCATTCGGGTCCTGCGGCACCAATTCGCCGCGAAACGCCTTGGCGAGGATCGCGGCTTCGAGCCGATCGAGAAGCGCGCGGGCGCGGGTCGCTTCGGCTTCGAGGCGGTCGGCGCGGGCGAGCCCCGCCTTCAGCCGCTTCACGATCTCCCGCTGTTCCTCGATCGGCGGCAACGCGATGTGAAGGGCGCGGATTTCCGGGAAGTATATGGTCGTATGAGTTGAACCCATGCCGAACTTCCGGATGTCGTCGCCCTCCGCCATCAGGGCATACATCAGATATTCCGGCTCGAGCGCCTCTGTGCAGGTCCAGGTCGCGAAATCTTGGCTGGTCGCCATGCTTCGCCCCATCATCGTGACATAGCCAACCGAGGCAGTACGCGACAGGCAAACGGTCCCCGCCGGCAGCAACCGTGCGGACGAATTCGCCAACCCCTCTTTGGAGATGGTCTGCATTGTCGTGTCGATAATGCGACCATGATGCGCGCCTGCATCGCGGATGCCGATCCACGGCACACCGCCATCCCAATAGCCCGGCTGCGAACGGCTGGGCGTATGCCCGGTCTCCTGCTTGGCGATCCGCAGCAGCGGCACCCAAGCCCAGCCCTGCGGCAATTCGACCCCCGGATCGTTAATCGCAAGACCCGCTTTGCCCGCCAAAACCTTGTCTGTTGCCTCTCGACCGCCGCGGCCCTGTTTCGGGACCGGAACCCGATTGAGCATTGCCGCAATCGGCTCCAATTCTCGGCCAGTCCGCCAACTTTCTGTCATACTGCCGGACATTGCTGAACGGAGAAGTGCCAACCGCTGACTTGGGGTCATCATCGAAACCCGACCTAGCTCCGTCCGTGCACGAACGAGGCGAGCGATCAGCACATCTAACTTCCCGACGATCCGACGCTGCTCAGCGACAGGCGGGAGCGGGAGTGGCAGTTCGGCAAGTGTCCGGGACGACAAATGCTTGACCGTCACAGAGCTGGTCATCTGGTTGACTAAACGAAGATATGGCGGAAGAGCATATTCCAAAAACGATGCTGTATAAAACGTTGGCACCGCGATTACCTTGCAAACACGCTGATTCAGAAGTCCTCTTCCAGACTTCCACCGTCCAACGTTGAAATCCCCGTCCATACCTACAAGGATATCGCCGCTCTCCACCCAATAACCTTCAACAATGGGACCATCATATAGCGTCTGAGTCGCCCCTGTAGTAACGTCCCGGATGCGGATGAGTGGAACGCCTTGATCTGTACCGAACCTATCAGATTTCCAAGGAAAGCCATTAATGACAGCCGCCACCGCCCCCAGTGGAACTCGCTCCCATCGATCAGCAGCAGCAAGCAACGGATCACTTGACTCCTTTACCAGCTTGCAAATATCTTCGCTGAAACTCATGCAGCCGTCTCCGCCACGGCCGGATCTTCCATCTCGCTCCCCAGTTCCGCCACCAGCGCGCCAATCTCTTCCAGCGCGGCCATCAGATGGCCTTCGATCGCCGCCGCGATATCCTCGGGCGTGTCGAGACCGTCCTCGGCCTCGGCGCTGGTGTCCTTGAGCCAGCTGATGTCGAGATTGTCGCCGCGCGCCTCCAGCGCGGCGCGGTCGAAGCGGCGGAAGCGGCCGGTTTCGCCTTCGTCCTTGCGCTCCGCCCGGCCATGCGGATCGTCGCCGAACGCCGCCACGAAACCCGCAAAGTCCCCGCGCTTCAGAGGGTTGGTCTTGCCATAAGCGGGCGCGCCCGCGCGCATGTCGTAGATCCACACCGCCTTGGTCGCATCCTCCGCCGGGTCGGCTTCGACCGAGCGGGTGAAGAACAGGACGTTGGTCTTGACCCCCTGCGCATAGAAGATGCCGGTCGGCAGCCGCAGGATGGTATGCAGGTCGCAGCGATGCATCAGCATCCGTCGCAGCGCCTTGCCGCGCCCATCGTCGAACAGGACGTTATCGGGCACCACCACCGCCGCACGGCCGCCGGGGGCAAGCGCGCGGATGATGTGCTCGACGAACGGCAGCTGATAGGAGGAGACGCGATCGGTGATGGTCAGATCGTCGCGCGTTGGGGGCCCACCCGCCGGACCGAAGGGCGGGTTGCTCAGGATCAGATCGGCCCGCTTGAACGGCGCCTCGCTGCCCTTGGGCGACAGCGTGTCGCCCAGCTCCAGATGATCGGGGTCGATCTTGTGGAGGTGCAGGTTCATCAGCAACAGGCGGAAGGTGTCGGGGACGTTCTCGACGCCCCGGAACGCCTCGCGAAGCTGGAACGCCTGTTGCTTGGGCGACAGCTCGAAATAGTCGTCGCTCGCCTCGCGCATGAAACGGTCGGCCGCGATCAGGAAGCCGCCGGTGCCCGCCGCCGGGTCCTGGATCACCTCGCCCGGCTGCGGCTTCATCAGCTCGACCATCACGTCGATCAGGACGCGCGGGGTGAAATACTGCCCTGCCCCGCGCTTGGTCTCCTCCGCCATCTTCTGGAGCAGGCCCTCATAGGCGTCGCCGAAGGCATCACGCTCGGCGGAAAACCAGTGCAGCCCGTCGATCGCGTCGATCAGGCGGCGCAGATTGGCCGGCTCGCGCACGATGGTCGAGGCGTTCTGGAAGATGGCGACGACCGAGCGATCGGCCACCTTGGCGGGATCGCCCAGGTCGATCAGCGCGCGCTTGTAGACGGTCAGCAGCTCCGCCTCGTTCGCTGCCTTCAGCCGCGACCAGCGATAGCCTTCCGGAATGCGGCTCTCGTCCTTCTGCTCGGACGCCATCTTCAGGAACAGCAGATAGGTCAGCTCGGTGACGTACTGCTGATAGGTGATGCCGTCCTTGCGGAGCATGGCGCAGAGCCGCCACAGCTTGTTCACCAGTTCGGCGGAGGGGTTCACGTCGTCGTCGTCCTTGTCGTCAATGCAGGCGGATCAGGCCGCCTGGTCGGTATCGCCACGGCTATCCCAGATGGCGACGTTCAGGTCCATCAGCACATCGCGCAGGTGATGGTCGAACTCGCGGTCAATCGCGTCGAACCCGCCATTCTGGGCGAAGAGCGGGTCGGACAGGATCGCGGGATCGCCAACCGGCTGTTCCTTCAGCGCCCGGCCGATGCGTTGCAGCCAGCGGCGCTGGGCCGGCGTCCAGTCGCGGCTCGCCAGGATACGCTCGACCCCGCTCTCGACGCGCGTGGCATAGGGCACCAGCGGATCGCCGAGCGCCGCCTGTCGCACGAAGCCGATGATGTGCGCGGCGATGTCGGCATTGCGGACGCGGCCATAGGCGGCGCGCAGATGGCTTTCGGAAAAGCCGTGCTCGTCCAGCAGGACGGCGATTTCCTTCAACTCGGCACGGGTCAGGTCGCGCGGGCGCTGCGTCGCGGCGATCAGCGCGGGCACGACGTTCATCTGCGACCGGACATAGGCCTCGAAGCTCTCGATATAATCGGCCGGGCTGGCGTGATCGGGGAACACGTCCTCGACGCCGATCAGTTCGTCGTCATGGCCCGAGATGAAGACGCCGGGATCGGTGCGCTCGCGCGGCCCCAGATCCAGAATCTCGACCAGCGAGGGATGCCGCTCGAACAGCGCCAGCCCCTCGGCGGGCGTGGCATCGCGCAGGCGGTCGGGCAATGCGTCGGGCGCCCCCAGCAACTGCTCGACCCGCTCCCGCGCGGACGGGGCGAGCCGGGGCAGCCGCTGGCGCAGCTTCACCACGATCTGGTTGCGGACGAAGGCCTGATCCTCTTCGTCCGTCGCGCGCGCCAGGTCGCCGAGCAGCGTGGCGAAGCTCAAGGCCGGATCGACCACGACGGGCCGCATATCGGTCACGTCCTGAAGATGCGCGTAGAGATCGACCGCGTCGAAGATGCGGAAATGGGTCTTGCCGATCTCGTCGCAGCGTCGCGTCGCGCGGCCGATCATCTGGTCGTAGAGGATACGGCTGTTCACCCGCCGCACGAAGACCAGGTTGGTGATCGCGGGCACGTCGATGCCGGTGGTCAGCAGGTCGACGGTGACGACATATTTGGGACGCGGGTCGTTCTTGAACGCCTTGATCCGCTCCAGCGGGCGGTCGACGGTGCCGGTGATCTTCTCGACCAGCCCGCCGGGCAGCGCGCCATATTCCTCGGCCAGCGCCTTGGCGAGTTCGTCGACCAGAATGTCGGCATGGTCGTTGCTGACCGCGAAGATCAGCGTCTTGCCCGGCTGGTCGGGCGGGCATTCCTGCGCCACCGCCTGCGCCACCGCACGGTTGAACGGCTGGGTCAGCACCTTGCGGTTGAACTCGGCGACCTCGAAATCGACCTGATCGGGCAGCGTCATCAGCTCGATCTCGCCGGTCTGGCGGTCGACGATCTCGACCTCGTCGCCCGCGTCGAAGCGGATGCCGGTCTGGCTAAGCGCGGTGGTGATCCGGCGCGGCGGACGATGGTCGATCAGCCACCCGTCGATCACCGCCTGGCGATAGCCGTAGCGATAGACCGGCAGGCCGAAGATCTGCGTGGTGTGCAGCGCGGGCGTCGCGGTCAGCGCCACCGTCGCGGCGTCGAAATAGTCGAGCACCCGGCGATAGGCGGACAGGTAATCGTCGAGATTGCGGAAGCCGAGATCCTCTTCGCGCAGCTCGGCGTCGAGCGTGTAGCCGCGATGCGCCTCGTCGACGATGATCAGGTCGTAGGTGCCAGGCGTCGGCCGCATCGCATCGGGATCGTCGAACAGGCGCCGGATCATCGCCTGCACGGTCGCGACCTGCACCCGGTCGACCGCTTCCGGCAGCTTCTTCTCCAGATCGGCGACGTTGAAGACATCGCTGAACTTGAGGAAGCCGCTGGTGTCGGTCACGCTCATCGCGTCGAGAGTCTGGCGGCCCAGCGCGCTACGATCGACCAGGAAGAGGATGCGGCGGAAGCGATTGGCCCGCAGCAACTCGTACATTAGCGCGATGGCGAGGCGCGTCTTGCCGGTGCCGGTCGCCATCGCCACCAGCATGTCCCGCCGCCCGGCGCGGATCGCGTCCTCGACGGCCGCGATGGCATCGCGCTGGTACGGACGAAGGCCGGCGACGCCCAGTTCCTGCTCGGCGACATGCGCGTCGGCGGGCGGGATGGCCTGGGCCAACCGCTCTTCCAGATCGCGCGGACTGAACCATTCCGGCAGCGCACGCGGCACCGCACTCGGCGTGCGCGCGTCCCAGAACCAGATGCCCGATTTCGTCGCGAGCTGCTTTACATAGGCGCGGCCGTTGGTTGCGAACAGGAACGGCACTTGATAGCGATGCTCGCCATCGGTCCAGGGGCCGCCGCGGGGATATTCGTCGGGCGTCAGGACGATGTCCTGCGCATAGCGCCTGGCCTGCCCGAGCATTCCGGGGACGTCGATCTTGCGCTTCTTCGCCTCGACTACGCCGACGCAGCGTCCGTCGATGAACAGCGCATAATCGACGCGTCCCTTCTTGGCAGGCCATTCGGCGATCGCCATCGCCTCGCCATAAACGGGCCGAGCGCCGGCGGCGTGGGTCAGTGTCTGGCTGTCGACCGTCCAGCCCGCCGCGCGCAGCTTCGCATCGATGAGCACGCGGGTGGCGTCCTCGTCCAGCTCGACCTTCTCCGCCGCGCGCGATGCCGCAGCGGACAGCAGCTGCATGTCCTGCGTCGGTGCCGCCTGAGCCTCGGCGCGCACTGCGGCCAGCTCCTCGCGTGCCTTGGCCAGAGCGGCTTCGGTTTCCGCCGCATAGGTCTCCCAGAAGGCGCGTTGCCGCTGCTGTTCCTCGATCGACGCCGCCAGCCGTTCGCGTTCCGCCTCGGCGTCTTGCGCACGCAGACGCGCCTGCGCCTCCGCATCATGGCTGTCGGCCACCGCCTTGCGCAACTTCTCCAGCTGTTCGCGCAAAGCAGCATCGGCGTCAGCGGGCGCGACCGGCGGCACGAACGGACCGGGATCGAACGACGGCGCGTCCCGGTACGTGCGATGGTACCAGACACCGATCGCGCTCGCGAACTTCAGCGCATTCAGGGCATCGGCCGCGGAACCGCGATCCTCGTGCGCAGCGGCGTTCCCCCAGCGCTTGATCTGGAACAGCAGGTCAGCGACCTGTTGCGGAAAAATCCCGCGTGCCCTGCCCTCGCGCAGCACCTCGTCGAACGTCGCCGACGCCGACGATGTCACGCCATGTCGTGCAACGATCTGCTTCGCCAAGGCTTCGCCAAACAGCCGCAGCTTCAGCAACGCCGCCGGCGGGTCGGAACGGAAATAGCTCTCGGCCAACGCGCCGAGCCGCGCCAACTGACTGTCGCGCGCCGCCAGAAATCCGAAATTACCGCCCTGCTGCATCTCCACATCCGCTTGTTAGCACGGGCGACATCCTCTTCAATCATTCGCGAATGGCATAACCAAAGGAAATACTTGGGCGGTCTGGTGCCCATAAACTCCGACACGGAGGGTCAATCAGATCGGCAGCATGAAAAAGGGCGCTGGTGGCGCTGATCCGTACGGACGGATGAAGCGAAGGTTCTGAAAGAAGGGAAAAACAGGGCGGCATCCGCTTGCTCGGCCTCGGTCAGAATTTTCGTCGTCGATCGATCCTGCCGGTCATCCCCACCGTCCGCATGTCCTCCCCCAGCCGCTCCGCGCGGCATGGGGGCAAGGACGCGCGCCTGGAGCACATTGCCTCTCAGTCTTCTCAACTCGACCAACTGGATTCGCAGTTCGCGCCGGAACATTGTTCACCTGTCCTTCCGGAAGGATTGGACGGCGTCCCCAACGTCGCGCTGGTGTTCGTCGACGATGACGACCGCTCCCTCGTCGCCGAACACTGCTGGCTCTGGCTGCCGCAGAGCGACGGTCGCTGCCGGCACATCCCGGATGGCGACGGTTGGGGCGCGTCCCGCCTCGACGCCGACCTGAAGCTGCGTCGCCATCCACGCGCCCCGGTGCGCGGAGAAAGGACAAGGCAGGACGGCTATATCCGCGCCTATCAGCGCTTCGCCGACATCCTCGACAAGCAGAGCGCCAGCCGCGTCGTATTACCGCTGCGGGAGCAGCTGCGCATCGCTGTGTGCCACCATCATCAGCCTTGTTGGCGCGTAAGGTGCCGCCCGGTAGCTGCGGTAGCCTTTGTCCAGCATCCGCGCCGCAGCCCGCGAGGCGCTCGAGCCCTCGATGCCGCTCTCACGGATCACGCCAGTCACCGGGGTCGTCGATCCCACGCAACGCAACAGGTCCCGCGCCCTTGTTCAGCAAGTGCTCCGGCGGGTCGCGGGCTCGACCGAGCATCGCAAAGAGGTGCTCGCATGCTTGGTCGTCAAGGTCGGCGAAGCGACGCTCGAAGCCGTCGACTGGCTGGGGCGGCAGGATTCGAACCTGCGTATGACGGTACCAAAAACCGTTGCCTTACCGCTTGGCGACGCCCCAACGAGCCGCGGGCCTTATCGCGGCGCGCGGGAAAGCTCAACCGATACGTCGCAGCCAGCCGTGCGGGTCGGGCGCGCGGCCGCGCTGGATGGCGGTGAGGCGGTCGAGGAAGCGGGCGGTCAACTGGCCGGTGGCGCCGCTGCCGATCGCGAAGTCGTAATCCGGGCCGGCGACGCGGCCGATCGGCGTGACGACCGCCGCGGTGCCGCAGGCGAAGCTTTCGACCAGCCGGCCGCTCTGCGCATCGGCGCGCCACTGGTCGATGGCATAGGGTTCCTCGCGCGCCACCAGACCTTCGTCGCGGGCGATCGTCAGGATCGAATCGCGGGTGATGCCGGGCAGGATCGTACCGGTCAGCGGCGGCGTCTGGATCGAGCCGTCGTCGAACACGAAGAAGATGTTCATGCCGCCCAGCTCCTCGATCCAGCGGCGCTCGGCCGCGTCGAGGAACACCACCTGGTCGAAGCCGCGGCGGATCGCCTCCTGCTGCGCGACGAGGCTGGTGGCGTAATTGCCGCCGCATTTGGCCTCCCCCGTGCCGCCGGGCGCGGCGCGGGTATAGTCGTGGCTGACCCACAGCGACACGGCGCGCGCCCCGCCCTTCCAATAGGCGCCGACCGACGAGGCGAGCACCATGTAGAGGAATTCGGCCGACGGCTTGACACCCAGGAACGCCTCCGACGCGATCATGAACGGGCGCAGGTACAGCGACCCGCCCTCGATCGCGGGGAACCAGTCGCGCTCGGTCAGGACGAGGCGTTCGCACGATTCCAGGAACAGCTCCTCGGGCAGGTCGGGCATCGCCATGCGCCGCGCCGAGGCGTTGAAGCGGCGCGCATTGGCGTCGGGACGGAATAGCGCCAGCCCGCCGTCGTCGAGGCGATAGGCCTTGAGCCCCTCGAAAATCTCCTGCGCGTAATGGAACACCGAGGAGGCCGGGTCCATCGTCAGCGACACGCGCTGCGTGATCGCACCGTCGTGCCAGCCCTTGTCCTCGCTATAGTGGAGGATCGCCATGTGATCGGTGAAGACGCGCCCGAACGCCGGATCGACCAGCCGCGCTTCCCGTTCGCTGGCGGTCACCGGTGCGGGATGCGGTTCGAACGCGAAAGTCACGGAAAATTGCCCCCATGCCATGGTCGACGGATGCGGCAGGACGGTGGTTGTCTGCCGTTTGCCGGGTTGCGGTGACCTAGGGCCGATGGCAAAGCCGGTCAACATGGCTGCCGTTACCCAATCCGCCTCCCCGCTGTTCCTGCGCGAATCGGAGATCCGCCGCGGCATCGAACTGCTGTACTTCGGCAACAGCCATATCACGCGGTCGATCGACCGCGGGCTGGCGCGGCAGGGGCTGGGCCGCGCGCACCACCGCGCGCTGTACTTCATCGCGCGCAAGCCCGACATGCCGGTCAGCGACCTGCTGGCGCTGCTGGCGATCACCAAGCAATCGCTGGGCCGCGTGCTGAACGAACTGATCGAGCGCGAACTGGTGGAGACACGGCCGGGCGAGCGCGACCGGCGGCAGCGGCTGCTGCGGCTGACGCCGAGCGGGGTGGAGCTGGAAGCGAGCCTGTACGATGCGCTGCGCGAGCGGCTGTCGGCGGCCTATTCGCAAGCCGGCCAGGGCGCGGTCAGCGGTTTCTGGGCAGTGCTGGAGGGGTTGATCCCCCCCGACGAGATGCCGCGCGTCGAGGCGCTGCGCAAAGGCTGAATGTTGCGAAAGTTGAGACGCTGGCACACCGGACGCGGCGCCGGCGGGAATGGCGTGCCCGACGCGCGGGCGGGCGGTTTCACGACGGAGAAAGAGCGTCGTTGCTTATGGCGCCAAGCGGGGATGTAGGACAGCGACGCGGTGGGGCGCGACGGTTGCGCGACATGGACGCGACGGTTGCGCGGCGCGGGGGCGTCGGCGCGGAAAAGCCGATCGCCCTGCCCCGTCATCCCTTCGCGGCGGCGGCCATTTCGGCGCCGCGGCGGGCGACGGCGGTGAGGGTGCGTTCGAACAACGTGTCGAGCGCGCGGTCGGCGTCGAGGACGTTCAGCCCCTCGCGGGTCATGCCGCCGGGGCTGGCGACCGCATCGGCGAGCGCGGCGGGCGTGCGGTCGCTGGCGGCGGCCATCACGGCGGCGCCCTCCACCGCCGCCAGCGCGACGGCGGCGGCTTCCTGCGGCGACAGGCCGATCGCGCGGCCGCCGGCGGCGAGCGCGTCGATCACGCGGAAGACGAAGGCGGGCGCGGTGCCCGACAGCGCGCCGGCGGCGGCGAAGCGCGCGGCGTCGTCGAACCATTCGACCAGTCCGAGCGGCACCATCAGCCGGTCGACCGTCGCGCGCGCCGCGGCGGGCGCGGCGGGTGCGTGGATCGCGACGACGCCGCGGCCCAGTTCGACCGGCAGATTGGGCATCGTCTGCACCGCGACCGGGCCGGGAAAGGCCGCCGACAGCGTCGCCGGATCGCACCCGGCGAGCATCGAGACGAGCAGCGGCGCATCGGCGAGGCGCGCGGCGAAGCGCACGGCGACCTCCGCCAGCTGCTGCGGCTTGACCCCCAACACGACGATGTCGGGCAGCGGTCCGTCGGGCAGCTCGCGCGCCTGGCGCACGCCATCGGGCAGCACGCGGTCGGTGCGATTGACGACATCGACGTCGGCGGCCGCGACCGTCCCGCTATCGACCCAGCGGCGCAACATGGCGGACCCCATATTGCCGCACCCGATCATCCACAGCCGCATGACCGCGCCTCAGGCCTCGCCCTGGGTTTCGACCATCGCCGCCGCGATCGCCTCCGCCGGCGACTTGCCGCCCCACAGCACGAACTGGAAGACGGGATAGAAACGCTCGCATTCGTCGATCGCGGATTCGACCAGCAGCTCGGCGGTGGGGAGCGACATGGTCGCTTCCCCGTCGCGCGCCTCGATCGCGGTGGCGTTACGATAGAGCAGGATGCCGCTGGACGACCAGAGCTCGAAATGGCCCATCCACAATTGCTCGTTCACCAGCCCGAGCGTTTCGTAGATCTTCCCCCGCCCCTTTTCCGCGACCTTCACGTCGGGGAAGGCGAGCAGTTGCAGGACGCCGTCTTCCTCGCGCCACAGCACGCGCAGTTCGTATTCGGTCCAGCTGCCCTTGACGCTGGCCGTCATCTCATCGTCGTGGCGTTCGCACGGCCAGCCATGGGCCGTGAAATAGGCCTCCAGCATGTCCAGCGGGGCTTCGCCCTCGTTATCGGAATCCGCGTCGTGATCGAGCATGGCCATCGTGTCGCCGGTATCGCACAATCGCGCGTGCGCGTCAGCCCGCCTTCTGGGCGGCCAGCGCGGCCTCCAGCGCCTCGACCCGTGCGCGCAGCGCATCCGTCTCGTCCCGCGCGGCGACGGCCATCGCCTTCACCACCTCGAATTCGTCGCGCGCGACGAAATCCAGCCCGCCGATCCATTCGCGCGCACGTTCCCGCGCACCGGCTTCCGCCTCGCGGCTCATCCCCGCGATGGTGCCGGCGGCACCGTTGAACAGCTTGGCCAGATCGCCGAACAGGCGGTTTTCGGACTGCATGGGTGGTCTCTTTCGAAAAGCGGAACAGGTCAGCCGATCACTTGGGACGCCGCGGCCGGCTGCACAAGGCGTTCCGCATCGGGATTCAGCTGCGCGATGCGCCAGTTGAGCACGCCCGCGAAGCTGAGCCACACCATATAGGGCACCAGCAGCCACGCCGCGACGCGCCGGATCTGCGCGAAGACGAAGGTGGTGATGATCGTCAGCCCCAGGATCGCGACGATCAGCAGCAGCGCGGCCCCGACCTTGTGCGCGCCGAAGAACAGCGGCGTCCAGGCCAGGTTGCCGGCCAGTTGCGCCGCGAACAGCGCCACCGCGACCCAGCGCAGCTTCGCCCCGCGCGCACTGAGCACCAGCGCCAGCGCCAGCCCGAGCATGATGTAGAGCAGCGACCAGGCGACCGGGAACACCCAGCCCGGCGGCGTCAGTTCGGGCTTGGTCAGCGCCATGTACCAGCCGTTCTCGCTGCCAGAGGGGACCGACCGCCCCGACAGGAACCCCAGCAGCAGGACCAGCGGCACCGAGACCGCCGCCCAGCGCAGGAACGACATCCGTAACTGATCCCTCGATGCGACCGTGCCCAACGTCCCTGATCCCCCACACAACGTCAACGACGCGCCTAGGTGCCCAATCGTCACCCTTGCGTAAACTGCCAAAGCCCCATGGCGCACGATTGTTTCAGTCGCGATGCGCCGCGATCAGATATTCGACATTGCCCTCCGGCCCGGTGATCGGGCTTTCGACGACGCTTTCGACGCGCCAGCCGGTGGCGGCGAACCAGTCCGCCACCTCGGCGCAGACGCGGTCGCGCACCGACTGGTCGCGCACGACGCCGCCCTTCCCCACCTCGGCGCGGCCGGCCTCGAACTGCGGCTTGATCAGCGCCATCGCGCGCGCCGGGGGGCGGGCGAAGGACAGCGGCACCTCCAGCACCTTGGCCAGGCCGATGAAGCTGGCGTCGCAGACGATCAGGTCGACCGGTTCGGGAATGTGCGCGGGCGTCAGGATGCGCGCGCTGGTCTGTTCGTGGACGATGACGCGCGGATCCTGGCGCAGCTTCCACGCCAGCTGGTTGGTGCCGCTGTCCACCGCATAGACGCGCGCGGCGCCGCGCGTCAGCAGCACGTCGGTGAAGCCGCCGGTCGACGATCCCACGTCGATCGCCACCGCGCCGCTCACGTCCCAGCCGACGTGGTCCAGCCCGTGCGCCAGCTTGATCCCGCCGCGCGACACCCAGGGATGGTCGCGCCCGCGCACGTCGAGGACGACATCGGCGGCGAGCGGCTGGCCGGGCTTTTCCACCTTGCGGTCGCCGGCGAAGACCAGACCGGCCATCACCAGCGCCTGCGCCCGCGTGCGCGATTCGGCCAGGCCGCGGTCCACCAGCATCTGATCGGCACGTTGTTTCGCCATCCGCCCGCTATCGCAGCCCGCCCCCCCGGACCGCAAGCCGCGCGGCGATTTCGGTTCGTCTCGCGGCGGCCTCCGTTCGCGTCAATTGCTGCGATGCAGGATTGTCCATGGATTTAGGGGACAATACATTGCGAATCGAGGCCGCGGCTTTTCCCGACCCCTAGACTGTGTGCCGCGGCCTCACCGTCCCCCGCGCGGAATGCGGGGATAACAGGAGGGTAGTCATGGGACTTTCGACATATGATCTGTCGGTCCGGCCGACGATCCTGACCGTTCCCGGGCTGGGTGGCTCCGGCCCCGCGCACTGGCAGACATTGTGGGAGAACGGCCGCCCCGATACCGCGCGGATCGAACTGGGGATGTGGGACCGGCCGCACCGCAACGCCTGGGTGACGAAGATCGACCAGGCGGTGGCGGGGGCACGCGCGCCGGTGATCCTGGTCGGCCATTCGCTGGGGTGTATCGCGGTGGCGTGGTGGGCGTCGATGAGCCCGCAACCCTATGGCTGGCCGGTCGCCGGCGCGCTGCTGGTGGCGCCCGCCGATGTCGAGCGCGCGGGCGTGGCGGAGGAACTGGCGCCGTTCGCGCCCGCGCCGAAACAGCCGCTGCCGTTTCCATCGATCGTGGTGGCGTCGAGCGACGACCCGTGGGTGACGATCGAGCGCGCGCACAGCCTGGCGGTCGACTGGGGCAGCCATTTCGTCGACGCCGGGCCGCACGGGCACCTCAACGCCGCCAGCGGGCTGGGTCATTGGCCGGAGGGACAGGAACTGCTGGAACGGGTGATCCATGCCGCGGGCGGCCCGCATGGCGAGGCGCGCACGCCGGGCGATGCGCGCGCGATCCTGACGATGCCGAGCCGGCCGCGCGGTTACGAGGCGCGGATCTGAGGGCTCGTTTGGAAACGTGCCGCAGGCACGTTTCGCGGCACCGGCCCGCATCGGGTGAACAGCGCCCCGCGCTGTTCAGGCCATGCCGGGGGCATGGCCGACCCGTTGCGCCCCCACCCCGCCTCCCATCGGTATCATGAGTGGGAGGCGGGGTGCGGGAGCGGGCCGGTGCCGCCTTAAAACTCGCTCTTCCACGAGTTTTCAAACACCCCTGACGCCCCCACCCGCCCGTCGAGGTAGCGCACCAGCGCCGCCACGTCGGGCAGGTCGGGGACCAGCGAGTCGTCGGGCAGCGCCAAAGCGGCGGCGGCGGCGTTGGCGACATCCTCCACGTCGCCGCGCGCCATCTTGAGGAAGCGTTTGAGCGTGTCCTCGGGCTGGGGCACCACCCCTTCCCCGTACCATGGCGCCAGCGCCGCGCGCACCGCCGGGGCGACGCGCGGGTCGGCGCCGGCGAACACCGCGTCGAAATCGGCCGCGGTCCACGCCGCACGCTCGGCCACCGCGCCCTTCACCCGGCGCAGCATCGCATAATTGGCCCACAGCATCCCCACCGCGTAGAGCGCGGTGAGCGCGCCGACCTTCTCCCAGCCGGTCACGCGCGCGCGATCACGCCCGCTTCGTTGTAGCGCAGCGCCGACAGGACGGTGGCGACGATCGCGTCGGCATCCAGCCCCGCCTCGGCATATTGCACCTCGGGCTTGTCCTGGTCCTGGAAGCGATCGGGCAGGCGCAGCGTGCGGATCTTGAGGCCGGCATCGGTCAGCCCGGCGTCCGACGCCATCGTCAGCACATGCGCGCCGAGGCCGCCGACCGCATTCTCCTCAATCGTCACCGCGACTTCGTGGCTGGTCAGCAGGCGGCGGATCAGCGCCTCGTCCAGCGGCTTGGCGAAGCGCAGGTCCGCGACGGTGGTCGACAGCCCGCGCGCCTCCAGCACCTCGGCCGCCTTCAGCGCCTCGCCCAGACGCGTGCCGAGCGACAGGATCGCGACCGACTTGCCCTCGCGCACGATGCGGCCCTTGCCGATCTCCAGCCGCTCCGGCACCGCGGGCAGCGCGACGCCGGTGCCGCCGCCGCGCGGATAGCGCACCGCGATCGGGCCGTCGTCATATTCGGCGCAGGTGTGGACCATATGGACCAGCTCCGCCTCGTCCGCCGGCGCCATCACGACGAAATTGGGCAGCGTCGCCAGATAGGTGACGTCGAAGCTGCCCGCATGGGTCGCGCCGTCCGCGCCGACCAGCCCGGCGCGGTCGATCGCGAAACGCACCGGCAGGTTCTGGATAGCGACGTCGTGGACCACCTGGTCGTAGGCGCGTTGCAGGAAGGTCGAATAGATCGCGCAGAACGGCCGCATCCCCTGCGCCGCCAGCCCGGCGGCGAAGGTGACCGCATGCTGTTCGGCGATGCCGACGTCGAAGAAACGGTCGGGATGCGCGGCGGCGAAGCGGTCGAGCCCGGTGCCCGACGGCATCGCCGCGGTGATCGCGCAGATCCGCGGATCGGCATCCGCCGCGCGCGCCAGCGCATCGCCGAACACGTTCTGATAGGCCGGCGGCCCCGGCGGCGCCTTCGCCTGGGTGCCGGTGATGACGTCGAACTTCTGTACGCCGTGATATTTGTCGGCGGCGTTTTCCGCCGGGGCGTAGCCCTTGCCCTTCTTCGTCACGACATGGATCAGGATCGGGCCTTCCTCCGCATCGCGCACATTTTCCAGCACCGGGATCAGATGCTCGAGATTGTGCCCGTCGATCGGCCCGACGTAGTAGAAGCCCAGCTCCTCGAACAGCGTACCGCCCATCGTCATGCCGCGGGCATATTCGTCGGTCTTGCGCGCGGCGGCGTGGAACGGACGCGGCAGGCGGCGCGCGAACTTCTTCATCAGCTCGCGCACGCCCAGGAATTCGCGGCTGGACACGATCCGCGAGAGATAGGCCGACAGCCCGCCGACCGGCGGCGCGATCGACATGTCATTGTCGTTGAGGATGACGACCAGGCGATTGCCCGCCGCCTCGGCATTGTTCATCGCCTCATAGGCCATGCCAGCGGACATCGCGCCGTCGCCGATCACCGCGATCGCCTTGCCCGGCGCGCCGGTCAGCTTGTTGGCGGTGGCGAAGCCAAGCGCGGCCGAGATCGACGTCGAGCTGTGCGCCGCGCCGAACGGGTCGTATTCGCTCTCGCTCCGCTTGGTGAAGCCCGACAGCCCCCCGCCCTGCCGCAGCGTGCGGATACGGTCGCGCCGCCCGGTCAGGATCTTGTGCGGGTAGCATTGGTGCCCGACGTCCCAGATCAGCCGGTCGCGCGGGGTGTCGAACACATAATGGATCGCGACGGTCAGCTCGACCACGCCCAGCCCGGAGCCGAGGTGGCCGCCGGTCACGCCGACGGCGGCGATCGTTTCCTGCCGCAGTTCATCGGCCAGCTGGCGCAGCTGTTCGGGGCGCAACGTGCGGAGATCGGACGGCGTAGCGACGGTGTCGAGCAGGGGTGTTTCGGGGGCATTGGCCATCCGACCGGAATAGCTGAGCGATATCAGCATGTCGATTGCCGCTTTTTACGGTTGACCGCGCAGACGCCGCCGGGCGAGGCAGCGGCCATGCTTTCCCACCGGCTTGCCACCCCCGACGATATCCCCGCGATCGCCGCGGTGATGGACCGCGCGATCACCGAATTGCAGCGGGACCACCTGTCCCCGGCGGCGATCGTGGCAAGCCGCGCGGCGATGGGGCTGGACACGCAGTTGATCGACGACGGCAGCTATTTCGTGGTGCACGCCGCCGACGGACAGCTGGCGGGATGCGGCGGGTGGAGCTTTCGCGCGACCTTGTACGGCGGCAACCATTCTGGGGACCTGCGCGACGCGCGGCGGCTGGACCCCGCCACCGAGGCGGCGCGAATCCGCGCGATGTACACCGACCCGGCATTCACGCGCCGCGGCGTCGGACGACTGATCCTGTCGCTGTGCGAGACGGCGGCGCGCGACGCGGGGTTCGCGCGGGTGGAAATGATGGCGACGCTGGCGGGCGAGCCGCTGTACGCCGCGTGCGGCTATCGCGTGATCGAACGTGTGGCGGACATGGCGCGCGGCGACGTGCCGGTGCCGGGCGCGCGGATGGGGAAGGCGCTGTAGGCGCGTCGACGCGAGCGGCGGCGGCGCAGGGAAGATCGGCGCGGAGATCGCGCTGCGCGAAGCGGCGCTTGCCTCACGTCGATGCGCGTCGACCCGCCGACGATCGATGGCCTATCCCGCGCAGGCGGCGCAGCGGCCACGCACCTCCACCACCGGGCGTTCGGGCGTGAAGCCGGCGGTCAGCGCGGTCTTCCGCAGGTCGCTGGTCAGCCGGTCGTCGTCGAGGTGCGTGGTCTTCCCGCACGCATCGCACACCAGGAAGATGCAGTCGTGCCGGCAGCCGGGGTGCGCGTTGACGACATAGGCGTTGGCGCTTTCCACCCGCTGCGCCAGATTGGCCGCGACGAACAGGTCGAGGATGCGATAGATGCTGTTGGCGGCGATCCGTCGCCCCTCCGCGCGCGACACCGCCTCCGCAATGTCATAGGCAGAGGCCGGCTTGGCGAAGCCCGACAGCGCCGCGAACACGCCGGCGCGCATCACCGTCCATTGCTCGCCCGCGCCCTCCAGCGCAGCCTGCGCCGCGCCCATCAGCGCGTCTCCCTCCGGTTCGTGATGCCCGTGCCCCATGCGCGATGAGATAGGCACCGCACGGCGCCCCGGCAAGCTCAGCGATCGACAGCGCGCGCGTGGCTGTGCCGGTTGAGCGCATGGCCCAGCGCAAGCACCGCGACCCCGGCGACCGTCAGCGCGGTTTCGGCCAGATGGTGCGCGCCATGCGCCACCACCAGCGCCGAGGCCATCAGCGCCAGCCCGGTCGCGCCCAACACGATCGGCAGCGGCCGGCGATGCCGCACCGCGCCGCGCCCGAACGCGAACACGCCCAGCGCCAGCGCCATCACCAGCCCCGCTTCGTGGATCAGCGGGCTGCCCAGCAGGCCGCCGGCGGTGGACAGCAGCGCCAGCGCCACCGTCGTCGCCAGGCAATGGACGACGCACGCCGCCGACAACCAGATCGCCCAGCGATCGAGCCGGTGCGCGCCTGCGTCGGAGGAGGATCGCTGTGCCATGGCAAACCGGCAGATAGGCCAGGCGCACAAATGTTACAACATCACATCCGCATTTTCCATCGACAGTGACGAAGCCGCCCCGTCCCTGTATGGCACCGGCGATGCGGCGCGTTCTGGACATCGACCGGTCGATCCTCGGCCAACCCTGGCACTGGCGCGCGCTGGCGACGGACCAGCGCGACGGGTTGATGCCTGACGACCTGCTCACGCAATTGCTGTTGGCGCGCGGGTGCCCGCGCGAGGCGCTGGAGGCGCACAAGGCGCCGTCGATTCGGGGGTTCATGCCCGATCCGTCGATCTTCCGCGACATGGACGTGGCCGCCGCGCGACTGGCCGATGCGGTGGAGCGCGACGAGGCGGTCGCGATCTTCGGCGATTACGATGTCGATGGCGCGACATCATCGGCGCTGCTGGTGCTGTTGCTGCGCGAGCTGGGACGCGACGCGCGCGTCTATATCCCCGATCGGCTGGTCGAGGGATACGGCCCCAATGCCGCAGCGATGGAGCGGCTGGCGGCGGAGGGCGCGACGCTGATCGTCACGGTCGATTGCGGGGCGCAGGCGTTCGACGCGCTGGCCGGCGCGCGCGCCGACGTGATCGTCGTCGATCATCACCAATGCGCGACGCAGCTGCCGCGCGCCCATGCGGTGGTGAACCCCAACCGCCAGGACGAGGGCGACGGCGCCGCGCACGGCCATCTGGCGGCGGTGGGGGTGGCGTTCCTGCTGGGTGCCGCGCTGATCCGCGAATTGCGCGCGCGCGGCTATTTCGCGGGGCACGCCGAACCGCGGTTGCTCGACCTGCTCGATCTGGTCGCGCTGGGCACCGTCGCCGATGTCGCACAGCTGCGCGGGCTGAACCGCGCCTTCGTGGCGCAGGGGCTGAAGGTGATGGCGCAGCGCCGCAACATCGGGCTGGCCGCGTTGGGCGAGGCGGCGCGGCTCACGCGCGCGCCGACCGCCAGCGACCTGGGCTTCGCGTTCGGGCCGCGCATCAACGCCGGCGGACGCGTCGGGCGCGCGGACCTGGGCGTGCGGCTGCTGACGACGCGCGATCCGGCGGAGGCGCGCGCGCTGGCGGCGGAGCTGGATCGCCTCAACGACGAACGCCGCGCGATCGAGGCGATGGTGCAGGAAGGCGCGGAGGCGATGCTGTGTACCGACCGCGCGGTGTGCGTCGTCGCTGGCGAAGGCTGGCACCCGGGCGTGATCGGGATCGTCGCGGGGCGGCTGAAGGAGCGGCTGGGCCGCCCGGCGATCGTCATCGCGCTGGACGAGAACGGCATCGGCAAGGGATCGGGCCGGTCGATCACCGGCGTCGACCTGGGCGCGGCGGTGCTTTCCGCGAAGGAGCGCGGGCTGCTGATCGCGGGCGGCGGCCATGCGATGGCGGCGGGGCTGACGATCGCCAGCGACGCCATCCCCGCCTTCGCCGACGATCTGGAGGCACGGCTGGGCGCGGCGGTGGAGGTGGCGCGGGAGAACCGCGCGCTGCTGGTCGATTCGGTCGTCGCGGCGGGCGGGGTCACCCCCGATCTGGTCCATGCGCTGGAGGCCGGCGGCCCCTACGGCACCGGCTGGCCCGCGCCGCGCGTGGCGGTGGGGCCGGTGCGCACGATCAAGGTCGACGTGGTCGGCAACGGCCATGTCCGCGCGATCGTCGCCGGCGACGACGGCCGCAGCCTGAAGGCGATGGCATTCCGCGCCGCCGACAATGCGCTGGGCCAGGCATTGCTGGCCGCCGGCCCATCGCGGCGGCTGTGGCTGGCGGGACGCGCGCGGCTCGACGAATGGGGCGCGCGCCCGGCGGCGGAACTGCACATCGACGACGCCGCCTGGGCCAACTGACCCCTTGACCCCCGCCGCCCTTTCCGCCAAGGGACCCGCCACGCCTCACGGCCCCTTCGTCTAGCGGTTAGGACGCGGCCCTTTCACGGCTGAAACACGGGTTCGATTCCCGTAGGGGTCACCATCCTCGCAAAAAGGCGAGGAATTCGGCGGAAATCGCTAAAATCAACGCTTCAGCAAGTGCCCGGTGCTACAAATGGGTGCTACAAATGGGGCGTCGGATGTCACATTCCGTGAAGCGGGCAAAATCCAGGAACGAGCAGTTCCGCATGGCGGTGCCGCCGGACATCCGGCATCTCGTCGGCAAGAGAGAATGGACCGCGAGCCTCGGCACGACCGACCCGGTCGCGGCCGCCGCTATGCGCGGCGAACTCATTACCTTTTACAAGAACGAGGTCCTCAGGCTTCGCGGGCAATTGGCCCACAGGCCGGTCAAGGATGCGCTGGCGCTGCTCGATCGCGGCTTCGAACGGCTCGCGGGCATTCGCGGCTCGATGGACAAAGCGATCGCGGAGCAACTCACCCTGCTCGCCTCGACGGTGATCGATTCCTGGTTACCTGCCGACCAACTTGGTCAGCCGCAGGATTGGGGCGGCATGACCATATGGGAGGCGCCTGGCGACCCAGAACCCGTCCCCTCCATCGACACGGAGCCGCACCGAGAAATCTTCCGTCTTCGCGCCGCGCTGCTGGAGGGCACGGGCAGGACCGACGGCATCCTGTACCGCCGTCTCGCCGCGCTGCTGCGGGAACGCCGCGTGTTCAAGCCGATCCGATTCGCAGTCAGCTACATGACGTCAATCGAGCCGAAGCTGAAGCTGGACCGCGACGACGTGTACGAGGCTGTCGCTTCGGCTTATCTCGATCGGCTGGCCGGACATCGCTTCGCGAGTTGGCCAGCAAGCGCCGAGACCGCATTCGAGGCGATCTTGTCGATCCCGGGAGCGGCGTCATCCGCGCATATCGCGATGCCCCTTCCGCAGACGGCCGCGACCGGTTTGTGGGCCATGCCGCTGAGCAAGGGGCTGGAGGTCTGGATTGTCAATCGGCGTCCAAAAAGGACCCCCTATCGGCGTCCAAAAGGGACCCCGTTTGTCGAGCGGTGTGACGGGTATGGCGGGCGTGCCGTTCGCGCTGGTTGCGGCGTAGGGCGGGCGTAGCCCGACCGGAGGCGCAACCAGCGCGAAGCATCTTCTGCCGGTGGTCCCGCGCGTCAGCTGCGGTGCTTGAATCGCCAGCTGTCGTTGCCGGTCTCGACGATGTCGCAGTGGTGGGTAATGCGGTC
>NZ_NWVD01000013.1 GCF_002374835.1 Sphingomonas ginsenosidimutans
TTCAGAGACGCCCTGGAAGCCAAAGGCATCCAGCCCTGCATCCCGGGCCGCAGATCGCGCAACGAGCCGGTCAGATACGACAAGCGCCGCTACCGGCGCCGCAGCCGCATCGAGATCATGTTCGGCCGTCTGAAGGATTGGCGCCGCGTCGCAACTCGCTACGACCGCTGCCCAACCGTCTTCTTCTCTGCCGTCGCCCTCGCGGCCACCGTCATCTTCTGGCTATGACCAATGAGTCCTGACCCTAAGACGGGTCAGGCGATCCGCATGGGATCGGCGTCGGAGAACGGCACGGAGGTCGTCGTCGGCACCGCGGTGATGCGGATCGGACAGAACAGCCGCAACGTCGCGACCGCGGTCGCCGATCGGTTGAAGTCGATCAACGCCTCGCTGCCACCCGACGTAGTGGTGCAGCCGGTCCTCGATCGCACAGCCCTGGTCAATTCCACCATCAAGACGGTGGCGAAGAATCTCGGCGAAGGCGCACTGCTCGTCATCGTCGTGCTGTTCCTGTTGCTCGGCAACTTCCGCGCCGCGCTGATCGCCGCGGCGGTCATCCCGGTCACGATGATGCTGACCGGGTTCGGAATGTTACGGCTGGGGGTTTCGGCGAACCTCATGTCGCTCGGCGCGCTGGACTTCGGGCTGATCGTCGATGGTGCCGTCATCATCGTCGAGAATGCGTTGCGGCGTCTCGCCGAGCAACAGCATCACGAAGGTCGCCTGCTGAGCGTCAAGGAGCGGTTGGAGGCGGTCGCGACCGCGGCGCGCGAGATGATCCGTCCGTCCGTGTACGGGCAGGCAATCATCATCCTCGTCTATGTGCCCTTGCTGACGCTGACCGGCGTCGAGGGCAAGACGTTCGTGCCGATGGCGCTCACCGTCATCATCGCGCTGCTGTTCGCGTTCGTCCTGTCGCTG
Organism: Sphingomonas ginsenosidimutans; assembly: GCF_002374835.1. GTDB lineage: Bacteria > Pseudomonadota > Alphaproteobacteria > Sphingomonadales > Sphingomonadaceae > Sphingomonas > Sphingomonas ginsenosidimutans. Next base: position 922 of record NZ_NWVD01000013.1, read on the forward strand.
ACCTTCGTGCCTGCGGCGATCGCCATCTGGCTGTCGCGGAGGGTGAACGAGGAGGACGGGCGGATCATCTCGTGGCTGAAGCAGCGCTACGAACCGGGCCTTGAGAAGGCGATGAAGCGACCGTCGATCACCATCGGCGCCGGCGTCGTCAGCCTCGTCGCCGCGGCGCTTGCCTTCACGACGCTGGGACAGGTGTTCCTCCCCCAGCTCGACGAGGGCGACCTGCTCATCCAGGCGCTGCGCATTCCGGCGACATCGGTGCAGCAGAGCCAGGCGATGCAGGTGCCGATCGAGCGCATGGTCTCGAAGCAACCCGAGGTGCGGTTCGTCTTCTCCAAGACGGGCACGGCCGAGCTGGCTTCGGACCCGATGCCGCCCAACGCGACCGACATGTTCGTCATCCTGAAGCCGCATGCGGAATGGCCCGACCCCAAACTGGAGAAGGCCGCGCTGGTCGAGCGGCTGGAGACGAAGCTCGCGCAGTTCCCGGGCAACGCCTATGAGATCACGCAGCCAATCCAGATGCGGTTCAACGAGCTGATCGCCGGCGTGCGCGGCGACATCGCGGTGAAGGTGTTCGGCGACGACTTCGCCTCCATGAACCGCACCGCCGAACAGATCGCCGGCATCCTTCGCCGGACGCAAGGAGCGGCTGACGTGAAGGTCGAACAGACGACGGGACTTCCCATGCTCGACATTCGCGTCAACCGCGACGCGATGGCACGGGTCGGCGTCACCGCGCAGGATGTGCAGGACACCATCACCGCCACGCTCGGCGGTCGCGAGTCCGGCATGATCTTCGAGGGAGACCGGCGCTTTCCGGTGGTCATCCGCCTGTCGGACGCCGAGCGCGCCGACCTGGGGCTGCTCGAACAGGTGCAGGTGCCGGTCGCCGGCGGTGGCTATGTGCCGCTGTCCAGCGTCGCCGATATCGGCGTCGTCGACGGGCCGAACCAGATCAGCCGCGAGAACGGCAAGCGCCGCGTCGTCGTCCAGGCGAACGTCCGCGGACGCGACGTCGGCAGCGTGGTCGCGGATGCGCAGGCGGCGGTCGCCGGCGTGCGCCTGCCGGCGGGCAGCTATCTCGAATGGGGCGGCCAGTTCGAGAATCTCGAATCCGCCAGCCAGCGGCTCAAACTCGTGGTGCCGGCGTGCTTCGTGCTGATCCTGCTGCTCCTCTACGGGGCCTTGGGATCGGTACGCGATGCGGCGATCGTCTTCACCGGCGTGCCCTTCGCGCTGGTGGGAGGCGTGCTGCTGCTGTTCGTTCGCGGCATGGACTTCTCGATCTCGGCCGCGGTGGGATTCATCGCATTGTCGGGTATCGCGGTCCTCAACGGCCTCGTCATGGTTAGTTCGGTGCAGGAGCTGATCCGGTCGGGCATGGACCGGGCCGAAGCGGCGCGGACGGGCGCGCTCCAGCGATTGCGCCCGGTCGTCATGACCGCGCTGGTCGCCAGTCTCGGCTTCGTACCGATGGCATTCGCCAGCGGAGCCGGCGCGGAAGTGCAGAAGCCGCTCGCGACCGTCGTCATCGGCGGCCTGATCTCGGCGACGCTGCTGACGCTGTTCGTGCTGCCGACGCTTTACGCCCGGTTCGGGCAGCAAGCGGTCAAGGTCGACGACGCGGATAGGGCGGACGACGGCGCGCCGCTGCCGCAACCCGCATGATCGCGTCTGGCAGGGGGGACTGACGATGGCGGCGCTCAAGTTCGCACTGATCCCCATGATCGCGATCATGATCGGCGCGCTTCTCGCCGGGTGGCGCACACCCGGCGAGAGGCTGGTCGCCGCCATGCAGCACCTTGCAGCCGGCGTCGTATTTGCCGCGGCGGCGACCGAAATCCTGCCGCTGGTGATGCACGGGGGATCGCCGGCTGCGACGCTGATCGGCGGTGCGATCGGCGTCGCGGTAATGCTGGGCCTCAAGGCGGCGGAAGGCCGGTTTGACGGCCCCGTGGCGCTGCTCGCCGCGATCGGGCTCGATCTTGCTATTGACGGCCTGGTTCTGGGTCTGGCCTTCATCGCCGGCGAGAAGGCGGGCACGTTGCTGGCGGTCGCGCTGACGCTCGAAGTGCTGTTCCTGGCCCTGACGCTCACCAATGATCTGACGAGCCGGTATCGCAAGATGAAGGCGATCGGCCTAACCTGCGCGCTTGCGCTGCTGGTGCCGATCGGCGCACTCGTCGTGCAGCCCGTGGCGCTGCTGTCGCCGGTGTGGATCACGGGATTCCTGAGTTTCGGCCTGATGGCGCTGCTCTACCTCGTCACCGAGGAGCTGCTGGTCGAGGCGCACGAGAAACCGGACTCTCCGCTCATCAGCGCGATGTTCTTCGTCGGCTTTCTCGCACTGCTGCTCATCGAGGAGATCGCGATGTGACCGGCCTGACCTTGAGCGGTGTCGATGTGCGCCGCGATCCATCCCGTAAGGAGAAGAAAATGTCGATCACCACGGCGCGATGGTCCTTTCTGGCCGCTGCGATTGCCCTGTCTGCGTGTTCCGGCGGCAAGCCGGCGGGCCAGTTCGGATCGAACGAGTCCGGTGCGACCGATGCCATCCACGGATCGAGCGCACGGCACGGCCGGCATGGCGATGCCGTCGACCGGCGATCCTGATACCGACTTCCTTCGGGGCATGATCCCGCACCATGAAGGTGCGGTCGATATGGCTCGCGCCGAGCTTGCCAACGGCACCGATCCGAAGGTGCGCGCGATGGCGGAGGAGGTGATCCGGACCCAACAGGCCGAAATCGTGAAGATGCAGGCCTGGCTCGCCGAACGGCAAGCCACAAAGAAGGGGACGCGATAATGGCACACGATCACGGCGAAGCCGGGCACAGCCACGACCATACGGCCGGCGCCAACGCCAAGATGCTCAGATGGGCGCTTGCCCTGACGGCGACCTATCTCGTGGCAGAGGTGGTCGGCGCCTTCGTGTTCAACAGCCTCGCGCTGCTGTCCGACGCAGCCCATATGATGACCGACGTCGCCGGTCTGGTCATCGCGTTGATGGCGATCCATCTCGGCAAGAAGGCTGCCGACGACAAGCGGACGTTCGGCTACAAACGACTGGAAATCCTCGCCGCGACCTTCAATGCGATCCTGCTGTTCGTCGTCGCCATGTATATCCTTTACGAGGCGATCCAGCGCTTCCGCGAGCCGCAGTCGATTCAGTCGACCGGCATGTTGATCGTCGCGGTCATTGGCCTCGTCGTGAACTTCGTATCGATGCGTCTGCTGACCGCCGGCAAGGACGAAAGCTTCAACGTCAAAGGCGCCTACCTGGAAGTATGGGCCGACATGATCGGCTCGGTCGGCGTCATCCTTGGTGCCCTCGCGATACGGTTCACGGGCTGGACGTGGGTCGATCCAGTCATCGCCATCGGCATCGGCCTGTGGGTGCTGCCGCGCACCTGGGTTCTGCTCAAGGGAACGATCAACGTGCTGCTGGAAGGTGTCCCCGGCGGGTTGAAGCTGCCGGAGATCCGTTCAACGATCGCCGCCATTCCGGGTGTCGCCGGCGTTCATGACCTGCACGTCTGGTCGATGGCTTCGGACGAGATCAATTGCACCGCCCATGTGACGCTCGGCGAGGGCGTCGATCCCGATAGCGTCAGGGTTGCAGTGACCAGAACACTCGACGAGAGGTTCGGGATCGAACATTCGACGATCCAGACCGAAGCGCCATCGCAAGCCTGTGAGGATGACCAGCACCTTCATCGCTAGCCATCTCGGCGATCGAAAGTCACAACCGGTATGCTCTATGTCGTCATCAAGGCAATGATCTCCGGTGCGATTATCGCGGCGGTTTCGGAGATCGCCAAGCGCAGTCCCGGCGTCGGCGCACTTGTCGCATCGTTGCCGTTAGTCTCTGTGCTGGGAATGATCTGGCTGTGGCGCGACACCCAAGATCGGGTGCTGATGGCGTCTCACGCCGGGGCGACTTTCTGGTTCGTGCTGCCATCGTTACCGATGTTCCTGCTGATCCCCGCGTTGCTCGGGCGCAACGTACCATTCTGGCTAGCGCTGGGCGCGGGGTGCCTCCTTACCATCCTGCTCTATCTCGGCCTGGTATGCCTTGGTCCACGCCTCGGCCTGCGGTTATAGGCCATCAGCGCAGGTCTCCCGCAATGTTGAGAGGCAACGCACACTAGACCAACGCCATATATCCGCTATGCTGGATATATGGAAAACGACTCGGCTATCACTGCGCTGGGCGCACTCGCACAGGGCACCCGCCTCGACGTGTTCCGCCTGCTGGTGCGGCACGAACCGGACGGCATGGCCGCAGGCGATATCGCCCGCCAGCTCGACGTGCCGCAGAACACCATGTCGGCGCATCTCGGAATCCTCGCCCGTGCGGGTCTGGTCCGCTCCGAACGGCATAGCCGCTCGATCATCTACCGTGCCGATCTGGACGGCCTGCGCGCGCTGACGCTGTTCCTCGTCAAGGATTGCTGCGCCGGCAATGCGGAGCTGTGCGCGCCGCTCGTCGCCGAACTCGCCCCCTGCTGCTGAAAGGACATCCCGTGGCCGTCGATATCGTCATCTATCACAACCCCGAGTGCGGCACGTCGCGCAACACGCTGGCGATGATCCGCAATGCCGGCATCGAGCCGCATGTGGTCGAATATCTGAAAACCCCACCCGCACGCGCGCTGCTAGTCGAGTTGATCGACCGCGCCGGCATGAGGCCGCGTGAGCTGCTGCGCGAGAAGGGGACGCCCTATGCCGATTTGGGCCTGGGCGACACGTCGCTGTCCGACGACGCGCTGGTGGATGCGATGATGGCGCATCCGATCCTCATCAACCGGCCGCTGGTTGTCTCGCCGCTCGGCGTGAAGCTCTGTCGGCCGTCCGATGCCGTGCTTGATCTGCTGCCAAGCGATCAGCTCGGCGCGTTCGCGAAGGAAGACGGGGAGAAGGTGGTCGATGCTTCGGGCCAGCGCGTCGCCTGATGCTCCTTGCCGTCCTGATCTTCGTCGCGACGATCGCGCTCGTCATCTGGCAACCCAAGGGACTCGGCATCGGGTGGAGCGCGATGGGCGGGGCCGTCGTGGCGCTGCTCGCGGGGGTGGTCACGCTGTCCGACGTGCCGGTGGTGTGGGGCATCGTCTGGAATGCGACCGCTGCGTTCGTCGCGATCATCGTCATCAGCCTGCTGCTCGATGAAGCCGGGTTCTTCGAATGGGCCGCGCTCCACGTCGCCCGCTGGGGCCGGGGGCATGGTCGTCGGCTGTTCGTCCTGATCGTGCTGCTCGGCGCGGCGGTATCCGCGCTGTTCGCCAACGACGGCGCGGCGCTGATCCTGACGCCGATCGTCATCGCCATGCTGCGGGCGCTCGGCTTCAAGGACAAGGCGACGCTGGCGTTCGTCATGGCCGCCGGGTTCATCGCCGACACCGCCAGCCTGCCGCTGGTCGTGTCGAACCTCGTCAACATCGTGTCGGCCGATTTCTTCAAGATCGGGTTCGGCGAATACGCGGCCGTGATGGTACCGGTCGACCTCGTGTCGATCGCCGCGACGCTGGGCGCGCTGCTGCTGTTCTTCCGGCGCGACATACCGACCGACTATGACGTGGGAGCGCTGCGCGCGCCGCGCGACGCGATCCGCGATGCCGCGACCTTCCGCGCCGGATGGATCGTTCTCGCGCTGCTGCTCGCCGGCTTCTTCCTGCTCGAACCGCTCGGCGTGCCGGTCAGCGCCGTGGCCGCTGCCGGCGCGATCCTGCTGCTGGTGATCGCGGGGCGGGGCCAGGTGATCTCAACGGCCAAGGTGCTGCGCGGCGCACCCTGGCAGGTCGTGATCTTCTCGCTCGGCATGTATCTCGTCGTCTACGGCCTGCGGAACGCCGGCCTGACCGATCATCTGGCGGCGCTGCTCGATCGCACGGCGCAAGGGGGCGTGTGGGGCGCGGCGCTGGGTACGGGCGTGATCGCGGCCGTCCTGTCGTCGGTGATGAACAACATGCCGACCGTGCTGGTAGGCGCGCTCTCGATCGACGCCACCCACGCCACGGGCGCGATCAGGGAAGCGATGATCTACGCCAACGTGATCGGCTGCGATCTCGGCCCCAAGCTGACGCCGATCGGTTCGCTCGCGACGCTGCTGTGGCTCCACGTCCTTGGACAGAAGGGCGTGCGGATCGGATGGGGCTATTACTTCCGTGTTGGCGTCACGCTCACCGTGCCGGTGTTGCTCATCACGCTCGCGGCGCTCGCGATCCGGATCAGCCTCGCGTGATGGGACTGACCATCACGACACTCGAACCCGCCGAGCTGGCCGGGTTGGCATGGTTCCTCAACGCTGCGAGCCTACCGAGCGCCGACCTCGCCGACCCTGGCCGCCTGTTCTTCCGGTTCGAGGCCGATAGCCTCGTCGGCTATGGCGGCCTGGAGGGGGAAGGGGCTGACCGCCTGCTCCGCTCGATCGTCATCCTTGCCGATCGCCGCGGGCATGGCCTGGGGCGGGCGTTGGTCGCCACCCTCGAACGACAGGCGCGCGACTTCGGGGTGCGTCGCCTCCATCTGCTGACGACGACGGCCGCGCCATTCTTCCGGGCGCTTGGCTATGCCGACGCAGATCGCGGCGCTGCTCCCCCGGCCGTCGCCGCATCGCGCGAGTTTACCGCGCTATGCCCGGCGTCGGCCGCCTATCTCGTGAAAGCTCTCTGATGCCGCTCCGCACGCTTGCCGATCCCGATACCCTGCCGGCACTCGATCCCGCCTATGCCATCCAGCGGCCGGCGCTGGGGCTTGGCCCGCTCGATTCCGCGCCGCGTATCCTTCTGCTCTATGGTTCGCTGCGCGAACGGTCCTTCTCCCGGCTGTGTGTCGAGGAAGCGGCGCGCCTGCTCCGGTTCTTCGGCTGCGAGACGCGCATCTTCGATCCATCGGCCCTGCCGCTGCCCGACCAACATGCCGGCGACGACCATCCGGCCGTCCATGAGCTGCGCGAGCTGTCTCTATGGTCGGAGGGTCAGGTGTGGTGCAGCCCGGAACGTCACGGGCAGATCACCGGCATCATGAAATTGCAGATCGACCATCTGCCGCTGTCGATGGGCGGGATGCGCCCGACGCAGGGGCGGACGCTCGCGGTCATGCAGGTGTCGGCCGGATCGCAGTCGTTCAACAGCGTCAACACGCTGCGCGTGCTGGGTCGCTGGATGCGGATGGTGACGATCCCGAACCAGTCGAGCGTCGCCAAGGCGTTCAATGAGTTCGATGACGACGGACGGATGAAGCCATCGAGCTACTATGACCGGATCGTCGATGTGATGGAGGAGCTGGTGCGGTTCACGGTGCTGCTGCGCGCGCATACTGTGCAACTGGTCGATCGCTATTCAGAGCGAAAGGAAGCCGGGGTGCCGATCAATACTGCGATGGACCTGTCCAGCATCGCGATTGCGCCGTAGGTCTCACAACTGAACTGCCTAAAAGAATTGACTATTTCCGATGCTTGCGAAGTGATGAAGCTCTCGCCGCGCTGGCTCACTCGACCCAGCTCGAAGCCAAGCGAGGCCAATTAACAGCGTAAACCACGACCAGATTTTACATAATCTATGTTATCAATCTTGTACGTTTGTAAGCGCTAGATACAAATGACACCATCCTGCTAGATAGAAACGGCACTGCCGGTGCTGTCAGCGGATCGCCGGTGTCATAGCCTTCCTCGGCAACGAGGACGCGCATGGTATGACGGTGCTGACGATGAGTGCTGCAGAGATCACCCGGTTCAACACGCTGATGCGGCTCGACCGCGGCGAGATCCGGATCCCGGACGCGATGGAGCTGCTGGGCCTACAGCGGCGGCAAATCTACCGGCTGCTCGATCGCCTGCGACAGGAAGGCGCTGCGGGTCTCGTGTCGCGCAAACGTGGGCGACCGAGCAATCGGCGCTACAGCGATGCCTTTCGCGCCGAGGTGGTCGCGCTGGTGCGAGAAAACTATGCCGACTTTGGGCCGACGCTCGCGCGCGAGTATCTCGCCGAGCGCCACGGCCTTGGCTTGTCTTGCGAGACGCTCCGGCAGATCATGATGGAAGCCGGGCTTTGGAAGGACCGCGCCGCCAGGCGCCCTCGCCCCTACCAGCCTCGCTACCGGCGCGACTGTCGCGGTGAGCTGGTCCAGGTCGATGGTTCGAAACACTGGTGGTTCGAGGGCCGCGGCCCGCAATGTACGCTGCTGGTGTTCATAGACGATGCCACGAGCGAGCTGATGCACCTCGAGATGGTCGAGAGCGAGAGCACGTTCTCCTACATGCGCGCGACGCGCACGTACCTCGAGCGGCACGGCAAGCCGGTCGCTTTTTACACGGACAAGCACAGTGCGTTCCGCAACAACACGGCCTCGGCGAATGGCGACGGCATGACCCATCTTGGACGCGCGTTGGACCGGCTGAACATCGACTTGATCTGCGCGAACTCGCCGCAAGCGAAGGGGCGCGTCGAGCGGGCCAACGCGACGCTGCAGGACCGGCTCGTCAAGGCGATGCGGCTCCACCGCATCGACACCATCGACCAAGCCAACGCCTTCCTCCCCTCCTATATGGCGCAGCACAACCAACGGTTCGCCAAGGCGCCGTTCGACCCGCGCGATCTGCACCGGCCGCTCGCCATCCACGAGAACCTCGAAGCCGAGATGGTATGGCGCGAGCAGCGCACCGTCACCGGCGCCCTCACCCTCCACTACAACAAGGCGATGTTCATCCTGGAGCCGACCCTGGTCGCACAGGGGCTCGCGCGCAAGAAGGTGGATGTGTGCGAATATCCGGACGGCCGGCTCGAGATCCAGCACGAGGGTGAGACCCTGCCCTATCGCGTCTTCGACAAGATGCGCAGGGTGAACCAAGCGCCGGTGGTCGACAGCAAACACCTGGACGCCGCTCTGGCGCTCGCCCATGCCATCCAGCAGGTCCAGCCGCACCACGCCAAGCGCAACAACCACGAGCCCGCGCGTACCGCTCAGCCCAGCGGGATGTTCAAGGCCCCCTCGCCCGTCCCCCCTGGGCCTAAGCTGGATCGCCGCAAACTGGGCAATCAGCGCCTGAAGCGAGGCCCTCGCCTCTCCAACGACGACCTCGTCGCGCGCGGCCTGGGCGAGTATGTCCGCCAACACATCGGATGACCGAAGGCTGTGCCTGTCGGCGCCTCAAACGCGATGGAGTTTTGAGTGCTTCTAAGCAGACACGCGGTAAAGCCTGCACGGGAGTGCCCTGTGTCCCCTCAGCCTGGGTGGACGCTGGGCGAACCAACATGTATCTTAGGCGTTGGAGGACCAGGATGCGCGTGAATACCAGCACTTCGATGCGTTTGGCCCGCCGGGTCAAAAGCAGGTACGGCACATGGCAGGCCGTGCGACAGGCGTCGCGCGTCGAGAACGGCGTGTACGTCGTGAGCGCTAACGCGGCCACCGATAGCGACAAGCAGGACGGCTCAATTCCCGTCACGGCATAACCGGCTTGGCCTTCAGCTACTCGCTTTTTCTCGTTCTGCTGCTGATCTTCCCGGGCCTGTGCTTCTGGGCTGGCTGGCGTGCCGGCGAACGAACCGACTTCCTGAGCCCGTCGCCGGATCGACCGAACTCCACCCTTACGCTGTTCATGGTGGTCTTCGGCACCATTGTAGGACATCTGCTAGGAACGGGCTTCTTCGCTCTGCAAACGGCCTGGTGTCAGACAACCGGCTTCTGTGTCGGTGTCGGCTTCGACCCCAACATATACCGCGCCTTGTTGCGGGGTGCTTCCGATGCTCGAGGCGCGACAGACTTTGCATTGGAAGCATGGCTATTGGCGATGCTCCTCATCGGCGTGGTGACAGGCGTCGTCGCCCAGTGGCTCGTGCAGCGCGACGCCGTGAGTGGCAAGACGGACCCCATCGCGTTCGGATGGCTCAACCCCGCCGTGCAGGCGGTCAAAAAAGGCGACTCCTTCGTCGTCGCCTATGTGCTTACCAAGACCAGCCACGACGGCTTCATCGTGGCTTATGAGGGCACGGTTCAGCAGCTCGCGCTCGACGAAGACCAGTCGATCAAGCTGGTCATCCTCAACGACGTCGACCGTTTCCTGGTCAAAATTTCTGAGAGCGGCCTAGACCGGGTCGACACAAGCTCGACGCCGATCACCCAATTGCAGGTGACAGCGGCCGAGATTGCAAATGTGGCACTGGAGGTCGTGCAGGCGCCAGCTGCGGATGTTGAGGCCGTCGCACAAGAGGACGCGGCTGAACGGAGCTGACCAGCCTCACGGTCAGCCGAACCGCGCTGGCCAAACCCGTCTCGAAAAGGATGCTGAAACGGGAAAGCTTGCGGCTTCTCAGAAGCCTCGTTTACTTAACCCCGAAGTCGATCGCCAGCGCCTCTCGCTCTATCTCGGAAGCCGTATGGTGACACCAAAGGCCCACTCGGATCGGGACAGAAGGGCATCGCCGCCATGACCAACGGCGATGGCGCGAACCAGAGCAAGGCCCAGCCCATGTCCATCGGTGGTGCGTGACGCCTCGGCGCGGGCGAAACGCTGAAACAGGCGTTTGGCATCAACAGGAGGAACGCCCGGACCATTGTCCTCCAGTGTCACTTCAATCGCATCATGCGACACCTTGGCGGAGAGCTTCGCGGCGGTGCCGGCCGGCGTATGCCGCAACGTATTCTCCAGAAGGTTCGACAATGCCTGCGCGAGCAGGCGCCGGTCGCCCTCGATATGCAGTCCGGGCATGACGTCGATCGTCAGCGTATGGCCGGCAGCCTCAAAGTCGGGACGATAAGTTTCGGCCATGTCCTCCAGCAGCGCCGACAGATCGACCGCTCCCAACGCTCGACGTTCAGCCAACCCTTCGACCTCGGCGATGCGCAGCAGCGCGGCGAATATCTCCAGCAGATCGTCGGCCTGCCGCCGTGCCGCCTCGATCGCGTCTTTGTCCCCGGTCGCGGCGCGATCAAGCTGGTTGCACAGGCGGGTAAGGGGGGTGCGCAGGTCGTGCGCCACGTCGGTCGACACCTGCCGCAGATTATCCATCAACGCGGCGATGCGGTCGAGCATCCGGTTGAGCGTGGCGGCGAGGCGATCGAACTCGCTGTCCGACCCGTCGCGCGGCACCCGCTGCGTCAGGTCGCCGGCGATGATCGCCTGCGCCGTGGCATCGATGCGCGACAGGCGACGCCGGGTTAGCCATCCGACCAGCACGGCTGCGCCGATTCCCAGCGCCAGCATCGCCGCAAGCGCGGTGGCGAACAGCGACGCCAGTGTCCGGTCGATCGCGGCAAGGTCACGTCGATCAGCGACGACGACGAGCATCCCACCGGGCAGCGGTGTCGCAAGCGCCTGACCGACGCCGGTCACGTTGCCACGTCGGAAGCCGAAATGCTCCTGATAGCCTGGCTCGACCGGCGTCAGCGGCGTGATCGTCGCTGCGATCGGCCGCCCGGCGCGGTCAACGAGCAGATAATCAAGGCTCGCTTCGTTGCGCGCATCCTCGCGTAGGTGGATTGCCTCGGACACCGCCGCCAGACCACCTTCGCGCGCTTCTGCGACGAGCGCGCGGGTCTCCACCGCGACCCGATGGTCCAGTTGCTCCTCCAGTGCCTCGTGCGTCACTTCATAGGCGACGGCACCGATCGCCAGCGTCGCGGCGCTGAACGCCAGCGCGACAAGCACAACGATGCCGAAGGTCGAGCGCCACAGGCGGGTGAGCATCTACTCGCCCCGGATCATGTAGCCAGCACCTCGCACCGTCTCGATCGCATCGGCGTCGAAGCCGGCGTTGAGCTTGGAGCGCAGCCGGCTCAGATGCGTCTCGACGATGTTGGTCTTCGGGTCGAAGTCGAAATCCCACACCCGCTCCAGCAGCATGGTGCGCGTCATCACCCGGCGCGGATTGCGCATCAGCTCGGCGAGCAGCGCGAACTCGCGCGGTTGCAGGGTGACGCGTCGGCCGTCGCGCTCGACGGTGCGGCGATGCAGATCGAGGACGATATCGCCGACCCGCAGCAGATGCGCGTCATCGCCGCGTGGTGCCGGCCGGCGCGCCAGCGCATTGAGGCGGGCGGCCAGTTCGGAGAAGGCGAAGGGCTTTACCAGATAGTCGTCGGCCCCGCCCTCCAGCCCCTCGACGCGATCGGCAATCCCGCCGACCGCGGTCAGCATCAGAACCGGCGTCGCATCGCCCGCCGCGCGCAACGCCTTCACCAGCGCCAGCCCGTCGAGGCCGGGCAGCATCCGGTCGACCACGATCGCGTCGAACCCCCCGCCGGTCGCCTGGAACAGCCCGTCGCGGCCATCCTCGCTGACCGCGACCTGATGCCCGGCCTGGCCCAGTCCCTGCGCGACGAAGGCGCGGGTGTCGCTATCATCCTCGACGATCAATATCCGCATTGCCCAATTATCGCGTAGCGGCGTCGGTTCGCCAACCGCCGCCCAAGGCGCGGAACAGAGCGACCTCGTTCTGCGACACCGCCAGATCGGACTGGACCTGTTGGAGGGTCGCCGATGCGATCGCGCGCTGGGCATCGACTTGGAGCAGGCCGGGCGCGTCGCCAAGGCGGACGCGGGCACCTGCGCGGCGCGCATAGGCCTGCGCCTCGCGCGAGGCGGTCGCCAGATCGCGGTTGCGACGGGTTTCGGCATCGTAGGTCGCCAAGGCCGTCTCGACCTCGCGCAGTGACCGCAGCACCGCCACGTCCCACCCGGCCAGCGCCGCGCGCTCGGTCGCGCGGGCCTGTTCGAGACGTGCGCGTGCCGGTGCCTGGTTGGGAAAGGCCCAGCTGACGAGCGGCGTCACCGCCGCACTGATCCCGCCGGACAGCAACCCGACAGCCCCGCCCAGATTGACCCGTGGATAGAGGTCCGCGCGTGCCACGCCGATCCGTGCGGCCGCGGCGGCAAGGCGGCGCTCTGCTTCGCGCACGTCGGGACGGCGTAGCAGCAGCGCGGTGCCGTCGCCGACCGGTGCCGCCCCGCGCAGACGGGGCGCGGCGGTGCAGGCGAAGCGGTAGGCGCGCGCTTCGGCGGGCGGGCGCCCCTGCAGCGTCGCGAGCCGGTACAGCGCATTGGCGCGCTGCGCCTCGAACGGGGCGATGGCGGCACGAGTGGCAGCGGCGATCGTCGCGACCTGCGAGACTTCCAGCGGCGACACCTCGCCGGCACGCAACTGCTCGCGCACGAGAGCGAGCGAACGGTCCTGCGCCGCAGCGACCTCGCGCGCGGTGGCGATGGCGCGGGTCGATCCGCACAGGTCGACATAGGCCAGCACGGTATCGGCAACGACCGCAACGCGCAGTCCGTCGACGACGGCCACTTGCGCCTCGGTATCAGCGCCCGCCGCGGTCGCGGCCGAGCGAAGCCGGCCGAACAGGTCGAGGTCCCAGCTCGCGGTTGCGGCGATATCGTAATCCGTCGTGGGCACATTGCCCGACGCACTCGGTTGTCCGGCGGGATTGTCGATGCCCAGCGCGCTCTCGATCGTCGTCTGCGGCAACCGCGCTGCCCGTGCCTGTCGCAATGCCGCGCGTGCGCCGTCGAGATTGGCATAGGCGACGCGCAGATCGGCGTTGGCGGCGAGGGCCGATAGGACCAGTCCGTCGAGGACTGGATCGTCGTAGAGCCGCCACCAGTCATCCGGCACCGGCGCGATCGACGCGACGGGAAGTCGGGCGAACTCGCCCGTCGCGCTGGGTGGGGCGATCGTCGGCGGAGGTGCGGGCACGCTCATGCACGCGGAGGCGAGCAGCGCGACGGCGGGGACGAGGCGACGGATCATGCCAGCGCCTCCTTGTGTGCGGCAGCAGGCGGCACGGCGCGTTTCTCGCCATAGCGAGCGTAGAGCGCGGGCAGCAGCAGCAGGTTGAGCGCGGTCGACGAGATGAGACCGCCGAGGATCACGATCGCCATCGGATGCTCGATCTCGTGCCCCGGCGCGTTGCCCGCGACGATCAGCGGCACCAGCGCGAGGCCGGCACAGGCGGCGGTCATCAGGATCGGCACCAGTCGCTCCTCCGCGCCGCGCAGCACCAGTTCGCGGCCGAAGGTCATGCCCTCATGGCGTTCGAGATGCTGATAGTGCGACAGCAGCATGATGCCGTTGCGCGCGGCGATGCCGATGACGGTGACGAAGCCGACCAGCGAGCCGAGCGACAGCACCCCGCCGGTGAGCGCGACCGCGACCACGCCCCCGACCAGCGCGAACGGCAGGCTGACGGCGACCAGCGCGGTGATCCGGCGCGAGCGGAACTCCATCCACACCAGCAGCAGGATGCCGACGAGGCACAGCGCGCCGATGCTCCACAACCGGCTGCGCGATTCCTTCAGCGCGGCATATTCGCCCAGCACCTGCGGGTGATAGCCGGTCGCGAACGGCACCTTCGCGACCGCGGCGTCGACCGCCTGCGCGACGGTGCCGAGATCCGCGCCCGCGACGTTCATCGTCACGTCGAGGCGGCGCTGGCCGTTCTCGCGCTTCACCTCGTTGGGAGCGGGCGCGATCTCGATATCGGCGATGTCTCCGAGCCGCACCGGCGCGCCGGTGACGGGTGCCTGGATCATCAGGTCGCGAAGCGCATGGACGCTGTTCCGCACCGCCGGCTCACCCCAAACCGCGACGTCAAACGCGCGCTGGTCGCGGTAGATTTCGCCGACCTTGGCCTGCGCCACTAAGACCTGCGCCTGCCGGCGGACCTCGCCCGCGGTCAGCCCGAGCCGGGCCAGTTCGCCGGCGCGCGGGCGGATGCGGATTTGCGGGACCAGCACCTGGCTCTCCAGCTTCAGGTCGGACACGCCCTGAATACCGCCGATCGCGTCCCGAACACGCGCGCCGGCCGCGCGCAGCTCCGCCTGGTCAGGGCCGTAGATGCGGACGACGATGGTCGCGCCGGCACCAGTCAGCACCTCCTTGATCCGCTCGCGCAGATAGGTCAGCACATCGCGGTAGAGGCCGGGATAGCCCTCGACCACCTCCTTGATCCGCTTCACCGACGCATCGTAATCGGCATTCTCATCCAGGCTGATCCAGAGTTCGGTGAAGTTGGGACCGACCACCTCGTCGGCCTGCTCGGCGCGACCGATATGCGCGCCGAAGTTGCGCACACCGGGGATGCTGCGCAGCTCCTTCGACGCGCGGATCGTAATCCGGTCCATCGCCTCGATCGACGTGCCCGGCTTCTCGACGAAGTGCATCAGGAAGTCGGTTTCGCGGAAGTCGGGAAGGAACTGGTCCTTGAAGGTCGCATAGCCGACCCCCGCCAGCAGCAGCCCGCCCGCAACGATCCCGACCGCCAGCGCCGGCCTTCCCACCACGCACGGCAGGAAGCCGACATAGCGACGCTTCAATCCGGCGACGAAGCGGGTGTCGCGCTCCTCGGTAAGCGGCGCGTTCGGCAGGAGCAGCAGGCACATCGCCGGCGTGACGGTCAGCGCGACCAGCAGCGACATGCCGATCGCCAGCACATAGGCGATGGCGAGGGGCTGGAAGAAGGTGCCGGCTACCCCGCCGAGGAAGAAGATCGGCACGAACACCAGCATCACGATCAGCGAGGCGAACACGACCGCCGAGCGCACCTCCAGCGACGCGGCCAGCACCACCGCGAACGCGGGCTTCGGATCGGCCGCCTCGCGGTTCAGCCGCAGGCGACGGGCGATATTCTCCACGTCGATGATCGCGTCATCGACCACCTCGCCCAGCGCGATGACGAGGCCGGCAATAATCATCACGTTGATCGTCGCGCCCGACCAGAGCAGCATCATGCCGGCGCCGAGCAGCGACAGCGGGATCGCGACGAGGCTGATCGTCGCCTGCCGCCAGTCGCGGGTGAACAGGAACAGCACCGCCGCCACCAGCGCGCAGCCGATCATCAGCGCACGGGTGAGATTGTCGATCGATCGTTCGATGAAGGTCGCCGGCCGGAAGATCGTCGTGTCGACCTTCGCGTCCTTCAAACCGGGCTTCAGGTCGGCGAACGCCGCTTCGACCGCGCGGGTCAGCTCCAGGGTGTTGGCGGTCGGCTGCTTCTCGACGATCAGCATGATGCCGGGACCGTCGTCGATGATGGCGTTGCCGATCGGCGCGTTGAAGCCGTCGACCACGCGCGCGACGTCGCCGATCCTGACCGGTGCTTCGCCTGCCTGCTTGACGATCGCTTGGCTGAGGTCAGCCGCCGTCTGGACGGTGCCCGCCTGCTGGACCGCAAGCCGCTGGTTGGGCGTGTCGACGAACCCGCCGCCCCCGACCAGAACCGCGTCGCCCGCCGCGGCGCGTACTTCCGCCAGCGTCACGCCGGAAGCGCGCAGACGATCGGGATCGACCAGCACCTGCAATTGCCGGTCGCGCTGGCCCCAGACCGCGACGTTGGCGACGCCGGGGACCGCCATCAGCCGTGGCCGGATCGTCCAGCGCACCAATTCGGACAACTGCATCTGGTCGAGCTTCGTCGACGACAGCCCGACCTTCATCGCGCGACTGGTGGAGGAAAGCGGCGGCATCAGCACCGGTTGACGCGCCGCGAGCGGCAGGCGCGGCTGCACCTGCGCGATCCGCTCTCCGACCATCTGGCGGGCGCGGATCACGTCGGACCCGCGCTCGAACAGGATCTGCACCGACGACAGGCCCAGCACCGATTTGGAGCGCAGCGTCATCAGGCCGGGAACGCCGTTGACCGCGGTCTCGATCGGCACCGTGACCAGGCTTTCGACCTCCTCGGTCGACAGCCCCGGGGCCTCGGTCTGGATTTCCACCATCGGCGGTGCGAACTCGGGGAACACGTCGAGCGGCACGTCGCGCCCGGCGCGGACCCCGAGCACCACCAGCAGCGCGGCGAGCGCGAGAACGAGGACGCGCTGCGCCAGCGCGAAATGGACGAGCCGGCCAAGCATCAGTGCGCCGCCCCGAACTCGGTACCGAACAGCTCCGCCGCGCCATCGGTCACGACCTGCGCGCCGACGGACAGCCCGCGCGCGAGCAGCGCCCGTCCGCCGCTTTCCGATGCCACCTCGACCCGCTGGCGGACGAAGGTGTCGGGCGCGGTCTTCTGATAGACCCACTCGCCGCCATGAATGTCACGCAGGATCGCGGCGGACGGGACCGACAGCCCCTCGGTCTGCCCGGCGAGCGGCAGGTCGACCGACACGCGCTGACCGACCCGGAAAGCCCGGTCGCGATTGTCGACGGCGTAATACAGGTCGACGGTGCCCGCGACGGTGTTGGCGGATGGCGGCGCCTGCACCGGACGGGCGCTGCGTGGCAGGCCGGCGTCGCCGAGCGTGCGGACCGTCGCGGCGGCCTCACGGCGCACATTCCCCATGTCGCTGCCGAACACCGACGCGCGGACCCACAGCACCGCTTGCGACCCGAGCGAGGCGACCGCAGGCCCAAGCAAGCGGCGCTGCTGACGTGCCGCGCCCAGCGCTGCCTGTGCTGCTGCCAATGCCGCCGCAGCTTCGTCACGCGCGCGCACGCTGCCCGCTTCCTCGCGCACCAGGCTCGCGGCGCGATCGAGCGCGATCCGGGCGAGGCGGGCCTGCGCCGATGCGCGCGCCAGTTCGGCATCGGCCGCGGCCTGCTGGCTGCCGATTTGCTGGAGGTTGGTCGTCGAATTGACCGGCACGCCGTTGGCGCTGATCGGCGGGACCACGATTTCACCGGCCACCTCGCGCGTTGCGGTGGCCGATCCTCCGCCGACACGCACCAAGCCGATGCCCAGGCGACGTTGCGCCTCGGGCGTCAGCGTCAGCTTCAGCAGCTCGCTTTCGTGCGCGATCGTCTCGGCATGGGCGGGCGGTGCGGAGGGCTTCGCAGTCTTCTCGCCGCAACCGGCAAGCAGGATCGGGATCAGAAGAAAAGTCTGGCGCATCGTGACGGCTTAGTCACGAAAGCATGGGCGCTGCTGGAGGCGACTATACAAAGTCCCAATGAAGCGGCCCCCCGCTCTGGTTGCAGACGAGGGGTCCCGAGGTCACCCCCGACTTTTATTCGGGTTCTGTCGCGCGTGAAGTTCGCACCCCCGTCAGGCGACGTCGGACGAACCATATTGCCGCCAGCACGATCGCGCCCAGCAGGAACAGGTCGATCTTGTGAAACCAGGCCGACAATCTCGGGTCTGTGTTCCAGCGGCTCCCGAGTACCTGGCCGGCATAGGCCAGCCCCAGGCACCAAGGCAGTGACCCTATGAAGGTGTATAGGTGAAAGCGCAGCAACGGCATCCGGGCGATCCCCGCAGGCAGCGCGATAAACGAGCGGATGCCCGGCAACATCCGACCTATCAGAACAGCCGCACCGCCGAAGCGCTCGAAAAACCGTTCCGATCGGTCAAGATCCTCGGGTGTGAGCAAAAGCCAGCGTCCGTAACGCTCGACCATGGGACGACCACCGCGGCGCCCCGCCTCATAAGCAAGAGCTGATCCGAGATTACAGCCAACTGCTCCCGCAATCGCTACCAGCCACAGGTCCAGGCGACCGGTCGAGACCAGATAACCGCTAAACGGCATGATGATTTCAGACGGCAGCGGGATGCAGGCGCTTTCGAGAGCCATCAAACCGATGATGCCAATATATCCGGTCGCAGCGATCACGGCGACGATCCAGCCCGCCAGCGTCGCGATGAGATTGCTTAGCCCATTCATTTTGATGTCCTTGGCGCTTCAGTTTTCTTGCGCAAATGTGCGTCGACGCTCGTTGGCAGCCGCGAAATGACCGCAAGCGTCGTTTCCTCGATCATGCGCTAACGGAGAGACGGCCAGCTGCTCGGCGCGGAATTCAGGTTATTGGTCCAAACAAAAATCTGCGTCACGATGGCGGTCCAGCCCAAGCCGATAGCCCAACCAGCGGCCACGTCCGTCGGCCAGTGGACGCCTAGAATGATCCGTGAAGCCCCGATTGCAAAAATCAGCAACATGGCAACGGAAGTTGCGACAGTCGCTCGACGACCTCGACGGGCCTGCGCAGCCATGACGATCGCTAGCGAGCCATAGACGAAAGCGGAGTCCATGGCGTGCCCGCTCGGGAAGCTAGCCGTTCGAACATCGACAAGATGCGCGACAATCATCGGCCGGGGCCGATCCACGAGTGCCTTTAAAACGCTGACGATAATCGCCCCACCTGCGGCCGTGCTCGCAAGATAGGCACACAACCGCCAGCGTTGCCTGCTCGCTAGATATGCGAGCCCGATCGCGGTCACGATCCACAAAGTGAGGTTGTTACCCATCATGGTCGCACCGTGGGAAGCCACGATCAGCGGACCATGATCGCCGGTGCGCTCGCGCACCCACACGAGAATGGCCGCATCGAAACCCGTCACCCGGCCTGTGGCGAAGAGCGACGCGGCGACGAGTAGAAGCCCTGCGCCCAGCGCGAGCAGTGAGCCCCCGTAGAGTATCCGCATGGGGACAGTCACCCGACTTATTCCATTTGGTCCCGTCACGCCGGCTTCACGACCAGGACCTTGAACGTGCCAAGCGTTGCGACCGGGCGGGCACCAGGTTTGGCTGGCAGGCCAAACGATGCTGTCGGCAAGTAGATCGCACCGCTATCTGGATCGAGCGCACCCGTCCGTGCACCCACCGCAGTCTTGATACGGCCCACGCGCTTCACGACGGTGCCCTCAAGAGACAGCACGTCCAGCACTCCGTCCTTGCCGCAGGGAATGAATGCCAAGCGACGCTGCGGATCCAGAATCACGGCATCCGGGCCTGCGCCGATGTCGACCAGCTGCGAAAGTTTGTGGTTCGAGCCCGTGACGATGGCCGCCTTGCCGTTGGCACACGCGGCAATCAGGCGATCCGTTTTCGCGTCATAGGCAAGGCCAGATGGCTCGGCGCACCCTGGCAAGGCGATCGGCGCAGCGGCTGTGCCACGCCGCACGTCGACGACCTCCATCTCGTTTGCGTCCTCGTTGTTCACGAACAGCGTGCCGTCCGGCGTCAGCGCGGCATATTCAAGGCCCGGCTTGAGCTGCACAGTGCGCAAAGTCCGCATCGCTGCCGTGTCGATGATCGATACCGAACCGGCCTTGGCATTCATCACGAAGCCAGTTTTGCCGTCAGGCGAGACGATCGCAGCGTCAGGTTTTTTGCCGACCGTTACACGACCGAGTTCGCGACCATCGGAGGTTGAAAGAAAGCGGACCGAGGCATCGTCGCCGCTCGTCGCCATGAGCCGCCCGCCGGGAAGCGGTACGACCGCATGACCGTGCGCGATCGTGCCGATCGATCCGACTGCCCGCTCACCTCTGGTGTCGATGACGGTGACCGATGTCGACCGGGCGATGAAGAGGCGGTGATCGACTGGATCAACGCGGGCATAGTCCCATCCCCCGCCGTCCGGACCGGAAATGGTAGCCGCGACGCGATAAGCTGGCGTCGGCGGGGCAGCCCCCGCCGCAGCGAAGGAGGTCAGCGCCAAGGTAGCAGTCGTCAGTACCCTCTTCATTGTACAGTTCCTTGTGCTGGAATGGCGGGATCATGGTCGGAATGCGGTAGGGTCAGCCGAACGAGGATCGGCATTGCCAGGAGGACGAGCGGATATTGCAGCAACAGCCCGGCGATGATCGCGATCGCCAGCGGCTGCTGGATGCCTGAGCCTTGGCCGATCGCCAGGGCGAGCGGCAGGAGCGTCAGGATCGCCGCAAACGTCGTCATCGTGATCGGACGCAGGCGGTTGCGGCTTGCCTCGCGCGTCGCGACGACGGGCGGCATGGTGTGGCAGAGTTCCTCGAACTCGGAGACGTAGAAGATCGCCATCTCGGTGCCGATGCCGATGATCATCGTCATGCCCATCAGCGCCGTGATGTTGAGGTCGACGCCGGCGAGCCACAGGGCGGTGAACACGGCCGTGGTCGACAGGAGCGAGCAGCCGATGATGATGACGGGCAGCCAGAACCGCCGGTAAAGCACAAGCAGCAACACCAGCTCGGTGACGAGCGCTGCGCCGAACACCTTGATGAGGCCGGCGAAGGCGATCTGCTGCTGCTGATAGAGACCGCCCAGCTCATAACGGATACCGGGTGCCAGCACGCCTGGCTGGTCGAGGGCCTTCGTCACGTCGCCAACGGCAGCACCGATGCCGCGTCCCTGAATGCGACCGGTCACGGCGACCATCGGTTCCAGGTTCTCACGGGCGATCTGCGGTTGTCCGACGACTGCCTCGATGGACGCGACACGCGACAGCGGGAATAGATGGCCATCAGTGGCCCGGATGGGCAGCTGCCCAAGCCCGGCCTGGCTGATCGTCATCGCCTGCGGAAGCCGGACGCGCACGTCGATGGCCTTGTCGGGTCGGGCAAGGGTTGTGGCGACAGTGCCGCTCAGGGCGGTCGACAGCTGTGTCTCGACGTCTGCGGGCGCGACCCCTTCCACGCCGGCGCGAACCGGGTCGACCCGGACGTCGAGTGCGTCACCTGCGAGTTGAACGCCGTCCTTCACCTCGACCACGCCATCGATCTTTGCGATCAGTGCAGCGACCTTCTTGGCTTGGGCATCGAGCACGGTTGGGTCGGACGAGTAGAGCTTGACCTCGATCGGCTGCGGAACGGCCGTGAGATCACCGATCAGATCCTCGATGAGTTGCGCGACCTCGACTTGGACGCCCGGCACCTTGACCCCGATCTCGTCCGCGACGCTGGCAGCCACTTTCTCGGTCGGGCGACTGTGGTTCGGCTTCAGCCGGACGAAATAGTCACCGTGATAGCTCTGACCGAGATCACCGCCGAGGCCAGTGCCGAGCCGCCGCGAGAAGGTTAGCACCTCCGGATTGGCGGCAAGCAGACGGTCGATCTGGCCGACCTGACGCCCGCTCTCATCCAGCGACGTGCCGGGCGAAGTGTAATAGTCCATGACAAAGCCGCCTTCGTCGACCTTCGGCATGAAACCTGTCGGCACCTTGGAATAGCCGATATAACCGATTGTCAGGAGCGGCACGAGAATGACAAGTAGCAACCAGGGCCGGGCCGACAGGCGATCAAGGCCCTTGTCATGGACCACGGCAAGCCGCCCCTCACCGGCGACACCGGGATCCTTCCATGTGCGAAAGTCCACCAGCCACCTCACGAGGACCGGCACGACGAAAGCCGTCATCGCCCAGGAAATGGCAAGTGCCGCCGCCATCGTCACTGACAGCGCCCTGGAGAAGGCACCGGTGACCCCGGTCAGGAATGATAGCGGCACGAACACGATCAGCGTCGCGAGGCTCGATCCGGTCAGCGGTGCCATAAACTCACGCGCGGCCGGGATGACCGCGGCATTGCCAGCGACCTCCCCATCCGGTCTCACCTCGCCAGCGCGGCGGGCGATATGCTCGACCATCACGATGACGTCGTCGATCAGCAATCCGACTGCGGCGGCGATCCCGCCGAGGGTCATGATGTTGAAGCTCATGCCGAGGATGCTCAGCACCAACACCGTGGTCGCCAGCGTTGCCGGCACGACGATGATGGCGACGAACGTGACGCGCCAGCTGCGCAGGAACAGGAGGAGCACCAGCGCGGCGAGCACGAGGCCGATCAGTACCGCGTCACGAACGCTCGCGACCGATTGGGTCACCAACTCGCTCTGGTCGTACCAGTTGACGAGCTTTACCCCGGCCGGCAGCCTCACACTCGCCAGCTTCGCCTGCACTTGCTTTGCGATCTGAACCGCGTTGCCGTCCGGCTGTTCGTAGATGTTGAACAGCACCGCAGGCTTTCCGTCTTCGACGATCCGCTGCCAGACGGGCACGGCACCGGTCTGCACGGTTGCGACATCCCGCACCCGAACGACCCCTGCCGGGGCCGCCTTGACGACGATGTCACCGATCTGCGCAGCGCTGGCGACACTGCGATCGGCAATCACGAGCGAGAGTCGACCACGATCCTGGACCTGCCCGACCGCACTCAACACGTTGCCGTTGCGGATGGCGGTCGCAAGGTCCGCCATCGCCAGGCCGTAGCTCGCGAGCCGTTGCGGGTCCGCGAGCACCTCGACCTCTGCGGTGTCACCACCCTGCACACCGACCTTCGCAAGGCCGGTGATCGAGGACAGCAGCGGGGTAATCTGAAGTCGTGCGAAGTCCTGGAGCTGAGCTGGATCCGCCGTGTCGGATACCAGCGCATAGGAGATGATCGGAAAGACGGTCGGGTCCATCCGGCGGACATTGTACTGCGTGCCGGCAGGCAGCGACGGCAGGATACGGCCGACCGCGGTATCGACGAGCAGCGTGCTCGCGATCATGTCGCGCCCCCAACCGAAGTCGATCGAGATCTGCGCGGTCCCGCGCGCCGTCTCGGAACGGACGTTGTTGACGCCAGGGATGGCGCGGATCGCCTCCTCGACTGGACGGGTAACGGTCAGCGCGGTCTGATCTGCGGGACGGCTCCCGGAATCGAGATCGACGACGACCCGCGGAAACGATACCTGAGGGAAGAGCCCGATCGGCAACGACAACGCTGCGACGATTCCCGCTAGTGCCAGCGCCAAGCCGACAAGGACGAAGGCGCGCGACTGGGTGCGGAGGAACCGCTCGAGCATCAACGGCTCCGGACGGCATCGCCGTCGGTGACCTGATAGGCACCGGCGACGATCAGCGGGATACGGGGGGACAGGGCGCCATCCACGACGTCGCCCGCGTCCGACGACAGCCTGATAGTGACCGGCACCGCCTTGGCTTTGCCGCTCTGCACCTGGAATATTTTCGGGCTGCCACCGGCGGTCACGACGGCCGCGTGCGGCACGACCCATCCGTTGACCGCGCCGGTGCGGATGTCGACCTGCATAGGCTCGCCCGGGAGGAGTGCGCCCGCAGGGAAGGATAAGTCGACGTCGACCATCTTGGTCACGGCATTCAACGCGCCGTCGACCCGCACGACGCGACCTTCGATCGTACCGCCGCCCGACAAGCGCTTCAGCGACGCCGCTTGTCCGACAACGACCGCGCCGCGCTGCGACGGATCGATCCCGACGGTGACGACGATCCCGCCCGATCGCGCGACCGTTAGGATGGTCGCGCCCGCTGCGGTGCGGTCACCCTGGGCAACCGCGACGGCGGTGACGATGCCCGCAAACGGTGCCACGATGGTATGGACAGGGGTGCCAGCCCCCTCGGCGCGCAGCGCAGCGAGAGAGGTTCGTGCGTCGGACACCGCCTTGTCCGCCTGCACCAGCTGATCGGTTGTCGCGAGCTGCTGCGCGAGCAGCTGCGCCGTGCTGGCGCGCGCCTTCTGCGCTGCGGCGAGAGCGCTCACCGCTTGTGCGTAGGTGCTGCGCGAAGTCGGCGCCGTGACAAATATAGCAAGAGCCTGTCCGGCCTTCACGGCGCTGCCTGGGGCGACGAACAGCCGCGTCACCTGGCCTGGCTGCGCTTCATTGAATGTCCGGGTGCCGATCTCGGAAGGCGCCACGGAGCCATAAGCCGTGACGATCGCCGGTAGCGCACCCTGGCGGGGTGCGACGGTGTTGACGAGAACGCTGGGCGTCGGGGTATCGCTGGCATCCGGCGCGGGGGATCCGCTGCTGCAAGCCGTGACCAAAAGCAGAAGCAGAGCAGCAGATATTCTCGGATGAGGCGGCATCACCGACCGCTCCCCGCTTGTTCGGCGGACAAGTCGATCGTCGGCAGGCCCGCGCCGACCAGCGTCTGTATGGCGATCTGACGATCGAACAGCGCGAGTTCCAAGGTCATGATCTCCTCTTCCTTGGCGAAGCGGTTAGAGACGAGGTCGACATAGCCCCGCTCGTCGATGTTGGAGGCGCCGAACGCCGCCTGTGCCCGGGACGCGGCGATGCGGGCGGCAGGCAAATCGCGACGCGCGATCGCCAGTTGCGCCGCGAGCTGCTCATATTCGCGCAGCAGCGCGCCGACCGTACCGGTAGCGGCCGCTAGCCGCGCAGAATAATCGGCTTGAAGCTGCGCCCGCGTCGCCCGCGCGATCGCGACATTGCCCTGGTTGCGATCGAAGATGGGCAAGCCGACCTGCACGTTCGGCCCGCCGTTGATGACCTTCGAACTGTCGCTCGACGCGGAACCGCCAAGGATCAGGTCAGGAAACTGCGACAGGATCGCGACGCGCAATTGCTCGTCAGCGGCTGCATAGCCGAGGCGCAGTGCGAGCAGGTCGGGCCGGCGATCAGGCAGCGTCGCAAGCCCTGCGCGGATCGCGGCGGGGTTAAACGGCGGGAGGTCGGGCGCGGTCGCAAGCGGCACGACCGCATCGGGTGTCAAGCCCAGCAGGGCGTTCAGCTGGTGCCGCTGCGATAGCAACGTCTGGTCGAGCGTGTTGAGCGACGTGCGCGCCGCCTGAAGAGCGACACGGTCCGGGGCGACGGTGACGAGCGTCACGGTTCTGGCAGCGAGGGCGCGCTCGAGCTTGCCGTTGCGATCGGACAGGAGATCGTAGGCCGCGACATAGGTCGGGCGGCTGCGCGTGCCGATGATGATGTCGGTGGCAAGCTGGCGCGCCTGCCCGGCGACCTGCCATTCCTGCCAGACGAGATCAGCCGCAACTTGCCGGGTGCTGGCAGTGGCAGCGCGGCGTCGCGCGCGATAGGTGACGAGGCTCTTGATGTCCTGTGCCACTCCCAGATTCCAGGCCGGGACGGTGCCTGCCCCCGAAAGCAGAGGCAGGAAAGCGCCCGACAGGGACGGATTGGCGAGGATCGAGGCTTGCGTCGCCTGCCCCTCGGCAATGCCCCGCTTCAGGCGCGCCGCGCGAAGATCCGGGTTGTTTGCCAGCGCCAACGTCACGACGTCACTGACTGATAAGGCTCCATGATCTTCCGCGGCACCCTGCAGCGCGCCGACAGACGGCGCGAGCGGTATGTCTCGCGTGAGCGGAAGCGCGGTGTAATGCGCGCATCCCGCCAACAACGCTGCAAGCAGAATGGGCAGGACGCCCTTCCTGATCCCCCTGATCAACATGCTTCTGTCGCGCCTCCTGGCCGGTAACGCTGGCCAATGCGTCGGGATCTCGATGTTGGTCAGTCCGGGTTTTTGCCTTCGGCAACATTCTCGAGGATCACGCCGCTTCGCGCGTCGATTCCGACCTCATAAGGCTTGCCGTGGCTGGTGATATCGAAGGAATAGCGCAGGCCGCTGCCACCCTTCTCCCGTTCCAGCTCCTGATCGGTGATCGTGCCGGGACGCGCCTTGAGTGCGGTCTGCCGTGCCGTGGCGAGAGAGACCTTCGCCTGAGCGGCGTATTGGTGTCCCTTCAGTTTCGTTGCTGCCGCAGCGGCTGTTCCACTCATCGCCGCGACGGACAGCAGACCCAGCATCAATCGCACGTCTTTCATGACACACACTCCTTGGGGCAGATTACACCGTGCCCTTCTAGGAGCGGCAACCTTCGTCGCGGGTGAGGACAAGATTGATTATGCCCAACTTGCCGTCTCCGGCGCGAAACCGGATCATCAGTCGATGAAGCTCTTGTTGCTTGAAGACGATGCCGGGACGCGTGAGGACCTGGAGCGCGTGCTGAGCAGCGCAGGCCATGTCGTCGACGCCTGTTCGACCGGGCAGGACGCGATCTTCCTGGCATCTTCCAGCGAATACGCCGTTCTGATCCTTGACCGGATGGTGCCGGGCATCGCTGGCCTGCCGGCGCTCAAGGCCATCCGGGCGGCGGGGATACGGACACCTGCGCTGTTCCTCACAGCCATGAACGGCGTCGAGGACCGGGTCGAAGGGCTCGAGGCGGGGGCCGACGACTATCTGGCGAAACCGTTCGCGGCGACCGAACTGCTCGCCCGGATCAATGCGCTCGCGCGGCGCCCCCCGATCTCGGACGTCGCCGCCACGATTGCGGTCGGCGACCTGGTTCTCGACCGCATCCGCCGCAACGTGACGCGCGCCGGTCAGCGAGTGGATTTGCAAGCCCAGGAACTGAAACTGCTTGAATATCTGATGCTGCACGCAGGCGAGGTGGTGACCCGCACGATGCTCCTCGAAAATGTCTGGTCGTTTCACTTCGATCCCAAGACCAACATCATCGAGAGCCACATGAGCCGGTTGCGCGCCAAGGTCGATCGCGGCTTCGGACGTGAATTGATCCAGACCGTTCGGGGCGCTGGATACCGGATCGATGCGGGTTAGGTCACGCATCCCGGCCGCGTTCGGGAGCGCGGCCTTTCGCTTCGCCTTAATGCTGGCGGTCGTCGTGGCGCTCGGCGCAGGCGCCCTGTTGCTCACCGTGGAGAGGCAGATCGGTTATTACGCCCGAGAAGCCAGTGATGGGATGCTTCGGGCGGAATCGTCGGTTCTGGCCGCGGAATATGCCGATCTGGGTCTCTCGGGACTGACGGATGCCATCGCGCGGCACAGGGGTAGCGACGCGGATCCGCCCTATCGATATCTCCTGATCAACAGAACGGGACACCGGCTATCCGGCGACCTGCCGCTGCAAGCCGCCAGGATCGGTCAGGCAAGCGTTGCGGTGCCCGAGGATTTTGACGGTTCGCGACACGTCGAACATCTCGCAACGCAAGTAACGCAGCTGCCCGACGGATTGCTGCTTGTCGTGGCGACCGACAGCTTCGATGTTCAGCAGCTACGCCAGCGGCTCGGATACTTCACGATCTGGAGCGGCATCGCGATCGCTGCCTTCGCATTGATCGGCGGGTATCTGGTTGGGCGCGTCTTCCTGCGTCGGCTCGCGACGGTCAATCGCGCCATCGACCGGATAATTGATGGGGATAGCGCGGAACGGCTGCCGATGATCGGGTTCGGTCCGGAGTTCGACGACCTCACCCGCAACCTCAATCGCATGCTCGAGCGGAAGGACGCGGCGATGGAGGCTCTGCGGCAGGTGTCGACGGAAATCGCGCACGATCTGCGCACGCCACTTACCCGGCTCCACCAACGGCTCGAACGATTGCAGTCGTCAGGTGCCGGCGATCCCGACAGTATCGACGCGGCCGTCGAGCAGACCAACGGACTGCTCGCGACGTTCGAGGCCCTGCTGCGGATTGGGTCGATCGAGGGAGGTGTCGGGCGACGTCGCTTCGGTCCCGTCGACCTGTCCGAACTGCTCGATCGTATCCATGCGGCCTACTTGCCCGTGGTCGAGGACTCCGGGCAGACGTTCATTGCTCACCATGCTGCAGGAGTCACCGTCATCGGCGACCCCGACCTTCTCGCGCAGCTGTTCACCAATCTGATCGAGAACGCGATCGTCCACACTCCGCCCGGAACGCATATCGTCTCTCGCCTGCATATCGTTGGCGCCGAAGCAGTGGCGGAAATATGCGACAAAGGTCCCGGCATTCCCTTCGATGAACGTGAGAAGGTGTTTCGACGCTTCTACCGGCGGGATGCCAGTCGCAACACAGAAGGCGCGGGGCTTGGCCTGGCACTCGTGGCTGCGATTGCCGCCCTGCATCAGGCGGACTGCACCATCCCTGACAGTGCAATGGGCCTATGCGTCCGTCTCACTTTCCATCGGTCGTCTGCAATAGATCAGGTGACCGATGCCCCGAAGCACCATGGCTTGGCGTGATCGCCGACACCCGGGCGATCGGGCGCATACCCACGTCCCGTTAGGGGCACGAACATTGCCCAACCCAGTGAACACGCGACGACACTACCGTCAGTCTGCTTTGTGAAGACCTCTAGTCGCTCGGTCGCCGTGGAGGGGCCGATCGGCATGACCAGACGCCCGCCTATCCGCAACTGATCAAGGAGCGACGTTGGAACGCTCGCAGAACCTGCGGTGACGATCACTGCGTCGAAGGGCGCTCGTTCGGGCCAGCCCACGAAGCCGTCTCCGACGCGGGCATGGACATTTCGATAGCCGCGCCGGCGCAAGGCCGTGGCTGCCTGGTGCGCCAGCTGCGGGACGATTTCGATCGTCGAGACCTCTGCACCCAGCTCGGCCAGGATCGCGGCCTGATAGCCGGAGCCAGTCCCGACCTCCAGAACGCGAGACTTGCGCCGCACTTGCACTGCGGCCGTCATGATCGCCATGACGTAAGGATCGGAAATCGTCTGCTGCCACCCGATTTCCAACGGTGCGCCGATGTAGGCTTGCGGCTTGGCAGCGCGGGGTATGAAATCCTCGCGTGGAAGCTTTGCCTCGACCGCAACCGCTGCTCGGAAAAAGGGATCATCTCGCAGTGCCGGAACGTCAGCAGCAGCTGCCTTGATCGAGCTGATCATTCGCGCACGCTCGCCTGTTCGGTTCTGTGCGAAAGATCCGATGGCCGCTGAAGCACCAGTTAAGCAAACCAGACCCAGAAAAATCTTCAGCACGACGATCATGGCTCCGTCAGAATCCGCCGGCCCACCGGCAATATAGCTTGACGGTGCCAGCTCGCGGACGTGTACCCCTGACGAGATTACGCCACGATCGCAGCAGCTATGAGATTTACCAATGTCCGATACCTCACCGATCGGTGAGTGCATCGAGGTGACCGCGCGACGCATTCTCGATTGGGAACGGCCAGCGGGACGGTCGCAGCCGTCCCGTTTGGGATGGTGAAGAGAGAATGTAGTCGGCTTCTCAAAACCTATGTCTAAGGGTGCTGGTGATATCCGAACGACTGTTGGTCACTTCGGCGCGAGCGCGAAATCGACCCGCGCCGCGACCACGCCGTTGTTCGTGCCGGCCATGACGGGCGGGGCGGCGCTCTGCATCGCGACCACGGGCGGCGGTGCTACGGGCATCGCCGTCATATCGCCGGCCTGCGGTAATTCGCCGCCAGTGCCGCCATCCCGGATCGAAAGCACCCGCACGATATGCAGCCCGGCCGCGGCGGCATATGCGTCCGCTTTCGCGCGTGCGGTTTTGTAGGCATTTCCGTAGCCGGTGAGGTTCGCCTTTTCCGGATCGGCGACCGAAAGGTCGGGGCCGGACACGATGTTGGCACCGGCGTCAGTGACGGCGGCGATCGCCGCGCCTACTTTGCCGGTGTCGCGCATCCGAACGGTGACGCTGTTGGCGACCTCGTACTGTCCCTTGTTCGCGCCCCAAGTGATGCGGTTCACCGACAGATTGCGAGTTTGGATATCCCGTTGGGCGACGCCTAACTTTGCCAGTGCCTGCGTGATCGCGGTCATGGTGCGAGCGTTCCGTTCGGACGCGCCGCGGGCATCCGCGGCGATGCTCGACAAGCCGGCGGTGAACAGCGCCTGGTCAGGCGTCGCCTCGGTGCGGCCGGTGCCCGTCACCGACAACAGCGTCTCGCCCGGCTGAAGGCCGATCGGATCGGGGGTGGCGTTGCAAGCGCCGAGACCAGCGCATAGCGGCGCGACCCAGATCAGACTCCTCATCCGCGTTCTTCCTTCTCGTTCTCTACCTGGAAGACACGTCTATCGATACGGTCGAGGTTTTCCCATTGGGATGCTAATTTTGGGACAACGAAAGGTCAGCCCAGGATAGGTGTTCCTATAACTACGCCATCCTCAAGCTGAAGCTTTTGCCACTGCCGCTCTCGCGCATAGTGGTACAAGGCAGAGTAGAGCCGCCAGCATCCAGAAAGCGGCCGTTAGGCCGGTATGCCCCGCGACGAAACCGATCGCAGCCGGACCTGCCAGGATGCCGGCGTAGCCAACCGTCGTAATCGAGGCGACGGCAAGCTCAGGCGGCATCGCGTTCTGTGCGCCAGCCTGGCGAAACAATACCGGCACCGTGTTCGATGCACCAAGTCCGATCAACATCAGACCCAACATGGCGACCACGGCAACCGGTGCGAGCAGCATGATCCCGTAGCCCATGAGCGCCAGCAAGCCGCCCCAAAACATGGTCTGACGATCACCAATTCGAGCCACCACCCGATCGCCGGTGAGCCGCCCTGCGGTCATCGCAATAGCGAAGACACTATATCCAAGGCCCGCTTGATCGGGTGCCAGCAATCCCTTGCCGGCAAGGAGCAGCGCACCCCAGTCGAGAATAGCCCCCTCCGTCAGGAAGGTAATCGCGGCGAGTAGCGCCAGGAGAACCACAATACCGCGCGGCACGACGAAAAGCGGCGCTTGTTCGGCACGCGGCGTAACGATGAACCGTGATGCGGCAACTGCCAGTGCGGCAAGCATCAGTGCGGTCGCAACGAGTGTTCCGGCGAGCGCGCTTAGGCGCGCAGATACATCGTCCGCGACGCGCACAGCTGGACATGCGCGACCTTCACGCGCATCGGCTTGCCCGAGATCTCGACGTCCTCGTGGCTCCAGTCGAACTGGTAAGCCTCGCCCGGCCGGAATAGCAGCGGGATGAACGCCGGCGCATTCATTACGTCGCGACGCCGCGCCTGCCGCCAGCGCGCCGCATAACGGCGCACCGCATCATACGAGCCGTCGAACCCCTCGCGTAGCAGCAGGTCGTGGATACGGGTGAGGCGCAGCTTCTCCCGCCGCGGCCGTGCCTCATCTTCCTCCAGCAACGCGTCCAGTCGCGATTGAAACGGCCCCAGCTTAGGCAGCGGCTGTACCTCCCGCCGATACCCCATGTCCGCCTCCGGCGCCCGGATCGCCTTACGCACCACCTTGCGCGACAGGTGCAGGTCCCGCGCTATCGCCTTGATGGCCTTCCCAGACGCGTGCTCGCGCCGGATCCTCAACACCGTCTCCAATACCAGCATCCCGATCTCGCCGCCTGACACACCGCCAAGCGAGCAGCCTAGACCACCGGGATGAGGGGTCCTTTTTCGACGCCGATCACCCCGCTGCCGGGGTCCTTTTTCCACGCCGATCCACACCCGAAATTTCGCTCGAAATGCGGTTGCCCATCACCGGCCACCGCTCTTTGCCCAGCCGCAGACTACCGACTGGCAGGTGAACGGACGACCGCTTTCGGGAGCGCTATTACCGCGATTGAACCACCGAAATTGGGTCGTTATAGCCTGGATCGCCGGTGAATATCTCAGCCTTGATGGTGTCACATTTTGAGCAGTGCGCCTCTCCCGAGGCATGAGGCTCGTGACGCCAGCGTGTCACGAACGCTGCATCATGCGCTCAACGATCCTAGACTGTTTGGTTGATAAAAAAAGCACGTGCAATCTCGTGTGCGGCGATGTTGGCTAACTTGGCCGAACAAAGCGGGCATATGCGATCCAGCCGTAGAAAACGGTGAGCCCGAAGAGGTTCACCACTTCGCCTGATAATTGCCGAAGGCTTCCACCCATCTGGTTGACCCCCACCATCAGATGTATCCCCGGGGTCGTGGGAAGCATCCGTGACGCTGCGACGAGCCATCCCGGCGTCGCCTCCGAGGGCCATGACAAGCCGGAGAGGAAGAAGATTGGCAGGGATGTCACGATCCAGAGCTGGATCGGCCGCTCGCGAGTCTTGAAGAAGCTGGCAAGCGCCATTGCCCCGGCGACGGTTGCCGCGACGAACGCGATTGCTGCGACGATGAGGGTGAGAGGGGCCGCCTGAGCACGTGGGTAGTCCTGAAACCAGAAAACGAAGCCAGTGTAGTAGGCCACGTCGAGGAGACCAATTGATACGAATGCCAGTGCGATGCCGAAGAACTCCCTGCGAGTGAAGCGTCGGCGGCCCTGCCGTTCCCTCATCGTCCCGGCAAGCAGAGCGAGACCCATCAGCAGCGTCTGATGAATGATCAGGAACGCGACGCCCGGAACGACCGTGCTTCCATAGCCTTCGCGCGTGTTGAAGAGCGGTCGTTGCACGAGCGACAAGGCCGGTGGCGCCGTCGCGCCGGCGGCCATCGCCTGATCCATCCCTGCCTCGCGACCGACCGCCGAAATGGCAGCGGCGATGCTGCCGAGCGAGGTGCTGCTACGAAGAAGATAGGCACCATTGCCATACAGCGCGATCGTGCCTTGGCCACCACGCAGGATGTTCCGCTCGTAGCCGTCCGGGATGACGATCACCGCGTCCGCGTGGCGAGATTGCACCCATCCGTAAGCCTCTCGAGGAGACGATAGGGAGGCGATGAGCTCGGCCTGCTGAAGGGCCGGGAGCTTCATCAGGAGCGAGCGGCTCGAACCGGTATGGTCGAGATCGACAACGACGATGGGCAGTCGCCTCGGCACCTCGCCGGAATAAGCGGCCGGGTAGAAGAACGAATAGATGATGGCCGATCCGATCAGCAGCAGGAGCGCGGATCGGTCCGAGAGGATGGCACGGAACGTGCCGAGGAAGGCGTTGCGTATCACCGGCGGCCCCAGGTTTCCGGCTGCTTCGCCGCGGCAAGGTAGCGCGGCAGTCCGACGGCAAGACCGACGATCACGAATGGTAGCATGACGATGATCTGTCGCAGTGACACTGATGCCGCCGAACCCATGATCCACTGCTCCGAAAGCAGCTTGGCAAAGGAAGAATAAGGAAGCAGCGCGCTCCATACCCGAGCAAAGCCGGAGGCGGACTCGACCGGGAATACCGCCCCGGCGAACGCGAAGGAGGCTCCCGCGTAGAGGCCAGCCGCCGAAAGCGCGCTGCTCATCGTTAGAGTAAGACCGACGAATAGAAGCCCGACACCGACATATGCCATGTACATCACCGCATAGCCGGCGCCGATCAGCAGCGGGCTGCCAGCGATCGGCCAGCCTCGCAGACCAGCCAGATAGGCGATCGCTGCGATCCCCCAGCCCATGAAGATGAGGACGTAGAGCAGCAATTTGCCGCAAACGGCCCAGGCCGCCTCGCGTCGCGAGCAGTCTGCAAGCCAGTCCCCGATCGTTCCGTCGCGAAGCTCCCGCCCGAGCGCGCCGGTGATCGCCACCATGAAGATCAGATGCAGCAATGCGGGATGAAGCAGCGCCACCAGCTGAATTTCGTAGCTGCCCTGCGGATTGAAGAGAACGGTCGAGCGTACCGCGATGGGTGGCCTGCGAACCCTCCCAGGCCCCAGCACGGCCGCGCTCTGCTGCGACGCAAGCGAGCTGGCATAGCCTTGCACGACGCTGCCGACTTCGCGGATGACGGACCCGGCCGGTGTCGAGTAGCTGGCATTGTAGAGCGCAATGACCTGAGCCGTGCCGCCGCGGAGTACCTCTCTGCTTGTGTCCCGATCGATGAGGACAATTGCATAGGCCTGTCGGGCGCGCACGGCGTTTTCCGCCATCGACAGGTCGGGTGCTATTTCGAGAACGGCCAAGCCGGGCGCCGCATCGAGACGGCGGGTCAACTCGCGGGCGATGCCGCCGCCGTCGCGATCGACCACGACGATTGGGAGGTCGCGCATGGCCCCGGCCGACATCTGGATGGCGACCGTGGCGAGAAGGATCAACGGGATCCATGTCACGAGCGACAGGTCCCAGAAGCTCTTTCGCAGGAAGCCGGCCTCCCGCCGAAAGCCGCCGACCAGCGCGGGCGGGATCATTGCGGCCAGTCGAACAGGACCGTCATACCGGGACGCAGCCCGTCGATGGGACGGGATGGCAGGGCGCGGACCTCGAAGCTCTTGACGTCGAACCCGCTGGACTGGCGGGTCGCGCGCCAGGTCGCGAACTCGCCCGCCGGCGCCAGGTACGACACGCGGAACGTCACCCGCCTGTTCGCAAGCGCAGGTATCGTTCCGACGATCTGCCGGCCTCGTGCGAGCCCGTCGAGCTGATCCTCGCGGACGTTCAGCGTGACCCAAGCGTTTTCGACGTCGGTCAGCATGAAGACCGGAAAGCCCTGCGGCACGAGTTCGCCTGGTTGAGCCATCCGCTTCCCGACTTCCCCAGCAGATGGCGCGACCACGCGCGTCTCGGCGGCGGCGGCCTGCACCTCGGCCACCGCGCCGCGCGCCTGCTGGACCTGACCGCCAGCGGCGGCCTTGTCCTGAGGGCGGGCTCCCGCCAGGGCCTGATCGTATTGCGCCCTCGCTGCCTTCGCAGCCTCCGTCGAAGCGATGGCGTTCGTCCGCGCCTCGTCCGCCTTCTGACCGGCGACGACGCCCTGGGCGAACAAGCGTTGCGTGCGGTTGCTGGTATCCTGCGCCAGATTCGCTGCCGCCTGTGCACGCCGCCATTGCGCCTCGGCCGCCCGGATGTCCTCGCTGCGCGCGCCGGCCTCGGCCTTGTCCTGCGTTGCCTGCGCGGCCTCCAGCGCCCCGCCGGCCTGCTGCTGCTTGGCGGCGACTTCGGGGCTGGAGATCGTGTAGAGTAGCTGCCCTTGCCGGACGGGCTGTCCTTCCTCCACGCCGAACGATGCGATCCGTCCCGTGACCTTGCTCGTGACGCGGATCTCGCGCGCGTCTACCATGCCTTGCAGCTGACCAGGCACGGGACGGTAGCTGAGCCAGAGTCCGACGCCCAGCAGGGCAGCGACCACGAGAGCGACAACGACCAGTTTGCCGCGGGGTGGCCTTGTCGTCCCCCCGCCGTCGTGCATTTCGTTTTCAGTTGCGGCGTTCATGGAATTACCTTGTCGGCTTTGGCGACGTATGCGGCCATCTCATCCATTTGCCCGCTGACGTTCAGAAGCTGGGCAAGTGCCTGTACATATTCGTTGGCCGCCTGCGCGCGCTGGATGCGCGATCGCCCCAGCGAAAGCTGCGCGTCGATGACGTCCAGCGATGTCGCCTGCTGTTCCCGATAGGATAGGGTCTGAAGCCGCAGATTCTCGATAGATGAAGCGAGGGAGGTATCGAGAAGCAGATACCGCTTTCGCGCCGCCTCGACGTCGTTCCACGCCTTCGTCACACCGATCTCGATCTGCGTGCGGCCTTCGCGCAGACCGGCGCGCGCCTGTTCCGCCGTCGCCCGTGCCGCATCGACCGCCTGTCGGCGCCCAAGACCCCCGGCGAGCTTATAGCGCAAGCCAACACCCACTGCCCAATCCGGGTCCGTGAGGAGGGTGTTGCGCCGGTCGAAATTATACTGGCCGAAGCCGTAGACGGTCGGGCGCTGCTTCGCCTGCTGGATCAGGACGCCGGCCTTCGCCTGGTCCTCCAGCGACGACAGCCGCTCGAGTTGAGGATGTGAGGCTAGGGCCGCGGCCTTGAACGTGTCGAGCGGCGGCAGTGGACGCGAGATGACGAAGAGCGGCGTTGACGGCCTCACTCCTGCGGGTTCGCGCAGCAGCCCCGCAAGCGCCGCATTCGCCGTCTGGAGGTCAGCGATCGCCTTCTCATATTCCGCCCGTGCGTCGTCGCGTGCCACCTCTGCCTGAAGGCGTTGCGCCCGGCTGATGAAGCGCGCTTCCTCGAGCTTGACGGCGTCTGCGACGTGACGGTCGAGCCCATCGAGCACGTCGCGGCGCACGCCCAGCGCTCGCTCGGCTAGCTGCTGGCCGAAATAGGCCCGCACCAGTTGCACGAGCTGATCGTTGGCGGTGATGGCCCGGTCGGCCTGCGCCTGCGCCACCTGTGCCCGCGCACCAGCCTGCGTCCCCGAAATCTGCCCTCCGGTGTAGATCGGGAGGGTCGTCGAAGCGATGGGGCGCGTACTTTGCCTTCTAACTTGAAACCGCAGCGGGTCAGGGATGCCGAAGCCCTCGGCGACCGGCGCGAGCGAACCGAGCGGCAGATAGAGCGTCTTCTGATAGTCCAGCAGTTGCGCCTCGAGGTCGACGTCCGGCCTGCGCAATGTGCGCGTGGCTCCCTCTTGCGCCTCCTTGCTGCGCACGTTCGCGTCCGAGGCCGCGATCGCGTCGGAACGGTCCAGCAGCTGCTCCTGCGCACGGGCGTATGTCAGGACGGCGGGGCTTGAGGGGCCGATGTTCTGGGCCGATGCGGCATGCGCCGTCGCGACCGCGGCGCCGATGATGGCGATAGACCGAAGGCTCATCATCGACGTTGGCCCGCTTTGCTGTGAGGCGACAAGCCGTCTGCGGCCTCGATGCCGCAGCCATGTACGAGGGGACGAGGTCTGGGCGTCGCCGCCATGATCACGTTCACGACTGCGACCCCGGTCGTCGAAATTCGCAAGAGACGATGCTCGCCCCCCTTCGGAGGGTCAGCTCGCGGGCCGCACGTCGTTTCGCGAATGATCTTGGCAATCCCAAAGCATGGTCCAGCTCGTCGCCGATCAACGACGCACTCAGCGCGCCCGAAACGATGCCCTCGACGAGGGCCGGCAGCTCGTGGTCGGCGACTGTCGAGCCCCCCGTCGTGTCGCCCGCCAACTCGCTTGGTAGGCGGGAGAATCGGCTGAAGAGGGGTTCCAGCATCTGACGATCGGTCGCGGCAAGCCAGCCGATCAGCCGGCCCACGCCGGTCTGTGCGAACGTGTCGAAGACGAGGTCGACGAGGCCGGCTTCATCGATGTCGCCTGCCCTCAAGGCTCGGACACCGCGCCGGACGTCCTCCAGAAGCTGGCCGATGCCGTCGTCCGCGACGGCTGCCTGCAGGTTGGCCGCGGTGCCGAAATGATGGGTGATGCTTCCGTGCGCCATGCCTAATGCCCCGGCCACGCTCTGAAGCGTGATCGCTGCCGGCCCGAAACGCTCAAGGATATCGCGGGCAGCGCCGACCGCTTCGCTGCGAAGCTCGTCCGGATGACGCCGGCGGCGACGGGGAGGCTCTATTGTCACTGATGACAATATAAGTTAATGCCGTGTCGGTGTCAATGACGATCAGCGGAGACGACGCGGATGCCTAACGATAGCGCCGGCCATACCTGCGCCTTCGATGTGATCGCCTCCGACATCGATCACATGGGCCACGTCAACAATACGGTCTATTTACGCTGGATACAGGAGGCGGTGATCTCCTTTTGGCACCGGATCGCGCCCGGCGATGCGCTGGAGTCGGTTGCCCGGGTCGCGATAAAGCATGAGATCACCTATCGCTGCCCCGCCTTCCTAGATCAGCGCGTTGACTGTCAATCGGCGTCCAAAAGGGACCCCCTACCGGCGTCCAAAAGGGACCCCCTTCGTCGAGCAGCGTACCGGGGATGACGGGCGCACTGTTCGCGCTGGTTGCGGCGTAGGGCGGGCGTAGCCCGACGGGAGGCGCAACCAGCGCGAAGCGTTCTCTGCCGGTGTCCCAGGCGTCAGCTTCGATGTTTGAAGCGCCAGCTGTCGTTGCCGGTTTCGACGATGTCGCAATGGTGGGTAATTCGGTCGAGCAGCGCGGTGGTCATCTTGGGGTCGCCGAAGACGGTGGGCCACTCACCAAAGGCCAGGTTCGTCGTGACGATGACTGAAGTCTGTTCGTAGAGCTTGCTGACGAGGTGGAAGAGCAGCTGACCGCCCGAGCGGGCAAACGGCAGGTAGCCAAGCTCGTCGAGCACCACGAGGTCGAGGCGCGAGAGCTGGGCCGCCAGCGTGCCGGCCTTCCCAAGGCGGGTTTCCTCCTCGAGCCGGTTCACCAGATCAACCGTGTGGAAATAGCGCCCGCGGGCGCCGGCCCGTACCACATTGGCGGTGATGGTGGTGGCGAGGTGCGTCTTGCCGGTGCCCGTCCCACCGACCAGCACGACGTTGCGCCGGCCCGGAAGAAACGAGCCGCTGTACAGCGAGCGTACCGCGTGCCGCTCTACACGGGCGGTGCGATCCCGGCGATCCAGGCGGGTGCGGACGGCGCGGTCGAGGTGGCCCGCGCCAGGCAGGCGGGTGGTCGCGACCTGTCTCGCGTCAGGTTGGTCCGCACCTATTTCGGTCAGCAGGTTGCCGCCCAGCTGACCCGGTCGACGCGCGAGACGCTCGCAGGGTTCGATCGGCATCTGTCGGATGCCGTGAAGCTCGAGCAGAACGGGGTCATTCCCCATGCGCGCGTCCTCCAGGTTCAGGTCGCCCGCGACGCCGCCGAACGCGCCTTCATTCGCGCGCAACTCGAGGAAGCGACTGCTGCCGACGCACTGTCGCGGTTGCTGGACCGACCCGCCGGCGTCGGCGCATCGACGCCGCTGTTCGTCAATTCGCAGCCGCTGCCTCCCGTCGGCACATTCCTGGAGGGCATAGACGCGACGCCCCGGGCCCGCGGCGCCGACGCAGCGCGTGACATCGCCAGCGCGGGGGTCGGCCTGGCGAAATCGCGCTACCGCCCGCAAGCCTTCGCGTTCGGCAGCTACAACGCCAATCGCGACAATGCGCTGCCCACGGACACGCGAAACCGCGACCGCTCTGTCGGCGAGCGCCGTCTATGCCGGTTCGGCGCTTGCCTATTCGGGCGCGACGTTACCGCTGAACGGCGCCAACGCCTTTGCCCACATCTGGAGCAACGTGCTGCCGCTGAACCCAACTCAGTCGCGGCGGGCTGCCCGTCGCGGTCACCACCGAACCGTTGTTCAATCGGACGGGTGGTTACAAGGGCTATGTCTTTCCGGCCGTAGCGGTGATCATCGTTCAGCAGACGCTGCTCTTCGGCGCCGCTAGGGTCAGGACTCGTTGATTACAGCCAGAAGATGACGGTGGCAGCGAGGGCGATGGCGGAGAAGAAGACGGTCGGGCAGCGGTCGTAGCGGGTTGCGACGCGGCGCCAGTCCTTGAGGCGGCCGAACATGATCTCGATGCGGCTACGTCGCCGATAGCGGCGCTTGTCGTACCTGACCGGCTCGTTGCGGGACCGCCGCCCTGGGATGCAGGGTTGGATGCCCTTGGCCTGGAGCGCATCCCTGAACCAGTCGGCGTCGTAGCCGCGGTCACCTAGCAGCCACTGAGCCTTCGGCAGGTCGTCCAGCAACGCGGCCGCACCGGTGTAGTCGCTGACCTGCCCGGCGGTCATAAAGAAGCTCAAGGGGCGTCCGTTCGCATCGGCTACGGCATGGAGCTTGGTGTTCATGCCGCCCTTGGTGCGGCCTATCAGGCGGCCAAGGCCCCCCTTTTTACCCGCAGGCTCGATGCCGTGCGGTGCGCCTTCAGGTAGGTGGCGTCGATCATAACCGTCTTCGGCTCGGCGCCTGCCGCCGCCAGCCCTTCCATCATCCGCGTGAACACGCCTGCCTCACCCCAGCGCTTCCACCGGTTGTAGAGCGTCTTGTGCGGCCCATAGGCGCTGGGCGCATCTCGCCAGCGCAGCCCATTGCGGTTGACGAAGACGATGCCGCTCAGAACCCGTCGGTCGTCCACCCGCGGCCGGCCGTGGCTCTTGGGAAAGAACGGCCGCAGCCGCTCAATCTGCTCATCCGTCAGCCAAAACAGGTCACTCATTCCGGTCTCCTCGCGGAGCCTGAATCAGATCGTGACGCTCACATCAATGGGTCCTGACCCTACCTTCATGGGCGGACGACGCCGCTCCGGCGCATGGCGGATGGGTGTCGCGGAGTTCTGGGGAACGCTGGCGGCGTTCACGTCGGTAGGCATCCTGGGATGCTATTTCCTGTTCGGGTTCATCTTCTGGCTCCAGGCTGTGCCCGTCGATGGCGACATTACCGGCATGATGGTGATGGTCCCTGTCTTCGCCACGGCGGTTGCTGCCCTAGGGCTGCTCATCGGCAGCGTGTTCGATTGCGCCGAGCGGGCAACCTACATCCTTGGCACCGACCTCGGTGCCGTTCTTCTTCCTCACCGGGACCGCCTATCCGCTCGATCAAATGCCGGGCTTCGTCGCCGCCCTCTCTCACTTGATCCCGGCCACCGCCGGCGTCCACACGTTCGTCCCGTTGAACCAGATGCATGCGCGCCTGAGCGAGGTCACGATCCCCGCCTTGACCCTTGCAAGCCTCGCCCTCGGCTATGCCATGCTGGCGTATTCGCGCCTCGTCGGCTTCGGCGCGATGGTCGGGACGTCCGCCACCGAGGCCTGAATGGAGGGCAATCCTCGCCAAGGAGCGCAAGCTCCACCGTTTCCGCGGCTGTAGTGTATCGCGCACTCATTCTAGCCGCTCGTAGTGGCTGCGACCTCGCTTCGCATGGCCACGAGACTTCGTGTCGCTGATCGCTGCCACCTGCATCGATAGTTGCCTCACGTAGAGACCTGGTCGAGTCAGCAAGAAAGGGAACCATTCGGTTCCCCTAGGTGTTGTTGGTGGGTAATTGCCGGGAAATGGCTGGGCCAAGCGGCGCCGCGACCGGCGTCGGGACATGGGCAACAGACGAGGTCAGGCTTTGAAAGCACCGCTTCTCTATTCGTCCGACATCGAGACGATCGCCGAGGATGAAGATCGCCTGACGGCCGAGATCGTCGAGCAGATGGCGGCCGGGAACCGCTGCGCTTTCGAGCATCACCGCCATGCGATCCGCGACGCGCATGCCAAGTCCCATGCTGTCCTGAGGGGCACGTTGACGGTTCACGACGATCTGGCGCCGGAACTGCGGCAGGGCATCTTCGGACACCCATGCACCTACGGCGTGGTCGCACGGCTGTCCTCGGCGCCCAGCGACATTCATTCGGACGCGATCCCTGCGCCGCGAGGATTCGCGATCAAGGTAATCGGCGTCGAAGGAGAGCGGTTGTCGCCCGATATCGGGGGCGCCAACCAGGATTTCCTGATGGTGAACTTTCCCGTCCTCGCCTTTGGCACCATCGCCAAATACAAGCTGATGCTGAGCCTTCTTGAGGCGAATGCGCATGCGCCCGACACCTTCCAGCGGCTGATCGCAGGCACTGCGCGGGGTGCCAAGAAGACAGTGGAGGCGTTGGGGATGACGCCCGGGGCGACGCTCGAAGGTTTGGCGCGCGACAACCATCATCCGCTCGGCGAGAGCTACCATACGCAAGGTGCTATCCGCTTCGGTGACCATGTCGCCAAGCTGGCTCTGTCCCCAGCTTCCGATAACGTCCGGGCCTTGACGGGACAGCCGGTGGGCAAGGCGGATTTCTCCACGATGCGGGATGTTATGGTGGAGCATTTCGCCGGCCAGGGCGCGGAATATGCCCTGTCGGCGCAACTCTGCACCGATCTGGCGGAGATGCCGGTCGAGGATGCGGCGGTACGCTGGGACGAGAAGGTGTCGCCGCATCGCCCGATCGCGACGCTGCGGTTCGCAGCGCAGGACGCCTACGCCCCGGCACGCCAGGTGTATGGCGACGACGTCCTGTCTTTCAATCCATGGAACGGCGTAGAGGCGCACCGCCCACTCGGCCAGATCATGCGCATCCGCCGGGCGGCTTACGAACGCTCCACCAGCTACCGCCATCGGATGAACGCGCGCCCCCGGATCGAGCCTGACCGGCTCGATGACATTCCCGATTGAACAAGCAGGAGGTCGTGATGACCACAGACAACAAGGACCCGCGCCTCGCGGATGAGAGCAAGCTTCAGGAAATCCGTCGCCGGGT
Source organism: Sphingomonas ginsenosidimutans (assembly GCF_002374835.1). Taxonomy (GTDB): domain Bacteria; phylum Pseudomonadota; class Alphaproteobacteria; order Sphingomonadales; family Sphingomonadaceae; genus Sphingomonas; species Sphingomonas ginsenosidimutans. The sequence goes on from NZ_NWVD01000013.1 coordinate 42,910, forward strand.
GGAGGAAGTCGCCGCCGATGCACCCCACCTCGCCAAGATCGCGCTCGAGGCGATGATCCGCAAACATAATCCGGACCTGAAGGGCAGCGCCCGGTCGGCGGGCCGCGCCGGCAAGCAATCCGGCAACGTGTCCGAACTCACCGCCATCGCGACGCTCAAGCCGGGCGGCGCAGAGCGCCTGCGGCGGATCTTCGATCTCACCGCCGGCAACATGGACGGGGCCCAGCGCGTCTCCACCCTGCACGACATGCGCTTCGTCTTTTTCGACGATGATACGCGCATCCTGTTCGCGACCGCCTACGACGGCGACTGGGATGCCTACATCAATGACTTTGCGACCAAGATCCCCGAGCTCATGGACCTTCTGTTCGCCAACGTCGAAGGCTGGCCGGGGATCGACAGCCCCAAGGTGAAGGATTTCATCGCCGACCACCAGATCGACGCTGCCGGCTGGTTCGTTGCCAATCCGCAGGTGACGGTGGTCGACGTACGCCGTTTCCAGCGAATGGAGAAGGCGCTCAACGCGTTCCTCGATGCAGAGGCCGCCAACATGGGCATCGACCCGACGACCAAGGCGGCGCTCGGCCAACTTACCGACGCCATCTCCAAGCCGGAAGGGGTGGATTACTGACATGAGCGTTCTGGCGGACCTGAGGGCGCGCTTCAGCCGGGAGCGGGTCAAGCTGCAGCTCGACGACATCCAGGCCCTGATCCTGCGATCGCGGCCCGAGCCCTATGTCGGCTTGCACGCGATGCTGCACGTCGATGAGGCGGAAGGCGGTCGCGACCTCGTCCGCCGACTCGCGCCGCATATCCCCGCGGCCGACGATTGGACGGACGACATGGACGCTTGGACCGGCGTCGCGATCAGCCATGCCGGCCTGAAGGCGCTGGGCGTGCCAGAGGCATCGCTGAAGAGCTTTCCCCTCCCGTTTCAAAAGGGCATGGCCGCCCGAGCCGAGCAACTGCGCGACTTCGGCGAGAATGCACCCGACCGGTGGGAAGATGCCTTTCGGCCCGGCACCTGCCATATCGCGCTGACGATCTATGCCCGCGACGAAGACGCGCTTGAAAAGGCGATCAAAGTTGCCATGACCGAGTTGGAAGCCTCGCATGGTGTCACGCTCGTCGGCACGCACAGCTTCGGGGCGGATGCCGATGCCAAGAACCCTTTCGGATTTCGCGACTCCATCTCGCAGCCGACAGTGGCGGGCGGCGGGGTGGACCCGCGGGGCGACGAGCGCGCGATCGCGGCGGGCGAGTTCATCCTGGGCGAAAACAGCGAGACCGGCGCGCCAGTCGCAATGCCCGAACCGGCCCCGCTCGGTCGCAACGGATCGTTCGTGGTCCTGCGCAAATATCAGAGCGCGGTTGGCGCCTTCAACGATTTCATCCGCGCAAACGCCGACAGCGAAGCCGACCAGGAGAAGCTGGCGGCCAAGATGTTCGGCCGCTGGCGCAGCGGCGCGCCGCTGATCCTGGCACCGGATCATGACGACGAGGCGCTGGGGGCGGATCGATCACGCAACAACGACTTTAATTTCGCGGAAGATCCCAAGGGACTGGTCTGTCCGCATTCAGCGCACATGCGCCGTCTGAACCCGCGCGACAGCCAGTTGACGATCCTGACCGACGTCAACATTCACCGCATCATCCGGCGCTCTTCCACCTTCGGCCCCAAGTGGACTCCGGACGTGACGGCGGCCGACGATGCGAAAGACGATCGCGGCATCTTCTTCATCTTCATCAGCGCGCGGGCGTACGATACGATCGAGTTCCTCCAGCAGGAATGGATCAACCGGGGCAACTTCATCGATCTTGGCACCGAAAAGGACCCGATCGTCGCGCTGCACGAGGAGCCCGGGACCTTCACCATTCCGCAGGAGCCGGCGCGAAAGCGCGTCAACGGCGTGACCACCTTCAACCGTCTGATGGGCGGCGAATATCTCTTCATGCCGTCGCTGACGGCGCTCCGGTGGATCGGTGAAGCAGGCTGGCACTGATCCGTCCAGCGGGCCTGAGGGGCGCTCGCAATACCGTTCGCATCGGCATGCCATCACCGTTTCGGCGGACGCGATCGACGAACTGGGCCACGTCAACAATGCTGTGTACCTGCAGTGGGTGCAGCAGGCGATAACCGCGTACTGGCGCGCGGTGGCGAGGAAGGAAGATGTCGACCGGCTTCGCTGGATCGTCGCTAGTCACGAGATCTTCTATCGAAAACCGGCCTATCACCGCGATAGTCTCATCGCGACGGTTCAGATTACCAAGCACACAGCGTCGCGAGCATGGTTCTCGACGCATATCGGCAGGGACGGCGAGACGGTCGCCGAGGTGCACTCGACGTTATGCTGTCTCGACGCGAGCTCGGGTCAACTCGTCCGCATCACTCCGGACCTTGCGCAGCCGTTCTGCCTGTAACACGCCGGGCCTATGAGGGGCGGTTAACCCTGGCGAGCAGCTTGGGTCGGATGGTGCGGCGCAGCCCGCGAGCAAGCTGCGCCACGGCCGATCATGCTCAGCCTCTGGGCATCGTCGGAACGGCTCGAGCGGTCGTCGCCGACGCTGACCGGGACCGATCAAAGCTCGGAGCGATGTAAGGAAGAGCCGCGATGGTCGGTGAAAAGAGAATGCCGAAAAGCCAACGCGGTCGGATAGGCCGGCCGAGTGCCAAAGAGGCGGCCAGTCTGGAAGACCGGATCCTGGCCGCCACTTGGGACTTGCTGCTCGCAAAGGGTGCCCGCGAACTCTCGGTCGAACGGATCGCACGTGCGGCTGCTGTCAGCAAGAAGACGATCTACACACGCTTTCATGGCCGCAGTGATCTCTTGATGCGCCTTCTGCGGCGCAAGCTTGAACTGGAAGAAAGCGGACTTCATGAGGACGTGGATGCGGAAGACTTTCGCGATGCATTCTGCAGCGTCGGGAGGCGTATCCTGGCCTTCTTGATCAGCGCGGAGCGTCAGGCGATCGCAGCGGTGCTGGCGGAACTACCGGACGCGCGGCATGATGCCTGGACCTCTACCTATGCTGTCGGTCTGCGCGCAATTGATGCCTTGCTAGCACATCCGGGAGCCGCGATCGCGCTAGCGAATCTCGATCTTGCGACGTTCCGTCATGCTTTGTTGCAATGTCTGATCGGTCGGGCGGAGAACATGCTGCGTGCTCCTGAGTCAGATCAGCCTATCAGCGAGGATTGGATGAAGGCCTTGGCAAAGCTCTTCATACGGCATGATTCGTAACCGCGGTGGTGACTGCCATAGCCAATAGCCTTGGCAGGGTAGAACGGCCTCGCCGCATCGCTCGTCTCCATCTGACGAGCTAACCTACAAATGGCATGATTTCCGGGGAGCAGGTCATCAGGCTTGAACGCACCCAGATTCTTGAGGTGAACCGAACCCAGCACCGAAACCTGCGTCTTCTCCCCGGCCACCTTGGACTTCCAGGCACGCGGATCAAATGCCGGGTCTCGCGCGATAGCTGCACTTCCCAGCGAAAGGCAGACCAATCCCATTATAAGTGCGCGCATCTGTAGCCCCCCTGTGCCCCGCGACCAGTGGCACGTTCTGATCGCCAAACACCAGTCGTTATGCCGAATTAGTGATTTCCGCTGCGACGCCTTCCCGATTGGGAAGGTCGGCCGGGAGGACGGTACGCCTATCAGCGCGCAGTTGACCGCCCGGGGCCATTTTCCCGAAATATGTTCCCGATTGCCTTTTCCCAAAATGCTGCCTCGGACCTGGAGTTTCGGGAAAGGCCGACCGCCTGAAACCGGGCGTGACCGAGCCCGCTGCTGGCGCAGCGGGTCCGGGGTCAGGAGCCGGGAGGTGATCGCATCAGCGGGGGCAACGCTGCGCTGTTTGGATGGCTCCACGCTGCCCCCGCTGCTACCAGACGGTGTCGTTTCTATGTGGCGAAGAATATGTCTTCTCTAACTCACAGGAACATACGTTTGTGCTTGCAGACCGTTTACCAGAACTCTCGACCGCCGCGTATTTCACGCCAGGCATTATCCCACTTCACTCCGGCCTCGCTGCTGACCGGTCGAGATCCAGGCTCAAAGCCAGTCATGGCGTCATCAATGTGCTGCGATGGCGTACCTGTATTGAACGGTGCGATCCGACGCCGTCGAAGATGCCAGACATAGGCCTTCTCGTGCTCGCTTGCCGGCTCGGCCCTCCCCCAAGCCACGTCCTGAAATTGGCGCTGTGCAGCGCTCCTGGGGCGCCGCTCGCGCAGTCGCAGCGCTTCGTAAAAGCCTAAATGCGTCGCCAGTAGCTCCTCGTACCGAGCAGCGACGCTAGGATCCTCTACTGCCTCCTTCGCCGTCATCGCGCTTCCTGCAACGTCGGAGAGAACAAACACGGAAAGCCGCTCGCTTAGTTCAATGCGGTCTGCTACGCTTTGCAAGCGTAAATCGCGCCTGGTTAAGCCGATCGGTGCAGGAGGAGCGGCCATGTTGAACCACGATACTGGTCAGATGGACTGGGATGCCGGCCGGGCTCAAGGGCCAGCATTCCCCGCCTCGTCCTTCTCGGTCAATCCGGACAATCTTTTCGACCCCTCGACCCCCCGCGGCAGAGAGTTGCTCGACGAGGTTTACCCATCCAGCACCGCTGATGTGAAAAACGAGGTGTCGCCGCACGCACGTTGGATCGTTGCTGCCGTGCTGATCGTCATGTTCATCGGCCTATTCCTTATTCCCGGGCATTCCTAAGCTGGAACCGCTTGGGGTCGACTGGCCTGCCATCTTTCCAAAGCTCGTAATGAAGGTGCGGGCCGGTCGACTTACCCGTGCTTCCCACCCGGCCAAGAACTGAGCCCGCCTCAACGTTACTACCTACCGGAAATGCCGACCGGTCCTGCATGTGGAAGTATTTGCTTTGCGATCCGTCGCCATGCTGCAGCACTAGGTAGTTCCCAGCACCGCCTCCTTGAAAGTCATTCTTCACCACTCGGCCGGACGCTGGCGCACGGATTTCAGTGCCCAGTGCTGCCGCGATATCGACGCCGCGGTGATGATGCCCCGGTTGCCCGGTCACCGGGTCTATGCGGCCCCCCATGTTAGAGCTCAATCGTCCGGAGATCGGCAGCGTTGCCCGCTCTCCCTGCGGTAGCTCGTAAACGTGGCTTGTTCCCTGGCCCATGCCCAGCGTGTCGCGCGCCCAATCACGCGCTCCCTCGACGCCGGGGAGAGTCGTCGGGATCCATGCGTCATTCCGCTCCCGAACGTGGTTGCCCAGGCGTCCGGCCGTAACCTTAGCGTCGTCGACCTGGTTTCCAATTTCGAAGGCCTGACGGGTGATGCGTGCCGAGGCGTTCGGGATCGCGTCCGAGACCTCACCCGCGAGATCGTGATCACGTGAGCTCTCGCGGATAGATACATCAGGTCCCTGCGCAGCCACACTAGCAGCCCGATGTCCGCCCCACTGGCGAACACCAGCCGCAGTCGTCGACGCGGGACCATGCAAGGTCCCACGCAGATGCTCCGGAACGCTGACGCCGAGCTCGTCCCGCACCTGTAAGCGTCCGGTCACCTCCGTCGGGCGGGGAAGCAGTCGGCCGGCAGTCTGCCTAATTACAGCCGCGGGAAAGGGCGCTACGATCTCGACGAGGGGAGCTGCGAGTGGTCGATCAGGTGATTGTGCGGCGCACGTTCAAAGTTGATGGACGCGATGCCGAGTGCCGTTTTCTGAGACCGGAAGAGGATGGTGGGAGCTTCTTCTGCCGATATGAGATTGACTGACCTGAGGGCGCCAAGGGTCACAGGGTTAGCCGCGCGGAACATGGACGGGCGGAATGTTGAATGGCTGGACGGGCAAAGCCTCGGAATGCCCATCGCGCGATCCATCCGAGACTGGGATCCCGAGAACGAAATGTGACGCCGGCTAGCAGCCGCCTTCTACCACATCAGGCATTTACGCCGGTGTCGCCTGCGTCCAGTTCCACGGCAGCAACTCGTCAAGCCGGTTGATCGGGTGACCTTGCCCGACGCGGTGGAGCACGTCAGCGAGCCAGTGCTGCGGGTTGACGCCGTTGAGCTTGGCGGTTTCGAGCAGGCTGTACATGGCGGCAGCGCGCTCCCCGCCGCAGTCGGCACCGGCGAACATCCAATTCTTCCTGCCGACGGCGATGCCGCGCAGCGCATTCTCGGCGAGATTGTTGTCGATCTCGAGCCGGCCATCTCCGGTGTAGGCGAGCAGCGCCGGCTTGAGCCGGACCGCATAGCGCAGCGCCTCCGCCAACGGCGTGCGCGCGGACACCTGACCCAGCACATTGTCGGCCCAGGCGAAGAAGTCGAGCGCAGTCAGCTTTGATAGCTTGCGTGCCTTGCGGCGGTCGTCATGCGGGTCCTGCACAATGCCGCGCTCGACCTCGTACAGGTCGCGGATCTTGCGCAGCCCCTCGGCCGCAACCGAGCTTGGGTCGGCCTGGAAGACGTCGTGGAGCTTGCGCCGGGCATGCGCCCAGCAGGCGACGGGTGTGATGGGGCCAGGCTTGCGGTCCGGGTCGTAGAGCCGCTCGAACCCGGCATAGGCATCGGCCTGCAGGAAGCCGGTGAACGCCTTCAGATGCTCGCGCGGGCGTTCGCCCTTGCGGTCGGGGCTGTAGCGGAAGAGAGCAGCCGGCTTGTCGCTCGGCCGCCATCGTCGGTTGTCGCGCAGGTACACCCACAGCCGCCCCGTCGCGGTCTTGCCGGTGCCGGGCGCCAGCACCGGGACGGGCGTGTCGTCGGCGTGGAGCTTGGGACTGGCCATGACGTGGGTAGCAATGCGGTCGACCAGCGGCTGCAGTAGCCAGCTGACCTGGCCCAGCCAGTCGGCCAGCGTCGAGCGGCTGAGGTCCACGCCTTCGCGGGCGTAGATCTGAGACTGACGGTAGAGCGGCAGGTGGTCCGCGAACTTGGACACGACCACGTGCGCCAGCAGTCCCGGTCCGGCACGCCCGCGCGGGACCGGCAGCGCCGGTGCCAATGCCTGGGAGATCGCGTCGCAACGCGTGCAGGCAAGTTTGGGGCGGACGTACCGCAAGACCTGGAAGCGAGCCGGCACATATTCCAGCACCTCGGTCACGTCCTCGCCCAGCGCCGACATGGTGCCGCCGCAGGCGGTGCAGCCGTCCGCCTCCGGTGCGGGGTGGATGACCTCCTGGCGTGGCAGGTGCGCGGGCAGCGGCTCGCGCCGAGGCTTGCGGCCGGGTGCCTGAAGCACCTCGGGCGACACATCACCTGCGACCACGCACGCGGCATGGGCGTGCTCGGCTTCCAGGTCCTCCAGCGTCAGCTCGAGCTGGTCGGCCAGCAGCGTCAGCCGCTCGGACGACTGGCCGAACTTCATGCGGCGCAAGCGCGCGAGTTGGAGCTTGAGCTTCTCGATCTGAAGCGTGGTCAGCTTGACCGCGTTCTTGGCCGCGTCGAGATGTTCGCGGGTGGTCTGATGAGCGGTGCGCTCGGCTTCCAGCGCCTGCTCCGAGGCCACGAGCCGGGCCTGCATGGCGGCGACCAGCGCCCGCACGTCGTCAGGGTTTTCCGGTATGTCTATCCCACCCGGCGACATGGTTCTGTGTACCAGACGGGCGACTCGCGCCCAAGCGCAAACCACGCTTTTCTGCGGTTTTCACACCTACATCTGCACCGGCAGTCTTGGTGCCGGAGGGGCCACGGTGCGGCGCCAGTCCATCGCCTCGATGAGCAGCGCGAACTGCGCCGGCGTCAGCACCACGCCGCCCTCGACCAGCGGTGGCCAGACGAAGCGGTGCCGCTCCAGCCGCTTGGCGAACAGGCACAGGCCGGTGCCGTCCCAGTGCAGCGCCTTGAGGTAGCTGCCGCTCCGGCTGCGGAACAGGAAGACGTGGCCGGCATAGGGCTCGACCGCGAACAGCGGCCGCACCAGCGCCGCCAGCCCGTCGAAGCCCAGCCGCATGCTGACCGGCTTGCTGGCGAGATAAACCTTGGTACCGGGCGCCAGTGAGATCACGACGCTTCCCTCAAGGCCCGCAGGACGCGCGCCAGCGCCTTCTCGTTGACGTAGCTGTCGACCGACAGGCGAACGCCGCTGGCCAAGTCGATGTCGATGCCACCCGGCCGGCCGCCCGGATGCGGGCGGACCAGGTCGTCAGGGGCTGGCGTGGCCTCGCGGGCAGGTGCGGCGCTCTTGCGCTCGACTGGCATTGCGAGCGCCACGACCGGTTCGGGCGGAGCAGCGTCCGCAACCACGCCGTACGGGATGAACTGTAACGGTTCGCTGGCGATGCGCTCCGCCTCTCGGCGCGTCTTACGCCAGCCGTGGATGAGACTGGCCGAGATGCCCAGCCGGCGCGACACGCCGACCACCGTGGCGCCGGGCTCATCACACTGCGCCAGCACCGCCGCGCGCTCCTCGTCCGAATACCGCCGGCGGCGCTCAACCCGCGTGATGACCTCCATGCGCCCCATCCGCACTCTCCTTACGGAGTGCGAAAGGACACTCCGAGAGCCGACCGCCTCGCGCAGCTGCGCCGCGCCAGCAACACGCGTCAGACCGGACGCTTACCAAGGAGGATGTCTCGGACCTGCTCCTGCTCCCGAGTACGCGGCATCACCATGCCGGGCGTCCAGCCAGACTGCGAAAGGTTGTCATCCTGCAGCAACCGCTCTTGCGCGTACGTGACGAACTCCTGGGTCTCGTTACGGCTGAGCGACCAGCCCCTCGAGGAGGCTTCACGAACGTCGTTGCTGACGCGCTGGAACGTCTCCTCCGCGCGAGTCGCCTCGAGCGAAGCCGACCGCGATTCACCAACGCTAACCCCAAGCTTTTGCGAAAGCGATCTTACTTCGCTGTCGCCACTCGAACTTGTCTCACGGAAGAAGTCGTCCCGTGCTGCCTTCGCCTGGGTAGAATTAGTCTCCCTTGTGAGATATTCCTTCATCTCACCGAGGGCTTGATCACCGCTTACTGTTCGGCCGGTATTTTCGGATGCTATCGAGGCAAGCCGCATAGCGAGGCCGCCCTTGGCACTGACGTCAGCAAACTTATTCTTCCAAACCTTAGCAAGTGCTTCAATGCCTGCATTTGCATCGCCAGTAGTTTGAGTGGCGCGCGAAACCAGCTGACTGTCCGCCTCACTCAAGCCAAATCGGCTGGTGAGACCATTCGCCATACCCCTGGATACGTCAGTCATTTTAGCGACGCTATTGTTGAACCCCGAGCCGGTCTCAGTCGAACTCCCGCGACGCCGTTCAGCCGCGCTGAGCAAGTCGGTTGCCGTCGTAGCGGTCGCATTCCAGGACTGCGAAGCCGTGTTACGCAACGAGTCCGTATGAGATTGGCCGTCCGATAGAGCCCTGCTCATCTGGCTATCGAAACCGGCCGTGCGCGTTGGCGTAAACCCGAGGCGCGAGATCCCCTGCGACGTGTCGAAGGCGTTGGACCCGTCCGAGAACCCGTACGTCACGCCGCCATCGGCGTTCGTGAAGGAGCTGACGGCATAGCCCGAGTTGAACTTCGGCTGATCGTCGAACTTGTTGGCTTGCGTGTTGTTAGCCGTGAGATTTTGGAACGACGTGTTCCCGTATGAATAATTGCCTGTCGTCCGCTCGGTTGCGGCCTGCTCCGCGGCGCTTTGAGCGGGCTGCAGCATCGACGTCGCGTGCCCGGCGATTGCCATAGCGCCACGGGCCATCCCGCCGGCAATGAAAGGCACGCTCATCATCAAGAAGCCTGCCAGCGTCGTGATGGACTCGTTCACGCTTGCCATTCCGTCGACCACAAGCAGGCTCGGCCCGGTTGGCGACACGGCGTGGTAGAGGCTTGCTGCCCTGCTCATCACGAACATGTGCAGGATGACGTAGAGCGGCCCCCAGGAGGCGAGATAAAAGAAGCCGGTCGCATAGCCCTTCAGCGTCTGCACGCCGGTGCGGGGGAACAGGAACAGCGGGAAGAGCACCGGGAACATGGCGTAGAAAACGACGGTGAGGACGATCCCAAGGAGCGGCACCCAAGTCATCGCCTGCTGCGCGATGGAGGTGTAGGTGTTCTTCGCCTGAGCGTCAGCGCGCTGCGCCGCATAGGCGTCCCAGCCGGCCTCGGAGAAGCTCTCGCGCGCCGCGAGGAAGGCGTCGATCATCGAGACCTGGCGTAGATAGCTATACGCGTCGCCGCTGGATCCATGCATCTCCTTCGCGACGATCGGCAGATCGTCTTTCAGGCGCTGTGCCGCGATCTCATCAACAACGCCTGGATAGGCGCTCTTGGCGAAGAAGGGGATGTCGTTGTCGTACTCCGCTTTCCACTGGTTGGACATCCGGGTGTAGGCTTCGTTGCACGGGATGATCGAATTTTCCGTCGTGTCGGTGCCGGTTGACGTTATCCAGCGTTGGCTGCGCGCCGGCGACCCCGGCCCGATATCTTCCCAAAATTGGTTGGACTTCGTCAGCTGGTTCATCGATTTGAAGCCCAGCAGCACGTCGTAGAACGTACATTGCTTCAGGTGCTCGTCGATGTTGGCGCGGAATACGCTATTGGTCAGCTCGAAGGTACGCGCCTTGTCCATCAACCGCGCGCCGTAGATCATGCCGTTGGTCGACAGGGCGAGCGCGTTCGGCATGACGAAGACCGTCTCGGCCGACCGAGTCAGCCAGTCACCGGCCTGGCTCGTGAAAGATGCCATGACGCCGAGACCAAGCGGGACGTTGTCGACGACGGCCGGCGCGAGCCCCGGGTTGATCCGGTCGGTGACCTTGATCGTCACCGTCGGCACCATCAGCATCATGTAGATGAGGGTCGACTGCAGGAACCAGTTGAACCAGGCACGCCAGTCCAACGAGAAGGCGACCACGAACAGCGAGTAGGTGAGCCCCATCACCATCACGACCTGGAGCATTGAGCGGTAGCCCCCGCCCCCGCACCACGCCGCGACCGCGTTCAGCACGTTGACGATGAACTCGCCCCCGCCGATCGTGAAGACTTCAAGCGCGCCCATCGTTGTCGCTCCCTGCCCTACTGCTTACCGGAGACCCTGCGAGCTCAGACCGCGTCCGAAGCGAAGCGAGGCAGTCATCTGCGGGCTCATGGTGTTCTTCAGCGTCGATTCCAGGAACTGCGTTTGCTGGATGACACGGTAGGTGTTCTGCACGTCGGCCGACATCTTCGTGCTCCGGCGCGCCAGCTCCGCCTTCACGTTGTCGACTTGCTTGCGCCACGTCTCGAACTCCGTGGTGGAGACGTAGGCGGCACCCTGTTGCGACTGCGAGATGACGTCGAGCATGCGGTCGAGCATCGAGATGAGCATATCGATCGCCACCATCTCGGACAAGGTCGCCTTGTCGCCCGAGCCCAGCCCCATGTGCGCCGCCTCGTTGACCACCAGGATCTTGTAGAGCGGGATCGACGTCATCCCGAGGAGGTTGATCTCGTCGCCGGACAGCGCGGCGTTTGAGCGGATCTTCGCGCTCATGCTATCCATCATCTTCAGCACCCGGGTGCGCAGCGCCACTTCGGTAGGGATGCTGAGCTTGGTCGACGTCGGGCTGATGCACCCCTTTTCATCCGTCGTGTCACACGACCACACATCGGTCGGCGCCGATGCCGTGCCGTCGAGAAGAGCCTGGTACGTGTCCCAGCTTGCCGGAGCGATGAAGCGGAAGCCGCCCATGCTGTCGGCCTTCTTGGTGGAATCGTAGATGATCGTGCCGACCATCGTCATCAGGAACTCGGCATATTCCTTCGACGGCTTGGTCGCGCTTTTCGCGTTCAGCGCATACCAGGTATAATTCTTCGACTGGACCAGCTCGGCAGCGTCGCCGGCCTTGGCGATCGTGTCCTCGCGCTCGCCCTTGTTCGTGCAGCCGTGACGGGCCGACGCGGCATCCGAGAAGAAGCCTTTGGCGCCGCCCACCTGCTGGCAGATGGTGGAGCTAGCGCCGTCCATCTTGGGCCAGATCGATCCGATCGCCTGTTGCGCGGCCTCGCAGCTCGACATGTTGAAGGCGTTGAGCGCCTGAACGCGCTGGCTCATGTCCTTCATCACCCCGCCGATCTGCGCGGAGATGCTGTCGATCGCGAGCTGGAACGCGAAGCCGATTGCGTTGTTCGCTGTCGCCTTCAACGTGGCGACCATCTCGTCGGCGTTGATGAAGCTGAAGCTGCCGGCGAACAGATCTGTCAATCGGCGTCCAAAAAGGACCCCCTATCGGCGTCCAAAAGGGACCCCGTTTGTCGAGCGGTGTGACGGGTATGGCGGGCGTGCCGTTCGCGCTGGTTGCGGCGTAGGGCGGGCGTAGCCCGACCGGAGGCGCAACCAGCGCGAAGCATCTTCTGCCGGTGGTCCCGCGCGTCAGCTGCGGTGCTTGAATCGCCAGCTGTCGTTGCCGGTCTCGACGATGTCGCAGTGGTGGGTAATGCGGTCGA
>NZ_NWVD01000014.1 GCF_002374835.1 Sphingomonas ginsenosidimutans
ATCCTTCATCCGACGCGCCTGATCCGTCTTCAGGCCGCCATATTCCTTGCGCCAGCGGTAATACGTCTGCTCGCTGACTGCGATGCGCCGGCATGCCTCAGCAGTCGTGCCGCCCTGGCCCAGCATGATCTCCGCCTCACGCAGCTTGCCGATGATCTCCTCCGGCTTGTGCTTCTTCGCTGGCATTCGTTGTCCCTTCCTTGGTCCAGACTGTCATAGTCGATGGACCACTCAGAAGGGGGCAGCTCAAGAGCATGGCGGCAACCTCGGCCCTGATCTCGTCGGTATCCTGATCCGCGTCGATCCAGGCACCATGCAGATAGCCGTTGTTGTAGGCGGCAAGGCAGGCAACGTAGATGCGGGGGTTGCTTTCGGCTGCGTCGGTCATCTCTCTGTTCCTCGGAGCTTGGGGTTCAGAGCAGCGAAGCGCCGCTCCTGAACCCCTGCCCGTCGGCGAGACCGGGGGGTGTAAGGCGCAAGGGCGGGCGGGACGGAGGGGGATCACCCGGCCTGCACGGAACGGAGGAACGACGTGTAGGAAGGCCGGGGATACCGTCCCGCCCGAGCGTCAGCGACCCCTTGCGCCGCGCCCGGGGGCAGCGCCCCCAAGCAATCGGTGTGGCATGAGTGAAGGTGATTGCCGGCAGTGAAGCAGGAGCACGATGCCCAAGTCCACCAAGCCCGAAGGCCGCCCATCCTGATTCTCGACCTGAGCGCCCGAACAACGCCCAACCCATAGTCAAATTGACAATCATGATTTAATGTCTTATTGATTTGATGAATTCATTAGGCGCAAAGCCTTGGCGGGAGGGGCTTTGGGATGTCTAAAAGACCTGGCAAGGTACAGGACGCCATGTCTGACGGTGAACCTGAAGTGCCGTTGCAGGTCACTGTGCCAAAGCGTGTCAAACATGCGCTCGACCTAAAATCCGTGGAAACAGGACGCACTCGCCGCGCGCTCGTGCTTGAGGCTTTGCGAGAGGTTGGGGTTCCCGTCACCGACGACGAAATTGCTGGACGTCGGGGAGCGAAGAAGCGATGACCATAACAACGTTACGGCAACGGCTACTTGCACTTGAAGCGGAGCCTCCGAAGGCTTGGCGTGTGACGGGTGCCCACGCCCGGCCCAATTTGCATGGACTCCTTCGCTATCCGGCAATGATGGTTCCTTGCATGCAAGGCGACATCATCGATGTCATCCTCGATCACAAGCCAGGAGCTTGTAGAGTTCTGGACCCGTTCGTCGGGTCCGGCACGGTTATGACAGAAGCCTTGGTGCGCGATCTGGATTTTACTGGAGTGGATATAAATCCGCTCGCCGCGCTTGTTTGTGAAGCTAAGGCAGCGATTGATGCAGGTGCAGACGTTGAGGGTGCCGCACAGATCGTCCTATCGACGCTCCGGCGCGACGTGTGCGAGTCGATCGAAGTTGAATTTCCTGGAAGAGCAAAATGGTTTGACGACGAGAGCGCAGTAAAGTTCTCTACGTTGCGCCGGGCAATTATCCAAGTGGGGGACAAAGGAGCGCGGAAGGTCATGTGGACGGTCTTTGCCGAGACCGTGCGACTTTGCTCAAATAGCCGGACTAGCACTTACAAACTTCACATCCGCGCTCTGGGTGATCGAGTTGGTGCTGATCGTGTGCTCCAGACGTTTGAGACCAATCTGCGTCAATCTCTCATGCGGGTTAGAGAATATCGAGCGTTGATTGATGCGCGGGGGGATAAACGACCTTCGGTTCGGATCATATGCGACGATGCAAGGAAGGCCGCTCTTGATTGGCCAGAAACAGACCATCAGTTGCTAGTTACGTCGCCGCCCTATGGCGATAACCAGACGACGATCCCTTATGGCCAGTTTTCCTACCTAGCTATGCGGTGGATTCCTCAAGAAGACCTGCCTGGCGCTGGCACTTACAAGTTGATGGCCAATACAAACGCACTCGATTCCGTTAGCCTCGGCGGGACCGTTCGCGGTGCCGAAGAAAAGGAGGCCTGTGTGAGAGCCGCATCCCCACACTTCGACGCATTCGTTCGGGAAGCCGAGCGCACAGACCGCAAGCGCGCCGTTCGCAAAGTGTCGAGCTTTATAAGTGACTTCACCGATGCCCTGACCCATATGCGAGCGAGTTCATCTGGAACGGCGCATTGGGTGTTAACCACAGGGAATCGAACGGCGGCCGGCCTGACCGTGCCGTTTGACGCGATTTGCAAGGATATAGTCGCCGGACTGGGCGGTAAGCCAATTGCAGCCCTGCGTCGTGAGCTTCCAAGTAAGCGCATGCCGTCTCGCAATTCTCAGGGTGTTATGATCACTACCGAAACTACCACAGTCGTCGAGTTCAGTTGATGGCTGTAGAGCCCGATCAGGAAGCCGAACTGAAGGTCGGCGCTCACGTTTTGGTCCAACTCGGCAGCGAGTTGGTCACGGACGTCGAGCAGGCAATCCTCGAATGCGTCAAGAACGCCTACGACGCGGACGCCCCAGGATGCAAGATCGACATTGACACGCGCGAAGCCGGATCAAAACTAGAGATTGGTACAGTCGACAAGTATTGGGGCTTCAATAGCCCCAGCGAGACTGTTACGGTCGAGATGCTCGGCAAGGATGGCCAACTGCTCGCAGCTCGTCCCGACACTGGCGATGCCGAGATCATCCGGAGGTTGAACTATACGGGGCGCATTACTATCGAGGACAAGGGCGACGGCCTTGATCCGGCACAACTACGGAGTTCTTGGCTTGTCATCAGCCGCTCCAGCAAGCGTAGCGCTGCCGGGAGCCAGAAAAGCAAAACTAAGAAAGGCCGCACCCCGCTTGGCGACAAGGGCCTCGGCCGTCTTGGCTCTATGAAACTTGGGGATATTCTCCGAATTGAGACTGCGACTTCAACGGCCGCACCGTTGGCGGTCGCCGAGTTTCGGTGGGCTGACTGCGAAGCAGCGCGAACGGTCGATCAGATTCCGGTGTTTATGGACTCTCTGCCGAACGATGAGCGTTTCAAGGGCACTAGAGTTTCGGTCTTTGGTCTACGAGACCTTCCAGAGTGGCGCCGCAAAGATCGTATTGTCGAAATTACCCGCAGCCTGGCGCGACTAATTTCACCGTTCGAAGCCACGTCGACTTTTCCAGTCGGCATTACGTTGGATGGTCATGATCAATCGCTAATTTCAGTCACAGATGAGCTTCTGAAGCGGGCAGTGGCCGAGTTCATATTTGAGTGGAAGGACGACGAAGCTGACTCCGCAAAGCGCATCCTCGTAGCGACAGCCCGTTTCAGAAAGAGCCTTTTTACCTCAGAGCGCAGCCGCAAGAACCGGGAGCGCACTGCTGCGGTATTTGGCCGGGATCGCGGTGCCGGCTTCGCCGAAGCTTTGAAGTCCTATGGGCGGCTCAAACCCTACCGTGAGAAACATATTGATCTTGACGGCGCATGGTTCGTGGAACTCAAGCGCACATATCAATGGTCGGACATGCAGCTCGACACGGGCGCCGCGCTCGTAGACCCCGGCCCGTTTTCAGGTGCGTTCTACTTTTTCCATCTGGACAAATTAGGACCCGAGGACGGCGACATTGCTGACATCGATGCGCCGGCTGCTGCGGGCATCGGCATCGACCGCCAATTGCTCAAAGATATGACTGGAATTTCCATCCTTCGCGACGGCTTCCGTGTTCGATCGCAGGGAGACTGGCTCGGCCTATCCCAGTCGATGACCTCCGGCAGCACCTACGGGATGCGCGTCGACAATACCGTTGGCTACTTCGCGCTAACCGGCGAGCAGAACTACAAGCTGGTTGAGAAATCAGACCGAGAAGGCTTCGTCGAGGATGCTGCCTATCGAGGCTTTATGCAAGTAGCGAAATACTGCCGAAGTTTCGCGAACGAAAGCCTCGAACAAGTGCGACGAGCACTCGATGACTATTATAAGCGCCTTTTGAGTTCGGGAGAGGTAACGGGCAATGATGGGTCGCCAGTCAACACCTTTGACGCACTAGAAAGTGGAATAAAATCCACTGAGCATGCGCGCGACGACGCGGGACGAATTGCTGCTGAACTCCAAGCCGATCTAGATCGCCTCGAGCGAGAAGCGGCTGTGGGGGGCGCAAACGCTGAGGCGGCCGGCCGGGCGCTAATTGTGGCCAATCGGGCAGTTGCGGCCATGCACAGCGTGCAAATTAAACTCACTGATGGTGCCCGTGCCGGTGCAAACCTCGTCCGCTTGCGCCAAGAGTTCGATGAAAAGGACGAGCAAACCATTGCTCTATTCGAAAGCGCCGCAGTGGGCTTGAGCGCTCGCGGTCTCGCTCACGAACTCCGAACCCACCTGACCGAAATTCGTCAGCGGACCTCAGCTATCGAACAAGCTTCCAAGGCAGGGGCAAGCGCATTCCTGCCCCATCTGCGGGCGATCCGCGCTTCATGCACTGCAATTTCAAGTGCTGCGGCACTGATCGATCCCATGCTGCCGCGCTCGCGATCCGTAAAGGAGACGATAGCCCTACGAGCTTTCGTCGAGGACTTTTTCAAGGGTCGCAGCTCTATATATGAGCGTGCCGGCATCGCTATTCGGATCACGGGAACTGGGACGACAGTCAGAGCGAACCGCCCGCGCCTCACGCAGGTGTTCGACAATCTCGTCCGAAACAGCGCTTATTGGCTACGTCGGGGCGAGGTAACAGGTCAAGTTAAGCGTCCAAAAGAAATCATGGTGCACTTGACGGCCGGCGGCTTCATCGTCGCGGATAGCGGACCAGGCGTCGATCCAGACTATGAGTCGTCACTGTTCGAAATCTTCGTCACCGCCAAGCCGGAGCGCGACACTGGCCAGGGATTAGGGCTTTTCATCGTGACCGAGCTACTCCGCGCCGATGGCTGTGAAATCTCGCTCCTTCCTGACCGAAACGAGGACGGACGGCTCTATCGCTTTGCTGTAAACCTTCGCCCTCTGGTGGTACGCGCATGACGATGCAGGTCTCTCAAGCACTGGAAATCCTGGGCGCGAAGCGGGTCATTTGGATTGATGACCGCTTCAATACGACGCCTGCTCAGCTTGCTGTCTTGCTGACTAACAGTCTCGAAATCGCGCAGGCTTGCGAAATAGCCGAGTTGGAGGACGCACTCGCCGGTTACGAGTTCGACGCAGCCGGCGCGGTGCAAACGATCACCCAAATCTTGACGGACCTTGGTGGCGAGCGAATGGAAGAGATTCGCGCCACCTTCTTTGCAAAGGAGAAGGCAGAGAAGGATTTTCCGACCAACGAACTCTCGGCCGATGCTATTGCCAAAGCCTGCCAGTTAATGGGTGTGACGGAAAACGACAAATGGACGTTTGAAAAGGCGGACCAAGATTTACCGGGTCTATGTGCGGCAGGCGATGCCGAAACCAGCTACGTCGTCGACCTAAACGAGTCCGGCGGATCGCCCACGCGCGGTTTAGATATGCTAAAGGTCCTATGGGCCGAAAACTCGCAGGGGACCGCCTTCATCCTCACTCACGAAACTGACGTGAGCGGAGAAGCAAAGACCGAGGAAGAATTGCGCGCGCAACTCCAGGACCTTGGTGGTCTCGGCTTACCTGTCTGCGTCATCGCGAAGGAACGTCTCTCCGACAAAGCGGAAGATGACGAAGGGATGGCGGAGGCGCTAAAGGTTGGGGTGAAGCGGGCCGGCCTCCGACGGAGCATGCACCAAGTCTTGCATCGAGCAAGGGAGACCTTGCAATCGGCGATCGATAGCGCCGCCTTGAGCTTGCTCACTATTCCGCCTGAACAACTTGAGGCCCACGTTTTCGAGCGCGGTTACAAGGAAGGCGTGTCGGAACTGCATGTTGTAGAGCGGGCGATCGCGGCGCATATCGGCAAAGAAGCTCGTGCCTTCTTCGGTGGAGACGAGCAAGTCCAGATCAACGTCCAACGCCTTCGTGCCTTGCGTGCCATCCCCCTTCAGAAGCGCGCTTCCGAGCCCGAGCCACACCTGGCCGCATTCCGTGAGGCTGAGGTTTGGGAATCCGACGTTTTCCTCAACAAGGCGTTGACTCCCATCGCGTGCGGGGACGTGTTTGAAGTTGACAGCGACGAGGCGTCAACAAAAGGCAGCAAGCAGAAATTCGTCTTACTCGGACAACCCTGTGACATTTCACTCCGTCCTGAAGAAAAGCGACGCGCCCAAGATACTGCTTTTCTCATCCCGCTAAAGACCAAAGCAATGCCTGTGAAGGGGGAGCCTAGCGCCAAAGAGCCGCTACTGCCCTTCACCCTCGGCGGCGAGCAATGGGCTTGCGATTTCCGAAACGCGAGCATCGCCCGCCTGTCGATACTCGATCTCGCATCCTTCCGATCAGACGGGCGAGTGCGGATTGATGACGGCCATATAGCTCCCGCAGGTCTCCTTGTCGCTCAGCAGAAATTCTACGAAGATCGCACTAAGCTCGCGACCGATGCGCTTGGTGATGCAAGCGTGAGGCCGGCAGTCGGGCAAGTCTCGGTTGGTTTACAGCTCACCTTTGCGACGGCCGATGCCTTCAAATATATTCACTCCCCAGTTTTCGAGGATGCGTCCAAGCAGAAGATCAACGGGGAGTCGATCAACAGGCCCAAGCGGGCAACATGGCGGCTCCGGCGTTGCGGACGCGTCCGCATGCCTTATGCCGCTGCGCTATTGGATCTTTATACCAGCGTCATGAGCCGGCAGGCGTTTGACCTGGACTTTATGTCTCCAGGGCTCGACTCCGCTGGAGAAGCTGAAAAATCGACTTCATCGCCTAAACCAGAAATCCAAGGTTCCGTTTCGGCTGCGCCGGCGGAGCCAGGAGCTCAGGCCGCGAAGGCCGCCACCGATCCGAGCAAAAAATAGTCGCGCAAGAGCTCGGTCGGCGGCGGAACGCGAAGCGTTGGCGAATTGCTTAGGGGAGGGCTATGGCGTAGACATAGTTCTCATCATCACTCGGCGCGGCGCGCCATTTTCAACCCGAAGGTAACGACGTGGGCAGTCTCGCCTCGGTCGGCCTTGTCAGGCAATCAGGCCGACAATAGCTGCGTCCGGGAGCGTCGTCTTCGTGGATGGCGCGCGGCGGGGAATTCCGCGGCATCAGGATCGAATGTCGAGATCGACATGAACCCTGATCGCGTCGTGACGCCAATATTCGTGATCGTATTCGATGACACGTCCCTCGGCATCAAAGCTGGTCCGCACGACCAGCAATCCGGGGGTGCCCGGCTTGACGTTCAGCATGTCGGCGATGGACGTCGTGAGCGCACATGGACGCATATCGACGCGGTTGCGCACCACTTTCAGCGCATATTCCGTGCCGAGAATGCGAGTGAGCGAGCCGCCGAGATCATGCTGCTCCAGTCCCGGGGCAAGCGCCGGATCGACGACGATTCGTTCGATCAGGACAGCTCGACCGTCGATCGAGCGTCGGCGGGTGAGATGATGTAGCGGCGTACCGGGAACGACACGAAAGACGTCCGCCACGCCCATCGGTGCCGCCACACTCTCGATCGATAGCAATTCGGTCGAGGGTGTGCGCTGCTGGTCGATGACATAGGACATGAAACCGGTCCAGCGCGTCGGATCATAAGTGATCGCTGGCGGCGAGACGTACCAGCCGCTGCGGTCGCGGCGGTAGATCAGCCCCTCCGCCTCAAGCTGGAACAGCGCCTCGCGGATCGTGCCGCGTGCGGTTCCGGTGTCGGTCTGCAACTGGCGTTCCGACGGCAGGCGGGCGCCGGCGGCCAGCTTTCCCATCGCGATCGCGCTGGCGATCTGGTCGCGCAGCGCGAGGTAATGCGGGCGGCCGTCTTCCCCCCCACGGCCGCCCGGCAATGTCAGTCCCGATGGCATCGACGATGTGCGACCTCTGCGAACGATGGCACCGCTGCTAGGCCGCATTGCGGCGATGCTCAACCCTCCGCCCCGAACGGGCGGTCGGGATCAAAAGACCACGCTGGTCCGCAACAGGAAGGTGCGGCCCGGCTCCATATAATCCTTCTGATAGCTCGGATTGTCGCCCTTGGTCGTGTAATAGCGCCAGTCGTTGAGCAGGTTCGCCACATCGAAATCGACCGCGACCCGCGACGACAGCGTGACGCGGGAGTGGAAATCGACGCTGCGATTGTGCTGGACCCATTTGTCTACGGCGTTGTCGCGCAGATCCTCGATATATTTCCCGCGATAATTATACGACAGCTTCATCTGTACGACGTCGTTCTGATAGGTGATCGCCGCATTGTAGAGCAGGTGCGGCGTGTTCACGAAGCGCATCTTGCGCCCTTCGCGATACGCCTGGCCGCTGTCGGCGGCGCTGTGCTGCACCGTGACATTGCCCTCCAGCCCGAAGCCGTCGAACGGCGGGGCCAGTCCGCGCAACTGCTTGATGACGTTCAGTTCGATACCATAGAGATCGGCGGTCTTGCCGTTCTGCGGCTGGGTGACCTCGATCGTGCCCTGTCGGGTGTCGGCGTTGATCTGGTTGCCGTTGGTGAAGATGAAATGATCGATATGCTTGTAGAAGGTGGCGGCCGATACCATGCTCGCCGCATCGGGATACCATTCCGCCGACAGGTCCAGATTGGTCGAGCGGGCCGGCTTCAGGTCCGGATTGCCGCGGCTGATCGACACCACCTCCCGCGTCGCGGGGTCGCGCGTGATCGACTGGCCTGACGACAGGTTGCCATATTCGGGCGGCGAATAGCCGGTCCATACGGCGGCGCGGACGACATGCTGCCCGTCGGGGCGCCAATTGGCGGTGACGCTGGGCAACAGCAGCGTATAGCCGCGCGACGTGCTGTCGAAGCCGCTGGCCGCGCCATCGTCGGACCAGAAGCGATTGTAGGTGTCGCGGTGCTCGACGCGCGCGCCGGCGACGACCCCGATGTCGCCGATCTTCAAATTGGCCAGCGCATAGCCGGCATAGATGGTCTCGCGCGCGTTCTTGTCGTCACGCAGCAGCGCGGTCCCCGTAACGCGATTGCCGGGCTGCGCGGCGATGGCGGCGGTAATCGCGGAAATGACCGCCTGACGGCCCATCACCGCACCGTAATAATATTCGCCGTGGAGAATGCTGCGCACCTCCTTCTGGATCAGCCCCGACGCCGCCAGCGACTTGCCGTCGAGCGGAGTACCGGAGAAATCACCTTCCCAGACCGGCGTCGAATCGTAGCTGCGCGACGAACGCATCCACTTCGCGCCGACCTGGAGATGATCGATCAGCCCGCCGAGATCGTAACGCGCGTCGACCTTCCCGGCCCAGCGGTCGTCGCTCTGCTTCCAGCGGCTCAGGCTCGCGCTGTCGAAGGGGAGCAGCGAGGGGTCGCGTTCGACGTTGACCGCATAGGCCGGCATTCCCGGATGCGGGAAGCGCGGATCGTGCGACACCCAGTCGAGACCCGTGGCGTTCAGCGGATAGGTGCAGGCGTCGCAATTGTAGCCGACGCTGTACGAGCCGGGCTGTATCTGATCGCCGAAGCTGTAGCTGAGGTCGTAGGTGAGCTTCAGCCGGCCGAACGCGCTGTTGCCGCCGATCTGGACGGTCGCCAGTTGCTGACGCACGTCCTGCGTTTCGAAGCTGCGCGCGAACTGGAAGATCTTCGGATCCCACACGCCCGACCGCCCGTTGAGCGACCAATATTGCTGCGACTTGCGATCGGCGTCGGTGATCCGGCCATCGCCATCGGCATCGACGATCTGCCCCGTCGTATAGCCATAGATGTTGCCAAGTTTGGCATCGTGCCCGGTAATCATGTCCTCGGGCTGGCGTAAGCTGGTATTTTCGGGGTCCACCTGGGTCAGCCGCGCGCTCTTGCGGTTGCGATAGTCGGTGTAATCGTTCGTCCCGACCTTGTCCGCGCGGGCGTATTGGCCGCGCAGATAGAGCTGTGTCGTCTCGCCATGATAGTCGAACGACAGGTTCCCGCCCCAGCGGGTCTGCTCGAAGCGTCGATAGTCAAGGTCGATGCCCGGCAGGTGCATATTGTCCTGCGAGATCGTCTCCGTGGAATTCTTGCGCCAGATATACGGCTCCCACTCGCCGTCATTCTCGGTTTCCTGGCTGTTGCCGTTTGAAACACCGTAATTGGCCGACAGGAAAATGCCGAAGCGATCGTCGGCGAAGCGCCCGCCGATATCGAACTGGCCCTGGTACAGCGCGGCCTTCTCGCCGGCGCTCCGCGCATTGCTGTTGAACCCGCCGCTCAGCCAGGCACGCATCACCTTGGCATCCTTGAAGTCGAACGCGGTCGGCGTGCGGAAGTTGATCGTGCCCCCGATCGCATCGCCATCCTGATCGGGGGTCAGCGTCTTGGTAACGCGGATTTCGGCGAGACCGTAGGGCGGCAGCAGGTTCAGCGACACGTCGCGGCTGCCCGGATCGGTCTGCGCCACGCGAACGCCGTTGATGAAGGTTGCGTTATAGGTGCCGGAAAGGCCGCGAACCGTGACATACTGGCCTTCGCCGGTTTCCTGATTCACGATCACGCTGACGCCCGGGACGCGGGCCAGCGCGTCGGCGACGGTGGCATCGGGAATCTTGCCGAGATCGTCGGCGCTGATGACCTCGACCACGGACACCGCGGATTTCTTCGCCTCCAGTGCCCTCTGGGCGCTGAGCCGCTGGCCGTTGACGACGATGTCTTGACCTTCGGTATCCTCGGCATGGGCGATGGCCGGTGCCAGCATCGCCAATATCGTGCCGCCCAGAACCACGACGCGCATCCGCTTCAAACGTGTGAATTGCTGCATGACTTCCCCCACGCCGTCACGGCGGCGCTCCGATCCTGTCGCTGGGACGAGCGGGGACGCGCGCCGATGACAGCCGGTGCAGCTGCCGCCGACGTTGAATGCGTCATGGCTGATCATACCCGCAGCAAGAACAGCAGCGACATGCCCTCGCTGAAAACTGGTATAGTCCAATTATGATTACAGGTTGGCGACAGTCGCACCTTCTGGAGATGATTCCGAGCAACCCTCTTTATTCATGTCGGACTTTTGTCGAAATCAGGGCGTCGAGTAGCGGGCGATAGGATTCGAGGGCGGCGACAGGGCAGCCGGTACGCTTCCCCCAATCGTCGAAGCGGCGCAGCAGGATCGCCTCCGCGAAGAAGGGTTCGGCGCGAAATCGCACGACTTCCTCATCGGTCATGGCGCCGCCCTGTACCGCGAGGCTCGACAGCGAGGCGTCGCTGAGCGTCGCGCGATAACCGGCGTCGACCGCACACAGATAGCGCTTGGCGGCAACATG
Source organism: Sphingomonas ginsenosidimutans (assembly GCF_002374835.1). Lineage (GTDB taxonomy): Bacteria > Pseudomonadota > Alphaproteobacteria > Sphingomonadales > Sphingomonadaceae > Sphingomonas > Sphingomonas ginsenosidimutans. The sequence continues at coordinate 11,235 of NZ_NWVD01000014.1, forward strand.
CAGCCGGATCGGCTCTGTGACGGTCGGGGGGAAGCAGGTCGCCAAGGCCCGTGCGCCGATATCTTCGTGCCGGGCGTCGATGCCGTAATGTTCGCCGTCGTTTCCGGCGGGTTCCAGCAGTCGCCCGATATCGTGGAGCAGGGCGGCGGCGACCAACGTGTCGGCGCAGTCGTGGTCCACCGCCAATTGCGCGCATTGCAGCGCGTGGTCGATCTGCGTGACGTTTTCGCCGTAACTCTCTGCGCCGTGCCGGGCGAACGTGGCGAAGATCTCCGCCACCATCGAATCGGGGTATAACATTCTGCCTCCGTCATGCGCCGATGTCTGAGGGCCATCTGGCGGAATGATCGCCTCCCCGACCCAGCCGTCGTCAAAACGTCATAACTGGACTATACCAAAAAGCACAGGCGTTTTCTGGGAGTCTGAATGATGGGCGCGACCGACCGGCGCGATCTTCTGAAATGGGCCGGCGGCCTGGGCATGGCGAGCCTGTGGCCCTCGCTGGTGGCACGCGCGCGCGATATCCCGGCGGCACGCCGTACCGGCACGATCGAGGACGTGCAGCACATCGTCGTGCATATGCAGGAGAACCGGGCGTTCGATCATTATCTGGGCATGCTGAACGGCGTGCGCGGATTCGGCGATCCGCGTCCGCTGCGGCTGGCGGGCGGGCGCAGCGTCTTCGCGCAACCCTCGGCCGAACATCCCGACGGCCATGTCCTGCCCTATCATGGCGATTCGCGTACCACGCGCTCGTTCGCGGTCGACGGCGCCGACCAGTCACATGTCGAGAATATGCACATCTTCGATCGCGGGCGCTTCGGCCGTTGGGGACACAGCGGTGAACTCCACAACCGGATGCTGCATTACGGGCCGGGCGATCTCCCTTTCTATTACGCGCTCGCCGACGCCTTCACGGTCTGCGACGCCTATCATTGTTCGACGATGACGCAGACTTATCCGAACCGGCTGCACCTGTTCAGCGGGTGCAACGGCGGCGGGACGGTGGGTGGCGACCCGGAGATGCACAATTACGGCGAGGACGAAACGCCCAGCGCCGACATGGCGACCGACAAGCCGCTGCGCGCCGACGCCTATCGCTGGACCAGCTATGCGGAGCGGCTGCAGGCGGCGGGGATCGGCTGGAAAGTCTATCAGGAATACGACAATTTCGGCGACAACCTGCTGTCGGTCTTCCCCGCGTTCCGCCCGTGCGATCCCCGGTCCGAGCTGTACCGGCGCGGGCGGACCTGGGTCAGCGAGCATGAGAGCGGCCCCGATCGCACACGCTCGGACGGCGATCAGCTGGTCGCGGCGTTCCGGCGCGACGTGGCAGCGGGGGCGCTGCCGCAGATCTCGTGGATCGTGTCCGCCGCCGCCTTATCCGAACATCCCACCGCCGAGCCGGCGCGCGGCGAGCATCTGACAGCCCGGCTGATCGAGGCGCTAATCGATCACCCCGAGACGTTCGCGAAGACCGTCTTTATCCTTACCTACGACGAGGCCGGCGGGCTGTTCGATCACATGCCGCCGCCGGTGCCGCCGATCGGGCGTTATCGCGGCCATTCGACCGTCTCCACCGTCGGCGAGGCGAAGGATTATCGTGGCACCGATCTCGCCGGGGGCGAGGCGCATCCGATCGGGCTGGGCATCCGCGTGCCCACGATCATCGTATCGCCCTGGACGAGCGGCGGGCACGTCTGTTCGCAGCTGTTCGATCACACGTCGATCCTGCGCTTCATGGAGCGGCGGTTCGGTGTCGCCGAGCCGAACATCAGCGCGTGGCGCCGATCGGTCTGCGGCGACCTGACCAGCGCGTTCGACTTCGCCGCGCCGGCCGGACCACCGCCCCGTCCGCTGCCGCCGACCGGCGACGTGCAGGAACGGATCGCGCGTTCGCTGGCCGGCACCGCCAACACGATCCCGGCGCGACAGATCGCCGCTACCCCGCTGCCGGGCCAGCGCAGCCATCGCCCGCTGCCCTATGCCGTCGATCTGATCGCCGCCGCCACACCGCAGGGGGAAGTTCGGTTGGAGTTCGTGAACAGAGGCTCCGTCGGCGCGACCTTCACCGTCCACGACAATCACGATCGCGAGGAGCCATGGCATTTCACCATCGGCGCGGGCGCCCGCCACGCGACGACGGGATTCGGCACCGTCGCGACCGGCTATGACCTGACCGTGCGCGGGCCGAACGGCTTCTGGCGCCGGATCGCGGCGGGGGTGGAGGCCGCCGCGTCACCGATCGTCGACGTCGCGCCGCACCGTGACGGACTCGCGCTGACCATCCGCAATCCCGACGCCGCACCGGCCGCGATGCAGGTCGCGATGGACGCGCGTTATCCCGTCACCGGTGCACGAAAGCGCGCGATCATCGTGCCGCCCGGCGCCGAACGGCGCATCGTCTGGCCGCTGACCGCCAGCGACCACTGGTACGACCTGACCCTGACGCGCGACGGCGATACCGGCTATCTGTACCGCGTTGCGGGCAAGGTCGAGACCGGCCGCACGGGGCGCACCGATCCCGGCATCGGTGCGATGCAGGTGACGGCATGATCCGGCGGGCGTCGCTCGCCACGCTGGCGTTGCTGACCGCCAGTGCCGCGCCGCCCCAGCCGGGACGCTATCTCGACAGGGACCAATTCCCCGATGGCATGGCGGTCCTGCCGCCCCCGCCGGCTTCAGGCAGCCCGGCCGCGCAGCTCGATCGGCAGATCTTCCGCGAGACGCGGTCGCTGGCCGGTTCGCCGCGCTGGCGGATCGCGACCGACGACGTGACCAACGAACCGCTGGATCGTTATGGCTGCGCGATGAGCCTGCGGGTCGATGCGCGCACCGCGCCCGTCACCGCTCGCCTGCTCGACCGCGCGAGCGCCGCGCCGGTCGTCGACCCGGTCAAGCGCACCTATCAGGTGCGCCGGCCGTATCTCGACGAACCGGATGCACCGATCTGTGAGGCGAAGACCGCGCATCTGGCCGGCAACGGCGATTACCCTTCCGGTCACACGGCGGCGGGCTGGCTGGAGGCGCTGATCCTCGCCGAACTGCTGCCCGATCGCGCCGGCGCGATCCTGGCGCGGGGACGCGCCTACGGCGAAAGCCGCGCCGTGTGCGGATCGCATTCGCTGAGCGCCGTACAGGCAGGCTATCTCGCCGGTGCCACGGCCTATGCCGCGCTCCATGCGAGCGCCGCATTCCGCCGCGACATGGCGCTGGCGCGGGCCGAACTCGCCCGCCTGCGCCGACGGGCCGCCCCACCCGACCCCGCGATATGCGCGGCGCAAACGTCCGCCCTGGCGGAGCGTCCGTGGTGAGCCGCCCCGGCGACGATAGCCAGACCTCGCGCCTGTCGCTGGCGCTGGGCGGACTGGCGGCGTTCGCGGTCTATTTCGCGATGTACGCCTTTCGCAAACCCTTTGCGGCGGCGACCTATATCGACGTCGCGGGCTGGCATGGCGCGATCGACTACAAGACCGCGCTGCTCATCGCGCAGGTTTTGGGCTACGCCCTGTCGAAGCTGATTGGCGTGCGCGTGATCGCAGAGGCGGGGCGGGAGGCGCGGGCGCGGCTGATCCTCGCGCTGATCGCCGCCTCGTGGATCGCGCTCGTCCTGTTCGCCCTGATCCCGGCCCCCTGGAACGTCGTGTGCCTGTTCCTAAACGGCCTGCCGCTGGGACTGATCTGGGGACTGGTGTTCGGCTATGTCGAGGGGCGACGCGCCTCCGAATTGCTCGGCGCGATGCTGTGCGCCAGCTTCATCCTGTCGTCGGGGGTGGTCAAATCGGCCGCGACCCTGCTGATGGCGGCCGGCGTGTCCGAATGGTGGATGCCGGCGGCGACCGGTCTGGCCTTCACCCCGCTGCTGCTGATCGCGCTCTGGCAGCTGGAGCGGCTGCCGCCGCCCGATGCGCGCGACCGCGCCGAACGGGTGGAGCGCGTGCCGATGCCGGCGGCGGGACGGGCGGCCTTCTGGCGGGCGCACGGCGGGACGCTGACGATGCTGGTGCTCGCCTATACGCTGCTGACCGCGATGCGCGACGTGCGGGACAATTTTTCCGCGGAGATCTGGGCCGCGCTGGGACGCGGCGGGCAGGCGACCTTGTTCACGCTCAGCGAGCTGCCGGTGGCGGTGGTGACGCTGGGGGTGCTGGGGGCACTGATGCTGGTGCGCGACAATCGCCGCGCGCTGCTGGCGATGCACGCGCTGATCGCCGCCGGCGCGGTGATCCTCGGCACGGCGACGCTAGCCTTCCAGGCCGGGATGCTGTCGCCACTGGCATGGATGACCCTGACGGGCGCGGGGCTGTATCTCGCCTACACCCCGTTCAACGCGATGCTCTTCGACCGGATGATCGCGGCGATCGGCACGGCGGCCAATGCAGGCTTCCTGATCTACATCGCCGATTCGTCGGGCTATGCGGGCAGCGTCGCGCTGCTGCTCGCGCGCAGCATCGCCGCGCCGCATCTCGAATGGCTCGGCTTCTTCGAACGCTGCAGCTATGCGACCGCGTTCATCGTGCTGGTACTGACCGGATTGTCGGCGCTGCGCTTCCTCTCCGCGCCGCTGGAAGGACGACGCCATGCAACGATATGATCTGGCGGTCGTCGGTGCGGGCATCGTCGGGCTGGCACATGCACTGGCCGCTGCCCGGCGCGGTCAGCGGGTCGTCGTGATCGATCGCGATGCCGCCGCCAATGGCGCGTCGATCCGCAACTTCGGCTTCGTCACGGTCACGGGGCAGGCGGCGGGCGACGTCTGGCAACTGGCGCGCCGCAGCGCCACGGTCTGGGCGGAGGTCGCCGAAGCGGCAGCGATCCCGATCGAGCAACGCGGGCTGCTGCTCACCGCACGCCGACCGGAGGCGGAAGCGGTCCTCGACGCCTTCCTCGCCACCGACATGGGCAGCGGATGCCGTCGCCTGTCACCCCGCGATCTCGCGCGCGACTGGCCGATGGTCGCCGACATGCGCGCCGCCCTTTGGAGTCCGCACGACCTGCGGATCGAATCGCGCCTGGCGATCCCCCGCCTCGCCGCCTGGCTGCGGGAAGCGCATGGCGTGACCTTCGCCTATGGCACCGCCGTCCATGCGGTGGCGCAGGGACGGCTAGACACCGCCGAAGGCGCGGTCGCGGCGGACCGCATCGTCCTTTGTCCGGGCGACGACTGGGCGACGCTGTTTCCCGATGTCTATGCGGCGGCCGGCATCACGCGCTGCACGTTGCAGATGCTGCGGCTGGCACCGCCCGGCTGGCGGATCGCCGCGCCGGTGATGGGCGATCTCAGCATGGTCCGCTATGCCGGCTATGCCGACCTGCCCGAAGCGGCGGCGCTGCGCGCGCGGCTGGAGGTGGAGGCGGCGGAGATGCTGGCCGATGGCGTGCACCTCATCGTCGTCCAGAGCGCGGATGGCTCATTGATCGTCGGGGACAGCCATCATTATGCCGCGACACCCCCGCCCTTCGCCCCCGCCGCCGTGGAGGCGCGCATCCTCGCCGCCTATGCCGAGTGCCTGGGCACGCCGCCGCCGGTGATCGAGCGCTGGACCGGAACCTATGCGTGGGGCGCCCGCCATCATCTGATCGCCGCGCCTGCCCCCGATGTCAGGCTGGTGGTCGTGACCAGCGGAACCGGTGCCTCGACCGCCTTCGCGCTTGCCGAACGTGTGATCGACGAATGGATAGGAATCGCATGATGCAACTGAAAGCCGTGGTGTTCGACTGGGCCGGCACGATGATCGATTTCGGCAGCCGCGCGCCGGTCGTCGCGCTGTGCCGCGCCTTCGCCGCCGTCGGCGTGCCGATCGACGAAGCCGAGGCGCGCGCCGACATGGGCCGGGCGAAGCGCGATCATATCGCCGCGTTGCTCCGCCAGCCGCGCATCGCGCGCGCTTGGGCGGTCCGGCACGGCACCGCGCCGGGCGATGCCGATGGCGACCGCGTGTTCGCGGCGATCGATCCGATGATGCGCGAGGCCGCGCGTGACTGCGCCACGCTGATCCCAGGCGCGGCGGATATTGCGTGCCGGCTGCAGGCAGCCGGCGTCGCGGTGGGATCCTGCACCGGCTATACCCGCCCGATGATGGCCGACATCCTGCCGCTCGCCGCCGCACAGGGCTATCGTCCCGACCGCGTCGTCTGTGCCGGGGAAACGACAGAGGGACGCCCCTCCCCGCTGATGCTCTGGAAGAACCTGGTCGAGCTGGGCGCGTGGCCCGTCGAAGCCTGTCTCAAGGTCGACGATGCCCCGGTCGGTATCGCCGAGGGTCGCGCGGCGGGGGTCTGGACCATCGGGATCGCCGCCAGCGGCAACGGCGTCGGACTGGCCGCCGCGGAACTGGCGGCGTTACCGACGGCCGAACGCGCCCGACGCATCAGGAATTCGGCCGAGACGTTGCGAGCGGCGGGCGCCCACGTCGTGATCGATTCGGTAGCCGATCTGCCGGATGCGGTGCGGCAACTTTCGTTGAGCACCACGGCGTTTGACTGAACGCGCTGCATCGTCCGGTCGGAAGACGATGGGCAGCGGCGACCATCCCTACGCCCCGGACCGAGTGGGTCGGGACCTCAGACTTCAGCCTGTTCCTCTATGATTCGGTCGAGTTTCACGTCGACCTGTTCGGCTCCGCGCACAACGTAACCCGGGCCTCGAACGTGATCGGCGCGATCGACTGCAATAACCTGACCGCGTTCGTCAATGTGCCGCGCGTAACCGGTATGGGAACAGCCTTGCGCCTCTGATTGGAGAACGCGTGCTCGGGGGCTATCGTATTCCGAACCGCGATCCTTTCGGGAACCGTATCATTTTTTCGTTGCGGAAAGCGGTGCGGCGAAGACCAGCAACTCGTTGGCGACCGGTCGCTCTCGCCCCGGCACGCCCGTATGGATCGGCCGGTTAAGGACGACGGGACCGGTCGCTTCGGCGACGGCGAGGGTCGATGAACCGCCGCCATCGAAGCTCATGGCGTCGCTCGCGCCCAGTTCGCGGAACAGCGCGACCAGCGTGCCGTTGTCCGCGCCCATGCTATACCCCTTCTGGCGGCCGTCGACGACGAGGATCCAGGCGCGTCGCCGGTCGGTGGACAGTCCGAACGCCGTGCGCGGCCCCTTTCCGCCCTCCGCGATCAGCGCGCGGTGGAGCGGGACGGGCTGCCCGCCCTGTAGCAGATGCGGGCCGGCGGCGATGGCATCGCGCGTGCCGGCAGGGCACCGCTGTCCGGCGCGGATGTCCGTGCGGCGGCCGATGCACAGGATCGCCGAGACGCGCAGATCCTGGTCGATTTCGACCGGCGACGCCACCCGCCCGCCGCCCATCGCCGCGCCGGACACCGACACCGGTTCGCCGGCGTGCGGATAGTAATCGTCGCCCTTGGGCGATCCGCCGAAGAACGGCAGGAAATAGCTGGCGTTGACCGCGACCTGCGCATGGTTGGCGATCAGCGCGTCGCGCACCGTATGCGCGACATATTCCATACCCCGCGACCGGTCCGGCGGAGTCACGCCCAGCCGCAGGCCGGGACGCGTCAGGTCGAGGGTGACGATATGGATCACCATCGGGTCGGCGGCGGGATCGCCGCGCCGTTCCTGTCGATAGGTGACGCCGTCGAACAGCGGTCGGTCCGCGGGCGTGACGGCTTGTGCCTGCCACGCCGCCGCCAGGGCGAGCAGCGCGAGCCGCGCACTCACAGCTTCACCGCCGCGCCCAGCCAGAACTGGCGTCCGAAGAAATTCTGGTCGCGGGTGCCGAACCCATCGAAATTCTCGCGATGCGCATCGGTGGCGTTGCGGACCTCGCCGATGATCTGGATCGGGCCGAACGTCATGCGCGTCTGCAGATCGACCTGATCGAACGGCTGATCATAGCGGTTGCTGGTCGGCGTGGTCGGGCTGATCGAGGTATATTGCCGGCCGATATGGGCGTAGCTGACACGCGCCTGCAGCCAGTCGCGCTGGTAGAACAGGGCGGCATTGCCCTGAAACACGGGCTGCTGGGTCAAGCGGTCGAAGCTGCCGCCGCCCGGGAAGCGCGCCTTGCCGTTTAGATAGGTCGCGTTGAGCGATACGCCGAAATCGGCGAGCGGACTGGGCAGGAAACGCAGCTTGTTGACGACCAGCGCACCTTCGATGCCGAACACGCGCGACCCGGCGAGGTTCTGCGGTTGCGTGACCTGATAGATGGTGCCGTCGATCACCGTCGTGCCGGCCGCCTGCGAATAGATGTCGTCGCGAATGTCCTTGTAGAAGGTTGCCAGCGAGATCAGCCCGCTATCCCCCGGCATGTAATATTCGAGGCTCGCATCGAAATTCTGCGCGACGCGCGGGCGCAGGTCCGGGTTGCCGCGCGTCAGGACCAGCGTCGTCTGGTTCAGCGTCTCGTTGGTGCCGAGGTCGCTGGGGCTGGGGCGCCCGATCGCCTTGTAATAGGCGAGCCGTAGCCGCAGCGGATCGGACAGGTTGTAGTTGAACGTCGCGGAGGGCAGCCAGCTGCCATAGCTCGCACCGCGCGTTAGCGGGGTCAGCGTGCTGCCGGCGACGCGGAAGCCGTCGATCGTCGTCTCCGTATCCTCGTAGCGGATGCCGGTAATCAGGCTGTGGCGGTCGCCTGTGTGGCGGAGCAGGACATAGCCGGCCATCACCTTTTCGCCGACAATATAGTCCGAGCGCCGCTCGTTGAGCGCGGTCTGTGCGGCGTTCAGCGTGAAGCTCGCCGCATTCTGATCGAAGTATCGCTTGAACGCATCGAAATCGAGCAGCGGCTGCGGCCGGCTCTGCCCACCGGTGTAGAGCGGCGACCAGCGGTCGGGCAGCACGAGATTGGCGGCGTTCAGCGTCGTGCCGCTGGCCAGCCCCCACACCGCCTGCCGCGTGTCGAAATCGCGCGTAGCGGCGCGATACTTCAGCCCGGCGCCGATGCCGAGGCCGCGATCCCGTGCGGTATCGCGATAGCCCCAGTCGAACTGCGCCTCACGCACCAGGTCGAGCGAACGGTCGCGATAGGGCGTGTAGGAGGCGAAGGTATAGTTGGCCGGGTTGGTGAAGGTCGCGACATTGTCGAGTACCGCGATCGGCACGCCGTTCGCCATCGTCTGGGTATAGGCGTTGGCAGCGCTGGTGGGCAGGTTGAACTGCAGCTGGTTCGACGCTTCGAGGAAGATCGCACGCGACCAGCTGCCGCGCAGGGCGGCGTGGTGGCCATCCTCGCCGGTCCATTTCACCTTGCCCTGCGCGACGTAGAGCGGCTTTTCCAGCGGGAAGTCGTTGAACCGCAGGAAGCCGCCGGCGGTGCCGACCCGTGCCGTGCCACCGGTCGTGCGGGTCGTGTCGACGGTGCCGCGCGTCAGCTGCTGCTGGTGGCGCAGTTCATTGTCCGACTGCTGGAAGTAGGTGCCCGATACCTCCGCCTGCACGCGCGGATCGGGCCGCCATTCGAGCTTGGCGGTGCCGCCATAGCGGTCGACCGTATTGGGATAGCCGGCCGAGATGATGCCGCTGGCGACGGTGACGCCGTTGACTTGGCTGTAGCCGGTCGGGTTCAGCCGCTCCTGGTCGCGGCGCTTGCGGCTATAGGCGCCGGTCAGCACGAAACCCCAGCTGTCATCCACTCCGAACCGCGTCGCGAGCGTCGCGTCGGCGCGATAGTTGAGGCCGTCGTCGGTCGGCCGGTTGAAGCCCTTGCCGGGCACCGCACGGCTGTCCGACATGCCGATGAAGGCATTGCCGACGAAGGTGCGGATACCGCGATCGAACGCCGAGCGGCTGCGCAGGTTGACGATGCCGCCGATCGCATTGCCCTCCACGTCCGGAGTGCGCGACTTGATGACTTCGAGTCCCGCCACCGCGGTGGTCGGGATCGCCTCCATGTTGAGCTGCCGGTTCTGCCGCTCGGCGGTCGCCAGAACCGCGCCATCGAGCGTGCCGACGGTGAAGTTGGGGTTCATGCCGCGGATGCCGACATAGCGGCCCTCGTCCTCATCAAAGACCGTGGTGACGCCGGGCAGCCGGCGGAAGCTGTCGGAGATGTTGTAGTCGGGCTGCTGCCCGATCTCGTCGCTGGCGAGGAACTCGCCGATCCGGTCGTTGTCGCGCTTGGCGGCGATGGCCTGCGCGTTCTGCCGCGCATAGCCGGTGACGACGATGTCGTCCCCGTCGCCGCCGCCGGCCGGCGCCTGCTGCGCCACGGCGGAAACCGGCAGCACCGCGCCGGCCAGCAGCGTAATGCGCCATGTCTTGCGAAAACACCTCATTGTCGAACCCCCGATGACCTGAAACGCACAAGCCATTTATTGACTATAAGTGACATAAAGGTGACGCGGCGGCCCGCTTCGGGGCGCAGGACTGTGCGGGGAGCGATAAGATGTTGATATCGGTGATACTTTTTCTGGCCGCTGTTTCCGATCCGGCGGCCTATGCCTGCGGTGACGATCAAGTCCGCGAACTGCGACTCGCGCCCGACGGGCCAGTGGAGGTCTGGCGATGGACCGCCCGCGATGCGCAGGATTTGCCCGCCGACTATCGCACGCGGCTTATGGCCCATATCGACGAGTGCAAGCCCGTCGACGATGGTCGCGCGATCCTCGTCACCGCCTCGACCGGCGGCGCGGTGCTGATCGATCGCGCGAGCGGGCGCGTCACGTTCCGGGCGCGCGTGCCAATGGCGCATTCGGCGGATTTGTTGCCGGGCGGACGAATCGCCGTCGCGCTGTCGATCGCGCCGCGGGGCGACCGACTGCAGCTATTCGACCGGCAACGCAGCGAGCAGGTGGTGCAGACCCTGCCGCTGCCATCGGGACATGGGGTGGTGTGGGATGCGCAGCGGCACCAGTTGTTCGCGCTGTCGCACGACCTGGTGCAGGCATTTCGCCTGACCGGCAAAGGGCGTGCCGCCCGGCTGATCGAAACCGCGCGCTGGACGCTGCCGGGGCGACGCGACGGACACGACCTGTCATCGGCGGGCGGTGGTCGCTATTATGTGACCACCGACGACGGCGCATGGCGGTTCGATCCTGATGACGGCAGCTTCATCCCCTATGCGCCGCTCAACCCGGCCCTGCGGGTCAAGGCGGTGAGCATGACCGGCGGACGCGTCGCCTGGGTTCAGGCCGAGGAGAAATGGTGGGCGAGCGGCTTCACCGTGATGGCGGCCGATGGCAGCGACCAGCGGCGGATCGCGCTGGACGGCATCCATCTCTACAAGGTGCGCTGGGTCCGATGAGACCGGCGCGGGCGCACGGCGCCTATTATGCCGCGCATGTCGCCAAGAGCCTGTTGTGGACGGCCAGCGATCTGGTCACCATCTACGCACTGGTCAGCCTGTATGGCGTCGATCCGGCGCTGGCAGGCTGGCTGTTCCTGATCGGGCTGGCCGCCAATGCCGGCGCGGACTTCGCGGTCGGTGCGTGGCTGGACCGGCGTCCCGGCGGCACGCCGCGCCTTGCCGCCGGCGGCATGCTGGTGGCGGCGCTCGCCTTTCCGTTGACCGTGCTGGCCGCGCCGTTCGGGTGGAGCGCGCTGCTGACCGCGACGCTGGCGTTTCGGCTCGGCTATGCCGCCTATGACGTGCCGCACAATGCGCTCCTGTCACGGCTGGCCGCCGATCTGCCGGCGGCCACGCGCCTGTCGCGCGGGCGGACGCTGGGCAGCGGCGCGGCGGCGGCACTGGTCGGGACGGGGTTGCACCTGCTGGGCGATCGGGCGTCGATCCCTTGGCTACTGGGTGGCCTCGCGGTCGCGGCGCTAATCGGCGGCGCGGCGGTGCTGCCGCTGCTGATCCGGATGCCGGCGCCCCCGGGGCGAGGCGACGCGGAGGATGCGCCGGGATTGCCGTGGCGGTTCCTGGCCGGAAGCGTCGCCGGGATCGTTGCGCTGGCCGCACTGGGCAAGGGCGTCATGCATCTCCCGCCAACGACCGTCAGCCCCGACGCGGGGACGATGCTGGTCCTGCTCACCGCCGGACGCACGGTGACCGCATTGGTGCCGCTCGCGATGCCGGACCCCCGACAGGGACTGCGGCTGCTCGCCGGTCTCTATGCGGGCGCGGCGCTGGCCGGGCCGGCGCTGCTGGCGGTCGGCGGAATGGCACTGCCGTTCCTGCTAGGCACGATGCTGGGCGTGACCAACCTCGTCGGCTGGGCGCTCCTGCCGCGACTGGCGCGGGGCGCCGGCGGTTATGCCCGCTACACCATGGTCAGCAAACTGGCACTGGGCGCTGCCGGACTGGCGATGACCGCGGCCCTTGCCGGGCAGAGCAGTTTCACGGTCACGGGGCTTATGATCCTCTCTGGCGGGACGGCCGCCGGGTGCCTCTTCGCCGCACTGCTGCTGCTGGTAGCCGCCTTGACAAGTCGGCTGACGCACGGCGCAACAGGCCGATGACCGATCGCTTCGCCGGCACCTTCCCTTCCTGTTTCCTGCGCGCCGACGGTCTGCGAACCGCAACCGCCAATGAGCGCGTCGTCCTGTCGCTGCTGTCGCGGCGCGGCGCCGCCTCGCGCGCCGAACTCGCCCGTGTCACCATGCTGGCCCCCCATTCGGTGGGGCGGCTGATCGAGCCGCTGCTCGACCGCGGGCTGGTGATGGAAGGCACGCCGGAAATCGCCGGTCGCGGCAAGCCCGGCGCACCGCTGCGTCTCAACCCCGATGCCACCTTCTCGGTCGGGATATCGGTGATGACCGATGCCGTGACCCTGGTGCTGGTCGATTTCGCCGGTGCGATCCGCGCACGCGCTTCAGCACCATTGGAGCAGTCCGATTTCGCGGCGGGCGCGCGACAGATCGCTGCGATGATCGCCGACGCGATTACCGAAGCCGGTCTGGATCCGGCGCGCCGGCTGGGCATCGGTTGCGGCGTCACCGGCTATTTCATCGGCGACGGCGCGCGGCTCAATCCGCCCACCCCGCTCGATTCCTGGGCGCTGCTCCCCCTCGACACGCTGCTGGCCGAGGCGCTGGGCGGTCCGGTGTGGGTCGACAATGACGGCAATGTCGCGGCGGTCGGCGAAGCGATACTGGGCGCGGGACGCACCTGCCCCGATTTCGCCTATCTCTACTTCGCGGCCGGCTTCGGCGGCGGTGTCGTCGCTCGCGGGGCGCCGCTGCGCGGGGCCAGCGGCAATGCGGGTGAGTTCGGCTCGGTCCTGCCCGAAGGCTGGCACCAGCCCAACCTCGAAAATCTGCGCCGCCATCTGGCGACCCGGGGGCTTGTGTATGACAGTCTTCGCGTCATGCTGCGCGACCTCGATCCGATCGAGCCGGCGGTGGAGGAATGGCTCGACCTGTGTGCCCCCTCGCTCAACCTCGTGGTGTCGGCCGTGTTCGGCGCGCTCGATCCGGAGATGATCGTGCTGGGCGGCCGCCTGCCCCCGCCGCTCGCCGAACGGATGATCGACCGGATCCGGTTCACCAATCCGGCGCGCCGCGGCCATCACCGACCCGAACCGCGTCTGGTCGCCTCGACCATCGGCAGCGATGCCGCCGCGATCGGTGCCGCGATGCTGCCGATCCGGGCCGCATTCTTCCAATAGCGTCTGGACATCGATCAGGACCACCGGGCTGCGATCATGTCGTCTTTAACACGGCGGTTCCCGATGATCCGGGCGCCCAACGCTTTCGCTTCGCGCGTGCCAGCCTTTCGACGTCCACGATCCCCGATCGATCACGCCTGTGGCATCGCTTCGGGAACGATCGTCTTCACGATCGAGGCATCGAGCGCCTCGTAATCGTGCAGCCCGATCACGTCGTAGAGTTCGGCCCGCGTCTGCATCCGCTCGACCATGTTGTGCGTGCCGCCATCGCGCTGGATCGCGGCGTACAGCTCGGCCTGCGCCTTGTTGGCGACGCGTAAGGACGACACCGGCCAGATCACCATCTTGTAGCCCATCGCCTCGAACTCCGCGGCGGTGAAGAACGGGGTCTTGCCGAACTCGGTCATGTTGGCGAGCAGCGGCACGCCCGGCATTGCGGCGGCGAATGCCTCGAACATCTGTCGACTGGTCAGCCCTTCCGGGAATATCGCGTCCGCCCCCGCCTCGACATAGGCGCGCGCGCGCTCGACCGCGGCATCGAAGCCATCGACCCCGACCGCATCGGTGCGCGCGACGATCACCAGATCGCGCGCGGCCCTTTTGGCGGCGGCGACCTTGGCGGCCATGTCGATGGTCGGGACCAGGCTCTTGCCGTTCAGGTGCCCGCATTTCTTGGGAAGGATCTGATCTTCCAGATGGACCGCACCGGCTCCGGCATCCTCGAATGTGCGGACCATGTGCATCACGTTCAGCGCCTCGCCATAGCCGGTGTCGCCATCAACCAGCAGCGGCAGCCCGGCCGAGCGCGCAATCTGGCGGATGAAGAAAGCGACCTCGTCGACGGTGATGATGCCAAGGTCGGGGAGCCCCATCGAGGCGGTCATCGCCGCCCCCGACAAGTAAAGTCCGTCGAACCCGGCGTGGCGGGCCTGGATCGCGGACTGGCCGTTATGGGCGCCCGGCAGGCGGTAGATGCCGGGGCGCGATAGCGCCGCACGGAAGCGCCTGCCCGCGGATTCGGTCGGAAGGCCGGCGGCAACGAGATATGGCAAGGCGGGATACTCCTTCAGGCAGCGAGGTGGTCGCCGCGGGCGGCGAGCGGCACCCAGGCGAGGTCTTCAGGGCCGGTGTAGTTGGCGGACGGACGAATGATCTTGTTGTCCTGGCGCTGCTCGATGACATGCGCCGCCCATCCGCTGGTGCGCGCGATGACGAACAGCGGCGTGAACATCGCGGTCGGCACGCCCATCAGATTGTAGGAAACGGCCGAGAACCAGTCGAGGTTCGGGAACATCGCCTTGGCGTCCCACATCACCTCCTCGATGCGGGCGGCGACGGCGAACTGGCGCCGGGCGCCGGCTTCGTCGGCGAGCGCCTTTGCGACGCGCTTGATGACGACGTTGCGCGGATCGCCGACGGTATAGACCGGGTGGCCGAAGCCGATCACGACTTCCTTGGCCGCGACGCGGCGACGGATGTCGGCTTCCGCCTCGTCCGGGGTCGCGTACCGTTTCTGGATTTCATAGGCGACCTCGTTCGCGCCGCCATGTTTGGGCCCCCGCAACGCGCCGATCGCGCCCGCGACGGCCGAATACATGTCCGATCCGGTCCCCGCGATCACCCGGGCGGTGAAGGTCGAGGCGTTGAACTCATGCTCGGCATAGAGGATGAGCGAGGTGTGCATCGCGCGCACGAAGCTGTCGGACGGCGCCTCGCCGTGCAGCAGATGGAGGAAATGGCCGCCGATACTGTCGTCGTCGGTCTCCACCTCGATCCGGCGACCATGATGCGCGAAATGATACCAGTAGAGCAGGATCGATCCGAGCGAGGCCATCAGCCGGTCGGCGATATCGCGCGCGTCGGCGACGTTGTGATCGTGCGTTTCGGGCAGGACGCAGCCGAGCGCCGATACGCCCGAGCGCATGACGTCCATCGGATGTGCCGCGGCCGGGATCGCCTCCAGCGCCTCCTTCACCGAACGCGGCAGGCCGCGCAGCGTCCGCAGCTTCTTCTTGTAGGACGCAAGCTGCGCGTCGGTCGGCAGCGTTCCGTGAACAAGCAGATGGGCGATTTCCTCGAACTCGCTCGTCTCGGCGAAGTCGAGGATGTCATAGCCGCGATAATGGAGGTCGTTGCCGGTGCGGCCGACGGTGCACAGCGCGGTGTTGCCGGCGGTCACGCCCGAGAGCGCGACGGATTTCTTCGGCTTGAAGGTGGGAACGTCGTTCATCGGCTTGGCTTTCCTCTCAGAAACTGTCGGCGGGGACGTGGACGTGACCGTCCATCAGCACCCGCGCGCTGCGGCTCATGACCGCCTTGGTGATGATCCACCGGCCGCCCCGTCGCTGAGCCTCGGCACCGACCCGCAGCGTGCCGGAGGGATGGCCGAAGCGGATCGATGTCCGCTCGCCGCCCCCGGCGGCCTCGTTGACGAGAGTGCCCGGGACCGCCGCTGCGGCGGCGATCGCGACAGAGGCGGTGCCCATCATCGCGTGGTGAAGCTTGCCCATCGACAGCGCGCGGACCAGCAGGTCGATCTCGCCGGCCAGCACCTCCCGTCCGCTCGACGTGCGGTGATCGACGGGCGAGGCGACGAAGGCGATCGCCGGTGCGCGTGTCGTTCTGGCGATCCCCATCGCCGCCGCACCGGCGGTGCGCAGCGCCTCGAACCGGGCGAGCGCCCCCGCGTCACCGTTGATGGCGTCGCGAAGCTCGGCGCCGGTGTATCCCAGATCCTCCGCCGCGACGAAGACGGTCGGCACGCCGGCCTTGATGAGGGTCGCCGGTATCATGCCGCCCGGCACGACCGCGTCGTCCACGGTCAGCATGTCGACCGGATTGCCGGTCGGGAACAGCGCGTCCGACGCATCGGCAGGATCGACGAACTCCAGCACGATCTCGGCAGCCGGAAAGGCCACGCCGTCGAGCGCGAAATCGCCCGCCTCGACGACCCGCCCATCGGCGACGGGCACATATGCGACGATCGTCTTGCCGATGTTCGCCTGCCAGATGCGCACGGTGCAGACGCCGTCGACCGCGCGGGCGGCGTCGACATAACCGGCCGCGATCGCAAAGGCCCCGACCGCGGTCGACAGGTTTCCGCAATTGCTCGACCAGTCGAGCGCGCCGCTGTCGATCGCGATCTGCCCGTAAAGGTAATCGACGTCATGGCCCGTGCGCGTCGCCGGTGACACGATCACGCATTTGGAGGTGCTGGACGTCGCACCACCCATGCCGTCGATGTGCGCGCCATAGGGATCGGGGCTGCCGATGACGCGGCGGAACAGCCGGTCGCGCGCCTCGCCGGGTGTCCGCGCGCGCTCGGGCAGGTCCTCCAGGCGGAAGAACACGCCCTTGCTGGTGCCGCCACGCATATAGGTGGCCCGGATGCGGATCTGCGGCGTCATGCCGCCGCACTCGAGGCGAGGAAGTCCTGCGCGAAGCGTTGCAGGACACCGCCCGCCTCGTAGATCGACACTTCGTCGGCGGTGTCGAGGCGGCACAGCACCGGCACCCCCGCGCTCAGCCCGTTGGCGCGGTGGATGGTGAGCGTCAGCTCGGCGCGCGCATCCGGCGTGCCCTCCACATCGAAGGTCTCGGTTCCATCCAGCTTCAGGTTGAGCCGGGTCGTGCCGGGCAGGAACTCCAGCGGCAGCACGCCCATGCCGATCAGGTTGGTGCGGTGGATACGCTCGAACCCCTCGGCGACGATCGCCTCGACCCCCGCGAGCCTGACGCCCTTCGCGGCCCAGTCGCGCGACGATCCCTGCCCGTAATCGGCACCCGCGACGATGATGAGCGGTTGCCGGCGACCGAGATAGGTTTCGATCGCCTCCCACATGCGGACGACGGTGCCGTCCGGCTCGATCCGGGCGAGGCTGCCCTTTCTCACCGCACCGTCGACCACCGCCATCTCATTGACCAGCTGGGGGTTGGCGAAGGTCGCGCGCATCGCGGTCAGGTGATCGCCGCGGTGCGTCGCATAGGAGTTATAATCCTCCTCTGGCACGCCCATCGCGGTCAGATACTCGCCTGCGGCGCTGGTCGGCAGGATCGCGTTCGACGGCGACAGATGGTCGGTGGTGATGTTGTCGGGCAGGATCGCGAGCGGGCGCATCCCTTGCAGCGTCCGCGGACTGGCCGCCAGCGCGCCCAGGCCGTCGGTGTCCCAATAGGGCGGCCGGCGGATATAGGTCGATCGCGGGCGCCAATCATACAGCGGGCTGACCGGCGCGCTGTCGTGGTCCGAGCGCGCGAACATCGGCTCGTACACGTCGCGGAACTGCTCCGCCGTCACATGATCGCGCACGATCGCATCGATCTCGGCATCGCTCGGCCACAGATCGGCCAGCCGGACATCGCGGCCATCGGGAGCGATCCCCAGCACGTCCTTCTCGATATCCAGCCGGATCGTGCCCGCGATCGCATAGGCGACGACCAGCGGCGGCGAGGCGAGGAACGCCTGTTTGGCATAGGGATGGATGCGCCCGTCGAAGTTGCGATTCCCCGACAGGACGGCGGTCGTGTACAGGTCACGCGCGACGATCTCGCGCTGAATGACCGGGTCGAGCGCGCCCGACATCCCGTTGCAGGTCGTGCAAGCAAAGCCGACGATGCCGAAGCCGAGCTGTTCCAGCTCGTGCAGCAGGCCGGCCTCTTCCAGATACAGCGCGGGCACGCGCGAGCCGGGCGCGAAGCTGGTCTTGACCCACGGCTTGCGCGTCAGGCCGAGCGCATTGGCCTTTTGCGCCACCAGCCCGGCCGCGACGACGTTGCGCGGGTTCGAGGTGTTGGTGCAGCTGGTGATCGCCGCGATGATGACCGCGCCGTCCGGCATCAGCCCCTCGCGCTCCTGCGCGATGGCACCTTCGAGATCCTTCGCCACGCCACGGTCGTGAAGCGCGGCGGTCGGCAGGCGCCGATGCGGGTTCGACGGGCCGGCAAGGGTGCGCTCGACGCTGTCCAGGTCGAACGTCAGCACCCGCTCATACTTCGCGGTCGCCAGCGCATCGCCCCACAGCCCCGTCGCCTGCGCATAGGTTTCGACCAGCGCGACCTGTTCGGGCGCACGGTTGGTCAGCAGCAGATAGTCGAGCGTCTGGCGATCGATGTAGAACATCGCCGCGGTCGCCCCATATTCGGGGCACATATTAGAGATGGTCGCGCGGTCGCCGATCGGCAGGCTATCGGCACCGGGACCGAAGAACTCCAGCCACGCTCCCACGACGCGCTCCTTGCGCAGGAACTCGGTCAGCGCGAGGACGACGTCGGTTGCGGTGATGCCCTGCGGCCGTCGCCCGGTCAGCTTCACGCCGACGATATCGGGGAGGCGCATCATCGACGGGCGGCCGAGCATGACCGTTTCCGCCTCAAGCCCGCCGACACCCACCGCGATCACGCCCAGCGCGTCGACATGCGGCGTATGACTGTCCGTGCCCACGCACGTATCGGGAAAGGCGACGCCGTCCCGCACCTGGATCACCGGCGACATCTTCTCCAGATTGATCTGGTGCATGATGCCGTTGCCTGCGGGCACCACGTCGACATTGTCGAACGCGCGCCTGGTCCATTCGATGAAGTCGAAACGGTCCTCGTTGCGCCGGTCCTCGATCGCGCGGTTCTTGGTAAAGGCGTCAGGATCGAAGCCGCCGTGCTCCACGGCCAGGCTGTGGTCGACGATC
This sequence comes from Sphingomonas ginsenosidimutans, assembly GCF_002374835.1. Lineage (GTDB taxonomy): Bacteria > Pseudomonadota > Alphaproteobacteria > Sphingomonadales > Sphingomonadaceae > Sphingomonas > Sphingomonas ginsenosidimutans. Next base: position 30,433 of record NZ_NWVD01000014.1, read on the forward strand.
AGCTGGGTCGGCACGACGGGATTGACCTTGGCGGGGTCGCCGCCCTGATCCGCGATCGCGTCGCGCAGGCCCGCCAGATCGACCAGCGCCGTCTGCCCAAGGATATCGTGGCAGACGACGCGCGCCGGATACCAGGGGAAGTCCAGATCGCGCCGGCGATCGGCGATCTGGATCAGTGCGTCGCTCAACAGCGCGGGGTCGCAGCGGCGCACCAGTTGCTCGGCCAGTACGCGCGACACATAGGGCAGCGTGTCATAGGCGCCGGGGCGGATCGCCTCGATCGCGGCCCGCGCATCGAAAAAGGTGAGCGCCGTACCGTCGAGCGGCTTCTGATAGGCAGTGTTCATCGGGTTGCCGGGTTCCATTGGGCGAGCCGCGTGGCGATCGACGCGCTCGGACGGGTGAAGGTCGAGAAGGTGAAGCGGCCGGCGGCGACCATGCAGTCGCATCCCGCCGCGTCGCACCCGCTGGCGAAGACGACGACGACGAGATCGTCGTCGCTCCGGCTGACGCACGATGCCTCGAACACCATCTCGGCCAGCTCGGCGCGCAGTTCGATGTGGTGGCAGCGCGAAAGGGAAACGCTGGCTCCCAATATCTCCCGCGCGCGTGCCGTCGCCGCCGCAACGACGCGCTGGAGAAGGTCGACACCTTGCGGCTGAGCGGTAGCAAGCATATTCGCATAATCCGCAAATGGGCGCGGCTTCACAGGGTTGAAAGCGTAAAATTCTGTGAAGAACGCTCAGCAAATCTGCGAAGGATGCGAAGATATGGCGGCGCGCAAGGCATTCATCGGCGTCCGGCTGCGCCGGCTGCGCGAGGAGCGCCGGCTGAAACAGATCGAGCTTGCGCAGGCGCTCGGCATCTCGCCCAGCTATCTCAACCAGCTCGAACAGAACCAGCGTCCGCTGACCGTCCCGATCCTGCTGAAGCTCAACGCGGCCTTCGGGATCGACGTGCAGATGTTCTCCGAGGACGAGGAAGCGCGCCTGATGACCGACATCCGCGACGCGATCGCCGATGTGGAAGACGCGGTGTCGGTGGCCGAACTGCGCGAGCTGGCGACGAACATGCCCGCGGTGGGCCGCACGCTGGTCGCGCTGCATCGGCGGTATCGCGATGCGATCGAACGCGGTGATGCGATGGCCGCCGAACTGGGCGACGAATGGAGCATCGGGGACCGCGCCCGCCAGCCCTTCGAGCAGGTGCGGGACTTCTTCTACGCGCGCCACAACCATGTCGCGTTGCTGGATGAAGCAGCCGAACGCCTATACCGCGACGCGGGCCTCAGCCCGCGCACGATTCACGACGGCCTGAGCGCATGGCTGAAGGCGCGGCACGGGATCGCCGTGCTGACCGACGTCACCACCGCGCCGCGCCGCTTCGACCCGGTTGAACGGGCGCTCACCTTGTCGGCCTCGCTGACACCGGGCCAGCGCGTGTTCCAGATGGCGACCCAGCTCGCCTTCCTCGAACTGAGCCAGGCGATCGACGACCTTGCCGACGATCCGATCCTCGCCGATGCGGAGGCGCGCCGCCTCGGTCGGATCGGCCTCGCCAACTATTTCGCCGGGGCGCTGGTCCTGCCCTATGCCGACTTCCTCGCGGCGGCCGAAGCCGAACGGTACGATATCGAACGGCTGGGGCGGCGCTTCGGGGTCGGGTTCGAGACGGTGTGCCACCGCCTGTCGACGCTCCAGCGGCCGGGTGCGCGCGGCGTGCCCTTCTTCTTCGTCCGCGTGGATCGGGCGGGCAACATCTCCAAGCGGCAATCGGCCACCGACTTTCACTTCTCGCGCGTCGGCGGAACCTGCCCGCTGTGGAATGTCTATGAGGCGTTTGCCCAGCCTAGGCGGGTGCTGCGGCAGGTTGCGCAGATGCCAGACGGGCGCAGCTATCTATGGATCGCGCGAACGGTGACGAGCGGTTCGGCGGGCTTCGGTGAGGCCGAGAAAGTGTTCGCGATCGGGCTAGGCTGCGACCTGCGCCATGCGGGGCAACTCGTATATTCGCGCGGCCTCGATCTCACCGATCCTTCCTTCGCGACGCCGATCGGCGCCGGGTGCAAGGTATGCGAGCGTCCCGCCTGCCCGCAACGCGCGTTTCCGCCGATCGGGCGGCCGCTGACCATCGACGAGAACACCGCCGCCCCGGTTCCCTACCCCGTCACCTGACGCCCGCGCGCGGCCCCCAAGGCCGTCCATCATACGATGATGAGGCGGGATAGCGGGCCTCAATGTGCCGCTTCAGAACCAGGTCCGTACCCCGGCCACCACGCTGATCCCGCCGATCCCGCCCTCCCGATCCCGCGCCAGATCGGCGGTTTGGCCGAACCGCCGGTCCCACGATAGGCCGACATAGGGCGCGAATTCGCGTACCCGCTCGTAGCGCAGCCGCAACCCAAGCTCCATGTCGCTCAACCCAGATCCGATGCCTTGCGCGGGCATGTCCTGCGCGGCGACATTGGCTTCCAGCCGGGGCTGTAGCACCCAATATTGCGTGATCCGCTGATCATACCAGGCGGCGACGCGGGCCAGCGCGTCGCCTTGTCGGACAGGAACACCGCCGCCTCGACGTCGAACCAATATGGCGCCAGCCCCTCGACGCCGATGGTGGCGTAGCTGCGCGACGGGCCGGGGCGGATATCGTGGCGGATGCCCGCCTGCAGGTTCCAATAGGGATCGAGCGCGCGGCTGTAGAGCGCCTGCACCTCAGCCGTGTCGAGCGCGCCGCCGGCCTCCCCCTCCCCCTCGGTCTTGATCGTCAGCCGGTCGATATCGCCGCCGATCCATGCCTCGCCATCCCAGCGATAGCCGTCCCGGCCGCGGCGCGCCTGATATTCGGCCAGGTTCACGATCACCTGCGCGAAGGTCATCCCGCCATGTTCGCGGCGCATCGCCTGGTCGGCCTCCCGCATCGCCGCGGCGCCATAGACGCGCTCGGCCAGCAGCCCCGGTTGCGCGGGCGGCGCGGCGGCATCGCCGGGCGGCAGGTCGGTTCCCGCCGCCGGTGCATCACCGCCCTGCGGAGCGCGCCCCATCGCCATGCCGGGCATCGCGGACATGTCATGCCCATGGTGCGGGTCGGCGGCAGGGGCGATTTCCGGCATCGCGGACATATCGTGCCCCACATGCGGATCGGGCGCAGCGGCCGGGCGGGTCGGCAACGCGCGGCGGGGCTGCGGCGCCGGCCGGCGCGGCTTCGCCTTCGCTGCCGGTTTCGCCTTCGGCGCCGGCATCGTCATGCCGGGCATAGTCATCCCCGGCATCATGCGATGGTCCATCGTCTGCGCGCCGGCTGGAAGCGCCAGCACCAGCGCGAGGGGAACGACCCCGATCGCCCGGCGCGCCGTCACGCCCCCACCCCCGCCGGCGCGCGAACCTGCACCACCTGCATCATCCCCGCGTGCATGTGGTACAGCATGTGGCAGTGGAACGCCCAGTCACCTTCGTTGGCGGTCACGTCCCAGCTCACCGTGCCGCCCGGCTGGACGATCACCGTATGCTTGCGCGGCGCATAAGCGCCATGCCCGGTGACCAGTTCGAAGAAATGACCGTGCAGGTGGATCGGGTGCCCCATCATTGTGTCGTTGACCAATGTCACGCGCACCCGCTCGCCCGCCAGGAAGGGGATCGGCGCCGTCACTTCCGACAGCTTGCGGCCGTCGAACGACCACATGTAGCGTTCCATGTTGCCGGTCAGGTGGATTTCCAGCGACCGCGACGGCGCACGCACGTCGGGGTTGCGCTCCAGCGCGATCAGGTCGCGATAAGTGAGGACGCGGTGCCCCGCATCCTCCAGGCCCTGTCCCGGATCGCCGGTACGGTCGACCGGCATGGGGGAGATGGTCTGTACCCCCGGCCCCTTGCGCACCCCCGGGGCGTTCGCGAATTCGCGCATGTCATGCTTCATCGCGCCCGCCGCCGGGGGCGCGCGATGAAGCATGCCCGACATCGCGCCATGGCCCATCCCCGCCATCGCGCCGTGCGCCGACATGTCCATTCCCATGTCGCGCATCGTCGCCACCGGTCGCCGCCTCAGCGCCGGCACCGGGGCCACCATCCCCACGCGCGGCGCCAGCGTGGCACGCGCCATGCCCGACCGGTCGACGCTTTCCCCCACCAGCGTATAGGCGTGATCCGCGTCGGGGGTGACGATCAGGTCGTAGGTTTCGGCGACGCCGATCTGCAGCTCGTCGACGTCCACCGGGCGCACGTTCATCCCGTCCGCCTGCACCACCGTCAGCGCAAGGCCCGGGATCCGCACGTTGAAGGTCGTCATCGCCGATGCGTTGATGACGCGCAGCCGCACCCGCTCGCCGGCGCGAAACAGCCCGGTCCAATTGTCGCGCGGGCCATGGCCATTGACCAGATAGGTGTAGGTGGAACCGGTCACGTCCGCGATGTCGGTCGGGTCCATCCGCATCGCGCCCCACGCCAGCCGGTCCGCCAGCTTCTGGTCGCGGCCCGCCAGCAAACCGGCCAGCGTCTGCTGCTGGCGGTTGAAGTAACCGGCCTGCTGCTTCAGCTTCGCGAACAGGCGGTGCGGGTGAAGCGGCGTGTGATCGGACAGCATGACGACATGCTCGCGATCGGCGCGCACCGGATCGTCGCCCTTGGGGTCGATGATGAGCGGCCCATACAGGCCCGATTGCTCCTGAAGCCCGGAATGGCTGTGATACCAATAGGTGCCGGCCTGAACGACCGGGAATTCGTAGGTGAAGGTGCGCCGCTTCGCGATCCCAGGGAAGGAGACGCCCGGCACGCCATCCATGTGCGAGGGCACCAGCAGCCCGTGCCAGTGCAGCGACGTCTCCTCGTCGAGCGCGTTTTCGACATGCAGCCGCACCGTCTGCCCTTCGCGCAGGCGGATCAGCGGCGCGGGGGCGCTGCCGTTGATGCCGATCGCATGGCCGGTGCGGCCGTCTATGGTCATCATCTGATGCGCGATACGCAGCCGGATATCCTCGCCCGATACCGTCGGTAACGTGGCGATGGTACCGACCCCCTCCGACACGCTCTGCGCCCAGCCCGGCCACCCTGCCAGCAGTGCCGCCCCGCCCCCGGCCATACCGCCCCGGCGCAGCAGCTGGCGACGATCGAGAACCTGCGGCATCTGTAGTTTCCCGAAAAACGCGCCCGCAATCGCCGGCAGCGACGCGCATGTAGAATGACGGGAAGATGACGGCCAGAGGCGTCGCATCACGCCGGATGAGAGGTACTTACCCGAACGCCAGACCGTTCGCCCCTCTCACGAACGGTCGAAGGCGATCGACCGACCCGCCATCACGCCAGATAATCGGCCGTCGTCTTGGCGCGCACTTCGTCCGCGGTGACCCCCGGCGCCAGTTCGATCAGGCGGAACGGCGACTGGTGATCCGGCCGCTGGAACACCGCCAGGTCGGTGACGATCATGTCCACCACGTTGCGCCCGGTCAGCGGCAGCGTGCATTCGGGGATGAACTTCGGGCTGCCGTCCTTGGCGTTATGTTCCATGACGACGATGATCTTCTTGACCCCCGCGACCAAGTCCATCGCGCCGCCCATGCCCTTGATCATCTTGCCGGGGATCATCCAGTTGGCGATGTCGCCGTTCTGCGCCACTTCCATCGCGCCCAGCACGGTCAGGTCGATGTGGCCGCCGCGGATCATCGCGAAGCTCTGCTCCGATCCGAAATAGGCGCTTTGCGGTAGTTCGCTGATCGTCTGCTTGCCCGCATTGATCAGGTCGGCATCCACCTCGTCGTCATAGGGGAACGGGCCGATGCCCAGCATCCCGTTCTCCGACTGCAGCGTGACCGTCATCCCCTCGGGAATGTTGTTCGCCACCAGCGTCGGGATACCGATGCCCAGGTTGACGTAATAGCCGTCGCGCAGTTCCTTCGCCGCGCGTGCCGCCATGCCGTTGCGATCCCAACCCATCACTTCGCTCCTCCGGCGGGAACGCCATCGTCCCAGCGCCTGTCCTTCGGAAATGTCTCGTCCCACCCGGTGCCCAGCCCGGTGCCGTAGACGGGATTGGGCAGCACGAACCAGCCCGCCCCCCATTTCGCCCTGATCGCATCGACACTGGCCAGCGCGCGGCGTCCCAGCGCGGGCGCCGGGCCGGGCGGGTTGAACAGGTCGGCGAAATCGCCCAGTTGGTCCCCAGCCATCGCCAGCACGCAGTAACGCGCCGCGATCGCCTGCCGCCGCCCGTCCTTGCCCGATGCGCCGTCGACATCGCCCTTCAGGAACAGCGTCTCGCCGTGCGTGAAGTCGCCCAGTCCGGCGTTCTTCAGCGCGCGGGCGGTATCGGCGGCGTGGGCGGCGGAGCGGTTGGTGTTGATGACCATCGTCACGCCCAGCGCACGCAGCGCCCGGAACGCGGCGACCGCACCGGGCAGCGGCGACACCTTGTCCGCGCCGCCTTGCTCCCAGCGATCCCACCGCTTCGGGTCGTATCCCTGCCCGGTGCGCGCGTCGTTATATTCGTAGCCCAGGTTCAGGACGACGGTCTCGTCCATGTCCAGCACCACCGCGGGCGGCAGGGTCCCGCAGGGCAGCATGTCCACCATCCCGGCGGTCGCGCCCGGCGCCAGCACCGCCGATCGCGGCCAGCGCGGCATCGTTCCCGCCGCGCGCTGGCTGGGCAGGCGGCCGCGCGCATCTCGCGCCTTGTCCAGCACGCCGCGCACGTAAGCGACCATGCCGTTATACGCCTGCTCCGACAGCGCCGCCGCCTCGGCCGATCCGTACAGATACGCCATGCCCGGCGGCACCAGATCGCCCGGCTTCTGCGCCTGTGTCAGCATGGTCACCGATGGCGGCTGCGGATCGGCGGGCGGCAGCGCGCGCGTCGCGCATCCTGCCAGCAGCGCCGCGACACCGATCAGACCAGCGGCCGCCCGCATCACGCCGCCTCGGGCCGCGGGCGCGTCATGCGGAATTCGATCTTCTTGTCGTACGGCGCGCCGACGATCATCCGCTTCACATAGATGCCGGGCAGATGGATGTGATCGGGGTCCAGGCTACCGACCGGCACCACCTCCTCCACCTCCGCGACGCACACCTTGCCCGCGGTCGCCATCGGCTGGTTGAAGTTGCGTGCGGTCTTGCGGAAGATCAGGTTCCCGCTCTCGTCCGCCTTCCAGCCCTTGATGATCGACAGATCGGCGCGGATGCCGCGCTCCAGGATATATTCCTCCCCGTCGAAGGTCTTCACTTCCTTACCCTCGGCCACCAGCGTGCCGACGCCGGTCTTGGTGTAGAAGCCCGGGATGCCCGCGCCGCCCGCGCGGCACCGCTCCGCCAGCGTGCCCTGCGGGCAGAATTCCACCTCCAGCTCGCCCGACAGATACTGGCGTTCGAACTCCTTGTTCTCGCCGACGTAGCTGGAGATCATCTTCTTCACCTGCCGCGTGCGCAGCAGCTTGCCCAGCCCCTCGCCGTCGATCCCGGCGTTGTTGCTGGCAATCGTCAGGCCCGTGGTGCCCGCCGCCTGGATCGCGTCGATCAGCCGTTCGGGGATGCCGCACAGCCCAAACCCGCCGGCGCAGATCGTCATCCCGTCGAACAGCAGGCCGTCGAGCGCCGCCGCGGCATCCGGATAGAGCTTCTTCACGCGCCTCACCCTCCCTAACTGCGGGGCACGACTAGCCGCGCGCCGCGCCCGCCGCAAGCGAAGCTGAACCGACTTTCAACTTCGTCAGAAATGCCCCGGCGCGATCTCCAGCGCGGCGCACAGTGCGTCCAGCGCCTGCCTTTCTCCCGTCACCTTAATCGCGATCATCCCCAGTCCGGCGGCGGGTTTGCAGTTGATGCCCAGGTCATCCAGGTACACGCATCGCTCCGGCGCAACGCCCAGCGTCTGGCACATCATCGTGTAGATGCGCGGGTCCGGCTTGCGGATGCCGACCTTGCTCGATTCGATCACATGGTCGAACCGCTCCAGCACCGCCGCCACTGCCGCGGCCTTCTCGATCGTCCGCGCCATTCCGGCCCCCTCGCCCGCAGGAACGTTGTTGGTGATGCAGCCGATCCGGTATCCCTCGCGCTTCAGCCAGTCGAGCGCATGGACCATGCCCGGGCGGATATCCCCCGCCAGCAGCGCCAGCACATCCTCCCCACGCAATTCGTGCCCCAGCGCGCGCGCCTCCTCGGCAAAGGCGCTGTCGAAGCCAGCCGCGTCGATCTCCGCCCGCTCGAACCTGGCCCAGGCATTGTCGTCCGGATTGGTCGCGTTGATCCGCCGCACCAGATCGTGCGGCAGCCCGCGTTCGCGCTCCATGCGGTTGAACGCCTCGAACGGGGACGACGTGATGACGCCGCCGAAATCAAAGATCACGGTATCGCGCATTGAAACTCCTTGAGGATCGGTTTGCCCGGCAGGGTCAGTATCGCAGGGTGAGGCCCGGCCGCGCCCAGCGCGTCTTCACCAGTTTCCCGCTGCCGGACAGCGTAATGTAGGCATCGCGCATGTCGTCCCCGCCGAAACAGATATTGGTGGTGAAGATGTCGGGTGTGGCGACGAACTCGACCAGCTCTCCGTCGGGCGAGATGACGCTGATCCCGCTTTCCCCGATCGTCGCGACGCAGATGTTGCCGCCCGCCTCCATCCCCAGCGAATCGAAGAACTTGTAGCCCGCGGGGCGGTACAGCGGGATGCCCGGTCCGCCCGGACCGGCATCGGGCGCGACCTTGCCCGGCGCCGTGACGTTGAACTTCATCAGCCGGCAGGTGTAGGTTTCCGCGGCGTACAGAACGCTGCCGTCCGGCGACAGACCGACGCCATTGGGGTTATTCGACGGGAACACCACTTCCTCGATGAAGCTGCCGTCCGCGTGCGCGTAGAAGATGCCGACGATGTCGTGGCAGCGCGCGGCGTAATCGACCTTGCCGTGATCGGTGAACCAGAACCCGCCATGCGCATCGAACACGATATCGTTCGGGCCGCGCAGCGTGACGCCATGGTCGCCGCTCCTGTACAGCACCTCGACCGCGCCGGTTGCGGGGTCGATCCGCTCGATCCGTCCGCCCGAATAGTCTTTCGCGATGCCGTGCGGGGCCAGCATGTCGCCGCTCTCGACCCAGTCGAACCCGCCGTTGTTGCAGCAATACAGCATTCCGTCCGGCCCCAGTGCGAGGCCATTGGGGCCGCCACCCGGCTCCGCAACGGTCTGTTTGCTGCCATCGGGGCGGATCCGGGTGAGTTTCCCAGACGCGATCTCCACCAGGATAATGCTGCCGTCCGGCATCACCACCGGCCCTTCCGGGAAGCGCAACCCGTCCGCCACCAGCTCGAAGTCGGCCATCACCCTCTCCTCACCTTATTGTCTTTGCACCACGATCGACCAACCGCCGCCCCTTCGCAAGGCTTGTCGATGCGGCTACACCATGCCGCATGGAGAGCAAACGCACCGGCGGCCATGTTCTGGTCGACAATCTCGTCGCGCAAGGGTGCGACCGGATCTTCACCGTGCCGGGGGAAAGCTTCCTCGCGGTGCTCGATGCCCTGCACGATACGCCCGCGATCGACGTGGTGACGTGCCGCCAGGAAGGCGGCGTCACCTTCATGGCCTGCGCCGACGGGACGTTGACGCACCGTCCCGGCATCGCCTTCGTCACGCGCGGACCGGGGGCGACCAACGCCGCGATCGGCGTGCATGTCGCGATGCAGGATTCGCAGCCGATGATCCTGTTCATCGGCGACGTCGACCGCGCCACCCGCGACCGCGAGGCGTTTCAGGAGATCGACTTTACCGCGATGTTCGCACCGATCGCCAAATGGGCGGCGCGGATCGACGATGCGCGGCGCATCCCGGAATATGTCGCCCGCGCCTATGCCACCGCAATGAACGGCCGCCCCGGCCCGGTGGTGCTCGCGCTGCCCGAGGATATGTTGCTGGACGAGGTGGCCGCGGTCGACCGCGCCCGCGTCGAGCGCATCGCGCAGGCGGTGGACGCCGATGCGCTGGATCACCTGCGCGACCTGATGGTCACCGCCGAACGTCCCGTCGCGATCGTCGGCGGGGCCGGCTGGGACGCGACCGCCGCAGGCGCCTTTGCCGTATGGGCCACCCATGCCGGCGTCCCCGTGGTCGCTGCATTCCGCAGGCAGGACGCCGTTCCCAACGACTGCCCCGCCTATGCCGGCAACCTGGGCTACGGCCCCAACCCCGCGGTGCTGGCGCACGTGCGGGAGGCGGACCTGTTGCTGGTGGTCGGCGCGCGACTGGGGGAGGCGACGACCGACGGCTACACGCTGGTAACGCCCGATCACCCAGGCCAGCGGCTGGTCCATGTCCATCCCGACCCGGACGAGCTTTACCGCACCTATGCCACCGATCTGGCAATCTGCGCCGGGATGGCGGAATTCGCCGAGGCGCTGCTGCCGATCGACGGACCGGTGGTGTCGCATACCGCCGCGGCGCACGATGCCTATCGCGAATGGACCACCGCCCGCCCCCGCGAAGGCGTGACCCTCGACCTTGGCCCGTGCGTCGCGGCGATGCGCGCGCGGTTGCCGGCGGACACGATCATCTGCAACGGCGCGGGCAATTTTTCCGGCTGGTGGCATCGTTACTGGCGCTATGCCGGGCCTGGGACCCAGTTGGCGCCGACCGCCGGGGCGATGGGCTATGGCGTGCCCGCCGCGGTCGCGGCGGCGCTGCGCCGGCCGGGGCGGATGGTCGTGGCGGTCGCGGGTGATGGCGATTTCCTGATGAACGGACAGGAACTGGCCACCGCGGTCCAGCATCGCGCCGACATGCTGGTGATCGTCGTCGACAACGGCGCCTATGGCACGATCCGCATGCATCAGGAGCGCGAGTTTCCGGGTCGCCCGTGCGCCACGCAGCTCGCCAATCCGGACTTTGCCGCGCTCGCCCGCGCCTATGGCGGATGGGGGGAGACGGTTGAGACGACTGCCGCCTTCGCTCCCGCGCTGGACCGCGCGATGGAGCAGGCCGGACTGCGACTGCTCCATTGCAAGACCGATGTCGAGCAGATCACGGCCGGGACCACGCTGACCGCGATCCTCAACCGCTGACCAACCGACAGCAAAAGGGCCGCCCCGTGGTACGGAGCGGCCCCATCCTTCCGGTGCGACCCGAAGGAAAACGACAAGTCAGATATCGTCGCCGAGCGCGCCCTTGACCTTGCCCTTGAACTGTTCGCCCTTGCCCTGCGCCTGCTGCGCCTGGCCCTCGGCCTTCAGGCTTTCGTCATGGTTGTGATCGCCAAGGGCTTCCTTCGCCTTGCCGACCATCTCGTTGACATTGCCCTTGATCTTGTCGACCAGCTCGCCCATCGCCTTACTCCGTTACTGGCTGTTGAACCTATACAGCCAGAACGGCGGGCGACGCGGGTTGTTCCGCCAAAATGACCTAGATCAAACCGGCCAAGGGGCTGGACGGGTCGGCATAGCGACGCTGCCCCATGCGCCCCGCGCGATAGCTCATTCGCCCCGCCTCCACCGCCGACTTCATAGCCGCGGCCATCAGCACCGGGTCCTTCGCCTCGGCGATGGCGGTGTTCATCAGCACCCCGTCGCAGCCCAGCTCCATCGCCACCGCCGCATCCGAGGCGCAGCCGACGCCGGCGTCGACCAGCACCGGCACGTTCGCGCCCTCCACGATCAGGCGGATCGTCACGCGATTCTGGATGCCCAGCCCCGAACCGATCGGCGCGCCCAGCGGCATGATCGCGACCGCGCCGGCTTCCTCCAGCTGCTTCGCCGCGATCGGATCGTCGACGCAATAGACCATCGGCTTGAAGCCTTCGCGCACCAGCACCTCGGTCGCCTTCAGCGTCTCGCGCATGTCGGGATAGAGCGTGCGCGCCTCGCCCAGCACCTCCAGCTTGACGAGGTCCCAGCCCCCCGCCTCGCGCGCCAGCCGCAAGGTACGGATCGCGTCGTCGGCGGTGAAGCAGCCGGCGGTGTTCGGCAGATAGGTGACCTTCTTCGGATCGATATAATCCGTCAGCATCGGCGCGTTCGGATCGCTGACGTTGACGCGCCGCACGGCGACGGTGACGATCTCCGCGCCCGACGCCTCCAGCGCGGCGGCGTTCTGCGCGAAATCCCTGTACTTGCCGGTGCCGACGATCAGCCGCGACCGGAAGGTGCGCCCGGCGACGGTCCAGGTGTCCGCATCGTGATCGCCGCCGCCGACAAAGTGGACGATCTCCAGCTCGTCGCCGTCCTCGACGATCACCTGCGCTAGCGTGGAGCGCGGCACGACCTCCAGATTGCGTTCCACCGCGACCTTTTCGGGCACCAGCCCCAGCGACTGCGCCAGGTCCGCGATGGAAAGGCCGGCGTGCACGCGCTTGTGCTCGCCGTTCACGGTGATGGTGATGGTGCCGTCGCTGTGGGTCATGCGCGTCATCTAGGGTCGCCGGGCGGGCGGGGCAACGTTGCGCTGCGCCGCGGACGGTGCGATGGCTGCGCACATGAGCGATACCGTCTTCGTCCTCAACGGCCCGAACCTGAACCTGCTCGGCACGCGCGAGCCGGAGATCTACGGCCACGACACGCTGGACGATATCGCCGGCGCGCTGGAGGACCGGGCGCGCGAACTGGGGCTGGCGATCGACATGCGCCAGTCCAACCACGAAGGGCATCTGGTCGACTGGCTGCACGAGGCGCAGGCATATGACGCACGCGCCGTGATCCTGAACGCCGGCGCTTTCACGCACACGTCGATCGCGGTGCACGACGCGATCAAATCGATCCGCACCCCGGTGATCGAGGTGCATCTGTCCAACCCGCACACGCGGGAGGAATTCCGCCACACCTCGTTCGTGGGACGCGCGGCAAAGGGCAGTATCGCCGGGTTCGGCGCTTTGTCGTATATGCTCGCGCTTGAAGCAGCGGCCCGCTTCTGACAGGAGGCGCGCCCTAATCTAGGGGAATGGGGTCGCATGACCGACAACAACAATCCGGGCGCGATGCAGGTCGATGTCGATCTGGTCCGCCAGCTTGCCCAGCTGCTCGACGCCACGCAGCTGACCGAAATCGAAGTAGAGGACGGAGATCGCAGGATCCGCGTCGCGCGCAAGGCCGCCGCGGTCACCGCGCCGGTCCATTACGCGCCGGCACCCGCCGCGCCCGCACCGGCCGCCGGCGGCAGCGCGCCGCAGGTCGACGTCGCCGGACCGTCGGCGCCGTCGGATGCCAATGCTGTCCGCTCGCCGATGGTCGGCACGGTCTATCTGGCCGCCGAACCAGGCGCCAAGCCGTTCGCCAGCGTCGGGCAGAGCGTGGCGGCGGGCGACACGCTGCTGATCGTCGAGGCGATGAAGGTGATGAACCCGATCGTCGCGCCGAACGCGGGCGTGGTGAAGGCGGTGCTGGTCGAGAACGGCCAGCCGGTCGAGTTCGACCAGCCGCTGGTCGTCGTCGAGTAAGCGGCGTGGCGCAGATCAAGAAGCTGCTGATCGCCAACCGCGGCGAAATCGCCCTGCGCATCCACCGTGCGTGCCGCGAAATGGGGATCAAGACCGTCGCGGTCCATTCCACCGCCGACGCCGATGCGATGCACGTGCGGCTGGCGGACGAGGCGATCTGCATCGGCCCGCCGGCGGCGACCGACAGCTATCTGAACATCCCGAACATCATATCCGCGGCGGAAATCTCCGGCGCGGACGCCATCCATCCCGGCTACGGCTTCCTCAGCGAGAATGCCAAGTTCGCCGAGATCGTCGAGCTGCACAACCTGATCTTCGTCGGTCCGAAGCCCGAGCATATCCGGGTGATGGGCGACAAGGTGGAGGCCAAGCGCACCGCCGGCGCGCTGGGCCTGCCGCTGGTGCCCGGCTCGGACGGCGCGATCAGCGACGTGGCCGAGGCAAAGGCGCTGGCCGAACGGATCGGCTATCCGGTCATCATCAAGGCCGCCAGCGGCGGCGGCGGGCGCGGCATGAAGGTGTGCCAGTCCGCCGACCAGCTCGAAACGCTGATGCAGCAGGCCGGGACCGAGGCGAAGGCGGCGTTCGGCGATGCCACCGTCTATATGGAAAAGTACCTCGGCAATCCGCGGCACATCGAATTCCAGATCTTCGGCGACGGCAACGGCAACGCCATCCACCTGGGCGAGCGCGACTGTTCGCTCCAGCGCCGCCACCAGAAGGTGCTGGAGGAGGCGCCCTCCCCGGTCATTTCCGCCGACGAGCGCGAGCGGATGGGCGGGATCGTCGCCAGGGCGATGGCCGACATGGGCTATCGCGGCGCGGGAACGATCGAGTTTCTCTGGGAGGACGGCGAATTCTACTTCATCGAGATGAACACCCGTTTGCAGGTGGAGCATCCGGTGACCGAGGCGATCACCGGGCTGGACCTGGTGCGCGAGCAGATCCGCGTCGCGGAGGGGCACCCGCTGACGCTGCGGCAGGAGGACGTGATCTTCCGCGGCCATGCGATCGAATGCCGCATCAATGCCGAGGATCCGCGCACCTTCGCGCCCTCCCCCGGGCTGGTGAAGCAGTACCATGCGCCGGGCGGGATGCACGTGCGCGTCGATTCGGGGCTGTACGCCGGGTACAAGGTGCCGCCGTACTATGACAGCATGATCGCCAAGCTGATCGTCTACGGCACGACGCGCGAAGGCGCGCTGCGCCGGTTGCGCCGCGCGCTGGAGGAATTCGTGATCGAGGGGATGAAGACCACCATCCCGCTGCACCAGGCGTTGCTGGACGATCCCGAGTTCCGCGAAGGGCAATATACGATCAAGTGGCTGGAGGAATGGCTGGCGCGGCAGGACTAGCCGCGTCACCATCGCCCGCGAATGTTGCGAATGTTGAGACGCCGCGCGGTTTTTTCGGCGAATGTGGGCGCGTGCGTGTCGCCAGAGTGTCGCGTCACGGGCGCGACCGAGCGCGGGCGGACGGCGTCGGTTCACGGCGAGGCTGGACGGTGAGAAGGAACGTCCGCCGATCATGCCGGATCGCGGCGGTGTAGGACAGGGTTTGGTGCGGTAAGCGGAGCGCACACCCCGCGTGACGAAGCGCGCTTTCGCACAGACGCGGCTTCCCGTTTCCCCGTCTCTACCGATCGGTTTCGGGAAAGTGGGATCGGGAACAGGTTTTGGGAAAGCGATGTGCGTGGGAATTCTTGCGGCGTGATGTGGCTTTCAGCGGTAAATGTCACGAATGTCAGCACTAGGTGACGCCGATGACGAGGGTGCTGCGGGCGGCTTCCACGACATCCTCGCTGATGGTTGCGAGGCCGTTGATCTTCAGCACGCGCTCGATCTGCACGAACAGGCGGTGCAGTAGCCGGAAATTGCCACCTGTGATCCGAACGATGGCCGCGACCGCTTGCGCGTCGGTGAAATCGGCGTCGTCGAGGGCAAGGCCGAGGTCGCGCCAGCGGCGGGTCAGCACGAAGGTCAGCTCCGCATCCTGCAACGGCCGATATTGGTGGGCGAAGCCGACCCGGCTGAAGAGCTGGGGATAGCGCGCCATGCGCTTTTCGATACCGGGCATCCCGATCAGGATGAGCCCGATCCCCTGCCGATCGAACACGTCACGCATGTATTCCAGCGCCGTCGTCGACAGGCGCTCGGCTTCATCGACGATCACCATTTCGACGTAGCGGGTATGACGACTGACATAACGGACCTGTCCGACTTTCTGAGGCCGGACGTGTTCGTCGATGCAATGGTCCACTCGGTCGAGCAGCCGGGGCAGATCCTGCCGCAGTTCGCGCAACGTGCTGCCGACCGAAGGTGTGTAGAAAACCGCACGTGCCTGAGCGAGGTGGGCATAGATTTCCAGGTCGGATGGATCGCGTGGTCCCCAAACGGTGAGCAGGGGCGCAGCCTTGTGCCATCGGGCATACCGGCAGGCCGAGAGCGTTTTGCCGACGCCCGCTGGGCCATGACACAGGCCGATGTAGCGATGCTTCCGAACGGCGTCGGCGAACTCGATGAAGCGGCGGTGCTCTTGGGTCGAGATGAAGCTGGTCGCGCGCGTACTGCCGGCGGTCATCAGTCGCCCTCATAATAGGTGCGTAGCTTCGGCCGGCTTGGTGGCGGCGCCGGAGTCGCTGCGGAGACCGGCGCCAATTCAGGCAATCGCGCCGGTTTCGCGATCGGAGCCGGAGTGCGCAGGATCGCTGGAAGATAGTCTATAACGCTCGATTGCTTCTCCCTGATCTCCTGCCGCAGGCGACGCCGATGCGCGATCCGCGCCGCCTGGATGTCCTTTAGGGTGACACTGTTCGCGGCATGATCCGCATCGATCGCCCGGCACAGGAACACGTTGCGATGGAACACGCGGACTTCGCCCATGTCGCGGGGGTCGTAGCGGATCGTCACCGGCTCGCCGACGTAGGCTGCCAGCGTCGGATCGAAGTAGCGCAATCCCTCGAAGCGGATGCCGTCGCGGTGAACGGTGCGGGGCTTGGCGACCATGACCAGCAGCATGTCCAGTTCGGCAAGCGTCTCCGGCATCCGGGGCAACCAGCCATCGCCCCGCCATGCGGCTATCGGTGCCGCCCCGATCGAACGGTGGGGACGCGCATTATAGGTCGAGATGATCCAGGCGCCGATCGCCGCGTCCAGTTCGGCCAGTGAAAGGGCCGGTGGGGATACCGTCTTGCCGGCGCGCAGGTTGCCGGGGAGTTCGGCCAGCAGTTCGGTGTTGATGGTCCGGAACAGCCGCTCGATCTTGCCACGCCCCTGCGGACGGGCGACGGCTGAGTAGATCAGCCTGATACGCAGATCGGCCGCGGCCTGTTCGAGGTGGAGGCTGGTGAAGTCCGATCCGTGATCGACGTGCAGCACATCGGGAATGCCGCACACCGGCCATGCCGGATCGGCCTTGCGCCAGATGGCCTGGCGCAGCGCGAGCGACGTATTGAGCGCGGATGGCGCGCCGAGAAACACCATGTAGCCTGCGATCACGCGGGAATGATCGTCCACCACCGTCGTCAGCCACGGCCGTGTCGGCCTGCCACGAGCATCGAGGATGAGGATGTCGAGTTCGGTGTGGTCGGCCTGCCAGATCGCGTTCGGGCGATCGGCGCGATGACGATGGACCATCTCGTATTTGTCGCGGAAAGCGGCAGCGCCCTCATGCGCGAGCGTCAGCATCGCAGGATCGATCCGGCGCACGATATCGCGAACGCTGCCGTAGGACGGCGTGTGCCATCCATATTCGCTAGCGACATGCACAACGCGACGATGGATGGTTGCGATCGAGGCCGGCGGCTTCGTCAGCGCCATGCCCTGGATCAGTTGGACCAGACCGTCCGGGAACGTCCGTGTGCCAGCTTCCGGACGAAGCGGCCGCGCGAGGCCCATTGGACCGTTGGCGGTATAGCGAGCGAGCCATCGCTGGACGGTGCGCAGCGAAACACCGGCATCGGCCGCGACTTTGGCCAGCGACGCGCCACCATGCAGATGGGCGCGAAGTGCCGCCATTCGCCGCGCCACCTCCGCGCCTCCTGTCTCCGATCTTCGACCATCCGCCATGGTGATCGCCCCCTGTCCGATAGAGGATCGTTCAGCGGACTCGGCCGGTCGATCTCCAACAGCACGGAAAGCGGCCGAAAGCCGAGTCTCACATAGATGGTACCATATGTTTTGCGGTGATGGGGCCTTATACGTTACACTCCGGCTATGACGCACACGCTGATCGGCTATGCCCGCTGCTCGACCGACAAACAGGACCTTGCCGCCCAGCATGACGCGCTGCTCAAGCTCGGGGTGGCGGCCGATCGCATCTACACCGACAAGGGGCTCACCGGCACGAACCGGGATCGCCCCGGCCTCGACCAAGCACTAGCCGCAGTACGAAGCGGCGACACGCTGGTAGTGCCCAAGCTTGACCGGCTCGCGCGATCAGTTCCGGACGCGCGCGCGATCGGGGACGGCCTTGCTGCCCGTGGGGTGAAGCTACAGCTTGGTGCCAGCGTCCACGATCCGGCTGACCCGATGGGTAAGCTGTTCTTCAACATCCTTGCCACCTTTGCCGAGTTCGAGGCGGACCTCATCAAGCTCCGCACCCGCGAGGGCATGGCGGTCGCCCGCGCTAAGGGGAAGCTGCGTGGGAAGAAGCCCAAGCTGTCCGATCGGCAGCAGAAGGAGCTTCGTCGCATGTACGATACCGACGACTACTCGATCAGCGACCTCGCCGAGCTGTTCTCGATTTCCCGGCCGACCGTTTATCGAACGCTCGGCAGGCATGCTGCCACAGCGGCGGCAGCGGCATGAATCTCACCGAACAACAAGATGCGAGTAGTGCTCGCCGCTTCGACTTCATCCTTCGCCAAGGGCTGTGGCTGGTTTCACTTCTAGCATCCATCACGCTGCCCGTTGTTTACTTTTCACGTCCGTTTGCGCCGGTTACACCCGGCCTCACCAGTATTCTCGGTTGGGGTAGCCTCTTAGGCGTGATAGCTGGCTTGGGGGCTGCGGCTTTTTATGTTCCTCTGATGCGGCGTCAGTCTACCATTGGCCGCATCGGTTATTGGCTTACCTCGGCCATGATGGGTGCTTTCGCCGGTTGGGCAGCACTGGGTCTGCTGAATGACCGTGGTGGCACCCCTCTCGGAGATGTCGAACTGCCGATCGCCCGGGGACTGTCAGGAATTTTGTGCGGGAGGCCGGTTACCGTCATTAGATGACGAAGCGCTCACCGAAGATTACGGCGAACTGACTTTTGGCCTCACCCCATTCGCGCGGTGGGCGCTTCCATTCGTCCGCCGCGTGATTGAGCACGAGATATAACAGCTTCATCGCGGCATCGTCACCGGGGAAATGGCCGCGGGTACGGACGGCACGGCGAACCTTCGAATTCAGGGCCTCGATGGCGTTCGTAGTGTA
>NZ_NWVD01000015.1 GCF_002374835.1 Sphingomonas ginsenosidimutans
CGACGAACTGCTCAATGGTGAGATCTTTTACAGCCTCGCCGAGGCCAGGGTGCTGATCGAGGCGTGGCGCCGTCACTACAACACCGTCCGGCCGCACAGCAGCCTGGGCTACCGCCCACCGGCCCCGGAATCGGCAACATCGCCATCACCGGCCTCCGGTTCCGCTTCGCTCCACCTACGCCCGGCAATGGCGGCGGAGACGACAATGCACTAACGAACAACCCGGACCACCCGGTGGGGGCTGCTCACTGGAGTTGATCGAGCGGCATCGCGTCACCCATGCGCAATGGGTGCCGACGCATTTCATCCGCATGCTGAAACTGCCGCCGGAGGCGCGCACGCGCCACGATCTGTCGTCGCTGAAGGCGGTGTGGCACGCCGCCGCGCCGTGCCCGATCCCGGTCAAGGAAGCGATGATCGACTGGTGGGGGCCGATCGTCCACGAATATTATGCGGGGACGGAGGGCAACAGCTTCCACGCGATCAACGCCGCCGAATGGCTGACGCACAAGGGATCGGTGGGCCGCAACCTGACCACCATCACGCACATCTGCGACGAGGACGGCAACGAGGTGCCGCCGCGGACCGAGGGCGCGATCTATTTCGAGGCGCCCGGCGGCGGGCGCACGTTCGTCTATCACAACGATCCGGAGAAGACCGCTGAGGGAACCAACCGCCACGGCTGGACCACGCTGGGCGATGTGGGCTGGATGGACGAGGAAGGGTATCTGTACCTGACTGATCGCAAGAGCTTCATGATCATTTCCGGGGGCGTGAACATCTATCCCGCCGAGATCGAGAACCTGCTGGTCACCCACCCCAAGGTGGCGGACGTCGCGGTGATCGGCGCGCCCAACGACGAAATGGGTGAGGAAGTGGTGGCGGTGGTGCAGCCGCGCGACATGGGCGACGCCGGCGCGGCGCTGGCGGCGGAGCTGACCGAGTTCGCGCGCGCCCATCTGAGCCACGTCAAGGCGCCGCGGCGCGTCGATTTCCGCGCCGAACTGCCGCGGCACGACACCGGCAAGCTCTACAAGCGGCTGTTGCGCGACGAATATTGGGGGAAGGCGCCCGTCACCGGCGCGCCGGCGCCGGATCGTCCCGCGACCGGGCAGGCGGCGTGAAGCTTTCATTTCGCTGACGGGGCAATTCAGCCATCGTTCCACCGCACGCGCGCATACCGGCGTCATCGTGGGGCCGGCTTGTGCGCCGGCAGGTGGAAAGACGACGCAAGATGATGAAGGCGTTGATAGCAGGATTGCTGGCGGCAACCGCGGCGCTGCCGCAGGTCGCGATGGCACAGGAAGGCGCACGCGAAGGCACGCTGCGCGACGTGATGCGCGCGCGGATGGAGGCGCGGGTCGAGGGGCAGGGCCGCTCGGCCGATGCCGGTCGCTGGCAGCGCCCGGAGCGCGTCGAGCGCCCGCAGCCCTCGCAACCAATGCCGCAGGCGCAGCCGCGCCCGGCCCCGGATCGCGGCGGCTGGCAGGGCGAGCGCCCGCGCGGCGACCGGCCGGACGGGCAGCCCGGCGCCTGGCGCGGCGATCGCGGACCGCGTGCCGATGGCGGCTGGCGCGGTGACGGGCAGATAAGGGGCGACGGGCAGGTGCGCGGCGACTGGCGCCGCGACCCGCCGCCGCCCCCGCCGCCCGGTACGCAGCCGGCGACGGACCCGCGCCGCGACCCGGCGCGGCGCGACCCGCGGGCGGGCGACGGGCGCTGGGACAATTGGCGCAGCGACCGGCGCGACGACAACCGCCGCTGGGACGATCGCCAGCGCGGCCAATGGGGTCAGGGCGCGTGGGATCGCGGCAACTGGGATCGCCGCGACGGTAACCGTGGCGACTGGAACGGGGGTGACTGGAACCGCGGCGACTGGAACCGCGGGAACGACGACCGGCGCGGGTGGAACCGCGGGTGGCGCAATGACCGGCGCTACGACTGGAACCGCTATCGGATCGACAATCGCAGCGCCTATCGCTTGCCGCGCTATTACGCGCCCTACGGATGGAGCCGCGGCTATACGCGGTTCAGCATCGGGGTGCGGATCGCGCCGGTGCTGTTCGCGCAAAGCTACTGGATCGCCGATCCTTGGGCGTATCGCCTGCCCGACCCCTACGGCCCGTATCGCTGGGTGCGCTATTACGACGATGCGCTGCTGGTCGATGTCTATACCGGGCAGGTGGTGGACGTGATCTACGACATTTTCTGGTAATCCGGCGGCGTCCGGAGGCTTGAACCCGCGCGTGCGGCGCGCAAGAGACGCATCCGTCATGGCGATCTCTACCCAAGCCCCCGGACGCCCCTCCGCCGACCGCGCCGCCATCGGCAGTGCGGTAGCGGCGCGGCTGGATGCCGACCCGCGGATGCAGCGACTGCCCAGCGCGCAGGTGGAGGCATGGCGCTGCCCCGCGTTCCTGGACGCGGCGAATTGCGACTGGCTGGTACAGGTGATCGACGCCAACCGCCGCCCGTCGACGCTGCTGTCCGATCGCGGCACCAGCGCCAATCGCACCAGCGAGAGCTGCGACATGGATCGCAACGCGCCCGGCATCCGCGAGATCGACCGCTTCATCGCCGACGCGTTGGGGATCGACCCCGACCATGGCGAGACGATGCAGGGCCAACGCTATTCCCCCGGCCAGCATTTCCGCGCGCACCACGATTATTTCCACGAAGGCGAAAGCTACTGGCCGCGGATGCAGGCATCCGGCGGGCAGCGGACGTGGACCGCGATGATCTACCTCAACGAGGTGGAGGAGGGCGGGGCGACCTGGTTCCCGCAAGGGGGGCTGCGCGTCGCGCCGCGCAAGGGATTGCTGCTCGCCTGGAACAACATGGCCGCTGACGGCAGCCCCAACCCGATGACCCTGCACGAGGGCATGGCCGTGGTGGAGGGGACCAAGTACATCGTCACCAAATGGTTTCGTGAGCGGCCGTGGGCGGTGACGGCCCGCGCGGCGACGGGCAGCGCGGTGTGAGCGCGTGGTTCCGCCCGATCCTGGCCGGGGCGCAGGCGCGCGACCGGTCGATCGCGGCGCTGGGCGCGGTCGCGGGGATCGCGCTGACGATCGTTCTGTGCGACCATGTGCCGACGCTGGCCGCTGGCCTGCCGGTGATCGTCGCGCCGCTGGGTGCTTCGGCGGTGCTGGTGTTCGCCGTGCCCGCCAGCCCGCTGGCGCAGCCATGGCCGGTGATCGGCGGCAACACCATTTCTGCGCTGGTCGGGATGGCGGCATTCCGCTGGGTACCCGATGCGACACTGGCCGCCGGGATAGGGGTGGGTGCGGCGATCGCGGTGATGTCGCTGCTGCGCTGCCTCCACCCGCCCGGCGGGGCGGCGGCGCTGACCGCGGTGATCGGCGGCCCGGCGATCCATGCCGCCGGCTTCGGGTTCGCGTTCGTGCCGGTGGCGATCAACTCGGTCGCGCTGGTGGCGCTGGGCTGGCTGTTCCACCGGGCGATCGGGCGATCCTATCCGCACCGCGCGGTGCCGCCCCCCGCGCCGCTGCCGCCGGGCCTTCACCTCGCGGATATCGACGCCGCGTTGGCGGAGATGGGCGAGGGGTTCGACATCGCGCGCGAGGATCTGGACGCGCTGCTGACCCGCGCGGAGCAGCACGCGCGGCGGCGAGGCGGCGCGCGCTGACCGGCGGTCGCCCGCTCAGTTGAGCGGGACGTGCATCTGTTCCGCCCGATCCTCCAGCGGCTTGGCGAAGCCGTCGGCGATCTTGCCCAGCGCGTGGACGTTGTCGAGCGTGCTTGGCGATGCACCCGACAGATAGGCCGCATTGTACGCCAGCCCCGAGATCGGGCCGCCGGTGATCCGGTCGACGTGCTGGGTGATGTCCGCCAGCGACTTGTCGAGCGCGGCCTGTTGCCGGTCGGGGTTGCCGACCGAGGCGACGCGATTGCCGCACGCGTCGACCAGCTGCCCCTGGGTATTGTAGCTGTAGGACGGATTGACCTGCGTCACGTCGGGCGCGAGTGACGGCGGCGCGGCGACGTGCTGCGCGACCGATGGCTGGAGCGCGGCGCTCGCCGCGGCGATCGCGCCCTGCAGCCGGCCGGCATCGACCGCGGACAATTGCCCTTCGATCGCGGATTGCACCTGTGCGCCCAGCGCCGGGTTGGTCGCGTTCAGCCCGGCAACCAGCCCGCCGAGCGCGCTGGTATCGACGCCTTGCGGCCCGCGGGTCGCATCGACCATCGCGTCGGCGACCTGATCCGCGGTCGGCCCGCGACCGGCGGCCGATGCCGCCTCCGCAGCGGCATTCGCGCTGCTGCTGCCGCTACTGCCGCCGACGCCGCCGACCCCGCCGACCCCACCGTTTGAATCGCTCATCACCTTCTCCTGTGCGATCGTTGAAGAGTGCAGCGATAATGGGGACGACGCGGCCGCTTCGCGCTAGTCGATCCGATTAGGGCGCGAACGGCGTGGTCCCGGGCAGGCCGGGGTCGTCGGGTTGCGGGGCGGCCTCAGGAGCCGCGGGAGGTCGCGGCCTGCGCCGGGGCGGCCGCGATCAGGCGGCGTAGCGTTGCGCGGTGTCGCGGATCAGCGCGATCATGTTCGGGATGCCCTGCGTGCGGTTGGAGCTGAGCTGCGATGTCAGCTCGAACGGGGCCAGCGCGGCGGGAATGTCGGTGGCGATGATCTCGGCGGGCTCGCGGTCCTGTACGGTCAGCAGCACCAGCGCGATGATCCCCTTGGTGATCGCGGCGTTGCTGTCGGCCAGGAAATGCAGCCTGCCGTCGTCGGCGACGGTGGGATAGACCCATACCGACGCCGAACAGCCGCGCACCAGTGTCGCATCGGTCTTGAGCGCATCGGGCATCGCCTCCAGCGCGCGGCCCAGATCGACCAGCAGGCGGTAGCGGTCGTCCCCTTCGAGAAACTCATATTCCTCGCGGATGGCGTCGAGTGTGGTGGGGGCGTCGGTCATGGTTCCCGGCGCCTACCCGCGGCGGGCGCGGGCGGCAACCGTCGTGGGCATCGGGGCCTACAGGTCGACGCCAGCGGCGATCGCCTCCAGCTTGCGGATGCGTTCCTTGAGGTCCGCGATCTCGATCCGCGCGCTGGCGGACGGGCCGGCGACGCGGGGCATGTGGCCCTCGCCATCGACGCGCAGCTGCTGCTGCTTAAGCTGGAGCCAGCCGCGCCAGCCGTTGAGTGTGGCGGCGATCAGCATCGCCAGCCCGGCCAGCGTCGCGGTGGCCATGATGACATAGAATTCGGGATCGGACATGACGACCTTATCCTTCCGGCGGACGTTCGCGGGGGATCAGCGATCGCGCAGCTGCTCGATCTGGCGTTCCAGATCGGCGTTCGCGTGCTGATCGGTGATGACGCGCTCCAGGACGGCGACGCGCTCCTTGAGCTGGCGGACCTCGTCCTGCGCACGCGTCGTGTCGGCGGCTTGCAGGTGCGGGGTGCCGCCCTGGTCGGCGATCCGCGCCATCGCGCGGTAGCGTTCCTGCAGCACCCGGCCGATCATCGCGATGAACACGATCGCGACGACCATCGAAAACGGACCCATCTGTTACTCTCCCTTCCCGTAGCGACGACGCTCAGTTGAGCCGGTCGTCGCGCAATTGCTCGATCTGGCGGTGCAGGTCGGTGCCGCTGTCGGTGGCGATCCGTTCCAGGACGCGCACCCGCGCCTCCAGCCGCTCCGTCTGCGCGGCATATTGCGCCGCCTTCTCCGCGGTGGCGGCGGTCAGCGCCGCGGCCATCCGCTCCTTGTGCACCAGCCAGCGTTTGAACATCTCGCTGCCCACGCCCAGGGTCACCGGCAGGCCGATGACGACGAACGCCAGCATGAAGATGGTGAAACCGTTCAGGTGATCGACGTGCATCATCGCCTCCGTCGTAACGGCCGTGCCCTAGCGCAGGCTCTCGATCTCATTGGCCAGCGCACTGTTGCGGCTGGTATAGTGAAGCTCGATATCGGCCAGCCGGCGGTCCAGCTCGCGGAATTTCGAGCGGACCTCGGCGGTGGAGCGCGTTGGATTGGTGCGCACGCCCTGCCAGAACTTCTGGTCGGCGCTGTCCTGGTACAGGCCCAGCGGCTTGGGCTCGGCCATCCACGCGATCAGCGCATAGGCGATCAGCGTCCAGGGGAAGCCGCCGGCGAGCGTCAGCAGGATCATCGCGATGCGGACCCAGATGACCTCGATCCCGGTGTAATCGGCGATCCCGGCGCACACGCCCTTCCACTTGGCGTCCTGCTTGTCGAGATAGAATTTGGTGCGGCTGTCGGACATCAGTTCCTCCGCTGCGACGGGGCGTCGAGGCGATAATCGGGCTGCGAGCGATAGTCGGCCATGCCCGGGCGGAAATCGGGATTGTCGGCGGCGACGATCCGCTCGACGGTGGTGACGCGGTCCTCCAGCCGGCGGGCGAGATTGTACATCTCGTCCAGCAGGCGTTCGTCCTCGTCGGTGATCCGCGGCGCGGTCTTCCACCGCGTCACGTAATGAAGGATCACCCACGGCAGGCCGATGAAGATCGAGGTGATCGCGATCAGCGGTACGACGACATCTTCCATGACCCTCAACCTTCCTTGTTCATGCGGGCCTTGAGCGCGGCCAGTTCGGCGTCGATCTTGTCGTTGGAGCGCAGGTCCTCGAACTCGTCCTCCAGCGTCCGGGGCGTCAGGCCCATCGCCTCGGCGCGGCCCTCCGCCTCGTCGGCGCGGCGTTCCAGGATGTCGAAGCGGCTGAACGCCTCATGCGTCTTCGGCCCGTTCCACATCTCGCGCAGGCGCGCCTTGGTGTTGGCGCTTTCCAGCCGGGTGGCGATCGCATTCTGCTTCGCACGCGCCTCGCGCAGCTTGTTCTGCAGCTTGGCGATATCCTCCTCCGAGCTGCGCAGCGCATCTTCGAGCACGGTCACCTCGGACGTCAGCTGCGCGGCCATCTCGGCGGCCTTGCGGCGTTCGACCAGCGCGGCCTTGGCCAGATCCTCGCGGTTCTTGGACAGCGCCAGCTCGGCCTTCTCGGTCCAGCTCGCTTCCAGGTCCGCCAGCTTCTGGATGTGGCGCCGCATCTCCTTCTGGTCGGCGATGGTGCGCGCGGCGGAGGCGCGCACCTCGACCAGCGTCTCCTCCATCTCAAGGATGATCATGCGGACCATCTTCGCCGGGTCGTCCGCCCTGTCGAGCAGCTCGGCCATGTTGGCCGCGACGATGTCGCGGGTGCGGGAGAAAATGCCCATTCGATACGGACTCCTGGGGTTACGCGATCCATCCTAGCGGATCGGACGGGGCACGGGGAGGGTCTGTTCCCGTGCCCCGCCCTGCGTTCACGCGAGCGCGTGAACGGTCGCGGCCGGTGCGCCGACCGGGGCCGTCGCCGGGCCGACCGCGCCCAGCACCATGGTGGTGCTGACGATGACGGTCAGGGCGATCGCGGCCAGTCGGGCGCCGATGCTGTTGGTGGTGGTCACGGCGGTATCTCCTCGATCTGAAACCTTGTGCACCGTCGTTGCGGCGCCGATGCCCCTTGCATTGCACGGGGCGTGCCAAGTCGAAAAACGGCGGATTTGCGTGGGTTTGCTGCGATTGTTGATCTTTGCAGTTGCCACCGCTTGGGGAATCGCGCCAGATATTGGCATATGAAGCGGACGAAGCAGGTCATCGGTCAGTCGGGGGCATTCCTGGACGCGTTGGAGCGCGCCAGCCGTGCGGCGATGCTCGACCGGCCCGTGCTGGTGATCGGCGAGCGCGGCACCGGCAAGGAGCTGGTCGCGGAACGGCTCCACCACCTGTCGGGGCGTTGGGACCAGCCGCTGGTGACGATGAACTGCGCCGCGCTGCCCGAAACGCTGATCGAGGCGGAACTGTTCGGGCATGAGGCCGGGTCGTTCACCGGCGCCAGCAAGGCGCGCGTCGGGCGGTTCGAGGAAGCCGATGGCGGGACGCTGT
Organism: Sphingomonas ginsenosidimutans; assembly: GCF_002374835.1. Taxonomy (GTDB): domain Bacteria; phylum Pseudomonadota; class Alphaproteobacteria; order Sphingomonadales; family Sphingomonadaceae; genus Sphingomonas; species Sphingomonas ginsenosidimutans. The sequence goes on from NZ_NWVD01000015.1 coordinate 7,926, forward strand.
TCCTCGACGAACTCGGCACGTTGTCGATGGGGGCGCAGGAACGGCTGCTGCGCGCGGTGGAATATGGGGAGGTGACGCGGATCGGCGCGTCCCGCCCGATCCGCGTCGATGTGCGCATCGTCGCGGCGACCAACGAGCATCTGCCCGACCGGGTCGAGGCCAATACCTTCCGCGCCGACCTGCTCGACCGATTGTCGTTCGAGGTGGTGACGCTGCCTCCGCTGCGCGCGCGACGCAGCGACATCCCGGTGCTGGCCGACCATTTCGGGCGGCGCATGGCCGCCGAGCTGGAACGCGAGCAATGGGACGGCTTCACCGAGGAGGCGATGGCGGCGATGCTGGAATATCGCTGGCCGGGCAACGTGCGCGAATTGCGCAACGTGGTGGAGCGCGCGGTCTATCGCTGGGATCGCGGCGGCGCGGTGGGGGAGGTGGAGTTCGATCCCTTCGCCTCACCCTATCGCCCCGCGACTCCCAATCGCCAGACGGTGCCCGCCGCCGCGCCCGAACAGCGCGAGCTGTCCGCGCCGCGATCCGCGCAGCAGCAGCAGCCACCCGTCGCGTCGGAGGACGATGGCGACGACGTGGCGGCGTGCGACGTCGGCCCGTCCGATTTCAAGAGCCGCGTGGCGCTGTTCGAGCGCGACCTGCTCGCCCGGTCGCTGGCCGAGCACCGCTTCAACCAGCGCGCCACCGCCGAGGCGCTGGGGCTGACCTACGACCAGTTGCGCCACGCGCTGCGTCGCCACGACCTGATCGGCAGCAGCTGACCGGATCGGAGCGGTTGCGTAACGAGGCCGGGGGAGCCATTTGGGGCGCGTCGCGTTGCCTGACGCGGATCAAAGGAGGATTCCATGGCTTTCGAACTCCCGCCGCTTCCCTATGCCTATGACGCGCTGGAGCCGGTCATCTCGAAGGAGACGATGACCTTCCACCATGACAAGCACCACGCCGCCTATACCGCCAAGCTGAACGAGGGCGTCGCCGCCGACCCCAAGCTGGAAGGCAAGTCGATTGAGGAGATCCTCGGCATGATCTCGTCGCTGCCGCCACTGGTGCGCAACAACGGCGGCGGTTTCTGGAACCACGATTTCTTCTGGAAGATCATGGCCCCCAAGGACTCGACCCAGCCGTCGGGCAAGCTGGCCGCCGCGATCGAGGCGTTCGGCGGCCTCGACAAGCTGAAGGACGAATTCAACACCAAGGGCGCCGGCCAGTTCGGTTCGGGCTGGGCATGGGTGATCGCCGACGCCTCGGGCGCGTTGAAGGTCACGTCGACCCCGAACCAGGACAATCCGCTGATGGACGATGCCAAGGAGAAGGGCACGCCGATCCTGGGCAACGACGTGTGGGAACACGCCTATTACCTCACCTACATGAACGACCGCCCCGGTTATCTGAAGGCGTGGTGGGACGTGGTGAACTGGGACGAGGCCGGCCGCCGGTACGACGCCGCTGTCGCCTGACACGGACGCCGCGGTCCGGCAGGATCGGGGCGGGCGGGGGCCGGGCGACCGGCCCCCTTTTTCGTGCCCGGACGATGCGGCGGGGGCGGGCGGTGGGCGCCGGGCGCGTGAACCCACCGTTTACGGTATGTTACACTTGTGATGGCATGGTCAGGACACTTTATCGGAGAACCCGGCCGCCATGCTGACTTCCCTGCCCATTTCGCGAAAGCTCGCGGGGGCATTTGGCATCATCATCGCCGTCGTGCTGGCGATGATGCTCGTGCTGTGGAGCGTCCTCGGGCGTATCGAGGGCACCAGCACCAGCAGCGTGCGCGGGCAGGACGTGCTGGCGCAGACGCTGGAGATGGAAATCGCCATCCTGCGGCAGAACAGCCAGATGCGCGGCTTCCTGATCACCGGCGACGAATCCTATCTGACCCAGTATCGCGAGGCGATCGCCCAGGGCGCGGCGGCGGTCGCGAAGCTGAACGGTCTGCTGGCCGATACCCCGGCGGACCTGGCTAAGGTCGCGCAATCGCAGCGCAAGAGCACGCAATGGCGCGAACGCTTCGGTGACCGCCTGATCGCCATGTCGCGCGTCGATCGGATGGCGGCGCAGGCGCAATTGCGCGAGGTCAGCAAGCAGGCGACGGTGTTGCCGGTACTGGCGCCGCTGCGCGAGCTGCGCAAGCAGGAGCTGGAGCAGGGTGAGATCGCGCGCGCCGATCGCGAGGCGGCGTTGGCCGGCGGCAAGATCGCGCTGCTGCTGGGCGCGCTGGTGATGATCGGCGGCGCGATGGCCGTGTCGATCGTGCTGACGCGGCTGCTGGCGCGGCCGATCGTCCGGCTGACCGGGGTGATGGACACGCTGGCCAAGGGCGACAACGGCGTCGAGGTGCCCGACACGGACCGCGGCGACGAGATCGGCAGCATGTCGCGCGCGGTGGCGGTGTTCCGCGCGGCGGCGATCGCCAAGGCGGCGGCGGATGCCGAACAGCAGGCGGTGGTGGCGGAGGTCGGCCAGGCGCTGTCGCGGCTGGCGGATTCGGATCTGCGGGTGGAGATCCGCAACTTCCCGTCCGCTTACACGTCGCTGGAACGCGACTTCAACACCGCGGTGTCGCGCCTGTCCGCGGCGCTGAGCACTGTGCGCGGCAGCGCCGGCGGGATCGCGACGAGCACCGCCGAGATGCACGCGGCCACCAACGATCTGGCGCAGCGCGCCGAGCAGCAGGCCGCCAGCCTGGCCGAAAGCGCCGCGGCGGTGGCGGAGATCGCATCGTCGGTGCGCGGAACCGCCGATCAGGCACAGACCGCGAGCGGCGCCGTCCGGCGCACGACCGACAATGTGCGCAAGAGCGAGGATATCGTGCGGCGCACGGTGACCGCGATCGCCGATATCGAACGGTCGTCGAACGAGATCGCGGAGATCATCGCGCTGATCGACGGGCTGTCGTTCCAGACCAATCTGCTGGCACTTAACGCCGGGGTCGAGGCGGCGCGCGCGGGGGACGCGGGCAAGGGCTTCGCGGTGGTCGCCAGCGAGGTGCGCGCGCTGGCGGAACGCTCCGCCAACGCCGCGCGCGACATCAATGCGCGGATCACCACCACCGTCGACCGCGTGCGCAGCGGCGTGCAGCTGGCGCAGGAAACCGACCAGTCGCTGCGCGCGATCACCACCGGCATCGACGAGATCGCCGACGTCGTCACGATCATCGCCGACAGTGCGGAATCGCAGGCGGCGAGCATCGGCCAGGTCAACATCGCGATCGGCGAGATGGACAGCGCCACCCAGGCCAATGCCGCGATGGTCGAGGAAGTGACCGCCGCCTGCCGCCTGCTGACCGACGAGACGGTCACGCTGGAGCAGCAGGTCAACCGGTTCCAGACCCGCGATTCGGTGCCCGCGATCACCCGGCAGCGCGCCGCGGCGGTGCGCACCGTCGCACCGGCGCGACCGCGCGCGGCGGCAGCGCGGACCAGCCGCAATCTGGCGGTCAAGGACGACGACTGGAACGAATTCTGATGCGGGCCGCCGTCGCCGATCCGGTGCGGCGGTATCAGCCCTCCGGCGGGACGGGCGCGTCGTCGCCCAGCGACAGGCCGTGGCGCATCAGCATCGGCACGTTGGCGACCGCGAACAGCAGGGTCAGCGGGATCACCACCCACACCTTGTAGATCGCCCACAGATCCCAGCCGCGTTCCGCCCCCAGCGCGGTTGCGCTGCCGCGCCACACCGCTTCGTTCAGCACGGCCATCACGACGAAGAACCACACCCAGTTGATCGTCAGCCGCCGCCAGCCGACCTCCGACAGGCCGGGGTAGGCACTGCCCATCAATTGCTGGAGCAACGGGCGGCCGGTCGTGACCCCGAAGCCCAGCGTCGCGGCGAGAAGGACGTAGACGATCGTTGGCTTCATCTGGATGAAGCGCGGGTCGCGGAAATACATCGTCAGCCCGCCGAACAGGATCACCAGCCCGGCGGAGATCAGCAGCATCGGCGGGACGCGGCGCAGCTTCACCTTGGCCAGCACCAGCGCGGCGACGCTCGCCAGCACGAACACCGCGGTCGCCAGGATGACGCGCGCCAGCAGCAGCGCCTCGACCTGTTTCAGCGTCGAGAGCATCGGCGTGAACTGCGCGACGATCCGCCGCGCGACATCCGCCGGGACCAGGAAATTGGCGGCGAAGAACAGCGCCAGCGGGCCGTAGTCGACCAGCGCGCGGATGCCGCCATGGCCGTCGCCGGTGGCGTTTGTCGGCTTGGCGCTCACCGGCCGCGCCCCGTATCGTCCACGCCGGCGATGATCCGGCTGACCTCGCGCGCGTCGAACGGGCGCAGGTCGTCCATCGTCTCGCCCACGCCTATCGCATGGATCGGCAGGCCGTAGCGCTCCGCCGCCGCGACCAGCACGCCGCCGCGTGCGGTGCCGTCCAGCTTGGTCATCACCAGCCCGGTGACCCCGGCCACTTCCTTGAACACCTCGATCTGGCTCAGCGCGTTCTGGCCGGTCGTGGCGTCGAGCACCAGCAGCACGTCGTGCGGCGCGGCGGGGTTGATGCGGCCCAGGACGCGGCGGATCTTCGCCAGCTCGTCCATCAGCTCGCGCTTGTTCTGGAGCCGGCCGGCGGTGTCGACGATCAGCACGTCGGTGCCGATCGCGGTCGCCTGCTTCACCGCGTCCCACACGATCCCGGCGGCGTCGCCCCCTTCGGGCCCGGTGACGATCGGCACGCCGATCCGCTCGGCCCAGGTCCGCAGCTGGCCGATCGCGGCGGCGCGGAACGTGTCGCCGGCCGCCAGCATCACCTGATAGTCCTGTTCCATGAACAGGTGCGCCAGCTTGGCGATGGTGGTGGTCTTGCCCGATCCGTTGACGCCGATCACCAGCACCACCTGCGGCCGGGGAAAGGCGTCGATGCCGATCGGGCGGGCGACCTTGGCCAGCACCTTCTCGACCTCCTCGGCGACGACCAGACGGATGCCCAGTTCCTCCATGTCGCGCTCGAACGTGCCCTCCGACAGGCGCTGGCGCACGCGGCCGGCGGTCTCCGGCCCCAGATCGGACGCGATCAGCGCCTCCTCCACCTCGTCGAGCGTGGCATCGTCCAGCCGCGCGCCGCCCAGCCCGGCGAGGTTGCCGACCAGCCGGTCGGATGTGCGGCGGAAACCGCCCAGGAGCTTGTCGTGCCAGCTCGTGCTCATGACATGATCGTTCCGGTCAGATGGTCGGCCGTGGCCGCGGTGATGGTGACGCGCGCGATATGGCCGACCGGATGGGGGGAGGAAAGACGTACCGCCGAAAAGTCCGCGGCGTGCCCGCGGGTTCCGGGGCGCTCGACCAGCACCGGCTGCACCGTGCCGACCTGCGCGGACAGATGCCGCGCCAGCCGCGCCGCAGCGGCATCGCGCAGCCGCGCGGCGCGCGCGCGGGCAATGTCCGGGGCCACCTGCGGCATCCGCGCCGCGGGCGTGCCGCTGCGCGGCGAATAGGGAAAGACATGCGCGTGGGTCACGTCGCCCGCGTCGATCAGCGACAGCGTGTTGGCGAACATCGCCTCATCTTCGGTCGGGAAGCCGGCGATCAGGTCCGCGCCGATCGTGATTGCGGGGCGCGCGACCTTCAGCCGGGCGATCAGGTCCAGCGCCTGCGCGCGCGAATGGCGACGGCGCATCCGCTTCAGGATCAGGTCGTCGCCCGCCTGTAACGACAGGTGGACGTGCGGCATCACGCGATCGTCCTGCGTGAGCAGCGCGAACAGCGCGTCGTCGATCGCGAACGGATCGAGCGAGGAGAGCCGCAGCCGCTCCAGCCCCGGCACCTCCGCCAGCAACCGCGCGATCAGCACCGCCAGCGGCGCACCGCGATCGTCGTAGCTGGCCAGGTCCACCCCACTCAGCACCACCTCGCGCGCGCCGCCCTCCACCAGTGCGGCGACGCGCAGCACGACCTCGACGACCGGATCGGCGCGGTTGCGGCCGCGGCCCTGCGGGATCGCGCAGAAGGTGCAGTGATGGTCGCAGCCGTTCTGCACGCCGACGAAGGCGCGCGTCTGGCGTCGTGGACGGGGCGCATTGGGGCGGGCGCCCCAGCTGACGGGCAGCAGCTTGGCCGCGTTGGCGACGATGCGGTCGACCTCCGGCATCGCGGCGAAGGCGGCGTGGTCCATCTCCGACGCACAGCCGGTGACGATCAGTTCGGCGTCGGGGCGGGCGCGGCGCAGCCGGCGGATCGCGGCGCGCGTCTGCTTCACCGCCTCGTTCGTCACGCCGCAGCCGTTGACGACCGCGACATCGGCGCCCGCCAGCTGGCGGATCGCTTCGCTTTCGGCGATGTTGAGACGGCAGCCCAGGGTCACGACCTCTGGCTGGGGCGAGAACGACATGGGGAGCGATCTAGTTATGACGGGCAGCGAAGTCGACTCCATGGCCGGTCAGGTGCTGGACTTCTGGTTCGGGCTGACGGCGCAGCAGCAGTTCGCGAAGGACGAGGCGCTGGATGCGACGATCCGGGATCGGTTCGCGGGCCTGCGCGACCGTGTGCTGGCGACGCGCGCGGCGGACTGGCGCGACGACCCGCGGCACCTGCTGGCGGCGGTGATCGTGCTCGATCAGTTTTCGCGCAACCTGTTCCGCGGCCAGGCGGAGGCGTTCGCCGCCGACCCGCTGGCACGCGAGCTGGCCGAACTGGCGATCGCGCGCGGATGGGACGCGTCGCTGTCGAACGAGCGGCGCGTGTTCCTCTACATGCCGCTGATGCATGCCGAGGATGCCGCCGGACAGGCGAAGAGCGTGGCGATGTTCGAGGCGCTGGGGATCGAGAGCAACCTGAAGTTTGCGCGCGATCATGCGGAGGTGTTCGCGCGGTTCGGGCGTTTCCCGTCGCGCAATGCGGCGCTGGGACGGGAGACGACCGCCGAGGAGCGCGCGTATCTGGAGGCGGGCGGGGGCTGGTGACGCGAACCATCTTGCCCCGCGGCCCGCATTCGGCTATCGACCCGCCCCAGTTCCGTTGTTGAACGCACAGGACAAGCGCCCATGTGGTGCACGCTGGCCGGCGAGGTTTCGCCCGCCGGCGCTTTTGCATTTGGCGGCGGGTGAAAGGAGTTTCGATGTTCGATAGCCTAAGCGATCGTCTTGGCGGCGTGTTCGACCGGCTGCGCGGCCGTGGCGCGCTGACCGAGGCGGACGTGCGTCAGGCGATGCGCGAGGTGCGTGTCGCGCTGCTGGAAGCCGACGTGGCGCTGCCCGTCGCGCGCCAGTTCGTCGACGACGTGACCGAGGAGGCGATCGGCCAGAACGTCCTGCGATCGGTCACGCCGGGACAGCAGGTCGTCAAGATCGTCAACGACGCGCTGGTGCGGATGCTGGGTGGGGATGAGCCGGAGGGCGCGGACCTCGACCTCAACGTCGCGCCGCCCGCGGTGGTGATGATGGTCGGCCTGCAGGGATCGGGCAAGACGACCACCACGGCGAAGATCGCCAAGCGGCTGTCCTCCTCGTCCATCACCGGGCGGTCGGCGAAGAAGGTGCTGATGGCGTCGCTGGACGTCAATCGCCCCAATGCGCAGGAACAGCTTGCCACGCTGGGCACGCAAGTGAGCGTCGCGACACTGCCGATCATCGCCGGGCAGCAGCCGGTCGAGATCGCGCGGCGCGCGTTGCAGGCGGCCAAGCTCCAGGGTTTCGACGTCCTGATGCTCGACACCGCCGGTCGCCTGCACGTCGACCAGGCGTTGATGGACGAGATGAAGGCGGTCGCCGACGTCGCCCGGCCGCAGGAAATTCTGCTGGTGGTCGACAGCCTGACCGGCCAGGACGCGGTCAACGTCGCGCAGAATTTCTCCGAACAGGTGCCGCTGACCGGCGTGGTGCTGACCCGGATGGACGGCGACGCGCGCGGCGGTGCGGCGCTGTCGATGCGCGCGGTGACCGGCAAGCCGATCAAGTTCGCCGGCACCGGCGAGAAGCTGGACGCGCTGGAGGCGTTCCACCCCAGCCGCGTCGCGGGGCGTATCCTGGGGATGGGCGACGTCGTCTCCCTGGTGGAGCGCGCCGCCGAATCGATCCAGCAGGAAGACGCCGAGCGGATGGCGAGCCGGCTCGCCAAGGGTCAGTTCGACATGAACGACCTGCGCAGCCAGCTGGCGCAGATGAAGCGCATGGGCGGGCTGGGCGCGCTGGCCGGGATGCTGCCGGGGATGAAGAAGGCGCAGGCGGCGATGGACGCGGTGCCGGGCAGCGACAAGATGCTGGTCCACCTCGACGCGATCATCGGTTCGATGACGCTCAAGGAACGCACCAAGCCGGAGCTGATCAACGCCAAGCGCAAGATCCGCATCGCCAAGGGTTCGGGCACGACGGTGCAGGAGGTTAACAAGCTCCTGAAGATGCACCAGGAAATGTCCACCGCCATGAAGAAGATCAAGAAGATGGGCGGGATCAAGGGCATGATGGCGATGCTGGGCAAGGGCGGGCTTGGCGGCCTGGGCAATGCCATCGGCGGTGCCGACATGGGCGACATGATGGGCAAGCTGGGCGGGCCGGGGGGCGGCCCGGGGCTGCCCGGACTGCCCGGCAACATCCCCGGCGGGCCGGGCGGGTTCAAGTTCAAGAAATAGCCCCGATACCGTCACCCCGGCGAAAGCCGGGTCTCCGGCGGCAAGGGCGGGACGATCATCACGGAAAGACCCCGGCCTTCGCCGGGGTGACGAATAGAAGAAGGAAGCAGACTACAATGGCACTCAGCATTCGCCTGTCGCGTGGCGGTTCGAAGAAGCGTCCGTACTACCGCATCGTCGTGGCCGATGCGCGGTCCCCGCGTGACGGCAAGTTCATCGAGAAGATCGGCAACTACAATCCGCTGCTGGCCAAGGACGACGAGAAGCGCATCGTCCTCGACGCCGAGCGCGCGAAGCACTGGCTGGGCGTTGGCGCGCAGCCGACCGACCGTGTCGCCCGCTTCCTGGATGCGGCCGGCGTGAAGGAGCGCGCGGCGCGCAGCAACCCGAAGAAGGCCGAGCCGGGCGAGAAGGCCAAGGAGCGCGCCGAGGAGCGTGCCGAGAAGCTGAAGGCGCAGCAGGAAGCCGAGGCCGAGGCGGCGAACGCGCCCGCTGCGACCGAAGAGCCGGCGGCCGATACGGCCGAGGCGACCGCCGAGTAACAGCGCACCCGAACGGGTCGTCATGCGTTGGCGCTGTTCATCGCGAACAGGAGCGCATGATGACCCAGGATGCCGGCCCCACCCCCGATCCGCGAACGGCCCCCGAGGATGACGAAGACGCCACCAACCACGGTGTCTCCAGCGAGCAGCCCGCCGAGGGCGCGGACGACGCCCCCGCGGGGGGCGACGGTTCGCCCAGGGACTGACGCCGGCGACACGATCGTGCTCGCCGTCATCACCGGCGCGCACGGGATCGCGGGCGACGTCCGGCTGAAGGTGTTCGCGGACGACCTGTCGCGGCACCGCACGTTCAACGGCGGCGCCCTGACGCTGGCGAAGCTGCGCGACGGCACGATCGCGCGCTTTGCCGAAGTGATCGATCGTACCGCGGCGGAGGCGCTGCGCGGCACCGAATTGACGGTGCCGCGCGACGCGCTGCCGCCGCTGGACGACGGCGAATATTATCATGCCGACCTGCTGGGGCTGGCGGTGGTGTCGACAGCCGGGGAGCCGCTGGGCCGCGTGATCGCGGTCGAGAATTTCGGTGCTGGCGACGTCATCGATATCGAGCGGCCGAGCGGCAAGACCTTCATGGTTCCCATTCATGCGGTGCCGGAATGGGACCGCGAGCGGATGATCGTCGACGCCGCGTTCGTCGACTGACGCGATGCGCCGGCACGCGCCGTCATACGGCGATTGCCGGGCCTCCCGTTCGCGGGCAGGGTAGCGCGGCATGTCCGTTTCCGCCCCGCTTTCGTCGCGTCGCCCGGCCTGGCTGGCGATCATGGCGCTGGCCAATGCCGGCGGGGTGCTGGCGTATCTGCCGCTGCTGACGCTGCTGCTGCCGATCCGTATCCAGGCGATGAACCCGGCCGAGCGGATCGGCCTGTTCGCGGCGACCGCGGTGATCGGCGCGATCGCGGCGAGCATCGCCAATATCGTCTTCGGCGGCTTGAGCGACCGGTCGCACGCGCGCGGCGGGCGGTGGGGCCGGCGCGGCTGGATGACGGTGGGGCTGGTGGCGATCGCGGCCAGCTATGCCGTGCTGGCGCAGGCGACCGCGCCCGCCACGCTGATCGGCGCGATTGTGCTGTTCCAGATCGCGGTCAATGCGCTGCTGGCGCCGCTGTCAGCCGTGATCGCGGAGGAAGTGCCCGATGCGCAAAAGGGGCTGGCCGGCGGGCTGATCGCGCTGGGCGCGCCGCTGGCATCGGGCGCATCGGCGCTGCTGCTGGGGATGGCGACGCTGTCGTCCGACGCCCGGCTGGCGGTGATCCCCGTCGCGGTCGCGCTGTGCGTCGCCCCGCTGCTGCTGACCCGCGCGCGGGCGGGGGTGGTGGCGGTCCCCGCCATGACGCAAGGTACCGCCGCGCCGCCGCGCCGCGACCTGATCGTCGCTGGGCTGTCGCGGTTGCTGGTGCAGGTGGCGGCGGTGGTGACGCAGGCATATCTGCTCTATTATTTCGAAAGCATCATGCCCGCCGCGGAGCATCGCGGGCTACCGGTGCGGATCGGGCATCTGATGGCGTGGACGTTCCTGGCGCCGCTGCCCGCCGCGCTGGTGCTGGGTCGCCTGTCCGACCTGACGCGGCGGCGCACGCCGATCCTGCTGTTCGCCGCGGGCGTGGCGGCGGCCGGCCTGTTGGGGATGGCGGCGGCGGAGGGCTGGACTCAGGGCGCGCTCGCCTATGCCGTCTATGCCGCTGGGTCGTCGGTGTTCGTGGCGTTGCAGGCGACCTTCGCGATGCAGCTGCTGCCCGATCCCCGCCGCCGCGGGCGCGACCTGGGGCTGTTGAACCTCACCAATACGCTGCCCTCGCTGCTCGGCCCGCCGCTGGCGTGGCTGTTCGCGACGCCGGACGATTTCGCGGCGGTGATGATCGGGCTGGCGATCCTGACCGCGGTGGGCGGGACGTTGATGCTGGGGGTGCGGGCATGGCGATAGCGCCGCGCCGGATCCTGTCGCTGGTGGTCCGCGTGGCGGCGGCGCTGCTGCTGGCGGCGCTGGTCGCGATGATCGCGGGTCATGTCGCCGAACGCCGCGCGCGCCGCGACGTCCAGCAGGGGGTGGCCGCCGACGCGCGGCTGCGCCAGGCGCTGCTGACCAGCGAGATCGAGCGGTTCCAGCTGCTGCCGATGGCGCTGGGCGACGACGTCGACGTGCGCGCCGCGCTGGCCGATGCCCCCGGCGCGCGCACGCGGCTGAACGCCAAGTTCGCGGCGATGGCGCAGGAAACCGGCGCCGCCGCCATCTATCTGATCGCGCCGTCGGGGCTGGCGATCGCGGCGAACAACGCGGGCACGCCCTACAGCTTCGTCGGGCGCGACTATCGCTTCCGCCGCTATTTCGGCGATGCGATGCGCACCGGCACCGGATCGCAATTCGCGCTGGGCACGGTCAGCCAGCGCCCGGGCCTGTATCTGACGCGGCGCACCCGCATCGGCGGGGTGGTGGTGGTCAAGCTGGAGTTCGACCGGCTGGAGCGCGCGTGGCGCGCGGCGGGCGGCGACACGTTCGTCACCGATGCGGACGGCGTGATCCGGGTGACGACGCGGCCGGGCTGGCGCTTCGCGGTGACGCGCCCGCTCAGCCCGGCACGCGCACAGGTGGTGCGCGCCGACAGCGGCGTCGCGACGCTGCGCCAGTCGCCGATCAGCATGACAGGCGATGGCGAGCCGCGGATCGCGGGGATGAGCGGCCCGGTGGTGCTCGCCGAGGCGCCCGCCGGCGCGTTCGGGTGGCAGGTGCATCTGGCGATCCCGGCCGGCCCGACGATCCGGCCGGTCGCCCATGCGGCGCAGGCGGTGGCGGGGCTGTTGTGCCTGGCGCTGGTGGCGCTGGTCTGGGCGTGGCGCACCCGCGCGCGCCGCCGGGCGGAGCGGACCGCGGTGCTGGAGGCGGCGGTGCAGGAGCGCACCGCCGCGCTGCGTCGCGAGATCGACGACCGCATCGCCGCCGAGGCGCGCGCCGCCGACCTGCGCGAGGGGTTGCGCCAGGCCAACCGGCTGGCCGCGCTGGGCCAGATCACCGCCAGCGTCGCGCACGAAACCGCGCAGCCGGTGGCCGCGATCCGCACCTATGCCGCCAATGGCGAACTGCTGCTTGATCGCGGCGCATGGGACGACGTGCGCGCGAACCTGCGCGCGATCGCCGGGCTGACCGACCGGATCGGCGCCGTCACCGCGCAATTGCGCGGCTTCGCGCGCAAGGGCAGCGGTGCGGTGCGTGCTGTCGCGCTGGGCGATGTGATCGCGGGCGCGCGGCTGATGCTGAAGGAGCGGCTGCGCGCGATCGACGTGCGCGTCACCCCGATCGATCCGGCGCTGGCGGTGATGGCGGGGCGCATCCGGCTGGAGCAGGTGCTGGTCAACCTGTTGCAGAATGCGATCGAGGCGCTGGAAGCGCGGCCGGCGCCGCGGATCGATATCGAGGTGGTGACGGGCGATGAAAGCGTGACGGTGACGGTGCGCGATAACGGGCCAGGCATTTCGCCGGAGATCGCCGACCGACTGTTCACCCCCTTCGCCACCAGCCGCCCGGCGGGGCTGGGCCTGGGGCTGGTCATCTCGCAGGATATCATGACCGACCTGGGCGGTTCGCTGCATGTCGCCGCCGGTCAGGCGGGGGCCGGGGCGGCGTTCGTCGTCACGTTGCGGCGTGCGCCGTGAACGCCGTCGCTGCCCGCGTCGCGCTGGTCGAGGATGACGGCGACCTGCGCGCATCGCTGGCGCAGTCGCTGCGGCTGGCGGGGCTGGACGTCGATGCGTTCGATGCGGTGCCACCTGCGCTTGCCGCTATCGACGCCGATTATCCCGGCGTCGTCGTCAGCGACGTGCGGCTGCCGCTGGTATCGGGGATCGAGCTGTTCCGCACGCTGACGGCGCGCGATGCGTCGCTGCCGGTGATCCTGATGACCGGGCACGGCGACGTGGCGATGGCGGTCGACGCCCTGAAGGCGGGGGCGTGGGATTTCCTGACCAAGCCGTTCGACCCGGCCGACCTGATCGCCAGCGTGACCCGCGCCGGGCAGACCCGTGCGCTGGCGCTGGAGAACCGCCGCCTGCGCGCCGCGGCGGAGGCGGAGGAGAGCGACGCGCTGATCGGCGCATCGCCCGCGATCCGCCGGCTGCGCGCGATGATCGCGACGCTGGCGGGCGCTGACATCGACCTGTTGATCGAGGGGGAGACGGGCACCGGTAAGGAATTGCTCGCCCGGCTGATTCACGCCGGCGGGCGGCGTGCGCGACGGCGGTTTCACATGCTGGCCTGCGCCGCGCTGCCTGAGGCGCTGGTGGAGGGCGAGGTGTTCGCGACCGTCGGCGATGGTAGCATCGTCGCGGCGGACGGGGGCACGCTGTTCCTGGACGATATCGACCGCGCCTCGCCGCGGTTGCAGGACCGGCTCGCGCAGCTGATCGAGACGCGCGCGCTGCCCGCCCGAGGCGGCGACCGCGTGCCCGTCGACGTGCGCGTCATCGCCACCGCGCGTGAGGAGCCGCAGCGCGCGTCCGACGCGATCGACCCGGCGCTGCTGTACCGGCTGGCGGCGGTACGGCTGCGGATGCCGCCGCTGCGCGAACGGCGCGAGGACGTCCCGATGCTGTTCGGGCATCTGGTGGCGCAGGCGTCTGCGCGGCTGCGCGCGCCGGTGCCGCGGCTGACCGATGCGGCGCGCGCGCACCTGTTGCGCCACGACTGGCCGGGCAATGTCCGCGAGCTGGCGCATTTCGCCGAGCGGCTGGTGCTGGGGCTGGACCCGCTGGGGCATGGCGGGGAGGACGCCGCGACGGGCGCGGGCGTCGACGACGCGCCGCTGCCCGAGCGGATCGATGCGTTCGAGCGCGCCGCGATCGTCGAGGCGCTGGCGCGATCGAACGGCGAGGTCGGCGCGGCGATCGCGCGGCTCGGCATCCCGCGCAAGACGTTCTATTATAAGGTCCAGCGGCTGGGCATCGACCTGGCGGCGCTGCGCCGGCGCGTGACCGGCGACTGATTGGGGTCCTGACCCTACGGCCCGCCGACCTCCCGCCCGACGGAATAGAGCAGATAGCGGTCGTCGTAATAGGGCGTGCGCCGATAGAACCATGCCAGCCGCTTCGCCGGATCGGCGGCCAGCGCCCGATCGTCCGCCAGCGCGCGGTCGAACGCCGCCTTCAGCGCCGGATCGCGCGCCAGCATCGCATCCGCCAGCGGCGCGATCGCATAACCCTCCATATATTCGGTGCGCTGGAGGATTTCGGGAAAGAAGCCCCATTGCAGCAACGAATCGGGGCTTTCCGCCTCCAGCAGCGTCGCCGCCAGCAGGCCGAGCGGCTGGTCGGCGGGCACCCGCACCGATCCGGGCATCATCACCTCGCTGCGCCGTTCGTGCGCGAACCGGGCGCGGAGCGGCACATGCCCTTCGTTGGCGGGTTGCAGGACCGGCGCGGACAGCCGCACCATGTCGAGCGACAGCGTGCGCGGCGCCGCGATCGTCTCCATCGCGATGCCGTGCGCCTTCAGCCGCTCGATCGTCGCAGTGGCGGTAACGGGCACCCACCAGGCGCGCGGCAGCGTGACCGAAAGGTCGGGAACCGATCCGTAAACCGGCATCACCTGCGTCACCGGTCTGCCCAGCCAGCGCACGACCGGCGCGCCGGCGGCGACCGAGCGATAGGTGTCGTGCGCGACGCCGCGATAGCTGACGGTATAGAGCGGCTTCGGGTCCGGCTTCCACGTCACCACCAGCTCGCGCGGGCGATCGGCGCGGTCGGCGGCGATCGCCTCGGCCAGCGCGGCGCCCTGTTCCCCGACCAGCCGCAATGCCTCCTCGACGAAGACATAGGTGCCCAGCACGCGCTGGCGATAGGGTTTGAGCGAATGCGTCTCCAGCAGCACCGTGGGGACGTGCGCGGTGTCGCCATAGCCGGTGGAGAAGCGCAGTTGGTCCGGCTCCTGCACGATCCCGGCATCGGGGTCGTCCTCGTCCTTCAGGCTGACATAATAAAACGGGTTGTGCCCCGCGTGCGACAGCGCGGCGTCCATCGCGGGGCGCAATCGCGTGTCCAGCCACCGCCCGATCGCGCGGGAATGGGCGTAATAGCCGCGCCAGCCCGCGAAGGCGTAGGTGATGTCATATTGATGATCGACCCCGTCGGTGACGTGCAGGTCAAGGTACAGCGCCGGATCGACACGGCGGATCAGCGCCAGCATCGCGCGCATCTCCGGCGTGTCGGCCTTCCCGTAATCGCGGTTGAGGTTCAGATTCTGCGCGTTGGTGCGCCACCCCATCGACCGCGGGCCGCGCTGGTTCGGGCGGTTCCACGGGCTGGCGCGTTCGTGGCCGTCGGCGTTGAAGATCGGGACGAACACCAGGTCGGCATGGTCGAGCAGCCGGTCCTTGCCGCGCAGCGCGATGTCGCGCAGCAACATCAGCCCGGCATCCTTCCCGTCGATCTCGCCCGAATGGATGCCCGCCTGTACCAGCAGCACCGGCTTGCGCGCGCCGCCCTTGCTGGCGCGGACGTAATAGAGCTGGCGCCCCTGCGCGCTGGTGCCGAACCGTTCGATCGACAGCAACGGCGAGGCGGCGACCAGCCGATCGAGCCACGCGCGCGTCGCGTCATAGCTGGGCGTATCGTCGAAATGCGTGCGTTCGGCGGGGGTGATCCACGGATCGTCGTCGCGCACGATCAGCTTTTCGCTCGCCCCATGCCACGGCAGCAGCGGCGGCAGCGGGGCGGTGATCGGGGCCGCGACCGTAGCGGCGGAGGCGAGCAGCCAGAACGGCAGCATCGTCAGTACGCCAGCGCGCAGCCGTCGGCGCGCATCTCGCTGGCGGCGGCATAGACGCGGGTGTCGCCGTCCATGCGGTGCTCGACGCATTCGTAGCGACCGAACCCGCCGTCGGGCTTGCCGATCGTCCAGCCCAAGTCGGCCAGCGCCGCCCGCGTCGCGCGCGGCACCCCGCTTTCCAGCCGCAGCAGCCCGGTGGGGCCAAGGCCCGCGGCATCCTCCCCCATCGACTGCGACGATCCTTCATGGTGCCAGCGCGGGGCATCGCCCGCCGACTGGATTTCCAGGCCATAGTCGATGCGGTTGACGACGATCTGGGTCTGCCCCTGCGGCTGCATGTCGCCGCCCATCACGCCGAAGCTCATCCACGGTGCGCCGTCGCGCGTCGCGAAGCCGGGGATGATCGTCTGGAACGGCCGCTTGCCGGGGGCATAGATATTGGGATGCCCGTCGCGCAGGCTGAACAGCTGCCCGCGATCCTGGAACATGAAGCCCAGCCCGTCCGCGACGAGCCCCGATCCCATGCCGCGGAAATTGGACTGGATCATCGACACCATCATCCCGTCCTTGTCGGCGCAGCTGAAATAGGTGGTGTCGCCGCGGCTCGGCGCCTGACCCGGATAGACGGGGGTGAGGATGCGATCGGTGCGGATCAGCTTCGCACGCTGGCGCGCATATTCCTTGGAGATCAGCCATTCGACCGGCACCTTCGAAAAATGCGGGTCGGCGTAGAAGCGCGCGCGATCCTCATAGGCGAGCCGCTTGGCCTCCGCCTGGAGGTGGATCGAGCGCGGCGACTGGAAACCGGCATCGCCCATGTCGAAGGTTTCGAGGATGTTGAGCATCTGCAACGTGGCGATACCCTGCGTATTGGCGCCCAGCGCGTGGATATCGGCGCCGCGATAGCCGGTCTGGTGCGGCTCGACCCATTCGGACCGGTGCGCGGCGAGGTCCTCGCGCCGCAGCCACCCGCCGATGCGCCGGAAATAGCGGTCGATCGTCGCGGCGATCTCCCCGGTGTAGAAGGCATCGCGACCGCCCGTCGCGATCGCGCGCAGCGTGCGGGCAAGGTCGGGGTTGCGGAACACCTGCCCGGCGCGCGGCCCCTTGCCGTCCGCCATGCCCCAGGTGCGCAGCGCGTTGGCGGTTTCCTCGATCCCGTTGCCGGGCCGCGCGAACGCCGCCATGCTGCGGCGGATGTAATAAGCGATCATGTCGGGCACCGGCGCGCCGTTCTCCGCCAGCGCGATCGCGGGTTCGAGGAGGCTTGCCCAGGGCAGGCGGCCATATCGCTGGTGCATCGTCCACCACGCATCGACCGTGCCGGGCACCGACACGCTGATCGCGCCCAGCGGCGGCAGCGCGCCGTTGCGGGCGCGCGCGCGCACCGTCTCAAGGCTCAGCCCGCGCGGGGAAGCGCCCGATCCGGCGAGGCCGACGACCTTGCGCCCCTTCGGGTCCCAGATCATCGCATAGGCATCGCCGCCGATCCCGTTCGACGTCGGCTCAAGGAACCCCAGGCAGGCATTGATCGCGATCGCCGCATCCACCGCCGATCCGCCGCGGCGCAGGATGTCGATCCCCGCCTGCGTCGCCAGCGGGTGCGCGGTGCCGGCGGCGCCGTTCATCCCATAGGCGGCGGTGCGCGAGGCGAAGCTGGCGCCGACCGGGCGGTCGCCCGCCGATACGTCGGGGCGCAGGAAGCGGTCCTCCCCGGCGACCCAGCGCGGGGGCAGCGCGGTGTCGGTGGCGGGGGCGCCGCCCTGGCCGGGGCCGTCGGGCGCGCGTGGCGGGGCGGCGGCGGTCCCTTGCGCGCCGGCCACACCGGGAAGCAGGGCCGCGCCGGGCAGGGCGGCGATGAAGGTACGACGACGCATGACAGGAAGCTCCGATGGCGTGGCCGGCGATCCTCGCGCCCCGCGTCGCGGATGACAAGCGCCGCTGTCGCAACGGGATAGACGCGGCTACCCTGTGCGTTGTCGCCGCATCGCATCGTCCCGGAGAGTCGCTTATGATCACCCGTCGCGCCGCCATCGCCCTGCTGCCCGTCCTTGCGCTCTGCGCCTGCGGGCAGCGCGACGCGCCGGCGGTCGCGGTCGCCAACGGGGAAGCGCCCGCACCGGCGGCGCCCGCGGCGACGCCGACCGCACTGCCGGCGCGCGCAGGCCCGGCGTCCGCGCCCACGGGCATCCTGACCTGCCGGGCGCAGATCGGCGCGGCGGCGGCGGCGCAGAAGGTGGCGACGTGCCGCAACGTGTCCCCCGCCACGCATCCGCCCTGCAACGCCGCCAACAGCTGCGCGCTGATCGACGACGAGATCGCGCGCAGCTGCGCGCTGTTCGACGGGAAGGGCGCGCCGATGGCGGGATGTACGGTCGATCCGAAGAGTGCGCAGGCGGCGGCGGAGGTGGTGCGGCGCTATTATGATGCGATCGGCGCGCGCGATTACGCCACCGCTTGGGCGCAATGGGGCGAGAACGGGCGACCGGGCCAGACGCTGGATGCCTTCACGCGCGGCTTCGCCGATACGCGCGCCGTCCGCGTCACCATCGGTACGCCGGGGCGGGGCGATGGCGCGGCGGGATCGGTGTACCAGCCCGTCCCGGTCACGGTCGATGCGACGCTGGCGGACGGGCGGCGGCAGCGGTTCATCGGCACCTACGTCCTGCGCCGGGTGAACGACGTCGACGGCGCCAGCGCGGCGCAATTGCGCTGGCACATCGATTCGGCGAAGCTGCGCGAGACGCCACCCGCGCCGCGGTGAGGCAGGCAGGAACCGGGGGAGGCGCTGCGGCGCTGTGCGGGGATGACCGACGATCGCAATACGCCGCCCCACCGCCACCGCGCCGTCCCCAGCGGGCGGCTGGCGCGGCTGGGCGGGTTCGGGCGGCTGGCCGGGGGCGTCGCCGGCGGGATGCTGGCGGAAGGCGCGCGGCGTCTGGCCGCGGGCGAACGGCCGTCGATGGGCGACCTGCTGCTGACCCCCGCCAACGCCACGCGCGTCGCCGACCGGCTGTCGCACCTGCGCGGCGCGGCGATGAAGCTGGGGCAGATGATCTCGATGGACGCGGGCGACATGCTGCCGCCCGAACTGTCCACGATCCTCGCGCGGCTGCGCAACCAGGCGTACCGGATGCCGCCCGCGCAGCTCGACCGCGTATTGCGCCAGGAATGGGGCGCCGACTGGCGCCGCCGCTTCCGCCATTTCGAGGCATCGCCGATCGCCGCCGCCTCGATCGGGCAGGTCCATCGCGCGACGCTGCCGGACGGGCGCGTGCTGGCGATCAAGGTGCAATATCCGGGCGTCGCCGGCAGTATCGACGCCGATGTCGACAATGTCGCGACGCTGCTGCGCCTATCCGGCGTGCTGCCGCCGTCGATCGACCTGAAGCCGCTGCTGGCCGAGGCGAAGACGCAGCTGCGCGACGAGGCGGATTACGTGCGCGAGGGCGCGCAGCTGCGCGGCTATCGCGAACGGCTGGCGGGGGATGCGCGCTATGTCGTGCCGGAGCTGGCGGAGGAGCTGACCACCCCGCGCGTGCTGGCGATGACCTTCGTCGAGGGGCGCGCGGTGGAGACGCTGGCCGATGCGCCGCAGGAAGCGCGCGACGCGGTGATGACCGCGCTGGTGACATTGGTGTTGCGCGAATTGTTCGAGTTCGGCGTGATGCAGACCGATCCCAATTTCGCCAATTACCGCTGGCAGCCCGAGACGGGCGCGCTGGTGCTGCTCGATTTCGGGGCGGTGCGCGACGTGCCGGCGGATACCGCCGCCGCCTATCGCCGGATGATCGAGGCGGGGCTGGCACGCGATACCGATCGCATCCGCGACGTGGCGGTCGACACCGGCTTCATCGGCGCGGCGGCGGCGCGCGCGCATCGCGCCGCGCTCGACAGGATCATCGCTGCGATCGACGTGGCCCTCAACCGGCCGGGGCCGTTCGACTTCGGCGACCGCGCCTTCGTGCCGGTGGTACGGGAGGAAGCGAAGGCGATGATCGCCGACCGCGCGACCTGGCATGTGCCGCAGGTCGAGACGCTGTTCGTCCAGCGCAAGGTCAGCGGCACCGCGCTGCTCGCCGCGCGGTTGAAGGCGCGGGTCGAGGTGCGCGGGCTGGCGGCGGCGGCGATCGGGGCGTAGGCGCACGGCCATGGCGCGCAATCCCTATTACACCGGCCCGGTCAGCGACCATTTCGACGGCACGCGCTTCTTCAATCCCGGTCAGCGACGCACCGACGCCGGGCTGGGCGCGGTGCTGCGCTGGAAACTGGCGGGGGGCGCCGCCCGCTGGCCGCGATCGGTGCCGGTGGTGCCCGCGCGGCCGGTGGGGCGCGTCGATGACGGCATGCGGGCGACGATGGTCGGTCATGCCGCGCTGCTGGTGCAGGCGGCGGGGATCAACATCCTGACCGATCCCGTCTGGTCGGATCGCGCCAGCCCGTTCCGCCGCATCGGCCCGCGCCGTGTCACGGCGCCGGGGATCGCGTTCGACGATCTGCCACCGATCGATATCGTCGTGCTAAGCCACGGCCATTACGACCATTGCGACGTCGCGACGCTGCGCCGGCTGCACGAACGCGATGCGCCGCTGATGGCGCTGCCGCTGGGCAATGACGCGATCGTCCGCGCCGCGGTGCCGGGCGCGCGCTGCGTCGCGGGCGACTGGTGGCAGCGGATCGAGCTGGGCGACGGGATCGCGACGACGATCACCCCGGCGTATCACTGGTCGAACCGCTGGCCGTCGGACACGCGGATGATGCTGTGGGGCGGGCATTACCTGCATACCCCCGCGGGAAGCCTGTGGTTCGTCGGCGACACCGGATATGGCGATGGCGTGATCTTCACCACGGTGCGCGAGCGGCTGGGCGCGCCCGATGCGGCGCTGATCCCGATCGGCGCCTACGAACCGCGCTGGTTCATGGCCGCGCAGCATGTCGATCCGGCAGAGGCGGTGCGCATCTTCGCGGACGCCGGCGTCGGCCGCGCGCTGGGCATCCACTGGGGCACGTTCCAGCTGACCGACGAGCCGCGCGAGGCGCCGCGCGACGGGCTGGCGGCGGCGCTGGCGGCGGCGGGGATCAACCCGGCGCGCTTCGTCGCGGCGGAGCCGGGCGGGGTGTATGAGTTGATGGCGGATTGATTCACGCGAAGGCGCGAAAAGGGGGGGCGTTGGCGCGAAGCGTCATTTTCCCTCGTCGAGGCCGCTGGTGAAGCCGCTACGCGGAGGACGAACGATACTTCTTTGCGTCTTCGCGTGCCCCCCCAAAACCCAATTTACCGCGGCGTGGCGAACCAGATGACGTGGTGCGCGCCCTTACCGTTGTCGCGCGCGCGGGTGCGGACCTCGTCAACGGTGAAGCCGCCGCGCGCCAGACGGCGGGCGAAGGCGGGGTCGGGGGCGGCTGACCAGATCGCCAGCACCCCGCCGGGGCGCAGCGCGGCGCGCGCCTCGTCCAGCCCGCGCGCGGAATAGAGGCCGTCGTTGGCGGGGCGGGTCAGCCCGTCGGGCCCATTGTCGACGTCCAGCAGGATCGCATCATACTGGCGCGCGCCCGCACGGATCGCATCACCGACGTCGCCCATCCGCAGCGTCACGCGCGAATCGTCGAGGCAGCCCGCGGTCAGCTCCGCCATCGGCCCGCGCGCCCATTCGATGATGCCGGGTACCAGTTCGGCCACGGTCACGCGACCGGCGCGGTCGATCCGCTCCAGCACCGCGCGCAGCGTGAACCCCATGCCATAGCCGCCGATCAGCAGATGCGGGGCCGGGCGCCCGGCCAGCCGGTCGCACGCCATCGTGCCCAGCGCGATTTCCGACCCGTTCATCCGCGTGCTCATCAACTCGTTGCGGTCGAGCACGATCATGAAATCCCGCCCGCGCCGGAACAGGCGCAGCGGATCGCCGCCGGGCACGTCGGCCACGCCCAGCAGCTCACGCGGGGTCATTTACTTGCCCTGACGCGCCTTGCGCGCGGCATAGCGCGCATCGCGCGCCGCCTTCAGCTCGGCGGCGGTGGGCACCGCGGGCGGGCGCTTGGCGGCGGCGGCGGCCGCAGCGGCGGCCTCGGCCTCCTCGCGAGCCTTCTCGCGGGCTTCCTCGCGCGCGGCCTTTTCGGCGGCGATCGCGGCCTTGTGCGCCTCGCGGCGCTCGGCCTCGGCGGCCTCGCGCGCGGCGCGCGCGGCGGCGCGGGCGGCGACCGCCTCGGGATCCGGGGCTGCCTTGTTGCGCAGCTTTTCGAGCGCGCTCGCCTTGGCATCGCGCGACGCGGCGGCGCGCTGACTGAAATCGGGGGTCTTGTATCCGGCCATATCGTCTTCCGTCTGGGGGCCATGGTTGGGGGAGCGACCCCGTGTACCATGTCCCAATGCACAACGGCCCCGCATCGCTGCGGGGCCGTTGAAAAAACTGGTGGACGCACTTGGGCTCGAACCAAGGACCCGCTGATTAAGAG
>NZ_NWVD01000016.1 GCF_002374835.1 Sphingomonas ginsenosidimutans
GCCGGGCGATGACATCACGGACCCGCACGCCCGGCCGGAACGCCTCGGCCAGGATCTCCAGCTTCTCCGCGTCCGACCAGCTCCGTCGGCCCGATACCCGGCCGACCACCTCCACACGACCAGTCGTACGAGCGCTCGTACGACCAGTCTCAGAACCGAAAACTTCCCGCACCGCCCGCGCCCTCGTCAAAGACGATAAGCATCCCGGCTACGGCCAAACGGGCAAGGCGGCCCTCAGGCCACGCTTACCTTGGTTTGACGCCACCGGAACATCGATCGGTTCGGCGGTCTCCCCTGCCTGTCCCGCACCTTTACGACGAACCTGCGACAGAAAGGAGTTGCGAAGGATACGGAAGGTCCACGCTTTCAAATTCGTGCCCGCCTCGAATGACGCACGGCTGCGCCAGGCTTTCAGCACGGTGTCCTGAACGAGATCCTGTGCAGCATCGGGATTTCTTGTTAGCGATCGCGCATAGCTCGCCAGCCTGGGCATCAAGTCGCTCAGTGCAGCACCGAAGTCAGACAACTCCTCAGCCGGTACATGCGCTTCGTGATCCGGTTGTTCCGACACGCAAAAGCCCTCGCTCGATCGAACCAGGGCGCCGTTTATACACCGACTGGTTTACTTGTTCGAAAACGCCCCCTCTCGTGGGTTGTTCCACTTCTCAGCGAGGAGCCGGATACCCGAACAAGCGCGCGAAAGGGTAAGGGTAAAGAGTCGGGTCTGGAGAAGGTCGGGTAGCGGGAAGTCAGCGCCTCTGCCTGCTCGAAAACCAAGCCCAGCCTGCAGGCAGCACCGCAGACGCCATCAACATCGCGCCGACAACATCATGGTCGCGCTGAAGGATCGCGCCCGCGACAAGCAGTCCGGCGGACAGAATGTTGGGATCGGCGCGCCGGGGCGATGCCGGAATTGGGAAAACCGCGCCTCCCTGCAATTCGATCGGCAGCGCACCCGACCGCGCAACCCGCTCGGCGAAGGCTACCAGCTCGGGCGAGGCGGTGGCCAGACGGCCAAGGCTCGTCGCCAGCCGGCGTCCGCCACGCTTGAGGCCGGCCGGGCCGATTCGCTCCCGCAGCAGTTCGCGCGCGATCGGTGCGGCGCGCGCGGCGATGTCGAAGCCGGGATCGAGCCGTCGTACGAACCCTTCAGCGATCAGCAGGGTGCGCAGCAGCAGGGCGAGGTCGGGTGGCAGCGCCAGGCGGTAGGTGCGCAGCAGCGCGAACACGCGGCCGAAGATGTCGGCGAGCTCGATCTGCTGGAGTACCGCCCCGCGGAACTGGCCGATCAGCGCGTCGAGATCGCGGGTCAGCGCCTGGCGATCGACGTCGGTCTCGCCCGACCATTGCAGCAGTATGTCCGTCAACGATCGTGTGTCCTCACCCGCGATGGCAAGGACGAGCGTAACAACCTCGTTCCGCCGGGCGGGACTGAGCACGCCAACCGCCCCGAAGTCGATGAACGCCAAGGACCCGTCGGCCAGAACAAAGACGTTGCCGGGATGGGGGTCCGCGTGGAACCGACCGTTGAAGATGATCATCCGCAGCACCGCATCGGCATATCTGCCGGCGACGTCAGCAGCGCCCTGACCCGCCCCGCCCTCACCCGCTCGGTCGAGGATCGCGCGGACGGGCACGCCGTCGAGCCGTTCCTGCACGTTGATCCGGCGGCCAACCTGATCCCAGTAGAAGCCGGGCGTGCGAACGCCGAGCGGCTGCAGGAATGCGCCGATGCTCTCGCAGGCTGCCGCTTCGGCGCTGAGGTCCATTTCCTGCGACAGGCTCTCAGCGAAGAACCGGAGCAGTTCGTCAGGCTTGAGGCGACGGATCTCCGGTGAGTGCCTCGCGGCGAGCCGCGCGATGCGGCGGATGAGCCGCAGGTCGGCATCGACGCGTTCCGCGATTCCCGGCCGGCGCACCTTGACCACGACCTCGGTTCCGTCGCGCAGGGTGGCGCCATGAACCTGCGCGATGGAGGCCGCGGCGATCGGCTCGCGGTCGAACCGCGCGAACACATCCGCGATCGGGGAACCAAGCGCTGTCAGGATCGTCGGCTCCAGCGCCTCGAACGGCAGCGGGGTCACCCGGTCCTGCAGCGTCGACAGCGCGCGCACCCATTCCGGCCCGAGCAGGTCTTCGCGGGTGGCGAGTACCTGCCCCAGCTTTACCGCGACAGGTCCAAGGTCTCGCAGTAACGCGACGACCCGCTCGGGCGGACCGAGGTCTACCGGCTGCTCCAAGCGACCGGGCAGCAGGCCCAGGCGCGAGGCGAGCCCGTTAAGGCCGTGTCGGCCCATGATCTGGATGAGTTCGGCCAGGCGCGTGCGCTCACCGATCTGAGGCTCGTCGTCGGTGGTGGACATCAGGCGCTGCAACCATCCGCCCCGCGCGGACGGCAGCCATCGAGGAACAGGTCGATACCGCGCAAGATACGATCGCGTGCCGCCTCGTCATACGCTGGCGGAGACAAACCCAGCGCTGCCCGGCGCATGGGGGCGACCACGACGAGTGTGACGAACTGCTCGGCAGCGAACACGGGGTCGACCAGCGACAGCTCCCCCCTGGCATTGGCGTGGGCGAGGATCGATGCCACCCACTGGACGGCCCGCTGGTAGCCGAAATCGTGGATGTTCGCCGCAAGCGCTGGAAAGCGTACGGCTTGCGCGATGACGACGCGTTCCATGGAGGCGATCCGGGGCGTCAGGAGCCACTCGAGCAGGCGATCGGCGATCATGCGAAGTCGCGATCCGATCTCGGGTTCGTCGCTGCCGGAGGGTTCGAGCGCGCGCAGCTGCGTATCGATCTCGTCGAGGATCACCGCCTCGAACACACGCGCCTTGCTGCCGAAGCGGGCGTAGAGGGTCCGCTTGGAGATGCGCGCCTGTTCGGCGATCATGTCGGCGCTCGCGCCGTCGAACCCGTGCTCGAAGAACAGCTCGCGAGCGCTCTTAAGGATGTGCGAGGTCAGGCGGACCGCGTCCTCAGTGGTCGGTCTGCCCATCTTTCTTGGGCGCCGTCCCTTTTTCTCGTCGTCGCTCAATCTCGTTCTCCCCGATCGAGGGTAGCGCAATCCGGACCGGTTGACGAGAAATCACGCCGGGACGGTCGGTCGGTCGCCTGCCATCTCGAGCTCAGCCAAGAGCTGTCCTATCGCTTCGCGGCCGATCACTGCCGTGATTTCGGCTTGTAGGTCGGAAGGGACGGAGCACTTACCCCCAAGCCCTCCTGATCGATGCGAACAGCCGTATCCCTGACAGCGCCTACCTTGTTACTTGCTGAACGAATGGTCTCACGCAGCTGGGCCTGTTTGGCAGTCATGCCGCGGATCGTGGGTCGAACCGCCTCGACGCGCGCTGTCAATTGCTCGGCTTCGTCTCGAGCGTTCAGCAACGGGCGGTTCGCCCTGGCGAGAACGGTCGCGCGGCGGTCGTTCAGGGCAGCTCTCAACCGTTGAGCGCTGGCGCCGGATCGCTGCAGGGCGTCCCCCACGGCTACCACGCGACCGCGTGCGCCAGTAAGTCCGTCGGATGCCGATCCGACCCTGTCTGCCCAACCGGCGGAACTTTCCGCAAGCGCCGCCAGTCGATCGCTGGCCCGCTGCTGCTGAGCGGCGTCGAGGTTGCGAGAAACAGAATCTACGGTGCGGCTGATCTTCTCGACCAGTGCGACGGGGTCCCCTCCGCCGCCAAGGAGCCCGCCTTCCTTGGCGGGAATGACGGGAAGCTCCCCGTCGCTCGCAACGATCGGGGGCGCGCCAGACGTGGCGCCGTCGAGGCTGATGTTCGCGGTTCCGGCCAGGGCCGATCGTGCGATCGACGCTTTTACGCCTGCGACGATTGGGATCTGAGGCTCGAGGCTGACGGTCACGAGGACCGCTGAGGGATCCTCCTTGTCGAACCGTATCGATGTGACATGGCCGGCCGCAACGCCCGAGAAGGTCACCGGCGACCCCTCCTCCAGACCGGCAACGCTTCCGGTGAAGCGGATCAGATAGGGATTCCCGTCCCCATCGCGTGCGTCAAGCAGCCACAGCGTGAAGATCAGGAGCGTGCCCAGCAGAAAGCCGGTCATCACGAGCACGATAAATTTGTTCGAGCGCGTTTCCATGCGTGGACACAGCCATTAAGAAACGGGGTGAAAGATGTAAACCGTACCGTTTCCTGAATGTCCCGAGAACGGGCTATTCTCGTGAGCGGTGGGGTCAGTTCGGGACGAGGATGGAATCGTGGCTGGAGACTGGAGCCTGCAACCAGGCAACATACCATGGGGCAACAGGCTGGGCCTGGAGCTGGTCTCGATCGGCGATGGCCTCAGCTCGCTGCGGATCGGTTGGCGTCGGGAGCTGGCGGACGAGGACGAGGCTCTCGCAACCGGCGTATTGACGAGCCTCATCGATCAGGCCTGCGGCGTTGCCGTGATGTCCCGGCTGGGCAGACGGCTGGCGATCTCGACCCTCAACCTGAAGGTGGACCATGTGCGGTCCGCCGAGGCGAGATACTCCGCGACGGCGTGGGCGCACTGTTACGACGCGACCGAGCACCGTGCGTTCGTACGGACCGAAGTCTGGGATACCGATCCTTCTCACCTGATCGCGACTGCCCAAGGCGTCTTTTCGATCAATCGGGCTGTCGGCCCATGAGCGAAGGCGCAGTCACGGCTGGCATGGGGCGGAACGACTTCGCGCGGTTGCTCGGCACCATGATGACGCAAAGCGGTGAAACCTTCACGCTCATCCCGACAGAGGAGCTTGTGGGGAATTCTCTCCTGCCCGCATTGCATGGAGGAGCAATCGCTTCCTTTCTCGAGCTGGCCGCACAGCTTGCTCTCTCCCGCACACTCTCGCCAGGGCAATCCTCCCGGCTGATCAGTGTGAACCTGCAATTTCTCGCCCCGGTCAGACTGGGCGCAATCAGCACGACGCCCACGCTGATGCGTGTGGGACGTCGTGTCGCAGTGGTGCATGCCGAAGCCGTAGAGCGGGACGGAGCCGGAAAACTGTGCCTTGCGCAGCTGGAATTCGCCCTCGAAAGATCCCCCAGCGAAGAGAAACTCGCTCGAAACGCCTGATTGTTTCAGCGGGCCGATCTCCAGAGAGCAAGAATGCTTCTGAGCGCCGTCGCAAAGGCGAGCGGCTCGTCCAGCATCAGGTGATGGCGCGCGTTCGGCACCGCGACGATCGGGATCGTCCCGGCACCCAGTTCGCGCAGATATGCCGCGGAATCACTGCCGAAGAGCGCGCTCTGCTCGCCGTGGACGATTGCCAGCCGACCGGGCGCCGCGGCGACACGGCGCCCCATCGTCATCCATTCGTCCGACGAATTGCCGCGCGCGAACACCGCGGGCGCAAACTTCCACGTCCACGCGTCCCCGTCCCGCCGGAGCGAATGATAGGCCATGTAATTCATCAGGAACGGCTCGCCCGCAGGCTGCGGGGGCGCAAGCACGTAGCGCGCGCGTGCGGTCGGATAGTCGGGATACCGGCTGGCGGGCTTGTTCGGGTCGCCCGAGCCGGGGCTGCCGCGTCCGCCGCGCCAATAAGCGGCAAGCGCCTCGGGCCGCATGATCATCAGGTCGCAAATGATCGCGCCCGCGAACCGTTCTGCCGCGAGCGTCATCGCGGTCACCGCGACCCCCGCGCCGAAGCTGTGACCGATGATAACCGGCGGCGCATCACCGTTGAACAGCCCGGTCGCCTCCGCCACCGCGATCATCTCGCGCCCGCGGCCATCGCCATCGATTCCCGCGCGTGCGTCGCTGTCGCCCATGCCCGCAAGATCATAGGCGACGACCTGGTAGTCCGCGGCGAGGAAGGGCGCGATAAACGCCCAGCAGCGTGCATGGGCAAGAAAGCCGTGCGCCATGAGGATGCCCGGCTTAGCGCGGTCGCCCCAGCGCAGATAGTGCACCTGCGCGCCCTCCACGGTAACGAAGCCTTCTTCCCGCGGAACGGCCAGCGCATCGACGAACCAGTCCGGCAGGTGCGACCCGTCGCCGGCCCAGATCGGGTCGATGTCCGACGATCCCGTGGCCTCGGCGGTGCTCATGCCGACAGCCTGAAACCGCTATAACCCGCCTCGGCGACCGCATCGCAGATCTCGGCATAGCCGACCACAGACGGGTAGTTGAGCAGCTGACGCGGCTTGCCTGGGACGTTCGCTCCCATGTACCAGGAATCGGCCTTGGGGAAGAGCGTCATGGCGGCGATCTCGTCGATGTGGCGTGCCCATGCCGCGTGCGTGTCCGGCTCGGCCTCGAAGCGGGACCACCCGGCCGTGCGCAGATGCTCGAGGAACCGGACCACCCAATCGCCCTGCACTTCCGCGGCGGTCGGACCATTGGAGAAGCCGGACGGGCTCTGCGGGCCGTAGAGGAACAGCATGTTCGGGAAGCCCGAGACCGCGTAGCCGAGATGCGTGCGTGCGCCTTCGCCCCAAGCGTGCGCCAGCGTCGTCCCGCCGCGCCCGCGAATGTCCATCCGCATCAGCCCTCCCGTCACCGCGTCGAAACCGGTCGCGAGCACCAGGACGTCGTGTCTGCGCTCACAGGCGCTCGTGACGATGCCGTTTGGCAGGATCTGTTCGATCGGCTCTTCCCGCAGGTCGACGAGCTCGACGCTCGGCTGGTTGAAGATGTCGTAATAGGTCTGTTCGAGCGATGGCCGCTTGACCCCGAACGGATGCGGCGGCTCGCTGGGCGCAAGCTTCTCCTGCAAGGCAGGGTCGGTGATCCGTTCGCGCACCTTGTCGCGCCAGAAGTCGTAGGCCAGCCGGTTGGCGCGCTCGTCCACCAGGATGTCGGCGTAATTGCCGACCCAATAGTGGAAGCCTCCAGCCGCCCACAGCCGCTCGAACGTCGCGGTGCGCTCCTCGCTCGAAACCTCGAGCGCGGACTGGTCGAGCCGCGGGATCTCGAACCCGCCGCTGCTCAGCCGACGCTGACGGAAGATCTCGGGGTAGCCGGGCTTGGCCTGCGCCTGCTCAACCGTCGTCAATGAGCGCTGGCGCATCGGCAGTGCCAGGATGGGGGTGCGCTGATAGATCGTCAGCTGCGCCGCCTCGCGCGCCGCCTCTTGGGCGACCTGCACACCGCTCGCGCCGGTTCCGATGATCGCGACGCGCTTGCCGGTGAAGTCGATGCCCTCCTGCGGCCAGTGCGCGGTATGGTGCGCAGGGCCGGCAAAGCGGTCGAGTTCCGGAAGTGACGGGATGTACGCCTTCGCCGCGAAGCCGGTACACGGCAGCAGATAGCGGGTGGTCAGCCGATCTCCATCGGCGAGTTCCACCCGCCAGAAGCCGGCATCTTCGTCGAATACGGCGGAGCGCATCGCGACACCGAGCTTCATTGCAGGCCAGAGGTCGAGAACGTCGCAGGCATGTCGGAAATAGCGACGCAACTCGCGCCAGCCTGGGAAGCGTTCCGACCAGGTCCAGTCGCGCCACACCCGCTCGTCCGAAAACTCGTAGATCGGTACGTGCGAATCGACCCGTGCGCCGGGGTAGCAGTTCCAGTACCAGATGCCGCCCGGCTCCGCCGCCGCATCCACCAGCCGAACGTTGAAGCCGTTCTCGCGCAACCTGCCGAGCAGGTAGAGCCCGCTGAAGCCGGCACCGATCACCAGCGCGTCGATGTCAGGCGCGGCGCTCATCGCGCGCCGACCCCGGCCAAGGCGATGTCGGTGGCCGCCTTGTAATCCGCCTTGCCGTTCGGCGCGCGCAGCGCACGGTCGGTAACGACGATCGCCTTGGGCGTCTTGTAGCCGGCGAGCGCGGCGCGCACGTGAGCGCGCACCGCCGCCTCGTCCACTGTCGCCCCCGGCACGGCATGGACCACCGCCGTCACCGCCTGGCCCCATTTCTCGTCGGGCACCCCGACGACGAGCGCGTCCGCGACCGCAAGATGCGTCTTCAGCACCTCCTCCACCTCTTCCGGATAGACCTTCTCGCCCGCGGTGTTGATGCACACGCTGCCGCGCCCGAGCAGCGTCAGCGTCCCGTCCGCGGCGACGGTGCACCAGTCGCCCGGCATCGAGTAGCGGACGCCGTTGATGGTGCGGAACGTCTTCGCGCTCTTTTCCGGATCCTTGTAGTAGCCGATCGGGATCGCGCCCTTGCGCGCGATGAAGCCGGGCGTGCCGCTGCCCGGCACGACCGGCCGGTCATGCTCGTCGAACACGTCGCACAGCCCGCCGATGGTGAAGCGCGCGGTCGCCGTCTCGCCCGCCGCGCTGGTAACCGACAGGCCGAACCCCAGCCCCTCCGACGCGCCGAAGCTGTCCATCAGCACGACCTGCGGGATGTGCCGGATCAGCCCCGCCTTCACCTCGCGGCTCCACATCACCCCGGATGAAACGATCGTGACGAGGCTGGACGTGTCGTAGCGCCCCGGCGCGGCATCCAGCGCGGCCAGCATCGGCTTGGCGAAGGCGTCGCCGACGATCGCGATCGATTCGACGCGGTCGCGATCGACCGACCGCCACAGCTCGTCGGCATCGAACGATTCACCGCCGAGCGTCACGATGCAGCCGCCGCTCATCAGCGTGCCGATCGACGTGATGAAGCCGGTGCCGTGCATCATCGGGCAGGCGGGCATCGTACGCCGGCCGGGTCCGTCGCGCGCGATCAGCGCCGCGGTCTCGGCGAGGTCGGCGGGCGTCGGCCCCATCAGCCGCTGCGCGTCGAGCTGCGCCTCGCGCATATCGGTGTGCCGCCACATCACACCCTTCGGCATCCCGGTCGTGCCGCCGGTGTAGATGAACAGCTCGTCGTCGGGCGAGCGCGCGATGCCGAGCGGCCCGCCGTCGCCCTCCGCTGCAAGCGCCTCGTAGGGCAGCGCGAACACAGCACGCTCCGCTTCCGGGCCGATTTCCACGAAGGTGCGGACCTTGCCGAGCCGGCCGTGCAGTTCCTCGATGCAGGCGCGGAATTCTGCGCTGTAGACCACGACCTCGCTGTCGCTGTCGTCGAAGATGTAGAACACCTCGTCGGGCCGGTAGCGGTAGTTGATGTTGACGTGGGTCAGTCGCCCCTTGAAGCACGCCGCCATCAGCTCGCCGTACTCGGGCCGGTTGCGCATATAGAAGGCGACCTTGGCGCCGGGTTCCGCCCCTCGCGCGCGCAGCGCCCGCGCGAGGTTGTTCGAACGGCGCGCCATCTCGGGCCACGTGATGACCCGGTCGCCGTGGATCAGCGCGGGGGCGTCATGAGGCATCACCGGCTCGATCGCGTCGAGGATATCGCCCAGGTTCCACTGCGTCATGGCTTCTTCTCCTGTCCTCAGGCGGCGCGTGCATCCCAACCCTGCAACGTTGCAGCCTCCGTGCGCACGATCTCCGGACCACCAAGGACTTGCCGGTCGAAGCCGATCCGCTTGAACCAGTAGTGGAGACCAAGAAGGTCGGTGAAACCCATGCCGCCGTGAACCTCTGTCGCGGTGCGCGCAACGAAGCGGCCCACTTCACCGGTATGCGACTTGGCATGGCAGGCCATCAGCAGCGCCTCTTCAGGCACCGTGTCGAACGCGTGCGCGGCATACCAGACGAGGGAACGGCACGGTTCCAGCCGCGCCGCCATCTCGGCACACATGTGCTTGACCGCCTGAAAGCTGCCGATGACCCGCCCGAACTGCTCACGCTCGCCGGCGTAGGCGACCGCCTTGGCGATCATGGCGTCCGCAGACCCCACCGTGTCGGCCGCGAGCAGCACCCGGCCCGCCGCGACCAGCATGCGGGCAGCGTCGCCAGTATCGTTGCCGAACGGCTCGGCTGCGACACCGTCCAGGCGCAGCTCGCCGACGGCGCGGGTGAGGTCGACGGTTGGTAGGGCGACAAACTCCAGCCGGTCGGCGTCGCCAGTGACCAAGTGCAACGATCCATCCTCGTCCGCAACGATGAAGGCGTCGGCGTCGGCGCTGTCGAGTACGAAAAGCGCCGTGCCGCGTAGAGTGCCATTGTCCGCCGTCATGCCGCTGCCATCACGTCGGTTGACCAACTCGGTCAGTCCGACCCCGAAACGGGCACTGCCCTCGGCGATGCGCGGAAGCCATTGCGCCTGTTGCTCCGGCGAGCCGGCGAGGCGCAGCGCAAGCGGGGCGAGGACGCTGCGCGCCACGAACGGCACCGGCGCCACCGCCGCGCCGAGCGCCTCCGCCACCACCACGGCATCGAGCAGGCCGAGGCCAAGACCGCCGTGCTCCTCGGGCACCACGATGCCGGGCAGGCCGAGCTCGGCCAGCGCCGCCACCACCGCCGCACTGACGTTGTCGCCGCGCGCAACGACCTCGCGGACGTGATCGAGCGGAGAATGTTCGCGCAGCAGCCGATCGACCGCGTCACGCAGCATTCGCTGCTCGGGGGAAAGACCGAAATCCATCTATGCCGCCTCCGCCTTGGGTGCGCGCGCGTGCTCCAGCTTCGGCTCGCGCGGCATGCCGAGCCCGCGCTCGGCGATGATGTTCTTCTGGATCTGCGCGGTGCCGCCGCCGATGATGAGGCCGAGCTGGAACATGTAGTTCCACTGCCAGCTTCCGCCGGCGCGCTCGCGCCGGCTGCCGCCGTACAGCAGGCCGAGCTCCCCCATGGCGTCGATCGCCAGCGCCGAGATCTGGTGAGCCAGTTCGCACGACTGGAGCTTGACGATCAGTTTGGCGAGGCCGCCGGGTTCGCCCTTCAGGGAATTGGAGAGCAGCCGCAGGCCGTTGAACTTCATCGCCGCGACTTCGGCCTGCAGCGCCACCAGCCGATCGCACAATGCCGCGTTGTCGATCCCGCGCACGCCGTCGATCCGTTCATCGTGCATCAGCTGCACGAGCGCGGCGAGGCGATTCTCCAGCGCCGCCGGGTCGCCCAGCATGCCACGCTCGTAACCGAGCGTGGCGTTGGCCACCATCCAGCCCTGCCCGCGCTGGCCGACGATCTGGTCGACGGGCACGCGCACGTCGGTGAAGAAGGTTTCGTTGAACTCGGCGTGGCCGGTCATCGTGCGCAGCGGGCGCACCTCGATCCCGGGCGTCTTCATGGAGAAGATGAGGTAGCTGATCCCCGCATGCTTCGGCGCGTCCGCTTCCGTCCGCACGAGACAGAAGATCATGTCCGCCTGATGCGCGGTGCTGGTCCAGATCTTCTGCCCGTTGATGACGAACTCGCCGTTCTCCTCGCGCGCGCTGGTGCGCAGCGCCGCCAGATCAGAGCCCGCGCCCGGTTCGGAATACCCCTGGCACCAGACGATCTCGCCGCGCAGCGTCGGTGCGATCCAGCGGCGCTTCTGCTCCTCCGTGCCGAGCTCGAGCAGCGTCGGGACGAGCATCGAGATGCCCTGGTTCGACAGCCCGCCGGGTACGCCCGCCGCAGCGAACTCCTCGGCGATGATGCGCGACGTCAGGATGTCGGGCTCGGCACCGAAGCCGCCAAAGTCGCACGGAATGGTGCGTGCGGTGTAGCCGTGCTCGAGCAGCAGCTGCTGCCACGCGACCGCGTCCGCCCCGGCGCGCTGCGCCGCGCCGGGTGCGGCCGGCGCACGGTGGCGGTTCGCGGCGATGAACGCGCGCAGCTCGTCGCGGAACGCCTCGTATTCCGGGCCGTAACTCAGGTCCATCGATTCACGCTCCTGCAGCCGGTGTGAAGACGGGCAGCCGGAACCCGTCGCCGATCGTTTCGAAGGCCAGCGCCACCGGCATGTCGAGCGCGAGCGTGGCGGGATCGGCGCCGGTCAGCCGGGTCGCCATGCGGACGCCCTCGTCCAGCTCGACCACCGCCGCGACATACGGCACGTCGGCCGCGAAGGCGGGGTGCAGCGCCTGATGCGTCACCGTCCAGGAAAACAGCCGTCCACGCCCGCTGCTCGGCTCCCAGGCGAACGAGGGCGAGCCGCAGCGCGCGCACATGTAGCGAGGCAGGTGGCGCCACGTCCGGCACTCGCCGCACCGCTGGAAATGGAGCGTGCCGCCCTGGCAACGCTGCCAGAACTCCTGCTCCACCGGATCCTGCGGGTGCGGCAACGGCTTGGGGGGCGAGACGGCTGGCGTCCGCAGCTTGGGCGCAATGTCGTCGTCGTTCATGCGAACCTCCGCAGGATGGCGATGCTGCCGTCGCCGAGGTCGCCCCAGCCGGTGACGAGCCCGGTCCGTGCGCCCGGCACCTGGCGCTCCCCGCAATCGTGCCGCAGCTGCCGCACGGCCTCGACGACGTGGTTGAGCCCCCACACGTGCGCCTCGCTCAGCAGCCCGCCGTGGGTGTTGAGCGGATAGCGCCCGCCGAGCTCGATCTGCCCGTCGCGCACGAAGTCGAGCGCGCCGCCCGGCTCGCAATATCCCATCGCCTCCAGCTGGAGCAGCACGACGTAGGTGAAGCAATCGTAGACCTGGAGGAAATCCATCTCCTCGCGGCCCACGCCGGCCATCTCGAACGCCTTTGGCGCGGCATAGCTCAGCCCGATCTTGAACGGATCCGGGCGCGAGGGGATGTCGTCGGCGGGATAGGGATGTCCCTCGGCGGCGCCCGCGATGGTAACGGGGACATGCGGCATGTCGCGCGCGCGGTCGGTGCGCGAGACGACGACCGCGCACGCGCCGTCGGTCTCGAGGCAGCAGTCGTAGAGTCGGAACGGCTCCGACACCATCCGGGCGTCGTGGTAGGTTTCCCAGTCGAGCGGCCGACCGTAGGTGAACGCCTTCGGATTGAGCTGCGCATGGCGGCGGCACGCCATCGCCACCGAGCCCATGGCTTCGGGACCGACGCCGTGGAGCTGCGAATGCCGGGTCGCCAGCCAGGCGTACATCTGCACCGGCAGGAACACGCCGAAGGGCATGTAATAGCCGCGGATGGTATTGGTCAGCGTGTTCATGTTCATCGGCCGCGTGGGCGGAGCACCCGGCTTGGGCCGCAGCGCTGAGAAGCCGTTCCACCCGAGCGTGACGAGCACGTGGTCGCACAGACCGGCCGCAATCGCGATCGCGGCATGCTGAAGCGCGGTCGTCGGGCTCGCGCCGCCCATGTGGACGGTCGCGGCATAGCGCAGCACGTCGATGCCGAGGTTTGCCGCCAATTCCTCCGACGTGGTGTAGATGGGCGGCGGCACCATGCCGTCGATGTCGGACGGGCGGAGGCCCGCGTCCGCGATCGCGCGCCGCGACGCCTCCAGCATCATGTCGACCGCGGTGCGCTCGGTTCCCTTGACGAAGTCTGTTTCCCCGACCCCGGTGATCGCCGCCTTATCCGAGAAGGTCATATCTGTCCCTCCTGTAACCAGTCGCGACCCTCAGCGCAGGCCCGCCGCGCGGCCGAGCGCGCGCTCGGCATCGGCGACGAGGTCACGCATAACCTCGGCGGCGGGGCGGACGGCATGGATCAGGCCCATGCCCTGTCCCGCGAAGCCCGGGATGATGTCCTTGCGCTTCGCACGAATGCCCGACGCCATGACCGGACCGGCGATCATCGACTGGTATGGCATCGGCAACGGCTCCTTCCCCGCCGCCACCCAAGCGTCGGCCCACTTGCTGCGGATCATGCGGGCGGGTTTGCCGGTGATCGAGCGGCTCACCACGGTGTCGGCATCGCCGCTGTCGACGATCGCCTCCTTCTGGAAATCCTCGATCCCCGCCTCCTCGGTCGCGAGGAAGGCGGTGCCGACCCAGGCGCCTTCGGCGCCCAGCATGAAGGCCGCCGCCACCCCGCGCCCGTCGGAGATGCCGCCCGCGCCGAGCACCGGCACCCGGTCCCCAACGGCATCGACCACCTGCGGAATGAGCGAGATGGTGCCGATGGGCGAATTGTGTCCGCCGCCGTCGTGCCCCTGGGCCACGATCACGTCGATGCCCGACTCCACCACCTGCAGCGCGTGCTTCACCTTGCCGACCACCGCCATGACGACCGTGCCGTTGGCGTGGAGCCGATCCATCCACGGCCCCGGATTGCCGAGCCCCGCGGCGTAGACGGGTACCTTCTCCTCGACGACGACCTCCATCTGGGCCTCGAAGAACTCCTTGGAGAACAGCGCCGCGCCACCGTTGGCCGGGCCCTCCGTCGCATCGCGGCCGGCATCACGCGCGACGATCTCCAGCCCCTCACGCTCCATGAAGTCGCGCGTGAACGCCTGATAGTCGGCAAGCACCGCGCGCGGGTCCGCCGGGGCCGCCCCGGTCTGCGGCGCCGAGCCGCGCCGCACCGAGGCGGGCAGGAGCGTGTCGACGCCGAAGGGCCTGTCGGTCAGCGCGCGCGTCTCGCGGATCCACGCGCGGAGCTGCTCGGGCGGGCAGGCTGCCGCGCCGAGCACGCCTAGCCCGCCCGCGTTGGACACCGCCGCCGCCAGTCGCGGGACGCTGGCCCCGCCCATTCCGGCGAGGACGATCGGATAGTCGATGCCGAGCATCCCGCAGATTCGGCTGTTCAGGGCCATTGTCCGTCTCTCCCACATCGTTCTCGTTGCTGATTTACCGTGGCGGCTACGCCTCGAACGCCTGGTTCCAGCGCACCTTCTGATCCATCAGGTCAGGGCTGCGCCGCCCGAGATATTCCGCCGATCCCTCGACGAGCCGCTCCATCTCGCGCCGCGCTGTGACCGGGTCGCGCAGCCGCACCGCATGGACGACGCGCGCGAGGCGACGAACCTGGTTCTCGCGCTCGTGCTCGGAATAGCCGAGCTGGCGCGAAAGGTCGCGGGTCAGCAGGTGCAGCGCGGACGTGAGCAGCCCGAACAGCGGATTGCCGCTCGCCCATGCCAGAAGGTCGTGGAAGCGCCGGTTGGTTTCCTCGAACAGCGTCGATCCCACCTGCTGCTCGAGCTCGGCGAAGCAGCTTGCCAGCGCCATCAGATCCGCCGCCGTTGCGCGCCGGGCGGCGTGGGAGGCCGCCTGCGGGGCGAGCGCCTCGCGCAGCTCGATCAGCGCGCGCAGGTCGGTGCCGACGAAGTGCAGTACGAGCGCAAGCGAACTCGTGAAATCGCCGACCTGCGGCCGCGCGACCACCGGCCCGCCGCCGCGACCGGGCTGCAGATGGAGCACGCCCTGCAGTTCCAGAAAACGCAGCGCCTCGCGCAATGTGGCGCGGGCGACTTCGTACCGCGCGAGCATGTCGTGCTCCGGAGGTAGCCGGTCGCCGATCTGGCGCGCGTCCGCCTCGATGTCGAGCACGATCGCCTGCGCGACGCGAAGCGCGCGCTTGCCCCGTACGAACGAGGGCGCGTCACCCTGCTTAGCCACGTCCAACATCAAGAACCCTTATCATGGTTTTATGCTGATCCACTGTTTTATCTTTGTCCAGTAATAAATTTCGGCCGTCGGCGGCTTGCAAGGCTACTCAAAGGGTATAATATTAAAGGGTGGGAGGGGACTGAATGACCGACAGCGCAGCCTGGATGAAGACCGATGGACATGTCGCGATCGTCCATCTGAACCGCCCCGCGGCGCGCAACGCGCTTGATCCGCGGATGCTGGTGGAGCTGGCCGATTGCTGGATAAGGGTGCGCGATGACGCGGACATCCGCGTCGCGGTGGTGACCGGCACCGGCGGCGCCTTCTGCTCGGGTGCCGACCTCGGCCGTCTCATTCCGCTCGTCAGCGGCGGGCGACCGCCGGAGGACGAGTGGGATCGCCGCGTGCTCGCCGACCGCGATATTCTCGGCACCGCGCTGCTGCGCACATTTGACGTCGTCAAGCCGGTGATCGCTGCCATCAACGGGCACGCGATCGCGGGCGGCATGGAACTGGTCCAGGGTACGGATCTCAGGATCGCATCGAGCGCCGCGCGCTTCGGCGTGCAGGAGGTCAAATGGGCGATCTTCCCGGGCGGGGGATCGACGGTGCGGCTGCCGCGCCAGCTTCCCTTTGCGCGGGCGATGGAATTGCTGCTCACCGGCGATCTGATCGATGCCGGAACCGCGCTCGACTATGGCTTCCTCAACGGCGTCGTTGCGCCGGAGGAGGTGCTGCCTGCGGCGCTCGACCT
Organism: Sphingomonas ginsenosidimutans; assembly: GCF_002374835.1. Lineage (GTDB taxonomy): Bacteria > Pseudomonadota > Alphaproteobacteria > Sphingomonadales > Sphingomonadaceae > Sphingomonas > Sphingomonas ginsenosidimutans. The sequence goes on from NZ_NWVD01000016.1 coordinate 15,935, forward strand.
AGCGCGACGGATCGCCGCCAACGGCCCGATCGCGGTGCAGGCGATCCGCGCGTCGGCGCGCGCCTGTCTCGGGCGGCCGGAAAGCGAAGCCATGGAAATGGAGTCGCGCTTCGCCGCCCCGGTGTTTCGCACCGAAGATGCACGTGAAGGTCCGCGCGCCTTCATGGAAAAGCGCGCGCCCGTGTTCAGGGGGCGGTAAGATGGTCGGCGAAACTCCCTCGGCAAACCCGGACGGCCTGGCGGGAGCCGCATTGCAAGGCGCGCTTTCGATTGCGCCGTTCCATGCTTGGCTGGGGCTTCGCGTCGAGGACGTCGCTGACGGGGTCCTTCACCTCAGCATGCCCTGGCGCGACGAGATCGTATCAAATCCGCGGATCCCGTCCGTGCATGGCGGCGTGCTCGCCAGCCTGATCGATCTTGCCGGCATGTACGTCCTGCTGACGAGGACGCGCGCGGTCAGCGCCACCGCGTCGCTCCACGTCGATTATCACCGCCCGGCAAGCGGCGGCCCGCTTCACGTCCGCGCGCGCGTCGTGAAGATAGGACGGACGCTGTCGGTCGCGGACAGCGAGGTGCGCTCGCCCGACGACGTGCTGCTCGCCAGCGGTCGCGGTTCGTACCTTATGCGGGACGGCGGCATCGCGGCGTGACCGTGCAGAGAATAGGAGAGATCATGAGCGGCGAAACTTCGACGGCAGACGCCAGACGCACTCCGGCCGAGCCGCGACCGGCCGGCACCATCCTGCTGCTGCGGGATGTGCCCGAATATCAGGTGCTCATGGTGCGACGACACCACCAGATCGATTTCGCGTCGGGGGCGCTGGTGTTCCCGGGTGGCAAGATGCACCCCGGTGACGACGATCCGCGCTGGCGCGATCACGTGACCGGGTGGGACGAGATCGACGCGACACAGCGCGCGCTGCGCATAGGCGCCATCCGCGAGGCGTTCGAGGAAGCGGGGATCCTACTGGGCACCTACCCCGACGGCCGCGGCTTCTCCAGCGTCTGCGACGCCGAGGCACGCCGGAATGTCGATTCCGGGGAACTCGCCTTTCTCGATGTCGTCGCCGGGTTGGGGGTTAAGCTCTCGCTGACCGCTCTGACCGTGTTCGCCCGCTGGATCACTCCGGAGATGATGCCGAAGCGGTTCGACACCTGGTTCTACGCCGCCCACGCTCCTGCCGACCAAGTCGCAATCTGCGACGGACATGAAACGGTCGACGCCGAGTGGATCGCGCCAGAGTCGGTTCTGGACCTCGCCCGAAGCGGTGCCCGAACAGTGATCTTCCCCACCTTGATGAACGTGAAGCTGCTGGCCGAGGCCGATAGCGCGGCGGGCTGCCTCGCCCGAGCGGATGCACGTCCGTTGGTCACCGTGCTCCCGCAGGTCGAGACACGCGACGGAGAGCGCGTTCTGACCATCCCTCCCGACGCTGGCTATGGTGAAGTCTTCCAGAGTTTGACCGAGCTCAAGGCCTGATTATTCAGGTTTCGGCGATCGCAGACTCCCCCCTGCCGCTCTGGTGAAACGGAGGGGCCTTTTTTGGAGGTTGTGGTTCTAAGCCTCGAAGTAGCTGAGCCGACGTTTCGCAGCGCCGATCGGCTCCCAGCCTGATCAAAGTCAGGATTGACACGTGCCGATCGTCAAATCCTGGTTCGCGGCATGAGACATTTAACGTGGGTTGGGCCGGCGTGAGATCAGCTTCCGGAACCGGCTCACGTGTCAGATCGAAATGTGTGTGGCATTACCCTCCCGCTACGACTATGCCACGGATCGGTTTACATATGATGGGACCTCAGTGTGGCTGCTGATCAGGCCGAGAACCACAAGAAATATGCGACGCATGACCACCCGGACGCGAATCCCCAGCCAGAAGCCAGGTCGGAGGACAGTTCCGAGGAGCAGAATGGCGAAAAGAAGCCCTCGCTTCTCGAGCGCTTTCCGATCATCCGCTACGTCCTCAACGCCGCGCTCGTTGCGGGCATCGTCGCGGCGGTCGTCTGGTACCTGAACTACCGTGCGAGCGGCCAATACCTGCAGTCGACCAACAACGCCTATGTGCGCGCGGACTTCGTGACCGTTTCACCGAAGGTGGGCGGCTATGTCGAGCGAGTGCTCGTCGCCGACAACCAGCCTGTCGGCCGCGGCCAGCTGCTCGCCGTCCTCGATCCTCGTGACTACCGCGCCAATGTCGAACAGGCGCAAGCTCAGATCGCCGCCGCCGGCGCCAACATTACGACTGCGCGCCGGACGCTTGACGAACAACAGGCCACTGTCGCTCAGGCCGCCGCCCAGGTTGCGAGCGCCGAGGCCGCCGCGGCAGCGGCAGAGAACGAGGTAAGACGCTACGAACCCCTTACTCGGACAGGAGCGGAATCGCGTGAGCGTCTGGCAAACCTTGTCCTTCAGCGTGATCGAACCGCCGCAGAGCTGCGCGCGCAGCGAGCCGCCTACCTCGCCGCGCGTCGCAGTGTCGCGACGCAAGCGGCTCGCATCGGCCAGGCGGAGGCGCAGCGTGGCACCGCGCAGGCGCAGCTTGCGCGCGCCTCGACGGACCTCGGTGCGGTCGAGATCCGCAGCAGCATCGACGGCGTTGTCGCCGACAAGGCGGTCCGGGCCGGGCAATATGTCCAGCCGGCGACCCGGCTGATGTCGGTGGTGCCAGTCGATCAACTCTACATCGAAGCCAATTTCAAGGAGACCCAGGTCGCACTGATGCGCGTCGGGCAACCCGTGACCATCAAGGTGGATGCACTGGACGGCGCCGAACTGCGCGGCCGGGTTGCGAGCTTCTCGCCAGGCACGGGCGCGCAGTTCTCGCTCATCCCGCCCGAGAATGCGACCGGGAACTTTACCAAGATCGTTCAGCGAGTGCCCGTGCGGATCAGCATTGAAGCGGGGCCGGAGGCGCGCCGGGTGCTGCGTCCCGGCCTGTCGGTCGAAGTCACGGTCGACACGATCAGCGCAAAGGGAAGTCGTGACCGGATCGAGCAGGAGACCCAGCGGCTGAAGCGCGACGAGACGCAGGGCTCGCGCTGATGGCGTCCGAACGCGCCGGCCTTCGCGACTGGCTCGCCGTTGCGGCGGGCACGATCGGGTCGTTCATGGCGCTGCTCGACATCTCGATCGTCAATGCGGCCTTGCCCACCATTCAGGGCGAGATCGGCGCGAGCGGCACCGAGGGCACCTGGGTCGCGACCTCCTATCTCGTGGCGGAGATCGTCATGATACCGCTCAGCCCCTTTCTCGTGCGCCTGTTCGGCCTGCGCAACTTCCTTCTGGGTGCAGCGGTCAGCTTCACCGGCTTTTCCATCGTGTGCGGGATCTCGACGACGCTGCCCATGATGATCGCTGGCCGCGTGGGCCAAGGCTTCACCGGCGGTGCGCTGATCCCGACCGCCATGACCATCATCGCGACACGGCTGCCGCCGTCGCAGCAGCCGATCGGCACCGCCGCGTTCGGCGGCACAGCGATCCTGGGTCCGGTGCTCGGTCCGATCATCGGCGGCTGGCTCACCGACAATTACAGCTGGCATTACGCCTTCTTCCTGAACGTGCCGGTCTGTGCAGGGCTTGTCCTGCTCCTGCTGTTCGGGCTCAAGCACGAGCATCTGCGGCTCGACCAGCTACGCCATGCCGACTGGTTCGGGATCGCGGGACTCGCGATCGGCCTGGGTGCGCTCACCGTCATGCTTGAGGAGGGGCAGCGCGAAATGTGGTTCGAGTCCGCCATGATCGTGAAACTCGCGATCGCCACGGTCTTCGGCTTCGCGCTCATCACGATCGGACAGGTCCGCTCCGCGCATCCCGTGCTCAAGTTGTCGCTGATCTTCAGCCGCTCCTTCGGTAGCGTCTTCGTCCTCAGCCTCATCATCGGCGTCGTGCTCTACGGCGTGACCTTTCTCATCCCCCAGTTCCTCTCATCGATGGCGGATTATAGCGCGCTGCAATCGGGCAAGGTGGTCTTCGTCTCCGGTATCCCCGCCCTGATGCTGATGCCGTTCCTGCCGCTAGCGTTCAAATATCTCGATGTTCGCCTGGCGGTTTTCGTCGGCATGACGCTGATCGGCGTCAGTTGCGCCATGGATTGGCACCTCACCGCGCAGTCGGCTGGGGGCGACCTGACGGGTTCACAGCTCGTCCGGGGCTTCGGGCAGATCTTCGCCATGATGTTCCTCAACCAGGCAGCGATCAGCGCTGTAGCGCCCGAGGATGCTGGTGATGCGTCCGCGCTGTTCAATGCGGGGCGCAATCTAGGCGGATCGATCGGCCTTGCCATGATGGCGACCCTCCAGGACCGACAGACCTTTCTCCACTTCAATCGGCTGGGCGAAACGGTGTCGGCCAATGCAGCGACCACGCAGGAATGGTTCGCGAAGGCTACGGCCATGCCGTCCGGCGAAGCAGGCGCCTATCGGCAGCTTGCGGGTCAACTCCTGGAGCAGTCCACCGTCATGGCCTATAATGACCTGTTCTTCGCGCTCGGCGTCGCGATCGCGGTCACGACGCCGCTGGCACTGTTCCTCCGCCCGATCTCCTCCGACACGCAGATGGCGATGCACTGATGAAGCGACTCAGCTGGGCCATTCTGCCCGCCCTCCTGACCGGATGCGTCGTCGGACCCAACTATGGAGGGCCGCCGGGCGTCGCGAGTGGGGAGCGCTCCGGATCGACATTTCGCCGCGCAGATCAGGCAGTCACGTCACCGCAGCTCCCTATCGCACGCTGGTGGGAAGGCATGGGCGACCCGCAGCTCACGACCCTGGTCGACCGCGCGCTTGCCTCCAATCCGGACGTGGCGATCGCCGAGGCGCGCATCCGCAAGGCGCGCGCCAGCTTGCGCGAACAGCGCGCGAACCAGCTTCCCACCGTCTCGGCGTCAGGCACTGCGATCGTCGCCGATCTCCCCGCAGGCTCGCTCGCGCTGCCGACGCAAGGCGAGCAATCCGATCGTATCAGGGCCGAGTTCTATAATGCCGGCCTGGACGCATCGTGGGAGATCGATCTGTTCGGCGCGCGACGCCGCGCTGCCGAAGGTGCCCAGGCCCAGGCTCAGGCGGCCGAAGCCAATAAAGCTGATGCGCAGGTTCGTCTGTCGGCGGAGGTTGCCCAGAACTATGTGACCCTGCGCGAACTTCAGCAGCGCCTGATCCTGGCTCGCCGCTCCGCGCAGCTTCAACAGCGATCACTCGCCCTGCTTCAACAGCGCGAACAACGCGGTGCATCGTCGCGCGACGAAGTGGTTCGGCTGAAGACCGAGCTGACCCGCACGGAGGCCGGGCTGTTGCCGCTCGAGGGACAGATCGCGACCACGCTCGACCAGCTTGCCATGCTCACCGGCGACGAGCCCGGAGCACACGATGCCTTGCTGTCTGCCCCCGCCCCGATTCCGATGATCCCAGGGACTGTCGCGATCGGCGACCCGGCCGCGATGCTGCGACGCCGGCCTGACATTCGCGCAGCCGAGCGGCAGCTGGCGGCATCGAACGCGCAGATCGGGGTCAACGTCGCCCGGCAGTTCCCATCGGTCAGCATTATGGGGATCATCGGGCTCGGTGGTCCCAATATCGCCGATGTGGTTGATCCTGACAGCGTCGCGGGCCTGCTCCTGCCGCGGATCAGCTGGAGCTTTCTCGACTTCGGCCGTAATCGTGCCCGGGTCGAGCAGGCGCGGGCTGACCGAGACGAGGCGGAAGCACAATACCGCAAGGCGGTTCTCGGCGCGCTGTCTGATGCTGAAACCAGCCTGACCCGCTTCGGCAATCAGCGCCGTAACCTGTTTTCGTCTGTCGCGAGCCGTAACGGTGCCAGACAGTCAGCGACCTATGCCGGGCAGCGATATGCACAGGGAGCGATACCGCTGACCACGTCCATCGATGCCGAACGCGCGGCGCTGGCTGCCGACCAGTCAGTGCTGGAAGCGACCGGCGAACTTGATCGTGCCTTTATCGCCCTCCAAAAGGCGATGGGACTTGGATGGAGCCAGCAGTGACAGTCTTGCAGCGATGCGAGGGGAAGGCACCGACCGCGTGACGGCTCCGCTTCTGCCGCCTCCTGCCCAGTATCTGCGTGATGACGCGATCAGGGGAGGAATGGATCTGATGTTCTTTGCCCACAGATCCCATCTGGCGCATGCCGACGCCGAGCTGGCAACGCGTACCCTCGGACGGGCGCATCACCGCGCCCTGTACTTCCTCGGCAGGTACCCGGAAATCTCAGTCAGCGAACTACTGGACGTTCTCTGCGTCACCAAGCAATCGCTCGGCAGGGTAATGCGGGATCTGATCGACCGCGGGCTCGTCTGCGGACGTGTCGGGGAGCGCGATCGACGGCAGAAGCTGCTGTCGCTCACCGACGAGGGACGTGCGCTGGAGCACGCGCTGTTCGAGGAACTCAGGCGCAACATGGCGAACGCGTATCAGGCGGCAGGAGAGACAGCCGTCACGGGCTACTGGATCGTAATGCAGCATCTCATGCGCGGTGAAGCACGGGAGCAGTTCCGCAGGCTGCACTCCCGTCAATAATCGCCATTAACAGGTACCGGACCAGGTCGAAAGGGGGGCTTGATCGATCTGGCCCGGTGGGTATCACCTATCCTGCAAGCCCGGAGGGAGTAAGCGACTTGCCGGTGGTGAGCTCGTTTTCCAGCACCGGGACCGCGGTGCCGGCGACCTGCTGCAGCGCCGGGTCGGTCCCGTCCTGCGCGTAACCCTTGTGCACGGCCCACGCGGCCTGCTGAACCTGCGCGGACTGCGTCAGATACAGATTGTCAAAGGCGCTCTTGGGCGCCTTCTGGAGCAGCTTGAGGAGGGCAGCGCGGTCAGCGGACAGGCTCGAGGACGGCGCCTTGATCGTGCGCTGATCATTCTTCAGCGCCGCCAGCAGCGCCTTGTGGCTGCTCTGCGTTTCCGCCAGCACGCGCTTTGCATAGGCCTTGACGTCGTCTCTCTGCGCGCGCGTCGCGGCAAGCTGCGCGGCCTTGATCTGGTAAAGGTTCGCATCGGCCGCAGCGAGCACGTAATTGGGCCCGCTCTGGCTCGCGATCGGCGAGACGCCGATGTCAGCGCTGGTCATTGTTCCCGAAGTGGCGGGCGAAACGGCCTGCGCTAGCACTGGTACCGGCGCCAGGGTGAGCAGCGCAGCGACAATCGCAATCTTCATCGAGGTTCTCCGTCGGTGTTGTCAGGCATTGACCGAAATCAACGGGTCGAACGATAAGGAAACGGAACGGTTCCCTTTCTTGCGACGCACCTCGGCGCCCTGCTGGAGAGGTGGCCGCTCGGACGTCTGGAGGTACGCGGCGATGATGAACATGGCGGCTCTTGAAGCCGTTCCAATGCCGGTTAGGTCGAAATCTGAAGCGGCAGACCGAATTGCGAGGTTTTCCTTGCGCAAAAGCGGCGTCTCCCGCGCCTCGATCGTGTTCGCTCTGCTCTGCGTTGCCATCCTCACTGGCTGCGACCGAACTCCTCGCGAGGCGCCTCCGCGAGCGAAGGACACGATCAGCGTACCGCCGCAGACCTCCACCATCGACGTGCCGATCGTCGCGGACCTGGGCAAGCTGGCGGCAACTCTCGAAAAGGCGGTTCCGCGTCGCCTTTGGTCAATCGACAAGCCGGAGCAGACCTGCGTCCCGCCGAAGAAGGTCAAGATCCTCTTTGCGAGAATTAAGACGCCCGCGATCCGGTGCCGCATCACGGGCACCGTCGTCCGAGGGCCGTTGGTGCTGGAGGGCTCGGGCAAAACGATCACCGTCACCATGCCGCTTCACGCCGCGATCAGCGCCCGGGACGTGGGAGGCGTGCTCAGCCGGGAAACAGCCGAGGCGGACGCCCGCGTTCGGGCAGTAGCCAGGCTCGACATCGCCGGCGACTGGTCGCCGCGCGCAACGGTATCGATCGCCTACGACTGGACCGACGAGCCGCACGTCGACTTCCTGGGCCAGCGCATCGAGTTCACCAGCAAGGCCGACGCCAAGCTCGCCGGCGTCGTCGCGCGCCTGGAGGACGCTCTGCCGCAGGAGCTCGGCAGATTGCAGCTGCGCAAGCAGATCGCGCAGGTGTGGGGCGCGGCGTTCACCTCCGTCCAGTTGAACCGGGCGAACCCGCCGGTGTGGATGCGGATCACTCCCCGACAGTTGAGCTACGGAGGCTACACTATTTCGCGCAATCGGGTGAACCTGCGGCTGGGGCTGACGGCGGGGACGGAGACCTTTGTCGGCGATCGGCCTCCTGATCCGCAGCGCCAGCCGCTCCCCGACATGACGCGCATGCAGCCTGGACCCGGCCGCATCCTGTTCGCCATACCCGTCATCGCCGACTATCGTCAGCTGGAGCCGGTGCTCGCAAAGGCATTGGTGAAGCGTTCCCGCCGCCCCTTCGAGGTGCCCGGTGTCGGTGCGGTGCGCGCGCAGTTTCACCAGGTGACCATCTACGGTACGACGGGCGGCAAGATCGCGGTCGGGCTCCGCTTCAGTGCGGCAGCCGAAGGCGGGGAGCCTTCGCGGGGCACGATCTGGCTTACCGCCACGCCGCGCAACGCCGTCAATGATCGCCGTGTCGCGTTTGACGATCTCACCGTCGCAGGTGTGACCGACTCGGTCCGAACAAGCCTGCTCCTGAAGCTCGTGAACGCCCCCGGCATCTCCAGCACCGTGTCCGCCGCGCTGACGCAGAACTTCGAAAAGGATTTCGACGAGCTGCTCGCCAAGATCACCCGTGCGATCGACGAGAAGCGGATTGGCGACCTGATCGTGCGCGCCCACATCACGGACGTGCGCACGGGCCAGCTGAAGGCGGCGGGGCAAGGCGTGTACCTCCCCGTATGGGGGCGCGGCACGGCCACGATCCGCCTTGCTCCACGATAGAGGACGCCCGACCTCACGACGGCAACCGGCACGGACCGGCGCATTGCCCACGCATTGGCCTGGCGGCATGTCTCCATCCCATGAGAACTCGTATAAAGATTTGCTGCATCGCCTCGCCGGATGAAGCGCGGATCGCGATCGCCGCGGGGGCGGATGCGCTGGGGCTGGTGGCACGCATGCCCTCTGGTCCCGGTCGGATCTCCGACAGGGCGATCGCAGAGGTGACGGCGCTCGTGCCACCGCCGGTGGCCACCTTGCTGCTGACATCCGAGATAACCGCCGACGCCATCTCCGCCCATGTCCGCGCGACCGCTCCGGCGGCGGTCCAGATCGTGTCGCACATCGATCCCGCGGAGTCGGGCAAGCTGGCGGCGCTGGAGCCGCACGTCCGCCGGATCCAGGTCATCCACGTCGAAGGGCCCGACGCGCTACAGCTGATCCCGGCCTATGAGCCTTGCGTTCATGCCTTCCTGCTCGACTCGGGCAGGCCCAACGCCCCGGTCGCTGAGCTGGGCGGAACCGGCCGCGCGCATGACTGGGCGGTCAGCGCCGCTTTCGTCCGTGCGACCGAGAAGCCGGTGTTTCTTGCCGGGGGCCTGACCGCCGCTAACGTGGCGGAAGCGATCAGGCAGGTTCGCCCCTTATGGTGTCGACCTGTGCTCCGGCGTCCGGACGGGTGGTCAGCTCGACCCGCAGAAGCTGTTCGCCTTCGTCACCGCGGTCCAGCAGATCGACGGGGAAATGGCGCGGGCGATGTGACGGCACTGGCACCGGCGTGAACGCCTTCCTCCGCCGGCGTCCTGTGCAGTTGAGGTTAGCCCCCCGTCACAGACTTGCCGCCTCCAGTTCGCGAAGCAGGCGATGCGGATCGAACGGCTTGGGCATGAACGCGGTTCGGACCGGCAGATCCTCGCTGTCCAGGGGCACGTTGCCCGACACCACGAATAGGACGGTCGGCGGATAGCGCCTGCGCACGTGATGAGCGAGCGCAAGGCCGTCCATCGACCCAGGCATGTTGACGTCCGTCAGAACAGCGCCGATCTCCCTGTGACGATCGAGCAATTCGATGGCGCTCTCGGCATTCGTGGCCTCGAACACTCTCCAACCTGCATGTTCGAAGAAGTCGACCAGATCGAACCTGAGGATGGCTTCGTCTTCCACGATCAGGATCGTCTTGTTCGCAATCGGCTTACGCTGGCCCACTAAATGTTTCCATCATTGATCGAGACGTCTTCAAGGCGTGCATGGAGGGTGAACGCGAACCCTTCGGCGTCGAAGGCAGTTTCCGTCTTGCCGCTGGTGTACGCGCTCAACGATCGCTCGATGAGAACCGAACCGAAACCCTTACGCTGCGGAGCCTGCACGGGTGGCCCGCCGTGCTCACGCCAGTGAACATCCAGAAGCGCCTCACCTCCCTGATCCGCAATCCCCCACCGAAGTGACACAGTCCCCGTTTCATTGGATAGAGCCCCATATTTCGCGGCATTGGTTGCGAGTTCATGAAGCGTGAGCGCAAAGGCGAGCGTGACCTGGGGCTTGATGGCGATGCGCGGCCCGTCGATGAGGATGCGCGTGCCGATGGCGCCATGAGGGGTCAGCGCCCGGACCGCCAGCTCGCCCAGGTCGGCCGAGCGCCATGACCTCCGTGTCAGCAGGTCGGTTGCAGCGCCGAGCGCCACGAGGCGGGCGGAAAGGTCGCGGCTCGCGGCTTCGGTATCGGACGCGCTGCGCAGCGTCTGGCTCGCCACCGATTGCACAACCGCAAGGACGTTCTTGAGGCGGTGAGCCAGCTCGCCATTGAGCAGCCGCATGTCGTCTTCGGCGCGCCGACGTTCGCGGAAGTCGCGCGTGACCGTTCCATAGGCGACGTGCATGCCGTTCGCGTCGGTAATTCTGAACACCGAATACAGGACAGGGATCGCCTCACCTGTCCCGAAGTGGCGAAGCTCCACCTCACCGGCCCACTGGCCCACCCGGTCGACCGCTGGCAGCACCTCGCGGGAAATCTGCTCGGCCTGTTCAGGCGAGAAAAAGTCGCCGATAACCAGATCGGACGTTGCCCGGTCGTCCAGGCCGACCAGCCTTCTCGCCGCGCCGTTCAGGTAGAACACGCGGCCGTCCCGCGCGGCCATTCCGATGAAATCGGTGCTGTTCTCCGCCAGTCGCACGAAGCGATCCCGCTCCTCCCCGCTGGCGCGCAGTTCGGTGATGTCGCGGGATACGCAAAGGATCCGCTCAGGCTTGCCGTCCGGTCCCGTGATCGGGCTGACGGCGACGTGCCACCATTTCAGGTTGCCCCGGCGCGTTTCGGCCATGCCCATGAAGGTGGTGGCATCTCCCCGCCGCGCGGCTTCGACGGCGCGCTTCGCGCTTTCCCTGCCGGCGCCATGCCAGACGTCGGTCCATGGACGGCCCGCCACGTCGGCGAAGTCGCCGATCTCCATCAGCTGCTGCCCCCCATCATTCATAAAGGTCAGATTGCCCGCAAGATCGAGGACCTTGATGCAGTCCGTCGAGCTGGACAGCACGCTCGACAGGAAAGCCTCGCGCTCTGCGATCGCGCGGTTCACCCGTTCAAGCTCCTCGCGTGACCGGCGAAGTTCGTCCTCGACTGCCACCTGCGCGCTGATATCGACGTTGTTCCCCACCCAGCGCCGCAGTACACCTGCCTCGTCGCGCTGCGGGACGATCCGCGAGAGAAACGGCCGAAAGACGCCATCGGCACCGCGCAGCGGGAACACCATCTCGAACGGTTCGCCCGTGGCAATCGAGCCGGTCCAGCGCTCCATGACGGCAGGCAGGACGTCGGGGTCATGAACCGCTTGCCAACCCCAGCCCTCCATCTGCTCGGCTGTCGTGCCGCAATAGTCGTGCCAACGCCTGTTATACCAGGTGATGTGACCATCGGCATTCGCAACCCAGCACAAGGTCGGCAGGTTATCTGCCAAGTCCCTGAACGTAAGATCACCGTCGATTGCTGAAGCCGAAGTTAGGCTTTCCAGCTTGCGGCTCATGCTGGAGACCTGCCGCCAACGTCGGCGGTAATGATGCTTGCGGTCATTCCCCTGTCACTACCTCCGCGCCTGCCTCTCGCCATCTCGCTTCACGACCAGGGTTGCGGTCGCCTGCCGATCGGTTTGCACCTACTTGGCAGACGGTCGCCTAGGGTCAGGACCCATTGATGTGGGAGGCGCGATCTGATTCAGGCTCCGTGAGGAGAGAGTGGATGAGCGACCTGTACTGGCTGACGGATGAGCAGATGGCGCGTCTGCAACCGTTCTTTCCCAAGAGCCATGGCAAGCCTCGGGTCGATGATCGGCGGGTGCTCAGCGGCATCATTTTCGTCAATCGCAACGGGCTACGCTGGTGTGATGCACCGAAGGACTATGGGCTGTGGATCGGCGTGGAAAAAGGACCCCGGTAGCGGGGTGATCGGCGTCGAAAAGGGACCCCTCATCCCGGTGGTCTAGGCTGTTCGCTTGGCGGTGTGTCAGGCGGCGAGAGCGGGATGCTGGTATTGGAGACGGTGTTGAGGATCCGGCGCGAGCACGCGTCGGGGAAGGCCATCAAGGCGATAGCGCGGGACCTGCACCTGTCGCGCAAGGTGGTGCGCAAGGCGATCCGGGCACCGGAGGCGG
>NZ_NWVD01000017.1 GCF_002374835.1 Sphingomonas ginsenosidimutans
GCCGGGCGATGACATCACGGACCCGCACGCCCGGCCGGAACGCCTCGGCCAGGATCTCCAGCTTCTCCGCGTCCGACCAGCTCCGTCGGCCCGATACCCGGCCGACCACCTCCACACGACCAGTCGTACGAGCGCTCGTACGACCAGTCTCAGAACCGAAAACTTCCCGCACCGCCCGCGCCCTCGTCAAAGACGATAAGCATCCCGGCTACGGCCAAACGGGCAAGGCGGCCCTCAGGCCACGCTTACAACCTTCGCGATCTCTTTCGCTTCTCAATCTTACGGTCTGATGGGTGGAAAGCGGACTGGCCGCTCTCGGGCAGCGAGCCCAGACAAGCGGACGCTCGCTGGTCCGCTTAGGCACCGCACTCCGGCGGACCCGCTGCGCTGGCTAACGAGGCGCCGATCCGCGGCGATAGGTATCGTTCTCGCCAAAGGACAGGAGGCTGGCGACGAGGTCGGACAGCTCGGGCGCACTGTCCTGTCGTGTTGCCGACACCCAGAACCTGCCGTCGGTGCCCACCTCGATCGTGATGGTGCCGTCCCGTCGAGTGGTCATCACCTTGCGCAGCGGCTGCCCCAGCAGACCTCCAGGCCTGCCGAAGTCGAGAATCCCTCGCGTCCGCCTTGCATACCAGTCGCGCGTCTCCTGGGTGCCGTACTGCTTGCGACCATCGGAGAAGATGACGAGTTCGGGATGGCAGATGTCGAAGATCTCGTCGCAGCAGCCATTCTCGCGTCCGTGGTGCGACGCGACGTAGACGGTCGTCGTCGCCAGCTTCGCGCGAAACGCCGGGTTCTTCAGCAGCTGGCGCCAGCCCGGACGTTCGAGGTCGCCGCCGAACAGGATCGTGAAGGGTCCGAACTGCACGAATGCGGCCAGACTGAGGTTGTTCGTGTCGGTGAAGTCGACCCGATAGCGGTTCCAGAACACATGCCAGGCGACCCCGCCCAGGTCGTGAGACCAATCGCCCAGGAACCCGGTCCCGAAGCGTTCGAGGATCTCCGTCGCCTTCGCCACGCCGGCACGCATTCCGCATTCCACCTTCATCGACCTGAGCGCCCGCGCATCGACAGTGGGGTTGGTCACGAGTCCGCCCACCGCGCAGGCACGCCAAAGATGTGGCAGATCCTCGCAGTGGTCCTCGTCGAGGTTCATAAGCATCAGCGTATCGATGCGCTCGCCGCCGTAGGCGATCGACGGATACCACGGCCTATCGCTGCAGAGCCCGCAATCCAGCATCAGTCGGTGCCCGGCCGGGCCGGTGATCACCGTGCAGCCGCCATGATCGACGTCGTGAATTTCGATCTTCACCAACGGCTTTTTTCGATCTTCACGCTGCTTCATCATGCCGTTCCCACCTTCCGTGCGACGACGTTCCCGACCAGACGGACGGCCGCGTTCCGGGCGGACAGGGCCACGACTATGTAGGCGAGCAGCACCCCGCCGCCGAGCATCAGGATGCGATCGTTGCTGCTGGGCGTCCACACGAACAGTGCGGGCGTCACGAGCGCGAGCAGGGCAAGAAGCACGGCGCAGTCGCGGAGGATGAGGAAGCGCCGGTGGTTGTCCGCGATCGCGGGATCGCTCTCCGTCGCCTTCAGCCACTTGTACCAGAGCGCGTTCTGCTCGGTCGGCGTCATCGGCGTCGACGGAAGCAGTACGGCGAGGTCGGTCGGGTCCACCCGGGGGTCCTTGGGGGCGATCCCCGTGAACGCCCGACAGCCGGGGACCCGGTCGCGGAGCCGCCAGAAGACGAGCACCTCCTTCACCGATCGGGGGAAGAGTTCCTGCAGCACGAGCATGACGATGCCGGCGACTCCCGCGAAGCCGGCATGCTGGAGGAGGGTCTGTACCTGCGCCACTCGGTCGATGCCGAGCAACCCGGCCGCGGCCGCATAGGCCACGACGATCGGGGCTAGGTACTTCGTGTTGATGCCGGTCTTGAGCAGGTCAGCCATCACGGTAGCCTCAGATGCGCTTGAACATCGTCCTGCGCCACGATGATCATCAGTGTCGGGCGCAGATCGGGTGCGTCCTTCTCAGCGTGTGCGGTCATGGCGCGATCATCGCGGCCCGACATGTGCGCCGATCCGTCCGGGTGGCTGTGCCAGGTGCCGCACAGATAGACGCGGCCACGGGCAAGGCGGGTCAGCCGGCGCTCCGCGAGGGTGCCGCCGGCCTTGCCGAGTTCGAGCCTGGTCTCGGTCGCCTCTGATCCAGGCGGAAGGGGGGAGGCGTGGATGACGGTGATCACCCGACGCGTCGGGTCCCAGCTCCCGTAGAGATAGCCACCGGTCTCGGCCGGAACCGCGGCGGTGCGCTCCGCGGCCATGGCCGCGATGGCGGAAGGCGAGACGCGGATCTGCCACTCGTCCACGCTGGCGGGTCGGAGGACGGTGAATGCCTCCATGGGAACCCAGCGCGAGCCCGTCGGCCGGAGCCGCTCGTCAAGCGGGTTGAGCAGGATGCCGGCTTCGCTCCGATCGCCGAGAATGGCGGTGCACGCAACCGACGCGTGCTGTTCGACGGCGTGCTTGGGCAGGTGCACCGTCATCGAGGTGCAGCCGAAGCCGTAGAGCAGCGGGTCAGGGCCCAGCGGATGCCGATCCTCGTAGTTGAGCCAGCCCGCCACGTCGGGATCGTCGGGTGCAAGCCCGATCGTCGCGAGCATCATGTCCGACATGGTGGGCCCGCCCGGCGGCGAGACGAACGTCATTCCGAGGCGCCCCTCATGGTACATCTCGGTCCGGACGATGGTCGCCTCGGTCGAGCCCCTCAGTTCGTCCATTCGAAGTCGGACCTGTTCGTCGGCAGTGGCGTCGATGACGAGCCGACCCTCTATCCTTGCTTTGAGGTCGTCGATGTCGACGGTCGCAATGTCGTCCTTGATCGCCTCGGACTTGCCCTCGTCGTGCCAGAGCGCGTCGGTCAGACGCTTCGCCTGGTCGGCCTTATTCGCGTACACGTCTTTTGTGCGAGCGGAATGGCGGGCGAGGTTGTGGGGGTGGATGCGATCCTTGTCCCACACGAGCACGTCCTCCATTCCGGAGCGGGCGAGGTTGTCGTGTATCGCGCTGCCCAGGGCGCCGTGCCCAAGCAAGGCAACGGGTGGCAGCGGGTCCGCACCCGCGACCCAGCGCATCAACGATGGTCGCGGCGGGTAGTCGCCGACGATCGTTTCGATGCGCGTATCGGCGTCGAGGATGCTCTTGTCGTAATCCTGCGACACGAGGAACGCTCGCAGTTCGAGGCTGCGCGCAGCCTGGTCTTCGGAATATCCGAAGAAGGCGTTCATGATTGGCGCCGGTCGCCAAACCCCGATGATCACGACCATCGCTCTGCCGAAGAGCGGCGGTCGTACGCAGCGGAAGTCTACGCCCCTCTGCAACAGGTCGCCGACCGTGGCATCGAAGGCGTGATCCACGCCGATCGCCTTCATGCCCTCCAGCAGCTCGCCGCCCGTTCTCCAATCCTCGAATAGCGGGCCCCGTTCGACCGCCGATGGTTCGCGCCAGACGAACACCCAAGGGACGGCGACCCGCTTTCGGTCGAACTTCTCGTTGTGGAATCCGATGGCCGCCTGGACGTTCGCCGGCTCGAGGATCTGCGAGAAGACGGACACCTGCTTGCGGTCGTCGTCATCGAAGTTGATCGCGACGCCGACGGCGCTGCCCGCATCGGGATCGGCGAGCGCATGCTCTTGCAAGGTGCGTGGCTCGAGCTGGCCCATTCGCAGCTTCTGGCCCACCCCGAACGGAACCGGCTCCCAGCCATCCATCATCAGGGTGCCTGTCTTCGCGTCTCGCAGGAAGTCGCGCAGCCGGGTCATGATCGCCTCTATGCCGGCGCGCTCGTAGATTGGCTGGATGCCGCCCAGCGCCAGGCAGGGCGCCGCTCGGCATCCCGGCTCGCCTGAGCAGAGATGACCAATCTTGCGGGGAAAGTCCTCGCGGTCGCAGAGCACATTGTAGGGTGCGGTTTGACCGAAGGCGCGGCCCTCAAGGTAGACGAAATGTATCCGCTCCACTTCCCGCACGTCGGCCGCCGGTTCCCCGACCGTCGGCTCCGTCTTGATGTCGAAGGTCAATATCTCGCCTTCGTCCAGGCGGCGCAGTTCGATGGACGATGCGACGACACCGGCGGACTGCGAAATGCGCGCGATCTCCAGCAGCTGGCTCAGGTCTGGCTCAGCGACGATCTCGCCATCGACGGGTTCGTCGCTGCCGTCAGCCATAGGAGCCGCCACCTCCGACCGCCGCGCCGGCACCGCCAAGACCGACCGTCGCCGGCACCTTCGCGGGCGCGAGCGTTGGACCGCCGCTGGTCAGGTTGAAGACGACATGGGCCGGAAGGTCCGAAGCTCCGTTGCCACCGGTGCAGCGGAAGCGGCCTTCGACAGAACCCGTGATCTCGCCGCCGTTGGCGAGGATGCGGAGATAGCGGCGCTTCGCGTGCCATGACGGCGGCGTGTCGCCGCCCCGCACAACGCGCCGGCTGCTCGACACGACGTATCCGTTGCCACGCTGCTCGCCGAGCGCCTTCAACGCCTCGGCGGACTCGGTGAACTCCTCGTCCTTGCAGCCGCCGTTGAGCACCCGGCCGATCGACCGTCGCGAGCAGTGATGAGGCGCCAGCAGGACGTGCCACGCGAGATGTCCTGGGTTCTTGCGGTGAACATCCTTTTCCAGTCTTTCGAGCACCTCGACCGAGGTGTCGCCGCAGGTCAGGATCAGGTTCTCGCCTCCGAACCGCCGGATGGTCCATTGAATGACCAGGCTGGTCGGGTTCGAGGAAGCCGGGGGGCAGCCCTCCGCGGTCTTCGGAATGTCCCACTCCGCAGGCGTCGGCGCCAGCAGTCGCCATTCGAAGTCAGTGGTGATGGCACCCGTTGAGAACCGGCTAGTGTCCATGACCTTCAGCCGGTTTCCCGCGCGTTCGCCCGCGGCCGTGCCCTGGAGGGCATTGCGGCGCTTGATCTCATCGGTGATCGGCTTCGACTGGTCGGTGACGTAGTGGGGATTGAGGCCGTATGGCGTGCACCAGATCTCGTCCACGATGATCTTGGGGTCGGAATCCTCGGGGTCGCTGTCCCAGCTCTCCGGCGAGCCGCAGTGGAATATCTCGCCGAAGCCGCCGACGTGATCCTTGTCGGGGTGCGTCGACACGAACACGTCCAGATGGTCGTTCCCGCAGGCGGCGCGGATATCCGGAGCGAAATCGGGCGCCTCGTCGTCATCCTCGTCCTGCGCTCGGGCAGCACGGTAGTGGATGTCGACCATCACGACCTTGTCATGCGCCTCGATCAGGATGCTGTCGCCGCAGCCGGATGCGAGACTTGTGAACCTGTAGTCGCCGCGCATGGCCAATCCTCCTGCCGCTATTTAGAACGATAGGGGAACATCATACACTGTGTCAATATGTGGTATGTATGACGGCAAACTTCCCTACATGTTGCCCCTCTAAGGCGTGCGGCGCGGCGAAACAGCCTGCTGGACCGATTGCGGTATCGAGCGGGGTAGTGCGAAAAGCCCGATCCGGCGATTGGCTCGCGAGTGCACGCCCGCGCCCCTGTTGGCCGACCTCAGAGCGCTAGACAGTTCGCCATCGCGCTGTGCAGATAAGCAAGTGGATGTCGACGAACGGCTGGTATTCGGACGTAACCGGAGCATCTCGAACGACTACTTCTTGGTCTCGCGCCGTTTGCAAGCGGCGACTCGCAATCCTGCGACAAACCGGCTTGCGGCTTGAGGAGGCGATCGGCACGCGCCTAGCGAGCAGTGGCCCCAGCCGACGTAGTCACTAAATGAAGAGCATGCCGAAGGTCACCCTTAATCAGCTGCGCGAGCGGGCGGAGCGTGTGGAACAGCGACGTCGCGAGTACCGGGAGCGGGCCGTCGCCGGTACCCTGGTGCGGCACGAAACGTGGAGGCTCGACTATCTCTCCCGACCCTACCTCCTGGGTGCGCCCGACGAGCGGGTGGCCGAGCGCTTCCGCAACGTCTTCGTGAATGCGATGGAGCTGAGCCCCAAGGGGCAGCTGACGCCGGTGCCGATGACGCGCACCGACGAATATATGCAGGTCTTCACCCACCTGCTGGAAGACTACTCGGACAGGGCGGCTGGCGGGCCGCCGAATGAAGTCGTTGCCGCGGCGCGCGCGCCGCTATTCAGGTATTTCGAGAACGGCGAGTCCTCGGGCGTGAAGATGTTCGAGGGCTACGTCGCGCCCTCTACGCCGATCATCGTCAAATATGGCAAGCGGCAGTTTCTCGAGCCGATGCTGGCGACGGGTGACCTGCGGCTCGCCAATGCGGGGCTCTATAACGACGTCGCCCATTCCGATGCAGTACGCGACGACGAGACGAGCCGGACCTTCTTTATCCCCACATGGCGCGAGCGTCTGGACGGACGGACTGGCATGGATTTCCAGGGGCACCGCATCGAGTTCGAGAATGACGACATCGTCCTGCCGCTGGTATTCCAGGATTACTTCCTATTTAGCCTTTGCGAACACATTCACTACCGGATGCCTACCGACTTCGATGCGGACGCCGCCATCGTGATCCGGGATCCGACGCGCTTCAAGCAGCGCCTCATCTCCACTTTCCTTGGACGACTGCCCGATTGGGAGCCGCTGGAGGGCCCGGTCATCTATTATGACCCGTATCGAGATTATTCCAAGTTCACCGTACCGGAAATGGCTAAGCACTTTGGCTACGGCTACCAGCGCGAGGTCCGCGTAGCGTTCCGGCCGAGCGTCCGGCCGAGAACGCCGCTCGAGCCGCTATTCCTTTCGATTGGTCCCATGACGGACTACGCCGACCTGGTGACGATTTAGACGGCCCGGACGAGTACGCCCCCTATGACGTTAGGCTATTGGGCGCGAGGCCGAGACTTGCCACGCCGCCGCGGCAGCTGGGGCAAGAAGGCGAAAGCCGAGCGCATTGCAGAGGGCGACTAGCAAAAACGGATTTCCCTCTGGCCCGCTGGAGGAGCACGAACACCACAGAATAAGGGAGGCGACGACCGGGCAAGAAGTCGGGATCGGACGATTTCCGTTGCCGAGTGGAATGCTTCGGCGCAGCTGTCGTTGGTGACCGACCCGTCCCGTCCCGATTACGACCTGAGCTGTTGGTACCTCAACCGGCGGCGGCTTATGTCCCTGACTGGGGCTGAGCCGATGCTTGGAGGAGTCGGCGATCGTGATGCGGCCGCAGCGCACCTGCGGGAACTGGCGGCAACCGTTGGCCTCGAGCGCGCGCTCGGGGCCTGGCTCGAGCGTGCGAAGCCGCCGACGCTCGGCCAGCTCGTCGCCGCGGACGAGCTGGCGGTCGGCAGCTTCTTCACTCACTTCGGCGATTTCTACTCGCGAGGGGTGCCCGCGATGCACAAGGCGAAGATGGAACGCCGCCAGCCGCCGCCCCAAGCGCTGATCCACACCAAGCTCGACGCGCTCCGGCCAGGTCTTAAGCTCGAGGTGCGCTTCTCGCACGAGTATTTCACCGCAAACTCCGCTTGGACCGAACTCGGCCGCCGTGCCCAACTACTGGTGATCGGGGCCGTCACGGCGATCGACGCCAATGTTGTGGCGGCACTACCCTGGGCGATCGCCACGCCCTTCGTGAGCTGGGCTGACGGGGGCCGCAGTCTCGTCGGGGCTTCCTGGCACAATCGGCTGGAGCTGCATCCAAGCCAGATTGACGCGTTCCAGGAGATCCGTCTCGTACCCCGGGCTACTACCCAGGCGGCACTGATGCCGCTGCGCGGCGTCCCCGAGGCCCATGTCAAAATGGCCTTCGCTGAACTGATCGGCGAGGGCGAGGTGCCCAAAGACTGGGGCGGCGAGCAGTCGGACCTGTTCACCTCCGCACTCAAGGTCGACGGCGAGCCTTACGCGGCGGCGTGCCTTCAAAGGGCCGGCGAAGTTCAAGCCGATGACCTTGGCGGAGCTGGGCAAGAACGGCGACCAAGTGGTTAGGCTATACGCGGAACCCGCGGACATCCTTGTGCTCCAGCACTGCCATCTAATCGAGATCCCTGTACGCGCGATGATGCGGTCGTTCGCCCAGCAGTTCGGCAACTTGCGGACCTGCTGCATCATCGACGGCTATGACACGTTGCGCATTCTGAAAACCTATCGCAAGTGTGGATTGTCTCCGGATTAGCGCGGCGGCCTCGATCGGCAGTTAGGGTGCGGCGCGAGCAGCTGACCCCAATTGTTCAGGTTGTGAACGAGTGTCTGGTTTCGGGCAATCGCTAAGGCGACCTGAACGTCGGCTTCTGGGTCGTTGCGGCTCAACTTGATTGTGGCACGTCTGAAAGGCTCGGGTAATGAACATGAAACCCCGAAAGATCGTAGTGGCCCTTTAAGACGGGCGAAACGATCCCATTGTGCTCGCCGATCAGTGATGTCTCAACGATTAATCACGACGAACTATTTCGTAGGGCAGCGCACGTCCTTTACCTCTCGAGCGGCGATTGGCTCACCATCATCGCCGATTGGGTAGCGATACATCGTGTTCGCATCGCGGTCATCGATCTCCATGCGGATGTTGCTTTCGCCCAGTAGGTTAGCCTCAGTGCGTCCAGTGAAGCGACCGTTGAAGAGGACGCCGCTGCCGCTCCGCTTTGTCATGGAACCTGAGAAGGAAACGCCGATCAGAAGGTAGTCGTTGCCCTCGTAGTAGTTGACGCTCTCGGCATCGACAAAAACTTTGTTGACGCCGTCCTCGTCGCGGCAGTCGGCCGCCGCGGGTGCCCATGTTCCCCGGAAGGCTTCGGGAATGGGATCGTGGAACGACTTGCCCGCCGCACTGCCGCCGACAAACGCGACAAGCAGTGGCGCGATGATGGCAAGGTTCCTCATGATGTACGCCTCGCGCAACGCGTGTCGCAATTCAAGTGCGCCATCGGTTTGCGTTGAGGCGATAATGCCTGAGCGCGGGGGCGGTGCGGCTGCGGGACGTCGGCGTGGCGCCCCGCGCCTGGCGGAACGCGCGGCCACTCCGACGCGCGAGAGAGCTGCGGCTGTCATGGGCTTTCGTGATCTCGTTGAGCGTTCGTGCCGCCCTCAAAATCCCGTTCCGTGTGGCGGCCTCTCTGGCGGCGGCAATCTGTTTAGATTCAAGTACGTATTCCGCCGGTAGGCCGGAACTCACCGAGCTTCTCCTCTCGCTCGATGAGTTCGTCGATGTGGCTGGCGATCCGCTGCGCGACGAACTTCGCCACCGCCGTTCCCCAACGCGGGTCGACGCGGTCGCTGCTGGCTCCGAGTTCCGCCACGAGGGCGTCCGGCAGCGCCGCGACAAGCGTCTCGAGGAACGCGGCAAGCCCTGAGCGTGACCACTCGTTGGCAAGATCGCGCCGGTCGAACATCGCAAGCGTGAGGGCACCGCGCGCAGGCAGTCCTGCCGCAGCCAGGATCGCGCCGGCCTCATCCAGACTGAGGTGCCGAGTGCCCTTCAAAGTGCGGCTGAACTGATCTTTAGACATGCCGACCCTGCCGGCGAGGTCACGTTGGCTGAGACCCGTCTGCTCGACCAGGTCGCCGACGATGATGTGCAGCGGTGTCGACGACAGGGCTGCGGAACTGCTCGTGCTTGCCACGACTCCATCTCCAAGGATCGATTCGCAGCCACGTACCAAGCGCATAGCCTGTAGGAAAACAAAATAGGAACATCCTAGCACGTGCCGGCCGACGAGGGTCTGCAGTCTTGTGCGTCTCAGCGCTTGCAGCGACGCCTAAGTAGCGGAGATACCCAGCCAAGAGCGATTCGCGAGTGTTGTCGCACGGCCAGCGACGCCCTGCCGATCCCCCGCGAGCTTCATCGCGGGCTGCTAGGAAACTTCACATGATCGCTGCGACCGTGATCGCGGAATCCGCGACCGCGCAGCTGTTTTGTTCCTATGATGTTCCTTTTCGTTGAGCGTCGACCGGAGGCGGCGTGAAGGTGGCTGTGCGGTCGGGATGCGGCCGCGGCGAACACCTTCTCGGAGACGCTCTCGATGCACAGCCTCAAGCTCCCGCTGACCCGTGCCGGCCTCGGCCGGGCCAGCGATTATCTCATTCCCGCGATCGGCCTCATGGCCGTGGCGAGCGCCGCCTATGCCGGCGCCGACACGACCTTCGGTCCGGCGCTCACCAAGTTCACCGACTTTCTGGAGGGCTCCGGCGGCAAGATCATCGCCGTGCTCAGCCTGGCCGGCGGCATCATCGGCATGGCGTCCGGCCGGTTCACGCTCGGGCAGGTGGCGATCCCCGTCGCCGTCGGCATCGGCGTCGGCACCGGCGTGCCGATCGTCACCTCCACCGTGACCGCGATCATCTGATCGCGGCGGCGAGGGCGGCTCACACCATGTCGGACAAGTATATTGTTCCCCGGCGGCTCGACGATCCGGAGCTCATCGGCCTTTGGACCCTGGACGAATTCCTGGGGCTCGCGGCGCCGTTCGCCTGGGGCATCTTCTCCCAGCACATCCTGCTGGGTCTCGTGGGTGCCGGAGGAGCGTGGTTCGCGCTTCGCAAGGCCAAGGCTGGCCGGGCCAGTTCCTGGATCATCCACGCGGCCTACTGGTACCTGGGGGCAAGCTTCGTCCGACTGCGTGCGACGCCGCCCTCCCACTGCCGCCGGCTCGCCGGCTGAGGGGAGGGGCTCCATGCTATCCGATATCGCGCACCAGCGCACCCAATCGCTGCTGCGGCAGCGCAAGGTCCTCGTCGTCGCCGCGGCGGCGTCGTTCCTGGCCAACCTCGCGCTGTTGACGGCGCTCGGATCCAGGGACCGCGAGATCATCCTGCAGCCGCTCTCGACGCGGCCGCTGGCGATCAGCTCGTCGGGCGTCTCGTCCGACTATCTCGAGCTCGTCACCCGCGACGTCGCGCTGATGCTGCTCAACCGCTCGCCGACCGGTCTCGACTATTGGATGGAGCAGATCCTGAAGGTGGCCGATCCCGCCGCCTACGGTGCGCTCAAGGCTGAGCTGGTCAAGATCGTCACCGAGCAGCGCGGCTCCGATCTGAGCCAGGCATTCGTCATCACCGGCCTGACGGTCGATCCCAAAGGTCTCAGTTCGACCGTTGACGGCGACCTCAAGACCTTCGTCGGCGGTCAGGTCATCGCCAGCGAGAAGAAGCGGTTCCGGTTCGGCTGGACCTATGCGGGCCTGCGCCTCTCGCTCTCGAGCTTCGCGCTCATCCCCACGAACAAGGAGGCGCTCCAATGATCGCCGCGACACCCGCCTGCCTGCTCGGGGCGGGCACGGTCACCTTCGCCGCCGGCACGACCCGGCCGCGCGACCTCACCCTGAAGCCGCTCGGACTCGCGCTGATCGGCGCTGCCATCGCTCTCGCCGCGACGCCGGCCTGGGCCGACCAATATCGTCAGGCTGCCGACAATGCGCAGGTGGACTGCGTGGTCTCGAACCATGAGCTGACCCGGATCAGCCTGGTCGGCGACGCCTTCGCGAGCGTCAGCAAGATCACGACCGGCTACCCGTACAACGACTTCACCGTCACCAACGAGCCGGTCCGTGGTGACATCTACCTGTCGGTGCCCGAAGGCTTCGCACCGGGTCGGCTGAGCTTCTTCGCCACCACCCGCAAGGGCTATGTCTACAAATTCGCCTGCTCGATCGGCGGACCCGAGGCCGAGCAGATTTTCGTCTCGAACCCGGCGATCGCCGGCGAGCGGGCACAGGCCTGGGAAGCGAAGACCGGCCCGCGCGATGCGGCGGTGCGCCTCGTCCAGGCAATGGCGGCGAACAGCGCGCCCGACGGCTATGTCATGCGGCAGGTCGCCGCAGCACCGACGCGCGTCGGTGACCTCAGCGTACGCCTCGTGGCCGAGTACCGGGGCGGCGCACTCACCGGCCGCGTGCTGCGGATCGACAACCGCGGTGCCAAGACGGTCCCGGTCGACCCGGCGCAGCTGACGCCGGCCGGGAGCCTCGCGGTCAGCGTCGCCGATCGCGAACTCGGCCCGCAGCAGGCAACGACGCTCTACGTCGTGCTCGACGGGAGTGCCGGCGCATGAGCGAGGCTGTCACCCCTCAGGGCGGCTCCGGCCAGGAAAGCGCCACGCCCTTGGGCGCGCTCAACGCCAAGACGCGGGCACGCCAGCGCATGCTGCTGCTCGGCGGCGGCGGCTCGGCTGCGATGCTCGCGCTCTGGTTCGTGTTCGGCAGCACCGGCGATCACACGCCGGCCGCCGACGCGCCGCAGAAGATCGAGACCGACGGCATCGTCAATCGCGACCTTAGCCAGAAGGAGTTCGTCGCGATCTACGGCAACCGGCTGGATGCGCAGGCGCGCCAGCTGAAGGCGCTCGAGGAAAGCAGGGCGGTCGCGCCCGAGGTCCAGACCAGGCTCGACGCGCTCTCGGCGGAGAACCAGGCGCTCAAGACCGACGGCACCAAGACGATCGACGCGCTGACGCAGGAGAATACGACGCTGCGCGGCGAGCTCACGCGCGCACAGACCCAGGCAGCCGCGCCGCCGCCCGCACCGCTCGCGTCACGCGATCCGTCGATCCCGTCGGGATCGCCGCTCGACCCGAACAACGGTGGACCGCAGGGCGCCGCGCTCTCGCCTCGCGCCGAACGACAGGTGAAGACCGTCTCGTTCACGAGCGGGCCAACGGAAGGCGCCGGCACGGCCAAGACCGGCCTGCGCGCTGGTCGGCCGACTGCGCCTGCGATCGAGATTGAGGACAGTCCCGACTACCTGCCGCCCAACAGCTATGCGCCGGCGCGCGTGATCGTCGGCGTGGACGCCTCGGCGGGCGTCGCCAGCCAGACCGATCCGCTGCCGGTCGTGCTTCGGATCACGGGCCCTGCGCGCTCGGTCGTCAAGGACGGCAAGCTGCTCACGACGCGCATCCAGGGCTGCGTCGTTAACGGTGCGGCGCGCGGCGATCTCTCGGCCGAGAAGGTTTATGTGAAGCTCCAGAAAATGACCTGCGACCAGCCCGGCGGGCGGGTCGCGGTCAGCGAGGTCAAGGGCTTCATCAGCTTCGCCGGCAAGACCGGTGTGCGCGGCCGCGTTGTCAGCCGCGAGGGCAGTCTCGTCAGCCAGGCGCTGATCGCCGGCATTGTCGGCGGCTTCGGCCGCGGCTTCTCGGCCAACGCCAACAGCGTCTTCTCCGGGATCACCAATGGCGTCGACGGCAAGCGCCAGCAGCTGTCCGGCGGCGACATCGTCCAGGGCGGTCTCGGTCAGGGCGTCGCCGACGCCTCGGACACTGTGTCCAAGTATCTGATCGAGCGCGCCGAACAATATCAGCCAGTCGTGGAGATGCCGACCGGCATCGATGTCGAGATCGTCTTCCTCGACGGCGTCTATGTGAGGAACTCCCAATGATCTCTGCTGACACTCGTCTTGGCCATGAGCTGGCCAGGATGCGCCGCATGGAAGGTATTCCGTTCTGGAGCCTGCTGGCCTCGGCGTCGCTCGTCGTCGGCATGGGCGCCGGCGTCGTCGCCAAGAGCGTCCATGCCGCGGCGCCGGCCATCGCCAGCGTCGACACCGGCTTGGTGCGCGAGGCGCTCAAGCTGCGGCTGCCGAAGACCCGCATCGGCGCGATCGACTGCAGTCGCTTCGGCGGCCTGTGCGAGGTCGTGGCCGGGACGACGCTCTTCTACGTCGACCGGAGCGCGCGCTTCCTCATGATCGGGCGGCTCTACGACATGGAGACGCGGAGCGACGTCACCGCGACGCGGCTCCTCGAGCTCAACCCGGACATGCTCGCAGCGGGTGCGGCGGGTCGGCGCGACGATGACGACGCGCAGCCCGCCGCCGCGACGCCCGCGGCCGCGAAGGTCGACCTCGCCCAGCTTCCGGCAGGCGGGGCGGTGCACTGGGGGCCGGCGAACGGGCCCAAGCTCGTCGTGCTCAGCGATTTCCACTGCGGCTATTGCCGTAAGCTCTCGGCCGAGCTCGCCCGCATGGGCGCGCGCGTCGAGGAGCGGCCGATCTCGATCTTCGGTGCGGAGAGCCGCAAGCTCTCGGAGGCGGTGCTCTGCGCGGCCGATCCGGCAGCCGCTGCGCATGCGGCTTATGCCGACCAGGCGATCGCCGCAGGGCGCAAGTGCGACGTGTCGGGGCTCGACGCCAATGAGGCGTTCGCCCGCAAGCACGGCTTCGGCGGCACGCCGGTGATCATCCGCGCCGACGGTGCGGTGCTGCAAGGCTTCCACACGGCCGAGCAGCTCAAGGCCTTTGTGGCGGGAGGTCGGGCATGATCCGGTCTCTCTATCTGGCGCTGCTCCTCGCCGGTGCAGCCACGCTTGGCGGCTGCACGACACTTGGCGGCACGGTGAAAGGCGACTTCACCTGCCGGGCGCCGGCCGGGACCTGCGCGCCCATGACCAAGATCGACGCGGCCGCGATCGGCCAAGTCGACGAGGAGGGTGCCGCGGCGGCAGCGGCGGTCGACCGGCAGCCCGCCCGAACGGGCGGGGGCGGGAGCGTCGCCGTCCGCACCGGCGAGCGCATGCTGTCCATCCTGCTGCCCGCGCATGTCGACGAGGCGGGCGTGCTGCACGACGCCGCCACCGTCCATGCCGTAGTCGAACAGCCTGCCTGGACCTTCGCGTCCACCGCCGACCCTGTCTCCTCTTCCGAGATCTCGCGCAGTCCCGCCCCTTCCTCCCTGCGCGAGGCGGTCGCCGGTGCTTCGGCACCGGTGATCGAGGGGCTTGAGACCACTCCCGCTCAAGCCCCTCACCCTTTCAGTTCGGCCGCGTTGCCCCGCGCGGTCGATCCCGGCGCGCCGACTGCGGCATCGCTCGCAGCCGCGCGCGCCGGGCACCGGATCGGCGCCGCGGTGCCTGCCGCCAAGGACGTGCCTGCCGCACCGACCGTCGGGACTCCGCCGGCGTTGCCGGCGGGCAAGGTGGTGCTGCCGCAGGGCGACGCGGCGGCAGCACAGGCACGCCTCCGCGCGCTCGCCACGCCCAACCTGTCTCGGCTCGGAGCCCGGCCGATCCAGCCGACGCCGCCGACCGACCTGGACGGCAGCTTGTTCAGCGCGCCTGCCGGCGAGGAGCAACCGCGATGAACCTCTCGCTCAAGACGTTCACCGGCTCGCTGCTCACCGGCCTCTTCGGCGATGCCGAGGAGAGCGAGGGTGCGCGGCCGGTGCTGGGCCTCGACATGCTGTCGAGCTTCCTGCCGTACCGCGTCTACGAGCCGTCCACCCGGCTCTACCTCAACGCGCGTTCCTCCGGCTTCATCCTCAACGTCGCGCCGCTGGTCGGTGCCGACGAGCGGGTCGGCGACCTGCTCGGGCAGTTCCTCTCCGAGGGGCTGCCGGCGGGCGCCTGTGTGCAGATCGTCCACTGGGCGTCACCACGGATCAGCCGCAACATCGCGCCCTGGTTCGCGCCCCGCTACGCCCGCGGCGGCGTCTACGAGCAGATCGCGCGCGCCCGCACCCAGTGCCTCTACGATCTGGTCTGGACGAGCGGCTCGGGCGCCGCCCCGTTCCATGCCCGCCACCATCAGCTGCTGGTGTCGGTCGGCGTGCCCGCGAACGGCGGCACCTCCAAGGAGGAGCTGATCGCGGTCAGGGACAGTCTGGTGGGCGTGCTCCGCTCGCTCGACGTGCCCGCGCTCGATGTCGATCCGGTCGAGCTCATCGCCTTTGTCGATGACCTGACCTCGCCGACGACGGCGAGCGGCGACGATGCGGTCGACTACAACCCGCTCGATCCGATCGCCGACCAGGCGATCCGCCGCGACATCGAACTGACCGTCGAGGAGAGCCGGATGCTGCTGCGGACCGAGCGGTTCCGGCCGACCGGCGGCCATGACGGCGAGGCGCCCGAGATCGGCGAGATCTACCCGGACCGGTTCGACGTTCGGCACTTCGGCGTGCGCAACATGCCGGTGCGCTGGACGCCCTGGGAGACGGCGCGGCTGATCGGCGACCTGTTCACCGACAAGCTTCGTTTCCCATGTCCGGCGGCGACGATCCTCTGCCTCGTCTACCCCGACCAGGAAGCCGCCTCGACAAGGGCTGGCATGAAGTTCCTGCGCACGACCAGCCTCTCCGAGGGCAAGTCGGCGCGCTACGTCCCCAAGCTGCGCGAGCAGGCGGCCGAGTGGCGCGAGGTGCAGGCGCAGCTGCAGGAGGGCAGGCGGCTGGTCCGCGCCTTCTACGGTGTCACCACCTTCTCGCCAGTCGGCGATGGCGATCGCAACGAGCGCATGGTCAAGTCGCTCTACAAGGCGGCAGGCTGGGATCTCGCCGACGAGCGCTTCCTCCAGGTGCAGGGCCTGCTCGCGGCGATGCCACTGACGCTCGCCGACGGGCTGGCGGCGGACCTCGAGCGATGCCGGCGCATGCGCACGATGCTGTCGACCACGGCGGCCAACATCGCACCGATGCAGGGCGAGTATCTCGGCGGCGCGGTCCCGCACCTCCTGTTTCTCGGCCGCCGCGGCCAGCCCTTCTTCTGGTCGCCGTTCGAGAACGGCGCCGGCAACCACAATGTCGCGATCCTCGGCAAGTCGGGCTCGGGCAAGTCGGTGCTGCTGCAGGAGATGTGCGCGAGCCTGTGCGGTGCGGGCGCCAAGGTCGTCGTGATCGACGATGGCCGCTCCTTCATGAACAGCTGCCGGCTGCAGGGCGGAAGGTTCATCGAGTTCACGCTGGCGAGCGGCTTCTGCCTCAATCCGTTCTCGATGGTCGATGCGACCCGCGTCGCCGACGACGAAGACTACCGCCTCGACTGCATGGCGATGCTGAAGGCGATCGTGGGCCAGATGGCCCGCTTCGTCGATCGGCTCACCGACACCGAGCGCGGCCTGATCGACCAGGCGGTGAACCGGGTCTGGGAAGAGCAGGGCCGGGCTGGCTCGGTCGAAGCCGTTGCGCATGCGCTCGAAGCCACTGGCAACGCGGACGCTGCCAATCTCGCCATCGCCATGGGTCCGTTTCGCGCCGGCGGGACCTATGGCGGGTTCTTCAACGGCGAGGCCACGCTTCGGCTCGAGGCGGACTTCACCGTCTTCGAGATGTCCGACCTCGCCACGCGGGAGGAGCTCCGCTCGGTCGTCCTGACCGCGATCATGTTCATGACGGGGCAGGCGATGACGCGCAGCCCGCGGTCGGTGAAGAAGCTGCTGCTGATCGACGAGGCCTGGTCCATGCTCAAGGGCGGGTCGATGTCCGACTTTGTCGAGACCTATGCCCGCACCGCGCGCAAATATGGCGGCGCGCTCTGCACCGCCACTCAGTCGCTCAACGACTTTTACAAGTCCGACGGGGCGACCGCCGCGCTCGAGAACTCGGACTGGATGCTGGTGCTTCAGCAGAAGCCGGAGACGATCGCAGACCTGCGCAAGTCCGCGCGGCTCGACATGGACGACCGGACCGAAGGTTTGATCCGCTCGCTGAAGCGCTCGGGGTCGGAATATTCCGAGGTCTTCATCCGCGGCCCCGAGTGTCAGGCCATCGGAAGGCTCGTGCTCGACCGCTTCTCGGCCACCGTCTTCTCCTCCTCGCCCGACACCTATGCCGCGATCGAGCGGCGGGTCGCGGCGGGCGAACCGATTGCCGACGCGATCGACGCCGTCGCGCGCGGCGACGCCGATCCCTCTCGCCCGGAGCCTCGTCATGGCTGATCCCAAGCACCCTCTGCAGGCCCGGCTCGCCCGCGCACATCGCCTCGCAGCCGACGCCTGCCACATCGGGCTCAGCGTTACCCTATGGGTCGCCGGCACCGTGCTGGCCGCGCTCGGCGTGCTGCTCGCCTTCCTGATCGTCGCCGCGGACGGGCGCCCGCTGCGGTTCTTCGCGCATGTGCAGAACCTGTCGACCCATTATCTGTTCGCCGATCCGGCAGCGCGGGCGCACTTCGACCGGCAGCTGCTTGCCCTGTTCCTGGGCCTCGTCGGCGTGCTCGTCATCGCGCGTCTGCCGGCCTTTGCCGGCAAGCTGCGCCGCGAGCTGGCGCGTGGTGGCCGGCATGGCTGAGCGTGCGTCGCTTCGCCAGCGCACCATCGCCGGCTGGCCCGTCGCACGCGTGCTCGGCGCCATCCTCATCGCCGCCGCGCTGCTCTGGGCTGCCTGGGCCACGCGGACGCTGATCGATCTTCAGCAGCGCCGGATCGTGTCGGTCAGCCTGTCACGGCTGGTCGAGGACTTCGTCGCCGCCGAGGCGCGCAACGGCGGCACGGCCGAACAGTCCGCCCGTCGCACTGCGACCTATCTTGCCGCGATCAACAAGGCGGTGGCCGAGCTGGGGAAAGGTGGCACCACCGTCCTCGTCTCCGAGGCCACGCTCGGCCGCTCGGTTGACGATTGGACCGCCGAGGTCCGCACCCGCGTCACCCGCGCGATGGAGGCCGAGCGTGGCGACCGCTGATCGCACCGATCCGCGCTTCTGGTCGCCTGCACGACGGCGGCGCTGGGGCGTGCTGCTAGGGATAGCGGTCGCGGGCACCGGCTATGCCGGCCTGGCGAGCTGGAGCGAGACGCACGTCTTCCTCGTCAACCAGAGCACCAGCCTGCCGAACTGGGCCTTCCTGGTCGAACGACATCGTGTGCCCCGGCGCGGCGACTATGTGTTCTTCGAACCACCGGAGAGCGCTTTGCTCGAGCGTCATTTTGGACGCGAGCACCAGCCGTTCGGCAAGATCGTCTATGGCGTGGGCGGTGACGAAGTGACCCGCCGTGGCCGCTTGTTCCTCGTCAACGGCCGTCCGGTCGCGCTCGCCAAGCCGAGGACGCTGCGCGGCGAGCCGCTCGACATCGGCCCGACGGGCACGGTGCCGCGCGGCTGCTACTTCGTGGCGACGCCGAACAGGGACAGCTTCGACAGCCGCTATGCCCTGATCGGCTGGATCTGCGGGCGTCAGCTGATCGGCGTCGGAAGGGCGATCCTGTGAGCGCGCGCCATCTCCCGCTCGCCGTGGCAGTCCTCGCCGCTTCCGTGCCGGCGAGCGCACGCGACTATGGCCAGCAGGGCGCCATTTTCCCCGTCATCGAGGCAGACCTGCTATCCGTCATCCAGAAGCGGCTGGTGACCATGCAGGCCAGCGGTGAGATCGATCGCGCCAACCAGGCGCTGGCCGAGCGGACCGCTGCCAAGGTCCGACGCCCGGCGGCCGTAGCGGGTATCGAGACGGCGACCGAGGAGCGGCGCTGGCGCTTCGATCCGACGATCACCGTACGGCAGGACCTGCGCGATGCCCGCGGCCGGGTCATCGTCGCGGCGGGAACGCGCGTGAATCCGCTCGACACGGTGCCGCTGCGCCAGCGCCTCGTGTTCATCAACGGCGACGATGCGAGCCAGGTCGCCTGGGCGAGAACCACGACCACCGCGCTCAGCGCCAAGCTGATCCTAGTCGCCGGCTCACCCTTCGCGCTGATGAAGGCGGAGCAGCGCCGCTTCTACTTCGACCAGCAGGGCACACTCACCCGGCATTTCGGCATCCGCGCCGTGCCGGCCGTGGTCGAGCAGCAGGGCCGCCTCCTCGCTGTCCGCGAGCTGGTGGTCCGGGGAACAAAAGGAGATCGAAAGTGACTGCGACGAGCAATCGCGAGTGGCTCGCCGCGTCGGCTCGGCGCCGGAGCCTCGTCCGGCGTCGGCTGCGCCTGATGCTGGCGGGCCTGGCCGCGCTCCTGGCGATCCTCGGGCTCACGCTCGCGTCGCCGGCTCGCGCCGAGGGAACGCCGGGGCGGTGCACCGGTCGCTTCGTCAATCCCATCACCGATGTGTGCTGGAGCTGCCTGTTCCCGATGTCGGTCGGCGGCCTCAATATCTGGCCCTCGCTCGCCGGTCGTCCCGACACCGATAATCCCACTCTGCCGGTCTGCGCCTGCGGTCTGCGGGTCGGAATCGCCATGGGCTTCTGGGAGCCGGTGCGGCTGGCCGACGTCAGCATGAAGCCGTGGTGCTTCGTCAATCTCGGCGGGCTCAAGCTCGATCCGGGGTTCGACATCGGCTTCAAGACCATGGCCGGGCCGAGCGCTGTCGGCGGCAAGGCCCAGAACACCAGCGGCTGGCATGTCCACTGGTACGCCTATCCGCTCATCTACTGGATGAACATCGTGGCGGACTTCCTCTGCCTCGAGACCGGCGGAATCGACATCCTCTACATTACCGAGGTTGATCCGCTCTGGCAGGACTCCGAGCTCACCGCGATCATCAACCCCGAGGCGGTGCTGTTCGCCAATCCGCTGGCGCTCGCGGCGTGCGCGGCCGACTGCATCGCCGCGAGCGCCAGGCTGCCGACCGACCCGCTCTTCTGGTGCGCCGGCTGCCAGGGCACGATGTACCCGCTCAACGGCAATGTCGCCGCCTCGATCGGTCATGTGCAGGCCTCGCGGCTCGCGCTTGCCCGCTTCGCCTACAAGCTGCACCGCGAGCTCGTCGCCTGGGGCACGATGGGCAGCAAGGGGCTGTGCGGCAGCTACCTGATGCCGGTGATGCGGAAGCAGCAATATCGCTTCCAGGCCACCAATCCCAATCCACAGACCGGCGGTCGCTACGCCTGCGCGCCGATCGGCGCATCGACGACCTTCATGTCCGCCGGCCAGGTCTACCCAGCGATCGGAGAAGATATGGGCTATCTCGTCTGGCGCAAACGCAACTGCTGCGTGCTGTGATGCGGCGGCGTCTTCCCCTTGTCATCGGCACGGCGGCGGTGGCCGGCCTGCTGCTCGGCCTCGGCACCTCGACGGGCGCCCAGACCGTCGATGGCCTCGACCTCGCCAAGGTCCGTGCCCGCGCCAAGCTGTCGCCGCAGGAAGCCGAGGCGCTGACCAAGGTGGTCGCGCGCCGTGGTGAGGCGCTGCGCCAGGAGGCGGCGGCAAGCGCCGCGTCGGCTCGCGCCGCATCCGCACGTTACGCGTCGAAATCGTCACCTGCTGATCCTGCAGCGACCTTCGACTTCGACGGAATGGTCGCCGCGTCCGCCAAACAGATGGCCCCGGAAGACGCGCCGCGCCTCGTCGCCTTCGCCAGCCTGTCGATGCCGGCGGCCTCGCTCAAGGCGATGATCGCCGGTGTCGGTCGAGCGGGCGGCGTGATCGTGTTCCGCGGCATGCCGGGCAACTCCGCACGGACCTTCACGACGGCGCTCGCCAAGGTGCTGCCCACCGGCGAGGTCAAGGCGCCGGTCGGCATCGATCCGCGCCTCTTCCGCGCCTTCGGCATCGAAGCGGTGCCCGCTTACGTCGTGACTGCTACCGACTTCGACCTTTGCGACGGCTTCGACTGCCGTACCGCGCTTCCGCCGCACGACCGCATGGCCGGCAATGTCAGCCTCGCCTACGCGCTCGACAGGTTCGCGGGGGGCGGTGGACCCGCTGCGCGCGTTTCGGCGGTCTATCGCGCCCGGCTCGGGGACGTGCAGTGACCCGCGCGCGCACCAGCGTGGCGCTGGCACTCGCCTTCTTCGCGGTCGGCCTCGGCAGCGGCGCGGCCGGCCAGAGCCAGACCGAAGCGGCGCGTGCCGAGGGCAAGGCGTTCGGCTCGGATGTGATCGGCAAGGCGCAGACCGCCGCCAAGACCGCGCCGACGGCCGAGCGCGTTCCCGGCTTCGGCGGCACGCCCAGCCAGTCGACCCTCTTCGACGATCCCGACGCCATTGCCGGTCAGGCCGCGTCCGCCGCCTCGACCAACCAGGCTTATGCAACCGTCAGGTCTTCGCTCGATCAGCGGCCGCGCATCGCCGTCGAGGACATCGAGGCGACGATCGCGCGAGGTCGCACGATCTCGGATGATCCAAAGACCTATGTCAGCGGCATGAGCGTCGGCGGCGGGCAGGGCAGCTGCCGTGAGCTGCCGCCTTCGAGCGGCGTTGACGGCACCTACGAGGCGACCTGCAACGACGGCGTTGCGCTCGAGCAGCGCACCGCCAGCTGCACCATCCCGCTGAGTGTCTCGGTGACGCGCACCACCGGCTATCGCTATTGGTGCAGCGACTTCAATGCGGGCTTCAACCGGGTCGACGATTGCAGCCTCTTCGAGCAGGCGTCCTGCCAGCGGACAGGCTCGCACGAGGGGCGCTGCCTCCAAGGGGGCGGCCGTCCGCCCTACCGATATTGCACCGAGCCCGGCGAACCGGTCGCGGAGCTGCTCTGCGATAGCGAGGTTGCGGGCGGCACGCTGAAGGGGACGGAGGTCCGCAGCAGCGTCAGCGAACGGCGCGATGAGAGCGGCTGCGCAGGCTTGGCGGGCGATGCGAGCTGCACCAGCACCGCCGAGACCTGCACCTCCAGCGATCCGGTAACTCGAGTGATCGACGGCGTGTCGGTGACCAAACCCTGCTGGGCTTGGACGCGCAGCTATGAGTGCCACAAGGCCGTGCCGGCGCAGAACTGCGACGCGCTTGAGGCCAACAAGGATTGCCGGTTCGCGCGCGAGGAGTGCCTGACCGACGAGGTGCCGTGCCCTACGCGCGAGCGGATCTACACCTGCAGCGTGCCCGGCGGCCCTGCGCCCGAGAAGCAATATGTCTGCGATGGCGACATCTACTGCATTAACGGCGAGTGCGAGACGATCGATCGCCAGCCCAACGGTGAGTTCAAGGACGCCGCCGTCGCGCTGAACGCCGCTTCACAGGCCGGCAAGGAGTTCGACCCGGCGAACCTGACGCTGTTCAAGGGCGAGCGGGAGACCTGCCATTCCAAGGTCTTCGGCATCCTCAACTGCTGTGCCGGCAAGGCCTTCCCGCTCATCCCCTATTCGCAGCTGTTGGTCACGCTCGGCTGCGACCGAGAAGAGGTGCTGCTGCACCAGCGCGATGCTCAGGGTCTCTGTCACTATGTCGGCAGCTACTGCTCCGACAGCGTGTTCGGCATCTGCGTCACCAAGAAGAAGGCTTATTGCTGCTTCGAGTCCAAGCTGAGCCGTATCCTGCAGGAGCAGGGGCGCCCCCAGATCAACAAGCCGTGGGCGAGCGCCAAGAAGGAGAGCTGCAAAGGCTTCACCATCGACGAGTTCGCCCGGCTTGATCTCAGCCGCATGGACTTCTCGGAGGTCTATGCCGAGTTCCAGGACGCGGCGAAGCTGCCCGAGGAGCTCGGCACCGTCGAGACGATGCAGCGCAAGATCGCGGACTATTATGCCGTGAACGGAGGCGGTCGATGAGCGCGCCATACTTCTGTGGTCGGCTGCTCGCAATCGCCTCGACCGTGCTGATGCTCGTGCCGGCGGAGGCCCAGACTGGGGCAGATCAGACTCGTTCGGTGCAGGCTGGCGATCGCTTCTACTGTCAGGATCGCAAGCTCGGCACCTGGTTCTACTGCGATCGGCCACGGGCGGAGGAGCCCAGCGCCACCCCGCCGCCGCCGCCCGCCAAGTCGTCCGCGGAGCAGCTCGAGGAGGTCACCGCGGAGCTGCGCGAACTGAAGGCGCGCGCAATCCTTAAGCCTACTCCCGAGAACGTCACCGCCTACATCCGCTTCCAGCGGGCGCAGCTCGATCGCGCCTCGCTGTTCGGCGACGTGTGGCAGCGCGCGCTCTGGCAGACGCCTGACCTCGACTACACGCTACAGCGACCGGTCGGCACGGTGGCCAAGCAGCAATGGTCGGATGCCCGTAAATCCGAGCGCGACCAGGCACTCGATCGGCTTGGCGCACGCTATGGGCTCTTCTACTTCTTCGCGCAGAGCTGCGGTGCCTGCCGGGTGATGTCGCCGATCGTGAAGGCGGTCGCCGACACGCACCACCTGACGGTCCGTGCGATCTCGACGGATGGTGGCCCGTCGGAGACCTTCCCGCGCTACTCCGTCGAGACGAACCAGCGCCAGGCGATGGGGCTGACCGCCAAGGTCACCCCCGCGATCGTCCTGTTCGACAGCGCCACCCACACCGCCATTCCTATCGGCTACGGCATCATCGCTGCCGACGAGCTGATGGAGCGCATCTTCCTCCTGACCCAGCGAAAGGCCGGCAGTGACTACTGACCAGACGCGCCGTTCCGAGCGCCTGCGCGCGCTCGCCTGCTCCCTCCTGGCGCGCGCCCGCGTGGCGATCGGCCGCGCTGCTCGCGGCCTCGCGACCGCCGGCTGCGCGGCCGGGCTTGCGGGCGCTGTCGTCCCACTTGTGCTGCCGACTACGCCGGCGGCAGCCGATGTGGGTGGGGCGATGGACAAGTTCGTGGCCGAGGCCGGCGGCGCAGCCAATGTGACGGGTCCCAGCGCGTTCCAGGGCCAGTCCGCAGGATATTACAGCCTCGGCAACGTGTGGACGCGCTTCCCGCAGAAGACGACCAATCTCGCCAACCTGCAGCTGCCGTCGGCGAGGGCAGGCTGCGGTGGCATCGACCTGTTCGCGGGCAGCTTCAGCTTCATCAACTCCAGCGAGATCGTCGCCATGCTGAAGGCGGTCGCGAACAATGCGGTCGGCTTCGCCTTCAAGCTCGCGATCGACACCGTTTGCCCGGAGTGCTCGAAGGTCATGGACGAGTTCGCCCAGAAGGCGCAGCTCATGAACAACCTCAACATCTCGAGCTGCGAGGCGGCGCAGGCGCTGGTCGGGTCGGTGTGGCCGAAGGGCGATCTCGCGGACAAGGCGATCTGCGAGGCCATCGGCAACTCCGACGGCATCTTCTCCGACTATGCCGCCGCCAAGCATGGCTGTGGCAGCAAGGGCGAGCGGAGCTCGACGATCAACGGCGCCGACCCGTCCAAGTGGGATGCGGTGAACAGTGCGGTGCCACGCAACTACACCTGGCACGTGCTCCGCGGGTCGAAGTTCTTCAACGCCAGCGGCAGCTTCGATCGCGACCTCGCCGAGTATGTGATGACGATGGTCGGCACGATCATATACGTGCCTCCGACCGACAGTGACGCCGGCCGCTTCCAGCCGCTGACCGGCGACACGACCTCCACGTTGGTCACCGCCCTTCTTGACGGGACGTCGGCGGGCGGGGTGCAGGTCTATCATTGCGATACCGAGGAGCAGTGCCTCAACCCCGCTCTGAGCCCGCTGTCGGTGCCCACCGCGAAGGCGCTGCGGCCACGGGTAACGGCGTTGATCGACGGCATGGTCGAGGCCATCCGCACCGACACGGCGATCAGTCCTGAGCAGAAGGAGCTGCTCCAGATCTCGTCGATCCCACTCTACAAGATCCTGACGGTCCAGGCCGCCTATGCGCGTGGCCTCTCGACCGACGACCGCTCGACCCTGGCGGAGATCGCCTCGATCGATCTGCTCTACGCGATCCTAGATCAGCTGGTGAGCGAGGTCGGCAAGTCCAAGGCGACCTTCATCGCCGCAGACGAGGCGAAGCTCGCGACCTGGACGGCGCAGATCAACACGGCGCGGACCACATTGGCCGATCGCCAGCAGACGACGCAGGCCCGCGTGTCCGCCATCATGGCGATCATCCAGAAGACGCAGTTTCTGGAGAACGTGCTCGCCAACTCGATGTCGCCGGGAATGGCGGCCTCGCTCGACTGGTCGCGCGGCGTCGCCGCGCGCGGCCTCAACTAAGCCAGGGTAATCAGAGCATGGGCACGGTCGAGCTCTTCACGATCGGGGGTGGCGAGTACATCGTCAACGTCCTCAACGCCGTTGCCGCCTGGACCGGGGCCGGGGGCTACAAGAGCCTCCTGCAGGTCGTGCTGGTGATGGGACTGGCCTACTCGGTCCTGATCGTCGCGTTCAGCCTCGACTGGAAGGCCTGGCTCCACTGGTTCCTGCAGGCGACGCTCATGTACATGGTGCTGATGGTGCCGCGGCTTGACGTGCACGTCACCGATCGCATCAACCCGAGCCTGGCACCGGCGCAGGTCGCCAACGTGCCGCTCGGGCTGGCCATGATGGCGAGCTTCACCAGTCAGGTCGGCGACTATCTCGTCCGCTCGTCCGAGCTGGTGTTCGGCCTGCCCGGCGACCTCGACTATAGCGGTAACGGCATGATCTACGGCTCGCGCCTGTTCGAAGCGACCCGCAGCCTCAGAATCAACGATCCCGAGTTCGCCGCCAATCTCGACGAGCATTTCAAGCAATGCGTCTTCTATGACGTACTGCTCGGGCGCTACTCGATGGAGACGCTGGCGCAAGCACCCGATCTCTGGATGTCAATCGGCGTCCAAAAAGGACCCCCTATCGGCGTCCAAAAGGGACCCCGTTTGTCGAGCGGTGTGACGGGTATGGCGGGCGTGCCGTTCGCGCTGGTTGCGGCGTAGGGCGGGCGTAGCCCGACCGGAGGCGCAACCAGCGCGAAGCATCTTCTGCCGGTGGTCCCGCGCGTCAGCTGCGGTGCTTGAATCGCCAGCTGTCGTTGCCGGTCTCGACGATGTCGCAGTGGTGGGTAATGCGGTCGA
>NZ_NWVD01000018.1 GCF_002374835.1 Sphingomonas ginsenosidimutans
GTCCGCCTCCGGTGCCCGGATCGCCTTGCGCACCACCTTGCGCGACAGGTGCAGGTCCCGCGCTATCGCCTTGATGGCCTTCCCCGACGCGTGCTCGCGCCGGATCCTCAACACCGTCTCCAATACCAGCATCCCGCTCTCGCCGCCTGACACACCGCCAAGCGAACAGCCTAGACCACCGGGATGAGGGGTCCCTTTTCGACGCCGATCACCCCGCTACCGGGGTCCTTTTTCCACGCCGATCCACACACATCGGGGACGCATCGGCCTTCCGCCCGGCATCGAGGTGACAGTTGCTGCACGTCAGGCCGTTGCCGACGTACTGGCCGGCATGAGCCGCGCTCGCGGTGAAGATCAGTCGACCGCGCCGGATCGCGTCGCCGTCCGGCCCGGCGGGGATGGTGCTTTCCGCCGGTGGCGAAAAGGCGGCGTCCGCTGCTACCTCGACGGGTGCCTGCACGGGCGCGTCAGACTGCCCTACCTTGTAGGTGACGACGAGGACGAGCAGCGCGGCGGTAATGGCGAAGATGATACGCTGGGCATCGCCATCATCACCGGGCGTTGGCGGCGTTGGTTCGGTCATTTGCCCGCGCCGAAGTGGTTGAGCGGCACCTTGAGGAACGCTGTGCCGCACGCCTCCGGCTCCGGCAGGCGACCGCCGCGGATGTTCACCTGGAGCGCGGCAAGCATCAGGTCCGGCAGCGGCAGGGTTGCGTCGCGCTTCTCGCGGGTGGCGACGAACTCGGCCTCACCGATGCCGTTGTGCACATGGATGTTGTCACGACGCTGGTCCGCCACGGTCGATCGTCCAAAGACTTCGCGCCCGTCCTTGCCGTAGTCGTGGCCGACATAGGTCGCGGTGCTGGGCGGCAGTTCGAGGATCGCCCGGATCGAGCGCCACAGCGCGCGCGCGTTGCCGCCTGGAAAGTCAGCCCGACTGGTGCCGCTGTCGGGCACCATCAGCGTGTCGTGGACGAACGCCGCGTCGCCGACGACGTAGGTGATCGAGGCGAGCGTGTGGCCGGGCGACAGCATGACGTGCGCGTCGAGCGAGCCGATCCTGAACTGCTCGCCATCGGCGAACAGGCGATCCCACTGGCTACCATCGACGGGCAGGTCAGGCAGGCAGTAGATGTCCTGCCAGAGCTTCTGCACCTCCACGACCTTGGTGCCGATCGCGGTTTTGCCCCCTGTCTTTTCCGCGAGATACGGCGCGGCCGAGAAGTGATCGGCATGGGGATGGGTATCGAGCACCCATTCCACAGTAAGTCCCTTGGCGCGGACATATTCGAGGATCATATCGGCATTGTCGGTTGCGGTCGCACCGGCACGGGGATCGAAGTCGAGGACCGGATCGATAATCGCGGCGGTCTTCGTGGCTTCGTCGACCACGACATACTGGAAGCTGCCGGTGCGCTCGTCATGGAGCGACGCAACCGTCATGCCCTTGTGATTATACTCGATCATGTTTCGTATCCTCTCGCATCGTCAGCTTTCTTCCCGCGCACGCGCGAACAGCCGTTGGAAATCGCTGGCGTCGATCGCGCCCATCACCAGCATGGGACCGGCAAGATAACCCGGGGTGCCCGCCAGTCCGATCGAATAGGCTTCCTGTCCGTTCGCCCGCAGGCGGGCTGCGACAGCGTCCGCGTGGGCGGCAAGCCAGGTCATCGCGCGCAGCCAATCGCCGCCAGCGCGCATCACGACGTCCCGCAACACGTCGTCGTCGATCGTGCGGCTGTCCGTCATCAACGCACGATGGACGGTCGGGTAAACTCCCTGTTCGGCGCACGCGAGCGCCACGCTTGCGGCACGTTCGGATGGCGGACCGAAGATGGGCCAATCCTTGTAGATGACCCGCACCTTGCCGTCGCGTTGCACAGCCTCTTCCAGGGCGGAAAATCCATGACGGCAGGCCGGGCAACGATAGTCGGTGAACACGGCAAGCCGGAGCGTAGCATCGGCAGGTCCGTCCTCGGGCGAGCCGTTACCGGCAAGGATCAGGTCGGCGGTC
This sequence comes from Sphingomonas ginsenosidimutans, assembly GCF_002374835.1. Taxonomy (GTDB): domain Bacteria; phylum Pseudomonadota; class Alphaproteobacteria; order Sphingomonadales; family Sphingomonadaceae; genus Sphingomonas; species Sphingomonas ginsenosidimutans. The sequence continues at coordinate 2,015 of NZ_NWVD01000018.1, forward strand.
GGCCCGACGTCGCGCCCGATCGGGGCGGTACGCCGTAGAACCTGCCCGACTGCCCAACCACCCACGACCACCGCGCCCAAGCCGGCAAGCTGTCTCCGATTGAGCGGCCCGGGCATGGTCAGCGCGCCGCTGGTTTTTTGCGCGCTTCCGCGACGAGACGACGCAACGTCGGGAGATCGACAGCACCGGCGACGACCTGCGAGCCGACGATCAGCGCTGGTGTTCCGTTGAAACCGATCGCCTGGGCGATGCTATCGGTGCGCGTAAGCAGCGCGTCGATTTCGGCGCCACGGTTCTTCAAATCGCGTTGCAGACGGGGCCAGTCGACCTTGGCTTTGGCAGCCGCTGCCTTGACGCCCGCGCTGTCGAGCCGCGCCGGCGAGGTCATCAGGGCCTCGTGAAAGGCGGCATGCCTGCCCTGCCATTGGCTCGCGACAGCCGCGCGTGACGCCTCACGCGAGGCAGGTCCGAAGATCGGCCAGTCCCGGTACACGACCCGTACCTTCGGGTCGGAGCGAAGCAGGGCGTTCAGCACCGGCTCCATGCGACGGCAATAGGGGCAGTTATAGTCGAAAAACTCGACAACCGTGACGTCGTAGGTCCTGCCGGCGCGCTTGGGAGCCACGGGATCGTCAACGACCGCCTTGCGCGACAGATCGGGCTGCTGGGCCATGAGAGGCGTGATCGGCGCGGCGAAGGCAAGCGCGGCCAGGAGGCCCCGAGACAACAGGTTGCGACGATTCATCGGTGTTTCCTTGCTAATTCGATTCCATCGGCGAGCGCAGCGCGTGACAATTCACCGAGCTGGAGCTGTACGATCGTGCCGTCGCCCGCAACGAAGGCCGTTGCGGGATACCCCGCCACCTTCAGGGCTTGAGAAAGGCCACGATCGGGGTCGAGCGCGACATGGCGCGCTCCGATATTTTCACGGCCGAGAAAACCGCTGACGATCGCTTGCGCCTCGCCCTGATCGGCAAGAAGGATCGGGACCTCGCCAGGGCGCGACGCAACCGCATCGAGCATCGGCAGCTCACGCCGACACGGACCGCACCATGTCGCCCACAGGTTGACCACGAAGGGCCTGCCACGGAAGCGATCGAGTGGAAGCGGCGCGCCGGACGGGGTTGTCAGGTTGAGATGATAGGGGAACGGGCCGTAGGTCACGGGAGGGATCAGCGCCTGAAGCGAGAACCAGAGGCCACCCGCAACAGCCAACGCTCCCCAGCCTGCCGCCAGCGCGCTTGAGCGGCCAAGCCGGATCGCCAGCATCGCCGCAGCGCCCAGAAGCCCTGCAACGGGGGAAAAGCCACCCTGCCACACGGCAAGGATGGACAGCGGAGCGCCGGTGTAGCTCGACCAATGCGCTGCGACGTAACCGATCCGTGCCGTGACCAGTCCAGCGACGATGGCGCTGGTGGAGACCGTCGATACGCGAGGGAAGCGGAACCGACCGGCCAGTGTCGTGAGGCCAAGGAACACGACGATGCACAGCACGGCAAGCCCGCGATCGACGGCCAGCATCAGCGGCCCGATGGCAATCGCACCCGCCATCAGAGAAACGCGGCCGCGCTTTTCCAGAGCATGTAGGCCGCCACCACGAAGATCAGGACGGCGAAGACCGTGGTGAGCGTGCCGCCCGTACCGAGGCGCTTCGCGATGCGCGTGCCGATCAAGCCGCCGACAACTCCACCGGCGATGAACACGAAAGCCAGCGGCCAGTCCACCAGACCCGAAAATGCGTAATTGGCGGCCGTCGTCAGCCCGAACGCGGTGACGGCGATCAATGACGTGCCGACGGCGTTCAGGATCGGCATGCCCGTCGATCCGATCAGGCCGGGGACGATCAGAAAGCCCCCGCCGATGCCGAAGAAGCCCGAGAACAGACCGGTGCCGAGGCCGTAGCCCAGCACCTTCGGCGCCTTTTCCCGGTTGCACTCCGCCCCCGGGTTGCCCGTGTCACCGCGCCCGCGCAGCATCAGGACGCCGACGACGACCATGACCAGTGCGAACAGGAACAGGAGCTTGCCGCCGTCGACGGCCTTGCCCGCGGTAGAGCCGAACAGGGCGCCGATGACGCCGGCGGTCGCATACATGCCGCCACAGCGCCATTTGACGTTATGCGCCCTTGCATGGCCGATCAGCCCCGTGGCGGCGTTAGCCGCGACGGCGAACGCGCTCGTGCCGATGGCGAGATGGGCGTCGGGCACGCGCACCAGATAGACCATGAGTGGGACGGCGAGGATCGAGCCGCCCCCGCCGACAAGCCCGAGGGTAAAGCCCACCAGGCTGCCGGATAACGCACCCAGCAGATACTGGATCGGTTCGAGGGTCATGCCGCTTTGCCGATCTTATGCGGAGCCGCCATCCATTCATGGCCTTTCAGCATGCCTTGCCAGTAAATCGGGGGCAGCATCCGCTCCTTCAGGAACCAGGCAGCGCGCGTCGGGCGCGTGCCGTTCAGCAGCCACGACGGAAAGCTGGGGAGCAGTTTTCCACCATAGCCGAACTCGGCGAGGACGATCTTGCCGCGCTCGACGGTGAGCGGGCACGACCCATAGCCGTCATAGTCGACAACAGGAGGCTTGCCTTCGAGTGCGGCGAGCGCGTTGACCGCCACCACGGGTGCCTGCTTGCGGGCTGCCGCAGCCGTCTTCGCATTGCTCGTCCCCGCAGCATCGCCCAAGGCAAAGACGTTGTCGTATCGCTTGTGGCGCAGCGTCGCCTCATCGACCTCGACGAAGCCGTTTGCCGCCGCGAGCGAACTTTTGGCAACGACGTCATGCGACACCTGCGGCGGCACGACGTGGAGCATGTCGAACCCGCGCTCGATCCGCTCGCTGACACCGTTCTGCTTGCGCTCGAAGGTGGCAATACGCCGATCGGCGTCGACCGCGACGAGGTTGGATTCGAGCTTGAGGTTGATCCTATACTTCTCGACATATTCCATCAGCGCAGGGACATAGGTCGCGACGCCGAACAGCGCCGCACCGGCGTTGTGAAATTCGACGTCGATCGCGGGGAGAACACCGCGTTCGCGCCAGATGTCGCAGGACAGGTACATCGCCTTTTGAGGCGCGCCGGCGCACTTGATCGGCATCGGCGGTTGCGAGAACAGCGCGCGTCCCCGCTGCAATTCCTGGACAAGCTGGTAGGTGTAGGGCGCCAGATCGTAGCGGTAGTTGGACGTGACCCCGTTGCGGCCCAACGCTTCGGTAAGCCCCGCGATCTTCTCCCACGCCAAACGCAGGCCGGGGGCGACGATCAGGACACGATAGGCGATCGTATCCCCGTCGCCCAGGGTGATCGCCTGACGCTCGGGGTCGATGGTGATCGCCGGCAGCCGGATCCATTCGACGCCCTTGGGCATGACATCGGCTTCGGCCTTGCGGGTCTGTTCGGGGGTGAAAACGCCTGCCCCGACTAACGTCCAACCGGGCTGGTAATAATGGTCCCGGGCCGCATCGACGACCGCGATCGACACCTTGGCGTTACGTTTCAGGATGCTGGCGGCGGTTGCGATGCCCGCAGCTCCGCCTCCGATGATGACGATGTCGTAGGTCATTTGCCGGTTCTTTCGGACCGGCGAGCGAGCGCCGGCTTCAGATCGGCCAGGTCGTACCCGGCTGCCTTGGCCTGACCGACGATCGTTTCGGGATCGGCATGACTCGCCTCCGCCAGCGCCCATAGGGTAGCCGCCCGCGTGCCGCTTCGGCAGAAGCCGAGCGTCGGTCCCGGCAGCGCAGTCAGCGCTTCCTTCATCCGGTCCGCATCGGCATCGGTCGCCTTGCCCGGCACGATCGGGACATGGGCGAACGCAAGGCCGTGTTCTTCGGCGATCCGGGCCATCTCGTGTGCGCTCGGCTGTCCCTGCTCCTCGCCATTTGGCCGGCTCGAAACGATCGAGCGAAACCCCGCCTGTGCGGCGGCAGCGACATCATCCCGGGTGAGCTGGGGAGCAGCCGAGAAGGACGGTGTGATCTTCTTGAAGGCCATGTAATGTCTCCTGTCCGGTCACGCCGAACGGCGTGGGATGAGTGCGAAGCGGTGGATGGCTGCGCCGAGCGCCATTGCAGCGGTGAAGAGCAGCGCGGGGGCAGGCTGGATCGCGAGCGCGGCGATGGCGGGGCCGGGGCACAGGCCGACAAGGCCCCAGCCTATGCCGAACAGGGCGGCACCGCCGAGGAGGCGCGCGTCGATCGGCGACGTGGCCGGCGTATGGAATTGCTCCGCGACGATCGGCGTAGAGCGTCCACGCACGATGAGCCAGGCTATCGCCATCGGCAGGATCGCTCCCGCCATGACGAATGCCAGGGTCGGGTCCCAGGCACCGGCGACGTCGAGAAACGCCCGTACCCGCGCAGGATCGATCATGCCGGACACGGCGAGGCCGGCGCCGAACAGCGTGCCGCTGACGAGCGAAAGAAGGCTCTGGCGCATCACGATACCACTCCCGCGAGACGCATGAGGGTCACGGTGGCGATGCCGGTCGCCATGAACGTGCCGGTCGCGACGATGGACCGCGGCGACAGGCGCGACAGGCCGCAGACGCCGTGACCGCTGGTGCACCCCGCGCCGAGCCGCGTCCCGATCCCGACGATCAGCCCGGCGACGGCGATCAGCCCGAGCGACGTCGGGAAGCGAGCTTCCACATTCACATTGGCTGCGGTCAGCGCCGCGCCCAGGGGCAGCCCCGCCGTGAAAAGCAAGGCCATCATCCAAGGCGCTCCCCCTTCAGAGAGAGCGAGGACACGCGCGAACATGCCGCTGACCCCGGCGATGCGGCCGTTGCCCAGCAACATGATCGCCGCAGCGAACCCGATCATCAGGCCGCCGATGAAGCCGGCAAGCGGCATGGCATGGGGAAATCCGGGCATCACAGCGTATCCAGTGGAATCTTGAGGTAGCGGGTGCCGTTGACTTCCGGCTCCGGCAGATGGCCGCCGCGCATATTGACCTGCACCGATGGCAGGATGAGCTTGGGCATCGACAAGGTGGCGTCCCGACTGGTGCGCATCGCGACGAAGTTGTCTTCGTCCACCCCCTCATGAACGTGGACGTTGCCGACGCGCTGCGCGCCCACGGTCGTCTCCCAGACATACCGGTCGCGCCCCGCAGCCTTGTAGTCGTGGCACAGGAACAGCCGCGTCTCGTCGGGCAACTGCATCAGTCGACGGATCGAGCGGAATAGCTGGCGCGCATCACCACCGGGGAAGTCTGCGCGTGCGGTGCCGTAGTCCGGCATGAACAGGGTATCGCCGGTGAAGACTGCGTCGCCGATGACATAGGCCATATCGGCGGGGGTGTGCCCCGGCACATGCAGCGCGATGGCCTCGATGTCGCCGATCGTAAAACGGTCGCCATCGTCGAACAGGTGGTCGAACTCGGAGCCGTCCCGTTCGAAGTCGGTGCCGGCGTTGAAAATCTTGCCGAAGACGTTCTGCACGCGAATGATGTCGCGGCCGATCGCGAGCTGACCGCCCAGCGCCTTTTGCAGATAGGGCGCCGCAGACAGGTGGTCGGCATGAGCATGGGTTTCGAGCAGCCAGTCGACCGAAAGGCCGTGCTCCCGCACATAAGCGATTACCGCATCCGCCGACGCCGTATTGGTGCGACCGGCCGCAGCGTCGAAGTTCAGGACACTGTCAACGATCGCCGCCTTTCGCGTGGCGGGGTCCCAGACGACGTAGGTCGCGGTGTTGGTCGGCTCGTCGAAGAACGAGTGAACGACCGGCGCTACCGCCGCCTTCGCACGTTCAATCTGCGCAACTGCCTCATTCAACGCCGATTCCACGATCGCCTCCAATTATTGATTTCATGGTTTATGTAGTTGTGTAATCCGCTTGCGTCAACGGGCTGCCCGTGCCATCTGAAAAGCATGGAAACGATGGATGCAGACGTACCGCGCTCGTTGCGCATCGGGGACGCGGCCCCGAATTTCACCGCCCGCACGACGCAGGGCGCGATGTCGCTCGATCAGTATCGTGGTCGTTGGGTCGTGTTCTTTTCGCACCCGGCTGATTTCACGCCGGTCTGCACCAGCGAGTTCGTGGCCCTGGCGAAGGCCGCACCGCAATTCGAGGAGCTCGACTGCGCCTTGCTCGGGCTGTCGGTTGACAGCCTGTATTCGCATGTCGCCTGGTTGCGCGCGATCAAGGATGTCTTCGGTGTAGAGGTGCCGTTCCCGGTCGTGGAAGACCCGTCGATGGCGGTGGGTTACGCCTATGGCATGCTTGACGAACAGGCCGGCGACGCCTCGGCCGTGCGCGCGACCTATTTCATCGATCCTGAGGGCATCATCCGTGCGCTCAACTGGTATCCGATGAACGTCGGGCGATCGGTCGACGAGATGCTCCGCACGGTGAGGGCATTGCAGCGATCGGCCGATGGGCAGGCCTATACGCCGGCCGACTGGCAGCCGGGTGACGACGTCCTGCTCCCGCCCGCCTTGCCGTGCAGCGCCGGTGCCGACTGGTTTCATCAGTTGAAGGCCGATCGATGACGGCGATCCATCAATCCCGCGCGATCGCCGATGCGGCGGTCGAAAAGCTGCGCGTGTTCGCTCAACCCCAGCGCCTCATGATCCTGTCCTATCTGCTGGGCGGTGAGCGGCAGGTTGCGGACATAGAGGCTGCGACCGGCGTGACCCAGCCGGCCCTCAGCCAGCAGCTTGCCGAGCTGCGCCGCGCCGAGCTGGTGAAGACGAGACGCGAGGCAAAGCAGGTCCATTACCGGCTCGCCGATGACGCAGCCGCAATGTGCGTGCGCACGCTCGAGGCGATATTCGGCGCCGATGATCTAGCCGTGCATGAGGCAGCGCCCGCTTCCCGACCGTCGCGAGCGCGCGGGGCGTCGGCTGCCACGCGGCCGCAAAATATAGGCGCAGCCGTATTTGCGAGGGTCGGATAATCATTCCGGTTTCGAAAGGACAAACCAGATGCGGCTTCCCGCTATCGCAGTTGCAGGATGCTTGGCCGTCATGAGCAGTGCCGGGTCAGCAGGCGTCACCGCGCAACAACCCGTGATTGCCGGCTATGGCAGGATCACGCCGGTAGAAGGCGCGGTTGAGCGGCCGGACCACTCGCTGCGATATCGTGTGCTGTTCAGTGTGACGAAGGCGGCGTCATCTCCCGACAAGGTCAATCCCTCGCTGGAGAAGGTCGCACGCTTCCTGAACCTGCTCGGGGCGGACGGCGTGCGGCCGGCACAGGGAGATGTGATCGTGATCGTCCACGGGCCGGCGACACCGATTATTGCCGATGATGAGGCATATGCGACGAAAACCGGTGCCACGACGAACCCCAATCTTGCCTTGATAGCGGCGCTAAGGCGGGCAGGCGTGTCCGTTCGAGTGTGCAGCCAGGCTTTAGTCGGGAATGGGATCGCTCCGGTCACGGTCGATAAGGCTATCGAAGTCGATGTCTCGGCTCTCACCACAATGGCGACATTGCAGATACGTGGTTGGGCGCTGATCCCTGACTGATCGTACCGAACTTCCTGTTTTATCATTCCAGTCCGTAACGCGGCCGGTGTCACAACCGTCTGGTTGTGACACCTGCGTAGCACCCCAGCTTTTCCGCGGGTCTACAGGTGTCGGAACCCCGTGTCAGAATGGCAGGTTGGAAGCGACTATGCGCGATTATCCTGCGGTGATACCCAGGATGCCGCTCTGCTGCTCCACGCGGAGACCAATCCGCGGTGGGGTTCGGTCTGCCACGACCCGCAGGTAAAACATGTACGGTACTCAACTAGTCTTCTGCGGCTGAGCGGCCCTTGAGCGGTGGAGCGCGGTCACGCGCTTGACGTGGGCGATGCTGCACCCGGCGAGCTCCGCGGTCTTCGCGATGCTCATGCCCGCCTCGCGCAGACCTACGATGCGCCGGTGGTGGGCGAGGTCCGGCTTGCGGCCGGTGTACCGCCCCGCCCGCTTGGCAATCTCGATGCCCTCGCGTTGCCGCTCGCGCCGGGTCTCGTAGTCATCCCGCGCCGTCTGCAGCGCGACCCGCAGCAGCATGTCCTGCACCGCCTCCAGCACGATGCGCGCCACGCCTGCGCTATCAGCTACCAAGTCCGACAGGTCCACAATGCCCGGCACCGCCAGCCGAGCCCCCCTGCCCCGGATAGCATCCACCAGCAGTTCCGCTTCCTGCAGAGGCAGGCGGCTGATGCGGTCGATCTTCTCGGCCACCACCACCTCGCCCGGCTGCAGGTCCGCCACCATGCGCAGCAGCTCCGGCCGGTCCGGTCGCGCGCCCGACGCCTTCTCCCGGTATACGGCCGCGACATAAAAGCCGGCCGCCCGCGCACCAGCCACAATGCTCTCCTGCCGCGTCAGGTCCTGCTCGTCCGTGCTTACCCGCAAATACACCCGCGCCGCCCTAACCTCGCTGCCTGCCACCTGCTCATCACTCCTACTTGGCGTTGTTGGGTATACCCTTGTGAGCCAGTCATGCAGCAGTTGGCTCAGAACAGCAACTACCGGTCCTACGTAGCCTAGCTAAGCGGACCGGGTCTAAGTAGCTGCTCCATCATCGATGAACGCTCGTTCGGTGATCGGCCGTGTATCGATCCCTGCCTCCACGCTGGCGTCAGACTTTGCTCTCCGGTATAAGACCGTTGGACAGGTCTGAGCAGCGGGTTTGGTGCAGATGGAAGCACAGAGGGTCAAGATCGTGGACGGTGGTAAGCTCGTGATCCCGGCGGCAATGCGCCGTGAGCTCGGGATCACCACGGGTGACACCGTTCTCGTCGATGTGGACGATGGCGAGTTGCGGGTACGTTCCGTACCTAAGGCACTTGAGCGCGCTCGCGCGATCCTGCGCAAGTATGTGCCCGAAGGCGTCGGCTTGGCTGACGAGCTGATCGCGGAGCGTCGGCGTGAGGCGGAGCGTGAGTAGCAAAGTCGTACTCGACGCTTCCGCCCTGCTCTGCCTTCTGAACGATGAACCCGGGGCTGATCGGGTAGTCGACGTCCTGACCCGCAGCATCATCGGAACAGCCAACCTCGCAGAGGTCGTCTCCAAGCTACGGGACCGGGGATTGTCGCTCGACGAGGTGCGTGAGGCGCTCGGCGGGCTCCACCTCGACGTTCGGCCGCTCTCTCCCGCCCAGGCGCTTATTATAGGCGACTTGCGGCCAGCAACGAAGGCGCTTGGCCTATCGCTTGGCGACCGGGCGTGCCTTGCGTTGGCAATCGACCTGCAGGCTGAGATGTTCACGACGGACGGACCTCTGGCGAGCGCGGATGCCGGCATCACCATCACCAATGTGCGATCGCGGTAGTCGCGCATTCGTGCTTTTGGGTGCGGCGAACCGATGGGTGCGCAGAAAGGGTCTATGTGACTGAAAGGCAGCGGGTAAGTGCTCAATCTCGAGCGGTCTGCTCAATAGCGGCCTTCGGCGGGCTTACGATGCAAACTGACGTAGTTAGGGCCCGCCCAGCGGCGCTTGATCGAACTTCTGTGTTCCCTATCCGTTCTTTTGACGGTACAGTAGGCTTAGTGCGGGCAGGACCGGTGAGCCATGGCTGACACCGAAATCGAATGGACGGATGCCACCTGGAACCCGGTCGCCGGATGCTCGATCGTGAGCGCCGGATGCAGCCATTGCTACGCAATGGAGATGGCCCGTCGTCTCGAGGCGATGGGCGTCGGCAAGTACGCAGGACTTACACGGCGTAGTGGTCGCCGTACCATCTGGCAGGGCTTGGTGCGCGAGGACCAGGCCGCGCTGACGATCCCCCACCGATGGAGAAAACCCCGCAAAATCTTCGTGAACTCGATGAGCGACCTGTTTCACGAGGGCGTCAGCGACGCGTTCATTCAAGCGGTATGGCAGGTCATGCGCGAGACGCCGCGCCACCACTATCAGATCCTCACCAAACGCCCCGAGCGCATGGCAGCAGTCGTCACTCGTCTTATTGGCGACGTTCTGCCGAATGTCTGGTTGGGCACCAGCATTGAGGACGCCGAGGTGGTAGCGCGTGTCGACCACCTCCGCGCGGTGCCCGCTGCGATCCGCTTCATTTCATTCGAGCCGCTGATTGGGCCAGTTGGCACCATCGATCTCGCCGGAATCGATTGGGCGATCGTGGGCGGCGAAAGCGGTCGGTCGGCGCGGCCCATTCGGGAGGCGTGGGTGGATGAACTCCACCAGCAATGCCTCGCCTACGACACTGCCTTCTTCTTCAAGCAATGGGGCACCTGGGGCAAGGACAATAAGCGGCGTTCCAAAAAGGCGAACGGGCGCGAGTACCGCGGTCGGACGTGGGATGAGATGCCGACCGGCTTTACCGCGGCTGTGGATCGGCGTGGAAAAAGGACCCCGGTAGCGGGGTGATCGGCGTCGAAAAGGGACCCCTCATCCCGGTGGTCTAGGCTGTTCGCTTGGCGGTGTGTCAGGCGGCGAGAGCGGGATGCTGGTATTGGAGACGGTGTTGAGGATCCGGCGCGAGCACGCGTCGGGGAAGGCCATCAAGGCGATAGCGCGGGACCTGCACCTGTCGCGCAAGGTGGTGCGCAAGGCGATCCGGGCACCGGAGGCGG
>NZ_NWVD01000019.1 GCF_002374835.1 Sphingomonas ginsenosidimutans
GATCCCATCCCGAACTCGGCCGTGAAACCCGTCCGCGCCAATGGTACTACTGCCTAAGCAGTGGAAGAGTAGGTCGCCGCCAGGCATTGAAGCCCGCGTCACACCCCCAGCACGCAAAAGAACCCTTCACAATCTCAATCACATCACCAGGAGCCTCAAAACTCCCGTCGCGGGGTGGAGCAGCCCGGTAGCTCGTCAGGCTCATAACCTGAAGGTCACAGGTTCAAATCCTGTCCCCGCAACCATCTCAACTTGCGATCGGCCCGCCCCTCCGGCGGGCCTTTTGCTTTTGAGCGATACCGCAAGAATCCCCGCCAGATCGCCGCGCACGTCGATCTGAAGCTCGCCATTCTCCGGTGTCAGGATGATCTCGCGCACCAGCGAGCGCAGCACATCAGCCGCCACCATCCGCTTGGCTTCCGAATCCTCCTGGAGCGCCGCATACAGTTCATCGACCTGGATGTGATAGTGATGCGCCATGTTCGGGTGCAGGAGGGGAGGCGGTTCCTCGGCCTCTTGCAGGAACGCCTTCAGCTCCTTCTGGCGGCTTTCCAGGTCCTTCATCTGCTTCATCATGCGGGTGGGCGCGTCATCGCTGCCCGACGCCATGATGAGCTTCATGAGCTTATCCAGCTCTCGGTCGATCCTTTTGATCTCGGCCTCGGCCGCATCGATAGAGGCACGGCGTTCCATGCGCAGCCGATTCATCTCGCGCGTGAACTCGTCACAGAACTCCTTGAACAGCGCCGGGTCCATCAGGTGGTGGCGTAGCGCGTTCAGCACCCGCGCTTCGAGCTGATCGCGGCGGATGTTCTTGCGGTTGTCGCAGGTGCCCTTGTTGCGGGCCGTTGAGCAACCGACCAGATCGGCTGAGATCATCGAATAGCCGCCACCGCAGCAACCGCATTTGGTCAGGCCCGAGAAGAGGTATTTGGGGCGTCGGCGTTCCCGGAAGTGGTTCTCGGTCTCGCCGTCGTCGCTGTGGTTCCGTTTGACCGCCCGCTGGCGCTCTTTCACGGATTGCCAGAGGTCGTCATCGAGGATGCGCAGTTCGGGAACGTCCTGCGTGATCCATTCCGATTCCGGGTTCATCCGCGCCTGGCGTTTGCCGGTGTCCGGGTCTTTGAGGAAGCGTTGGCGGTTCCAGATCAGCTTGCCGACATACATCTCGTTGTTGAGGATGCCGTTCCCGCGTTTCGGATTGCCATTGATCGTGCTGAAACCCCAGTCACCGCCGCCCGGCGCGGCGATGCCGTCCTTATTCAGCTCGAAGGCGATCCGCTTGGCTGACTTGCCGGCGGCATAGTCACGGAAGATGCGGCGGATCACCTCGGCCTGCACCTCGTTGACGGTGCGATCGCCGCGCACGGGCTCGCCATTGCCATCGAACTTCTTGACCACATCATAGCCGTAGGCGTTGCCGCCGCCGGATTTGCCCAACTCGACCCGCCCGCGTTGACCGCGACGTGTCTTGTCGGCGAGATCCTTGAGGAACAGGGCATTCATCGTGCCCTTGAGGCCGACATGCAGATGCGTGACCTCGCCCTCCGACAGGGTGACGATCTTCACGTCGGCATAGGCCATGCGCTTGAACAGGCCGGCAATGTCTTCCTGATCGCGCGACAGGCGATCCATCGCCTCCGCCAGCACGAGCCCGAAGCGCCCGCGCGTCGCGTCGGAGATCAGCGCCTGGATGCCGGGGCGCAGGAGGGACGCGCCAGAGATCGCATGGTCGGTATATTCCTCGACGATCTGCCAGCCCTGCTTCTCGGCATGGAGGCGGCAGATGCGGAGCTGGTCGGCGATCGAGGCGTCGCGCTGATTGTCGGATGAATAGCGGGCGTAGATCGCGACCTTCACGATGCTCTCCTCACGAATGTCAGGAGCGCGGCGGGCGGCGTTCCTTCATCTGTTCCTCGTAGACCTGCCGCGCCGCACGGCGAGCGAGCAGGCGTACCAGCTCGACCATGCGCGGATCGGGGCCGTCGCCGCGCCGCACGAGCGTCAGTTCCGGCTCGACGAGCCGGAGCGTGCTCCTGTGCTTTGGGCGGTTGCCGTGGTCCATCGTTGCGCCGTTCGAAGCCGATTGCAAGGTGATCGTCTTCACGATTTCCTTGATCGACAGTATAAGCAATCGAAATCACGGGCGAATATTTGGCGGAAAGGGGCGTTGTTAGAGTGGCGCGCGGATAGTCCGGCGCGTTGTCTCGCGCTCTGGCAGAGGGAAAAGACCGCCCCATTGCGGGGTTATTGGTCGGTCGTAGAGGTCCGTTCTGCATCGAACTGGCTCCCGCGCATCCTTCGCCTTGCTTGATGACGAAAATAGGTCTATATGTCCGGTTATATCACGGAGGGTCGCGATGGGCAACGCCGCACAGACAAGAGCAACGAGGAACTACCGCGCGCGTCTGACGCAGCGCGGCTTCACCCGTTTCGAGATCATGGCGCTGGAGAGCGACCGGGATCTGATCCGCTCGCTCGCCAAACGTCTGGCTGAAGAGGGGCCGGAAGCGGAGCAGGTGCGCGCCGCGGTGAAGACGGTCGTGGCCGGTGAGCCGCCCAAGCCCGGCGGCATTCTCTCAGCGCTCCGCCGTTCGCCGCTGATCGGCGCCGATCTCGATCTGTCGCGTCCGCGCGAGGAAGGTCGCCCGGTGGACCTGTGACCCGCTATCTTCTCGACACCAACATCATCAGCAACGTCGTCAAGCCGCAGCCTTCTGAAACGCTGCTGGCCTGGTGGGCGGAGCAGCGCGATGAGGATCTGTTCATCGCCTCGCTGACGGTCGCGGAAATCCGGCGCGGCATCCTCGAAAAGCCACGCGGCAAGAAGCGCGACGCACTCGATGCCTGGTTCACCGGAGCAGAAGGGCCGCAGGCGCTGTTCGCTGGCCGTGTGCTGCCCTTCGACGACAAGGCCGGGCTGATCTGGGCGCGGTTGATGGCCGACGGCAAGGCCGCTGGCCGCCCGCGCAGTGGTCTCGACATGATCGTCGCCGCCGTCGCCGGCGCCAATGACTGCGTGGTCGTGACCGACAATGAGAAGGACTTCGCCGGCATCAAGTTCATCAATCCCATGCGGGAGGCAACATGATGCCTATGCTGGTAGACCGCTCGGGAGATCGTCATGGCTGAAACTCAGATCGAGTGGACCGATGCGACCTGGAATCCGGTGGCCGGGTGCTCAATCGTCACAGCGGGTTGCACCCATTGCTATGCGATGGAGATGGCCAAGCGCCTTGAGGCGATGGGTATGGAGAAATATGCCGGTCTGACCCGGAAGACCGGGCGGCGCACGGTGTGGAACGGCGTGGTGCGCGAGGATCGCGGTTCGCTCGCCATCCCTCACGGCTGGCGAAAGCCACGCAAGATTTTCGTGAACTCGATGAGCGATCTGTTTCACGAGGAGGTCAGCGATGCCTTTATCCTTGATGTCTGGCAGGTGATGCGCGAGACGCCGCGTCACAATTATCAAATCCTGACCAAACGGCCCCAACGCATGGCAGAGCTGGTTGCCGGAAAGATCGGCGAGGTGCTGCCCAATGTCTGGCTCGGAACCAGTATCGAGGACGCGAATGTCGTCGATAGGATCGGTCATTTGCGCGCCGCGCCAGCCGCGATCCGCTTCATTTCCTTCGAGCCGCTGATTGGTTCTGTCGGTGCTGTTGATCTTCAGGGCATCCATTGGGCCATTGTGGGCGGGGAAAGCGGCAAATCGGCGCGACCAATCCGTGAGGAATGGATCGATGAAGTCTATGTCCAGTGCCAGTTGGCAAACACTGCTTTCTTTTTCAAGCAATGGGGCACTTGGGGCAAAGACAATAAGAAGAGGTCAAAGAAAGCTAACGGACGCGAGTATCGCGGCCGGACATGGGATGAGATGCCTGCTGCACCTCAATCATCTGTATAATCGGGGCTGAGGGGGGAGTATGACTGCTAAGCAGTATGAATGGGTCGATGGCGCAAAACTGGATGAACACTCCAAGCGCAAACATAAAATTCTTCGCGAATATATTTTCGATTACCTGACCGTTCGCTGTAAATTACCTCAGCGTGAACGGTTTCGTCTTTCTATCGTTGATGGCTTCGCTGGGGGCGGTCGCTACCAATGCGGTTCGCCGGGTTCGCCGCTGATTTTCATAGAGGAACTCAAGCGTGCCGTAGAGTCTGTGAACACGCAACGTGCGGTGCAGGGGCTCGGTTTGATTGAGGTGGAGTGCCTTCTGATTTTCAACGATGCCAGCCGGGACGCTGTCGAACTTCTGAAAACTCATGTCGCGCCGATGCAAAACGAGATCGCGGCGATCTGTCCCAAGCTGCACCTGCGCGTGGAATATCTCAACGAACTCTTTGAGGCCGCCTATCCCAAGTTCAAGGGCTTTCTGGAACAGGGGCGCTACAAGAACGTCATTTTCAATCTTGACCAGTGCGGCGACAGCCACGTTAATCGTGAAACGATTATCGATATCATGCGATCTTATGCGTCCGCCGAAATCTTCTACACCTTCATGATAAGTTCTCTTCTGGCTTTCTTAAAGAAAGATCAGCCGGATCAACTCACCAGACGTCTTGACTATCTCGGCATCAAGGGCGCGGACATCACGTCGCATAACGATGTCATGAGCAAAAACGACTGGCTTGGCACGGCGGAGAAGATGGTCTTCGAGGTGTTTCAGCGATGCGCACCTTATGTCAGTCCGTTCTCGATCAACAACCCTGATGGCTGGCGCTATTGGTTCATTCATTTTGCCAATGTCTGTCGTGCGCGACAGGTCTATAACAACATCCTCCACGATAATGCGACCTATCAGGCACATTTCGGTCGTTCAGGGCTCAATATGCTTTCCTATGACCCTCGTGACGATGAGGGCAGGCTCTATCTGTTCGATCAGGATGGTCGTGCTTTGGCCAAGGAACAGCTCATGGGCGATATTCCTCGTCTCGTGACCGATGCTGGAGATGCGATGTCGGTGACGGAATTCTATGAGAGCATTTACAATATCACGCCTGCCCATGCCGACGATGTGCATGCCGCGATCATCGAGAATCCGGATCTGGAGGTCATCACGCCGGCTGGTGGAGAGCGCCGCAAAGCGAACACGATCGCGGCCGACGACATCATCAAGGTGAAAAACCAACGTAGCTTTTTCCCGATCTTCTTCGACGGTGGCGTCGGCCGGAAGGGAGGCAAGAAATGATAGCGCCTCCTGTGCTCCCGGTCGAATGCTGGCTTGCGCGCGCCAAAACTTTCGAACGGGAGGTTCGCCACATCACTGACAGCGGCTTGCCGTCCTGTCGCGCCCGCGACTCCTTCGGTTACTAAAAGGAGGGAAGGGGAATGGCGCAGTTCAACGATTGGTGCCTTTCTGCCGATGAACCCGTCGGGAATCATCTCCGCCGGGTGATGACTGGCCAGGTCGCGCAGCTTCCGGCCGGAATTCAGGCCACGGCGGCAATTGTCCCCTCGCACTACGCGTCGGAGGAACAGGTCGCGCGTGCGCTCTCCCGCCTCGGCAAGTCAGCCGCCGCCGCCCTGATCCAGGGCAAGCTTCCAACCACCAAAGCGATCCGCTCCGGCGATCTCGGCGAAATCTACGCAACGGAATGGATCGATAGCCACAGTGGCGGCTATCGCGCTCCGATCAAACGCCTCCGGTGGAAGGACCACCGCAACATGGCGATGCGCGGCGACGATGTGATCGGCATTTTTCAGGACGCTCAGACCCAGCGCCTGAATTTCCTGAAGACCGAAGCGAAGAGCCGCGTCGCGCTCACGGCCCAGGTGCTTACTGAAGCCCGTGCCGGTCTCGATAAGGACGGAGGACTGCCGTCCGCCCACGCCCTGTCGTTCATCTCGGCTCGTCTCCTCGAACTGAACAATCTTCCGCTCGCCGATGCAATCGATGATGCATTGCTGAAACACGGCATCCCACTTCAAAGCGTCCGGCATCTCCTATTCACATTTTCCGGAAACGCGCCGGACGCCCTGCTGACTGCGTCCCTCCAGGCCTATCCAGGCCCCGTGAACCAGTGGGGCGTTGGCCTGCGCGTGGAGGGCCACGCCGCCTTCATCGGCGCGGTTTATGACCAAGTGATTGCCAATGCCAACAACGCCTGAAGCGATCATTGCCGATATCACGGAAGCGGCGACGGCTGGATTTCGGGGACGTCTCATAGCCCGCGGCCAAGCACGCGCAATCATCTGGCGCGACGGCGCGCTTCCGCCCGATGCGCCGGCCTTTGCGCCCCAGCTCAGCTACGATCTGCATTCCTACGGCTACGCGCTTCTCGGACTGGGCCTGCGTCTCCGCGAGCTCGGCGGTGACGCTGTTCAGGCACGCATCGCCTTTGAACAGGCCGCAACCGCGCTCGAGGCTGTCATCGCTAAGGGCAACCGCCAGGAGGTCGATCGGGACTTCCATTTCGTGATAGCAGCAGCAAGCTACCATCTGGCGCACCTCTCCGCACGGGCCTACTCCTTACTTGCGATCGTTGAAGCCGACGAGAATTTTTCGCCGATCGAACGCGTGCTCGCACAGTTGATGAGGCGGAACTTCGCAGCCCTTCGCGCCGGCGTGCTAGATTACCGCGCTGCGGGCGAAGGGAGCGATGCCCGGATCGCTGCGACCATTCAGGGCCATCTCGATCAGATCGAGGGTTCCGCCAATCCTGTCGATGGCGGCGGTGACTTCCTCTTTGATGGTCTCGACACGGCGCTGACCGACGCCTTCTTCGCGGCTATGTCCCTGTTCCTTCTAGCTCTGGATCGGGGTGAGCGACCGTTGCTCGATCAGGCGTTAGAGCGGCTTCAGGTGAACCTCTCCATCTGCAGCGAATTGAACATGCTGCCGCAGTGGTGGGCGCATCGCATCGCGATCCACCTCCTATCAGACCTCTGGTCGAGCACTTTCCACGAAAGGGTGCCGCTTCAGCCAATCGGCGACCAAGCAGCCGATTGGCCTCGGCTTCGCGAGTTATTCATCGCACTTCTCCAGCGGCGCCCCAAGGCTGAGGTCGATCTGTGGCCATCCCAAATCGAGGCGGCAGCACGGGCTGTCGACCAATCCGATGATCTAGTGGTTTCCCTGCCAACGAGCGCCGGCAAGACGCGCATCGCGGAGCTATGTATTCTGCGCTGCCTGGCCGGTGGCAAACGGGTTGTCTTTGTCACGCCGCTACGCGCGCTCTCGGCCCAGACGGAAACGACCCTGCAGAGAACGTTCGGCCCGCTCGGCAAAACAATCTCGGCGCTGTACGGCAGCATTGGGGTCAGCGGTTTCGACGAGGATGCGATCCGCGAACGGGATATCGTCGTGGCGACGCCTGAGAAGCTCGACTTTGCGCTTCGTAACGATCCGTCTCTTCTCGATGACGTAGGTCTTCTGGTCTTCGACGAAGGGCACATGATTGGCCTCAATGAACGCGAGGTCCGCTACGAGGTACAGATCCAGCGGCTTCTTCGTCGGCCGGACGCACACGAACGGCGCATCGTGTGCCTCTCGGCGATCTTACCCGATGGAGATCAGCTCGAAGATTTCGCGGCATGGCTGCGTCGCGATCACCCCGGTGGCCTCATCAAGAATGACTGGCGTCCCACCCGACTCCGATTCGGCGAAGTGGTATGGGCGTCGCCGACGGCCCGGTTGAACCTTCGCGTCGGCGACGAGCGCCCTTGGGTGCAGCGCTTCCTCACCGGTGCCGCGCCGCCGAACTGGATTCCGCCAAAGCGGCGACGAACCCGCCTGTTCCCTGACAATCAACGCGAACTCTGTTTGGCAACGGCCTGGCGGCTGATCGAGGACGGGCAGACCGTCCTGATCTTCTGCCCCGAGCGGCGAAGCGTCGAACCCTTTGCGGACGTCATCGTCGACCTTCATGAGCGTGGCGCGTTGCGATCGCTGCTCGAAGCCGAGCCCGCGGTCCTGAACACCGCGATCGCGCTGGGAGAAGAATGGCTGGGACCGAACAGTGCTATTCTTAAATGCCTTCGGCTGGGTGTCGCGCTCCACCACGGCGCTCTGCCGACCGCCTACCGTAAGGAGGTGGAGCGCTTGCTGCGTGACAATGTGCTCAAGGTGACGATCTCGTCCCCGACCTTGGCACAAGGCCTCAACTTGTCCGCTACGGCTGTGATCATGCACTCGCTTCACCGCAATGGTGAGAAGATCGAAATCTCCGAGTTCAAGAATGTCATCGGACGAGCTGGCCGTGCCTATGTCGATGTCGAAGGCGTCGTTCTCTTCCCCATGTTTGACGATATTGCGAAGAAACGGCGCAACTGGGAGGCTCTCATTACCGATCTCGGTGCTCGCGAGATGGAGAGCGGCTTGGTGCGGCTCGTCGCAGCGCTCCTGGCGCGCATGCGCGCCCGCGTCGGCGGCGATCTCAACCAGCTCGTTGAATATGTTGCCAACAATGCCGCTGCCTGGACCTTTCCAGAGGTTGCGAACGAAGAGCCAGAGGATCGGGAACGTGCGTTTGCCGACTGGGAGCGGCATCTTGCAACGCTCGATACGGCTATCCTCAGTCTAATTGGCGAAAACGACGTCCCTGACGAAGGCATTGAGGCCGCATTGGACGCCATTCTCCAATCGTCGCTCTGGCATCGTCGACTTTTGCGCCAGAACGAGAATGTTCAGCAGGTACTCAGGGCAGGTCTTGTCTCGCGAAGCCGACTTATCTGGAGCCAATCAACGGCGCAGCGTCGCCGCGGCTATTTCCTGGCCGGGGTTGGATTGACGACTGGGCATGCCCTCGACGCGATCGCTGCGGAAGTCAATCTCCTCCTCATCCAGGCCAATGGAGCCATTTCCGAAGGGGATACGGAGGCGGCGATCGCCGCTATCACGGCTCTGGCTGGCCGTGTCTTTACCTTTTACCCATTCACGCCTGATCCGATGCCAGCAAACTGGCGGGACATCCTGCGCGCTTGGCTTCTTGGTCAGCCTCTTGCGGGTATCGCCGCCGGGCAAGAATCGGAGACGTTGCAGTTCATTGAGGGAGGCTTAGTCTATCGCCTTCCCTGGGCCATGGAGGCAATCCGCGTCCGTGCAGCCGCAAACGGCGATACGGTCGGCGTGTTTGATCTTCGCCTCGAAGATCATGAGCTTGGTCTCGCTGTTCCTGCTGTCGAAACCGGTACACTGAATCGTTCAGCCTCGATCCTTATCCAGGCCGGCTTCAATTCAAGGCTTGCCGCTATCAAAGCCGTCACCGACACCGGCGCCACTTTCCAAACCGGCCAACAGTTTCGGCTGTGGCTTAACTCGGAGGCAGTCGCCGCATGGAGCGCACAACCGGATTGGCCGACAGCAGAGACCAAGGTTATGTGGGTGGACTTCGTGCAGAGTTTCACGCCGCGCGAAAACCGGACCTGGACCGATCGCCGATACTGGGCAAGCGTGGCATGGCTCGGCGCGCCGCCGCCGGCGGGCACGTTGGTCCAAATTCATCATTGGGCTGGTCAGCCTTGCGTGCTTTCGGCCGACGGCACGCCGCTTGGCACCGTGCAGGCAGCACTCAATCCTGGCAGAGTCGGGCTTTTGCGTGCCCAAGTAGCTCAGGACGTCAGCCGGCTCGACATCACCTACTTGGGGCCAGCCGACCTATCCGGCACATGATGAACTATAATCTGCCTGCTGATTGCGCCCGCACCGCCTTCTGGATGTCCTCGACGAACGCCTTGATCAGATCGGCGTTGTTCTGAACGAAGGCCTTGGTGAAGACCTTGAGTTCGTTTCCGTCCTTGTCGAAGCCGTTCCGGTGGACACAGTCATGGCGCAGCAGCACCGCCTTGAAGAGGCTCTTCTTGTCGCTGGCGAGTGCCAGGATGCCGACTCCAAGGGCGATGTTGTAGAGCACATCGACCTTCGCAAGATTGTGATACAGGATCGAGCGCAAATGCTCTTGGACCTTGCGTTTGACCAGCCCCGGCTCCTTCGAGATTTCGGCTAGCGTGAATTTCTCCTTCGCCAGATCGCCGTCCTGATCGATCAAACGCTGCATCGCGTTCGTATCTCCCATGACTTCCTTCATCAGAGTGTCGCCAAGATAGGCTTCCAGCGCCGTAACCTGATGTGAAAAGATCATCCGATTGAGAAGATGGCCTCCATTGTCGTTTCCATGATCCGCCAGAAGATCGCCAGTATGATGATAGGAATCCATGAAAATAGTGAATGGATTGTCGGGCGCCGTATAGTCGATCCACTCGTCCGGCTCTGGTTCAATCTGGTTGAGTCCATAGTTGAAATTATCGATAACCTCATGATGGCCGGCGTTTGTCTCACGATAGTTTTCGATGCCAATCGGATATTCCCAAACTACCCAAGTCAAATTGCCAAGTTCTGGATGTTCAATCATCGCCTCATAGTGGATTTCAGGGCCCATCTGTCGCTCTTCGCCGCCGACAGCATCCCAGTCCAGCTCGTCGTTTTCGATATCGTAGATTTCGCCCGTCATTTTGTGCCGAATGCGGGCCGTTCCTTTGCAGTACACTTCCATTAATTCCTCCGGAAATTTCGATGATCATATCATCAAGCTTGCGTTCGCTTATGTGCAAACTTGAAATTGTAGGGAAAGCCTTCCCCTGCGACCGAGCCTCACGTCTCGGCCGACCCCTTCTGCGGGGAGACCCCGCAACGCCCCCTGAGAGTGAGAGTGCTGAGGGGATTTCCGTGACGGGTTGAGGGCTGGGGAAGAGGTCTCCGGCGCCCGTCATGGAGATTGATCCCATGAACATGCAGGTGCTGGAAGCCCGCCGTGATGTCAGCGGCGGCTATAAGGTGGACGTTTCGCGCGGCGAACGTGTCGGCCGTGTTTCGTCCGAATGGTTTTCCCGCCCGCACGACGAGCGGTTCCTGTCCCTCGGCGAACTGGCCGGCGCGGTGCGCGGCCGAGCCGAACGCAGCCGCACCCGTGTGGTGGAAACCGCGCTGATCCATGTCGAGGCAAACCGCACCGATCCCGAGCGGCTGTCGCTGATCTTGCCGGGTGCCGAGGCGCCCGTCGCCCCGACGCATTGGAGCTTCGGTCAGCTCGCCGCCCGGGTCGGTGCGCCCGCCGCTTATCTGCGTAATCTTCCCTCCGCGCTTGTCGGGATCAATCTGCAATATGGCCTCACCTCGAACCGGGCTGAACAGATCGGTCCCGGCGTCACCGTCATCGCGGCGGCTGATTGTCAATCGGCGTCCAAAAAGGACCCCCTATCGGCGTCCAAAAGGGACCCCGTTTGTCGAGCGGTGTGACGGGTATGGCGGGCGTGCCGTTCGCGCTGGTTGCGGCGTAGGGCGGGCGTAGCCCGACCGGAGGCGCAACCAGCGCGAAGCATCTTCTGCCGGTGGTCCCGCGCGTCAGCTGCGGTGCTTGAATCGCCAGCTGTCGTTGCCGGTCTCGACGATGTCGCAGTGGTGGGTAATGCGGTC
>NZ_NWVD01000002.1 GCF_002374835.1 Sphingomonas ginsenosidimutans
ATTGTAGAGCGTCTTGTGCGGCCCATAGTCCTTCGGTGCATCACACCAGCGTAGCCCGTTGCGATTGACGAAAATGATGCCGCTGAGCACCCGCCGATCATCGACCCGAGGCTTGCCATGGCTCTTGGGAAAGAACGGTTGCAGACGCGCCATCTGCTCATCCGTCAGCCAGTACAGGTCGCTCATCCACTCTCTCCTCACGGAGCCTGAATCAGATCGCGCCTCCCACATCAATGGGTCCTGACCCTAAGGGGCGGAAGGCCGATGAGCCCGGGATCGGTCTACAACATTTTGCGCAACCCGATCTATGTGGGCGAGATTCGTGGTCACGACCGAACTTGGCCAGGCCGCCACGCGCCGATAATCGAACGTGCGACTTGGGATGCCGCATGTGCGCTGGCTGCCAAACGAACGCGGAAAGGCCCTTCTGCTCTGGGCACAGATCACTTCCTCGCGGGGATTCTATGGGACGATCTCGGACGCCACATGCTGCTCGACGTCAACTGGGTCGAAGGGCAACCGTATCACTTTTACGTTTCGAGCAACGCCCCATGGTCGCAGGCTGAGTACCGCCGTGCCTATCGGTCCCGAGCCGACCGGCTCGATGCTGTCACCCTTGCTGCTCTTGGTGCGTTTCTCACCGATCGCAGCCGTCTCCGCGCTGCACTTCGCACGCACGGCCTATTCGGCGCCGAGCTCGATCGGCTGGCTGAGTATGGCGGGTTAGCCGCTTCCCGCCTCGCGAACACCCCGCCCAGTCAGCTCGAAGGTCTCATCGCGGCATTGTTAGTGCGAATAGAGGTGGCCCCCGAAGCCCTCACGCTCGAGGTTCGGCCAATCGAGCTCAGGCGGTTTCTCGAATGGGACGGCCAAGGGACCTTCGTTGGACGGCAGGCGGACTGGCCAACGAGTAACGCACGTTACGCAATCGAGGTGCCGGTTAGCGTGATCGCAGCCGAACGATGGCCATCGTTCACCGTGCAACCCCGCGACCCTGCGGTCGAGGTCACGCCTGACAAGCAGCTTAAGATTCTGATTCGCAATGCCCGTGCGGCACAAGCCCTATTCGACGCACATCGAGACCTTGACCTCGTGGGCTTGGCGCAGCGGTTCGGCCGCTCGCCTGGCTATTTTTCCCGCCTGATCCGGTTGAACTACCTCGCTCCCGACATAGTCGCGGCGATCGCCGATGGCACACAGCCCCCCGGGCTCAACCGCAAGACCTTGGCATCGGCGCACATCCCTCTCGATTGGACTGTCCAGCGCCGAATGTTCGGATTTCCAGAGCCAAGCCGTCCCGTCACTCCCCGTAACTTGTTTGGTCGCGGAATGTGGCCATCGCGAGGGGATAAAGACGTAGTTGGTGGAGGAACGGCCGATGGTTTTTAACTCTCGTTACGCGCCCTTCGCAAACGCGCCCTTGATGACCTTGCCTCCCTCCCGGATCGTATCGAGGTAGTCGCTCCACCATTGCGCCATACGCACCCGCTCATCCCAGTGCTTGCCGCGGTGATAGACGCCGCGAACCGCATTGCTGTCACCGTGCGCCAGTCCCCGTTCAATTGCGTCCGGGTTCCAGAGGCCGCTTTCATTCAGCATGGTGGAGGCGGTTGCCCGCAGCCCATGAGCGGTGACCTCATCCTTGGTGAAGCCCATCCGGCGAAAGGCGGCATTCAAGGTGTTTTCGCTCATCGGTCGAACAGACGCACGGGCCGAGGGGAACACATACCCTTCGGTGCCGACCATCTCGGCGAGCTCTTTCAGGTAGCCAATTACCTGCTTTGAAAGCGGCACGGCATGAGGGCGCCGCGACTTCATCTTGCCTTCGGGGATCCTCCACACACCTTCTTCCAGGTCGATCTCCTTCCACTCGGCGTGCCGTAGCTCGCCAGGCCGGACAAAGACGTGGGGAGCGATCAGAAGGGCATATCGGGTTATGAAGTTGCCAGCGTAGTCCTGGATGGCTCGTAGAAGCCCGCCAAGCTCCTTGGGCTCGAGAATCGCTGCGTAGTGCTTTGCCTTTGGCGTGATCAGCGCTCCGCGGAGCATGGACGTCGGGTCGCCTTTGCAGCGCGTGGTGGCAACGCCATACCGGAATACGCGGCTCGCAAATGATCGGGTCTTC
The DNA here is from genome assembly GCF_002374835.1 of Sphingomonas ginsenosidimutans. Lineage (GTDB taxonomy): Bacteria > Pseudomonadota > Alphaproteobacteria > Sphingomonadales > Sphingomonadaceae > Sphingomonas > Sphingomonas ginsenosidimutans. The sequence goes on from NZ_NWVD01000002.1 coordinate 2,126, forward strand.
TTCGCGGTCTCGTGCTTGCCCTTGGCCTCTAGGCGCTTGAGGGGGGCGAGCACTTCGAACGGCTCAATGTCATCGATTGGCCGGCTGCCAATGGCATCCACCAGCTGCTCGAGGAAGAAGTTGGCCTTCACGATGGTGGCATCCGCCCTACCGCTCTGCACCATCATCTGATCGATGTACTCACGCGCTACAGCTTCAAAGGTCTGGGCTGAGAGGAATTCGGCGCGAATCTTCTGCTTGCGCTTCTCCATCGCCGGGTCGCCGCCGGACGCGATCTTGTGCCGCGCCTCATAGGCTGTCTGCCTTGCCTGCTTGAGGCTGATCTCGGGGTAAGCACCGATCGACAGCTTCTTTTCGACCGGGCCGATCCGGTAGCGGAATCGCCAGAGTTTGCCCCCGGCTGGGGAGACCTCGATGTACAATCCGCGGTCGTCAGCAACCTTGTAAGGCTTGTCCTTTGGCTTGAGTGCTCGAAGCCGAGTCTCGGTCAGCGGCATGTGCGGGCCTTTTCCCGATGTGGTTTTCGCAAAGGCCCGCAAAAGGCCCGCAAAAATGTGCGGAACCCCCGAGAAAAGGCGGGACGATCCGGCACGATCCAAGGGCCAATTCCCTTGGATTTCTGCGGACTTAATACACTTTTTGAGATGTTCCGAGAAGAACAAATGGTGCCCAGAAGAGGACTCGAACCTCCACGCCGTTACCAGCGCCGCCACCTGAAGACGGTGCGTCTACCAATTCCGCCATCTGGGCACGGGGTAGGCCGGCGCCTCTAGGGGGAAGCGCGGGGGGCTGTCAACAGCATCTTTGCGCGGGGCCGACATTTCTTTTCGCCGCGCGCCTGCCCGGCCATGGCGCTCCGCTCCGCTTCGCTGCGCTGCACCGCGCCCTTGTCTTCGCGGGAACGGAGCGGCTAGGGCAGCGGGGGCGCTGTGGCTTTTCGGATGACGAGGCAGATGAACAACGAACTGGTGACGCTGATCGGGGGCGGCGGCTTCCTGGGCCGCTATGTCGCTCAGGCGCTGTTGCAGGCAGGCGCGCGCGTCCGAGTGGCGCAGCGCGATCCGCGCCAGGCGTTCTTCCTCAAGCCGCTGGGCGGGCTGGGACAGACGCAATTCGTCGCCGCCGACGTCACCCGCCCCGACACGATCGTGCGCGCGGTGCAGGGCGCGTCCGCGGTCGTGAACCTCGTCGGCGTGTTCGGCAAGGATCAGCAGCGCGTCCATGTCGACGGCGCGCGCGCGGTGGCCGAGGCGGCGCAGGACGAAGGCGCCGCGCTGGTCCACATCTCCGCCATCGGCGCAGATGCGGCGGGCGATTCCGCCTATGCGCGGACCAAGGGGGCGGGCGAAGGCGCGGTGCGCGCCGCCGCGCCCGACGCGACCTTCCTGCGCCCCTCGACCGTATTCGGGCGCGAGGACCAGTTCATCAACCGCTTCGCGCAGATGATCGCAACGTTGCCGGTCGTGCCGGTGCTGCGCGCCGGTGCGCGGTTCCAGCCGGTCTATGCCGCCGATGTCGCCCATGCCGTATTGCGCGCGATCACCGATCCCACGACATTCGGCGGGCGCACGTTCGAACTGGGCGGCCCGGAAATGCTGACGATGCTGGAACTACATCAGCGGATCGCCGCACATATCGGCCGTTCGCCGCATTTCGCCGCCTTGCCCGATGCGCTGGGCGGGTTGATCGCCAGCATACCGGGCACGCCGATCTCCGCCGATCAGTGGAAGATGCTGCAACACGACAATGTCGTCGCCCCCCATGCGGAGGGGCTGGCCGCGCTGGGCATCACCCCCACCCCGCTCGATTCGGTCGCGCCCGGCTGGCTCGTCCGTTTCCGCAAGACGGGTCGTTTCGGCATGCTGAACAGCGCCGCCTGATCGGCCCTGACCCGCCGCCGGCCGACTACGAAGGAACCTGCATGACCGACCTCCTGACCGCCATCATCCTGGGCATCGTCGAGGGGGTGACGGAATTTCTGCCCGTGTCGTCGACCGGGCATCTGGTGCTGGCCACCGAATTGCTGGGGTATGATCCGCAGAAATGGGCGGTGTTCAACATCGCGATCCAGCCCGGCGCGATCCTGGCGATCGTCGCGCTGTACTGGCGGACGTTCTGGGCGGTGGCGATGGGATTGGTGCGGCGCGAGCCGGCGTCGATCGCGTTCGTGCGCAACCTGCTGATCGCGTTCGTCCCCGCGGTCGCGCTGGGGCTGGCGTTCAACGACCAGATCGAGGCGCTGCTGGAAAGCGCGGTGACGGTCGCCTGGGCGCTGATCCTGGGCGGCATCGCGATCCTGGTGATCGAGCGGCTGGCGCGCACGCACCAGGTCGGCGGGATTTCAGGGGTCAGCGCGGGCCAGTCGGCGAAGATCGGCGTCGTACAATGTATCGCGATGATCCCGGGGGTCAGCAGGTCGGGCGCGACAATCATGGGCGCGATGGCGCTGGGGATCGACCGGCGCACCGCCGCCGAATTCTCGTTCTTCCTGGCGCTACCGACCCTCACCGGCGCGACCGCGCTGCAACTGGTCAAGCATCGCGACGCGATCACCGGCGGCGACGTTCAGCTGATCGCGGTGGGTTTCTTGGTCTCGTTCGTCGTCGCGCTGGCCGTCGTGAAGGCCTTCATGGCAGTGGTGACGAAGCATGGCTTTGCGCCGTTCGCCTGGTATCGAATCGTTGCGGGCGCCGCGGCACTGGCGTTCCTTTACACGCGTTGAGGCCGTATCGGCCGTTAATTTGAGCGGACAGATGCGAACCACTTGCAGGTAGGACCCTAAATCCATATTTTTATGTCAGCATTACTGCCTTATATACGTGAAAGTACGTGACAGCGCCTCTTGAGATATGACACGCATGCCATCGGAGGACACCGATGGCCGATATGCTGAAGTTCGTTGATCGCCCGCAATCCTATCCCGCGAAGCGCACCGCCGCCGAGCGCGCGGAAGATTTCCGCGAGATCGCCGAACGCTACGCACCCCCGGCGGCGGAGGACCAGGCCGGACGCTGTTCGCAATGCGGCGTGCCTTATTGCTCGGTCCACTGTCCGCTCCACAATCATATCCCCGACTGGCTGCGGCTGACTGCCGAGGGGCGGCTGCGCGAGGCGTATGAGCTGTCGAACGCCACCTCGACCATGCCGGAGATCTGCGGCCGCATCTGCCCGCAGGACCGGCTGTGCGAGGGCAATTGCGTCATCGAGTTTTCCGGGCACGGCGCGGTCACGATCGGATCGGTGGAAAAGTTCATCACCGACACGGCCTGGGCGGAAGGCTGGGTGGAGCCGCTCGTTCCCGGCCCGGCGCGGGGCCAGTCGGTCGGCGTGATCGGCGCCGGTCCGGCGGGGCTGACCACCGCCGAATATCTGCGCGCGCAGGGGTATGAGGTCCATGTCTACGATCGCCACGATCGTGCCGGCGGGCTGCTGACCTATGGCATCCCCGGCTTCAAACTGGAGAAGCCGGTCGTCATGCGCCGCGTCGATCGCCTGAAGGCGGGCGGCATCGTCTTCCACGAAGGGTTCGAGGTCGGGCGCGACGCCACGCTCGACGAGCTGCGCGCACGGCATGACGCGATCCTGATCGCGACCGGCGTGTACCGGGCGCGCGCGATCGACGTCGACGGCCATGGCCATGGCGGGGTGGTCGCCGCGCTCGACTATCTCACCGCGTCGAACCGCAAGAGCTTCGGCGACGCGGTGCCGGCGTTCGAGGATGGCAGCCTGAACGCGGCCGGAAAGAACGTGGTGGTGATCGGCGGCGGCGATACCGCGATGGACTGCGTGCGCACCGCGATCCGCCAGGGCGCGAAGAGCGTGAAGTGCCTGTACCGGCGCGATCGCGCGAACATGCCCGGCTCGCAGCGCGAAGTCGCCAATGCCGAGGAGGAGGGAGTCGAGTTCGTGTGGCTCGCCGCGCCGGCCGCCTTCGACGGCAGCGACGGCCGCGTCACTGCCGTGCGCGCCAACCGGATGCGGCTGGGGGCGCCCGACGCCAGCGGTCGCCGCGCGCCGGAGGTCGATCCCGGCGGTGCGGAGGACATGCCCGCCGATCTGGTCATCAAAGCACTCGGCTTCGATGCGGAGGAACTGCCGCATCTGTGGGGCGCGCCCGAACTGGGCGTTACGCGCTGGGGCACGGTTTTGGTCGATTCGAAGACGCTGATGACCTCCCTGGACGGCGTGTTTGCCGCCGGCGATATCGTGCGCGGCGCCTCGCTGGTCGTCTGGGCGATCCGCGACGGGCGCGACGTGGCGACGACGATGCACCAGTATCTGAAGGCGAAGGCGAAGGCCGCGAAGGTGGCGGCGTGATGCGCCGGGCCACCTGCGTGCTGCTCGCGACGCTGATCGCGCTGCCCGCCGCTGCGCAGACGGCTGCCCCGTCTCCACCACCAGCCGCGATCGCGCCGGATGCCGAACGCCAGTCGCTGGGCACGCAGATCGCCGCCCGACTGTTTCCGGTCGGCACCTATCAGCGGATGATGACCGGCACGATGGACAAGCTGCTGGCCGGTGTGATGGGCAGCGTCGGCACGATGCCGATCGCGCAGCTCGCGACGATGGGCGGTCTTTCCACCGACGATGCCGCGGCGCTGCCGCCGGTGACGCTGGACCAGATCATGGCGATCTACGATCCGCATTATCAGCAACGCAGCCAGCTGCAGATGCGCGCGATGATGGCCGCGATGGGTGAGATGATGGGCCAGTTCGAGCCGCGGATGCGCTCCGCCCTGGCCGCCGCCTACGCCCGCCGCTTCACCGCCGCGCAGCTGCGCGAGATGAACGCCTTCTTCGCCACGCCGACGGGCGGCGCCTTTGCCGCCGAATCGATGACCATCTTCATGGACCCGGAAATGATGCAGGAGATGCAGGGGATGATGCCCGCCATCATCCAGCAGATGCCGGCACTCATGAAGAAGGTGCAGGCCGCGTCGGCGTCGCTGCCGCCGCCGCGCAAGCCGTCCGACCTGACGCCGGCCGAACGCGCGAAACTGGCGCGGCTGCTGGGCACCACCGAACAGAAACTGAAGGATCCGCCGGCCACCCTGGCGATCGAGGGAAACAAGTGATGACCGATCCCCGGACCGAGCAGCGCCAGTATCTCGCCGAACACGGCATGTATCGCCCCGAGTATGAGGGCGATGCCTGCGGCGTCGGCCTCGTCGCCGCGACCGACGGCAAGCCGTCGCGCCGCGTCGTCCAGTCGGCGATCGACGCGCTGAAGGCGGTGTGGCATCGCGGCGCGGTCGATGCCGATGGCAAGACCGGCGACGGCGCGGGCATCCACGTCGACCTGCCGGTGCGCTTCTTCGACGATTGCGTCGCCGCCTCGGGCCACAAATTGCTGCCCAACCGGCTGGCGGTGGGCATGGTGTTCCTGCCGCGCACCGACCTGGGCGCGCAGGAGACGTGCCGGACGATCGTCGAATCCGAAGTGATCGGCGCGGGCTACACCATCTACGGCTGGCGCCAGGTGCCGGTCGACGTCTCGGTCATCGGGATGAAGGCGCAGTCGACGCGGCCCGAGATCGAGCAGATCATGATCGCCGGACCGATGCCGGACGAGGCATCGGCCGAGGAGTTCGAGAAGAACCTGTACCTGGTCCGCCGCCGCATCGAAAAGCGCGTGATCGCAGCGCAGATCCAGGGCTTCTACATCTGTTCGCTGTCGTGCCGCTCGATCATCTACAAGGGGCTGTTCCTGGCGGAGAGCCTGTCGGTTTTCTATCCCGACCTGAACGACGCGCGTTTCGAAAGTCGCGTCGCGATCTTCCACCAGCGGTATTCGACCAACACCTTCCCACAATGGTGGCTGGCGCAGCCGTTCCGCTGCCTGGCGCACAATGGCGAGATCAACACGATCCGCGGCAACAAGAACTGGATGCTCAGCCACGAAATTCGCATGGCCTCGATCGCGTTCGGGGAACATTCGGAGGATATCAAGCCGGTGATCCCGGCCGGCGCGTCCGATACCGCCGCGCTGGACGCCACGTTCGAGGCGATCTGCCGTTCGGGCCGCGACGCCCCCACCGCCAAGCTGATGCTGGTGCCCGAGGCGTGGCAGAAGAGCGCCGACACGCCCGAAAGCCATTCGGCGATGTACCAGTATCTCGCCTCGGTGATGGAGCCGTGGGACGGCCCGGCCGCGCTGGCGATGACCGACGGGCGCTGGGCGGTCGGCGGCGTCGATCGCAACGCGCTGCGCCCGCTGCGCTATACCGAAACCGCCGACGGGCTGCTGATCGTCGGATCGGAAGCCGGGATGGTCGTCGTCCCCGAAAGCACCATCGTCGCCAAGGGGCGGCTGGGGCCGGGGCAGATGATCGCGGTCGACCTGGCCGAAGGCCGCGTTCTGCGCGATCGCGAGATCAAGGACAAGATCGCCGCCGAGCAGGATTATGCCGCGATGATCGGCGAATTCTCGACGCTGGACGATCTGCCCCCCGCCCCCGCCGACAGCGTCACCCGCTACGACCGTGCCGAACTGACGCGGCGGCAGGTCGCCGCCGGGCAGACGATCGAGGACATGGAACTGATCCTGTCTCCGATGGTCGAGACGGCCAAGGAAGCGATCGGCTCGATGGGCGACGATACGCCGCTGGCGGTCATTTCCGACAAGCCGCGCCTCATCAGCCAGTTCTTCCGCCAGAATTTCGCGCAGGTCACGAACCCGCCGATCGACCCGCTGCGCGAACGCTATGTGATGAGCCTGAAGACGCGCTTCGGGAATCTCGCCAACATCCTCGATACCGAGGACCGGCGCGAGCGCGTGCTGGTGCTCGACAGCCCGGTGCTGACCTCCACCGACTGGGCGCGGCTGAAGGCCTATTTCGGCAATGCCGCCGCCGATATCGACTGCACGTTCGAGGCGAACGGCGGGCCGGAGAAGCTGCGCGCCGCGATCCAGCGCATCCGCAACCAGGCCGAACAGGCGGTGCGCGAGGGCAAGAGCGAGCTGTTCCTGACCGACGAGCATATCGGCCCCGATCGCGTCGCGATCCCCGGCGTGCTGGCGGCGGCGGCGGTGCACACCCACTTGGTCCGCCGCGGACTGCGCTCCTACGCCTCGGTCAACGTGCGCGCGTCGGAATGCCTCGACACGCATTATTATGCGGTACTGATCGGCGTCGGCGCGACGACCGTGAACGCCTATCTGGCCGAAGCGGCGATCGCCGATCGCCAGGCGCGCGGGCTGTTCGGCGACCTGTCGATCGAAGAATGCCTGAAGCGCCACAAGAAGGCGATCGAGGAAGGGCTGCTCAAAATCCTGTCGAAGATGGGGATTGCGGTCATCTCCAGCTATCGCGGCGGCTATAATTTCGAGGCGGTCGGCCTCAGCCGCGCGCTGGTCAACGATCTGTTCCCGGGAATGCCCGCGAAGATCAGCGGCGAAGGCTATGCGTCGCTCCATGTCAACGCCAGCGACCGGCACGAAGCCGCGTTCGACGGCATGGGTCCGGGGGGTGTCGCGACGCTGCCGATCGGCGGCTTCTACCGCCAGCGCCATACCGGGGAGGCGCACGCCTATTCGGCGCAACTGATGCACCTGCTGCAGACCGCGGTCTCGACCGACAGCTATTCCAGCTACCTGCAATTTTCGCGCGGGGTGGCCGATCTGCCGCCGATCTACCTGCGCGACCTGTTGCAGTTCAACTTCCCCAAGGAAGGCGTGCCGGTCGACCAGGTCGAGGCGATCACCGAGATCCGCAAGCGCTTCGTGACGCCGGGCATGTCGCTGGGCGCGCTGTCGCCGGAGGCGCATGAGACGCTGGCGATCGCGATGAACCGCATCGGCGCGAAGGCGGTGTCGGGCGAGGGCGGCGAGGACAAGATCCGCTACCAGCCGTATGACAATGGCGACAACGCCAATTCGGTCATCAAGCAGATCGCCTCGGGCCGCTTCGGCGTGACCGCCGAATATCTCAACGCCTGCGAGGAGATCGAGATCAAGGTCGCGCAGGGCGCCAAGCCCGGCGAGGGCGGCCAGCTGCCCGGCTTCAAGGTGACCGAGTTCATCGCCAAGCTGCGCCATGCGACGCCGGGGGTGACGCTCATCTCGCCCCCGCCGCACCACGACATCTATTCGATCGAGGATCTGGCGCAGCTGATCTACGACCTGAAGCAGATCAACCCGCGCGCGCGGGTGTGCGTGAAGCTGGTCAGCTCGGCCGGGATCGGCACCGTCGCGGCGGGCGTGGCGAAGGCGCATGCCGACGTCATCCTCGTGTCCGGCCATGTCGGCGGCACCGGCGCGTCGCCTCAGACGTCGATCAAGTACGCGGGCACGCCGTGGGAAATGGGCCTGTCGGAGGTCAACCAGGTGCTGACGCTCAACGGCCTGCGCGGACGGATCAAGCTGCGCGCGGACGGCGGGCTGAAGACCGGGCGCGATATCGTGATCGCCGCGATCCTGGGCGCAGAAGAGTTCGGCATCGGCACGCTGTCACTGGTCGCGATGGGCTGCATCATGGTGCGCCAGTGCCATTCGAACACCTGCCCGGTCGGCGTGTGCACGCAGGACGAGGCGCTGCGCGGCAAGTTCGTCGGCACGCCGGAAAAGGTCATCAACCTGATGACCTTCATTGCCGAGGAAGTGCGCGACATCCTGGCGCGGCTGGGCGTCCGTTCGCTCGACGAGATCATCGGCCGCACCGAATTGCTGCGCCAGGTCAGCCGCGGTGCCGAGCATCTTGACGACCTCGACCTGAACCCGATCCTCGCCAAGGTGGACGCCACCGACGCCGAGCGCCGCTTCAGCCTGTCCACCTTCCGCAACGAGGTGCCCGACAGCCTGGACGCGCAGATCATCAAGGATGCCGCGGCGGTCTTCTCCCGCGGGGAGAAGATGCAGCTGACCTATTCGGTGCGCAACACGCACCGCGCGGTCGGCACGCGCCTGTCGAGCGAGATCACGCGCGCCTTCGGCATGTCGAAACTGGCGGAGGGGCATGTCACCGTCCGCCTGCGCGGGTCGGCGGGCCAGTCGCTGGGTGCCTTCCTGTGCAGCGGGATCACGCTGGAGGTGTTCGGCGACGCCAACGACTATGTCGGCAAGGGACTGTCGGGCGGAACGATCATCGTGCGCCCCGCCGTCTCTTCCCCGCTGGTCAGCCATGACAACACGATCCTGGGCAATACCGTCCTGTACGGTGCGACCGCCGGCAAGCTGTTCGCGGCCGGCCAGGCAGGCGAACGGTTCGCGGTGCGCAACTCGGGCGCCAATGTGGTGGTCGAAGGGTGCGGCGCGAACGGCTGCGAATATATGACCGGTGGCATCGCGGTGCTGCTGGGCGAGGTCGGCGCCAATTTCGGCGCCGGCATGACCGGCGGCATGGCGTTCGTCTATGACGCGGCGGGCACTTTCGCCCGGCGCGCCAACCCGGAGAACATCGTGTGGCAGCGCGTCGCCTCCGCGCATTGGGAGGAGGCGCTGCGTGCGCTGATCGCGGAACATGCCGCCAGCACCGACAGCCGCTGGTCGCGGGGGCTATTGGAGGATTGGCAGCGCACGCTCGGCCATTTCTGGCAGGTCGTCCCGCGCGAGATGCTGTCGCGCCTCGCCCACCCCGTCGACGACAGCGAGGCGCTGGAAGCCGCGGAGTGAGGGGTTATCGCGCGGACCGGATATCGGTCCGCGCGAAATCCTCTCCCTTGTACAGCAGCGGGCATTGCGCGACGCGCGCGATGGCATAGGCCATGCAGTCGCCGAAGTTCAGCGCCGCGGGATGCCGCCCCTTCCCGAACCGCTCGAACGCCTCGGTCGCGGCGTCGAGGTGACGTGCGGTGAAGTCGACGGTTTCCGGGCGGATACCGTCGATCAGTTCATGCAGATCGTCCGGCAGCCGGGGTGACTTGGCGGCGGCGACGATGCGACATTCCAGCAGCGTCGGCGCACCGATCAGCAGGTGATCGGTCCGCTCGATCGCATCGACCAGCGCGTCGGTGTCCGGTTCATGCAGCAGGATCGCGATCAGCGCGGACGAATCGAGCGCGATCACCGCGGCAGGCCGTGCTCGTCGTACCCGATGATCTCGTCGGGCGTGCGCGGGTCGATGTCATAGGTCGCCACCCGCTCCTGGATCCGCCGGATCCGCTCTCGCAGCGGCGGGCGGCCCTCCAACCGTTCCAGTTCGTGGCGCACCGCTAGCCCGATCGCATCGGTCAGCGACAGGCCGCGCTCGCTCGCCAGCCGGCGGATCGCGCGTTCGATCTCTTCGTGCTTGATGCTGATGCCCATACGCTTTCCATAACACGACGGGCCGGTTTCCAGAACGGTCCGTATCGTATCGAGACCGCTTCCCCTCGCCCCATATTTGCGCCTAACAGCATCCGCTTATGTGGCAGCTCTACCAGTTCCCGCTGTGCCCCTTCACGCGCAAGCTGCGCACGCTCCTCAATGAAAAGGACGTGGGCTATCAGCTGGTGCGCGAAAATCCGTGGGAACGGCGCGATTCGTTCATCGACATGAATCCTGCCGGGCAGACCCCGGTGATGACCGATCACGAACGCGGCATCGTGCTGGTCGATTCGATGGCGATCTGCGAGTATTTCGAGGAGACGGTGGACCGCGTCGCGATGCTGAACGGCACCGCCACCAACCGCGCGGAAATCCGCCGTCTGGTCGCGTGGTTCGACACGCATTTCTATCGCGACGTCACCCAGCCGCTGCTCGACGAACGGATGGTCAAGCGGATCGCGCACCGCGCCGCCCCCGATGCCGCACGCCTGCGCGAGGCGATGAAGTCCGCGGTCGGGCATCTCGATTACATCGACTTCCTGCTCGACCACCGCAAATGGATCGCCGGCGCGACGATCAGCCTCGCCGATCTGGCCGCGGCGGCGCAGATTTCGGTCGCCGATTACCTCGGTGGGATCGACTGGACCGGGCACGCGCATACGAAGGCATGGTATTCCGCGTTCAAGAGCCGCCGCAGCTTCCGCCCGCTCCTGGCCGAGCGGATCAGCGGGATCGAGCCGCCGAACTATTACGAGAATCCGGACTTCTGATGCACGTCACCCACGATCCCGCCGCGGCGCCCGCGCCCGAGATCGCGTTCGACGATTTCCTGAAGGTCGACGTCCGCGTCGGCACGATCATTACCGCCGATCCGTTCCCGGAGGCGCGCAAGCCCGCGTTCAAGCTGACGATCGATTTCGGCCCGACAATCGGCGTGAAAAGGTCGTCGGCGCAGATCACCGAACATTATACGTGCGAGGCGCTGGTCGGGCGGCAGGTCGCCGCGGTGGTCAATTTCCCCCCGCGCCAGATAGGCAGGTTCGTGTCGCAGGTGCTGACGCTGGGCTTTCCTGATGCCGATGGGAAGGTCGTGCTGGTCACCCCGACCGTGGCGGTGCCGAACGGCGGGCGGCTGTTCTGATGCGTCAGGCGCATGGCCAACTGTCGATCGCGACGCGCGGCGCCGGGCTGGTGGAGATCACCCCGCAGGTCGCGGACTGGCTGGCGGCGCAGGCGATCGACGCCGGGCTGCTGACCGTCTTTTGCCGCCACACCTCCGCCTCCTTGCTCATCAACGAAAATGCCGCGCCGGCGGTGCAGCGCGACATCCAGCGCTATTTCGCGCGGATCGCTCCCGAATCGGGCGGCTATGAGCATGACGACGAAGGGCCGGATGACATGCCCGCGCACCTGCGCACCGCGCTGACGCAGGTGTCGCTCTCGGTCCCCGTCGCGGACGGCGCGATGGTGCTCGGCACGTGGCAGGGAATCTACCTGTTCGAGCACCGCGCCCGTCCCCAAACCCGCCACATCGCGCTGCACGTGATCGGGGAATAGGGCGGTCGCCTCCGTCCGTCGCATCAGCGAAAGCCGGGGCATCTGGCGGCTCCTGCGCTCGCGATCGCCACCAGATCCCAGCCTTCGCCGGGATGACACCTGTACTACGCCGGCTCCGCCAGCGTCAGGATCGACACCCCGATCGGCATCGGCACGCGCCCGACCAGATGCCGCTCCATCCCAAAGATCTTCTCGAACAGCGCGTTGACCGGTGCCGCCGGGGGTGAATCGTCGCTGTCGTCGCGCCCCGTCAGCCGCCCGGCGACGCGCGCCGCCGCGGCCAGCGGGAACAGCAGCGAGTTGAAATAGGTCAGCCCCCGTTCTTTCAGTCCCGCGGCGCGGATCGCCGTGACCAGCGCGCGCTTCGAATAGCGGCGGTGGTGATGGTTGACGACGTCGTGCGCGCTCCACAGCCACTGGTGCGCCGGCACCGCGATCAGAATCTTGCCGCCGGGCGCCAGGCATTCGCGCATCGCCGCCAGTGCCGCGACATCGTCCTCGATATGCTCGACCACGTCGAGCACCGCGATCAGATCGTAGGTGCCGCGCGGCACGCCGGTCAGCGCCGGCAGCGGCGCCTCGCCCACCGGGCGGCCCAGCCGTTGGCTGGCGATCGCGCGCGCGGCGGGATCGATCTCGATCGCGTCGACGGTACCGAACTGCGCCAGCATCGGCAGATTGTGGCCGGTGCCGCAACCGATCTCCAGGATCGCGGCATCGGCGGGCAGCCGCGCCTCGCGCTCCAGGAAATCGGCCAGGATGTCGCGGCGCGCGCGATACCACCAATGGGTGGAATCATGCTCCGCCATGCGATCGTAGACGCGCCGGTCCATATTCTATCTGAAAACCCAGTTGCGTTGCAGCCAGAAGGTCAGCAGCGGCACCACCGAGACGGCGGGTACCAACGGCCACCACGTCGGGCCATGGAAGAAGGGGCCGGTCACCAGCACCCAGGTGAAAAGCTGCTGAAGCACGAACCCGAACAGCTGGACAAGGAAGAATCGCCGCGCCGTCCGCGCATTGCGCGTGCCATAGCCGCGAAAACTGACCGCGCCATGCGCGAACCGCCCGATCGCGGTCGCCGCCAGGAACGCAATCACCACCGCCAGATTGGGGTTCATGACATAGGTCGCCAGCGGCCAGTAGACCGCGGCATAGAAAGCGGTCATCGCCCCGCCCGTCAGGCCGAAGCGCACCAGCTGCCAGAAGGTCTCGCGCGTCGTCGCGCTGGCCAGAGAGGGGGAACGCACCACCGTTTGTCTTGTCCCCAACAACCTTGCTTGCCCTTTGCTGCGGCAGGCGTAAGCACATCGGCCGCAGGGCGCCTCTAATATCGCAAGCCCGGTGAAGGAAGCGTTTTGACCACCGATCCGATGCGCCGCGCCGCCCGGCAGCTTGCCCCCCAGTTCGCCCGCCTGTTCGACCGCGAGTGGATCCGCCTGACGCTGGCGGCGTGGCTGGCGATCATGGCCTGGTATCTGGTCCAGCGCTGGCCCGCGATCCAGTGGCTGTCGCTGGGCGATACCGACGACAACATGCGGCTGATGCAGGTGCGCGCCTGGCTGGCCGGACAGGGCTGGTTCGACCTGCGCAACTACCGGCTCAATCCGCCGGGCGGGTTCGATATCCACTGGTCGCGGCTGGTCGACCTGCCGATCGCTGCACTGATCCTCCTCTTCCGCCCGATCGTCGGCGCGGTGGAGGCGGAGAAGCTGGCGTGCGGGATCGCCCCGATGCTGCCAATGGGGGTGACACTGGTCGCGCTGGGGGCGACGCTGCGCCGGCTGGTCGCACCGCTCGCCTGGCCGCTGGGCATCGCATTGTTCCTGGCGACGACGGTGTGCCGGGGCATGTACATGCCCGAACGGATCGACCACCACGGCTGGCAGCTGGCGATGCTGGCGGTCACCGTCGCGGGGCTGTGCGATCCAGCGCGCGCACGCGGCGGTGCGCTGGTGGGCATCGCCACCGCGGTATCCTTCACGATCGGGCTGGAGATGCTGCCGTACGCCGCAATGGCGGGCGCGATCATCACGCTGTCGTGGATCTGGGACGTGGCGGAACGCCCGCGGCTCGCCGCCTATGCCCTGACGCTAGGGGGCGGGATCGCGGCGGGCTATGCCGGCTTCACCTCCTACGCCAATCGGGTGCTGCGCTGCGACGCGCTGACCCCGGTATGGATGTCGACACTGGTGCTGGCCGCGGCATTGCTGCTGGCGCTGGCGTGGTGGTCGCCGCGACGCGCGGGGCTGCGGCTGGCCTCCGCGATCGTCGCAGGCGCGGCGGTGGCGGCGTTCTTCGCGCACACCTTCCCGCAATGCCTGGGCCGCCCCGAACAGGTGTCGCCCGAACTCTACGACAGCTGGCTGTCGCATGTGCGCGAGGCGAAGCCGATCTACGCCCACCCGCTACGCATCGCGCTGCCGATCGTCGCCTTGCCGCTGATCGGGCTGATCGGCGCGGCGATCGCGACGATCCGCGCACGCCGCGATGCGCGGCTGCTCGGCTGGGCGTGCGTCGCGCTGTTCGGCGCCTTCGCCGCGCTGATGCTGCTGTGGCAGGCGCGCGCGGGGCCGGCGGCGCAGCTGTTGGCGATTCCCGGCGCGGCGGCGCTGATCTGGGCGATGGTGCCGTGGCTGATCGCCCCGCGCCATCGCGTGGCGAAGGCGGCGGCGGCGGTCGCGGCGTTCGCGGTGCTGTCTGGCAGCATGGTGCCGGTGGTGATCCGCTGGTTCGCGATCGATCCGCCCAAACCCTATGTCCAGCGGGTCAACCGCGCGACGGGGCGCTGCCTGACGATTCCGGCGATGGCCCCGCTCAACCGCTGGCCGGCGCAGACGATGTTCACCTTCGTCGATCTCGGTCCGCGGCTCATCACGCTGACCCATCACCGCGCGGTCGCGGGCCCGTATCACCGCAACGGCGATGCGATCCTGGACGTCCACCACGCCTTCGAACGATCGCCGGAAGAAGCGCGCGCGATCATGAAGCGCCACGGCGCGACGATCCTGCTGATCTGTCCGAACATGACCGAATCGACCAATTACCGTGCGGAGGCGCCCAAGGGTTTCTACAGCCAGCTGGCGCACGGCGCGCGCTTCGATTGGCTGGAACCGGTCGCGGTGCCGGGCCCCTCCCCATTCCGGGCGTTCCGGATCGAATAGCGGGTCTGCCTCCGAGCCTGCCGTCCCGTCCCGGACCTGTCCAAACCTTTCCTTCATGCCGGACCTGATCCGGAATCCAGCGTGCCGCGTACCCCTCAGGCGCTGATCCTGCTGAACGGTCGCCGCCGGAACTGCGCCGACGGACGGGCGCAGCCGCCAGAGCGGTTTCCGACCGCTCTAGCGCAACTGCTCCATCACCCCGTCGATCACGAACTGCACCGCCAGCGCGGACAGCAATACGCCCAGCAGGCGGGTGATGACCGCCTCGATCTTGGCGCCCATGATCCGCATCAGCGGCCCCGCCGCCAGCAGCGCGGCCAGCATCAGCAGCAGGTTCGCGCCCAGCGCCGCCAGCACCACCGCCGAGCGCTCGATCCCGTCGTTGCGCGACATCAGCAGCATGATCGTCGCGATCGATCCCGGCCCCGCGATCATCGGCATCGCCATCGGGAAGATCGACACGTCGTCGGCCTCCTCGGGCGAGATCTTCGACGCGCGGTCCTCGCGCCGCTGGGTGCGCTTCTCGAACACCATCTCCAGCGCGATGACGAACAACATGATCCCGCCCGCGATGCGGAAGCTCGCCAGCTCGATCCCCAGCCCGTGGAGCAGCGGCTCGCCGATGAACGCGAACAGCACCAGGATGATCGCCGCGACCACCACTGCACGGATCGCCATCGCGCGGCGATGCGCGGGCGATGCGCCCGACGTCAGCCCGGCGAAGATCGGCGCGCAGCCCGGCGGGTCGATCACCACGAAGAAGGTGACGAAGGCGGAAACGAACAGCTCGATCACAGCGCGCCCACCGTCACAGCCCGGCCGGCGCGGGCAGCCCCGCGCGGCGGCACGCGGCGACCAGCGTATTGCGCATCAGCACCGCGATCGTCATCGGCCCCACCCCGCCCGGCACCGGGGTCAGCGCGCCCGCCACCCCGGCGACCGCGGGGTCGACGTCGCCGACCAGCCCGGCCTCGGTCCGGTTGATGCCGACGTCGATCACCGTCGCCCCCGGCTTCACCCAGTCGGCCTTGACGAACCCCGGGATGCCGACCGCCGCGACGACGATATCGGCGCTGCGCACATGCGCCGCGACATCGCGCGTGCGGCTGTGGACGGTGGTGACGGTGGCGCTTTCCTTCAGCAGCAACGCGGCCATCGGCTTGCCGACAATGTTCGAGCGGCCGATCACCACCGCCTCCATCCCCGACAGGTCGGGGTGCAGGTCCTTCAGCAGCATCACGCACCCCAGCGGCGTGCACGGCACCAGCCCGTCGATCCCGGTCGCCAACCGCCCGGCGTTGACCGGGTGGAAACCGTCGACGTCCTTGTCCGGGTCGATCCGCGTCAGCACCGCGCGCTCGTCGATATGGCGCGGCAGCGGCAGCTGGACCAGGATGCCGTCGACCGTATCGTCGGCGTTCAGCCGGTCGACCAGCGCGATCAGCGCGTCCTCGCCGGTGTCGGCGGGCAGGCGGTGCTCGAAGCTTTCCATTCCCGCCGCCACCGTCGCCTTGCCCTTCGACCGGACATAGACGGACGAGGCGGGGTCCTCCCCCACCAGCACCACGGCCAGTCCGGGCCTGCGCCCGGCGCGCGCGGTGAATTCGGCCGCCGCATCGCCCACGCGGGCGCGCAAGGTGGCGGCAAAGGCTTTTCCGTCGATCGGGCGTGCGGTCATGACGCGGGCGCATAGAGCGAAGCGGCGATCCGCGCCAGAGCGGTCGCATCACCCGCGATCGTCAGCCGCTTCACCCGCGCGGTCTGCCCCGCCACCAGCGTCACCGCGCGGCGCGGAACGCCGAAATGCTTTGCCACCAGCGCGACCAGCGCCTCGTTCGCGGCGCCGTCGACGGGCGCCGCCGCCAGCCGCGCGGCCAGATGCTCCGCCGTCCCAGCGGTCAGCGCGTCGCGCCCGCCGCGCGGCGTCACGCGCACCGCGATCGCGATGCCGTCGCCGGTCTCGCGCCAGGCGCTCAGATTGCGGCGCCGCCCGACATCACGCTGACCGCGATGTTGTTGAGGATGATGTTGAGGATGACCAGCAGCAGCAGGACCACCATCGGCGCGAAATCGATCCCGCCGGTGGCCGGCAGGAAGCGGCGGATCGGCCGGTACAACGGCTCGGTCACGCGGTCCAACCCCTCGTGCAGCGAACGGATGAACGGGCTGGAGGTGTTGATGATGTTGAACACGATCAGCAGCGACAGGACGAACTGGATCAGGATGACCCAGCGCACGACCTGGAAGATCACCTGAAGGATCTGGATGATGGTAAGCGTCAGCACGCCGGGCGTCTCCGAAAAGGTGTGTCGCACATATAAGGCACCAGATACGCCGGGGACTAGCCCTTGCGGATCAGTGTGCCTGCACCGCGCTTGGTGAAGATTTCGAGCAGCATCGCATGGGGCACGCGCCCGTCGAGTACCACCGCCGCATCGACCCCCGATTCGACCGCGGCGACGCAGGTTTCCAGCTTGGGGATCATGCCCCCGCTGATCGTCCCGTCCTCGCGCAGCGCGCGGACCGCGGCGGGGTCCAGATCGGACAGCAGCTGCCCCTGCTTGTCCAGCACGCCCGCCACGTCGGTCAGCAGGAAGAATCGCGACGCGCCCAGCGCCGCCGCGATCGCGCCGGCCATCGTATCGGCATTGATGTTGTAGGTGTGGCCGTCCGCCCCGATGCCGATCGGCGCGATCACCGGGATGATCCCCTCGCGGCTCAGCGAATCGATGATCCGCCGGTCCACCGCCACCGGCTCGCCGACGAAGCCCAGGTCGACGTTGCGCTCGATCCCCTGCAGCGGGTCCGGCTGGTTGCGTCCGACCTTCTCGGCCTGCACCAGCCCGGCGTCCTTGCCGGAAATGCCCACCGCACGCCCGCCGGCGCGGCCGATCCAGCCGACGATTTCCTTGTTGATCGATCCGGCCAGCACCATTTCGGCGATCTGCGCGGTTTCGGCGTCGGTGACGCGCAGCCCGTCGACGAACCGCGATTCGACCCCCAGCCGCTTCAGCATGCTGCCGATCTGCGGCCCGCCGCCGTGGACGACGACCGGATTGATGCCGATCGCCTTCAACAGCACGACGTCCTCGGCGAAATCGGCCTGCGCCTCGGGATCGCCCATCGCATGGCCGCCGTATTTCACGACGAAGGTCTTGCCCGCATAACGCTGGAGGTACGGCAGCGCCTCGACGAGCGTCTCGGCCTTCAGCGCGGGGGAAAAAGTGGCGTCGGTCATCGCCGCGCCATAGGGGCAAGCGGGGTCAGCCGTCCAGCCGCCGTCCCAGGCTGACCATCAGGTAGATCAGCGGCGGCACCAGCGCGATCGACAGTACGACCTTCGCCAGCATCTGTCCCGCCATCAGCCAGCCGATCGCCGACAGCCCGAAGGCGATCGAAATGAACAGCACCGAATCGACGATCTGGCTCAGCGCGCTGGCGGTCGCGGCGCGGAACCACAGCAGCCGCCCGCCCTCGCGCCCCTTCAGCCAGGAAAAGATCGTGACGTTCAGCGTCTGCGACACGCCATAGGCGACGATCCCGCCCGCCCAGATCCACGGCGTGGCGCCCATCATCTGATTGAACGCGGCCAGATGCCCCGGGTCCATCTCCGGCGCGGGCGGCAGGACCAGCACGATCAGCGTCAGCGCCATCGAGATCAGCAGCGGCACGAACCCGATCAGCACCAGCCGGTTGGCGACCGCGCGGCCATGCAGTTCGGCGACCGCGCTGGAGGTGACGACCAGCAGCAGGAACGCGAAGATCCCCGCCTCCACCGCCAGCGGCGGCAGCCCGAACACCGGCCCCAGCCGCGAGATCGGGCCGAGCGACACCTGCTTGTTGCCCAGAACCCCGGCGATGCACACCATCCCGCCGTAGAAGATCGAGAAGGCGAACAGCGATGGCGGGATGTGGGATCGCGGGATCGGCGGGGCGGCAGGTTCCATAACGTTACCTAGCGGATACGGTCCGGGAGCGACAAGATACCCCCGGCGCGCGTCGTCACTCGCCGTCGGCTGCAGGCGCCTCTGCATCGCCCCCGGCCGGACGCTCGAACCACGCCTCGACCGGGCCGGTCAGCTTGATGGTCAGCGGGCGGCCGCGGCGGTCCATCTTCTTGCCCAGCGCGACGCGGATCCAGCCTTCGGAGATGCTGTATTCCTCGACGTCGGTGCGCTCGGCGCCCTTGAAGCGGATGCCGACGCCGCGTTCCAGCGCCGTCTGGTCGAAATACGGGCTGCGCGGGTCGATCGACAGATGGTCGGGAGGGGTATCGCTCATGGCGCGCGCTGTTGCCGCAATCGCGCGGCGACCGCCACAAAAAACGGCACGGGAACCGTCGCCCCCGTGCCGTCCTGCCGCTTACCAGCCGTATCCGTAATAGCCACGCGGCGCATTATAGTAATAATCGCGCTCATAGACCCGCGGCGGGGGCGGCGGCGCATAGTAACGCTCGCGGTACACCACGCGCGGCGGCGGAGCGTAGTAAGGATCGTTGTAATAGCCACGGTTGTAATAATAACCGCGGTCGTAATAGCGGTCGCGGTTGCTCGACGCGATCGCCGCGCCAAGGCCCAGGCCGATCACGCCGCCGATGATCGCCCCCGCCGCCGCATCGCCGCCGCGATCGCGATGGCGCCAGTAACGCTGCGCCTCCGCGGGCGCCGCAGTCGCGAGCACGGTCGCCGCCAGTGCCGCGCCGAGCGTCGCCTTCTTCCACATACCCGTCATCTCGGACTACTCCTCCGGTTCAAAGGGTTCGCGATGCTGGACTGAACGCGCAGATCGGCGAGCCTGTTGCGCCTTGTCGCCGATTCGCGCTGAACCAAACCGGAATATGGCGTTCATGGGGCGTTTAGGGAGCGTGAGATGGCATATTGGCTGATGAAGAGCGAACCGGTCAGCTACGGCTGGGACGATCTGGTCCGCGATGGCGCGACCGAATGGGACGGGGTGCGCAACCACGCTGCCGCCGCGCATCTGCGCGCGATGGCGCCGGGCGACCGCGTGCTGTTCTATCACAGCGGTGAGCAGAAGGCCGCGGTCGGCGTAGCGGAGGTGACGCGCGCCGCGCGCGCCGATGGCGATGCTGGCAACTGGGTATCGGTCGCGATCCGTCCGCTCGACGCGCTGCCCGCCCCCGTGACGCTGGCCGCGATGAAGGCCGCGCCCGCGCTTGTGGACATGGCGATGCTGCGCCAGTCGCGGCTGTCGGTCAGCCCGGTGACGCGCGCGCAATGGGACACGATCATGTCGCTGACGACGCAGACATAAATCGTCACATTTCATGATCCCGACACAATCGGGGTCTAGCGCGCCGGATAACGGGCGGGAAACACACCGGACGACCGAAAGGGACTGCCACGCCATAAGCGCGGCAGGGCGGTCGACGTGCGCGCTTTCCCCGACACGACAAGCCCGGGCCACCTTTTCAGTGAGGAACACATGCGTATCTCGACCCGCTCGACCCTGCTCGCCGGCGCCGCCGCGTTCGCGGCGCTCGTCGCCGCCCCGGTGACGGCGCAGACCACTGCCACGGCCACCACGGCGACCGCCACCGACACCACCGACCAGAACGGCCTGGGCGAGATCGTCGTCACCGCCGAGCGCCGATCGGAGAATATCCAGCGCGTGCCCGTGTCGGTCGCGGTCGTCAGCGGCGACGACCTGCGCGCCTTCCAGGCGGGCGGCGAGGATGCGCTGGCGCTCGCCGGCCGCGTTCCGGGCCTGTACGCCGAAACCACCACCGGCCGCATCTTCCCGCGCTATTACATCCGTGGCCTGGGCAATATCGACTTCTACCTCGGCGCGTCGCAGCCGGTGTCGATCATCCAGGACGACGTCGTGCTGGAGCACGTCGTGCTGAAGTCGAACCCGGTCTACGACCTCGCCAATATCGAGGTGCTGCGCGGGCCGCAGGGGTCGCTGTTCGGGCGCAACACCACCGCGGGCATCATCAAGTTCGACACGATCCGCCCCGGCCAGACGTTCGACAGCCGCATCGCCGCCAGCTACGGCACGTACAATACCGTGACGCTCGACATGGGCGTCGGCGGGCCGCTGGTGCGGGACAAGATCGCGTTCCGCGCCTCCGCGCTGCTCCAGCACCGCGACAATTGGGTCGACAACACCTTCGCCGGGACGGGCGCCGACGGCACGCGCGGCGGCAAGGACGTGATGGGCGGCTTCGACGAGCGTGACGCACGCCTCCAGCTGCTGTTCACCCCCACCGAGGCGCTGTCGGTGAACCTGTCCGGGCACGTGCGCGACTATCGCGGCACCTCGACGATCTTCCACCGCGGCGCGCTGCTGCGCGGGTCGAACAATGTCGAGGCCGAACCGCGCGACCGCATCGCGCTGGACGAGGCGGACAACAACCCGCAGGCGTATCGCACGCAGGGCGCGTCGGTGAACGCCGCGCTCGATCTGGGGCCAGCGACGCTGACCTCGATCACCGCCTATGAGCACACGGCCGGCTACAGCCGCGGCGATACCGACGGCGGCGCGGCGGTGAACTTCGGCGGCGTCGGCTTCGGCCAGAGCATGGGGCGGATCGCCGATCTGGACCAGTGGACGCAGGAAGTGCGCCTCGCCAGCAACGGCGACAGCGCGTTCAAGTGGCAGGTCGGCGGCTTCTATTTCGACAGCCGCGACATCACCGAATTCTACCAGCGCAGCTATTTCCTGTCGCCGGGCAACCCCGCGCGCAACCCGAACAACTGGGCGCGGCTGCACGACGTCAACACCAGCTGGGCGGTGTTCGGCCAGGCCAGCTACCGCATCGCCGATCGCCTGACGCTGACCGCCGGCGCGCGCTATACCGAGGATCGCAAGCGGACCGAGCTGGTGAAGCCGGTGTTCAACGCGGCGGGCACGGTCGACCAGTTCGCCGCCGCCAACCCCAGCGCGCCCAAGACGGTGCGCCTGTCGGGCAAGGAGCCGAGCTGGGACGTGTCGGCGCTGTACGAGATCGATCCGACCGCCAGCATCTACGCCCGCGTCGCGCACGGCTTCCGCGGGCCGACGATCCAGGGGCGCTCGGCGGTGTTCAACACCCCCTTCACCACCGCCGACAGCGAAACGATCATGTCCTATGAGGTCGGCGTGAAGACGCGGCCGACGTCGACGCTGCGCTTCAACGCCACCGCCTTCACCTACCGGGTCGACGACATCCAGCTGAACGGCAACGACGTCAACGGCAACGGTGTGCTGTTCAACGCCGATCACGCCAATGCCTATGGCGTCGAGGCGGAGGCCGAATGGCGCCCGATCCGCAACATCACCTTCTCGCTGGGCGCCAGCGCGATCCATACCGAGATCAAGGACAAGCGCGTCTATGCGCTGGTCTGCGCGTTCGGTGGGCTGGTGACCTGCTCCGTCAACGATCCGACGATCGTCGTGCGCGGCGGCACCTATGCGCAGATCGACGGCAACCCCCTGCCCAACGCCCCGCGCTGGCAGGCGAATGCCGCGGTCCGCTATGACATCCCGCTGACGAACAACGGCAGTCTGTTCGTGGCGAGCGACGTCAACATACAGGGCTACACCAATCTGGTGCTGTACAAGACGCGCGAATTCTACGCTGACGGCAATCTGGAGCTGGGTCTGAAGGCTGGCTACGTCACCGCCGACGGGAAGTACGAACTCGCCGCCTTCGCGCGCAACATCACCAACGAGAAGAACCTGAAGGGCGTGATCGAGAACTACAATGCCGCGGTGTTCAACGAACCGCGCATCGTCGGCGTCTCGTTCGCGGGCCGTTTCCGCTGATCCAGAACCCGCCGCCCGGTCGCGTGACCGGGCGGCGGGGCTGCGTCACTTCGCCGGGCGCCACGTCTGCGTCTGGCAGAAGAAGGCGATGCAGCCCTTCACCTTCAGCGACCCGTCCGGGTTGCGGGTCACGATCGACTTGTACGTCTTGCCGTTGCGCGGGTCGTAGATGCGCCCGCGCCAGTCGCTGCCGGCGTCGGTGAAACCGGACAGGATCGGCATCCCCAGGATCGGGCGCGTGCGCAGCGCCGGATCGGCATTGTTGACGTCGGTCTTCGCCGCGCCCGGCTCGCTCTTCAGGATGGTGGCAAGCCGACCGCACACGGTATTGCCGCACGGCCCCACCACGATCACCCCTGCCCCGTCCTCGGTCAGGTAGCGGCCGGCGATCGGCGTCGCGGCGACGGCGGGGTTGACGATGGCCGTGGTAAGCGCGGCGGCGGCGAGCGGGAGCAGGGGCTTCATGTCGCTGACGTGCGACAATCGCGCGCGTCGCGCAACACCCGGTCGGCATCACGGTTGAAACCACGGGCGCTCTCCCGCATTCAGGCAGGCGATGACCGCCCGCGCCCGCTCGCTCGACGACAGCTTCGCATCCGTCCCCGTCCCGCGCGGCGCGGGGTTCTGGCGGCGGCTGATGGCGTTCGTCGGCCCCGGCTGGCTGGTCGCGGTCGGCTATATGGATCCGGGCAACTGGGCGACCGACATCGCCGGCGGATCGGCGTTCGGCTACACCCTGCTCTCCGTCGTGCTGCTGTCGAACCTGATGGCGATCGTGCTGCAATCGCTGTCGGCGCGGCTGGGGATCGGCGCGGGGCTGGACCTGGCGCAGGCGTGCCGCCGGCACTCGTCGCCCGCGCTGCGCTGGCTGCTGTGGGCGCTGGCGGAGGTCGCGATCATCGCGTGCGACCTGGCCGAGGTGCTGGGCACCGCGATCGCGCTCAAGCTGCTGTTCGGGCTCCCGCTCGTCTGGGGCGTGGTGGTCACCGGGCTGGACGTGTTCCTGATCCTGGCGCTGCAACGCTACGGCTTCCGCCGGCTGGAAGCGTTCATCGCCAGCCTGCTGATCGTCATCGCGGGCTGTTTCGCGCTCGAACTGTTCTGGGCGCGGCCCGACTGGATCGCGGCGGCGGGCGGGCTGGTGCCGCGGGCGGAGATCGTCACCAATCCGGCGATGCTCTATCTGGCGATCGGCATCCTGGGCGCGACGGTGATGCCGCATAATCTCTATCTCCATTCCTCGATCGTGCAGACCCGCGCTTATGGTGAGGGCGAAGCCGACCGGCGCGAGGCGCTGTCGATGGCGACGATCGATTCGACGGTCGCACTGGGGCTGGCGTTCTTCATCAACGCCGCGATCCTGATCCTTGCCGCCGCCGCCTTCCACAGTGCCGGCCGGTTCGAAGTGGCCGAGATCGAGGATGCGCACGCGCTGCTCGCGCCGATGCTGGGGGTCGGCGGCGCCAGCGTGGTGTTCGCGATCGCGCTGCTCGCCAGCGGGCAGAATTCCACCGTCACCGGCACGCTGGCCGGACAGATCGTGATGGAGGGGTTCCTCGACATCCGCCTGCCGGTGTGGCTGCGGCGGCTGGTGACGCGCGGGCTGGCGATCATTCCCGCAGTGGTCGTCGTGGCCGGTTCGGGCGATCGCGGCGCGACCGACCTGCTGGTGCTCAGCCAGGTGATCCTCAGCCTGCAACTGCCGTTCGCGGTGATCCCGCTGGTCGCCTATACTGCCGACCGCCGCCTGATGGGCGGTCTTGCCGCACCGCGCTGGCTGTCAGTTCTGGCGTGGGGGATCGCAACGGTGATCGTCATATTGAATGGTTATCTTTTGTGGGGATATGTCGCCGGCTGACGGCGTGCCACCGCAACGGCCGTTCAAGGGAGAGGTCAGGCGTGTCGATCGACGCATATTCCATCAACGTCGATCCGTCGCGCCATCTGGTCGATATCGCGGTCCGCGGGCTGTGGACCGTGGAGACGGTCTCGCGCTATCGCACCGACATCGCGCAGGTAATCGGCACGCTGCGTGCGCACGGCTGCGCGGTCGGGCAGCATCTGACGCTGCTCGATATCACCGGCTTCATCGTCCAGGTGCAGGAGGTGACGGCGCTGCTGGCGGGAATGGCGGCCGAACCCGAATTTGCCACGCGCTGCGCCGCGATCGTGGTCGAGGCGCCGTTACTGCGGATGCAGGCGCGGCGCGTCCTGCCGCACTATGGCGTGTTCGCCGAACGCGGTCCCGCGCTGGAATGGCTGCTCAGCGATCGGCCAGCCGCACCGGAATGATTCACGCCGGCATGTCCCTGCCGCAGGGATGGCGCGCGACCGGACGTCGGTGATATTAGACAACATAATCGGCACGTTAGCGGCCCCGCATAGGAGAGGATTGGTGACGCCGGACGCCTTTTTCCGCATCGACGTGAACCCGGCGCGAGAATTCGTCGAGATCGCGCTGTCCGGGCTGTGGAGCACGGACACGATCCGGCGCTTCGAAACCGACCTGCGTCGCCGGCTGCTCGATCTTCCCGCGATCGGGCGGCAGCGGACGCTGTTCGACCTCACCGGCTTCATCGTCCAGGTGAAGGAGGTCGCCGCCGGCTTCGAGCGGCTGGCGGCGGATCGCGGGATCGCGTCGCGCCGGATCGCGGTGATCGGCGCCGCGCCGCTGCTGCGGATGCAGACTCGCCGCGTGGCGCCCGACTACGGCCTCTTCACCGATCGGGCGGCCGCGATGGAATGGCTGTTCGCCGACGCCGCCTGAACCGCGCGCACCACCTCATTCACCCTGGTATTTGATCTCCAGGAACCGGCTGCGCGTTTCCAGCGTGTCCAGGTCGCCCTGCGCCAGTTGCGCGCTCATCTCGCCGATCTCGCGCTCGATCACCGTCAGGCCGTCGATCAGCTGCTGGTCCGGGGTGCGTCCGTTGCGCGGGGTGCCGCGCAGCGGCACGGGCACGCGCTGATAGTCGCGGACGAAATCGGGCAGCTGCTCGCCCACCAGCCGCCGCACGTCGGCCGCCGCCGGACTGTCTTCGTCCAGCGCCGCCAGCTGGACGCCCAGCGTGTCGAGCCGCTGGTCCAGCCGATCGAGCAATGTCACCGCCGGCGCGGGCAGCGACGGGCGCTGCGCCTCCAGCCAGCGCGCGGTCTGCATCGGCAACGCCTTCAGTTCGGATCGCGCAATCCGCTCGGGCGTGGGCACCGGGGTGGCGGGGGCGAAGGCGATCGCCAGCGTCACCGCCGCCATCAGCATCATCACCGCCAGCGCGCCGAACATCCCCAGCGGCATCACCACGCCACCCACCACGCCCGCCGCGATCAGGATGATGAGGTTGGCCACCGCGATGAACGCCGCACGCTGCGCCAGCCCACCGCGCCCGCGCCGCGGACGGCGCTGCAACGGGATCAGCCCGCCCGTCACGTCGCGTCCCGCCACCCGGTCCGACGCGCTGCGCGCCGCCGCCACCGCCTGGTCGGTCTCTCCGCTCGGCGGCAGCGTCACAGCGCCTCCAGCTTGAACTGGTCGGCCGGCCCGGCGACGCGGTTCTGCGCCGCGCCCTCGGCCCGCGCGATATAGCCCTTGGACTTCTCCACCTCGTTGCCCAGCGTGGTGACGGTGGTCTTCATGCTGTCCAGCGCCTTCAGCTTGAACGTGTCGATCGCGTCCATCGTGTCATAGATGTTCTGGAACGCGCGTTGCAGCGTTTCCAGCGGGATCGTGCTGGCGGCCGCCTGTTCGTGGATCTGCGCGGTGTTCTGGCGCAGCAGCTTGCCGGTCGAATCGATGATGTTGGCGGTGGTGGTGTTCAGCTGGGTGATCTGTTCCAGCACCAGTTTCTGGTTGGTCAGCGCCTGCGCCACGGTGACGGCGGTGCGCAGCGCGGCGACCGTCGTGGTGCTGGCGCGGTCGACGCCCTTGATCAGCTCGACGTTGTTCTTCTTGACCAGGTCCAGCGCCAGATAGCCCTGCACCGTCACCGCCATCTGCGTCAGCAGGTCCTGCGTGCGCTGGCGGGCGTAGAACAGCGCGGTCTCGCGGATCGCCTTGGCCTTGGCCGGATCGGTCGCGTCCAGCTCGTTGGCCTTGTCCTCCAGCCGCGCGTCCATCGTGCGCGACAGATGGATCATCTGTTCCAGCCGCCCCATCGCGGTCCACAGGTTGGCGCGCTCGGTATCGATCGCGGCATTGTCCATCAGCAGCTCGTCCTTGCCCGACCCAAGGCTCTTCAGGATCGAGCTGATGTGCGTCTGCGACGATTTGTAGCTGTCGAAGTAATTGCGCATCTTGTTGCCGAACGGGATGATTCCGAACAGCTTCTGCGGCGCGGTCAGATTGCCCTTCTTGCCGGGGTCCAGGTCCTCGACCACGCGGCGCAGTTCGGCTAGGTCCTTGCCCACCCCGCTGTCCTGGTCCATCGCCTTGACCGGGCGGTCGAGGAAGCGGTTGGACTGACCCGCCGCGTCGCGAATCTCCTTCTGCCCCATCGCCGTGATCGCATCGACGCGCTTGCCGAATTCCGGGCTGTTGACGTCCTCCGCCACCAATTGCCCGACGAATTCGTCGACGCGCCTCTCCAGCTCGCTGCGGGTCCCCTGATCGACGGGCACCAGCCCGGCGGCGCGTTCGGCCTGTACCGTTGGGATCGGGTCCGGCGGGGTCAGGACCAGCGCGGGCTCGGCCGTTGCAAGTGCCGTGTCGGGCGTCGTCGCCATGAACCTTCTTCCTTCGCTTCGCGTGCAGGCGCATTGTCCACCGACCGCGCCCCCGTTTCAACCGTATTAGCGATGTAAGACGCCGCGATGGCGGTGTCGAGAGCGCGCCGGAGACACGGATGTGTCACGGAGTGCCGCTAGCGGCACTCTCAACACACGATAATCATCGGGGGATCATTCCATGTCGCGCCTTCTCTCCGGCAGCGTGGCCACGTTGCTGCTGACCGTTTCCGTGCCCGCCTTCGCGCAAGGGGCGTCGCAGTCGCCCGGCCAGCCCGGCACGGCCAACGGCGACGACATCATCATCACCGCACAGAAGACCGAACAGCGGATCGAGGACGTGCCGCTGACCGTGTCGGCGGTCACCGCGCAGCGGATGGCGGACATTGGCGTCAATTCGCTGGCCGAAGTGGCGATGTACGTGCCGGGCCTGCGCATCCAGGAGCAGAGCGCGAACAACCCCGGCGTCGTGATCCGCGGCATCACCTCCGACAGCGGCTCGGCGCAGCAGGGCGCGCGCGTCACGCTCTACTACAACGGCGTCGACATCTCGCGCTCGCGCGGCGCCTATCAGGACCTGTACGATCTCGAACGGGTCGAGGTGGTGAAGGGGCCGCAGGCGACGCTGTTCGGCACCGCCGCGGCGGTGGGTGCGGTCTCGATCATCTCGGCCAAGCCGCGCGCCGGCTTTTCCGATGCGATCACCGCGACGTACGGCAATTACAACCGCACGCAGGTGACCGGCTTCGTCAACGCCGGCAGCGATGTGTTCGCGGCGCGGCTGGGCTTCGGGGTGAAATATCGCGACGGCTATGTCCGCAACATCGCGGGCGACCCCAACGTCCCCAACCAGAACCAGGGCCGCGTCGACCAGGACGACCTGTACGGGCAGAAGCAGGCCGGCGCGCGCCTGTCGCTGCGCTATACGCCGACCAACGCCGTCACCGCCGACCTCGTCCTTACCTATGACGGGCAGCGCAACACCGGCACCCCGTTCAAGAGCCGCGTGTTCGCACCGACCGGCGGGCAGACCGGCGACTTCGGCGTGGCCGAACTGTCCGGCTCGCCGTACAGCGCGCAGGTGCTGGGCGCGCGCAAGCTGGGGCTGAAGCGCGACGTCTATGACGCCAACCTGACCGTGTCGGTCGATCTGGCGCCCGGCGTCACGTTCACCACCGTGAACGGCTATCGCAAGTTCAACAGCAACGAGGTGTTCGACGCCGACGGCGGCCCGGCCTGGTATCTGGAGTTCGCCGAGGACGCGCAGGGCGACCAGTGGAGCCACGAAGGCCGCTTCAACTTCGAAGGCGATCGCTATCGCGCCTCGTTCGGCTGGAACGGCTTCTTCGAGGACGGTTTCCAGCGCGTGCCCTTCTCGACCGAGGAAGGCACGTACCTGGCCTGCTCGGTGTCGCCGACCTTCGCGCCGATCCGCGCCGCGCTCAACGCCGCCGGGCTGCCGACCGGCACCGCCTGCGTCGCTGCCAACGGCACCATCCCCGCGACCCGCGCCACCGCGCTGCTGACGCGCGGGGCGGCGACGCAGATCCCCTATGCCTCCACCTTCGCCAATTATGGCCGCAACGACGCCTATTCGGTGTTCGCCGACGCCACTTGGTTGCCCACGCCGGCGCTGGAGTTGACCGCGGGCGCGCGCGTGCTGATCGAAAAGCGCCGCTCGGGCTATGAGAACGTCCAGCCCAATTCGCGCATCCTGGCTGGGCTGGGCATCTTCAGCAGCCTGCTGGGCACCGCCAATACCGCCGGGCGCCGATTCACCGCCTCGCAGAGCTATTCGGCGATCCTGCCGCGCTTCAACGCGCTGCTGCGGGTCTCCGACACGCTCAACCTGTACGGCACCGTATCGAAGGGTCGCCGTTCGCCGGTGGTGCAGGTCGACGCGCAGAGCGCGGGCGGCGTCGTCATCCCGCGCGTGCAGCTGGTACCCGAGGAAAACGTCTGGAATTTCGAGGCCGGGGTGAAGATCGCCAGCCGCACGCTGACCGGCACACTGTCCGCCTTCTACCAGAGCTATCGCGGGTTCCAGGTGTCGGTGATCGGCAGCGACGGCATCGCCCGCACGCAGAGCGCCGGGTCGGCCAAGAACCCCGGCGTCGAGCTGGAGGCGACGTGGCGGCCGGTCTCGGCGCTGTCGCTCTTCGGCGCCTTCGCCTATCTCGACGGGAAGATCGACCGCAACAACAGCCTCGCCCCCGCCTTCTCGGGCGCGCGCTTCCGGTTGCAGCCGCAATACACCGCCTCGGGCGGCGCGACGCTGCGCCTGCCGCTGGGTGAGGGCATGACCTTCTACGCCACGCCCTCGGCTACCTATCAGAGCAAGGTGTTCTTCGAACTGCCCAACAGCGAGGCGATCAGCCAGGGCGGCTATACGCTGGTGAACGCGCGCGCCGGGGTGGAGCTGGCCGAGGGCCGCTACACGATCGGCGCGTTCGCGCGCAACGCGCTCAACAAGCGCTACCTGCTCGACGCCGGCAACACCGGCGGCGGGTTCGGCGGGCCCACCTACATTCCGGGCGAGCCGCGCTTCTACGGCGTCGAACTGTCGGCGCGCTACTGACGGCAGCGGCCACCCGCCCTCCCTCTCCCGTTGGGAGAGGGAGGGGGCGCGAAGTGGCGGAAGGGTGAGGGCGACGACTCTGCCCCACTGGCGCTCGCGTCAACTTTCGGCTAAGGGCGCCGGCGATAACAGCCTGCGGCGCTCGCGGGCCACCCTCAGGAACCCGTATGAACCTGCGCAACATCGCCATCATCGCGCACGTCGATCATGGCAAGACGACCCTCGTTGACCAGCTCTTCCGCCAGTCCGGCACCTTCCGCGACAACCAGCGGGTCGAGGAGCGGGCGATGGATTCGAACGACCTGGAAAAGGAGCGCGGGATCACCATCCTGGCCAAGCCCACCTCGATCGAGTGGGAAGGCGTGCGCATCAACATCGTCGACACCCCCGGCCACGCCGACTTCGGCGGCGAGGTGGAGCGGATCCTGTCGATGGTCGACGGCGTCATCCTGCTGGTCGACGCGGCCGAGGGCGCGATGCCGCAGACCAAGTTCGTGACCGGCAAGGCGCTGGCGCTGGGCCTGCGCCCGATCGTCGTCGTCAACAAGGTCGACCGCTCCGACGCGCGCATCCAGGAAGTGCTGGACGAGGTGTTCGACCTGTTCGTCGCGCTGGAGGCGAATGACGAACAGCTCGACTTCCCGGTCCTCTACGCCTCGGGCCGCAATGGCTATGCGTCGGAGGACATGGACCGTCGCGAAGGCACGCTGACCCCGCTGTTCCAGAAGATCGTCGATCACGTGCCGCCGCCGTCGCTCGATCAGGACGCGCCGTTCAGCTTCCTCGTGACGCTGCTCGACCGCGACAACTTCCTGGGCCGCATCCTCACCGGCCGCGTCCAGTCGGGCGTGGTGAAGCTGAACCAGCCGATCCATGCGCTCGACAACCAGGGCAATGTGATCGAGACCGGCCGCGCGTCGAAGCTGATGAGCTTCCGCGGGCTGGAGCGCGTGCCGGTCGAGGAAGCGCGCGCGGGCGACATCATCTCGCTCGCCGGCCTGACCGTCGCGACCGTGGCGAATACGATCGCCGACACCTCGGTCTCGACGCCGATCCAGGCGCAGCCGATCGACCCGCCGACGCTGTCGATGCGCTTCGCGGTCAACGATTCGCCGATGGCGGGGCGTGAGGGCACCAAGGTGACCAGCCGCATGATCCGCGACCGCCTGATGCGCGAGGCGGAAACCAACGTCGCGATCAAGGTGACCGAGGCCGCCGACCGCGACAGCTTCGAGGTCGCCGGGCGCGGCGAATTGCAGCTGGGCGTGCTGATCGAAACGATGCGCCGCGAAGGGTTCGAGCTGGGCATCAGCCGCCCGCGCGTGCTGTTCGGCGAGGATGAGAACGGCAAGAAGACCGAGCCATACGAAACCGTCATCATCGACGTGGACGAGGAGCATTCGGGCACGGTCGTCGAGAAGATGAACCTGCGGAAGGCCGAGATGACGGACATGCGCCCGTCGACCGGCGGCAAGACCCGCATCACCTTCTCCGCGCCCAGCCGCGGCATGATCGGCTATCACGGCGAGTTCCTGTCGGACACGCGCGGCACCGGCATCATGAACCGGCTGTTCGAGAAGTACGGCCCGCACAAGGGCAATATCGAGGGGCGCAAGAACGGCGTCCTGATCTCGAACGGCGCGGGCGAGGCACAGGGCTATGCGCTCGGCCCGCTCGAAGATCGCGGCATTCTGTTCGTCGGCCATGGCGAGGCGCTGTACGAGGGCATGATCATCGGCGAGAACGCCAAGACGGATGACCTGGAGGTCAATCCGATGAAGGCGAAGCAGCTGACCAACTTCCGCGCGTCGGGCGGCAAGGACGATGCGATCCGCCTGACCCCGCCGAAGAAGATGACGCTGGAACAGGCGATCGCGTACATCGACGACGACGAGATGGTCGAAGTGACCCCGAAGTCGATCCGCCTGCGCAAGCGCCACCTCGACCCGCATGAGCGCAAGCGCGCCAGCCGCGCGAAGGAAGCCGCATAAGGCCCATGACCCCGGTGGACGATCGTCCACCGGGATTTTTTCATGCGCTACGCCGGTTAGAGCGGTTTCCGACCGATCTAGCTGCCTTCAGCGCGAGAGGTCGCGCAGGTCGAACGCCGCCGGTCGCGGGGTGCTTTCCAGCTGCCAGCCGCCATCGCGTAGCGCCAGCCGCTCGGTCGCCTCGCCCTCTTTCGCCAACTGCTGGGGCAGCCACGGCCAGATCGCGGCGACCGCCGGATGGCGCGTCCATTCGGGCACGTCGGTCAACCGGTAGCGATAGCGGATCGTACCCGTGCCCATCATCGGATCGGCATCGGTGACCGACGCGTCGGTCACCTCGACCTTTCCGTAGCAGATCAGGCCCGGCACTCCGCCCTCGTCCGCCGCCGGCGCACGGAACGTCGCCGCCCCCGCCGCGGTCGGGACGAAGCGGAGCGCGGCCTGACCGCCGCCTGCGCCCGGCAGCCGGCTTTCTCCGGCGGGGCGCAACAGCCCGGCCTGCACCAGCGCGGTGGCGCGGCGGCGATCACGGGCGCTGTCGGTCGACACATCCCACGGCATCGCGAAGAACGCGCCGCACGCGGGCTGCGCGGCGAAGCGGCGGTCGAGCAGCGAACGCGCGTCCGCGGCGGTCGGCGGCGCCGGCTCCGACGGGTCGTGCGCCTCGCCCTGGATCGGCGCCTGCGCCGAATTGCCGCCATTCCCCGACGAACAGGCGACCACCAGCGCCAGCAACGCGGCCGACGCCAGCGACCGGACCGTTATCGGATCATTGCAACGGGGCATCGCGACGCTCCAGCAGCGGGGGAAGATACGGGGTCGGCGCATCGGCGGGCATCGTCGCCAGTTCGCGCTCGATCGCGGCGGCCCGCGCGGCGGACGAGGGGTGCGTGCGGGCGCGGAACAGCCCGCCGTCGATCTTCCCGCCCTGTTCGCGCCAGAAGGTGACGGCGATGTGCGGATCCCAGCCGGCATTGCGCATCAGATACGCGCCCATCAGGTCCGCCTCGGTCTCCGTCTCCCGGAACAGCCGGCCGTTGCGCCCGAATTCGGACAGCATGCCCCAGCGCACGCCCGCCGCCTCCAGCCGCGCGCGATGGCGCAGCACCGCATGGCCCAGTTCGTGCGCCACGACGACCGCGATCTGATCGTCGTCGAACAGCTCGAACAGGCGCCCGCCCACCTGCACCACCTGTCCGTCGGACGAGGCGCCCAGCTTGTTGCCGGCCAGCACCTCGAACTCGACCCGGCATCCGGCCACCGGGGTGACGGTGATCGTTCGCGCCGCCGTGCCCACCCCGCGGCGGATCGTGAGCGGCAGCGGCGCACCGACCGGACGCGCCGCGATCAGCGCCTGCGCCGCATTGCGGGTCGCGCTGGTCACCGTCCCGGTCGCCGCCGGCGCGGGCACCGCGGTCCCGGCGACCGCCAGCAGGCCGTCATTTTCCTCAAGCCCGGCGCGCGCCGCGGGGGTATCGGGCAGTACCAGCTCGACCATCACCGGGGCGGGATAGCTGCCGCCGGCGGCGACATCGGCGGGATATTGGTCGATCGCGTGCAGCGTCGCGCCGGTCACCGGCTGCGTATCGCGGCACAGCGCGGCATTGGCGGTGGTCAGTCGCCACGCGATCGCCGCCAGCCGCCGGTCGACCTCCAGCAGCGACGGCGCCGTCTCCCCCACCCCCGCCGCCGCCGGCATCGCAGGAACGACCGCCAGCATCAGCGCCAGCCCAATACGCCACTTCGTCATGCATGCCTTCTGCCCCGGATCGGCCCGGCACGGCAATGGCCGGGCGCCTCGCGCGAAATTCACGTGACGGCCGGCGCACGCGCGGGATAGCAGGGACGACGGGATTTCAGGGGATAGGACGATGCGCATCCTGACACGACCGGCCGCGCTGCTGCTGCTGGCCTTCGCGACGCCGATACCCATCGCGGCGCAGACGCCCGACACCATTGCCTCCACCGCCGATGACGCGCCGGTCCGCTACGACATCTCCTTCCCCGATGCCGCGCATCATCAGGCGCGCATCGTCGCCACCTGGCGCGGCGTGCCGGCCGGGCCGCTGCGCGTGCAGATGTCGCGCTCCTCGCCGGGACGCTATGCGCTGCACGAATTCGCCAAAAACGTCTACGCCGTCTCCGCGACCGATGGCGCGGGCCGCGCGCTGCCACTCACCCGCACCGATCCCTATGGCTGGAGCGTGGCGGGCCACGATGGCACGGTGCGCATCACCTATTCGCTGTACGGCGATCGCGGTGACGGCACCTATGCGCAGATCGACACCACCCACGCGCATCTCAACATGCCCGCGACGATCCTGTGGGCGACCGGCTATGACGATCACCCGATCGACCTGACCTTCACGCCGGCCGCGCCGGACTGGACCGTCGCGACCCAGCTGGCGACAACGAACACCCCCGGCCGCTATCGCGCCGCCAACCTGCAATATCTGATGGACAGCCCGACCGAGCTGTCGCGTCACGACGTGCGCGAATGGCAGGTCGGCGACGGCGCCGATCGCTACACGATCCGGCTGGCGGTGCATCATCCCGGCACCCCGGCCGACGTGGATCGCTTCGCGGAGCAGGTGAAGGCGCTGATCCCGCAGCATCGCGCGCTGTTCGGCGAATGGCCGCGCTTCGACCATGGCAGCTATACGTTCATCGCCGATTACATGCCGCAGGCGAGCGGTGACGGGATGGAGCATCGCAACTCCACGATCGTCACCGGCACCGCGCCGCTGGACGGCAGCAACACCGCGCAGCTGGGCACGGTGGCGCACGAATTCGTCCATGCCTGGAACGTCGAGCGGCTGCGCCCGGCGGAGCTGGAGCCGTTCGACTTCACCCGCGCCAATCCCACCCCGTCACTGTGGTTCGCGGAGGGGTTCACGCAATATTACGGCCCGCTGCTGATCCGCCGTGCGGGCCTGTCGACCACCGATGCATGGCTGGCGGATATGTCGCAGACGCTCGACTATGTCGTCAACGCGCCCGCGCGGCAGCTGGCGGGGCCGATGGAGATGAGCCTGCGCGCGCCCTTTGCCGATGCCGCGACCTCGATCGATCCGGTCAGCCCCAACGTCTTCCTGTCCTATTACCCCTATGGCGCGGTGGTGGCACTCGCGCTCGACCTGTCGCTGCGGCGGCAATTCCCGAAACTGACGCTCGACGACTACATGCGGCTCTTGTGGCGCACCCATGGCCGCACCGAAAAACCCTATGTCACCGCCGACCTGCGCAGCGCGCTGGCGCAGCTGACCGGCGATGCCGCCTTCGCCCACCGCTTCTTTGCCCAAACGGTGGAGGGTCATGCACTGCCCGACATGGCGCCGCTGCTGGCGCAGGCCGGGCTGCTGCTACGCCCCGCCCACCCCGCGCGCGGCTGGATCGGCACGCGCGCGGCGAACGCGACGCCCGCGGGCGAGGTCGTGCTCGCCGCCGCGCCGCCGCCCGGTTCGCCGCTCTATGTCGCCGGCGCCGACAAGGGCGACCGGATCGTCGCGCTGGGCACGACGCCGCTCGCCACCGTTGCCGATTGGGACGCGGCGCTCGCGCGGCTGGCGCCGGACAGCGACGTCGCGGTGCGCTTCGTCCCCCGCGACGGGCGCGAGCGGCAGGCGACGCTGCGCGTCCGGCCCGATCCGGCGCTGGAGGTGGTCCGCGCGGAGGCAGCGGGCGTCCCGCTGACCGCCGGGCAAAGGCGCTTCCGGAATGCCTGGCTCGGCGGGCCATCGGCCGACCGGCAAGAAACAACCGTTCGACGTTAGTCGCTTAGCTTGCGTCAATTGTTGACGGCAACCGACAGCGGTATCACACACCGGTCATGAGCACGTTACATTCGCGTAGTGCCGTGGGTGCGGTCTGGCCCGTCGGCGGCGGCGAAGCGGGAACATTGTTGCGCGCTTTCGACTGGTCGGGCACCGCACTGGGGCCGATCGACGGCTGGTCGCCCACGCTGCGCACCACAGTGTCGAACGTCCTCAACTCGCCGGTGCCCAAGGTGCTGATGTGGGGGACAGACCACATCATGATCTATAACGATGCCTATGCGGTGATCGCGGGCGCCAACCACCCCCGCGCGCTGGGCGGCACGGTGCCGGGCATCTGGCCGGAAATCTGGGACTGGAACCGCGTCATCCTGGAACGCGGCTTGCGCGGCGAGGTCCAGTCGTTCCGCGACCAGCCGATGACGCTGCTGCGTTCGGGCGTGCCCGAACAGGTCTATCTCGACCTGTTCTACACCCCGGTGTACGAGGAGGGCGGCACCGTCGGCGGGGTGCTGTGCACCCTGCTGGACAATACCGACCGGCTGCAGCTGGAACGCCGGCTCGCGGCGAGCGAGGCGGAATTGCGCGCCGTCACCGATGTGCTGCCGGTGCTGGTCGCGTTCATCGATCGCGATCACATCTATCGCTTCGCGAACGAATATTACCGCGAGTGGTTCGGGCTTACCCCGGCGCAGGTCGTCGGTCGCCATGCGCGCGAGGTGATCGGGGAAGCGAACTATGCCGCGCGGCAGTCCATGATGGACCGCGCACTGGCGGGCGAAACGATCGCGTCCGACGCGACGATCCAGCATGGCGACGGCGGCTGGCGCCGCGCCGACGTGCGCTACCTGCCGCGGCGCGAGGCGGACGGCAGCGTCTCGGGCTTCCACGTGCTGGTGTTCGACGTCGAGGAACGCGCCCAGCGAGAACAGGCGCTGGCCGCCGCCAACGCCCGTTTCCGCGCGGCGATGGACGCGATGCACGGCGTCTTGTGGACCAACGACGCCGCCGGCCGGATGATCGGCGAGCAACCCGGCTGGGCGGCGCTGACCGGGCAGAGCGAGGCGGAATATCGGGGCTATGGCTGGGCCGATGCGGTCCACCCGGACGACGGCCCGCCGACGATCGCGGCGTGGGAGCGCGCCGTCGCCGCCAAATCGACGTTCGTGTTCGAACACCGCGTCCGCTCCGGCGACCAGTGGCGCACCTTCGCGATCCGTGCGGTGCCGCTGCTGGACGATGCGGGGGAGATCGTCGAATGGGTGGGCGTCCACACCGACATCACCCACCGTCGTGCGGCAGAGGCGGCATTGCGCGAACATGCCGAGCAGCTCGAACGCCAGATCCTGCATCGCGAGCGCGCCGAGGAACAGCTGCGCCAGCTCAACGAAAATCTCGAGGCGCGCGTCATCGCGGAAATCGCCACCCGCCGCGATGCCGAGGCGAAGCTGGCGCAGGCGCAGAAGATGGAGACGGTCGGCAAGCTGACCGGCGGCGTCGCGCACGATTTCAACAATCTGCTGCAGGTCGTGTCGGGCAATCTGCAATTGCTGGCCAGGGATATCGCGGGCAATCCGCGGGCGGAGGCGCGCGTCGCCAACGCGCTGGCGGGCGTGGCGCGCGGATCGCGGCTGGCGGCGCAGCTGCTGGCGTTCGGCCGGCGCCAGGCGCTGGAGCCGAAGGTCGTCAACGTCACCCGCTTCGTCCAGGGGATGGAGGACATCCTGCGCCGCGCGATCGGCGAAGGGGTGGAGATCGAGACCGTCTTCGGCGGCGGCCTGTGGAACACCTTCATCGACCCCGGTCAGATCGAGAATGCGCTGCTGAACCTGGCGATCAACGCGCGCGACGCGATGGAGGGCCAGGGGCGGCTGACGATCGAACTGGCCAACGCCCATCTCGACGACGAATATGCGCGCACCCATGACGAGGTGACACCCGGGCAATATGTCATGCTGGCAGTCACCGACACCGGCAGCGGCATGGCACCGGACGTGCTGGAAAAGGCGTTCGAACCGTTCTTCTCCACCAAGGCGGAGGGCAAGGGTTCGGGGCTGGGCCTGTCGATGGTCTATGGCTTCGTCAAACAGTCCGGCGGCCATGTGAAGATCTATTCGGAGATCGGCCACGGCACCACGATCCGCCTCTATCTGCCGCGCGCGATGGAAAGCGAGGACGTCGAGGTCGCGGTCGATACCGGCCCGATCACCGGCGGCACCGAAACCGTATTGGTGGTGGAGGATGACGACGAGGTGCGCGCCACCGTCGTCGAGATGCTCACCGACCTGGGCTATCGCGTGCTGAAGGCGGTAGACGCGCAAAGCGCGCTCAACGTCATCGAAAGCGGCATCCCGATCGACATGCTGTTCACCGACGTCGTGATGCCCGGCACGCTCAAAAGCCCGGAACTGGCGCGCAAGGCGCGGCAGCGGCTGCCCGACCTGGCGGTGCTGTTCACGTCGGGCTACACCGAAAACTCGATCGTCCATGGCGGGCGGCTGGATGCGGGCGTCGAGCTTCTGTCCAAGCCGTACACGCGCGAGGCGCTGGCCCGGAAATTCCGCCACGTCCTTGCCAATCAGCGCCAGCGCAGCCAGTCGGTCGGTCGCGCGGCGATCGCCCCGCCCCCGCTGCCCGCCGCCACCGGCATGACCGTGCTGCTGGTGGAGGACGACCCGCTGATCCGAACCGCGACCGCGGAGGCGTTGCAGGAAGGCGGGCATATCGTGATCGAGGCCGCCAGCGCGGAAGAGGCGATGGCCACCCTGCAGACCGTCCCCGTCGCGGTGCTGGTCACCGACATCCATCTGCCGGGCACGTCGGGGATCGAGCTGGCGCAGCGCGCGGAGGTGATCCGTCCCGGCATCCGCGTGGTGGTGGCCAGCGGCGACACCGGCGGGGTCGCCCCGCGACTGCCAGGCGCGCTGCTGCTGACGAAGCCGTACAATGCCGAACGCCTGCTGGCGGCGGTACGCGGCGAGGGGCCCGGCCGCGCCGTGTGAGAATCGCGCGGGCCGCGCGCAACGCGGATGCCGTCACCCTGCTCGGGCGTCCCCCGGTAGCCCCGCCAGCAACAGCGCGCCGTCCAGCGCGTCGCCCTGCGCCTCGCCCAGCTGCGCGACGGTGCGTGCGCGCAACCACGGGCGAAGCCGCGGCGCCAGCCCGCCCATCAGCACGCACGACGGCGCGCCGCGTTCGAACACCGTCTCGATGAAGCGTTCGACGTGCGCTGCGGCATCCTCGACGATCGAGCGCGCGATCGCATCGCCCGCCTCGGCATGGTCCATCACCAGCGGCGCCAGCGCGGCATAGTCGCGCGGGGTCGCGCGATCCATCCACGCGATCGCCTGCGGAATGGCATGGCCGAAGCGGTCCGACACCGCCAGGCTCAGCGGGGTGCGCTGGCTGCGCCCATCCAGCGCGCGCAGCGCATGGCGTACCGCCGACAGCCCCAGCGCCGCCCCGCTCCCCTCGTCGGAGATCGGGAAGCCGTATCCGCCGATCGCCACGTCGGTGCCGTTGATGCGCAATTGCGCGATGCTGCCCGTCCCCAGGATCAGGATCGCGCCGTCCGCGCCGCGATGCGCGCCCAGGTTCGCGATCACCGCATCGGTGACATAGGCGACCGACGCGAACGGCCAGTCGAGCGCCGCCAGCGCCTCGCGCACGCCGGGGCGGGAAATGCCCGCGATCCCCATCCCCGCGCTGGTGTCGCGCAGATCGTCCGCGGTCAGCCCCGCCTCTGCGGCCGCCTGCGCGATCGCCGCGTCCAACGTCGCGCGCAGCTGCTCCATCCCCACGCGGGCATTGGCCGGACCGGTCGCGCCGCTGCCGATCAGCCGGCCGGTCGCGTCGGCGATGCGCGCGCGGCAGTGGCTGCCGCCCGCATCGATCCCCAGGAAATAGCGCGTCGTCGTCATATTCGTCCCTTGCCGTGCCGCGCGGGCGCTGTGCCATGAATAGGCGGCACTTGGCCATAACCGCGGGTTGGGGGCGGGATTGACGCGGTCGGGCGAAGCGCGGACCGTGCCGCGATGACCGACCCCGCCGCACCCGTACCTGCCGACACGCCCCGCCCCCGCGATCCGCGCGGCATGGCGCTGTACGCGCTGCTCGGCTTCGCGGCGGGACTGCCCTTCTACATGTTCTCGACCGTGCTGACGCTGCGGTTGCAGGCGCATGGCGTCGCGCTGGCGGTGATCGGCTTCTTCGCCTGGGTGCAATTGCTGCCGACGCTCAAGTTCGTCTGGGCGCCGCTGCTCGATCGCTATTCGATTCCCGGCTTCGGGCGCTTCTGGGGAAAGCGGCGCGGCTGGATCATGCTGGCGCAGCTCGGCATCTTCTCGGCGATGATCGCGATGGCGCTGACCGCCGGCGACGCCAGCCTGGCCATCACCGCGCTGTTCGCGGTGCTGCTGGCGTTCTGGACCACGACGCTGGAGGTCGCCGCCGACGCCTGGCGTATCGAACTCTACCCCACGCAGGACGAACAGGGGCCGATCGTCGCGGCGAACCTGTGGGGCTATCGCACCGCGATGGTTGCGGCGGGATCGGGCGCGCTGATCGTCGCCGACGGCGCGGGCTGGGTGGCGGCCTATCTGGTGATTGCGGTGGCGGCGTTCCTGCCCTTTCCGCTGCTGGTCGCGATGCGCCCGGACGGCGAAGGCGGCGGCGGGCGCTGGGTGGGGCTGGCGACCGGGCTGGTCGCCAGCCTCGTCATTCTCGGCGCCGCCGCGCTGGTGACCGCCGCGGTCGGCTGGGCCGCGCTGTCGGCCGCCGCGGGGCTGGGGATCGGCGCGGGCAGCAACGTGACCCCGTATGTGCTGGTGTTGTGCATGGTGCCGTTCCTGGCGATGGGCGCGGCGCTGCCGTGGATCCGCAACGCAGCCCCCACGTCGCGGCTGCGTACCTCGACGGTGCTCGGCCCCTAT
The DNA here is from genome assembly GCF_002374835.1 of Sphingomonas ginsenosidimutans. Taxonomy (GTDB): domain Bacteria; phylum Pseudomonadota; class Alphaproteobacteria; order Sphingomonadales; family Sphingomonadaceae; genus Sphingomonas; species Sphingomonas ginsenosidimutans. The sequence goes on from NZ_NWVD01000002.1 coordinate 42,852, forward strand.
GTCGATTTCTTCTGGCGCTACGGCGCGGGGGCGCTGCTGCTGATGGCGTTCGTATCGCTGTACCGGATGGGCGACGTGCTGGCGCTCAACCTGTCAAAGCCGATGATCAAGGGGCTGGGCTATTCGCTGACGCAGATCGGCCGGGCCGACAGCCTCGTCGCGCTGGTCGCCAGCATGGCGGGCGTCGGGCTGGGCGGCTGGCTGGCGACGCGCTGGCGGATGACGTGGCTGCTGGCGTTGGGCGCGGTGGTCGCGGCGGCGGGCAATTTCGGCTTCGTCTGGCTCGCGCATCAGCGGGTGGACGAAGCCCTGCTGTACGTGTCGACCGCCGCGGACCAGTTCGGCAACGGTTTCGCCGGTGCGGTGTTCGTCGTCTATCTCTCGCTGCTGGTGAACCCGCGCTATCCGGGCGCGCAATATGCGTTCCTGACCGGCTTCGCCTTCCTGCTGCCCCGCCTGCTGGCGGGCGCCGGGGGGACGATGGTGGGGGCGATCGGCTATGACGGCTTCTTCCTGCTGTCCGGAATCGTCAGCCTTGCCGCCATCCCGCTGCTGCCGTTGCTGGCGCGCGTCGCCGCCCGGCCGGAGGATCACGCATGACCGACCTCGACACCGTCGCCGACGCCGCCTTCGCGCCAGCGCGCGCCTATGTCGATGCCGCGCGCATCCCGGGCGCGATCCTGGGTCTCGTCACCACCGACGGGCGCCGCGCGGTGCGCTGCACCGGGCTGGCGCGGCGCGTGCCGTCGCCGGAGCCGCTGACGACGGCGCATTGGTTCGATCTAGCCTCGGTCAGCAAGGTGATCGCCACCACCACCTTCGTCCTGCAGCTCGCCGACGAAGGGCGGCTCGATCTCGATCGCCCGCTCACCGATGCCATCCCCGACCTGCGCCAATATGACGTCGCCGGCGCCCCCGAACGGCGCCTGACTTTCCGCGACTGCCTGGTGCATCGCACCTTCCTGCCCGCGGTGGAGCCGATCTACACCTATGGCGACGATCCGGCGCGGCTGCGCGCCTTCGTCCTCCAGCGCGAATGGCGCCACGGGCCGCCGGTCTATTCGGACATCAACTTCATCCTGCTGGGCATCGCGGTGGAGCGGCTGACCGGCGCGGGCCTCGACGCGCTGCCGCTGGGCGCCGGCCTGAGCTGGGGACCGCCCCCCGGCCCGGCGGTCGCCACCGAACATTGCCCATGGCGCGGCCGCGTCCTTCAGGGCGAGGTGCATGACGAGAATTGCTTCGCGATGGGCGGGCGCACCGGCCATGCCGGGCTGTTCGGCACGGTCGACGGCGTCCTCGACTTCGCGCGCGGGCTGCTCGACGGCAGCGGCGCGTCGCCCGCGATGCTGGACGCGATCCGCACGCCGGTCGAGGGGCAACGCACCCACGGCTGGGAAATCCGCCATCCCGGATGGTCGGGCGGTCAGGCCTGCTCCCCCGGCACGATCGGCCATACCGGCTTCACCGGCACCGGCCTGTGGGTCGATCACGACCGCGGCCTGGCCTGGACGCTGCTGACCAATCGCGTCCATCCCACGCGCCACGCCGACAGCGGCATCTTCACGCTGCGCCCCGAAACGGGCGAGGCGCTGATCGCCGCATGGGACAGCAACGCTTCGACATAGCGGCGACATGGCGCCGTCACCGAAACTTCATTCCAATGTAGAGTCGTTGTTCCACCATTCTGGTAGGTAACCAGGGGACGGGACATGAACAGACGGGAATTCACGCGCCGCGCCAGCCTGCTGGCGATGGCGACGGCGGGCAGCGGTATGGTCGCCGCGTGCGACGGCGACGGTGACATTCCCGCACTGGCGCCCGCGCCCTCCCCGACACCCACCGCCGCACCGCTGCCGACCGCGATGTTCGTCAACGAGCCGTTGGTGCTCAGCGAACCGATGCTGCAACTGCCGACCGCCGATTCGGTGCGCGTCGTGTGGTTCACCGAGTTCCAGGGCCGCGACCATGCCGTGCGATACGGCGCGAATTTCGGCGCGCAGGTCGCCGCCACCTCCACGCCGCTGTCGCGGATGTACGAGGATGCCACCTCGACCGTCGCCGGCCGCAGCTACACCGGCCTCACGCAGCGCGACATCTGGAAGCACGAGGCGCTGGTCGCCGGGCTGAAACCGGGCGAGCGCGTCCCCTATGTCGCGGTCAGCAACGATGGCGTGAAGACGATGCGCAGCGGCGAGGCGACGCTCCAGCCGCTGCCCGCCGCCGGGCAGAAGACGCGCATCCTGCTGACCTCCGACCTTCAGCTCAAGAAGATGGCCTCCGCCAATTACGAGCGCGTGTTCGAAACGCAGGGGCCGATCGACGGCATCTTCTTCGCCGGCGATCTGGTCAACGTGCCCAATCGTGCGTCGGAATGGTTCGACAACAGCGTCATCAACCTGCCGCCGTTCTTCGGCGCATTGCAGGGGACGATGCGCAAATGGCAGCCGACGTCGACCTACACCGGCGGCGCGCTGCTCCAGAACGGCTGGATCTATCCGATCCTGGGCAACCACGAATATTCGGGGCGGTGGAACGCGGCCAACACGCTCAACACCATGTTCAACGATCCGCAGCCGCGCTGGTATGCCGAAATCGCCTATGAGAAGGTCAAGACGACCGTGAACCCGTCGGGCAGCGACGCCGTGCGCGAACGCTGGATCCAGGACAATTCGTTCGAGATCGTGTCCTACAGCGAAGTCTTCACCCTGCCGCAGGGGCCGGAGGGCGGCCGCTATTACGCGCAGCGCATCGGCGACCTGTTCCTGATCGCGATGGACGGCAACCGCATCTGGCGCAGCTGGGGCGCGACCGGCCGCGGCAAGCTGTCGGAGGCGACCGCGTCGATGAACAGGCCCGCCGAATGGGGCTTCGGCGATTTCCAGTTCCATCCGTTCGCCAAGGGATCGCGCCAGTACAGCTGGCTTCAGGGCATATTGGCCAGCGAGGCGTTCCGCACCGCGAAATACAAGGTGGTGATGGTCCACCAGTCGGTGTTCGGACTGGGCGACAATGCCATCCCGGTGATGGCGCAGACGCAGGCCAGCTTCGAATATGCCGACGCGGGCGGCGCGGTGCGCACGCTGGGGCCGATCCCCTTCCCGATCGACGCGACGACCTGGAACACGCAGATCCAGCCGATCATCGACGCCGGGCGGATGCGCTTCGTGAAATACGATTATCCGCTGTCGCAGGATCTGTGGCGCAGCGACATCGAACCGCTGCTGGTCGGGGCGGGGGTGCAGCTGGTGCATGTCGGCCATTCGCACCTGTGGTGCCGGTCGAAGGTGGGCACGCTCAACTATCTCGAAACGTCGAACGTCGGGAACAGCTACGGCGCCTACGTCGACAATCTCGCGCCGCGCCGCACGGCGGTGCCCGCGCCGGGGCTGCCGGCCGGGACGTCCTTCACCTGGAACCAGGACGACTACCCGCGCGAAGGCGACCCGCATGACCGGCCGGCGATCTTCCCGTCGCTGCGCCAGCCGATGGTCGAGCTGGCCGGGGGCAACACCTCGGTGCCGTTCGTGTCGAGCAACGACATCACCGCCTACAGCATCCTCGACACCGGCACGGGCACCGTCAGCAGCTTCGCGTTCGACACCCGCTACCCGGCGCGCGATCCGATCAAGTTCGACGAATTCGCGCTGATCTGATGCCGCACGGCGGGGCGTGCCGGTGCGCGTCCCGCCGCCACCCGCGCGCCGCGATGCGGCTTATCCGACGATCATGGAAATGGTGCCCAAGGGCGGGATCGAACCACCGACACTACGATTTTCAGTCGTATGCTCTACCAACTGAGCTACTTGGGCCTATCGCGAACAGCGATGAGGCGCGGTCCCTAATCGGTGTCGCGGCGCCTGTCCAGCCCTTCCGCGCCCGCCACATCGATCATTTCCGGATCGACCGGCGCACCGGGCAGGCGATAGCCTTCGTCCAGCCAGCGCAGCAGGTCGCGGCTCGCGCAGCCGCGCGAGCAGAAGGGGGCATGATCGCGCACGGCCGGCGCGGCACAGATCGGGCAGCGTTTCGTCATCGGTCGAATATGGGGGTTCGCCCCGTCCGGCGCACGATCTCCGCGATCCACGCCGGTGTCGCCTCGATCCGGTCGCGCACCGCATCGGGCAGGCGGAAGCGCGCCGGCGCGGACACCGGCGTGCGCTCGATCATGCGCAGCGCGGCACGCGCGGCCGCGCCGACGGGATCGTCGCGGATCCGTTCGGGCAGCGACGCGCGCGGGCGCGGGCGCACGATCTGCAGGAAGCCGAAGCCGTTCACCGAGGTCCGCTCGAACGGCGGCGACAGCGCGGCGTCGATCGCGGCCGCCACCGCCTGGCGCGCGGCCTTGCCGGTGACGGTCGGGAAGTCGATGCCGATCGACCCGCCGATGCCGTGGCGGTGGATCGCCAGCGCCGCCGCAGTCGCCGCGCGCACCGCCAGCGCCTCGCCCGGAAGGTCGCCGTCGACATCGAACAGCGTCATCGCCGGGGTCGGCGACAGCCGCAGCACGCCGCCCGCGAACGCGATCTCGCCCCCCGACGCTTCCTCCAGCACCTCGGACCAGCCCGCCGCCTCCAGCGCGTCCGCCTCATGCGCGCGCAGGTGCCGCACCGGATGCCCAGTGGCGGCGATCCGCGCCAGCAGGTCGGGTCCGGCGGCCGGCGCGGCATCGCTGACCTGTGCCCGCGCGCGCTTGGCGCGGCCGGGTTCGGGGATCGCCTCGCGCACCACCTCGACGGTCAGCGCCGCGCCCAGCGTCACGCCGGGCGGCGCGCGGTCCAGCATCACCTCGCGCCCGTCGTCCAGCGTCGCGACCGTCCGCTCGGTCAGCCGCGCGCGCGCCACCGTGCCGACGCGCAATGTCGCTGGCAGTTCGATCCGCGCCGCCAGGATGCGCTCCCCGGCGACCAGCGCGGCACGCGCCTCGCCCACGCCGTCCTCATATAGCCATTCAGCCAAGCGGGACGCCCGCCGCCGCCAGCAACGCGCGCGTTTCGAACAGCGGCAGGCCGATCACCCCCGAATGGCTGCCGTGCAGGAAGCGGACGAACGCCTCCGCGCGCCCCTGGATCGCATAGCCGCCCGCCTTGCCCAGCCCCTCGCCGCACGCGATGTACGCGGCGATCTCGGCCTCCGACAGCGGCTTGAACGCAACGATCGTATCGGCCAGCCGGATGCGCACCGTACCGTCCGGCGCGATCACGCACACCGCCGACAGCGCATGGTGCCGCCGCCCGGACAGCAGCCGTAGCAGTGCCCGCTGCACGTCCTCGCTGTCCGCCGGAGGCAGGATGCGCCGGCCCAGCGCGATCGTCGTATCGCCGGCCAGCACCGCCTCCCCCGCCTCGCGCGGGACCGCGCGCGCCTTCTCCTCGGCCAGCCGCAGCGCATAGGCGCGCGGCAGTTCGCGCGGGCGCGGCGTTTCATCAATGTCGGGGGAATGGATGCGCGCGGGCACCACGCCGATCCGCGCCAGCAGGTCGCGGCGGCGCGGGGAAGAGGAAGCGAGGACGAGCGTCGTCATGGGCTACCCGCGGTCATGGCGCTGGCCGGCATCGGTATCCGCCGGCCCGGCGGGCGTCAGGACGGGCCGGGGCCGCCGCGACCGGGCATGAAGCGATAGGTGATCCGCCCCTTGGTCAGGTCATAGGGGGTCAGTTCGACCAGCACCTCGTCCCCCACCAGCACGCGGATGCGGTTCTTGCGCATCTTGCCGGCGGTATGCCCCAGGATTTCATGGTCGTTTTCGAGCCGGACACGGAACATCGCATTGGGCAGCAGTTCCACTACCTGCCCGCGCATCTCGAGAAGTTCTTCTTTCGCCAAACGGTGTCTCTTTCGCGTTCAATGCGCGGCGCCATAGCCCAGACGGCGACAAAAGGGAAGGCGAGCGCACACCGCATGATGCGGGCGTGGCCGTCGCTTCCCGCGCTTCGCCGTCAAAGGTGGCGAGCGCGCGCCGGGCGCGCAAGGGGCCGTTCAGAACAGCGAAGTCTGGCGCCCGGTATCCTCCCGCGCGGCGCGGCGAAACGCGGCCGTCGGATCGACCAGCGGCAGGTCAGGACGCTTGCCGCGAAACAGCTCGGCCAGCGTGATGATCTGCAGCCGTGGATAGGTCTTGCCGGTCGCCGCCGCGGCGAACCGCCCGACCGCGGCAGCCTCCTTTTCCATCACGGTGGTAGGCGTTGCCTTGCACAGGAAGATGCCCGCCGGCGCCTTCTCTCGCTCCATCGCGGAATGCAGGTCGCGGATCATCCCGACCCCGACATGGTCCCCGCCCTTGACCGAGACGATCGCCCTTTCGGTACGCTTTCCATCGGGCTTGAAATAGATGATGCCGTCGACCCCGCCGTCGGCGCCCTTCTTCTTGCCGCCATAGGGCATCGCATCGACCATCGACACCGCCCACCACTGGAACTGATATTTGTCGCGCCGCGCCAGATCCATGGCCGACTCCAGATCCTTGGGCGTACCCTCGACGGTAAAGGCGACACCCGGAAACGCCGCCTGCATCCGCTTCTCGATCAGCGAGATCGCCAGATGCGTGACGTCGATCCCGATCCACTGCCGCCCCAGCTTCTGCGCCGCATGCACCGCCGTCCCGCACCCGCAGAACGGATCGAGCACCACGTCGCCCTCGTTCGACGACGCAGCGATGATCCGTTCGAGGAGCGCGACGGGTTTCTGGGTGGGGTAGCCGAGCCGCTCCTGCGCTTGGGAATTCAGCGCCGGAATGTCTGTCCACAATGCCTGGACGGCCGTGCCCTTCGCCTCGTCCAGATACCGTTTCAGGCGGATGCCGCCGCCGCCGCGGGTGAAATGTAGCCGCCCCTCCGCATCCAGGCGCTCCATCGTTTCCCGCGGCATGCGCCACAGCGAAGTGACGCCCTTGTACTCATAGGTATAGCCGCCACCCGACAGGCCTTTGGCCGTCAGATTGTCGTCCATCCAGCGACGGCCATCGGCATCCCGCTGCCGAAAGCGTGCCTCGTACTCGGGTTCATAGGCAAGCGTCTGCGGATGCCATGCGTAGTCCGGGGATCGGGTGTAGAACAGCAGCGTGTCGAGGTTCCGTCCCCACCGCCCCGCATCGTTATGGGCAGTGGTGCGCTTCCATATAATCTCGTTGCGATAGCGATCCGCGCCGAACACCGCGTCCAGCAACAGCTTCAGGTAATGGCTCGCGGTGGAATCGCAGTGCAGGTACAGGCTGCCCGTCGGCCGCAACACACGGTGCAGTTCGATCATCCGCACCGCCATCATCGCCAGATAGGCCATCATGTCGTTGTCGCCCAGGAACCGGCGCATCGCGTTCAGCAGATCGAACGCGCGGGTATGGCCGCTGCGCGCCACCTGGTCGAAGGCATCCTCGGCGCGGTCGTTCCAATGCCAGGTATCGACGAACGCCTCGATCTGTGCGTCTGCCGTGGCGCCGGTCGGCGACTTGAACAGAATGTTGTAACTGGCATTCGAATTGAACGGCGGGTCGAGATAGACGAGGTCGACACTGCCATCCGCGATCTCGCGCCGCAGTACGTCGAGGTTATCGCCGTAATACAGGTGATTGGCGGGGCGGTTCGCGGTCCTGCTCATGACCGCGATTGGAGCGTGACGCAATTATCCTGTCGCGCGCTTGTGCTTCCGTTTCGGCGGCAATGACTGCCTTGCCGCCGAAACGGATCGACTAACCGGCGTTACCCCGCCCCCTACCCCCCGTTCGCCGCCAGCGCCGCCAGCAGCAGCAGCGCGACGATGTTGGTGATCTTGATCATCGGGTTCACCGCCGGGCCGGCGGTGTCCTTGTACGGGTCGCCCACCGTGTCGCCGGTCACCGCGGCCTTGTGCGCTTCCGATCCCTTGCCGCCGTGGTTGCCGTCCTCGATATATTTCTTGGCATTGTCCCAAGCGCCGCCGCCGCTGGTCATCGACAGCGCGACGAACAGCCCCGACACGATCACCCCCAGCAGCATCGCGCCCAGCGCGGCGAAGCCCGCCGCCTGCCCGTCGACCGCGCGGACGATGAAATACAGCGCGATCGGTGACAGCACCGGCAGCAGCGAGGGCACGATCATCTCGCGGATCGCCGCGCGGGTGACCAGGTCGACGGTCCGCGCGTAATCCGGGCGGCTGGTCCCGGCCATGATGCCGGGATTGTCGCGGAACTGCCCGCGCACCTCCTCCACCACCGCGCCCGCCGCGCGGCCCACCGCGGTCATTCCGAACGCGCCGAACAGGTACGGCAGCAGCGCGCCGAGCAGCAGCCCGACGATCACATACGGGTTGCTCAGCGAGAAATCGACCGTCAGGTCCGGGAAATAGGTCTCCAGGTCCGTGGTATAGGCGCCGAACAGCACCAGCGCCGCCAGCCCCGCGGACCCGATCGCATAGCCCTTGGTCACCGCCTTGGTGGTGTTGCCCACCGCGTCCAGCGCGTCGGTCTTGTGCCGCACCTCGTCGTCCAGCCCGGCCATTTCGGCGATGCCGCCGGCATTGTCGGTCACCGGGCCGTAGGCGTCGAGCGCGACGACCATCCCCGCCAGCGCCAGCATTGACGTCGCGGAGAAAGCGATGCCGATGATCCCCGCCAGCTTGTACGCGGCCACCACCGCCACGACGATCACCAGCGTCGGCAGCGCGGTCGCCTCCAGGCTGATCGCCAGCCCCTGGATCACGTTCGTGCCGTGCCCGGTCTCGCTCGCCTTGGCGATCGACTTGACCGGGCGATAGGCGGTGCCGGTGTAATATTCGGTGATCCACACGATCAGCCCGGTCACCGCCAGCCCGATCAGCATGCACCAGAACAGGTCCAGCCCGGTGAACCCCGCGGTCGCGGTGGCGGTATCGGCGCCTTCGTCCAGGAAACCGGCGCCGCCGATCACCTTGTGCATGTCGCCCAGCGTGTATTGCGTGGCGAACCAGATCGCGGGCACGGACAGGATCGCGGAGGTCCAGAACCCCTTGTACAGCGCGCCCATGATCGATCCGCTGGCGCCCAGCCGCACCATGTACGTGCCGATGATCGAGGTGATGATGCACACGCCGCCGACGATCAGCGGCAGGCTCATCAGCCGCATCAGTTCGGCCGCATCCGCCTGGATCAGCAGCGCGATCGACACCATCGTCACGCCCAGCGTCACGACATAGGTTTCGAACAGGTCGGCGGCCATGCCCGCGCAGTCGCCGACATTGTCGCCGACATTGTCGGCGATGACCGCGGGATTGCGCGGATCGTCCTCGGGTATGCCGGCCTCCACCTTGCCGACCAGGTCGGCGCCGACGTCGGCGGCCTTGGTGAAGATGCCCCCGCCCAACCGCGCGAAGATCGAGATCAGCGACGCCCCGAACGCCAGCGCGGTCAGCGCCTCGACGATCTCGCGGTCGTTGGGCAACCGCCCGGCCGGGCCGGTCAGGTACCAGAAGAACCCCGCGATCGCGAGCAGGCCCAGCCCGGCGACCAGCATCCCGGTCACCGCGCCGGACCGGAACGCCATGGTCAGCCCGCCCTGCAACGATCCGCGCGCCGCCTCCGCGGTGCGCACGTTCGCGCGCACGGAGATGTTCATGCCGACGAACCCGGCCACCCCCGACAGGATCGCGCCGATCGCGAACCCGACCGTCGACAGCGTCCCCAGCGTCACCCACAGCACCACCGCGACGATGACGCCGACGATCGCGATCGTGGTATATTGCCGACGCAGATACGCGCGCGCACCCTCCTGGATGGCGCTGGCGATATCCTGCATCCGTTCATTGCCCGGCGATGCGGCGAGCACCTGTCGGCTGGTGGCGAAGCCATAGAGTACGGCGATCAGGCCGCAGACGATGGCAAGGTAGACGGTCGTCATGCCTTACATCCCTCCTGTTGGCGCGGACCCGGTCTGTCGCCGGCGCCTCGCGCGAGGGGTGGAGGCTATCATGCCAGGGGGTCAGCGCAACCCATGCTGGAACCCGAGTTGAGCGGGCAGCGCCACCGCCGCCCCGTCGCGGGTCAGCGTCAGCCCCGCACCCGCCGCGAAACCACCGACCCGCGTTGCCGGCACGGGCGGCACGAACCCCGGCGGCGCGGCGAACAGCAGTTCGTAATCGTCCCCCGCGGTCGTTGCCGCCAGCGCGTCGGCGACGCCGGCGGGCAGCGGCAGCGCGTCCAGCGCGATCGCAACCGCCACGCCGCTCGCCGCCGCCATCCGCGCGGCATCGATCAGCAACCCGTCGGACACGTCCATCATCGCATGGACCAGCGGCGCCAGCGCGCGCCCCTCCGCCAGCCGCGGCACCGGGCGGCGGTATCGCGCCAGCAATGCCGCATCGCCCGCCCCCGCGCACGCGATCGCCAGCCCGGCACCTGCGCCGCCGATCGTCCCCGTCACCCATAATCCGTCACCGGCCCGCGCGCCCGACCGCGCCGGCGCCGCGGCGTCGCGCCCGAACGCGGTCACCGTCAGCACGCGCGGCGCGCCCGCCGGCAGCGACACGGTGTCCCCCCCGATCAGCGCCACGTCATACGCGCGCAGCACCGTCGCCAGCCCGTCGAGGAACGCCGCATCCCAGTCCGCATCGCGCAGCGGATAGTTGAGCATCACCCCCTCCACCGCCGCGCCCTTCGCCGCCAGGTCGGACAGGTTGGTCGCCACCAGCTTCCACGCGACATCCGCCGCCGGATCGCCGGGCAGGAAATGCACCCCCTCCACCAACGTATCGCTGGTCACGACCAACCCGCCCAGCACCGCCACATCGTCCACCAGCCCGCGCGCGCCGGGATGCAGCGGCAGCGTGCGCAGCCGCGCGATGAAATCGGCCTCATTCATTCGGGGAGTGTAGGGCTGCGCCGCGCCGGGCGGAAGCGAATGATGGACGCGCTCACATCAGAGAAAGCGTCGGAGCTCCGCCAGCACACGGTCCAAATCGACGGAAATTCGCGTATCTACTTCGACGATCGGACCTATCCCCATCGGACGGTCATATTCGTCGAGCATTTCCGGGGGCATTTCTTTTAAGGGGTGGGCGGCATGGTGCTCGCTCGTGGCTGCGCGTTCACGAAACCGCTTGGCTGTTTCCGCACGACCGCAATCACAATGAACTTCAACAATCGACGCCCCGAGGTTGGTCAGCTTGGTCCGCTCATAGTCGCTATGCGGTCGAAAATTGGCTTCCAGTACCGCCTGCGGCGCATGGCTTGCCAAGGACCATATCAATTCCATCGACGCGCCGCCGATCAGGCGAGAGGCTGCGAGATCGCCTCCGCCGTCGCCAAACACGTCGGTCAGCGTCTCCTTGATAAAGTCCTTCGAGAACAACGGATACCCAAGCCGTTGCGCCAACGGCACCGCGAGCGTCGTCTTACCCGCACCCGGCGCGCCTGACACGATCACTATCTGGCGCGGAACGTTTGACACCAAGGGGGCATATCAAAGGTCGGGAACGACCGCCATCGGGCGTGATCCGACGTGATAGCCGTCCCATTGGGGAACGGGACCGGGAATGCCGACGGCTGAACGGACGACGCCCCCCTCACCCGCGCGGTGCTATGGCGCGGCGTCGTATCCGCGGTTAAGCAGCGCCCGTTTCTTCCATCCGCGAGCCGCCATGCCGATCGACCTCATCTGCCTCGATGCCGACGACACGCTGTGGCACAACATGCGCTTCTTCGCCGCGGCGGAGCAGGCGTTCGCCGATCTGGTCGCGCCTTATGCCGACGACGCGGCGGCGCGTGCGCGGATGGAGGCGGTGGAGATCCGCAACCTCAAGCGCTACGGCTATGGTGCGAAGAGCTTCACGCTGTCGATGATCGAAACCGCGCTGGAACTGGCCGGTGACGCGCTGCCCGCGGCCCATGTCGCGCGCATCCTCGATATCGGGCGTACGCTGCTCGATCACCCGGTCGAACTGCTCGACGGCATCGGCGACACGGTCGAGGCGCTGGCCGCCCGCGCGAAGCTGGTGCTGGTGACCAAGGGCGACCTGCTGCATCAGGAGGTGAAGCTCGCCGCCTCGGGCCTGGGCCAGCTGTTCACCGGGGTGGAGATCGTCAGCGACAAGCGCGCCGACACGTTCGTGCGCGTCTTCCACCGCTACGGCTGCGCGCCCGATCGCGCAGTGATGGCGGGCGATTCGATGCGTTCGGACATTCTGCCCGCGCTGGAGGCAGGGGCATGGGGGGCGTTCATCCCGCAACCGCTGGCGTGGAGTCACGAGGTCGCCGCCACCCCCGCCGACCACCCGCGCTTCCGCCAGCTCGCGCGGCTCGCCGACCTGCCCGGCTGGATCGACACACTGCCCTGACCGGCCGCGCGAGGGCCGACAAAAAACGTCTGAAATCAATTACAAACGATCGACATCGCGCCCGCGCAACCCATCCTCAATCTTTCGCCGCGACAAGGCGCCGGGAAAGAGGAAGCTGATGTACAAGATCGTCGTCGACCGCACCCACACGCTGATCCGTCTCGACGTTACCGGCATGCTGACCGCCGCGGTCGCCGATCAACTGGCCGGCGACATGATCGCGCGGGTGATGGAAGCGCAGCTGGAAAGCTATGTCCTCATCATCGACATTTCCCGCTGCCCGGTCCAGTCGCAGGACATCATCGGCCTGATCGGCGGGCATCTGACGAAGATGAAGCGCGCGCGCGGCGTGGCGATCGTCACCGGCAGCACGCTGGTGCGCGTCCAGCTGCGGCGCATCTTCGACCAGCCCTTCACCCGCTTCGTCGCCACCCATGCCGAGGCGCTCGACTGGCTGCTGGCGGCGAAGGAACCCGCGGCGCTTTGCGCGTGACGGGGGACGTGCGCCAGCCAATAAGAATACGCCGGGCCGCAACCACGCACCTTATGAAACCGACGGGTTTCGCCCAAAAACAGACATTAGTCGCGTCAGTTGCGGTTGTACGAACGGATTGTCTTAAATCCGACCCGAACCGCTAAGATGGTCGCGTAGGCCGCGATGGAACACAAGACGATGATTTCGATCCAAAATCTCACTGGCGAGCCATCGATTGTCGACCCATGAGACCCTCTGCCGGATCGAAGGGCGGACACAATCCAAGAGACACTACTGATTAAGACGGTCAGCGTGACCATGTTCATAGTCAAGCGCGGATGACGTGCGAAAAAGCCATTTTTTGCGTCACGCTGGTCCATCTTCGGTGTACTAGCGGTCGCAAGTTAACAACCGGCTATGACGGGCCGCATAACTGCCACGACGCGCTGCTACCCCCCTATCAGCGCGACCCTTCGGCAAATTCGCGAACGACCGCTTTCCACCCAAAACCTGACCCCACCGCCTAGACCGGCGCGGCATCCGCTCCCGCGCCATAATGGTGCCAGGTGAAGATCGCCGCCGCCCCGCGATACGGCCGCCACGCCTCCGCCAGCTCTCGCGTCATCCGCTCCGATGGGCGTTCGGGCAGGCCCAGGATGCGCCCGACCTCGATCTGCACCGCCAGGTCGCCGGCCGGCCAGATATCCGGCCGCCCCTCCGCGAACAGCAGGTACACTTCGGCGGACCACCGCCCGATCCCCTTGACGCGGACCAGCTGCGCGATCGCTTCCTCGTCATCCTCGGGCAGATGGTCCAGGTTCAGCCGCCCGCTGATCACCTCCTCGGCCAGGCTGCGGGTATAGCCGGTCTTCTGCCGGGAAAAGCCGCAGGCGCGCAGCCCCTCGTCGCTCAGCGCGGCGATCACCGCCGGGTCGGTCGGGTCGCCCAGCACCTCCAGCTTGCGCCACACCGCATCGGCGGCCTTCACGCTCACCTGCTGCCCGACGATCGTGCGCAGCAATGTGGCATAGCCGCGCGCGCGGATGCGCGGCGCGGGATAACCGACGCGCGCCAGCGCGGCGCCGAACGCCGGCTCGACGGCGGCCAGCGCGTCCAGGTCGCCATTCAGCCGCTCCGCGCTCAGCCCCATTGCGCGATGCCGGTACAGGCGGCATGGGGAGCGTGTTTGATCGGGGAGAAATTCATGCCCAAGCTTATCGTCGTTACGCGTGAGGGGGAAGAACGCGAGATCGACGGCGACGCCGGCCTGTCGGTGATGGAAGTGATCCGCGACGCCGGCATCGACGAGATGCTGGCGCTGTGCGGCGGTTGCTGCAGCTGCGCGACCTGCCACATCCACGTCGATCCCGCCTTCGTCGCCGCGCTGCCCGCGATGAGCGAGGACGAGAACGACCTGCTCGATTCGTCGGGCGACCGCGACGATACCTCGCGGCTGGCGTGCCAGATTCCGTTCAGCGCCAACCTCGACGGGCTGAAGGTGACGATCGCCGCCGAAGACTAAGGTGGTGTGCGCATCGTGGCGGGCGCCGCCGCGATGCGCATCCGATCACCCGCGCGCGGTCACCGCATAGAGCGCGATCGCCGCGGCATTCGACACGTTCAGACTCTCGACCTTGCCGGATATCGGCAGCTTGGCCAGCTCGTCGCAATGCGCCTCGGTATTCTGGCGCATCCCCTCGCCCTCCGCGCCCAGCACGATCGCGATCCGCTGCGTGCCCATCGCCTGCGCCAGCGTCTGCGTGGCATGGCCCGTCAGCCCGATCCGCCAGAAGCCGGCCTCGGCCATCTCCTCCAGCGCGCGCGCCAGGTTGACGACGCGCACCCACGGCACGCTTTCCAGCGCCCCGCTCGCCGCGCGCGCCAGCGCCCCCGATTCGGGCGGCGAGTGGCGGTCCTGCGTGACGATGCCCAGCGCGTCGAACGCCGCGGCGGAGCGAAGGATCGCGCCGACGTTATGCGGGTCGGTCACCTGGTCCAGCACGATGAGCGGGCGCTGGTCGCCCTCGCCCTGCTGCAACAGGTCGCCCAGCCATACGTCCTCCAGCGGGTCGACCTCCGCCACCAGCCCCTGGTGCGGCGCGTCGGACGGGACCAGCCGACCCAGGTCGGCGACATCGGCATAGACGATCGGCAACACCGGCGGCAGGTCCAGCGCCGCCAGCGCCTCGCGCGTGCCCCAGATCTTGCGCACCACGCGCTCGGGATTGGCGAGCGCGGCCAGCACCGCGTGCCGCCCCCACAGGCGCGTCCGGTTGCCCTGCTGCTGGCTCGGGCGGTGGCCACGGCGCGCCATCAGCGGCGCCCCGCGCGGGTCAATAGGTGATATCTGATACAGACCATGCGCGCGCTATGCGATGCGCGCCGACGCGACGCAACCGCCCGCTATTTCCGCCGCCGCGGCTTCGCGCTGGCCGCCGCCTGTTCCTCCAGCGTCGCCAGCAGCGTGCGCGCCGCTTCGGTCTCCGCCTCCTGCTTGCTCGCCCCCTGCGCGGTCACGCTGTCCTTGCCGACGCTTGCCGCCACGGTGAAGCGTGGCGCATGGCCGGGGCCGGAGCGGTCGACGATCGCATAGGCGGGCACCCCGCGCCGGTTCGCCGCCGCCCATTCCTGCAACGCCGACTTGGGGTGCTGCGGCGCACGCGCATCGGCGTGGAGCCGCTCGGCCCACAGCCGCCGGATCGCATCGCGCGCCGCGTCCAGCCCGGCGGTGCGGTACAGCGCGCCCAGCAACGCCTCCATCACGTCGCCCAGCACGTTGTCGCTGTGCTGCGCGCCGTCGCTATGCGCCTGCTTGCCCAGCCGCACGCGCGCTTCCGCGTCGATCGAGCGCGCGACGTCGGCGCACACCACGCCGGTCACCAGCGCGTTGAACCTTTTGGTCAGCTGCCCTTCGGGTTCGTCGGGGAAGGTCTCGTACAGCCATTCGGCCATCACCAGCCCCAGCACCCGGTCGCCCAGGAACTCCAGCCGCTCGTAACTCTCGCCTTCGCGGCTGGAATGGGTCAGCGCGCGCACGAACGACGCAGTGTCCGCCGGCCGGACGCCGAACGCGCGCTCGACCCAATCGGCCAGATCGTCGCTCAAAAGCCCTCACCGATCCGGTCGAGTCGCGCCGCCGATACCCAGGTCCAAGGCTTCAGCCACGATGCCGAACCGTCGGTGGACCAGAAATTGACGATCGCCTTGCCCTCGATCCGCTCCATCGGGATATACCCCATCCCCTCGGGCGGGGCGAAGCGGCTGTCGGCCGAATCGTCGCGATTGTCGCCCATCAGGAATACCGCGCCCGCGGGCACGTGATAGACGTCGGTATCGTCGGCCTGCGGGATGTTCTCCTGGTCGAGCACGTTATAGCTCTTCCCGTCGGGCAGCGTCTCGCGGAACTGCGGATAGCGGCAGATCGCGCGCCCGGTGCTGTCGACGTCCTGGAACGGCGTGCCGCATTTCTCGGTCGGGAAATTGGGCGAGATCGGCACGATGAAGTCGGCGACCCGCTGCTTGGGGATCGCCTTGCCGTTCAGAAACAGCTGCCCGTTCCGCATCTGCACCCGGTCGCCCGGCAGGCCGATGACGCGCTTGATGACGTCGTGGTCATCCGGCCCCATCGACCGGAACACCACCACGTCGCCGCGCGCGGGATCGCGTGCGAAGAGCCGCCCGGGGATCAACGGCAGCCCCCATGGCAGCGACCAGCGCGAATAGCCGTAATTCCACTTCGACACGAACAGATAGTCGCCGATCAGCAGCCGCGGCAGCATCGATTCGGAGGGGATCGAGAAGGGCGAGAAGATGAAGCTGCGCAGCACGAACACGAACAGCGCCAGCTTCAGCAGGAACCGGATCGTCTCGCTGGTTTCGGAACGGGCGGGGCGGCCGGCGGTTTTGCCGGCGACAGGAGGGGTGGCCATGACGCTTCGCGTCGCCTAACGGCGCGGGCGCGTCAAGCGAAGGCTTGGCACGACAGCATAGGGAAGACGGACAATGGCGGACTGGTCCCGGATCGAAACACTCCCCCCCGAACGGCTGGAGGCGCTGTTCGCCGCCGACGCCGACCGGCTGAAGCGCCTGTCGCTGGACGTCGCGGGCATTCATTTCGACTGGTCGAAGACGCATCTGACCCCCGATGCCGTCGCCGCGTTCGAGGCGCTGGCCAAGGACGCCGACCTCGCCGGCCGGCGCGAGGCGATGTTCGCGGGCGACCATGTCAACGTGACCGAGGACCGCCCGGTCGAGCACACCGCCGAACGCGGCGAGGGCAAGGCCGACAGCGTGTCGCGCGCCGCTTCCTATCACGCGCGGATGCGCGCGGTGATCGACGCGATCGAGGCCGACGCCTTCGGTCCCGTCCGCCACGTCCTGCACGTCGGCATCGGCGGGTCGGCGCTCGGGCCGCACCTGCTGGTCGATGCGCTGGGCCGCGACCATGATCGCTACGACGTCGCGATCGTCTCCAACGTCGACGGCATGGCGCTGGACGACGTGTTCGACCGGTTCGACCCCGCCGCCACGTTGCTGGTCGTCGCGTCGAAGACCTTCACCACGACCGAGACGATGATGAACGCCGAAAGCGTCATCGCCTGGATGACCGGCGCGGGGGTCGAGGATCCCTATGGCCGCGTCATCGCGCTCACCGCCTCACCCGACAAGGCGGTCGAATGGGGCGTCGACGAAACGCGCGTCCTGCCGTTCTCCGAAGGGGTCGGTGGGCGTTACTCGCTGTGGTCGTCGATCGGCTTTCCCGCCGCGATCAAGCTCGGCTGGGAACAGTTCGAGGAATTGCTGGACGGCGCGGCGGAGATGGACCGCCATTTCCGCCTGTCCGCGCTGCACGAAAACGCCCCCGCGCTCGCCGCCTTCGCCGACCTATATTACACCCAGGTCCGCCATTGCGAGACGCGCGCCACCTTCGCCTATGACGAACGGTTGCGCCTGCTGCCCAGCTACCTGCAACAGCTGGAAATGGAATCGAACGGCAAGGGCGTGACGGTGGACGGCAAGCCGGTCGGCCGCCCCACCGCGCCGATCACCTGGGGCGGGGTGGGCACCGATGCGCAGCATGCGGTGTTCCAGCTGCTCCACCAGGGCACGCACATCGTCCCCGTCGAATTCGTCGCGGTGACCGAGGCGGGCGACACCCTGCCCGCCGAACATCACCGCCAGCTGCTGCTCAACGCCTTCGCGCAGGGCGCGGCGCTGATGAAGGGCAAGCAGGCCGACGATCCCGCGCGCAGCTATCCGGGCGACCGCCCGTCCTCGACACTGCTGCTCGACCGGCTCGACGCGCGCACGCTGGGCGCGCTGATCGCCTTCTACGAACATCGCGTATTCGTGGCGGGCGTACTGCTGGGGATCAATTCCTTCGACCAGTTCGGCGTCGAGCTGGGCAAGGAAATGGCCAAGGCCGCGGCGAAGGGCGGCGGAGACTTCGACCCCTCCACCACCGACCTGATCGCCCGCGCCGGTCTGGCGTAAGCGCGGGCGACCGACTATGTGTATGGCTCTGCGGAGCCATACACATGCGGACGAATATCGACATCGACGACGCGCTGATGGCGCAGGTCATGCGGATCACCGGCAAGCGTACCAAGCGCGACGCCATCCACGCCGCGATGGCGCGGCTGGTCGAGTTGGACCAGCAGACCGCGATCCGCGACCTGCGCGGCACGATCGAATGGGTCGGCGATCTCGACGACATGCGGACCAGCAAATATATCGCTGCCGACATATGATCCTCGTCGATACCGGCGTGTGGATCGACTATTTCGGCGGCATCCGAACGCCGCAGACCGATTGGCTCGACGATCATCTGGCGGTTCGCCGTTTCCTGGTCGGGGACCTCGTCCTTGCCGAGGTCCTGCAGGGCTGCCGTACCGACCGGCAGTTCGATACGCTTCATGCCGCGCTGGACAGATTTCGCCTGCTTTCCATCGTCGACGGGCAGGTGGCCGTGGCCGCCGCCCGCCATTATCGCACGCTACGCGCGCTCGGCATCACGATCCGCAAGACGATCGATACGCTCATCGCCACCCGGTGCATCATCGCCGATATACCGCTGCTCTACGGCGACCGGGACTTCGATCCGTTCGTCCAGCATCTCGGGCTTCGCTCTGCGATGCAGCTGCCCGCGCACTGACCACCCTGTCCTACTGCCCGTGCCGCTGTTACCAGCGCGGGCACGAACCGGCCTCCCGCCGGTTCAGCACTAACCCCGCGACCGTCTCAACATTCGCAACATTCGCGCACGCCGGAGCCTGAATATGTCCGACTACGATTACGACCTTTTCGTCATCGGCGCCGGTTCCGGCGGCACGCGTGCGTCGCGGGTTGCGGCGGCGCATGGTGCGCGCGTGGCGGTGGCGGAGGAATATCGCGTCGGCGGCACCTGCGTCATCCGCGGCTGCGTGCCCAAGAAGCTGCTCGTCTATGGCGCGCATTTCGCCGAGGACCTGCGCGACGCGCGGCATTTCGGCTGGGATGTGCCCCCCGACTGTGCGTTCAGCTGGCCGCGGCTGCGCGACAACGTGCTGAAGGAAGTCGACCGGATTAACCAGGCCTATACCACCACGCTGGAATCGAACGGGGCCGAGATCATCCACCAGCGCGCCACCGTCTCCGGCCCGAACGAGGTAACGCTGGCCGACGGCACGACGAAGACAGCGAAGACGATCCTGATCGCGGTCGGCGCGCATCCCGCGGTGCCCGAATGTCCCGGCCATGAACATGGCATCACCTCGAACGAGGCGTTCCACCTCGATGCGGTGCCCCAGCGCGTGCTGATCGCGGGCGCGGGCTATATCGCCAACGAATTCGCCGGCATCTTCCACCAGCTGGGCGCGCACGTCATCCTGATGAACCGGTCGAAGGAGATATTGCGCGGCTACGACCTGCAGATCCGCGACCGGCTGCTCCAGATCAGCATGATGAAGGGGCTGGAGTTCCGCTTCGACGCCACCTTCCAGGGGATCGAGAAGCTGGATGACGGCTGCCTGAAGGTCAGCATGGCGAATCACGAGCCGGCGGTGGTCGACATGGTGATGTTCGCCACCGGGCGCAAACCGAACACGCACGGACTGGGCCTCGACACCGCAGGGGTGGAGCTGGACGATATGGGCGCGGTGAAGGTCGATGCCGACAACCGCTCCACCTGCCCGTCGATCTACGCGATCGGCGACGTCACCAACCGCATCCAGCTGACCCCGATCGCGATCCGCGAAGGGCAGGCGTTCGCCGACAATCTGTTCGGCGGGAAATCGACAATGGTCGACTACGATTGCGTGCCCTCCGCGGTGTTCAGCCACCCGCCGATCGCCGGCGTCGGCATGACCGAGGCGGAGGCGCGGCAGAAGCTGGGATCGGTGAAGATCTATTCGTCCGATTTCCGCCCGATGAAGAACGTGCTGGCCGGCCGCGACGAACGCGCGCTCTACAAGATGGTGTGCGACGGGGAAACCGACCGCGTCGTCGGCATCCACATGATCGGCCCCGACGTGCCGGAAATCATCCAGTCCGCCGCCGTCGCGGTGAAGGCGGGACTGACCAAGGCGCAATTCGACGCCACCGTCGCGCTCCATCCGACCATGGCGGAGGAACTGGTGCTGCTGAAGTAGCGGCGCTCCCAATACGTCACCCCAGCGAAAGCTGGGGTTTCCCGGTAAGGGAACGAAGCGCGGCGCCCGCCTATCCCGCTGCCACCGCGCCGCGCTGCGCCGGGATCACCGCGGCGGTCATCCGCGCGATGCACACCAGCCGCTCGGCCGCGTCGGTGATGCGGATCGTCCAGACCTGACTGGTGCGGCCCAGGGATTCGGCGCGCGCGGTGGCGTGGACATATCCGTCGCCGGCGGGGCGCAGGTGGTTGGCGTTGATCTCCATGCCCACCGCCGCCGACACCGCCGGGTCCAGCGTCGCCATCGCCGCGACCGATGCGACCGTCTCGGCCAGCGCGACGGAGGCGCCGCCGTGCAGCCGCCCGTAGGGCTGCTTCGTCCGCTCGCTCACCGGCATCCGCGCGGTCAGCCAGTCGTCACCGGATGCGACGAATTCGATCCCCAGGAAACCGGGCATCGACGTCGCGCCAACCGCGGTCAGCCGCGCCAGATCGGGAGTACCGCCGTGCCAGATCGTCGTATTCGTGGTCATGCCCGCCTCGTGGTTCCTGAATCGGTGGGAAAGGGAAGGATCGTCTCGTACCGCGCCAGTTCCGGCGCACCGGGTATCCGCGCGCCCCGCCGCAGCAGGAAGGCGTGGCGGACGATCTCCGCCTGCTGCTCGATCCCGTATCGCTCCAGCCGCCAGCCGGGGCGGATCGCATAATGGTAACGGCAGAACGAATGGCGCGCGAGCGGCAGGCAGATGCCGCGCTGGTGCTGCCAGATGTGGCACATCTCGTGGATGAACAGCCCCTGCGCATCCAGCGGCGCATCGGCGAAATCGTCACGCCACAGGTCGCCGCGCGGATGGAAGTGGATCGTGCCGGCCGGCGCCATCACCACGCCGCGCGGCTGGAAGAACGCCCATTTGCGCCGTGCCAGCGCCACCTGCCCATAATCGATCGTGTCGCCGTACACCGACCGCGCCAGCGCCACCTCGCCCTCGGTCAGCGCGCGCCGTGTCACTCCGGCGCCGCCTCGCCCGCGCCGATCACCGTGGCGGGCACCTCCACCGCGGTCCCGTCATCGAAGCGGAAGGTAAGCGGCAACTTGCCATTCGGGGTCACGCCGGCGGGCACGCCGAACAGCATCGCATGAAAGCCGCCGGGCGCCAGCTTGACCGTTCCCGCCTTGGGCACCGGCACCGCCTTCACCGCGTCCATCGCCATCATGCCGTTGCCGGTCATGCGGCTGTTGTGCAGTTCGATGCGCGCGACGCCGGGCGCGGTGATCTGCACCAGCGCCGCGTCCTTCACCCCGCCGTGCAGCACGGCATATCCCGCCGCCGGCCGCCCCGGCACCGCCGCGAGCCGGACATAGGCATCGCCCGCGACCGGCGCCTGCGGCGCGCCGGAACAGGCGGCAAGGATCAGTACCGGTGCAAGCGCCATCATCCGCATCGCATCATCTCCCATCATCTCGCCCCTGCCTACGAAGCCGTGGCCGCGCCCGCAATCCTACCGCCGCGCATCCGCCTTCTTGGTGCGCAGCGTCGCGCTGGCGGCGGCGGGATCGTCGGGCCACGGGTGGCGCGGGTAGCGGCCGCGCATCTCCTTGGCCACTGCGCTCCAGCTGCCGCGCCAGAAACCCGGCAGGTCGCGCGTCGTCTGGATCGGGCGTCCTGCGGGGCTGGTCAGTGACAGGACCAGCGGCACGCGCGCTTCCCCCACCACAGGATGCTCGTCCAGCCCGAACAGCGCCTGGACACGCAGCTCAACGGTCGGCCCGGCCTCCGCGCCATAGTCGATCGCATGGGTCGATCCGGCGGGGCTGGTGAAATCGGCCGGCGCCAGCCGGTCGGTCTGGCGCAGTGCGTCCCAGCCCAGCAGGTTGCGCAACGCATCGGTCAGCGCCCCCGGCGCGATCGCGTCCAGCCGACGCTTGCCGGCCACCAGCGCGGGCAGCCATTCGTCGATCCGCGCGATCAGCACCGCATCGTCCAGCGGCACCCCGGCATAGGCCGCGCGCGTCCGCAGCGCCTGCGCCCCCGCCGACCAGGGGAGCAGCGCCGGCCCGTGACGGCGTACCCCCTCGACCAGCGCGGCGGCGATCGTCGCGGGATCGGCGGTGCTGTCCGGCCCGCTCGACACGCGGATCGCGCCCAGCCGCCGTTCGCGCAGCGCCTGCACCGCACCGGTGGCCGGATCGAAGGTGGCGGTGCGATGGGTGGCGATCCGGTCGGCGAACATCCCCTCCACTGCGTCCGCGCCGATCGCGGCGGCGGACAGGATGCGCGCGCCCGCCGCCATCCCCTGCGTCTCTGCGACCGCCAGCCATTCCTGCCGCGCCAGCGGCGAGGTCGGGTCGAGCCGGAAACCGCGCCCGCCCGCCGAGGCCCAACGCTCGCCATTCGCATCGCGGCGCTTCGCCACCCGATCGGGGAAGGCCAGCGCGATGCACTCCGCGATCGTCCCCTCCCCGTCCCCGGCCCCGTCGCCGCGCCCGCGCACCAGCGCCGCCCAGCGCTTCGCCAGCCCGCGCGCGCTTTCAGCCTTCGCCGACCGATCGCCGCGCCAGCGTCGCCAGCGCACCTCCAGATCGGCATCGGGACCGCCCAGCCCGCGCTCCTGCAACAGCGCCGCGACCTCGGCGGCCAGCCGCTTGTCGGGGGCGAGCAGCAGCATGTGCGCCAGCCGCGGCGCCATCGGTAGCGCCGCCATCGCGCGGCCATGCGCGGTCGGCCGCCCATCCTGGTCCAGCGCGCCCAGCACCGTCAGCCGCGCGCGCGCCTCCGCCACCGCCGCCTCGGGCGGGGGGTCGATCCATGCCAGCTGGCGCGGATCGGCGACGCCCCAGATGGCGGTGGCCAGCAGCAGCGCCGACAGGTCCGCCTCCAGGATCTCCGGCGGGTCGAACCGCGGCATCCCCGCGGTGGCCGCGGCCTCCCACAGGCGATAGGCGACCCCCGGACCCTGTCGCGCGGCACGACCGGCGCGCTGGGTCGCCGCCGCCTGGCTCTCGCGTTCGGTCACCAGCCGCGTCATCCCGACCGCGCGATCGTAGCGCGGGCGCCGCGCCAGCCCGGAATCGACCACCACGCTGATGCCGTCCAGCGTCAGGCTGGTTTCCGCGATCGACGTCGCCAGCACCAGTTTGCGCGCGCCGTCCGGCTCGGCACGGATCGCCCCGCGCTGCGCCGCCGGGTCGAGGCTGCCGTGCAGCCGGTGCAGCCGCACCCCCGGCAGATCGCCCAGCCGTTCGGCGGTCCGCTCGATTTCCGCGATGCCGGGCAGGAAGGCGAGCACCCCGCCCGCCTCCTCCGCCAGCGACCGGCGGATCGCGGCGGCCATGTCGTCCTCGATCCGCGCCTCGCCCGCGCGGCCGATGTGGCGCAATTCCAGCGGGAAGCTGCGCCCGGCGCTCTCCACCACCGGCGCATCGCCCATCAGCGCGGCGAAACGCGCGCCGTCCAGCGTGGCGGACATCGCGACGATGCGCAGGTCAGGACGCAGCGCACCCTGCGCATCCAGTGCCAGCGCCAGCCCGAAATCACCGTCGAGGCTGCGTTCATGCACCTCGTCGAACAGGATCGCGGACACGCCGGCCAGTTCGGGGTCGTTCTGCAACCGCGCGGTCAAGATCCCCTCGGTCACGACGGTGACGCGCGTCGCCGCCGACCGCTTTGTATCGAGCCGCGTGGCATAGCCGAAGGTGCGTCCGACCGGCTCGTCAGCCAGCGTCGCCATCCGTTCCGCCGCCGCGCGCGCCGCCAGACGGCGCGGCGAGGTGACCAGCACCTCGCCGGTGCACCATGGTTCAGCCAGCAGCGCGGGCGCGACCGCGGTGGTCTTTCCCGCCCCCGGCGGCGCGACCAGCACCGCCGCCGCGCCGACGCGCAGCGCGGCGAGCAGATCGGGCAGGACGGCATGGATCGGCAGGGTCATGGGGCGGCCCTACCGCGATCGATACGCTCGGCGAAAGCGCGCGCCCGTGTTCCGGCAATCGCCGGAACCCAGGGCCGGACGCGGCAATGACGGCTGGCGATCATGACCCTGGGCTCCTGCCTTCGCAGGAGCACGGCGGCGCTGTCCGGATCGTCACCCCGGGCGTGACCCGGCATGACGCGTCATACGTGCCCGGTCAGCGTCTTCAGGTCGACCATCGGCCGCGCGCCGAAATGCTGGATCACCTCTGCCGCGCAAATCGCGCCCAGAGTCAGCGACGCCTCCAGCGACTGGCCGCGCGCCTGGCCGTGGAGGAAGCCGGCGGCGAACAGGTCGCCCGCGCCGGTGGTGTCCACCACCTTGTCGATCGGCTGCGCCGGGACGCACACCCGCGCCTCGCCCGCGATCGCGCACGCGCCGCGCTCGCTCAGCGTGACGACCAGCAGGGGCACCTTGCCGCGCACCGCGTCGATCGCCGCCTCGACATCGCCCGTCTCGGTAAGCGACATGATCTCCGCCTCATTGGCGAACAGCACGTCGATCAGCCCCTGGTCGATCAATTCGTGGAATGCCGCGCGGTGGCGGTCGATGACGAATTCGGCCGACAGCGTGAACGCCACCTTGCGTCCCGCGGCGCGCGCGACGTCGATCGCGGCGCGCATCGCCGCACGCGGCTCTTCGGGGTCCCACAGATAGCCTTCGAGATAGAGGTAGCGCGCATCGGCGATCAGATCGCGGTCCAGCGCCGCCTCCGGCAGATAGTGCGAAGCGCCCAGGAAGGTGTTCATCGTGCGCTGCCCGTCGGGCGTCACGAAGATCAGGCAGCGGCCCGTCGTCGGCGCACCGGCGCGCGCGGGCGTGTCGAAGCGGATGCCCGCGGCGCGGATGTCGTGCGCGAACACTTCGCCCAGCTGGTCGTCGGCGACCTGCCCGATGAAGGCGCAGGCGTCGCCCAGCGCGGCCATGCCCGCGATCGTGTTCGCCGCCGAACCGCCCGACACTTCCTGCCCCGGCCCCATCTTGGCATAGAGCGCGTCGGCTTCCTCGGGGGAGAAGACCAGCGCCATCGCGCCCTTGGTCATGCCGTTGTCGGCGATGAAGGCATAGGTGGCGGGGGCAAGGATGTCGACGATGGCATTGCCGATCGCGACCACGTCGTAGCGGGGTTCGGTCAAGGAATTGATCCTGGATGGGGAAAGCGCAAGGTCGCCCGCGTAAAGCGCCGCGTGCCCTTGCGCAACCGCGTCGCGCGGCGCAACGCTGGCGCGCGATGATCCGCGCGTTCTTCCTCGCCGTCGGGCAATTGGGCGATCCGCCGGTGCGCCGCGTGCTGTTCGCCTCGCTCGCGATCACGCTGGCGATCTTTGTCGTCGCAGGCGCGGTGCTGTGGTGGGGGATCGACGCGCTGCTGGCCAACGTGGCGTGGCACGGCGCGCTGGCGGGCGTGGCGGCGACGCTCGTGACCGTGCTGGCGTTGTGGCTGCTGTTCCGCGCGGTCGCGATCCTGGTCGTCGGGCTGTTCGCCGACACGATCGTCGCCGCGGTGGAGCGGCGCCATTATCCCGATCGCCTCGCCGGCGCGCGCGCCGTGCCGTTCCACCGCGGGCTGGCGATGGGCGCCGGATCGGCGGCGCGGTTCGTGGGCGTGAATCTGCTGATGACCCCCGTCTATGTCGCCTTGCTGGTTTCCGGGGTGGGCACTGCGGCGGCGTTCTTCGTCGTCAATGCCTGGCTGCTGGGACGCGACCTGACCGATATGGTCGCCGCTCGGCACATGGACGCTGCGGCGATGCGGGGCTGGCGCGCGGCGACCGCCGGGCGGCGGTTCGCGCTGGGGCTTGCGGGCACCGCCCTGTTCGTGGTTCCGCTGCTCAACATCCTGGCGCCGGTGATCGGCGCCGCGATGGCGACGCACCTTTATCACGGGACCGACCGATGACACCGCAGCCGCGGGCCTGCCGCCTGATCCTGCCGTTCGCGCTGGCGCTGCTGGGCGGCTGCGCCACCACCGGCACCACGGGCGGGGCCGCGCGCGCACCGCTGATCCCGATCCCGCAGACCGGGCTGACGCATATCGTCGGGCAGGATGCCGCCGCGCTGGTGCGGCAGTTCGGCCAGCCCGACGCCGACGTGCGCGAAGGCACCGCGCGCAAGCTGCAGTTCACCAGCGCGATCTGCGTCATGGACGCCTATCTCTATCCCCCCAAACAGGGCGCGGAGCCGCGCGTCACCTGGGTCGACACCCGCCAGCGCGACGGCAGCAGCATCGATCGCGCCAGCTGCGCGGCCGCGATCGCGCGCCGCACCGGCGGCAAGTAAGCGATTGGCGCGGCGCGGCGGCGCCGCTACCACCCCGCGCTGGGCAATCAAAAGGGGCGCTACGTGTCATCCCATCCGTCAGCCGTCGTCGCCGACGGCCTGGTGAAGCGATTCGGCGATCGGCGGGTCGTCGACGGCGTCGACCTAGTGGTGCCGCGCGGTGCGATCTACGGTGTGCTGGGCCCCAATGGCGCGGGCAAGACCACGACGCTGCGCATGTTGCTGGGCATCATCGAACCCGATGAGGGCGAACGCATCCTGCTGGGCGCGCGCCACCCGCGCGACGCCGGCGACCGCGTCGGCTATCTGCCGGAGGAACGCGGCCTCTATCCCGCGATGAAGGCGCGCGAGGCGATCGCGTTCATGGGCGCGCTGCGCGGACTGGACTGGGCCACCGGCCGTGCCCGCGCGGCGGAGATGCTGGAAGCCGCCGGGCTGGGCCATGCGGTGGACGAGAAGATCCGCAAGCTGTCGAAGGGCATGGCGCAGCTGGTCCAGCTGCTCGGCTCGGTCGTGCATCGCCCCGACCTGATCGTGCTGGACGAGCCGTTTTCCGGGCTGGACCCGGTCAACCAGGAACGGCTGGAGGCGCTGATCCTGGCCGAGCGCGATCGCGGCGCGACGATCCTGTTTTCCACCCACGTCATGGCCCATGCGCAGCGGCTGTGCGACCGGCTGGCGGTGATCGCGGGCGGGCGCCGCCGGTTCGAGGGGACGGTCGACGAGGCGCGCGGGCTGCTGCCGCCGCAGGTCCGATACGTTCCCCATCATACCGATGCCGCGCTGGCCGACCTGCTGCCCGGCGATGCGACGCGCGACGGCGACAGCTGGCGTTTCCAGCTGCCAGCGGAGGGGATCGAGGGGCTGCTGACGCGGCTGATCGCCGCCGGATACGGCATCGCCGGCCTCGCCATCGAACGCCCCGGCCTGCACGAGGCGTTCGTGCGCATCGTCGGCGAGGCGGCCGCCGCATCCGGCCCCGCAACCGTGACGGAGCGCGCCGCATGACCCCCTTTCGCCGTCACCTGCGCCAGACGCTGACGATCGCCCGCCGCGATTTCACCGCGACGGTCTTCACCCCGATCTTCCTGCTGTTCCTGTTCGCGCCGATCATCATGCTGTCGTTCAGCCTGATCGGCGGGCTGGGCGCGGCCAATGCCACGCGCGGCACCGCGGCCAAGCAGCGGCTGGTGCTGCTGCTGCCCGCCGACGACGCGCGCGCGGTGATGGCCGCCGACGCGCGCCAGCGCACGCTGCCCGACGATGATCGCGCCCCGCCGCGACTGGTCGCGCATCCGGTCACCGGGGATACCGCGGCGCAGGCACGCGCGATGCTGGACGGGCACGGCGCGGTGGGCGGCATCAGCGTCGCGGCGGTGCTCCACGGCGCGCTCGACCGCCCGGTCGTGAGCTATGCCGCGGGCGACCGGGACGAAGCGCGCTACCTCGCCGCGCTGGCACGCGACGCCGCGCTGGTCCGCCGCGCCGGCGCGCCCGCGCTCGCCGAACCGGTGCTGGAGCGTGTCGCCACCGCCGCTCCGTCCGCCGGCGGGCGCGATGCATCGGCGTTCGGCGCGGTGTTCGGCATCTTCTTCCTGACGCTGTTCCTGTCCGGCCAGGTCGTCGGCACGATGGCGGAGGAGCGCAACAACAAGGTGATCGAGGTGCTGGCCGCCGCGGTCCCGCTGGAAAGCGTGTTCCTGGGCAAGCTGCTCGGCATGTTCGGGGTCGCGGTGCTGTTCGTCGCCTTCTGGGGAACGGTGGTCAGCCAGGCCGGCGCGTTCCTGCCCGGCGATCTGGGCGCGGGGCTGCGCCAGCTGTCGCCCGCGGTCGGCGCGGGGCCGTTCGCGCTGCTGTTCGCCGCCTATTTCGCGACCGCCTATCTGCTGCTCGGCTCGATCTTTCTGGGCGTGGGGGCGCAGGCATCGACGATGCGCGAGATCCAGATGCTGTCGCTGCCGGTCACCATCGTGCAGGTGGCGATGTTCGCGCTCGCATCGGCCGGCGCATCCGATCCCGACGGCTGGCTGGCGATCGGAACGCAGCTGTTCCCGCTCTCCTCCCCCTATGCGATGGCCGGGCGCGCCGCGGCGCTGCCGGGACTGTGGCCGCATGCGCTGGCGCTGCTGTGGCAATTGGTGTGGGTCGCGATCTTCATCACCGTCGGCGCGCGGCTGTTCCGGCGCGGCGTGCTGCAGTCGGGCAGCGCCAAGCCCGCGTGGCGACGGTTGTTCGCGCGGGGATAGGGCGCAGTAACCCCATTGACACCAGTGTCAGTTAGGTTTCTTCTCGCAACCAAAAGAGGAGAGTGACCATGGCGACCCTGGCCCAGGACGTGACCGCGCCCGCCGACCCTTTCGACGTCAGCCGGCCCGAGCTTTATCGCGACGACACCTGGCACGAACCGTTCCGCCGGCTTCGCGCCAAGGCGCCGGTGCACAAGGTCGTCGATTCGGATTTCGGCCCCTATTGGTCGGTGAGCACGTACAAGCCGATCGTCGAGGTCGAATCGCTCCCCGATCTCTATTCGTCGGAGGCGAACGGCTTCACCATCTCGCGGATTGCCGAGGATGAGGTGCGGATGCCGATGTTCATCGGCCGCGACCGCCCGATCCACACCGCGCAGCGCCGCACCGTCGCCCCCGCCTTCACCCCCAGCGAGATGGTGCGGCTGACGCAGAACATCCGCGACCGCAGCGCCGAGGTGCTCGATACCCTGCCCTGGAACACCGCGTTCGACTGGGTCGAGCGCGTGTCGATCGAACTGACGACGCAGATGCTGGCGATCCTGTTCGATTTCCCGTGGGAGGACCGCGCGAAGCTGACCATGTGGTCCGACTGGATGGGTGACATCGAACTGGCCAAGAGCGAGGAACTGCGCCAGCAGCGGCTCGAGAAGATCTACGAATGCGGCGCCTACTTCCAGAAATTGTGGGCGGCCAAAGCGGGCGCGGCGCCGACCCCGGACCTCATCTCGATGATGATCCATTCGGACGCGATGAGCCACATGGACGCCAACGAATTCATGGGCAACCTCATACTCCTGATCGTCGGCGGCAACGATACGACGCGCAACACCATGTCCGGCCTCGTCTACGCGCTCGACCAGTTCCCCGCGGAGCGCGCCAAGCTGGAGGCGGACAGCACGCTGATCCCCAATGCGGTGAGCGAGATCATCCGCTGGCAGACCCCGCTCGCGCACATGGCGCGCACTGCCCAGCAGGATACCGAACTGATGGGGCAGCGGATCGCGGCGGGCGACAAGGTGGTGATGTGGTACATCTCCGCCAATCGCGACGAAAGCGTGTTCGGTCCCAATGCCGACGATTACCAGGTCGATCGCCCCAATGCCCGCCGCCACCTGGCGTTCGGGCACGGCATTCACCGCTGTGTCGGGGCGCGGCTGGCGGAACTGCAGGTTGCGATCCTGCTGGAGGAGATGGCGAAGCGCCGGATGCGCGTGAACGTCACCGGTGCGCCCGATCGCGTGGCCGCCTGCTTCGTCCACGGCTATCGCCACCTTCCGGTGGAAATCTCCCGTTATTGAGGTGGTTGGCCGACCGATAGGTCGGCCGCCCTGTCTCTTTTTTGCAACGCCACCGCGGCGTGTTGCAGCGCCGAACGATAAGACTCGCGACTGTCACGGGAACGACATATTCGCGGCGCAGTGGCGCGCCCAACGGCAATAGCCTGCGCGCCGCGGGCCAAGGGCCAAAAGGGGACAGAATCGATGCGAAACAACCTTTTCGTGGGTGTGGCCGCGGTCGCGCTCATCGCGCCGGCAGCCGCCATGGCGCAGGAAACCACCTCCACCATCCGCGGCAGCGTGACGTCGAACGGCGCCCCCGTGGCGGGCGCGACCGTCGAGGTCGTCAACGTGCCGTCGGGGACGCGCCAGAACACGTCGACCGACTCCAACGGCAGCTTCACTGCTACCGGTCTGCGGCCGGGTGGCCCCTACTCGGTGACGGTGCGGGCGCCGGGCTACACCGACACCACGATCACCGACGTCAACACGATCGTCGCCCAGACGTTCGACCTGCCGATCGAACTGGCCGCCGAAGGCGCCAGCAGCGACATCGTCGTGACGGCATCGTCGATCTCGAGCGCGCGTACCGTCAGCCAGGGTCCGGCAACGGTGCTCAGCGCGACGAAGATCGGCACGATCGCCTCGGTCAACCGCGACATCCGCGACCTGATGCGTCGCGACCCGCTCGCCCGTCTCGACGACACGCCCAGCGGCGGCCGCGCCGTCAGCTTCGCCGGCCAGAACGCGCGTTTCAACCGCTTCACCGTCGACGGCGTCCCGATCACCGACAACTTCGGCCTTAACCCGGACGGCTTGCCGAGCCGCCGCTCGCCGATCCCGCTCGACGCTATCGGCCAGTTCCAGACCAAGGTTGCGCCGTATGACGTGCGCGAGGGCAATTTCCAGGGCGGCGTCGTCAACGTCATCCTGAAGTCGGGCACCAACGAATTCCACGGCACCGGCTTTTATTCCTATTCGTCGGACGAACTGGCCGGCACGAAGACGAAGGCCGGCCCCGGCGTCCCGACCGGGGTCGTCACGCTGCCTAACTACAAGTACGAGAACTACGGCGCCGAGCTGGCTGGCCCGCTGATCAAGGACAAGCTGTTCTTCATGGTCGCCGGTGAGCGCCTGCGCGCGCCGCGACCGATCGCCGAAGGGCCGACCGACAACAACGCCGGCAACGCCGTCCCGGGGCTGACCCAGGCGACCGTGAATCGCATCTCGGACATCGCGCGCACCCGCTACGGCTATGAGACCGGCGGTGTCGTCAACAGCAACCAGGATAAGGACGACCGCCTCGTCGCCCGCATCGACGCGAACCTGTCGGACACGCAGCGGCTCGCAGCGACCTACAGCTACGCCGAAGATTCGATCGTCATCACCAACAACACCAGCGTCAACCCGTCGGCGCCGCAGCTGGGCCTGGCGTCGAACGCCTATATTTCGGGCAACAAACTGCACACCGGCGTTCTGCAGCTGAACTCGCAATGGTCGGACGACTTCTCGACCGAAGTGCGCGGCTATTACAAGAAGTACGTTCGTCTGCAGGATCCGCTGCTGGGTCGCGGGTTCGCGGAGTTCCGCGTCTGCGCCGCCGAAAATTCCGACCGCGGCAACCCGGGTTCTGCCGGCGCCTCCGCTTCGGTCACCTGCGCGCCGAACACGCCGCAGGTCGCATTCGGGCCGGACGTGTCGCGTCAGACCAACGCACTGAACACCGAAACCTGGGGCGGCACCGTGCAGGCGCGCCTGACCCGTGAAGGGCACGACCTGCGCATCTTCGGCGACATCGCGCATGTCGACGTGTTCAATGCCTTCCTCAGCAACTCGAACCCGCGCGGCGGCACTGCCGGCACCTATTACTTTGACTCGATCGCCGACTTCGCAGCGGGCAATGCCCAGCGTTTCGGCTATACCAATGCCGTCCCGACGCCGAACCCGGATCTCGCTTCGGCGGTGTTCAATTACTGGCAGTACGCCTTCGGCGTGCAGGACAACTGGGCGATCACGCCGACGCTGAACGTCAGCTACGGCATGCGCTATGACCTGTATGGCAGCCATAGCCGCCCCTCGCTGAACCCGACGTTCACCAGCCGCTACGGCTTCACCAATGCGTCTTTCCTGTCGGGTCGTGGACTGTTCCAGCCGCGCGTAGGCTTCGACTGGAAGCCTGACCGGCAGCTCAGCGTCCGCGGTGGCATCGGCATCTTCGGTGGCGGCGCACCCGACGTTTATACGTCGAACAGCTTCTCGAACACCGGCATCCTGTCGAACACCATCGACATCCGTCAGCTGAACGACGGCAGCTACGCCGGCAACGCGACCTTCCCGGCCGGGTTCAATCCGCAGGCGATCATGACGAACGTCAACGGTTCGGCGGTGCCGGCGGCAGCGAACACCTATCTTGTCGGCGGCGTCTCCGCGGCGGCGACGAACGCGGTCGATCCCAACTTCAAGCTGCCCTCGCAGTGGCGCGGGACGTTGTCGGTCGACTACACGCCCGAATTCCTGGGCGGCGGCTGGAACTTCGGCGGCGACTTCTTCTGGTCGAAGGTTCGCGACCAGGTGTTCTGGACCGACATCCGCTCGGTCCCGACCACGTCGCGCACCCCGGATGGCCGCGTGCGCTACACGTCGCTGACCACCTTCTCCGACACGCTGAATGACATCCTGCTGACCAACACCTCGCGCGGTCGCAGCTATGTTGCGGTGGCGCGCGTCAACAAGCAGTTCGACTTCGGGCTGTATGCAGGCATCAGCTACACCTACCAGAACATCAAGGATCAGACCCCGGCGACCTCGTCGACAGCTGGTTCCAACTACGCCAACGGCGCGTTCCTTGACGGCAACAACGCCGCATACGGCGTGTCGAACGACGAGGTGCGCCACAACATCAAGTATGACGTGACCTTCGATCACGCCTTCTTCGGCGATTACAAGACGACGTTCGCGTTGTTCGGCGAAACCCGCATCGGCCGTCCGTACAGCTACACGATGCAGGACACGTCCAGCGGGCGCAGCACAATCTTCGGCACCACCGGTTCCGGCACGCGCTACCTGATCTACGTGCCGACCGGCATCGACGATCCGCGCGTCTCCTATGACAGCACCACCACCCGCGACACCCTGGACGCCTTCTTCCAGTCGTCGGGCCTGGCGAAGTATCGTGGGTCGATCGCGCCGCGGAATGCGTTCAATTCGAAGTGGTTCACGCGCTTCGACCTGCACGTCGCTCAGGAAATCCCGACGTTCGTCGGCAATTCGCGGATCCAGCTGTTCGCGGATATCGAGAACTTCACGAACTTCCTGAACAAGAACTGGGGTCAGATCCGCGAGTACGGTTTCCCGTACAATGCGGTGGCCGCCCGCGTGACCTGCCTGGTCGCTGCGACGCCGACCGGCACCACCGGTACCGCGCCGACCAGCACCGCGCAGCCTTGCGCCCAGTATCGCTACAGCCTGCCGAATGCGACGCCGACCGATACGATCTACGCGCCGCAGTCGCTCTACACGATCCGCATCGGCGCGCGCTTCAGCTTCTGAGCTGCGGCGCCCACCGGGCACCACCCAACGCAAAGGCCGTCGCCCCAACCCGGGGCGGCGGCCTTCGTCGTTTTGCACCGGGCGGCGCGGCGTTGTAGAGAGGCGGACGATGGCAACGTCACCCGCTCCCGCCGGCCCTGCCCCCGTCGCCTCGACCGGGGCCGCCGCCTCCCGCCCGCCCGCCGCGACCGGCTATGTCTCCGCCGCGGGGCAGCGCCCGCTGTTCGTCCGCCCGTTCTTCGAGGACAAGTCGCGCGCCTTCTGGAAGCTGCAGGCGGCGGGATGGAGCGGCTATCTGATCCTGCGCTCGGTGTCGTCGCTGTCGGGCAATTTCTCGCTCCAGACGATCGTGCCGGTGATCGTCGAATCGATCGTCGGCTATTGCATCACGCTGCTGCTCTCGACGCTGTACGGCTATTACCGCTCGTTGCCGCGCGTCACCGGCATCATGCTGACGATCTTCACGCTGGCGGCGGCGACGTTCCTCTATGCGCTGCTCGACGCCTTCTCGTTCAGCTTCATCAAATTCGCCGCGCCGGGCGTCGACCTATCGCTGCTGCTGGGCACGTTGTTCCTCAATTTCACCGTGCTGGCGGGGTGGTCGGCGCTGTATTTCGGGATCAACTTCTATCTGATCGTCGAGGATCAGATCGACCAGATGGAGCATCTGGAGAATCAGGCCTCCTCGGCGCAGCTGGCGATGCTGCGCTATCAGCTGAACCCGCATTTCCTGTTCAACACGCTCAATTCGATCTCGACGCTGGTGCTCCTGAAACAGACCGAGCGCGCCAATGCGATGCTCAGCCGGCTGTCGTCGTTCCTGCGCTACACGCTGGCGAACGAACCCACCGCGCACGTCACCGTCGCGCAGGAGGTGGAGACGCTGAAACTGTATCTCGAGATCGAGAAGATGCGCTTCGAGGACAGGCTGCGCCCGAAGTTCGAGATCGATCCCGCGGCGGAAAAGGCGCGCCTGCCCTCGCTGCTGCTCCAGCCGCTGGTCGAAAATGCGATCAAATACGCCGTCACTCCGCAGGAGGACGGCGCCGAAATCTGCGTCGCCGTTCGGCTCGTCGGCGACAGGGTGCTGCTGGGCGTATCCGACACCGGACCGGGTTTGATGCCGACGAAATCGCGGCCATCCCTTTCAACCGGCGTGGGTATCGCCAATATCAGGGAGCGGCTGGCGCAGGCTTATGGGCCTGATCACCGCTTCGATGTGCGTGCCATGCCGACGGGCGGGTTCGGGGTCGAGATCGAGATCCCGTTCCAGCTCGAAGTACCGAACAGAGAGGTGTGATGACCATTCGTACCATCCTCGTCGACGACGAGCCGCTTGCCATCCAGGGGCTGGAGCTCCGCCTCGCGGCGCACGACGACGTCGAGATCATCGCCAAGTGCCAGAACGGGCGCGAGGCGATCAGCGCGATCAAGACCCATAAGCCCGACCTCGTCTTCCTCGACATCCAGATGCCCGGTTTCGACGGCTTTTCAGTCGTGCAGGGGCTGCTGGACGTCGAACCGCCGCTGTTCGTGTTCGTCACCGCTTATTCCGATCACGCGATCCGCGCGTTCGAGGCGCAGGCGACCGATTACCTGATGAAACCGGTCGAGGAAGCGCGGCTGGCCGACACGCTCGACCGCGTGCGCCAGCGCCTGTCGGAGCGGCAGAGCGTCGGCGAGGCGGAGAAGCTGAAGGAAGTGCTGGCCGAACACGCACCCGAGGCGGCAGCGGAGATCGGCGACGGCAATGCCGAACAGCCCAATGCCAGCCGGTTCGAGAAGATGATCAACATCAAGGACCGCGGGCAGATCTTCCGCGTCGACGTCGACACGATCGAGCGGATCGACGCGGCCGGCGATTACATGTGCATCTACACCGGCGACAACACGCTGATCCTGCGCGAGACGATGAAGGACCTGGAAAAGCGGCTCGACCCTCGCCGGTTCCAGCGCATCCACCGCTCGACGATCGTCAACCTCGACCTGGTCAAGCAGGTGAAGCCGCACACCAACGGCGAATGTTTCCTGGTGCTCGATTCGGGCGCCAGCGTGAAGGTCAGCCGCAGCTATCGCGACGTGGTGGCGCGCTTCGTCCATTGACGACCCAGCTGCCGATCCGGGTTTCCGCGCTCTACCGCTTCGCCCGACTCGACGATCCGCACGCCGCGCGCGGCCCGCTGCTGACGGCCGCGCGCGACGCGGGGGTGAAGGGAACGTTGCTGCTGGCGCATGAGGGCGTCAACGGCACGATCGCGGGCGCCCCCGAGGCGCTCGACCGCGTGATCGCGCAGGTCCGCGCGCTGCCGGGCTGCGCCAACCTGTCGCTCAAGCACAGCTGGTTCGATGCCAACCCCTTCCACCGGCTGAAGGTGAAGGTGAAGCGCGAGATCGTGACGATGGGCGTCGCGGTCGATCCGCTGACGGATGCCGGCACCTATGTGGCGCCCGCCGACTGGAACACGCTGATCGCCGATCCGGAGACGCTCGTGATCGACACGCGCAACGATTATGAGGTGGCGGTCGGCACCTTCGCCGGCGCGGTCGATCCCGGCACCGCCAGCTTCGCCGACTTCCCCGCCTGGTTCCGCGCGCACCGCGGCGACCTGATGGCGGGCAAGCGGCGCGTGGCGATGTTCTGCACCGGCGGCATCCGCTGTGAGAAATCCACCGCCTTCCTGAAGGGCGAGGGGGTGGAGGCGGTCCACCACCTCGACGGCGGCATCCTGCGCTACCTGGAGGAAGTGCCCGCGACCGACAGCCTGTGGGACGGCGAATGTTTCGTCTTCGATCAGCGCGTCGCGGTCGGGCACGGGCTCGCGCCGGGCACACATGTGCTGTGCCACGCCTGCCGGATGCCGGTCAGCCCCGCCGACTGCGCCTCGCCGCTGTATGTCGAGGGCGTCAGCTGCCCCGCGTGCCACGCCACCCGCGACGATGCGCAACGCGCCGCCGCCGCCGAACGCCACCGCCAGCAACGCCTCGCCGAAGCGCGCGGCGAGGCGCATGTCGGGCGGCGGTTCGACTAAGCTTCGTTCGCCTGCCCCCAGCCCGCTGCGTCCCCCCAGCGAAAGCTGTTGTCCTTCGCGGCACGGGCGCCCCGCCAACCAATCAGCAGATCCCGGCCTTCGCCGGGATGACGTGCGGGCGAGAGGCGGCCGCCACACCGTCCCGCCCCACCTTCCCGATCCCGCCGCAATGCGGTACAGCGCCGCGCATCATGCTCAACCTCAACGGCATCACCGTGCGCCTCGGCGGGCGCACGATCCTCGACAGCGCCAGCGCCGCCTTGCCGCCGGGAAGTCGCGTCGGACTGATCGGGCGCAACGGCGCGGGCAAGTCGACGATGGTCCGCGTCATCGCCGGCCTGCTGGAGCCGGACGACGGCACCCTGGACATGCCGCGCGGCGCGCGCATCGGCTATATCGCGCAGGAGGCGCCAGCCGGCGACAGCACGCCGTTCGATACCGTGCTGGCCGCCGACACCGAGCGTGCCGCGCTCTTCGCCGAGGCGGAGACGTGCGAGGACATGGACCGGCTGGGCGACATCCACGAACGGCTGATCGCGATCGACGCCCACGCCGCGCCCGCCCGCGCCGCGCGCATCCTGGTCGGCCTGGGTTTCGACGAGGAAGCGCAGCAGCGCCCGCTCGACAGCTTCTCGGGTGGGTGGAAGATGCGCGTCGCGCTCGCCGCGCTGCTGTTCTCGCAACCCGATCTGCTGCTGCTCGACGAACCGTCGAACCACCTCGATCTGGAGGCGGTGATGTGGCTGGAGGATTTCCTCAAATCCTATCGCGCGACGATCGTGGTGGTCAGCCACGAACGCGATTTCCTCAACAACGTCGTCGACCACATCCTGCATCTGCAAGGCGGCAAGACGACGCTTTACGTCGGCGGCTATGACGCCTTCGAGCGCCAGCGTGCCGAACGCATGGCGCAACTGGCCGCGGCGAAGGCCAATCAGGAGGCGCAGCGCGCGAAGCTTCAGGATTATGTCGCGCGCAATTCCGCCCGAGCCTCCACCGCCAAACAGGCGCAGAGCCGCGCCAAGATGCTGGCGAAGATGCAGCCGATCGCGGAGATGGCGAACGACCCGACGCTCAGCTTCGATTTCCCCAATCCCACCGAACTGCGCCCGCCGCTCATCACGCTCGACCATGCCAGCGTCGGCTATGGCGACACGCCGATCCTGTCGCGGCTCAACCTGCGGCTCGATCCCGACGATCGCATTGCGCTGCTCGGCCGCAACGGCAACGGCAAGACCACGCTGGCGCGGCTGCTGGCGGCGCAGCTGGCGCCGCTCGACGGGCACATGTCCGCCACCGGCAAGATGAAGGTCGGCTATTTCACCCAGTATCAGGTGGAGGAACTGGACCCCGACGACACGCCGCTGGCGCATATGACGCGCACCATGACGGGCGCGACCCCCGCGGCGGTGCGCGCGCAGCTGGGCCGGTTCGGCTTTTCGGGCGATCGCGCCACCGCGCGCGTCGGCACGATGTCCGGCGGGGAGCGCGCGCGACTGGCGCTGGCGCTGGTCACGCGCGAGGCCCCGCACCTGCTGATCCTTGACGAGCCGACCAACCACCTCGACGTCGACGCGCGCGAGGCGCTGGTGCAGGCGCTCAACGCCTATACCGGCGCGGTGCTGCTGGTCAGCCACGACCGCCATATGGTGGAACTGACCGCCGACCGGCTGGTGCTGGTCGACAAGGGGCAGGCGCGCGAATTCAACGGCACGCTCGACGATTATATCGCGATGGTGCTGGCGGGCGAGGGCAAGCCGGCAGGCGCGAAGGGCAACAAGAAGGACGACCGCCGCGCCGCCGCCGAACGGCGCGAGGCGGACAAGGCGCTCAAGAAGCGCGCCCGCGACGCCGAGGCGGAGGTCGCCCGGCTGATCGAGGAGCGCAGCGCGGTCGACCGCGCGATGTTCGACCCGTCGACCGCCGACCCGAAGCTGTCGAAACTCACCATGACCGATCTGATGAAGCGCCGCGCCGACCTGTCCGAACGGATCGAGGCGGCCGAGGCGCTGTGGATGGAGGCGAGCGAGGCGCTGGAGACGGCGTAACGCCGCCACACGCCGCGCCAGTCCTCCACTATCGTCGCCCCAGCGAAAGCTGGGACCTTTCCGTGGTAGACACACCCCCACCAGCTCCCAGCCCGCACGGGGGATGACGGACAGGGCGCCTCCCCGCCCCAGGGGACTGGCCATGCCCACGCGCGCATGTCATGTAACACCTTTGCGCGGGGGGCCGCGCCGGTCATCGAATCCGCGGAATCATCACCAGAATGCAGAGATTTCTCATCGGCGTCGCGGGCATCGCCGTCATCCTCCTTCTGGCGGTGCTGCTGTCGGCGGATCGCCGCGCGATCCGGCTACGCATCGTCGGCAGCGCCTTCGCGCTCCAGATCGTCATCGCGATCGTCGTCCTCTACTGGACGCCGGGGCGCGCCGCGCTGGCGGGGGCGTCGGCGGGCGTCTCCGCGCTGCTCGGCTATTCGCAGCGTGGCACCGAATTCCTGTTCGGCAAGCTCGCCAGTCCCGAGATCGGCGGACAGAGCTTCGCGATCGCCGCGCTGCCGGTCATCATCTTCTTCGCCAGCCTGGTGTCGATCCTCTATTATCTGGGCGTGATGCAGCTGGTCGTGCGCTGGATCGGCGGCGCGATCGAGAAGGTGATCGGCGCCAGCAAGGTGGAAAGCCTGTGCGCCGCCGCCAACATCTTCGTCGGGCAGAGCGAATCGCCGCTGGTCATCCGCCCCTATCTGGCGGGCCTCACCCCGGCGCAGCTGTTCACGGTGATGACCAGCGGGATGGCCGGCGTCGCGGGAACGATCCTGGCGGCCTATGCCTCGATGGGAATCCGCATCGACTATCTGCTCGCCGCCAGCTTCATGGCCGCGCCGGGCGGGATCCTGATGGCCAAGATCATCATGCCCGATCGCGTGATGCCGCCGGAGGGCGAACTGCCGCTGGGCGACCTGCCCGACGAGGCGCAGCAGATCGCGCTGGCGGAGGCGCGGATCAGCGGCCGCGGCCCTGCCGCGCTGCTGCCCGAAGGGACGCCCGGCGAACCGTTGCCCGAGGCGACGCATGACGAGGAGAAGCCCGCCAATCTCATCATGGCCGCCGCGCAGGGCGCGCAGACCGGCGTGCGGCTGGCCGTCGCGGTCGGTGCGATGGTGCTAGCGTTCGTCGCGCTGGTCGCGCTCGCCAACGGGCTGCTGGGCGGGGTCGGATCGTGGTTCGGCCACCCGGAGCTGAGCTTCCAGGGGCTGCTCGGCTATGTCTTCCAGCCGGTCATGTACCTGCTCAACGTGCCGTGGGACGAAGCCGGGATCGCCGGCGGGCTGTTCGGGGAGAAGATCGTCCTCAACGAATTCGTCGCCTATATCGATCTGGGCAAACAGGCCGCGCAGCTCAGCCCGCGGACGATCGCGGTCGTCACCTTCGCGCTGTGCGGCTTCGCCAATTTCTCCTCGATCGCGATCCAGATGGCCGTCACCGGCAGCCTGGCGCCCAACCAGCGCCCGACGATCGCGCGGCTGGGCCTGCGCGCGCTGGCGGCGGGCAGCCTGGCGAATCTGATGAGTGCGGCGCTGGCGGGGCTGCTGATCGGCTGACCGCGGCGCCGCCCTTCACGCCCCAGGAGCGGTGCCGGGGCGCAGATAGGCGAACATGTGCGGCACGTAGTCGCCCTTGCCGATCGCCACGCCATGATGGCGCAGGATCGCATAGGCGGTGACGACGTGGAAATAGAATTGCGGCAGCGCCCAGTCGCGGACGTATTCCTCCGCCGCCATGTTGAATGCCATCCCGTTCGGCAGTTCCAACGCCACCGGCGCCTCGGCGTCCAGCCTCGCCTCGGCCAGGAACGCGAGCGCCTCGTCGATCCGCGACCGCGCATCGGCGACCGACCCGGGTGCCTCCCCGGCCCCGCGCGCCTCCGATCCCAGTGCGAGCAGCCGCCCCGGCATGTCCTCGCCGCGCAGCCGGTATCCCGCTTCCTGCGCCTGCAACGCGGCGAAGCGCAACTGCGTCGCCAGCGGGTACATGTCGTCCGCCAGCCGCGCCGACATCAGCGCTTCCATGCGGTCGGGCATCTGCTGCTGCGCCGTGTCGAGCAACCCGCACAGCATGCGCAGCATCTGGCGATACGTCGGGATCAGAAGGTCGGTCGGGGTCATGGCCTATCGCTATAGCTGCCTGGTGACCGTAAGACGACTCACCGTCTGGCGCGGCGCGGCAACCGACATTATGTGCGCGCGCATGACCCAGATCACCGTCGCCGCGCTCCAGCTCGCCTTTTCGGGCGATATCGATGCGAACATCGCCAAGGTTTCCGACGCCGTGCGCGAGGCGCATGGCCGCGGCGCGCAGGTGATCCTGCCACCCGAACTGTTCGAGGGCGAATATTTCTGCCGCGTCGAGGACGAATCGCTGTTCGCCAATGCCGCGCCGCTGGGCGAACACAAGGCAGTGCTGGCAATGCAGGCGCTGGCGGAGGCGCTGGGCGTGTGGATCCCCACCAGCTTCTTCGAACTGGACGGGCCGCATCACTATAATTCGCTCGCCATGATCGGTCCCGACGGCGAGGTGCAGGGGCTGTACCGCAAGAGCCACATTCCCGACGGGCCGGGGTATGAGGAGAAATTCTATTTCCGCCCTGGCAATACCGGGTTCAAGGTGTGGCGGGGCCCCGACCGATCGACGCTGGGCGTCGGCGTCTGCTGGGACCAATGGTATCCCGAAGCCGCGCGCGCGATGATGCTGATGGGCGCCGAACTGCTGTTCTATCCCACTGCGATCGGCAGCGAACCGCAC
The DNA here is from genome assembly GCF_002374835.1 of Sphingomonas ginsenosidimutans. GTDB lineage: Bacteria > Pseudomonadota > Alphaproteobacteria > Sphingomonadales > Sphingomonadaceae > Sphingomonas > Sphingomonas ginsenosidimutans. The sequence continues at coordinate 84,388 of NZ_NWVD01000002.1, forward strand.
GACACCTCGCTCGACACCGCGCGGCTGTGGCGGCGCGCGATGGTCGGCCATGCGGTGTCGAACGTCGTGCCCGTCATCGCCGCCAACCGCGTCGGGGTGGAGCACGGCCAGACCTTCTACGGCACCAGCTTCATCACCGACGAGCGCGGCGATATCCTGGCGGAGCTGGGCCGCGAGGACGAAGGCGTCATCACCGCGACGCTCGATCTCGACCGCGCGCGCCGCCACCGTGCCGCCTTCGGCTTCTTCCGCGATCGCCGCCCGGAACTCTACGGCCGGCTGACGCAGGACATCTGACGGCTCAGCGCGGCGGCCAGCGCCCGTCGGCGGCCAGCGCCAGCACCTCGCGCGGGGTGGGCGCAGGGGAAGGCCAGCCGAGCCGCGCCAGCCCGTCGGTCAGACGCGCACGCGCCGCCGCCTCGTCGGGCACATCGGTGACCATCGGCATCGCCAGCGACGCGGCAAGGTTCGCGCCGCCGATGTCGATCGCGAACGGATCGGCGCCGGCGACGAGCAGCAACTCGGCGATCGCGAACCGCTCCATGTCGAGCGCGACGTGCAGCGGGCGGCGATCCAGCGTGTCGCGCACGTTCGGGTCCAGCCCATGGTCCAGCAGCATCCGCACCCCCGCCGCCGATCCCAGCGCGATCGCCGCGCGCACCGGCTCCAGCGCCCCGCGCGCCGGCGCCGGTGCCGCGCCATGTTCGGCCAGCAGGACATAGGCCAGCTCCGGCCCGTTCGCGTGCAACGCCAGCACCAGCGGCGCGCCATCGCCTGCGCCATCGGGGTCGACGCCATGCGACAGGATCTCACGCAGCAGCATCGCATTGCCCGTGGCGACCGCCACTTCCGCCAGCGACCGGCCGTCCGAGCTGGTCTGCGCCAGCGCCGGATCGCGCTCCATCAGGAAGCGCACGCGCGCGATGTCCGCGGCTAGCACCGCGTCGATCAGGTCGCGGCCCGATCCGCCCAGCCCGGCCGCCTCGCGCAATGCTCGCGCATCCGGCAGGTCCGCGCCTGCGACAAACCGGTCCGTGGCGATCCCGTCCATGTTGCGCTCCGCTGGCCTTTGCCGCGGCATCGCGGCGCGCTCCGGCGCTGTCAAGCGATGCGGCGTGCGCTTATCGGGCCGCGGTGCTGGCCAGCACCCAGTCGATCTGATGCCGGTTGATCGGGGCGAGCGGGCCGTAATGATCCCAGGCGGTCTTTCCCTCCGGCATCACCGACGGCAGCCGCTGCGTCTCGCCGAACGCGCGCGGGGTCAAGGGCCACAGGTTTTCCTGCGCCGTCGTCAGGATCTCGCCCGGCACGGCGTAATTGGTGGCGTGGCCCGGCGTGATCCCGGCGTCGCGCGCCACCGCCTGCCCCTGCAGCCGGGAGATGAAGTGCAGACCCGCGGCGTTGAACGTCGTCGCCTCGCGTCCGGCGGCATTGGCGGCGTGCGAGGCAAGGCCCCCGCCAAGCGAATGGCCGACGAAATCGACGTTGATCGACGGATCGACGCGCGCGATCGACTTCCCGATCTCCAGCGCCCGCGCATAATGGTTAGACGGCAGGCCCAGCCCCTGCAAGCCGTTGCTGACCCAGTCGCCCGCGCGCGTCGGCCCCGATCCGCGGAACGCGATCGTGTAATCGCCCGATCCGGCCGGGCCGTTGCGATAGACCTCCGCATGAAACGCGCCGCGGTCGAGCATCTCGGGCGTCAGGTTCAGCGCGCGCAACTCGCCCGCATCGGTGACCGTGCTGACGCCGGGCGGCAAGTCGCCGCGGCCATAGACATGCTCGGCCATCTGCGCCTTTGCGTGCAGCGGCGACGGCGGCACGTCGGGCGCCGCCAGCCCGCGCGTACCCGGCGGCGGCGGCGGGGCGACCGTATCGGTCAGCGGCCCGCGCAGCGACGGCGCGGCATCATTGGCGGCGCGCAGCGGCGGGGCAAGGTCGTTCGCCGCCTGGCGCGTGACGTCGCGCGCGACCGTCGATCCGACCACTTCCGCGCCCTCGCGCGCGGCGCCGCGCATCCCGGCGGTCAGCAGCCCGCGCGCCGGCCCGCCGCCGACCGGCACGACGTACGTCGCGACCGTGCCGACATCCATGCCGATCTCTTCGGTGCGGCCCTCGGCGATCGCCTGGCCGTACCGGTCCAGCGTCCCGCCGACCGCATCGGTGGTGGCATCCCACGCACGGCTCACATCGGCACCGATCCGCGACGGGTCCTGCACCGCCGACTCGAGATAGCGCCCGGTCGCGTCCGCGGCGTTGCCGACCGCGCCGACCACATTGCTCGCCAGTTCCTGCCGCGCCTCGGCCGACACCTGCAATTCGGAGGCGGTCACGCCCAGCTGCCCGACGGTGCCGAGCAGCCCGACGCCCTCGCGCAGCACGCCGCCGGTGAAACCGACCTGGAAACGGGTGATCGATTCGGCATTGCCGATCGCGTTGCGCAGCCCCTGCGACAGGATGTCGTCGCCGGTGATATGGCTGCGCGCGGCGTCGGCGGCATTGCCGATCTCGCTGCCGGTCCAGTTGACCGCGCTGGTGATGCCGTTGCGGCCCGCCTCGGTCGCGTCGCCGATCCCGTCGCGCACCGTGCTGGCGACATCGCGCACGTCGCCATTGCTGATCGCGCTGCCCAGCCGGTCGAGGAACCCGCGCGGTTCGGGCGGGGGCGGAGGCGGGGGCGGGGGTGGCGCGGGCGGGTTCCACCCCGCGGCATAACGGTTCGCCGCCGTCGCGCCCGCCGACGCGCCGGCCAGAGATGGCGACGATTGCGGCGTGAGCGCTGCCCGCTGGACCGAATCGACCATCATCCTTCCTCCTGCGGCATTACCGACATGATCCGTCTTGTCCCATGGCCGCGCGCGCCGAACCATAATCGGATCGACTAGCCCCGCCCCGCGCGGCGTTTCCGATTGCGCTGGCCCCGAGCAGCGGGCCATGGTCGCGCGGTCATGACCTTCGCGCTCGCCGGGACCGGCGTTCATCTTCCGCCGCGTTGCGCGGCCGGCCGGCCGCTCGCCGGCGCGGGGGATACGACCTCCGGCATGGCGGCGCTGGCCGCGCGCGACGCGCTCGACGCCGCCGGTTGGACCGCACATGACGTCGAAATGGTGATCGGCGCATCCAGCGTCATGGAACAGCCGATCCCCGGCACCGCGACGCTGATCCAGCGCCGGCTGGGCATCGGCGCGGCGGGCGGCGCGGCGTTCGACGTCAACGCCACCTGCCTGTCGGCGCTGGTCGCGCTGGACGTCGCGCTGATGGGGATCGCCGCAGGCCGCTGGCGGCGGGTGCTGATCGCGGGCGCCGACCTGCCGCGCCGTGCGATCGACCCCGCCGACCGGGCCACCGCCGCGATCTTCGGCGACGGCGCCGCCGCGCTGGCGGTGGCCGCCGGGGGGACGCAGCAGCTGCTCGCCAGCCGGTTCGAAAGCTGGGGCGACCATGCGGATCTGTGCACGCTGGCGGCGGGGGGTACGCGCGTCGATCCGTTCGCGGACCCCGCCGCCTTTCGCGACGCCGCGCGCTTCCGCATGAACGGCCCGGCGCTGTACCGCGCCACCGCGCGGCTGTTCCCGGCGTTCCTGGACCGGCTGCTGGACGCCGCCGGCGTCACGCGCGACGCGATCGACGTGATCGTCCCGCATCAGGCCAGCCGCCCCGCCATCGCCCATCTGGCGCGCGTCGTCGGGGGCGACCGTGCGCGGATCATCGACATCCTCGATGGCAACGGCAATCAGGTCGCCAGCAGCCTGCCGCATGCGCTGCACGTCGCGCGCACGACCGGGCGGCTGACGCCCGGCGCCAACGTCCTGCTGGTCGGCAGCGCCGCCGGCATCGCGCTGGGCGGCATGGTGATCCGCTGGTGACGCGCGTCGCGCTCGTCACCGGCGCGACCGGCGGGGTCGGGCGCACGCTGGTGCCGCTGCTGCGCGCGCACGGGTGGAAGGTGCGGGCCACCGGGCGCACCCCGCGCGGCGATGATGGGGATATCCTGCCGATCGACCTGACGCAGCCGCTGCCGCCGGCCCTGTGCGACGGGATCGACACCGTCTTCCACCTCGCCGCGCGCTCCTCGCCCTGGGGACCCCGCGCGGCGTTCGCGGCGATCAACCACGACGCGACGCGCCGGCTGGCGACGGCGGCGCGCGACGCCGGATGCCGCCGCTTCGTCCATGTCTCCACCCCGTCGATCTACGTCACCACCACCGACCGGATCGCGATCACCGAATACGACGCCCCCGCCGCACGCTTCACCAATGCCTATGCCGCGACCAAGTGGCAGGCCGAAGCGGCAGTGCGCGACGTCGGCATCCCCGCCACGATCCTGCGGCCGCACGCGATCGTCGGCCCGCACGACACCGTTCTGCTGCCCCGGCTGTTGCGCGCGATCGAACGCGGGCGCGTGCCGCTGCCGTCCGGGGGCCGCGCGCTGGTGGAGCTGACCGACGTGCGCGACGTCGCCGCCGCGCTGGTCGCCGCCGCCGATGCGCCGCCGACCATCGCGAACCTGTCGGGCGGCGCGGCGCTGACGGTCCGCGCAGTGGTCGATCGGATCGCCGCGCGCCTGTCGCGGCCGGTGCGCATCGTCGCACTGCCGCGCCCCGTCGCGATGGCCGCCGCCGCCGCGCTGGAGGGCGCGGCGCAGCTGACCGGGCGCGAGCCGCTGCTGACCCGGTACACCGTCGCCGCGCTCGGCTGGTCGCGCACCTTCGATCTGTCGCACGCGCGCGACGCACTCGGCTGGGCGCCCGCCATCACGCCGGAGGAAGCGATCGATCACGCGCTGGACGCCCGATGCGCGCGGTAAGCGTCCGCGCGTTCCGCGTCGGCCATTGCCGCCATCCGCAGGCGATGACGATCCGCGGCGGCCGCTGGGCGCCGGTCGAATTCCCCGCGCTCGCCTTCCTGATCCGCCACCCGGACGAAGGCGCGATCCTGTTCGATACCGGCTACGATCCCGCCTTCCTCGAAGCGACGCGGCCATTCCCCGAACGATTGTACCGCTGGGCCACCCCACCGCATCTGGCACCGGGCGAGGCGCTGGCCGATCAACTCGCCGCGCACGGCATCGCCGCCGATGAGGTGCGCCACCTGATCCTGTCGCATTTCCACGCCGATCACATGGCGGGGACGCATCGGTTCCCGAAGGCTACCGTCCACGCCGCGCGCGCCGGATGGGCGGCGATGCACCGCGGCAGCCGCTTCACCGCAGTGCGCGGCGGGATGCTGCGCGCACTCGCCCCGCCCGGCATGGAGGCGCGGATGCGCTGGTTTGAGGATGCGCCCGCCGCCGCCTTGCCCGACGATGCCGCGCCCTTCGCCGATGCGCGCGACCTGCTGGGCGACGGATCGCTGCTGATGGTGCCGCTGCCCGGCCATTGCCCCGGCCATTGGGGGCTGTTCGTGCGCGAGGATGCCGGCTGGCATTTCCTGGTCGCCGACGCCGCCTGGTCCAGCGCGGCGATCCGCACCGACACGCCCCCGCCACTGCTGACGGCGCGGCTGCTGGGCGATGCCGCCGCCGGGCGCACGACGCTGCACAAGCTGCATCTGCTGCACCGGCGCAACCCCGACGTGCGGCTGACGCCGTCGCATTGCGCCGAGTGCGCCGCCGGGCTGTGACCGGAATCGTGCCGGGCACGGTCATCGTCACCGGCGCGCGCGCGCCGGTCGCGCTCGATATCGCGCGCTCGTTCCGCGCGCTCGGCTGGACGGTGCATCTCGCCGACAGCGTACCCGCCACGGCGGCGCGCTGGTCGCGCCCCGCCTTCTCGGTCCACCGCCTGCCGCCGCCGCGCACCGCCTTCGCCGCGTTCCGCGCCGCGCTGGCGCGGCTGGTGGAGGCGACCGGCGCGACGCTGGTCGTGCCGACGTGCGAGGAGGTGTTCTATATCGCCGCCGCCGCGCCGCCCGCGCGCGTCTTCGCGCCGCCCCCCGACGTGTTGCGCCGGCTCCATTCGAAGGCGCTGTTCGCCGACGTGGCCCACGCCGCAGGGGTGGCAATGCCCGAAACGCAGGCGATCGACGACGCTGCCGCGCTGGCCGCGCTGCCGCTCGACCGGATCGTGCTGAAGCCGGAATATTCACGCTTCGCCGCTGCCACGCTGATCCGCCCGTCACCGCGCGCGGCCGCGCGGCTGCGCCCGTCACCGGCGCACCGCTGGGTCGCGCAGGCGTTCGTCGCGGGGGAGGAACTGTGCCTGTGGACCGCCGCACACGCCGGGCGCCTTACCGCGCACGCGCTCTATCGCCCCGCATGGCGGCACGGCCGGTCGGCGGCCTATGCGTTCGAAGCGGTCGACTGGCCCCCCGCGATCGACATGGCGCGGCGGATCGTGGCCGCAACCGGGGCGACCGGGCACCTGTCGTTCGACCTGATCCGCACCCCCGATGGCGCGGCGGTGCCAATCGAGTGCAATCCCCGCGCGGTCAGCGGCGTGCACCTGTTCGACGGCAGCGCGCTGGCGCGAGCGATCCTGGGCGAATCGGTGCCGCCCCCCGCCCCCGGCACGCGTCGCCACCTGGCGCCCGCGATGGCGCTGCTCGGCGTGCCGTCCGCGCTGGCGGCACGGCGCTGGCGTTCGTTCCGGAACCAGTGGCGCGACGGCCGCGACGCGATCACCCGCCCCGGCGATCGCTGGCCCGCGGCGGGGGCGCTGGTCGATGCGGCGCGCTTCGCCGCGCTCGGCCTGTCGCGCTGGCACAGCCCGACGCGCCAGACCACCGCCGACATCGAATGGAACGGCGGACCGATCGCGTGAAGCTGTTCGATCCCGCCGCCACGGACGCGCCATGGGGCGACACGCCCGCCGCCGAGCGCGCCTATATCGCGATGCTGGCCGACGTACCCGCGCATATCGCCAATGTCGCGACCGAATGGCGCGCGCTGGCCAGCGACGGGCGCGTCCTTCCGGTGACCGTCAATGACGGCGCGCGCGGCAACAGCTATGTCTGCACGCCGCGCGCCGCCTATGTCGATTATGCGCGCGCCGAGCTGGCGATCATGGGGGTGCGCGGCGCCGCGGCGTGGCGCGCGCTGCTGGGCGGGGTCGACGCGCTGCTGGGCGCGGCCCGGATCGACCGCATCGTCCATGTCGACAACTGGCTGCTGTCGACCAACCTGCACGGCGCCTGGGACGGCGCGGACCTGCCCGCGATCCGCGCCTTCCTGGTCGGTCGCTTCCCCGATCATGTGCTGGCGATCCGTTCGGTCGACAACTGGTCGTCGCCCGCCCTGGCGCAGGCGGCACGCGCCGATGGCTGGGTGATGGTGCCGTCGCGGCAGGTATGGGTGGTCGCCGATCCCGCGCGCGACTGGCGCCCGCGCAACGCCTTTTCCAACGACCGGCGGCTCGTGGCGCGCAGCGGGCTGACGATCGAAACCGCCCGCGCGGACGATGCCGCGCGGATCGCGGACCTGTATCATCAGCTGTATGTCGGCAAGTATAGCGCGCTCAATCCGGTGTTCACGCCGCGCTTCGTCGCCGCGACCATGGCCGGCGGGTCGATCGACTATCGCGTCGCGCGCGCGGGCGACGGGCGCGTGCTGGCAGTGGCGGGGCTGATGGCCCGCGCCGGGGTCGCGACGCCGCCGGTGGTCGGCTATGATCGCGGCTTCCCGGCCGCCGCGGGCCTTTACCGGATCGCCTCCTGGATGTTCATGACGATGGCGATGGAGCGCGGCTGGCGGCTGCACGGATCGGCGGGCGCGGCGCATTTCAAGCGGTTGCGCGGCGCGCGCGGGGTGATCGAATATCACGCCATGCATGTCGCCCACCTGTCGCGCCCGCGCGCGCTGGCGATCCGCGCGCTCGCCGCCGCACTGGGACGATTCGCGGTGCCGATGATGCGGCGCAACGGCTGGTGAGCGGCTGGCCGGCCGCCGTTGCCGCCGGCTGGCACCCGGTCGCGGTCGCCGCGCGGCTGGGCACGCGTCCGCTCGCGCGGCGGCTGATGGACGTGCCGCTGGTGGTGTTCGCCGCCGATGGTGTGCCGGTGGTGATGCACGACCGCTGCCCGCACCGCGCGATGCCGCTGTCGGCGGGCAGCGTACAGGGCGGCGCGATCGTCTGCCCCTATCACGGCTGGGCGTTCGGGGCGGACGGGCGATGCCGCGCGGTGCCCGGCGCGCGCACCGTCCCCGACGTCGCGGCCGCCACGCTGCCGGTGCGCGTGGCGGGCGGGCTGGTGTGGACGACGCTGGGGAACGGCCCCTTCCCGCGCCTGCCCGCGGTAATGGACGACCCGGCGCTCGACCGCTTCTGGTGGGTGCCACGCGCCTCGACCGCGCGCGTGCTGGATGCGCTGGAAAACCATCTCGATCCCGCGCACCCGCACCTTGTCCACCCGTGGCTGGTCCGCGCGCCGCACCGCCGCCGTCCCGCGCGGGTGGAGGTGACGGTCGACACGACCGGCGCACACGCCCGCTATATGGAGGACGCGCGCGCCACCGGGCTGCTGCCGCGCCTGCTGGAGGGGCATCGCTGGACCAGCATCGGCCGCCTCCACCCGCCGACGATCGGGGAGGTCGCCTTTACCGGCCGCGACGGCCCGACGCTGTCGATCGCGGTCGTGTTCGTTCCCGAAAGCGCGCGCGTGACGCGCCCCTATGCGCATTTCGCCACCCCGCGCGGCATGGTCCCGGCGGCGGTGAAACGCTGGCTGCTCACCGCCTTCCACTGGCCGATCCTGCAGCAGGACCGCCGCGTGCTGGCGCGACAGGCGACGCGCGAGGGCGATTATGCGCGCGGCCCGCTCGATTTCCTCGGCCCGGCGATCTGGGGTTTCGCAAACGGCACGCCGCCGCCCCCGCAACGCTACACGGCGGACATGCTGCTCTGATCGCCGCGCCAGTCGCGGCGGACACGGCGCAGCTTGGTGGCGTCGGTCGGCGGGATACCATGGGTCACCGTGATCGCCGCGCGGGCGCCGATCCGCGCCAGCGCGCGCGTCAGTCCAGCCTCGACCGCCGCCGCATCCGCGCCCGGCGGGATCGCCACCGCGATCGCCGCCGCGCCGGTCTGCACGATGCGGAAATCGTCGATACGGCGGTCGGCGTCGATCACCGCGTTGCGCAACACGTCCGGTGTCACCGTCACCGACCCCGCCGCGCCCGGCAGCACGAACAGGTCGTCGCATCGCCCCTCCACCGCCGCCACCGCCTGCAACGCCGATCCGCATGCGCACGCCCGCGGGTCGAGCCGCAGCAGGTCGTTCATGCGATAGCGCACCATCGCCTGCGCCCGCCGGGTCATGTCGGTGACGATCGGCTGCACCAGCCCGCCGCCCGCCGCCTCCCATTCGAACGCCACCACATCCTCCGCCAGATGCAGCGTGCCGTGCGCGCACGATACGCCCAGCAACCCCTCGGTCGCCATGTAGATCTGGCGCAGCGGCCGCCCGGTTGCCGCCTCGATCACCGGCACGTCGACGGGGTCGAGCACCTCTGCGGCGCTGAACGCGGTCGTCCCGCGCGCGATCAGCCCGCGCAACGCCAGTTCGCGCAGCACCTTGGGCGGGGCGACGATCGTGTCGGGCGCGAAGGTCGCGAAGCGCCCCGCCCAGCGGTCCAGCCCCTCCCCCAGGTCGAACAGCCCTAGCATCACCCGGCTGCCGCCCCCCGCCGCGCCGTACAGCCGCGAAAAGCCCGGCAGCGCCAGCGCCACGCGATGCCGCCGCCACAGCGCGTCGGGCAATGCTTTGGCCAGCAACGTGCCGAGCCACACATAGCGTTCGGCGTCGCTGACGACGAAATAGCCGCGGTTGCCGCTGGTTCCGGTACTGTGCCCGATCGCATGGCCGGCGATGCGGCTTTCCCCTGCGGCCAGCGCGTCGCGCACCGCGTCCAGCGGGATGCCGGCGCGGTTCATGGCGGCGAAATTCGCCAGCAGTTCCGCCTTGTCGATCACCGGCCAGCTATCTGGCCGCGCCGGATCGACGTGCCGATAATAAGGGATGTGCCGGTGCAGGTGCCGCCCCAGCCGCCGCAGACCCCGCGCGCGATGCGTCTCCACCGCCTCCCGCGTCGTCAACCGCGCGGCGCGCCAGCGCGCCAGCGCATAGGCGCGCGCCGCGATCGCCGCGCCGATCGGGCTCAGAGCGGCTCGCGCCGGTCGACGCGGTACAGCATCTCCGCGCCGAACGCGCGAACCGCCGCGCGCAGGTTGACGTCGGACAGCGGATCACGCGCGATCTGGTCGATCGCCTCGAATGCCGCCGGCCCGTGGCGCTTGCTGGCGAACAGCGGGGTCGCCGCCTCGGGCACTGCGCTTTCCGCGCCCGGCCAGCGCGACAGGCACGCCAGCCCCGCCACCATCTCGCGCAGTTCCTGCGGCGCGATGTCGATCTTGCGCAGCGTGGCCGCGCGGCGGAATTCGTCGGGGTAGCTATCCTCGAAATCGGCGAGCACCGCCGCCTGCTGCGCCGGATCGGCCGAGGTCGGCGCGGTGCAGGTCGATGCCTGCCGCGTCCCGAACCCCGGCGCGCCGCCATTCCCCTGTCCGGCGGGACGCGCATCGATCAACCGCATCCGCCCGTCCTGCCATGCAAAGCGCACCGTCGGTCCGCCCGCCGCGGTCGCCGGCATCGTCACGGTGAAGCCGCCGCGCCGTGCGGTGGCGCGCGCGGTGCCGGCGCAGGTGCCGAACGGCTCGCTGATCGCAGGCGCCGTCCCTGCCCGAGTGGCGACGACGACGAAGCGCGACGGGCACGCTCCCGCCGCATCCCCGCGCACCAGATGATAGGTGGTGGGACCGGCCGGATAGCTGCCCACCACCGCCAGCCGGTCGACCAGTTGCGCGCCGAACGGGCGCGACAGCACCGTCTTGCCCGCGGCCAGCGCCTGTTCGCTGCCGGCGCTGATCACGGTCAGCTTGCGCTGCGCGGTCGCGGGGGTGGTGAGGATCGCGGTCAGACTGGCGGCCGCGACAAGCGTTCGGAGCATAAGCGTGATCCTAGCGGGCGATTGTTACGCAACCAAATCGTGCGACGCCGCCCGTGGTTCCCGCGGCGCACGCCGGGCGCGGATCAGAAGCCGTTCTGGCGCCCCAGCGTCGCGGCGGCGGCGTCGATCCGCGCGATCACGCCGTCCATTCCCTCGCCCGCCGGCGCACCCTGCGCGGCATCCAGCGCGGCGGAAAGGCCGGCGATCTGTCGCTCTCCGCTCGCACCCGACAGCCCCGCGGCCTGCACCATCGCGCCGCGGGCCACGCCCTCCAGCGCGCGCAGCAGATCGCCCTCCTGCGTCGGCGTACCGCCGAACCGCGCAGACAGTTCGCCGGCGATCGCGTTCAAGCCATAGACATCGCCGCGCCGCGCCAGCACGCCGGCATCGGGCACGAAACCCGCCGCGTCATTCCCGGCGCGCGCCGCCCATGCCGCCGCGCCCGGCGCCTGCCCGCCGACCGCCCCGACCCAGGCGAGCACGCGCTGGCCGATATCACCGATCGCACGGCTCGCCGCGTCCACGGCCGTGGTCCCGCGCGCCGAATCCAGCGCGGCGGCGGGGGCAAGCGGGGAAAGGCGGTCGATCGCGGTCATCTCTTGGTTATCCTCGAACGGCGCATCCCGCCGTCATCGTCACGACTACCTAGCCCCGCCCCCGCCGCGCCGCCATAATCGAAGCGACTAGGGAGGCGGACGGGTGAGCGTGCGGCGCCACGACCTGCGCCGAAACCTGCTGGCGCGACAGCGTGCCGGACGCCCCGAAACCGGCTAGCGCGACGATCCGAAGCACCGCTGCCGCCGTCATCCGCCAAACCGGCCCAGTGCACCTGGGCGTGCCAGCAGGTCGTCGAGCGCGCCCGGTCGCGTCAGCGGCTCGCGCGCGATGTCGCCCGCGGTATGCTGGATCGCGACGGCGGCGTCGTTGCGCGCCTGCGACGGCGTGGTCACCGTCAGGTCGATCACGACGGTCGGGCGGTTCACCGGCGATACGGTCATCGTCACAGCTCCTGCTGATGCGCGCGACTATCCGCGCGCACGGTTGCGATAATAGAGGACGCCCCCCGCCACCGCGGCCAGCGCGCCCGCGCCCAGCAGCGGGCCGCCCCCCGCGCCCGCGCCGCCAGGGGGCTCGTCGATGGCGCCCGTACGCCGGGTCGGTACGAAGCCGTTGCGGGTCAGCGCGATCGCATCGAGGTCGAGGCCGGATGCGCGCGCGCCCTTGCGGACCGCCGCCGCGATCCGGCCGCGGGCCGCCGGATCGCGGCCGACACCTTCCATCGTCGCGGCGATCAACACCGCCTGGACCAGATTGGCCTCGGCGACCTGCTGCTTCACCGCGTCGCCCGCCCCGACGAGCTGCGGCACCGCCCCCAGTGCCTCGGCCGCCTGGCGGCGCACCGCGGCAAAGGTGGCCGCGTCCGGCGTATCGTCGCGCCCGTGCGCAGCATACCAGGCGGCGATCCAGTAACTGGCGAAGGCATCGGCGGCATTGTCCGTACGCCCGCCGACGCCGCGCAGCGCACGGTCGATCTTGGCGAACAGCGCCGGATCCTCGACCAGCCGCCGCACCTCCCCAGCGCCCTGCGGGTTGGCGGCGGTCAGTTTCTTCACGAAGCCGGCGACATTGCGCCGCCGTACCTCCTGCGACGGGCGATAGGCGAAGGCGGCGGGGGATACCGCCCGCGCCGGAGCCGCCGCGCCGGGGCCGCGTCGCGCAACCGACCGGCCCGCCGCCTCCATCACGCTGTCTTCCATCGCATAGATGCCCATGCCGGTCATATCGACCGCCGCGCCGTCCTGCGCCCGCACGGCAGCGGGGACGGCGGCGGTGCCGGCGATCGTCAGCAGGGAAAACAGCAGGGTTCGGTTCATCATCTTGCTCCGACGAGATGGCGATGGATGTCGCGAATGCGACGTTTCGGATGCGCAAAGGGTTCCCCTGACAACGACGGAAAGGGGCGGGGCGATGCCGCCCCGCCCCCCCCGATCGATCGCGGCGTCGCTTACTGCTTGCGCGCGCCCTGGCTAAGCGCTTCGCCCAGCGTCTTGATGACGGTGTTGGCCGAGGAGAAGAACTGCGAGAATTCCTGCGACTTGGCCGCGAACTTCAGGTTCTGCGACGATTTGTTCGCGCCATCGCCCAGCGTCTGCGACATCTGGTCCATCTCGTTCGCCAGCTTGTCGGCGACGCGGCCCAGGTTCTCGGCCAGCGCCATCAGCCAGCTGCGCCCGCCGCCCGAACGCGCCTCGCGCGCTTCGCGGCTCTGCGCCAGGTCGGTCGTGGCCTGGTCGATCAGGTCGGTCAGGTTGCGCTCGACCTCGCCCGCCTCGAACGGGCTGGCGCCGAACTGGCTGCCGAAGCCCTGCACCACGTCGCCCAGGCTGCGGCCCGCGCCGCCGATATCACCGGCCTGCAACGCGAAGCTGGAACGCGCCATGTCGACCACGCCCTGCGGCAGGCCCAGCTTGTCGCCCAGCTGCTGGATGAACTGCTGCCCCACCGCGGACACCAGCGGGCGGGCGAACATCATGCCGATGCCCACCGGGCCCATGCCCAGTGCCGCGATGTTGAGGGGATTCACGATCGAACCGATGCCACCCAGAAAGCCCATCTTGCGTCTCCTGTCGTCGTCGCGCCGCCGTGGCGCCCAATCCGTCCGACGGTTCGTGCCGTCGTGGTGATCGATGTACGCGGCCCCCGCAGCCCCCGCACTCCACGGAACGACTAGCCGCGCTAGTCGAAACGATTAGTCGGCTCAGTCGGCCGGGTAGAACAGCAGCCCCGCCAGCGCCGCCAGCTCGCGCATCCCGTCCAGCTCCAGCTTGCGCGCGACGTTCGACAGGTGGACCCGCACGGTATTGTCGGAGATCAGCAGCAGCGTCGCGATATCGGCGTTCGACCGGCCCCAGCCCAGGAAGCGCACGCACGTCAGCTCCATCGGGGTCAGCCGCAGCAATGCCTCGCGGTGGCGGCGCGGGACGCGCGCGGCCTCCACCATATGCTCGCCCAGCGCGACCGGCGCGGGCGCGGCGCCGGGCAGTGCATCGGCCTTGCGCAGCAGCTCGGCGATCGCGGCCAGGCGATCGTCCTCCACCGTCGCGGTCATGTCGCCAGCCCGGTCAGGATGCCGTGGATCACGCTGGGCCGGCTCGCCATATCGCGCAGGATCGCGGTAACGTAGCTGCCGATCAGCAGAAGCAGCACGAACGATGCGGCGAACGCCTTGATCGACATCGACAAGGTGAAGACGTTCAGCTGCTGCGCGAACCGGTTCATCAGTCCCAGCCCCGCGTCGATCAGGAACAGCACCGTCAGCACCGGCGCGGCGAACAATGTCGCCAGCACCATCAGCCGCCCGAACTCGCCCTCGAACAATGCCAGGCTCGATCCGGTCAGCACCGGCATCGGCGCGGCGACCGGCCAGATCGCATAGCTTTCCATCAGCACCCGCAGCAGCAGCGACAGCCCACCGCCCGCCACGAACACCACGCTCGCCAGCCGCCCCAGGAACGCGCCGTTCAGCGACGTCTGGTGGCCGGACAGCGGATCGACCACCTGCGCCAGCGTCGCCCCGACCTTGGTGTCGATGATGTTGCCTGCCGCCTCCAGCGCCCACAGCACCGACCCGAAGAAGAAACCGATGACGATGCCGACGAACACCTCCTTCAGGATGATCGTCGCCCATTGCCCCGGCCCCAGCAGCGACGGGTCGAGCGGCGGCTGCAACGCCAGGCTGACGACGCCCAGAGACACGAAGATCGAATTGCGCACCAGCGCGGGCACCGTCTCGCTGGAAAACATCGGCAGCAGCAGGAACGTCGCCGCCACCCGCGCGGTCGCGACACCCAGCAGAAGCAGCTGATCGGCCCAGCCGCCCATGTCAGTGCTGGATCATCGCCGGGAAATTGGTGAAGATCCGGTCGCTGAACCGGTACAAGGATCCGCCCAGCAGCGCCGCGGTCAGGAACAAGGTCAGCACAATCGCGAAGAACTTGACCGTATATTGCAGCGTCTGTTCCTGCACCTGCGTCGCGGCCTGCAACACCGCCACGATCAGCCCGGCGACCGCCGCAACGATGATCGGCGGCGCCGACAGGACCAGCACCAGCCATAGCGCGTCGTTGGTCAGGCTGACGAAATCGCCGTTCATCGCGCCGCCCCCCTCACACGTAGCTCAGGACAAGGCCGTGGGCGAGTTTCACCCAGCCGTCGACCAGCACGAATAGCAGCAGCTTGAACGGCAGCGAGATGGTCGTGGGCGACAGCATCATCATCCCCATCGCCAGCAGGATGTTCGATATCACCAGGTCGATGACCAGGAACGGCAAGAAGATCAGGAAACCGACCTGGAACGCCAGGCTCAGTTCGCGCACCACGAACGCCGGGATCACGACGATGAAGTCGCGCTCGGTCATTTCCGCGGCGCGGTTCGGTTCGCCGACGCGGCGCGCGGTCTTCAGGAAGAAGCCGCGCTCGGTCGGGGAGCTGTGCTTGAGCAGGAAGTTGCGCAGCGGCTCCTTGCCGGCATCGACCGCATTGAGCATCGAATTGGTCGATTGCAGCACGCCGCCCGAACCTGCCCCGCCGACCGGGGCGCCGCCCGGCCCCGGCACCATCGGGGCCGACACCGCCGCCGCGCCGCCGTTGTTCTGCGCGATCGCATTCTGCATCTGCTGCCCCACCGGGTACATCACGTACAGCGTCAGGACCAGCGACAGGCCGTTGAGGACGATGTTCGGCGGCACCTGCTGCAGCCCCAGCGCATTGCGCAACAGGCTGAGCACGACGACGATCTTGGTGAAGCTGGTCACCATCACCGCGAAGAACGGCGCGATCGCCAGCGCGATGACGACGACCAGCGCGGAGCCGGGCGTAAAGGTGGACAGGTCCATCGGGGACTACTCCTCGCCGCGGGTGGCCACCCGGTCGAACAGCACGCCGAACCCCTCGCCGACCGCGACCAACTCGCCGCTGCCGATCGTCGTGCCGCCAGCGACGACCCGCACGCGCAGCGTGCCGCCGGTCTGCGGCAACGGCAGCACGCTGCCGGCCGCGAGGCCGGCGACGTCCTGGGCGGACAGCAGCCCACCGTCGATCTCGATACAGGTCGGGACCGACAGCGAATCCCATTCCGGCGGCGCGGACGCCGCGGATGGCGATGGATCGGTATCGGGTGCGGGCACGAGGTCTTCCTGCAACGTCATGCTTCCCTTCGATGGTTCAAGCCGCGCCGCGACGTCGGTGTCGCGGCCGGGGATGGAAAGGCGCGCGACCAGCGGCCCGATACCGAGCAGCAGCAGGTCGCCGCGCCCGATCGTACCGCGTCGCGCCGCCGGAATGGCGGGCGCCGGAATGGTGGCGCGCCAGCGCGCGCGCAGCGTGTTGACCAGCGCGGGCGGCGGTGCGGCGGGCAAGGCCGCAGCGGCCACCTCCCCCGCGCCGGCCAGCGCGATCAGCAGGCGGTGGCGGATCGTATGCCGCGCGCACGATGCGTCCAGTCGCAGCAAGATGAGATCGTCGGGCACCTCGGTCACCAGCGCGCTCGGGCGCAGATCCTCGCCCAGCGCGGTTTCCAGCGCCGCCAGCAACGGCTCGATCGCCGGCAGCAGCCGCGCGGCCAGCGCGGGATCGGGAACGCCGTCCCCGCCGGTCAGCCGCACCAATTCCCCCTCGACCAGCAGCGGCGCGACATAGGCGCGCTGCCCGCCCGCCTCGAACCCGATCCACGCACCCGCCGCGCGCCGGTCGCGCGCGAAGGCGGCGCGCGCCGCCAGCGTCAGCGCACCCGAATGCCGCGCGTTCAGCGCCCCGATCAGCCGCGTCTGGCGGTCGGCACGATCGGCATCGATCGCGCGCAGCCGGTCGCGCAGCGGTAACGGGCGTTCGGCGGTGAGGCGCGACGCGGTCATGCGCCCGCCTCACGCCCGTCGGACCGCAGGTGGAAGGCGGGTGCCGCGGGCACCGGCGGCGCGCCATCACCCCAGTTGCGCAGCAGCGTCACCGATCCGGGGGACACGCCGATCAGCATCAATTCCCCCTCCGCCTCCACCAGCATCAACCGTTCGCGCTGCCCCACCGCCAGCGCACGGACGAACCGCAGCTGGCGATCAGGCTCGCCCTCCCGCCGGCCCAGCCCGCGATCCTGCCACTGGCGCAGAAAACGCAGGCACACATAGGCGAGGCCCAGCACGATCGCGAGCGCGATCACCATGCCGAACAGGCCCGTCACCGCCGTGCCGATCGCCGAATCCATCTCAGTTCGTCTCCCACCGATGTTCGCCCAGGTCGTGGTGCTGCGGCGCCTCGCCCGCGCGGACCTTTTTGGCCCACAGGATGATCTGCGCGATCGCCTCGAACATGTCGCGCGGCACGATGTCCTCGACCGCGGCATCCTCGTACAGCTTGCGCGCGACCGCGACGTGGCGGACGATCGGCACCCCCGCCTCCTCCGCCGCCTCGCGCATCGCCTGCGCCAGCGGGCCTTCGCCCTTGGCGGCGACGACCGGCACGGGCGCGCTGTCCGCGTCGTAATCGATCGCGATCGCGATGTGCGTCGGGTTGACCACCAGCACGTTGGCACCGCGCGCCGCGCCGACGGCATTCTGGTTGGCCCATTCCTCGTGCAACTGGCGGCGATTGCCCTTGATGAGCGGGTCGCCCTCGTTTTCCTTATGCTCCTGCCGGATATCGCGCAGGCTCATCCGCATCTTCTTCAGGAAGCTGTGCTTCTGCCACGCCAGGTCCAGCACCGCGACCATCACGAACACCGCGAAGGTCCACAGCAGCGCCTGGCGCACCAGCGATCCGGTGAAGCCCAGCACCGATGCCGCGGCGGCACGCCCGTCGGTCTGCGCCGCGGGCTGGAGCAGCGGGCCGGTCCGCTCGACGATCTCGCCCAGCGATCCGCGCAGCACCAGCCAGATGACCATCACAATCAGCGCCGCCTTGGCCATCGTCTTCACCAGTTCGATGACGTTATCCATGCTGAACATGCGCTTCATCCCCGCGACGGGGTTCAGCTTGTCCAGGCTCGGCGTCAGCTTCTCGGTGGTGAAGACGCCGCCGGCCTGCAGGAATTCGGTCAGCACGCCAACGACCGCGGCCGGGATCAGCGCGACGGCGCAGATCGCCAGGAGCGCCCACAGCGCGCTCGCGCCCAGCCCGGCGGCGGCCACCGCGAACGGCTGGTCGCCGCGCGCGATCAATTGGAAGCTCTGGTCGAAAAGGGTCGCGATCCGCGTCCCCGCGAAGCCGGCGCCGAAGACGAACACGATCAGCCAGACGAACAACGTCGCCGTGGCGGTGACGTCGCGCGATTTGGCGACATCGCCCTTCTTGCGCGCATCGGCCAGCCGCTTGGGTGTCGGCTTCTCCGTCTTGTCGCCGCCGTCGTTCTTCCCGGCCACATGGCTCTCCCGTCCACACGACATGACCGGCGGGATGACTCACCCCGCCCGTACGCCGTCGAAGCGCCGGAACCACCCGTCATTGGCGTCCGCACCCTGATGACCAGGGTGCATGATGTGCCGGACCGCAGGACCCGTTTGCGTGTCTGACCACTCCCATATCGACATGGAAACATTTCGAGTCAATCGCGACACCGATTCGCACACCTGTCCGCAAAATGTCATGAAACCAGCCCATTACGCACGGCGATCGATCGGATTTTCCGCAGAATCCGGCGGGTTCACACCGATCCGGCAGCAAATCGGTCGCCCGACATAATTTCGTCGCAATCGGGACGAAACGTGAAAATGTCACGACGGAATGAACAAATTCATGCTTCTATCATTTGGCTGACTGGGGCATGTTAATGGTGTCGGACGCCCGTCGTCCGGTGCCGCAGGACCCCGCTTGCCGCACGATCCGTCGCATTGCGCGACGTGTCGTAGAGGAGGAGTGGGATGTGCACTGAAGGATATACGGAAGACCGTGCCGCTCCGGTGCGCGGCGTTGTCCGATTCTCGTGCCGTACAGCATTGATCGGCCTGGCGGTCGCCGCGGGAACGCTGCCTGGCGTCGCCACGGCGCGTACCGCGTCCGCGCGCATCGACTGCGGCGCTGCGGTCGCCGCGCGCTTCAGCGAGGCGAGCCGCTGGTGTGCTGCTCCCGCCTCCCCGGCTGCCACCGCCGCGACGACGGGCACGACGCCGCTTCCGGCTGCGATCGCGCCGGTCGCCGTCGCCGAACAATCGCCGGTGTCGGTGCGGATGCCCGGATTCGACCGCCGGCTCGCCGCCGCCGTCCGCCAGGTGCGCCGCCGCGGCGGCGCGTCGGCGCCCGACGCGCTGGTCGTTGCGATTGGCCGCCAGTATCGCATCGATCCGCATCTGCTCGCCGCGATGGTCGCGACCGAAAGCGCCGGCGATCCGCGCGCGGTGTCACCAAAGGGCGCGCTCGGCGTGATGCAGGTGATGCCCGCCACTGCGCGCAGTCTGGGGGTGCGTGATCCGCGCGCGCTGCTGGGCAACCGCCCGCTCGCGCTCGCGACCGGTGCGGCGTATCTGAAGCAACTCCAGCGCCGCTTCGGCAACAACGTGCCGCTGGTCGTCGCGGCCTATAATGCCGGACCGGGCGCGGTGCAGAAGTACCGCGGCGTGCCGCGCTATCGCGAAACGCAGGGCTATGTCCGCGACGTGCTGGGCCGCTACGCCACCGCGCGGGGTGCCGCGCAATGAGCGTCCAGCATTATCTCGCCTCCAGCGACACTGCGCCGCGCGTCGGGCTGGCCTCGCGCTATGCCGACGTCGCGCTGATCGGCTTCGTCGTCATCATTATCGGCTCGCTGTTCCTGCCGCTGCCGACGCTGGTCGTCGACCTACTGGTGGGCATCAACATCACCTTCGGCGTGATGCTGCTGCTGACCACCTTGTACGTGCGCGGGCCGCTCGACTTCTCGTCCTTCCCCTCGATCCTGCTGGTGTCGACGCTGTTCCGCCTGTCGCTGTCGGTTGCGACGACGCGCATGATCCTGCTGGACGGGCATGGCGGGCATATCATCCAGACGTTCGGCACGATGGTGGCGGGCGGCAACATCGTCGTCGGGCTGGTGGTGTTCCTGATCATCACCGTCGTCCAGTTCATCGTCATCGCCAAGGGCGCGGAGCGCGTGGCGGAGGTCGCGGCGCGCTTCAGCCTCGATTCGATGCCGGGCAAGCAGCTGTCGATCGACAGCGACCTGCGCTCCGGCCTGATCGACAAGGACGAGGCGCGCCGCCGCCGCCGCGTGCTGGAAATGGAATCGAAGCTGCATGGCAGCCTCGACGGCGCGATGAAGTTCGTGAAGGGCGACGCGATCGCCTCGATCGTGATCGTCGTCGTCAATCTGATCGGCGGGCTCGCG
Source organism: Sphingomonas ginsenosidimutans (assembly GCF_002374835.1). Classification (GTDB taxonomy): domain Bacteria; phylum Pseudomonadota; class Alphaproteobacteria; order Sphingomonadales; family Sphingomonadaceae; genus Sphingomonas; species Sphingomonas ginsenosidimutans. Next base: position 104,676 of record NZ_NWVD01000002.1, read on the forward strand.
ATCGGCGTGATGCAGCAGGGCATGGACCTGGGCGCCGCCACCCACAAATATTCGATCCTGACGATCGGCGAAGGTCTGGTCGCGCAGATCCCCGCATTGCTCGGCGCGATGGCGGCGGGCCTGATGGTCACGCGCACCACCGATGAGGAGGATACCAGCAACCTCGGCCAGACTATCCAGCGCCAGCTGTCGGGGCATCCGCGCGCGCTGCTGGGCGTCGGCGCGATCGCGGTACTGATGGCGGCGGTGCCCGGCTTCCCGGTGGCGGTGTTCCTGGGGCTGGGCGCGGGCGCGATCGGCACCGGCGCGTTCCTGCATCCGCGGCTGCGCCCGATGATCCTGAAACACGCCGGCCCGCTCGCCCGCATCGCGTCGCGCGGGCGGGAGACGCCGCCGCCCGCCACGCTGGTCGCCGAACCCGCCCTGCCCAAGCCGGTCGTCCCGCTGCTGCTGGAACTGTCCGGCCCGCGCCCCTCGCGTGAGGAAGGGGACGCGCTGGCCGCCGACATGGCGGCGATGCTGGAGCGGTTGCAATATCGCTCGGGCGTGCCGCTGCCGCGGCTGGCGATCCATTTCATGGCGCCCGACGCGCGCGCCGCGTGGCAGTTGCTCGCCTACGAACTGCCGGTCGGACATGGCCTGCGCGAGGGTGCGGGCGCCGATACCGCCGCGCTGATCGCCGCGGTGGAGGGCGTGCTGCGCCGCCACCTGTCGCGCTTCCTGGGTGTCCAGGAAGCCGTCACGCTGCTCAACCGGATCGGCGACGATTATCCCGAAGTGGTCAAGGAAGCGGTCCGCGCGCTGCCCGCCGCGCGCATCGCCGAGGTCCTGCGCCGGCTGGTCGAGGAAGAGGTGCCACTGCGCAACATGCGCGACGTGCTCGAAGGGTTGACCGACGCGGCGCAGGGCGAACGCGACGTGCCGCGGCTGGCGGACATGACGCGCATCGCGCTCAAGCGGTACCTGATCGACGCCGCCGCGCCCGACGGGGAAGTGCGTGCATTGGTGGTGACGCCGGAACTGGAGACGATGGTGCGCGAGGCGACGCGCCTGGTCGACGGCGCCGAGCGGCTCGCCGTGCCGCCCGATGTCGCGCGCGATCTGGTCGCCACGATCGCCGCCACCGCGCAGGAAACGCGCGCCAATGCGCTGGTCACCTCGTTCGAGGCGCGCCGCGCCGTGCGCAAGCTGATCGAGCCGGACCTCTTCGACCTGCCGGTCCTGGCCTTCAACGAACTGTCGTCGCTGACGCGGCTGGAAATGGTCGGGCAGATCGGAATGCCCGCCGCCGGCCTGGCGCACCGCGACGCTGCGACACCAACTGAACCGGCCATGGCGGCCGAGTGATTCCGGGGAACAACTGCATGACGCCACACCGCCTGTCGATGCTGACGCTGGGCAAGCGCACGGTCCATCATCGCGCCGGCATCGCGCTGGTTGCGTCGCTGGCGTCGGTGACGCCGGCCACCGCGCAGGCGCCGGCCGCGACACCTGCGCCGGCCTCCGCGACCACCGCCGCGCCGGGCGAGCTGACGCTGTCGCCGCGCGACCAGCCGATCGGCGCGTTCCTGCGCGATCTGTTCGGTCGCGTCGGGCGACCGGTGGTGCCCAGCCCCAGCCTGACCGGCACCGTCAACGGCGTGTTCCGCGGATCGGTGAACAAGATCTTCGCCGACGTGGCGCGCGCCTTCAACCTTGTCAGCTATGACGATGGCGCGGCACTGTACGTCTACGGCGCGAACGAGGTCAGCGTCCAGACGCTCAACGTGGGGCAGGCAACGGCCGCGCGCGTCGTGCGACAGGTCGCGGCGCAGCGGCTGGCCGACCGGCGCAACTATGCGCGCGCCTCCGCGGACGGCACGCTGGTCGTCAGCGGCACGCCGCGCTTCGTGCAGCAGGTGCAGCAGATGGCGCAGGGCGGCACCGCCACCGCGGGCCGCGGTAACCTGCCGCTCGGCAGTCCGCTGGGCGGCGCATCGTTCGGCGCGCCGCCGCCGGTCCAGCCGCTCGAATTCCGCGTCTTCTACCTGAAATATGCGCGGGCCGAGGATACCGTCAGCACCGCTGGCGGGCGCGAGCTGCGGCTGCCCGGACTGGCGACGATCCTCCAGAATCTGGTGCTCAACCAGCGTCCCGGCGGCAGCGCGCTGTCGGGCTTTGCGCCGACGCTGGGCGCGCGGCTGGTGCGGCAAAGCCAGCCGCGGCTCAAGGGGCTGGGGCTGGGCGGGGTGATGCCCAATGCGGCGCAGACGCCCGCCAACGGCCTGCCCGTCCCCGGCCTCTACCCCACCGATAGTGGCGACGTGCTGGGCTATGGCGGGTTCGGCAGCACCGGCGGCGGGCTGGGCGGCGACATCGTCGCGCCGCTGACGCAGGACATCGTCCGGATCGAGCCGAACCCGTATCTGAACGCGGTGATCGTGCGCGACGTGCCCGAACGCATGGCGGCGTATGATTCGCTGATCCGCGCGCTCGACGTCGAACCGCAGGTGGTGGAGGTCGAGGCGACGATCATCGACATCAACACCGACAAGCTGCGCCGGCTGGGCGTCAACTGGCGGCTGGGCAGCGGCGGGTTCGGCTTCCTGTTCGGCGACGGCACGTCGAACGATACGCTGCTGACCCGCAACCCCGCGCTGTCGCGCCGCGACAACACGACGGCGATCACGCCGCAGGGTCAAGGCGGCACGATCTCCACGATCATCGGCAGCCAGCGCGAGTTCCTGGGCCGTATCCAGGCGCTCGAGACCAAGGGCGTCGCGCGCGTCGTCAGCCGGCCGCAGGTGCTGACGCTGTCGAACGTCGAGGCGATCTTCGACCGCACCCGCACCTTCTACGTCCGCGTCGCCGGGCGGGAGGAGGTCGACCTGTTCAACGTCACCGCCGGCACCGTGCTGCGCGTCAACCCGCACGTCTTCCGCGATCAGGACCAGACGCGCATCCGCATGCTGGTCAATATCGAGGACGGGTCGATCAGCCGCGATTCGCTGGTCGAGAACATCCCGATCGTCGAACGCGCCAGCGTGTCGACGCAGGCAATGGTGCTCGACGGCGAAAGCCTGCTGCTGGGCGGGATGACCGTCGATGCCGATGCCGACAGTTCGTACAAGATCCCGCTGCTCGGCGACATTCCGCTGCTCGGCAACCTGTTCAAGGTGCAGCAGCGCAGCCGCTCGCGCACCGAACGGCTGTTCCTGCTGACCCCGCGGCTGGTCTCGCTCGGCTCGCGCGTCGGGCCGACCACGGTGGCGACGACGACGCGCGTCACGCCGGCGCCGGTCAACCCGCCCGCCAACCCGAAGCCCGGCTTCAGCACCGACGGGAGTATCATGCGGTGACCGTCGCCGAACCCGTGCTGCGCATCCTGAACGGCCGGCTGGCCGGGACGGAAAAGCAGTTGCCCGACAGCGGGGCGGTGTCGATCGGGCACCAGTTCTGGCACGACGTCGTCGTGCGCGATCCCGCGACGAAGGGGATGGCCGTCGACCTGGCGCTCGCCCCCGACGGCGCGGCGCAGGCGACCGTGCTGGAGGGGGAAGCCGAACTGCTCGGTTCCACCATCCCGGTCGGCGGCACCGCGATCGTCCCGCCATACGTCCCGCTGTCGATCGGCGGGATTGCGATGGCCTGGGGCGAACGCGGGTCGGATCGCTGGGCGGACGCGACCGGGCTGGTCGCCACCGTCCCCGCCCCGCCGCCTGCCCCGCCCAGCGCCAGCGACCACGCCTGGGCGTTCGCGGGCCGCGCGGGCGAGGGCGCGGCACAGGTGTTCACGCGCACCCGGCTGGCGATCGTCGCGGGCGCGGTCGGCATGATCGCGCTCGCCAGCGCGGCGGTGCCGATGGTCGATGCGCTCCACCTGCGCGGCACGCCGCCGGAACGGGTCGAGCGGGCGATGGCCAAGGCCGGGCTGCCGGGCCTGTCCGCGCATGAGGATGCGACGACCGGCGCGGTCACCGTCACCGGGGTGGTCGCCAACGATGCGCAGCGCACGCGCGCGGTCGATGCGCTGCGCGATACCGGCATCGCCGGCAGCGTGGCGGTGCTGACCAGCGCCGATCTGGCGCGCTCGGCGGTCGATGTCGCGCGGATGAACGGCATCCAGGCGGTGGCCCGCCCGATCGGGCGGACCGCGATCGAGCTGCGCGTGACCCCGATGGCGCCTGAGGACGAACAGAAACTGGCGCAGGCGGTGCGCGGCGACGTGCGCGCGTTGACGCGTCTGTCGCTGCGCGACGATCTGCCGCCGACCGAGGACGTCCCGCTCAAGACGGTGCAGGATGCGACGAAGAAGGTGTCCACCGTCGTCGGCGGCGACCCCGCGTTCATCCAGACCGTCGACGGGGCGCGCTATTTTCCGGGCGCGGTGATGCCCAGCGGGCACCGGCTGGTCGCGATTCAGGGTAACATGGTCGTGTTCGAGAAGAGCGGGCGACAGACCCGCGTGGCGTTCTGAACCCGGGGATTTGGGCAACAGGGGCAAGCGAAGGAGAAGGCAAGTGACGGACAACAGCATCACCGGCGGCCTCGGCATGATCGCCGCCACCCCCCTGACGGGGAACCGCATGGCCAAGGGCAATGCGCCGGGCACCTGGTTCGAGGCGCTCGCCGATGCCTGGGGCCAGACGCTCGACGGGCAGGCCGCGCGGATCGAACAGATGTCCGACAGCGTCGGCCAGGGCGGCGACAATCCGTCGCAGATCACGAAGCTGACCGCCGAATCGATGCGGATGAGCTTCATGGCGAACAGCTCGTCCAGCTCGATCGACAGCGTCGGCAAGGCGCTCGAGACGATGGCGCGCAAGGGCTAAGGAGGGCCGCACATGTCGATCGAAGCCATTGCGGCATCCGCCGCGGGCGCCGGCGGCGCCGGGATCGCGATGCCGCCGGGCGACACGGTCCAGGCCGGGCCGAACGCCTCCATCGCCGACATCACCAGCTTCCAGTCGTCGATGACGGCGGCGGCGTCCGGCGCCTCCCCCGTGGGCGGCCCTGACCAGCTGTCGCCCGCGATCAAGGCGATGTTCAACCAGCTGGAAAAGGTGAACGGCGAGGCGCGCAACGTCGCCGATTATGCGCAGGCCGCCTCGGCGAAGGGCGCTGACATGACCCCGGGCGAGGTCGTCAACCTGACGATGAAATGCCACGAGTTCATGTTCCACTGCCAGCTGACGTCGAACATCGCCAACCGCACCTCCGACGGGGTGCAGCAGCTGTTCCGGCAGCAATCGTGACGGTCCGGCGGGAGGAGGAGCGGCGCATGGACGCCATCGTGCGACAGCTGCGGATCGTACTGGCCGCGCTGGGGCTTCTCCTCCTGGCCGCATGCGGCCGCGCCGAACTGTACGGCAAGCTGACCGAGGCGCAGGCCAACGAGATGATCGCGGTGCTCCAGCGATCGGGGATCGAGGCCGACAAGACCAGCGCGGGCGAGAACGGCTGGACGCTCACCACCGCCAAAAGCGACTTCGGCCGCGCGGTGGAGATCCTCCAGTCGCAAGGCTATCCGCGCCAGGATTTCGCGACGCTCGGCACCGTGTTCAAGAAGGAAGGCTTCGTCTCCTCCCCCACCGAGGAGCGCGCGCGGCTGAACTGGGGGCTCAGCCAGGAACTGTCGCGCACCCTGACCGAGATCGACGGCGTGGTGCAGGCGCGCGTCCATCTGGCGCTGCCCGAGGACGCGCCGCTCGCCGAGCAGAAGGCGCCCGCCAGCGCATCGGTGTTCATCAAATACCGCCCCGGCACCGACATCAACGGCCAGATCGGCAAGATCAAGGCGCTGGTCGTCAATTCGATCGAGGGGCTGAAATACGAAAACGTCAGCGTCGAAACCTTTGCCGCCGCGCCGGCGCCGGTCGCGGTCGGCACGCCCGCCGCGTCGGCGGGCGGCGGCGACGCGCTGGTATGGGCGCTGGCGATCGGTGCGCTGGCGGTGGTCGGCGCGCTCGCCTATCCGGGCGTGCGCCGCTGGCGGCTGCGGCGGCAGGCGGCGGCGCGACGCGCGATCGTGCCGCAGGACGTCCAGCCGTGAGCGCGGCGGCGGAACGCGCGGCGCTGGCGCGGATCGGCGCCAGCCTCGCCGAACTGGCGGGCGAACGCGGCGAGCGGCGCGCGCGCGCGCTGATCGAGCGTGGCCCCGCGCCGGTCGCCGCCAGCTTCGCCGATCTGGCGCGCGCGCCCGACTGGCTGCAACGCCCGCGCCCCGCGCTGATGCGGCTGGCGGTACGCGCGGCACTGGTCGCGATGGCGCCCGCGATCGCGGCGTCGATCGACGGCGACTGGCTGCGCGAGTTGGCGCGCCGCGCGGGCGACAGCGCGCTCGACGCCGCGATCGCGCTGGCGCCAGACGTGCCGGGCGGCGGGGTGGCTGCGGTCGCCGGCGATGCGATCGACGCGCTCGGCTTCGACCTAATGCGCGCCGCGGTACCGGGCGTGCTGCACCGCTATCTCGAATGGGCACCGAGCGCGGTGCGCCGCTGCGACGCCGCGCTGGCGCGCTTCGCGGTCGCCGCCGCCGCGCGGGAGGGGACGGCATGAGCTACGTGCTGATCCACGCCGATACCGCCGCGACGCTGGTACGTGACGATCCGATCGTCCCCGCCACCGACCTGCCCGCCTTCTCCGAGGCGCGCACCCTGCTGGAGGCCGCCGCCGCGATCCGCGACGCCGCCGCTTCCGACGCACGCACCGCCGCCGATGCCGCCCGCGAGGAAGCGCGCGCCGCGGGCCATGCCGAGGGGCTGGCGACCGGCGCGGCGCAGGTGCGCGACGAACTGCTCCGGCTTGCCGCCGCAGATGCCGCGCGGCTGACCGCGCAGCGCGACGATCTGGCGCGGCTCGCGCTGGAGGTGGTGCGCCGCATCGCGGCCGATCTCGGCCCTGCCGAGATGGTCGCCGCGCTGGCCGATCGCGCCGCCGCATCGGTGTCTCCCGATCCGTCACCGGTAGTGCGCGTCCATCCCGATGCGGTCACGGCGACCGCCGCGCGGCTGGGATCGCGTGCGCGTATCGAGGGCGATTCGCGCCTGTCCCGCGACGATTGCGTGCTCGCCACCCCGCTGGGGGAGGTCCATGCCGGGCTGGAAACGCAGCTCGCCGCGCTGGCACGCGCCTGGGGAATCGCGGGATGATCGCCCCGCGCGAGATGTTGCTGGACGGCGGCGTCGATGACCTGCTCGCGCGGCTGCACCGTTCCACCACGGTCGAACGGCGGGGGCGGCTGGTCGAGCTGCTGGGCACGACGATGAAGGTCACCGGCATCGCCGCGCGCATCGGGGAAACGTGCGAGGTGGTCGTCCCCGCCACCGGCGATGCGGTGATGGCGGAGGTGGTCGGCATCGCCGGCCAGGCGACGATCCTGACCCCGCTGGGCGATGTGCGCGGCCTGTCCGCCGATGCCGAGGTGGTGGTGCGCCCCGGCGAGGATCGCGTCCCCTATGGCCCCGCATTGCTCGGCCGCGTGCTCGACGGGCGCGGCCGCCCGATCGACGGCAAGGGCGATCTGCCCGCGGGGCTGCCGACCGTTCCGCTCCACGCCCCCGCCCCCTCCCCGATGGAGCGCACGCTGATCGACCGCCCGCTGGAAACCGGCGTGCGCGCGATCGACACGCTTCTGACGCTGGGCGAAGGGCAGCGGATGGGCGTGTTCGCCGCCGCCGGCGGGGGAAAATCGACGCTGCTCGGCATGCTCGCGCGCTTCGCCAAGGCGGAGGTGATCGTCATCTCGCTGATCGGCGAACGCGGGCGCGAAGTGCGCGAGTTCATCACCGACGCGCTCGGCGAGGATGGGCTGGCGCGCTCGGTGATCGTTTGCGCCACCTCCGATCGCGCGGCGATGGAGCGGGTGCGCGCCGCGCATCACGCCACCGCCATCGCGGAGGGATTCCGCAGCCAGGGCAGGAGCGTGCTACTGCTGATGGATTCGGTCACCCGCTTCGCGCGCGCGCTGCGTGAGATCGGGCTGGCGGCGGGCGAACCGGCGGTACGGCGCGGCTTTCCCCCGTCGGTCTTCGCCGAACTGCCGCGGCTGTTCGAGCGCGCGGGCACCGATGCCAACGGCGCGATCACCGGCGTCTACACCGTCCTGTTGGAGGATGAGGACGGCGGCGACCCGGTAGGTGAGGAAGTGCGCTCGATCCTCGACGGGCATATCCTCCTGTCGCGCAAACTGGGCGCGGCGGGCCATTATCCCGCGATCGACGTGCTCGGCAGCCTGTCGCGACTGTTCACCCGGCTCGCCACCCCCGATCATCGCGCCGCCGCCACCGCGGTGCGCGCGCTGATGGCCAAACATGCCGAGATCGAATTCCTGGTGCAGGTCGGCGAATATCGCCCCGGCGCCGACGCGCTCGCCGATCGCGCGATCGCCGCGCGGCCGGAGATCGATGCGCTGCTGCGCCAGCCGGAGACGGAGCGCGCCGCGATGGCCAATGCGCTGCTGATGCTGCGGAGCATCGGTGGATGAGCGCGCGCGATACGATCCGCCAGGCCGGACAGCTCGTTCGCCTGCGCGATGTGCGCGTCCGCGCGGCGGCGGCGCGACTGGCGGCAGCGCGTGCCGCGACGCAGGAGGCGGAACGTGCGCGCCGCGACGCGGATGCCGCCGCCGATGCCGCCGGCGCCGCGCATGACGCCGCACGCGCCGATCTGGCGACCGATCCGGCGGAGGCCGAACGGCTGCTCGCGCTGCTCGACCGCGCACGCTTCGACCGCTCGATCGCCGGCGAAACCGTGGCGCAGGCGCGCACCGCCGAGGAACGATGCCTCGCCGACGAGGCCGAGCGCCGCCGCGCGATGATCGTCGCGCAGGCGCGCCACGATGCGGCCGCCGGGCGGGTCGGTGCGATGCGCCGCCACGCGCTGCGGCTGGAGGAGGAGCGCCAGGCGCTCGACAGCGAAGACATCAGGAGGTTCCGATGAGCGACGTCTCGGCCACGACGCGCAGCCACGCGCCGCGCTCCCCCGCCCGCCCCGCCGCGCGCACGGCACCGGCACCGCAGGACGTCCAGGCGATGCGCGAGGCGCTGGCGAATGCGCGCCGGCAACAAGGGTCCCTTCCGGGCCAGCCGCAGGCCGGCGGACGCACCGCGCAGCAGCAGGGGGGCGCGCGCACCGCCATGGCGGGCGCGGATCGCGGCGCGGACGCGCTGGCGACCGGCGAATGGCGTTCGGCCGATGATCGCGCCGCGCTGGACCGGCGCGACGGCGAACGCTCCTCCGATCAGGGCTTCGGCGGCTTCGCGCAGCCGGGCGCACTGCCGGTGACGGTCGCCGCGCACCCGCCCGCGCCGCAGGTCGACCCCTCCGGCTTCGCGCAGATGCTCGCCGATCTGTGGACCCGCGAAAACGGCCGCGGCGCGCGCGAAGTGCGCGTGCGGTTCGGCAATGACAGCTGGCCCGCCACCGGCGCGCGGCTGGTGCGCAGCGCCGACGGGCTGCTCGACGTCACCGTCGAAATGGCCGCGGGCAGCGCCCCGCCCCCGCTCGACACGCTGGGCGACGCGCTGGCGCAATCCGGCCTGTCGATCGGTGGGCTGGCGGCGGAGGAAGTCTGAGGGGCGCGCACGGCCTCGCGAAACACGCCTTCTTGATCCCCGCCTTTCAGCGCGTGCCGTGCCAGTCGACCCAGGCGCCATAAGCGTGGCAGGTCGCCAGATGCTCGGTCACGCCATCGGGCCAGGTCGTCAGCGACAGATGCACCGCATCGCGCGCCGCGGTCCATTCGAACCCGATCCGTGCCAGCGGCCGATCCGCATCGGCCCGCGCGCCCGCGATCGCGAAGGCATCGTGCACCAGCGCGCGCGCGCGGGCATCGCAATATTGCAGCGCCATCGAATGGACCACGACGCGCCACTCCCCCGCCGACTGCGGCTGGGCGAGCTGCGCGGGCAGCCAGTCGGCGATGTCGCCGCGCTCCAGCTGCGGCGAATCGGCGCGGGCGATGCGCAGCGCCGCCGCCAGCCGCTGCGCGCGCGCGGGCTCGTCGGCCCAGACATGCGCCATCAGCCGCTCGCACGCCGCATCGTCGCGCACGTCGAGCGGGCGCAGGTCGACCCCGCGCGCGGAGGCGATCGTCACCGGCGCGGCGGGCGGCGCGACGCCGGTCCAGCGGGGCGCGACCCGAACCGGTGACCTCGGGTCACCCGCCGCCACCCCGCCCAGATCGTGCGCATAGCGCGCCAGCAACAGGTTCAGTCCCGCGCTCGCGCCCAGTTCGCGCAGCGCCACCGGCATCGCGCGCCGTGCGCCCAGCACCATCAGCGCCGCCATGATCGCGCCGGTCCGGCCAACCTCGTTGGTCTGCGGCGCCTCTCGCATCCAGTCGGCGATGAACGCATCATGCGCCGCCATCGCCGCGCCGACCGCACGGTCGACGTCGCCCGCCGCGGCGTGGAACAACGCCGCCAGATCGGGGTCCGCACCGCGCCGCGCCAGCGCGTGGAGCGCGGCGTTGAACCGCATCGCCAGCGCGTCGGCGGCGGCATCACCCGGCCAGCCGGCGATCAGCGCGGCGGTACGCGGCGCGCGCCACAGCTGCCGCTCGCCCGCCGCCAGCACGTCGGCGACGAAGCGCGATCCCATCGCGCGCACCGCCGCGGCATGGCGGCCCAGCGGGCCGATCGGGCTGGCAGCGACGGTCATCTCGGCCTCATCCGTACCGGCAAGGCGATGATCGATCGCCGCGGGCATGTCGATCAAAATGCCGACCAGTCACCATTGGCGACCCGCCGCGGCTCCGTCGATACCGCCACCGGGGCGCGGCGCAGCGCGCGCGGCACCGCGGCCGCGGACGCGGACGCTGAGGCGCTGTCGATCGCGAAGATCGCGACGGAGGCGGCCAACTGTTCGGCCTCCTCCACCAGCCGGCGCGCGGCGGCGGAGGTTTCCTCGACCATCGCGGCATTCTGCTGCGTCATCGCGTCCATCTCGCCGATCGCGACGTTGATCTGGCCCAGGCTCTGCGCCTGTTCGTCCGACGAGCGCGCGACCGCGTCGATCGAGGTGCTGACGCTCGTCACCCGCTCGATGATTCGCGTCAACGCCTGCCCGGTCTGGTCGACCAGCTCGGCACCGGCGCGGACGTGGGTGGAAGCGGCCGAGACGCGCGCCTTCACCTCGGTCGCGGCATCGGCGGACCGCTGCGCCAGCGCGCGCACTTCGCTGGCGACGACGGCAAAGCCCTTGCCCGCCTCCCCCGCACGCGCCGCCTCGACCCCGGCGTTCAGCGCCAGCAGGTTGGTCTGGAACGCGATTCCGTCGATCAGCGCGATGATCTCGGCGATCTCGTTGCTGGCCTGTTCGATGCCGTTCATCGCACCAATCGCGCGGCGCACCACGTCGCCGCCCTGTTCGGCCTCGGCGCGGGTCTGCGCCATCGCCGCGCTCGCGTTCGTCGCCGCACCGGCGCCGTCGCGGATCGATCGCGTCACCTCGTCCAGCGCCGAAGCCGATTGCTGGAGCGCGGCGGCTTCCTGTTCCGTGCGCAGCGACAGGTCGCCGGTCGCGTCGCTGATCTCGCCGGTATTCTGCTTGATCGCCTCGACGCTGCGGCGCACCCCGCCCAGCACCTGCGACAGGCTGCCGGTGGCGGCGTTGAAATCGTCGGACAGGCGCCGGAACGCCTCGGGCAGGTCGCTGATCCGCGCTGTCAGATCGGCCTCCGACAGCCGGCTCAGGCTGCTGCCGATCGTCGCCATCGCGGCGGCGCGATCGCGGTCGTCGGCCTGCTTGGCCGCGGCGGTCTGGCGGAACACTTCGACCGCGCGCGCCATATCGCCGAGCTCGTCGCTGCGCGACGTGCCCGGCACCCGGATGTCGTGCCGCCCGTCGGCCAGTTCGGCCATCGTCGCGGTCAGCGTGGTGATCGGCCGTGCGATCGCCCGCGTCAGCATCCGCGACAAGCCGATCGCGATGCCGATCAGTGCGACCGTGCCGATCCCCAGCACGATCAGCGCGGTGTCGATCGCCCATTGCTGACGCGCGGCATAGGCCGCCAGTGCGTCGGTCTCCTTGGCCCGCAACGCGCGCAGCGGTAGCGCGATCGCACTGACCAACACCTTCTTGCCGGCGTCGCGCACCGCCTGCTGCGCCTCGTCGCGACGCCCGGCCTTCACCCACGGGATCAGCCGGTCGCCCCAGTCGCGGCGCCATTCCAGCGTCTTCGTGCGCGCCTCCGCCAGCAGCGCCTTCTGCGCCGGGTCGGTCAGCATCGCATCCAGTTCGACCGCGGTCTTATCGAACTCCGTGCGTCCCTCGTCATACGATTTCAGGTACGTGACGTCGCCCGTCACCAGGAAGCCGCGAAACTGGCTGTTCTGGCGCAGGATCGCGGTTTCCAGCGTCAGCGCCTTGGCAAAGACGCTTTGGCTGGCGTTGCTGTCCTGCGTCGAGCGCGCGATCATCATGATCGCGGCCAGGAACCCGGCCATCACCAACACCGCGGTCGCGATGATGGTCAGGAAGGACCAGCCCAGTTTGCGGGGTATCTTCATGGGTGCGACCCGTTCGTGAAGGTTGACGATCAGAAGCGCGAGCGCAGCGTCACGCCATAGGTGCGCGGCTCGGCCAGGAAGCTCGAGAACAGCACATTGCCGGTGGCGAAGTTCGGCGCGCCGAACCGCTTGACCTGCGACACGCTGCCCGCGCCCTGGAACGGGGCGGAGAAGGCGACCTGCTGGTAATCGGTGTCGAACACGTTCTGGCCCCAGAATTCCAGCGCCCAGCGCTGGTCGCGCCCGCGCACGCCGATGCGCGCGTTGACCAGGAAGAAGCCGTCCTGGTTCTTCTCGGCGAACAGGTCCGACCCGGTGTTATAGTCGCTGGTCATCCGGCTATCGACGTAGAACAGCGCGGTCAGCCCGCCCGTGCCCAGCGGCGGCGTCCATGTCGCCGAACTGGTGACCGTGTGGCGCGGCGCGTTCGACATCTGGTTGCCCGGCAGCAGGAACAGCGCCGCGTTCAGCGGCTCGCCCGATGCGCTGCCGACCAGATTGTCGCGATACTGGGTATGGGCATAGGTATAGCCCAGCGTGAAGGTGACGTCCGGCGCGGGATAGGCGCCGCCCTCCAGCTCGAACCCCTGGGTCACCACGCCGGCGCCGACCTTCCCGGTGCACGCGCCGGTGGTGGACGATTCGTCGCGATCCGCGCCGTTCAGCGACGTATCGCACGATCCGATGTTCTGGACGATGTAGTTGGTGCCGTTGAACGTGTTCAGCTGGAAATTCCGGAACTCCGACCGGTAGGCCGCAAGGTTCGCGGTGAACTGGCGCGAGCTGTACTTGACGCCCATTTCATAGGCGTTGACCGTTTCGGGATCGAACCGCAGGTTCACCGCGCTGGCCGCGGTCGGCGTCGCGAACACCGTCGCCGACAGGTCCGACCGGTCGAGGTTGTAGCCGCCCGCCTTGTACCCACGCGCATAGGATGCGTACAGCAACGTGCTGGGCACCGGCTTCCACGACAGCACGGCGGTGCCGGTCAGCTGCCCTTCGTCGATCTTGTCGCGGATCGGCACGCCGGTCAGCGCGGACGAGGAATTGCCGGTGCAGGTCAGCGTGATGATCCCCGCCGCCAGCGAGCGCAGCGCGGCATTGCCGAGCAGCGGGCCGAGCGCGGCCTGCTGCGCCGGGCAAGCGGTGTTGTTGTTGTTGAACGCCGCGTTCAGCGTCTTGCTCTCATGCGTGTAGCGAAGCCCGCCGGTGACGCTCAGCGTGTCGGTCAGCTTGAAGATGTTGTGCGTGAACAGCGCCCAGTTGCGGCTGCCCTGATCGTAGACGTCGCGCAGGCTGCCGACGTTGCTCATCGTGCTCAGCCGGTCGATCCCGCCGATGATCTGGGGCCCCACCGCCGCGGTCAGCGCGGCGCGTCCGGCGGTGCTCAGGCAGCCGGCATTGGCCGGATTGCGCAGCGCCGCGGCCGGGTTGATCGTCGCGACCATGCGGCACGCCGCGAACGCGCCATATTGCGATCCGAATTTCAGGTTGTCGACGACCTCCAGGTCCTCGTGCGCGTAATAACCGCCCACCAGCCAGTCGAGCCGCCCGCCGAACAGCCCGCCGCTCAGCCGGGTTTCCTGCGTGAAGGTGTGGAATTCGCGATAGGCGTTGCCGTCGTCGGGGCGATAGCCGATGTCGACATTGCCATAGTCGATGTCCGCCGCGCCGCCGGCCTTGTATTCGCGATACGCGCTGATCGAGATCAGCTGGACACTGCCGATGTTCCAGCCGATGCGGGCCGACACGCCGTAATCGGTGGTGACGTTGGAATAGGCGCGGCCGCGCGTGTTCGCGATCAGGCGGTTGTACGGGTCGCCCGCGCTGGGCAGCACGCCGCCCAGGCTCTGCAACACCGACACGATGCGGTTCTGCGCCGCGATCTCATAGTCGCCCGGCACGCCCGGCGTCGGATCGAACTTCTCGCGCGTGTCGATATAGACCGCGCCGCAGCACTTTTCGTCGCGATGCGTGTAGTCGCCGATCAGCCGGATCGAAAAATCGGCGGTCGGTTTGAAGAATAGCTGCCCGCGCACGAAATAGCGGTTGCGGTCGTTGTAATCGGTGTCGTTGACGACATCGTGGTAGAAGCCGTCGCGCTTGGCGAACACGCCGTCGACGCGGAACGCCAGCTTGTCGGCGACGATCGGCCCGGTCAGCGCGCCGGCCAGCCGCACCGCGTTGAAATTGCCGTAGGTCGCCTCGCCATAGCCGCCGAAGGTGAAATCGGGATACTTGGTATAGATGCTGATCGCGCCGGCGGACGAGTTGCGCCCCGACAGCGTGCCCTGCGGCCCGCGCAGCACCTCGATCCGCTCCACCTCGCCCAGGTCGTTCAGCCCCGATCCGGTACGGCTGCGATACACGCCGTCGATGAACACCGCGACCGAGCTTTCCAGCCCAGGGTTGTCGCCCACCGTGCCGATGCCGCGCAGCCGCGCGGTGGCATTGGCTTCCGATCCGGTCGACGACACGATCAGCGACGGCGCCAGCTGCGCCATCTGGCGGATGTCGGTCGCGCCCGAATTCTGCAACGCGGCGGTGCTATAGGCGCTGACCGCGATCGGCACGTTCGACAAGCGCTGCGACCGGCGCGTCGCGGTGACGACGATGTCGGCGGTGTTCGCGGACGGGGCAGGCGTCGGCTGTGCGCCTTGTGCCTGCTCCTTCTGGCTCGGCACGACTTCGCGCAGCCCCTGCGCGGCCGCCGGTCCGGCACCGACCAGCGCGACTGCGGCGCCGGCCGTCGTCGCCAGCAGACATCCCCACTTCCCCATCTGGTAAATTCCCCGTTACATTTTTGTCTTCACCATCTCCCCTACCGTTCCGATTGATACTTTCGGGTTAACGCCGCACCGTGCAGAATTGGAAATCTCCCCCGGTTGCAGCACCTTGCCGGAGGATGACGCGCCCCGCCCGGCGCCTTGGCGGACCGTGCGCACTCCGCTCGCCCCTTGTTGCCGCGCGCGTCTGCGCCTACGGCCGGCGCGTCCATGTTTCAGGAGAGTTGAATGCGCCCCAGCGGCCGCGCGCCCGACCAGATGCGCACCATCACCATCGAGCCCCGCTTCACCCGCCATGCGGAAGGATCGGTGCTGATCGGGTTCGGCGATACCAGGGTGCTGGTCACCGCCTCCGTGGAGGAGCGCGTGCCCCCGTTCCTGCGCGGCAAGGGTCAGGGCTGGGTCACTGCCGAATATGGGATGCTGCCGCGCGCCACGCACACCCGCGGCAGCCGCGAGGCGGCCAAGGGCAAGCAATCGGGCCGGACGCAGGAAATCCAGCGGCTGATCGGCCGTTCGCTACGCGCGGTGACCGACATGGCGCTGTTGGGCGAACGCCAGATCACGCTCGACTGCGACGTCATCCAGGCCGACGGCGGCACCCGCACCGCAGCCATTTCGGGCGCATGGGTCGCGCTGCGCCTCGCGGTCGACGGCCTGCTGGAAAGCGGCAAGCTCGCCGCCGATCCGCTGACGCAGAAGGTCGCGGCGGTGTCCTGCGGCATCTATCAGGGGCAGCCGGTGCTCGACCTCGATTACGACGAGGACTCGAACGCCGACGCGGACGCCAATTTCGTCCTGCTCGAAAACGGCCATATCGCCGAGGCGCAGGCCACCGCCGAACACGCCACCTATGACGAGGAGGCGCTGCTGCGGCTGCTGCGGCTGGCGCGGATCGGCTGCGCCGACATCTTCGCGGCGCAGGCGAAGGCGGTCGCATGAGCGGCGAGAGCGATACGCCCCAGGCGATCCGCAAGCTCACCGCCGGCAAGCTGGTGATCGCCAGCCACAATGAGGGCAAGGTGCGCGAGATCGCCGCCTTGCTCGAAGGCCGCGGGCTGGATGTCGTCTCGGCCGCGTCGCTCGACCTGCCGGAGCCGGAGGAGACCGGCACCACCTTTGTCATGAATGCCGAGCTGAAGGCGCGCGCCGCCGCCGACCTGTCGGGCCTGCCCGCGCTGGCCGACGACAGCGGGCTGTGCGTCGATGCGCTGGGCGGCGATCCCGGGATCTTCTCGGCGCGCTGGGGGATGGCCGATCCGGGGCTGCCCGGCGTCGATCCGGTGCCCGCGTTCGACGGGCGCGACTTCGCGCTGGCGATGCGCCGCGTCACTGACAAACTGGATGCGATGCCGGACGCGCCGCGCGACGCGCATTTCGTTTGCGCGCTCGCGCTCGCCTGGCCCGACGGCCATGTCGAATGGTTCGAAGGGCGCGTCGACGGGACGCTCGTCTGGCCGCCGCGCGGCGACCTGGGCCATGGCTACGACCCGATTTTCCAGCCGATCGGCAGCGACCTGACCTTCGGGCAGATCGCCGAGGAGGAAAAGAACGCGATCAGCCACCGCGGCGACGCCTTCCGCCAACTGGTCGCCGCCGCCTTTTGAGCGGCGGCGCGGCGCGCAGGCCGATCATTCCCCGCCGGCGGGTGGCGCCTCGGCGGGCTTGGCGTCCTCGACCACCGCTTCGTAGATGATCGACCGGTCGGACGAATCGGCGATGTGCAGCAGCATCCAGGTCGCGCCGCGCCGCGCCACGACCACGCGGATGCGGTCGTTGAACAGCCCGTCGAACCCCGGCGGCGCGACCTTCCCCGAATTGAAGATCAGCGCCCCCATGTCGCGCCCGCACGCCGGCCCGGTGCAGCTGAACACCGTCTGGAATCCGTCCTTGGCCAGCCGGTCGGCGTAATATCGCTGGATCTGCAACGGCGCGACCGCCGGCTCCACGCGATAGCCGATCTGCGTCACCTGCCCTTCCATCACCTGCCGGTTGCCGCTGGCATCCTGGCTGGTGATCTGCCCTGCCGGGATCGTGATCTCGTCCAGCGACGGCGCGCGATAATCGTCGATCACCGCGCCCGGATAGCGCGGCAGCAGCGGATGGTCTTCCCCCTCGCGGTCCTGTGCCACCACGGGCCCTGCGGCCAGCACCAACAACGCTGCCCCGATCGCCGCTACGAAACGCATGGTCGCCTACTCCCGCCGTGACATGTCGCGCGCCGTGCTGCGCGACGCGTCCGCCGCTGTCAAATGCGCCCGTCCCGTCAGAAAGCCCGCTCGCCGACCACGTTGCCGGCGGGGGAATAGCGGCACACCAGATAATCGTCGCGGCGGCTGGACGCCATCGCGCACCCCATCGCGCGCGATCCGCGCCACACGATCTGCACGTAATGGGCCACCCCGCCCCAGTTGCCCGACCGGCTCGCATCGGGCACCGCGCGGTTCACGAAGTCGCGCTTCTCCGCCACCCACAGCGCGACCATCTCGTCATAGCCGTATGCCCCGCGCGTCCCGGTGAACAGGTTCTCGCCCTCGCGCCGCGGCCCCTGCGGCTGTTCGGCGTGCGCGAAGCGGCCGGTCCGCGCCATCTCCTGCGCATAGGCCGCCGCCGACCGCGCCAGCGCATCGTCCCACACCAGCGGCGCCACGCCGACGTCGGCGCGCGCCGCGTTATGCCCCACCAGCATCGCCCGGCGCAGCAAGGATTCCCCGCGTGCCGGCGCGGGGGCATCGGGCCGCGCCTCCACCACCCGCGGCGGCCCGCCGTCCCCCGAACAGGCCGCCGCGATCAGCGGCAGCAGGAATGCGAACAGGCGGACGGCATGGCGTTTCGGGCGCATCGCCGCCATATCGGCGCCGGCATGGTTCCCGACAATCCCCCGCTGGCGCTCTACATCCACTGGCCGTTCTGCGTCAGCAAATGCCCCTATTGCGACTTCAACAGCCATGTGCGCGCGTCGGTGGATCAGGCGCAGTGGCGCGACGCGCTGCTCGCCGATCTGGCGCATGAGGCCGCGTTGCTCCCCGGTCGGCGGCTCGGCTCGATCTTCTTCGGCGGCGGCACCCCCTCGCTGATGCCACCCGCCACGGTCGCCGCGCTGATCGACGCCGCGCTCGACGCCTGGCCCGCCGCGCCCGGGGGCGTGGAGATCACGCTGGAGGCGAACCCGTCATCGGTGGAGGCGGCGCGCTTCGCCGATCTCGCCGCCGTCGGGGTCAACCGCGTGTCGCTGGGGGTGCAGGCGCTCGACGATGCCGCGCTGCGCTTCCTGGGCCGCGCGCATGGCGTGGACGAGGCGCTGGGCGCACTCGCCATCGCGCAGCGCCATTTCGCGCGCGTCAGCATCGACCTCATCTACGCGCGTCCCGACCAGTCGCTGACGGCGTGGGAGGGCGAACTGGCGCGCGCGCTCGCCTTCGGCACCGAGCACCTGTCGCTCTACCAGCTGACGATCGAACCGGGCACGCGCTTCGCGACCGAGGCCGCCGCCGGCCGCCTCGTCATTCCCGACGGCGATGCCGCCGCCGATTTGTTCGAGGCCACGCGCGCGATGACCGCCGCCGCCGGCATCCCGGCCTACGAAATCTCCAACCACGCCCGGCCCGGCGCGCAGAGCCGCCACAACCTCACCTACTGGCGCTACGGCGATTATGCCGGGATCGGGCCGGGCGCGCACGGCCGGCGCGACGCGCTCGCCACCTTCCGCCGGCGCAAGCCGGAGAACTGGCTCGCCGCGCTCGCGCGCAACGGCCATGGCCTGGAAAGCGAGGAACCGCTCGATCCCGCGACCCGCGTCAGCGAGGCGCTGCTGATGGGCCTGCGCCTTGACGAAGGTGTCAATCTCGCACGGATCGCGGCGCTGACCGGGGTCGCGATCGACGCCTTGGTCGACGACCGCCAGATCGCCGCGCTCCCCGGCCTGATCGAGCGCCGCGGCGACCATCTGCGCGTCACCGAGGCGGGCATGATCCTGCTCGACGCGATCCTGCCTCGCGTCGTGCGCGCGCCGGACGCGGCGATCACCTGAACCAACGTCGCCCCTGCCCGCATGTCGCTCCTGCGAAGGCAGGGGCCTCCCCGTTGGGGATCACAACAGAACAACCCGCACGCGGAAGAAGGCCCCAGCCTGCGCTGGGGCGACGTCCCAAGCCGCCCCGGTTACAGCGCCCGCGCCTCGCCCCCCGCCAGCACATGCGTGCACAATTGCGCCTCGGGCGTGTCGCCCGCGTCCAGCGCCGCCACCGTCACCCAGCCCTCGCCGCGCCACCGCGCGCCTTCTTCGGCCGCGGTATTCAGTGGCACGAACAGCCGGCGCCGCTCGCCCGCCGGCGCATCGCCCACCAGCCGGTCGGCATACAGCGTGAAGCCGGTCGCCGCTTCCTCCGCACCGCCTTCGTGCACCACCGTATAGGTGCCGCCGCGCCCCAGCTCCGCCGACGATGCGCCGCCGAACAGCGAGAAGCCCAGCCACGTCTGATATTCGAACCCGTGCCGCTCGGTCGGGTCCAGCGTCATCGCGACGCGCCCGTCCAGCGTCGCAGCGATCGCCGCCAGCGCATCCAGCCGCGAGGCGAGCACGCCGTCGCGGTCGAACGCGCGCAGCCGCGCCAGCGCCGGTTCGAACGGCCCCGCCGCCGCGATCAGCGGCAGGTAATCGGGCGCGATCTGCGCCACCGCGCCGGCATCCTTGGCGTCCAGCCGCTCGCGCAGCGACGCCAGCGCGTCGGCCGCGACCGGCAGCGGCCCCGCCGCCAGCGCATCGACCAGATCGGGCAGCGTGAAGTCGATCGACGGCTGCGCCACCCCCGCCGCCGCCATCGCTTCGACCGCGACGGTCGCGATCTCCCCCGCGGCGGCGACCGAATCGAGCCCGAACAGCTCCGCCCCGATCTGCCGCGTCTCGCGCGCGGGGGACAGCTGGCTGGCGCGCAGCTTCAGCGCCGACCCGGCGTAGCTCAGCCGCACCGGGCGCGGGTGGTGCCCCATCCGCGTCGCCGCGATCCGTGCGATCTGCGCGGTGATGTCCGGGCGGATCGCCAGCGTGCGCTGCGACACCGGGTCGACGAAGCGCACCGCATCGTGCAGCGCGCCCGCCTTCAGCCGCGTGCCGAGCGCCTCGGCGAACTCCGCGAGCGGCGGATCGACCCGCTCATAGCCATGCGCCCGGATCGCCCCCAGCACCCGCGCCTCGATCGCGGCGGCGGCATCGGCGTAGGGCGGCAGGCGGTCGCGAAGACCCTCGGGCAGCAGCGCGGTCATGCGCGCGCCTCCCTCTCCCCTACGGGGAGAGGGTCGGGGAGAGGGGCTGTCGTCACCGCCGACAGGATCGTTTGAAGCACGCCGTCCAAGTTCATCATCACATCCGCGTTCGTGAAGCGCATGACGCGATAGCCGCGCGCTTTGAGCCAGGCGGTCCGCCGGTCGTCACGCGATTGGTCGGCGTGGGTATCGCCGTCAACCTCAATCGCCAGCTTGAGCGTGCGCGCGCAGAAGTCGAGGATATAGGGACCGGCCACGACCTGGCGGGAGAATTTGACCCCGTCCAGCCGCCGCCCGCGCAGCGCGAGCCACAGCCGCGTTTCCGGCTCGGTCATCGCACGCCGCATCCTTCGCGCGCGGTCGAGGAGGAGGGGGGCGGTTTGCATCGGCTCGGACCATCACTGACCGTGGCGTGCGCGGCAACCCCTCTCCCAACCCTCTCCCCACAGGGGAGAGGGTTGGGAGAGGGGCAGGTGTCTCACCGAGACCACCGCCCCCCAACCATCAGAACGACAGCGCCATCGCCGTCTTCACCCCCGGCAGCGCCTTGACCTTCGCCAGCAGCGCGGCGTCGACCGTCTCGTCCACCGACAGCAGCAGCACCGCCTCGCCGCCGGCTTCGCGCCGGCCCAGGTGGAAGGTGCCGATGTTGACCCCCGCCTCGCCCAGCAGCGTCCCGATACGGCCGATGAAGCCGGGCGCGTCCTCGTTGACGACATAGATCATCGGCCCGACGAGGTCCGCCTCCACCTTGATCCCGAACAGCTCGACCAGCCGCGGCGCGCTGTCGCCGAACAGCGTGCCGACCACCGACCGTTCGCCATCGGCGGTGCGCACCGCGACGCGCAGCAGCGTGTGGTAATCGCCCTCGCGCTCTGTGCGGATCTCGCGCACCTCGACGCCGCGGTCGCGCGCCAGCACCGGGGCGTTGACCATGTTCACCGTCGCGGTCTGCGTCCCCAGGAAGCCCTTGAGCACCGCGCTGGTGATCGGCTTGGGGTTCAGCTCCGCCGCCGCGCCCTCGCGATGGATCGAGATGCGGTCGATCGCGCCATGCGCCAGCTGCCCGACCAGGCTGCCCAGCTTCTCCGCCAGCCCCATGTACGGGCGCAGCTTGGGCGCTTCCTCTGCCGACAGGCTCGGCATGTTCAGCGCGTTGATGACCCCGCCGGAGACAAGGTAATCGGCCATCTGCTCGGCGACCTGGATCGCGACATTGACCTGCGCCTCGGTGGTCGATGCGCCCAGATGCGGGGTGGAAATGAAGTTCGGCGTGCCGAACAGCGGCGATTCCTTCGCCGGCTCGGTCACGAACACGTCCAGCGCCGCGCCGGCGATATGCCCCGAATCGAGTCCTTCCTTCAGCGCCGCCTCGTCGATCAGCCCGCCGCGCGCGCAATTGACGATCCGCACGCCCTTCTTGGTCTTGGCGAGGTTTTCCGCCGACAGGATGTTGCGCGTCTGATCCGTGAGCGGGGTGTGCAGCGTGATGAAGTCGGCGCGCGCCAGCAGTTCGTCCAGCGTCACCTTGGTCACGCCCAGCTCCACCGCACGCTCCTCGGTCAGGAACGGGTCGAACGCGACGACCTTCATCTTCAGCCCCAGCGCACGGTCGGCGACGATCGAGCCGATGTTGCCCGCGCCGATCAGCCCCAGCGTCTTGCCGGTCACCTCGACGCCCATGAAGCGGTTCTTCTCCCACTTGCCCGCCTGCGTCGAGGCGTCCGCTTCCGGCAGCTGGCGCGCCAGCGCGAACATCAGCGCGATGGCATGTTCGGCGGTGGTGATCGAATTGCCGAACGGCGTATTCATCACCACCACGCCCTTGGCGCTGGCGGCGGGGATGTCGACATTGTCGACGCCGATCCCGGCGCGGCCGACCACCTTCAGGTTGGTGGCGTGCTCCAGGATCTCCTTGGTCACCTTGGTCGAGCTGCGGATGGCGAGCCCGTCATACTCGCCGATGATCGCCTTCAGCTCCTCGGGGGTCTTGCCGGTGATCTCGTCCACCTCGACCCCGCGTTCGCGGAAGATCTCGGCAGCGCGCGGGTCCATCTTGTCGGAAATCAGTACCTTGGGCATGACGAATTGCTCCTCTGTGTGCAATTCGTCATCCTGACGAAAGTCAGGATCTCGTGCGGCAAGAGCGCGCTTGCGGCGAGAGATCCCAGCTTCCGCTGGGATGACGTGTTAATTCGGGAATCGGTGGATCAGGCGGCCTTCGCGGTCGCGTAGGCCCAGTCGAGCCACGGACCCAGCGCCGCGATATCCGCGGTATCCACCGTGGCGCCGCACCAGATGCGCAGCCCCGGGGGCGCATCGCGATAGCCGCCGATGTCGAACGCGGCGCCCTCGGCCTCCAGCAGCGACACCATCTTCTTGATGACGGCCTCGTCCGCATCCACCGTCAGGCACACGCTGGTCTTCGACCGCGACGCGGCGTCCTGCGCCAGATGCCCCAGCCAGTCGCGCTCGGCGACGATCGCGTCCAGCGCCGCGGCATTGGCGTCGGACCGCTTGATGAGGCCGCCGGCACCCAGCCCCTTGGCCCATTCCAGCGCCCAGATCGCATCCTCGACCGCCAGCATCGACGGCGTGTTGATCGTCTCGCCCTTGAACACGCCCTCGGTCAGCTTGCCCTTGGAGACGAGGCGGAACACCTTCGGCAGCGGCCAGGCGGGGGTGTAGCTTTCCAGCCGCTCGACCGCGCGCGGACCCAGGATCAGCACGCCATGCGCGCCCTCGCCGCCCAGCACCTTCTGCCAGCTGAACGTCGCGACGTCGATCTTGTCCCACGGCAGGTCGTAGGCGAACACGCCGCTGGTCGCGTCGGCGAAGCACAGCCCCTCGCGATCCGCGGCGATCCAGTCGCCGTCGGGCACGCGCACGCCGCTGGTGGTGCCGTTCCAGGTGAACAGCACGTCGTTCGACCAGTCGACCCGGGTCAGGTCGGGCAGCTGGCCGTAATCGGCGCGGATGACGATCGGGTCGATCTTCAGCTGCTTGACCGCGTCGGTCACCCAGCCCTCGCCGAAGCTTTCCCACGCCAGCGCGGTGACCGGGCGCGCGCCCAGCATCGTCCACATCGCCATTTCGAACGCGCCGGTGTCGGAACCGGGGACGATGCCGATGCGGTGCGTGTCGGGCAGGTTCAGCAGGTCGCGCATCAGGTCGATGCAATATTGCAGCCGCTGCTTGCCCAGCTTCGAGCGGTGCGAACGCCCCAGGACGTCGGTCGCCAGCTTGGCGGGGTCATAGCCGGGGGGCTTGGCGCACGGGCCGGAGGAAAAATGCGGGCGCGCCGGCCGGGTGGCGGGCTTCGCGGGCGCAAGGGTGGCGTCGGCGGCAATCGAATCAGTCATGTCAGACTCTCCTCACAGAGAGCACGCGCGGCGTTGGGACCGCGTGGCCCGTCGACCGCCCTAGCGGCCAATCGCGCCCTGTCAACCACCAGACGTCAACCATCTGCCGCGCCCCCCGACCCTTCCGTCACCTCGGACTTGTTCCGGGGTCCACCATGCCGCAAGCGATGCGGATGAGGGGTCATCGGAACCGCGCCGGCACGACGATCGCGATGGCCCTGGCCCTCGCCGCCTGCGGCCGGGTCGAGCGCCCCGCCCCGCAGGCGCCGCGGGCGGAGGTCGCCGGGCCGTCGCTGCGCGAAACCGCGCAATGCCATGCCGACCTGCGCGCGCTGGGCGTCGATTTCCAGCCGCTGCCCGACCGGCAGATCGCGCCCGGCTGTGCGCTTTCCGGCACGGTCAAGCTGCTCGACATCGGCGTGCCGACCGCCAATCTGGGCGCGGTGCGCTGCGGCGAGGCGCGCGCCTATGCCGCCTGGGCGCGCAACGGCGTCGCGCCGGCGGCGTATCAGATCCTGGGATCGCAGCTGTCGCGCGTCGTCTCGATGGGCAGCTACGCCTGCCGCAACACCGTCGGCACCGCCGGCCCGGCGCGCCGGTCGGGGCATGCCATCGCCAATGCGATCGACATCGCCGCGTTCGAGCTGAAGGACGGGCGGCGGATCTCGATCCTGTCGGACTGGAACTCCCCCGATCCGCAGGTGCGCCGCTTCCTCGCGACGATCCGCACCTCCGCCTGCCGCCGCTTCGGCACCGTCCTGTCGCCCGACTATAACGAGGCGCATCGCGACCACCTGCATCTGGAGGACGACGGCAAGGCGTTCTGCCGGTGAGGGCGCCGTCTTGCGGGCGTCACGAAGCGTGACTACACCCCCCGGATGACAGAAACCCGCGTTCCCAGCCGCGTCTTCCCCGCTGCCAAGCAGGATGCCGACGCCGCCGCCCACAACATCTCCACCCCGCAGACCGAAAGCCCGGCCTATCGCCTGGCGTTCCAGGACATGGACTTCCTGCTGCGCGAGGATCTGCGCCCGGTCCGCTTCCAGCTGGAACTGCTCAAGACACAGCTGATCCTTGAGGAGGCGCATATCGGCTCCACCTTCGTCTTCTACGGTTCGGCGCGCATCCCGGAGCCGGCCAAGGCGCAGGCGCTGCTCGACATGGCCACCGACGACAAAAGCCGCCGCATCGCCGAGCGGCTGGTCGCCAAGAGCAAATATTACGACATGGCGCGCGAACTGGCGCAATTGTGCTCGAACTTCCCGCGCGACGAAGCGGGGCGGCGGCACTTCGTCGTCTGTTCCGGCGGCGGCCCGTCGATCATGGAAGCGGCCAACCGCGGCGCGGCGGACGTGCACGCCGAATCGATCGGCCTCAACATCGTGTTGCCCCACGAACAGGCGCCCAACCCCTACGTCACCCCGTCGCTGTCGACGCAGTTTCACTATTTCGCGCTGCGCAAGATGCACTTCCTGCTCCACGCGCGCGCGCTGGCGGCGTTCCCCGGCGGGTTCGGCACCTTCGACGAATTGTTCGAACTGCTGACGCTGATCCAGACCGGCAAGGTCGCGCCGATCCCGGTGCTGCTGTTCGGCCGCGAATTCTGGGAGCGCGTCGTCAATTTCGACGCGCTGGTGGAGGAAGGCGTGGTGTCCGAACGCGACCTGGGCATCTTCCGCTACGTCGACAGCGCCGCCGAAGGCTGGGCGGTGGTGCAGGAATTCTATCGCGAGCGCGACGAGAAGGCCGCACGCTGACGATCGCAGGCGTCACCCCCCGGTAAAGCCTTTGTGTTGCACCGCAACGTCCCCTAGGGTCGCGCGGCCAAGCGATAGAGGGGATGGAGTTGGCGACACAGGCCGCGCTGTTCGATGCCGGGACGCACGCGCGCCGCTGGGCGGACGGCTATGCGGCCGCCGGCACCGGGGCGGACGTGTTCCACGATCCGGGCGACGCGGCGTGGCTGGCGATGCTGGAGGAACTGTCCGCGGTCGCCGGCGACGATCTGTCGCACGCGCGCGAACGGGTGCAACGCCACGCCGCTGACATCGGCACCGGCTTTCGCATCATCGGGGAGGAGGCGGAGCGCCCCTGGCCGCTCAGCCCGGTGCCGCTGCTGATCGACGATGCCGAATGGGCGACGATCGAACGCGGCGTGGTGCAGCGCGCCGAGCTGCTCGAAACCATCCTGCGCGATCTCTACGGCCCCGCCCATCTGGTCGCGCGCGGGCACCTGCCCGCCACGCTGGTCACCGGCAGCCCCTTCTACCTGCGCCCGCTGGTGGGCGTGACGCCGCCGGGCGGCTGCCACCTGCATTTCGTCGCGATCGACCTGGGGCGCGGGCCATCGGGCGAATGGCGCGTGCTCGCGGATCACCTGCGCACCCCCACTGGCGCGGGCTATGCGCTGGAAAACCGGCTGGCGGTCAGCCGCACGCTGGGGGGCTTGCAGGGGCGGCTCAACGTGCGCCGCCACGCGCCGTTCTTCGCGGCGTTCCGCGACGGGCTGGCCGCGTCGTGCCGGCGCAGTGACCCGCGCATCGGGCTGTTGACGCCGGGGCGCTACAATCCCAGCTATGCCGAACAGGCGCATCTGGCACGCTATCTCGGCTTCCTGTTGGTGGAGGGCGACGATCTCGCCGCGCTGGAGGACAAACTCTACGTCCGCACGATCGGCGGGCTGAAGCGCGTCGATGCGCTGTGGCGGCGGCTCGACCCGCGGCTGCTCGATCCGCTGGCGTTCGATTCGCATTCGCGGATCGGCGTGCCGGGCCTCATCGACAGCTGGACGGAAGGTAACGTGGTCATCGCCAACGCCCCCGGTTCGGGGGTGCTGGAAAGCACCGCGTTCGGGGCCTTCCTTCCGCAGCTGGCGACGCGGCTGACCGGCGCGGACCTGATCCTGCCCAATATCGCCACCTGGTGGTGCGGCCAGCCGGCGGAGGCCGAGCATGTCGCCGCCGAACTCGATTCGCTGCTGCTGTCGTCGGCGTTCGGCGCGCGCACGCTGGGGCTGCCGGCCGACGGCGCGGTCGCCGGCGCGGAACTGACCCGCGAACAGCGCGCCGCCTTCCTCGACGACCTCACCCGCCGGCCGCAGGATTATGTCGGGCAGGAAGTGGTGCGGCTGTCGTCGATGCCGGTGGTGATCGGCGACCGGCTGGAACCGCGCCCGTTCACGCTGCGCGTGTTCGCCGCGCGCGACGGCGACGGCCGGTGGCAGGTGATGCCCGGCGGCTTCGCGCGTATCGGCGAGCATCCCGATCCGCGCGCGGCGGTGCTGGGCGAGGGCACATGGTCCGCCGACGTGTGCGTCTTCGGCAGCGATCCGGTGCCGCAGACGTCGCTGCTCCCCGCCGCCGATTCGCTCCACGTCCGCCGCAACCCCGGCACGCTGCCCAGCCGCGTCGCCGACAATTTCTACTGGCTGGGCCGCTATCTGGAACGTGGCGAGGCGTTGCTGGCGGCGATCCGCGTGATGCTGGGCAATTCGATCGACGCCGATGCCGGCGCGGCACTCGGCACGCGCACGGTCGGCGCGCTGGTCGATGCGATCGTCGGCGTCGGTGCCGCGCCCCGGCCCGACAGCCTGCGCCGCCACGATCTGACGCAGATGGCGCGCATCGCGATGGAATCGCCCGACTGGCAATCGGTTGCGACCATCAACGGCCATGCGCAGCGGATCGCGGCGGGATCGCGCGACCGGCTGTCGGCGGACATGGTGCGGCTGCTCGACGCACCCTTCCCGACGCAGCGCGGGATGCTCGACCGCGCCGGCTCGCTCCAGCGCCGCTATGCCGCGATCGCCGGCCTGTCGGCCGAGCATATGGGCCGCACCGCCGCGTGGCGCTTCCACGATCTGGGGCGGCGGATCGAACGCGGCACCGCGATCACGCGCGCCGCGCGCGCGTTCGGGCTGGCGGGAGCGTCGGTAGACGATCTGTCGACGCTGCTCGATTTCGCCGACAGCCAGATCAGCTACCGCCAGCGCTACCTGACCGGGATTGCGCGCGTGCCCGTCGTCGACCTCACCGTCCTCGATCCCGGCAATCCGCGCGCGCTGGCGTTCCAGGTGGAGGCAATCCGCGACCATCTCGCGCGGCTGCCGGTGCTCGACGACGACGGCATGGCCGAACCGCAGCAGGTGGAGGCGACCGGCCTCTGCGCGCTGGTCGCCACGGCGCAGGCCAGCACGCTCGACGCCGCGACGCTGGGCGAGGTGGAGCGCCGGCTGATGCGCCTGTCCGATGCGATCGCGCACCGTTACTTCCTGCGCGGGGCCGAGCCGCTACGCGCCAGCGGCCTGACGCTCGCCTGATGCGCTACGATATCCGCCACATCACCCGCTTCGACTATGGCAATGCGGTCAAGTTCGCGCGCTGCAACCTGCGGCTGAAACCGATCGACTGGCCCGGCCAGCGGCTGGAGACCTATGACCTGACCGTCGAACCGTCCGGCCGTGCAATGCCCGCGCGCGCGGAGGCGGGGCTGGCGCACGTCACCCGACTGGTGGTCGACCAGCCGGTGCGCCGCTTGACGATCGAAAGCCGCGCGCAGCTGACGGTCGACCGGCTGGTGCCCGTGCCCGACGCCGCCGATCCGACGCTGGCGGAGGTCGCGCGGATGGCGCGCGCCTCGGCCGACATTTCCGCCGCCGGTCCCGCGGCCTATCTCTACCCCTCGCCGCTGATCCCGCTCGACCGCGCGATCGCCGAATATTGCGCGGCGGACCTGTCGCCGGACCGCAACGCGCTGGAGGCGGGGATCGCGCTGGCGCGCCGCATCCAGAACGATTTCGCCTTCGACCCCGCCGCCACGCTGGTCGACACCCCCCCGCACGAGGCGTTCCGCCACCGCCGCGGCGTGTGCCAGGATTTCGCGCAGATCATGATTACGGGCCTGCGCGCCGCCGGCCTGCCTGCCGCCTATGCCTCCGGCTATATCCGCACCATCCCGCCGCCCGGCGAGGCGCGGCTGGTCGGCGCCGACGCGACCCATGCCTGGGTGCTGCTATGGTGCGGCGCGGCGCGCGGCTGGGTCGGGGTCGATCCCACCAACGGCATCTGGATGGCGGGCGACCATGTGATCGTCGCGATCGGCCGAGACTATGCGGAGATCGCGCCCGTCGACGGCGTCGTCCTCGGCTCCGGCGCGCAGTCGATGGAGGTCAGCGTCGACGTCGCCCCGATCGAGGAATCCCCCTCGGCACCGCCGATACACGACGATTGCGCCGCGCCCGTGCTGGCCCCACATAGCTAGGTAGTAACAACCGGGGACATTATGGCCGATCCTTATGCGACGCTGGGCGTGGCGCGCGGCGCCAGCGAAGCGGACATCAAGAAGGCGTATCGCAAGCTCGCCAAGGAACTGCATCCCGACCGCAACAAGGACAATCCGAAGGCGTCGGAACGCTTCTCGCAGGTGACGTCCGCCTACGACCTGCTGACCGACAAGGACAAGCGCGCGCGCTTCGACCGCGGGGAAATCGACGGCGACGGCAATCCCACGGCCCCGTTCGGCTTCGGCGGCGGCGGCGGTCCGCGCCCCGGCGGCGCAGGCGGCGGCGGTTTCCGCTCGCAGGGGTTCGAATTCGGCGGCGAGGGCGCCGACATGTCGGATATCTTCGAGGGGCTGTTCGGCGGGCGCACCGGCGGCGGCTTCGCCAGCGGCTTCGGCCGGCGCGGCACCCCGCCGCAGAAAGGCGCGAACACCGCCTATCGCCTGACCGTGCCGTTCGTCGACGCCGCCACGCTCGCGCCGCAGCGCGTGACGCTGGCCGACGGGCGCACGCTCGACCTGAAACTGCCCGCCGGGGTCGAGACGGGCACGCAGATGCGGCTCGCGGGCAAGGGCGAGGCGGGGCCGGGCGGCGCCGGCGACGCGATCGTCACGATCGAGGTGCAGCCGCACCGCTATTTCACCCGCGACGGCGACGACGTGCGCCTCGACCTGCCGATCACGCTCAAGGAAGCCGTAGAGGGCGGCAAGGTGAAATGCCCCACGGTCGAAAATCCCGTGATGATTACCGTGCCGGCCGGCAGCACCTCGGGCAAGACGCTGCGCCTGAAGGGCAAGGGCTTCCATCGCAAGGGCGGCGAGCGCGGCGACCAGCTGGTCACGCTGGTGGTCGACGTCCCCGCGGAGGATGCCGCGCTCAAGGCGTTCGTTGCCGGCTGGACCGGAGGAGGGAACCCGCGCGCCGCGATGGGCGTCTGATCCCCCGTGACAGACGGCCAGACGGCACTCACCCCCGAGGATCGCGGCCGCGATCACGCTGCGGCGCGCCGCCGGCTCGACCGGCGGCTGGCACGGGTGCGGCCGGGCGCCTATGCGTGGGAAGTGCTCAAGCGCGCGCTGATCGGCGTCTATAATGACGGGTTCATGCACGCGGGAAACCTGGCCTATCTCGCGCTGATGACGGTGTTTCCATTCTTCATCGTCGCGGCCGCGATCGCCTCGGTCGTGGGGCAGAGCGACGACGTGCAGCATGCGGTGCGCAGCTTCCTGTCGGTGCTGCCCCCCAATGTCGCCGACATCCTGCGCAAGCCGATCGCCGACGTGCTGGCGGCGCGCACCGGCTCGCTGCTGTGGCTGGGCGCGCTGATCGGGCTGTGGACGGTCGGCAGCTTCGCGGAGACGATCCGCGACATCTTCCGCCGCGCCTACGGCACGCGCAGCAGCCAGTCGCTGTGGCGCGCCCGCCTCGGCCTCAGCCTCGCGATCATCGCCTCGGTGGTGATCGCGCTGATCTCGTTCCTGGTACAGGGCGTACTGACCGCCGCCGAACAGTTCATCTACCGCCTGCTGCCGGTGGCGCAGGATGTCGCCAGCTGGCTCGGCCTTGCCCGGCTGGTGCCCGCGGCGATCATGTTCGGCGCGCTCTACATGCTGTTCTACTCGGTCACGCCGGGTAAATACCGCAAGTCCGAAAGTCGGAAATGGCCCGGCGCGCTGTTCACGACCTTGTGGTGGGTCAGCATGACCGCGGGCCTGCCGTTCGTCCTGTCGCAGCTGGGCGGCTACGACCTGACCTATGGCAGTCTGGCGGGGGTCGTGGTGATGCTGCTGTTTTTCTACCTCATCGGTCTCGGCCTCGTGTTCGGCGCCCATCTCAACGCGGCACTGGCGGAGCCGCCCGAACCGGTAGTAGAGGGGAGCGCAACGACTTAGCGAAATCGAATGAAGGGCGTGACGGCGTGAACGGATTGATGGCGGGCAAGCGCGGGCTGATCATGGGCCTGGCCAACGACAAGTCGCTGGCCTGGGGGATCGCCAAGCAGTTGAGCGAGGCGGGCGCGGAGCTCGCCTTTTCCTATCAGGGTGCGGCGATGGAAAAGCGCGTCCGCC
This sequence comes from Sphingomonas ginsenosidimutans, assembly GCF_002374835.1. Taxonomy (GTDB): domain Bacteria; phylum Pseudomonadota; class Alphaproteobacteria; order Sphingomonadales; family Sphingomonadaceae; genus Sphingomonas; species Sphingomonas ginsenosidimutans. The sequence continues at coordinate 135,924 of NZ_NWVD01000002.1, forward strand.
CGCTGGCCGAGCAGCTGGGCGTCGCGCGGCTGTTCGACTGCGACGTGTCGGACATGGACGCGCTCGACGCGACCTTTGCCGAACTGGCGAAGGAATGGCCGACGATCGACTTCGTCGTCCATGCGATCGGCTTTTCCGACAAGTCGCAGCTGCGCGGCAAGTTCTACGACACCACGCTCGACAATTTCCTGATGACGATGAACATCTCGGCCTATTCGCTGGTCGCGGTGGCGCAGCGCGCGCAGGCGATGATGCCGGAAGGCGGCGCGATCCTGACGCTGACCTATTATGGCGCGGAAAAGGTCATCCCGCATTACAACGTCATGGGCGTGGCCAAGGCCGCGCTGGAAACCTGCGTGAAATATCTCGCGGTCGATCTGGGGCCGCGCAACATCCGCGTCAACGCCATCTCCGCCGGCCCGATCCAGACACTGGCGGCGCGCGGCATCGGCGACTTCAACTACATCCTGAAATGGAACGAGCTGAACGCCCCGCTGCGCCGCACCGTCACGATCGAGGATGTCGGCGGCGCGGGCCTGTACATGCTGTCCGATCTCGCCAGCGGCGTCACCGGCGAAATCCATCATGTCGACGCCGGCTACAACGTCATCGGGATGAAGGCGGAGGACGCGCCCGACATCGCGCTCGCCTGACGCGCGCATGACCATCGCGATCCACCCCGCCGGCGCCGCGCATGTCGCCGCGATTGACGCGCTCCTCCGCGCCGGCTTCCCGCGCGCGGACGAGGCCGATCTGGTCCGCCGGCTGTGCGTCGACGGCGACATGGTGCTGATGCTGGTCGCGGTGGACGAGGATGACGGGGCGCTCGCCGGCGCGGTCGCGTTCAGCCGGATGCGGGTCGATGCCGGCGGCAAGGCGATTCCCGCCGTCGCGCTCGCGCCGGTCGCGGTCGCCCCGGCGTGGCGCCGGCAGGGCGTGGCGGAGGCGCTGATCCGGGCAGGCATCGAACAGCTGGAGCGCGCCGGCATCGTCCTGTGCTTCGTGCTGGGCGAGCCGTCCTTCTACGAACGCTTCGGCTTCCACGCCGATTACGCGCGCAACTTCGCCTCCCCCTATGCCGGCGACTATCTGATGGCGCTGCCGCTGCAGGGCGGACTGATGCCCTGCGGCACCCGCGGCGAGGCCCGCCACGCCCCCGCCTTCGCCGCGCTGTCGGTAGACTGACCACGAACCAAGACCGGCCCCTCCCGCCAAACGTCATCCCAGCGAAAGGCTCCAGACCGCACCCGGGCGGCGCCACCCGGCGCGAGCCCCCCACCCTCACGCCGGCTTCTTCTCCTCGTAATACAAGGGCCCCAGCGCATCGATCACTCCGGTCGCGTCCAGCGCGCGTGCCGGATCGACGCCCTTGTCGACCGCGCGGATCGTCAGTTCGGTCTTGTACCCGGTCGGCGTGCTGCTGATCTCGCGGCCATATTGGGTCTGCACCAGCCGGCGCATGTAATCGTTGCGCTTGACGATCACGAACGCGGGCTTCCCCGCTGCCTTCGCGACTTCCGCCGCGCGCAGCAGCGTCATTTCCTGCACCAGCGTCTGCGACGGGGTGTTGCCGATGAACTCCACCATCACCGTCCCGTCGGCGTTGGGGGTGGAGCGGAAGCCGTCGGTGCGGCTGATCCCCCCGAGCAGGCTGGTCCCCATGCTCAGCGCGCCGCCGATCAACGCGCCGAGGATGTTCGGGCGTGCACGGTCGTAATCGACCACCGATCGCGGCGTTTCGGGCGCGATCATCGCGAGCGGGATCACGGCGACCAGCCCGTCGCGACGCGCCTTGGCGGCATCGGCGTCGGCCGGTTCGAACGATCCCACCGCCGCCGCCTTGTCCGCGGGCAGCGCCGCCTTCACCGCGCTCATCAGTTCGGCGGTCGCGGCGTTGGGCGGCATCGGCGTCGCCTTCATGATCGCGAGCGCATCGTGGGGGCGCTTCTCGGCCACCGCGATCCGCGCCTCGATCCGCTTGGCATAGCGTTCGGAAAACTCGCCCAGCCGCTCGCGGATCGCCGTCGCCAGCGCGGGCAGCGCGGCTGACGCCTTCTCCGCATCCTTGCCGGTCGCGGCCGGCACCGGCGTCGCCGCAGCGGCCGGCAGCGCGGCGGCCATCCGCTGACGTACCTCCGCCAGCATCGCCTTCGCGCCGGCGACGTCGCCGGTCGCGGCGCGCGCATAGGCGATGTGATAGCTCACCATCATCGCCGCCAGCAGCCGGTCCGAATCGGGGGAACGCAGCGCCAGCGCCAGCGGCGGCAGCGGCTCGGTCGGCCACGATACGGCGACGGACGGTGCCAGCGCCACGACCCGCGCGAAATTGCCCGCATCCGCTTCACGGATCAGCATTCCGGTCGCGGCATCGGGGTCCAGCCGCAGCAGGTCGCCCGGCGTCCCGCCCGGCTCGAACTGCAGGATCGTCGACGCGACCTGCTGCACCTCGAGCGCATAGGGGCGCGCCGCGATCGCCTGCCGCGCCAGCGGCGCTGCCGCGGCCACGTCGCCCTTGCGCGCCGCCGCCAGCGCGCGCAGCAGCGTCAACGACACACCCATGCTGCGCTGGTAGAACCGGTCCTGCGCGAGCGGCCCCGCCGCCGCCTCGGCCAGGTCGAGATCCGCCACCGCCCCGGCCAGATCGTCGGAATGGAGCCGCGCGGCCGCCCGCGCACGCAACAGATGCGCGCGCCGCAGCGTCTGCGTCGGCAACAGCCGCGGGCTGCCCAGCGCGACGGTGCAGGCGGCGATCGTCTGCGCATCGCGGCTCCCGCCCAGCAGCTGGAACGGCGTGGAGCCGACCTGCCCGCGCAGCCCATCGGGTTGCTTGCCGGGATGCTGCCGCCCGTCGCAACGCTCGAAATCGGCCTTGTCGTCGGCATGCGCCACGCCCGCGCCGAACCCCGCCACCAGCCCCGCCATCAGCAGGGCCGCCGTCCTCACCTTCGCCACCGGATATTCCCCTTCGCCGAATCGCGTGGCGACGCCCCCCGGCGCCGCTCCCCCGCGCGATCACGCCCCTGTCATAGCCGCGCGCAATCTGTCATGGCGAGCGCCATGTTCGCCCCCGCCTTCCCCCCCGGTACACCGCGATGAGCTTCAACACCTTCGGCCGCGTCTTCCGCTTCACCACCTGGGGGGAAAGCCACGGGCCGGCGCTGGGCGCGGTGGTCGACGGGTGCCCGCCGGGGATCGCGCTGTCGGAACAGGATATCCAGCCGTGGCTCGACAAGCGCCGCCCCGGCCAGTCGCGCTTCACCACCCAGCGCCGCGAACCCGATCAGGTGCGCATCCTGTCCGGCGTGTTCGACGGGAAGACGACCGGCACGCCGATCAGCCTGATGATCGAGAATGTCGACCAGCGGTCGAAGGATTATTCCGACGTCGCGCTCGCCTATCGGCCCGGCCATGCCGATTACGCCTATGACGCCAAATACGGCTTCCGCGACTATCGCGGCGGCGGGCGGTCGTCGGCACGCGAAACCGCCGCGCGCGTCGCGGCGGGCGCGGTGGCGCGCGCGGTCGTGCCGCAGGTGCGCGTGCGCGCCTGGGTGGAGGCGATCGGCGGCGATGCGGTCGACCCGGCGGCGTTCGACGATACGCAGATCGACGCCAACCCGTTCTTCTGTCCCGATGCCGCCGCCGCCGCGCGCTGGGAGGCGAAGGTCGATGCCGCGCGCAAGTCCGGCTCCTCGCTGGGCGCGGTGATCGCGTGCGAGGCGACCGGCGTGCCCGCCGGCTGGGGCGCGCCGCTCTATGCCAAGCTCGACAGCGAACTGGCCTCGGCGATCATGTCGATCAATGCGGTGAAGGGGGTGGAGATCGGCGACGGCTTCGCCGCGGCGGCGCTGTCGGGCGAACAGAATGCCGATCCGATGCGCCCCGGCGACGGCGGCCCGCGCTTCCTGGCCAACCACGCCGGCGGGATCGCGGGCGGGATCGCCACCGGCCAGCCGATCCGCGTGCGCGCCGCGTTCAAGCCGACCAGCTCGATCCTGACCCCGGTCGAAACGATCACCCGCACCGGCGAGGCCGCCGATATCGCCACCAAGGGCCGCCACGATCCGTGCGTCGGCATCCGCGGCGTGCCGGTGGTGGAGGCGATGGTCGCGCTGGTGCTCGCCGATCAGGCGCTGCTCCACCGTGCCCAATGCGGGTAATGTTATAGTACCGATTCGGGAACGATTCCACCGATCGCATCGTTGCTCCTGCGTAATTGTGAGGAGAATGGATATGCGTATCACCATCCTTCTGGCCTCCGCGGCCCTGTCGGTACCGGGCGTCGCATCGGCGCAGCTGGCGGGCGGCGTCAGTGGCGGCTTGGGCGGCACGGTCGGCGGCACCATGGGTCAGGTCGGCGGCACGCTCGGCGGCACCGCCACGGGCCAGCTGCAGACGCCCGACACCAGCGCGGTCCGCGATACCGCCGCCCGCACGACGCAACGCACGCGTGAGGCGACGCGCCGCGCCGCCGATCGCACCCGCGCCGCCGCGCGCAGCACCGCGGACCGTACCGCCGCCACCGCGCGCCAGACCGGCCGGCAGGTGGGCGATACCGTCAACGGCACCAGCGTCGGCGTGACCGGCGGTGCCAACGGCGCGACCTCCGCATCGTCGGGCGGTGCGACGATGGGCGGCAACGGCGCGCTTGGCGCGACGGTCAACACCCCGAACGGCTCGGTCGCGACCGGCGGCGGCGTCGCCGGCGGCACCAGTGCCGATTCCTCGGGCATGAGCGCCGGCACCGCCGGCGGCATCTCGACGACCGCCACCGACAAGCCGCGGTGACGCACCGGCCTCGCCCCTCTACGGGGGGCGGGGCCACCCGCCGCCGCGACCAAGCGGCGTTGCGGCCCGTCGAAGCGCGGAACATCCCCTGGTCCCAAGCCGTTGAAGCGCTTGAAAACACAGGAGAGGTTATCATGCGCTCGACGATCATTCTGGCGACGGCGGCCCTGCTGCTTCCCGCCGCGGCATCGGCCCAGACGATGTCTCCGCCCGCCACCGGCACTACGACCGGCCAGCCCGGTACCACCGGAATGCAGACGCCGCCGGGTACCGCTACGACACCGATGCCCGACCATCGCGGGCACGACACCAGGCGCCCTTCGACACGCCCGCACGGTACTGCAACGCCGGTACCAGATACGATGGCGCCATCGGGCGGTGATTCGTCGGGAACGATGGGCACCCCGGCCAGCCCGGATCCGATGACCGGGACCACCGGTCCCACCGCACCGCCGACCGGCACGACCCCGCCGCAGGCGTAACTGCGGTCACCCGACCGTGAACGGCCCCGTCCCGGACATTCCGGGGCGGGGCCGTTCCGCGAATCTATCGCGGAACAGACGCGTCAGTCCGCGAAGGGATCGCGGACCAGGATCGTGTCCTCGCGCTCTGGACTGGTCGATACCAGCGCCACGGGGCAGCGAATCAATTCCTCGACGCGGCGGATATATTTGATCGCCTGCGCCGGCAGGTCGGCCCAGCTGCGCGCGCCCGCGGTCGATTCGTGCCAGCCCTCCATCATCTCGTACACCGGCTCGACCGCCATCTGGTCGGCGGCATGCGACGGAAAATAATCCAGCACTTCGCCGCGCAGTCGGTATCCGGTGCAGATCTTCACCTCGTCGAACCCGTCCAGCACGTCGATCTTGGTCAGCGCGATCCCGGTGATCCCGCCGACCGCCGCCGACTGGCGCACCAGCACCGCGTCGAACCAGCCGCAGCGCCGCTTGCGGCCGGTGACCGTGCCGAACTCATGCCCACGCTGTCCCAGCCGCTCGCCGATGTCGTCCTCCAGCTCGGTCGGGAACGGCCCCGATCCGACGCGCGTGGTATAGGCCTTGGCGATCCCCAGCACGAAGCCGACCGCCGCCGGCCCCAGCCCCGATCCGCCCGCCGCGGTGCCCGCGATCGTGTTGCTGCTGGTCACGAACGGATAGGTGCCGTGGTCGATATCCAGCAACACGCCCTGCGCGCCCTCGAACAGGATGCGCCGCCCGGCCTCCTTCGCCTCGTTCAGGTCGCGCCAGACGGGCTTGGCGAACGGCAGGACGAAACCGGCGATATCACGCAGTTCCGCGACCAGCGCGTCGCGGTCGATCGGCGGCTCCCCGAACCCGGCGCGCAGCGCGTCGTGATGCGCGGTCAACCGGTCCAGCTGCGGCCCCAGATCGCCCAGATGCGCCAGGTCGCACACGCGGATCGCGCGCCGGCCGACCTTATCCTCATACGCCGGGCCGATCCCGCGCCGTGTCGTCCCGATCTTCCCCGCGCCCGACGCATCCTCGCGCAGCCCGTCCAGGTCGCGGTGGAACGGCAGGATCAGCGCGCAATTGTCCGCGATGCGCAGCGTCTCGGGCGTCGCGACGACGCCCTGCGCCGCCAGCCGCTCGATCTCCGCCTTGAGCGCCCACGGGTCCAGCACCACGCCGTTGCCGATCACCGACGGCGTGCCGCGCACGATCCCCGACGGCAGCAGCGACAGCTTGTAGACGTTCTCGCCCACCACCAGCGTGTGGCCGGCGTTGTGCCCGCCCTGGAACCGCACGACCATGTCAGCGCGCTCGGCCAGCCAGTCGACGATCTTGCCCTTGCCTTCGTCGCCCCATTGCGCGCCGATGACTGCTACGTTGGCCATGGATACAGGTCTCCGCCTGCCGGGCGAACCCGCGCGCCCTTCGACAGGACTCGGCGCGCGAGTGGTTCAGCGATGTCGCGGCGCCGGGTAGCGATGCGGCGCGGCGCGGTCAACCGCCGCTCTCATCAAACCGCCCGCTCTCATCAAACCGAAACGCAAATCCCATCGTGCTGACATATCCCCGTGTCAGGCGCGCGGCGACACCAACGGTGATGGAGCCGTTCGCGCATGTTCCGCCAGTCCCGCTCACCTCGAACGCCCCGCCGCCCCGGCCTACTCGCGCTGCTGGTCGTGTTCGCCGCACTCTCGGCGGCGCGCGCACCCGCCCGCCCGGACGACGCGATCGAGGGGACGCGGCTGATCGGCACGCTGCCGCTGGATGGCGAGCTGTTCCATGTCCAGGGACTGGAGATCGACGGCCCGCGGCTGTGGGTCACCTCGGTCGACCGGCGCAGCCGCCGCGGCTATCTGCATGAATTCGATCGCGCGACCGGGCGATTCCTGCGCCGGATCGAGCTGACCGACGGCGTGCGCTACCACCCCGGCGGCATCTCGCGCAGCGGGGACTCGCTGTGGGTACCGGTTGCGGAAATGCGCCCGGACAGCTCGTCGGTGCTGCTGGAGATCGATGCCGGGACGCTCCACGTCCGCCGCCGCATCCGCGTCGCCGACCATATCGGCTGCATCGCCGCCGCCCCCGGCCGGCTGGTCGCAGGCAATTGGGACAGCCGGCTGCTCTACGTCATTGATCCCGACGATCCGCGCCACCTGCGCGCCGTCCCCAACCCGTCGCGCACCCATTATCAGGACATGAAGTTCGAGGGCGGCCACCTGGTCGCCGGGGGCAACACCAATTGGTGGAGCGGCACCGTCGACTGGCTCGACTGGCCGACGATGACGGTCCGGCGCACGCTGCGCGCCGGCGCGATCGGCCCAATCCGCCCGTTCGGCCGCGGCGGGCCGTACACGGGCGAAGGCATGGCGATCGACGGCCGCGACCTCTACGTCGTCCCCGAAGATGGCCCAAGCCGTGTCTTCCGCTTCCGCCTCACGGTCTGAGCGGCCAAAGGAGATTTGCTCGCGCTGAGACGCAGAGACGCGGAGAGGATCGCGCCGCAGGCGATCACACCCGTCACGCAAACGGCATGGAAAGGCGCGCTACCGCGCCCTGATCGCCCTCTCTCTGCGGCTCTGCGCCTTTGCGCGAAAACCCTCTTCGCGTCTTCGCGTGACCCCGCTCCGCCCCGTTACTTCCCGAATCCGGTCGGCGCCGGAGACACGGTGACGGTAGCCCCGCCGCGGATTTCCTTCACCTCCAGCGCGCGCTCGGCCACGCCGTCGCGGCCGAAGCGGAACGCGCCGTCGATCCCGGCGAACCCGTCCGAATCGCGCAGCCGCGCCTCGGGGAAGGGCGTGCCCGCGCGCCAGTCGCGCGCGATCCGCACCACCAGCAGCACCGAGTCATACCCCAGGCTCGACAGCCGGTACGGCGCGGTGCCGAACCGCGCGCGGTAATTGCGCGCATATTGGCGGTACAGATTGTCGGGCACGCTGGCGAACCACGCGCCGTTCAGCGCGCTGGCCGACGCGACATTATTGTCCGAATTCCACAATTCGGTGCCCAGCACCTGCGTCGACGGGCTGGCACGGCGCAGCAGCGGCACCGCCGCGGCCGCCGCGGGCACGCTGTCCGCGATCAGCACCGCACCGAACGGCGCGTCCTTGGCCATGCGCTGCACCGCCGCGCCCACCGCGCCGCGGTCATAGGTCTGGAGCGAGACGACGCGCCCGCCGGCATCCTCCACCGCGCGCAGGAACGCGGTCGACGCCCGGCTGCCGTACAGCGCATTGGGCACCAGCCCGCCGAAATTGCTGATCCCCTTGCCGCTGGCATAGGCGACGACACGCTCGATCGCCTGTGCCGGGGCATAGCCCAGCAGGTAGGCGCCATTGCCCGCGACGCTGACGTCGTTGGAGAAGGACAATACCGGCACCCCGGCGGCGCGCGCGATCGGCGCCACCGCGCGCACGTCCTCGGCCAGCAACGGCCCCAGGATCAGTTGCGCACCGTCCGCGATCGCGCGCCGTGCCGCCTGCGCCGCGCCGGGCGCGGTGTCGTAATTGGTGATGCGCACCTGCTGGTTGCGGGTGTCGAGCAGCGCCAGCTGCGTCGCATTGGCCAGGCTCTTGCCCACCCCGGCATTGCCGCCCGACAGCGGGACCAGCAACGCCACGCGGTTGCGCGCGACATCCTGCGGCAGGCCCTGCACCACTTCGGGGTTGGTCGGCCGCGGCGCCTGCGCGCCGGTCTGCGGCCGCCCCGGCTCCATCGGCGCGCGGGGCACGACCGTGGAACAGGCGGAAAGCAGTATCGCGCCCATGAACGCGACGAATCGCGAAAGTGCTCTGGACCGTTGCGGCCAGGTGATCGCCTCTGCCATGACACCCCTCGTGAACTCGTTGACGCCTGGGCTGTATATCGTCGCCACCCCGATCGGCAATCTCGGTGATCTGTCACCGCGTGCGGCCGAGGTCTTGAGCCAAGCCGCTGTGATCGCGGTGGAAGACACGCGCGTGACCGCCGGGCTGCTCCGCCATATCGGGGTCAAGCGGCCGATGACCCCCTATCACGATCACAATGCCGCGCACGTCCGCCCGCAACTGATCGCGCGCATGGGCACCGAGGCGGTGGCGCTGGTCAGCGACGCGGGCACGCCGCTGATCTCCGATCCCGGTTTCAAGCTGGTGCGCGAGGCGCGCGCGGCTGGCCATGCGGTGGTGACGATCCCCGGCCCGTGCGCCGCGGTCGCCGCGCTGACGCTGGCCGGGCTGCCGACCGACCGTTTCCTGTTCATGGGCTTCCTGCCGTCGAAGGAACAGGCGCGCGCGGAGACGATCGCGGAGGTCGCGGCGATCCGCGCCACCCTGGTCTTCTACGAATCGGGTCCGCGCCTCGCCGCCTGCCTCGCCGCGCTCGCCGCCGGGCTGGGCGACCGCGAGGCGGCGGTCACGCGCGAGATCACCAAGAAGTTCGAGGAAGCCGTCACCGGCACGCTCTCGTCGCTCGCCGCACGCTACGCCGATGCGCCGCCGAAGGGCGAGATCGTCGTCGTCGTCGCGCCCCCCGATCCCCCCGCCCCCGCCAGCGCCGCCGACGCCGACGCCGCTCTGGCCGAGGCGCTCACCCGCCTCCCCGCGTCCAAGGCCGCCGGGGAAGTCGCCAAGGCACTCGGCCTCGACCGCAAGGCGCTCTACGCCCGCGCGCTGGAGATGAAGGGGTAGCTTGCAGGAGCGTCGCCCCAGCGAAGGCAGGGGCCTGCCCCCCATCGACCGACCGCCCGCGGCACGAGATCCCAGCGTTCGCTGGGATGACGCCGCCTCAACGGCGCCTGCACCGCAGGCACTTCGCAGAAAAGCGCGCGGTCGCGAAAGGCGCACCACCGGGCCCCGACCGCAACCCCCTCCGCGCCTCCGCGTCTTCGCGTGCCCCCCCTGTCCTACGCCCGCCCCCTCTGCCACACCCGAAAGGCTCTTTCTCACCACCGGCCCCAACCGCGCGCGCACATCGCCAGCGTCTCAACATTGACAACATTCGCGCCCCCGCCATCGTGCCCCGATGCGTCCCGCCCGTCCCCGCCCCGCCGCCGCCCGCATCGCCGCCGAGGCGGCCGGGCGGCGCGGAGAGCGGATCGCGGCGTGGTGGCTGCGGCTGAAGGGCTGGTCGATCCTCGACCGCCGCGTCCGCACCCCCGCCGGGGAGGTCGACCTGATCGCCAAGCGCGGCGCGCTAATCGCCTTCGTCGAGGTCAAGAGCCGCGCCACCGCCGCCGAGCTGGATCATGCGATCGACCATCGCCGCCTCGCCCGCGTCGCCGCCGCGGCGGAGGTACTGATGCCGCGCTACGCCACCGCGGGGGAGGATATCCGCGTCGACGTCATCCTCCTCGCCCCGCGCACCCCGCCGCGCCATATCGAGAATGCGTGGATCGGCTACTGACAGCGCCGCCCCGCCCGCCTACATCCCCGCGCATGACCCGGAAGCTCACCGTCGCCGTCCAGATGGACCCACTCGCCACGATCAACATCGCAGGCGATTCGACCTTCGCGCTGATGCTGTCGGCGCAGGCACGCGGGCACCGGCTGTTCCACTACACCGCGGAGGATCTCAACTGGTCCGACGGCCGGTTGTGGACCCGCGCGCATCCGGTCACCGTCCAGCGCGTCGTCGGCGACCATTTCCGCTTCGGCGATCCGGTCAGCCTCGATCTGGGGGCGGAGGCGGACGTGGTGCTGATGCGGCAGGATCCACCCTTCGACCTGGGCTATATCACCGCCACGCACCTCTTGGAGCGGATCGCCGACCGGACTTTGGTGGTCAACGATCCCGCCAGCGTGCGCAACGCCCCCGAAAAGGTCTTCGTCCTCGACTATGCGCATTTCATGCCGCCGACGCTGGTGACGCGGTCGCTGGAGGAGGCGCGCGCGTTCCTGAAGCAGCATGGCGCGATCGTGGTGAAGCCGCTGCACGGCAATGGCGGCAAGGCGATCTTCCGCGTCGGTTCGGAGGGTGAGAACCTGTCCGCGCTGATCGAGGTGTTCAACCAGACGTGGCGCGAACCGCATATGGTGCAGGCGTTCCTGCCCGACGTGGCGAAGGGCGACAAGCGCATCGTGCTGGTCGACGGCGAGGTCGCCGGCGCGATCAACCGCCTGCCGGGCGAGGGCGAGATCCGCAGCAACCTGGCGGTCGGCGGATCGGCGGAAAAGACCGAGCTGACCGACCGCGAACGCGCGATCTGCGCCGAACTGGGTCCGGAGCTGAAGCGCCGCGGGCTGATCTTCGTCGGCATCGACGTGATCGGCGGGGAATGGCTGACCGAGATCAACGTCACCTCCCCTACCGGCATCGTCGCGATCGAGCGGTTCGACGGCACCGACGTCGCCGGCCTCATCTGGGACGCGATCGACCGCAGGCTGGCGGAACGCGCCGTCTGACCGGCGGTTGGGGCCGGATGACGGGCGCTTCACGTTCCTTCCCCACCCCGTTCGTGCCGAGGAGGCATCGAGCGAAGCCGAGATGCCGTCTCGAAGCACAGCCACGGCGCATACCCTTCGAGACGGGGCTTCGACAGGTTCAGCCCCTCCTCGGGGCGAACGGCGGAGGAAGCCCGTCGCCCCGCTGGCGCCCATGACCGACTTCATCATCAACTGGATCGTCTGGGGCGGCTATATCGGCATCTTCCTGCTGATGGCGCTGGAAAACGTCGTGCCGCCGATCCCGTCGGAGGTCATCATGGGGCTGGGCGGGATCGCGGTAGCGCGCGGTGAGATGGAGATGCTGCCGCTGCTGCTGTGGGGAACCGCCGGCACCACCGCCGGCAATGTGTTCTGGTACGAGATCGGGCGGCGGCTCGGCTATGCGCGCTTCCGCCCGTTCGTCGAGCGGCACGGCCGCTGGCTGACGCTGGAATGGGACGATGTCGAGCGGGTACGCACCTTCTTCCACCGCCACGGCGGCTGGGTGATCTTCGTGTTCCGCTTCATGCCGACGTTCCGCACGCTCATCTCGCTGCCCGCCGGGATGGCGGGGATGCGGCTGTGGCCGTTCCTGGCGACGACCTTCGCCGGCAGCATTATCTGGAACGGGGTGCTGGCGGGCGCGGGCTATGTCCTGGGCAGCCGCTATGCCGATCTCGACCGTTATGTCGGCCCCGCCGGGATCGCGCTGACGGTGCTGGCGATCGGCTACTACTTCTACCGCGTCGTCACCTGGCAACCGCGCGGAGACTAGGCGCGCGGATGCGCCGCGCGATAGACGTCCAGCAGATGCGCCGCGTCCACTGCCGTATAGACCTGCGTCGAGCTGAGGCTGGCATGGCCGAGCAACTCCTGCAACGCGCGCAGGTCGGCGCCGCGGCCCAGCAGATGGGTCGCGAAACTGTGGCGTAGCGCATGCGGGGTCGTGCGTTCGGACAGGCCCAGCCGCGCTCGCGCCGCGCGCACCTTCACCCGCACCACCCCGGGGGACAGCGGCCCCCCGCGCACCCCGCGGAACAGCGATGCGTCGGGGGCGACCGGCCAGGGCGTGCGTGCGGCATAATCGGCGATTGCGTCGCGCACCGCCGGCAGCAGCGGCACGATCCGCGTCTTGGCACGCTTGCCCGTTACCGCGATCGTCTCGCCCAGTGGCAGTACCGCGCCGGTCAGCGCCAGCGCCTCGCCGATGCGCAGCCCCGCACCGTACAGCAGCAGCAGGAGCGCCCAGTCGCGCGCCGCCACCCATGGCTCGTCGCTCTCGACCGCGACCTCCTGCGCCAGCGCGACCGCCTCCGCCGGGGCGACCGGGCGCGGCACCCCCGCCTTGACGCGCGGCCCGCGCAGCACCGGCGCGCTGCCCGCCCCGTTCGCCCAGTCCAGGAACGCGCGCACCGCCGACAGCTCGCGCGCGGCGGAACTGTTGCCCAGCCCGCCGCGCCGCCGCGCCGCCAGATAGGCGCGCAGGTCCGCGGCGGTCACATCCGCCAGCGCCGCGCGCTCCACCGGCCCGCCCCAATGCCCGGACAGGAACGCCAGCAACCGTTCGGCCGTCGCGCGATACGCCCGCACCGTATGTTCCGACCGCCGCCGGTCGCGCGCGAGGTGGATGCTCCACTGAAGCGCCAGCGGCATCGCTGGCGGCAGGGGCGCGCCGGCGTCCGCGCGATCGGCATCCTGCGTCATAATCCTCCGGGCCCTGGGACGGAATGTTAACGCCAACCGGTACAGGATCGCGCGATGGATAGCACGCCTGCGGACTCACGCGATCACGACATCGACCGCGAGGAGCGGCGGCTGGCCGCGCTCCATTCGCTCGAACTGCTCGGCGCCGCACCCGAACAGGCGTTCGATGCGCTGGTCGCGCTCGCGGCCCGGATGCTCGACTGCCCGATCGCGCTGCTCAACCTCGTCGATCGCGACCGTTTATGGGTCGCCGCCGGGACGGTCGCCGGCCCGCGCGAGTTCCGCCGCGACGTGGCGATGTGCGACCGCACGATCCGGGGGCAGGGACCGGTGGTCATCGACGACCTGTCGCAGGACGGCGTCTATCGCGACAGCCCGCTGGTCACCGATGCCGGCTATCGCTTTTACGCCGGGACACCGCTGCACCTGCGCGACGATGCCGGGGTACGCCAGCCGATCGGGACGCTGTGCGTGATCGATTCGGTCTGCCACCGGATCAGCCCCGCCGCGCGGGAGGCGCTGGCGCATCTGGCGACGCTGGCGGAGGCGCTGCTGGAGGGCCGCCGAACCGCCTTGCGCGCGATCGAGTTCGCGAAGGAGAGCGAGCGGCTGCTGCGCGACCTTGCGCGCAAAGATCGCATCTTCCGCAATGTGGAACGGATCGCGTCGATCGGATCGTGGCATCTGTCGCTGATCGACGACCGGATACATTGGTCGGACAACACCTATACGCTGCACGGCCTGCCGCTGGGACAGCAGCCGGCCCGTGAACATTCGTTCGACTTCTACCCACCGCAGGATCGCGACCAGGTGCGCCGCACCTTGCAGCGCACGCTGTGCGACGGCTCCCCGTTCGATATCGAAAGCGACTTCATCACCGCGCGCGGCCACCGTCGCCGCGTCCGCTCGATGGGGGAAGCGGAGATCGTGGACGGGCGCGTCACCGGGGTGATCGGCGTGTTCCAGGACGTCACCGTGCGCCACGAACTGGAGACGCGGCTGCGTCGCCTCGCCAGCACCGACGCGCTCACCGGCCTTGCGAATCGCGCGTCGTTCGACGCGACGCTGGAACAGGCGATGGCATTGGCGCACGGGAAGGACGGCGTCGCCCTGATGCTGGTGCTGATCGACCTGGACGGGTTCAAGGCGATCAACGACACGCTGGGCCATGATGCCGGCGACGAGGTGCTGCGGATGACCGGCGCCGCACTGTCGCAGCCGTGGCTGCGTGGCAGCCTGGCCGCGCGCATCGGCGGCGACGAATTCGCGCTGATCGTCGACGATCCGGCGCTGCTCGCCGACCCGGAGGCGCTGCGCCTGCGGATCGACGACGCGCTACGCATCCCGGTCGGCTCCGCCGGACTGACGATGATCAGCGGCGGATCGGTGGGGATCGCGGTGTTCGATACCGAATTCGGCTCGCCGCGCGATTTCGTCCGCCGCGCCGACGCGCTGCTCTACGCCGCCAAGCACCGCCGCCGCGACCGCCGCCATCTGCGCATCCGCTCTGACGCCGCCTGACGCGGACCGGGGCGCAGGCGGCGGGTTTTGCACCGCTCGCCGCGCTCCCATATGGGACGGCAATGTCTTCCCGCGCGCGCGTCCTGGTCCTCAATTCGGCGCTCGGCCCGCTCGACTATCGCGTGCCGCACGGCATGGTGGTGGAGCCGGGGTCGATCGTCGTCGCCCCGCTGGGGCCGCGCCAGCTGACCGGCGTCGCGTGGGAGGCGGAGCGGATGCCCTCCGATGCGGAGGTCGGCGACAATCGCCTGCGCAACCTGCTGGCGGTCGCCGACGTGCCGCCGCTGCGCGCGCCGCTGCGCCGGCTGATCGAATGGACCGCCGATTACTATCTCGCGCCGCCTGCCGCGGTGGTCCGCATGGCGCTGTCGTCGAATGCCGCGCTGGAAGGATCGCGCACCGCCACCGAATATCGTGCCACCGGCCACGTCCCCGATCGCCTCACCCCGCAGCGCGCGCAGGCGCTGGAGCGGATCGGCGAGCGGCAGGGGCTGATCCGCGAGCTGGCGACGATCGCGGAGGTCAGCGACGCCGTGATCCGCGGGCTGGTGAAGGCCGGCGCGATCGAGGCGGTGGAGGTCGATATCGACAGCCCCTTTCCCGTCCCCGACCCCGATCACGCCCCCCCGCAGCTGTCCGACGATCAGCGCGCCGCCGCAGACACCTTGTCCGCCGGGGTCGCTGCCGCCGCCTTCGCGCCGACGCTGCTCGACGGCGTGACCGGATCGGGCAAGACCGAGGTCTATTTCGAGGCGGTCGCCACCGCGCTGCGCAGTCGCCGGCAGGTGCTGGTGATGCTGCCCGAAATCGCGCTGACCGAACCGTTCCTGAAGCGGTTCCACGACCGTTTCGGGTGCGAGCCGGTGGCGTGGCATTCCGGCCTGCGCTCCACCCAGCGCCGCCGCGCGTGGCGCGCCATCGCCGGCGGGGAGGCGCGCGTCACCGTCGGCGCGCGCTCCGCGCTGTTCCTGCCCTATGCCGACCTGGGCCTGATCGTCATCGACGAGGCGCACGAAACCAGCTTCAAGCAGGAGGATGGGGTCCATTACCATGCGCGCGACGTCGCGGTGATGCGCGCCAAGTTCGAACGCTGCCCGGTGATCCTGGCCAGCGCGACGCCCGCGATCGAAACCCGTCATCAGGTCGCGCTCGGCCATTATGCCGAGGTGAAGCTCCCCGGCCGCTACGGTGCGGCGCAATTGCCGACGATCGCGGCGATCGACCTGATCGCCGAACCGCCCGAGCGCGGCCGCTGGATCAGCCCGCGGCTGGTCACCGCGCTGGGCGAGACGCTGGAGCGCGGCGAACAGTCGTTGCTGTTCCTCAACCGTCGCGGCTATGCCCCGCTCACCCTGTGTCGCACCTGCGGGCATCGCTTCCAATGCCCGAACTGCACCGCCTGGATGGTCGAACACCGACTGACCCGCCGGCTCGCCTGCCATCATTGCGGGCATGTCGAGCCGGTCCCGCGGCTGTGCCCGGAATGCCAGAACGAGGATACGTTGGTCGCCTGCGGCCCCGGCGTGGAGCGGATCGCGGACGAGGTCGCGGCGCTCTTCCCCGAGGCGCGCACCGCGGTGGTGACGTCGGACACAATCTGGTCGCCCGCCCGCGCCGCCGACTTCGTCGCGCGGATGGAGGAAGGCGCGATCGACATCGTCGTCGGTACGCAATTGGTGACCAAGGGCTATCATTTCCCCAACCTGACATTGGTCGGCGTGATCGACGCCGATCTGGGGCTGGACGGCGGCGACCTGCGCGCCGCGGAACGCACCTTCCAGCAGATCCGCCAGGTATCGGGGCGCGCGGGCCGCGGGGCCAAGCCGGGCCATGTCTTCATCCAGACGCACAGCCCCAGGGCCGCGGTGATGCAGGCGCTGGTCACCGGCGACGCCGACGCCTTCTACGCTGCCGAGACCGAGGCGCGCCGCGATGCCGACGCGCCGCCGTTCGGCCGTTACGCCGCGATCATCGTGTCTAGCGAGGATCAGCCCGCGGCGCTGGAAACCGCCCGCGCGGTCGGGCGCAGCGCCCCGCGCGTCGAGGGCATGGAGGTGTACGGCCCCGCCCCCGCGCCGCTGGCGATGCTGCGCGGGCGCCACCGCTACCGCCTGCTGGTCCACGCCCGCCGCGCGCTGGACGTGCAGGACGTGATCCGCGACTGGCTGGGCGCGCTCGACTGGCCCGCCAAGGTCCGCGTCGCGGTCGACGTCGACCCCTACAGCTTCCTGTGACATCGTGCAGAAGGTAACCCAACCCATGGTCAAGACGCCCGACGAACTGGCGCTGATGCGCATCTCCGGGCGGCTGCTGGCGCAGGTGTTCGAGATGCTCGACACGATCGACCTGGCCGGGCGCTCGACGCTGGAGGTCAACGATCTGGTCGAACGCTTCATCACCGACGATCTCGCCGCCCGCCCCGCCAGCAAGGGGCAGTACGGCTTCGCCTATGTCCTCAATTCGTCGATCAACAACGTCGTCTGCCACGGCGTCCCCGATGCCGGCGTCGTCATCCGCGACGGCGATATCGTGAATCTCGACATCACGCTGGAAAAGAACGGGTTCATCGCCGATTCCAGCAAGACCTATGTCGTCGGCGCCGCCCCGCCCGCCGCGCGGCGGCTGGTGCGCGTCACGCAGGAGGCGTTGTGGAAGGGGATCGCGCAGGTGCGGCCCGGCGCGCGGCTGGGCGACATCGGCTTCGCGATCGAGCGCCATGCGAAGAAGAACGGCTATTCGGTGGTCCGCGACTATTGCGGCCACGGCATCGGCCGCGACATGCACGAGGAGCCGCAGGTGCTGCACTTCGGCCGCGCGGGCACCGGCGTCGAACTGCGCGAGGGGATGACCTTCACGATCGAGCCGATGCTCAACCAGGGCACCCGCCGCGTGGTGGGGGAAGATGACGGTTGGACCGTCGTCACCGCCGACGGGAAGCTGTCCGCGCAGTTCGAACACACCGTCGCGGTCACCGCGCGCGGGGTGGAGGTACTGACCCTGCGCACCGGCGAACGCGCCGGGGCCTGAGCGGTCGGATCGCGGGACGGCGGCGGGCGCCGGTCGCCGCCCCCCGACAGCGAAACGGGCGCCCCGCACCGCGGGACGCCCGTCATCGATCCCGTCCGGGACGCCGCGTCAGCCGGCGTGTTCGGCCAGCACGGTAAGCCCGCGCGCATTGACCTCGGCGAAGCCGCCGCGGATCGCGATCGTCTCGGGCGCGCCGCCTTGCGTCTTCTGCACCAGCACGTCGCCGTCGCGGATCGTCGACATGAACGGCGCATGGCCTTCCAGCACCGCGAAATCGCCGTCGGCACCCGGCACGGTGACCATATAGACCTCGTCCGAGCGGACCAGGCGTTCGGGAGTGACCAGTTCGAAGTGCAGCATATCTCTACCTCAACAGCCCCTCCCGGCAAGGGAGGGGCTTCACGCGAAAGGCTTACGCCTCCTGCGCCATCTTCTCGGCCTTGGCGACGGCTTCGTCGATCCCGCCGACCATGTAGAAGGCGCTTTCCGGCAGGTGATCGTATTCGCCGTTCACCACCGCCTTGAAGCTGCGAATCGTGTCCTCGATCTGCACGAACTTGCCCGCGATGCCGGTGAACACCTCGGCGACGTGGAACGGCTGCGACAGAAAGCGCTGGATCTTGCGCGCGCGCTGGACGGTCAGCTTGTCCTCCTCGGACAGCTCGTCCATGCCCAGGATGGCGATGATGTCCTGCAGTGCCTTGTACTTCTGCAGGATCGCCTGGACCGCACGCGCGGTTTCATAGTGATCCTGGCCGACGATGCGCGGCTCCAGCACGCGGCTGGTCGAGTCGAGCGGATCGACCGCCGGGTAGATGCCCAGCTCGGAAATCGCGCGGTTCAGCACGGTCGTCGCGTCAAGGTGCGCGAACGACGTCGCCGGCGCCGGGTCGGTCAGGTCGTCCGCGGGGACGTACACCGCCTGCACCGAGGTGATCGACCCCTTGTTGGTGGAGGTGATGCGCTCCTGCAACGCGCCCATGTCGGTCGACAGCGTCGGCTGGTAACCCACCGCCGACGGGATGCGGCCCAGCAGCGCCGACACTTCCGCGCCCGCCTGCGTGAAGCGGAAGATGTTGTCGACGAAGAACAGCACGTCCTGCCCTTCCTGGTCGCGGAAATATTCCGCGATGGCGAGGCCCGACAGCGCGACGCGCGCACGCGCCCCCGGCGGCTCGTTCATCTGGCCATAGACGAGCGCGACCTTCGACCCCTCGCTGATCGCCTTGCCGTCGGCGTCCTTGGCGATGACGCCCGCGTCGAGGAATTCGTGGTACAGGTCGTTACCCTCGCGGGTCCGCTCACCCACGCCCGCGAACACCGACGTGCCGCCATGGCCCTTGGCGATGTTGTTGATCAGTTCCTGGATCAGCACGGTCTTGCCGACGCCCGCGCCGCCGAACAGGCCGATCTTGCCGCCCTTGGCGTAGGGCGCGAGCAGGTCGATGACCTTGATGCCCGTCACCAGGATCGCGCTTTCGGTCGACTGGTCGACGAATTCCGGCGCCTTGGCGTGGATCGGCGCGCGCAGGTCGGTGGCGATCGGGCCGCGCTCGTCGATCGGCTCGCCGACGACGTTCATGATGCGGCCCAGCGTCGCGGGGCCGACCGGCATCTGGATCTGCGCGCCGGTGTCGGTGACGGTCTGGCCGCGGGTCAGCCCCTCGGTCGAATCCATCGCGATCGTGCGGACGGTGTTCTCGCCCAGATGCTGCGCCACCTCGAGCACCAGCCGCTGGCCGTTATTCTCGGTCTCCAGCGCCGACAGGATCGCGGGCAGTTGGGTGCCGAACTGCACGTCGACGACGGCGCCGATCACCTGCGCGATACGGCCCACATTGTTGCTGCCCGAGCCGGTGGCCGGACGGATGTCTTCAGCGGCGGTTGCCATCACATGCTTCCTTGGTTCGTCTGCCCCGATATAGACGCGGAGCGGGTGAAGGTCACGGCCGTCAGCCGCTCCTTGGGGGTGGTGGTACGGGTAACGCGATAATCCGCGCCGCCCTTCAGCTGGCCGGACAGCGGCTTCTGCCCATGGATCGCCTTGGTGACGGTGTCGCCGCCGGTCACGCCCAACTGCGCCAGCGCCTGCGCGATCCACTGTTCGAACTGGTCGCGCGCCTGCTGGTCGTTCGACGCGGCCGGTTCGTGCAGCGTGAAGGCCAGCGTGTCGATCCGCGCGCGCGTGCCGCTGGCGACGAAATCAGCGACGACGACGTCACGCGCCGACGGATCGGTCAGCGGCGTCGGTACCGCACGCGACTCCCATGTTGCGCCCGCCTGACGATAGGCGCCGGGGCGCAGGCCGATCCGACCGAACAGATCGATCGCGGTCGCCGGAGTGGTGAACACGCCCGCCCAGCTGCCGCCGGCCAGCTTCGGCCCGTCCCAGGTCGCCGATGCGGTCGGCGCGGGCGCGAGCGCATTGCCCGTCACGGCATTGGCGCGCGCGTCATCGCCCGCGCCGGACGGCGAACAGCCCGCCGCGGTGATCGCGATCGCCAGGCCGGACAGGGCGCGTCGGATCACAGCGCCTCCGCGCCCGAGATGATCTCGACCAGCTCGGTCGTGATCGCCGCCTGGCGGGCACGGTTGTACTGGATGCTCAGCCGCTTGATCATGTCGCCGGCGTTGCGCGTGGCATTGTCCATCGCGGTCATCCGGCTGCCCTGTTCCGACGCGGCATTTTCCAGCAGAGCGCGGAAGATCTGGATCGCCACGTTGCGCGGCAGCAGGTCCGCCAGGATCGCTTCCTCGCTCGGCTCATAGGCGACGGTCGCGTCGCCGCTGTTGGCCAGCTTCGGCGCGGCGCTCGCGGGGATCGCCACCGGGATGATCTGCTGCGCGACCGGCTCCTGCACCAGCGCCGACTGGAAGCGGGCGTAGAACAGGTGCGCGACGTCGAACTCGCCCGCCTCGAACCGCGCGATCAGGTCGTCGGCGATCGCCTTGGCATGGTCGAACCCGGCGACCTTCATCTCCGACAGGTCGCGGTCCACCGCGATCCCCTTGGGATAGAAGCGGCGCAGCACGCGGCCCTTCTTGCCCGCCAGATAGAAGACGACGGTCTTGCCCGCGGCCTCCAGCTCCTCGGCCTTGCGGCGCGCGGCGCGCACGATGTTGGTGTTGAACGCACCCGCCAGCCCGCGCTCGGACGTGGCGACGACCAGCATGTGGACCTGGTCCTTGCCCGTCCCCGCCATCAGCGGCGATGCGCCGACGCCGACGTTCTTCGCCAGGCTGGCGACCACCGCCTCCAGCCGCTCGGCATAGGGGCGCCCGGCGACCGCCGCTTCCTGCGCGCGGCGCAGCTTGGCGGCGGCGACCATCTTCATCGCCTTGGTGATCTTCTGCGTCGACTTCACCGAGCCGATGCGGATCTTGAGGGCTTTCAGTGACGCCATGCTCTTCTTCTTGCTCCCTCTCCCCTCCGGGGAGAGGGTTGGGGTGAGGGGTTGTCACGAGCGGTGCCGCGTGGGGCGGCCCCTCTCCCAACCCTCTCCCCGGCGGGGAGAGGGCCAAATGATTACGCGAACGTCTTAGCGAATTCGTCCAGCGCCGCCTTCAGCTGCGCCTCGGTGTCCTTGCCCAGCTCGCGCGTGTCGCGGATCGCGGTCAGCACGCCGGCGTGGCGATCGCGCAGGAACGCCAGCATCGCCGCTTCGTAGCGGGTCACGTCGGCGACCGGCACGCTGTCGATATAGCCGTTGGTGCCGGCGTAGATCGACGCGGTCTGCTCCTCGAACGGCATCGGGTTGAACTGCGGCTGCTTGAGCAGCTCGGTCAGCCGCGCGCCGCGGTTCAGCAGCTTCTGCGTGGAAGCGTCGAGGTCCGATCCGAACTGCGCGAACGCGGCCATCTCGCGATACTGCGCCAGCTCCAGCTTGATCGAGCCGGACACCTTCTTCATCGCCTTGGTCTGCGCGGCCGAACCGACGCGGCTGACCGACAGGCCGACGTTGATCGCCGGGCGGATGCCGGCGAAGAACAGGTCGGTTTCCAGGAAGATCTGGCCGTCGGTGATCGAGATCACGTTGGTCGGGATGTACGCCGACACGTCGCCCGCCTGCGTCTCGATGATCGGCAGCGCGGTCAGCGAACCGTTGCCGTTGTCGTCGTTCATCTTCGCCGCGCGCTCCAGCAAGCGCGAGTGGAGATAGAAGACGTCGCCCGGATAGGCTTCGCGGCCCGGCGGACGGCGCAGCAGCAGCGACATCTGGCGATACGCCACCGCCTGCTTCGACAGATCGTCATAGACGATCACCGCGTGCATCGCATTGTCGCGGAAATATTCGCCCATCGCGCAGCCGGTGTACGGCGCCAGGAACTGCAGCGGCGCGGGGTCCGACGCGGTGGCGGCGACGACGATGGAATATTCCATCGCGCCGTTTTCCTCCAGCGTGCGGACCAGCTGCGCGACGGTCGAGCGCTTCTGCCCGACCGCGACGTAGATGCAGTACAGCTTCTTCGATTCGTCGCTGCCGGCGTTCGCCTGCTTCTGGTTGATGAACGTGTCGATCGCGACCGCCGACTTGCCGGTCTGGCGGTCGCCGATGATCAGCTCGCGCTGGCCGCGGCCGACCGGCACCAGCGCGTCGATCGCCTTCAGCCCGGTCTGCACCGGCTCGTGCACCGACTTGCGCGGGATGATGCCCGGCGCCTTCACCTCGACGCGGCTGCGCTTCTCGGCGACGATCGGCCCCTTGCCGTCGATCGGGTTGCCCAGGCCGTCCACGACGCGGCCCAGCAGGCCCTTGCCGACGGGGACGTCGACGATCGTGCCGGTGCGCTTGACGGTGTCGCCTTCCTTGATCTCGGCGTCGGAGCCGAAGATCACGACGCCGACATTGTCCGCCTCCAGGTTCAGCGCCATGCCCTGCACGCCGTTGGCGAATTCGACCATCTCGCCCGCCTGGACGTTGTCGAGGCCGTAGATGCGCGCGATGCCGTCGCCGACGCTCAGCACCTGGCCGGTTTCGCTCACTTCGGCCTCGGTGCCGAAATTGGCGATCTGGTCCTTGATGACCTTGGAGATTTCTGCGGCGCGGATATCCATTACGTCAGCCTTTCATCGCGCTGGCGAGCGCATTCAAACGGGTGCGGATCGACGAATCGATCATCTGGGAACCGATGCGGACGACCAGCCCGCCCAGGATCGCGGGATCGACCGTCAGGTCGACCGACACCTCGCGACCGACACGGCGGCGCAGCTGCTGCTTCAGCTCCTCAACCTGGTCGTCGGACAGCGGGTGGGCGCTGGTCACCTCCGCGGTGGTTTCGCCGCGGTGGCGCGCGGCCAGCGTGCGATAGGCGGCGATGACCTGCGGCAGCTGCGACAGGCGGCGGTTCTCCGCCAGCACCCCCAGGAAGCTCTTCGTCGTGGTGTCCAGCCCCAGCTGGTCGGCGGTGGCCAGCACCGCCTTCACCGCCTGCCCACGCGCCACCACCGGCGATGCGGTCAGCATACGGAAATCGGCCGATTCGGCCAGCGCCTGGCGCACGGCGGTCAGGCTTTCCTCGACTCGGTCGACGGCCTTGGCCTCCACCGCCAGATCGAACAGCGCACTCGCATAGCGGCCGCCCAGGCTGGCCTGAATGTTGCTGCCCTGATTACCGCTGGAGCTCTCCACGCGATTCACTTTCCTCGAAAACCCAAGGGTGTTGGCCCATGCGAAGGGATGGCGCGCGAAACGCACCTCGCTTGGGATGCCGGGCGCGTAGCAAAGGGGGGGCCGCTATGCAACCGGATGGACGGAAGCTTGTTCATCATCGCTTCATTGTGCCCGCCCGCGCGCCTGCACCGCCGCGCGCCGCGCCTCGACCGCCGCCGGCGTGACGCGCGCATTGGCCGCGGTCGACCGCTCCTCCTCCAGCGCCAGCGCCGCCGCGAACGGCAGCCCGAAGCCGTCGTCGATCAGCCGCTTGTAGTCCGCGATGAACGCCGCATCCGCCGATGCGATATCCGCCGCCAGCGCGATCGCGGCGGGCAGCAGCGCGTCGGGCGCGACCACGCGGTTGACCAGCCCCCAGCGTTCGGCGGTCGCCGCGTCCAGGAAATTGCCCGACAGCGACAGTTCCTTGGCGCGCGCGATGCCGATCAGCCGCGACAGCTTCTGGCTCAGCCCCCAGCCCGGCATCACGCCGACGCGCGCATGGGTATCGGCGAAGCGCGCGGTGTCGCTGGCGATCAACATGTCGCACGCCAGCGCGACCTCGAACCCGCCGGTGATCGCGACGCCGTTGATCGCGCCGATCACCGGCTTGCGGCATGATTCGATCGCGCGCACCGGATTGTCGGCGGGGCCGCTGGCATTGGCCGCGCCCAGCGCGCCGTCGACGCTGCCCAGTTCCTTGAGGTCCAGCCCGGCGGTGAACGCGCGCGTGCCGGCCCCCGTCAGCACGACGCAGCGGATCGCCGGGTCGGCATCCACCTGCCGCATCGCATCGTACAATGCCCCGCGCATCGCGACGGACAGCGCGTTCATCGCCTCCGGCCGGTTGAGCGTGACGATCGCGACGCCGTCGCCCACCGCATCGATCAGCACGGGCTGCGTGGCGCTCATCCTCTCTCGGCCTCCTGCCCCGCCGCTTGTCGTTTCGGGCGCAAGCCGCGGGATGGCCGGCGCGTCGCGATCGCATACATAAGCGTGATGAGCGACGCCACCTCCATCGCCGGCCTGACCCTGGACGAGGCATGGGACGCCTTCGCCCGCCGCGACCGGCGCCACGACGACCGCTTCGTCGTCGCGGTGCGCACCACCGGCATCTATTGCCGGCCCAGCTGCGCCGCGCGCCGCCCGCGGCGCGAGAATGTGGAAATACTGGCCGACGCCGCCGCCGCCCGCGCGCGCGGCTATCGCGCGTGCCGGCGCTGCTGCCCCGATTCGATCGCGCGCGACCGCACGGCGGTGGCCGATGCGACCCGGCTGATCGCCGCCGCGCACGGTGCCCCGCCGCCGCTCGCCGCGCTGGCCGCTGCGGTCGGCTATGCCCCGCATCACTTCCTGCGCCTGTTCAAACGCGACACCGGGCTGACCCCGGCAGGCTATGCGCGCGCGCTGCGTGCCGCACGCGCGGCCGAGCGGCTGCGCGGCGCGGCCAGCGTCACCGACGCCATCTACGCCGCAGGCTATGCCGCCCCCAGCCGCTTCTACGCCGATGCCGCGCGGCTGGGCATGGCCCCCGCCACCTTCGCGGACGGCGGCGCGGGGGTGACGATCCACTGGTCGATCGTCGACACCGCGCCGGGGCCGCTGCTGGTCGCCACCACGCCGCGCGGGCTGTGCCATGCCGCATTGGACGGCGATGGCGGAGCCGCGCTGCGCGATCTGTTCCCCGCCGCGACGCTGGTCGCCGGGGACGAAGCGCACCGTCACTGGGCGTCCACGCTTGCGGAACGCGCCGCCGCGGAACGCCACGACCCCGCCTTGCCCGACGACGCCCGGCGGCTCGCCTTCGTGGAGGCGGTGCGGCGCGCCGCCGCGTCCGATGGTTAGGCAATTGTAAAGGCCTGCCGCTTACTCCCGTTCACCGAACCCAGGGAACGGAACAACGACGATGAGCGCGTTCGGACGGCGCAACGGCGGCATGGCGACGGGCGGGACCCGCACCGGATTCGGGGTCGCGCGCCCGATGCAGGGCGGGCAGCGGGCCGACACCCCGGCGCCTGCGCCCGCACCGTCGCTCGATCAGTTCCCGCCGCTCGATTCGCTCGCGCTGCGCCCCGACGATTCGCCCATCGATATCACGAACACTACGCCCCAGTCGCAGATCGACGCGATGCAGCGGCTGTCCGATCGCCAGAACGCCAGCGGCGAGGCCGGCAACAGCCGTGTCGAGGGGTTCGAGGCGTCGATCCACAAGATCAAGGAACAGGTGCTCCCGCGCCTGCTGGAGCGCGTCGATCCCGAAGCCGCCGCGACGCTGGGCAAGGACGAGCTGGCGGAGGAATTCCGCCCGATCATCGGCGAAGTGCTGGCCGAGCTGAAGCTGACGCTCAACCGCCGCGAACAGTTCGCGCTGGAAAAGGTGCTGGTCGACGAGCTGCTCGGGCTGGGACCGCTCGAGGAACTGCTCGCCGACCCCGACATCAGCGACATCATGGTCAACGGCCCCGAACAGACGTTCGTGGAGCGCAAGGGCAAGCTGGAACTGGCGCAGATCGCCTTTCGCGACGAGGAGCATCTGTTCCAGATCGCGCAGCGCATCTGCAACTCGGTCGGCCGCCGCGTCGACCAGACTACCCCGCTGGCCGACGCGCGCCTGAAGGACGGCAGCCGCGTCAACGTCATCGTGCCGCCGCTCAGCCTGCGCGGCACCGCCATCTCGATCCGTAAATTCTCCGCCAAGCCGATCACGCTCGACATGATGGCCGGGTTCGGCAGCATGTCGACCAAGATGGCCACCGCGCTGAAGATCGCGGGCGCGTGCCGCTTCAATGTCGTCATCTCGGGCGGCACCGGCTCGGGCAAGACGACGATGCTCAACGCGCTGTCTAAGATGATCGACCCGGGCGAGCGCGTGCTGACGATCGAGGACGCCGCCGAGCTTCGCCTGCAGCAGCCGCACTGGCTGCCGCTTGAAACCCGCCCGGCCAATCTGGAAGGTCAGGGCGAGATCTCGATCCGCGATCTCGTCAAGAACGCGCTGCGTATGCGCCCGGACCGCATCATCCTGGGCGAAATCCGTGGCTCCGAATGTTTCGACATGCTCGCCGCGATGAACACCGGCCACGACGGGTCGATGTGTACGCTCCACTCCAACTCCCCGCGCGAGGCGCTGGCGCGTATGGAGAACATGGTGATGATGTCGGACATCAAGGTGCCCAAGGAGGCGATCAGCCGCCAGATCGCCGATTCGGTCGACATGATCATCCAGGTGAAGCGCCTGCGCGACGGCAGCCGCCGCGTCACCAACATCACCGAGGTGATCGGCATGGAAGGCCCGGTGATCGTCACGCAGGAGCTGTTCAAGTTCGAATATCTGGACGAAAGCGCCGACGGGAAGATCATCGGCGAATATCGCTCGATGGGGCTGCGCCCGTACACGATCGACAAGGCCAAGCAGTTCGGCTTCGACCAGGCGTATCTGGAAGCCTGCCTGTAATCGCCTGATCCGGGCGCCAGGCTGCGCCACCTCCCCCGTCATGCCGGGCTTGTCCCGGCATCCACCGCGCCGCACATGCACAAGCGGCGGATGGTGCGGAACGGTGGATGCCGGAACGGGTCCGGCATGACGAACAGGACGTTCGGCCCGGGGTGTCGGTCATCGCGCACGATACGTCTGGCGATCGCCCCGCCCCGAAAACACGCACCCGCACGGCAACGGTTCAACCCGCCCGGGAAACGCTCTAGGACATTCGCGTGCCCGCCATCCTCCTGCCGCTGCTCCTCGCCGCCGCCGCCACCTCGCTTGCCACCGCCCCGTCGCGCGCGCCGGTCGATACGCTCGCGCCCAATGAGGAATCGCACTGGGTGCCGTTCGACCTGACGGCGGGCAACCAGATCCGCTTCACGATGACGCTGGGCGGGCGGCGCGTCACCGCGATCCTCGACACCGGGGTCAGCATGTCGGTGCTGTCGCGCGCCTATGCCACCGCCAACGATCTGCGCGTGACCGAGGAAGGGCGCGCCGACGTCATCGGCGGCACGCTGACGGTGGGCAAGACGCCGATCACGACGCTGACGCTGGGCGGGCTGACGCGGCGCGGCGGCGCGCTGCTGATCGCGGACCTGCCCGCGGCGGCGACCGGCGGCGGGCATGACGGCGCGGCGGCGGTCGACCTGCTGGTCGGGCGCGACCTGACCGCACCCTATGCGCTCGACATCGACTATCAGGCGCGCCGGTTCCGGCTGCTGAAGAGCGGGCGGATGCCGTTCGCCGCGCCGTCGGCGCCGCTGTCGATCGCGCCCGACCGGCAATTGTACGTCACCACCGCCGCACTGGCGGGTCGCCCGCTACGCCCGATGGTGGTCGATACCGGCGACGGCGCGGCGGTGACCGTCGCGGCCCCCGCCTGGGCGGCGGCGGGCGGCCCGCCGGGGGCGACCACCACGATCTCCTACGGCCTCGCCGGCCCGGTGGTCAGCGACGTCGCGATCGTGCCGATGCTGACGATCGGGCAGGTCGCCGCACGCGACGTGGAGGTGCGGATCGAGGGCGCGGGCGGCTTTTCGGAGACGATCGGCACCGCCGGGCGGATCGGCTCGGGCTTTCTGCAACGCTATCGCGTGCTGCTCGATCCCGGCGCGAGGCACATGCTGCTGCGCGCCGAAAGCGCCGCGCGCACCCCCGACCGGTCGACCAGCGGGCTGCTGCTGGGGCTGGCGGGCAACCGGCTGAAGGTGCTCCACGTCATGCGCGGCGGCCCGGCGGCGGCGGCGGGCTGGCGTGAGGGCGACACGATCTGCGCGGTGGACGGCATTGCGGTCACCCCCGGCTATATCGGCACCCCGATGGCGCGCTGGCCGACCGGCACGCCCGGCCGCGCGGTGCAACTGGCGATGTGCGACGGCACGAAGCGCACCCTGACGCTGCGCCGCTTCTACTGACGCGCCGGCGCGCCCGCCTGTACCGCCTCCCGCCACATCAACTCGACCAGCGCAGCCGCCGGCATCGCGCGGTGAAGCGGCGCGCCCTGACCGGCCCATTGCGCGCCGAAGCCACCTTCGCCGGCCGCCTTCGCCGCGGCGTTCAGCGCCTTGCCCGCGTCATAGGCGATCGGATAATCGGGCGTCGCCGCCGACACCGTCTCGCCCCACCGGGTGAACAGATTGGGCAGGCAGCGCGCCGGCCGGCCCGAAATGGCGCGCGTCATGACCGTATGGTTCGCGCCCTCCCCGGCAAGCGCCGCGCGATAGGCCGCGTCGGCGCTGCTTTCGGGACAGGCGATGAACGCGGTGCCCAGCTGCGCCGCCGCCGCGCCCAGCGCCAGCACCGCCCGGATTCCGGCGCCGTCCATGATCCCGCCGGCGGCGACCACCGGCACGTCCGTTTCCCTGACCAGCAGCCTGGTGAGCGCGAGCGTGCCGAGCCGGTCGTCCGCCGCCGCCGGATCGAACATGCCGCGATGGCCGCCCGCTTCCCACCCCTGCGCGACGACGACGTCGAACCCCGCCGCCACGATCGCCCGCGCCTCGGCAAGGCTGGTCGCGGAGGCGAACAGGACGCAGCCCGCGCGCTTCAGCGCCGCGATCCGGCCGGGCTTCGGGATGCCGAAATGGAAGCTGACCACCGGCGGCGCCTCGTCAACCAGCATCGCCAGCATGTCGTCGTCATCGTCGAAACTGGTGTAGATCGTCCGCAGCGCGGCCGGCGGTGTGCCGCCGTAACGGTCGAAAAGCGGCGCAAGCGCCCCGATCCACCGCGCTTCCCGCGCCGCGTCGGCGCGCGGCGTCGCATGAACGAACAGGTTCACGTTGAACGCCCGCATCGTCCGCTCGCGCGTGGCGCGGATCATCGCCCGCGCCCGGTCCACCTCCACCGCGCCGACGGCGATCGACCCCAGCGCGCCTGCCTCGGATACGGCCGCCGCCATCGCCGGCGTGGACACGCCCGCCATCGGCGCCTGCACGATCGGCAACGTCAATCCCAGCTGTCCGGGCAGGCCCATGGCGCGCGCCCTACCGCCCCGCCACCCCGCGCGCGATCGCCCCCACGATCGCCAGCGTGCGGCGCGCTTCCTCCAGGTGGAGCAGTTCCACCATCTTGCCCTCGACGCGGATCGCGCCCTTGCCGGCGTTGTCCGGCAGCGCGAACGCCGCCTCTACCGTCTGCGCCCATTCGACCTCGGCGGGCGCGGGGGTGAACACCCGGTTCGCCGCGGCGATCTGCGCCGGGTGGATCAGCGTCTTGCCGTCGAAGCCCCAGTCCAGCCCCTGCCGGCACTCGGCCTCCACCACCGCGTCGTCGTCCAGCACGTTGCACACGCCGTCCAGCGCGATCAGCCCCGCCATCCGCGCCGCCAGCACCACCTGCGTCAGGATCGGCAGCAGCGGCGCACGGGTGGCGCCGGGACGGCAGCGCATCTCCTTGGCCAGATCGTTGGTCCCGACCACCAGCGCCGCCAGCCCGGTGGCATCCGCCGCACCGACGATCGCTGGCAGGTCGAGGATCGCACGGCACGTCTCGATCATCGCCCAGAGCGCCGGGCCGTCGCCCAGCGTGGCGCGCGCCTGCGCCAGCGTGGCGGGGGCCGATACCTTGGGCAGCAACACCGCCGCCACGCCGCTTCCCGCCAGCGCCGCCAGATCGTCCGCACCCCATGCCGTGTCGAGCGCATTGGCGCGCACCACCAGTTCGCGATGCCCGAACCCGCCGCCGCGCATCGCCGCCACCGCCGCGTCGCGCGCCGCCGCCTTCTGATCGGGCGCGACCGCATCCTCCAGGTCCAGGATCACGACGTCGCAGTCCAGCGTGCGCGCCTTGTCGATGGCGCGCGCGTTGGACGCGGGCAGGTACAGCGCGCTGCGGCGCGGGCGGATCGGCGCGGGGTCGCTCATCCGGTCGCGCGTTTCCACACCATGTCCTCGCCGTCCACCACGATCTCGCCGACACTGCCGACCGGTTCGGCGGCGCCATCCGTCAGCCACGCGATCGTCCCGGCGTCGTCGGCGGGCACCTTCGCGAGCGTGCGTGCGCCCGCCGGGGTGCGCGCCACGATCACGCCGGCGCGCGGCGACCCGTCGCGCTTGTAGAACACGGTATAGGTCTCGACCGTCGCCTGGCCGACGTACTCCTTGACCAGTTCGGGCACCGGCCCGCGCGCCGCATCCGCGTCGGCTTGCACGTCGAAATCGTGCGCCGCGCCCGCACCGGGCAGCGGATCGGTGGCCAGCACGATCGCATGATTGTGCGTCGCAAAGCCGCCGTTGGCGAACAGCAGCCCCGTCGTCCCCGCGCCGGCGCGCAGCGCATCGACCATCTCGGCGACCGCATGGCTCATGTAATTGCCGATCGGCCCGCCGCCGAACGTCAGCCCGCCGAACACCGTCGCCGGCCGGTCGACCGGCCAGCCGATCACCCGCCGCGCCATCTTGGGGACGCACGGGAAGCAGGAATACAGCTCGACCAGGTCGAGGTCGTCCACCGTCACCCCGTTCCATTCCAGCGTGCGCGTCAGGCACGTCGCCATGCTGGGCGACAAGTCGTAGCGGTCGCGCGCCAGATAATCGTCGCTCTCATGCGCCGCCGCGCCGCGCCCGACATAGACGATCCGCGCCTCCGGCACGCCGCGCCGCCGCGCCTCGGCCAGGCTGGTGACGATGAAGCCGGCTCCCTGGTTGACGCTGGAATTGGCGACCATCAGCTTGGTGTAGGGAAAGGCGATCGGGCGGTTGTCCGCGGTCGCCGTCACGATCTCTTCGGGGGTGCGCGGCGCGTGGATCCACGCCGCCGGGGTCTGCGCCGCGACCTGGCTGAACCGCGACCAGATCTCGCCCGATTCGCGCTGCCCTTCGGCCAGCGTCTGGCCATAAGCGGCGCGCCCGGCATTCTCGTACAGCGGATAGACGTCGACCGGCATCGCCAGCCCGTAACGCTGGCGATAACCGGGCTTCGCGCGCTTCGCCAGATTGGCCATCGGATTCTGTTCGGCGACGCTGGTCTTGGCCGCCAGCGCGGCGCGCTGGCTGGCGGTGCGCAGCGCCTCCGCGCCGACCACCGCGGCGACCCGCACCTCGCCGCGCGCGATCCGGTTCGCCGCCTCGTTCAGCAGCAGGATCGGGCTGTCGCCGTTGGGGCCGACCGATTCATACGCCGCCGCCCCGCCCGCGCCGATCGCTGCCGCGACCTTGTCGGCCAGCGGGTTCTGGTCGCGGAAGCTGATCTGCTGGACGACGCCCAGCGAGCCGACGTCGGCCAGCCAGCCGCCGCCCGCATCGCGGTCCGCCACGTCCAGCGCGGCGCGCATCAGCGCCACCGGCTCCATCCCTTGTGCCGGGTCGGCGGGGCGGTCGTTGACCTGCCCCACCCCCACGATCACCGCGATGCGTTCGGCATCCGCCATCACTTGGCCTTCCACACCGGCGCACGCTTCTGCGCGAACGCCAGCGGTCCTTCGCGCGAATCCTCGCTCGTGAAGACGATGCCGCTTTCGGCGCGGTTCTGCTTCCACGCCGCTTCTTCGTGCGGGACCTTGCCCTCGACGATCCCCTGCGCCATCCGCTTCGACGCCTGCACCGACAACGGCGCATTGGCCACGATCTTCTCCGCCAGCGCCAGCGCGGCGTCGACGACCTGCCCGGCCGGCGCCAGCGCATTGACCAGCCCCAGGTCCAGCGCGCGCTGCGCACTGATCGGCTCCCCGGTCAGGATCATCTCCATCGCGATCTTGCGCGGCAATTGCTCGGGCAGGCGGAACACCCCGCCCGCCGCCGCGAACAGCCCGCGCTTGGGTTCGGGCAGGCCGAACTGCGCGGTATCGACCGCCACCGCCAGGTCGCACGCCAGCGTGATCTCAAGCCCGCCGCCCAGCGCGTGACCGTTCACCGCCGCGATGACGGGCGTGGAAATCGCGTGGCTGACCAGTCCGGCAAAGCCCCACGCCTGCTTGGCGCGATCGTCGGGCGCCAGGCTTTCGCCGCGCGACAGCGCGACCAGATCGGCACCGGCGCAGAACGACTTGTCGCCGGCCCCGGTGACGATCACGCACCGCACGTCCGGGTCGGCATCGGCCGCCGCCAGCGCATCCCCCACGCCTTCGTGGACGAAGCGGTTGACCGCGTTGCGCGCTTCCGGCCGGTTGATCGTCACGATCATCACATGCCCGCGCCGCTCCACCAGCACCGCTTCATTGCCCAGTTGCGTCATGTCCGTCGTCTCCATTGCTCGTAAGATCACCCCGGCCACACCAGCCCGCGGCGAGCCGTGCTGTCGCGATAGAAGGCGCAGATCGCGGCATCGCGCATCCGGTCGCCCCGCGCCTCCACCTCGGCATGATGCGCATCCAGCGCGGCGGACAGCGCGTTCCACGCCGCGTCCAGCGCCTCCAGCGTGAATCCCTCGGCCACCTCCGGCACCGCAGCGCCGCCCTCCGCCAGCAGTGCGCGCATCGCGGCGATATCGGCGATCCGCCACGCCGCCGCCTGCCCGGCCTCCTGCGCGGCCAGCATCGCCAGCAACCCCGCCACGGTCAGCATCGCCCCGCCGAAGGCCTGGGTCGCGCCCAGTGCCTCGCCCGTGCCCAGCGCGACCAGGCCCGTTCCCGTCAGCACCTCGCCGATATCGCTCATGCCAGCCCCTCCAGCTGCGCGGCGATGATCGCATCCTGCCGCCGCGGCAGATACCAGCCCGAAAACGCCAGCACCGGATCGGTCCGCCCGCCGTCGATGAACTCGCGATACGCCGACGTCCAGATCGCGCGGCCCTTCACCGAATTGAACAGCGCCCACCAGCGCATCGCCACCGGGTCGACGTCCAGCCCGCTGTGCGCGCGCCACACCGCCAGCGCTTCGTCGCGCGGCAGCATCCCGCACGCGATGCCGGGCTGGAAATGGTCCCAGATCGGGTCCAGCGCCCAGCCCAGATCCTCCAGCGGATCGCCCAGATGCGCCATTTCCCAGTCGAACATCGCCAGCATCCGGCCCGCGCCGTCGTGCATCATGTTGCCGGACCGATAGTCGCCATGGACGATCGCGATCCGCTGTGCCGGCGGCGGCGGGTGCGCGCGCAACCGGCGGATCGCGGCGCGCACCACCGGGATCGGCGCCACCGCATCCTCGTCGATCACTCGCTCCCACTGGTCCAGCGCGACGCGCCAGCATGCGTCCGGGGCGGGCGCGGGGGCGTGCGCGGCGAGCGGCGTGCCCGTCGCATCCGCCGCCGCCAGCCGCCCCAGCGCGCCGAAGAACGCCTGCCCCAGCGTCGCGGCATGATCGCCGAACGGCGCGGTCACGAACGGCGAGCACACCTCGCCACCGTCGATCCGCTCCATGACGAAGAACGGCCGTTCCAGCTCCGCGCCGTCGCGCTCCAGCGCCACCGCGCCGGGGACGGGCACGATCCCGGCCGCGGTCTGATAGGCGCGATATTCGGTCTCGCTCTCGGTATCGATCAGGCTGCCGCCCGGATCGCGACGCAGCACCAGCGCGCGCCGCTCCTCGCCCACCAGCGCGTCGAACCGCCACGTCTCGCGGCTCGCCCCGCCGGGGATCCGCGCCAGCCCCTCGATCGCGACCGGCGTCCCCCACAGCCGCGTCAGATACGCCGCGACCTGATGGTCATGAAGCGGGGTGCCGGTCACGACGCCGGGTCCATCACGTCGCGAAAGCCCGACGGTGCGTGCGGACCGATCACCAGCTGTTCCAGAACCCCCTTGCCGCGCCGCACCGTCCCGTCGGGCCCGGTCATCGTCACCCCGACGCTGGCCTGCACGTGCAGATGGTGCGGCTGCATCGGGTCGCATTCCTCGGGTGTGAAATCCTCGCGCTCGACCGCCAGCGCCTCGCCGTGGCTCAGCCCGTGCGCCCATGTCGGGTGGCCATAGCCCAGCCCTTTCATCATGAAGGTGCGCCCGATCGCGAAGTCGACGCGCGTCTCCCCGTCGGCATCGCGCAGCGTGATGCCGGCCGCCTCCGCGCGCCGCGTGCCGGTGCGCCAGCGCACCGTGCAGTCGGCATCGTCGTAATGATGCTCGTCCGCCGCGCCGCCGCCCTCCGGCCGCCAGGTCGCGCGCCGGTTCCAGAAACGGCCGTGCGCATCGTCGTTAGTGTGGAAATACAGGTCGCCGCCCTCGACCACGCACGGGCTCCACAACCAGTAGAATTGCGGCGCGACCGGCGGGCTGGGCGGCTGCGCGTCGGGCGCGCCGATCGGGCGCACGCCCCAGCTGCGGTCGCGCGTGCCGATCCAGCCGGTGACGTCGGTGCGCACCCCGTCCACCTCGACCCAGCCGGCGTAGCGCCCGTTCTGCGTTAGCCGCGTGACGTCCATCAGCACGCGCGGCCCGTTGCGGCGGGTGAAGCGCGGCTCCTCCAGCGGAAAGGCGCGGCCGGTGAAGGTGATGTCGGCGCGCACGCGCTCGTCCGGCGCGTCCACCGTCACGCGAAGGATGCGCAGCGGCTCGACCACCTCGATCGCGATCGGGCCGACACGCGTGTCCATCCGCTCCATCCCCAGCCCGCGGCTGGCGTGCAGGTTCACCTGCCGTCCCCCGATCAGCCAGCAGAAGCTGGCGTCGATGACGTTGATGTGCGGATAGATGCCCATCGCCGCCGCGAAGAAGCCATCCTCCTCCGCGCCCGGCGCATAGCCGTTGAAATAATAGCGGTCGTAGAAATTCCGGTCGGTCCCGGCATAGGCCACCGGGTCGGGCGTCTGGTGGATGGGGTAGTCGTCACCTTTGGTCAGGACCATCGCTCGCTCTCCCGCATGCGGATCACCGCCCGCCTGTCGTTGCGCCGTGGGTGGACCAGCCGCGCGCCCCGTGTCAACGACAAGATAACAAGAGTTACGGCGAGACGCTTTCGTGCTGCGGCGTCCGCGGCTATCCTGGGGGCGGGCGCCGGCTTGCGGCGACTGTCATATCAACGTAAGACACCAAGTGACCATGCGCCCCGATCCCTACGAACCCGGCCGCGTCCGCTATCATCACGCCCGCGCCGATGCGGCCGATCCCGCGCCGCCGCCCCCGCCGCCCGCCCCGGCGCCGTTGCCCTCGTTCGACGCGTGGCACGGTGGCGGCGATCCCGCCACCGGCAGCGGCGGCGGTGACGGGCATGGCGGCGGCTGGGGTGGCGGCGGCTGGGGTGGCGGCGGCTGGGACGGTGCGCCGCCCCCGCTCCCGCCGCGTCGCCGCCGCTTCGCCGGCGCGGGCAAATGGATCGTGCGCGGCGCGGCGGCGGGGATCGTGCTGTTCGTCCTTGCGGTGATCTGGCTGGCGGTCACCGCACCGCTGTCGCGCTCGCTCAAGCCGCCCACCCCGCCCTCGATCACGCTGACCGCCGCCGACAATACGCCGATCGCGCGGCGCGGCGCGATCATCGGCACGCCGGTCGATGCCGCGAAGCTGCCCGCGCATGTGCGCGATGCGTTCATCGCGATCGAGGACCGCCGCTTCTATTCGCACTGGGGGATCGACCCGCGCGGCATCGCGCGCGCCGCCTTCGCCAATCTCGGTTCCGGCGGGGTGCGCCAGGGCGGCAGCACGATCACGCAGCAGCTGGCGAAGAACGCCTTCCTCGATTCGGATCGCACCGCCGCGCGCAAGCTGCGTGAGGTGATGATCGCCTTCTGGCTGGAGGCGTGGCTGACCAAGGACGAGATTCTGTCGCGCTATCTGTCGAACGTCTATTTCGGCGACAACGTCTATGGCCTGACCGCCGCGGCGAAACATTATTTCGGGCGAACCCCCGATCGGCTCAACGTCGGTCAGGCGGCGATGCTGGCCGGGCTGGTGAAGGCGCCGTCGCGGCTGGCCCCCACCGGCAACCTGAAGGGCGCGCGCGCGCGCCAGGCGGTGGTGGTCGGCGCGATGGTCGACGCCGGTTTCCTGACGAAGGCGCAGGCCGACGCGGTTCAGCCGCAGCGCGTGCTGGCCGACCGGCCCGAGACCTTGCCGACCGGCACCTATTTCGCCGACTGGGTGCTGCCGTCCGCGCGCGAGGTGGCGGGCGATGCCGGCACCGACGCGACGGTGCGCACCACGCTGGACCCCAAGTTGCAACGCACCGCCGAACGGGTGGTGCGCCAGGCCTCGCTGCGCCGGATGCAGGCCGCCTTGGTCGCGATGAAGCCGGATGGCGAGGTGGTGGCGATGGTCGGCGGGCGCGATTACCGCGCCAGCCCGTTCAACCGCGCGGTCCAGGCGAAGCGCCAGCCGGGATCGACGTTCAAGCTGTTCGTCTATCTCGCCGCGATGCGCGCGGGCCTCACCCCCGACACGGTGCGCGACGATTCGCCGGTTGAGATCGCCGGGTGGAAGCCGCGCAACGACGACGGCCGCTATCTGGGGCCGATCACGCTCCAGCGCGCCTTCGCCCGCTCCTCCAACGTCGTCGCCGCTCGGCTGACGCAGGAAGTCGGCGTGCGCAACGTCATCAAGGCGGCGCGCGACCTGGGCATCACCACCCCGATCGCGAACGAGGCGACGATCGGGCTGGGCACGTCGGA
The DNA here is from genome assembly GCF_002374835.1 of Sphingomonas ginsenosidimutans. Lineage (GTDB taxonomy): Bacteria > Pseudomonadota > Alphaproteobacteria > Sphingomonadales > Sphingomonadaceae > Sphingomonas > Sphingomonas ginsenosidimutans. Next base: position 172,942 of record NZ_NWVD01000002.1, read on the forward strand.
GGTGTCGCTGCTCGAACTGACCGCCGCCTATGCCGCGATCGCCGGCGGCCGCTACCCGGTGGTGCCGCGCGGGGTGGAGGGCAACCGCAACGCCAGCTGGTACGAGGCGATCGCGGGCCGCGACACCGCGATGCCCGGCAAGATCCGCGACGAGATGCGCACGCTGCTCGGCTCTTCGATCCGCGGCACCGGGCGCGACGCCAACCTGCCGGTGCAGGCGTTCGGCAAGACCGGCACCAGCCAGAGCGGGCGCGACGCGTGGTTCATCGGCTTCGCCAACGATCTGGTGGTCGGCGTGTGGGTCGGCAACGACGACAATTCGCCCAACCCGGGCCTCCACGGCGGCGGCATCCCGGCGCAGATCTGGCGCCAGTTCATGATGTCCGCGCTCAACATCCCGATCGTCGTCGACCCGGTGGTCGAGGAGGACGAACCCGTCGACATGAACGGCATGGACGTGGAGGGGGTCGACCCGGTCGGCGACCTGATCGAACAGACCCGCCCGGCGATCGGCGACGCCTACGACCGGTTGCGCGACCTGGGCGTCGACCTGCCGCCCCCGCCCGAACCGCTGCGCGGCCCGCGCGATCGTATCCCCGCTGACCGCGCCCCCGCCGACCGTGATCGCCCGCCGCCCCCGCCCGACGAATTCTAGGGCCGGATCGACATCCAGGCATATGACCCGTTCGTGCTGAGGAGGCTGAGCGACGTCGAAGCCTCGTCTCGAAGCACCGTTTCGACGTCGCTCAACGGCGCCTCGGGCAACGCCCGCCATTCCGGTCAGCGATATTGACCCGCCGCGCGCACTGACCGACAGCGGCGGGCATGCGTTTCTTTTCCGACAATGCCGCCCCGGTCCACCCCGCCGTCCTCCGCGCGATCGTCGCGGCGGACGATCTCGACACCGCCTATGACGGCGATCGCTGGTCGAAACAGCTCGACGCGCGCTTCTCCGCGCTGTTCGACACCGAGGTGCGCGCGCTGTGGGTGCCCACCGGCACCGCCGCCAACTGCCTCGCGCTCGCCGCTCTGTGCCCGCCGCACGGCGCGGTCGTGTGCCACCGCGACGCGCATATCCAGAACGACGAATGCGGCGCGCCCGAATTCTACACCCATGGCGCCAAGCTGATGCTCGCCGACGGCGACGGCGCGAAGCTGACCCCGGAGACCGCCGGGGCGGTGCTGTCGCTTGCGCGCTACGACGTCCATCAACAGCGCCCGCATGCGCTGTCGATCACCAACGCCACCGAATATGGCCGCGTCTATACCCCCGCCGAGACCGCCGCGCTGGGCGCGCTGGCGAAGGAGCGTGGGCTGGGCTTCCACGTCGACGGCGCGCGCTTCGCCAATGCGGTGGTGGCGACCGGCGCGCATCCCGCCGACCTGACGTGGCGCGCCGGGGCCGACGCGCTCAGCTTCGGCTTCGTCAAGAACGGCGGGATGAATGCCGAGGCGCTGGTGTTCTTCGACCCCGCCCTGGCCGAGGCGACGCTGTTCCGCCGCAAGCGCGCCGGGCACCTGTTGTCGAAGGGGCGCTATCTGGCGGCGCAGCTGCTCGCGATGCTCGACGGCGACCTGTGGCTGGACTGCGCGCGCGCCAGCAACGCCGGCGCTGCGCTGCTCGCCGCCGCCGCTGGCGACCGGCTGATCCACCCCGTGGAGGCGAACGAGCTGTTCCTGCGCGTCACCCCCGCCGAAGCGGCAGCGCTACGCGCGCAGGGCTTCGACTTCTACGACTGGGGGCCGGGCGAGGCGCGGCTGGTGGTCAGCTGGAACCAGCGCGAGGATGCGCTGCGCCCGCTGGCCGACGCGATCGCCGCGCTGTGAGCGAGGCGCCCGGCGCCCTGATCGGCCACCGCCGCCCCAACAGCACGCGCGCCGCGGTGCTGGTGCCGTTCGCGATCGTCACGCTGATCTGGGGATCGACGTGGATCGTCATCCGCGACCAGCTGGGCACCGTGCCGCCCAGCTGGTCGGTCACCTATCGCTTCCTGGTGGCGGGCGTGGTGTTGCAGGCGGTGGCGATGGCGCGGCGCGAGGTGGTGACCCGCGACGCCGGCTTCTGGCGCTTCGCCGCGACGCTCGGGCTGCTGCAGTTCGTGCTCAACTTCAACTTCGTCTATCGCGCCGAACAGCATATCACCTCGGGGCTGGTGGCGGTCACCTTCGCGCTGCTGCTGGTGCCCAATGCGCTGTTCGCGCGCCTGTTCCTGGGGCAGCGGCTGGGGCGCCAGCTGCTGGCCGGCAGCGCGGTGGCGATGGCCGGCGTCGCGCTATTGTTCGTGCAGGAGGCGCGCAGCGATCCCAACGGCCCCGGCCAGTCGCTGCTGGGCATTGGGCTGACGCTGTGCGCGATCCTGTCCGCCTCCTGCGCCAACGTGATGCAGGCGACGCGCGCCGCCGCGCGCTATCCGATGGTGCCGACGCTGGCGGCGGCGATGCTGATCGGCGCCGGGCTGGACGCCGCCTGGGCGTGGATCACCACCGGCCCGCCGGTGTTCGACTTGCGCCCGTCCTATATCGCGGGGGTGCTGTACCTGGGCGTCGTCGCCTCCAGCCTCGCCTTCACGCTCTATTTCCGCATCATCCGCGCGATCGGCCCGGCGAAGGCGGCGTACAACAGCGTTATCGTCCCCGTCATCGCGATGCTGCTGTCGACCTTATTCGAGGGCTATCGCTGGTCGCCGCTGGCGGCGGCGGGCGGCGTGCTCGCCGGCATCGGGCTGGTCGTCGCGCTTAGCGCGCGCAGGCCGGCACGGTAATCGGGATACAGCGGGCGCCAGCCCAGCACGCGCCGCGCCTTGCCATTGGCGACGCGGCGGTTTTCCAAGTGGAAGGCGCGCGCCGCCGGCGTCAGCGCGTCGAGCGGCACCACCGGCGGCGCGGGCAGCCCCAGCAGTTCGGCCGCGAACGCCAGCACATCGTCCTGCGGCGCCGGTTCGTCGTCGGCCAGGTTATAGACCCCCGGCGGCGCGGCGAACCCCGCCACCACGCCCGCGGCGATGTCCGCCACATGCACGCGGCTGAACACCTGCCCGGCCACCCCGGTGCGCTGTGCCTTGCCCTCCGCCACCCGCTCCAGCGCCGACCGCCCCGGGCCGTAGATGCCCGGCAGGCGGAACACCCGCGCGCCCAGCCCCCGCCATGCCGCATCGGCGGCGTTGCGGTTCGCGCGCCGCCCGCGATCGGCGGGCGCGGCTTCGTCCACCCACGCGCCGCCGGTGTCGCCATAGACGCCGGTGGACGACAGATAGCCCAGCCACTTCCCCGACAGCACATCGCCATGGCGCGCCAGCACCGGGTCGGCGTCGCCCTCCGGCGGCACCGACGACAGCACATGCGTCGCCGCCGCCACCCCCGCGCGCACCGCCGCATCGTCGTCGAAGCGGATCGTGCCGTCGCGCCCGTCGCGCGTCGTCGCCATCGCCACCCCGCCCGCCGCCGCGGCTATCGCGCGCGCGGCGTAGCCCAGCCCGAACACGAACAGCCGCGTCATTGCGCGCCGCCGCCCGCCGCCGGCCGCGCGGGCCGCACGATCGTCGCGCCGGGCACGTGATCCTTCTTCCACTGCATCGCCATGCGGATACGCGTCGCCCCCGACGGATGATCGAAGAACAGCGCCTCCTCCAGCGGCGTCGGCTCCAGCTTGCGATACTCGCTCAGCCGGATCGCGGTCATCGCGAACGCATCGGGCTGCCGCGCCGCGTCCAGCCCGAACGCATCCGCCGCGCTTTCATTGTGGCGGATGATCGTGTTCTTGACCGGCTCCATCACCATCGCCCCCGCCGCGATCAGCCCCAGCAGCACCGGCGTCGCCGCCGGGTCGGCCAGATCGCGCACGCCCCAGCGCGGGTTGCGCCGGATCAACCACGGCCCGATCCGCGACGCGGCGAACAGCAATGCGGCGACCACCGCCGCGAACTCCGCCACCAACCACCAGATATGGTGGAGCACATAATGCCCCATCTCATGCCCCATCACCGCCACCACCTCGTCCGGGGTGGTGCGGTTGAGGAGGTTGTCGTTCAGCGTGATGCGGATCGTCGGCCCCAGGCCGGAGACATTGGCGGAAATCCGCTTCGTCTGCCGCGATGCGTCGGACACGTAGATATGGTCCGCCGGTATCCCCTGTGCGCGCGCCACCGCGACGATCCGCTCGCGCAGCGGCCCGGCCGGCAGTTCGCTATAGGTGTTGAACAGCGGCGCGATGAACACCGGGGTCACCGCCACGGCAACCATCATCGCCGCTACCGTGCCCAGCGTGCCCCATATCCACCACGTCCGCGCGAACCGGCGCAGCGCGGCGAACAGCGCGACGAACAGCACGGCATTGATGACCAGCCCGATCGCCAGCAGCTTCGCCGCATCGCCCGCCCAGGCGGCGAATGTCTGGTTCGACAGCCCGTACTGATGCTCGCGCACGAAATCGGAGTAGACCGACCACGGCAGCAGCATGACGCTGGTCACGATCACGAACGGCAGCGCGTACCACGCCGGCACCAGCCAGCGGCGCCGGGTCCTGCGTTCCGCCCAGTCGCGCCAGCGCGCCGACCAGCCCGTCGCCAGCACCACGCCGTACACCAGCACCGCGACCAGCGCATTCCACGCGATCAGCCAGTATCCGCCCTCGAAATAGGCGTCCGACGCCGCGCGCGCCGGACCGGACAGCAGCTCCAGATACGCCCGGCTCGCCGCCGCCACGTCGAAACCGGGGTTCATCCCCTGCGCCGCCGCCGCGGTCGCCAGCATCCATTCCCCCGGCATCGCTCCCCCTTATGGTGCCATCGGCCCCTTGTAGAGGGTGCCGAAATAATCGCCCTTGTTCCACACCGGGCGCTGCGGCGCATCCGCGATCTCGCGCGCGATGCGGTAATTGGCGTCCAGGAACCTGACGCCCTCGCCCCACAGGAACGGCTGGTTCAGGTCGTCGCACGGCCGGTGGTAGCAATTGTTCATGAACGTATCGAACGCCGCGCGCCCCGGCCCCTTCAGCCCCGGCCACAGGAACACCGACGGCACGCCCTTGCGCACGAAATTGTAATGGTCGGACCGCACGAAGATCGACATTTCCGGGATCGGATCGGGCGACAGCGCGACGCCCAGCGCGCCCGTCGCGCGCGCGATGATCGGGCCGAGCGTCGACCGGTCGCCGCCGAACGCCACCATATCCTCGAACCGGTACGTCAGGATCGGCATGTCCAGGTTCACGTCGGCGACGATCCGGTCGATCGGCACCGGCGGGTGGTTGACGAAATAGTCGCTGCCCACCAGCCCCTTCTCCTCCGCGGTCACCGCCAGGAACAGGATGCTGCGTTTCGGCGCGGCGCCCGCCGCCTTGAACCGGCGCGCTTCCTCGATCAGCGTCGCGATCCCCACCGCATCGTCCATCGCGCCGTTGTAGATCGCATCGCCGTTCACCGGCTTGCCCACGCCGACATGGTCCAGATGCGCGGACAGCACCACCATCTCGCCCGCCAGCGCCGGGTCGCTGCCCGGCAGCATGCCGACGACGTTGCTGCTGGGCATCGCGCGGAACGTCGTGGCGCTGGTGATCGTCAGCGGCGCGACCGAGACGGCGGGCACGCGGCGCAGAGCCTTGCGCGCCGCCGCCTTGACGATCGCGGGCCACGCCTTCCCGAACAGCTTCGCGCCGCCCGCCGGGGACAGCGTGGCGAGCAGCGGGGTGGCGGGCGTCGCGCTGTTGCCCACCCCCGCCGGGGTCGCCCAGGTCACGCGTTCGCTCGCCTGCGCGGTGACCACGCCGGCGAAGGCGGGCGATCCGCGTCCGGCCGCGCGCAGGTCGGCCAGCGCGATCGCGCCCACCGCGCCATGCGCCGCCGCGGCGCGCAGCCGCTCCTGCGGCCCGCCCATCGTCGCGGCCACCTCGCTCGGCAATCCGGCGGGCGCCCCGCCGATGTAGGCGACGATCCTGCCGCGCACATCAAGGCCCGCATAATCGTCGATGCCGAACGCCGGCGCCTCCAGCCCGTGGCCGACGAACACCACCGGCGCGCTGACCGCGGTCGCCTTGGCGGCGGGGTTGGCGGCGAACGCGATATCCTGGCCCGCCTCCAGCGCCGCACCGTCCGCCAGCGCGGCGCGCGCGCCCTCGGCCAGCTTGTACGCGACCAGCGGCACGGGTTGCAGGTAGCTGCCGTTCGCGCCCATCGGGGTCAGCCCGGCGGCCTGGAATTGCGCCGCGACATAGGCGGCGGCGATGTCATATTCCCCGCTGCCGGCATCGCGCCCCTTCATCGCGTCGGACGCCAGGAACATGACGTGCGACTTCAGCGCCGCTTCCTCGGGCGGCAGCGGGGCGGCAGTCTGGGCGGAAGCGACGGCGGACAGCGGCAGCAGGGCAAGCGCAAGCGAACGGGCGATACGGGGCAAGGGGCGGGACTTTCCGGATTATCGGGGGGACGACCGTGACGGATGATACGATCCTGATGCGTTGAGGCAAGCTTTGCGATGGAACCATCGGCCATGCCAGCTATAGTCGCGGTCATGGCCGACACCCGCGCAACCGCCGCCGCCCCCGCCACGCCCGTGGTGACACGGCGCAGCGACTATGCCCCACCCGCCTGGCAGGTGCCGCAGGTGGCGCTCGATGTCGCGCTCGATCCGCTCGCCACGCGCGTCCATGCCCGGCTGGAGGTGGTACGTGCCGGCGCGCACGACGAACCGCTGCGGCTGGACGGCGCGGGGCAGGTGCCGCTGGCGGTGCGGGTCGACGGCATCGCGGTCAACGACTGGCGGATCGTGGGCGAACAGCTGGTGCTCGCGCTGCCCGGCGACGCGCATGTGGTCGAAACGGAGGTGGAGATCGCGCCCGATCGCAACACCCAGCTGATGGGCCTCTACGCCTCGGGCGGGATCCTGTGCACGCAGTGCGAGGCGGAGGGGTTCCGCCGCATCACCTGGTTCCCCGATCGCCCCGACGTGCTGTCGACCTATCGCGTGCGGATGACCGCGGACAAGGCGCGCTTCCCGGTGCTGCTCGCCAATGGCGATCCGGTCGCGGCGGGCGACGGCGCGGACGGCACGCACTGGGCCGAATGGCACGATCCCTATCCCAAGCCGTCGTACCTGTTCGCGCTGGTGGCGGGCGACCTGGCGGTCAATCGCGGCACCTTCACCACCCGCTCGGGGCGCGTCGTCGAACTGGGCATCTGGGTGCGCGCCGCCGATCTGGCGCGCACCGGCCACGCGCTCCATGCGCTGCAACTGGCAATGGCGTGGGACGAGCGGGTCTATGGCCGCGAATACGATCTCGACGTGTTCAACATCGTCGCGGTGGACGATTTCAACTTCGGCGCGATGGAGAACAAGGGGCTGAACATCTTCAACAGCCGCTACATCCTCGCCGACCCGGATACCGCCACCGACTGGGATTATGACGCGATCGCCGCGGTGGTGGCGCACGAATATTTCCACAACTGGTCCGGCAACCGCGTCACCTGCCGCGACTGGTTCCAGCTCAGCCTGAAGGAAGGCTTCACCGTCTATCGCGATCAGGGCTTCTCCGCCGATCAGGGATCGCCCGCGGTCAAGCGGATCGAGGATGTGCGCGGGCTGCGCGCCGCGCAATTCCCGGAGGATGCCGGCCCGCTGGCGCATCCGGTCCGCCCCGAAAGCTATATCGAGATCGGCAATTTCTACACCGCCACCATCTACAACAAGGGGGCGGAGCTGATCCGCATGATGGCCACGATCCTCGGCCCCGAACGCTTCCGCGCCGCCACCGATCTCTATTTCGACCGGTTCGACGGCACCGCCGCCACGTGCGAGGATTTCGTGGCCTGCATGGAGGAGGCCGGCGGCGTCGACCTCACGCGCTTCCGCCTGTGGTACAGCCAGGCCGGCACCCCGCGCGTTTCCGCCACGCTCGATCACCGTCCCGGCAGCGGCCGTGCCACGCTGCATCTGGCGCAGAAGGTGCCCGATACCCCCGGCCAGACGGCCAAGCAGCCGCAGGTGCTGCCGTTGCGGCTGCGGCTGTTCGGGGCCGAAACCGGCCAGCCGCTGGGCGACGAACGGCTCGTCATCCTGTCCGACGCCGCCGCCAGCATCACGTTCGAGACGGTCACCGAACGCCCGGTCGTCTCGCTCAACCGCGGCTTCTCCGCGCCCGTCGTCATCGACAGCGATCGTTCGGCCGCCGATCTCGCCTTCCTCGCGCGGCACGACGACGATCCCTTCGCCCGGTACGAGGCGATGCAGCAGCTGATGCTCGACACGCTCGTCGCCGCGACCGTGGAGGGCGAGGCGGATCATGCCGCGGTGATCGCCGCGGTCGCCGACACGCTCGACGATCCCGCGCTCGACCGCGCGTTCGTCGCCGAGGCGGTGCTGCTGCCCGCCGAAAGCTTCATCGGCGACCAATTGTCGATCGTCGATCCAGAGGCGATCTTCCAGGCGCGCGAGGCGCTGCGCCGCGATCTGGGCCGCGCGCTGGACGCGCGCTGGCGCGCCGCCTGCGACCCCGCGCTGCGCCGCCCGTTCGCCTATACGCCGGAGGACAAGGGCATCCGCAGGCTGCGCAACGTCGCGCTTGGCTATGTCGCCGCATCGGGGGCGGCCGATGCCGCCGCGCTCGCCTATGCGCAGTTCGAGGCGACGGACAACATGACCGACCGCCACGGCGCGCTGACCACGTTGGTCGCGGGCCACTCGGCGGAACGCGACGCCGCGCTCGACGTCTTCTACCATCGCTATGCCGGCAATACGCTGGTGCTCGACAAATGGTTCCAGACGCAGGCGCTGTCGCCGCTGGAGGATACGCCCGCGCTGGTCGCCGAACTGGCGCAGCACCCAGATTTCACGCTCGCCAACCCCAATCGCGCGCGCGCGCTGATCGGCGCGTTCGGCGCCAACCAGCGCGCCTTCCACGCCGATGGGGGCGACGGCTATCGCTGGCTCGCCGACCAGCTGCTCGCGCTCGACGCGCTCAACCCGCAGACCGCGGCGAAGCTGCTGCCCCCGCTCGGCCGCTGGCGCCGCTTCGATCCGGCGCGCGCCGAACGGATGCGCGCCGAACTCGCGCGGATCGTCGCCACGCCCGACATATCGAAGGATCTGTTCGAACAGGCCTCGAAAAGCCTGGAGGGATGACCGGCCCGTTCCCGCTATGCCGGCCTGACGCATGACCGACGCAACCCGCCCCCGCCCCCCGCGCCGCTGGACGCGCGCCCGCTATCTGGCGCTGATGCGCGCCACCGGGCCGCGCTCGGTCCGCTTCCGCACCCGGCTGGCGATCCTGACCGGCGCGGTCGCGGTCGGGCTGGTCGCCACCTTGTTCGCCGCCGCCGCGGATGCGGCGGGCGCCTTCTTCGCGACCCAGGCGCGCGCCCATCGCTACGCCCCGCTGGTCGTCACCCCGCTGCTGTTCGTCGCGCTCGCGTGGCTGACCCGTCGCCTCGCCCCGCTGGCACGCGGATCGGGCATCCCGCAGGTGATCGCCGCCAGCGAGGATCCGCAGGGCGCCACCCGCTCGCTGATCTCCCCGCGCACCGTGTCGGTGAAGGCGGTGCTGACGCTCGGGGCGGTCGCGGGGGGCGCCTCCGTCGGCCGCGAGGGGCCGACGGTACAGCTCGCCGCCGCGGTGATGGGCTTCAGCCACCGGCTGCTGCGCGTGCCGCTGCGGATGCCGGTGGTGATCGCGGGCGGCGCGGCGGGCGTCGCGGCGGCGTTCAACACCCCGCTTGCCGGGCTGCTATTCGCAATCGAGGAACTGGCCTCCGCCTATGAACAGCGGGTCACCTTGCTGGTCCTGTCGGCGATCGTCATCGCCGGCATGGTCGCGCAGTCGGTACAGGGCGACTATGTCTATTTCGGGCTGATCGGCGCGCATATGCCGATCCTGTCGGCATTGGTGGTCGCGCCGGTCGCGGGGGTCGCGGGCGGCATCGCCGGCGGATTGTTCGCGCGGCTGATGCTGGGGATGGCCAATGGCGGCCATCGCCTGTCGCGATGGGCGCGCGCGCATCCGCTGCTGTTCGCCGGGGGCTGCGGCACCGTCGTCGCGGTGCTGGGCGTCGCCACCGGGCTGACCTGGGGCACCGGCTATTCGGCGGCGCGCGCGATGATCACCGGCGTCGATGCACCCTTGTGGTTCGGCCCCGCCAAGTTCGCCGCGACGCTCGCCACCGCGGTCGCGGGGCTGCCGGGGGGCATCTTCGCCCCCTCGCTCGCGGTCGGTGCGGGGGTGGGCAACCTGCTGCGCGAACTGTTCCCGTCCGATCCGGCCTCCGCGGTCGTCATCCTGGGGATGGTCGGCTATTTCGCGGGCGTGGTGCGCGCGCCGCTGACCGCGGTCATCATCCTGTCCGAAACTACCGCCAGCCGCGGGCTGATGCTGCCGATGTTCGCCACCGCCTTCATCGCCGACGCCGCCAGCCGCTGGGTCTGCCGTGAAAAGCTGTACCACGGCCTGTCGCGCACCTTCGTCGGGCAATAGCGGGCGCTATCCCCGCGCGCGCCCGGTCAGCATCGCCGCCACATCGCCGCGCGCCCGCACGCTCAGGAACAGCAGATACGGCAGCAGGAACCCCGCCCCGCCGAAGAACGCCACGACGCCCAGCGCCATTCCGCCCGGCGAGAAGCGGTTCCGCCAAGCGGTCCACAGCGCCGACAGCGTCAGGAAACACAGGAAATCGGCATTGAACTGCCCCGGCCAGCCACCGCGCGCGATATCGCCGAGGAATATCGGCAGCAGGTCCATGCCATGCCGCGCCACGACCATCCCGGTATAGCCGGCCAGCGCCAGCCACGCCGCGACCAGCAGCACACGCAATCCGCGCATCCCCCTGTCCTCCCCTGTCCGCGCCGGTCGACCGGCGCCTTGTCCGCCGACAGCCTATCGCGTCACTTGCCGGATGCAATGCCGGGCCGCGGGCCGATCCCCGCCGCCGGCGCGGGCTGTCCTACACGCCCCGCCTCTGCCATGGTCGCGACGCTCCTTCCCAGCGTCGATCCCCCGACCAGCGACCTGCCCGCCCTCGGCGGGGCCGCGACGAAGAACCATCCCGGGCCGGATCGCCCTTCCCCCTCCGTTCGTGCCGAGGAGAGGCTGAGCCTGCCGAAGCCTCGTCTCGAAACATCCTGCGAAACGCCGTTCCGACAAGCTCGACGGCTCCTAGGGACGAACGGAGGCGAATGTTGATCGGTCCTGGAGCGGCTTCCTCCGTCAGGCCTGCCGCCTGCGCTTTCAGACGAGCACGCCACACCCGCGCTACCGCGACGCGCCACCCACGCGCCGCCCCGGCGCCGCACGCGCGACGAATCACCGCGCCAGCGGCTCAACATTCGCAACATTCGCGGCCGGCGATCGACCCCGCCGCGTCGGTCAGCCTGAATTGCGCAACGCGGTCGCGATCGCATTGATCGACAACAGGATGCCCTGCCGCACGCGCTCGTCATCCTCACCCGCGCGGTGCCGCTTCATCAGCTCGATCTGCAACAGGTTCAGCGGCTCGATATAGGGCAGGCGCAGCCGGATCGACGCATCCAGTGCCGGGTGCCGTTCCAGCAGATGCGCCTGCCCGGTCACGTCCAGCAGCCCGTCGTGCGTCTGCTGCCAGCCGTCATGGATGCGGCCGAACACCGCGTCGCGCAATGCCGTGTCCTCGACCAGCCCGGCATAGCGCCCGGCGATCCCCATGTCGGACTTGGCGAGCACCATCTCCATGTTGGCCAGCGTCGCGGCGAACAGCGGCCAGCCCTGCGCCATCTCGCGCAACAGCCCGCGGTCCTCGAACGCCGCGATCGCCTGCCCCACGCCGTACCAGCCCGGCAGCATGACGCGCGCCTGCGCCCAGCTGAACACCCACGGGATCGCGCGCAGGTCCTCGATCGCGTCGGATTGCTTGCGGCTGGCCGGGCGGCTGCCGATCTTGAGGCCGGCGATCTCGGCGATCGGCGTCATCTGGCGGAAGAAGGTGCGGAACCCCTCGGTCCCGTACACCAGCCCGCGATAGGCGTGGAACGCCGCATCGGACAGTGCATCCATCGCCGCGCCGAACGTCGCATTCTCGCCGTTCGACAGCTGCGCCGGCTCCAGGCTGGCCAGCAGCGTCGCCGACGCCATCGCCTCCAGGTTGGTCGTCGCGCTTTCGCGCGTGCCGTATTTGCCCGCGATCACTTCGCCCTGTTCGGTGATGCGGATGCGGCCCTGCACCGTGCCCGGCGGTTGCGCGCGGATCGCGGCGAAGCTGGAACCGCCGCCGCGCCCCACCGCGCCGCCGCGCCCGTGGAACAGCTGCATCCCGACGCCGACCGCATCGAACACCGGCTTCAGCGCGGTCGACGCCTTCGACAATTGCCAGGTGGACGTCAGGTATCCGCCGTCCTTGTTGCTGTCGGAATAACCGATCATCACTTCCTGGTGGCCGCGCGCGGTGGCGATCGCGCGCACCTCCGGAATCGCGAACCACTCGGTCATGATCGCCGGCGCCGCCTCCAGATCCTCGATCGTCTCGAACAGCGGAACCGCCATGATCGCCGCGGTCGCCGGATGGCCGTTGCCGGGTCGGTACAGGCCGACTTCCTTCAGGAGCAGGTGGACCTCCAGCAGGTCCGACACTGACTTGGTCATCGACACGATATACTGGCGGATGCATGCCGCGCCGTAGGTGGCATGCGCCGCCGCCGCCGCGCGGACGATCGCCAGTTCGGACGCGGTCTCCTCCGAATAATCGGCGAACGGGCTGGTCAGCGGGCGCGCGGTGGCCAGTTCCTGGCGCAGCAGCATGACGCGCGCATCCTCGCCCAGCGCGGCGTAATCGTCGCAGACGCCGGCCTTGGCCAGCATTTCCGCCACCACGCGCTCATGCACCGCGCTGTTCTGCCGCAGGTCCAGCGTGGCGAGGTGGAAACCGAACACCTCGACCGCGCGGATCAGCCGCCCCAGCGCGCCGCCGGTGCCCAGCAGGCCGTCGCCATTGTCCGACAGCGGCCGCGCCAGTGTCACCACATCGGCGCGCAGCGCGGCCGGATCGGGATAGGGTTCGCCGGTCAGATGCCCCGGCCGCGGCGGCGCCTGCCCGGTGATCGCGCGGTACGTCGCCGCGACACGCGCGTAGATCCCCGACAGCGCGCGGCGATACGGCTCGTCGCTACGGCTCTCGGCGGTGTCGCCGCTCGCCTCGGCCAGCGCCAGCACGCCCTCGTCGACCACCGCATGGTGCGCGGAGATCGACAGTTCCGCTCCCATCGCGTGCAGCTGGTCCATGTAGAAGCCCAGCACCGCCTGCGCCGCCTTCGCCAGTGCGGTGCGCAGCGAATCGGCGGTCACGAACGGGTTGCCGTCGCGGTCGCCGCCGATCCAGCTGCCCGGCTTCAGGAACGACGGCACCCGCTCGCCCATCGCGCGGTCCCACCTTTGGTACAGCGCCGGGATCACCGGCAGGAACACCTCGCGCAGATAGCTCAGCGCGGTGTCCACCTCGTCGACGACGTACAGCCGCTCGCGCCGCAGCACGCGCGTCTGCCACAGCAGCGCGACCTGGCGCACGATCGCCTCGTCCACCCGGTCGCCGTCGGGCGTCGTGTCGATCCCGCGATCGCGCAGCGCCATCAACTGGGCGATGCGGTTGCGGTGGTCGATCATGCTCTTGCGCCGCACCTCGGTGGGGTGCGCGGTCAGCACCGGGGCGATCAGCGCATCGTCGAGCAGCGCGGCCACCGCCTCGCGCCCGATCCCCTCGCGCGCCAGCCGGTCGAGCGCGGCGGCCAGGTCGGCCCCCTCCTCCGCGGCGATGCCCTGCCGGTCCTCGGCCAGGTTGGCGAGCATCGAGAACAGCATGAACCCGCGCACAAAATCGAGCGTCTCGTCCAGGTCCAGCGTCCCCAGTTCCGCATCGGGCGATGCCTGGTGGTTGCCGCGATGCCGCTCCACCGATGCTGAGCGGATCGCCTCGGTCCGCTCGTAGAGCTTTTCCCCGCCATACGCGCGGATCACGTCGCCCAGGACGCGGCCCAGATAGCGGACATCGGGATTGTTGGTGATCGGGGGAAGCGTGGCCATGGCGCCTTTGCTGCGCTGCACCAGCGCCGCGGTCAACCCGCCTTCGACGCAGCGGTGTTGCTCGCCGGCTCGTCTGCGGGGGTCGGCAGGTCGGTTTCGTGCTGCTCGCGCGCCCGCTCGCGCTCGTCGCTGGTCACCGTGCCGTCGTGGTTGGCATCCTGCCGGTCGAACCGCGCCATCATCCAGCGGCTCCATTCCTCGTTCGAGATCGCGCCGTTTCGGTTCGCGTCGATCTCGTCGAACCGGTCCTGCAGCCGCTTCGGCAGTTCGTTGCGGGTCAGCTTGTCGTCGTTGTTGACGTCCAGGCGCCGGAACCGCCGCTCCACTACCCCGCCGAAATCCAGCCGCGACATCACGAAGGGCGGGACGTAATTGTCGAGCGCGCCGTTCTCCAGCGCCTTCTGCTCCTCGCTCGTGCCGGAACAGGCGGCCAGCGCGATCGCGCCGGCTACCACCACCAATGTCGTGCGCATGCTTGTCCCGGCTCCGTCGTTACGCTTCCAGCTCAACATCCCAATAGAGCCAGTCGTGCCATGTTTCGTGCAGATAATTCGGCGGGAAGCGCCGGCCGTGTTCCTGGAGGTGCCAGCTGGTCGGGCGGATCGGCTCGATCGCCAGCGGCATGCCCGCCTGTCGCGGGGTACGCCCGCCCTTCTTCAGGTTGCACGGCGCGCACGCGGTGACGACATTCTCCCAGGTCGTCCGCCCGCCCTGCGCCCGCGGGATGACATGGTCGAACGTCAGCTCGCGCTTGGTGCTGCCGCAATATTGGCAGGCGAAGGTGTCGCGCAGGAACAGGTTGAACCGCGTGAAGGCGGGGAATTGCGACGGCCGCACGAACTGCTTCAGCGCGATCACCGACGGCAGGCGCATCGTCTGCGTCGGGCTGCGCACCTCGCGCTCGTAATGCGCGACGATGTCGACACGGTCCAGGAACACCGCCTTCACCGCGGTCTGCCACGGCCAGATGCTCAGCGGGTAATAGGACAAGGGCGTATAATCGGCGTTCAGCACCAACGTGGGGCAACTGTCCGGATGCCGGATCAGATCGGGATGGAACACGCTTCGACGTCCCCCTTTCCGCTTTCGTGCCGGGGCATGTCGCCCATCGGCGTGACGACATGATGACACCCCGCGCGACCGGGTCAAGGCTGGTCGCGGCGAAGCGGTTGTGCCACGACGCCGGGCACCCCTTATCAACGGACCTTCCATGTCGACCCATTCCGCCCGCCTCGCCGCGCTTCGCGAACAATTGTCGCAGATGCGCCTCGACGGTTTCGTCGTGCCGCTGACCGACGAGCATATGAGCGAATATGTCGGCGCCTATGCCCAGCGGCTGGCGTGGCTGACGGGGTTCCAGGGGTCGGCGGGCGCCGCGGTGGTGCTGCCGGCGGAGGCCGCGATCTTCACCGACGGGCGCTATACGCTGCAGGTGCGCGAACAGGTATCCGCCGACGACTGGCAGTTCGTCGGCGTCCCGGACACCAGCATCGCCGCCTGGCTGCGCGACCATGCCCCGGCCGGCGCGCGGGTCGGCTACGATCCGTGGCTGCACACCGCGGCCTGGGTGGAGGAGGCGCGCGCCGCGCTGGCGGCCGCCGGGGCCGAATTGGTCGCAGTGGAGGCCAACCCGGTCGACGCGGTGTGGCCCGACCGCCCCGCCCCGTCCGATGCGGTGATGACGGTGCAGCCCGATGCGGTCGCCGGACGCTCCTCGGCGGCCAAGCGCGCCGATGTCGCCGACTGGCTGGGCAGCGCGGGCGCCGATGCGACGGTGATCGCCGCACTCGATTCGATCGCCTGGCTGCTCAACGTGCGCGGCGCGGACGTTGCGCGCACCCCGGTCGCGCTCGCCTATACGATCGTCCATGCGGACGGCACCGCCGACCTGTTCGTTTCCCCCGACAAGGTGACGCCGCCGGTCGCCGAGCATCTGGGCAACGCCGTCCGCGTCCATGATCGCGCCGCCTTCGCCGCGGCGTTGGCGGGCCTGTCGGGCAAGCGCGTCGCGATCGACCCGGCCTTTTCCGTGGCGGCGATCGCGCAGGCGGTGGAGCAGGGCGGCGGCACCGTCCTGCCGCTGCGCGATCCGGTGATCGTGGCCAAGGCGACCAAGAACCCGGTCGAGATCGCCGGCCACCGCGCCGCCTCGATCCGCGACGGCGCGGCGCTGACGCGGTTCCTGCGCTGGATCGCGGCGGAGGCGCCCAAGGGCGGGCAGACCGAATTGTCCGCGGCGGCGCAGCTCCACCGTTTCCGTGCCGAAACCGGGGTGCTCAGGGATCTGTCGTTCGACGCCATTTCCGCGACCGGGCCGCACGGCGCGATTCCGCACTACCATGTGACCGAGGAATCGAACCTCGCGATCGCGCCGGGCCAGCTCTACCTGATCGATTCGGGGGGACAGTATCAGGACGGCACCACCGACGTGACCCGCGTCGTGCCGATCGGCGCCCCCGCCGCGGAGATGCGCGATCGCTTCACCCGCGTGCTGAAGGGGCATATCGCGCTGGCCACCGCGGTGTTTCCGCGCGGGACGACCGGCGGGCAGCTCGACGCGCTGGCGCGGCTGCCGCTGTGGCAGGCGGGGCTCGATTTCGCGCACGGCACCGGCCACGGCGTCGGCAGCTTCCTGTCGGTGCACGAAGGGCCGGCGCGGATCGCCAAGCCCAGCTATGGCGGCACCGGCCCGTCCGAACCGCTGCTGCCCGGCATGATCCTCTCGAACGAGCCGGGATATTACAAGGCGGGCGACTTCGGCATCCGCATCGAGAATCTGTTGCTGGTGGTCGAGCGCGACCTGCCTGGCGGCGAAGCGACGATGCTGGCGTTCGAGACGTTGACGCTGGCGCCGATCGACCGCGATCTGATCGATCCGGCCCTATTGACGGAAGCCGAACTGATGTGGCTCAATGCTTATCACGCCCGCGTCGCCGACGAATTGGCGCCGGCGCTGGGTGGGGAGGATCTGGCATGGCTCACATCAAGGTGTTCGCCCGTCGTACGCTGATCGTCGCGGGACTTTTCGGGGCGCTGGGCGCCGCCTCGCTGGGCGCGTGGCAGGGGATCGCCGCCGCCTTCACGCTGGGTCATTACGCCGCGGCGACGCGCTGACCGGCTGCTCGCCGTCGCCGAGCGGGGGACCGTCCTGCGCCGCGGCAGCGCGCGCCTGCGCCTTGCGCCGTTTCAGATTGGCGCGCAGCTGCTCCGCGAGCCGCGCCGCCCGCCCGTTCCGCGCGTCTTCATCCCGATCGCTCATCCTTTTCGCGCTAGCCGCGCCGATCCGGCTTGACAATCGGCCCTACCTCGTCTCTTAGGCCCGCTCCCGCCCGCAAGGTGGTGAGTGCTGCCGTAGCTCAGTGGTAGAGCGCATCCTTGGTAAGGCTGAGGTCGTGAGTTCAATCCTCACCGGCAGCACCATTTTTCCCTGACAGATCATCCGGCCGGACCGTGCGGCGCACGCGGGACGCACCGCCGTGCCGGACATGCCGGACGACGGCGCCAAACGCCTCAATCCTCCGCGATCAGGCTGTCCTGCCGCGTGTCGCGCATCCGCAGATAGACGATCAGCGACACGCCGATCATCGCGGTGACATACCAGTAGAAGCCCTGTTCCCACCCGGACGACTTGAATTTCAGCGCCACCCATTCGGCGGTGCCACCGAACAGCGTATTGGCCAGCGCATAGGGCAGCGCGACGCC
Source organism: Sphingomonas ginsenosidimutans (assembly GCF_002374835.1). Classification (GTDB taxonomy): domain Bacteria; phylum Pseudomonadota; class Alphaproteobacteria; order Sphingomonadales; family Sphingomonadaceae; genus Sphingomonas; species Sphingomonas ginsenosidimutans. Next base: position 190,667 of record NZ_NWVD01000002.1, read on the forward strand.
CAGCGCGCGGATGTGCGCGGGGAACAGCTCCGCCTTCACCACCGCGTTGATCGAGGTATAGCCCGTCACGATGATCAGTGCGGCCATCACCAGCAGCCCCGCGGTGAACATGTCCTGCGTATGCTGGAGCGCGGTGAAGATCGGATAGGTGAACAGCATCCCCGACACGCCGAACGTGATCATCAACGGCTTGCGCCCGATCCGGTCGCTCAGCGCGCCGGCCACGGGCTGGAGCAGCATGAAGACGAACAGCGTCACCGCATTGATCTGCGTCGCGGCTTCCTTGGTGAAGCCGGAGGTGTTGACCAGGAACTTCTGCATGTAGATCGAATAGGCGTAGAAGGCGAGCGTACCACCCGCGGTCAGCAGCATGACCAGCGCGGTTTCCTTCGGATGATGACGCAGCAGCGCAAGGAAGCCCGATTTCGGCGCATCGCCCTTGCTGACGTTCTTGAAGCTCTGCGTCTCGGCCAGCCCGCGGCGCAGGCGGAAGACGACGACGGCGAGCACCGCGCCGACCGCGAACGGGATCCGCCAGCCCCATTCCTCCAGCGCCGGCTTGCTCATCACGTTCTGGAGCAACAGCAGCAGCAGGATCGCGAGCAGCTGGCCCGAGATCAGCGTGACATATTGGAACGACGAGAAGAAGCCGCGCCGGTCCTTGCCCGCCATTTCCGACAGATAGGTCGCGCTGGCGCCATATTCGCCGCCCACCGACAGTCCCTGCATCAACCGCGCGATCACCAGCAGCGCCGGCGCGGCGACGCCGATCGTGGCATAGCCGGGAGTCAGCGCGATGATGAGCGAGCCGGCACACATCAGCGTGACCGACAGCGTCAGCCCCGCCTTCCGGCCGTGGCGATCGGAATAGACGCCCATTACCCACGCACCGATCGGCCGCATCACGAAGCCGACGGCGAACACCGCTGCGGCGCTCAGCAACTGCGCGGTCTGATTGCCGCTGGGGAAGAAGTGCGGCGCGAAATAGAGCGTGAAGGCGGCATAGACGTACCAGTCGAACCATTCGACCAGATTGCCGGTCGATCCGCCGATAATCGATTTCAGCCGCATGTTGGTCGTCGGTGGCGCGTCCTGCGCGGCATCGGTCATGGGTAGGGTCGCCATCTCGTCTCTCCCGATTTCGTTCGGTTGCATCATCAGAAGCGGAAACTGCCCGGCTGCGCGAGCATGGCGCAACGGGCATCGCCCGCGCCCGCCGGCACGACGGTGCGGCGGGCGAAGCGGGGACCATCACAGGTGGGAAAAGCCATCATCCATCCTCTCGCGCCCGATGTTTCGGCACGTCGGCAGCATGGGGCCGGCGGCGCGATCGGCCAAATCGCCGGACCCGCGGGTTTTTTATATGTTATTCCAATGACCTACATCATATCAAGCTTGTCGACGGCCGCCCGCCCGTGCACGATTCCGCATGACAGGCACCGCAAAAGTGCAGCATCCTGCAACGATGCCGCCCCGCCGCGTCCTTCCGCTGACCCTGGCCTGCGTTGCCGCCGCGACGATCGGGCTGCTCGTGTGGGTGGCGGCGGGGGCGTGGCTCGGCCGGTCGGCGATCACCGATCTGCGCGACGAGGCGCAGCGCGTGGCCGCACAGCAGAACCGGCTGTTCGCCAGCGACCTGATGCAGTTCCGGCTGCTGCCGCTGGTGCTGGGCGAGTATACCGATCTGGACGAGGCGCTGCGCCGCGGCGACACCGACGCGCGGCGACGGATGGATGGCAAGCTGAAGCTGCTGGCGGAGCGGACCGGCGCGCCCGTCCTCTACCTGATCGACAGGAACGGCCGCACCGTGTCGGCATCCAACGCCGATACCGCCGAAAGCTTCGTCGGGCGCGATTACCGGTTCCGGCCTTACTTCATCCGCGCGATGCAGGACGGCGCGGCGGAATATTATGCGGTCGGCAACGTCAGCGGACGTCCCGGTTTGTTCCTGACCCGGCGGATCGGCACCGCGAACGATCCGGCGGGGGTGATCGTCGTGAAGGTGGAATTCGACAAGCTGGTGCGGATCTGGCGCGGCGATCCGGGCCAGACCTTCATCATCGACGGGCGCGGCATCATCCTGCTGGCGACCGACCCAGCCGAACGGTTCCGCGTCACGCGGCCGCTGACCGCCGCGGCCCGCGGCGCGATCGCCGGCGCATCGCAGTTCGGCGCGGCCCCGCTGGCGCCCAGCCGCTATGTATGGGCCGGCAACGGCACCGCGCGGGCGCCGGACGGTGCGCGTCTGATCGTCGGCTCGGCGGCGATGCCGGTGCCCGGCTGGCGGCTGGTCCACGTCGCCCCGGTGGCCGCCGCGCTGCGCGACGCGGCCAATCTCGCGCGACTGATCGGTCTGGTCGCGGCATTGCTGGCAGGGATCATCGCCGGCCTGCTGCTATGGCGGATGACCCGCGCCGCGGATGCCGCCCGCGAACGCGCCGCGCTGGAAGCCGCGGTCGCGACCCGTACCGCCGAACTGCGCGACGAGATCGCCGAGCACGCGCGGGTCGACCGCCGCTTCCGCGAGGCGCGCGAGGAACTGGCGCAGGCGAACCGGCTGGCGTCGCTGGGGTCGATCACCGCTGGGCTGGCGCATGAGATCAACCAGCCGGTCGCGACGATCCGCACCCTGTCCGAAAACGCGCGGGCGCACCTGGACGCCGGGCGCCTGGACCGGGTGGCCGCCAACCTGGACAGCGCGATCGCGCTGACGGCGCGGATCGGCGCGATCACGCACGAAATGCGCGGGTTTGCGCGGCGCGGGACGGGGACGATCGGCCCCGTCCCGCTCGACGCGGTGATCGCGGGGACCCGCCTGCTGATCGGCGACCGCTTTCGCGCCGCCGGGGTCGCGCTGGACTGGCCTCCGCCCGGGCAGCCATCAGTGATCGCGGGGCGCGTCCGGCTGGAACAGGTGCTCGTCAATCTGCTCCAGAACGCGCTCGACGCAGTGGCGGGGCGTGCCGGCGCGCAGGTCGCGCTGACGGTCGACGCCGACGGCACCAGCGTCGCGCTGACTGTCGCCGACAATGGCCCGGGGATCGACCCGGCGATCGCCGGCCAGATTTTCGACCCCTTCGTCACCGGCAAGCGCGACGGGCTGGGACTGGGGCTGGGGATCGTGCACGATATCGTCACCGCCTTCGACGGAAAGGTCGCCGTCACGCGCTCGCCGCTGGGCGGGGCGGCGTTCCGCATCACCGTCGCGCTGGCGAGGGAGACACCGGAATGAACGTCCTGCTGATCGACGACGACGATGCGCTGCGCGCCGCGATCGCCGACACGTTCGCGATCGCCGGGATCGCGGTGGAATCGCATGCCGATCCGCGGATCGCGCTGCGCCGGATCGACCCCGATTTTGCGGGTGTCGTCGTCACCGACATCCGTATGCCGGGGATGGACGGTCATGCCGTGTTCGATGCGGTGCACGCCGCCGACCCGGAGCTGCCGGTGCTGCTGATGACCGGGCATGGCGACATCCCGATGGCGGTGGCCGCGATGGAGCGCGGCGCGTTCGATTTCATCGCCAAGCCGTTTGCGACCGACCATCTGGTCGCCAGCGTGCGGCGCGCGCTGGAAACGCGGCGGCTGGTGCTGGAGAACCGCCGCCTGCGTGCCGAACTACCGGTCGCGGAGGAGGATTTCCCGCTGATCGGCACCACTGCGGCGATGGCCGGCCTGCGCGCCGCGATCCGCCAGCTGGCTCAGGTCGAGGTCGACGTGCTGATCGAGGGCGAGACCGGCACCGGCAAGGAACTGGTCGCGCGGATGCTCCATCGCCAGAGCCGGCGCCGCGCGCGCGAGTTCGTCGCGATCGACTGCGCCGCGCTGCCCGATCATCAGGCGGACGAGACGCTGTTCGGCGGGCGGTTGCAACAGGGGCGGATCGGCGATGCCGACCGGGGCACGCTGTTCCTGGACGAGATCGACAGCATGTCGGCGACCCTGCAGGGCAAGCTGCTGCGCGTGATCGAGGAGCGCGAACTGCCCGCAGTCGGCGGCGGCTCGCCGCGCAGCATAGACCTGCGCATCGTCGCCGCGGCAAAGGGCGACCTGGCGCAGGCCTGCACCCGCGGGCGTTTCCGCGAGGATCTGTTGTACCGGCTGGAAACGGTGCGCGTGCGCATCCCGCCACTGCGCGAGCGGCGCGCGGACGTGCCGCTGCTGTTCCGGCATTTCCTTCAGGATGCCGCCGAGCGGTTCGGCCGCCCGGTGCCCGACCTGACCGCACCGGTCGAGGCGCGGCTGATGACCGATCCGTGGCGCGGCAACGTGCGCGCGCTGCGCAATTTCGCGGTGCAGACGGTGCTCGCGCTTCCACCGACAGGGGGCGAGGCCGACAGGGTGCCGCTCGCCGAACAGGTCGCGCGCTTCGAGACCGCCGTCATCGTCGAGGCGCTGGCCAGGGCCGCCGGCGACGTCACCAGCGCCGCGCAGGCGCTGTCGATATCGCGCCGCAGCCTGTACGATCGCCTGCAACGCTATGGGCTGGATGCCAGCGAGCATCGCCGTCCGGGCTGACCGGCGGCGACCGCAAGAAATGTCGAAAAGCCGGACAATCACGTGCAACGCCCGCTGGCGTCGGCTGCGCTACCTGTGACAGCCTTGCGAGGCCGTTCGAAAGCGTTTGCAGGAGAGGGACCATGGGGTGCGCGTTCGCCACGATGCCGCCAGCGGCCGATCCGGCGATGACGCGAACGACGGTCGTCATCACGTCGCAGGGGAACGGCGCCGGGTGCCGTTCCGCAACCATGAACGGAGCTGGGACATGACCGTCGCCCCCTTCTCGCTCGCCGGCAAGCTGGCGCTGATTACCGGCGCCGGTTCCGGCATCGGCGCCGAAACCGCGCGCCAGTTCGCCGCGCTCGGCGCGCGCGTCTTGGCCGCCGATATCAACCCCGACACTGCCGCCGCGACCGCCACGGCGATCGGCGGCGGCGCACAGGCCATGCAACTCGACGTGTCCAGCCCGGATGACTGGACGCGCGTGTACGGCACGATCGGGCGCGAGCACGGACATCTGCACGCGCTGGTCAACAATGCGGGGATCATGATGTCGGCACGGTTCCAAGATGCGCCGATCGCCACGCTCCACCGTCAACAGGCGATCAACGTCGACAGCCTGTATGCCGGCATGCAGGGCGCGCTGCCGCTGCTGCGCGCGGCGCGGGCGGCGGGCGCGGAAACCACCGCGATCGTCAACGTCTCGTCCGTCTATGGCATGGTCGCAGGTTCGCAGTTCGCGGCGTATAGCGCTACCAAGGGTGCGGTGCGCGGCCTGTCGCGCGCGGTCGCGTTCGAGCTGGCGAAGGAAGGGATTCGCGTCAACACCGTCCTGCCCGGCCCGGTCGCCACCAACCTCGGCGCGGACTGGGATCCGCCCGTCGATGCCGATGGCAACCCGATTTCCCCGGAAGCGGCGCTCGCCGCCTGGACCAGCCTGATCCCGATGGGGCGGCTGGGCGAACCGCGCGACATCGCGCCGGTGATCGCCTTCCTGGCCAGCGACGCGGCGCGGTTCGTCACCGGGGCGGAATTCGTCGCTGATGGCGGCTATACCGCGGGCTGACCCCCACGCGCGCGATATTCGCGATGATCGGGTACAGCTGTTCTATAAGTCCGCTGGTCGTGATACATCGCTCGCGGTGCAAGCGCCGCCGCGACGGTGCCGCGCGACCCTCCCGGATGGGCGCACGGACCGCGACGTCATCCCGCGGCCTGCCGACGGAGTGGGAGAGGTCGATCATGCGCGGCAACGAAGCCATTATCGCCGAAACGCTGGGCCGCGCGCCCGATCGCAGCGTCGGTATCGGCGCGTGGCGGTTCGCGCGCTGGCGCCAGTTCATCGGCAGCTATGATCTGCCGGCGCTGGTCGATCCCGTGTTCGTCGTCCATGTCGGAGGAAAGCCCGATACGCGCTTCTGGGAAGTGGACCGGTGGAGCGAGGCGCGCTCGATCCCCGGCTGCGCCACGATCGTCCCGGCAGGCGTCGCCACCGGCTGGCGCATCGACGGCGAACTGGACGTCGTCACCGTCTCGATCCCGGTCGAACAGCTGCAACGCCAGCAGGCCGCCGAGCAGTTCGGCGCGATGCGCTTCGCCTTCGCCGACCCGCTTGCCATCGCACTGACGCGCCAGATCTTGGCCGAGCTGTACGCGCCGCAGACCGTGGAGAGCGCCGCCTATGTCGACACGCTGCTGACGGCACTGCGCGCGCATACGCTCCGCGGCGCGTCACCGGAAACCGGCATGGCGATCCCGAATGCGGATACCTCGTCCTATCGCATCCACCTCATCATGAACGAGATTCTGGCGCATCCCGAGCGCGGCCACACCCTGGAGGCGCTGGCGCAGCAAGCGGGCCTGACGCCGTCGCACTTCTGTCGCGTATTCCGGAAATCGACCGGCACCACGCCGCACCAATATGTGATGAAGGCACGGCTGGACCGTGCGCAGGAACTGTTGGGCGGATCCGACATGTCGATCGCTGCGATCGCCGACCGGCTGGGTTTCGCCAGCCAGAGCCACTTTACCCGCGCCTTTCGCCAATATGCCGGCCAGACGCCCAGCGGCTGGCGCCACACCATCCAGTAATCGGAGAGAGATGAGATGCAGACCACCGCCGCCGTCGCCCGCATGCCGAAAGGTGATTTTTCGATTGAGGAGGTGACGATCGACGCGCCGCGCGCGGGCGAGGTGCGCGTCAGGATCGCGGGCGTCGGGCTGTGCCATACCGATCTGATCTTCCGCGACCAATTCGCCCCCTACCCCCTTCCCGCGGTGCTGGGGCATGAAGGCGCCGGCGTGATCGAGGCGGTGGGCGACGGGGTCGAGGGGCTGGCCGTCGGCGATCGCGTCGTGCTGGGCTTTTCCAGCTGCGGGCAATGCGCACGCTGCGCGGAGCACCTGCCCAGCTATTGCCGCGACTTCCCGCCGATGAACTATGCCGGGATGCGGCTGGAGGACGGGTCGAAGGCCTATTCCGCGAACGGCGAGGCGGTCTCTTCCCACTTCTTCGGCCAGTCGAGCTTCGCCGAACACGCGATCGTACGCGCGCGCAACGTCGTGAAGGTGGAGGATGCCGACGCCCCACTCGACATTCTCGGCCCACTGGGCTGCGGGTTGCAGACCGGCGCAGGCGGGGTGATGCGGTCCATGGCATGCCCCGCGGGCAGCTCGATCGTGATCGTCGGCGGCGGCCCGGTCGGGCTTGCCGCGGTAATGGGCGCGAAGGTGCAGGAATGCGGCATGATCGTGCTGATCGAACCGGTTGCCGCGCGCCGCGAACTCGCGCGCGAACTGGGCGCCAACCATGTCGTCGATCCCACGGCCGGCGACGTGACCGAGGCCCTGCGTGCATTGCTGCCCGACGGATTCGATTTCGCGTTCGATACCAGCGGGCGCGTCGACACGATCCAGGCGGCGCTGGGGGCGCTGACGTCGCGCGGCATGATGGGGCTGGTCGGGGTGCCGCCGTCGGCGGAGGACGGCATCATGATCAACATCGCCGGCATGATTACCTATGGCCAGCGCGTCGTGGGCATCATGGAGGGCGACAGCGACCCGCAGGTTTTCATCCCGCAGCTGATCGCGCTGCACCGCGAGGGCCGCTTCCCGTTCGACCGGCTGGTCCGTACCTTCCCGCTGGCGCAGATCAATGAGGCAATCGCCGCGCAGGCGCGTGGCGATTGCGTAAAGGTGGTGTTGATCCCCTGATCAGGTGATCGTGGGGCACCACGCGCCCCGCGCCTCATCCCTCGATCGCGGCGATCGAATCCCAGTCGATCGCCGCCGAAAGGTTGCGCCGCAGCAGCGCCAGCAACAACGCCTTGACCGGATCGGTCAGCGGGATCAGCGAATAGGCCGCAATCGTCGTCATCAACCCGCCGAGCAGCTGGACGCGATAATCCTGCGTGATCTGCTCCGGCGGATAACCGTCGCCGAACACGGCAGCATAATACGCGAGCAGGTCGCGCTCGTGTGCGCGGCGATCTGCCCGGGTCACGCTGCCCGACAGGAAATAGCCGACATCGTGCATCGGGTTGCGCCACCCCGTCATCTGCCAGTCGATCAGCACCGCCTCGACGGACCCGTCATCATGGTCGAGGAACAGGATATTGTCGACGCGCGGGTCGCCATGGGTCAGCGTCGCGCGCGTCACCGGCAGCGAATACCAGCGGTGCGCCGCAGCGACGGCGGCGGCCACGGTCGCCATCTCCGCCTCGCTGATGTCTCCCGCGGCGACGTCGCGGATCAGCGGCAGCGAATTGGCGATCGCGCCGCTCCAGTAATCAGCGGTCGCTGCCATGGTCATCGCCCAGTCGGGCGCCGATGCGGCCGCCATCGGATAAAAGGTGCGGTGCAGCTTCGCCAGTTCGCCGACGACCGCCCGAGCATCGCGCAGGTCGCACCCGGCGATCTGGTCGCCCGCACGCGACACGCGCGACAGGTCTTCCATGACGAGGTTAATGTTGTCGTACCCGCCCGCGATCCAGTACAGCCGCGGCGTCCGGCAGGCGCCCGCGACCGCCGGAAAGCTGCCGACCTCGCGATAATAGGAACCGCTGCTGATCCCGTGGGCATGTGCCTGTTCGCCGGAGCAGCGGAACTTGCACACCAGCGACGGCGGCTCCGCGCCGGCCTGGCGATGCGTCAGGTCGACGCGCACCGTGTCGCTGACGTTGCCCGCGCCGATCGGTGTCAGCACGAAACCGGTCAACTCGGCGTCGGGGTGCCCGGACTGGCGCAGCACCGCGGTCAGCCAGTCGGTATCGATCTCGTCCAGACGGGACAGCAGCCGCGGTGGGTGCGCGGGGGCCGCGATGACGTTCATTCACCTCTCCTTGCCGTCGCCGTTCCCCGGCGATCGCAAGCACAGGTGGCATCACCGCCGCCGCGGCACCAATCGAAACACGCGCGGCATTGATCGGCAGGGATGATGATCCGGCATGGATTTCCGATTGGCCATCCCGGCGCGCCGCCATCACGTTCTGACGAGAAGAAACGACAGGAGAGCAGCGCGTGGCACGATCGGCCGTCGACATCGTCAGGGCGTATGGCGTCCAGGCCTGGACCGAGGGGCGCGACGACTGGATTCCGGAGCTGTGCGCCGATCCGATCATCCGCCACGATGCCAATCGCGAGGTGCGGCTGAGCCACGCCGAACAGCGCGCCCGGATGCGCCACAATTACGAGGAGCTGCGCCCCGTCTTCGAGGAAGTCGTGCTGGCCGGCGACGATGAGTATGTGACGTTGGTGTGGAACGTCACAGGGCGCGACCCGAACTGGAAATTGTGCGGGATTGAGGTGTTCCGTGTGGTGGATGGCCGCATCGCGGAGGTGTGGAACTCCACCTACATGGACGGGCGCTGGGGACTGTCGAAGTCGCTGGGCGCGCACTTCGGTGGCGGAGCCGGCGCACCCGTCGCGCTGCCGCTGGTCCACGCCGATGTCGCGGTGGAAGGGCAGCGTGCGACCGGTACCCTGCTGGTTCCGGCCGAAACCACGGGGCTGACGCACTGGTTGACCCAGCTTCTGGGCGCACCCACGCCGGACGGCGACGCGCCCTGCGCGCGCTTCGCGCCGGGCAAGCCGGCGACGCCGCTGTCGCTGACGCTGGCGGATACACAGGCGCCAGCGATCGGGTTGGAGGGGGTGGCGGTCGCCAACCTGTCGATCGCGCTCGAACGGTCCGGCCTGGTCAACGCCGCGGTCGCGCTGTCGGCCGACGTGGCACCGGCGCGTGCCGACGGCCCCTTCCTGCCGCCAGCGCTCCACCGGCTGGCCGATACGTTCGGGACATTCGAGCGCGACGGGCTGCACGCCGCGGTGGCCGACGCGGCGGTGACGATCGATTCGCGCGGCGCCGCGCATGGATGCGTCACGCTGCTGTTCGACGGTGCCGATGCCGCGGCAGTGGCGGGCGAAGGCGTGCTGACGTTCGGCTGGCGCGACGGCGATCACCAACTCGCCTTCACCGGACCGGCACGATTGTCGTCGCCCTTCAACGACTTCGCCGAAGAAGCGCGCGTCCAGGCCAGCTACGAATGGCACAGCGACGCCATGTCCGCCCTGGTGACCACGCCCCGCGCATAGACGATGGTCGCCATTGTGCTATCCTGGGCACAACGGCGGATCATCGGCCGGGCTGGAGAGGTTGAGATGTTTCACCCGGAACTGCGCCTGTTGCGCAGCTTCGCCGCGATCGCCGCCGAAGGATCGGTCACGCGCGCCGCGGAACGGCTGAACCTGACCCAGCCGACCGTTTCGGGGCAGCTCAAGGAACTGGAGCAGGCGATCGGCCACCCGCTGTTCCACCGCACCACGCGCAGCATCACGCTGACCAGCCACGGAGCGCGGCTGCTGCCGTTGGTCGACGCGCTGCTAGTTAAAGCCGACGTCGTGCGCCACGAAGTGGAAGCGATGCAGGTCGCGGGGCGCACGCAATTCCGGCTGGGCGCGGCGATGTACACCATGGACATTCCCGAACGGGTCGCGCTGCTCGACGCGTTCGCCGCCGAGCATCCGCAGATCGACTTCGTGATCGACAATCGCCTGCAAAGCGCGCAGATTCCCGACCTGCTGAACGAACGGCTCGATGCGTCCGTGCTGCTGGGCCTGAGCGCACCGTGGCACGGACCGGATGCGACCGCGGGCGCGATCTACAACGAAACCCAATATCCCGAGACGCTGGACCGCGTCGTGCTGCGCCGCCAGCCGATGACGCTGCTGGTGCCGCGCGATTCGTCGCTGGCGTCGCATGTCGTGATCCCGCGCGCCGCGCTTCGCGGCCAGTGCGTCGCGATGCTGGGCCACGAGCACGGCGCCGCCATCACCCATCCGATCGAGACGTTCTTCGCCGCCTGTGGTGCCGATGCGGTGATTCCGTCGGAAGGCAATGCGCTGGCGGTGGAGCGCTATGCCGAGCGGCGCGGCATCTGCGCAATGGGGATCGGGTGGTTCCCGGTCCCGGCCGGGCTGGTATCGCGACCGGTCGAGGGGATGGACTTCTTCCTCGATTTCTCGGTGGTGCTCGGGGTCGGTACCAATCGTGCCGCGCGCCAGTTCTTCGCCTTCGCGCAGCGCTGGCAGGCCGGGCGCGACGGCGAAGCCGCCCGCGCCGCCTGACCCCTCGCGGCTGCCGGCACCCTGCCGGCCCGATCGCGCGGCGCCGCGCACCGGGCCGGCATCGTCATCAGAACGCGACCCGCACCGCCCCACCGAACGTCCGCGGCGCAGCGGGCGTCAGGAACGGATAGGGGAAGCCCGCCCCGCGCAGGTCGAGACCATACACGTAGGTCTTTCGGTCGAGCAGGTTGTTGACGAACCCCTTGATCGTGAAGCGCCCGATCGTCCACGCCGCCGTCGCGTTAACCTTGGCATAGGCGCGCTGTTGCAGCTCGGCATTCTGCTGCGCGGAACCGGGGGCGTTGGTCTCGTTCAGCGGAGTGAAGAACTGCCGGCTGAAATAGACGACGTTCGGCGAGAAGACGAGCTTCGAACTGCCGGTGTCGAACAGCTTCAGGTCGACGCCCCCCTGCACGGTCCAACGCGGCGCGAACGGCAGGTCGTTACCCGCCAGGTTCGCGCCCTGCAAGATCAGCTCCTTGTACTTGGCATGCAGGTAGCCGACCGCCGCGTTGATCGTCAGCGCGCGGCCCAGGCGCAGATTGCTCTCGACCTCCGCGCCATAAACCTCCGACTTGGGCGCGTTGACCAGGATGCCGACCGGGCCGGGGCGCAGATCCTGCAGCTGCTGCTTCGAATAATCATAGTAAAAGCCTGCCGCCGACAGTGTCAGCGCGTTGTCGATGAACCGGCCCTTGGTCCCGATTTCATAGGCGTTCACGCGCTCGGGATCGACGAAATTGATACCCGAGGACGACGTGTAGCTGCCCCCGTTGAACGCGCCCGACCGGTAGCCGCGGTTGTAGCTGGCGTAGATCAACGGCCCATTGTCGAACTGATAGGACAGCGACGCGCGGCCGGTCAGCGCGTTGTTGCGCCCGTTGGTGGCGAAGGTCGCATCGGGGTTGTACGCGCACGTCCCCGGCTGGCCCGCGCACGGCACGGTCGTCGCCAGTGGCGTCTTCACCGTGTCGACATAACCGGCATAGAGGAAGGCATAGCCGTCGCGATATTGCAGCCGGTCCCAGGTATAGCGCGCGCCCAGCGTCAGCGTCAGGCGCGGCGCGATCTCGTAATCGCCCTGCGCGAACACGGCGTAGGACCGGCGCTCCTGACGGTAATGCTGGAAGAAGCCGCCACTTGCGCCGGGGCCGAACACGCTGCCGATGCCGAAGTCGTTGTCGGTGACGACACGATCCCAGCCGTAGAATACGCCACCGACCAGGTTCAGCCCCTTGGCGCTGTAGTTGAACCGCGCCTCTTCGCTGAACTGCCCGAACTTCGACTGCCACCACACGTCGAGGATGTCGAACGGCGATCCGTCGGCCGCCTGCTGGATATATTGCGACCCGCCGTCGCGCGACGTGATCGACGTGAAGCTGAGGTTGGGCGACAGTTCGTAGCGGATGTTCGCCGAAATGCCGTAGGCGTCGGTACGGTTCAGACCGATGCGATTCTCGTTCACCTGGAAGAAGTCGAGTCCGCTGCGCGCGGACAACAGGCCGTGGATCGCCGCCTGCGTGCCGTGGTCGCGCCCGCCATAGATCTTGATCTTGATGTCGAGCGGGCCGCTGCCCGGATTGATGCGCAGCGTCGCGCGACCCTGCAGCGTGTTCTGCCGGTTCGGGTCGCGCCCGCCGGGATAGACGTTCTCGAACAGCCCGTCGCTGCGCACGTAATTTCCCGCGATCCTGAGACCCAGCTGGTCCTCGACCATCGTGGTCTCGATCGCGCCCTGCGCGGTCCAGCTGTTGTAATTGCCGTAGCCGACCTCGGCATAGCCTTCATTGCCGTTCAACGACGGGCCGCGCGTGATGAAGTTGATCGCACCGCCGGTGGTGTTGCGCCCGAACAGCGTACCCTGCGGGCCGCGCAGCACCTCGACACGGTCCAGATCGAATAGACCCATGCCGTGCGACGACCGGCTCGCCATATAGACGTCGTCGATATAGACGCCGATAGGCGATGCCTGGTTCGAATTATATTCGTTGGCCACGGAAATGCCACGCAACGAGAAGTTCGGCTGCGTATTGCCGTAGGGGCTGCTGACCTGAAGGTTGGGGACCGCGTCCGACAGGTTCGCGGAATTGACGATCCCCTTGGTCGCCAGCGCAGCGCCGCCCACCGCCGAAATCGCGATCGGCACCGACAATACGGTCTGTTCGCGGCGGTTGGCGGTCACGATGATGTCGTTCGCGGCGCCGTCGTCCTGCGTCGCGGCGGGCGCGGTCTCGGGCGCCGTACCGACCACTGGCGCGGGCTGCTGATCCTGCGCCAACGCGGCGACGGGATGGAGCGCGGTTGTGGCGGCCAGCATGGCCCATGCCAGGTGCTTCATGTTTCCTCTCCTTTTCAGTGCGGCGACATTCGCTGGCGCCGTCGTTATCGTGATATGTGTTGCAGCTACCGCCCCAGCGCACCGACGCGATCGCCCGCGTCCCCGCCGACCGTCGCCCAAGCCGATCCCGCGGCGCGGCCCGCCAGGAAATCGATCGTCGCGGCGGTGTCGAACGCCTCGGCGACATGGCGGATGCCGGCATCGTCGGCGCGGACGAACAGCGAATATTCGTTCTCGTACCAGTCGCCGCGGAAATGCGACCAGGCACGATAGGTGAAGCGCACCGCGCTACGGTGATCATCGCCCGCCTCGTCCAGAATCGTGACGGTGCAGTCGGGGCGGTGATGTTCGGTCCACACCTGCATGTTGAACGCGGCCACCGCCTCCACCCCCTCCAGCCGGGGCACGCCGAGCGAGGCGGAGATCAGCCAGACGACGTCGGGCGCGTAGAGCGACCGCATCGCCGCGGGATCGCCGAACCGCTCCGCCAGTTGGCGCGCCGGGGTCACGCGGCGGCCGCCCGGTAACGGACCGGCAGGCTCTTCAGCCCCGACACGAAGCTCGCCTCCACCCATTTCGGGTCGCCGGCCAGCTGGAAATCGTCGATCCGGCGCAGCATTTCGGTATAGAGGATGCGGATCTCCAGCTTCGCCAGCGCATTGCCAAGGCAGGTGTGCGGGCCATAGCCGAACGCCAGATGCTTGCGCGCATCGGGGCGGTCGACGCGGAATTCGAACGGCGCCTCGAATGCGGCCTCGTCACGGTTGGCGGACGGGTAGCACATCATCAGATTGTCGCCGGCCCGGATCGTCTTGCCACCCAGCTCACACTCCTCCACGGCGGTGCGGAAAAAGTGCTTCACCGGCGTCGTCCAACGGATGAATTCATCCACCGCCTTGCCGATCAGCGCCGGGTCGGCACGCAGCTTCGCCATCTCCGCCGGGTTCTGGATCAGCGCCAGCAACCCGCCGGAGATCGACGAACTGGTCGTATCGTGCCCTGCGGCGGCAACGATCAAATAATAGGCGTTGCGCTCCGCCTCGCCGATCGGTTCGCCGTCGATGGTGGCATTGGCCAGGATCGTCGCGACGTCGTTGCGCGGGTTGCTGCGGCGATCCTGCGTGACCTTGCTGAAGTAATCGTTGAAAGCGTTGAAGGCGTCGACCATCCCGGCCATCCCCTCCACTCCGCCGACGGCGCCGAACAGCTTCTGCGACAGATGCAGCATCAGCGGCTCGTCCTCACGCGGGACGCCCAGCACGATCATGATCGTGCGCAGCGGGAACCATGCCGCGATCTCCGCCGCGAAATCGCATTCGCCGCCCATGTCGATCATCTTGTCAACGGTCTCGCGCGCCAGCGCGTTGATCTCGTCCTCCAGGCTCTTCAGGCTCTTGGCCCCGAACCACGCGGAGGTCAGCGCGCGATAGGCGCGATGCTTGGGGTCGTCCATCGCGACCAGATTCTCGGCGAACTTGCGACTGCCGGTCTGTTCGAAGAGCAGGTCCTCGTCCTTCGCCGTCACCAGGAACTGGCGCGGATCATTCAGGAAGTTCTTCGCGTTGATCTCCACCGCCATGATATCGGCGTGCCGCGTCACGGCCCAGAACGGCCGGTACAGTTCAGGCGTCGCATAATGGACGGGATCGTTGGCGCGCAACCAGCGAAACGCGTCGTGATAGCTGTGTTCGTCCCCATAGGTCCGGGGATCGACGATGATCTCGTCGATGTTGCGCGACAGCGTCTGTTCCACGCTTTGTCTCCTCTCCGCCTGGCAGGTTGCGCGGGTGCCGCCTGTGCGTCCAATCGGCATTATCAACCCATTCATCGCCGCTGCCGATCGCTCGCATCCTGCTGCACGCACGCGCGGACGGGCGCGCCGACACGCGCGCGCCGGTCCATCCGGTTGCTTGTGAGTGCCGGTGCGCCTAGGCGGCGTGTGCGGTGTGGATCGTTTGCGGCGTGGTGAATTCCAGCAGCCCCTCCAGCCCGTTCTCCACGCCGAAGCCTGACTGCTTGGCACCGGCGAAGGCGGCATAGGGCGTCAGGTTCTGCGTCGAATTGACCCACACCGTGCCCGTTTCCAGCCGCGCGGCGACGTCGGCGGCGCGTGCCGGGTCCGACGACCACACCGATCCCGCCAAGCCATATTCGGACGCATTGGCGCGCGCGATCGCATCCTCCAGATCGTCGAACCGCAATAACGGCACGATCGGGCCGAATGCCTCCTCCTGCACCACGCGCGACTGTTCGGGCGGATTGTCGACGATTGTGGCGGGTACGAAGTAACCCGCGCCGTCCCATTCGCCGCCGCCGGTCAGGAACCGGTGCCCGGCATCGCGCGAATCGGCGACCAGCGCCTTGACCCGTTCGAACTGCTGGCGGTTCTGCACCGGTCCCAGCGTCACGCCCTGCGCGGTGCCGTCGCCCATCGCCACGTCGCGCGCGACGCGCACCAGCGCGGCGGCCAGCGCGTCATAGACCCTGGCGTCGACATAGATGCGCTTGGCCGCGACGCACACCTGCCCGCTGTTCTTGAACGCCGCCCAGAACAGCGGCTCCGCGATCGCATCGACATCCACGTCGTCCAGCACGATCGCGGCATCGTTGCCGCCCAACTCCAGCGTCAGCCGCTTCAGATTCGCCGCCGCGCTCGCCATCACGCGTCGCCCGGTCGCGGTCGATCCGGTGAAGCTGATCTTGTCGATCCCCGGATGCTCGGTCAGCCACGGCCCGAGCTGGTCGCCGCCGGTGACGATGTTGAGCACGCCCGCGGGCAGCTGGTCGCGTAGCAGCTCGGCCAGCCGCAGCGTCGCCAGCGGGGTGAACGGCGACGGCTTGAGCACCATCGTATTGCCGGTCAGCAGCGCGGGCCCGATCTTCCACAGCGCCAGCAGCACCGGGAAATTCCACGGCACGATCGCGCCGACCACTCCTAGCGGGACGTGCCGCGTCGTGCTGCGCTGCCCTGGCATCGCGTCGGTCACGGTGACGGGCAGCTCGTTCTTCGCCACCTCGCCGATCCACCACGCGCCCGCCTGGATCTCGCCCAGCGCATCGGCCAGCGGCTTGCCCTGTTCGGCGGTCAGCAGGCGCTGCAGTTCCTCGGCATGGGTCATCAGCGTCGCAGCGATCCGCCCCAGCGCCGCCTGGCGATCGGCATAGGGCGTGTCGCGCCATGCCGGATAGGCGGCACGCGCCGCGGCGACCGCTTCGTCCAGCTGCGCGCGCGAACAATCGGGAACCTGACCGATCACCTCCTCGGTCGCCGGATTGACGACGTCGATCCAGCGGTCGGCAACGGCAGCCTTGCCGTCGATGGTCATGGCCGGATGATAGGGTTCCATGTCGCGTCGCTCTCCTGCTCGGGCGGTCGGCATCGTCGCGCGCGGCGGCGGCCGGTTCGACGCTGCGCGTGCGCGTCGCATGGCTGCATCCGATCCTCTCGACCTGGCCGTCCCCGCCGGTTCGATCGCAGACTGAGACGCGGTCCCGCCGTCGTCAAATCAATCCTGCTTCGCCAATCATCGCGGTTGCCGATCAATGGATCGGCGGGCCATTCATCGCGCGCGCCGATCGATCGCGGCGCAACGCCGATTGGACCGGCGCGTCTCCCCGCATCTACCCCATCGGTCGCCGACACGACGAGAGATCGGCTGGGGAGAAGGACGACCATGGACTTGCGGCATGTCACCGGCAGGCGGGCGCGCTGATGCATCCGTCGATCCATGCGCAGACCGTGCCCGATCGCCCCGCCTATATCATGGCGCCCTCGGGTGAGACCGTCACCTATCGCCAACTGGACGAACGCTCCTCGCAGGGCGCGCACCTGTTGCGCGCGCTGGGGCTGCGGCGCGGCGACGGCATCGCGCTGATGCTGGAGAACGACGCCCGCTTCTTCGAGATCGTGTGGGCGGCGCAGCGCGCCGGGCTTTACTACACCTGCATCTCGACCCGGCTCGCCCCGCCGGAGATCGCCTTCATAGTCCGCGATTCGGGGTCGCGCGTGCTGGTGTCGACCGCCGCCGTCGCGCCCGAAATGAGCGATGCGGTGGAGATCGTCTTCGCCCCCGGCGCGCGCGATTTCGTGGGCGAGCGCGCGGCCTTCCCGACGCACCCGATCGCCGACGAGGCGCCGGGCATGGACATGCTCTATTCGTCCGGTACCACCGGCCAACCCAAGGGCATCCGCCCGCCGCTGCCCGAAGGGTCGCTGGACCAGTCCAATGCGCTGACCGAATTCGGGCGCACCACCTTCGGCATGGGGCCGGACATGACGTTCCTGTCGCCCGCGCCGCTCTATCATTCGGCGCCGCTGCGCTGGTGCATGGCGGTGCACAAGCTGGGCGGCACCGCCATCGTCATGGAGAAGTTCGACGCCGCCGCCGCGCTCGCGCTGATCGAGCGATATCGCGTCACCCATGCGCAGTTCGTGCCGACGCATTTCATTCGCATGCTCAAACTGCCCGAGGACGTGCGGAAGCGTTACGACCTGTCGTCGCTGCGCGTCGCCTATCATGCCGCCGCACCCTGCCCGGTCGACGTCAAGCAGGCGATGATCGCGTGGCTCGGCCCGATCGTCCATGAATTCTATGCCGGCACGGAGGCGAACGGCCTGACCACGATCGGGCCGCAGGAATGGCTGGAGCGTCCCGGCTCGGTCGGCCGCGCGGTGTGGGGGACGATTCGCATCTGCGACGAGGATGGCGAGCCGTTGCCGCCGGGCGAGACGGGCGCGATATACTTCGCGGACGGCCCGGCGTTCGAATATCACAACGATCCCGCCAAGACCGCCGCCAGTCGCAACCACCACGGCTGGACGACACTGGGCGATGTCGGCCATGTCGATGCCGACGGCTATCTCTACCTCACCGACCGACAAAGTTTCATGATCATCTCCGGCGGGGTGAACATCTACCCGCAGGAGATCGAGGATGCGATCGTGGCGCATCCCAAGGTGATGGACGTCGCGGTCATTGGCGCACCCGATGAGGAAATGGGCGAGCGGGTCGTCGCGGTGGTGCAGCCCGGCGACTGGGCGGATGCCGGGCCGGCGCTGGCCGCGGAGCTGACCGAGTGGCTGCAAGGGCGGATCGGCCGGATCAAGCAACCACGGCAGATCGACTTCGTACCGGAGCTGCCGCGCCATCCGACGGGCAAGCTGCTGAAACGGCTGGTCCGCGAACGCTACTGGCCCGCGCCTGCGGTCCGCGCCTAACGTCACATCTCCGTGCGGACGCGCCACAATTCCGGGAACAGCACCACGTCGAGCATCCGCCGCAGATAGGCGACGCCGGATGTGCCCCCGGTGCCGCGCTTCGATCCGATGATCCGTTCCACCGTGGTGACGTGGTTGAACCGCCAGCGCCGGAAGTAATCCTCGAAATCGACCAGCTTCTCGGCCAGCTGATACAGGTCCCACTGCCCCGCGGGATCGGCATAGACGCGCGCCCAGGCCGCGACCAGCGCATCGCTGTCGGCGCGCGGCTGCGACAGGTCGGCGCGCTCCGCCTCCACCGCAAAGCCGCGCCGCGCCAGCAGCCGGATCGCTTCGTCATACAGGCTGGGACGCACCAGGATCGCCCGCAGCCGCGCCTCCAGGTCGGGGCGATGCGCGTGCGGTTTCAACATCGCGGCGTTGCGATTGCCCGCGACGAATTCGACCGCGCGATACTGATACGACTGAAATCCCGACGACTGGCCGAGCGCGTCGCGGAACTCCGAATATTCCGACGGCGTCATCGTGCGCAGCACGTCCCACGCGCCGTTCAGCTGTTCGAAGATGCGCGCCACCCGCGTCAGCATTTTGAACGCCACGTCCAGCCGGTCGGTCGCGATCGCGGTGCAGGCCGCCTCCATCTCGTGCAGCGCCAGCTTGAGCCACAATTCGCTGGTCTGGTGCTGGACGATGAACAGCAGTTCGTCATGCGCCCGCGACAAGGGGCGCTGCGCGTCGAGGATCGTGTCGAGCGACAGATAGTCGCCATAGGACATGCGGCCGCGGAACGACATCTGCGCACCGTCGGCGGCCGGATCGGCCGGGGCGGGATCAGGCGGGGCGCCCTCGTCGCTCACGTCACCGCCTGCCGCTGCTGGAAGCGCGCCTGGCGCCACGTCCCCTCGCGCATGATCTGCGCCAGCACCCCCGCGGCGCGCACCACTTCATCCTCGCTCAGGTACAGCGGGGTGAAGCCGAAGCGCAGGATATCGGGCGCGCGCACGTCGCCGATCACGCCGCGGTCGATCAGCGCCGCCATCACCGGATAGGCGTGCGGGTGGCGGAACGACACCTGGCTGCCGCGCCGCGTGGCCTCGCGCGGGCTGGCCAGTTCCAGTGAGGGGCACTGCGCCTCCACCTCGGCGATGAAGCGTTCCGACAGCCGCAGCGATGCGGCGCGGACGTCGCGCATGTCGACCATGTCCCATACGTCGAGCGCCGCCTCCAGCGCGGCGAGCGCGATCACCGGCGGGGTGCCGACGCGCATCCGCTCGATCCCCGCGCCGGGGCGATAGGCCGCATCGAACGCGAACGGCGCCTCATGCCCCATCCATCCCGCCAGCGCCGGGCGCGCCACGCCGGCATGGCGCGGCGCGACATGGATGAACGCCGGCGCGCCCGGCCCGCCGTTGAGATATTTGTATGTGCACCCGACGGCGAAATCGGCGTCGGCACGCGTCACGTCGACCGGCATCGCGCCCGCCGAATGCGCCAGGTCCCAGATCGCCAGCGCGCCCGCATCATGCGCCGCGCGGGTCAGCGCGGCCATGTCGTGCAGGCGGCCGGTGCGGTAATCCACCTCGGTCAGCAGCATCGCCGCGACCTCCTCGGTGATCGCGCCCGCGACCTCCTCCGGGGCGACGACGCGCAGTTCGTGCCCCTGCCCCAGCGTGTCGAGCAGCCCCTGCGCGATATACAGGTCGGTGGGAAAATTACCGCTGTCGGACAGGACGATGCGCCGTCCGGGACGCAGCGCCAGCGCCGCGGCCAGCGCCTGATAGACCTTGATCGACAGCGTGTCGCCGACGACGACGCTGCCGCCCGGCGCACCGATCAGCCGCGCGATCCGGTCACCAACGCGCGCGGGCTGGGTCATCCAACCGGCATCGTTCCACGCGCGGATCAGCCGTTCGCCCCATTCGCCGCGGATCGTCCGTTCCACGCGCGCCGCCGCACCGCGCGGCAACACGCCCAGCGAATTGCCGTCGAGGTAGATCACCCCCTCCGGCAGGTCGAACGCCGCACGGGTCGCCGCGAAATCGGTCACGCCCCGGGCTCCGTCGCGATGCCGCGCCGCTCCTCGGTCAGGATCTGCCATCCGGTGATGAACAGCGCGGCGACCAGCGGGCCGACCACGATGCCGCTGAGTCCGAACATCTCGATCCCGCCCAGCGTCGTCACCAGCACCACCCAGTCGGGGATGCCGGTGTCACGGCCGACCAGGATTGGGCGCAGGATATTGTCGGCAAGCCCGATCACCAGCACGCCCGACACGATCACCACCACGCCCTGCCACACCCCGCCCGTCGCCAGCAGGTATACCGCCACCGGCACCCAGACGAGGCCCGGGCCGATCGCCGGCAGCAACGCCGCAACCGCCATCAGCAACCCCCACAGCAGCGCCGCCGGCACGCCCACGATCCAGAAGGTGATCGCCCCCAGCGCGCCCTGCACCAGCGCGACGATCACCGACCCCTTGATGGTCGCGCGCACCACCGCCACGAACTTGTCGACCAGCCGCACCGCGACGCCGCGCTCGACCGGCAGCGCGTCGCGTACCTGCGGCCCCAGCCGCTCGCCGTCACGCAGCAGGAAGAAGGTCGCATACAGTCCGACGCCCAGCGCCAGCAGGAACGACAGGGTGTTGCGCCCGATCGACAGTGCCTGGTTGGCGAGCGTCTGCACGCTGTTGCTTGCCAGTTCCGACACCTGCGCCTGCGCGCGTTCGAACGTGCCGAACCCTGCATTGTCCAATGCGGTGCGCAGCCGCACCGGCAACGCATCGCGGATCTGGCGGAAATACTCGCCGAAGTCGATCTGCCCCGAACGCACCTTGGCATAAACGCCGATCGCCTGGTCGAGGATAAGGCTTCCGAGCAGGAACGCGGGCACCACCACCGCGACGGTGATGATCAGCAGCGTCAGCGCCGCCGCCGCGTTGCGCCGCCCGCCGATGCGCGGCAGCAGCCAGCGGAACAGCGACTGGAACAGGATCGCCGCCAGCGTCGCCCACAACAATGCGCCGGCAAAACCCGACACGATCGTCGCCAGCCCGATCGTGATCAGCGCCAGGAACAGCAGGAATCCGCCCGTCTCCAGGCGACGTGGATCGATCATCGTGTTCGCTTACCCCCAAACAATCGCGCGATGAACCCGCGTCGCGCCGCGGCGGTTCCGGGCGCCTTCCTAACGCCGCGTTAACCATGCCACCCTACACCCCGGCGACGATCATCGGTAAAGGTCCATCATGGCGGGCAGCCTCGACAGCGCATTGCACAAGGCGGCCCTCGCCGAAAAGCGCGGCGACATGGCCGAGGCCCGGCGCGTGCTGGACGCGGTGCTGGCGCGCTTCCCCGCCAACCGGCGCGCGCGCGTCGCCGCCGACCGGCTGGCACAGCGCGCGGCCGAGGCGGATGCCGCCCCGATCGCGGAGCTGTCGCGGCTCCACGCATTCTATGCCGCGGGCGATCATGCCGGCGCGGCGGCGGGCGCTCGCACGCTTGCGGCCGCCTTCCCGCGCGACGCGCGCGTCCATGCGCTGCTGGGCGGCGCGCTGCTGGCGGGGGACGATGCGCTGGCGGCGATCGCGGCGTTGCGTGCCGCGATCGCGCTCGCCCCGGCGGAGGG
Source organism: Sphingomonas ginsenosidimutans (assembly GCF_002374835.1). Lineage (GTDB taxonomy): Bacteria > Pseudomonadota > Alphaproteobacteria > Sphingomonadales > Sphingomonadaceae > Sphingomonas > Sphingomonas ginsenosidimutans. Next base: position 212,977 of record NZ_NWVD01000002.1, read on the forward strand.
CGCCTATCACAGCAACCTGGGCGTCGCGCTGCGCCGTACCGGCCGCGCGGCGGAAGCGGAGGCGGCCTATCGCGCCGCGATCGCCGCCGCGCCCGATCATGCCGATGCGCATTTCAACCTCGCCAACCTGCTGGGCGCGGAGCGGCGGTTCGACGATGCCTTCGCCGCCTATGACCGCGCGCTGGCGCTGGCGCCGCGGCACGTCACCGCCTGGTACAATCGCGCCAACCTGCACCGCGCCGCGCGCGATGCGCCTGCGGCGCTGCGCTGCTATCTCGCGCTGCTCGACCTCGCGCCCGATCATGCCGACGGCCTCAACAACATGGGGTCGCTGTTGATCGAGCTGGATCGCCCGGCGGAGGCCCTCGCCGCCTGCCGCCGCGCGACGCAGGCCGCGCCCGGCAACCTCAAGGCGTGGCTCAACCTGGGGCAGGCCGCCGAAATGGCCGGCGCGCTGGACGAGGCGCAGGCCGCGCTGGCGCGCGCCACCGCGCTCGATCCCGACGATGCACACGCACGCGCGCACCTGCTGTTCCTGGAAGCCTATATGGCCGACTGGCGCGGGCGCGACACGTTCGCCGCGCTGCCGATCGCGATGGCCGCGGCGGACCGGGTGATCGAACCGTTCGTGGCGCTGCCGTTCGAGGACGATCCGGCGCGCCAGCCCGCCCGCGCGCGCGTCTATGCGCAGTCCAGCTTCGCGCGCACCGCACCGCCGCTGGTCCCCGCCGCACCGCGCGCCGATGCCCGGATCCGCATCGGCTATGTCTCCGCCGATTTCTACGACCATGCCACGCTCTACCTGATGGCCGGGCTGCTGCGCGAACACGACCGTTCGCGGTTCGAGGTTCGCGCCTACAACTACGGCCCCGGGGAGGGCAGCGCGGCGCGCGCGGCGATCCTCCCGCACCTCGACGCCTTCGTCGACGTGCGGGCTCTGGACGATGCCGCCGCGGTCGCGCGCATCCGCGACGATGCACTCGACATCGCGATCGACCTCAAGGGCTATACGAAGGGCGCACGCGCGCCGCTGTTCGTCGATCGCATCGCGCCGGTGCAGATCGGCTGGCTGGGCTATCCCGGATCGCTGGGCAGCGACGCGCTCGACTATATCATCGGCGACGCGGTGGTGATCCCGCCGGGCGCGGAGCGTGATTACAGCGAACAGGTGATCCGCCTGCCCGGCAGCTATCAGGCCAACGACGATCGCCGCGCGATCGCCGATGCCGCGCACACCAGCCGCGCCACGTTCGGGCTGCCGGACGAGGCGCTGGTGCTATGCTGCTTCAACCATCCGTACAAGATCGGCCCGCGCGAGTTCGACCTGTGGACGCGACTGCTCCATGCCGTCCCCGATGCGGTGCTGTGGCTGCTGCGCCCCAATCGCTGGGCGGAGGCGAACCTGCGGCGCGAGGCGGCGGCGCGCCGCGTCGACCCGGCCCGGCTGGTCTTCGCCGACATGGTGCCGCATGCCGAGCATCTGGCGCGCCACGTCCACGCCGACCTGTTCCTCGATACCTTCGCGGTCAATGCGCACACCACCGCCAGCGACGCCTTGTGGGGCGGCGTGCCGGTGCTGACGCTGGCCGGGCGGCAATTCGCCGCGCGCGTCGGTGCCAGCCTGGTGACCGCGATCGGCCTGCCCGAACTGGTCGCGCAGAGCGAGGCGGAATATGAGGCGATCGCGCTGGCGCTGGCCAACGACCGTGCGGCGCTGGCGGCGCTGCGCGCGCGGCTGGCGGCGAACCGGCTGGTAATGCCGCTGTTCGATACCGCGCGCCATGCCCGCGCGATCGAGGCCGCCTATGCCACCGCGCACCGCCGGCGGCTGGACGGGTCGCCGCCCGCCGCGTTCGACGTCGCGGGCTGATGCCGGCGGCTCAGGCCGCCAGCTGCATGTCCTGTTTCGACAGCAGCGCCAGCAGCGACGCACCGTCGAAGAACCACAATTGCTCCATCGTCAACGCGCGCGACCGGCGGATCGTCTGCGCGAACGTATAGGGTGTGTACCAGGCGAGGTGCCCGGGGTGGACCACCTCGACGAAGGTCTGGCGCTCGGCGCTATAATCGAACCGCTCACCACGGCACTGGAACACGTCGGGCACCGCCACGAAGAAGCACGGCGCGTCGATCGTTTCCAGCCGCGCCAGGAACGCCGCCGCATCGGGCACCTGCGCCATCATCGCGGGTGCGATCACCACGTCGTAGCGGCCGGCGATCTCGTCCCACTCCGTCACCAGCCGCCCCGCCGCATCGGGAGCCAGCCGCGTGAGCGCGGCAAGATCGGGGTCGTAACCGTCCAGCACCCCGCACGCCGGCGCCAGCTGGCGATACAGCGCACCCTCGTCGGCGGCACAGCCGATGTGCAGCACGCGCTTGCCCGCGCACATGTGCGCGAACACCTCGGCGGGCGGCAGCGTGGCGATCGCGCTGCTGACCGCGACACGGTGCACCCAGGGCGCGGCATGGCGCGATTCGAGCGGCGATACGGTATCGACCGGCGCCGCCGCGACGGGCACCGGCACGAGCGCTGGCGCGGCCACCGCCGTCGCTTCCGCGGTCACGTCGCTGGCGTGCAGCTGGTCGTAGACGCCGCGCGTCGACCCCCAGAATTGATGCGCATAGACCGGGTCGCGCCCCTGATACGCCAGGCCCGTGAAATGCGTCGGGATGAAATAATGGCTGGGATAGATGCGTAGCGCCGAATAGGTATAGCGGCGATAGCTGTCGGTCAGCCGCTGCGGCCCCACCGTCACCCACGCCATGTCCTCCACGACGCTGGGCATCGCGGCGATATCGTCGATGATCCGCTTCACGAACGGATTGGCCGGAACGCTGCCGAAATAGCCGGCGGCGATCAGCCCCGGCCGCGCGATCTCGTTCTCCCAGCAGGCGAACGCCTCGCAATCCAGCAGATGGTCGTCCAGCGCGCGCAGGCAGATGCTGTCGGCGTCGATCACGATCCCGCCGTGCGTGTGCAGGATTTCCCAGCGCATCATGTCCGCGACGCCGTTCAGCTCGCGCGCGCACATCGCGGCCATGTGGCGGCGGTTGACCCAGTCGGTGCCCTCCAGCTCGGCATTGCCCCACACGCGCACGTCCCAGTCGGGATGGAGCGCGCGCCAGGTGTCGATGCAATTGTCGGGACGGATCGTCTCGTCGCCCACCCAGATGAAGTGCAGGATCTTGGGTATCACATGCATCGTCCCATGAAGCGCGCCGGCCGCGTACGCGCGCATTCTGGGTGGATATGGTTAACACGCCGCTAAGGGCCGACCTTTCGGTCAGGCGGCGACGACGTGCGCCAGCGGCAGCGGCGCGGGCCGCCCGATCAGATAGCCCTGCACCTCGTCGCACGCCCATTGCCGCAGCATCGCCAGCTGCGCCTCGGTCTCCACGCCCTCGGCCACCACGGGGATACCCAGGCTGCGGCCCAGCGCGATGACGCTGCGCACGATCGACGCCGACGGCGCATGGTCGGCCATCGACATGACGAAGCTGCGATCGACCTTCAGCTTGTCGAACCGGAATTCGCGCAGATTGCCCAGGCTGGAGTAACCGGTGCCGAAATCGTCCATCACCACCCGCGCGCCGCGCGCCTGCAATTCGCGCAGCGTCGCCAGCACCGCCTCGCTGTTGCGACCCAGCAGCGTCGCGCTTTCGGTCACCTCGAATTCCAGCCGTTCCGGCGCGATGCCGTGGCGGCGGGCGGTCGCCAGCAGATAGCCGGCCAGCGCCGGTTCGCGGAACTGGATCGGCGACAGGTTGAGCGCGATCGACAGCGACGGGTCGACGCGCGCGATATGCGCCATCGCGCTGTCGGCGACCCAGCGGCCAATCGCCGCGATATCGCCGCTCGCCTCCGCCAGGGGCACGAACACGTCGGGGGCGATCTCGCCCAGCTCCGGGTGCGACCAGCGCAGCAGCGCCTCGTAACCCGTGGTCGCCAGCGTATGCGCATCGGCGATCGGCTGGAACAGCAGCCGCATCTCGCCGCGGTCGATCGCGCCGTCCAGGTCGCGGCCCAGCCGCCAACGCAGCCGCACTTCCTCCTTCAGCCGGTCGTCGAAGAAGCGCGCGGTGTTCCGCCCTTCGGACTTGGCGCGATACATCGCCATGTCGGCCAGGTTGTACAGCTCCTCGAAGTCCTGGTCGGGGCCGGAAACCGCGATGCCCACGCTCATCCGCAGCGTGATCTCTTCCTTGGCGGTTTCGGCCAGCGCAGCGAAGATCCGCTGCAACAGCGCCTCGGCCGCGCGCGGCTGCTGCGCGGCGGCCTGGATGATCGCGAATTCGTCGCCGCCCAGCCGCGCGACCAGATCGTCGCCGCGCGCCGCATCGCGCAGCAGCTGCGCCGCCCGCTTCAACGCGCGGTCGCCGCCGGCGTGGCCGAACCGGTCGTTGATCGCCTTGAAATCGTCCAGGTCGATCGCGAACACCGCCACCGTGTCCCCGGTGCGCGCGCTGCGCGCCAGCTCGTGCGCCAGCCGCTCCTCGAACAGCAGGCGGTTGGGCAGGCCGGTCATCACGTCATGATGCGCCAGGAACGCCACCCGCCGTTCCGCCCGCCGCCGCTCCTGCATCGCACGGCGATATTCGGCCAGCCCGCGCGCCAGTTCTCCCAGCTCGTCCGGGCGGTCCGCTCCGGGTACGTCCGCGCGCTCGTCCTGACCGGCGTTGAACTGGCGCAGCCGTTCGGCGATCGCCAGGATCGGGCGGATCACTGTCTGGCGCATCCATATCACCAGCAGCAGCAGCACCGCCAGCATCGCGGTTCCGCCGATCAGCACGTGCAGGCGGTTGCGCCGCACCTTGAAGGCGCTGCGCGCCACCGCATCGTCAATGCCGTGCGTCAGCGCGCGGCGCAAATCGGCGCGTACCTGCTCCAGCCGGTTCAGCGTGCCCAGGAATTGCGGCATCCGCCGCTTGATCGCGGCCGGATCCTGCTGCGCGGCGGCCAGCATCGCGGCGCCCTCCACCGCGAATTCGCGCGTGGCTGCGCCGCGTTCGGCCAGCAGCGGCGCGATATCGGCGGGCACGTCCTCGTCCTTGCGAGTCGCGGCGCCCGCGGCGAACGCGCGCAGCTCGCGCCGGACGCGAGCGGCCTGGCTCGGCTCCACCGGTTCGCCGCGCTCGGCCACACGGGTCAGGTCGCCCAGCGCGAGCCGCAGGTGCTGCTGCGCCTCGTCCCCGGTGTTCTCGTCGCGCAGGATCTGGCTCAGCCGGCCGACGCGCACATTTTCCAGGCTGACGTCGCGCGCGATCACGCCGCCGCTGAACAGCAGGCCGAGCGCCAGTGCGAGCACCAGGCCGAAAGCGCACAGGGCGCGGAACGAGATCGAGCGCGGCAACATCGTGGCAAGTGCCGAACGAGGTGACAGAATCAGGTTACGTAATCCTTTATCGTCCGCGGCTCGCCACCGAACACGTGCGGCGGCGTTATTCCCTTCGGATCAGTCGCGATGGACGATGGAAGGAAGGCCGCGATGCTCGAACATCTTCCCCACTGGCTGGGCAGCATGTTGCGCCCGGTACGTGCCGGTCATGCCAAGCTGGCGATCGTGCAGGACGGCATCGCGCCGCCCGCCGCGCGCCTGTCGCTGACCAGCCCGGCGTTCGCCGATGGCGGACGGTTACCGGTGCGGTTCACTGCCGACGGCGACGGCGTGTCGCCGCCGCTGGTCTGGCACGGCGTCCCCGCCGACGCCGCGGCGCTGGCGCTGCTGGTCGAGGATCCCGACGCGCCCACCCCCAGCCCGCTGGTCCATGCGCTGCTATGGGATCTGCCGCCCGCCGACGGCGCGCTGGCCGAAGGTGCGATCGCGCCGGATTCGGGTGAGGATATCGGGCGCAACAGCTATGGCGCACACGGCTGGCTGCCGCCCGATCCGCCCAACGGCCATGGCAACCACGATTATGTATTCCAGCTGTTCGCGCTGTCGCGCGTCCCCGCGCTGGACGAAGCAGCCGGCCGCGCCGCGCTGCTCGATGCGATCCGCGGGCATGTGATCGATGCCGCGCTGCTGACCGGCACCTATTCGCGCGGAGAAGAATCGCCCATCGGCCCGGTGGGAACAGGGGAAGCAGCGGTGGCGACCGGCGGCTGACGGGCTCGGCCCGCCGCCACGCCGCCACGCCCCGGCGTCCAACGCTCTTGCTTTGCCCGCTGCTGCGATGCAGCGTCCCGCCGACCTTGCGGGAGCCCGGGCTTGCCTTTTCTCATCAGTCCCGTCCGCTTCATGCTGCATTATGTGGCGGCGCGACCGTGGATCTTCCTGTTGCTCGGCGTGCTGGTCGCCGGCGCGTCGGTCAGCTCGATCGGCGTGCAATATGCGATGAAGCTGTTGATCGACGCGATGACCGGCACCGACCGGTATCGCAGTCACGTCTATGCGATGCTGGCGGTGTTCCTGGGTTTCGTCCTGCTGGAAAGCCTGCTGCAACGCGCCGCCGCACTGACGCTGGGCCATGCCACGGTGGTGTCGGGGGTGGGCATCCGGCTGGACATGGTGGATTACCTGACCGGGCACCAGATGCCGTTCTTCCAGAACCAGCGCGCGGGATCGCTGGGGCACCGCATTTCCGGGCTGGCGGGCATCTTCGGCGCGATCGTCCACCGCCTGCTGCAGGAAGTGACCCCGCCGCTGATCGCCTTCGCGGGCGCGATCATCATCTTCCTGACGATCGACGTGCGCATGGCGCTGGTGCTCGGCGCGATCTTCATCGTCGTCACCGTCGCGCTGGTGCTGCTGGGGCTGCGCGGGCACGTCCATCACAAGGCGTTCGCCGAAACCGCCGGCACGGTCGGCGGCGAGCTGGTCGACCTGATCGGCAATATCTGGGTGGTGAAGGCGTTCGCGGCGCGCCAGCGCGAGCTGTCGCGGCTGGAAAGCTTCCTGGACGACGAAGCGACCGCGCAGCGGCGCGGCTGGTTCTTCGTCGAACAGATCCGCGGGCTGCACGATCTGGTGCTGGCGGTGCTGGTCGGCGGCACGCTGATCTGGGCGATCGGGCGCTGGTCGACCGGCGCGATCTCGACCGGTGACGTCGTCGTCATCAGCACGATGACCTTCCGCATCCTCCACGGGTCGCGCGATCTGGCGATGGCGCTGATCGATACCAGCCAGCAGTTCAGCTACCTGCGTGAGACCCTGGACATCATCGGCGTGCCGCAGACGCTCAGCGATGCCCCAGACGCCGCGCGGCTCAGCGTCGGCGAAGGGCGGGTCGAGCTATCGCATGTCACCTTCGGCTATGATCCGCGCCACCCGATCCTCCACGACCTGTCGCTGGAAGTGCCCGCCGGGCAGAAGGTCGGCATCGTCGGCCCGTCGGGCGCGGGCAAGTCGTCGCTGCTGCAACTGATCCAGCGGTTCCACGATCCGCAGATCGGCAGCGTGTCGATCGACGGACAGCGGATCGACCGGGTGACGCAGGAATCGCTGCGCGACGCGCTGGCAGTGGTGCCGCAGGAAGTGCTGCTGTTCCACCGCTCGGTGATGGAGAACATCCGCTTCGCCAAGCCCGATGCCAGCGACGCGGACGTGCACCGCGCCGCCGAGGCCGCCGGCTGCGACGATTTCATCCGCCGCCTGCCGCACGGCTATGACAGTATCGTCGGCGAACGCGGCACCAACCTGTCCGGCGGGCAGCGCCAGCGGATCGGCATCGCGCGCGCCTTCCTGAAGAACGCGCGGATCGTGCTGCTGGACGAGGCGACGTCCGCGCTCGATTCCGAATCCGAGCTGGAGGTGCAGAACGGGCTGGAGGCGCTGATCGAGAACCGCACCGTCATCGCGGTGGCACACCGCCTGTCGACAATCGCCAATTTCGATCGCGTCGTAGTGGTCGATCAGGGCCGCGTGGTCGAGGACGGGCCGCCGCAGCAGCTGCTGCGCAACCGCGGCGGCGCGTTCCGCCAATTGTGGGTGATGCAGGTGGAGGGGCTGGACCGCGCCTCGAACATCTCGCTGGCCGGCGAACGGCTGCGCCACATGTCGGAACGCAGCCGCGAACAGTTGCAGCGGATGGTCCGCCGCGCGTGGCCGGGGGCGGCCGACCGCACCTGACCCGGCGTGTGTGTAGGCGGGGGTGTCACCCCCCGCGGCGCGCCTCGATGTAACGGCCGACATTCTGCGCCAGCACGTCCAGCGGCACGTTGCCGCCGTCGACCACCGCCTGGTCGAAATCGCGCAGGTCGTAACGCGCGCCCAGCGCCGCCTTGGCGCGGTCGCGCTGCGCGTTGATCTCGATCTGCCCCAGCTTGTACCCGCACGCCTGACCGGGCCAGGCGCAGTAGCGGTCGATCTCGCTGCGCGCATTGCTGTCGGGCAGGCCGGTGGCCGCGACGAACGCGGCCAGCGCGCGCTCGCGCGACCAGCCCATCGCATGGATGCCGGTGTCGGTGACCAGCCGCACCGCGCGCCACGACAGTCCCATCAGATACCCCAACCGCCCGGCCGGATCGCTGTCGTACATCCCCAGTTCGTCGGCCAGCTGCTCGGCATAGAGCGCCCAGCCCTCCGAATAGGCGTTGAACGCCAGGATCGATCGGATCAGCGGCAGCTGCTGCGCATATTCGCCCTGCCACACATGGCCGGGGATCCCTTCGTGAAACACCAGATCGGGGATGGTGACGCGGTTGTGGATCGACGGATCGCCCAGATTGACCCACACGCGCCCCGGGATCGACCCGTCGAGCGACCCCGGCCCGCCATAGGCCGCGGGTGCGCCCGCTTCCTGCGCGGCGGGCATCCGCCGGATCTCCAGTCGCCCCGCCACCAGCCGCCGGAAGGCACGCGGCAGCTTCGGGCGAATCGCGTCGATCTTGCCCTGCATATAGGCGACGATCTGCCGCCGCCCCTCGTCCCCGTCGGGAAAGGCGATGCCGGGGCGGCGCTGCAACGCGATCGCGCGCTCGGCGACACTGCCCTGCGTCAGTCCGAAGCCCTTCAGGATGACGTCCATCTGCGCCTGCAGCGCCGCGACCTGCTCGATGCCGATGCGGTGGATCTCCTGCGGGCTGCGCCGCGTCGTCGTGCCCGCGCGCAGGCCCCAGGCATACCATTCCGCGCCATGCGGCCGCGCGCCCATCCCCGCCGCATCGGTGGCGACCGCACGCTGCGCGCGGATCTCCGCCAGCTGGCGCTCCAGTGCCGGGACCACCACGGTCCGTGCGATCCGTGCCGCGCGCGCGGGGCCGTCGCCGCCCAGCGCCGCGCCCTTGCGCCGTAGCGGGCCGACCAGCGGACCGTCGTCCGCTCCCGCCTCCGCGATCGTCCGCGTGATCCCTTCGATCGTGCGGTCCAGCAGGAACGATGGCGGCACCAGTCCCTGCCCGCGCGCGGCGCGAATCCGCACCGTTTCCCCGTCCAGCTGCGCCGCCATCCCCTCGACCCGCGCCAGATAGGCGTCGACATCGGCGGCATCGCGCACCGGCTGGTCGCCCTCCAGCAACTGCGGCACGTCCAGCCATGCGCCGACGTTCTGGACCACCGCATAGGGGGTGTTGCGCCAGTCGCCGATCGTCGCCACGCCATAGGGCAGCGCCATGCCGTCGCGCGCGGTGGCAAGCGCACTGTCGACCACCGCCAGGCTGGTCTGCGTCGCGGGGTCCAGCCCCGCGCGCGACACTTTGGCCAGCGCGGCGATGCCGTCCTCCACGAAGCGGCGCCGCTTCTCCATTCCGGCGGGCGAGCGATCCTCCAGTCGCCCGCGCAGCGCCGCATGCGCACCGGTGTCGACGCCCAGCCGCGTCGCATCGCCCGGCTGCAGCTCCAGCAGTTGCCATGCCAGCCGGTCGAGCAGCGCCGCCGCCTCCCCCGCCGGGGCCTGCGCGCGTGCGGGCAGATGGGTCAGCAGGGCACCGGCCGCCAGGCCGGTCAGGGTGTCGCGCCGCGAAGGCCGAAAGTGCGTCATCCCGCGCAGCTTAGCCGCGCCGCCGGGCCGGTCAAACCCGCGCGGGCGGCGCGCTGTCCTCGGTCAGTTCGACGACATCGAAGTCATAGCGCCGCCACCCGCGCTGGCGCGCCGCATCGGCGGCCGCCTCGCGCTTGCCGCGCGCCTCCTTCAGCGACGCTTCATGGCCCCAGAACACCTCGGTGGCGCCGTTTTCCAGCACCGCGACGATCCGCCAGTAATGCGTGAACGGCGCCGCGGTCGGCCCGATCGTCTTGACATAGCCGTCGGGCAAGGTCGCGGTCAGGTAGCGTTTGCGCCGCGCCACCGCGGTCAGTCGCCGCTGTGCTGCGACATCGCCAGCGCCTGAACGCGCAACCGGGGGAACACCGCCTCCAGCGGCTTGGTATCGGGCATGACGTAGACATAGCCGCCCTTGCGCCGGAACGCGGGCGACAGCGTCTTCGCGTAGAAGGCGCGCGGCACGTTGATGCAGCCGAAGGTGATGCGGTTGTCGTCGGGCGTCGGCGACAGCATCCGCTCGCGCCGCCGCTCCGATCGCGCGGCATCGGCAGGGATCGGATGGATCGCGACCGAATTGGCATAATCGACCCACAGAATCCGCTCGCGCCCCAGCGCCAGTCCGAACCGCGCCAGATAGCGGCCGGCGGGCGTGGTCTTCTCGGCCGGGCCAATCTGCGCCAGTGTCTTGGCACCGACGCCCGGCGTGGCATCGTCGCCCGGCGCGATGCCGATCAGCACCGGCTCGGCCGCCAGCGCACGCCCCTTGGCATCGAACAGGAAGATCGCCGCCGACAGCTTGTCGACGATGGCATAGGGCAGGCCGTGATTGTCCTTCGCCGCCGCGATCCATTCGGCGACGCGCGCGGCGCCTTCCGACGGAAGGATGGCGGGCGCGGTGGCCGGCGCGGGCCGGGCCGCTGCCTTGGGCGTCCGACGCGGCGCGGCGTCGGCCGCCTCCATGGCAATGGCCGGGGCGAACGCTGCCGCCCCGGCCATCATCCAGCCGAGCATCGTGGGATGCCGGATCATTCCTGCGCCGCGATCAGTGGCGCGGACGCTTCGGGCGCGATTCCTGCGCCTGCAACCGCTGCTCCACGCTGTCGACGCGGCCATTCAGCTGGTCCAGCCGCTGCCCGTTGCCCTGCGACTGCTGCGATGCCGCCTGTGCCTCGGCCAGCGCGGACTTGGCGGTCGCGTCGGTCGCCTGGAGCCGCGTTTCGAGCGAATCAACGCGCTGGCTGACCGGCGCGATCTGTTCGCGGACATAGGATTTGGTGGCACAGCCGCCGAGGGCGACGGCCCCCGCCAGGACGGCGATCGGGGCAAGCTTGGACGCAGTACGATACATGACTGTTTTCCGTAATGGTTAACCAGTCGTAACAACCAAGCCGAGCCGTGGCGGGGCAACAATGCGGATTGTGACCGTCCGTGCATCTTCTCCGGCCAGCCGTTCGCCGCGGCGGACGTCAGCGACGCGACTCGCGGCCCGCGGATGGCGCGAACGGATCGCGCGGAATCGCGCCGTCGCGCTGGCGTTCCGCGCCGCGCTTGCCGGCCAGCGCGGCGACGCAGCGGCGCAGTGCCGCCACCGCCGCACCGCTGCCGTCCAGCGCCAGCCGCTCGACCGGCACGTCGCCGCGCGCGATGTCCAGCGTGCGGGTCGCGGCGAACTGCGCCGGGAAGTCCTTGCCGAACGTCGTCACGAACCCCTGCCTGCCATCGGCCGCGATGCCGATCGCGGCATGGCGCGGATAGGCCGCCTTCGACAGCCGGAACGTCAGCCTCACCCGCTCGCGCGCGCGGATCGACCAGTTGGCGTTGAGCACCGACAGGCGGTTGCTCCCGTCACGGTCCAGCCCCAGCAGCACCGTCGTCTCGCCCGCCCGGTCGAAGGTGCGGGTGACGAAACATCCCGCGCCATCCTCCGCGGGCGCGACCGTCCACCCCGCGACCGTCGCCGGTGCCGCCACGGCACTCGCGGCACTGCCCATGGCCAGCCCGAGGGCCAGCAGACGATCGCGCAACCTTGCCATGGACGATGCCTCCTTCGTTCCCGGCCCTTAACGCGCCGCCGCCGGGCTGGCCACTGGCGGCGGGTCTGGCGGTGGGAGGCGATCGATGACATGCAGCGCGGATGAGCTCCTGGCATTTCTGGATCGACCGCGGCGGCACCTTCACCGATGTGGTGGCGCGCCGCCCCGACGGCAGCTGGGCGACCGCCAAGCTGCTGTCCGAAGACCCCGATCACGCGCATGACGCGGCGGAGGCCGCGATCCGCCAGCTGACCGGCATCGCCGATGGCCCCCTTCCCCCCGCCGACATCCGCATCGGCACCACCATCGCCACCAACGCGCTGCTGGAACGGCGCGGCGAACCGATGCTGCTGGCGATCACGCGCGGGTTCGGCGATGCGCCGGTCATCGGCTATCAGGACCGGCCCGATATCTTCGCGCGCGACATCCGCCGCGCCGCGCCACTGTTCGCCGACGTGGTGGAGATCGACGAGCGCGTCGCGCAGGACGGCAGCGTCCTCATTCCCCTCGACCACGATGCCGCGGCGGCGGCGTTCGCGCGCGCTCATGCCGCCGGGCTGCGCGCGGTCGCGATCGTGTTGATGCACGGCTGGCGCCACCCCGCGCATGAAGCCGCGCTCGCCGATCTGGCGGCGGCGGCCGGCTTCACGCAGATATCGGTCAGCCACCGCACCGCGCCGCTGATCCGGCTGGTCGCGCGTGGCGATACCACGCTGGCCGACGCCTATCTGTCGCCGGTGCTGCGCCGCTATGTCCACGGGCTGGAAACGTCGCTGGGAAGCGCCTGCGCCGATCGCGGGCTGTTGTTCATGCAGTCGAGCGGCGGGCTGGTCGCCGGCAGCGCGTTCGGGGGCAAGGACGCGCTGCTGTCCGGCCCGGCGGGCGGAATCGTCGGCATGGTGCGCACCGCCGCCGGCGCGGGCTTCGACCGGGTGATCGGGTTCGACATGGGCGGCACCTCCACCGACGTGTCGCTCTACGCCGGCCAGTACGATCGCCGCTCCGACGCGGTGCTCGCGGGGGTGCGCGTCGCGGTGCCGATGATGCGGATCGATACCGTCGCGGCGGGCGGCGGGTCGATCTGCCGCTTCGACGGCGGGCGCTTGCTGGTCGGCCCGGCATCGGCGGGGGCGGATCCCGGCCCGGCCTGCTACCGGCGCGGCGGGCCGCTGACCGTCACCGACTGCAACCTGATCCTGGGGAAGATTCAGCCTGCGCATTTCCCCGCGCTGTTCGGCCCCGACCGCAACCTGCCGCCCGATCGCGCCGCGTCCGAAGCCGCGCTCGACGCGCTGCTCGACGAGGTGGCGGCCGCCACCGGCCAGCGGATGACCCGCGCCGCCGCGGCGGAGGGGCTGGTGGCGATCGCGGTCGCCAACATGGCGCGCGCGATCCGCGCGGTATCGGTGGCGCGCGGCGAGGATCCGGCCGGCTATGCGCTCGCCTGTTTCGGCGGCGCGGGCGGGCAACATGCCTGTCTGGTCGCCGACGCGCTGGGGATGACACAGGTGCTGATCCACCCGCTGGCCGGCGTCCTGTCCGCGGTCGGCATCGGGCTGGCCGATCGCAGCATCGTGCGCGAGGCGACCGTCGCACTGCCGCTGGGCGACACCGCGCTCGCCTCCGCACTGGCGGGGCTGCGCGATGCCGCGGTCGCCGCGCTGGCGGCGCAGGGCGTCGCTGCCGGCGCGGTCGACGTCGCCGTGCAGGCGCAGCTGCGCTACGCGCGCAACGACCAGAGTATCGAGGTGCCATGGGGCGACGCCGATGCGATGCGCGATGCCTTCGCCGCCGCGCATCGCCAGCGGTTCGGCTTCGTCTCTGACGATGCGCTGGTGGTCGAGCGGCTGCGCGTCGAGGCAATCGCGCGCGCCGACGACCGCCAGTTGCCCGCCCCCGCGCTGCCCGCGACCAGCGCCGCGCCGCTCGACCATGTCGCCATGTATCTGGCGGGCGCGGACCGGCAGGTGGCCGTGCACGCGCGCGACACGCTGGCGGCGGGGGCGATGCTGGCCGGCCCGGCGCTGGTGATCGATCCGGTATCGACGGTGGTGGTCGAACCGGGCTGGCGCGCGCGCGTACTGGCGGACGGCACCTTGCTGCTGGAACGCGCCGCCGCCGCGCGCGACGGTGCCGCCGACGACACGGTCGATCCGGTGCGGCTGGAAATCTTCTCCGGCCTGTTCATGGGCATCGCCGAGGAGATGGGCGCCGCGCTCCAGCGCAGCGCCGCGTCGGTCAACATCCGCGAACGGCTCGACTTTTCGTGCGCGCTGTTCGATGCCGAGGGTGGCCTGGTCGCCAATGCGCCGCACATCCCGGTGCATCTGGGGTCGATGGGCGAAAGCATCCGCACCGTCATCACCGCGCGCGCCGGCACGATGCGCGATGGCGAGGTCTATGCCCTCAACGATCCCTATCGCGGCGGCACGCACCTGCCCGACATCACCGTCATCATGCCGGTGTTCGCCGGCGGCGACGCGCCCGCCTGGTTCGTCGCCGCGCGCGGCCATCATGCCGATGTCGGCGGCACCACTCCCGGATCAATGCCCCCCGACAGCCGCACGCTGGCGGACGAGGGCGTCGTGTTCGACGACGTGGCTGTCGTCGCCGACGGCGCGATGCGCGAAGCCGCGATCCGTGACCTGCTGGCGGGCGGCCCGCACCCCGCGCGCAACATCGACCAGAATATCGCCGATCTGGCGGCGCAGGTCGCGGCGTGCGCGCGCGGTGCCGCGGGGCTGCGCGACCTGGCGGCACGGCAGGGCGCGGGGGTCGTCACCCGCTACATGGCGCATGTCCAGTCGCATGCCGAGGCGATGGCGCGGCGGATGATCGCGACCCTGTCGGACGGGCATTTCCGCTACGAACTGGACGACGGCGCCGCGGTCGAGGTGGCGGTGCGCATCGATCGCGCGGCGGGCCATGCGACGATCGACTTCACCGGCACCAGCGAACAGCGCCCCACCAATTTCAACGCGCCGCTGGCGGTGACGCGCGCGGCGGTCCTCTACGTCCTGCGGCTGCTGGTCGACGAACCGGTGCCGCTCAACGAAGGGTTCCTGCGCCCGGTGACGATCCTCGTCCCCGACGGATCGATGCTCAACCCGCGCTTTCCCGCCGCGGTGGTCGCCGGCAATGTCGAGGTAAGCCAGGTCGTCACCGATGCGCTGCTCGGCGCGCTGGGTGCGATGGCGGGCAGCCAGGGGACGATGAACAACCTGACGTTCGGCGACGACAGCTATCAATATTACGAAACGATCGCCGGCGGCGCGGGTGCCGGCCCGGGTCATGCGGGCGCCGATGCGATCCAGACGCACATGACCAACAGCCGCCTGACCGACCCGGAGGTGCTGGAGACGCGCTATCCGGTGCTGGTCGAACGCTTCGCGATCCGACGCGGATCGGGCGGCGACGGGCAATGGCGCGGGGGCGACGGGGCGGTACGGCGGCTGCGCTTCCTGGCGCCGCTGCGCGCGGGCATCCTCAGCAACCGCCGCCGCGTCGCGCCGTTCGGGCTGGCGGGCGGCGCCGACGGGCAGACCGGCGCCAACCGCATCGAGCGCGCCGACGGCCGCATCGAGCCGCTGGCGGCGACCGCCACGGCGCAGATGGCGGCGGGCGACGTCATCGTCATCGAAACCCCCGGCGGCGGCGGTTACGGCGCGGCGGGCCAGCGCTGATGCTGGTGCTGGCCGGCATCGCCGTCATCGCGGGCGGTTTCCTGCTGCGGTTCAACCCGCTGCTGGTGATCGTCGCCTCCGCCGCGGTCACCGGCTGGGCGGCGGGGCTGGACCCGCTGCGCATCCTTGCCACCTTCGGCCATGCGTTCAACGAAACCCGCTACGTCACCGCCATCTACATGGTGCTACCGGTCATCGGTTTGCTGGAACGGCGCGGGCTTCAGGAGCGCGCGCGCGGGCTGGTCGCGGGGCTGCGCGGCGCCACCGCGGGGCGGCTGCTGGCCGGATACCTCCTGTTCCGTCAGGTGACCGCCGCGCTGGGCCTCACCTCGGTCGCCGGGCCGGCGCAGACCGTCCGCCCGCTGGTCGCCCCGATGGCGCAGGCCGCGGCGGAACGCCAGGGCGCGACCGACGATGCCGCGACCGAACGGGTCAAGGCGATGGCCGCCGCCACCGACAATATCGGGCTGTTCTTCGGCGAGGATATCTTCATCGCGATCGGGTCGATCCTGCTGATGAAGGGCGTGCTCGACGGCTATGGCATCGTGCTGGAACCGTTCCAGCTGTCGGTGTGGGCGATCCCCACCGCGATCGCCGCCTTCGCGATCCACGGCGCGCGGCTGATGTGGCTCGACCGGCGGCTGGCGCGAAAAAGGCCGGCGGCATGATCGGGCTGAACCTGGTCTATGGCATCGCCGGCGCGGTGTTCGCGATCTTCGCGGTGCTGGCGCTGCGCGACCGGCGGCTGGCCAACGCCGGTTTCCATGCGCTGATCGCGGCGTCCTTCCTGATCGGCGACCGGCTGGGCGATATCGCCAACGGCCTGCTGGTGCTCGCGCTGGTCGCGATCGCCGCCTCGGGCCGGATGCGCCGCGCGGATCCCGCCCCGCCGCCCGCCGCGCGCCACGGCGCGCGCGTGTTCGTCCCTGCGCTGGTGATCCCCGCCGCCGCGCTGGCGGGCACGTTGCTGTTCAAGCAGCTGCCGGGGCTGGTCGACCCGAAACAGGCGACATTGGTGGCGGTGACGTGCGGCACGCTGATCGCGCTGGCGCTGTGCCTCGCCCTGCTGAACGCGCGCCCGGCCGAGCCGTTCGTCGCCGGACGGCGGCTGATCGACGATATCGGCTGGGTCGCGGTGATGCCGCAGATGCTGGCCAGCCTGGGCGCGGTGTTCGCGCTCGCCGGGGTCGGCGGGGTGGTCGGCGAGCTGGTCGGCGCGGTCGTGCCGGCCGGCAACGTCGCGGGCGCGGTGCTGGCCTATGCGCTGGGCATGGCGGCGTTCACGATCGTGATGGGCAATGCCTTCGCAGCCTTTCCGGTGATGGCCGCGGCGGTCGGCGTGCCGCTGCTGATCCGCGGCGCGGACGGCGATCCGGCGGTGGTCGCGGCGGTAGGGATGCTGGCGGGCTTCTGCGGCACGCTGATGACGCCGATGGCCGCCAACTTCAACCTGATGCCCGCCGCGCTGCTCGACCTGAAGGACCGTTACGGCGTGATCCGCGCGCAATTGCCCACCGCGATCCCGCTGCTCGCGTTCAATGCCGCGCTGCTGTACGCGATGATCGCATGACGATGCTCGACCGCGCGCTGGCGCAGCGTTTCGCCGCCCTCACGCTGGGGCATGTCGGCCGCGAATATCCCAATGTGCTGGTGCATGTCCTGAACGGGCCGCAGGACGCGCAGCCGCCGTCGGCGCTCCACCCTGTCTTCTACGGCAGCCTCGACTGGCACAGCTGCGTCCACGGCTGGTGGCAGTTGCTGCGCCTAACGCGTCGCGTCCCCGACATGGACGCCGCGCCCGCGATCCGCGCCCGCGCCGACGCGATGCTGACGCCGGAGGGAATCGCGGCCGAGATCGCCTATTTCGAACGCCCCGGCGCGGCGGGGTTCGAACGCCCCTATGGCTGGGCCTGGGCGCTGGCGCTGCATGACGAGGCGAGCCGCCACGACGCCCCCTGGGCGGCCGCGCTGACCCCGCTCGCGCGGCTGATCGCGGCGCGGTTTCGCGCGTTCCTGCCGCGGCTCACCTATCCCTTGCGCGTCGGCACGCATTTCAACACCGGCTTCGCGCTGACGCTGGCGTGGGACTGGGCGGGGCGCCACGATCCGGCCCTGCGCGTGCCCATCGCCGATGCCGCCACCGGCTGGTTCGCCAACGACCGCGATTGCCAGGCGTGGGAACCGGGCGGCGACGAATTCCTGTCACCCGCCTTGTGTGAGGCGCTGGTGATGAGCCGCGTGCTCGATGCCGCCGCCTTTCGCGACTGGTTCGATGCCTTCCTGCCGCGCGTCGCCACGGGGGAGCCGGCGACGCTGTTCACCCCCGCGATCGTCTCGGACCGGTCGGACGGGAAGATCGCGCACCTCGACGGGCTGAACCTCAGCCGCGCGTGGTGCTGGCGCACGATCGCCGCCGCGCTCGGCCCGGCGCATCCGGTCGCCGCGCGCGCGCAGGCGGCGGCCGCCGACCATCTCGCCGCCAGCCTGCCGCACCTGGGCGACGACTATATGGGCGAACACTGGCTGGCGACCTTCGCGCTGCTCGCACTCGATCAGCCCTCTACCTGATCCAGATAGGCGCCATAGCCCGCGGCCTCCATGTCCTCCTTGGGCACGAAGCGCAGCGCGGCGGAATTGATGCAATAGCGAAGGCCGCCGCGATCGCGCGGCCCGTCCTCGAACACATGCCCCAGATGGCTGTCGCCATGCGCGGAGCGCACCTCGGTGCGCACCATGCCGTGGCTGCGGTCGGACAGTTCGTTGACGTTCGCCGGCTCGATCGGCTTGGTGAAGCTCGGCCAGCCGCAATGCGATTCGTACTTGTCGGCGGACGCGAACAGCGGCTCGCCCGACACCACGTCGACATAGATGCCAGCCGCGTGGTTGTGCAGATACTCGCCTGTGCCGGGGCGCTCGGTCCCGCTCTGCTGCGTGACATAAAATTGCTCGGGCGTCAGCCGCGCCAGCGCCTCGTCAGTCTTGCGATAATCGGTCATCGTCTTCTCCGAATGGTCCGTCGCTGCGCGATATAGGAAGCCCCAGCGCCCCGCCCAACGCCGCTCAGCGCCACTCCCGCCCGCGCGGCAACTGCCCGACGCCGGGGTTCAGCTGGTTGCGCGGGTCAAGCGTGCGATAGAATTCCGCCAGCGCGGGCTTGGCGCGATACAGATGCCCGACGTTATGCTCGGCAGGATACTCCGCCCCGCGCGCGTCCAGCAGCGTCCACAGCCGGTGTTCGAATGCCACCGGATCGGTGCCGCGCCGCACGATATAATCCTGGTGGAACACGTGGCAGAAGAAATGCCCGTAATACAGCGTGTGGATAACCTCCGCCGCCAGATCGGCCGGCAGCGTCTCGGTCCAGTCGCGCGCGTTGCGCGGCAGCGCGACGTCCAGCGCCACGATATCCTCCACCGTGTCGCGATGCACCGCGCGGTATCGCACCGCCGCCCCCGCCGCGACGAAACGGTGGAGGAACGCCTTCTTCGCCTCGATCGCGTCGCACGCGAACCAGCCGTCGGCGCCGATCGTCTCGTCCAGCAGCGCGCGCGTCGCCGCCGCCGCCGCGCCCGGCACCTTCAGGATCAGGTGATGCGGATACCGGTCGCGGAACGCCCGCATCCGCAGCGGCAGATGATCGCGCAGCAGGCGTCCCGCTCGCTGCATCCACCGGTCCGCCGCCCCGGGTAGCAACGCATCGACCCGCCCCTTGGCCGCCCACAACGCCGGCAGCCGCGCGGTGCCCAGCCGCTCGATCACCGCGAACATGTCGCGCCCGTAGCGGTCGGCGATGTCGAACGCGGTGCGGTGCATATATTCGCCCGCGATCGGCAGCAGTTCGGGGCGCGACAGGATCGCACGGCGCAGCGCGGTCAACGCCATCGGATCGCCGGTGCCGATATAGAAGGTGGCGGTGTCGCGCTCGACCGGGAAGGTATCCAGCCGCACCGCGAACACGATCAGCTTGCCCGCGCTCCCCGCCGCCTCGCGCAGGCGTCGGGGGTCGGCGTTGAAGCGCGCCGGCGTCTCGGCATCGATCGCGCAGACGTGGGCGGCATAATCATGGTCGTGCGCGCGCGCCGTATCGCAGGCCGCCACGTCGGCATCGGAAAAATCGCCGCGCTCGACGCGGGCCAGCACCTCTTCCGGCGTATCGCCGAGCGCGATGCCCAGCCGGTTGACCAGCCGCAGCACGCCGTCCGCGCCGACCTGCCCGTACAGCGCCAGCTCGGTATAGGCGGGGCCGCGCCGCACCAGCGACCCGCCCGAATTGTTGCACACGCCCCCGATCACCGACGCCCCGAAGCACGACGATCCGATCACGCTGTGCGGTTCGCGCCCCAGCGGCGCCAGCGCCTTTTCCAGCGCGTCCAGCGTCGTCCCCGGCAGGCACACCACCTGGCCCGCATCGCGGATCAGGTGCAGCCCCGCGATCCGCATCGTCGCGACGATCACTACCCCGCCGGGATAATCGTCGCCATCGGGGGTCGATCCGCCGGTCAGCCCGGTATTGGCGGCCTGCATGATGATCGACACGTCGGCGGCGACGCACGCCTGCGCGACATGCCACAGTTCGACCAGGCTGCCCGGCCGCACCACCGCGAGCGCCGCGCCAGCGCCGGTGCGATAGCCGTGGCGGAACCGCGCGGTCGCGCGCTCGCCGGTCAACAGGTGCCGCCGCCCGACGATCGCGCGCAGGCGCGTCAGCAGCGCATCGGGGTCCGGCGATGGTCGGGTCATGCGCACTCTTGTGGCGCCGCCCCCGCCCGGCATCAAGGGCGCGGCCACGGCGCGCGGTATAACCGCAAGACATTCGCGGCCCGCGTCCCTACAGCGACCGGCATGACCATCGCCCAGATCCGGCGGCGCTGATGGTGCGTCGCATCCTCGCCGTGTTCGAACCGTTCGTGCTGATGCTGCTCGGCACCGTCCTCCTCGCCTCGCTGCTGCCGCCGGTCGGGCGTGCGGCGATCGTGTTCGGATGGGCGGCGGATGCCGGGATCGTGCTGCTGTTCTTCCTGCACGGCGCGCGGCTGTCGCGCGACGCGATCGTGGAGGGACTTCGCAACTGGCGGCTGCACCTGGCGGTGTTCGCCACCACCTTCGCGCTGTTCCCGCTGCTGGGGATCGCGGTCGCGCACCTGCCGCTGCTGGCGCCGACGCTGGCGGGCGGGTTCCTGTTCCTGACGCTGCTGCCGTCCACCGTCCAGTCGTCGATCGCCTTCACCTCGATCGCGCGCGGAAATGTCGCCGCGGCGGTGTGCAGCGCGTCCTTCTCCAACCTCGCCGGGATCGTCCTCACCCCCGCGCTGGTCGCGCTGACGATGCAGGGGATGGCCGGCGCCGGGCAGGCGCATGTCTCGCTGGCGCAGGCGGAGGGGATCGTGCTGCAGCTGCTCGCGCCCTTCGTCATCGGGCATCTGATGCGCCCGCTGGTCGGCGCGTGGATCGCGCGGCGCAGGGCGCTGGTGACGACGGTCGATCGCGGGTCGATCCTGCTGGTCGTCTATACCGCGTTCGGCGCGGCGGTGGCGGACGGGCTGTGGCGCCGGGTGACGGGCGGCGATCTGGCGATGCTGCTGGCACTGTGCGCGGCGCTGCTGGCGGTGGTGCTGGCGGTCACCTGGTATGGCGCGAAGGCGCTGCGGCTGCCGCGCGGCGATGCGATCGTGCTGCTGTTCTGCGGGTCGAAGAAAAGCCTGGCGGCGGGGGTGCCGATGGCAGGCGTGCTGTTCCCCGCCGCGCAGGTGGGCCTCGCGATCCTGCCGGTGATGCTGTTCCACCAGATCCAGCTGATCGCCTGCGCGGTCATCGCGCGCCGGCTGGGCGCCGCGGCGCCCGCCGACGCGGACTGACCCGCCTACCGCGCGGCCGCCGCCGCCGGACCGTACAGGATGCCGTTGAACAGCAGCTTGAACGTGGCATAGGGCTGCGCGCGCTGGGTCACTTCCGGCCCCATCGCGAACAGCTTGCCACGCCCCAGGTCGGTTTCCGCCACCGCGACGGTGCCGTTCAGCTTCTCCTGCCCCACGGCCCAGCCGCTGCGCAGCGGCGCGGCGCCCTCGAACCACGCGATCCGGCGCAGGTCGGGGGCGGCGACGAACGGCTGGCTTTCGTCGAAGAACATGTCCACCGTCGGGGTCATGCCATAGGCGAGCGGCTGGCGCGGATCGACGCTGGCGCGGATCAGCGATCCGGGGATGTAGAACTCCTTATGCGGCAAGGCCGCGACGCTGCCGTCGGGCTTCTTCGTCACCAGCGCGAGCTGGATCGTCGGGGTCAGCCACGTCGCCAGCGTGTTCGCGCTGCCCACGGTGATGACGGTGCCGCCCGCCGACGCGAAGTCGCGCACTGCCGGCAAGGTCTTGTCCTGCGTCACCTCGCCCAGCCAGCCGCGATATTCGGCCGGAATGTCCTCCGCCTTGGGCAGAGTGTTGCGATAGCCGCCCGGATAGGCACCGCCGCGCGCCACCGGCACCGTGCCGTCGGCGAACAGCAGCACGTCGTACTTCGCCTTGATGTTCCCGGCGTCGAGCTGCCCCGGATAGACGACCTCGAACGGGAATTCGTACTGTTCCAGCAGCCAGCGGGTCCAGCCGGCGGGCATGACCCCGCCATAGCGGTCGACCAGCCCGACCTTCACCGGCTTCAGCTTCCACGTCGTCCCCGCCGGCGCGCGCGCCATCGCATAGGCATCGACCCCCAGCGGCGCGGACTGCGCGATCACGCCCTGCGCCGCCGGCGATGCCGGCACCCACAGCGCGCCCGCCGCCAGCGTCCGCCCGGCGACCTTGGTCTCGCCCGGCACCCAATGGACGGGCACCCCGGCCTTCAGCAGCCGGTTGGTCAGGATGAAGCCGTTGTTCGCCTCATGCCCGATCAGCCACCCGGCCTTCCCGCTGCCGATCACGCGCCCGGCGGGCGGGGCCAGCAGCTCCTCGGTCACCTTTTCGAACCGGCCGTCGAACCCGTCGACGACGCGGTCGAACTGCACCCCCATCTGATACGCCAGCGTATAACCGGTGATGTCGTACGGGGCCTTGGGCGGGCCGCCGGGATATTCGGCGTCATGCGGGTGATCCTGCGGCTCGAACATGTCGAGGACGTGGGGGCGATACGCCTGCGCGGTGCGCACGACATAGCTGCCCGCCGGATAACGCTTGCCCCCCGCCATGAACGGCGCGGCGGCGCGCTCCACGTCGACGCCGTTCTTCAGCAGCGCGTTGAGGAACGCGATCGTCGTCGGCAGGTCGCGCTGCTGCGCGGGCGGCAGGATATAGCCGCGCGCGTCGCGCATCGCCGGATCGTTGAGCACCGACCGGTACAGCGCCGGATCGACCGCCGGCGGCCCGCGGAAATAGGTCTCGCCGCCCGGCGCGGTCTTGCCCTTCGCCGCCTCCATCACCGCATCGACGCGGCGCGGGGTGATCGTCCAGCTGTCCTGGCTGCCCTTCTCGATCGCGGCATGGCCCATCCGCCAGATGTTCATCAGCAACCGTTCGCGGTTGCGCGCGGCGTAATCCATGACCGCGCGGTTCAGCGTCCACTGATATTCCAGGCTGTCCTTCAGATGCCAGTCGCGCGGGCCGATCGGCAGCGTCTCGTCGTTGCGTGCCAGCTGCGTCTGCGGGATCAGCGGGATCTTCTCGGGCGTCGGGCCGCCGATGATCTCGGTCAGCAGCCCGATCGAATTGTGGAAATAGGCGACCGACCGCACCATGCCGTTGTGCCACGTCGAATAGGGCGCGGCGGACCGCGCGCCCGATCCGGCCTTGTCCTCGGCGACCAGCCGGCTGTGCATCGCCGCGCCGACCTCCTGCAATTCGTTCATCACGATCGGCGAATAATTGTAGTTGAACGGGTCGCGGAACGGCGGGACGAACACCACCATCCCCGCCGGCCCGGTCTGGTGCTGGTT
The DNA here is from genome assembly GCF_002374835.1 of Sphingomonas ginsenosidimutans. GTDB lineage: Bacteria > Pseudomonadota > Alphaproteobacteria > Sphingomonadales > Sphingomonadaceae > Sphingomonas > Sphingomonas ginsenosidimutans. Next base: position 236,532 of record NZ_NWVD01000002.1, read on the forward strand.
GAAGATGATCTGCGGATACCATTGGCGGAAGAACACGCGGTTCAGCGCGGTCGTCTCGGGCATCTGCGACATGAAGCTGTCGCGGTTGTTATCGTGCCCGACATACTTCTGGTACAGCCGCGGGATCGTGCGGAATTCGCGGTCTTTCGGGTCCTTGTTGCGCATGTACCAGTCGGCGACCAGTTGCAGCCCGTCGGGATTGTCCTGACCGAACAGCACGATCGTCTCGTCCAGGATGCGCCTGGTTTCGGCATCCTGCCCGCTCAGCATCCGGTACAGGACGTGGATCTGGCTCTGCGTCGTCACCGTCTCGGTCGCGTGCAGGCCGGCGTCGATCCACACCACCGCGCGGCCCTCGTTGGCCAGCGCCTGCGCCTGCGTCTCGGTAAGGTTCTCGGCCCGCGCCAGTTGGCGCGCGATGTCGCGATACCGGTCCAGCTTCGCCAGGTTCTGCGGGCTGGAGACGACCGCGACCCACATCGTGCGCCCCTCGGCCGACGTGCCGATATCGATCAGCTTGATCCGGTCCGACTGCGCCGCCAGCGTCTTCAGATAGCGTTCGTAATCGTCGTAATCGGCCAGATAGTAATCGCTGCCCGGCTCGCTGGCGAAGGCTTCGGCGGGGGATGGCAGCGTGCCCGCCTTCGGACTGATGGGGGCGGCCCCGGCGGGCATCGCCAGCGCCAGCGCCGCAGCGCCGATCAGAAAGGCCGTCTTCATCGCCTCAGTCCCCTTATGTCGCCTGTTTCAGCTGTTTTTTCAGCTGTTCTTTCTCATGACGCAGGAACCGGCCGCCCCCGCACCCGGTGGCGCGAAAAAATCACGCCGGCACCACGTCGAACGCCACCGTCAGCCGCGGCGCATCGCCCGTAAACGGCTCGGTCCCGTGCCACAGATACGACGGGAACAGCGCCACCATCCCCGGTTCGGGGCGGATATGGCGGAACGGCGCCAGCACCGGGCGCGTCGGCACCCCCGGCCGCCCCAGCGCCAGCCACCCCTGCGGCGCGCGCTCCACCGCATCGGGCAATGCGACATAGAAGGCGGAGGACAGCCACCCGGCGGGGTGGACGTGATCTTTATGGAAGCCGCCCGCCCGCAACCGTGCCGACCATGCTCCGGCAAAGCGATAGCCGCCCGCCGCCCGGCGCCGCACCGGATCGTCGCCGCTGCCCAGCCCCGCGATATGCGCGCGGATCGGCGCATCCAGCGCCGCGAACAGCGCGCGGACCACCGGCACATCCAGCCGCGACAGGTCGACCTGCGTCTGGCTGCCGTGGCGGATCGACTGTTCCAGCGGATGCGCCTGCCAGCCGTGCAGCGCCTCCAGCGCCGCCGCCAGATCGGCTAGGAACGCCGGCAAGTCGGCCCAGCCGGCGGGCGTCGAAATCCGCTGCGCCGTCACCAGCGCGGGATCCTCGCACAGCGGCGCATGGCGCGGGTCGCCCGCCAGCCGCCACGCGGTCGCCAGCAGCGCGATCGCGGCCTGATCGTCGGGCGCGGCGGCGACCACCCGCTCCGCCAGCGCCGCCGCCTCGCCGATCCGCCCCAGATGCAGCAGCGCCTCGGTCGCGGCGCGCGCCGCCTCGATCGACGCGGGCGCGGCGGCCAGCGCGGCGGTGGCGTGGTCCAGCTGGCGCTGCGCCCGGCCCAGCTGCCCCGCGACGCCCGCCGCCGCCAGCCGCACCCCCACCGCGCCGGGCGCGCGCGCCGCCGCGCGGTCCAGCACCGCCGCGGCGCGTTCGGGCTGGCCGACGCCGTTCAGCACCGCGCCGCGCACCAGCGCCAGTTCGACCGTGTCGGGCGCCGCCTCCAGCGCGCGCAGCGCCGCCGCCGCATCGCCGCTGCGCATCCAGCGCAATTGCGCCCAATCACGGTGCGCCACCGCATAATCCGGGCGCCGCGCGACCGCCGCGGCGAACGCGCGATCCGCCTCGTCCCACCGGCCCAGCGTCTGCAGCGCGCGGGCATGGACCAGATGCGTCTCCGGCGCGTCGCCCCCCGCGGCAAAGGCGCGCGCGCACGCCGCCACCGCGCCCGCGGCATCGCCCGCATCGCCCAGCCGCGCGGCCAGGTTGTGCGCCGATACCGCGTCGCGCGCGCTCATCCCCGCCGCTTCTTCGGCGCCAGCGCCGACAGGACGCCGCGCACGGTGCGCACCTCCTGGCTCGACCATGCCGGCTTGGTCAGCAGCGTGCGCAGCATCCGGCGAGTCGCAACGGTACGGTCGGGCGGGAAGAAATAGCCCGCTTCGTCCAGCATCGCGTCCAGCTGCGCGATCATCCCGTCCAGCTCAAATTGCGATGCGGGCGGGTTCAGCTCGACCTCCGGCGGACTGGCCAGCGCCACCCCCTTCGACCATTCATAGGCGACCAGGATCACCGCCTGCGCCAGGTTCAGGCTGCCGAACTCGGGATTGATCGGCACCGTCACGATCGTGCGCGCCAGCGCGACGTCGTCGGTTTCCAGCCCCGACCGCTCCGGCCCGAACAGGATCGCGGCGCGCGCCGTATTGCGGTGGATCGCGGCGGCGGCGGCCTCGGGCGTTACCACCGGCTTGGTCACCCCGCGCTTGCGCACCGTGGTGGCATAGACGTGCGCACAATCCGCCACCGCCTCCGCCACGCTGTCGAACACCCGCGCCTGCTCCAGCACCACATCGGCCCCGGATGCGGCAGGCCCCGCCTGCGGATTGGGCCAGCCGTCGCGCGGCGCGACCAGCCGCAGCTCGGTCAGCCCGAAATTGAGCATCGCCCGCGCCGCCTTGCCGATATTCTCGCCCAGTTGCGGGCGGACCAGGACGATCACGGGGGGCGGGGCAGCGCTACGGCCATCCGTTAGGGTCACGTCAGCGTCGAGCGAAACCGTGGCTGCCCCCTTCGTTCGGCTTGAGCCAGCGTCGAGCGAAGCCGAAACTGCCCCATCCGTTCGGTTCGAGCCAGCGTCGAGCGAAGCCGAGACGCGCGGTCGAGAACGCGCGGCCGCGGAGACACCGGCCCAATCGCCCGCAAACAGCGCTTCCTTCTTTTTCCGCGACCAATCCTTGACCTGGTGCTCGCGCTCTAGCGCCTCGATCCGGGTCGGGAAATCCTGCGCCCACATCAACGCGGTCGGTCGGCGGTCGTGGGTATAGCCGGGGATCGTCCCCTCCTGATGCTGCGCAACGCGGCGTTCGAGGTCGTCGGTATGACCGGTGTAATAGCTGCCATCGGCACAGCGCAGGATATAGACCCAGAAGCTCATCCGAGAGCGCCTATCCCTCGACACGCCCTCTCGACAAGCTCGATGGCTGCTCGGGATGAACGGAAGGTGGTGGGAAAGCAAAGGATCGCGCGACACGGGGGATGGCTAGCCCCGCCCCACTTCCTCCACACTGCCCGCGAATTCCTCGAAATCGCGCGCCTCGCTGAACTCGCGATACACGCTGGCGAAGCGGATATAGGCGACCGAATCCAGCCCCTTCAGCCCGTCCATCACCATCTCGCCGATTCGCTTGGACGACACCTCGGCCTCACCGCTCGTCTCCAGCTGGCGCTGGATGCCGCTCACCAGCTTTTCCAGCTGGATCGCCTCGACCGGGCGCTTGCGCGCCGCGATCGACACCGAACGCAGCAGCTTGTCGCGTTCGAACGGTTCGCGGCGATGCTCGCTCTTCACCACGGTCAGCTCGCGCAGCTGGATGCGCTCGAACGTGGTGAAACGCGCGCCGCACCCCTCGCACTGGCGCCGGCGACGGATCGCCGCCCCGTCGTCGGTGGGGCGGCTGTCCTTTACCTGGCTGGCCTCATGTCCGCAAAAGGGGCAGCGCATCGTAAGGGGTCACAGCCCCTTGTTCTTGGTGCCCTTGTGATACGCCCAGGCGGCGCCCGCCAGCGCGCCGAACACGGGGCCGACGAACGGCACGGGGATCGCCACCACCGCGCCCAGCGCACCCCATTTGGCCATGCTCTTGCCCAGCCCCGGCGTACCCTTCACGGTCGACTGCACCTCACCGATCTTCTCGTCGAACTTCGCCACCATCGGCCTCCTTACTGGTAGATCGGGAACCGAGCGCACAACGCGCGGACACGTTCCCGCACGTTCGCCTCGACCGCCGCGTCGCCCGCCTCGCCCTGCTTGGCCAGCCCGTCCAGCACATCGGCGACCATGTTGCCGATCTCGCGGAATTCGGCGGTGCCGAACCCGCGGGTGGTGCCCGCCGGGCTGCCGACGCGGATGCCGCTGGTCTTCACCGGCGGCAGCGGGTCGTTGGGAATGCCGTTCTTGTTGCAGGTGATGCCGGCGCGCTCCAGCGCTTCGTCCGCGTCCTTGCCGGTGACGCCCAGCGGGGTCAGGTCGACCAGCGCCAGATGCGTGTCGGTGCCCCCGGACACCAGGTCCGCGCCGCGCTCCTTCAGCGTCGCGGCCAGCACCTTGGCGTTTTCGACGACGCTGGCGGCATAGCTCTTGAACTCGGGCCGCAGCGCCTCGCCGAACGCCACCGCCTTGGCGGCGATGACGTGCATGAGCGGCCCGCCCTGCAGGCCGGGGAACACCGCCGAGTTGATCTTCTTCGCGATCGCCTCGTCATCGGTCAGGATCATGCCGCCGCGCGGGCCGCGCAGCGTCTTGTGCGTGGTGGTGGTGACGACATGCGCATGGCCGAACGGCGTCGGATGGACGCCGGCCGCGACCAGCCCCGCGAAATGCGCCATGTCGACCATGAAGGTCGCGCCGACCTGGTCCGCGATCGCACGGAAGCGCGCGAAGTCGATGTGCCGCGGATAGGCCGAACCGCCCGCGATGATGATCCGCGGCCGATGTTCCTTCGCCAGCGCCTCGACCGCGTCATAGTCGATCAGGTGGGTGTCGGCGGTGACGCCGTACTGCACCGCGTTGAACCACTTGCCGCTCTGCGCCGCGCGCGCGCCATGCGTCAGGTGCCCGCCGGCATCCAGGCTGAGGCCCATCACCGTGTCGCCCGGCTTGGCCAACGCCAGCATCACCGCGCCGTTCGCCTGCGCGCCCGAATGCGGCTGGACGTTGGCATAGCCGCACCCGAACAGCTGCTTGGCACGCTCGATCGCCAGCGTCTCGACCTCGTCCGACGGATGGCAGCCCTGATAGTAACGCTTGCCCGGATAGCCCTCGGCGTACTTGTTGGTGAAGACGCTGCCCTGCGCCTCCAGCACCGCGCGGCTGACGATATTCTCCGACGCGATCAGCTCGATCTGCGTCTGCTCGCGGGTCAGCTCGTGCGTGACGCCGGCGAACACCGCCGGATCGGCATCGGCCAGCGCGCGGGTGAAGAAACCGTCCGGCTGGACGTCATGAAGGGCGGCGGGGTTCGTGCTCATACGGACTCCTTGAGCATGTCGACGCGCGCGGCATGGCGCCCGCCGAGGAAATCGGTGGACAAAAACGCGCGGACGCAGGCGCGGGCCATTTCTGGCCCGATCAGCCGCGCGCCCATCGCGATGGCATTGGCATCGTTGTGGCTGCGCGCCAGTTCGGCGGACAGCGGCTCGGCGACCAGCGCGCAGCGCACCGCCGGGTTGCGGTTGGCGGCGATCATGATGCCGATCCCCGATCCGCACAGCGCGATCCCGCGCTCCGCCGCGCCCGTTGCGATCGCATCGGCCAGCTTGCGGCCATAATCGGGGTAATGGACGCTGGCGTCGTCATGGGTGCCGAGGTCGAGCATCTCATGCCCCTCGGCGGACAGCCAGTCGCGCAGGTCGTTCTTGAGCGGGACGGCGGCATGATCGCAGGCGATCGCGATACGCAAGGGGGGCGACTCCCATGGCGGTGGAACGTCCGCGAGCCTGTAGCCGCGCCCGCGCGCGAACGCCACCCGGAACACGCGCGGATCGCCATGGGTTGGTCGGGGATGACCCGAGCCCTTTCCCTCGCGCTGTGCGCGCTCCCGCTCGCCGCCTGCGGCCAGCCCGCTGCGACCGATACCACCCCCGGCAATGCGGTGATACCGACCGCGACGCCGTCGAACGAGGCGGTCACCCCCTCGGTCGCGCCCGCGGCCGATGCGGTCGCGAAGCCGGAGGCAGAGTATCTCGGCCGCTGGGTCGGGGTGGAGGGAATGGTCCTCAATGTCACGAAGCGTGCGGGCGGCGGCGTCACGCTGGATATGCAATGGGATCTCGACCACCACGGCACCTTCCCCGGAACGGTGACCGCGCAGGGGCTGCGCTTCACCCGCAACGGCGTGGATGAGGTCGCGGAGCCGGGTGACGGCGACGCCACCGGCCTTAAATGGCTGGCAGGAAAAAAGAATTGTCTGACGGTGAAGCCCGGAGAAGGATATTGTCGGACCTGACGATGGGTGGACGCCATCCGGCCCGCGCCATAGGGTCGCGCGGATCGAGAGGGGATAAGCGATGGAACAGCTGCGCGCCTGGATCGGCTCGGAAGAGACCGCGCATGACATCGTCACCCCGTCACTGGTCGAAAAATTCCGGGCCACGCTGGGGCTGGTCGACGAACCCGGGATCGCGCCGCGGCTGATTCACTTCTGCCTTTGCCAGCCCGCGGCGGAAGCCGCGGCGCTGGGACCGGACGGGCACCCGCGGCGCGGCGGGTTCCTGCCCCCGGTGCCGCTGCCGCGCCGGCTGTGGGCAGGCGGCGACATCGAATTTTCCGGTGACCTTCACATTGGCGAGGCGATCACCCGCCGCTCACGCGTGGCCGACGTGGTGGTGAAGCAGGGGCGCAGCGGCACGCTGTGCTTCGTCACCGTCGATCATGCGATCAATCGCGCCGACGGCAGCTGCGCGGTCCGCGATCGCCAGACGATCGTCTATCGCGACGCCGCCATCGCGCAGCCGCCCGCCGCGCCGGCACCCGCGCCGGAGGGCGCGATGGTCGAGACGATGACGCCATCGCCGACGCTGCTGTTCCGCTATTCCGCGCTCACCTTCAACGCGCACCGCATCCATTACGACCAGCCCTATGCCACGCAGGTGGAGGGTTATCCGGGGTTGGTCGTGCACGGCCCGTTGCAGGCGACGCTGCTGATCGACCTGGCGACGCGCCGCGGCGGACGCGCGCCGGATCGCTTCACGTTCCGCAGCCTGTCGACGATCTTCGACACCGACACGCTGCGCTGCCACGCCGGCGCGCGCGACGGCGCGACGATGCGGCTGTGGACCGCGCGCCCCGGCGGCCCGGTGGCGATGCAGGCGGAGGCGACGTGGAACGACTGACGCCGCAGCGCCTCAGCCCGCGGCCAGTTCCTTGAGCGGCACCGACGCGTCCGCCAGCCGCTCCGCCGGAATCGCCGCGCCCGCCACGACCAGCGCGCGTCCCTGCACATAATCCTTGATCGCGTTGACGCAGTCGAGCGCGATCACCCGCCCCTGCTTCAGATACACCAGCGAGAAACTGCGCGTCGCCGGATCGCCGCGCAGCACCGCCGCGTCATGACCGGTCGACAGGCCGACGGTCTGCAGCTTCAGGTCGTACTGGTTCGACCAGAACCACGGGACCGCGTCATATTCCTCCGCCGCGCCGGTCAACAGCTTGGCGACGATCATCGCCTGGTCGTTGGCGTTCTGCACCGATTCCAGCCGGATCGACGCGCCCTCGGCAAAGCGGTTGGCGTGCAGCGCGCAGTCGCCGATCGCCAGCACGTCGGGCAGCGAGGTGCGGCACTGCGCGTCCACCGCCACGCCGTTGCCCCCCTCGGCCCCCGCCGCCAGCAACGGCTCGACCGCGGGGATGATCCCGATGCCGACGATCACCATCTCGCACGACAGCGTCTCGCCATCGGTCATCCGCACCCCGGTGACGCGCGTGCCGTCGCCGACGATGCAATCGACCCGCGCGTCCAGGCGCACCTCGACGCCGTGCGCGCGATGCTCCGCCTCATAGAAGCGCGACAGCGGTTCGCCCGCCACCCGCGCCAGCACGCGCGGCAACGCCTCCAGCAACACCACCTGCTTGCCCAGCTTGGTCAGGACCGCCGCGGCCTCCAGCCCGATATAGCCGCCGCCGATCACCACCACGCGGCGCGTCGCGGGCAATTCGCCCATCAGGCGGTCAACATCCGCTCGGGTGCGCACCGCATGGACCCCGGTCAGGTCGTGGCCGGCGCAGGTCAGCCGCCGCGGGCTGCCGCCGGTCGCCCAGATCAGCGTGCCGTAACCGATCGCCTCGCCGTCCTCGCTCGTCACCCGGTGCGCTGCGGGGTCGACCGACACGATCCGCGTGCCGGGGATCATCGCCACCTGCTTCTCGTCCCAGAAGGCGGCCGGGCGCAGCAGGATGCGCTCGAACGGCTTGTCCTGCGCGAGATATTCCTTCGACAGCGGCGGCCGTTCATAGGGCAGTTCCGGCTCGTCGCCGATCAGCGCAATCGTGCCCTCGAACTTGCGCTGGCGCAGCGCGATCGCCGCCTGCGCGCCCGCATGACCGGCACCGACGATGACGATATCGAACTGCCTCATTGCGCTCTCCCCAGCTTGTCGCCTCGCCGATGCACCAGCGCGCGCGCCGCATCAATAGGGCGGCGGCGCCCGTTCGCGCTGCGCACGCGCCGCCTGCGCCCACCAGATCAGGTCGCGTGCGAAGCGCCCGAACGCACGTTCCAGCGACGCGCCGGCATCGCCGATCGGCCGCCCGTCCGCATCCAGCGTCGCCGCGATCGGCCCGGCGGTCAGCGTGCTCGGGATCACCGGCATCCCCATTTCTGGAAGGATCGCATGCCAGATCGAATTGGCGCGCGCCCCCGCCAGCCGCCCCGCCGAATAGCTGGCGATCGCCGCGGGGCGCCAGAACCATTCCTCCAGGAAATGGTCGGTCAGGTTCTTCAGCCCGGGCTGTGGCCCCCAATTATACTCGCCCGTGACGAATACGAACGCATCCGCCGCACGGATACGCGCCGCCAGCGCTTCCATCGCCGCCGGCGCCTCGCCCTTCGGATGTTCCTTGTACATGCGGTCCAGCATCGGCAGCCCGACCTCCTGCGCGTCGACCAGTTGCGCGTCGTGTCCGTCGCTGCCGAAACGCTCGACAAGGAAGCGCGCCAGCCGGATGCCGGCACGATCGGCGCGATACGAACCATAGAGGATCAGGATGTTCATGCCCCCACCTTGCCGCGCGCAACGGGGCCGGTAAACCGATCGCCGGTAATTGGGAGAGTGTGGCGCGATGGCACCGCATCAGGCGACGGGCGACGGCACGGCGGGAACCGCGGGCGCACCGGGCAGCGCCGACATCCGGCTGGTCATTTCCGCCTCCGCGCTCGGCACCGTGTTCGAATGGTATGACTTCTTCATCTACGGCACGCTGGCGGCATCGGGGATCATCGGCCGGGCCTTCTTCCCCGCCGGCAACGAAACCGTGCAGACGCTGCTGGCCTGGGCCGGCTTCGCGGTCGGTTTCGGCTTCCGCCCGCTCGGCGCGGTGGTGTTCGGCTATCTGGGCGACCGGCTGGGGCGCAAATACACCTTCCTTGCCACCATCGCGCTGATGGGGATCGCCACCGCCGGGGTCGGCCTGACGCCGGAGGCATCGGCGATCGGCATGGCCGCGCCGGTCATCATCCTCTTGCTGCGCGTGGCGCAGGGGCTGGCGCTGGGCGGCGAATATGGCGGCGCGGCGATCTATGTCGCCGAACATTCGCCGCGCGGCCGTTCGGGCTTCTACACCAGCTTCATCCAGGCCGGGGTCGTCGGCGGCTTCCTGCTCAGCCTGGCGGTGATCCTGATCGTCAAGGCGGCGCTGCCCGCCGCGACGTGGAGCACCTGGGGCTGGCGCATCCCGTTCCTGTTCTCGGTCGTGCTGCTCGCCATCTCGCTGTGGATGCGCCTCAAACTGTCGGAAAGCCCCGTCTTCCAGAAGATGCGCGCCGCCGGGGAACAGGTCGCCAACCCGATCAAGGAAAGCTTCACCTATCCCGGCAATCTGAAACGGATGATCGTCGCGCTGTTCGGGATCGCCGCCGGGCTGACGGTGATCTGGTACACCGCGATGTTCACGGTCCTGTCCTTCCTGCAAACGACGATGCGCGTCGAGGAGACGACCGCGCAGGTCATCACCGGCGTCGGCGTGGCGGCGGGGGTCGGCTGGTTCCTGCTGTTCGGGCATGTCTCCGACCGGATCGGGCGCAAGAAGCCGATCGTCGCGGGCTATGTGCTGACCTTGGTGCTGCTGTTCCCGATCTTCTGGCTGATGGGCGCGGCCGCCAATCCGGGACTGGCGCGCGCGGCGGATACGCAGCCGGTGGTCGTCCATGGCCCGACGTGCAGCTACAGCCCGTTCGACAAGGTGCAGGCGACGCCGTGCGGCAAGCTGCTCGACCATCTGTCGAAAAAGGGGGTGCCCTATTCGGTGACGGCCGCACCCGACACCTATGTCGCGGTCGGGTCGGGCGACGTGACGGTGACGACGCCGCAGGAACTGGACGCCGCGCTGACGCGGGCCGGCTATGATCTGACGCCGGTGCGCCCGTCCCCGGGCAATATCGCGCTGATCCTGGTCGCGATCCTTGCCATGTCGATGCTGTCGGGGATCACCTATGGCCCAGTCGCCGCGCTGCTGGCGGAGATGTTCCCGCCCGCGATCCGCTATTCCTCGCTGTCCATCCCCTATCACCTGGGCACCGGCTATTTCGGTGGGTTCCTGCCGTTCATCAGCCAATATATCGTCGCGAAGACCGGCGATCCCTATGCCGGGCTGTGGTACACGTTCGCGGTCGTGGTGATGGCGCTGCTGGTCACCCTGTTCGGGCTGAAGGAGGATCGCGGCGGCGCCGCCGCGGTGGCGTGATCGCGCCGCGCGCGCTACCTGCGCGGGCATGACTGCCGTTCCGCACGCCGCCCCCCACCGCCTGCGCCTGTCCGCCGATGCACTGGTCGCCAACTGGCGCGCGCTGGCGCGGATGAGCGGCGCGGGCGCGGCGTGCGGCGCGGCGGTGAAGGCCGACGGCTACGGCCTGGGCGCGGCGGCGGTGGTGCAGCGGCTGGCGGCGGCGGGATGCCGCGACCTGTTCGTGTCGAGCTGGGCGGAGGCGGCGGCGCTGCCCGTCGCGGCGCCGCTCGGCTTGTCCGTCCTGCACGGCGTCCGCGCCGAGGACATGCCGCTCGCCGCCGCGCTGCCGCATGTCCGCCCGGTGCTCAACACCGCGCAGCAGGTCGCGCGCTGGCGCGATGCCGGCGGGGGCCGGGCGTGCGACGTGATGGTCGACACCGGCATGAACCGGCTGGGCATCGCGCCGGCGGACATCGCCGGCGGGCTGCTCGACGGCCTCGTCATCGACACGCTGATGAGCCATCTGGCCTGCGCCGACGAACCCGCTGCGGCGATGAACCGCGACCAGTTGCATCGCTTCGCCGCGTTGCGCGGGGCGACGCGCGCGCGGCGGATGAGCCTGGCCAATTCCGCCGGGATCGCGCTGGGCGCCGATTATGCCTTCGACCTCACCCGGCCGGGGCTGTCGCTGTACGGCGGCGTCCCCTGCCCCGCGCTCGCCGACACGATCCGCCCGGTCGTGACGATCGAGGCGCAGTTGCTCCAGCGCCGCATCGTGCGCGCGGGCGAGGTGGTCGGGTACAACGCCACCTGGGTTGCCCCCGCCGACACGCCGGTCGGGACCGCCAACCTGGGCTATGCCGACGGCTACGGCCGCGGCTTTTCCGATCGCGGCCGCGCGCAGGCGGTGGCCGGCGACGGGCCATGGCTGCCGGTGATCGGCCGCGTTTCGATGGATCTGGTCGCGCTCGACCTCACCGGCACCACGCTGGCGGAGGGCGACTGGATCGCGTTCGACCCCGACCTGCCCCGCGCCGCCGCCTCGGGCCGCAGCCAGTACGAACTGCTCACCGGGCTGGGCAAAAGGTTCGACCGCGTCTGGGCATAGAAAAAGGGCCGCTTCCCGTGGGGGAAGCGGCCCGTCGGTCACGTAGCGACGACCGGATCAGAACTTCGCGCGGAAACCGGCATAGAAGAACCGGCCCGTCGGATCGTACAACGATCCAGCCTCGTTGCCGAGCAGGTCGTACGGCGGGCGCGTATTGGTGAAATTGTCGACACCGACGTAGAACTGCGACCCCTGCTGAAGGTCGAATTCGGCGCGGATGTTATGATACCATTGCGCCGGGTAATAGGGGAACGGCGTCGCATCGGGATTATAGGGCGCGCGGCCCTGCAGCGGGAAGAAGGTTTCATATTCGAAACCGTTCAGGATCTGCTTCCCGATATACTGCACCTGGTAGTTAAACGACACGGCGCCCGTATCCAGGATGTTGGTCACCTGGAAACGCCATTCCGGATCACCCAGTTCGAACTTCTGCTGGTTGATGAAGTCTGGCTGGCTGATGTCGGTGTAGTTGTCGCGCTTGATGAGGTAGCTCGCCAGACCGCGGATGTTGAACGTCACCCCGTCCCCGAAGTCGTGACGATAGCCAGCGTCGACGTCGATCCCGCTCGTCTTCTGCCGGGCGTAGTTGAACGGGCGACCAAAGGTGGAGAAGCCGGGGTTGTTGATGGTGACGACCGAACCGCCCTGAATGACCGTCGTCTGGCCGGCGAACGTGCCGTTGGGCAGGCGGTTGACGGAGGCGCAGAACGGATTGTCGATGCCCGACGGATTGTCGTAGCATTGCTCGAGAACCGTCTGCGGCGCGAGCGTGAAGATGACGTTCTTCACCTCGATGTTCCAATAATCGACCGACAGGTTGAAGCCCGGCAGCGCGCTGGGCTGGAACACGCCACCCAGCGTGAAGCTGCGTCCACGCTCTTCCCGAAGCAGCGGGTTCCCCGTATTGGCCGCCGCCACGCCGCCGTTCGGACGGTTGGTGAACGGCTCCGTCGTGGTGACACCGCCGACCGTGAAGGTTTGCGTCGTCGGCACACCCGCCGCCGCGCAATTTCGCACACGGTTCGGGTTGTTGTTGATGTTGATCGTGCTGCACGGGTCAGCAAATGCGTTGTTGAAGGTCTGACTCGCCGCATTGAACAGGTTGCCCAGCGTCGGTGCGCGTACCGACTGCTGATAGCTGCCGCGGAAGCGCAGATCGCGCACCGGCGCCCAGGTGACGCCGCCGTTCCAGGCCCACACCGTGCCCGTCTGGCCGAGGTTATAGTCGGAGACGCGCGCCGCCCCCTCGACCGTCAACTCGTGGAAGAAGGGCGTGTTGGCGAGGAGCGGGAAGCGCACCTCGGCATAGGCTTCCTTGATCTTGTAGGTCGGCGGCGTGAACGCCGGGATGATGTTTAGGAAGGTCTCGCCCGCCGCGGTGCGCGGATCATAGGTCGCGAACTGCTTCTCGGTGCGGTATTCGCCGCCCACCGCGAAGCCCACGGGGCCGCCCGGCAGGTTAAAGAAGCTCGCGGTGTCGCCCGAAAGGAAACCCGACAGGACGAACTGTTCGTTGCGCTGCTTGCGCCACGAGGTGTAGCCGAAATACGCCAGCGATCGCGGATCGACGTTGCCGATGCCGAAAAGGTTGGCGGGCACGCAGTTCGGATCATCGTTGGCGGTGCTGGCGTCGCCGTTCACGGCGCAGATCGCACGCACACCGTTGGGGCCGGTAACGAAGTTGGTGCCGGTGTAACCCGCCGGTGCGGCAACCGCGTTGACCGCCTTGCCGAACGGGCTGTTCAGGTTAAATCCACTCCCCGAGGACAGGATGTTGCCGCCGGTTTCGTAATAGCCGTCGTAGCGGCCGTAGTTTGCGGAGACTTCGTAGCGGAAGTTATCGGCGAACGAGCCACCGACACCGCCGACGATGCGGAACGTCTCGCGCTTGTGGCGCTCGCCACGCGGGCCGAAGTCCTGGTTGTTGCGGCCGATCGTGAACGTCGTCACGCCCGGTGCCAGCACGCTCTGCAACAGCGCTCGCGCCTGATCGGTCAGGAACGGGTTGGCGGTGCTGAGCGTGTAGGTGCCGAAGGTGGGGGATGATTCCTGCAGCGCATTCACGCGGGTGTAGGACGCCTCGACGAACGGACGGAACGCCGGGGACACCTCGAACGCGGCGTTGATGTTGGCGTTGAACCGCTCCAGCCCGGGCTGGAACTGGCCATTGCCACGCAGCGTGGAGCCGAGCCCGCCGATGCAATTGCCCGACTGGAACGGGCGGAAATCGGTGCCGCACGGGTTGCGGATCAGCGTGCCGTCGTTCTGGAAGACGAAACCGTTGCCGAACTGCGCCAGCGCGTTCGAGCTGTTCGGGTTGAACAGGCCCGAGCAGGCGAGGCCGCGACGTGCGTTGAAGGCGGCTGTCGATTCACCCGCTGCCGGCGCGACCGGGCAGGTCGCGACGAACAGGCCGTATTCCGACGTTTCCGTGCGGCGCAGCCCGCCGATGAACGCGGTATCGGGGATGCCGTCGCCCGTCGATGGCTCCGCGCCGCGGATCGGCCCGTTCGACGGATTGTTCTGGGACGAAGTGTTCTGCACCAGCTGGAACTGACGACGGTCGCGCCCCTGTTCGCGCTGATTGTAGAATAGCGGATTTGCCTTCGCATATTCCAGGGCAACGGTGATGTTTCCCCGCCCTTCGGCGAAGTTCTTGCCGGCAATGCCGCTCAGCGAATAGGACCCGCGGTCACCCTCGCCGGAAATGCCGCCCTGGCCGCGCAGCTGCAGGCCGTCATAGTCGCGCTTCAGGATGAAGTTGACCACGCCCGCGACCGCGTCCGACCCGTAGATCGCAGAGTTGCCGCCGGTGACGACGTCGACGCGCTCCAGCAGGTCGGCGTTGACGTTGTTCACGTCCCACTGGAACCCGCCGGGCGAGGTCGACACGTGGCGACGACCGTTGATGAGCACCAGCGTGCGGTCGATGCCAAGGCCGCGTAGATCGAGGAAGTTCGAACCGGCGGTGCCGATGAAGCGGGTCGAGTTCGCCTGGCTGTAGGTCGCGCGAAGCTGGGGCAGTTCGTTCAGCTGATCGCCGACCGAGATCGTGCCTGTCGCCAGGATGTCCTGCGGTCCGACCGACGTGATCGGGATCGTCGAGGCCAGATTGGGACGGTTAATGCGCGAACCGGTGACGACGATCTCGGCACCGGCCTCGGCCTCGGCAACCTGCTCCTCGGCGAGTTGCTGACCGGTGTCGTCCCTTGACGACGTCTGCGCAGACACGGACGGAGCGAGCACAAGCGTGCCCATGAGCGCAGTCGCGCCCAGAAAAGCTTTTACTTTCATCTGACCCTCGATGAACGGTGAGTTCGTTCATCTAACAGACAGGTTTTGCGCCGCTGTTGGCAAGATACCGCTAACGACCCATCACTGTTTTTTCATGCGTGTTGCAGATTTGCGACAGAAATGGAAATGCTTCGTTACATTTGTGCATCAGCGTATTGTATCACTCAACCACTC
This sequence comes from Sphingomonas ginsenosidimutans, assembly GCF_002374835.1. Lineage (GTDB taxonomy): Bacteria > Pseudomonadota > Alphaproteobacteria > Sphingomonadales > Sphingomonadaceae > Sphingomonas > Sphingomonas ginsenosidimutans. Next base: position 251,854 of record NZ_NWVD01000002.1, read on the forward strand.
TGCCAGCGGCTCCCACACCGCCGCGCGCGCGCCGCTGCCCACCACCATCCCGACATGCCCCACCGTCAGGTCGCGGCGGTCGGCAAGGCCGGCAGCGGTGGCGGCGGGGACGATGCGGTCGCTGAGCGAGACGAACTCGGCCGCGGGACAGCGCAGCGCCGACGGGTCGATGACGGCGCCGCCGACCCGCCATTCGCCCCGCCCGGGCCGGTCCTGCGCCATCAGCGTGTCGAACAGGTCGGCGCCCGCGGCATGGGTCAGCGGCGCGCCGCCATTGGCCCAATCCTCCAGCAGCACGAACGTCGCGGCGCGCGCCGCGTCCATCGTCGCGAACGCCTCGTATTTGGCGATGGTGCGCGCCGGGTCGAGACGCCAGAACGCGGTCTGCAGCACCTCCATCGGCAACACCCCCAGCGCGCGCGACGCAGGCGCCGCTTCCCGCCACAACGCCGCCAGCGCCGTGTGCGCCGCCTCGCCATATCCGGAGAAGCGCCACGGCGCGGCGATCGTCACGACGCCCGCGACCCGGTCCCCCAGCAGCTGCGCCGCCGCCAGCGCCAGCGTGCCGCCCAGGCAGTAACCCACCAGCACCGGCGGCCGCTCCAGCTTCGCGATCAGCGGCAGCAGCCGGTCGGTGACATGCCCCGCCAGGTCCAGCGCGGCGTCCTGCGCGCGCGGACTGCCCCAGTCGACCAGCCACGCCGGAAACCCCGCCGCCGCGACATGCCCGATCAGCGAACGGCCCGGCGCCAGATCCAGCACGAACGGCGGGTTGATGAGCGAGGGGACAAACACCACCGGCGGCAGGTCGCCGCGCCCCCGGCCGTCACCGCGCAGCCGCGCCGCGCCCTTGCGGAACCGCGCGGGCTTCATCCGCCGCACCGTGCGCGGTGCCTCCTGATAGCGGCGCAACCCCGCCAGCGCGGCGGCGCGGCGCTCCGGCGATGCTGCGGTCTCGCCGCGCAGCATGTCGATGAACAGCGGCAAAGGCCGGGGCCCGTGTTGCGGCGCGGTATTTTGTGCGGTACCGCATGGAAAAACGGTCATGGGGAGCTTTCACGATGAAGAAGCAGTCGAACGCCGACGGGGCCGTGGTCATCAAGAAATACGCCAATCGCCGGCTCTACAATACCGAAAGCTCCTCCTACATCACGCTCGAACATCTCGCCGCGATGACGCGCGAGGGGCGTGAATTCCGTGTGGTGGACGCCAAGACCGACGAGGATATCACCCACAATGTCCTGACCCAGATCATCATGGAGGAGGAAAGCCGCGGGCAGACGATGCTGCCGGTCAATTTCCTGCGCCAGCTGATCGCGCTGTACGGCGATTCGATGCAGGCGATGGTGCCCGGCTATCTCGATGCGTCGATGGACAGTTTCCGCCGCAACCAGTCGCAGTTCAAGTCCGCGGTGGAGGGCGCCTTCGCCGGTTCTCCCTTCGCGGAAATCGCCAAGCACAACATGGCGATGTTCGAGGCGGCGGCCAATGCGTTCAAATCGGGCGCGGTCGCCCCCGGCACCGCCGCGCCCGCCGCGTCCCCCGCGGGCGGCACCAAGGACAGTGAAATCGCCGCGCTCAAGGCCGAGCTCGCCAGCCTCCGCGAGAAGGTCGACAAGCTCGGCGAATGAGCCGCCCGCGCGCGCGGTCAGCGCGGCTTGACGAACTTCAACGTCATGCGGTCGCTTTCGCCGATCGCGGTATATTTGGCGCGGTCGACGTCCTTCAGCGCGAGGGTCGGCGGCAGCGTCCACACGCCCTGGGGATGATCGTGCGTATCCTTCGGATTGGCATTGACGGCGCTTTCGCCCGCCAGCCGGAATCCTGCCGCCTCGGCCAGCCGGATCACGCTGGACCGCTTGACATAGCCGCTGTCGCGCTCGCGCGCGGCATCCGCTTCCTCGGGCAGGCGGTGGTCGACCACGCCCAGCGTGCCGCCCGGGCGCAGCATCGCGAACCACGCCTTGAAGGCGTTCGCCGGCACGTCGCCGCCCGCCATGGTCAAATTGTGGACGTTGCGGAACGTCAGCACCACGTCCTGGCTGTTCGCGGGCACGTCGGTGGCGCCGGTCGCCGGGTCGATCGTGGCGACCGTCCCCTTCAGCCCCTTCGCCGCCAGCATCGCGCGCGCGGCGTCGGCGCTCTTCCCCGGGGTGGTCAGCGCGGTGTAGCTGCCCTTGCCCGCCGGGATGCGCGCCAGGATCTGGGTGTACCAGCCGCCGCCGGGCGAGAATTCGACCACCTTGGACGCGGGCGTCACGCCGAAGAAGGCGAGCGTTGCCGCCGGATGGCGCGCGGCGTCGCGCGCGCGGTCCTCGGCGCTGCGTTCGGGCGCGGCGACGGCGCGCGCCACCGCCGGGTCGATGCGTGGTGCCGGCGCGGCGTGGAGCATGGCGGCGGTGCCGGCGATCGCGATGACGGCGATCGGCACGGACGAACGGCGGTACGGCATCTCTTTCTCCCGGTGATGATGCGCGCGAAGCTGGCGCAGCGATGAGCGATACACAAGCCCTGCTGGCGGCGCTGGCCGCCGGCTGCGCGCTGGTGGCGCTGTTCGCCGCGTGGCGGCAGGCGCGGCGCGCGGGGCGCCGCCACCTCGATGCGGTCGGCTGGGTCGACTGGACGACGGTGCAGATGGCCGCGCTGATCGCGCTGGCGGTGCTCGCCGGGCTCGCGTTCAAGGCGTAGCGCCCCCGGCCCGAACCGGGGGCGCTTCCCGCTCACTCGCTGGCGGTCTTGCGATAATCGAGCGGCGGCTGGCGATCGCCCAGCAGCGCCTTGTACTGGAAATTCGCGCCCCGCTTGACGGCGAATTCCTGCTTGGCCGCGGCGATCGCGTCGGGCGACCGGAACAGGTCGGCGGCGGCCAGCGCCAGCGTCTTGGTCGCCAGCGCCGCGCCCTTGATGCCGATGCTGCTGCCCGCCGCGGCGACGTTCTGCCAGCTGTGCCCGGCCGATCCGGGGACAAAGGTGGCGGTCGACAGCCCCACCGTCGGCACCACCCAGCTGACGTCGGCAACGTCGGTCGATCCGCCCATCGCATCGTCGACCATCACCGCGGGCTGCACCTCGCCCACGCTCGACAGCGCGGGCGCGCCGGCCCCGCCGCCGGCGAACGTCTGCTGGATCTTCTGCCCGAACGCCATTTCCTCGGGCGTCCAGGTGATCGTGCCCGCGCCGCGCAGCGACCGGTCCATGACCTTCATCAGCGCGGCATTGGGCAGCAGCGAATAGACGCCGCCGGTCACCTCCACGTCGACCTTGGTCTGGGTGCCCATCGCCGCGCCGCTGGCGGCCTGCTTCACCCATTCCCACACCGCCTGCACCACCTTGGGGTCGGTGTGGCGGACGTAATAATAGACCTCGGCCTCGTCGGGCACGACGTTGGGCGCCTTGCCGCCGTTGGTGATGACATAATGGATGCGCGTGCGGTCGGGGATATGCTCGCGCATCATATTGACCATCGCGTCCATCGCCTCGACCCCGTCGAGCGCGGAGCGGCCCTTGTCGGGATTGCCCGCGGCGTGCGCGGAAATGCCGTGGAAGCGGAACTTGCCGGAGATGTTGGCCATGCTCGGCCCCTGCGCCGCGCTGTTGGCGTTGCCGGGGTGCCAGTGCAGCACGGTGTCGACGTCGCGGAACAACCCCTCGCGCACCATGTACACCTTCCCCGATCCGCCTTCCTCGGCCGGGGTGCCATAGACCCGGATCTCGCCCTTGACGTTGTTCTTGACCATCCATTCCTTGACCGCGATCGCGGCATAGGTGCTGGCGGCGCCGAACAGATTGTGGCCGCAGCCATGCCCCGCCGGGCCGCCCAGCGGCTGGCGCACCGGCGCGGCGGCCTGCGACAGGCCGGGCAGCGCGTCGAATTCCGCCAGTACGCCGATCACCGGCCCGGCGCCGTTCTTGAAGCTGGCGACGAACGCGGTCGGCTCACCCGCGACGCCCGGCGTCACGGTGAAGCCCGCCGCCTTCAGCCGCGCCTGCAACAGACCGGAGCTTTGCGTCTCCTGATAGCCGATCTCGGCGAACTTCCAGATCTGCAACGCGGCATCCGCCATCGCCTTCTCGCCCGCGGCGGCATTCGCCAGGATCTGGCTGCTGTCGGCGGGCGCCAGATCGGCCGCGGCGGGGGCCGCCGCCAGCACGGCGCCGGCGGCAAGCGCAACGGCGGCGGTCATCATCTTGGTCATCATCGATCCTCCCTCGTGCCGTCGTATCACGATCAGAACTTCTTCGTCGCGCCGATGAAGAAATAGCGGCCGATCACGTCGTAATTCTGCGGGTCGTAATTGCCCTCCTGATCGCCCACCTGCGGCGGCGCGCGATTGAACAGGTTGGTCGCGCCCATGCGGAACTGGGTATTGTCGTCGACGTCGAACCGGGCGTTCAGGTCGAAGACGTTGTACGCGCGCACCCCGCGCGTCGTGCTGGCGGGCGACACCACCTTGGCCGAATTGATCATGCTGTCGATATAGCGCCAGCGCAGCCCCAGGCTGGCCTGTCCCAGCGTGTAGTTGAACGACGTGATCGCCTTCCACCGCGGATGCGCGGTGCCCGCGGTGGTTTCCACGCCGACGCCGATCGACCCGGCGTAATCGTAATTGGGCGCCCCCGGCAGCGCCTGGATACGGAACCGGTCGAGGTAACTGACCGCCGAGTTGATCGCCAAATTCCCGGGGCCGACCGGGAAGCGCCAGTCGAACTGGATATCCACCCCGCGCACCTCATAAGTGCCCAGGTTCAACAGCGGCTGGAGCGGGTTGACCGGCACGCCGGTGTCGGTGTTGCGGGTGATGAGCGAGCAATAGTAATTGTTCGCCGCATAGGACGGGTTGTTGCCGCCCGAATTGAAGCAGAACTGGAACGCCTGCGCGATCGACAGCGGCCCCACCGCATCCTTGATCTTGATCGAATAGAAGTCGACCGACAGCGACAGGTTGCGGAACACGCCCGCGAACGGCGATTGCAGCACGCCGCCGGCGGAGAAGGTATCGGCGGTCTCCTCGCGCAGCTGCGGATTGCCGCCGGTCAACGCGAAGACCTGCGCGGTGCCCAGCTGGTAGCTGTCGATGACGCTCGTCGGGATGCCCTGCGCCAGGCACAGGTTGCGCACCGCGCTGGCATTGGCGCCGCGGCGATAGGAGGAGCGCGTGTCGCACGGGTCACCGTTCGTCGTCGTGCTGCTGGCGGTGCCGATCGTGACGGATCCGGTCGATACCGGGGCGAACAATTCGCCCACGCTCGGCGCACGGATCGACCGGTTATACCCGCCGCGCAGTCGCAGCGGCTCGAACACGCGCCACGTCACGTCGGCCTTGTACGCATGGACGCCGCCGACCGAATCATAGTTGGAGTAGCGGTAGCCCAGGTCCAGATCGAGTTGCTGGATCAGCGGGATGTCGTGCAGCAGCGGGACCAGCAATTCGCCGAACGCCTCGCCCGTGCTCACCGATCCGCCCGCCGCGCGCAGCACCGAATAGCCCAGGATGTCGCTGGTCCCGTTGGGCAGCGACAGCTGGCTGTCGGGCTGGAAGCCATAGGAATTGTAGCGATAGTCGCCACCGATCGCGAAGCGCACCTCGCCCGCGGGCAAGGTGAACAGCCCGCCCTGGATCGTCCCCTCGACCGTGCGCTGCTTCAGGTCGTTGGTGTTGAGCGTGCGGCGGCTGATGTAATCGATGCACGCCTGCGACGGGGTCAGGTTGCCGAACGGGTTGAACCCGCCCGCGCACAGCTCGGTCCCGCCGGTCGGCGAATTGAGCAGCTGCGCGATCGCGCTGGCCGATGCGCCGCCGCGCTGTTCGTTGCGGAACTTCGCCTGGCTGGTCGATGCGTACAGGTCCCAGGTCCAGTCGCGGATGCCCAGTTTGCCCGACAGCCCGGCGGTCACCTGCCACACGTCATAATCGTACTGCTGATACCGCGGGCCTAGGATGTTCAGCGCCTTGTAGAAGGTGAACGGTGCATTGGGGTTGGCGCGCGATTGCAGGATCGTCCCGAACGCCTGCGGGATGAACGGATTGGTGGTCGGCACGGTCAGGCCATAGACGTTCGACGCCAGCGTCGGGTTGGCGACCCCCAGCGAGGTATAGGTGGTATAGGTCGCCTGGACGAACGCCTTCACATCGTCCGATACGTCGTAATCGACCTTGCCGAACACGCTCCACCGGTCGAGATCGGATTGCAGCGACGCGCCGTTATAACCGAAATTGATCTGCTGCGCGTTGGTGCCCGAATTGACGATATACGCCTCGTCGGTCTGCGGATCGCGGAAGTTGTAGACGGGGACGCCCGACGTCGAAAACAGCGTCTGGTCGGTGTTGAACCCGATCTGCCCGGTGTAGCGGCCCGCGCTGTTACCGGGGAGCGCGGGCGTGCCGTACTGGCCCTGGAACACCGAATTGACCGATGCCAGCGTCGGCGTGTTGCCACCGAACAGCACGGTGCCCTGCGGAATCGTCGCCAATCCCGGCGTCGACTGGCGGAACACGTAATAATCGCGCCCCCGCTGCAACGCGCGCTCGCGGTTGGTATAGTCGATCGACAGCACCGCCGAGCCGCGGTCGTCGGCGAACTTCGACCCCATCGTCGCGGTCAGGCGATAGGAGTTGCCGTCGCCATAGTCGCTGACGCCGGTCTGGCCGTTCAGCTCCAGCCCCTTGAAATTGCGCTTCAGCCGGAAATTGACGACGCCCGCGGTCGCGTCCGAACCATAGGTGGTCGATGCGCCGCCGGTGATGACCTCGATATTCTCGATCAGCGCCTCGGGCAGGATGTTGAGGTCGACCGACCCGTCGGGGTTCGACGGCTGGATGCGCCGCCCGTCGAGCAGCAGCAGCGTGCGCTTCGATCCCAGCCCGCGCAGGCTGGCATAGGCCTGCCCGCCGTTCAGCCCGGTCGACGTGCTGCCGCCGTTGGCCGCGCCGAACGCGCCGCTGAACTGCGGCAGCTGGGTCAGCGCGCTTTCGACGGTGACTCGCCCGGTATTCTCCAGCGTGTCCTGCGACAGCGACACGATCGGCGAATTGGCGACGTAATCGGGGCGCGCGATGCGCGATCCGGTGATGACGATCTCCTCGCCGGCCGATGGCGCGGCGCTCTCGCGCGCTTCCTCGACCGACGGCGGCGGGCTTTCGGGCACCGCGGTCTGCGCGTGCGCCTGCGCGGCGATCAGCGCGAGCGTGCAGGTGCCGGCGGCAAGGAGGAAGCGGCGATCGAGTCGCTGGTGCATGGCATAAGTCCCTGGATGGGCCGCCTCGTTCGCGGGCGGCTTCATCGGGAAAGACGCATGGTTGTGGCGCCCCCTCACGCCGCCATATGAAAAAAGTTTCACCAAACCGGTCGCGCGGGTAACGAACGGTCGCGGTGAAACCGCGTGCCGGATCGGGCATTGTGCGGGAAAACGGGAGGACGCTGATCCATGTTGCGCCACGTCACCATCGCCGCCGCGCTCGCCGCTACCGCGGCGCCCGCGCTTGCGCAGTCGAACGCGGTGCGCAGCATCTCCGCCTCGGACAAGGCGCAGGGCGCGCAAGCCAATCCGCAGCTGCTGGCCGAATTCGGCGGCCGCTATGACGGGCCGCAGGCCGCCTATGTCGAACAGGTCGGCAAACGGGTGGCGGTGCAGTCCGGGCTGTCGAACGCGGCAGGCGATTTCACCGTCGCATTGCTCAACTCGCCGGTCGAAAACGCCTTCGCGATCCCCGGCGGCTATATCTACGTCACGCGCCAGCTGCTCGCGCTGATGAATTCGGAGGCCGAACTGGCCTCGGTGATGGGGCATGAGGTCGGGCACGTCGCCGCGCGCCATTCCGCCGGCCGGCAGAAGACGGGGACGATCGCGGGCGTGCTGGCCGGCATCGTCGGCGCGGTGGCGGGCAATGGCGCGGTCGGCCAGCTGGTCGGCGCGGGGGCGCAGCAGGCGGCCGGGCTGTACACCCTCAAATACGGCCGCGATCAGGAATATGCCGCCGATTCGCTGGGGGTGAAGTACATCACCGCCGCGGGCTACGATCCCTATGCCGCCGCCGACATGCTGGCGCAGCTCAATGCCGCCACCACGCTCCAGGCGCGGGTCGCGGGACGCGATGCCAATGCGGTGCCGACCTGGGCCTCCACCCACCCCAACAGCATCGACCGCATCCGCCGCGCCGCGCGGCTGGCCGCGGCGACCGGGCGCCCCGACGTCGAACCGCTGCAGGACGTGGCGTTCCTGCGCCGCCTTGACGGGCTGCGCTATGACGATGACCCGCGCGAGGGCGTGATCGAGGGGCAGACGTTCCGCCATCCGGGGCTGCGGCTGCGCTTCACCGCGCCGCCCGGATATACGATCGCGAACGGGACGCAGGCGGTCACCGTCGCGGGCAATGGCGGCCAGGCGCAGCTGCGCACCGCTGCCGCGACCGGTGATCTGCCCGCCTTCATCGCGTCGCGTTTTCGCTCGCTCGGCGCGACGTCCGTGCCCGATGACGTGCGCACCGGCTCCGCCAACGGCCTTTCCTATGCCGTGTCCACCCTGCGCGCCGCCGCAAATGGACGCGCGGTCGACGCGACGATCGTCGCCTATCGCTTTCCCAATGCGACCAATTACTGGACGATCGTGACGCCGGCGGGCGCCGGAACGGGCGCGTTGCATCCGCTGGTCGCCAGCATGGCGCCGCTCTCCACCGCGGACGCATCGGCGATAAAGGGCAAGCGAATCCGCATCCTGACGGTGAAGAACGGCGATACGATCGACACGTTCTCGCGCCAGATGGCCTATCCGACGCTCCAGCGCGACCGCTTCCTGACGCTCAACGGGCTGGACGCGGATGCCACGCTTCGTCCCGGAATGTTGGTAAAGGTCGTGACGTCGGGCTGATCCGCCGCTAAAGCGCGGCGCCACCATGCACCGCCCCGCGCTCTCGGTCGTCATTCCCTGCTACAACGAAGAAGCCACGTTGCCGCTTCTCCATGCCCGCGTGTCCGCCGCCGCCTTCGCGGCGGTCGGCGCGGATCATGAGATCGTGCTCGTCAACGACGGCTCGCGCGACGACAGCTGGGCGGTGATGCAGGCGCTGGCGACCGCCGACTGCCACGTCGTGGCGATCAACCTGTCGCGCAACCATGGCCACCAGCTCGCGCTCACCGCCGGGCTGGATCTGTGTTCCGGGCAGCAAATCCTCATCATCGACGCCGATCTGCAGGACCCGCCCGAGTTGTTGACCGAGATGCGCGCGGTGATGGCGCGCGACGGCGCCGACGTCGTCTATGCCGTCCGCCGCCAGCGCGCCGGGGAGACGTGGTTCAAGAAAGCAACCGCCGCCGCCTTCTACCGTGTGCTCGACCGCGTCACCGACACCCCAATCCCGCTCGACACCGGTGATTTCCGCCTGATGACGCGCCGCGCGCTCGACGCGCTGCTCGCGCTGCCCGAACAGGCGCGCTTCATCCGCGGGATGGTGGCATGGGTCGGTTTCCGCCAGGTTCCCTTCCCCTATGACCGCGCGGAACGGCACGCGGGCGAGACTCACTATCCGCTCGCCAAGATGATCCGCCTCGCGCTCGACGCGGTCACCGGCTTTTCCACCGCGCCGTTGCGCTGGGCCAGCCATCTGTCGGTGATCCTGGCGGGCTGTTCGCTGCTGCTGCTCTTCTACATCGGCTTCGGCTATTTCAGCGGCGGGCGGGTACAGGGCTGGACCTCGACGATGCTGGTCGTGGTGGTGCTCAGCGCGATCCAGATGTTCGTGCTGGGGATGATCGGCGAATATCTCGGGCGACTGTATATCGAGGCGAAGCGGCGTCCGCTGTATCTGGTCGCCGATATCGCGGGCGTCGCGCACGGCCGCGCGACGCTGGGCTTCCAGGCGGAGGCGACGCGCATCCCCGACGCGCAGGTGGCGAGCGAAGCGCCTGCAGCGTAGCGCACCAGCGCAGGCTGGGGCCTTCATCGATCGGCGATACGCCTGCCGCACGAGATCCCGGCCTGTGCCGGGATGACGCGCGTTCCTTACGCCGCTTCCTCGGCATCCAGCCCATAGGCGGTGTGCAGCACGCGCACCGCCAGTTCGGTCTCGTCCTCGTGGATCAGCACGCTGACCTTGATCTCGCTGGTGGAGATCGCCTGGATGTTGATCCCACGCGCGCCCAGCGTCGTGAACATCGTGCTGGCGACGCCCGCATGGCTGCGCATCCCCACGCCGACGACGCTGACCTTCGCGACGCGCGTGTCGTGGACCAGATCGGCGAAGCCGATCGCGCCGCGCGCCTGGTTCAGCGCCTCGATCGATCGCGCCAGATCGGCGGCGGGGACGGTGAAGGTCACGTCCGTCGCGCTCGCCGATCCCGCGCTCTGGTGCGCGATATTCTGGATGATCATGTCGACGTTGATGTTGGCCGCGGCGAGCGGTTCGAAGATCGCCGCGACCGAGCCGGGCTTGTCGGGCACCGCGGTCAGCGTGATCTTCGCCTCGTTCTTGTCGTGCGCGATGCCGGTGATCAGCTGGCGTTCCACTTCGGTAATCTCCTCTTCGCCCACGATCATCGTTCCGGGCAGCGTATCCGCCATCGGTGCGTCGTCACCCGTGAAGGACGACAGCACCTGCACGCGGACGTTCTTCTTCATCGCCAGACCGACCGAGCGCGTCTGGAGCACCTTGGCCCCGACGCTGGCCAGTTCGAGCATCTCCTCATAGGTCACCTTGGCCAGCTTGCGCGCGCGCGGCACGATGCGCGGGTCGGTGGTATAGACGCCATCGACGTCGGTGTAGATGTCGCAGCGGTCGGCCTTCATCGCCGCCGCCATCGCCACCGCCGACGTGTCCGACCCGCCGCGACCCAGCGTGGTGATGCGGTGGTCGTCGGAAACGCCCTGGAACCCCGGGATCACCGCCACCTCGCCCGCCGCCAGACTGGCGTCGAGCGCGTCGGTGTCGATCTCGCCGATCCGCGCCTTGGCAAAGGCATCGTCGGTATGGATCGGCAATTGCCACCCCAGCCACGACCGCGCCGGCACGCCGATCGCCTGCAGCGCGATCGCCAGCAGCCCGCTGGTCACCTGCTCGCCGGAGGCGACGACGACGTCATATTCGCGCGGATCGTACAGCGGCGAGGCTTCGCGGCAGAAACCGACCAGCCGATCGGTCTCCCCCGCCATCGCCGAGACGACCACCGCCACCTGGTTGCCCGCCGCCACCTCGCGTTTCACCCGCGCGGCGACCGAGCGAATCCGCTCGATCCCCGCCATCGAGGTGCCGCCGAATTTCATGACGATGCGCGCCACAGCCTGTCCAAACGCCTTGGGATAGAAGGGGCGTCCTGATAGGAAGCACGCATGACCGACGCAAGCGTAACAACCGTAACCATTCCGCACCCGTCGATCGTCGCGGCGGAGGCGGCGCATTTCGGCAAGCTGGCGCAGGAATGGTGGGATCCCAAGGGATCGTCAGCGATGCTCCACCGGCTCAACCCGGTCCGGCTGCGCTATGTGCGCGGCGCGATCGACCGGCATTGGGATCTGGACGACGCCGGCTTCACCCCACTGGCGGGGCGCCGCGCGCTCGACATGGGGTGCGGCGCGGGGCTGCTGGCGGAGCCGCTGGCGCGGATGGGCGCGGCGGTGACCGCGGTCGATGCCGCCGCGGAAAGCATCGCGGTGGCGCGGCTCCACGCCGAAGGGCGCGGGCTGGCGATCGACTATCGCGCCGGCGGGGTCGAGGCGGTGGCGGGGGAGGCGTTCGACCTTGTTACCTCGATGGAAGTGGTTGAGCATGTCGCCGATCCGAATGCCTTCGTGGCGGCACTGGCGGCGGCGGTGGCGCCGGGCGGATTGCTGGTGATGAGCACGCCCAACCGCACATTGCTGAGCCGGGTCGCGCTGGTGGAGGCCGCCGAACGGCTCGGCCACATTCCGCGCGGCACGCATGATTGGGACAGGTTCCTCACCCCCGACGAATTGACCGCGACGATCGCCGATGCGGGGCTGGAAGTCACCGACGTTACCGGCCTGACGCTCGGGACCAAGGGGTTCGCGCTGGGCGGATCGACGGCGCTCGACTATTTCGTCACGGCGCGACGCGCGTGACGCTTAGCTGGGTTTCCGCACGACGCCGCGATCGACCATCTGCGGGCCGTTGCGGCGACACGCGGCGCTGACGACCGGATAATCCACGTCGGTGTTGCGCGCCAATGCAGCGGGCATCGCCGCCTGGCATTGCTGGATGGTGGCGTAGTGCGCCGGCTCGATTCGCGTCTGCGCGCAGTTGGTGACGCCGTCGCCGCAGCCCATGATCGCCAGAACGAAGAATACCGGTTCCATCGCCGCCTCCCTACGCCGCTGAAAACGCTCGATTCGCCGCACCGTTCCCGCTGTCGCCCGCGCGGTTGACGCAGCGCATCACGAAGACGACATGTCACGGCGATGCCCCCCGACACGATGATCCGTTCCGGCGCCGAGCGCCCCCTGCTGCCGACGCTGCGCCGTTTCCTTCCCGATCTGTGGCCCAGCGACGCGCCGGGGATGCGGCGGCGGGTGGTGGGCGCGATGGCGCTCGTCGTCCTGTCGAAGCTGGTGCAGGTCTATGGCGCGCCCTTCGCGTTGCAGGGCGCGGTCGACGGCATGGGGGTGGCGACGACGCCGGTGTCGCTGATCGTGCTGCTGGTCGTCGGCTATGCCGCCGCGCGGTTCGGCACCACCCTGTTCGACAATCTGCGCAATACCGTGTTCGAGCGCGTCGGACAGGAAGCGACGCGGCGGCTGGCGGCGCGCGTGTTCCGCCACCTGCACCGGCTGTCGCTGCGCTTCCATCTGGAACGGCGCACCGGCGCGGTGACCAAGGTGGTGGAGCGCGGCACCAAGAGCATCGACACGATGCTGTACTTCCTGCTGTTCAACATCGCGCCGACGGTGCTGGAACTGGTACTGGTGCTGGGCATCTTCCAGGTGAAGTTCGGCTGGCCGCTGGTCGCGGCGACGATCGTGATGGTGGTCGTCTACATCTGGTTTACGCGCGTCGTCACCGACTGGCGGTCGAGCCTGCGCGAGAATATGAACGACCTCGATACCGGTGCGGTCGCGCATGCGGTCGATTCGCTGCTCAATTTCGAGACGGTGAAATATTTCGGCGCCGAGGAGCGCGAGGCGCAACGCTACGACCGTGCGATGCGCGCCTATGCGCAGGCCGCGGTGAAGAGCGAGAACAGCCTGGCGTGGCTCAACATCGGCCAGGCGCTGATCACCAATGCGATGCTGGGTGCCGGGATGGCGTGGGTCGCATGGGGGTGGAGCCAGGGGCGCTTCACCGCGGGCAATGTCGTGCTGGTGTCGACATTGCTGGCTCAATTGTTCCGCCCGCTCGACCTGCTCGGCATGGTCTATCGCACTGTGCGGCAGGGGGTGATCGACATGGGCGCGATGTTCGACCTGATCGACACGCCGTCGGAGGTGGTCGACGCGCCGGGTGCGCCGCCGCTGGCGGTGGCGCGCGGGCATGTGCGGTTCGAGGCGGTCGAATTCGGTTACGATGCCGGGCAACCGATCCTGAAGGGCATCGACCTGGACGTGCCACCGGGCACGACGCTGGCGGTGGTCGGCCCATCGGGCGCGGGCAAGTCCACGCTCGCGCGGTTGCTGTACCGTTTCTACGACATCGGTTCGGGCCGGATCACCATCGACGGGCAGGACATCCGCGCCGTCACGCAGGATTCGCTGCGCGCCGCGATCGGTATCGTCCCGCAGGACACAGTGCTGTTCAACGACACGATCGGCTACAACATCGCCTATGGCCGTGAAGGCGCAAGCGAGGCCGATATCGCCGCGGCGGCGCGTGGCGCGGCGATATCCGGCTTCATCGAGCGCCAGCCCGAGGGCTATGCCACCCGCGTCGGCGAGCGTGGGCTGAAGCTGTCGGGCGGCGAGAAGCAGCGCGTCGCGATCGCGCGCACGTTGCTGAAGAACCCGCCGATCCTGATCCTGGACGAGGCGACCAGCGCACTCGACAGCCGCACCGAGGCCGAGATCATGGAAACGCTGGAAGCGATCGAGCGCGGCCGCACCACCGTGGTGATCGCGCACCGGCTGTCGACGATCGTTCACGCCGACCAGATCGTCGTGCTGGAGGCCGGCCGCGTCGTCGAACGTGGTAGCCATGCCGAGCTGCTGGCGCACGGCGGCCTCTATGCCGAGATGTGGGCACGCCAGGCCGCCGAAAGCAGCGAGGAAGCAGCGCAGGAAAGCGCGGCCGCATGACCGGGCACCGCGCCGCTTCGTTCAGCGGTACGACAGCAGCCTTGCCGCATCGTTCGGGTCGGTGCATCTGCCTGACATGTATTTCGCGATCACGAGGAGTTCGAATGCGCTCGCTGCTTGCCGCCGCCACCGCGGCGTTGATGACCACCACCGCCGTGTCGGCGCAGACGCTGCCCGCGACCAACCCCTTCGCCACGCCCAGCACGCTGCCGTTCCAGGCGCCGCCGTTCGACCGGATCAAGGACACCGACTATCTGCCCGCTATCAAGGCGGGCATGGCCGAGCAGCGCGCCGAGATCGCGCGCATCGCCGCCGATCCCGCAGCGCCAACGTTCGACAATACGATCGCCGCGCTGGAACGGTCGGGCCGGCTGCTGGAACGCGCCAACAACGCCTTCGACGGCGTCAACGGCGCCAACACCAACGACGTCCTGCAGAAGGCCGAGGAGGAACTGGCCCCGCTGATGGCGGCGCACAGCGACGCGATCAACCTCGACGCGAAGCTGTTCGCGCGGGTGAAGACGCTGTACGACCGGCGCGCCACGCTGGGATTGACGCCGGAACAGGCGATGGTGCTCAGCGAAACCTATCAGGACATGGTCCGCGCGGGCGCGCAGCTGTCGGCTCCCGACCAGCAGACGCTGCGCACGATCAACGGCCAGCTGTCCACGCTGGAAACCAGCTTCAAGCAGCGGCTGCTCGCTGCGGCAAAGGCGGGCGCGCTGGTGGTGGACGACAAGGCGAAGCTGGCCGGCCTGTCCGATGCGGAGATCGCCGCCGCGTCCGCCGATGCGACCGCGCGCGGGCTGGCGGGCAAATACGTCCTGTCGCTGCAGAACACCACGCAGCAGCCGCTGCTGGCGACGCTGACCGACCGGGCGACACGCGAGGCGCTGTTCAACGCCAGCTGGACCCGCGCCGAGAAGGGCGACGCCAATGACACGCGCCAGACGATCGCACAGATCGCGCAACTGCGCGCGCAAAAGGCCAAGCTGCTCGGCTTCGCCAGCTGGGCCGACTACAAGCTGGCCGACCAGATGGCGAAGAATCCGGCGACCGCGCTGTCGTTCATCCGCCAGATCGCCGCGCCGGTGGCGGTCGAGCAGAAGCGCGAAGCCGGAGAGCTGCAGGCGCAGATCAGGGCCGAGGGCGGCAATTTCGAGCTGAAGCCGTGGGACTGGGATTTCTATTCCGAGAAGCTGCGCAAGGCGAAGTACGACCTCAACCAAGACGAACTGAAGCCCTATTTCGAGATCGACAAGGTGCTGAACGACGGCGTCTTCTATGCCGCCAACCAGCTGTACGGCCTCACCTTCAAGAAGCGCACCGACCTGCCCGTCTGGCACCCCGACGTATCGGTGTACGAGGTGTTCGAGGAGGACGGCCGACCGCTCGGCCTGATGTATTTCGACTATTGGAAGCGCGACAACAAGAACGGCGGCGCGTGGATGTCGAACTTCGTCAACCAGTCGAAGCTGCTGGGCACGAAGCCCGTCATCTACAATGTCGGCAATTTCACCAAGCCGGCGGCGGGGCAGCCCGCGCTCATCACCTTCGATGACGTGACAACGATGTTCCACGAATTCGGCCACGCGCTGCACGGCCTGTTCGCGAACCAGGTCTATCCCAGCGTATCGGGCACCAACACCGCGCGGGATTTCGTCGAATTCCCATCGCAGTTCAACGAGCATTGGGCGCTCGATCCGAAGGTGCTGGCGCACTACGCGGTCGACTATCGCACCGGCAAGCCGATCCCGGCGGCGCTGGTCGACAAGATCAAGCGCGCCGGCACGTTCAATTCGGGCTATAGCTTCGGCGAGGCGCTCGCCGCGTCGCAACTCGACATGAGCTGGCATTCGCTGCCCGCCGACGCCCCGCGGCAGGATGCCGATGCGTTCGAGGCCAAGGCGCTGGCGGCGTCCGGCCTCGACACCAACGACGTACCGCCGCGCTACCGTTCCAGCTATTTCCTGCACATCTGGGGCAACGGCTATTCGGCCGGCTATTACGCCTATCAATGGACCAAGATGCTGGACGAGAACGCCTATTCCTGGTTCGAGAAGAACGGCGGTCTTACCCGCGCCAATGGCCAGCGGTTCCGCGACATGATCCTGTCGAAGGGCCATACCGAGGATTATGCGACGATGTTCCGCGCCTTCTACGGCAAGGATCCGGAAGTCGCGCCGCTGCTCAATGGGCTCGGCCTCGATGCCAACGGGAATCGCATCAACCCGTAACTGGCGCTTTCGTGCTCCTGCGAACGCAGGAGCCCGGTGTTGCGCGCGCCGCCATCGGTCGTCGCGCGCCGCGCTGGGTTCCGGCGTTCGCCGGAACCCAAACCAAACCTACGCCAGCAGGTCCTGGACCTCGGGATGCTTGTCGATATAGGCACGCACGAAGCGGCATTGCGGCACCACCTTCAGCCCGCGGTCGCGGGCGCTGTCCAGCGCGCTGCGGATCAGCTTCGATGCCACGCCCCGCCCCTCGATCGCGGCGGGCACCAAGGTGTGGGTGAAGACGATCGTATCGCCCTCCAGCTGATAGGCGGCGACGGCGCGGTGGCCGTCGACGGTGATCTCGAATTCCTGTTCGGAACGGTTGTCGTGCACTTGGGTCATCAGTTCGGTCCTGCCTCGGCCGGCACCGGCGCGTCCACCCCCTTGGCCGCGGGGGCGGCGACCATCGGCGCGACCGCGTTCGCGCCATCGCCCTCCACCCGGCGTTCGCACGCCGACAGGGCGGCCGCAGCGCCGAAGGTGAACAGGGCCAGATTGGGACGCGGGGACATGCGTTGCTCCTGACGGGAATATGAAGCGCCCTACGCGCCGCGCGCCCGTGCGTTCCACCCCCCCTCCCCGCCATCTCATCGGCGACGTCATCGGCGACGGCGGTTGTCCCCCGGCGCTCCCCGCCCTAGATGACGCCGCGATGGCCGCCATCAGCGATCCCGTCGCCGCGCTTCACCGCATCTTCGGCTTCCCCGCGTTTCGCGGCGTGCAGGAGGAGGTGGTCGCGCGCGTGCTCGCCGGGCAGCGGACGCTGGCGGTGATGCCGACCGGCGCGGGCAAGTCGCTATGCTACCAGCTGCCCTCCGCGATGTTGGAGGGCACGTGCGTCGTCGTCAGCCCGCTGATCGCGCTGATGCACGACCAGTTACGCGCGGCGCAGGCGGTGGGGTTGCGCGCCGCGACGCTGACCAGCGTGGACGAGAATCGCGCCGAGACGCGCGGGCGCTTCCTCGACGGCGATCTGGACCTGCTCTACGTCGCGCCCGAACGCGCCTCGACCGGCGACTTCCGCGAGCTTCTGGACCGCGGACGCATCGCGCTGTTCGCGATCGACGAGGCGCATTGCGTCAGCGAATGGGGGCATGATTTCCGCCCCGATTATCGCCTGCTCCGCCCGCTGCTGGACCAGTTCCCGGACGTCCCCCGGCTGGCGCTGACGGCGACGGCCGACGAACATACCCGCGCTGATGTCCTCGAACAGCTCGGCATCCCGCATGACGGGATGATCGTCGCCGGGTTCGACCGGCCCAACATCCGCTATACGATCACCCCGCGCGACAATACGCCGCGCCAGATCGCGGACCTGATCGCACGCACCCCCGGCCCCGGCATCGTCTATGTCCAGTCGCGCGCCGGAACCGAGAAGATGGCCGAATCGCTCGCGCGTACCGGCCGCCCGGTGCGCGTCTATCACGCCGGACTCGACGCATCCGTGCGCGCCGCCAACCAGGCCGCCTTCGTCGAATCCGAGGATATGGTGATCTGCGCCACGATCGCGTTCGGCATGGGGATCGACAAGCCCGACGTCCGCTTCGTCGCGCATGCCGGCCTGCCCAAGTCGATCGAGGCCTATTACCAGGAAACCGGCCGCGCGGGGCGCGACGGCGACCCGGCGGTCGCGCATCTGTTCTGGGGCGCGGAGGATTTTGCGCGCGCGCGCCAGCGGATCGCCGAGGTGGAACCCGCCCGCCAGGCGGGGGAGCGCGCGCGGCTGACGTCGTTGGGCGCGCTGGTCGAGACCGCGGGGTGCCGCCGCGCGATCCTGCTGCGCCATTTCGGCGAGCATCCGTCCGAAACCTGCGGCAATTGCGACAATTGCCTGAACCCGCCCGCCGCGATCGACGCGACGCAGGTGGCGCAGAAATATCTGTCGGCGGTGTTCCGCACCGGGCAGATGTTCGGGGCGGGCTATATCGAGCAGGTGCTGACCGGCCAGTCGACCGAGCGCAGCCTGATGAACGGGCATGAGGCGCTGTCGGTATGGAACATCGTCACCGCGGAGGAGCTGCGGCTGCTCAAGCCGGTGGCGCGCGCGCTGCTGCTGAAGGACGCGCTGCGCACCAATCCGCACGGTGGTCTGGAATTCGGCCCTGCCGCGCGGGCGCTGCTGAAGGGCGAGGCGACGCTGCCGCTGGTCGAGCCGCCCAAGCGCGAGCGGCGGCGGCGCGGCGCGGGCGGCGGTGCGGATGCCAATCCGGTCGACGATCCGCTGTTCGAGGCGTTGCGCGCCTGCCGCCGCGATCTGGCGAAGGAACAGGGCGTGCCGCCCTATGTCATCTTCCATGATTCGGTGCTGCGCGACATGGCGGCGATGCGCCCCGCCACGCCCGCTGCGCTGGGCCGGATTACCGGCGTGGGACAGCGTAAGCTGGACACCTACGGCGATGCCTTCCTGAAAGTGATCGCCGACCACTCGTAATGTCGATTCGGCTGGTTTACGGTCGCCGCATGCTCCGAACCATCGACCCCATGATCGCGGTCGCGCCGCAAATCCGTCCTGACGACCTCCCCGCCATCGCTGCGGCGGGTTATGTCGCGATCGTCAACAACCGCCCCGACGGGGAGGAAGCGGGCCAGCCGGACGGCGACGCGATCCGCGCCGCGGCCGAGGCCGCCGGGCTGTCGTACACCGCGATCCCCGTGACGCACGCGGGCTTCTCCTTTCCGCAGGTACAGGCGATGATCGCCGCGCTGGAGGATGCGGGGGGGCCGGTGCTCGCCTACTGTCGCTCGGGGACGCGCTCGTGCAACCTGTGGGCGCTGGCCGGCGCCGGGCTGGGCGAGGATCCCGACACGCTGACCGCCAAGGCGGCCGGCGCGGGCTATGACATTTCCGGCCTGCGCCCGCTGATGGACGCGGTGGCGCAGCGGCAGGGCTGAGGGCGCGACGATGGGGCTTGCGGCGTTGCTGGGGATCGGCCGACCCGATCGCATGATGCGCACGATCGACGAGGCGCTGGACGCCGCGCTGGACGCGCTGCCGGGGACGCAGGCGGTCGATGCGGTAATCTCCGCCGATGGACGCGCCGCACTGGTGCTGCTGTCGGACGCGCGGATCGCGCTGGTGCGCACCCGCGGGCGACGGGTGTCGGGGCGGGAGGTCGCATGGCCGATGCTGCGCCAGACCTATGACGGGATCGTCGTCGAAACCGGCGACCGGCGTTTCGGCGATGTGGCGTTGGTCGGGGTCACCGCGCTCGACATCCGCCGGCTGGGGCAGGCGCCGATGGCGCCGGCGATCGCCGAAATGGTCGCGATGGACGAACTGGCCGACGCCTGACGGCGGAGGGTCGCCGGACCGCGAGAATTTGTTGCCTGATCGTATCGGCTTGCATCCCGACCGTTCCCATTTCCCGCCGCTTTCCCTAAGGGCAGGACATGACCGACGAGCGCACCGCCACCGAGGACCGCAACATCCAGTTTTCCGAGCGCGAGGCGCTGCTGTTCCATTCGGAAGGGCGCCCGGGCAAGATCGAGATCGTAGCGTCCAAACCGATGGCGACGCAGCGCGATCTGGCGCTCGCCTACTCGCCCGGCGTCGCCGTGCCGGTACGCGCGATTGCCGACGATCCGGCGACCGCCTATGACTACACGGCCAAGGGCAATCTGGTCGCGGTCATCTCTAACGGCACCGCGATCCTGGGCATGGGCAATCTGGGCGCGCTCGCCTCTAAGCCGGTGATGGAGGGCAAGGCGGTCCTGTTCAAGCGGTTCGCCGACGTCGATTCGATCGACCTGGAGGTCGCGACCGAGGATGTCGACGCCTTCGTCAACGCGGTCGCGCTGCTGGAACCGAGCTTCGGGGGTATCAACCTCGAGGATATCAAAGCGCCCGAATGTTTCATCATCGAGCAGACGCTGCGCGAGCGGATGAACATCCCGGTCTTCCACGACGACCAGCACGGCACCGCGATCATCTGCGCCGCCGGACTCATCAATGCCTGTCTGCTGACCGGGCGCAAGCTGGAGGACGTGAAGGTCGTCGTGAACGGTGCCGGCGCGGCGGCGATCGCCTGCACCGAGCTCATCAAGGCGATGGGCGTGCGTCACGACAACGTCCTGATCTGCGATCGCACCGGCGTGATCTACCAGGGGCGCGACGGCGTGAACCAGTGGCAGTCCGCACATGCCGCCAGCACCGACCGCCGCACCCTGACCGAGGCGCTGAACGGCGCCGACGTGTTCCTGGGCCTGTCCGCCGCCGGCGCGCTCAAGCCGGAAATGGTCAAGGACATGGCGCCCGCGCCGATCATTTTCGCGATGGCCAACCCGGAACCGGAAATCCGCCCCGAACTGGCGAAGGCCGCGCGCCCCGACGCGATCGTCGCCACCGGCCGCTCGGACTATCCGAACCAGGTCAATAACGTGCTGGGCTTCCCGTTCATCTTCCGCGGCGCGCTGGACGTGCGCGCCACGGGGATCAACGATGCGATGAAGATCGCCGCCGCCAATGCGATCGCCGAACTGGCGCGTGAGCGCGTGCCTGAAGAGGTCGCCGCCGCCTATGGCGTCCGGCATTCGTTCGGCCCCGAATATATCATCCCCGCGCCCTTCGATCCGCGGCTGATGGAACTGGTGTCGATCGCGGTGGCGAAGGCGGCGATGGATTCGGGTGTCGCGACCAAGCCGATCCTCGACATGGCCGCCTATCGCGATGCGCTGCGCGCGCGGCTCAATCCGACCACGGCCGTCCTCAGCCTTGCCTATGAAGGCGCCAAGGCGCACCCCAAGCGTGTGCTGTTCGCGGAGGGCGAGGAAGAAGTGGTGCTGCGCGCCGCGATCGCCTTCAAGGAAGGCGGCTATGGCACGCCGGTGCTGGTCGGGCGCGACGACGTGTACGACCGGCTGCGCGAACTCGGAATCGCCAATCCGGAAGAATACGAACTACACAACAGCCGCGTGTCGCCACTGGTGCCGCGGATGGTCGATTTCCTCTACGCCCGCCTCCAGCGCCGCGGCTTCCTGCGCCGCGAGGTCGAGCGGATGATCAACCAGGACCGCAACATCTTCGGCTCCGTCCTGCTTCAGCTGGGCGAGGCCGATGCGATGATCACCGGCGTCACCCGCCCCTGGGCGCAGTCGATGCGCGAGGTGCGGCGCGTGATCGATCCGGTGCCCGGCCGCACCGCCTTCGGCATCCATGTGATGGTCGGCCAGTCGCACACCGTGTTCATCGCCGACACCACCGTCAACGAACGCCCGACGGCGGAGGAACTGGCCGACATCGCGGAACAGACCGCCGCGGTCGCGCGCCGCATGGGCCACGAACCGCGCGTCGCCTTCCTCAGCTATTCCACCTTCGGCAATCCGTCGGGCCAGTGGCTGGACAACATCCGCGAGGCGGTGACCGCGCTCGACAAGCGGCAGGTCGGCTTCGAATATGAGGGCGAAATGGCGCCCGACGTCGCGCTCAACCCGCGCCAGCTGGCGAACTACCCGTTCGCGCGCCTGTCGGGACCGGCCAATGTGCTGGTGATGCCGGGCCTGCAATCGGCCAATATCTCTGCCAAGCTGCTGCGCGAGCTGGGCGGCGACCAGATGATCGGCCCGATGCTGGTCGGCATGGAAAAGCCGGTGCAGATCGCTGCGATGACCGCGACCGCCAGCGAACTGGTGACGCTGGCGGTGCTCGCGGCCGGCGGGATCGCACGCTGATCGCCGGCCCTGCCGGCGCGGGCGGCGCGAACGATCGCGCCGCACTGGAGGAACTGCTGCTACGGCTCGACGACGACGGCGTCATGCTGTTGCCGGAGCTGGACGGCTTCCTCACCGGCATCGCGCTCAGCCCCGATCCCGTCCCCACCGCGCGCTGGATGCCGCGCGTGTGGAGCGGCGAGCCGCCGATGGATGACCCCGCGCAGCGTGCCCGCGCCGTCGCGCTGGTGACGCGCCACTACCAGGACGTGTGGCTGGCGGTGCAGGAACCCGGCGCCGTCTCCCCGATCCTCGATCATGACGAGCGGACCGGGGAGACATTGTGGGAGACGTGGATCGCCGGTTTCGATCTCGCCATGACATTGGCGCCCGACGGCTGGAACCGCCTGCGCCGGGCCACCGACCCGGCCGCGGTCGCGGCCTTCGCCGGGTTCAGCCGACTGATCGGTCATGCCGCCGATCCGGGCGAGCTGTCCGACGGGGATTATCAGGCTCTGGACGCGGAAGTTCCCGCGATGATCCCCGTTTGGGCTGACGCGATCGCGCAATGGCGCGACGAAAGCGATGCGCGCCGCACCACTGCAAAGCCGGGCCGCAACGATCCCTGCCCGTGCGGGTCGGGCCGCAAACACAAGAAATGTTGCGCCGCCTGACCGGGCGCGATCAGGGCAGCAGCAGCGATGCGTCGCCGTAGCTGTAGAAGCGATATCCCTGCGCGATCGCATGCGCATAGGCTGCCTGCATCGTCTCCAAACCCATCAATGCCGAGACCAGCATGAACAGCGTCGAGCGCGGCAAATGGAAATTGGTCATCAGCCCGTCGATGCCGCGGAAGCGGTAACCGGGCGTGATGAAGATCGCGGTGTCGCCCTCGAACGGGCGGATCACGCCGTCCTTGCCCGCGGCGCTCTCGATCAACCGTAGCGAGGTGGTGCCCACTGCTATCACGCGCCCGCCGGCGGCACGCACCGCGTTGAGGCGGTCGGCGGTGGCGGGGTCGATCCGCCCCCATTCGGCGTGCATCCGGTGATCGGCGGTATCGTCCGCCTTGACCGGCAGGAACGTCCCCGCGCCGACGTGCAGCGTCAGCGTCGCATGCTCGATCCCCGCCGCCGCCAGCGCCGCCATCAGCTCCGGCGTGAAATGCAGCGCCGCGGTGGGCGCGGCCACCGCGCCGGGTTCGCTCGCGAACATCGTCTGGTAATCGTCGGCGTCACGCGCGTCGGTGGCGCGCTTGCCCGCGATATAGGGGGGCAGCGGCATCCGACCGGCACGCTCCAGCAGCAGCTCGACCGGCTCGTCGCCCGCGAACTCCAGCGCCCAGCTGCCATCGTCCGCCCGGTCGCGCGCCGCCGCCGCGACCCCGGCGCCGAAATCGATCACGTCGCCGTCACGCAGCCGCCGCGCGTTGCGCACGAACGCGCGCCAGCGCCGCGGGCCTTCACGCTTGTGCAGCGTCGCACCGATCCGCGCCTCGCCGCGCGTCCCCTCCAGCTGCGCCGGGATCACGCGCGTGTCGTTGAACACTAGCAGATCGCCGCGCCGCAGCTGCGCGGGCAGGTCGCGCACGATGCGGTCGCCCAGCGCGACGGGCGTCACCACCAGCATCCGCGCGGCATCGCGCGGCGCGGCGGGGCGCAGCGCGATCCGCTCGGGCGGCAGCGCGAAATCGAACAGGTCGACCAGCATCGTCGTCGCGCGCCTCAGCGCGGGCGGGTGCTGGCCCGGACCGGCGGCTTGGCCTTCTTCGGCGTCGTGCCCGGCAGCGTCGGCAGCGTCGCGGGTGCGGTGATCGCGGGCGGCGGCGGGGCATAGGCGGGGGGATTGTCGCTGGCGATATAGGCGTGGAGCACCCGCGACGGATTGGCCGGCGGCTCGCCGCGTTCGATCGCGTCGACATAGGGCATGCCGGTCAGCACGCGGCCGAACACCGTGTATTTCCGGTCGAGCTGGAAGCGCGGCTGGAAGACGATGTAGAACTGGCTGTTCGCGCTGTCCTCCTTCTCCGACCGCGCCGCGGCGACCGCGCCGCGCACATGCGGGAGCGAGTTGAACTCGGCCGGCAGGTCGGGCAGCTGGCTGCCGCCGGTGCCGTCACCGCGCGGATCGCCGCCCTGCGCCATGAAACCGTCGATGACGCGATGGAACACCAGCCCGTCATAGAAATGCTGGCGGGTCAGCGTCTTCACCCGCTCGACCATCTTGGGTGCGACGTCGGGGCGCAGGAGTATCTCCACCCGCCCGCCGGTGGACAGGTCCAGCACCCAGATGTTGCTCTTGTCGGTGATCGCCGGCGGGGCTACCGGCGCCGCGGCGGCGGTGGTCTGCGCAATGGCGGGAAGAGTGACGAACGCGGCCACAAGGGCGGCGAGGATAGCGAACGGACGCATCGTGACTTTCGTTCGAGAAGCGGGAACCCGCGCGGTCCTAAAGCAAAAGCCGGCTTGCGCCAAACTGAATGGATGGCGCCCGCGCTCGGTCTATGGGGGCGGCGGTCAGCTGCCGCGCCGGCCGATCTTATCGACGCGCGCCACGACGTCGCGGCACACGTCGGGGCTGACGAACTTGGCGATATCGCCGCCGAACATCGCGATCTCCTTCACCAGCTTCGACGCGATCGGCTGCAACCCCACGTCGGCCATCAGGAAGACCGTCTCGATCCGGTCGTTCAGCTGCTGGTTCATGCCCGCCATCTGATATTCGTATTCAAAGTCGGCGACCGCGCGCAGCCCTCGCACGATCATGCTCGCCCCCTCGCGCTCGGCGAAGTTCATCAGCAGCGCGTCGAAACTGACGACATGGATCTCCCCGCCGATCGCCTCCACCTCGCGGCGGACCATCGCCATGCGTTCGTCGAGCGAGAACATCGGCGACTTGCTGGGGTTGGTGGTCACCCCGATCACCAGCCGGTCGACCAGCTTCGCGCCGCGCCGGATGATATCCATGTGACCCAAAGTGATCGGGTCGAAGGTGCCGGGGTAGACGCCGATGCGGGGGGATGCGGTCATGATGCTCGTCACCAGCAGGAGGGGATGGGTCGGCGTGCCGCACGTGCGACGGCCGCGTCGGTCACCGGTCGCGCTCCACGACGTAGCGGGCGATCGCGCGCAGGAGGTCGGCTTCGGTGCCATAGGAGCGCAGATGGTCGATCGCCTGGTCGACCAGCAGCCGCGACTGCTGGCGCGCGCGCTCGATCCCCAGCAACGAGACGAACGTCTCCTTGCCCTGTTCGCCGTCCTTACGCAGTTTCTTGCCCGCCAGCTTCTCGTCGCCCTCGACGTCCATCAGGTCGTCGACGATCTGGAACGCCAGCCCCAGGTCGTGGGCATAGCCGCGCAGGTGGACACGCCCCTCGGGCACCACGCCACCCAGGATCGCGCCCGCCTCCACCGCCGCGCCGATCAGCGCGCCGGTCTTCATCTGCTGCAGCCGGGTGACGGTGCCCAGGTCGAAATGCGCGCCGTCGGCGGCCAGGTCCATCGCCTGCCCCCCGGCCATGCCCGACGGGCCGGAGGCGCGCGCCAGATCGGCGATCAGTTCGGCACGGACGAACGGATCGGCATGGGTCGCCGGATCGGCTAGCACCTCGAACGCCAGCGCGTGGAGGCAATCGCCCGCCAGGATCGCGGTCGCCTCGTCAAACACCTTGTGCACCGTCGGCTTGCCGTGGCGCAGGTCGTCGTCGTCCATCGCGGGCAGGTCGTCATGGATCAGAGAATAGACGTGGATCGCCTCCAGCGCGGTCGCCACGCGGCCCGCGGCATCGCGCGACACCTCGAACAGCCGCGCCGTGGCGAACACCAGCAACGGGCGCAACCGCTTGCCCCCGCCAATCGTCGCATGGCGCATCGCGCGGTACAGCGGCGCGCGCGGATCGTCGGGCACCTTCAGCAACGCGTCGAAGCGGCGATCCATTTCGGCCGCGACTTCCTTCAGCGCGGCGTGCAGCGCCGGGTTGGCGGTGGTAACGACGGTCATCCGGCGGCGAACGGCTGCGTGCCGGCGGGCTTGCCGTCGGCGCCCAGGCGGATCGCCTCGATCCGCGCCTGCGCCGCGTCCAGCCGGTCGGCGCACCGCTGGCGCAGCGCGCTGCCGCGCTCGTACAGGCGGATCGCCTCCTCCAGCGGAGTATCGCCGGATTCCAGCCGCCCCACGATCTCCTCGAGTTCGCGCAAGCCCGCTTCGAACGACAGCGTCTCGATGTCCTGCTCCATCGCCCCGCTATGCGACGGGGCCGCCCCGGGGGTCAAGAACGGCGGCGCGAAACTGTTGCCGTCTCGCTGAACCTCGCACGGCGTGATACGTTGACCGCCACCATGTTCCAGAGCATCGACCCCGCGACCGGCACGCCCGGCGCCACCTTCGCCGAACTGACCACCGACGAGCTGGAGGCGCGCATCGCCCGCGCGCACGATGCCTATCGCCAGTGGCGGCGCGTCCCCCTGACCGAGCGCGCCGCGCTGCTCGAACGGATCGCCGAACGGTTCGAGGCGGACAAGCGCCGCCTGGCGGAAATCGCCACGCGCGAAATGGGCAAGACGCTCGCCTCCGCGATCGCCGAGGTCGAGAAATGCGCCGCGGGCTTCCGCCATTATGCGCAGAATGGCCCGGCGATGCTGGAGCCGGTGACGATCCAGACCGCCGCCGGCCCGGCCACCACCCATTACCTGCCGCAGGGGCCGGTGCTGGCGGTGATGCCGTGGAATTTCCCGTACTGGCAGGTGGTGCGCTTCGTCGCACCCACATTGCTGGCGGGCAATGTCGGGCTGCTCAAGCATGCCTCGCTGACGCAAGGGTGCGCCGCCGCGATCGAGGAGGCGATCATCGCCGCCGGCGCGCCCGCGGGCGTGTTCCAGAACCTGCCGATCCGCGCCGACAAGGTCGATGCGCTGATCGCCGACCCGCGCATCGTCGCGGTGACGCTGACCGGCAGCGAGGGGGCGGGGATGAAGGTCGCCGAATCGGCTGGCCGTGCGCTCAAGAAGGTGGTGCTGGAACTGGGCGGCTCGGACCCGTTCATCGTCATGCCGTCCGCCGACCTCGGCCAGGCCGCACAGGTTGCGGCCAAGGCGCGGGTGCAGAACACCGGCCAGTC
Organism: Sphingomonas ginsenosidimutans; assembly: GCF_002374835.1. Classification (GTDB taxonomy): domain Bacteria; phylum Pseudomonadota; class Alphaproteobacteria; order Sphingomonadales; family Sphingomonadaceae; genus Sphingomonas; species Sphingomonas ginsenosidimutans. The sequence continues at coordinate 279,125 of NZ_NWVD01000002.1, forward strand.
GTGCATCTGCGCCAAGCGGATGATCGTCCACGCCGATGTGTACGACGCCTTCCTCGACCGCTTCTGCGCGGCAATGCGCGCGGTCACCACCGGCGACCCGATGGACCCCGCCACCGACATGGGGCCGCTGTCCAGCATCGAGCAGCGCGACACCGTACTGGACCAGATCGAGCAGCTGAAGGCCGCAGGCGGGCGCCTGCTGCTGGGCGGCGAGGCGCTGCCGGGGCGCGGCGCGTTCATGTCCGCCGGCGTCGTCGTCGACGTCCCCGTCGACCACCCGGTCGCGCAGGAAGAGGTGTTCGGCCCGATCGCCATGGTGTTCCGCGCCGACGACATCGACGCCGCGATCGCGCTGGCCAACGACGTGCCGTTCGGGCTGGGGTCGTCGGTATGGACCAACGACACCGACGAACAGGCACGCTTCGTCCGCGATATCGAAGCGGGGATGACGGCGGTGAACCGGATGCTCGCTTCTTCGCCGGAGGCGCCGTTCGGCGGGGTGAAACGGTCGGGTCACGGGCGCGAGCTCGGCCCCTACGGCCTCCACGAATTCATGAACCTGAAAACCGTGTTCGGCTGATCCCGGCGGCGGGCGGTCAGCCGCCTGCCGCTGCCCGCACCTCGATCAGCAAATCCTTGCGGCTGAGCTTGCCGATCATCGTCTTCGGCAGCGAATCGCGCACGACGACCGCATCGACCCGTTCATGCTTGCCCAATTGCGGGTTCAGCCACGCCATCAGCGCGGGGCCGCCGATTCCCTCGGCGGCCTCCTCGGCCAGTGTAACATAGGCACGCGGCACCTCGCCGCGATAGGCGTCGGGCATCCCGATCACCAGCGCCTCGCGGATCGCGGGATGGCGGTACAGGATCGCCTCGATCTGGCTGGGGAAGACCTTGAACCCGCCGACCGCGATCATGTCCTTCAGCCGGTCGACGATCGCGACGAACCCGTCGGCGTCGATCGTCCCGACATCCCCGGTCCGCAGCCAGCGCCGCCCCTCGCCATCGGTGGCGAAGGTGGTGCCGTCGGTATCCGGGCGGTTCCAGTAACCCGCCATCACCTGCGGCCCGCGCGCGACGATCTCGCCCGGCTGTCCCGGCAGGGCGTCGCGCGCCGGGTCTTCCTTGTCGACCAGCCGCAGGATCGTCGCGGGCAGCGGCTGGCCGATCGTTCCGGCCTTTTGCGCGCCCTCATAGGGATTGACGCTCAGCACCCCGCTCGATTCGGACAGTCCGTATCCCTCGACCAGGACCGATCCGGTCGCCGCCTCCCACCGTTGCTTCAACTCGGCGTTGAGCGGCGCGCCGCCGGAAATGCAGACGCGCAGTGACGAAAAATCGGTGCCCGCCAGCGCCGGATGATCCAGCAGCGCCTGGTACATGGTCGGCACGCCGGGCAGCGCGGTCGGGCGCGTGCGCGTGATCGCGGCCAGCGCCTGCTTCGCATCGAAGCGCGGCAGCAGCACCATCTCGCCGCCGGTCGCGATCGTCCGATTCATGACGCAGGTGTTGGCGAAGACGTGGAACAGCGGCAGCACGCCGAGGATCCGGTCGGTAGCGTCGCGATGCGGGTCGAGATCGGCGACCTGCCGCGCATTGGCCGCGACATTCGCATGGGTCAGCATCGCGCCCTTGGGCACGCCGGTCGTCCCACCGGTATATTGCAGCAGCGCGATGTCGCGCTCGGGGTCGATCGCGGCGGGCGGCGCATCGCCGCGATTGTCGATCAGCCGCGAAAAGGCGGTGACGCGCGGATCGTCGGGACGCGGCGCGGTCTCGGCGCGCTTGAACCACCGGTACAGCAGCGATTTGGCCGGCGGCAGCGCGCCCGCGACCGACCCCACGATCACCCGCTCCAGCGCGCTCTTGTCCAATACCGCCAGCGCGGTCGGCAGCAGTTGCGCCGCGGTCAGCGTGAACAGCACGCGCGTGCCCGAATCCTCGATCTGATGGCACAGTTCGTCGACGGTATAGAGCGGCGAGAGATTGACGACCGTCGCGCCCGCGCGCAGCGCCCCGTGATAGGCCGCCAGATAATGCGGCACGTTGGGCAGGAACAGCCCGACGCGGTCACCCTTCCCCACGCCGATCTGCGCCAGCCCGGTCGCGACGCGGCGCACCGCATCGGCCAAATGCGCGTAATCGTAACGCCGCCCCATGAAGTCGATCGCCGGCCGCGCGGCATGGCGCGCCGCCGATTGGTCGAACAGGTCGACCATCGACATCGGCGGATAATCGGTGCCCCAGGGCACCGGATGGCTATAGGCGCTGCGCCAGGCTTCCTCATCCGTCATTGACACGACTGTAAGCAAGCGCTGCGGGGACCGCAACCGCCGTCGGCATTCCGGCGCAGAAGGATCGGGGTCGACCGCGTTAGCGAATCAGCCGCCCGCCGATGTCGATCATCACCATCGCGACCCGGTCCAGCGGCGGGGCCAGCGTGGCGGCGATCTGGGGCGCGTGACCCGCGTCGACATCGATCGAGATCGTCCCGATCACGGGCATTTCGCGCTGCGACAGCGCCAGCAGCCCCAGCGCCATGGCCGCGACGACGATCCGACGGCGACGATAATCCGGCTGACGATTCATGGCCTTGCTCCCTCGAACCTGGACCCTACACGCACCGTGGCCCGGATTCGAGCGTTTTCACGCGGCTTTCACCCAGCGCACGCGGTCGCGCCCGGCGCGCTTGGCGTCGTACAGCGCGCGATCCGCCTCGCGGTACAGCACGACCCAATCCGCCTCGGTTCCGATCACGCCCAGCGCGCTGCCGATCGAAGCGGTCACCTTCAGGTCGAACGGCATCTGTGCGCCGCGAATCGTGTCCAGCACCTGTTCGGGCAGTCCGGTCAGATGCGCGGGCACCAGGATCGCGAATTCCTCGCCCCCCATCCGCGCGATCAGCGCGCCCGCCGGCGCCGCTTCGCGCAGCGCCGCGGCGAACACCCGCAGCACCTCGTCGCCGCCGTCATGCCCCAGCGTTTCGTTGACGCGGCGGAAATGATCGATGTCGATCAGCACCAGCAGCCGCGGTGCCGGATCGCCGATCGCCTCGCGCAGGAAGCTGCGGCGGTTCAGCAACCCGGTCAGCGCGTCGCTGTCCGCCAGCATCCGCGCCAGCGTCTCCTTCTCGCGCGCGGCGTCACGCTCCTCGCTGACGACCTTGATCCGCCACGCGATCGCCAGCGCGCTGAACGATGCCTCCAGCGCCATCGATACCAGCGTCGAATTGTCGAGCCAGAAGCTCCACCCGATCCATCCGGCGGCCTGGACGATCCGCAGCATTGCCAGCGTGATCGGCGCGCTCCACGCGATCGCGAAGATCCGTGCATAGGGCACGCGCGCGCGCCATGCACCCCACAGCACCGGCACCACCAGCGCCAGCGCGGCGGAGAACGCCACCAGCAGCAGCCGGTCGACCGCCAGCGGCCAGTGCGGCCACACGATCAGATAGGTCGCCACCGCGCCGGCCAGGAACACCATCGCCGCCTGCGTCAGCCGGCGCACCGCCTCGGGCATCATCTGCCCGCCCAGGAACACGCGCGCGAACGCGATCGCACTGATGATCGCCCCGCCCAGCAGCGCGATATTCAGCTTCAGCCGGATATTGTTGTCCATCCCCGTCACGATGCCCAACCATCCGGACGAACTGGCGGCGTAGACCAGCAGCGACAGGATCATCGCGCAATAATAGGGGTGATACCCCTGCCGCAGCGCACGCCACAGCGCGAAGTTCGACAGCAGCAGCGACAGGCACAGTCCGGCGAAGCCCGCGTAGAAGGCGGTCAGCATCAGGTCGTCGTGCTGCCCCTCGCCGACCGTCAGCAACCGCGGGTTCAGCACCACCCCGCGCGTGTTGGTCGTGCCCTCCACCCGCCACAACAATTGCACGGTGCGTGTATCGGCGACCGGGATCGGCAGTTCGAAGAACGCACCGATCCGCAATCGCTGCCATGCATTGTGCCGGTCGAACGCGTTTCGCGCGATCCGCCCGTCATCGCCACGCGCGTACAACGTCGCGGCTTCCTGATAGACGCTCGCCGATCGCACCAGCGATCGCTGCCCGCCCTCGGTGGGAAGTCGGGCCGACAGCACCCAGAAATCGCCCGCGCCCCAGCGCCGCTCCCGCCCCGAACAGTCGAACCCGTGCGGATGGGCGAAGATCGCCGCGGGCGTGTCACCGGGCGCCACCCGCTTGAGGCAGGTCGCCACCGGCGCCCCGCTCCACGCCGCCGCCGGCGATGCCCAGCCCATGGCGACGCCAGCCGCCACGAACGCAGCAAGCAGGACCAGCCAGGAACGGAACAGGTGCGGCACCATCCGCTGCCCCCTAGCAGCGCGGAGGCAAAGGGAAGGTAAATACCCGGATGACCGGCGAAATTTCGCGCGTGCAGATGACCGCAAAAGAAAACGGGCCGGGTGCGGCACCCGGCCCGTTCGTCAACAACGCCTTTCGGTCGGCGCCGGGGGCGTCAGCCGGCCTCGACCGGCGCGGCCTTGCCACCCTTCTTCTTGCCCGGCTTCTTCGGCGCGGCCGGTTCGATCGCGAAGGTGAGCGCGCCGTCCTTCAGATGCACCGTCACCTCGCCGCCGTGCACCAGCTTGCCGAACAGCAGTTCCTCGGCCAGCGGCTGCTTGATCTTCTCTTGGATCAGCCGGCCCATCGGTCGCGCGCCGTACAATTTGTCATAGCCCTTCTCGGTCAGCCACTTCTTGGCCTCCTCACCCAGCTTGATATGGACGTCACGGTCGGCCAGCTGCAGCTCCAGCTGGAGGATGAACTTGTCGACGACGCGCGCGACCACCTCGGTCGGCAGATAGCCGAACGGCACGATCGCATCGAGGCGGTTGCGGAATTCCGGCGTGAACATCCGCTGCACCGCCTGCTCGTCCTCACCCTCGCGGGTCAGGTTGCCGAAGCCGACCGTCTCGCGCGCCATGTCGGACGCGCCCGCATTGGTCGTCATGATGAGGATGACGTTGCGGAAATCGACGGTCTTGCCGTGCTGGTCGGTCAGGCGGCCGTTGTCCATCACCTGCAACAGGATGTTGAACAGATCGGGATGCGCCTTCTCGATCTCGTCGAGCAGCAGCACGCAATGCGGGTTCTGGTCGACCGCATCGGTCAACAGTCCGCCCTGGTCGAACCCGACATAGCCCGGGGGCGCACCGATCAGCCGGCTGACCGAGTGCCGCTCCATATATTCGCTCATGTCGAACCGCTGGAGCGGGATGCCCAGGATCGTCGACAATTGCTTGGCCACCTCGGTCTTGCCGACGCCGGTCGGGCCGGTGAACAGGTAGTTGCCGATCGGCTTTTCCGGTTCGCGCAGCCCCGCACGCGCCAGCTTGATCGCCGACGCCAGCTTCTCGATCGCGACATTCTGCCCGAACACGACCCGCTTCAGGTCGGTTTCCAGCGTCTCCAGCTGCTTCTTGTCGTCGGTCGACACGCTTTTCGGGGGGATGCGCGCCATGGTGGCGATCACCGCCTCGATCTCCTTGGGGGTGATCGTCTTCTTGCGCTTCGACGGCGGCACCAGCATCTGCATCGCGCCCACCTCGTCGATCACGTCGATCGCCTTGTCGGGCAGCTTGCGGTCGTTGATGTAGCGCGCCGACAGTTCCACCGCGCTCTTGATCGCATCGGGCGTGTACTTGACGCTGTGATGCTCCTCGAACGCGGAGCGCAGGCCCGCCAGGATCTTGATCGTGTCCTCGATCGTCGGTTCGTTGACGTCGATCTTCTGGAACCGGCGCAGCAGCGCGCGGTCCTTCTCGAAGTGGTTGCGGAACTCCTTGTAGGTGGTCGATCCGATGCAGCGGATCGTACCGCCCGACAGCGCCGGCTTGAGCAGGTTCGACGCGTCCATCGCGCCCCCGCTGGTCGCGCCTGCGCCGATCACGGTGTGGATTTCGTCGATGAACAGCACCGCGTCGGGCAGCTTTTCCAGCTCGTTGACGACCGCCTTCAGCCGCTCCTCGAAATCGCCGCGATAGCGGGTGCCCGCCAGCAACGCGCCCATGTCTAGCGAATAGATGACGGCGGGCTTCAGCACGTCGGGCACGTCGCCCTCAACGATCTTGCGCGCCAGCCCCTCGGCGATCGCGGTCTTGCCGACGCCCGGATCGCCCACGTACAGCGGGTTGTTCTTCGACCGGCGGCACAGGATCTGCACCGTGCGGTCGACCTCCGCCGACCGCCCGATCAGCGGATCGACCTTGCCGATCTTGGCCTTTTCGTTGAGGTCGACGGTGAACTGCTTGAGCGCGCTTTCGCCCTTCTTGCCGCCCGCCTCGGCCTTTTCCTTTTTCTCCTCCTCGGCGGCGCCCTTCACGCTCGTCGCTTCGGGCGTGGCATTGCCCTTGCCGACGCCGTGGCTGATATAGCTGACCGCATCCAGCCGGCTCATGTCCTGCTGCTGCAGGAAATAGACCGCGTAGCTTTCTCGTTCGGAAAACAGCGCGACCAGCACGTTGGCGCCGGTCACCTCGTCGCGGCCGGACGACTGGACGTGCAGGATCGCGCGCTGGACCACGCGCTGGAAACCGCTGGTCGGCGACGGATCGGTCGCGGCATCGACCTTCAGCGCGCCCAGCTCGGTGTCGAGATAATGCGCGACCGTGGTCTTCAGCTCGCCCGTATCCACCCCGCACGCGGTCATCACCTGGCTGGCATGTTCGTCGTCGATCAGCGCGAGCAGCAGATGTTCCAGCGTCGCATATTCGTGACGGCGCGAGGAAGCGGCCTCGAGCGCCTTGTGCAGCGTGGTCTCGAGAGCGCTGGCGAATGAAGGCATTACGATACTCCTAGCAGGCGGCACGCAGGGGACATGCCGCCTTTCACACGAATGTCGTGATCGACGGGCCGCGCATCAAGCGCCCCCCGGTCAGGCGCGGGGAATGTCGCACCGCCGGCCGGCCGGGACCGCCGCGTCGGTGCGGAAACGCTCACCGCCTGAACAGCGCGTCGGCGCTGGCCCGGTGGGTGACCGCGCCGTCGATCTTGCGGCGGGTGCGCGCGATCTCCGCCTCAAGCGCCTTCACCCGCGCCTCCAGCTCGGCCACCGACAGGCGATCGAGATCCTGCGCAATCAGCGCGGTCAGCGGGTCGTCGGGCCGCGGCCCAAGGATGTCGTCCAGGTCCACATGACGAACGTTGACCGGCCGCGGCGCCAAGTCAATAAGGCGATCGACCAGCCGCACGAGGGGGACGGGCGAGGCGATGAGCGACGGACCACAGACGATGCGGGCGATCGATCCGGAAGCGGTCGGCGGACCGGAGGTCTTGCGCGTCGTGGAGCGCCCGATCCCCGTCGCCGACGCGGACGAGGTGCTGATCCGCGTCGCCGCCGCCGGGGTGAACCGCCCCGACGTGATGCAGCGTCGCGGCCTCTACCCGCCGCCGCCGGGGGCGCCCCCGATCCCCGGGCTGGAGGTGTCGGGCACCGTCGTTGCATTGGGCAGCGGGGCCGAGCCGGCGCTGCTGGGTCAGCGGGTCTGCGCGCTGGTCGGGGGCGGCGGCTATGCCGATTATGTCCTCGCCCCCGCCGCGCAATGCCTGCCCGTCCCCGCTGCGCTGACGATGGTGGAGGCCGCCGCCATGCCGGAGACGCTGTACACGGTGTGGACCAACCTGTTCGAACGCGCCTTCGCGGTGGAGGGCGATACCGTGCTGGTCCATGGCGGCACGTCGGGGATCGGCACGATGGCGATCGCGCTGTCGCGATTGTTCGGGCTGGAGATCATCGTCACCGTCGGATCGGACGACAAAGCCCGGGCCGCCCGCGCGCTGGGCGCGAATCATGCGATCAATTACAAGATGGAGGATTTCGTCGAGCGGGTGAAGGAGATTACCGGCGGGCGCGGCTGCGCGGCGGTGCTCGACATGGTCGGCGGCGATTACGTGCCGCGCAACCTGAAATGCCTGGCGGACGACGGGCGCCACGTGTCGATCGCGGTACAGGGTGGCGCGAACGCGACCGTCCCGCTGTTCGAGATCATGCGGCGGCGGCTGACGCTGACCGGATCGACGCTGCGCGCGCGCGATGCGGGGTTCAAGGCGCTGGTCACCGACGAGATCGCGCGTACCGTCTGGCCGCATGTCGCCGAAGGCCGGTTGAAGCCGGTGATCGACCGCACCTTCCCGCTCGACCAGGCGGCGGACGCGCACCGCCGGATGGAGGCGGGCGACCATGTCGGAAAGATCGTGCTGACCGTCGAATGACGCCGACGGCGCGGAATGTCCGGGCGGCGAGCGCGCCGCCCGGGGGTAACGAGGCTTAGTTGCTGTCGCTGTCGTCGTCGCCGCCGGTGGCGACCAGCACGCCGACGGTCAGCGCCGCCAGGATGCCGATGCTGATCAGCGTCGTGCCCGGCACGGCGGCGCCGATCTTGCTCGACTTGGCGGCCGGCGCGGCGGCACGCGCGCTCTTGGCGACCGACAGCGACGCGGCCGGATTGGCGGGCGCCGCGGCGGCGACGGTGGACAGCGACAGCAGCGCCGCGGCGGCGACGGCGCCGGTGAACTTGGTGAAACCGATCATCGAACTTCTCCCTGACGCACCCGGCCCTGCATAGCGCGGACGTTACGCCGGGCGCGCATCCCGCCCCTAAAGCAGCGCCATGTTGCAGTCACGCGACAGCGGCATTTCTCGCGCCGACCGTGCCCGCGCTGCAACAGCGGGCGGGCGCGACTGACCCACAACCGTCACGTGGCGGCCGCGCAACCGTCACGGCCGCGTGATGGCGGCGTAATATACCGGCGGCATAGCTGGCGGGCGAGGGAGGATGACCCCGATGCAGCTGACGGACATGACGACCGACGCGACCGACGCCACCGGCCATTTCGCCGACGTCACCGACCTGTTCGATTTCGCGAACTCGCGCCCGCATCGCCCCGAACAGGCGAGCGGCGACCGCCGTCGCTATCGCACGATCTGGATCAGCGACGTGCATTTGGGCACGCGCGGCTGCAATGCCGACATGCTGATCGACTTCCTCGACCATGTCGACAGCGACACGATGTATCTGGTCGGCGACATTATCGACGGCTGGCAGCTGAAGAAGAGGTTCTTCTGGCCCGCCGCGCACAACGACGTCATCTGGCGGTTGATGAAGCGCGCGCGGCGCGGCACGCGGATGGTCTATATCCCCGGCAACCATGACGAGATGTTCCGCCAGTTCGCGGGCCTCGACTTCGGCGGGATCAAGATCCGGCGCAAGGCGGTGCACGAAACCGCCGACGGCCGCCGCCTTTTGGTGCTGCATGGCGACGAATTCGACGCGATCACGCTGTCGCACCGCTGGCTCGCGCATGTCGGCGATGCGGCCTATACCGCGCTGATGACGCTGAACCGCGCGGTCAGCGCGGTGCGCCGCAAGTTCGGCATGCCCTATTGGTCGCTCAGCAAGCATGCCAAGGCCAAGGTGAAGAACGCGGTCGCGTTCATCTCCCGGTTCGAGGAGATCGTGGCGGAGGCGGCGGGCAGCCGCGGTGTCGACGGGGTGGTATGCGGGCATATCCACACCGCCGAGATCCGCGAGATCGCGGGCGTCGCCTATTACAACGACGGCGACTGGGTGGAGGGATGCACCGCGCTGGTCGAGCATTTCGACGGCCGGATGGAGATCCTCCACTGGGCCGACGAGATCGCGCGCCGCGAAGCCGCCGAGGCCCCGCTCGCGCTGGCCGCGGCCTGAGCGCGCGATGCGGATCGCGATCGTCACCGACGCCTGGGCGCCGCAGGTCAACGGCGTGGTGCGCACGCTCGAATCGGTCATCGCCGAACTGCGCGCGCAGGGGCATGAGATACTGGTCGTCTCCCCCGCCGGGGTGCGTTCGGTGCCCTGCCCCACCTACCCCGAAATCCGCCTGGCGCTGATGACCCCGGCCGCGATCGGGCGGCGCATCGCCGCGTTCGGTGCGCAGGCGGTACATATCGCCACCGAAGGGCCGCTGGGCGTGGCGGCGCGGCGCTGGTGCCTGTCGCGGCATCTGCCGTTCACCACCGCCTATCATACGCAATTCCCCGAATATGTCGCCGCGCGCACCGGCGCCGATCCCGAATGGATCTGGCGCTACGTCCGCTGGTTCCACGCCCCCGCCGCGGCGATTCTGGCGTCCACACCGACGATCGAGGGCGCATTGCGCGACCACGGGCTGCCGCGCGTGCGCCGCTGGGGCCGGGGGGTTGCGCCGGTCTTCTCGCCCGCCGGCGCGCGGTTGCCGGCGCTGCAGGGGCTGGCCGGACCGGTATTGCTGCACGTCGGGCGCGTCGCGGTGGAAAAGAACATCGCCGCCTTCCTGTCGGCGGACGTTCCGGGGACGAAGGTGGTGGTCGGCGACGGCCCGGCGCGCGCCGCGCTGCAACGCCAGTTCCCCGACGCGATCTTCCTGGGCGCACTGTTCGCGGACGATTTGGCCGCGGCCTATCGCTCCGCCGACGTGCTGGTCTTTCCCAGTCGCACCGATACGTTCGGCCTGGTGATGATCGAGGCGCTGGCCTGCGGAACGCCGATCGCCGCCTATCCGGTGCCCGGCCCGGTCGACGTACTGACCCCCGACACCGGCGTGATGGATCAGGATCTGCCCGCCGCGATCGCCGGCGCGCTGACGCTCGACCGCGAAACCTGCGCGGCGGCGGGCGCGCGCTTCACCTGGGCGGCCAGCGCGCGACAGTTCCTGGAGGCGCTGGAACCCTTCGGTCCGGCACTGGCACGCGCGGCGTAACCCGCCCGCTTGCCCTCGCGGGCGGCGTGCACTAAGTCGAGGCAGATTTGCGGCCGCTCCGGTAAGGGGCGGCCCTTTGTATTTATGGAGTTCCCCGCATGGCCCAGCCGCTCATGCCGCATGCCACCGCCTCCTGGCTGGTCGACAATACCGCGCTGTCGTTCGAGCAGATCGCGGATTTCTGCGGCCTGCACATCCTGGAGGTGCAGGCGATCGCGGACGATACCGCCGCGACGAAGCTGACCGGCCGCGATCCCGTCCGCGCGCACGAACTGACGCAGGACGAAATCGACAAGGCGCAGGCCGATCCCGATTACCGCATGAAGATGACCAAGGGGCCGGACCAGGTGCGCCGCACCAAGGGGCCGCGCTACACCCCGGTCAGCAAGCGGCAGGACAAGCCCGACGGCATCGCCTGGATCATCCGCAACCATCCGGAAATCTCGGACGGCGCGATCGGCAACCTGATCGGCACCACCCGCACCACCATCGCCGCGATCCGCGATCGCAGCCACTGGAACATCGCCAACATCACGCCCAAGGATCCGGTCACGCTGGGCCTGACGACGCAGCGCGAGCTGGACGCCGCGGTGTCGAAGGCGGCGAAGGCGGCCGGTATCGAGCAGCAGCAGACCGACACGCGCCTGGACGGTGACCGCGAGGCGCTGATCGCCTCGCTGCGCGCCGAGCGCGAACAGGCCAGCCGCGAGGCGGAAGGCGCGGGGGAGTCCGACCGGATCGGCGGGTTCGAGGATCCGTTCAAGCGGTAAGCCCGACCCGACGGGCGGCATCCTTCCTGCTAAGCCGCCCGCTTCACTTAGCGCGTGACATTCTCCGTCCGCCCGGCCTAGCGTCGCGGGCATGGCAACCCATTTCCAGCGCGGCCTGATCGGCGACGAAAGCCTGGTGCCGACCAGCGCCGCCGGCCTTACCTTTCCCTTCGGCGACCGCGCGCCGCAGCCGGGCGAATTGCTGACGATCGCACCCGGCATCCGTTGGTGGCGGGTGCCGATGTCGGGCCCGCTCAAGCACGTCAACGGCCTGATCCTCGACGATGGCGCGGACGGATCGGGGGAGTTGCTGGCGATCGACACCGGCACCGCCTCGCCGCGCTCGACCGAGGCGTGGCGTACGATCCTCGACGGCCCGCTCGCCGGGCAGCGGATCGCGCGCATCCTGTGCACGCACATGCACCCCGATCACATCGGGCTGGCTGGCTGGCTGTCGCGCCGCTTCGGCGATGCGCCGATCCTGATGACGCGCACCGAATGGCTGATGGCGCGGATGCTGTCGGCGGATGCGCGGCCCGAGGTGCCGGAGGAGCAGGTCGCCTTCTGGCGCGCCGCCGGCTGGGACGATGCGCAGATCGCCGAGGCGGCGAAGGGCGGCTTCGCGCAGTTCGGCAAGATGATCGCGCCGCTGCCGCTCGGCTATACCCGCATTCGCGACGGCGAGATGCTGTCGATTGGCGGCACCGCGTGGCGCGTGGTGGTCGGCAGCGGGCACAGCCCGGAACATGCGTGCCTGCTGGACGAGCAGCGTCGGATCCTGATCGCCGGCGACCAGGTGCTGCCGCGGATCAGCTCCAACGTCTCGCTTCACGCCAACGAGCCGGGGGGGGACCCGCTCGGCGACTGGCTCGCCTCGATCGAGCGGTTCCGCGCGCTGCCCGACGACCTGCTGGTGCTGCCGGGGCATGGCGATCCCTTCTACGGCCTGCACGCCCGGCTCGACGCGCTGGAGCGCGAGCATCTCGACCGGCTCGACGCGCTGGAGGCGCATCTGGCGACGCCACGGCGCGCGGTCGACTGTTTCGGCCAGCTGTTCCGCCGCCCGATCGGCCCCGACGTGATCGGCATGGCCACCGGTGAGACGCTGGCGCACCTGCGCCGGCTGGAGCTGAGCGGACGCGCCGTCCATGCGATGCGCGATGGCGTGCGGTGGTATTCGCGCGCCTGAACGCCCACTATACGCCCGATGATGTATCCCCGCCGTACCCAGAGCCAGATCATCCGCGTCATCGACCTGGAGACGACCGGCTCGCCCCCGCCCGTCCACGGCGTGTGCGAAGTGGGTTGGCAGGACGTGGCGCTGGGCGCTGACGGCCGCTGGGAATTGCAGGGCGAGGGCGGCAACATCCTGGTCAACCCCGGCCGCCCGATGCCGCCGATCACGCAGGCGGTCCACCATATCCGGGACGAGGATGTCGCCGACGCACCATGGTGGCAGGACGTCGCGCGACAGGTGCTGGACCCTTGGCCGCGCCGCATCGCGCTGGCCGCGCATCGCGCCGCGTTCGAGGAACAGTTCTGCACGCCCGCGCTGACGCATGGCGCGGAATGGATCTGCACGTGGAAATGCGCACTGCGGCTGTGGCCCGATTCGCCCAGCTTCTCGAATCAGGTGCTGCGCTACTGGCGCAAGCCCGCCGGGCTGGAGCATGAACGCGGCCTGCCCGCGCACCGCGCCTTTCCCGACGCCTATGTCACCGCGCATCATCTGCGCGACCAGCTGAACGAGGCGTCGGTGGCGCAGTTGATCGAATGGTCGAAGGCGCCCGGCCTGTTGCCGCGTGTCCGTTACGGCCCGGATCGCGGCAAGGAATGGCGTGAGATCGAGGAGGAGAGCCTGGTCAAGTTCATGACCGATCGCGATCCCGACATCCGCTTCACCGCGGAAACCGAAATGGCCCGGCGCCGCGGCGGCGGGCATGTCGGTCGGATCAGCCCGCAGGAATTGCTGCTGTAATTCGTCGGCGGGGCTGGCGCCGCGCGGTCGTGCGCGATACGCCGTCCCACGATGGCAGCCCTGGATATTCGCGCGATCCTTCGGGACAAAGGGATCGGCCGCCGCCTGCGCGGGGTCATGGTGGTCGCGTTTCTGGCGCTGATCCTGGCCGGCGGCGCCGCCGTGTGGATGACCGGCCGCAGCCAGCAGCACATCCGCGCGGTATCGCACACCTATGAGGTGGAGAATGCGGTGCTCGACGCGCGCCAGCTGCTGGAACGTGGCGAGACGACGCGGCGCGGCTATCTGCTCGCGCCCGGGCAGCGCGACTTCCTGGCGATCTACCGCCGCAGCGCGCAGGCGCTGCCGGACGCGCTCAAGCGTATCCGCCGGCTGACCAGCGACAATCCGGTCCAGGTCGCCTATTACGCGACGCTGCTCGACCAGGTCCGGCGGCTCGTCGTGCTGCGCGAGGAATCGATCGCGCGCATCACGGCGGGCGACGTCGCCGGCGCGCGCGCCGCATTCGATGTCGAGCATTCCGCGCTGCCGATGGCGTCGATCCGCGCGACGCTCGACCGGATGGCGCGGGAGGAACGCCGGCTGCTGACCATCCGCGAACGCGACGTCGCCACCAGCGAGCGGATGTTCTACGTCGTCCTGGCGGTGGCGGGCATCCTGCTGGCGGTCGCGGTGGTCGCCTCGCTGCTGACCGTGCTGGGCTACACCCGCGACCTGGCGCGCTCGCACGATGCGCTACGCGCGCTCAACGCGGGGCTGGAGGATCGCGTCACCGAACGGACCGCGGACCTGACCCGCGCGAACGAGGAAATCCAGCGGTTCGCCTATATCGTCAGCCATGACCTGCGCTCGCCGCTGGTCAACGTCATGGGTTTCACCGCCGAGCTGGAGAGCGCCACCGGCCAGCTGTCGCAGCTGGTCGACCGGGTCGAGGCGGAGGCGCCGCAGTTGCTGACCGACGACGCCCGCTTCGCCGCGCGCGAGGACCTGCCCGAGGCGATCGGCTTCATCCGCACCTCGACGCAGAAGATGGACCGGCTGATCAACGCCATCCTCCAGCTGTCGCGTCAGGGGCGCCGCGCGCTGGCACCCGAACGGCTCGACATCGCCGCGATGGTCGGACAGATCCGCGAGACGCTGGCGCACCGGCTGGCCGACGCCGACGCTACGCTGGAGGTAGAGGGCGACCTGCCCGAGATCGTCAGCGACCGCTTTTCGATCGACCAGATCCTGTCGAACCTCATCGAGAATGCGGTGAAATATCTGCGCCCGGGCGTGCCCGGACGGATCGTCGTGCGCGGCCACTGCGAGGGCAGCCGCGCGGTGTTCGAGATCGCCGACAACGGGCGCGGCATCGACCCGCGCGATCATGCACGCGTGTTCGACCTGTTCCGCCGTTCGGGCACGCAGGATCGCCCCGGCGAGGGAATCGGGCTTGCCACGGTGCGTGCGCTGGTGTTCCGTCTCGGCGGGCTGATCGATCTTTCTTCTGCCCTGGGTGAAGGCGCCACCTTCCGCCTGTCGCTACCCCTTACCTACGCATCGCAGGAAACCGTCGAATGAACGCGCACCAGTCCGTCAGCATCGTCATGATCGAGGACGACGAAGGGCACGCCCGGCTGATCGAAAAGAACATCCGCCGCGCCGGTATCATGAACGATATCCGTCACTTCACCGACGGCACCAGTGCGCTCGACTATATCTTCAACGATGATGGCGGCCCGGCGCGCAACGGCCCGGCGCTGGTCCTGCTCGACCTCAACCTGCCCGACATGAGCGGCACCGACATCCTGGCGCGGATCAAGGGTGGCGACGCGGCGGTGCGACGCACCCCCGTCGTGGTGCTGACCACCACCGACGACAGCCGCGAAATCCAGCGCTGCTACGATCTGGGCGCCAACGTCTATATCACCAAGCCGGTGAATTATGAGAATTTCGCGCAGGCGATCCGCCAGCTGGGGCTGTTCCTGTCGGTGATCCAGGTCCCCGATCTCGGCGAGGGCGGTTGAGCGACGCGATGGGCCGGCGCGTCCTCTACATCGACGATGACGCGGGCATCCGCCGGCTGGTCGAGCGGGCGCTGACGCGGCGCGGCTATGACGTCACCGTCGCCGACGGCGGCGAGGCGGGCGTGGCCGCGGCGCGCGCGGGCGGGTTCGATCTGGCCGCGGTCGATCACTATATGCCCGGCATCGACGGGCTGGAAACGATGGCGCAGCTGATGCAGCTGCCCAGTCCCCCGGCGATCGTCTACGTCACCGGATCGGAGGAGACGCGCGTCGCGGTCGCCGCCCTGCGCGCCGGCGCGGCCGATTATGTCGTCAAGACGCCGGGCGAGGATTTCTTCGACTTGCTCGACGCCTCGTTCCGGCAGGTGCTGGCCCGCGCCGAGCTCCACGCCGAAAAGTCGCAGGCGGAGGCCGCGCTGCGCGCCAGCAACGCCCGACTGGAAGCGCTGTTGGCCGAGGTGAACCACCGCGTCGCCAATTCGCTCCAGCTCGTCTCGGCGATGGTGCGGCTGCAGGCGGGATCGGTCACCGACGCCGCGGCGCGTGCCGCGCTGGAAGATACCGAACGCCGCATCGTTGCGATCGCGCACGTCCACCGCCGCCTCTATACCGGCCACGACGTCGAGCATGTCGACATGCGCGACTATCTGGCGCAGCTGATCCGGGAGCTGTCGGAGACATGGTCGACCACCGACCGCCCGCGTTCGCTGCTCCTCGACGCCGAATCGGTGCAGTTGCCGACCGACCGCGCGGTGTCGCTGGGGGTGATCGTCACCGAACTGGTCAGCAATGCGTGCAAATACGCCTATCCCGACGGCCAGGGCGAGGTACGCATCGCGCTGATCCGCGAAGGCGATGAGCGGTTCCGCCTGACCGTGGAGGACGACGGCATCGGCATCGGCGATGCCGCGCCCAAGGGCACCGGCGTGGGCACCCGCCTGATCCGCGCGATGGCGCAGAGCCTCGATTCGATCGTCGAATACGATTCGGCGCACGCCGGCACCCGCGCCGTCCTGGCGGCAGCGCTGCGCTGATAAGGTTGAGCGCGGTCAAAACGACGGGCGATCCCCGCCTGATTGCGGAGATTCGCGACACGGCGTAACGTGGCCTGTGTGCCTAAGGAAACGAGAAGCTGGCTGCGCGTCCGCAGTGCCCATAAATCTCAGCGTACGCGCGGTCCCAATAGGCACATTACTAAATTCAGGTCAGATAACGACCTTCACCAATGGCGGTACGTCGTCTGGTTCGCCATTCCCATAACCACGCTGACCTATGGCCTGCTACGGTCGATGGGCGTTCCATTTGGCTATTCATCAGCCGCCGCCATTCCCGCTGTCTGCTTTGCGCTATTCGTCCAATATCGCGCTCGGCACGACCGCAAACTTGGTCGGCGATTTAGCCAGTATGATGCTGATGACCTCAGTTAGATCTCGGCTCCAAACGCCACGAGATATTGATCGGCGAGCTGGGCGAATGACCGATAGCCACCAAACGCAGCCATTACCAAAGTCCGATCGTCCGCCAGAACCGCCGATCAATCCCAACAGGCCCGACCAACCGCTCACATTGACGGCCACCAGCGAACGTTAACCCTTCGCCGCTAAGCGTCGGCGACCATGTACCACGACGCCGCGCTTCCTGCCGTCGCCCCGCGCGCCCGCTCGCGACCCGTTTCCGCCGTGTCGCACGGGGTGGGGCTGGCCGGGCTGGCCGGGCTGATCGCCTGGACCGCGACGGCGCTCCATTTCGGGATGGACGGGCCGTATGCGGCGCTGATCAACGTCGTCGCGTGCGGCGTGCCGATGGTGCTGTGGTCGCTGCTGATCGACAAGGTGCATCGCCGCCCCTCGACCGGGATCGACTGGTCGAACGCCCGCCCGCTGCGCGACACGCTGGACATCAGCATCGTCAAGCTGACCGGGCTGTGGGCGACCTGGGCGGGGATCGCGCTGATCTACGCCACCGGACGCTTTTACTGGGAGGGCAACTTCCTGTTCGCGATGTGGTGCCTGGAACGCGCCGCGCCGGTCGTGCTGGTCGCCTCGATCCCCTATGTCCTGTGGCTCGACCGTTATCTGGTGGAGCCGCGCGACGGCGCGTGGCACATGGGCGCGTGGCTGCTCGGCAGCGGCGATGCGGATCGCGAGGCGATCTATGGCCATCTGCGCGCCTGGGCGGTGAAGGCGCTGTTCTTCGCGTTCATGCTGGCGATCGTCCCCGGCAATTTCGGCGACTTCGTCCGGCTGGATCGGAGCGCGCTGCTGTCCGATCCGGTCGCGCTCGCCAACTGGCTGATCACCTTCATGTTCGTGGTCGACGTCGCCTTCGCCACCGTGGGCTATGCGCTGACGATGCGGCCGCTCGATGCGCAAATCCGCTCGGCCAACCCCTATATGGCGGCGTGGAGCGCGGCGCTGATCTGCTACCCGCCGTTCATCATGATGAGCGACGGCGGCCCGTTCGACTATCGCCCCGGCACCGCCGACTGGACCCACTGGATGCAGGGGCATCCGCTGATGCTCGCGCTGACCGGCGGGGTGCTGGTGGTGCTGACCGCGATCTACGCCTGGGCGACGGTGGCGTTCGGGCTGCGCTTCTCGAACCTGACCAACCGCGGCATCCTGACCCACGGCCCCTATGCCTGGTCGCGCCACCCCGCCTATCTGGCGAAGAACCTGTTCTGGTGGCTGTCGACCATCCCCATGCTGTCGACCGGCAGCCTGGTCGACGCGGCGCGCGCCACGCTGCTGCTGGGCGCGGTCAGCGGCGTCTATTACTGGCGCGCGCGGACCGAGGAGCGCCACCTGCGCGCCGATCCGGCCTATCAGGCCTATGACAGGTGGATCGAGCGCCACGGCGCGATCCCGCGCTTCCTGCGCTGGGCGCGCGGGCGCAGCGGCGCCTAGAAGCTTTCCTCGCCATAGACGCGCGACACGTCGCCGCCCCAGGCGCCGTGATAGCGGTCCAGCAGCGCTTGTGCCGGCACCTTCCCGCCGCGCACGATCTCATGCAGCGGCGCCAGGAAGCCTGTTTCGTCGTCACCCGCCGCATTGGTGCGCGCGCGCGCCGCAAGTCCCGCGTGCGCGACGTCGAGCACCTGCCCGGCCACGTCGCGCAACCGCCGCCCGCCCGCGATCGGCGCGTCCAGACCCAGCTTCGGCACCGCATCGCGCAGCGCCTGCCGCTCCTCGAGCGTCCAGTCCTTCACCACGTCCCACGCGGCATCCAGCGCGCCCTGATCGTAGAGCAGCCCGACCCACAGCGCCGGCAGCGCGCAGATCCGCCCCCACGGCCCGCCATCGGCGCCGCGCATCTCAAGGAAGGTCTTCAGTCGCACTTCGGGGAAGGCGGTGGACAGATGGTCGTTCCAGTCGTCCATCGTCGGCTTCTCGCCGGGCAGGACCGACAATTCGCCCTTCAGGAAATCGCGGAACGACAGCCCCGCCGCGTCGATGTACCGTCCCTCGCGATAGACGAAGTACATCGGCACATCGAGCATATAGTCGGCATAGCGCTCGTAACCGAAACCGTCCTCGAACACGAACGGCAGCATCCCCGTCCGTGCCGGGTCGGTATCTGACCAGATGTGGCTGCGATAGCTGAGGAAGCCGTTCGGCTTGCCCTCCGTGAACGGCGAATTGGCGAACAGCGCGGTCGCCAGCGGTTGCAGCGCCAGCCCGACGCGGAACTTCTTCGCCATGTCCGCTTCGCTGGCATAATCCAGGTTCACCTGGATCGTGCAGGTGCGCAGCATCATGTCGAGGCCCATCGTGCCGACGCGCGGCATGTGGCGCAGCATGATGGCATAGCGGCCCTTGGGCATGATCGGCAGCGCGTCGCGCGTCTTGTCTGGCCACATCCCCAGCCCCAGGAAGCCGATGCCCAGCTTCTCGCCCGCCGCCTTCACCTGCTGCAGGTGGCGGCCGGTTTCGGCGCAGGTCTGGTGCAGGTTGTCGAGCGGCGCGCCCGACAGTTCGAACTGCCCCGCCGGCTCCAGGCTGACCGACCCGTCGGCGCCGGTCAGCGCGATGATGTTGCCGCCCTCCTCCACCGGGGTCCAGCCATGCTGGACCAACTCCAGCAGCAGCGCACGGATGCCCCCCGGCTCGCCCCACGACGGGGCGTGGTGATCGGTGGTGGAATAGACGAATTTCTCGTGCTCGGTGCCGATCCGCCAGCGGTCCGCCGGCTTCTCGCCACCGGCGAAATGGGCGATGAGCTGGTCGCGCGATTCAATGACCGCTGCGTTGCTGTCCGAAACGGTCTTCGTCGTCATGGCGGCGCCTTACTGCGCCGTGAACGCCCGCGCTAGAGGGCGCTGCTTGCGTCAGGTGAAGTGCTGCTTTTCCAGTCCCCGCCAACCGCCATCCATACCGCCACGGCCGCCGCCGCCGCGGTCTCCGCACGCAGGATGCGCGGGCCGAGCGCGATGCCGGTCGCCGCCGGGCAGGCGCGGATCGCGGCGCGCTCGTCATCGTCGAACCCGCCCTCCGGCCCGATCAGGATCGCCGCCGGTCCGGCGCGCGCGATCATCGCCTCCGCCGCGGGCACGCCGCCGGTTTCGTCGGCGAAGAACAGCGCACGCTCCGCGGGCCAGTCGCGCAGCAGCGCCGGCAGCTTCACCGCCTCCACGACCTCGGGCAACGCGGTGCGCCCGCATTGCTCGGCGGCCTCGATCATCTGGGTGCGCAGCCGCTCGGTATTCGGACGGTCGACCACGGTGCGCCGTGTC
This sequence comes from Sphingomonas ginsenosidimutans, assembly GCF_002374835.1. Taxonomy (GTDB): domain Bacteria; phylum Pseudomonadota; class Alphaproteobacteria; order Sphingomonadales; family Sphingomonadaceae; genus Sphingomonas; species Sphingomonas ginsenosidimutans. Next base: position 299,346 of record NZ_NWVD01000002.1, read on the forward strand.
ACCACCGGCACCAGCCGCGCGACGCCCAGTTCGCACGCCTTTTCCGCCATCCAGTCGACGCGCCCCTTCTTCAGCGGCGCGGCGACCAGCCACAGGTCGGGCACCGCCTCGCGCGCGCGCAGCCGCTCGGTCACGTCCAGCGTCAGGTCGCGCTTGCCGACCGTCGCGGCGATGGCCAGCCATTCGCCGGTCGCGTCGTCGAACAGCTTCACCGGATCGCCCGGCCTGATGCGCATCACCGCGACCAGATAATGCGCCGCCGCGCCGTCCAGCCGCAGCGGCCCCGCGGCCAGCCGGGTTTCCACGAACAGCCGCGGCGTCGATCGCGGCGGCCAGGCCGGTTGCGCTCCCATCCCTATCGTCCCCGCACGATCAGCATCCGCGCCACCCAGAACAGGATCGCGCCCGTCAGCGCAATCCCCAGCACCGCCGCCGCCGCGACGCCGGCCACCTTCAGGATTGCGTAGAACAATGCCTCGAAGAAACGGCCGATCGCGACCGACAGGTGGATCACCGCGGCGCGATCGGCGGCATCATCGCACGCTCACGCGCGTCCACCGCTGCTCGCGGCAGCCGAAACCGGCGAACAGGCACCCTTGCGCCACCAGCGTGCCGCGCCCCTCCAGCCGCAGCGTGCCGTCGACGCGCGTGCCGATATCGGGGACGAAGACGCTGCCCGCCCAGCTGCCGTCCTCATCGCGCTCGAACCCTTCGAACAGGCGCGCGCCGACCAGCCGGTCGGTCCCGCCGCGCGCGGCATCCTCACGCGCCTTCGGGCTGGCGGAAATGACGGTACCGCACATGCCAGGCGCATCGCGGCACGGCGCCACGCGGATACGCACGCTGTCGCCGGCATTGCGCCACACGCCAGCCAGGGGATCTGTCGCCGGCGCGGCCACCAGCATCAGAACGGAAAGAAGCATCGCCATATCCGGGATGTAGGCGCGCAACCCGGCCAAGATAAGGCAGCGGGGGGCGACGCGGGCTCGCTCTTGCGCTATCGGCGCCCGCGATGACCCCGCCCGCCGCCCACCGCCGGACCGCCCCTATGGGTGCAGCGTCATGACCGATCGCACACCCGATATCGTCCCCGACAGCCAGCATCGCGGGCTGGTCGCCGCGCTGCCGCCGCTTGCGCGGGCGCTGGCGATGCTGGCGCGGCTCGACCGGCCGATCGGCTGGTGGCTGCTGTTCTGGCCGGGTGCCTGGGCGATCGCGCTGGCGGGCGGCATTCCGGCGCGCTGGGATCTGCTGGCGTGGTTCCTCCTCGGCAGCATCGCGATGCGCGGTGCGGGCTGCGTCTACAACGACATCGTCGACCGCGATCTGGACGCCAGCGTCGCGCGCACCCGCCACCGCCCGCTCGCCAGCGGCGCGGTGTCGGTGACGCTGGCATGGGCGTGGCTGGGGGTCCTGTGCGTGATCGGGCTGATCGTGCTGTTCCAGCTGCACTGGAGCGCCGCGATCGTTGCGCTGGCCAGCATCGCGCCGGTCGCCGCCTATCCGTTCATGAAGCGGATCACCTGGTGGCCGCAGGCGTGGCTGGGCCTCGTCTTCTCCTGGGCGGCGCTGGTCGGCTGGGCCGATGTGTGGGGCACGCTCGCCCCCGCCGGGCTGACGCTCTACGCCGGCTGCATCTTCTGGGTGATCGGCTACGACACGATCTACGCGCTGCAGGATCGCGAGGACGATGCGCTGGTCGGCATCGGCTCGTCCGCGCTGGCAATGGGGGCACACGTCCGCGCCGGCGTGGCGCTGTGCTACGCGATCGCCGTTGCGCTGTGGGGCGCCGCCTTCTGGCAGATGCGTGCCGATCCGCTCGCGCTCGCCGCGCTGCTGCCCGCCGCGCTGCATCTGGGATGGCAGGTCGCGACCTTGGTGCCCGACGATGGCGACGGCGCGCTCCATCGCTTCCGCGCCAACCGCTTCACCGGCCTGTTGATGTTCCTTGCCTGCGCCGCGGTGGGGACGACGCTCTAGCAACGCGCCTTCCCACCTCCTAAGTCCGTACCATGCTCACTCCCGAACAGGCGCAGGACCGCGCCGCCGACCTCGTCCGCCGTGCCGTCGCTGCCGGGGCGGACGCCGCCGATGCGGTCTTTGCCGCCCATGCCTCGACCGAGGTGTCGGTGCGGCTCGGCGCGCTGGAGGATGTCGGCCGGTCGGAGAGCGAGGATCTGGGGCTCCGCGTGTTCGTCGGGCAGCGGTCGGCCAGCGTCTCCACCTCCGATCTGTCCGCCGACACGATCGCCGCGCTGGTCGATCGCGCGGTGGCGATGGCGCGCGAGGCACCGGAGGATCGCTATGCCGGCCTCGCTCCCGCCGAGCGGCTGATGCACGGCGCGCCGCCCGCGCTGGACCTGGCCGACCGCGGCGATGTGACCCCCGCCGAGTTGCGCCATGCGGTACAGGCGGCCGAGGACGCCGCGCGCGCCGTCCCCGGCGTCACCAACAGCGAAGGGGCGGGCGCATCCGCCTCGTCCAGCGTCTGGGCGCTGGCGACCAGCCACGGCTTTGCCGGCGCCTATGCCACCACCGGCTACGGCCTGTCGGCCAGCGTGATCGCGGGCGAGGGCGGCGCGATGCAGCGCGACTATGGCTTCCACTCCGCCCGCCACCGCGCGCATCTCGACGCCCCCGATGCGATCGGGCGGCTGGCGGGGGAGCGCGCGGTGGCGCGGCTCGACCCCGCACGCGTCGCCAGCGGGCCGATGCCGGTAGTGTTCGATCCGCGCGTCGGCGCCAGCCTGATCGGGCACCTCACCTCCGCCATCTCCGGCCAGGCGATCGCGCGGCGCACCAGCTTCCTGCTCGACGCACTGGGCACGCAGGTGTTCGCGCCGGGCGTGACGATCCGCGACGATCCGCACCGCCCGCACGGTCTGCGCTCGCGCCCGTTCGACGGCGAGGGGCTGCCGGTGTCGCCGGTCGCGCTGGTCGCGGACGGGATGCTGGAAACCTGGCTGCTCGATTCAGCCTCCGCCCGGCAACTGGGGCTGGAACCCACCGGCCACGCCGCGCGCGGCATCGCCGGCGCGCCGGGGGTGTCGACCAGCAACCTCTACATGGAACCGGGCAAGGTGCCGGTCGCCACCCTGCTGTCGGATATCACCAGCGGCGTCTACGTCACCGAGCTGATCGGTCAGGGCGTCAATCCTGTCACCGGCGACTACAGCCGCGGCGCGGCCGGTTTCCTGATCGAGAACGGCGTCATCACGCGCCCGGTGGCGGAATTCACCATCGCAGGTAATCTGACCGCGATGTTCGCCGAGCTCACCCCCGCCAACGACCTGGAGTTCCGCCACGGCGTCAACGTGCCGACGCTGCGGGTCGAGGGGATGACCGTCGCCGGTGGATGACCGCCCGGGCCTTGCCGATGCGGTCGCGCAGGTCGCGCGCGAGGCGGCGCAGATGGCGTTCGCCCGCTGGCACACCGATTTCGCGCGCTGGGAAAAATCGCCGGGCAGCCCGGTGTGCCAGGTCGATCTCGACGTCGACCGCTTCCTCCATGCGCGGCTGTCGGCGCTGCTGCCCGATGCCGGCTGGCTGTCGGAGGAAACTGCCGACCATCCCGACCGGCTGGCACGCGGGCGCGTGTGGGTGGTCGATCCGATCGACGGCACCCGCGACTATATCCGCGGGCGCGCCGGCTGGTGCATCTCGGTCGCGCTGGTCGACCATGGCCATCCGGTGATCGCGGTGCTGGATGCGCCCGCCCGCGGGGAAGTGTGGCGCGCGGCCGCGGGGCGCGGCGCGACGCTGGCGGGGGCGGCGGTCCACACCGGCAACCGCGCGGTCTTCCCCGGATCGCGCGTGCCGGTCGATGCGCTGCCCAAGGCGGATCGCGAGCTGGTGGCGGTGGAAAAGCCCAATTCGATCGCGCTGCGGATCGCGATGGTCGCCGCCGATCGTGCCGATCTGGTCGCGACCCTGCGCTGGGGCAACGAATGGGACATCGCCGCCGCCGTCCTGATCGCCAGCGAGGCGGGAGCACGGGTCAGCGACGCGCTGGGTGCGCCGCTGATGTTCAACAAGGCCGATCCGCGCGCCTATGGCGTATTGGTCAGCGCGCCGGGCATCCACGACGCCGCCGTCCACCATCTGGCCGCCCGCGCGCGCGCCGCGATCGGCTGAGGCGCGCGCGGACGATCACTTGCGCCCGCGCAGGTCGCGCCGCCCCATCGGACGCAGCCGCACCGCCAGGCAGATAACCGTCGGCCAGAACATCGTGTGGATCACGTCGCTGATCGTGTCGGGCCAGCGCCAGCTGCCATAGTGCATCCGGTCGAGGATCTCGTTCACCGCCTCCGCCGCCGCCACCACCGACAGGGGCACCAGCGTTCCGAGCGAACGCCCGGTGGCGATCCGCGCGACGATCAGCACCGCCATCCCGGCATGGATGTGCAGCACCGTATCGGGCAGCCCGGTGCCGTCGCCGATCCACCAGATGAATTTGGCCCACAGCCCCGGCGCATCGATCACCGCGCGCTCCCCCCGCCGCGTGCGATCATTTCTGGCAGGCGACGATCGCGGTGACGACGCTGATCGTCTCCTGCGGATCGCGGACCTTCACCGTATCGACGCCCGCTTCCTTGGCCGGATAATCGTTGCCGCCAGGGAAGATCGCGTCGCCCAGGAACAGCATCTCATCCAGCGCGAAGCCGCTCGCCTCCGCCAGCTTGCGGAGGCCATATCCCTTGTCGACGCCCTCGCGCGTGATGTCGATCGACGTCGCGCCGCCCATGTTGATCGCCAGCCCCGGCAGACGCTTGCGCAGGTCCGCCTGAATCACCTTGCGCTTGGCGAAATCGGGGTCCCAATGTTCCTTGGCCTCCAGCGGCGCTTCCTGCCCCAGCGCAGAAAAGGTGATCTGGCTGCCGCGATCCTCGATCCGCTCGCCCCACGTCTGCTCGGGGGTGAAGCCGGTTGCCTCCAGCGCTTCACCGAAGGCGTCGATGATCTTCGTCTTCTCGGCGTCGTCGAACAGCTCGGCATAGACCGGCTTCCACGCGCCCTCCTGGTGCGTGTACAGCTTCGTACCGGTCGTCGGCATCAGCCACAGCCGCGACAGATCGGCGCGCGCCGGCAGCCGGCTGGCGACCTGCTTGTCGAACTGCGGCCAGTCCCCGCCGGAGATCACCGCGACATCGGCAACGCCCAGGAGGTCGGCCAGCGTCTCGGCCATGTCGTCCTTGAGCGCCTGCTTGCTGAGCGCCAGCGTGCCGTCGAGGTCGAAGGCCACGAGTTTCTTCATTCACTGTCTCCGGGGAAGGATGAGGGTATCGATGGCGTGCGCGACGCCATCCTGGGTATTGGCGCGGGTGACCTCGGCCGCGGCGGCCTTCACCGCATCGGGAGCATTGCCCATCGCGATCGACAGCCCGGCGCGCTTCAGCATCGGCAGGTCGTTGGCCTGATCGCCGATCGCGGCGGTATCGGACAGCGAGACCCCCACCGCATCGGCGAGCGCGGCGATGCCGTCGCCCTTGTTGGCCTGCTTCGCGGTGACGTCGAGGTAATAGGTCTGGCTCTGCGCCACGGTCGCGCGGTCGCCGATCGCGGTGTGGATGCGCGCGTACAGCGCGTGGAGCGCATCGGCATCGTCGCTGACGAAGGTGATCTTGTCGGCGCGGTCCAGCAGCGCGTCGGGATCGTCGGTCACTTCCGGTTCCTGCGCCGACGCGCGCCGCTCGCTGGCGGTGTGCGGGCCGTCGGGATCGTCCGCGTACCAGCGGTCGCCCGTGAAGACCCAGGTCGCCACCTCGCTCTCGCGCGCCAGCATCATCGCCTCGCGCGCGGCATCGGCGGGGATGGTGACGTGGCGGACGATCGTGCCGTCGCGGCGGAACACGATCCCGCCGTTGAACGCCGCCACATCGCCGTCCAGCGCCAGCGTGTCGAGCAGCGGGCGCAGCCCCGACATCGGCCGCGCGCTGATGATCGAGAAACCGATCCCTGCGGCGCGCACCCGCGCCACCGCATCGATGGTCGCGGGGGTCAGGTTCTTGTCCTTGTCGACCAATGTGCCGTCGACATCCGACACCAGCAGGCGGATCGCCATTATTGCGGCATCTCGACATGCCCGCCGAAGCCGAAGCGCATCGCCGACAGCACCTGTTCCCCGAACGTATGCTCGACGCGGCTGCGATAGCGCGCGAACAATGCGGTGGTCAGCACGTTGACCGGCACCGCCTCCTCCATCGCCGCCTCGATCGTCCACTGGCCCTCGCCCGAATCGGCGACATTGCCGCTGAACCCGTCGAGATGCGCGTCCTTTGCCAGCGCCAGCGCGCTGAGGTCGAGCAGCCAGGACGAGATCACGCTGCCGCGCCGCCACACCTCGGCGATGTCGGCCAGGTTCAGGTCGTAGCGTTCGCCCTCCGGCAGATGCCCCGACGCCTTGCCCTTCAGCACGTCGAACCCCTCGGCATAGGCCTGCATCAGCCCGTATTCGATGCCGTTGTGGACCATCTTCACGAAATGCCCCGCGCCCGCCGGGCCGGCGTGGATATAGCCCTTTTCCGCACGCGGATCGACCGCGTCATTGCCGTCGCGCCCGGCAGTGCGCGGGATCGTGCCCGCCCCCGGCGCCAGGGCGGCGAAGATCGGGTCGAGCTGGCGCACCACCTCGTCGGGGCCGCCGATCATCATGCAATAGCCGCGCTCCAGCCCCCACACCCCGCCCGAGGTGCCGACGTCGACGAAATGCATGCCCTTGTCCGCCAGCGCACGGGCGTGGCGAATGTCGTCCTTGTAGAAACTGTTGCCGCCGTCGATCACGACATCGCCCGCCGCGCCATGGTCAGCGATCGCGGTAATCGTGGTGTCGGTGATCTCGCCATGCGGCAGCATCACCCACCAGATCGCGGGGCTGCCGGCCTTGCCGCGCGCATCCTCCAGCGAGGTCGCGGCGATCGCGCCCGCCTCCGCCAGCTTCGCCACCGCGGCCTCGTCGCGGTCATAGGCAACGATCTCATGCCCCGCCTGCAACAGCCGGCGTGCCATGTTGCCGCCCATCCGGCCCAGCCCGATCATCACCAGTCGCATTATGCCAATCTCCTCGCTCGCGCGCTCAATCACCGGCGCCGGGCGCAGGTTCCCGCCACCCCTTGCGCGCGACCCTCACGCCGGCTGCGCTAAACCAGATCGCAACCTACCCCCGGATAGGACGGCCAGCGTGATCCACAAGCCCCACATTCTCGTCGTGTTCGGCACGCGGCCCGAAGCCATCAAGATGGCCCCTGTCGTCGCCGCGTTACGCGCGCGTGACGGGCTGGACGTCAGCGTCGCGGTCACCGCGCAGCATCGCCAGCTGCTCGACCAGGTTCTGGCGATCTTCGGCATCGTCCCCGACGTCGATCTCGACCTGATGCAGGCGGGCCAGTCGCTCGATACACTGGCCGCGCGCATCCTCACTCAATTCGGCGCGACGCTAGACGCGCGGCGGCCCGATCGCATCCTGGTCCATGGCGACACGCTGACCTCGATGGTCGCGACGCTCGCCGCCTATTTCCGCCAGATCCCGGTCGGCCATGTCGAGGCGGGGCTGCGCAGCGGCAACATCTACTCCCCATGGCCGGAAGAGGCGAACCGCAAGGTGACCGGGGTGATCGCCGACCTGCACTTCGCCCCCACGCCGCAGGCCGCCGCCGCCCTGCGCGCCGAAAACGTGCCCGGCGCCGCGATCCACGTCACGGGCAATACCGTCATCGACGCGCTGCTGGCGATGCGCGACCGGATCGCCGCACAGCCCGCGCTGGCCGCCGGACTGGACCCGCTGGCGGCGCGCTTCGCCGGCCGGCGGATCGTCGCCGTCACCTCGCACCGGCGCGAGAATTTCGGCGACGGCATGGCGCAGGTCGCCGCCGCGATCGCGCGGATCGCCGATCGGCCCGACGTGGGTGTCATCTTTCCCGTCCATCCCAACCCGGCGGTTCGCCCGGTGATGGAAGCGGCACTGGGATCGCACCCGAACGTCGCGCTGATCGACCCGCTCGACTATCCGCATTTCGTCCGGCTGATGGCGATGAGCGTGGTGATGCTCACCGATTCGGGCGGGGTGCAGGAAGAAGCCCCCAGCCTGGGCAAGCCGGTGCTGGTGATGCGCGACACCACCGAACGGCCGGAAGGGGTCGCGGCGGGCACATCGCAGCTGGTCGGCACCGATCCCGATACGATCGTCAACCGAATGTTCGCTCTTCTCGACGATGACGCCGCTTATGCCGCCATGGCCCAGGCGCATAACCCTTATGGCGACGGGCAGGCGGCGCAACGCATTGCAAGGATCGTGGACGATGCCCATCGACGCTGACACTGCCACCGGCGCACCACTGGGCGCGGTGGTCATGGGGCTGGGCTATATCGGCCTGCCGACCGCGGCGGTGATCGCGCGCGCGGGCGTCCCGACGCTGGGCGTCGACGTCAATGCCGATGTCGTCGCGACCGTCAATTCGGGCCGCGTCCATATCGAGGAAGTCGACCTGTACGGCCTGGTGCAGGGCGTCGTCGGGCGCGGGCTGCTGCGCGCCGCGACCGCGCCCGAGCCGGCGGATACGTTCATCATCGCAGTACCGACCCCGTTCCATGACGATCACCAGCCCGATGTCAGCTACGTGCTGGCCGCCGCGCACACGATCGCGCCGGTGCTGAAGAAGGGCGATCTGGTGATCCTCGAATCGACCTCTCCGGTGGGCACCACCGAACAGCTTGCCGGCCTGATCGCGCAGCTGCGCCCCGACCTGTCGGTGCCCGGTCGCGGCGGCGCGGGCGCGGCCGACCTGTTCATCGCTTACTGCCCGGAGCGGGTGCTGCCCGGCCGCATCCTGATCGAATTGATCGACAACGACCGCGTCATCGGCGGCATCACACCGCGCTGCGCCCGCCGTGCGATGGGCTTCTATCGCCAGTTCGTGCGCGGCGCGTGCCTGACCACCAACGCGCGCGCGGCGGAGATGGTGAAGCTGGTCGAGAACAGCTACCGCGACGTCAACATCGCCTTCGCCAACGAACTGTCGGTGATCGCGGAGAACCTGGGCATCGACGTGTGGGAGGTGATCCGCCTTGCCAACCGCCACCCGCGCGTGTCGATCCTTCAGCCCGGCCCCGGCGTGGGCGGGCATTGCATCGCCGTCGACCCGTGGTTCCTGGTCGCGGGCGATCCCGACAACAGCCGGCTGATCCGCACCGCGCGCGAGGTGAACGACGCCAAGACCGACTATGTCATCGGCCGCGCGATCCGCCTGATCGAAAAGCTGCCCGACGCGCGCATCGCCTGCCTGGGGCTGGCGTTCAAGCCGAACATCGACGATTTCCGCGAAAGCCCCGCGCTGGAAGTGGCGACCGCGCTGGCGCGGCGTTTCGGGGATCGCATCGCGCTGGTCGAACCGCACGCGCGCGCGCTGCCGGCGGCGTTCGACGGCACCGGAGCGGCGCTGGTCGATCTCGACACCGCGCTGTCGGAATGCGACGCGATGATCGTGCTGGTCGATCATGACGTCTTCCGCTCCGTGCCGCTCGACGAACGCGCCGACAAGCTGGTGTACGATACGCGCGGTCTGTGGCCCGATCAGCCGCGGCTGTCAGCGTGGGAAAGCCTTCTCGCCCGGGCCGCGTGACCCACCCTCACCGCATCTGCGGCGTGCGATAGCTTTTCTGCCATTGCGCCGCCGCCCCGCGCGGCGCACATCCCGCGCCGCAACAACGGGGGCATGACGTGGACTGGCTGAGCACGCTGGCGGGCTTTCTGGTCGGCATGATCGTTGGGGTGACCGGCGTCGGCGGCGGATCGCTGATGTCGCCGCTGCTGATCCTGCTGTTCGGGGTCGCGCCGGCGACCGCGGTCGGCACCGACCTGTGGTTCGCCGCGATCACCAAGATGGCCGGCGGCGCGGTCCACCATCGTCAGGACAATGCCGACTGGCAGATCGTGAAGCGGCTGTGCTGGGGCAGCCTGCCCGCGGTCGGGCTGACCTTGTGGTGGCTGTGGAGCCACGGTCAGAAGGCCGAAAGCAGCGGGCTGATCGTGCGCACGCTGGGGATCGCGCTGGTCCTGTCGGCGATCGCGACGCCGTTTCGCGGCGCGATCGCGCGGCGCTTCGCGCGGGCCGATGGCCCGCTCGCCGATACGATGCTGCGCTGGCAGCCGGCGCTGACGGTGGCGGCTGGCGCGCTGCTCGGCACGCTCATCACGCTGACATCGGTGGGCGCCGGCGCGCTGGGCGCGACGCTGCTGCTGATGCTCTATCCGTTCCGCCTGACCGCGCGGCGGCTGGTCGGGACCGATATCGTCCATGCCATTCCCGTCGCGCTGATCGGCGGGATCGGCCATGCGGTGATCGGCAACATCAACCTGCCGCTGCTGGGCTCGCTGCTGCTCGGGTCGATCCCCGGCGTCGTGCTGGGCGCGCGGCTGACCAGATATCTGTCGGAACGGGTGGTCGCGCCGGCGCTGGCCCTCGTGCTGCTGATCGTCGGGATCCGCCTGCTGCTGTAGCTACAGCGTGGCGCGCATGCCGTTGGCGGACAGGATCTCGATCCAATAGCCGTCAGGGTCCATGATGAACGCGATATCCTTCATCGCGCCGTCCTGCGGCCGCTTCTTGAACCGCACGCCCAGTTCCTCGAACCGCGCGCACGCCAGCGCCACATCGGGCACGGAGATGCCGATATGGCCGAAGCCGCGCGGTTCCTCGTTCCCGCTGTGATAGCCAGCGAAACCGGGGTCGCTCTCCGTCCCCCAATTATGCGTCAGTTCCAGGGTGGTCGAGCGGTTGAAGATGAACGCCGCGCGTTCCGCCGGGTCGGCCGGCACGCTCTCGCCCTCTTCTAGATAGGACAGGAAGAACAGCGAGAAGCGCATGTCCGCAAAATCCAGCCGCTGGAGCAACGTCATGCCCAGCACCTCGCGATAGAAGGCCAGCGACGCGTCAGGGTCGCGGACCCGCAGCATCGTCTGGTTCAGGACGAACCCTTCGGTTCCGGGGGTGCGGGGCATGTCGTCTCCGTCAGGCAAGCGTCAGCGTGACGTCGACGTTACCACGGGTGGCGTTCGAATAGGGGCAGATCTGGTGCGCGGCGTCGACCAGCTGCTGCGCCTGTTCGCGGTCCACCCCCGGCAGGTCGACGGCCAGGTCCGCCGTAATGCCGAACCCGCCCTGCGAACGCGGCCCGATGCCGACGGTTGCGTGGACCGCGACGTCGTCGGGCACCTTCACCTTCAGCTGCTGGCCGGCCACCTTCAGCGCGCCGATGAAGCATGCCGAATAGCCCGCGGCGAACAGCTGTTCGGGGTTGGTCCCCGCCCCGCCCGCGCCGCCCAGTTCCTTCGGCGTCGACAGCGCGACGTCGAGCACGCCGTCCTGGCTGCGCGCATGCCCGTCCCGCCCGCCGGTCGCGGTCGCCTGGGTACGATATTTGACGTCGACACTCATCGAAACGCTCCTTGATGGCGCGCGGCCCACGCCGCGCTCCCCGCCCAGGTAGGAGGATCAATTTTGTTTGTCGAGATAATTGTTATCGCGGCATGTTAATCGGGAAGAAGAGAGGCGGGACCGGCCCGCCTCTCTCTGTCGATCGGATCAGTTGGTCTGCATGCGGATGCCGAACCGGAACGACCGGCCAAGGAGGTCCGAATAGGTCGAATTCGCAGCCAGCCCGGTTTCCGGCAGGAGCATCGGCCAGCGATCGAACACGTTCGTGACATTGACGAAGAACTGCGCCTCTGCCCCGCCCATGTCGATCTTCTGCGTCAGGTTCAGATCGGCATAGAACAGCCCCGATGCACGGTTCTGGTCGTAGGTGAAGAAATTGGGGTCGTTCGCCGGGCAATTGTTCGAACATTCGATGCCGTTGGCGACATATTTGCCCGCGCTGACCCCGCGACCGATCGCGGTGATCGAGAAGCTGGGCGTGTCATAGGCGGCGGTCGCGCGGAAAATCCACCTCGGCGTGGTCGACTGCCCGCCGTTCACGCCCACCGAATTGAGTACCACCGTCCCCGGCACGCCGCTGTCGAAGCGGTTCTCGATATAGCGGGTCGCCACGCCGCGCAGCGTGAAGGTGCCGTCGCTGTTCGCGAAGACCTTGTCCAGCGGCAGGCGGTAGCTGGCGTCGATGTCGACGCCGCGCACCTTCTGCGTGGCCGCGTTGAACGGCTGGTTGCGGATGATGAGGTACGGCTGCGCCGGGTTCTGCGTGCGCGCCGCATCGATCGAGATCGCATCGCAGAACGCCTGCTGGTTCTGGAAGCACAGGTTCACGATCTGCTGCGCGCTGAACGTGCTGATGCCGTTGTCGATCTTGATGTCGAAATAGTCGACCGACATGTTGAAGCCCGGCAGGAAGCGCGGCGACAGTACCACGCCGGCATTCCACTGATTCGCCACTTCCGCGCGCAAGTTAGGATTGCCGGTGCCGAAGCCGGAATAGCTGTAGCCCGACTGCGGCGGCTGACCCGCCGGCACGAACGCCGGGCTGCTGCCGGGGAAGCCCGGGTTGGTCACGGCGTCGCTGTTGGCGGTACCCGCCTGGTACAGTTCGTTCAGGTTGGGTGCGCGGATGTCGCGCGACCGGGTCACGCGGAACCGGACGTCGTCGATCGGCTGCCATGTCGCGCCCGCCTTCCACGTTGTGACATAGCCCGCGGTCGAATAGCGCGTCGCGCGCGCCGCACCGTTGAACTCGATCCCCAGGCCCAGCGGCACGACGGTTTCGAGATACGCTTCCTTGACGTCGTAGCTGCCGTTGGTGGGCAGGTAATTGCCCACCGACCAGCGGTTGGTCGCGCCCGTCAGCGCGCCGGCGGCATTGCGAATCGGCACCGGCTGGAATTGGTCCGGGACGAAGCCGGTGATCTTCTCCTTCCGATATTCCGCGCCCACCGCGACGCTCACGTCCCCGGCCCAGGTACGGAACGGGTTGAACGACACGTTGAAGCCGGCGTTATACTGCTCGACCACCTCGTCGCGATACGGGTCGCCCAGGACGTAGTTGATCGCCGCGGGATCGGCGACACCCACCCCCAGCCGGTTGAGCGGGACGCAGGCACGGTCGTCGTTGGTCGCGCTGGCATCGACGTTGATCGCGCACTGAATCGACCCCGCGGCATACCCATTGGCATTGCCCGCCGGCGCAAACACCGCCGCGGTCGCGTTGTTCATCCGCGCGACGTTCATGATGTTGCGCAGCTGCTCGCGCAGTTCGGCGCGGCCGTACTGGGCATAGACGTTCCAGGTCGCGGGGCTGCCGAACGCTTCGGTCTCACCGTTCGCGCCGACCGCGTAACGCTGCACCGCGCGACGGTTGTCGACCGCGCGGAACGGCAGGTCGGCAGCGGTGGTCGCCACCGTCACGCTGGTGATCCCGCGCAGCGCCGCCGGGCCGAGCGTGTTGTAGAGGAAGGCGTTGCAGGTCGCCGGCGCCGCGGCCGCGCTGGCCGCCGCCCCGCATCCCGTGGCGTTCAGGACGATGCCGGTCGCCAGATTGGGACCGGCGTTGAAGAAGATCTTCTGCCGGTTGTACGACCCTTCGGCGAACAGCTCGATGCCGTCGCCGACCTCGTAGCTAAGCCGGCCGAACAGTCCGTAGCGGTCGTCTTCGGGGGCAAGGCCGATGCGCCGGCCCGAATCGTTGACCTGCCACGACCCGCCCTGCGTCAGCGACGGTGCCGCACTGCCGGTCGGAGACGGGAAGGTCAGCGCCCCGTACTGATATTGCAGCGGCTGCCCGTTCGCCCCGAAATAGATGCCGCGCAGGCTGTTGGCGGCGATTCCCGATCCGGTTGCGGCGGCGGAATTGGTGATGAGGCCGCCCGGCGTGGAATTGGCAGCGCCCACCTGCCGGCGGATCAGGTAGCGCGGGGTCGTGCTGCTGGTGGTCCAGTTCGGGTCTTGGATGCGGACGTAGCCGGTAGCGTTCCAGTCGCGATCGACCTGGAAGATTCCGTCGGCGTGCGCGACCTCACCCGACAGCAGGATGTGCCCGCGCCCGTCGCTGCCGAACGACGTACCCGCCGCGACCGCCATCGAGTAATTGTAGCCGTCGCCCTTGTCGGTGACGCCATTGTCGATCTGTACCTTCAGCCCCTTGTACTTCTTGTCGAGGACGAAGTTGACGACGCCCGCCACCGCGTCCGACCCATAAGCGGAGGAGGCGCCGCCGGTGACGACCTCGACGCTCTTCACCAGCATCTGCGGGATGGTGTTGACGTCGACCAGCCCGGTCACCGTCGACCCGACCGAGCGCCGCCCGTCGAGCAGCACCAGCGTCCGCTCCGAACCCAGGTTGCGCAGGTTCAGCGCGTTGATGCCCGCCTGCCCGCTCGACAGGTTGAGCCGCGAGTTGGACGGGCGCGTCGAACCGGCCATCGACGGCAGCTGGTTGACGAAATCGGCGATGTTGTTCGACGGCGAGCTGTTCTGGATATCCTCCAGCGTCAGCACCGTCAGTGGGGTCGGCGACTGGAAACCGTCGCGCACGATGCGCGTGCCGGTGACGACGACGTCGGGACCGGCCGGCTCCGGACCGGTCGTCGGCTCGGGCGTCTGGACGGTCGCCGTGCTGCTCGGCTGCGTCTGCGCCGTCGCCGGAACGGCCAGCGCCAGCGCCGCCAGGCTGCTGAACCCGAAGAGAAAAGCCTTGCGGCGCTCGAACTGCCTTTGAACCGTCATTAAAGCCCCCTATTGGCGCGCTGGCCGCCCGTTCGGCGGCCTTGCTGTGGCGCCTCCCGCGACGACATCGTCCCGCTGTCCGGTCGTTTTCTGCCGGATTCCTGACGGGTGTCGGAACCGGAAGGTGCCGGTCGCGGTCAATCAGCGTCAAGCGCTCCGTCGCTTCCATCGCTTCGCCAGACCATAGACGCGGCCTATACCATCGCACATCGGCAGCCCCCGAACGCCATGCCATAGCCATGCCTTATGCCCGGCCCACCGCTTGTCATATGGACGGCGCGCCACGCCGCGCATTAGCCTTGGCCGGCACAGCAGCGGAAGCCATGCCCATGTTCGCCCGCCCCTCCCCTACCCGCACCCTGTGCGACCGCCGCTCGGTGCTGCTCGGCTCGGTCGCGATCGCCGCGCTGGCTCCCGCCTGCCGCGCCCGTGCGGGGGCGGAGCGGTCGCCCGCCGCATCGGCGGCGGTGCGCCGCGTCACCGTCGCCGGGCCGGGCGCCCCGATCGAGATCGTCGACGACCGGCTGGGCGTGCCGCACATCCGCGCCGGCTCGATCCCCGACGCCTTTTTCGGGCAGGGCTATGTCGTCGCGCGCGACCGGCTGTTCCAGATCGATTTCGGCCACCGGCGCGAGATGGGGCGGATGGCGGAGGCGTTCGGCGCCGATTTCGCGCGCTATGACGCCAATGCGCTGCTGTTCCATTATCGGGGCGATCTGGATGCCGAACTGGCGCGCGTGCCGGCCGACGTGCTGGCCTGCGCGCGCGCCTATTGCGCCGGGATCAATGCACGCATCGATGAAGTGACCGCCGATCCGTCGCTGCTACCCGCGGAATATACGATCCTGAACGTGCGCCCGCTGCGCTGGGACGTGCGCGACCTGGTGCTGGCGCGCGGCGCGTCGATCGGCAATGTCGATGACGAGATCCGCCGCGCGCGGCTCGCCGCGCTGGGGCTGCTGGACCTGGACGCGGTCGTCGCGCCGCTGCGCCCGGCGCACGTCATGCGCATTCCCGCCGGGCTGGACGTCGCCGCGGTGTCCGAAGCGGACATGGGCGTCCTGAACCTCGGCGCGTTGCCGTTCGGGCCGGAAACCCCGGTGCGCGATCCCGCCGGCCCCGGATCGCCGCTGGAACGCGCCAACGCCGGCAGCAACGCCTGGACCGTCGCGCCGTCGCGCAGCGCCACCGGCCGCCCGATCCTGGCCAACGATCCGCATCTGGGCATCGGCGGCTTCGGCCCGCGCCATGTCGCGCACCTGACCGCACCGGGGCTGGACGTGATCGGCGGCGGCGCGCCCGGCCTGCCCGGCATCATGCAGGGGCATACCGACCGGTTCGCGTTCGGCCGCACCAATTTCCATATCGACCAGCAGGACCTGTTCGTCCTGGAACTCCACCCGGAGGACGCCGAACGCTATCGCCACGCCGGGGTCTGGAAACGCTTCGACAAGGTGGAAGTGGAGATCGCGGTGAAGGGCGCCGCGCCGCAATCCGCCACCCTGCGCTATGCGGCGCAGGGGCCGGTCATCAGCCACGATCCGGGCAAGCGCCGCGCGACCGTGCTGGGGTCGATCGGGATGCAGCCGGGCGGCAGCGGCGCCTTCTCGATGATCGCGATCAACCTGGCGAAGGACTGGGTATCGCTGAAACAGGCGTTCCGCCTGCACCCGTCGCCCACCAATTTCCATTATGCCGACACCGCCGGCAACACCGGCTGGCAGGTGATCGGCTTCGTGCCGCAGCGCAAGGCGGGGGACGGGCTGCTCCCGGTGCCGGGCGACGGCCGCTATGACTGGACGGGGTACAAGGATTTTCGCGCGCTGCCATCGGAATATAATCCGGCCAGGGGCTGGTTCGCCTCCGCCAACCAGAACAACCTGCCCGCCGACTGGCCGAAGGCTCGTGTCCCCGCCTATTCTTTCCGCGATCCCTACCGCTACGAACGGATTGCGCAGGTGCTGGCCGCGCAGCCCCGCCACACCCTGGCCGACAGCGTCGCGTTGCAGCACGACACCTTCTCCACCCCGGCGATGCAGTTCGTGGCGGCGCTGCCCGATGCGCCCTCCGCCGCGGCGAAGCCCGCCGCCACGATGCTGGCGGGCTGGAACCTGCGGCTCGACCGCGGCAGCGCGGCGGCGGCATTATACGAGATCGTGTGGCGTGACCTGTCGAAGCGCGTGCTCGCCGAACTGGTGCCCGATCGCGCGAAAGCGCTGGTGACCGATATCGCCCCGTCGATCCTCCTCGCCGAGGCGAAGAAGCGCCCCGCGCTGGTCGATGCCGCGCTGGCGTCGGGCTGGCAGGAGGCGCAGCGGTTGCTGGGCGCGCAGCCCGCCGCCTGGCGGTGGGACACGCTGCATCAGGTGCGGATCACCCACCCGCTGTCGCGCATCCCGGCGATCGCCGCGGCCTTCCCCCCCATCGAGGGGTCGGGGTCGGGCGGCGACAGCTATACCGTGATGGCGCGGTGGCTGGGCGACGGCCCGTCGTGGCGGACCGGCGGCGGCGCCAGCTATATCCAGGTGATCGATGTCGGGGGATGGGACAATTCGCTGATGCTCAACCTGCCGGGCCAGTCGAACGACCCGAAATCACCGCATTACCGCGATCAATATGCCCCGTGGATCGACGGACAGATGCAGCCGATGCCGTTCAGCCGCGCCGCCGTGGACGCACAGGCCACGACCCGCACGCTGCTGCAACCCGGCCAGCCCCGGCGATAGAGGACCAAGGATGACCCGTACCCCGCTGCTCGCGCTGATCGCGCTCCTCGCCGGCCCGGCGGTCGCGCAGAAGACGCGTCCTGTCGACGTCGTGATCCGCGGCGGGACGGTCTATACCGGCGCCGATGCTCCGCCGATCACCGGCGATGTGGAGATCGCCGGCCAGCGCATCGTCTATGTCGGCCGCTCGCGCGGGACGACCGCCAAGCAGGTGATCGACGCGCGCGGGCAGATCGTCGCCCCCGGCTTCATCGACGCGCATACCCATCCGGACAGCTACATCCGCTCCGCCGATGCGAAGGAGCGGCTCAACCTGCCGTGGCTGGCGCAGGGCGTGTCGACGATCGTGATCGGCGTCGACGGCTATGGCACGCCCGACATCGCCGCCGACGCGGCGAAGCTGGAGGCATCGCGGATCGGCACCAATGTCATCCCCTTCGTCGGTTTCGGCGCGGTGCGCGGGCGCGTCATCGGGCGCGACGACCGCGCGCCCACCCCCGCCGAGCTGGCGCAGGAAAAGGCACTGGTCGCCAAGGCGATGTGCGAGGGCGCGACCGGTTTTTCCACCGGATTGTTCTACCCCCCGCAAAGCTACGCCAAGACCGACGAGGTGATCGCCGTCGCGCGAGAGGCGGCGATCCGCGGCGGGATGTACGACACCCACCAGCGCGACGAATCGAACTACAATATCGGCCTGATCGCCTCCACGCAGGAAGCGATCCGGATCGGGCGCGAGGCGGGGATGCCGGTGCATTTCGCCCACCTCAAGGCGCTGGGCGTCGATGTGCAGGGCATGGCGCCGCAATTGATCGCGACGATCGACGCGGCGCGGCGCGCGGGGCAGGAAGTGACCGCCGATCAATATCCGTGGCTGGCGTCGGGAAGCAGCGTCGATGCCGCACTGCTCCCCGGCTGGGTGGTGGACGGCGGCTATGCGAAGATGATCGCGCGCTTCGACGATCCCGCGACGCTGGCGAAGATCAAGGTCGCGATGGCCGAAAACCTGCGCCGCCGCGGCGGCAAGGAATCGCTGTTGCTGACCGCGGCCGGACAGCCCTGGACCGGAAAGACGCTGGGGCAGATGGCGACGCAATGGGGTCTGGACCCGATCGACGCCGCGATCCGCATCCTGCGCGTTCCCAACAAGGACGGCACCGATCCGGCCGGCAGCGCGGTCGCCAGCTTCAACATGGCCGATCGCGACGTCGATCTCATCATGAAGCAGCCATGGGTCGTCACCAGTTCGGACGGGTCGAACGGCCACCCGCGGCAATGGGCGACCTTCCCGAAGAAGTACCAGACCTATGTGCGCGAACGGCACGTCATCTCGCTGGCCGATTTCATCCGCCGCTCCACCGGCGCCACCGCCGACATGTACCGGATCGCCGGGCGCGGCTATCTGCGCGCGGGCCATTACGCCGACGTCGTCGTGTTCGATCCGGTCCGCTACGCGCCGCGCGCCGATTACGTCCACCCGCGCGTCGCCAGCGTCGGGGTGACCGCGCTGTTCGTCAACGGCCGCCTCGCGCTGCGCGACGGCGCCACCACGGGCGAGGCGGCGGGCCGGGTGCTGCTGCGCCCCACGCCACCGGGGTGCCCGGCACGGTCCTGAGGGCCCCGCCTCAGCCGCGCTCCTCGAACTGGCGCAGGACGCGTACCGGCGCGAAGGGCGCGCGCCACAGGATCACGTGATAATGATCCGCGCCGTCCAGCCCGTCGGCGCTCAGCGTGCCCAGCCCGCCGAACTGCGCCCGCACGCGATACATGCCCGCGGGCACCGGCAGCAGGTCGACCGGACCGCCGGTGCATTCGTGGATCTCCAGCCGCCCCGACGGCAGGTCCAGGCTCGCCTCCGCGACATGGTCCCATACGCCAGGCGGATCGTCGGGCGGCGGGGCATCGGCGATCTCCACCGTCACCGGCACGCTCATGTCGCGCGCCGGCTGGATCACCACCACGAACGGCGCCGCCTTGATCCGGCGCGCGACGTCGGCGTCGTCGTAATCGGTCGGCGCGTCGGGTTTCTCGCCATGGTCCCACAGGTAGAACTGGTGATAATCGGCGAAGATCTCATAGCGTTTCTGCACCCGCTCACTTTAACGCCCCGCATCGCCGCGGTCGACCGCCGCCCGGCTCATAGCCCGACGTTATAGGGGCCGGTGCGAGCATGATTGGCGCCCCCGCCCGCGCCGCCCCTACCGTTCGGCTTCATGCTTATTCCTTCAGGTGGAACGATGATCCCCGGCCCCTACCTGCTCTATCTCGGCCATTCGGATGACGAGGTGGGCATCAAGACCTCGCGCGGGCTGGCCGCGTTCCGCCGCGACGATTGCGTCGGCGAATGGCGCCACGACGATTGCCCGCTGACGCTGGGGATGCCGCGGATGGACGTCGCCGCCGCGCGTGAGGCGGGGGCACGCACCCTGGTGCTGGGGATCGCCAATGCCGGCGGGCGGCTGGGCGACGACCTGATCGACGATGCGCTGCTGGCGATCGCCGCGGGGATGAACGTCGCGTCCGGGCTGCACCAGCGGCTGCGCGACGAACCGCGGCTGGTCGCCGCGGCCGATGCGGTCGGCGTGTCGCTGTTCGACGTGCGCGACGCGCCCGCGCACCTGCCGGTCGGCAACGGCCGGCGGCGTGCGGGCAAGCGCCTGCTGACCGTCGGCACCGATTGTTCGGTGGGCAAGATGTACGCGACCTTGTGCCTGCGCGACGCGATGCGCGCGCGCGGGGTCACCGCCCATTTCCGCGCCACCGGGCAGACCGGCATCCTGATCGCGGGCGACGGCGTGCCGCTCGACGCGGTGGTGGCCGATTTCATCGCCGGCGCGATCGAGGTGCTGGCCCCGGCGCGTGACGACGACGGCTGGGACCTGATCGAGGGGCAGGGATCGCTGTTCCACCCCAGTTTCGCGGGCGTGTCCACCGGGCTGCTGCACGGCGCGCAGCCCGCCGCGATCGTGCTGTGCCACGATCCGATGCGCGCGCACATGCGCGGCCTGCCGCACTACCAGCTGCCCGATCTGGCCACCTGTCTGGAGGCGAACCTGCAGGTCGCGCGGCTGACCAGCCCCGACGTGCAGGCGACCGGTATCGCGCTCAACACCGTCAAGCTGGACGAGGATGCAGCGCGGCGGCTGTGCGCCGATACCGCGCAGGCGCTCGGCCTGCCGTGCACCGACCCGTATCGCTTCGGCGCCGACCCGATCGTCGACTGGACCCTGACATGCTTCGCACCTGCCGCGCCCGCCATGACCGCTTCGCGCTGAACACGCCGTTCCGCATCTCGCGCGGGGTGAAGACCGCCGCCGATGTCGTGACCGTCACCGTCGAGGGCGGCGGCCATGTCGGTCGCGGCGAGGGCGTTCCGTATCCGCGCTATGGCGAGACGATCGACGATGCGCTGGCGCAGATCGCGGCGGTGGCGCCGCTGATCGCCGACGGCGCGGGCTGCGCCGATCTGGACGCCGCGATGCCGGCCGGCGCCGCGCGCAACGCGGTCGACGCGGCGCTGTGGGACTGGGAGGCGCGCGCCGCCGACAGCACCGTCGCCGCGCTCGCCGGCATCGCCCCCGCCGCGCCGGTCGCCTCCGCGATCACCATCGCGATCGACACGCCCGATGCGATGGCCGCCGCCGCCGCGCGCCACGCCCACGTCCCGCTGCTGAAGGTGAAGGTCAACCGCGAGGATGCGCTGGCGCAGATCGCCGCGGTGCGCGCCGCTGCTCCCGCCCCGCGGCTGATCGTCGATCCGAACGAAAGCTGGTCCATCGCCGAGGTGCTGGTGTGGCAGGACATGCTGCTGGACCAGCGCGTCGACTTGCTCGAACAGCCGCTGCCCGCCGGGGAGGACGGGGCGCTCGCCGACATCACCTCGCCGATCGCGATCTGCGCCGACGAATCGCTCCATACCCGCGCCGATCTCGACGCGCTGCGCGGCCGCTACACGCACGTGAACGTGAAGCTCGACAAGACCGGCGGCTTGACCGAGGCGCTAGCGCTGGCCGATGCAGCCGTGAACAGGGGGTTCGGGCTGATGGTGGGGTGCATGGTCTGTTCGTCGCTGGGCATTGCGCCCGCGCTGCTGCTGGCGGGCCGCGCGGCGTTCGTCGATCTCGACGGCCCGCTGTGGCTGTCGCACGACCGCGACGGCGGCGTCACCGATCGCGACGGCATCCTCCACCCGCCCGCCGCCGGTTTGTGGGGCGCGGCGGCATGACGCGATGACGCGCCGCTGGTTCGCGATCCCGCTGTGGCAGCGCGTCGTCGGCGGGCTGCTGGTCGGCATCCTGATCGGGACGCTGTGGCCGGAGGGCGCGGCCGCGATCAGGCTGGTCGGCGACCTGTTCGTCCGTCTCATCAAGATGCTGGTGGTGCCGGTCGTCCTCATCACCATCGCCGCCGGGATCGCCGGACTGGGCGATCCGCGCCGGCTGGGGCCGATCGGCGGGCGCACCGTCGGGTTGTTCGCGCTGACCACGCTGATCGCGGTGTCGATCGGCATGGCGACCGGGCTACTGCTGCGCCCCGGGGAGGGGATCGCGCTGGCCGGGGTCGCGCCGCACGTGCTGGGCACGCCCGTGACCCCCGCCGACCAATTGCTGTCGATCGTCCCCGCCAACATCGTCGAGGCGCTGTCGAAGGGCGACATGCTGGCGATCATCTTCGTCGCGGTGCTGCTCGGCATCGGCAGCGTCATGGCGGGCGAGGCGGGCAGGCCGGTCGTCGCTTTGCTCCAGGGGCTGGCCGCGGTGCTGCTGCATATCGTGCGGATCGTCATGGAGGTGACGCCGTTCGGCGTCGCCGCGCTGATCGCCAATGCGGTGGCGACCGGCGGCACCGCGGTGTTCGTCCATGTCGGCTGGCTGGCGCTGGGCGTCGTCCTCGCCTCGCTGTTCCAGATGCTGGTCGTCCACGCCGGTCTGCTCGCCTTCGTTGCGCGCGTGCCGGTACCGCGCTTCTTCCGCGGGATCGTCGATGCGCTGGCGGTCGCCTTCTCCACCGCGTCGTCGTCGGCGACGCTGCCGGTCGCGCTGCGCGTGGCGCAGGACAACCTCGGCATCGCGCGCCCGATCGCCTCCACCGTCCTGCCGCTGGGCGCGTCGATCGGGAAGGACGGGACCGCGATGTACGTCGGGCTGCTCGGCCAGTTCGCGCTCCAGGCGCTCGGCATCGTCCCCGATGCTGGGATGCTGGCGATCATGCTGGCGACGGGCGCGCTCGCCGCGTTCGGGACCGCGCCCGTCCCGTCCGCCTCGCTGTTCATGCTCGCCGCGATGCTCTCCGCGGTGGGGGTGTCGCCCGAACAGACCGCGCTGGTCGTCGGCCTGGTCCTACCGTTCGACCGGCTGCTCGACATGACCCGCACCGTCCCGTCGGCGTCGGCGAACCTGACGGTGGCGACGCTGGTGGCGCGCGGCGAAGGCGCGCTGGACGATGCGCGGCTGCGCGGGCGCGTGGCGGCGTGACACCGATGGCGCTACACCCCGCGCCATGAACCTGCGCCATATCGAAATCTTCCACGCCGTCTACGTCAACGGCTCGGTCAGCGCCGCGGCGCGCGCGCTCAACGTCTCGCAACCCTCGGTGTCGAAGACGCTGCGCCATGCCGAGAGCCTCCTGGGGTTCGAGCTGTTCCAGCGCACCAACGGCCGCCTCGTCCCCACCGAGGATGCGCATGCGCTGTTTTCCGGCGTGGCGGAGATTCAGGACCGCGTGCGCGCGCTGCGCGAGGCGGGACGCAACCTGCGCGCCGGCGCGGGCGCGACGCTGCGCATCTCGGCGCTGCCCAGCCTGGCGCTGGGCGTCATCCCCGCGGCGGTCGCACGCTTCCTGAAGCAGCGCCCCGACGTCCGCTTCGACCTGCAGACCGTCCACCACGACGACCTGTTGCGCAAACTATACGAGCGCGAGGCCGATATCGCGATCGCCAACGAGGTGCCGCGCGGCGCCCCCCTCGGCCAGAGCTGGCTGGGCGAGGGCGAACTGGTCGTCCTCTACCGCGAACAGGATATTCCCGACGCGCCCGCCCGGCTGGAACTGGCGCAGATCACCGGCCACCCGTTCATCACGCTCGCCGCCTCCGGCCCGATCGGGCGGCTGTTCACCGACGAGCTGGAGCGGCTCGGGGTCGAATTCGACGAGGTCGCCTCGGCGCGCACCTTCTACATCGCCGCCGCGCTGGTGCGGGCGGGCGTCGGGTTGACGATCGTCGACAATTTTACCGCCGACGCGACGCGCGGCGACGGGCTGGCGGTACGCTCGCTCAAGCCCCCGCTGACCTTCGACGTCCACGCCATCCACTTGCTCGACCGTCCACCCAGTGCGCTCGCCGCCGAATTCCTGTCGGTGCTGGGCGACGTCATCGAAGGCCGCTGAATGCGCTATCCACTCGCGATCCTGCTGCTCCTCGCCGCGCCCGCCGCGTCCGCCGAACCCGTCGAACAGGCGCTCGCCACCGCGCCGGCCGGCACGCGCATCGGGCTGCTGGTGGTGGACGAGGACGGGCGCGAGGTGGTGGCGATCCGCGCCGACGAACGCTTCGTCCCGGCCTCCAATACCAAGCTGTTCACCACCGCCGCCGCCTTCGCCAATCTCGATACCGCCGCGCCCGATGCCGCGGGCGGCGCCAGCGTCCGGCTCGACGGGGGCGACGTGATCCTGTCGGGGCATGGCGACGCCCGGCTGTCGGCGGCGGCGGACTGTACCGCGGACTGCCTGTCCGAACTGGCGCGCGCGGTGGCTGCGCGGAGGCGCACGGTGCGCGACGTGATCGGCGACGACACCTTCCTGCCCGACGAGCGCTGGCCGGCGGGGATGAGCTGGAACAACATGGCCGGGCGCCACGGCACCGCCATCTCCGCGCTGACGATCGACGACAATGTCGTCACGCTCACCGTCACGCCGGGCGCGGCGGGGGCGCCCGCGGCGGTGGCGGGCGACGGTTACTTCCGCATCGACAACCGCATCCTGACCGCCCCGGCCGGCACTCCCGCCGATCTGGGCTTCGCGCGCGAGCCGGGCAGCGACCTGTTGCGGCTCACCGGGACGATACCGGCGGGCGGCGCGGCGCAGACCGTCACCGTGGGGCTGGACGATCCCGCGCACCGCGCCGCCTGGCTGCTGGCGCGGCAATTGCGCGACGCCGGGGTGCGCGTCACCGGGCGCATCGCGGTGCGCCACCGCGCGATCACCCCCGCCGACGATCCCGCGAAGCGCGGCGGCGCGCCGGTCGCGCGCGCGCCCGAACCCGCGCCGCTCGCCCGCCTCACCCCGCCACCGCTCGCCGAGGACATCCGCCACACCAACAAGGTCAGCCAGAATCTGCACGCCGACCTGCTGCTGCGCCGCGTCGGGGCGGTCAGCGGCAGCGGATCGGTCGCCGACGGGCAGGCGCGCGTCGACGCGATGCTCGCCGCCGCGGGCGTGCCGCGCGACGGTTACGACTTTGCCGACGGATCGGGGATGTCGAACTACAACCGCATCACCCCGCGCACCGCCGTCCGCCTGTTGCGCTGGGCGCAGGCGCAGCCGTGGGGCGCGGCGTGGCGCGCGACGCTGCCGGTCGGCGGACAGGACGGGACGCTCGCGCGGCGCTTCGCCGGCACCGCACTGGCAGGCAAGCTGTTCGCCAAGACGGGCACGCTCAACGCCGCCAACGCGCTGTCGGGCTATCTGGTGACGGCGTCGGGACGCACCTACGCCTTCTCCGCGCTGGCGAACGACATGCCGCAGGATGCCAGCGCCACCCGCGCGGTCGATCGCGCGCTGCTGGCAGTGGCGGCGGCGCACTGAAGCTGAACGAAGGTCGCGCGGCTGCGACATGCCGCGACACTTTTGCCGGCATGTTGCGAAACATCCGCGACGCCCGCCGCCTATCTCTGTTCCCGGGCCGGGGTTTCCCCGGTCACGCGTTATAGGGAGTAACCACCATGAACCGTTTCCAGACGCTGATCGCGGGCCTCGGCCTTGTCGCCGTCGCGCTGCCCGCCGCCGCTTCGGCCGCCCCGTGGCAGTCGATCAATGCGCGCCAAGCGCGGCTCGACATGCGGATCGACCAGGGCATCCGCTCCGGCGCGCTGACGCGGGGCGAGGCGATGCGGCTGCGCGGCGAGTTCCGCCAGATCACCGCGCTCGAATATCGCTATCGCCGCTCGGGCGGGCTGTCGGCGGGTGAGCGCCGCGATCTCGACCGCCGCTTCGATGCGCTGAGCGCGCGCATCCGCTTCGACAAGCACGATCGAAACGACCGGCGCCATTATCGCTGATCGCGTGCGGCCCCGCCCGGTGACGGCGGGGCCGCACTGCAACTTATGGCAACAACGAACATTCCAGCCTGATCCATGACAGGAGGGATGCGATGAAGATGGCGTTGGTGGCGGCAATGGGCGCCGCGGTGATGGTGTCCGGCTGCTCGACCTATGGCGACGGCTATGGCCCGCGCAGTGCCGGCTACAATGGCTGGGGCGCGTATGACTATAACCGCGTCGATCCGGCCTATGGCGGCTATTATGCCGATCGTTACTATCGCGACGCGCCCAATTATCGCGAGCGCCGCCTGTCGCGCCGCGACCGCATCTATGCCGGCCAGGACGGGCGCTACTACTGCCGCCGCGACGATGGTACGACCGGGCTGATCGTCGGCGGGATCGCCGGCGGCGCGCTGGGCGCGGCGATCGCGCCGGGCGGGTCGGGCGTGCTGGGCGCGCTGATCGGCGGTGCCGCCGGTGCGGCGGTCGGCCAGTCGGTGGACCGCGGCCAGGTGCGCTGCCGCTGATGCGACGGATGGGGCCGGGTCGGCCCGGCCCCTATGTCGCCGGGATCAGCGCGTCGTCGATGGCCCGCGCTCGTGCCAGCGCCGGACGCGCCTCGACCCGTTCCAGATAGGCCGCGAACGCCGGGCGCTGGTCAAGCAGCCCGAACTGCGTGAACCATCCGACCGCGCTGCCGACATACACGTCCGCCGCGGTGAACCGGTCCCCGGCGATATAGTCGCTTTCCGACACCGCCGCCTCCAACGCGTCCACCGCCTTGGCGAAGGTCGCGTACCCGACCATCCCCTCGCGCTCCGGCGGCACCGTCACCCCCAGCACCTTGTCCACCATCGCAGCCTCCAGTGGGCCAGCGGTGAAGAACATCCAGCGCAAGTAGCGCGCACGTTCCGCCGCGGTGGGCGCCAGCCCCGCTTGCGGGAGAGCCTCCGCCAGATAGGCGCAGATCGCCGCCGCCTCGCTCACCACTGCCCCGTCATGGACGATCGTCGGTACTTTCCCCAGCGGATTGACCTCCAGCAGTGCCGGCGGCTTGCCGGCCCAGTCGACCAGCACCGTCTCATACGGCTCCGCCACTTCCTCCAGCATCCATCGCACGATCCGCCCGCGCGACATCGGGTTGGTGTAGAACGTCAGTGCCATATCGTCCTCCCCTGCCTCAGCGATCGAGATGCTTGTGCAGGAACGCGATCGTGCGTCCCCACGCCAGATCCGCCGCCGCCTTGTCATAACGCTCCGCCGAGGTGTCGTTGTTGAACGCATGGTCGACACCGGGATAGGTGTACGCCTCCACCGGCTTGCGCGCCGCCTTCAGCGCCGCCACCCACGGCGCGCCGGTCTGCGCGACGCGCGCGTCCTTGCCCGCGTAATGCAGCATCAGCGGCACGGTCAGCTTCGCGGCTTCCGACGGCGCCGGCGCGGGACCGTAATAGCTGACCGCCGCCGATAGCACCGGCCCCGCCACCAGCGCGACACGGTTGGTGAGCGCCCCGCCCCAGCAGAAACCGATGACGCCCACCCGCGCGCGGGGCGCGGCGGCGGCGTAGTGGCGCGCCAGTCCCACCGTTTCGGCGACGACGCGCTCCAGATCCGCCGCGGCGATTAGCGCGCGGGCGCGATCCTCATCGGCCGGCGTGCCGCCCTGGTCGGTCAGCAGGTCGGGCGCAATGGCGACGAACCCGGCCAGCGCGACGCGCCGCGCGACATCCTCGATATGCGCATTCAGCCCGCGGTTTTCATGGAGGACGATCACCGTGCCACGCGGCCGCGCGCCGCGTGGCGCCGCGACATAGCCTTTCAGCGTCCCCTGGCCGTCGGGCAGCGTCGCGTGCGCATCGATCTGCAATCGCGCGTCGTCGGCGGGCACGATCGCCGCTGCCGCGGGGGTCGCGGCGATCCCCAGAATCAGCGCCTCCGCCGCCGCCGCCGATCCGGCCAGCGCGGTCATCTGGCGCAGCAGGGTGCGCCGGTCGCGATGGTCATGGGTATAGGCGTCGTACAGTCGCACCGCGTCGTCGCGCAGCGCGGGGTCGAAATCCGTCATGGCCGCTCCCGAATCGCCCCCCGGCGATCGCGAGGCTAGAGCGGCGCGCGCGCCGGCGAAAGCGGGGTCAGGCCTTTTCCAGCGTGCATTGCAGCGGATGCTGGTTGGCGCGGGCGAAATCCATCACCTGCGTCACCTTCGTCTCGGCCACTTCATAGCTGAACACGCCGCACACCCCGACGCCCTTCTGGTGGACGTGCAGCATCACGCGCGTCGCTTCCTCCACGTTCATGCGGAAGAAGCGCTGCAGGCAGAGGACCACGAATTCCATCGGCGTATAATCGTCGTTCAGCATCAGGACGCGATAGGGCGTCGGCTTCTTGGTGCGCGTGCGGGTGCGCGTGGCGATGCCGACACCGGTGCCCTCGCCATCGGCGTCGTCATTCTGGCCCGCGGCCATCGATGGGGGATATTGCTGCATGGACACGCGGCAAAATATGGCACGCGCGCGCCTTAGGGCAACCCCCCGCGGCACCGATCGCGCGCGTCCGCGCAGCGGCACCGCCTGACGGTCGACACGAAAAAGGGCGCCCGCAACGCGGACGCCCCCTTTCAGCGTCATCCGGGCCGCCGCCGGACGGGCCGGCGGCCAGCGACCGTCGATCAGGCCGCGACCTTGATCTTGTCGGCGGCCAGCGCGACGCGGTTCTGGATCGGCGCGGCGACCTCGCCGGCCAGCTTCAGCGTCGCTTCGGTCGAGCGCGACGCCTCGGCGACCATCGCGTCGAACGCGCCGCGCAGGTAATCGGCCTGGAGCTGGAACAGCTCGGTCGGCGACTTGACGGTCGCGACGGCGTTCACGACCTGCGCCGTGCTGTCGTAGCGCGCGCGGAAGAATGCGGCCGCGTCCTGGCCCATCGTCTCCAGCCCCTTGGCCGCGATGCGCGACGATTCCAGCAGCGCCTCGACGTTGCCCTTGCTGAATTCCGCCATTTCCTCGGCGGCCTTCTTGCTCTTTTCCATCGCGGACTTGGTCTGCTCGCCGGCCTGGCCGAAGAGGTTCTTGGCCTGGTCCTGCGCCTTTTCGGCAAACGCCTTGACGGTCTCGTTCATGGTCTGGTCCTTCGCTGCGATCTGGGGAACGGTCTGGGGTATGGAGGGCATGGTGGCCGGCGCTTCCTCGACAGGAAGGACGGACGGCGCGACCGCCGCGACCACCGACGTCACCGCGGAACGGGCGCGACGGGGACGTGCCGGCTTCGCCACCGATGCGACGCGCGCGCTTCGATCCTTGTCCGACATGCACCTGCTCCTGTCATTTGCTGCGGCGCACAATAAGCCTTTTCAGCTGTTTTGACAAGCCCGTTGTGCGCCGCACCATAATGTCACGGCTGGCGCACGTACGTCCCCGGCGCATCCTCCAGCGCGGCCAGCTTCCCCTTGCCGGGGATGCGCGTGCCCTTCGCCTTGACCGTGTCGGGCGCCTGCGCGGTCAGCCAGGCGATCCAGTCCGGCCACCAGCTGCCCGCCGTCTCCGCCGCCCCGGTGACGAACTCATCCAGCGTCGCGGCGGGCGCTTCGCTGGTCCAGTAGCGGTATTTCCGCGCCGCCGGCGGGTTGACCACCCCGGCGATATGCCCCGACGCCGCCAGCACGAACCGCACCGGCCCACGGACGTGGCGGGTGATCTCCCACACGCTGGCGGGCGGCGCGATATGATCCTCGCGCCCGGCCTGGATATAGCAGGGCGTCTCGATCCGCGTCAGGTCGATCGGCTCACCCAGCACCGACAGGCTGCCCGGCTCGACCAGCCGGTTGTCGCGGTACAGATCGGTCAGGTACGACAGATGCCATTTCGCCGGCAGGTTGGTCGTGTCGCCGTTCCAGTGGAGCAGGTCGAACGGCGCGTAATCCTTCCCCAGCAGGTAATTGTTGGTGACGTAGTTCCAGATCAGGTCGCGCCCGCGCAGCAGGTTGAACGTCGCGGCCATGAACCGTCCGTCCAGGAAGCCGTCGGGGCTCAGCTGCGCGATCATCGCCAGTTGTTCGTCGGTGACGAAGTTCATCAGGTCGCCGGCCTGCGCGAAATCGACCTGCGCGGTGAAGAAGGTCGCGCTCGCCACCTTGTGCGCCTCGCCGCGTGCCGCCAGCAGCGCCAGCGTCGCCGCCAGCGTCGTGCCCGCCACGCAATAGCCGATCGTGTGCACCGCCGGCACGTCCAGCGCGGCGCGGATCGTGTCGATCGCATCGATCTGCGCCGCGACATAATCGTCCCACGACACATCGACCATGGTGGCATCGGCGGACTTCCACGATACCATGAATACGCTGACGCCCTGTTCCACCGCCCAGCGGATGAAGCTTTTCTCCGCGGTCAGGTCGAGGATGTAGAAGCGGTTGATCCACGGCGGGAAGATCACCAGCGGCGTCGCCAGCACCCGCTCGGTCGTGGGCGCGTAATGGATCAGCTCGTACAGCGGCGTGCGCTTCACCACCTTGCCCGGCGTCGTCGCCAGGTTGCGCCCCAGTTCGAAGGCATCCGCGGCGGTGTGCGTCAGCTGCCCGCGCGCCATGTCGGACAGCATGTGCTGCAACCCGGCGATCAGGTTTTCGCCGCGCGTCTCGATCGTTCTGGCGATCACCTCGGGATTGGTCAGCGCGAAGTTCGACGGACTCAGCGCATCGATCATGCCGCGCGTCGCGAAGCGCAACTGCTCGCGCTGGCGCGCGTCCAGCCCGTCGACCGCATCGACCCCGCGCAGCAGGTGGTCGGCGATCAGCGCATAGCTCTGCCGGATCCAGTCGAACATCGGGTTGGCGCGCCACGCCTCCGCCGAAAAGCGCCGGTCCTTTTCCGCCGGGCGCTCCGCCGCCGCCGCGCCGGGAGTGGCAAACCGCTGCCACAGGCCCAGATAATCGGTCCAGAAATCGCGCGCCTGCGCCGCGATCGCCTCGCCATCGGCGATCGGCAGCCCGGCCTCCAGCATCAGTTGCTGCGCGCGGCCCAGCATCCAGGTCCAGTGCTGCATGTCCGCTAACGTCGGGATCGGCGGGACGGGCGGCTGCTGCTTGGGGTCGGTCACGGGCGGGCCTCCTCTCCTTCCCCCCGGTGTAGACCAGCGGCGCGCGCCCGCCACCGTTTTTCTTCGCGTGGCGCGACGCAATGGCGTTATAGCGGACGCTCCAAAGGAGTAAGATCGTGTCCGACGAATTCTACCGCATGAAACGCTTGCCCCCGTACGTCATCGCCGAAGTCAATGCGATGCGGGCAGCGGCGCGTGCGGGGGGTGAGGACATCATCGACCTGGGCATGGGCAATCCGGACCTGCCGCCGCCCGACCATGTCATCGACAAGCTGGTGGAGGTCGCGCGCAAGCCCGACGCGCACGGCTATTCCCAGTCGAAGGGGATACCGGGGCTGCGCCGCGCGCAGGCGAACTATTACGCGCGCCGCTTCGGCGTCGACGTCGATCCCGAAAACGAGGTGGTCGTCACCATGGGGTCGAAGGAGGGGCTGGCCAGCCTCGCCACCGCGATCACCGCGCCGGGCGACGTCGTGCTGGCGCCCAACCCCAGCTACCCGATCCACACTTTCGGCTTCATCATCGCCGGCGCGACGATCCGCGCGGTGCCGACCACGCCGGACGAACATTATTTCGAAAGCCTCGACCGCGCGATGGCGTTCACCGTCCCGCGCCCCAGCGTGCTGGTGGTCAACTATCCGTCGAACCCGACCGCCGAATCGGTCGATCTGGCCTTCTACGAACGGCTGGTCGCCTGGGCGCGCGAGAACAAGGTGTGGATCATCTCCGACCTTGCCTATTCGGAGCTCTACTATGACGGAAACCCGACTCCCTCGATCCTGCAGGTGAAGGGCGCGAAGGACGTCGCGGTCGAATTCACCTCGCTCAGCAAGACCTATTCGATGGCCGGCTGGCGGATCGGCTTCGCGGTCGGCAACCGCACGCTGATCGCCGCCATGTCGCGTGTGAAATCCTATCTCGACTATGGTGCGTTCACCCCGATCCAGGCCGCCGCCTGCGCCGCGCTCAACGGCCCGCAGGACATCGTCGAGAAGAACCGACAGCTGTATCACAAGCGTCGCGACGTGCTGGTGGAAAGCTTCGCGCGCGCCGGCTGGGACATTCCCTCGCCGCGCGCCTCGATGTTTGCCTGGGCGCCGCTGCCGCCGGCGCTCCAGCATCTCGGCTCGCTCGAATTCTCCAAGCAACTGCTCACCCAGGCGAAGGTCGCGGTCGCGCCCGGCGTCGGCTATGGCGAGAATGGCGAGGGCTTCGTGCGCATTGCGATGGTGGAAAACGAACAGCGCCTGCGCCAGGCCGCGCGCAACGTGAAACGCTATCTGCAGAGCATGGGCGTCAACACACCGGGCAAGGCGACGGGCTGACGCCCTGTCGTCCCCCTCGCGTCATCCCAGCGGAAGCCGGGATCTTTTGCGATCGGTAACGCGCCACCGCAAAAGACCCCAGCCTGCGCCGGGGCGACGCTTATCCCGCGATCACTTGCCCCCGCCCCCGCCGGTTGACCCGCCTCCGGCGCACGGCCAAAGCATCGCCATGACCCGCCCCGGCTTCGCTTTCTCCACCCGCTTCAAGGTCCGCTATGCCGAGATCGACGGCCAGAAGGTCGTCTTCAATTCGCGCTACCTCGAATATGCCGATGTCGCGGTCACCGAATTCTGGCTGTGGACCGGGATCGGCGAGGCGCTGGGCGCGCTGTGGCACGACACCGAATTCCACGTCCGCCGCGCCGAGGTCGATTATCTCGCGCCGTTCGTGTGGGGGGACGAGGTGGAGGCGTGCGTCCGCATCGAGCGGCTCGGCAACTCCAGCATCACCAAAAGGCTTGAACTGGTGAAGGCCGGCGAGGACATGCTGTGTGCCGTCATCACCATGGTCAGCGTCAACGTCCACCTGCCCACCGGCCGCCCGGTGCCGATCCCGGACGCGATCCGCGACCATATCGCCGCGCTGCCGCAGGGCTAAGCGGGCGGCGTCAGGCCGCGGGCGTATCGACCGGTACGTCGCCCGGCAGCGCCCAGTGCAGGTCGTGCTTGCTCAGCTTGCGGCCGTCGTGGCTCAGCACCGCAACCTCCTGGATCGGGCGGCCGTCGCGCACGTCGACCAGGATCGGGAACGCCGGCTCGCCGGTCTCCCACCGCTCGCCCCACTGGCGCAGCGCGATCATCGTCGGCAGCAGCGCTGATCCCTTGGGCGTCAGATTGTAGACGATCTTGCGGCGATCCTCGGGCACCGACGCGCGTTCCATGATGCCATGTTCGACGAACCGTGCCAGCCGGTTCGCCAGGATGTTGCGCGCGATCCCCAGCTCCTGCTGGAACTCCTCGAAATGGTGCAGGCCGTTGAACGCCGCCCGCAGGATCAGGAACGCCCAGCGTTCGCCCATCGATTCCAGTGCCGCCGGAAGGCTGCACTCCGCCAGATTTTCGCGCACCTTGCCCACGCATCACTCCTCGCGCCGAACGAAGCCCGGCGTCAACCCGCATCTATCGGACCGTATCCGTCGAATGTGCCTATATAGGTTTTATAATAAAACTCGCAAATGCGAGTTGCCTCTTGCAACTCGCATGCGCAGCAACTAGGTGGCGATCAGCAACTTACTCACGGAGTCGCCGTCATGCTTCGCACCGTCCTGTCCGCCATCATCGCTTCCGCCGCTACGCTGGCCGCCGCCGGCGTCTCCGCCCAGCCGGTCACCGGCTATTACGTCGCGACCCCGGCGTCGGCGCCGGCGAAGGCGCGCTTCATCACCCGCGCGACCGCATGGCAGCTGCAGGACGGTTCGTACGTCGCCGCCCGCGCGCCGGAACGCGACACCATCCTGTGCCAGCTGGTGGTGCGCGACATCGGCCCGCTCAGCGCGTTCAGCGCCGGCGGGAAGAGCTATGATGCCGCGCAGCTCGAAAAGTGCAACGGCAAGGCGGCGACCGCCACCGCCTCGGCACAGCGTTAACCGACCGCATCTCCCGCCCCTCTGATCGGGAGCACCATGGGCCTCTGCCGGAACTCCCCCGGCGGAGGCCTTTTTTGTTGCGCCCGTGTTGCCATCGGGGGGCGTTCGGCGGCATCCTCCTCGACGTGCCAGTGCTGAGACAATATGAACTCGTCGACCGGGTTCTCGATTACGATCCCGACGCCGACGAGGCGATGCTCAACCGCGCCTATGTCTTTTCCGTCAACGCGCACGGCACGCAGAAGCGCGCCTCGGGCGATCCCTATTTCAGCCACCCGATCGAGGTGGCGGGCATCCTGACCGAACTGCACCTCGATGACGAGACGATCGCGACCGCGATCCTCCACGACACCGTCGAGGACACCGTGGCCACCCCGGAGGAGATCGAACGCATCTTCGGCGCCAATGTCGCGCGGCTGGTCGACGGCGTGACCAAGCTCAGCAAGATCGAGGCGCAGACCGAGAACGAGCGCGCCGCGGAGAACCTGCGCAAGTTCCTGCTGGCGATGTCCGGCGACATCCGCGTGCTGCTGGTCAAGCTGGCCGACCGGCTGCACAACATGCGCACGCTCCACTATATCCCCAAGCCGGAGAAGCGCCGCCGCATCGCGCGCGAGACGATGGATATCTACGCCCCGCTCGCCGAGCGGATCGGCATGTACGAGTTCATGAAGGAGATGCAGACGCTCGCCTTCCAGCAGCTCGAGCCGGAGGCGTATGAATCGATCACCCGCCGGCTGGAACAGCTCAAGCAGGGGTCGGACGGCGACCGCATCGCCAAGATCGGCTCGGGGCTGAAGCTGCTGCTCGCACGCGCCGGGGTCGATGCCGAGGTGTCGGGGCGCGAAAAGCACCCCTATTCGATCTGGCGCAAGATGCAGGAACGCCACATCAGCTTCGAGCAGCTGTCCGACATCATGGCATTCCGCGCGATCGTGCCGACCGTGGAGGATTGCTATCGCGCGCTCGGCGTCATCCACCGCCGCTGGCCGATGGTGCCGGGGCGGTTCAAGGACTATATCTCCACCCCCAAGCGCAACGGCTACCGCTCGCTCCACACCAGCGTCATCCATGCGGAGAACCGGCGGATCGAGATCCAGCTGCGCACGCCCGAAATGCATGCCGAGGCGGAATTCGGCCTCGCCGCGCACTGGGCCTACAAGCAGTCGGTGCCCGCCACCGCCGGTACGCCGCCCCCCGCCGGGCGCCGCGCGGCACAACCGGGCGCGCAGGCCGGGTGGATCGCGGACTTGGTCGAAATCCTCGACACCGCCGCCACGCCGGAGGAACTGCTCGAACATACGCGAATCGCGATGTACCAGGATCGCATCTTCGCCTTCACCCCCAAGGGGGAGCTGATCCAGCTGCCGAAGGGCGCGACCCCGATCGACTTCGCCTATGCGGTGCACACGGATCTGGGCAACCAGGCGGTCGGCGCGAAGATCAACGGGCGCGTCGTCCCGCTGTCGACCGTGATCGAGAACGGCGACCAGGTGCAGGTGCTGCGGTCGAAGGCACAGGTGCCGCAGCCGGCGTGGCTCAACCTGGCGATCACCGCCAAGGCGCTGGCCGCGATCCGCCGCCACCTGCGCAACGAGGAACGCGACCAGTCGGTCGCGCTGGGGCGCAAATTGTACGACGACATCGTCCAGCGCCTGCCCGCGACGCTCGCCGCCAATGCGCTGGACGAGGCGCTCAAGCGGCTGAAACTGCCCGACGAGGCCGCGCTGATGCAGGCGATCGCGCGCCGCACGCTCGGCGATGCGCAGGTGATGGAGGCGCTGATGCCCGGTTCGGCGGGCGCCGACCTGGCGGACGCCCCACCGCAATCGAGCGCGATCTCGATCCAGGGGCTGGCACCCGGGGTCGCCTACGAACTGGCCGAATGCTGCCACCCGGTGCCCGGCGACCGCATCGTCGGCTTGCGCCGCCCGGATGCCTCGATCGAGGTCCATGCAATCGACTGCCCGGTGCTCGCCGCGCTCGCCGAACGGTCGGAGGAGGAAACCGACTGGATCGACGTCCAGTGGGGCGAAAAGACCGAGGGCGCCGTCGCGCGCATCTCGGTGGAGGTGCGCAACGAACCCGGTGCGCTGGGGATGCTGGCGACCGTCATCGGTCAGCACAAGGCGAACATCATCAACCTGCGCCTCGACAACCGCGACACGCAATTCCACACCAACACGATCGACGTCGAGGTCCACGACGCGCACCAGCTGATGCGCCTCCTCGCCGCGCTCCGCGCCGCCGAAGCGGTCAACGCCGCGGAACGCATCTGAGCGGCCCGCCGCGGCCCCGGGACCCGGCCTGAACCCGAACAGCAAAAACCCCGCCAGACCGGTCGGCCTGGCGGGGTTTTTAATGGTGGGCGTGGCAAGGATTGAACTTGCGACCCCTGCGATGTCAACACAGTGCTCTACCACTGAGCTACACGCCCACGTGAGGAAGGCGCCTCTACCGGGGTCGGCGGGGGAGCGCAAGCGGTATTCCGCACGTTTCCCGCCATCCGCCCGGCGCGCCGCGCGTCAGATCAGTTCGGCATTGTCCACGTTGAACAGCCGGTCGACCTCCAGCACCAAGTCGCGCAGGTGGAACGGCTTCGACAGGACGCGCGCATGCGGCATCGCGCTGCCGGCCTTCAGCGTGACCGCGGCGAAGCCGGTGATGAACATCACCCGCATCCCCGGCGCCATTTCCTGCGCCTTCTGCGCCAGTTCGATGCCGTCCATCTCGGGCATGACGATATCGGTCAGCAGCAGGTCGAACGTCTCGCGTTCGATCAGCGGCAACGCCGCGGT
This sequence comes from Sphingomonas ginsenosidimutans, assembly GCF_002374835.1. Classification (GTDB taxonomy): domain Bacteria; phylum Pseudomonadota; class Alphaproteobacteria; order Sphingomonadales; family Sphingomonadaceae; genus Sphingomonas; species Sphingomonas ginsenosidimutans. The sequence continues at coordinate 335,787 of NZ_NWVD01000002.1, forward strand.
CCCGCGGTCCACCGCGCTGACGGCATAGCCCGAGCGTTCCAGCGCACGCGCCAGATACTCGCGCATCACGTCATCGTCTTCGGCCAGCAAAATCTTGATCATCTTGGTCCTAAGCTCCCGTGCACGCCTTATGACCGACACGGCTTGAAGTTTCCACCAGCGGACATGGTGAACCGACGTCGTTAACCGGCTGAAATGCGACGAACGGTTGCGGGCGGCGCGACGCTTCCATAGCGTGCGGGCAGATGCCTTCGTTCCGCCTCGTCGGGCCGGTTCCGCCGGAAAGCCCCGTGATCCTGTCCGTGCCGCATGCCGGCCGCGACTATCCGGCGGCGTTGCTCGCGGCGCTGCGTGCGCCCCCGGCGGCGCTGCGCACGCTGGAGGACCGGCATGTCGACGCGGTCGCGCTGGCAGCGCGCGGTCGCGAGACGGTGCTGATGCAGGAGGTGCCGCGCGCCTGGATCGACCTGAACCGCGCCGAGGACGAGCGCGATCCGCTGCTGGACGAAGGCGCACGCGCCGCACCACTGTCGGCGAAGGTGCGCGCTGGGCTGGGGCTGGTCCCGCGCCGCACCAGCGCGGCGGGCGAACTGTGGTACGGCCGGCTGTCCGCGGCGGAGGTAGACGAACGCATCGCCGCCGCGCACCGCCCCTATCACGACGCGCTGGCGCAGGTGCTGGCGGCCACTCGCGCGCGATTCGGCGTGGCGGTGCTGGTCGACGTCCATTCGATGCCGCCGATCGCGGGCAGCCGCGCGCGGATCGTCATCGGCGACCGCTTCGGCCGGTCGGCGGCGGTCCGCTACGTCGCGCGGGTCGCGGGGGCGATCGGCGCGACACGTATCCCCTACGCCGTCAACACTCCCTATGCGGGTGGGCATATCCTCGATCGCCACGGCGATCCGGCGGGCGACGTCCATGCCATCCAGATCGAGCTCGACCGCTCGCTGTATCTCGACCGGCGGCTCGACGCGCCGTCGGTCGATCTGCCGGCGGTCGCCACGCTGCTGCGCGCGGTGGTGGACGCGCTGACCGACGAGGCGCTGGGGACCGGGCTGGCGCAGGCCGCGGAGTAGCCCCGGCCGACGGATCGGGCCTGACGATTCGCCGTCCATCGCACTGGCCCGCGCACCGCGGTCAGCCGCTCACAACCGGTCGAAGTCGATCGCCGCATGGCGGTCCAGCCGCTGGTCGGCGGCGGGCAGCGGATATTTCAGCCCGGTGGCGCAGTTGAACAGCACCACCTCCTCATCCTCGTCCACCTCGTCGTCGCGCAGCGCCTGGCGATACGCCGCCAGCGTCGCGCCGCCCTCGGGGCACAGCAGCAGCCCGTCGCGCCGCGCGGCATCGTCTGCCGCCGACAGGATCGCCGGGTCGCCCACCGCCAGCGCCTTGCCCCCGCTCTCGCGCACCGCGCGCAGGATCAGGAAGTCGCCCACCGCGCGCGGCACGCGGATGCCGGCGGCGACGGTGTGTGCGTCCTCCCACCGCTCGGCATGTTCCTCGCCCGCCTCGAACGCGCGCACGATCGGGGCACAGCCCGCCGCCTGCACCGCATACATCCGCGGCCGTTCGCTGCCGATCCAGCCGAGCGCCTCCAGCTCGTCGAACGCCTTCCACATTCCGACCAACCCGGTGCCACCGCCAGTGGGATAGAAGATCGCGCGCGGCAGCCGCCAGCCCAGTTGCGCGGCCAATTCCAGCCCCATCGTCTTCTTGCCCTCGATCCGGTACGGCTCCTTCAGCGTCGAGAAATCGAACCAGCGTCCCTCGGCCGCGCCTTTGGCGACGATCGCGCCGCAATCGTCGATCAGCCCGTTGACCCGCCACACGCGCGCGCCCTGTGCCGCGATCTCGCGCACGTTCACTTCCGGCGTATCCTCCGGGCAGAAGACGATCGTCTCGATCCCGACGCGCGTGGCATAGGCGGCCAGCGCCGCCCCGGCATTGCCGTTGGTCGGCATCGCGATACGGGTGACGCCCAGTTCCTTCGCCATCGCCACCGCCATGACGAGGCCGCGCGCCTTGAAGCTGCCGGTCGGCAACCGCCCCTCGTCCTTGACCCACACGTTCGCGCCGCCGCTCTTCGGAATCGGGATCAGCGGCGTCTCCACCTCGCCCAGGCTGACGACATTCGCGGTGCGCCGCACCGGCAACAGCTCGCGCCACCGCCACAGGTCGGTGCCGCGCGCGTCCAACGCATCGCGCGACAGCGCCGCCGCCACCCCGTTCAGGTCATAGCGGACCAGCAACGGCCGCCCGGCGCGCGACAGGTTGTGGAGCGTGTCGGCGTCATACCGCTCCCCCGTCAGCGAACATTCCAGATGCGTGACGAAGGTCGCGCGCTCGGCGGTCAGATTGTCGTTCATGCCCCGCGGTCTAGGCGTCACTGCGCGATCGCGAAAGCACCGATGATCGTGTCGCGCAACGTGGCGGGCGTGCCGTACCCCGGCACCCCGCAACGCGCGTTCAGTCGGGCTTCTTCGCCACCGCCACCAGCGCCGGGCGCAGCAACCGGTCCTTGATCATCCAGCCGGTCTGCATCTCCTGCACGATCGTGCCCGGCTCGGCATCGCTCGCCACTTCCATCATCGCCTGGTGGCGATTGGGGTCGAGCGGCTGGCCCATCGCCTCGATGCGGCTCAGCCCGTGGCGCCCGAACACGCTGTGCAGTTCGCGGCCCGTCGCCTCCAGACCGACGACCAGCCCCTTCATCTTCTCGTCCTCGCGCAGATCCGCGGGGATCGCGGCCAGCGCGCGGTCGAGGTTGTCGGCCACCGACAGCACGTCGCGCGCGAACGCGGTCGCGGCATAGGCGCGCGCATCGGCGGCGTCCTTCTCGGCGCGGCGGCGCACGTTCTGGATATCGGCCTGCGCGTACAGCGTCTCCTGCTTCGCGGCGGCCAGCTGGTCCTCCAGCTCGGCGATGCGCGCCGCGGCGGCATCATGTTCGGCCACTTCGGGCGCCGCCTCCGCCGTTTCGTCACGCAGGTCGTCGGCGGGCTTGTCGGTATCGGTCATTCTTTCCCTGTCTTTACTCAACGTATCGTGACGGCCGCTCATCCCATCAGCCGGGCGAGCGTCGCTGCGGTAAAATCCACCATGGGTACGACGCGCGCATAGTTCAACCGCGTCGGGCCGATCACCCCCACCACGCCGACGACGCGGCCGTCCTGACCGCGGAACGGTTTGGCGATCACCGACGATCCGCTCAGCGCGAACAATTTGTTCTCCGCGCCGATGAAGATCCGCGTCGCATCGCCTGCGCGCGCCGAATCGAGCAGCGCGGCGACCTCCTGCTTGCCCTCCAGATCGTCGAGCAGCCCGCGCACGCGCTCCAGGTCGGCGGCATCGGCATCGTCCAGCAGCCGCCCCTGCCCGCGCACGATCAGCACCGGGCGGCGCGCGCCGTCCTCGCTCCACACCGCCAGCCCGCGCTCGACCAGCGCGCGCGCCGCCGCGTCCAGTTCGCCGCGCCCCGCCGCCAGTTCGCGCTCCACCCGCGCGCGCGCCTCCGCCAGCGTCAGCCCGCCCATCGTCGCGGTCAGGTAATTGCCCGCTTCCACCAGCGCGCCGTGGGGAAGGCCGATCGGCAGCGCCACGACGCGATTCTCGACGGCGCCATCCTCCGCGACCAGCACCGCCAGCGCCTGTCCCTGCCCCAGCGGCATGAACCCGATCGAGCGCAGCACCGCCTCGCGCTTGGGCACCATCACCAGCCCCGCGCACGCCGACAGGCCGGACAGCGCGGCGGTGGTCGCCGCCAGCGCCTCCTCGACCGGCCCGTGGACGCCCGCGCGCGCCTCGATCTGCGCGCGCTCGTCGGCGCTCGGTTCGTGCGCCTGCATCATCCCGTCGACAAACAGGCGCAGCCCCGCCTCGGTCGGCATCCGTCCCGCGGACGTGTGCGGCGCCGCCAGCAGCCCCAGCGATTCCAGCTGCGCCAGCACGTTGCGGATCGACGCGGGCGACAGGTTCAGCCCGGCCTGCGCCAGCGTCTTCGATCCCACCGGCACGCCATGTTCCAGATAGCCGTCGACGACGCGACGGAAGATGTCGCGCGCGCGATCGGTCAGTTCCGCGATCGGGGGCGTGGCGGCCATGACGCGAATGTAGGCTCAGCCGAGATCATGCTCAACGCCTCCCGCACGAGTCGGCGCGCAAACGGGCGTTGACAGCACCGCACCGGGCGGGCATTGGGCGCCCTCGCTTTTTGGCAAGCGCCGCTCGTGGAAGGGTGGCCGAGTGGTTAAAGGCAGCAGACTGTAAATCTGCCCACGCAAGTGTACGCTGGTTCGAATCCAGCCCCTTCCACCACCCCCCGCCCGGTCGGGGTTCCGCGATCGCCAGCACCCCACCCCGCGCGTCATGGCGCGCCGGTCCGCCTGCCCGATCCGCGGCAAGGCCATTGAACGCCGCCCGCACATGACCGATCAACGGCGCCGGACCCCGGGGGACGTGCATGAAGAAGGATCTGACCATCACCACCGGCGTCGCCGCCGCGCTGCTCCTGTCGGGATGCGGCCAGCGCGACGACTGGACCGCGCAGCGCGACACCGCCGTCTGCACGGACCGGTCGGGCAACCGCGTTCCCGACGACCGCTGCGACCGTCGCCACGCCGGCGGCCGTGGCAGCGGCTTCCTGTGGTATTATCTCGGCCGCAACAGCGGGATCCCCGCTTATGGCGAGCGGGCGACGGGCGGATCGTGGTCGCGTCCCGCGGGATCGACCTTCTACCGCGCGCCGGCATCCACCGCGATGACGCGCGCCGCGGCGGTGGCGCGCGGCGGCTTCGGCTCCTCGGCGCACCGCTTCGGCAGCATCCACGCATGATCCGCGAGACGATCGAACCGCGCCGGGGCTGGCGCACGACGGTCGAGGCGGAGGGGCTGATCTGGCATACCGCCGATGGACGGCCATATTGGAACGAGGCCGCCTGCTACCGCTTCACGCCCGCGCAGGTCGCCACGATCGAGGCCGCCACCGCCGAGCTGTACCGCCTCTTCCTGGTCGCGGGCGACGCGATCGTCGGCGATCGCGCCATGCTGCGCCGGTTCGGCATCCCGGAGGCGTTCCATGGCCCGATCGCCGATGCGTGGAACGCCGAACCGCCCGCGCTCGACTATGGCCGGTTCGACCTGGGCTATGACGGCCAGGGCGCGCCGAAGCTGTTCGAGTTCAACTGCGACACGCCGACCTCGCTGCTGGAGGCGGCGGTGATCCAGTGGACGTGGAAGGAGGAACGGTTTCCGCACGCCGACCAGTTCAACAGCATCCACGATCGACTGGTCGCACGCTGGTCGGCGCTTCGCGGCGACCTGCCCGCGACCGTCCACTTCGCGCATGTCGCCGATGATGAGGATGCCGTCACCAACGCCTATCTGCGCGACACCGCGCAGCGCGCCGGGCTGGCCACGGTGCCGATCCTGATCGACGATCTCGGATGGGACGGGGACGCACGCTGCTTCGTCGATACCGGCGACCGGCGGATCGCGGCGCTGTTCAAGCTGTACCCGTGGGAATGGCTCGCCAACGAAGCGTTCGCACCCCAGTTGCTCGACAGCCTGGCGCACGGCGAGACGCGGTGGCTGGAACCGGTGTGGAAGATGATCTGGTCGAACAAGGGCATCCTGCCCGTGCTGGACGATCTGTTTCCCGGACACCCCAATCTGCTCGCCGCCGCCTGGTCACCACCTGCCGACGCGGACGCGGTGGCCAAGCCGCTGCTCGCGCGCGAGGGGGCGAACGTCTCGCTTCGCCGCGCCGGCACGATCGTTGCCGAAACCGGCGGCGATTATGGCGACGAGGGATACGTCTTTCAGGAACTCTACCCGCTGCCCCAGCCCGCGCCGGGTATCTTCCCCGTCATCGGCAGCTGGGTCGTGGGTGGCGAGCCGGCCGGCATGGGCATTCGCGAGGACGGGCTCATCACCAGGAATGGCGCGCGCTTCGTTCCGCATGTCATCGTCCCGGCGGTCCGCGGCGATTCCTTATGAATTACCCGATTTGATGAACCTAAGACCCCTTCGTAAATCGTCATTAAGCAACCTTGGTTCACAAGCCGGGTCATGGCGGGGGGCGCAAGGTGCTGATCAAGATCAAGACGTCGGAGGCACGGGTCGGAATGTTCGTCCATATGGTGGACGGCGGCTGGCTCGCGAGTCCCTTCTGGCGCTCGCAACTTCTACTGACGCGACAGGCGCAGATCGACAAGCTGGTCGACGCGGGGATCGCGGAGATAGTTATCGATACGAGCCGCGGCGTCGGCCCGGCCGACGCCGGCGCCGCGACCGCCTGCGCTGTCGTCGTCGATCCGCCGGAGGAATCGGAGCCACCCGCGGCGTTCGCCCCCGCTGCGCCCTATAACGGGCCGGAGCGGCGCGCCCGCCGCCGTCCGGCGACCGAGCTGGACCGCGCGCGCGAGACCGTCGAACGATCGAAGGAAGCGGTATCGCGGATGTTCTCCGAAGTGCGGCTGGGCCACGCGGTCGACGCCGCCGCCATCTCGCCGCTGGTCGATGAGATCGCCGCCTCGGTCGCGCGCGATTCGACCGCGATCATCAAGGTCACGCGGCTGAAGAACAAGGACGAATACACCTACCTCCATTCGGTGGCGGTCTGCGCCCTGCTCATCAACCTCGCGCGCCGCATGGGGCTGCCGGAGGATGAGGTCCGCGACCTCGGCATGGCCGGGATGCTCCACGATATCGGCAAGATGGCGGTGCCCAGCGCGCTGCTCGACAAGCCCGGCAAGCTGGAGCCGAACGAATTCAGCGTGGTGCAGACGCATCCGGTCAAGGGACATGCGCTGCTCCTGGAAAGCGACGGGGTCGCGCCGCCGGTCCTCGACGTGTGCCTGCATCACCACGAACGGATCGACGGCAGCGGCTATCCGCACGGGCTGAGCGCGGCGCAGCTCAGCCTCCACGCGCGCATGGGGGCGATCTGCGACGTCTATGACGCGGTCACCTCCGATCGCCCGTACAAGCGCCCGTGGTCGCCCAGCGAAGCGCTGTCCCGCATGTCGTCGTGGACGGGGCATTTCGATCCCGAACTGCTGGCGATCTTCATCGAGAGCATCGGCATCTACCCGGTCGGCACGCTGGTGCGGCTGCGCAGCAACCAGCTGGCGATCGTCACCGCGGTGAACGACGAAGACCCGACGCTGCCGGTGGTCCGCGCGTTCTTCGACATCCCGACGCAGGCGTTCGTGCCGCAGCGCGACCTGGATACCGCGCGGTCGCGGTCGGAGGATACCGTGCACCGCACCGAACGGGGCAGCTACTGGTTCGGCGATGCCTGGCCGCAGGTGATGGAAGCCGTCAGGACCGGCCGCACCCCGCCGCGCGCCAGCGCCGCGCCCGCCGCGCCGACGCCCCTGGCGATGGGGGCCTGATCCGATGCGGACATCCGTTTCGCCCCGCCACCGGCTGCTTGCCTGGCTGTCGCCCGACGTCGCCGGTGCGGCGGCCGCCGTCGAGGATCACGATCAACCGCCGCGCGACAGCGGCCGCGGCGCCGTGCACCGTCGCCTGTACGACGACATCGGCGATTTCCTGTTCCGCAACGGCCTGGCCCCGTCGCCGGCCAATTTCGCGGTGGCACACGCCTATATCTCCGGCGAGGACTGGGACATCGCGCAGGCGGTGGCGACGCATCTTCAGAGCGGCGCGGCGCTTCTCGACGACGATGTCGCGCGCATCCTGGAATCGCGCGCCGCCGATGAACTGACGCCGGAAGCGCTGACGCAGCTGGCGCAGACGCTGGAAAGCGGGCTGGTCGACTATCGCCTGATGATCGGCGAATCGCGCTCCAACGCGACCCATCTCGGCGACGAGCTGGATCGCGAAGCCGCCAACCTGGACAGCGATCCCGTCGGCGCGCTGCACCGTATCATCACGGTCACGCGCGAGGCGGTGGAAAAGACCCGGCGGATGGAGGAACAGCTCCAGCGCAGCCAGCGCGAGGCGGACCAGCTCAAGGCCGACCTGGAAAGCGCGCGCCGCGCCGCCGAGCAGGATCACCTGACCGGGCTTCCCAACCGCCGCAGTTTCGAGCGTCACCTGCGCGAGGCGCTGGCCGCGGACGGCCCGCCGCCCACGCTGGCGCTGTGCGACATCGACGATTTCAAGCAGATCAACGATCGCTTCGGTCATCCGGCGGGCGACCGGGTGCTCAAATTCGTCGCCGGCTTCCTCGAAGGGCAGCTGGGCAAGGCCGCGATCGTATCGCGCTACGGCGGGGAGGAATTCGCCTGCCTGTTCCGCGAGGCGGACACGCTCGAGGCGCGCGACCTGCTCGATACGGTGCGCGAACGGCTCAGCACGCGCTCGCTCGTCAACCAGGAAACCGGCGAGGCGATGGGATCGCTGACCTTCTCCGCCGGGGTCGCCCCGGTCGAGGGCGATCGCACCGCACAGGCGTTCCACGATGCCGATCACGCGCTCTACACCGCCAAGCGCAGCGGGAAGAACATGGTGATCGCGGCGCGCTGACCGCGCCGCGATCGCTTCGTCGGCGGCCCGTCGTCAGCGAATCGTGTCGACCATCGCGGCCCAGGCGGCGATCTCCGCATCCATGTGGCGGATCACCGTCAGGTCGCCGGCGCGCGCATGGACCGGGTCGATCGTCACCTCGCCCTCCCATTCCCAGGTGGCGTTTCCGGTGATCGTCACCATCCCCTCCGCCGTCGCGCTGGCGCGGACCAGCCCGCCGCGGTTGAGCACCGCGATCTCGTGCGCGACGGCGATCCGCCCGGTCAGCCCCGCGGCATAGGTGGACGCCGCCATCGCGCTGCCACAACTGTCGGTCAGCCCGACGCCGCGCTCGAACGTGCGCACGAACAGCGCGTCGGGGCCGCGCACCTCGACGAACGACACATTGGCGCGGTTGGGTAGCCAGTCGGGTGCCGCCTCGCACGCCATGCCGACGCGCACCAGTTCGTCCTCGTCGATACGCTCGACGAAGGCGATCAGGTGCGGGTTGGGGATGGCCACCGCCGTGAACGCGCGCGCAGTCGGCAGCATCGCGATCGGTGCCTCGACGATCCGGTCGCGATCGCCCGCCAGCGGCCAGGCGGCGACGTCCAGCGTCGCCGGGCCGGCGGTCTCGCGCACCGCATAGACGCCGGACGCGACGTCGGGCGCGCGCGCCACCTCCGCGCGGCTGGTCTTCAGCCGCACCGTCGCGCGCGTGATCCCCAGCGCCTCGAACCCCGCGCGCGCGACGCAGCGCAGGCCGTTCAGGCACGTCTCCGCCTCCGATCCGTCGCGGTTGAACATCCGCATCCCGAATGCCGCCCCGTCAGCGGTATCGTCTCCCGCGGTCAGCACCAGCAGCCCGTCGCCCCCGACCGGCCCCGCGGGGTCCGCCAGCGCGCGCGCCACCTGCGCCCATTGCGCCTCGTCCAGCGACAGCGCGCGCCCGTCGATCAACGGGAAATCGTTGCCCGACCCGTGGCATTTGGTGAACCGTATCCGCATCGCCCCGACGTGCGCCGCCCGGCGCGTCAGGGCAAGCCCCTATCACGGCAGCCGGTAATGGTCGGCGACGCGATCCAGCGCCAGCGTCAGCACCAGCCGCCCGCTGCGCGTCGGCCAGCCCAGCGCACGCTCGCTGGCGGGCAGCCCCTCGCCCGCGCAGACGACGCGCCACAGGATGTCGGACAGCCCCGCGCCCGCCGCGGCGATCGCGCCGTCGAAGCGCCGCTTCGCAGCCAGCTGCGCCTCGGTCGGGTCCAGCCCGTCGCGGCGTCCGCCATCGACGCGCGGCTGCCACTGCATCGTCACCGACGCGCCCAGCGCCGCGCGCTCGTAATCGGTGCGCAGCCGTTCGCCCGCCTCGTTCTGCCGCGCCGTCACCAGCCCGCGCGCCGCCAGCCACGCGAGCGCCGATTCGCGGCGATTGACCGTCACCGTGCGCCCCCGCGCCCCGCCCGTGACGACCGCGCCGCGGCGCCCCGCGCCGTCGATCCTCTGTTCCACCAGCTCGCGCATGTCCGCTCCTGCCTCGCCTTCGATGACGGCACGGCTGGCGCAAGTTGGAAGATGTAGGACAGCAACACCCCGCAACCGGATGGAAGATGGTGGGCGCTGACGGGTTCGAACCGCCGACCTACTCGGTGTAAACGAGCCGCTCTACCAGCTGAGCTAAGCGCCCGGCGCCTAGAAACCTAGGATTTCTGCCGTTGCCCGCCTCTCTACAGACGGAAGCGGAGGGATCAAGAGGGAGCGAAACGGGAACGCAGGGAACCAGAAGTCCCGAACTATTCCCGAACCGCCACTTACAGGAACATGACGTGAACAAAATGCTGGCGCATTGCCGCCGCCCGCGCCATCCTGTCGTCATGAACGTCCGCCAGAACCTGCTGCGATTCGCAAGCGAACGCGGCGAAAGCCTCACCTCGCTGTCGCTCAAGCTTGGCCGCAACTCGGCATACCTTCAGCAGTTCGTCGGCCGCGGTTCCCCGCGCCGCCTGCCGGAGGATGAACGCCGGATGCTCGCCATCACGCTCAACGTCGATGAGCGGCAGCTGGGCGCCCGTGACCCTTGGGCGCCGTCCGCGTGAGGCAAGTCAACCGCGACGAACTCATCTACATCGTCGCCGGGGCGCTGCGCGACGTGCCTGCCAGCATCCGCAAGGATCTGCTCGACCACAGCATCGCGCGCCGCGACATGGCCCGTGTGCTGACCGCGACGACGATCGTGGATCGCGCGCTTAACCGGTATGAGGTGCTGTCGGCCGCGCCCTACACCGATCAAATGGGCGAAGGCGCCTTTTCCAAGCCGATCGCGCGAATGATGGGCGAGCACGTCGAAAGCGGGCCGCGTTACGAGGTCGACCCGGATGCGTAACCGCCGCCTCCCCCCGATCGAAGCGATCATACTGGCCACCCTCATGGCGGTCAGTATGATTGCGACGATTTGGGGCTGGATCAGGTAGCATCAGCGCGGCCACGCCTCCCACAGGAGCCGCCGCTTGGCCTCGCACGCCGCCAGATCGAGCCGCCCCGATCGGATCGCGTCTTCGGCATCCGCCGACGTGGCGCTACCGTCGGGCTGGCGCGGCACCGGGGTCGGGGTGCATGGCGTCGCCGCCGCGCCCGGCCGGGTCGGGATCGTCGGCAAGCTCGGCATCGAGCGCGTCGATCCCGCGCACGCGGTCAGCGCCAAGGCACATAGCCCGGCCAGCAGGGGTCGCAGCATATTCCCTCACGGTGTTGGTGGACTTCAGGATGATCGGCTGGCGCGCGGCCAGCCGGTCGGCGTAGCTGGCGGTCGCGCTCGACAGCCGGGCGGCATAGTCGCGCTCCGCCGCCAGCCGTGCGACATCCGCGCGGGCGATCTCCGCCGTCCACGCCGCGCGCTCGTTGGTCAGGGTGTGGCGCACGTCGGCAAGCCGCGCGCGATCGTAGAGCCAGCCCGCCGCCAGCGCGACGATCGGGATCGCCCACCAGAAGCGGCGCAGCAGCGCGAACGCAGCGGTCACGCCTCGTCCCGCGACAGCGGCTCCCCGTTGCTGGCCAGCTCCACCCGCCCGCCGACGCGGGGACGGCTGGCGGGCCAGCGCCGCGCCACGCACCGATCCTTGCCGATCCACGCCAGCGTCACCGCATCGCCCTGATTGCCGCCCAAGACGCGATAGGCGTCCGCCCGCTCGCCGACGTAGAAGCCGACATGCCCGCCGCCGGGCCGCTCGAACACCAGCACCGCGCCGGGCGCCAGGCTGTCCGCGTTGATCGGCACGCCCCACGACGCCCAGGCCTTGGCGCGCACCGCGATCGGGGGCGGGATCAGCCCCGCCTCGCTGACGCATTGCGCCACGAACAGCCCGCACCACGGCACGCTGTCCGCGTTGTAGACCATGCCCAGCACCCTGGTGCCCAGCCGCTTGGCCCAACCCATGATCGTCGGGTTGTTGGCGGCACCGGGCGCCTCGCGCGTGCCCAGCTTCGCCCGCGCGGCCATCAGCCACGCCGGTTCCTTTGCCATATCTGTCCTTTCTAAGGTGGCGGGTCAGCCCCGCGACAGTCGCCGCACGGCGACGTCCAGCGGCAGACCGTCCAGATCGTGTCGCGTGGGATCGTCGGGGTCGGCGTCGGGCCGGTGACGGCTCAGCGGATGGGGAGCGGCCGTCAGGGGCCGCTCCCTCGCGCGATCACTCCGCCGGGGTGAAGTCGACATAGAACCGCTGGCCCGGCTCGAACTTCCCGACCAAGGCGGGGTTCATGATCGTGATGTCCAGCGACACCGACGGCGAGAACTTCGCGAAGGTGTTATCCTCGTCGGAGCCATCGGCCGGATAGGACTTGGCGGCGACGCCGTGGAACTTCAGCTGTTCGCATTCGGCGCTGTGCTTCGTGACGGACGCGATCTGCAATTTCGCGCGCATGATGGTCATTACCGTTCTCCAGATGATAGGCGCGCGTCGCCGCCACGACCAGCGCGCGGGTCAGTTTCCGTTTGGGCGGGAAAGTGAGTGCGGGATCAGTCCGCGCGGGTGCGCGGCAGCGTCGCCAGCAGGCGTTCGTTCGCGCGCCGGTGCCGCCACAGCCGCTCGGCGCGGCCGAACAGGTAGAGGAACGCTCCCAGGCGCAGGATCGCGGGCGACCAGTCGTCGAAGGGCGTGGGCGCTTCGGTGATAAGCGGCGGGATCGTCATCAGGACGCTGCCCGCCATCAGGCCCAGCCCGACGCGCTCGACAGCCTTCAGCATGTCGAAATGGACGATCAGCTTGTACGTCGCGCAGGCGGTGACCCCCAGCGCGAACACGACATTGAGGATATCGACCAGGATCATGCCGCCTCTCCCGAACCGAGGATGCGCTTCACCCATCCGATGACCAGCGGCAGCAGGATGTTGCTGCCCGATCCGAAGACATAGGTCAGCGCGGCGATCGCCCGCACGTTGCTGTCCTCGACGCCCATCACCTCATGCGCGATCCACGGCGTGACGAAGATCGCGAAGGAAAAGCCGCCAAGCAGCGTCAGCGTCAGTTCCATCGCGCCCATGTCCTTCCAGCGGACGAACGACAGCGCCGTGAACGCGCCCGACACGGCGGCCAGCGCGATATAGCCGTAGCGCAGCAGCGTGCCCGGCTCTTCGATGTTCATACGCGCACTCCGGTCATCGTTGCGGGGTTCCGGCCGGCGCCCATCGCCGGCCGGCTGTGGATCACTTCGGCGCGCCGTCCGGCCAGTGCGGATCGTTGTCGACGTAGTTGGTGCTGGTCGCGCCCGGCGCGGGCGGGCGATCGTCGCCGCACGACGCAAGCAGGATGGTGGCGAGCAACAGGGCCGCAAGTTTCATGGCATTGTCCTTTCGAAGTTACGCGGGCCAAGTGATCCCGGTGACGACGGCCCGCATCGCCGCCACTGTCGTTGCCGCCTTCAGCGCGGCGCAGGCCTTCGCCTCGGTCGCCGCGATTGTCGGCACCTTGTTCGATGCGGTCATCCCGACGCGGAACCGCTCGATCGCGGCCGGCACCGTGTCGCCGAACGCCCCCGCATCGGCGAGCGCGAAGCCGAATTTCGCCTGTTTCACGGCCGCCGGCATCGCGTTCAGCGCCGCCAGCGCCAGCGTCACCGTCGCGCCCAGGCTGTCGAAAAACGCTACCTCCGCGGCCTTCTGCGCGTATTCGGCCTTCTTCGCGCCGCCATTGGAGAGGAACGTCATCTTGCGCCCCTCCGCCTCGGCTTTGACCGCGGCCAGCAGCTGCGCACGGACCTTCGCGGGATCCTCGATCCATGTGTTGCCCGACAGTGTCAGCAGGTCGAGCGGCACGCCCGCCGGCAGCGCACCGCCCAGCTGCGCCCAGCCGGCCCCATAGCCGGCGAGCGACGCCACGAACTGCACCTCACCGGTGCCGCTGTGCCTGATCGCGATCATCATGCCACCTGCTTGGCGATCAGGACGCATCCCACGCCGGTCGCCGGTTTCGCGCTGGCCACACCGGCGTCGTAATAGGCCAGCGCCCGCACCTCATAGTACGTGCCGGCGGTCAGCCCGGTGATGTGCCCAATCGCACCATAGGGGCTGCCGGGGCTGTTTTCCGGCGGTTCGCCGGGGCCGCCGTTCGCGCGCGTCGCATCGCTGCCTGCTCCCTCCGTGCCCGACACGTCCACCCATGACCCGCCCGGCAGACGATATTGATGCTTGGTCACGAGCCGCGTCGTCCCGATCGCGCCGCTGCCGCCCGAATAATAGGTGCCCGTCAGCTGCGTATCGACCTTGCCCGACGATCCGGCCTGGATCGAAATCGTGCCGCCAAAGACGTCGTAGCTCGTCGAGGTGCCACCGGAGCCGATGTTCAGCCCCCTTTCTTCCAGCGACGTCGGCGCGCGCAGCACGGTGATCCCCACCTTGACCTGCTGTGACAGCCCGGCCGCCGACACGGTATAGCTGACGCTCGCGGTTGCCTTGCTGATCGCCGTGATCGCGATCGTCGTACCGTCGTCCGCAACGCTCGCGGTGCAGCCCGAAGCGGCATCAATCGTCACGTCCGTGATCGTCGCGGGCACACCGGCGCGCGCCGCGCCGTTTTCGATGTACGCCGGCAGCGCCCCCGGCACCGCCGCACCCGCCGCATCGCCCTGCAATTGCAGCGCGGCCGGCTGCGCCGTCACCAGCAGCGGGCTGATGCCGGGCGCGCCATCCTGCGCCAGCTTCTCGACAGTCGCCCACTCGCCCGGCGCGATCGTGTCCGTATCGCTGGTCGACAGCGCCGATGCTGTCGTCACCCACAGGATGCCGGTGCCATCCGGGATCGCTGCCGACCAGCCGTTGTTGAGGCCCGACAGCGTTGCTGTCGAAAAGGTGTAGGTCGCGTTTACCGATGGTGCGGATGGCGCGGATGTGGCGCGCTGGTACGCGAACACCGACTTGTTGTTGAGGCCGCTCCCGCCGGCTGCGCCGTTGGCAAACGCCTGCACTGGCGCGGCCCACTCGCCGGGCGCGATCGTGTCCGTTGCGTCGCGCGAACTGGCCGTCGCGCTCGACGCCCACACCGGGTCGGTGCCGTCCGGGATGCCGTTGGTCCACCACCCGTTGTTGATCCCCGTCAGGCTGGCGGTCGCAAAGGTGTAGGTGCCCGTGGTCGTGGGCAGGGGCGGTGCCGATGCCGCGCGCTGGTAGATCGCCACCGCCGCGTTGTTATACCCCGGCACACCGTCCTGCCCACTTGCCCCGTCCCGGACCTTGAGGAGCGTCTTGCGGTCGCTCGCACCGGGCACAGTGACGCGCACGCGGAGACCGCCGCCGCCGTCGCCGCTGTCCCCCACCCGCCCGTCGATCCACGCCTCCGTGATCGTCAGGTTATCGGGGCCGGTCGACGACAGAGAGGAGGAATAAGCCGCCGCCAGTGCCGCAGCGGTATCCTCGGCGTAGCTGTTCCCGCTTAAGCCTTCCAGCCGGAAGACGGGCGCGTCGGTCGTGTTCTTCCGCGTCGTCGTGAACGTGATCGGTCCCGACGCGATGACGTTGGCCCCGGTGTACTTGACGACGTCGGCCGATGCCGACAGCTGGATATCGACGGCTGGCGCGCCATTCGCCCCCGCATTGGTCTTGGTCACGCTAAAGGTGGCGTCGATCGGCGGGTAACCGGGATAGGTTGCCCGAAACACCGCGTATCCCGACGACGATCCGGTCGGAAAGCCGGTCAGGCCATAAGCACCGCTGCTGTTGATCGCAGCGGTGATGATGCTGTCGGACACCAAGGCGAACGTGCACGCGCTGGTGACGTCGGTTCCGCCCAGCAGCACCCGGAATTGGCCCGACGCACCGGCATAGGTCACCGGGTTGCCCGCCGCATCCGCCGCGACATTGTGCGCCTCGTTGGTGAGGTATCCGACCAGCGCGCTTTGCCCGTTCTTGCCCGCCGCACCCGCCGCCGATAGCGTTATATCCCTGAGCTGCGCATTGGCTGCCAGCGCCGTGCGGAAACGCAGCGCGTTGGCAGCTGCGTTCGGATCGCCCGTCGTGCCCATCCAGTCGAAGACATAGATCAGGGTGCTCGCCGCATACCACCGGACATAGCGCCCGTCGAACTGCACCCGGCATTTCACCTCGCCCGTATTGGTGTAGGCGGTCGTGCCGTTCTGCTGGCCGCCATTGACGTAGGCGTAAAACTGACCGAGCTGATCGCGGTAAAGCGCGAAGGTGATGCTGTCGAAGCTGTTGCCGGGGTTGGAGCCGGGGTCGCCCTGCGTCAGGCCCGCCATGACATATTCGGTAGCCGCCGGGATTGTGAACGTCGCGACCGCGCCACCCGTGTACGCCTCACGCGAGTAAGCCGCGTCAGTGCCCCAGTTTCGGTTATTGTTGACCTCGTATGCGCTGACGCTGTTGCCCTCGACGATCGTCGTCGCGGACCCCGCCACCAGCGTCACCGCCCCCGCGCCGGGATCGCCCTTTACCGACACCACCGCCGTCGTCACCGGCCCGATCACCCGCCGGTCGCTCGCCACCCCCGCCTTGGTATAGCTGACCGCCACCTCGTAGGCGGTGCCCGCGCGCAGGCCGGTGATCTCGCGATACGTCGCGGTCGGCGCATCGCTTCCCGCTGCCGTCCACGGCGCGCCGCTGTCGAAGACGCGGTATTCGAACACCACGCCGTCCACGTTCGCCGCGCATGCGCCGCTGATCGCCAGCGTCGGGGTCACGAGCTGCCCGCCCGCCGCCAGCGCCGCCAGCGTCCAGTCGCCGTCACGCGGCATCGGCACGATCGGCTGCGCGGTCACCCCCGGCGTGGGGGGCGGCGTCGTCGTCTGCCCCAGCGCGAAGGCGTGCTTGCCCGGCGTCTCGCTGCGCGCGGTCATCGTCACCACGCCGCTAGCCGGCGCCAGCTGGCGTTGCAGCAGCAGGATCGGCTGCGCGTTCAGCCCCAGCTCGGGCAGCGTCGCGGTGACGCAGTCGCCCGGCTTGTACCCCATCCACACCAGCTTCAGCGGCAGCGTGATCGGCCCGAACTCGCGCGCATTCTCGATGTCGTAGCGGACCGCCGTGGCCACCTGCTTGGTGTCCTGGATCAAAGGATAGTCGTACAGCTTCGATCGCTTGCCGCCGTCGAACGCCACATGCTCCGGCACGCTGATCGGCGCGCCGGGCAGATACTGCCAATTGTTCGCCTCCAGCCGGTAACGCGGCGTGATCGTGTTGACCCGGTCGCGCCGCGACTGCGTCGCCGTCACGCTCGCCGCGCCCACGACGTCGTCGGCCGTGATCGTCGCCAGCGACACCTTGGGCGCGTTGACGAAACAGCTGATCCGCGCGCCCAGCGCCATCGGCTCGCCCATCCCGGCCTGAAGGATGCGCTTCATCGTGTCCCACTTGCCGTCCGTGGAATAGACGATCCCGCCGGCCTTCCAGCCGTTCGCGACCGCGATGTTGCGCCCCTCCACGAACGCCGCGACGTCGATCAGCGCCCAGGGCGCGCCGATCCCCATCACCCGCTGGTACGTCGATCCCGCAACGCCGGGATCCCGCTGCCACACCCCATGCGCCCAGCGCATCGCCAGCAGATACGGGTTCTCGGTCCACTCCCACGTCGCCATCGCCGCGTCATAGGCCGCGGTGTCCGACGGATCGGCCATGCGCTGCGGCCCCGATCCGCCGGGATAGGTGCTGTCCTTGGTCGGATCGTAGCAGCGCACGCCCCGGCCGACCCACATCGGCGCGGGAACACCCGCCTGGAACATCTTGCCCTTGGTATCGAACCGCAGCGTCCACGATGCCGCCGCCTTGCCCGACAACCGATGCATCGGCCCCCAGCCGGGCGGCGTCCCCGCGCCCGCGCCGAACCCCAGCGGCGACCCCTCCGGTAGCGCGCCCAGCTGCGTCCGGCTCCACATCCACCCGGAATATTGGCCGATCGCCGCGCCGGTCGCGGTGTAGCTGACCGGCACCTGGTCAACCGTCTGCCCCTCGATCGCCGCGATCGGCCCCACCGACAGGACGCTTACGAAGCTTTGCCGGTCATTGTCGCCCGCGTCGCGGGTGTCGAAACCGGTGCGGTACACGATCTTGCCCGCCGTCCCGGTGCGGCCCAGCATCAACGGCAGGCCATCGTCGGGGTTGGCCGAAAAGCTGGTCTGACTGCCGGTGACCATCGTCGTCGGCTTCTTGGCCGTCAGCGTCGCGCCGATCTGCAAGGCGCCGGCCGCTACCGACGCGACGGTCGCTATCGTCGAAATTGACGCGCCAGCGATCATCGGGGTCGCGGCAGCAGCGCCAAGTGCGGCACCAACACCGGTCGCGACGAGTGCCACAGCGCCCACCACTACGGCGGCTGTTCGGATAACCTTGGATATGGCAACCTCCGCCCATAGGAGTTTGAGATGGCTGGACTGCTGTTTGGTGCGCTGATGATGACCCTCGCGGCCGGGGAGGATCGTCACGACACGAAGGTCGAGGTTGACGGTGCTCGCTACAGGGTCACGACGACGGGACAGATCGTCACCGTCGCCCGAAAATCATTCATCGTTCAGTTCAACATCGAAGAGCGTGACCGCATGAGGAAGGCGGTTCGCGTGGCGACAGGCTGCAACGTGGTCGACGAAATACCCAACGGCGCGAAGCTTCGCGGCAAACTTGATTGCCCAGCTAAACCGGCACCCGCCACGCCGTGACATAGTCGACCGGCTGCAACACCGTCGCCCCGCCCGGCACATCCTCATGCCAGCCGACGACGCGCCCGTTGCCCAGCGCGATCGTCAGCGCGCCCAGGCGATCGACGCCGGGCAGCATCAGGATGTCGCCGACGATCGCCGCTGCCGGCGCGATCCGCTCCAGCCCGTGCGCGTCCAGCGCCTCCGCCAGCGAGGCATGGCCCGCCGCCTTCAGCGCCTTCATCGCGCCCGGCACCGTCCGGTACGAACCGGATGGCGGCAACCGCACCTTCGTCCCCAGCTTGCGCAGGTGCGACGCGACCATGCGCACGCAATCCGACGTCCCCAGCCGCATCGGCCGCGCGGACCATCTGTCCAGCGCCGCCTGCGCCGCGTCGCGCCGCCGCACCATCGGGTCGGTCACTGGTACAGCCGATCGATGAAATAGCCGCCCAAGCCGCCGAACGCCGCGGCGGCATTGGTCTGCACCGACGTCTGCGTGCCGGCGACACCCCAATAGACCGGCCGATCAACGCCGGTGACGTAATCCATGCCCGCTTCGTTCGGAAAAATGCTGCGATGATGCCCCGGCGACAGGCGCGCGCTTTCGTCATCCTCGAACAGCCGCTCGAACACCGACGTCACCTCATAGTCGAGCGACCGGCCATGCTCCTCCGATCGCAGCGACGGCACGTCGATTTCCCCCGCGAAGATCAGGTGCGGATCCGGCACCGGCTGGCCGGACACCTCATCCACCGCCCCCATCCACACCAGCACCGGCGCGCCCTGCATCTGCGGCCCCGCCAGCGTCGCCGCCGCGGCGTCGCTGGCCGGCAACAGCGTCAAGCTGAACGCCGGTGCGCTGTCACCCGTCCCGTCGGTCAGGTCCTCGACTTCGGAGATCGTGCCGAACACGTCGTCCTGCCCAGCGAACGTGCGCCCCCCGAACGACAGCACGCCGGCACCGTCCAGCAGGTTGATCGTATAGCCGGGCAGTTCGATCGCCACGGCGCCGAAGATGATCGGCGCATCGGTGCGCAGCCGGGCGTCCAGCGCGGGGGTCAGCTGCGTCATCGCGTTTCCTGCAATCCGAACGACAGCCCCGTCGTCCGCGCGGTCGACAGCGACCAGCTTTGTTCATCGCCCATCAGCAGCCCCTCGATCATCGGCTGGGCGAACTCACAGATCGCGCCGCTCGCGGGCGACACGCGCATCATCGGGCGGATCGCCAGCCCGTCGATCCGCCCGTCCGTCGCGGTGCGCGTCTCAGCCGCGACGTGCAGGTAGCGTCGGCCGCCATGCACGAACGAGAAGAACTGCCCCTCGCGAACCGTATAGCCGGCGGTGAAACCGTCGATCGTCAGCAGCGATCCGGCCTGTCCGCCGCCCGCCACCTTGGGTGCACCGGGCGCGCCCGTATCGAATCCCGGCTGGGGCCACGGCATCACCGCACCTTCGCCGCGCGCCGCGATCAGCCGCGCCACCCACGTCATGCCGGTTTCCGCTGACAGCATCGGCGGCATGTTGACCGACAGCGCGAAGCGGTCACCCATCCGGCGCAGCTTCTGCAACGTGCCCCCGAAGATCGGGCGCAACGTGCCGCCCCAGTCGAGGAACGACGGCGTTGCGTCGCTTGGCGCCGGGTCGGTCGGCAACAGCACGCTCATCGCGCGATCCTGCGTCGGCTGGCCTTCGCCGCGCGCGACGTCGCCATCTCGCTGCCGCCCATCGCCGCGCGCACGCCCATTCGCTGGATCGACGGCTCCGCTGCCGATGCTGCGACGACGTCGAAATACGGGCTGGGCACCACCATCACGCTGCCCGCGCCGCCATTGTCGTTACCCGGCTTGCGGATATCGACCATCTCGCCCTTGGTGGCGCGGAACGCGATCAGGTTGTTGTCGATCCCGCTCATCCCGCCGACCCGGAACGATCCGCCGGTCGCGAACTTCGGCAGGTCGGCCCATACCTTGCCCATCTGCGGCAACGACGTGGGCAGGTCGGGCACCCCCAGCATCCCCGGCGTGATGTTGATCCCCCCGCCCAGCAGCGTGCCGACGAACGACCCCACCTTGCCCAGGATGCCGCCCCCGCCCGATCCCTTGCCGATGTTCGCGAACAGGCGGCTCACCAGGTCGGCCAGCGAGTTGATGGCTTCCTCCATCCCCTTGGCCACGCGGTCCTTCCACCAGTTCTTCATGAAATCGCCCAGGTTGCCATCCAGCGCCGCACGAATGCCCTCCTGGAATGTCGCGCGGACGTTGCCGATCAACCGCGCGCGATTTTCCTGATCCCATTCGGTCGCGGCACGCGTCATCGCCTCGCCGCTCGACATCCCGCCGTTCTGCTCCAGCTCGCGCGCGCGACGCCGGATATCGATCTCGCGTTGCAGCTGGCGGATACGCTCCTCGCTGTCACCGCGCGCCTGCGCGATCCGCACCGCCTGTTCGCGCGCGTCATCCTCGAACCACCGCTGGCGCACCTGCGCGCGCGCGGCATCGACCTTCGCCTGGTCAGCCTCCGCCAGCCGGGTGGCCTCGGCAAGGTTCTTGGTCAGTTCGTAATAGGTGGCGATCCGCCGCTTGAGGTCAGCTTGCCGCTCCAGCGCCTCGATCGTCTGCTGGTCGCTGCCCAGGCGCGCGGCGTCGAGCGCCGCGGATGCCTGTTCGTCCGCCACCTCGCGCGCCACGCTCACCGCGCGCGCCTGCTGGATCGCAGTCATGTCGCGTTGCGCCGCGGCGCGCGCCTGATCCAGCGACAACCCGGTGCGCTGATACGCCTCCACCTGCTTGGACAGCGCCAGCTGGTCCTGAATGCGCTTCTCCGCCTCCTTGTCGCCACGCGCGCGCGCAGCCTCCAGTTCGGCTTCGATCTTCAGCTGCTCGCGATTGGCGCCGTCGAACCGATGGCTCGCCCCGCCACCCTTCGCGCGCGTCGTCTTGGGCGGGGTGAAGTCGACGGTGCGCGTGCCACCGGTCGGCGCCGCGGGCGCCTCCGGTTTCGGGGCGGGCGGCGCGCCGGCCGGCCCGGCCGGCGCCGCGGCACCGAAACCCAGTCGCGCCTTCAGCCCGGCATATTGGTCGCCGATCCACTTGGCGGTGCTCCCGATCCACGCCGCAATCCCGCCGAACTTGTCGACCAGCCAGGACTTGACCCCTTCGTACACGCTCTTCGCGGTCGCGACGACGCCCGGCATCGCGCTCGCGAACCAGTCGATCGCCCCCGACACCACGCCGCTGAACATCTGCGCGATCGACGCGAAGCCATCGGCCAGCCACGCCTTCGCCGCGGCGTAGATCGCTTGCAACGGCGCCGTCAGCCCCGGCACCGCCATCGTGATGATGTCGATGACCGTCTGGATCGCCTTGTCGACCGCGTCATATGCGGCCTGCCACGCCCCGGCGAAATCCCCGGTCAGCAGCGCCGACACCGCCCGCACGACATCGGCCACGACGTCGACCACGCCGGTGATGGCGCGGATCGCGATCTCCAGCCCGGCGACCAGCACCGATCCGATCATCTCGACGATGCCGGCGATCAGCGTGCCGACGACGTCCAGCACACCCTGTATCAGCGCCACCAGCCCGCCGATCGCATTGCCGATCGGGCCATTGACCACACCGCCGATCAGCGCGCCGGCCTTATCCCACAGCGCGGCCAGCGGCCCGCCCAGCGTGGCCTGCATCTGCTGCCACACGACGTCCAGCGCGGTCAGGATACTGTCCTTGAACAGCAGCACCGCCGCGATCGCCCAGCCGATCGGCCCGGTGATGCCCAGGATGCTGCGCCCGATCAATGCCAGCCCCTCGCGGATGCCCGCCTGCGCCACCAGCCGGATCAGCGCCGCGCCCAGCGTCCCGATCGGCTCGATCACCGCGCTGATCGCCCAGCCGATCAGCCCGAAACCCCGCGCCACCTTCGCCAGCACGAACGACGCCACCAGCCCGAACCCTGCGGCAAGCGGCCCCAGCGCGGCAGCCACGGCACCGACGGCCACGCCCACCTTCAGGAGCGCGGGCGGGGCATGCGCGATCGATTCGAGGAACCCGGCGAACCCGTTCTTCACCCGCGCGATCATGTCGGTCAGCCCGGCTTCGCCGATCGCGATCTTGACGCTTTCGAACGCATTGGCCAGCCGGGTCGTCGCCGCGGCCTCGCCCTCCAGGCGCTTGTCGATCTTAGCGCCCACATCGCCACCCGCGATCTCGCGTTGCAGATCGGCGATGCCCTGCCGGCCCTTCTCCATCAGCCCGATCGCGGTGCGCGCCGCGTCAGAACCGAAGATGTTCTTCAGCGCCTCGGTCTTGGACTTGTCGGACAGCCCCGCCAGCGCCTTGCGCAGGATCTCGGCCTGCTCGGCCAGCGGCTTCATCCGCCCGGTGCGGACGTCGAAAAACTCGATCCCCAGTTTCTTCATCGCGAACTCGGCCTCTTTCGTGGCCGGCACCAGCGACTGGATATAGGTCTTGAACGACGTCCCCGCGTCGCTCCCGCTGCTGAACTGCGTGCTGGTCGCCGCGACCGCGGTCGCGAAGTCGCGGAAGTTGATACCCGCCGATGCCGCGATGCCGCCGCCCTGCGCCAGCGCCTGCTGAAAATCGACGAACCCGAACTTGCTGGCATCCAGGGCACCGACGACGTCGCCGACGACCTGCGGCAGTTGGGCAGCGGTCACCTTGAACTGGCCCATCGCGTCGGTGACCAGCGCCGCGGCATCGGACACCGGCGCCGCACCAGCGGCGGCAAGGTTAAGCGACGCCTTCAGCGCACCGCCAAGGATGTCCGCGGTGCCGACGCCCGCCAGCCCCAGCGCCTCGATACCGTCCGCCGCCTCGGTCGCGCCCTTGCCGACCCGCGGCCCCAATTCGCGCGCCTGGTCCGACAGCCGCTTCAGTTCGATCCCCGACACGCCCTTCAGCGCGGCCTCGACGCGCTTCATGCTCGCCTCGAAACCGCTGGCCGTCTTGTTGGACACGGCCGCCAGCGCGCCCAGCGGCAGGGTGATGCCCGCGGTCAGCCCGGCGCCCATCCTCTTCGCCTTGCCGGCGACCTCGTCCATGACGCCGGCCACCTGCTCCAGCGCCCCGCGCAGCCCCGACAGGTCACCGCGCGCGCGGCCGATCGCGGGCGACCAGTCGCGCGTGTCGAGGATCAACACGCCGCGCAGCGCGCCGATCACTGCACCTCCCGTGTCCATCCTCGCATCACTCCATCTTGCCGCCCGTGGCGGCGGTCCACATGTGCGCCATCGTCATCAGCGCCTCGACGCTGGCCGCGCGGCGCTTTGGGGTACGCTTCTTGTTGCCGGCGATCTCGGTCAGCGCCGGCAGGCGCTTCGCCCGCTGCAGTGCGGCGATCGTCCACGCCAACCACGCCCGCTCCTGGTGGGCATTCTCGGCGCCACGTCGCTTGCCCTCGACGATCGACGCCATCAGGCGCGGCGTCGATCGCCAGAAGGCCTCCGGGTCGAGGCCCAGCTCGACCCAGATTTCTAGCGCGCGCGACCACTCCCACGCGGTTTCGGCTTGGCCTGCCTCGCCTTTCCCTCCGCACTCGCATCGGGAAAGGCACCCTGGAACGCCTTGGTGATGAGCGATCCGGCCTCCTCCAGCCCCAGCTGGTGGATCAGGTTGCCGGCCTCGATATCGCTCAGCTGGCCGTGATGCGCCTCCAGCCCGATGCGGAACATCGTCCGCACCGCACCGACGGTGTCCATCTTCGCGCCGACATCTTCGATCGACACGCCAAGGTCGCTTTCCATCGTGCACAGCGCGTTGAAGTCGTAGGCCAGCGTGAAACGACCTTCGCCCACACTGAACCCCACCTCACCCTTGATCGGGTTCGCCATCGTCAGGCGCCCCCGCTCGGGGCCGGCGTGATGACGACGGAACCGCTGACGCGGCCGGTCACCTCCGCGGTCAGGCGATCGTTCAGCGGCGCGGTCGGCTGGAACCCGCGGATCAGCAGGTCGAACGTCCACGTCACCCCGTTCGGCCACGTCAGCTTGAAGCCACGCGGCTTGCGCAGCGCCTTCGCCCCAAGGATCAACCGCTCGGTCGCGCCGTCAGGAATATAGTTGATCGTGAAGGTGCATTCGCCCGGATCGGTCAGACCGCCGATGAACTCCTTGGTCCCGTTCGGCGAGTTGTAGTGCGTGACCTCGATCTCGTCGTCCATCGACTGGGGCGGCGTGATGTCGGTCGGTTCGCCGATATCGGTATAGGTCGTGGCATTCGCCGTCGCTTTCATGGCGATGACGATGCCAAGCCCCGTCATCGCCTGGCTGTTGCCGGCCATAGGTCGTCTCCTTGCTTACGAGTGGTGCCAGATGCGGAAATCGAGCGACGTGCGGGCCAGCGGCTTGCCGTCGGCATCCTCATCCTGATCGTCGCGCTCGCCTTCGACGAAACAGGCATCCCATTGCGGCCGCGTCAGCGCCTCGACCGCTGCGACGACGGCGCGCGCCACGCGCTTCGCCTCGCCGTATCTGCCGCCGAAGCAATCGGCCTGGACGCGGTACGGCGTGAAGCCGATCCGGCCGGCATAGGTGTAGAGCGGCACCTTGCTGACCAGTTGGAGCCGCACGCTGGGCACCGCCCCGCGCAACCCCCAGTCGATGCGCGTGCCGACCAGCGCCGCCAGCCCGCTATGGGCCAGCAGCGCCGCACGAAAGGCTTCCTCCATCGTTCAGCCCTTCACGATCCGTTTCAGACGTCGCCCGGCGCCGCTGCGCAGCCGGGCGATCACGTCGCCCAGCCGCATGTCCCACGCCGGCCGCATGTACGGGTGCCCGGCCTCCCGGACGGTGCCGAACTCCTCGGTAATCGCCTGCGCCATCGACCCCGGCCCGACATAGACTTCGACAGTCCCCGGCTCCGGCGAAACGCGCGCGGCCTGCGCCGGGCTAAGCTGCGTCCCAACGCCGATCGACCGCATCAGCCGACCGGTGCGCTGCCGCACCATCCCCCGCGCCGCATCCGCGACCGGCTCCAGCGCCTCCACGCCCAGCGCGCGCAGGTCGTCCGCGTCCGCCAACCGCTCCAGCGCCGCAAGATTGCGATCGGCCGCGTCGAAGCCTTCGACCTGCATCCCGGTCTTCACGGCCGGATCGCCTTGGCAGTGATCTCTATCCCGACGCGGCGTCCGCGCGCCTCGCGAATGCCGACGACCTCGTACCGGACGCCTTCGCAGTCGAGTTGGTCACTTGCCGCGAGGGCCGACGTCACCTCATCATAGCGGACAAGGAACCGCGCCTCGATGATCTGGCCATTGGCCGCCGCGGCCAGCCGCTCGCCGTCCCGAATGTCGGATTTCTTCGCCCAAACCTCACCGACCTTTACCGGCGTGCCCGGCGACGACGAAAATCCATCATCCTCGGCTGGGCGCCGATAGATGCCGATTTGCCATTCCAGTTCGCCGGCCGCGATCATCGATACACCCGGAACGGTTCCAGCAACGCCTGCACGGTGACGGAAATCGGAATGCTGGTCGTAGCAACCGGCGACGTTGTTTCACGATGTGCGTACAGGTCGCCGACCATCAGGAGGATAGCAACGCGGATCGGCGCCGGCAGAACCGCATAGCCCGCGACGAACCGCACGCGCAGCGCCTCCCGGCCGGAATAGGCATTCGCCCAGGCGGGCGCGCCGATCGCGATCACGTCCTCGCCGATCAGTTCATACGTCGCCGGGTCCGCGACGATCGGGGCGCGGTTGGCGTCCAGATAGGTCACGCTCGTCACCGACGTGATCGGCGGAAACGACAGGCGGATCAGGCTGGGGTGACACGACAGGTCGAGGCGCGCTTCCAGTTCCTGCACGCCCAGCGCACGGCCCAGCCAGCCGGCCGGGCCGTCCAGATGCTGCGTCGCCGCCGCCACCATGCCTTCGATCAGCGTATCCTCGGCGGTGCCGGTGACGCGAAGATGCGCCTTGGCCTCCGCCAGGGTGACGACCGGTGCCGGCGGGGTGACGACGACGATGCGCATCACCACAGGTTCCGCGCCTGCACCGCGCGATCCAGCACCGCGGCACGGGCGCGCTGCGCCGGGGCGTTGAAATGGATCGTGTCGCCTTCCATCGCCGGGATGGTGTGCGCCCGCGAGGCACCGACCGACGCGGCGCTGGGAATGACGCCCAGGGCGTATCGCGAGTTATCGCCCGCGACGACCTTGGGATTGCCCGCGAAGTAGCGCAGCGCATCCTGCCATCCGCCGATCCCCGGCGCGGTGTCCGTTGCCGGATCGGTCGCCGGGGTCGCGGCCGGGTTGCTGGTCAGCCACGTGTCGAAGTCGCCGGCCGCACCGTAGCAGGTGACGCCCAGGATCACCGTCGCACCGGCGTCGAGCCAGTAATTCGCGGCGTTGATATACCCCTGCGTGAACTCCGCACGCGTGGTGCCCAGCGTCCAGTCCTGCTGACCGAACGCGATATAGGCGGCGCGCAGGTCGTACCCGCGCGACTTCAGATACTGCGCCTTGGCCGCCGCGAAATAGCCGTTCGGATCGAAATAGCTGTCGGTGAACGGGTAGATGTAGCCGGCCACATCCTGCGCGCGCGCCGCCGCCATATATGTCCAGGTGATGTTGTCGGCGCCGGTCTGCGTAGCGCCCGTACCGGCCGGCTGCACCGTCGACGCCGTGGCCTGCGCCGGCACCGCCGTCGCCTTGTAGACGTTGCCGCTGGCCAGCACGTAGGTGCCCTTGTCCACCTTCAGCCCGTTCGCCCAGGCGCGCAGCACGCCGCACCAGTCGTGGACCAGCGAGGTGGAGCCGATCGCGAAGTTCGCCGCCATCAGATGCGTGCCGCGCTCGGCCGCCAGTTCCGACAGCCGCGGCCAGATCGACCCCTTGTTCCCGCCCAGCGGCCGGACGCCGTCCGCCAGTAGCGGCCCGCGCGAGCGCGTGGCATCCGGGACGCTCGCCGAACCGTTTTCGTTGGACTGGCCGTTGACGATCACCATCACGCGCCGCGACGCGGTCGCCATCAGGTCGCCGTTGGTCAGCGCGCGGCGCGGCAGCGCGTTCAGCTGCGCGGCGACCATCGGCAGGTTGATCGGCAACCCGTCCTTGAAGACCAGCAGGTGCATCGCGGCGAGCTTCATCGCCGGATACTGCGCCGCGGTTCCGCCGACGCTGGAGCCGCCGATGAAGAAATCGGTTGCCTGCCGCGTCGCCGCGCCACCGGCGGTCGCGTCCACCAGCGCCGGCATCACCGTCAGCGGCGCACCGTCGAGCGCGACGCTCAGATCGCCGCTCTTGTGATCCCACGCGATCACCACACGGTGATCGGTGCCGTCGATCGCGCCGCCAAATGAATTTCCGAACACGTTCTGGCCGCCGACAGTCACCATCGGCTGAAGGTTGCCGTTCGCCGCCGCGATCAGCTTCAGCCCCGGCGACGTGGTATCGACCTGATTGCCCAGAACGAACACGCTGCCGCTGGGCAGCGCCATGTTGATCGTGAACGCCAGGATGAAGCTGTCGGTCGACAGGTCCAGCGCGACGCGGCTGCGGTCCACCACCAGCGGCTGGGTGGCGATCCCGCCGGGGAAGGTGATGTAGCCCGGCGTGGCGGCGTATTGCGCCTGCGTCGGGCTGGTCAGGCTGGCGGGCACCGCATCGTTCATCTGGCCGGACGCATCGCGCGCGGCATACTGGCCGCTGCGGTAGCCCTCGGCCAGCAACAGGAAGCCGCCCTTGTATTTGGACGATCCGCGGGTGGGGTCGATCTCCGCGGTCTTGCCGACGACGATCGTCTGCATGACGGTACGCGGGCTGTTCGCGCGCCCCGCCAGCGTCTCCGTCACCTTCACCGCATAGCTGCCCGGCAGCGCCACCGATCCCGTGATCGTGCGCGCGGCGCTGTTGAGCGTCAGCCCCGAAGGAAGGCCCGACGCGGTAAGGGCCGACCCCGCCGTCGCGCCGACGATGTCGATCGTGACGGGGACGTTGGGCACGATCGGCGCGCGCGGCGTGAGCAACAGCTCGGCCAGCACGCGATTGCCATTGGCCGCAACGAAGCGGCGGAGCCGGGTCGCCATATCAGGCTTCCTTGTTCTTCGCGGCAGGCGCGTTCTTGTTCGACGGCGCCTTCGCGGCCTTCGCCTCGCGCTCCTCGGCCGCGGCTTCGCTTTCGAAGTCGGGGCGATAGCCCTCCTTGGCTTCCTGTGCGGTCGCCGCGCGGACCAGGCCGTGCTTCTCCAGCGCGTCGAATCGCTGGTTGCTGATGTCGCGCAGGATCATGCCCTCGCGCACCGTGCCGTTGTCGCCGTGATGGTCGACCAGGACATATGCGTCCTTCATGGATCTTCTCCTTTCAACGCAGGGGTATGGGGCGCCGCACGGGCGCCCCGCTCACCGGCTCATCACAGGCCGGTGAAATTGCCCTTGGTCAGCGCGGCGAGGCGGCGAACGACCAGCGCCAGGCGCTTCTCGGCGCGGATCGTCAGCATGTTGTGTTGTTATTGATATGTCAGGGTTTTTACCGCCGTGCGCAATTCTTGCGCAACGGTGCCCTCGATCAAGGCTGCGGACATGGTGTCGATCGCGCTCGCGCGCTCCTCCGCTTCCATGATCGCATGGCTGTAGATGCCGAGCGTGATCGTCGGGCTGGAATGGCCCAGCAACCGCGACGCCTCGGTAATCGGCATCCGGTTTTGCAACCACCAGCTCGCGGCGAAATGGCGCAGCGCGTGGAAGTGCAGCGCGTCGTCGGGATCGCCCAGCCCCGCCGCCTCGACCAAGGGTTGCCAGTAGTTGCGGACGAAGCCGTTGGCGACGACCTTCCCACCGGCCGCCCCACCCCGACCAAATGAGGTGCGGATGATGATTTCGCGGTCGTTGGGGGTGTAATCGTTACGGATATAGTCGGCGATCAACGTTGCGACAGCTTGGGGGATCGGCACCACGCGCCGGCTGTCGCGTGTTTTCGGCGTCGTCAGTTCGTCCCAATCGTTGAGCGTGTGCCGAACATGCACGCGCCGGCCGGACAGGTCCACGTCGCACAGCCGCAACGCCAGTATCTCCCCGATCCGCAGCCCCGAGAACGCCGCGAGGTGGACCGCCAGCTGTGTCACGCGCCACGAATGGTGCGTCTGGTGCTTCCGCCGCACGCTCGCCGTCGTCAGTAGCTGCCGCAACTCGTTGGCGGTGATCGTGCGGATCGTCGTGCGCGGCATCTTGCCGATAATCGCCAGCGCCTCCGATGCCGGATTCTCGCCCGACACCAGTTTCCGGCGCTTGGCGAATGTCCAGAACGTGGCATAGCCGATCAGGCGTTCCATAGCTGTTCGAGCGGACAGCCCTTCGACCTCGCGTAGCGTGTAGAACCAGCGTTCAAGGACCGTGCCGTCAACGTCCGCCATCCTCATCTTGCCCAGGTGCGGCACGATGGCGTTGGCGATCAGATTGACCAGGTTACGGTGCGACCCCCGCTTGATCTGGCCATCCTCAAAACGACGATCGTTGTGGATGCCGTATTCGGTCGCGGCCTGCGCAACGGTCGCGTCGATCGCGACACCCGTTAACTTGTTCTGCGCCGCGCTACTCTCGATCTTGAGCCGGAATGCATCGGCTTCCTTCTTGCGCGCGAACGTGCGTTGCTTGTGCTGTTCGCCCGCCAGATAGCGCACGATCCACTTTTCCCCGGTCGAGCCGTCCGGCCGCGTCCAGCGCCTTTTGTTCACACTCGCCATCAGCGCGCCTCCCGCTCTAATGCGGCGAAGTATTTCGCCAGCGTGGAGCGGCGGGCGCATACCTTGCCGCCAATCTTGAAGGTCGGCAGGTGCCCCTGCGCGTGTAGATGATAGACCTGCTTTGCAGACATTCGGAGGTGCCCGGAAATCGCGGGAACCCCATAAAGCAAATCGGCCGCTTGCGGCTGAATATCCATGGTGCTTTCCTCTGCTGGCCCCGCCCGCACCGCGAGCGGGGCGGGATCATCAGTTCTTCGCCGGATCAGCGAGGCAACCCAAGTGATTGCCGATTTCGCCGGCCATCCACCCCATCGCCTCGACCGCTTCGCCCAGCCCGCTTGTGGCAGGGTCATCGGACAGGCCGGACGCGACCGCATAGCAAAGCTGGCGCAGCCCCTCGGCGCGATCGGCCATCGTGCGAACGGTCGCTATCTCCGCGCCGGTCATCTCCGGACCTCATGCCGGCGCATGGGAGGATGCCGCAGCTGGTAGCTATTACCCCACGGTCCCGCCACAACAGCACAGCGCGACGCGCGAATGCGATCGCGGTGCCGTTCCAGCAGGTCGACCACGTCCGCTTCGTCATCCTCGCCAGCAGCATCGCCGCCCGGATCGGCCAAGTCGCAACCGGGACCGCTCCCGGCGTGCGTCATGAATTCGTCCTCGGCACCCCATGTGCCATCGGCTTCGTCGCCGTTCGGCTCATCGTCTTCATGCGCGCCATCGCCCATCAACTCATGCAGGGCACGCCGTTGCGCGCGCGGGTGGCGGCTCTCCCACTCCACCCAGGCGCCGTCGATCGCGTCGGCATCGTCGGAAGGGCGATGCTCGGCGAGCGTGCGATAAGTGAGGTGCCGCCCGCGATCGTCGATACAGGTTTGCCCAGCCTCGCTATCCTCAAGGTCAATATCGCCGTCGCGCGCGTCCAGCAGGGCAATCAGGCCCTCGACGGCCTCCTCGATCGTCCCGCGCTCGCAAAGCGCCACAGTCGCCAGCAGACGCGCCACGCGGCGCTCTGACGGCGGGTGTATCGTTCCCATGTGCATGTTCGTTCTCTCTAGTCGGAACGGCTTTCCACAGCCGTTGACCGGGTCGGCCGGTCGCCGGGGGGTGGAAACCTGCTAGAGAGACAGGTCGACGGCTTTTACGCTTTCGCGCTGGACATGACGCGCCGCCCCCGGCTACGAAGCCGAAGTCGGAGCGCCGCCAAGCGCTCACGCGGGGCCGGCCGCCAAGCCTGCCCTTCACGATCGGGGTCCGGCGCCAACCGGCTCGATCGCTATCTCTAGTCCGGGTTTCCACACCCACGGACAATGTGCCGATTTCAGACACCAAGCGCAAGCCATCCCCCGCCAAGGGGATCGCTTCCGCGCGCTCGGTTCGTCGCATTTTTCGTATGTGCGTTTTATTGTTGCACCCGGCCTTTTCCGTAGCTACAAACAATCTATGGACATTGAGTTCGACCCCGCAAAGGACGCCGCCAACGTCGAGAAGCACGGCGTCTCGCTGGCGCGGGCCGTCGAACTGGCCGGGATCGTGGTCGTGCAGGACGATCGGTTCGAGGAACCGCGCTTCCGCCTGTACGGCACGATCGACGGGGTGGCCCATTGCGCGGCGGTGACGATGCGCGGCAGCGTCGTCCGCGTCATCAACCTGCGCCGCGCCCATGCAAAGGAGATGCGCCGACATGGCCTCTGACACCCCCCCGGTCGTTTTCGATGACGACAACCCTGAATGGACGGCGGAAGACTTCGCCCGCGCCCGCCCGATCAGCGACTTCCCCGCGCTCGCCAAGGCGTTCCCGAATGGGAGCCGCCCGGTTGGCCGTCCGAAGGGGTCCACCACGTCCAACAAGACGCAGGTGACACTGCGGCTGGATAACGACGTGCTGGCACGCTGGCGCGCCACCGGCCTCGGCTGGCAGTCGCGCATCAACGAGGCGCTGCGCAAGGTCGCGCCCTGACGATAGGAAAGGACAGGACAGGATCAGCCGGCCGTCGCGATCGGCCGGCCGATCCGATCCGGCCAGGTCGCGACCTTCTCTTGATCGATGCCCCCAGCGCCGACGCTGGTCAGCTCGCCCCAGCCACCGACGAAGCACAGGCCGTCGTTGGCCAGCGACCATGCACGCTGCTCGCGAAGCGCGGTCGCTGCGGCCGAAGCCGTTACACCCGCCGCGAACACGTCATCCGCAACCGGCGGCGACGAAAGCGCCATGATCGCCGCGAGGGTGAAGGGCGTGTATTGCGAGCCAAGATAGGCTTGGCTCGATGCCACCACCCACGCCTCGGCGCGCTGGCGCTGGTCGCTCCACATCGCGGCGAACAGCATCAGGTCATTGTGCCCGTTGATCCTGCCCGTTGGATTGCCGCGATCGTTCCTGTCGCGGATCGCCGACGTGATCGCCGGCAGACGACGCAACGCCTCCTCAGTGGTGGCGCTGGTCTCGCACGCGCGCGCCACGTCGTTCAGATCGACACAGCCGGAACCGGCGATGGCAATGCGCAGGGACGGCGACACCGTAACCTTGCTGCGCAGCTGCGTGACGATCCCGGCCGCGTCGTAATAGGCCGTGTCGGTGACGAGGTAGGCGACTTGCTCATCCGCCGACACGACCGCGCTTACCGCCGTCACGGCGAGGCTCTCCACCTTACGCTACCCCGGCCCGCCATGCGGCCAAGGATGAGTGGCAACCCATCGTCAGGATTTGCGCTAAACGACGTCTGATTGCCGGTCACCGGAGGCGGTTTCGCCGTGGTCATGGCACCGATGGAAAGCGCAGCCCCCGCGACAGTGGCCACCTTCCCCACGGTTGCGATCGTGGCGAGCGTGGACGTCGACAGGCCCAGGCCAATGCCCGCGCCCGCGACCGCACCGATACCAGTGGCCACGAGCGCAACAGCGCCTACGACGATCGCGGCGGTTTTCAGTACCTTCGAC
Organism: Sphingomonas ginsenosidimutans; assembly: GCF_002374835.1. Taxonomy (GTDB): domain Bacteria; phylum Pseudomonadota; class Alphaproteobacteria; order Sphingomonadales; family Sphingomonadaceae; genus Sphingomonas; species Sphingomonas ginsenosidimutans. Next base: position 369,024 of record NZ_NWVD01000002.1, read on the forward strand.
ATGCTGGTGTTCTCCGCGCGACGCTTTTCAGGATCAGACTTCGACTTCCCAGGTCGCGAGCGATTCCGGGGTGGGCGGCCACGGCGGCGGGTTGGGCACCTCTGCTGCCGATGGCACGAATACCACCCCGTAGGAGGCGTACTTCACCTCCTCCAAAGGCGGGTCGACGTACTCCACCACCCCGAGCGCCAGAAGCTGGCCCGCCTCGCTCGCGGGGGCTTCGTACACGTCACCCGGCGCCTTCGTGCCAAGAGAACCCTTGTCGTGATGGACAAGGGTTCGCACGCGAATGGTCATTTCTGCCATTACGCATCTCCCGAGAAGTCGCCGCGGATCAGCGCGCCATTCTGCTTGATCGCGAGCGCCAGGCGCTCTTCGGCAAGGATCGTGACCATGTTGCGAATGAAATTATCACGGTCCGAAACCGACGCCTCGACGCGCGCTTCCCAGCGATCGTACAGGGTTGCCGCGACCGCGAACTCGCCGACAAGAAACTTGCCGACGCCGATGCCCTTGGTCGGGATTACGGGAACCCCCCACAGCATCGGGACTGACGCCTCATTGGTGGACACCTTGCCCGTGATCGGGTCGGAAACGAGATAGGCGCCGGTCTGATCCTTCGTCAGCTTGATGCGCAGCCAGTCGGCGGGGTGCATGACGATCCCCGTGCCCGTGAAGTCGTTCAGCGCCAGCTGAAGGAGCGCCGACCCGATACGATCCATCTTGTTGGGCGCGGTGAGTGCATAGGGGGCCGCGTAGTCCAACGCGTTCGTGTAGAGGCCGGTGAGGTTCTGGCCGGTGCCGTCACCCAGCAGCAGCTGCGTATCTTCCTTGTCGTCCAGCCCATAGATCAGATCGGTTTGGATCAGACCTTCCAGCTGGCCCACATCTTCGAGGATTTGACGCGACGCCTGCACCCAATGCGCGATCGTGCGGACCGGGACAGTCTGAAGCGTCCACCCCAGGTTGCTTTCCGGCTTGAGCGCGCCCTCCGCCACCGGCGCGGCGTTCAGGTCCCGCGTCGTCTGCTTCGGATACTCGATGGCCCCCTTATCGGTCCGCACCACCGGCAACAGGCTCCGCACCATCAGCTGGCGGCGCGGGACGGAAACGACGTCATCCCGGTACGGATCGTGGAGGCCGCCGCCCGACGTGCTGCCGGACGTGACCGTCTTCACCGACATGGCGACCGCGCCCGTTGACACCTCTTTCAGTGCCCCGACATCGGCCCCCTTCTCGCGCAGAAAGCGAGCACCCAGCGTTTCCATCTGGACCGGATCGCCCCCGCCACGGCGGCCTTGCGCCATCTTCTGCGAAAGCTCGGTGAGTTCGCCTTTCAGGCCCGCCAGCTTCTCTTCGGTCGTCGCGTGGACGGCGTTCGCCTTCTCCAGCGCCCTGGTGACCGTCGCGATGTGCTCTTCCAACACGATATCCAGCGACTTCGTGTTTTTCGTGTGGAGCGGCAGGTCAAGCGCGGCGCCGGCACGAAGGGCCATCTGATGGCGCAGCAATTTGTCGGTGAACATCTTCTATACTCCCATGAGGGTCGCGATTGCCTTGGTGGATGCGGTGAGCCGGGCGGCAATCTGCGCGGCCTCCTGTTCGTCTGCGGCGTCTTCCGCCGCTCGGAATGCTGCCGTGGCGGCTGCCTTCGCGCGCCGGCTGGACAGGCCCAGCGTGCGCAAATGCTCCTCAAGCTCGCGGACGTTGCCTGCGGCCTTCACGTTGCTGACATAGGTCGATGGGTTCGACGGCACCGACACCAGCGAGACTTCGTAGAGATCGGCGCGGATGATCGTCGCGCCCTTCCGCTCCAGCGGGACGAAGCCGACCGAAAGTCCGGTCAGCGCGCCAGCCTTGAGAAGCGCATAGGCTTCCGTGCCATCGGCCGTGCCCAGCGCGATCGTCCCGGATGCCTCCAGCCCGGTACGCGTTTCCGCAAACGCGTCCCACCTACCGACCGGCCGCTTCATGTCGTGATGCAGGAGCATGGCGACCCGTCGCCCGCCCGCGAGGGACGCAGCGAACGCACCCGGCGCGAAGGTGTCGCCGTGTGAATCCTCGTTGCCGTACCCGGCAGCGATGCCGTCCAGCCTGCCCTGTTCCGACAGGGCCTTGACGTTGAGGGGAAAGGAAACGTGATCCATGATGCGCAGTCCGACAGCTCGCCCGTTGGGCGTTTCAGGAGCCGTCGCCGGCGCGCATCTCACGCGGTAGGCGGGGTGTCGTCGCGCGTCACACGCGTTGACCCCCCGCTCGATAGCGCAGCCGGCGCGGAAATGAAAGGGTTAATGCGACTGCGCGGTGACTTCGATCGCGTCGGCGTTCGCATCTACCAGCGCAGCGAGCCTGCGCAGCCAATCGGCCGCCCCAGCTGCGCCACGCACTCGCGCGACACGCTCCACCAGCACGTTGCCCAGCACCGTCACCACGACGGGTTCCGCAATCCCCGCCACCTGCAGCGTGTTGATGAACTCGTGCCCCGTGCGCGCCAGGTCGACAAGCTCGCGTTCATTGGGGGTCATATCCTTCGTGCGCGGCAACCCGCCCTCGATCGCCGCCGCCCTCATCCGCAGCGCTGCGGCCAAGGCCTCCCCAGGCGCGCCAGCGGCCAGCAACTCGGCCGCGATCGTGGCAACCGCGCTGGTGAAGCGCGCCACGGCCTCTCCGCGATCATTCTCATTCAACATCGACATTCTCCATGGTGGATAGAAAGGGCAATTCACCCTGTTGTGGCGCGCACGCGGTCGCGACGACGGATCGCTTGGCCTTGGCACGTCCGCTCAACTGCGACCGGCTGTCGCGCCAGTGGGCGCGGACGAAGGCGGCAGCGGCATCAAGGTCGATCAGGTACGGCGTGCCCTTGCCGCCATGCTCGATGACCGGGAAGTCAGGTCGAGCGCGCATGAACTGGCGCAGGGTCGGTTCGGACGGCATGTCCGGGATCGCCGCCAACTCCCACAGCTTGCCAACCGGCATGACGCCTCCAAAATCGACCGATGATTTTTAATCCGGCACGCGGCCGGTGATCGTGACGACGCGACAGCCGCTAACAGCGGCCACCCACGGCCCCACAGAAGCCACGGGAGCGCGTTTCCCGCCTCAAGGTACTTCCGGGGGTCACAAGGTCGCGGATCGCATCCAACGGGGCCGTGCCAGCAAGCGCGGCGCGGAAATTCCCGCCGCGCTGAAATAAAATCCCCAGATGAGACAATGAGTGGTCCGGGGGGCGCCGCCCCTCTGGACTTTCTACCCCCCTACCCCCTGCCACGTCCCGTGCGACAAGCGCCACGCCCGCATGATCCCGACCGCATAGACCGCGTTTGGACGCGTTTTTTCGGTTGGGGCCTTACGCGTGTGCGCGTGCGTGACGCGGGCGCGTAAGCTGGTGAACCGAGAAAATGCGTCCAAACGCGGTCTACGCGGTCGGAAACGTCCTACGGATCGGTCGATCAAGGCGGCATCTCGCGATCATCAAGCGGATGAGCGGCACCAGCATGGCCAGCACCGGCAACGGCCGTCGCGCCCGCAACCTGCCCCAGATCGTCCATCGGTAGCATCAGCCGCACCCCACGATAAACCCGCGTACGCTCGACGTTCGCCAGCCGATCGGGCTTGAACCCTCTCTTGCGCAGGGCCGACCCGAACGCCTTCTGCTTGCCCGGATATTCGCCAGCAGCGTGAGCGTACTTCTCCCACGCCGCGAACAGGCTGGCCGTGGTGTCGAACAGGTCCCCTCCCGTCTCGCACCGATCGGCGAGGAACTGGCCCAGCAAGTCCTGTTCCTCAAAATAGCGATCGGTCTGGCGCACCACGCTGGCCGGGCGCACAAGCCCGCTAGCCTGCCAGTCGAGACACCCGTCGATCATCCAACGTAGGATGCGCGGATGCTCGGCACGGAGCCGCGCTTCCAACGTGCGGTCAACTTTGGGCGGCTTGTGATTGAACGGCACGATATGAAAGCGACGTCGCATCGCCTCATCGACGTTGCGCAACACGGGTTCATGATTGCCGATGATGACCAGTTTGAACGCGGGCAGGAACGTGAAGTTGTCCTGTCGCATGAACCGCGCCGTGATCGGGTCGCCGCCCGTCATTTGCTTGATACGACTTTCGGCCCATGACCGTCCCTCTTCCGTCTCCGACGCAGTGACCAGCCGCGCCCCTCGTAGCACCGCCAATTCGGTGGAATGCCGGTCATTGCGCGACGCGATGAATGTTTCCATTGCGGCCGTGACAGCATAATCCCCAAGTATCTGCGTGAAGGTATTAAGGAACACACCCTTACCATTGCCGCCCGGACCATGAATGAAGAACAACGCATGTTCACGCGTGTCAGCGGTCAGTGAATATCCGGCAATCTGTTGAAGGAACCGGATCAACTCAAGGTCGCCGCCCGACGCCTGCATCAGAAACTCTTTCCACAACGTCGCCTCCCCCTCTTGAGGCGTGACGGACGTGGATCGCGTCAGCATGAACGCGTGATCGGCGGGCAGTACCTTGCCGGTGCGCAGGTCCACCGCGCCATCTGGCGTTCCCAGCAGGAACGGGTCGGGGTCCCAATCATCAGCGCAGGCGGAAAGCAACGGATCGGCCCGCGCGAATTGCTCTACCCCGCTCGCCGCCGCAGCCTTCCCGAACTTCGCGCCCGCGCCGGCCTCCCGGATCGAGCGCCGCGCATAGTCGAAGGCGCGCCGACGTTTGTCCTCGCGCCATATCGCGCCGTCGAACTCCAGCCACTTCCCCCGGCTGTGGCAGAACCGCAGCTGACCCACATGCTCCCCGACGAAGGCCCGCGCCAACGCATCCTCGGAGAAGCCCTCGGCCTTCGCCTGGTCGACCCCGGCCGCCTTCTCGCCGGGATCCATTGGCACCATTGCGATTGTCACCGACGGTTCACCATGATCGGCACCCGCGAACCGGGAACCGGCCCAGCCATGTAATCCCCGTCGATCCATTCCACGATTGGCCCGCCGGTCAGGTGCGCGGCGCGCTGCATCGCCTCGTACATGGCGGAATCGAAGCGCCGGAAATACGAAACACGGTAGCGAAGGTCGAGCGTCAGCCCCCATACGAACACGGCCACGCCCCAGCGCCGGTTTTTCGCGCAGCCCTCCCACCCCTCCATGACCTGGATTGAAGGCCCGACGACGTTCCACGCCCGCGCGTTCGCCAACTCCGGCCCGATGATGCAATGGCCCGGCACCTCCGAACACAACTCACAACGGTTCAGCAGCGCCGCCCGGCGGATCGACAGCCCGTCGCCCGCCCGTTTCCCGCAATACCCCATCAGTCGCACGCCCCCTCGCCCGCCTCGACGCGCAACAGCAGCATGTCGCCCGCGTCCGCCAGCTGGCGCGCCGCGCCGATCGCCTCGCGCTCCATCAGGAAGGCCGTCCGGTCACGCTCGATCCCGCGCGCCATCAGCCGGCCGATTCCCACGGCCCAGCCCAGCCCGGCGCGTTCGATCAGCACCACTTCCAGCCGGTCGCGATCCGGCACCCCCACCAGCGCCGTCACGGCCGCACCGCCGTCGCTGCGGCTTCCTGCGCGGCGAAATGCTTGGCGAGGGTGGATCGGCGGGCACAGACGATGCGACCTTGCTTGAAGGTCGGAATAAGCCCCTTCTCATGCTGGTGCAGCGTCTGTCGTTCTGTCCACCCGAGATGGCACGCTATCGCGGCGATACCGGTTAGGAGGTCAGGTGTGTGTCGTTCCATGCCTCTTTCCTTGCGCAACTGTTGCGCAACGGGCGTCCCGTTGCCTGTTGAAGATCGTTGGATTTCTGCGGGTTTCGGCGTGACGCTGCGTTGGTCGCACGCCGAACAAAAAAAGGGGGCTTTCGCCCCCTAAGTCACGGATTAATTTCGATTTTTCACACGTCGTATCTAGCTGTCAGCATGTTCTTGATGAAGTTGTCGCGATCCTGGTCGGAAATGCGCACCTCGGTGTCCATGCGATCGAAGATCTGCGCGGCCAGCTTGAACGCACCCACCAGGAAGTTGCCGGTGCCGATCCGCTTCGTCGACACGACCGGGCGACCCCACAGCGTGTTCGACGCCAGCCCCTGCGGATTGGCGAAGACGTAGCCGCCCGCGGCGTCCTTCGTCAGTTCGATGTTGGTCCACTGCGTCGGGTGCAGCACCATGCCGTCCGGCGCATAGTCGGCCAGCTCGACCATCAGGATGGCGAGGCGCAGCCGGTCGATCCGGGTTTCGCCGGTGATCGCCACGCCAGACGGCTGCACATAGGCGGGTGCCTGCGTGTAGAGGCCCAGCACGTTCTGACCGGTGCCGTCGCCCAGCAGCAGCTGGGCGTCTTCCGCGTCGTCCAGGCCGTAGCGCAGTTCGCCGTCGATCAGGCTTTCCAGCTGCGGCACGTCGTCCATCGCCTGCCGCGACGCCGGCACCCAGTGCGCGATGGTGCGCACCGGCGCGTTGGCCACGTCCCAGCCATAGTTCGATTCGGGCTTCTGCGCGCCTTCCGCGACCGGCGCGGCATTGTTCGTGCGAACCGTCTGGTAGGCGTATTCGATCGAGTTGCTTTCGGTCTGACCGGGCGTCAGCAGGTCGCGCACGCGCAGCTGCGGACGCTGGAGGCCGACGATCTCCGGCTGGCGCTCCGGGCGGATCAGGCCGCCGGCCGAACCGGTCGCGCTGGTCACCGCCTTCACCGAAAAGCCGATCGTGCCCTTGCATCCGCCCTCGGCGTAGGACTTCACATCGGCGTGGCGTGCGACCTCATAGCCCAGGCTCTTCATCTCGGGCGTGTCGTCACCGCCGCCGCGCCGGCCCTGCGCCAGCTTCTGCGACAGCTCCTTCATGTCGCCGCGGATCGCTTCCAGTTCGACCAGCGCCTTGTCGGCCTTTTCCTTGGCCTCCTCGCTGATCTTGGTGCCCTCGGCGCTCTTGGCGCGGAACTCGACCGCAACCTCCTTCACATGACCCAGCGCCTGGTCGAGGTTCTTCTGAACCTGCTCCAGCGTCGCCGCGTCGTTGCCGTCGCCGGCCGCCTTGTGGCCGAACTCGCGCGCCAGCATGGGCGCCGCGGCCTGCGCCGCGACCTTCGTCATCATGTTCATGCGATTGTTCCTTGTTCGCGCGGCCTACAGCGTGAAGCCGCGCAGGGTGTCCGAAAGGCTCTTGAGAACCGTGGTCGTCGCCGGGTCGCAGTCGGACTCCCTCCGCCGCATTTCCGTCAGGCCGTGGGCGACGACACCCGCGGCTCGCGTCTTGGAGAACCCTAACTCCCTCAGGGCTTTCTCCATTTCCCGCTCGGTCGGCAGTTCGCCGTGCGCGAGCTTGAACTTCACCGCCTCGACCCGCGCGTCATCGTTCGCCGGGAAGGTGACGAGGCTGATTTCGACGAGGTCCAGCTTGGTCAGCGTGCGGATGCCGGTCTTTTCGTCGTAGCTGCTCTCGCGCACCCAATAGCCGATCGACAGACCGGTCACGATCCGGCGCTTGGCCAGCGCGTGCGCTTCGCGCGCCTGCGCGACGTCGGCGATCAGCAGTTCGCCGTCGCCCCACAGGCCGCGCTCATCTTCCTTCAGGTTGGTCCACGCGCCGATCGGCTCGCCTGCGCGGTGCTGCCACAGGATCGGCACCGGTCGCCCCTTCGCCGCGATCTCGGCAAGGCTGTCGGTGAACGCCCCGCGCGCGACGATCTCCTGATAACTGTCGACCACGTCCCATACGGAACCGTAGCCGCTGAACGTGCCGTCATCGCCGACCGCTTTCACCTCGAAATCGAAGTCGCGCACCTTCAGCGCGCCGGTGTGCTTGCGCCCGAAGACGCGACCCATGTGCATCGTCAAGCCTCCTGCGCCTGTGCGGGTGCACGCACGAACGGGTCGGCCCCGCTGATCCAGATGGGCGGGTGGGTGCCGCCCCAGCAATTGAACCAGATGGTGCCCCCCGTCCGGACCACCTCGGCCAATTCTTCCGCCGACAACTGCCACTTGCTCAACACCTGCGGATTGCCATCCAGGTCACGGTAACGGTGGACATGCAGGTCACAGACCGTCCCCGCCGCCGCATCTTCCGGCGTAGGAGCGCGAAGCACGAGATTGGCTTCCGGAAAAGGGATACCATCGGCCATCGTCATTCCTCCAGGCGGGGGCCGGCGTTGTGCCCCATCATCGATTGAACCTTGGCGGCGATCAGCGCTTCGATGTCGCCGCCCTGCACGCCCAGCATCCCCAGCAGCGCCGATCGCAGCTGCTGTTCGGATGACGCCGCGCCGTCCATGCCCATCTGATCGAGCCGCACCAGATTGGACTGGACGGTCAGATATTCGCCGCCGGGACGGTGATCGAGGTTCTCGCGCGACCGCATCTCGTTGCGGTCCATCACGCCATTCTGACCGAACGCGCTGTAGAGGGCGGCGCGCCCGGCGCTGTCGGTCGCCATCACCGCTTCGCGGTTGAACTCCGGATAGATCAGCTTGCGTTCGGCGCGCGTCAACAGTTGCTTCTTCGCCGCCTGCTCGATCCGGCGCAGCAGCGGGTTGAGGCGCAGCGTCTGCCAGCCCAGCAACAGCTGCTCGATGCCGCTGCCCCACATCGTCTGACCCTTGGCGGCGTGCCCGATCAGGATCGGCAGCATCCCGAACCACCGGCAGATTTCCTCGACGTCCCAGCCGCGCGATTCCAGCAGCTGAACCTCCGCCGGGTTCATCTTCAGCGGATGCCACTTGAAGTCCTTCTCCAGCGGCACGATCCGGCCGCGCATCGCCTCGCCGACGAAGCGATCGAAAATCTCCTGCAGGTCCGCCCGCTGTTCCGGCTTCAGGTTCGTCGAACCCGTCTCCATGAAGCCCGCGGCCTGCATGCCCGCGCGAAAGGTGTCAGCGGCGGCCTTGTTCGCGGCCATCGCACCGCCCAGCGTGCGCCGGCCATACTCGATCGCCGACAGGCCGACGTCACCGCCCAGCGTGATCCCGCGCAGGTGGAATATCTTGTCCGCCGGCAGGCGCTCGGCCTTGCCGCGGTCAGCGAACACATAGATGCGCTCGCCGTTCGCATTTCGCGTCACCTGCATCAGGTGGGGCGGCAACGGCGTCAGCGCCGTCACCCGGTCGCCCAGCGTCTCCTTTTCGGCATAGGCGTTGCCCCACAGATCCATCGCCGCGACCTGACCCGCCCAGAATTCGGCCGGGGTCTGATCGGCGTTCGGCTCTTCGTGCAGCAGGTCGTACAGCCAGTGATCCTCGCGCGCCTCGCGCCCGCCACGCGCGCTCTTGCTGTACGCGCCGCATCCCATCGACCCGACCAGCTCGGATTTCAGGCTGATGCACGCCCACGCCGCCGCCAGCCCCAGCGTCGTGCGCTGATTGACCACCTGCCCCGCGCTGTCGATCGCCGAACCGAACGCGATCGCCTTGCGCGTCGGTTCGTCTTCCGGGGCGCCGCTCAGCTTGCCCGATGCGCCGCTACTGCCGAACCACGACAGCACGGATCCTACCCATCCGGCCATCAGGCGGCGGTCTTCATCTGGGCGATGAATTCATCCAGCGTCTGATCGTCCGACGCCTCCGGCCGCAATGCCATCAGCATCCCGGCGGAAAACATCGCTGCCGCCGGATCGATCTTGGCGGACGGGGACTGTTTCGTGATGACCACGCCACTTGCTCCCCTCGGTTCCTGTTTCAGATTGCCGATGCACCAGGTCAGCAACTTCTGCCCGCCGTGGCGCAACGTCCGCGCGGCCACCTTGCGCGCCATGCCCTTGATCGCGCTGGTAAGCCGCCAGCCCTGCGGGATCGTCTTCAGCTGGTCGTCGGTGAAACCGCGACGCATCAATTCGTCCACCAGCGTCGCCACTCCCGCCGGGTCCAACCCGATCGCCTCGCTGGCCGGGAACAGCCCCGCCGCGCGCACCTCCTCCAGCACGTCGACGACACCGACGATGTCCGCCGTCAGCTCCTGATCGTCCTCGGGCGGCGCCTCACCGTCGCTGATCGACGCCAGCGCAGCCGCTTCGTCCTCGTCGGGCAGTTCGCATCGCACCAGCGATCCTTCCGCGATGAACTCATCCAGCTTCGTCGCGATATCCTGCCGGCGCTTCCACACGACCGACCATGCCCAGGCTTTCGCCCAGACCAGCCACCGCTGCGACCCCTTCTCGCGCCCGATCAGGCACAGGCCCAACAGGTCGTCCAGGCCGCCCCCGTCGATCCCGGCCACGATCACCTCGCTTCGCCGGATCAGATCATCCAGCGTCACCAGCGTGACGTCAGCCGCGCGATCCCAGAAGTCCGCTCCGTTCCACCGGTCGTTCGACAGCCGGGTGCCGATCTCGACATTCAGGTGCTTCGACAGGAATATCTGCAACTCGCCCTGGTCGCCGCGCTCCGCCTCGATCAGCTTTTCCGCCAGCCACTCCGGGTCGACCGACCGGCCGATGTTCGGGTTCGTGACGTAGAAGTTGGCCGGATCGCGATAGGCGCGGCTGGCGATCATCGCCGCGGGAAACTCGTACAGCATCCCCAGCTTGCGCTTGTCGACGATCGTCCCGTCACGGATGCCCCGGAACAGGTCCAGCAGCTTCTTGAACACCCCGCGCGGCGCTTCGTCCGAATGCGTCGACAGATACACGATGAACCCTTCCGGCCGGCTGACCAGCCCGCCGGTCGCTTCCATCAGCATCGCCGCGGCCTTGGGGTTCTTGCCGAACAGCCAGACTTCCTCGACCAGCACGAAGCCGGCCTTCTTCCCGCCGACGATCTCGCTGTCGGCCGCCACGACCTTCAGTTCGGACCCGTTATCCAGGTGCTTGATCGTGCGCAGATGCTCGATCGGCTTCAGGAACGCCTTCAATTCCGGGTCCGCGTTCACCATCCCCATCGCGGGGGTGAAGACGTTGTTGGCAATCTCCTTGGTCGGCGCCAGCACCAACAGTTCGTTGGCGTGGCGCCAGTTGAGGATCAGCGCCGTGACCATGATCCCGGCGGCAATGGTGGACTTCGCGTTCTTCTTGCTGATGAGCAAAAAGAACTCGTTGATAAGTTGCCGGGTCTGGCCCGGATCGTAGGCGCCGAAGATCGCGGCGACGAAATCGAAAACGAAGTCGTCACACGCCTCGCCGAACGTCGGCTGGCCCGGCACGTCGACGATGCGCAGGCTTTTGAAGATGGCTAGCGCCGCTTCCGCCTCATCGGGGAACAGCGGTGGGGGGACCAGGCTGCGCCCCTCCACGATCCGCGTCTCCCAGTCGGGACACGCGGTCGACCACTCCACCGGGCGCATGCCGTCAGTTCAGCAGGTTCGGCCCGGCGCGCGGCCGGAACTTCTTCACCGCCTCCTTGGCCGCCGCGCGCGCCGCCTCCTTCTTGCCGATCGGCGCCGCCTTCTTGGGACGGCCGCGATCCACAACGCTTTCCGCCAGCTGCTGCATTGCGGCCTTGTCGAGCCGCTTGAACAGTTCCTTCTCCGCGGCGACCTTGCCATCGGCAGCGGCCTTGTTCAGCCGCGCCAGCTGCGTCATCTCCATGCGCAGCCGCGCCGCGTTGCGCTGTTCGATCTCGTTCAAATAATGCTTGCGCAGCGTGCCGACCGACACCCCGATCGCGGTTGCCGCCTCTTTGACGCTTAGGCCGCGCGCGAACGCCAACAGCACCTTGTTGGAGTTTTCGAGGCTCCACCGATGCTCCGGCCTCCCACGCCCTTCTGAGCGCGGCACGATCGGATCGCCGAACAGATCGGTCTCCGAAAATCCATCCGCGCCCAAAAAAAGTCTCCACGTGAGAGCATGAGTGGTCCGGGCGGCGACCGCCCTCCCGACTTTCGACCCCCCCCTACTCCCAGGCGGTCGCCTGCTCCTCGCGCTGCTTGGCGCCGGAGTGGCACGCGCCGCACAGGCACTGGAGGTTGTCGAAGTCCCAGAACAGCGCCTCATCGCCGCGATGAGGCTTGCGATGGTCGGCGACCAGCTGCGACGTGTCAGCCCCGATCACGCCGCACCGGCAGCAAGTGAACACGTCGCGGACCAGCACGGCCCAGCGCAGCTTGGCCCATCGCGCCGTCTTGTACCATTTGCGCCACGGCCGAAGCTCGCGGCGCCGGTCCATCTCCGCCCGCGCATCGTCGCGCTGCGCCAGCCGTGGCCGCAACGTGCCCAGCCGTGGCTTGACGCTGCTCAATCGTGCCATGGCCACCACAACGGCGAAGGGCGCCCCGATCGAAACCGGGACGCCCTTCGCAGGATCAGGGAGAGAGGATGCCTCGCCGCGCTCACAAGCCCGCCTCAGCGTATCAATAAATACGCCCAAAACCGGCGACAGGCGAACACCCGAAATTGTGTTAACGACCAACTAAATCGCTTGACACGAAAGCCCGTGCATTTCCGCCATTCAGCCGCGCGGCGATGCTAGAGATGGCCCGTCCGTAGCGCATCCGCAGGCCATCGGTGCCCCGATCCAGACCAAACGAACGCGCCACGCGCACCCAGCTGACCTGCCGCTGACCGCGGGCCAGCTGCGCCACGGCCGCCGACACCAGCCGCCGCTGCCCAGCCTCCAGCGCCTCGACCCATCCGAACGCCTCCTCCATTTCGTCGACGTCGCGGCGTGTCAGCGCGGCGGGGCGGATCGCCGCATCCGCGCGCTGTTCGGCCGCATCGCGCCCGCCGTCATAGGCCGCATCCGGCAGCACCATGTGCCATGGTCCGTCCGCCCCGCCGCGCAGCCACCCGCGCTCGCGGTCGCCTCCGCGCCAGCAGGTCAGCATCGCCTCGACCAGCCGGTCCTGGACGTCATCGAACGTCCATTCGCGCCCGCCTTCCACCGGAACCGCCGTCCCGCCGCACTGCGCTTCCATATCGGCCCGATGATCCATCGAAGAATTCCCTGTTTCGCGCGGCATCCGAAGATGCCAGATTGTTGATTGGAAGGGGTGGAAGGAAATCAAAGGTAAATCATCATGTGCGCACATATGCGCACACACATCATGGCGGGTGGCGTCATTCGATTTCCAAGCGTTCCAACACCGCACAATTCCTCATGTTCTGCGCTTCCACCCCCACATTCCGCCGGAACCACCGCCTGTTCCTAAACCGGGTAATCGTCGGCCGAATACGGCGGTGATCCATCATCCCGCGCATCACGTTCGGCGAAGTCGGAAGGCTGCTTGACCATCTCGATGTCCAGCCACTGGATGCCGTTCGATCGTTTGTTCTCGAACCCGCGGTCCTGCATCGCCGCGGTGAAGCCGGCCTGCTGCCACTCCGCCGCGCCATTGGCCTTCGCCCATGCGCTGTAGAGCGCGAACAGCTCGCTCGACTTGGCCTTGGCCCCGTCCACGATGCGCACGCAATCGTCCAGGAACCGCCCCAGCTGGTCGCTTTGCTCGCGGTACTTGGTCGTCGCCGCCTTCACGCTGTCCGGCTCGATCAGCCCATGCTCGCGCCAGTCCAGCAACCCCTCCAGCAACCTGTTGAGCACGCCTGGCGCCTCCGCGCGCAGCTTGTCGGGCAGCGCGCGGTCGACCTTGTCCGCCGCGATCTGGACGTCCCACGGCACCAGCATCACGCGTCGCCAGATGCCGTCGTCATGCCCGGTGATCTTGGGCTTGTGATTGCCCGACACCGTCACCTTGAAGCTGGGCAGGTAGGTGAAGAACCCCTTGTGCAGATACCGCGCGTCGATCGGCTCGCCCCCGGTGATCAGCTTGATCAGCGCCTCGGCCAGCTTCGCCCCCTTCTCCGGTTCGGAGGTCCGGAGGAACCGGATGCCCGGCAACCGCGCCAGATCGGGCGTCGCATCGCCGCCCTTGCGCCCCTTGCCCTGGTCCAGCAGCGTCTCGATCGCGATCGACCCGCCGTAATCCCCCGCGATATGGCCCCACAGGTCGACCAGCGTCGACTTGCCGTTGCGTCCCTTGCCGTGGAAGAACGCCAGCTTCTGCTCGCTGATATCCCCCGTGATCGAATATCCGCCCCATTGGTGCAGAAACCGCCGCACCACCGGGTCTGGCTGCACCGCCTCCAGAAACGCGTCATAGACCGGGCTGTCGGCGCCCGGATCGAACCGGACATGCGCGACCTTGCTGATAAGGTCGTCGGGCCGATGCCGGTCGAGCCGCAGCCCCCATCGATCCCCGATCGTGACCTGCTTCAACCGGCCCTCGACCACCGCCCAGCGCTTGCCCTCGCGCGTCAGCCGCAACGTGCCGTTCTGGACGTTGATCGCCAGCCGGTCGACGTCCATCGCATCCGCCCCGATCGCGATCCCGTGGAACGACTTTACCAGGTTGGCCACGCAATGCAGCCGCTGCGCGCCCTCGCTCGACATGGCGTGATCGCGCAGCATGTCGCTGAAATAGATCGGCACCTTGTTGTCGCCGCTCCCGCGCCACTTGACGATGAAGTCCAGCGTCGCCTCCCGCTCGGCATCGCTGGCGTCGGACGGCAATTCCTCCTTCAGTCCCGACGCCGCGACCAGATCGGCTTCGTGCCGGATCGCACGCACCGTCTCGAACACCGCGTAGCTGACCTTGCCGGGCACCTTGTCCTTTTCCTCGGACAGCAACTCCCACCGCCGGCCGTCCCACACGAACCACCCCAGTTCGGCGCAGAAACGGAATTTCCAGCCATGCCGCCGCCAGAACCGCTCGGCATTGCCCAGATCGGTGCGCGGCAACATCGCGCATTCGCGGTCCACCACGTCGTCACGGGCCGGCGCGATCCGCCCCCCACCCCCCATAGGGGAACCCATGGCCGCGGTTCCGTCGTGGAAGTCGTCCGCTTCGCCCCCCGCGTCGGGTCCGGGTTCCGCGACGTCGTCGGAATAGGCGTCGACCGGCGGCAACGGGGGGAAGGACGATCCAGCGGACCCGCCGCTGTCGCGGCGGCGCGCATTCGATCCGGCACGCGTGCCGATGCCGCTCAGGTCGTGCGGATGCTGGCGCCCGCCCTCGATGCCGTTGTCGATCGCCTGGACGTGCCGGTCGAACGCAGCCGGATCGAACCCCTGCACCACGGTCACCAGCGTCGCGCGCACCACCGCCTCGCTGATCGCGCCGGCGCCGACGAACCCGCCCATGTTGAACGCCGCGGCATAGGCGGCCTTGTTACGCCCGCCGTGCCGCCCCCCGCCGCGCGGCGTCGCCGCCAGCTCCGCCGCGGTGCGGTCCAGCGCGCCGATCGCATAGCGCCGGTGCGCCTCGTCGACGTCGACCGGGAACACGTCCGACGCGGCATAGTCGCGCGGCCCGCGCGCCGCCGCGACCGGCCGCGCCTGGTCGTCGCCGCGCCCCGCGCGCCGCTTCGGCGTGCGCAGGATCTCGACCAGCGCCGCCGGCATGTCGACGATCGCCGCCCCCGCATCGCCGCGCAGCCAGCCATAGCCGCCCGGCACGCACCGCCGGCCGTCGCCGACGCACACGCTGGGCGGCGCGATCACATACCCGCCCTCGCCGCGCACATCGATATGATCGGGCAGGCTCCCGACGTTGCCGATCGGCGCGCCGTCCGGCATCCGAAAATAGCAGTGCACCCCGCCCGACGGCGTGCGCACCGCCAGCGTCACCGGCAGCGCGCACCCCATCTGGGCTTCCAGCTCGGCCTTCAGCCGCTCCAGCGTCCACACCTCCTCGCCGGTCACCTCGCCGGTGTCCGGATCGACGATCTCATCGACGCGCGGATCGAAATCGATCACCAGCATCCCCGCCCGGCCGACCGCGACGCCAATCATCGCCTGCGGCCAGCGTCCCCACCAGCCGCGGATCGTCGCTTCGTCGGTGCTGGCCTTGGTCACCCCGCCCGAACCGCGGATCGGCTTGCCGTCATCGTCCAGGTCGCGCCCCAGCAACGGCGCCTTGTTCGCCGGGCTGCAGGGGAACACCGGCCAGCCACGGCGCGCGAAATCGATCGCCGCGTCGACCATCGACGCGGGCTGTGTATCGGTCATTGTGATGATCCCTCCCGGATACGAAACACGGCGCGCATCACCCGGCGCGCCCGCGGGTCACCGCCCGTCAGAACGGGATATCGTCATCCAGGTCGGCCGCGCTGCGGAAGGCGCCCGCGGTCGATCCACCGCCGCCGGCCGCCGCACCCCCGCCGCCCGTCGCGCCGCTCCCCCGCGTATCCGAATAGCCCGAATAATCGTGCCGCCCCGGATCGGCCTCGCGCCGGTCCAGCAGCACCAGCGCGGCGTTGAACGCGCCCAGCACCACCTCGGTCGAATACCGGTCGACCCCCGCCTGGTCCTGCCATTTGCGGGTGCGCAGCTGGCCCTCGATATAGACCTTGCCGCCCTTGCGCAGATATTGCGTCGCGACCTTCTGCAACCCCTCGTTCATCACGACGACCGAATGCCATTCGGTGCGTTCCTTCTGCTCGCCCGTCGTGCGGTCCTTCCACCGCTCGCCCGTCGCGACCCGCATGTTCACGACGCTGCCGCCGTTCTGGAAGCTCCGGCTTTCGGGATCGGCGCCCAGATGCCCGATCAGGATGACCTTGTTGACGCTGCTCATGATTCCGACCTCTTGAAAGGATGGACCTCGAACTTCGTCGGGCCGAAGATCGGATCGTTGATGGTGATGGTGGCGCGATCGCCGTGCGCCGTCCGCCGGAACGGGAGCGCCAGCGGTTTGCCGGCGCCCTTGCAGACGATCGACGCCCCATCCACGCGCACGTCGGTGACCCAATGAAAAGCGTAGGGCGCGTTCAGGCTCGCGCCCTCCAGCATCCCCATATCGGCATCCGCGAACCGGCGAACGTAACGGCCGACGATCATCACATCATCCCCAACGCGCGCATGTAGACCTCCAGGATTGCCGTCTCTTCCTGCTGCTGCTCGCGCGGCTTGGCGCGGATGCGCAGGATCCCGCGCAGCGCCTTCGGATCGTATCCGCGCGACTTCGCCTCCGCGAACACGTCCTTGATATCCTCGGCGATGCCCTTGCGCTCTTCGTCCAGCCGCTCGATCCGCTCGATCAGCAGCCGCACCTGGTCCGCCGCCACACCCTCGACCGTCTCGCCGCTATTGTGCCCGGCCGATACGCCGGCATCATCGTCGCCCGCGTCATCACCGGCGCCGTCATCCGCCGGCGCCGGCACATACACCACCGCCCCGCCGTCGCGACGCTCGCCGATCCACCCAGCGCCGGTCAGCGCCCGCGCCATGCATTTCAGCGACGGCCCCGCCGCGCGGATATGCCCCGGCAGCAGGTCAGCCACCTCGCCCAGCGTGATCGCATCGCGCCCCACCAGCATCGCGCCCACCGCGGTCGCGACCTGCACCTCTAAGCGCGTCCTCATGCCGCCGCCTCGCGGTCGTCTTGCGCATCGACCCCGGCGAACAACCCCACCTGGTGCGCATCGACGCTGTCGAGGTTGCGCAGCGCCTGCGCGAAATAGGACGGCTTCAGCTCCACCCCCAGCCCGCGCCGCCCCATCTGCGCCGCGACGAACACCTCGCTACCGATCCCTGCGAAGGGCGACAGCACCACATCGCCCGGATTGCTCCACAGATCGACGCACCGCCGGATGACGCCCAGCTGCAACGGCGCGATATGGCGTTCGTCGGCATGATCGCGCGCGGCGCGATACTGCAGCGTGTCACCCGGATCGATATCGTCCCACACCGGGTCCGCATACCGCTGCCAGATCGCGATCGACCGCGCGTCGCCCTCCATCGTCGCCGCCGCAAGCTGCGTCGCGGGATCGTCGCCGAAATAATGCTCGAACACGCCCGACACCGGCTCGGGATTCAACCCCGGCTTGTACAGCGTGACGACATAGTCGGCATAACCCTGCCGGCTGCGGCAACTGTCCTTCTTGACCTGCTTGTGCAGCAACCCGATCGCCTTGGTGCGCTGCATCGCCGTCACCGGATCCTTACGGATGCACACCCGGCTGTGGAAGATGAACCCTTGCGCCTCCGCCGCGCGGATAAGATCGCCGGGGAAGTCCCATGTGCCGATGAAACCGTTGCGCGCCTTCGATCGCGGCATGTCCATGCAATGCATCGACACCAGCCGCCCCGGCTTCAGCACGCGATACAGGCCCGCCAGCACGAACGCGAAGTGTGCGAAGAACTCCTCGTCCGTCCGGCAATTGCCCAGGTCGCGATCACTGTTGGAATAGGTGTACAACGATGAGAAGGGCGGCGAGAACACGCTGAATCCGACGCTCTCGTCGGGCAGTTGCCCCAGCACCTCGACGCAGTCGCCATTGTACAGGCCCCAGCCGCCGCCCCCGTCGCCCTCGCGAAAGTCGATCGCATCGATCATGCCGCCTCCAGAAATGACGGCAGCGCCAGCGCCCGCCGCGCATAGCCCGCCTTCTCGCGCGCCGCCGCGCTCACCCCGACCGTCGAGAAGCCGGCCATGGCCGCGACCATCGCCTCCTGCATCCGCGCCGCATCGGCTTCCTTGCGCTTCAGGTTGGCCAGCACCGCGCCTTCGGTGCGCGCCGCGATCAGATGCGCGTCGACCGCATGCTGCTGGCCGAACCGCCAGAAACGCCGCACCGCCTGGTACAATTGCTCGAAACTGTCGTTCAGCCCGGTGAACGCCGTGTCATGACAATGCTGCCAGTTCATGCCGAACCCGCAGATCGACGGCTTGGTCACCAGCACGCGTACCTGCCCCGCCGCGAAGGCGCCCAGCACCTCTTCCTTGCGTCCCTCCGCGTCGCCCCCGCGGACCTCGACCGCGCCGGGGATCGCCCGCGCCAGCGCCTCGCTTTCCGCATTCAGGTTGCACCACGCCACCGCCGGGCGATCATGCGCCGACAGCAATGCCGCCGCCGTGTCGACGCGCGGAACGATGCTGTCGCGCCGCGCCGCCAGCCGCTCGGACAGCGTGCGCGCCTCCATCGCGAACAGCGTCGCCATTCCTGCCTGCGGCCCGTCCACCTCGACCAGATGTTCGTGCATCCGCAGCGGCGGCAGCTGATACGCCCCGTCCGTAAAGCCCAGGTCGCCCGGGCGCGTCAGCATCACCGCCCAGCTGGCGACCCAGCGCCAGAATTCGCCCTCGGCATGCCGTTTCAGTCGCCATTTCGACGTATCGCCGCCATCATGGATGAAGAACGTCGCCAACATTTCGGCGTGCGTCATCACACCCAGAAACTCGGCATGATTGCCCAGCTCCATGAAGTCGTTCGGCGCCGGGGTCGCCGATGCCGCCAGCCGGAACGCGATCCGCCGCGCACCGGCGATCAGGGCGTGGCGCGTCTTGCCGTCGAACGCCTTCAGGATGCTGCTCTCGTCCAGCACGATCCCGCCCAGCCGGTCCATGTCGAACCGCGCCAGCTTGTCGTAATTGGTGACATAGGCACCGGCCCCGCGGACGTCGCTGTCCTGCGACGCCCGCGTGACGCCGATCCCGAACTTGTCGCCCTCACCGACGAACTGCGCGGCGACGGCCAGCGGGGTCAGGATAAGCACGGGGCGATTGGTGTGCCGCGCGACCGCATCCGCCCACGCCAGCTCCATCAGCGTCTTGCCCAGCCCGGTCCCCGCGAACAGCGCCGCGCGCCCGCGCCGCAATGCCCACGGGACGATCGCCGCCTGGAAATCCGACAGTGCGGCGGGCAATCCGTCCGGCGCGGAAATCCCGGTGGGCGGATCGATCGCAGCCTTGGCGGCGAGGAATGCCGCATAGTCGCTCACGCCAGCCCCCGCATCGCCGCGGCCAGATCGGCATCCTCGAACACCCGCTCGAACATCGCCCGCGCCATCGGCAGGTCGCCGTCGCGCACGTAGCGGAAGCCATCCTCGATCGCGCGATCCTCGGTGCCAGTCAGCCCCATGTCGCGATAGGCGTCGATGATCGCGTCATCGTGCAGGGCTTCGATCACCTCGTCTTCGTCGACCGTGACGACGACCGTGATCTCCTCGTCCGCGTCGAATTCCCGCCCCGCTCCCGCGATGATCCGGTCGAGCGTCACGTCGCCGGGGATTCCCGCCTCGCGCAGCATCTTCGCCAGTTCGCCCGGCTCAAAGTGATTGTCGAAATCATAGGTGCGCATCATCATCGCCTCCCTCGTCAGACCCGCATCGGCATGATGACCGCCAGCAGGTCGGGGTCCTTGTCGCTTTCCACCCGCGCCGCCGCATTGGGATCGGCCAGCGCCATCGACACCGACGCCCCCTCGGCGAAGATCGCCAGCGTCGTCGTGAACAGCTTGTGGTCCATGCCCAGCGCCGCGGCCGTGCCGCTCGCGCTGGCGTCGATCTCCTCGACCGCCGACGATCCGCCCATGTCGCGCGCGCTCATCGTCTGCACCTCGGCATCCGGGGTCAGGTCGATGCGGATCGACCGCAACTTGCGGTCACCCTCCGCGTCCACCACCGACGCGACACCCGCCGCCGCCGACAGCAGCATGTCGCGCCCGCCCGTCATCCGGATCGCCCCCGCATCCCCGGCCGGGATGATCCGCTGGTAATCGGGGAACGTCCCGTCGACCGCCTTGGCCACGATCTGCACGCGCCCGATCGTCAGCTGGATGGCGTGTTCGTTGACCGCCACCGCCACCTCGCCGCTCGGCTTGGCCAGCAGCTTGCGCATCTGCGCCACCGCCTTGGACGGCACGATCACCTGCGGCATTCCGTCCGCGGCGTCGGGCTGGGCGCAGCGCGCCCGGATCAGCCGGAACCCGTCCGCCGCCGCCGCGCACAGCTGCCCGTCCACCAGGTGCAGGTACACGCCCATCAGGTAATAGCGCGTCTCATCGGTCGACTGCGCGACGTGGCACGCATCCAGCAGCCGCCCCAGCGACGCCGCCGGCATCGCGAATGACGTCGCGCACTCCAGCGGCTTGCGCTTGGGGAAGTCCGTCGCCGGCAGCGTCGCCAGCGTGCGCACCGCGCGCCCGCTCTTGATCGTCACCGCGCCCGCCCGTCCGTCGACCGGCGCGATCGCCAGCCGCCCCGGCTTAAGCCCGGTGACCGCCGCCACCAGCTTGTCCTTGGCGATCGTCGTCGCGATCGACCCGGCCGCCTCCACCGTGACACTCGCCTCGATGTCAAGATCGGTCGCGGTGATCGTCAGCGTGCCCGCCTCGGCCACCAACATCAGATTGGCCAGCACCGGGATCGTGGTGCGCCCGGGCACCACGTCCGCCACCTGCCGCAACGCCGCCAGCAGCGCGTCGCGCTCCACCTCCAGCGTCATGCCATCAGCCCCGTCTGCGCGCCCGTCGCCAGGATGGTCACCCGCCGCAACGTCGGCGCGGGTACGGCATGGACGACGATCAGCTTGGCCGATCGCAGCGCCAGCAACCCCGACGCCACCAGGTCGACCGGAATCCGCGCCTTCTGCGCCAGCTGCTTGTCGGTCGGGCACGGCCGCCCGAACTCCGCCGCACGCGTCAGGATCGGCAGCAGCCGGTCGCCCGCCTCGTAATCGCCCGCGTCCTGCTGACGCGGCGACAGCTTCGCGTACGCCCGATCAACCTTCGGCGCGGGCACGGGATCCTGCAGCGCCCGCGCCGTGCGCTGCGCGTAATAGCAGAACTCGCCATGGAACAGCTGGCTGCGCTGCTGGAACAGGATCACCAGCCCCTGCGCCTGCAACTCGCGCAGCCGCGCGGGGCCGGGCGCGCCCGCGGGCAGGTACGGCCGCGTCGCATAGTGGAACCGGTCGCGATGCGACGCCACCGCCAGCCAGCGGTTGACGTCGTCGACGACCGCGGTGACGCGGATGCGCTCGGCATCCTCGTCGCACGCCGGGCGCAACGCCAGGTCGATCGCGCTCATGCCGCCACCGCCCCGGCATCCGCCCAGCCCGACGTTTCCGCCTCCAGCCATCCGCCCGCCGCCGGCATCGCGAACATCCGCGCGCGCAGCCCGAAAAGACGCCACATCCTCTCTCCCGTCACGCGCGACGGGACGACCTCGCCACTGACGATCCGCTGCAAAAAACCGCCCTTCATCCGCGCCGGGCCGGTGGGCCACAGGACGCGCGCCGCACGCTCCAGATCGCCCCCATGGGTGAACGCCACCCACCGCGCCAGCTGCCGCGCGCCTTCGTTCGGCACGCGCGCCGGCAAATGCAGTTTCAGCACCCCATGCATCACCGTTCTCCCTCGATCGTCGCCAGCTCGGCATCCATCAGCGCCAGCAATTCCATCAGCTCGGCGATCTCGCCGCGCACCCGCCGCGCCTCGCGCCCGTCGATGCGGCCATCGGCCAGCGCCTCGCACAGCGCGGCGGACACATCGGCGCCCTCCTTGGCCTTGCGCGCCAGCAGCGACCACAGGTCCGCACCCGTCGCACGCGCCTCCGGCACCCGCACGAACACGCCGCCGTTGGCGCGGCACAGCGCGCGCGTCACGTGCGGCCAGCCCGATCGTTCGCTCGCCAGCGGCTCCAGCGCCGCGACGACGTCGATCGCCATGAAGCTGTCCGGCTTCGACACCGATTGATTGTCACCCAGCACGGATTTCCCGACGCGACAGAACCCCGCCGCAGCCTCCAGCCCGCCGACGCCCTTGATCGTCTCCGCGGTCGCCCGCTTCAGGTCGAGAAGCTCGGGCGTCATGCCGCCACCCCGCCGGAAATTGCGCTGGCCTTTCCGGATGACGACGCATCTGCGCAACGTGCATCAGTGGCGTTATGGATACGATCTCGCTCCATCATGCCGCCTGCTCCTGCTCGTTGGCTGTTACGCCGGCCGCCGCTACGATCGCCGCCTCATTGCCCACCAACAGGAGATCACCATGCCAGCGAAGCTCGTTGCCTTCCTGTGGCCGACCCCGGAAAACTATGCGCGCTACGTCGCCGTCAGCGACGATCGCATGCACCCGACGCACGCCGCCTTCGTCGCCGCCAACGCACCCAAGATCGAAGCATTGGCCGCGCGCGGCATCATCGTGCAGCGCGTCGAGTTCGACCCCGACGAGATGGCCGCTTGGTGCCGCCGGGAATTCGGCGCCGTCAATGCCGAGGCACGCGGCGCTTACGCGGCCACCATCCTCATGCAGCGCCATGAAAGCGGCGGACAGCCGAAACACTGACACGATCATGCGGCGTGCTCCTGCTCGATGGGGTCGCGACCCATCGGGAACACCACATCTTCGGCCGATACGGCCAAGCCGAGTTGTGCCGCTCGCGCGAGCACGCGGCGCTGATGCCCCGCTGGGACTTGCCCAGCCGCCTTCCAACTCTGAACCGTTGAAGGCGGCTGCTTGAGATGCTCGGCCATCGGCCTCACCCCACCGAACTTGTCGAAAAGCGTCTCCATGGCGAGGGCTTGTGCGACAACGTCGTACAGAAAGCAACGATTAAATCGCACATACTTTGTGCGAGATTTTCGTCACAGGGCCATATGCCTGAACTCGGCCCTGTAACCGCCCGGCTCAAAGCCCTCCGCGAACGCACCGGCATGACGGTTCGCGGGCTTGCTGAAGCTCTTCATATGCCTGCATCGTCGTACGCGGCTTACGAAGACCCGAAGAAGTTCAAGAAGCCCCTATTGCCGGTGCCTCTCACGATGAAGCTCGCTGACATTCTTGTCGAAAAGGGCGCGCCTAGGGAGCTGATACTGGGGCTGGCGGGGATTTCGCCGTCCGGCGACCTTATGGTCGAGCCAGCGGACCTTGCCGAGCAACTTGACGCAGTCCTCCTTGATGAGGTCGAGGTCGGGTACTCAATGGGCGGTGGCAGCGATATCGCGGATTTTCCCGTTATCCAGCAGGTTCCTTTCAGTCGGGCGTGGCTTAGCTCTCTCACCTCATCCCCTGCCTCTTCACTATTCGTGGCCCGAGGTGACGGCGACTCTATGATGCCAACGCTCCTGGATCAGGATATCGTCATCATCGACCGGTCGCAGAACATGATGCGGCAACAGGACCGCATTTGGGCTGTCGTATACGGCGGTTTCGGGATGATTAAGCGCTTGCGCGCCCTCCCTGATGGGTCAGTTCAGATCAACAGCGACAATCCGGCGGTTAGCCCGATCATCGCGGTTGACGGTGAAGCATTTATCGTCGGGCGAGTGGTGGCGATCGTCCGACGAATTTAGGCTGTACGATTTTTTCGTTGACCTTGTACGACTAGATCGCACATATACGGCTTCGAAAGGAGCCGCATATGCCGCGCCATCAGACCCGACAGGTTATCGAAACTCTTTACCCCGTCGAACTCGACGGCCCCGCCCAATACGAGCCGCCCGCCTGGGCACGCGGTAAAGCGGCCGACGCCGCGCCCCGCCAGCCCCGCCGCCTGCGCCGCGCCGACGAACCGGGCCGCACGCTGCCGATCTGCTTCCAGCCGCTCGACCGCGAGCCGATCCGCCCGATGGCCGATCCCGACGAACATCACCTGCGGCGCGCCATGGCCTGGGGCGCCGCCCTCTCGCTGCCCTGGTACATCGCCGTCGGCATCGCCGCCGCCATCCTCCGCGCGAAGGGGCTGCTGTGATGAGCGGGCTGCCATATGCGGATCCTGCGACCATGCAATCGTGGGCACGCGCTGTCATGGACAGCCGCTCACCGGACTTTGTGATCGGCCCTCCGCCGGCGCCTTATCTTCGGCGCTGGTGGATCGTTCCGCGCAACGAACAGTGTAACGTCTATCTCCACGAAATCCTGCGCAGTGATGACGATCGCGCGCTGCACGATCACCCGTGGCCGAACACCAGTTTCCTGCTCGCGGGAAGGTACGTCGAACACACCTATTATGGCGCCTTCACCCGTGAGGCGGGTTGGGTCGGCAGTCGCCCGGCCGATACTGCGCACCGACTGGAAATCCTTCCCGGCGAACGCGCGGTGTCGCTGTTCATCACCGGCCCAAAGGTGCGCGAATGGGGCTTCCATTGCCCCAAAGGCTGGGTGCACTGGCGCGACTTCACCGGCGGTGAACATGGCAAACTCGTTGGCCGTGGGTGCGGCGAATGATGCGCCCCCTCATCATCGACAATTTCGCCGGGGGTGGCGGCGCCTCCACCGGCATCGAACGCGCGCTGGGCTGCGCGGTGGACGTCGCGATCAATCACGATCCCGAAGCGATCGCGATGCACACCGCCAATCACCCCGACACGCGCCACCTGATCCAGTCGATCATGGCCGTCGATCCGCTCGACGCCACGGGCGGCGTGCCGGTCGCGCTCGCCTGGTTCTCGCCCGACTGCAAGCACCACAGCAAGGCGAAGGGCGGCAAGCCGCGCGAGAAGAACATCCGCGATCTGGCCTGGGTCGTGCCGCACTGGGCGGAGCGGTGCCTGAAGGGCACGCCGAACGGCCGCGGCGCGATCCAGCTCATCATCCTGGAGAACGTCGAGGAATTCCGCCAATGGGGGCCGCTCGACGCGGACGGCAAGCCGATAAAGGAACGCCGCGGCGAGGAATTCGACCTGTGGGTGCGCAAGCTGCGCCGGCTGGGCTACAAGGTCGAATGGCGCGAACTGCGCGCCTGCGACTATGGCGCCCCCACCAGCCGCAAGCGCCTGTTCCTGATCGCCCGTCGCGACGGCCACCCGATCGTCTGGCCCGAACCGACCCACGGCAAGCCCGGCTCGCCCGACGTCGTCGTCGGCCGGCGCCTGCCATGGCGCACCGCCGCCGAATGCATCGACTGGTCGATCCCCTGCCCGTCGATCTTCGACCGCAAGCGCCCGCTGAAGGACGCCACCCACCGCCGCATCGCCCACGGCGTGATGCGCTACGTCGTCAACGCCGCACGCCCGTTCATCGTCGGCACCGACTTCACCAACACCCGCGCCGCACGCGTCTTCGATCCACAGGATCCGTTGCGCACCGCGACCGCCCAGTCGGCCTATGCGACCGTCGACGCCGCGATCGTCCCGATCACCCACACCGGCGATCCCGATCGCGCGCACGATCCCGCGCAGCCGCTGCGCACCATCACCACCGCCAACGGCGGGGAATTCGCGCGCGCCACGGTGACGCTGGCCCCCCACGTGACGAAATTCCGCTCCGGCTCGGTCGGCAGCGACGCGGGCGATCCCATGCCCACCGTCACCGCCAACGGCGACAGCGCCCGCCCGGCCGGCGCCACGCCGCTGGGCGTCGTCACCGCGCATCTGGAAAAGTTCGCGGAGAACGCGCGCGGTCGCCCGGCCGACGCGCCGCTGGATACCGTCATGGCCGGCGCGCCGCGCCACGCCGCCGTCACCGCGTTCCTGTCGCACTTCTACACCAGCAACACCAACGGCGGTCGCGGCGATCCGCTCCAGCCGGCGAAGGCGATCACCGCCGAAGGCCAGCATCACGCCGTCGTCTGCGCCCACATGGAACAGGCCAGCACCGGCGGCATGATCGGCCGCGCCGTCGACCAGC
Organism: Sphingomonas ginsenosidimutans; assembly: GCF_002374835.1. Taxonomy (GTDB): domain Bacteria; phylum Pseudomonadota; class Alphaproteobacteria; order Sphingomonadales; family Sphingomonadaceae; genus Sphingomonas; species Sphingomonas ginsenosidimutans. Next base: position 395,273 of record NZ_NWVD01000002.1, read on the forward strand.
CGCTGACGACGATCACCACGTCGGGGTCGCAACAGCGCCTGGTGCAGACGACGATGATCGAGGCGGACGCGCTGCCCGCCCCGCTGATGGCCCGCGCGGTGCAGGTCGCCGCCTTCCTGGTCAAATACTACGGCACCGGCTTGGGCGCCCCGGTGGATCAGCCGGTCGGCACCGTCACGACGCTACCGCGCTACGCCGTCGTCACGGTGACGATCGACGCGGTGACCTATGTCATCGTCGACATCGGCATGCGGATGCTGACGCGCCGCGAACTCGCCAACGCGCAGGGCTTCCCGCCCGGCTACATCCTCGACCCGATCGGCCCGGCCGGCAAGCCGCTCAGCATCAGCAGCTCGATCCGCATGATCGGCAACAGCGTCTGCCCCGACATGGCCGAAGCCCTCGCCCGCGCCAACGTCCGCCTGGGCGACGCCGAAGCACAGGAGGCGGCATGACCACCCATCCCACCCCAAACGACAGCGTAGAAGCGATGCAATACGAGCGCGCCTATTTCGAGCGGGGGTTCATCGCAGCATACGCATGGGCCGCCACGAAGCTTCCTTCCTCCGCCCTTAGCGACGCGGTCATTGATCACGCATGGGATCACCGCGACGAAGGCATTGATGAGGAAGACAAGCTGCCGATCGAACCGGGCCGGGGAGGTTGGCGGTGCTTCCATTGCAACGAGCATTTCACGAGCGTGCACCGCGCACGGCTGCACTTCGGACGCGATGAAACGAGCGAGCCGGCCTGCATCATCAAAACCGGCGCAGAAGGGTCGCTGCTGAAGGCGCTGCGCGAGGCGGAGGAAGCCGCCGACGACGCCATCCAGGCGATGCACGCCGAAAGTACCGACGCAGCGAAGGCGTACCATGCCCAGCGGTGTCGCCATACGCAGGCACTGACCGCCGCGGAGGAACTCGGGTACGAACGCGGCCTTGCCGATGGTCGCGCGCTATCGGCACCCCCTGTATCGAAGACGCAGGGGGTGGAGCGGGAAGCCATTGAGGCGGAATGCGCCGCTTTGCTCGCCGCGTATCTCCGCAAAGAGATCGGGCGCCTCATGCAACAAGCGGAGCATTGGGCCACGAATGGCAAGCCACTCGCCGTTCATCACCGGCTGATGAAGGCGGACGATTATTTCCAGATCCTCGTGCTCATGGAGCGCGACCCGGCGAAAGGCTGGAAGCTGCCGTTCGACGAAATCCGGGAAAGCCTGAAGCGTCCGGCGATCTATGAGCCGGGAGCGTATCCGCCGAACGCCGACCTGTACCGCTACCGCGATCCTGCGTTCGTCGTCGCCGCCCTCCACCCCACCGATCAAGAGGCTATCAGGAGAGACGCGCTCGAAGAGGCGGCGAGGGTGGCGGACGCGTGGGCCGAGCCTTTCGACAGCGATGCGACGAAGCCGATTGAATTAGCCGCGCGCAAGATCGCAACCGCCATCCGTGCGCTTATGGCCGGCCACAAAGATCCGGCAGCATTATGATCGACCCGCCGTTCGTCAACGACTGGGCCTATTGCGCCTGGGGCGCGCTGGAGGTGCTGCGCGAGCGCCGCGCCGCCATGCGCGCCCGCGTCGCCGCCGGCACACTGACGCAGGCGGAGGCCGACGACAGCATCGCCGTCGCCCGCGCGATCGTCCTGCAATGGCGCTGGGCGCTCGACCCCGCCATGCCGCCCTTCCCCGCGGCGGCCGACGATCCCGCGCCGTTCGGCGCGCGCGACGTCGACATGGCCGTCCAGCAGCGCGGCCTCGCGCAATGGCGCCGCCAGCGCGCCGATGCCGCCCCCGCCGATCGCGACGCGCGCGAAGCCGCGTTGCTGGCGGAGGCGCTGGCCTGGCATCAGGACATGGGCGGCACCGACCTGCCGCGCATCGTCCACTTCGCGCTCATCGCCCGCCGCTCGCCGGCGCAACGCTTCATCCCCGATCCGGCCGAAGACGCCGGCATCTACCGCGCGTTGGGCCTGACGCTGGACGTCGAAAGGCGCGCGGCGTGACGGTGCTTCTCACCCCGGCAGAGGCCGCCGCCCGATTGCACCTGTGCACGAAAACCTTGCGCCGCCTGCGCCGGGAAGGCCACATTCGCTACGTCGCGATCACCGATCGAAAGATTTTCTACCGCCCGGAAGACTGCGACGAATTCATTGCCAGCCGCGCACGGAAGGCCGTCGAATGTCCGTCTACAAGCCGCATCACACGCAAGGCCAAGCCACGAGCCAGCGGACGCATCCTCTCGTTCACCGATCGGCGAAAGGCTGACGACGGTGGAAGATCCGGAACAGCGTAAGGAGCGCAAGCTCGCGTGGTATCGCGCAAACAGTGAGACGATCAACGCCAAGAGAAGGGCGCGCGGACGAACTGACGAAGAGCGGGCATACGCAAGGGAATATTATGCCCGCAACCGCGACGATCTGCGTGCCGCGGCCGTAGCGCGCAAGAAGCTAATCCCGATTGAGCAGGTCCGCGAGAAGGGGCGGGCTTGGGCGGCAGCAGATCGATTGAAGAACCGCGCCAAATGGCTACTGACTGGCGCGCGATACCGATCGCGAGAGCGGGGAATGGCATGCACGATCACCGTCGCCGACATAGTGATCCCAGCCGTGTGCCCCATTCTTGGTATTCCACTCGTCATGCGTTCCGGTGGCAAGCCCCGGGCCGATGCCCCGACCTTGGATCGAATTGACAACAGCCAAGGCTACATCCCCGGCAATGTCCGGGTCATTTCCGCAAGAGCGAATAGGCTCAAGAGCGACATGACCTATGATGAAGCTCGGCTGTTGGTGGAAAGGTGGTACGCACGATGAGTGTCTACAAACCCAAGAAATCGCCATACTACCATTTCGACTTTACGTGGCAGACCAACAGATACTACGGCTCGACGGGCTGCAAGTTAAAGCGCGACGCAGAACGCTATGAGGCGCGCGAGCGCACGAAGGCGATCCATGGCGGCGGCAACGCGGCGGTCATCCTCCTCGACGACGCGTGCGGTCTCTATGAGGACAAGGTCGGCGACCTGCCCAGCTGGGCCGATACCGAACGCGCCATCAAGCATCTGATCGCCGCGATCGGCGCGGCCATGCCGCTGCGCGACATCAAGCAGCTGGACCTGATGCACCTGGTGGCGAAGCGCCGCGGCACCGGGCTGGCGAACGCCAGCGTCAACCGCGAGATCGACGTGTGGCGCGCGATCTGGCGGCACGCCGCGGACGCGGAATTCGACATCGGCCGCATGCCGAATTGGGGCAAGCTCGTGCTGAAGGTCGCGGAGAAGGCGCCGCGCGAATTGAGTGATGCCGAGGAGGTGTCGCTGTTCAGCGAAATACGCGAGGATCTGTATGCCTTCTGCGAATTCGCCCTGAAGACCGGGTGGCGAAAGAGCGAGGTGCTGGGGCTGCGATGGTCCGACATCGATTTGGGGGCGCGCACGGCCGTCACCAAGATCAAGGGCGGCGACGTGGTGCGCCGGCCCCTGACGCAGGACATGCTGGTCATCATCGCCAATCAGCCAAAGGCCGGGCCATACGTGTTCACCTATGTCGCCCAGCGCACGAAGCCGGCCTTCACCGACAAGCTGGGCCGCAAGCATCCGGCCCGGATGAAGGGCCAGCGGTACCCGATGACCGATATGGTCCTGCGCCGCCCATGGGCAGCGGCGCTGAAGAATGCCGATGTGACGGAGTTCCGCTTCCACGATCTGCGCCACACGCGGGGCACGCGCATCCTGCGAACGACCGGAAACCTGAAGGCGGCCCAGCGCGCCCTCGCTCACCGCTCGATCAAAACGACGCTGCGTTACGCGCACGCCACAGACGACGACATCCGCCACGCGCTGGAGGTCAGCGATTCCCGGACTATTCCCGAAGCCCCGAACCGCAACGCCAAGAAAGCATAGCCTTGTCAGGTGTTTAGGTGATGGTGGAACGCCGTCGTGTAAACGAGCCGCTCTACCAGCTGAGCTAAGCGCCCGGCGCGTGCGCTACGCGGGAGGACCGTCTGTATCGCGCCGCCCCCGCCGATCAAGCGAAAAGGCGCCCGCTCACACCAACGGCAGCTTCGCGTCCGCCAGCGCCGCGACATAGCGGTACATCGCGTCCCGCGCCGCCGGGCTCAGCGACACGAACGCGCGCCGGCGGTCCTGGGGGTCGGGGTGGCGGTGCAGCAGGTCGGCCGCGGTCAGCTTGCCGATCCAGCGCAGCGCGGTGGTCGGCGCCACCGCCGCCGCGATGCACAGGCTCGACACCGACACCTGCGTCCCCTCCAGCGCGGCCGCGAACAGGTCCAGCAGCATGTCCCACGCCGGATCCTCGAACAGCCCCGTACCGAAGAAACGGTCGCGCAGCCGCCGCGCGCGCAGCACGTCGCGCACCGTCGCGGCGGCGATGTCGACCGACGGCGGCGGCGCGCCGAACCGGACATGCCGGTCCGCGGCGCGCGAACCGCTACCCGCGCCGCCTTCCGCCGCGATCCGCGCCAGCAACTCGGCGATGCGCCCGACCTCCGCCTGCAACCGCGCCGCGCGCTCGCGCTCGTCGTCGGCGCTGCGTACGCGGTCGCCGGGCGAGGGGCCCGTAGTGGCGATCGCCAGCGCGGCGATCCATTCGGCCTGGTCCTGGTCGGGTGCGCACAGCAACTGCACCGCATCGGTGCGGTCGCCCAGCGTCGCGACGACCGGGTCGATCTGCGCGATCGTCATCGCCACGATCAACGGCAGCCCGCGCGCCATGCATGTCGCGTCGGTCGCGGCCAGCAACGGCGCGAGCGCGGCATCCGCCACGCCGTCCAGGATCAGCACCACCGCATCCGCCGCAGCGGGGATCACCGACGCCGCATCGCCCCCGGCCGTCGGCGCGTCGATCACCGACCCGCCGATCAGCGCCACCGCCGCCCTTGCCGCGACCGCGTCCGCACCATCGCCGCCCATCACCACGAAGCGCGCGCCGGCACTGCCCGCCAGCCCGAATTGCGATCCCATCATTCCCCGTCCACTGTCGCCATCGTCCCCACTGCCGGCCCGTGGACCGGTCGGTGCGCGTCAGTCCAGAGACTTGACGATTTCCTCGACCATCTTCTTGGCGTCGGCGAGGAGCATCATGGTGTTGTCCATGTAGAAGACGTCGTTGTCGACGCCGGCATAGCCGACACCGCCCATGCTGCGCTTGACGAACAGCACGGTCTTGGCCTTCTCGACGTCCAGCACCGGCATGCCGTAGATCGGCGAGGTCTTGTCGGTCTTCGCCGCGGGGTTGGTCACGTCGTTGGCGCCGATGACGAAGGCGACATCGGTCTGCGCGAACTCGCTGTTGATGTCCTCCAGCTCGAACACCTCGTCATAGGGGACGTTCGCCTCGGCCAGCAGCACGTTCATATGCCCCGGCATCCGCCCCGCGACCGGGTGGATCGCATATTTCACGCGGACGCCATGCTCCTTCAGCTTGTCGGCCATTTCGCGCAGGACATGCTGCGCCTGCGCCACCGCCATGCCGTAGCCCGGGACGATGATAACCTGTTCGGCCTGGCTCATCAGGAAGGCGGCATCCTCCGCGCTGCCGCGCTTCCACGGCCGGTCGACCTTCGCCGCGCCGCCCGCGCCCGCTTCGGGTGCGCTGCCGAACCCGCCAGCGATCACGCTGATGAAGCTGCGGTTCATCGCGCGGCACATGATGTAGCTCAGGATCGCGCCCGACGAGCCCACCAGCGCGCCGGTGATGATCATTGCGCTGTTGTGCAGCGTGAAGCCCATCGCCGCCGCGGCCCAGCCGGAATAGCTGTTCAGCATCGACACCACGACCGGCATGTCCGCCCCGCCGATCGGGATGATGAGCAGGAAACCGATCGCGAACGACAGGATCGTGATCGTCCAGAACACCCACGGGCTCTGGTCGACCGTGAAATACGCCACCAGCGCCAAGATCGCGGCCAGCACCGACAGGTTGATGACGTGCCGCGCCGGCAGCATGATCGGCGCGCCGCCCATGTTGCCGTTCAGCTTCAGGAAGGCGATGACCGATCCGGAGAAGGTGATCGCACCGATCGCGACGCCCAGCCCCATCTCGATCCGGCTGACCGGCAGGATATAGGCCAGCGGCGTGCCAGAGAGCGGGTCGACCAGGATACGCGCGATCCCGAACGCGATCGGGTTCAGGAAGGCGGCGGCCGCCACCAGCACCGCGGCCAGGCCGACCAGCGAGTGGAACGCGGCGACCAGCTGCGGCATCGCGGTCATCGCGATCCGCCGCGCGGTGGTGATGCCGATCACCGCGCCGATCGCGATCGCGGCAACGATCTCCAGCGCCGCGACATAGTCGATCCGCGCGATCAGCGCGGCGTAATCATATCCCTCGATCAGCGTCGTCGTGACCGGCACGTGCGTCACCAGCGTGGTGACGACGGCGATCCCCATGCCGATCATGCCGAACCGGTTGCCGCGCTGGCTGGTGGTCGGGCTGGACAGCCCGCGCAGCGCCAGGATGAAGCACACCCCGGCGATCAGGTACGCCAGCGCGACCCACGGATTGACGGCGACATGCTCCACTAGATCCTGCTCCCCCTTATATCGTCATCCCGGCGAAAGCCGGATCTTTCACCACGAGCGTGCCCTTGCGGCACGAGACCCCGGCCTGCGCCGGGGTGACGATCAATGTTTCGCGACCGCCGGCCGCTCCTTCTTCTTGTACATCGCCAGCATCCGGCTGGTGACCGCGAAACCGCCGAAGATGTTGACGCTGGCCAGCACCACCGCCAGCAGCCCCAGCCACTTGCCCCAAGTACTCCCCGCCGCCGCGCTGGCGATCAGCGCGCCGACGATGATGACGCTGGAAATCGCGTTGGTCACCGCCATCAACGGCGTGTGCAGCGCCGGCGTCACCGACCAGACCACGTAATAGCCGACGAAGCACGCCAGCACGAAGATCGACAGGATCGCGATGAAGTCCATTAATCCTCCCCGGTACGGGGAGGGGGACCGTCAGCCGAAGGCTGATGGTGGAGGGGGCGGGCCGCTTGCGCCACGATGGAAGCGGCAACCGCCTCCACGTCGCGCAACACGTCCGCCGCCGACACCCGGACGACCCTGAACCCGTTCTCTCTCATGAATTGATCGCGACCGCGATCGTGCATCCTGGCCGACGCGCCCGCGTGAATATGCCCGTCGACCTCGACCACCAATCGCGCGCGGGCACAGTAGAAATCGGCGATATAGGTACCGATCGGATGTTGCCGCCGGAACCTGATCCCGCCTGGCTGGCCGCGCAGGCGCTGCCACAGCATGACCTCGGGCAGCGTCATCGAACGCCGCAGCGACCGCGCACGCGCCACCTCGGGACGAAGCGTCCGCGGCACGCCCCCTCCACCGCTCGCCTGCGGCGAGCGGTCCCCCTCCCCTTGCAGGGGAGGATACGCCATCACGACAGCAACCGCGGGTTCACCACCGCACCGTCCCTGGTCAGGCGCACCGCGTCGCCGATCTCGTCGTCGAGTACCGGCTTGCCCGCGTCCTTGTCCCAGAAGGTCGACAGGAAATTGTAGAGGTTGCGCGCGAACAGCGCGGAGGCGTCCGCGGGCAGCCGCCCGGCGACGTTGCGATGCCCGACGATCTTCACGCCGTGGCGCTCGACGATCTCGCCCGCCACCGCGCCCTCGACATTGCCGCCGCTTTCCACCGCCAGGTCGACGATCACCGATCCGGGGCGCATCGTCGCCAGCTGCGCATCGCTGATCAGCCGCGGCGCGGGGCGCCCGGGGATCAGCGCCGTCGTGATGACGATATCCTGCTTGGCGATATGCGCGGATACCAGCTCGGCCTGCGCCTTCTGATACTCCTCGCTCATCTCGGTGGCATAGCCGCCCGACCCCTCGCCCTCGATCCCGGCGACATTCTCGACGAAGATCGGCTTGGCGCCCAGCGACAGGATCTGCTCCTTGGTGGCGGAGCGCACGTCGGTGGCGGACACCTGCGCGCCCAGCCGCCGCGCCGTCGCGATCGCCTGAAGCCCGGCGACGCCGACGCCCATCACGAACACCTTGGCGGCGGAAACCGTGCCCGCCGCGGTCATCATCATCGGGAACGCGCGGCCATAGACGCCCGCGGCGTCCAGCACCGCCTTGTACCCCGCCAGGTTCGATTGCGACGACAGGATGTCCATCGACTGCGCGCGTGTGATGCGCGGCATGAACTCCATCGCCAGCGCCTCATACCCCGCGGCGGCATAGGCATCGACGCGCGCGCGCCCTCCGTTCTCACCGGCACCGAACGGGTTCAGCCCGGCGACGATCCACGCCCCCGGCGCCGCACCGCCCAGCGTCGCGGGGTCCGGACCCTGCACGCCCAGCACGATGCCCGCGCCCGCGAGCGTCGCCACGCGATCGCCCACGCTCGCCCCCGCCGCGGCGTAATCGCCGTCGGCATAGGATGCGCCCGCGCCGGCACCGGCCTCGACCGCCACCTGCGCGCCCAGCGCCACGAATTTCTTCACCGTCTCCGGCGTCGCGGCCACCCGGCTCTCGCCGGCAGCCCCCTCCTTAAGGACCGCGATCTTCATGCCGGGCTTACGAAATCAGCCAGATGACGAGAAAGGCGAGCAGGAAGCACGCCACCGATCCGTACTTCAGCAGGTTCAGCATGCTGAAATAGGTCGCCTCGTGCGCCTTGATGTTGGCGGGGTCGGCCATGTCGATCCTCTTCTATGTGAACGTGCCTAAAGCCTAGATGGCGCGCGGCGGCTAGGCAATATCGGCTACACTGCGCTTAAGTCGGCCTTTACCCCGATCCATTACGCCCTCGCGGATCGCTTATCCTCACGGGGCACGAATGACGCGCAACGGCCAACGCCTGCTGATGCTGATCGACGCGGATGCGGCGCAACAGCGCCAGCTGTCCGCGCTCGCCGCCCGCGGCGGCTGGCGCACCGTCGCGGTGCCCGATGGCGCCGCCGCGCTGGCGCTGCTGGAGACTGCCGCGGGCCGCCCGGTCGATGCCGTGCTGCTCGATCATTCCGCCAGTGAAGAGCCGGTCGCGGACGTCATCGCGGCGCTGCACGAATGCCGCCCGGCATTGCCGGTGCTGGTGCTGACGGCGCACGAATCGGTCGCCGATGCGGTCGCGGCGATGCGCGCGGGGGCGGTCGATTTCCTGGTCCGCCCGGTCGCCCCGCAACGGTTCGTCCAGGCGCTGGAGGCCGCGCTCGCGGGCAGCGTCTCGGGCGAGCTGCGCCCGCTCACCGAAAAGATCCCCGCGCTGCTCGGCTTCGACGAGATCGTCGGATCGGCGCCCGATTTCCGCGCCGCTCTGGCGGTGGCGGCCAAGGCGGCTCGCGCGCGCGTCCCCGTGCTGATCGACGGCGAACCGGGCGTCGGCAAGGAAGTGGTGGCCGAGGCGATCCACGCCGCCTCGCCGCGCGCCGCCGGGCCGCGCGTCACCGTCAATTGCGCCGCGATCGCCACCAACCTAATCGAAAGCGAGCTGTTCGGCCACGAACAGGGCGCGTTCGCGGGCGCGTTCGAACGGCGCATCGGGCAGTTCGTCCACGCCGACGGCGGCACCCTGTTCCTGGACGAGGTCGATCACCTGCCGCTCGACGCGCAGGCCGCGCTGCTGCGCGTGCTGCATAGCGAGGAGGTCGTGCCGCTCGGCGGGCGCCATGCGCGCGCGGTCGATGTGCGCGTCATCGCCGCCACCAACAAGCGGCTGCTGGACGAGGTCGCGGCCGGCCGCTTCCGCGAAGACCTGTATTATCGCCTCAACGCCGTCACCGTGACGATCCCCCCGCTGCGCCAGCGCAGTGGCGATATCCCCGCGCTGACCCGCCACCTGCTGGCGCGCATCGCGACCCAGCCCGGGCTGCGCGAACTCGGGATCACCGACGACGCGCTCGCGCTGCTCGCCGCCTATGACTGGCCCGGCAACGTGCGCCAGTTGCAGGATGCGCTGTTCCGTGCGGCGGTGCTGTGCGAGGGCGATGCGCTGACCCGCGGCGATTTCCCGCAGCTGGCGGCGATCGGCGCGCGTCCGGCGGTGCGGCTGGCGAACGGCGCGGGCACCGCCGCTGCACCGGCGCTGGCCGCGGCGGGCGGCGTCACGCTGTTCCGCCCCGACGGCAACCTGCGCCCGCTGGAGGAGATCGAGGCCGACGTCATCCGCCTCGCCATCGGCCATTACCGCGGCCGCATGACGGAGGTCGCGCGGCGGCTCGGCATCGGCCGCTCGACCCTCTACCGCAAGCTGAGCGACCTGGGGATCGACACCGCCGCCTGATCCGGGGCAGAACGCCGCGATGCCGCCGTTCCGCCACCGCTCCTACCTCGTCACCGGCGCCGCTTCGGGCATCGGGCTGGCCGTCGCGCAGCATCTGGCGGCGAACGGCGCGCAGCGGCTGGTGCTGGCCGATCGCGATGCCGATGCGCTGGCGCGGGTCGATGTCGGCTGCACGCTCGACCTGCTGCCCGGCGATGTCGCGGACGAAGCCTTCTGGGACGCCGCCGCCTCCGCGCTGGCGGGCATCGACGGCGCGGTCGTCAACGCCGGGGTGGCGGGCGCGGGGATCATCGCCGACCTGCCCTTCGCCGAATGGCGCCGCATCCTGTCGGTCAACCTCGACGGCGCGTTCCTGACGCTGCGCGCCGCGATGCGCGCCATGCGGGGGAAGGGGGGCGCGATCGTCGCCACCACGTCTGCCGCGGGGATCAAGGCCGAACCCGGCGTCGCCGCTTACGGCGCGTCCAAGGCCGGGCTGATCCAGCTGGTGAAGGTCGCCGCGAAGGAAGGCGCCGCGGACCGCATCCGCGTCAACGCCATCGCCCCGGCGGGCGTGGAAACCCCGGTGTGGGACGCGGTGCCGATGTTCGCGGACCGCGCCGCCGCGATCGGCCGCGACGCCGCCTTCGCCGAACTCGCCGCGCTGGCCACCCCGCTCGGCCGCTACGCCAAGGCGGAGGAGATCGCCGGGCAGGTCGCCTTCCTCCTCTCCGATACCGCCGCGCTGATGACGGGCGCGGTGCTGGTCAGCGACGGCGGCTACACGCTGTAGGCGCGCGGCCCCCCGTCACCACAGCACGCCCTTCACCGGCTGCAACGGCTCGGGCGCCGGGTCGCCGATCGATTGCAGCAGGTCGATCTCGATCGTCCGGCACATCGCGTTGAGCGGCAGGTCGTGCACGGTGTTCGCGAACGGATCGACTAGGTCGTCGCCGATCGCCAGCACCGCCAGGAACATCAGCCCCGCCATCGTCGACCCCAGCGGCGTCGCAAAGCCCAGCGTCTCGACCAGCCCGATCGGCAGCAGGATGCAGAAGATGTGCGTGAACAACGTGGGGAAGAACCGGTATTGATTGGGCAGCGGGGTGTTCTTCAGCCGCTCCATCCCCCCTTGCGCATTGGCGATATCGACCAGCACGCTTTCCATCGCGCCTTGCTGGATGGTGTCGATCCAGCCGTTCTTCATCGCCAGGTTGATGCGCCGCCCGGTCCCGTCGACGATGCCGTTGGCGACATTGGTGCGGCCCAGCGCGAAATCGGCCTCGCCCTTCGACAGGAAGCGCAGCACCTCCGCATCCGGGCTCTGCTTGCGCAACTGGCAGCGCAGCGCGTTGACATAGGCGACCTGCCGCAGGACGATCGTCCGCTTCATGTCGGTCGCCTCGGGATCGGGCAGGAAATTGCGCGCCTGCCGCGCCAGGTTGCGGCTGGCGTTGATCATCAGCCCCCACAGCGACCGGCCTTCCCACCAGCGCTGGTACGCCGAATTGCTGCGAAACCCCAGGAACAGCGCCAGCGCCGAGCCGAACAAGGTCAGCGGCAACGACGGCGCCCGGAACGGCAGCACGTAATACGTGGCGGTGACGATCACGTCCCAGACGAACAGAAGAGTCAACGGCTTCCAGACTTCGCGCATGATCTGGGTATAGCGGGGCGTAGCGGTGACGATCATGCGCGGGCTAACGCACATCAATCCGCTGCGTTGCAGCAGCGGATCGCGACCGAAACGATTTGTTACGCGGCCGCATACTCCGATACGCCATCCCCCCGAACGTCATCCCAGCGAAAGCTGGGATCTCCCGCGGAGAACGCACCGCCTTCCCCGCAAAGACCCCAACCTGCGCTGGGGTGACGTCGCCGGATGACGAAGCGGGCGGCGAAAGGGGGATGACGATGGCGCCCCCTACCCGATCAACGCCCGGTCGCGCAGCCCGCGCCACACGCGCAGCGCCTGCACCGTCTCGGCCACGTCATGGACGCGCAGCAGCTGCACCCCCGCCGCCGCGCCCATCACCGCCAGCGCGATCGATCCGCCCAGCCGCTCGGCGACCGGCGCCTCGTTGCTCAGCGCGCCGATCAACCTTTTGCGGCTGGCGCCCAGCATGATCGGGCAGCCGATACCGTGGAACAGCGCCAGCGCGTTGATCAGCGCCAGATTGTCGGCCAGCGACTTGCCGAAGCCGATGCCCGGGTCGATCATCACCCGCGCGCGCTCGACGCCCGCGGCGACCACGGCGTCGACACGCGCCTCCAACCAGTCGAACACCTCGGTCACGACGTCGCGATATCCGTCGCGGCCATGCCCGCCCTGCTTGGGATCGGGGGAGTGCATCAGGATCACCGGCGCGCCGGTGCGCGCGACGACGTCCAGCGTGCGCTCGTCCCACAACAGCGCCGACACGTCGTTGACAATCCCCGCGCCCGCCGCCAGCGCCGCCTCGGCCACCGGCGCCTTGCGCGTGTCGATGCTGACCAGCGCGCCGCCGCGCGCCAGCCGCTCGACGACCGGGGCGACGCGCCGCGCCTCGTCCTCTTCCCATACCAGCGCGGCGCCGGGGCGCGTCGATTCGCCGCCGACGTCGATCAGCGCCGCGCCCGCCGCCGCCATCGCCATCCCGGCCGCCGCCGCGCCGGCGGGGTCGTCGACATGCGCGCCGCCGTCGGAAAAGCTGTCCGGCGTCACGTTCAGGATGCCCGCCACCTGCGGCTGGTCGAACCGCAGCGTCCGTCCGCCCAGCACCCATGGCGCGCGCGGCGCGGTGATCCGCGCATGGAGCAAGGCGGCGCGCTCGCCCAGCGCCGCCACCCCGGACACCGGCACGACCCGTCGCTCGCCGTCGCCGGTCACCTCATAGGCGGCGAACCACTGCATCCCCCCCGCCAGCCGCGCGGCGGCACCGTCGGGCAGCCCGACCGGCGTGTCGACGAAATGGACGGGGCGCAGGTACAGGGTCATGGTTCGCTCCTAACAACCCCGTCACGCGGGCGAAACCATCATCCCGTCACCGCGGGTCACGTCGCCCTGCACGTCCCGTCACCCCGGTGAAGGCCGGCGTCTTACCGCAGCGAAAGACCCCAGCCTTCGCTGGGGTGACGGGGCGGGGGAAAACGACAGGCCCTACGGCTGCGTCGCCAGCAGGTATGTCTGCCGCAGCGTGTCGATCGGCGCCAGCGTGCCGTCGCGCTCGACGTGCCAGAACGTCCAGCCGTTGCAGGCCGGCGCGTTCTGTACCGTCGCGCCCAGCTTGTGGATCGAACCGGTCGCGCCGCAATCGCTCGCCAGCGATCCGTCGGCGCGCACCAGCGCGCGGAACCGCCGCTTGGCGTCGGTCAGCACGTCACCCGCGGTCAGATAGCCGTTCTCCACCAGCACGCCGAACGCCACCTTGGGCTGGGTGCGCGGGCTCTGCATCGTCGCCAGCGCCGATTCGTCCAGCGGCAGCGCCGCGGCGATCCGCTCCATCGCGGCATCGACATAGGCGAGTTCGCGCTCGATCCCGATCCAGCGCCGCCCCAGCCGCCGCGCCACCGCCCCGGTGGTGCCGGTGCCGAAGAACGGATCGACCACCACGTCCCCCGGCTTGGTGCAGGCCAACAGGATTCGGTACAGCAGCGCCTCGGGCTTCTGCGTCGGGTGCACCTTCACCCCGCCCTTCTTCAGCCGCTCGTTCCCGCCGCAGATCGGGAATTCCCAGTCGGACCGCATCTGCAATTCGTCGTTCAGCGTCTTCATGCTGCGATAGTTGAACGTATATTTCGCCTTCTCGCCCTTCGACGCCCAGATCAGCGTCTCGTGCGCGTTGGTGAAGCGGGTGCCGCGGAAATTGGGCATCGGATTGGCCTTGCGCCACACGATGTCGTTGAGGATCCAGAACCCCAGGTCCTGCACCGCGGTGCCGACGCGGAAGATGTTGTGATAGCTGCCGATCACCCAGATCGTGCCATCGTCCTTCAGGATGCGGTGCGCCTCCGCCAGCCACGCGCGGGTGAAGGCGTCATATTGCGCGAAGGTATCGAACTTGTCCCAGTCGTCGGTCACCGCATCGACATGGCTGCCGTCCGGGCGGAACAGCTCGCCGCCCAGTTGCAGGTTGTAGGGCGGGTCGGCGAACACCATGTCGACCGACTTCGACGGCAGCGCCTTCATCGCGGCGATGCAATCGCCCATGACGATCTGGTCCAGCGGCAGCGGGGCCTCCGCCTCCACCGTCTGGCGCGCCTTGCGCGCGACCTTCTCGATCACCCCCATCGTTCATCCCCCGTTTCGAGGGGCGAAAGTGCGGCAAAGATGGTTTCCGTCAAGCAAACATTGGTTAACGCGACTCGGCAGGAATCCGTTGTGCAGGCGGAACATTCCGGGGCCATGACCAGATATTGAGTCTGTGCGGGCGGCGCGGACTCAACCACTGGTGTGTTGCGCGAAAGACTCAACGCCACTCGCTTCGTCGCATTTGGCCCGCGACGCGCCCACCCCCGCGCCGAATCACGCCCCCGTCGCCGGCCCCGTCAGCACCAGTTCGAGTTGCGCAACCGGCGCGAAGCTGCGCCGGTGCAGCGGCGACGGCCCATGCTGGCGCAACGCGGCGAGGTGAGCGGCGCTGCCATAGCCTTTGTTGCTGTGCCATCCGTAATGCGGATGCGCCTCGGCCGCCTGGATCATGATCGTGTCGCGGGTATGCTTGGCGATGATCGAGGCGGCGGCGATCGAGCGGCTGACCGCATCGCCGCCGACGATCGCGCTAGCGGCATAGCCCCAGCGCGGCAGGCGGTTGCCGTCGACCAGCACGTGCCCGGGCGCGCGCCCCAGCGCCGCCGCCAGTTGTTCCACCGCCAGCGTCATCGCCTTCATCGTCGCCCAGTGGATGTTGAGCGTGTCGATCTCCGCCGGCTCGACGATGCCGATCCCCACCACCGCGCAGTCGGTCAGCCGTGCGCACAGCCGCGCGCGCTCGGCGGCGGGCAGGCGCTTCGAATCGTCGATGCCGCGCGGCGTGCCGCGTTCGGGCAGCACCACCGCGGCGGCCACCACCGGCCCCGCCAGCGGCCCGCGCCCCGCCTCGTCCACCCCCGCCACCGGGGGCAGGCACAGCCGTTCGTGCTTCAGCCCGGGCATGTCAGGCCAGCCGCCACGGCGGGAAGCGGCGCTGCTCGCCCGCGGTATAGAGCCGCAGCGGGTTGCCCGCCGGATCGGTCAGCCGCGCCTCGCGCCAGCCCCATGGCTGCGCCACCGGATCGTCCACCGCGATCCCCGCCGCCCGCGCGCTCGCCACCGCCGCGTCGAGGTCGACCACTTCCAGATAGACCACCGCGCGCCCGTCAATCTCCGCCGCCGCCTCGATCGACAGTGTCGTCCCGCCCGCGCTGTCGAACCGCGCATAGCGCCCGCCGCTGTCGACGATCGCGGTCAGCCCCAGCGCGCTATAGAAGGCGAGGCTCGCAGCATGGTCAGTCGCGGGCAGCGTCACCTGATTGGGGGTCGGCCCGGCCGGATCGGGCTCGCCGCGCACCCGTGCATGGCCCATCGGGCCATGGCCGCCGCCCAGCCCCGGCGCATCGTGCAGCGCGATCCGCACGAACGCGATCGCCCGCGCGATCGCGGCGGGCATCGCCATTCCCGCCGCCAGCCCGGTCGCGATCGCGCTGGCCAGCGTGCAGCCGGTGCCGTGCGTGTGGCGCGTCGCGATGCGCGGATGTTCCCAGCGCGCGATCTCCCCGCCCGCGTCGAACAGGCGGTCGACCACCGTGTCGCCGTTCGCATGACCGCCCTTCACCAGCACCGCGGCGCGCATCCGCGCAGCATAATCCGTCGCCGCGCGCGCCGGATCGCTCAGCGCACCCGCCCCGCACAGCGCCGCCAGTTCGGGAAGGTTGGGCGTCACCAGCGTCGCGCGCCGCGCCAGCCGCTCCATCGCCGCGACCGTGGCGTCGTCGGCCAGCACCGCGCCGCTGGTCGCGATCATCACCGGGTCGAGCACCACCGGGGCGTCATGGCGCGCGCTTTCCAGTTCCTCGGCCACCGCCGCCGCGATCGCCGGGCCACCCAGCATCCCGATCTTGACCGCATCGACGCCGATGTCGGCGGCCACGCACGCCATCTGCTGCACCACCATCGCCGGCGGGATGGCGTGGACGCCCTCCACCCCCACCGTGTTCTGCGCGGTGATCGCGGTGATCGCGGTCATCGCATGACCGCCCAGCATCGTCACCGCCTTGATATCCGCCTGGATACCCGCGCCGCCGCCCGAATCGGACCCCGCGACGATCAGGACGCGCGGCATCATCCCTTGAAGTGCCGCACGGCCGATGCCGGGTTCTTCGCCAGCGCCTTGCCCACCCGCGCCGGCCGGTCGAGCAATTCGCCGCCGCAGTTCGGGCAGCGTTCGTCCATGTCGTCGGCGCAGTCGGCGCAGAACGTGCACTCGAACGAACAGATGAACGCGCCGCCCTCATCGGCGGGCAGATCGGCGCCGCAACGCTCGCAATCGGGTCGCATCTCCAGCATGGGGTGCGCTCTACCGGGTCGCGGCCCGGCCGTCACCCCAATGCCATGCACCGTCACCCCAGCGAAGGCTGGGGTCTCCCGCGACCGCGGCACCGCGCCAGCCGCAAAAGATCCCAGCCTGCGCTGGGATGACGTTTGGTGTCACGCCGCCTTGCGCACCGCCTCGCAGATACGATCCACCACCTGCTCGACCACCGCCGGATCGTCGCCCTCGGCCATCACGCGGATCACCGGCTCGGTGCCCGACGGGCGGATCACCAGCCGGCCGCTCCCCGCCAGCTCGGCCTCGGCGGCGGCGATCACGGTCTTGACGCTGTCCGCCTCCAGCGGCTTGCCGCCGGCGAAGCGCACGTTCTTGAGCAGCTGAGGCAGCGGGTCGAAGCGGTGCAGCACGCGGCTCGCCGGCTCGCCCGAGCGGCGGATCTCGGCCAGCACCTGCAACGCCGCGACCAGCCCGTCGCCGGTGGTGGCATAGTCGGACAGGATGATATGCCCCGATTGCTCACCGCCGACATTATACCCCTGCCGCCGCATCGCCTCCAAGACGTAGCGGTCGCCCACCTTGGTGCGGATCAGTTCCAGCCCCTGCGTCGCCAGATGCCGTTCCAACCCGAGGTTCGACATGACCGTGGCGACCAGCCCGCCGCCCTGCAACCGGCCCGCGCGCGCCCAGCCGCCGGCGATCGCCGCCATCAACTGGTCGCCATCGATCACGCGGCCCTTTTCGTCGACCACGATCAGCCTATCGGCATCGCCGTCCAGCGCGATGCCGATGTCGGCGCGCACCTCCACCACCTTGGTGGCCAGCGCCTCGGGATGGGTCGATCCGATCTGGTCGTTGATGTTGAGGCCGTTGGGATTGACCCCGATCTGCACCACGTCGGCGCCCAGTTCCCACAAGGCCTCGGGCGCGACCTGGTAAGCGGCGCCGTTCGCGCAATCCACGACCACGCGCATCCCGTCCAGCCGCAGGTCGTTGGGAAAGGTCGACTTGGCGAAGTGGATATAGCGCCCGCGCGCGTCGTCGATCCGCTTGGCGCGGCCGATCTCGCCCGGCGCGGCCAGCGGCACGTCGGCGTCCAGCGCCGCCTCGATCGCCATCTCGTCCTCGTCCGACAGCTTGAACCCGTCGGGACCGAACAGCTTGATGCCGTTGTCGGCGAAGGGATTGTGGCTGGCGGAGATCATCACGCCCATGTCCGCGCGCATCGACTTGGTCAGCATCGCCACCGCCGGGGTCGGCATCGGCCCCACCAATGTCACGTCCATGCCGACGCTGGTGAAGCCGGCCTGCAACGCGCTTTCCAGCATATAGCCCGACAGGCGGGTGTCCTTGCCGATCACCACGCGGTGCCGGTGATGCCCGCGCAGGAAGTGGCGGCCCGCCGCCATCCCCACCTTCATCGCCATCGCCGCGGTCATCGCGCCGCTGTTGGTCAGCCCGCGAATCCCGTCGGTGCCGAAATATTTCCTTGCCATCACGCCTTCCGTTCGCTCCGCTTTGCTTACTCCCTAGCGACTTGCCTGTGAAAGCGCGATTACCGGCAGATGACACAAGCCTCACGTATCCTTGTCGCGCTTCTGGCCGGGCTGTTCGCCGGGATCGCGCTCGCCGCCCTCGCGCCCGCGGTGGTGCCCGGCGCGACCGCCTTCGCCGAGCCGATCGGCACCGCCTGGCTCCACGCGCTGCAGATGACGATCGTCCCGCTGGTGGTCGCGTTGCTCGTCACCGGTGTGGCCGCCACCGCGGAGGCGGCGCGCGCCGGGCGGCTGGCGGCGCGCGCGATCGCGCTCTACGTCACGCTGCTGGCGGTTTCGGCCAGCGTCGCGGCGCTGCTGACGCCGCTGATCCTGTCGATCGTGCCGCTGCCCGTCGCTTCGGCCGACGCGCTGCGCCGCGCGCTGTCGACGGCGGAGGCGGTGCCCCCGGTCGCCCCGCTGGGCGAATTCTTCGCCGGGATCGTCCCCACCAACATCGTGAAGGCGGCGGCGGACAACAGCTTCCTGTCGATCATCATCTTCACGCTGATCTTCGCCTTCGCGATCGCGCGGATCGGCGCGGACGAACGCGCGTTGCTGACGCGCTTCTTTACCGCGCTGCGCGATGCGATGCTGGTGGTAATCGACTGGGTGCTGTGGATCGCGCCGGTCGGTGTGTTCGCGCTGGCGCTGGTGGTCGGCGCGCGCGCCGGGACGGGCGCGTTCGGGGCGCTGGTCCATTACATCCTGGTCGTCTCGGGCGTGGGCGTCGCGGTGACGCTGATCGCCTATCCGCTGGCATTGCTGGGCGCGCGGCTGCGGCTGATGGACTTCGCGCGCGCCGCACTGCCGGCGCAGGCGGTGGCGATCAGCACGCAAAGCTCGCTCGCCTCGCTGCCCGCGATGGTGGAGGGATCGCGCACGCTCGGCGTGCCGGTCGCCACCGCGGGCGTCACGCTGCCGCTGGCAGTCGCGATCTTCCGCGCCACCGGGCCGGCGATGAACCTGGCCGTCGCCATCTATGTCGCGACCTGGTTCGGGGTGCCGCTGTCGCCCGCGACGCTGGCGATCGGCGTCGTCGTCGCGACGCTCACCTCGCTCGGCTCGGTCAGCCTGCCCGGCACGGTCAGCTACGTCAGCGCGATCGCGCCGATCGCCGGGACGATCGGCGCCCCGCTCGCCCCGCTGGGGCTGCTGGTGGCGGTGGAAACGATCCCCGATATCGTCCGCACCGTCGGCAACGTCACGATGGATATCGCCACCACCGCCTTTCTGTCGCGCCGCGGTGCACGGCTGGACGACGATGCCGCGCCGCCGCCCGACCTGCCCGCAGACTGACCCGCGCCCGCGCTTGACTCGGTCCCCGTAAATGACTTATTGACACCTTTGTCAGTAGGAGTTTCAGTCTATGGCGACCCTCCCCCCTCTTCCCGGCACCGATGGCCGGCGCGATTGGCGTACTGCGTTCGACGCGGTGCGCCGGCTGATGGCCGATGCGGACGATACGACGCAGGTGTTCCGCATCATGCGCGCGCTCAACGTCGGCAACGCGCCGCAGAATTACGCCCGCCTGATCGCCACCGAGAAAGGCGGCCGGATCGCCTATGACCGGATCGAACTGGCGCAGCGGTTCAGCGACCCGGCGTTCGTCGCCTCCTTCGCCCCCGGCACGGTCGGCGCGGCCTATCGTCATTTCCTGGAAAGCACCGGCTATTCCGCCGACGGCCTGGTCGAGGTGAGCAAGCTGGAAGGCGATCCGGAGGGGTTCGACCATCCCTATACCTGGATGGGCCGGCGCATCCGCGACACGCACGATATCTGGCACGTCCTGACCGGCTATCAGGCGGACGAGCCGATGGGCGAGGCCGCGCTGGTCGCGTTCAGCTTCGCGCAGGTCGGCGGCCTCGGCTGGGCACTGATCGGCACCGCCGCCGCGCTCAAAAGCCTGAAGGTCGCGAAGAACACGCTGTTCGCCAAGGCGGTGTGGGAGGGATATCGCCACGGCCGCGCCGCGAAGTGGCTGCAGGGCGAGGATTATCTGACGCTGATGCACGAACCGATCGACGCGGCGCGCGCGCGGCTCGGCATCCGCGAACCGGTCCTCTACCGCCGCGCGCAGCGCGAGCTCGGCCCCGCGATGGCCGAGTTCCTGAAGGCGCGCAAGGAAGGCGCAGCGCTCGCGGCCTGACCGTGACGGCCGGCGCGCGGGGGCGGCTCAGTCCCCGCGCCGCCACCCGCCCCAGGCGTATAGCGCGCACCCGGTCCAGATCAGCGCGAACGTGACCAGGTGGACCGGCCGCAACGGTTCGTGGAACAGCGCCACCGCCTCCACGAACTGCAACGTCGGCGCGATATATTGCAGCAGCCCCATCGTCGCGTAGCGCAGCCGCCGCGCCGCCGCGGCGAACATCAGCAGCGGCACCGCCGTCACTGCCCCCGCCAGCACCAGCAGCAGGTCGACCGTGCGGTCCTGCCCGAACGCCCCCTGCCCGCCGACCTGCGCCATCGCGATCACCGCCAGCGCGGGGACCAGCAGCAGCGCGGTTTCCACCGTCAATCCGCCCAGCGAATCGATCGCCGCCACCTTGCGGATCAGGCCGTATGTGCCGAAGCTCAGCGCCAGCGTCAGCGATATCCACAACGCGCCCCCGCCCGACAACGCCATCACCGCGACGCCCGCCGCCGCGACCGCGACCGCCGCCTTCTGCACGCGCCCGATCCGCTCGCCCAGCAACGCCATCCCCAGCGCGACATTGACCAGCGGGTTGATGAAATAGCCCAGGCTCGCTTCCAGCACGTGGCCGTGCTGCACCGCCCAGATATAGACCAGCCAGTTGATCGCGATCAGCGTCGCCGACGCCGCCAGCAACGCCAGCGTCGGCCCGCGCGCCGCCGCGCGGATTGCGCCGGCCCGGCGCGTCACCACGACGATCACGATCAGCAGCAGCAACGACCACACGATGCGATGCGCCAGCACCTCCAGCGAGGGCACGCCGCGCAGCAGCCGCAGGTACAGCGGCAGCAGCCCCCAGGCGGCATAGGCCCCGATCCCCAGGATCAGCCCGCTGCGCGTCGCGTCGTGTCGGTCGGTCATATCCGCGGCCATCGCGGTCCGGACGCCGCGCCGCAACCCCATATCCCCATTCGACACGCCCCGCGCCGCGTCCTACGGCGGTCGGCGATGCTCGCGCGCCTGGTCCTCACCGATTTCCGCAACCATGCGGGCCTCGCGCTGGCGCCGGGGCCGGGATTCGTGATCCTCACCGGCGCGAACGGCGCGGGCAAGACCAACGTGCTGGAAGCGGTGTCGCTGCTCGCGCCCGGCCGCGGGCTGCGCCGCGCCGCGCTGTCGGACATGGCGCGCGGCGACGGGCCGGGCGGGTTCGGCGTCGCCGCGACGCTGGCGGACGGCGTCGATCTGGCGACCGGCGCGCTCGCCGCCGCGCCCGAACGCCGCGTCACGCGCATCAACGGCGCCGCGGCACAGGCGTCCGCGCTGGCCGAACGGGTGGCGGTGCTGTGGCTGACCCCGGCGATGGACCGGCTGTTCACCGAACCGGCGGGGGAACGGCGCCGCTTCCTCGACCGGCTGGTGCTGGCGCTGGCGCCCGGCCATGCACGCCACACCAGCCGCTACGAAGCCGCGATGCGCGCGCGCAACCGCCTGTTGACGGAGGGCGCGCCCGATCCCGGCTGGCTCGACGCGCTGGAGGCGCAGATGGCGCACCACGGCGCCGCGCTCGACGCCGCGCGGCGCCGCACCGTCGACGCACTCGCCGTCGCGCTGGCGGCGCAACCGGCGGGCGACATCCTGCCGCGCGCCGCGATCGCGCTGGACGGCTGGCAGGGGGACGAGGCCGACCTGATGCAGGCGCTGCGCCACGGCCGCGCGCGTGACGCCGCGGCGGGGCGCACGCTCACCGGGCCGCACCGCGCCGACCTGACCGTCACCCATGTCGACAAGGCGCGCGCCGCCGCCAGCGCCTCGACCGGCGAACAGAAGGCGCTGCTGCTCGGCATCGTGCTGGCCCATGCCGAACTGGTCGCGGCGCGCGCCGGCCAGCCCCCCGTGCTGCTGCTCGACGAAGTCGCCGCCCATCTCGATCCCGCGCGGCGCGCAGCGCTGTTCGCGCGGCTTGCCCGGCTGGGGCAGACGTGGATGACCGGCACCGAACCGGCACTGTTCGAGGCCGCGGGCGACGCGACGCGCATGGCGCTGTAGCCCCCCTCCGTCACCCCGGGGGTCAGCCAGACCGTTACGCCCGTGCACCCAATCGCCATCGGCAACGTTATCCCGTCATCATTAGTCCCGGAGCCACCCGTCGTCCCTCCCCCTCCCTTCCCGCGGCCCGATCCGTTGACCCGCGCGGCCGCGCCGCGCAGCCTCGTCGAATGGCGGCGCGGCTGGCCGCTGGTCGGCGCGGCGATGGTCGGCGCGGGACTGGGGCCGGGGCTGTTCCAGAACATGTCCAGCCTGTTCACCCCCGCACTGCAGGCCGCATTCGGCTGGTCGCGCGGCGACATCGCCACCGCCGCGGGGCTGGGGCTGATCGGCGCGCTGGTCGCGCCGCTGGTCGGGCGGCTGGCCGACCGGTTCGGGGTGCGCCCGATCATCCTCGGCTCGATGCTGGTGCTCGCCGCGGGCTATCTGTGCCTGGCGACGCTGGGCGGCGGGTTGTGGCAATATCATCTCGGCGTGTTGCTGATCGTCATGGCACTGCCCGGCACCAGCAGCCTGTCCTATGGCAAGCTGATCGCGGTGGCGTTCCGGCGCCAGCGCGGGCTGGCGCTGGCGCTCGGCACGTCGGGGCTGGCGCTGATGACGATGGTCGCCGCGCCCGTGCTGGGCGCGGTGGTGGCGCATTGGGGTTGGCGCGCGGGCTTCGTGCTGCTCGCGGTGGCGGGCACCGTGCTGGCGCTGCCGCCGATCCTGCTCGGCATCCGCGGCATTCCCGCCGCCGGCGCGCCGCCGGTGGTGGCCGATGCGCCGCTGCTGCCAGGCGTTTCGGCGAAGGAGGCGCGGCGCGACCGGCGCTTCTGGCTGATGGTGGCGTCCGCGCTGCTGGTCAATCTGGCGACCACCGGGCTGGTCACGCAACTGGTCCCGATCGGCGTCGACCGCGGACTGGGCGCGGGTGAGGCCGCGCTGCTGCTGACCGGCTTCGGGGTCAGCGCGATCGCCGGACGCCTGCTGGTCGGCACGCTGATCGACCGGTTCCGGCCGCAGCCGGTCGCGGCCACGGTCGCGCTCATCTCCGCCGCCGCCTTCGCGTTGCTCGCGGGCGGCGCGCACGGGCTGGCGCCGCTGATGGCACTCGTCTTCCTGGCCGGGCTGATGAACGGGGCGGAGAACGACCTGCTGCCGTTCCTGGCGGCGCGACTGTTCGGGCTGCGCGCCTATGCGGAGATCTACGGCTCGGCGATGCCCGTCGCGCTGCTCGGCACCGCGCTGGGCATCATCGGCTTTGGACGGCTGCACGACCTGTTCGGCAATTACGCCGTCGCGCTGGCGATCGGCAGCGCGGCACTGCTCGCGGCAGCGACGTGCTTTCTGCTGCTGCCGGACCGCGCCGAGCCGTCCCCGAACTGACACGCACGCGCGCTACGTCGCGCGAGTGGACCGCCGCCGCCATCCCCCCGGCCTGACCTTCACCGACTGGCATGCTGCAGACGGCTGGGCGCTGCGCCGCTACGACTGGGCGCCCGCCCCCGATATTGCCCCGCGCGGCCCGCTGCTGTTCCTGGGCGGGCGCGGTGATTTCGCGGAAAAGTATCTGGAGGCGATGGCGCACTGGCGCGCACGCGGCTGGCACGTCACCGGCATCGACTGGCGCGGACAGGGTGGGTCGGGCCGGCTGCTCGCCGATCCGCTGGTCAATCACCTGACCACCCTCGACTCGCTGCTGGACGACCTCGCCGCCTTCGCCGCCGCGGTCGCCCCGCGCGTCGCGGTGGCGCATTCGATGGGCGCGCACCTGCTGCTGCGCTGGCTGGCGGAGCGCGACGGGACGCTCGACGCCGCGGTGCTGTCCTCCCCGATGCTGGGGTTGCGCGCCGGCCCGCTCGGCACCGCCCCGCTGGCGCTCACCGCGCGCGCCGCCTGCGCGCTGGGCCGCGGCGAGCGCCGCATCTGGGAGGGCGACGCCGGCAATGTCGGCGGGCGCATGACCTCCTGCCCCGATCGCCAGGCGGACAAGCTCTGGTGGAAGGCGAACGTGCCCGCGATCGCGTCGGGCGCGCCCAGCTGGGGGTGGATGCGCGCCGCCTGCGCCTCGATCGCCGCGCTCGACCGTGCGCCGCTGGGCCGCGTCGCCACCCCGCTCCTGATGCTGGTATCGCGCCGCGATCCGGTGGTGTCGCCCGCCGCGATCGCGCGCATCGCCCGCCGCCTGCCCGCCGCCGCGCTCCACCTGCTGCCCGGCCAGGGGCATGAGTTGCTGCGCGAGGGCGACGCGATCCGCCGCGAGGTCCTCGCCCGCATCGACGCGCATTGGGGACGCTGACGCACACGTCCATTTCGCTTTCGTTGCACGCCTGTCATGCCTATATGCTCCGCATGGCAGAACAGCAGAATTCCAGCGAGTACGGCGCCTCCTCGATCAAGGTGCTGAAGGGTCTGGACGCGGTGCGCAAGCGTCCGGGCATGTATATCGGCGATACCGACGACGGCTCGGGCCTCCACCACATGGTGTTCGAGGTGAGCGACAATGCCATCGACGAGGCGCTGGCCGGGCATTGCGACCGGATCGACATCACGCTCAACGCCGACGGATCGGTCTCGGTGACCGACAACGGTCGCGGCATCCCCACCGGCATCCACCCGGAAGAGGGCGTCTCTGCGGCCGAGGTCATCATGACCCAGCTGCACGCCGGCGGTAAGTTCGAGAATACCAGCGACGACAATGCCTACAAGGTGTCCGGCGGCCTCCACGGCGTCGGCGTGTCGGTGGTCAACGCGCTCAGCGAATGGCTCGACCTCACGATCTGGCGCGACGGGGAGGAGCATTACATGCGCTTCGCCCACGGCGATGCGGTCGCCCCGCTCAAGGTGGTCGGCCCGGCCGAGGGCAAGAAGGGCACGCGCGTCACCTTCTTCCCCTCCCCCGCCACGTTCAAGATCACCGAATTCGATTTCGACAAGCTGGAACATCGCTATCGCGAGCTGGCGTTCCTCAATTCGGGCGTGCGCCTGTTCCTCAGCGACGCCCGGCATGAGGAGCCGAAGACGATCGAGCTGTTCTACGAAGGCGGCATCGCCGCGTTCGTGAAGTGGCTGGACCGCAACAAGCAGCCGCTGTTCCCCGATCCCATCTCGGTGTCGGGGATGCGCGACCAGATCGGCATCGACGTCGCGCTGGAATGGAACGATTCCTATTACGAGAACGTGCTGGCCTTCACCAACAACATCCCCCAGCGCGACGGCGGCACGCACATCGCCGCCTTCCGCGCCGCGCTGACCCGCACGCTCAACAATTATGCGGAAAAGTCCGGGCTGCTGAAGAAGGAGAAGGTGTCGCTGACCGGCGACGACATGCGTGAGGGGCTGACCGCGATCGTCTCGGTCAAGCTGCCCGATCCGAAGTTCAGCTCGCAGACCAAGGACAAGCTCGTCTCGTCCGAGGTGCGCCAGCCGCTCGAAAGCCTGATGGCCGACAAGATGGCCGAATGGCTGGAGGAGAACCCGCAGCACGCCCGGTCGATCGTCGGCAAGATCATCGACGCCGCCGCCGCGCGCGAGGCGGCGAAGCGCGCGCGCGAACTGACCCGGCGCAAGGGCGTGATGGAGGTCAGTGGCCTGCCCGGAAAGCTGCACGACTGCCGCGAACGCGACGCGACCAAGGCCGAACTGTTCATCGTGGAGGGCGATTCCGCCGGCGGCTCGGCCAAATCGGGCCGCGACAGCGACTATCAGGCGATCCTGCCGATCCGCGGCAAGATCCTGAACGTCGAGCGCGCGCGCACCGACCGGATGCTGGGATCGAAGGAGATCATCTCGCTGATCCAGGCGATGGGCACCGGGATCGGCCGCGACGACTTCAAGCTGGAAAAGCTGCGCTACCACAAGATCGTCATCATGACCGACGCCGACGTCGACGGCGCGCATATCCGCACGCTCCTGCTGACGTTCTTCTACCGCCAGATGCGCGAGATCATCGAGGCCGGGCACCTCTATATCGCGCAGCCTCCGCTGTATAAGGCGACCAAGGGCCGGTCGGAGGTCTATCTGAAGGACGATGCCGCGCTCGACGACTATCTGGTCGACGCCGGCCTTTCGACGATGATGCTGGAACGCGGCGGCGAGGGGCTGACCGGCGCGCACCTGCGCCCGCTGGTCGAACATGCCCGGCGGATGCGCACGCTGATGCGCTACGTGCCGCGCCGCTACGATCCGGTCATCATCGAAACGCTCGCGCTGGGCGGCGCGCTGACCCCCGACATGCCGCGCGAGGCGCGCGCGGCCGCGGTGGCGGAGGTGACCCGCCGCCTCGACCAGGGTGACAGCGAAGCGAACTGGACCGCGCGGATGACCGAGGAAGGCGGCATCCATTTCGAACGGCTGTGGCGCGGCGTGACCGACCATCATATCGTCGAGGCCGCATTCCTGTCCTCGGCGGAGGCGCGCAAGCTCCACACGCTCGCCGCCGAACAGGCCGAAAGCTTCGTCCACGCCGCGCGGCTGATGCCGGTCAAGGGCGCCGCGGTCGAGGCCGCCGCCGACACCCCCGCCGACGAAGAGGGCGAGAGCGAGGGCGAGGGCGTCCCCGGCCAGCGTCTGGCGGTCGCCAAGGGCGAGGCGCTCGTCGCGCGCCCATCACAGCTGCTGGACGCGATCCTCGCCGCCGGCCGCAAGGGCCTGTCGATCCAGCGCTACAAGGGGCTGGGCGAGATGAACGCCGAACAATTGTGGGAAACCACGCTCGATCCCTCCAACCGCTCGATGCTCAAGGTGGAGGTCGACCAGGCCGACGTCGCCGACGAAATCTTCGCCCGCCTGATGGGCGACGTCGTCGAGCCACGCCGCGAGTTCATCCAGGAGAACGCGCTCAGCGTCGCCAACCTGGACGTGTAAGCGCGCGACCGTCCGCAGGGCCATCGCCCCTGCGCAGGCAGGGGCCTCCCCGTGGCCGCACCGCGCCTCACCCCGCGCCCAGCACCTCGTCCACCCACGCCGGCACCAGCGCCCCCGCCGCACCAAGCCGCGTCTCGTCGAACCATGCGCTGCCCGCCGACGGCTCCAGGTTCAGCTCCAGCGTCGCCGCGCCATAGGCGCGCGCGGTCTGGACAAAGCCCGCGGCGGGATAGACCGCGCCCGACGTGCCGATCGACACGAACAGGTCCGCCGCCGCCAGCGCCGCGTCGATCCGCGTCATATGGTACGGCATCTCGCCGAAGAACACGATGTCGGGCCGCAGCGCTCCCGACCCACACGCCGCGCAGCGCGTCCCCGGCGGCAACGCCTCGCGCCACGCCGCCCGCGCCCCGCACGCCGCGCACAGCGCGCTGTTCAACTCGCCATGCATGTGCAGCATCCGCACCGCACCGGCGCGTTCGTGCAAATCGTCGACATTCTGCGTGACGATCAGCAACTCGCCGCGCCACCCCCGGTCCAGCCGCGCCAGCGCGTCATGCGCAGCATTGGGCACCACCCCCGCCAGCGCCGCGCGCCGCAGGTCGTAGAAGCGGTGCACCAGCGCGGGATCGTCGGCCAGCGCCTCGGGCGTGCACACATCCTCGACGCGATGCCCCTCCCACAATCCGCCCGGCCCGCGGAACGTGGCGATGCCACTCTCAGCGGACACCCCCGCGCCGGTCAGGACGACGATGTTGCGGATACCGATCATCGGCGCATTCTATGCGGTGTGGGCGGACATTCCCAACGCGGAACGCGCGAGAGGGGGAGGTTCACGCGAAGACAAGAAAGAAGGTTGGTTCACGCAGAGGCGCGGAGGCGCAGAGATGATGGTGCCCCGTGCGAGCGGCAGCTCTTCCCCCGCGAGCGAATGACGAGAGACGCTTCGCGTCAAACGAAACACCTTCGCGTCTCTGCGTCTCTGCGAGAACCAGCTTCTTCTCCGCGCCTCCGCGCCTTCGAGTGAACCCGACAACCCTCACCGGCTCGCCAGCATATCTCCCGCCGCCGCATTCGCACGCGCCACCTCGCCCGCGTCGCTGACCGGCGCGTCCGTGCCCGATACATAGGCCATGTCGGTCACCTCCACCGTCGCGCCCAGTTGCGTGATGTCGAACAGCTTCTTGGCGAACGCGGTCGGCAGGCGGATGCAGCCGTGCGACGCGGGGAAGCCGGGGTTGCGCCCGGCGTGCAGCGCCACGCCGTCCCACGTCAGCCGCTGCATGTACGGCATGGCGGCGTCGTCATACAGGTTCGATCGGTGGAACGCCTTTTTCTGCAGGATCGTGAAGCGTCCGGTCGGGGTCGGCTTCTCGTCGGTGCCGGTCGACACCGCCGATGCCGCCACCAGCGTCTGTCCGCGGAACACATAGGCGCGCTGGTCGGGGATGGAGATCAGCACGCTCACCGCCCCCTCGGCCTGCCGGTCGGTCCACAGATAGCGGTTGGGCGCGAGCGCGGCGGCGGCCTCGGTGATCGCCAGACTGTCCATCGCTTCCGCACCGGCGGGGGCGGCGGGAAGAGCAAGGCCGGCAAGGACCGGCACGATCAGGTAACGGGCGAATCGCCGCATCATCGATCCTTTCATGTCCATCACCCGCCGCATCGCCGCGGCGGGCGTCTGACAGGAAAACGCATTACCCGATTTTTGGTGCCCGGCGACGAAACGTTGGGATTCCGCGGCCAATGTCCGGAACAGGCCCGCAAGCACCGTGCCAGGTTGCGGATTGTTCACGCCTTTCATGCTATCAGCATCGCCAATGGAGCGGGGAATTGTTGAACCTATGAAATGGTCGCAGGATGCGGCGCCGTCGCGCCGCCACTTGTTGAAGACCGGTGGTGTGCTTGCCGGGGCGCTGATGATCCCCGGTGCTGTTTCCGCCGGAATGCGCCAGCGCAGCATGCCCGAATCGCTGCTGCCGCCGGACGTTTATCCGGGCGCGCACCCCGCCCGCGCGGCGGTCGCGGC
The DNA here is from genome assembly GCF_002374835.1 of Sphingomonas ginsenosidimutans. Classification (GTDB taxonomy): domain Bacteria; phylum Pseudomonadota; class Alphaproteobacteria; order Sphingomonadales; family Sphingomonadaceae; genus Sphingomonas; species Sphingomonas ginsenosidimutans. Next base: position 424,609 of record NZ_NWVD01000002.1, read on the forward strand.
GCAGCCGGCGGTACGCGACACGATCGTCGCGCCGGGGGTCAATCGCCAGCTGATGCAACGTGCGATGGCCGCGCTGGATCGCCACGGCAGCCGCATCGCGCGGCATGACCGGATGGCGGTGGCGGACTTTTCCGCCGGGTCCAGCCGCCCGCGCTTCCACCTCATCAACCTGGAAAGCGGGCGCGTCACGTCGAAACTCGTCGCGCACGGCAGCGGATCGGACCCGGCGCACACCGGCTATGTCCAGCGCTTCTCGAACGCCAACGGCTCCAATGCCTCGTGCGAGGGCGCGTTCCTGACCGACGACTATTATATCGGCAAGCACGGCCGGTCGCAGCGGCTGATCGGGCTGGATCGCACCAACGACAATGCGCTGGACCGCGCGATCGTCGTCCATGCCGCCTGGTATGCTAATCCCGACATGATCTCGCGCCGCGGGATGCTGGGCCGCAGCCAGGGTTGTTTCGCGGTCGGGGAAAAGGATCTGGCGGAGGTGTTCGAACGCCTCGGGCCGGGCCGGATGATCTACGCCGCCAAGGTGTGATGCGCTATCCCGCCCGCCGGTCGAACGCCGCCAGTTCGTAGGCGATCGACGCCTCGACCAGCTGGTCCCACAGCGCCGCGATCGCCTCGCCGGGCAGCCCGGCGGCCTCGGCGGCGGCGCGCGCCTGCGCGATCACCTGCGCCTTGCGCGCTTCGTCGCGCACCGCGCCGCGTGCCGGCTTGATGCGCGCGGCCGCGTCCATATAGTCGAAGCGGCGGCGCAGCAGCGCCACCAGCTCGCGGTCCAGCGCGTCGACGCCGGCGCGCACCTCGGCCATGGTGGTGCAGTCGGCACCTTTGAGGATCGGGTCACCGGGCAGGATCGGGTTCATGCCCGGCTGCTATACGCCCCGCGCGGCGGCGTCCAGCTTGACTCGCCGCCCCCTCCCGGCTAGGCGCGCCGCTTCGCAATCGCCCCCGCACCCCGGTGAAGCGGCGGGCCTGCTTGTCTCCCCCACAAGACGATGCAGCGCGAAGACCGGGACCAACGTCGTTCGCATATTGCAAGGATACCACATGTCGAAGCGCCACAGCGCCAAGTACAAGCTCGATCGCCGCATGGGCGAGAACATCTGGGGTCGTCCCAAGTCCCCGGTAAACAAGCGCGAATACGGCCCCGGCCAGCACGGCCAGCGCCGCAAGGGCAAGATGTCGGACTTCGGCATCCAGCTGCGCGCCAAGCAGAAGCTGAAGGGCTATTACGGCGACGTGACGGAAAAGCAGTTCCGCCACGCTTATGACGAAGCGTCGCGCATGAAGGGCGATACCTCGCAGAACCTGATCGGCCTGCTCGAGCGTCGTCTCGACATGCTCGTCTATCGCGCCAAGTTCGCGCCGACGATCTTCGCCGCGCGCCAGCTGGTCAGCCATGGCCACATCCGCGTCAACGGCGTGAAGTGCAACGTCGCCTCGCGCCGCGTCAACGTCGGCGACGAAATCTCGCTGGGCAACAAGGCGCAGGAAATGGCGCTGGTCATGGAAGCGCAGCAGCTGGCCGAGCGCGAAGTGCCCGATTACGTCGCGCCCGACGGCAATGCGAAGATCACCTTCGTGCGCGTGCCGACGCTGGACGAGGTCCCCTATCCGGTGAAGATGGAACCGAACCTGGTCGTGGAATTCTATTCGCGCTAACGCGCAGAATGGAATTCGACGACCGGCCGGCCTCGCCACGGCGAGGACCGACGACGCGGCTCCGCCGCGTCGCTACCCGGATCGAGACAGCAAAGGGCGGCCCCGCAACGGGCCGCCCTTTCTGCTTGTGTGCGTCGCACGCCACCGTGCTCCGGCGAAGGCCGAAGCCCTGGGTCGCGAACTGCCACACCGGTCACGCGCCCAGGCCGGATCGACACTCAGGCATACGACCCGTTCGTGCTGAGGAGAGGCTGAGCACCGTCGAAACGGCTCCTAAGGGCAAACGGAGGCGAAGGTCGATACGGGCTGGCCGGGTTCCCCGCCTGCGCCGCGGTAACGCCCCCCGCCCGCTATTGCGCGAACGCCGCCTTCAGGAACGCATCGCTCTTCGCCAGCATCTCGGTGCGTGCCGCGGCATCGTCGATCTGGTGGTCCAGCCCGGGGAACACCACCAGCGTCGACTGCTTGCCCGCATCGCGCAGCCTTTTGTCCATCAGCTTCGACTGCGCGACGCCGACGTTCAGGTCGGTGTCGCCGTGGAACATCAGCACCGGCGCCTTGAACCGGTCGGCGTGGCGCGCGGGCGAGCCCTTGGCCACCGCCTCGCCCGATCCGATCTGCTCGGCCACCAGCACGCGGTTGGTGAAGCCGACCGCCTCGCGCTTGGTCGCCGCCAGATCGGTCACCGGCGCGATCGCCACCACCGCGCGGAACAGGTCGGGGTCGATGACATTGGCCTGCAATGCGGCATAGCCGCCATAGGACCAGCCGACGATCCCCAGCTTCTTCGGATCGGCGATCCCCTCCTTCACCAGCCAGCGGCCGGCATCGGCGACGTCGCTGATCGCCTGCTCCCACGAGCGGAAGGCGTTGTTGGCGAACCAGCCGTCGCCATAGCCCGACGATCCGCGATATTGCGGCTGGATCACGGCGTAGCCGGACGCGGCGAAGAACTGCACCAGCCAGTCGAATCCCCATTCGTCGCGGTACGACGGCCCGCCGTGCGGCATCACGATCGCGGGCAGCCCCCTGGCCGCGCCGCCCGGCGGCAGCGTCAGATAGGCGGGCACCATCGTCCCGTCGGCGGCGGGGAAGCGCACCGCCTTCATCTCGCCCATCGCCACGCCGTCCAACGCCGGGCGCGCGCCGACCAGCGCGTCCAGCCGGCGCGTCGCCTTGGTGAAACGGTAATAGGTGCCCGGATCGACGTCGCTGCCCGCGAACACCAGCAGCTGGCTTTCGTCGGCGTTCGCGCCCACGAAGCGGATCAGCGGCGTCCTGGGCAGCGCCCGCGCCAGCGCCGCGGCCAGCTTGCGATAATCCGGGTCGAAATAGTCGGTCTGCCGCCGGTCGGTGACATAGGTGGCGCCGATCACGCGCCCGCGCCGCCCGATCGTCACCACCGATGTCACGTCGACCTCGGGGTTGCTGGCGACCAGCTCGGTCGCCATCGAACCGTCCAGCTTGACGCTGTACAGCGCCAGCCGCCCGTTCAGCCCGCGCGTGGCAAATGCCACGTCGCGCGTCCCGTCGACCGCCAGCGGCTCCAGCGCGTCGTGGCTGTTCGCCCGCGCGCGGCTGAACGGCTGCCAGCCGCCGCCACCGCCGCCCGTCGGGTGGTAGCGATAGATGGTCTCCCCGGTCAGCAGGCCGGTGCCGTCGCGCGGCATCACCTCCTTGATGCGGATGTTGCCCTGGCCGTCGGCGAGGTAATCGGTCGCCTCGCTGTCGGGCCGCTCGACCAGTTGCGCCTTGCCGGTGACCGTATCGACCAGCTCGACGCCCAGCCCGTCGCGCGACCCGGTCCCGCGGATGTTCGACCCGGTGGCGTCCGCTTCGGGGACGAAGTCGCGCGACATCAGCACCCAGCCGTCGCCCGATCGCCAGTCGATGACATTACCGTCGAACTGGTTGGGGCGCGATGCCAGCCCACGCAGCTTGCGCCCCAGCGGCAGGAGGTGCGTGCCGTCGGCATCGAACCCGACCAGCCGGGTATAGGACACCCGCCGCTCCAACGCGTCGCTGATCCCGTACAGCTTGCACACGATCCGCGTCGGCGACGACCAGCCGCAACGCACCGGCTGCAATCCGTTGCCGTCGCTCAGACCGATCGGCGTCGTCGCGCCGGTGTCGGCATCGACGATCACGGCGGCATCGCCGCGTGTGCCCATCGACGTCAGGATCGCCACCCGCCGCCCGTCGGGCGACATGCTGATCTGGCGCACGTTCTCGCGCGCGCCGAACCGCTCGGCCAGCGTCTGGGGCTTCGCGGGCGCGTCCTTCGCCGCCGGTGCCTGCGCCCCCGCAGCCGACATCGCCGCGCCCGGCATCGCCGCCCCCGCCAGCAGCACGCACAACACCGCCGCCGATCGCCGACCGATCATCACCTTCCCCCCGATCATGTCCCCGCCGCCATGCTATGGCGCGGATCGCCGTGTCACAAGCCGCTTTGCCAACGCCCGCGTGGACAGCCGCCGCGGCGATTGGCAGAAGGCCCCAACGCCTTCTCCCGGTCGGAGCCTCGTTTCATGCGCCTGCGTACCCTCGCCCTCCCGTTCCTCGCGCTCGCCGCCGTGCCCGCCGCCGCGCAGACCGCACCGCCCATATCGGAAGCGACGCTGAAGGACGTGACGAAGGAGCTGTCGTCCGATGCCTATGAGGGCCGCGCCCCCGGTACGGCGGGGGAGGAGAAGACCGTCGCCTATCTGGCGAAGCGGTTCGCCGCGGCGGGCCTCACGCCCGGCAACAGGGGCAGCTGGTATCAGGACGTGCCGCTGGTGGAGATCACCGCGCAGAACGTCTCGCCGCTGACCTTCAGCGGCGCGGGCGCGCCGATCGCGCTCGCCTACGGGCCGCAGATGGTGATCGGTACCCACCGCATCCAGCCGCATATCGCGGTGAAGGACAGCCCGGTCGTCTTCGTCGGCTATGGCATCACCGCCCCCGAAAAGGGCTGGGACGATTATGCCGGCGTCGACGTGCGCGGCAAGACGGTGCTGATCCTGGTCAACGATCCCGACTGGCAGCAGCCGGACGTCGGCGGCCTCTTCAACGGCCGCGCGATGACCTATTACGGCCGCTGGACCTACAAATATGAGGAAGCGGCCCGCCACGGTGCCGCCGCCGCGATCATCGTGCATCAGACCGAACCGGCCGCCTATGGCTGGAACGTCGTCCAGTCGAGCTGGACCGGGGCGCAGCAGCTGGCCGATTCGAAGGACGGCGGCGCCGGGGAAAGCGCGGCGATCGGCTGGATCCAGCACGACGCCGCGCAGCGCCTGTTCGCGCAGGCCGACCAGTCGTTCGACACGCTCGCCGCCGCGGCGAAGCGGAAGGGCTTCCGCGCCGTCGCGCTCAAGGGGGTCACCGCATCGGTGTCGTTCGACAATGCGATCCGCAAGCACATGTCGCGCAACGTCGTCGGCGTGCTGCCGGGGAAGACGCGGCCCGACGAATACATCCTCTATTCCGCGCACTGGGACCATCTGGGCCATTGCGAGGCGGCGCCCGACGGCGACGACATCTGCAACGGCGCGATCGACAATGCCACCGGCACCGCCGCGCTGGTCGCGCTGGCGGAAGCGAATGCGAAGGCCGGCGCGCCCGCGCGCAGCCAGATCTTCCTGGCGGTGACGGGCGAGGAATCGGGGCTGCTCGGCTCCGAATATTATGCCGCCAACCCGCTCTATCCGCTCGCGAAGACGGTCGCGGGGGTCAATATGGACGCGCTGTCGATGGCCGGCCCGGCGAAGAACGTCGTGGTGATCGGCAAGGGCAAGTCCGATCTCGACGGCTGGCTCGACCGCGCGCTGGCCACGCAGGGTCGCGTCGCCAGCGTGGAGCCGACCCCGGAAAAGGGCTTCTACTATCGCTCCGACCATTTCAGCTTCGCCAAGCGCGGCGTGCCGATGGTCTATTTCGAGGGCGGCGATGATCTGGTGAACGGCGGTCGCGCCGCGGGCAAGGCCGCGGCCGAGGATTACGAGGCGCACCGCTATCACGGGCCGAAGGACGAATATGATCCGGCGTGGGACTGGACGGGTGTGGTGCGCGACGTCCAGCTCTACTACACGCTCGGTCGTTCGCTGGCGGACAGCGACGCCTGGCCCAATTGGGTCGCCGGCGACGAATTCCGCGCGATCCGCGACAAGAGCCGCGCCCCCTCCACCCCTGCCGCCCCGTCTGCGAAGTAAGGAACGCTGCCGCGATGACCTCGATGCTGACCCCGCCCGCCGAATGGGCGCCGCACAAGGCGGTATGGATCGGTTTTCCCAGCCACCCCGAATTGTGGGGCGACGATCTGGAGGAAGCGCGGGCGGAGGTGGTCGCCTTCGCCCGCGCGGTCCACGCCGGCGGGCGCGGCGAACAGGTGCTGCTGGTCGCCGCCGATGACGAGGCGGCGGCCGCCGCGCGCGCGATGGCGCCGTTCGCCGAACTGGTTGTCGAACCGTTCGGCGACATCTGGCTGCGCGATACCGCGCCGATCATCGGCGGCGACGCGCGCGCGCGCGATTTCGGCTTCAACGGCTGGGGCGGGAAATACGACCTGCCGGGTGACGAGGATATCGGCGCGCGGCTGGCGCGGCGGCGCGGACTGTCGATCCTGCCGTGCGACTGGGTGCTGGAAGGCGGCGCGATCGACGGCGACGGCACCGGGCTGGTCGTCACCACCGAACAATGCCTGCTCAACCCCAATCGCAACCCCGACCTGACGCGCGAGGCGATCGAGCGGCGGCTGAACGAGGATCTGGGGCTGACGCGCGTATTGTGGCTGGGAGACGGCCTCATCAACGATCACACCGACGGGCATGTCGACAATCTGGCGCGCTTCGTCGGCGAAAATCGCCTCGCCATCCCGCAGGCGGCGGACAACGATCCCAACTGGCGCATTTACCAGGATGCCGCCGCGCGGGCGCGCGCCGCGGGGGTGGAGGTGGTGCTGGTCCCCTCCCCCGGCCGCGTGATGCGCGATGAGGAGATCGTGCCCGCCAGCTACATGAACTTCTACATCGGCAATGCCGCGGTGGTCGTCCCGCTCTACGGCATGCCGCAGGACGACGAGGCGGTGGAGGCGATCCGCGCGCTGTTCCCGACCCGCGACGTCGTCGGCCTGCGCGCCGATGCGATCCTGACCGGCGGCGGCAGCTTCCACTGCATCAGCCAGCAGATCCCGGCATGACCGCCCCCACCGCGCCGCGCGTCCTCGACCGCGTCGACCTGCCGTTCCTCCCGAACCATTACCGGGGGAAGGTGCGCGACAATTACGATCTGCCCGACGGACGCCGGCTGATCGTCGCCAGCGACCGGCTGAGCGCGTTCGACCGCATCCTGTGCGCGGTGCCGTTCAAGGGGCAGGTGCTGACTGAGGTCGCGCGCTTCTGGTTCGAGGCGACGGCGGACATCTGCGCCAACCACGTTATCGACTATCCAGATCCCAACGTGCTGCTGTGCCGGCGGCTGACGATCCTGCCGGTGGAGATCGTCGTGCGCGGCTATCTGGCGGGGACCACCAGCACCTCGATCCTGACGCTGTACAAGACGGGTCAGCGCGCGATGTACGGCACCCTTCTGCCCGACGGCCTGATCGCCAACCAGCCGCTGCCCGAACCGATCATCACGCCGACCAGCAAGGAATTCGACGGCGGGCACGATCGCCCGCTGGCTCCGGCGGAAATCCTCGACGCCGGCCTGCTGACGGCGGCGCAATGGGACGAGGTCAGCGCCACCGCGCTCGCGCTGTTCGCGCGCGGACAGGCGATGGCCGCCGAGCGCGGGCTGATCCTGGCCGATACCAAATACGAATTCGGCGTCGATGCGGACGGCCGCATCCTGCTGGCGGACGAGGTCCACACCCCCGACAGCAGCCGCTTCTGGAAGGCCGCCACCTATGACGCGCGCGTCGCGGCGGGGGAACGCCCCGACAGTTTCGACAAGGACGTCGTGCGCGCCTGGGTCGCCGAACGCGCCGATCCCTATGCCGCCGATCTCCCCGCGATCCCCGACGCGCTGATCGCCGCGACCAGCGCGGTCTATGTCGAGGCCTATGAGACGATTACCGGCCAGCCGTTCGTCCCCGACCTGTCGGGCGCCACGGTCCTCGACCGCATCCGCACCCGCCTCACCCCCTTCGCCACCTGACGCGCGCGCCGCGCCCCGGCAAGGGCCGGGGCGCCGTCCCGCCGCGGATCACCTCACCGCGTCGGCACCGGCTCCGCGCCCGAATAATCGTAGAAGCCGCGCCCGGTCTTGCGCCCGTACCAGCCCGCCTCGACATATTTGACCAGCAACGGCGCGGGCCGGAACTTCGGGTCGCCGGTGCCCTCGAACAGCACGCGCGTGATCTCCAGGCAGGTGTCCAGCCCGATGAAATCGGCCAGCGTCAGCGGCCCCATCGGGTGGTTCAGCCCCAGCTGCACCGCCGCGTCGATGTCGCGGATCGATGCCACGCCCTCGCCCAGCGCGAAGCACGCCTCGTTCAGCATCGGCATCAGCACGCGGTTGACGATGAAGCCCGGCGCATCGTTGGCATTCACCACGCGCTTGCCCAGCGCCGCGGCATAGGTCTCGACCGTCTTCACCGTCGCGTCCGACGTCGCCAGCCCGCGGATCACCTCGATCAGCCCCATCACCGGCACCGGGTTGAAGAAATGCACCCCGATGAAGCGCGCCGAATCGGGGCTGGCCTGCGCCAGCCGCGTGATCGGGATCGACGAGGTGTTCGACGCCAGCACCGCCTGATGCCCCAGCACCGCGCCGACCGTGGCGAAGATCGCGCGCTTGATCTCCTCGCGCTCGGTCGCCGCCTCGATCACCAGCCCGCACGACGCCATGCCCGCGACGTCGCCGACCGGCTCGATCCGCTCCAGCACGCGGTCGCGCGCATCGGCGTCGATCTTGCCCTTTTCCACGTCGCGCGCCAGCCGTTTGGCGATTCCCGCCTTGCCCGCCTCGGCGCGCGCCTGGTCGACATCGCTCAACAGCACGCGATAGCCCGCGGCGGCGGAAACCTGCGCGATCCCCGCGCCCATCTGGCCCGCACCGATCACTCCGACAGCCTGCATCATCATCTCCCGTTCATGGCGTTTTCCCTTTAGACACCCGCACGGCGAACAGACCAGCACGGAGATGGCGATGCGGTGGACGGCATATCTGGCGGCGGCGAGCGGCTGGCTCGCGGCCTGTTCCTCCCCCGCGCCCGATGCGGCGTCGGCGAACCGGACGACGGCCACGGCCGCCCCCGCACCCACACCGGCACCGACCGTTGCCGCCGACACCCACGCCCGCCCCGCCCCGGCCGAGCCGCGCACCTTCCGCGACTGGGCGGTGGCGTGCGACAATGGCGCGCGCTGCACCATGGCCTCGCTCGCCCCCGGCGACGCCGGCGACTTCCCCGCCTTTACGCTGTCGGTCACGCGCGATGCCGGGCCGGCGGGCGGCTTCGCGCTGTCGCTGTCGGCGATCGAAGACAAGCCCGCGCCCGCCGCGATCGTCGTCGACGGGCGCCGCTTCGCGCTCGCCGGTGACGGGCTGACCGGCGCGCGCGCCGCCGCGGTCGTCGCGGCGATGGCGAACGGCCGCGCGATGCAGGTGCGCGGCGGCGGCGGGGCGGCGCTGGGCGACGTGTCGCTGGCGGGCGCGTCGGCGGCGCTGCGCTATATCGACGACCGCCAGGGGCGCGTCGGCACCGTCACCGCCGCAGTGGCCAGGGGTGCCGCGCCGCCCGCGCGCGTCCCCGCCGCCCCCGCGCTGCCGGTGGTGGTCGCCGTCGCGCCGGGCGGGCGCGCCGCGACGATCACGCCTTCGCTGCTCGCCGCGATGCAGGCGACCGGCCGATGTGAGACGAAGCGCCCCGATGGCGAACCCTGGACCGCCGAGGCGCACGCGCTGGGCGGCGGCGCGACGCTGGTGCTGCTGCCCTGTTCGATGGGCGCCTATAACGAGGTGCAGGCATTGTTCGTCGTGCGCGACGGCAAGGCCGCGCCCGCGCGGGTCGATGCGCCCGCGGGCTTCGCCGCTACCGGCGCGGACCCGGAAACGCCGGTGCCCAGCCTCGTCAACGCGGCATTCGACGGCGGCGTCCTGAGCAGCTATGCGAAGGGCCGGGGACTGGGCGACTGCGGCCTGTCGCAGGCGTTCGTATGGGATGGGGCCATGCTACGACTGACCGACCAGAACGAGATGCGCGAATGTCGCGGCAATCCGGAATTCCTGTCGCTGTGGCGCGCGCGCGTGGTGCGGCGATGATCGCGCCGCTCGCGCTGCTGCTGTTCGCCCCCGCCGCCGCGCACGCGCCCGGCGACCTGCGCACCTTCACCGACTGGATCATGGGCTGCGACAACCAGCGCGCGTGCCAGGCGGTGGCGCTGGTGCCCGATGATGCGGACGGCGACGGCTATCTGATGCTGGTGCTGCGCCGCGACGGCGCGGCGTCGGCGCCCGCGCAGCTGCAGGTGCCGGTGCCCGATGCGGTCGCGGCGGGCGCACGCCTGTCGTTCGCGGTCGATGGCACGCCGGTGGCGCAGATCGTCGCCCCCGGCAAGGGCGCCGGGCTGGCGCTGCCGTTCGAGGGCGCGATCCGCGCCGCCTTGCTCGGCGGGCGGCAGGCGACGTTGAGCGACGCGCGCGGACGCACGCTGGCGCGCGCGTCGCTGGCGGGGCTGTCGGCCAGCCTGCTGGCGGTGGACGAGGCGCAGCAACGCGTCGGCACCCGCACCGCGCTGGTTCGCCCCGGCGCGCGTCCGGCCACCGCGGTGCCGCCGGTCCCGCCGTTGCCGGTGATCCGCCAGGCGCCCGCGCTGGTCGCGCCGCCGCGCACCATTTCGCCCAAAGAGGCCGCGCAACTGATCGGGCGCGACAATGCGTCGTGCCAATATGCGATCGGCCCGGTGAAGCCGAAGTCGTACCGGCTCGACGCCACCCACTCGCTGATCGCGATCGAGCATCCGTGCGGCAACGGCGCCTACAATATCTACACCAGCCTGTTCGTCGCCGGTGACAAGGGCAAGCCCGCGCCCGCCATCCTCGACGCGCCCGCCACGTTCGGCAATTCGCCCGTCAATCAGGTCGTCAACGGCGACTGGGACGCGCGCACCCGCCGCCTCACCTCGTTCGTGCGCGGGCGCGGGCTGGGCGATTGCGGGTCGCGACAGGCGTTCGCCTGGGACGGCGCGCGCTTCCGGCTGGTCGAACAGGCGCAGATGGGCGAATGCCGCGGCGCTTACGACTATATCACGACATGGCGCGCGCGCGTGGCCGTCAACTGAACGGCTGATCGCCGGTCAGGGCGCGGGCCGCTCCGCCTGCGCCTCCGCCAGGATCACCGCGAACCGCCCGTCGGGATCGGTCCATTCGCGCACCGGCGTCCATCCGCCCGCGCGCAGCAGGATGCGCGCGTCGCGGGGGCCGTATTTGTGGCTGTTCTCGGTGTGGATCGTCTCGCCCGCGGCGATGTCGAACGCGCGCCCCTCCACCTCGAACGCGGCATTCTCGGTCGCCTCCAAATGCATCTCGATCCGCGCGCGATCGTCGTTCCACACCGCCTTGTGGCGGAACGCCTCGACCGGGATCGTCCCATCCAGTTCGCGGTTGATCCGCTCCAGCAGATTCAGGTTGAACGCCGCCGTCACCCCCGCCGCATCGTCATAGGCCGGGACCAGCACGTCCTCCCCCTTGATCCGGTCCATCCCAATCAGCAGCATCGCGCCTTCCTTCAGCGACGCGCGCATCGCCCGCAACAGGTCGATCGCCGCCAGCGGAATCAGGTTGCCGATCGTCGATCCGGGGAAGAACCCCAGCTTGGGCATGTCCTCGATCGTGCGCGGCAAGGTCAGCGGGCGGGTGAAATCCGCCTCGAACGGCAGGATCAGCAGTTCCGGAAACCGCTGCGCCAGCGGGCGCACCGATTCGCGCAGGAAATCGCCCGAAATGTCGATCGGCACATAGGCGCCGGGTGCCAGGCATTCGAGCACGATCGGCGTCTTGGTCGACGATCCCGATCCGAATTCCACCACCGCGCGCCCGGTGCCCACCATCTCGCGCAGTTCGCCGCACATCGCGTGCAGCAGCGCGGTTTCGGTGCGCGTCGGATAATATTCGGGCAGCTCGGTGATGCGTTCGAACAATTGCGACCCGCGGTGGTCGTAGAACCAGCGCGCCGGGATCGCGCGCGGGCGGCGCGCCAGCCCCGCCAGCACGTCGGCGCGGAATTGCGGGTCGGCCAGCCGGGTCTGGCCATCCTCGATCTCGGGCTTCAGCATCGCGTCACAGGTCCTTTGCCAGGCGCACGCCGGTGAACTGCCAGCGTTGATGGGGGTAGAAGAAATTGCGGTAGCTGGGCCCCGCATGGCCGCGCGGCGTCGCGCAGCTGCCGCCGCGCAGCACGAACTGCCCGCTCATGAACTTGCCGTTATATTCGCCGACCGCGCCCTCGGCGGCACGAAAGCCGGGATAGGGGCGGTACGCCGATCCGGTCCATTCCCACACGTCGCCGAACAACGCCGGCCCGCCCGTCGACGGTCGCGGCTCGATCGCGCCGGCCATATCCAGCTGGTTGCCCCCCGCGGCGTCATGTGCGGCGGCGGCGGCTTCCCATTCGAACTCGGTCGGCAATCGCGCGCCCGCCCAGCTGGCATAGGCGTCCGCCTCGAAGAAGCTGACATGCGTCACCGGCGCCGCCGGATCGACCACGCGCCGCCCGTCCAGCCCGAAGCGCGTCCACACGCCGTCGCGCCTTTCCCAGTACAGCGGCGCCTCGATGCCCTCGCGCTGCACCCATGCCCAGCCGTCCGACAGCCACCAGCGCGCATCGCGATAACCGCCATCGGCGATGAACGCGGCCCATTCGCCGTTGCTCACGGTGCGGTCGGCGATCGCATGCGCGGGCACCAGCGCGCGGTGGCGCGGCCCCTCGCAATCGAACGCGAAGCCGTCGCCGGCATGGCCGATCTCCACCACGCCCTCGTCGCGTGCGATCCATCCGATCGGCCCCGGCATCGCCACCGGCACCTTGGGCGCGGCCGGCCAGACCGCCGGCTCCAGCGGGTTTTCGGAAAACAGGTGCAGCATGTCGGTGACCAGCAGTTCCTGGTGCTGCTCCTCGTGATGGCACCCCAACGCCACCAGCGCGCGCGCCGCCGGCGGCAGCGTGTCGATTGCCGCGAGCACGCCCGCGTCCACCGCCGCGCGATAGGCCCGCACCTCGTCCAGCGTCGGGCGTGTCACCATCCCGCGCCGTCCGCGCGCGTGCCGGCGCCCCTCCGCCTCGTAATAGCTGTTGAACAGGAACGGGAAGCGTTCGTCATGCAGCCGGTAATCCGGCACATGATCGCGCAGCACGAACGTCTCGAAGAACCAGGTCGTATGCGCCAGATGCCATTTGGCGGGCGACGCATCGTCCATCGACTGTACCGTCGCATCGGCGTCGGACAGCGGCGCGGCCAGCGCCAGCGTCAGCGCACGGACATCGCGATAGCGTGCGGAAAGGGCACGGGCATCCTGATCGGCGTACCCTGCCGTTGCGTGTCGCTGCGCTTCCATCGATCCGTCTCCCGCGCGCCGGCCATCCCGGCATGCAGAAGATCAGCCGCGCGTCAGCGGTTGGCCCCTGCTACCCACAAAACGTCGCCACCGGCATTTTTGTTCACGTGCCGGCATGCGACAAAAAGGTAGTCCGACAGGCGGTTGAGGTACGCCAGCGCCTGCGGATTGGCCGCATCGCCCATCGCCACGGCCGATCGTTCCGCGCGCCGCACCGTCGCGCGCGCGACATGCAGCGCCGCCGCCGCGCCGCCCGGCAGGATGAAGCTGGTCAGCGGCGGCAGTTCGGCATTGAGCGCGTCGATCGCCGCCTCCAGCCGCGCGACCTGTGCCGGCACGACGCGCAACACCATCTCGGACGGCGTGAAATCCTCGCCCGGCGTGGCCAGGTCGGCGCCCAGATCGAACAGGTCGTTCTGCACCCGCGACAGCTCGCGCGTCACCTCGCCCTCGGGCAGCGATGCGATCGCGACACCGATGACGCTGTTCGCCTCGTCGACGTCGCCGATCGCCTGCATCCGCGCGTCATGCTTGGCCACGCGGCTGCCGTCGACCAGCCCGGTCGTCCCGGCATCGCCGGTCCGGGTGTAGATACGGTTCAGCTTGACCATGCCCCGCGTCAGGTGCGCCCGGCCGCGAACAGGATGACCACCACGATCAACACCGCCAGCGCCTGGAAGAAGACGCGCATCTGCATCATGCGGTTTGATTTCAGCTGCGCCGCGGTCGGCCCGGCCCCGGTCCCGCGCGCCTCCGCCGACGCTTCCTGAAGGAACGAGACGATGCCGCGCACCAGCGCGACCACCGTGGCGATCATGGCCGCGATCAGCAGGATGACGAGGAATGTGTTCATGCGCCGAATGTAGGACGCGCGGGCCGGTGGGGCAATGCGCCGTATCGGCCACCCGTTACCTGCGTTCCGGCGAACGCCGCAACCCAGGGCCAAGCAGAACCATGCCCGCCGACCCGCTACCTCCCCCGCAACCGCGCCGCCACCGCGCGCCCGTCCTCGCCGGCCGCGCGCATCGCCGCCAGCGTCGGCGCGCCGTGGCGCTTGGCCAGCCGCTCCCCGTCCGCGCCGGTCAGCAGCGCGTGGTGGTGGTAACGCGGCACCGGCAGGTCCAGCAGCGCCTGCAGCAACCGGTGGATGTGCGTCGCCGCGAACAGGTCGCGCCCGCGCACCACGTCGGTCACCCCCTGCGCGGCGTCGTCCACCGTCACCGCCAGGTGATAGCTGGCCGGTGCATCCTTGCGCGCCAGCACCACGTCGCCCTGCGCCAGCGGATCGGCCGCGATCGTCCGCCCATGGTCGGTGAAGGCCAGCGCCCCCACGCGCGCCACCGCCGCGGCCATGTCGATCCGCCAGCAATGCGGCGCGTCACGCTCGCCCGCGCCGCGGCACGTCCCCGGATAGATCGCCACCGGCCCGTGCGGCGCGCTCATCGCCCCGGCGATCTCCGCGCGGGTGCAATAGCAGCGGTAGAGCAGCCCCATCTCGCGCAGCCGCTCCAGCGCCGCGGCGTACCGATCCAGCCGCGCCGACTGGCGCACCACCGGCCCGTCCCAGGCCAGCCCCAGCCACGTCAGGTCGTCCAGGATCGTCGCGACATGCTCGTCGCGGCTGCGCGTCCCGTCGATATCCTCGATCCTGAGCAGGAACCGCCCGTCCGCCGCCCGCGCCATGTCGTGCGCCAGGATCGCGGACACAGCGTGGCCCATGTGCAGCCGCCCGGTGGGCGACGGGGCGAAGCGGGTGACGATCATGACCGGCGATGTGCGCGGGCATGGACCCGCGATCAAGTCCGCGGCTATCACGCGGGGCATGACGCTTACCCCCCCGATCGCGCCGCAGCGCCCGCATTCCTTCACCGCCCACGGCATCACCATCGACGATCCCTGGGCGTGGCTGAAGGATCCGAACTATCCCGACGTCACCGACCCGGACGTGCTCGCCTATCTGGAGGCGGAGAACGCCTATTTCGAGGCGCAGATTGCGCCGCACCGCCCTTTGGTCGATCGCCTGTACGAAGAGATGAAGGCACGCATCAAGGAGGACGAATCCTCCGTGCCGCAAAAGGATGGCGACTATCTCTACTGGACCGCGTTCGAAACCGGCGGCCAGTATCGCCTGTGGTGGCGGCGCCCCGTCGCGGGCGGCGCGGACGAACTCCTGCTCGACGAACCCGCGCTGGCGGCGGGGAAGGAATATTTCCGCCTCGGCGCGTTCGCGGTGTCGAACGACGCGACGAAGCTCGCCTATGCGATCGACGACAACGGTTCGGAACGCTTCACCATCCATGTGAAGGATCTGACCACCGGCGCGCTGCTGTCCGACGTCATTCCGGGGATGCTGTCCGACATCGTCTGGGCGGCGGACGACAGCGGCTTCCTCTATGGCCTCGCCAACAAGGAATGGCGCACCGACAATGCGCGCTTCCACCGACTGGGCACCGATCCGGCGCAGGACGTCGAACTCTATCACGAGGCGGACGAGGGCTATCGCGTCGCGGTGGGGGAAACCAGCGACCGGCGCTGGATCGTCATCGGCACCGGCGATCACGTCACCAGCGAGGTGCGGCTGCTGCCCGCCGCCGATCCCTTCGCCGAACCGATCCTGGTCGCGCCGCGGCTGGCGGGGCGCGAATATGACGTCGATACCCACGGCGACACGCTGTTCATCCACACCAACGATACCGATCCGATGTGGCGGCTGGTCACCGCGCCGATCGCGTCGCCCGGCGAATGGACCGAGCGGATCGCGCCCAGCCAGCGTTTCTACATGACCGGGGTGGAATGTTTCCGCGACTTCTTCGTGGTGGAGGGGCGCGAGGACGGGCTGGACCAGATCGAGCTGCATTCCTACGACCCCGCCGTCCCCGCGCACCGCATTCCCTTCCCGGAGGCGAGCTACACCGCCGGCACCGGCGACAATCCCGAATATGACCAGAGTGTGATCCGCCTCGGTTATGAATCGATGGTCACCCCCGGCACCGTCTACGATTACGACACCGCCACCGGCGCGCTGACGGTGCTGAAGGTGCAGGAGATTCCGTGCGGCTATGACGCCGCGCGCTACGCCACCGAACGGCTGACGATCCCCGCGCGTGATGGCACCGCGATCCCGGTGTCGATCGTCTATCCCGCCGGCTTTCCGCGCGACGGGTCGCGCCCGCTGTTCCTCTATGCCTATGGCGCCTACGGCCATGCGATCCCGCCGGGCTTCTCGACCGGGCGGCTCAGCCTGCTCGACCGCGGCTTCGCCTATGCCATCGCGCATATCCGCGGCGGCGACGATCTGGGCCAGCAATGGTATCACGACGGCAAGCTGGAAAAGCGCACCAACACCTTCACCGATTTCGTCGATGTGGCGCGCGGGTTGGTCGCGGACGGCTGGACCAGCGCGGGGCGAATCGCGATCGCGGGGCGCTCGGCCGGGGGCGAGTTGATGGGCGCGGTGGTCAATTCCGATCCCGACCTGTGGGGCGCGGTGATCGCCGACGTGCCGTTCGTCGACGTCCTCAACACGATGCTCGACGAAACCCTGCCGCTGACGCCGGGCGAATGGCCCGAATGGGGCAATCCGATCGAGGACCGGGAAGCGTTCGAGCTGATCCGCAGCTATTCGCCCTACGACAACGTGACGGCGCAGGATTATCCCCCGCTGTTCATCTCCGGCGGCCTCAACGACCCGCGCGTCACCTATTGGGAACCGGCCAAATGGGCTGCGAAGCTGCGCGCGACCAAGACCGACGACAACGTCCTGCTGCTCAAGACCAACATGGGCGCCGGCCACGGCGGCAAGTCCGGCCGCTTCGAGAGCCTGCGCGAGGCGGCGGAGGAACACGCCTTCGTGCTGTGGCAGCTGGGTATCGAGGGGTGATCCACGCCCCCCGCCGTCATGCCGAGGTGCGGCGCGCCGCACCGTCGCCGGGCGTGCGATGCCGGCGGCTTCGGAACCGGTGCGGACCGCGGCGATACCCGACTTCTTCATGCCGGACGTGTTCCGGCATCCACCGCGCCGCAGACGCGCACGCCGTCGGTGGCGCGGAACCGTGGACCCCGGAACCGGTCCGGGGTGACGGGTGTGTTGAGCGTTTCGCACCGGTTGCGACCCCGTCCGCACCGGCGCCGCGCGCATGACGATCGAGGCAATCGTCGCGAAATACGGCCTCGCCGCGCTGTTCGCGGGTGCCGCGCTGGAGGGGGAGGCCGCGGTCGTCGCCGGCGGCGTGCTGGCGCACCAGCAATATTTCCCACTGTGGGCCGCGATGATCGCCGCGGCCACCGGGTCGTTCTGTGCGGATCAGGCGTGGTTCTTCGCCGGGCAACGGATGCGCGACCATCGCTGGGTCGCCGCTGCGCGTGCCAGGCCGGCGTTCGCGCGCGCGCTGGCGATGCTGGAGCGACACCCGGTCGGCTTCATCTTCGCCTTCCGCTTCCTCTACGGCTTCCGCACGATCAGCCCGATCGCGATCGGCACCACCGCCGTGGCGCCGCGACTGTTCGCGGCGGTCAATGCGGTGTCCGCGATCAGCTGGGGCATCATCTTCTGTTCGATCGGCTATTGGTTCGGCCATGCGTTCGAGGCGCTGGTCGGCCGGTTGACGCAAGGGCCGCGGCTGTGGTGGCTGGTCGGCGGCATCGTCGCCGCCGGGCTGGCCGCGGCGCTGATCTACCGGCAAAGGAGCCGTGCGCGATGACCTTCCAGCAACGCTTCACCGCCGCCGCGGGCGACATCGACGAACTGGGGCACGTCAACAATGCCGTCTGGGTGCGCTGGATCCAGGAACTGGCGGTCGCCCACTGGGATGCGGTCGCCCCGCCCGAACATCGCGCGGCGCTGGTGTGGGTCGTGACCCGCCACGAAATCGACTATCGCGGCAACGTGGCGGAGGGGGAGACGGTGACCGGCGAAACCTGGGTGCCGGCGCCGCCGCGCGGCGCTCGCTTCGACCGCCACGTCCGCTTCACCGGCTCCGACGGTCGCATCCGGGTGGAGGCGATCACCACCTGGGCACTCCTCGACCGCGCCACCGGCCGCCTGCTCCGCGTCCGCCCGGACATCGCCGCGCCGTTCCTGGCGGGGTAATGGGGGGGTTACCGGCCCAGCCTGCGCACCAGCCGGATGCCCAGCGTGTCGATACCGGGGTTGGTGTCCGAAAAGATCCGGCGGTGGCTGAAATGCTCCCACGCCAGTTCGGCGGCCCAGCGCCGGTTCAGCCGCACGCCGATCGCGGCATTGGGATTGAACAGCACACGCGATCCCCACGACGTGCGCCTGCGATAGATGTCGTAGCGTCGCCGCGCCTCTGCGTCGGAAATGCCCGGCGCGAACGGATCCGGGGTGAAGCGATAGCCGTCATGCACGGTCACGCCGATGCCGATCTGACCATAGATCCGGTCGCC
Source organism: Sphingomonas ginsenosidimutans (assembly GCF_002374835.1). GTDB lineage: Bacteria > Pseudomonadota > Alphaproteobacteria > Sphingomonadales > Sphingomonadaceae > Sphingomonas > Sphingomonas ginsenosidimutans. The sequence goes on from NZ_NWVD01000002.1 coordinate 443,224, forward strand.
AAGCGCATGCTGGCGCCATTCCGCGCCCAGGCTCGCAAAATGGGTGCGTCCGGCGGTGTTGATCTGCACCTTGGCGGTGACGCGCGGCTTCAGAACGAAGCGTATGGGGGCGGAGCGATACGAAAGCTGGATGTCGGCGGTGCCATATTCCTCCTCGCCTTCATACAGCACGCCCGCCGGCGTCGCGGGCGCAAACAGCTTGTCGCCCAGCGGGTGGAAATTGGAACCATGGTCGAAAGCGCCGACCGCGATTTCCGGCCGCGCCGAAAGCGCCGGATCGTCCATCGGGCCGGCGCGCTCCTTCGCCACCGCTGTCGTCGAGACGAACGCCATCGCCGCGCCAAGCGCGCGTTTCCATGCACCGATCATGTAGCTGCCCCTTCAAACAGGCGTCGCCCGCCCGCCGGAAATGGCGTAAGATAGCAACGAATTTCTGTCAAACAGAAAGATATTGATGACAGACGGCTATTTTCTACCTGCGGGAAAGGCACGCCTGTGCCGCTGGGCGGGTATGATGTTCCTGTTGGCGGCGGCGGTGATGCCGATCGTGATCGCGTTCGCCGGACTGACGCCGGGCGCGACACCGATCTGCGGTGGCGGCTATGGCTGTGTCTGGAAAGCAAGCGCGACGGCGCTGCTGCCGGAAGAAACCCGGGCCGGCATCGAGGAATCGCCCCGCGCCCGTGCCCGATTGGAAACCTACGCCGCGCGGGCCGATGTGCGCGCCGGGCTGGCGGCGATCAGGGCGATCGACCTGCTGCCATTCATGGCGCTGCTTGGCAGCATCGGCGTGGCATTGCGTCGGCTGGGTGGCACCGGCGTCGACACGCTGGAACGGGCATTGCCATGGCTACGCTACGCATCGCTGGCAGCGATCGTCTGGGCGCTCGCCGGCCCCGTCTACGAAAGTGCGCTGGAAACATGGCTGTCGCCGGGCACGCCATCCGGCTTTCAGGTCGTGACGACGGTCACGCTCGCACCGATCGCCGGCGGGCTGCTGCTCGCCCTTGCCGCTTACGCCGCGATCTGGGCGGTGGAAGCGGCGCTGGAAGCGCGACGCGATCTGGATCGCTTCGTCTGATGCCGATGATCGTCAACCTCGACGTCATGCTGGCGAAGCGAAAGGTTCGTTCGAAGGAACTCGCCGAGGCGATCGGTATCACCGAATCCAACCTGTCGCTGTTCAAGTCGGGCAAGGTGAAGGGCGTACGCTTCTCCACTTTGGCGGCGATCTGCCGCTACTTGGAGTGCCAGCCGGGAGAGATTCTTGCTTACGAGCTTTCCGACGACGATCTGCGGCCGGAAAGCGGGGAGTGACGGCATTCACGCCAAACCCGCCGCCTTCTACGCCGTCGCGTGAAGCAATGACCTTCATCTTCGCGCGGCTCATCCACAGTATCCGCACCACCGGCGGCGGTCGGGAACCACCGCCCGCGGGCACACGATCACGCCGGCTGCTTTTCTCCGATCACCTTCAGCAGGTCGTCGAACGACGTGGCGAAGCTCGCCACGCCTTCCTCCACCAGCGTCGCGGTGACGCCGTCCAGGTCCAGCCCCAGCCGCTCGGCATCGGCCATCACCTGCCTCGCGCCCGCGACGTCGTCGGTCAGCGTCTGCGCGACGGTGCCATGGTCGCGGAATGCGTCCATCGTCTTGGGGGGCATCGTATTGACCGTCTCCGGCCCGATCAGCGCGTCGACGTACAAAGTGTCGGGGTAATCGGGGTTCTTGGTGCCGGTCGATGCCCATAGCAGCCGCTGCGGCTGCGCACCCTTGGCGGCCAGCTTCTGCCAGCGGTCCGACGCGATGAATTCCTGATACCAGGCATAGGCCAGCTTGGCGTTGGCGATCGCCACCTTGCCCTTCAGCGCCTTGGCCTCGTCCCCGCCGACGCCGGCATCGATCTTGTCGTCGATCTTGCTGTCGATGCGGCTGACGAAGAAGCTCGCCACGCTGGCGATGCGGTCGATCGGCAGCCCCTTTTCGGCGCGCTCCTCCAGCCCCTCGACATAGGCGTTCGCGACCTTCTGATACGCCGCGATCGAGAACAGCAGCGTGACGTTGACGTTGATCCCCTTGGCGATCGTGTCGCGGATCGCGCGCACGCCGTCGTCGGTGCCGGGGATCTTGATCATCAGATTGGGGCGGTCCACCGCCTTCCACAGCCGCTCGGCCTCCTCGGCGGTTTCCGGCCCCTTCATCGCCAGATAGGGGGATACCTCCAGGCTGACATAGCCGTCCTTGGCGTCCAGCCGGTCATAAACGGGGCGCAGCGTGTCGCACGCCGCCTGGATGTCCTTCACCGCCTGCGCCTCGTACCGCGCCATCGCGGTCGCGCCGGGGTTGGCCTTGTCGAACGCGGCGAAGCCCTCGTCATAGGCCTCGCCCGAACCCATCGCCTTTTCGAAGATCGTCGGGTTGGAGGTGACGCCGCTCAGCCCGTCCTCGTCGACCAGCTTCTGCAGCCCGCCGGCGTTCAGGAACTTGCGATCCACGAAGTCCAGCCACACCGCGGTGCCGGCGTTGCTCAGATCCTGCAGCTTGCTCATCCCGATCTCCTGTTACCCTCGGCCCCGCGCGGGGGGCGGGGCCGATGTTCGCCATCTCAACCGATATAGTGTCGCCCGCCCGCCTTCGCAGCGGCGGCGGGTCAGTTCGCGGCCATCGCTTCCTTCGCCACCTTCACGACATTCGCCACCGTGAAGCCGAACTTGTCCTGCAGCTTGGCGATCGGGGCCGATGCGCCGAAGGTCGACATGGTGATCTGCCGCCCTTCGTAGCCGACATAGCGGTCCCAGCCGAGCGATCCGGCCATCTCGATCGCGACGCGCGCCTTCACCGCCTTGGGCAGCACGCTTTCCTTATAGGCGGCGTCCTGCACTTCGTAGCGGTGCCAGCTGGGCATCGACACGACACGCGCCTTCACCCCCTCGCCGGTCAGCTGCTCATAGGCCTTCACCGCCAGCGCGACTTCCGATCCGGTCGCGATCAGGATCACCTCCGGCGTACCATCGCTGTCGGCCAGCACATAGGCGCCCTTCTCCAGCCCCTCGGCACCGGCATATTTGCTGCGGTCCAGCGTCGGCAGCGCTTGGCGCGACAGCACCAGCGCGGCGGGCGTGCCCGCGTCCTTCATCACCGCGCGCCATGCCGCGGCGACTTCGTTGGCGTCGCACGGGCGGATCGTGTCGAGCCCGGGGATCGCGCGCATCGTCGCCAGATGCTCGATCGGCTGGTGGGTCGGCCCGTCCTCGCCCACGCCGATCGAATCGTGCGTGAACACGAACACCGAGCCCAGCTCCATCAACGCCGCCAGCCGCACCGGCGCGCGCATGTAATCGAGGAAGACGAGGAAGGTGGAGCCATAGCCGCGCAGGTGCGACAGCGACATGCCGTTCACCACCGCGCCCATCGCATGTTCGCGCACGCCGAAGTGGAAATTGCTGCCGGCGTAATTGTCCGCCTCGAACGACGCCGCGCCCTTGATGTCGGTCTTGGTCGACGGCGCCAGGTCGGCGGACCCGCCCAGCAGCCACGGCACCTTCTTCGCGATCGCGTTCAGCACCTTGCCGCCCGCGTCGCGGCTGGCGACGCCCTTGTCGTCGGCCTCGAACACCGGGATCTCGCTGTCCCAGCCCTCGGGCAGCTCGTCCTTCCACATCGCGTCCAGCTCGGCGGCCTTGTCGGGATGCGCGGCGCGATAGCGGTCGAACAGCGCGACCCAGGCGTCGCGCGCCGCGCCGCCGCGGTCCTTCACCGCTGCGCCGAACGCTTCCTTGACGCCCTCGGGGACGTAGAAGTCCTTGTCGGTCGGCCAGCCGTACGCTTCCTTGGTCTTGACGATATTCTCCGCGCCCAGCGGCTCGCCATGCGCCTTTTCCGTGCCAGCGCGCGGGGAACCCCAGCCGATCACCGAATGGACGACGATCATCGTCGGGCGGTCCTGCTCATCGCGGAACGCCTGAATCGCGGCGGTCAGCGCGCCGACGTCATTGGCGTCGTCGACATGGATGACGTTCCAGCCATAGGCCTCGAAGCGCTTGCCGACATCCTCGTCGAACGCCAGGTCGGTGCCGCCCTCGATCGAGATGTGGTTGCTGTCATAGATCCAGCACAGGTTCGACAGCTTCAGGTGCCCGGCCAGCGACGCGGCCTCGGCGCTGACGCCCTCCATCATGTCGCCGTCGCCGCACAGCGTGTAGACGTCATGGTCGAACAGCGCGAAGTCCGGCGTGTTGTAGCGCGCCGCCAGCCAGCGTTCCGCGATCGCCATGCCCACCGAATTGCCGCAGCCCGCGCCCAGCGGGCCGGTGGTCGTCTCCACCCCCGTCGTGTGGCGATATTCGGGGTGGCCCGGCGTCTTGGAGCCGAGCTGGCGGAACTGCTTGATATCGTCCAGGCTCACCGCCGGCTGGCCGCTCTTGTTACCCTCCGCGTCGATCTCCTCGACGCCGGCCAGGTACAGCAGCGAATAGAGCAGCATCGACGCATGGCCGACCGACAGGACGAAGCGGTCGCGGTTCGGCCAGTCGGCGTGCGCGGGGTCATAGCGCAGGAACTGCGTCCAGATCGTCCAGCCGACCGGCGCCAGCGCCATCGGCGTGCCGGGGTGGCCCGAATTGGCCGCCTGCACCGCGTCCATCGACAGCGTGCGGATGGTATCGATCTGCAGCCGCTCGGGGCTGCCGTCTTCATGAACGCCCGCAGGCAGGGTGGCGGTATCGGTCATGGAAACCTCTTATCCGGAATGGTCATGCCAACGCACCGGCGGGGCGCCGGTTGCCGAGTCCCGGCCCCCTTAACGGCTCGCGTCGCCGCGTTCCAGCCGCGTAACGACACCCGCGTCGGCGATATAGGCGGCGTCGACCTCGGTGAGGAACAGGCCGTGCCCCAGCGCACCGGGAACGGCGTCGATCGCGCGCGCCAGCCCCGCCGGATCGGCGATCGCGCCGAAACGCGCGTCCAGCACGATATTGCCGTTGTCGGTGACGCCGTCGCGCACCGTCACCGCCGCGCCCAGCGCCGCCAGCCGCTCGGCGACGAAGGCGCGCGCGAACGGCAGCACCTCGACCGGCAGCTTCGCCGCGCCGATCGCAGCGACCCGTTTCGATCCGTCGGCGATCACCACCATCCGCGCGGACGCCGCCGCGACGATCTTCTCGCGCAGCATCGCACCGCCCGCGCCCTTGATCGCCAGCAGCCGCGTATCGACCTCGTCCGCGCCGTCGATGGTCAGGTCGACGCGCGCCACATCGGCGAAATCGCGCACCACCAGCCCGCCGGCACGCGCCTTCGCCGCGCTGTCGATGCTGGTCGCCACCGTCTCGATCCGCGCGCCGCGCGCGATCAGCGCCGCGATCGCGAACGCCACGGTCGATCCGGTGCCCAGCCCGACGAGCATCCCGTCACGCACCTCCGCCACCGCCGCCTCGGCTGCCAGCCGCTTGTCGTCATCGCGCACACCACACCTCCGCCCCGCCCAACGCGCCAGCCGCCATCCCGCCCCGAACCCCACATGTCATCCCGGCTAAAGCCGGGATCTCCCGCGGCAAGCCGCATCGCCCGCCCCGGAAAGGCCCCCGCCTGCGCAGGGGCGACGGACATTGGCACAGGAGCAGCCATCAGCCCCGCCGCACACCCCCTCCGCGTCTCCGCGCCGCTGCGCGAACCCCGCTTCCACGTCGCGCCTTCGCGTCTTCGCGTGGCTCCAGACCGCAACCCGGCCGTCACGAATAACGCTGTTCCTCCCACCACGGCACGAAGTCCGGCATGTCGCGGCTCACCCGGTCGGGATACACCGGCGCGCGCTTCTCCAGGAACGAGGTCACGCCCTCCTTCGCGTCGCCCGACCGCCCGCGCGACAGGATCGCGCGGCTGTCGACCTTGTGCGCGTCCATCGGGTGCGAATAGCCAAGCCCGCGCCACAACATCGCGCGCGTCAGCGCCACCGATACCGGGGCGGTGTTGTCGGCGATCTCGCGCGCCAGTTCGTTGGCGCGCGCCAGCAGCCGGTCGGCGGGCAGCACCTCCTTCACCAGCCCGCCCGCGTGCGCCTCGGCGGCGTCGAACACCCGGCCGGAATAGCACCATTCCAGCGCCTGGCTGATCCCGACGACCCGCGGCAGGAAATAGCTCGACGCCGCTTCCGGCACGATCCCGCGCCGCGCGAACACGAAGCCCATCCGCGCGGTGTCGCTCGCCAGCCGGATGTCCATCGGCAGCGTCATCGTGCTGCCCACGCCCACCGCCGGGCCGTTGATCGCCGCGATCACCGGCTTGACGCTTTCGAAGATGCGCAGCGTCAGCCGCCCGCCGCCGTCGCGCGCGCTCTCGCTGGAATAGCGCAGCTCGCCGTTCGGCCCGACCGGCGATTCCTCGCCGCGGCTTTCGTAGTCGAACGTTTTGCCCCCGCCCGACAGGTCCGCGCCGGCGCAGAAGGCGCGCCCCGCGCCGGTCACGATCACGCAGCGCACGTCGTCGTCGGCATCGGTCGCGTCGAACGCCGCGATCATCTCGGCCATCATCGTGCCGGTGAAGGCGTTGAGCTTCTCCGGCCGGTTCAGCGTGATCGTCGCGACGCCGTCGGCGACCTCATAGATGATCTGTTCGTATGCCACCGGCCTCTCCTCGTGATGCTTACGGCGGCATAACAATACTTACGGAAGGCGCCCGTCAAGCGCCGATCCCGGCCAACGCCGACAGCGTCGTCCGGCGAAGGCGCGAATTTCCCGCTGCCCCTGCATCGCGCGACCCGTAAAGACCCCGGCCTGCGCCGGGGCGACGCTCGTGGCGGTCGTGCCCTCTCGCGGAACCTCACCGCCCGCCACCACCGTCATCCCGGCAAAGGCCGGGATCTCCCGCGGCTCCCGCATCGCGCGCGCCGCAGACGCGCCGCTACACCCGCTTTCCGAACAGCCGCCCCAGCACCGCGTCGGCCGCCTGCACCACCGCATCGGCCACCGCCTGCGGATCGGGCGCGCGCTGCGTCCCCTGCGGCGCGGCCGCGTCGCCCGTTTCCGGCCCCGGCCCGGCAGCAGCGGGCGAGGGCGCCGGAGCGGGCGCCGCTCCCTCCGCCGCCTTGCGCGCGATCGCCGCGCTGGCCGCCGCCGCCGCGACCGTCAGCGCCCCCGCGATCGCCTGCCGCCCAGCGGCGCTCGCCATCGCCGCGCCGGCCTGCCCGATCAGCTCGTCGCCCGCCTTGCGCAGTTCCTTGGGCAGCTTCACGCCCAGGATTTCCTTGGGCAATCTGCCCTTCTTCGCCTTCTTCCCGCCCACGTCGCTCACCTTCGCTGTGTGACAGGGATATAAGACACCTAAAGCGCGCTGCAATGCCCGCCCCTGCCTCAGGAAGTGTGCCACGCGACCGTCAACAGCGCATGGCTGGCGACCGGCGCACCATCGTGGCCGACCGCCGGGGCGAAGCGCAGCGGCCGGGCGGGGCGGCAACTGGCGGTGTCGATGTCCGCCCGGCCGCTCGACAGGATCGGGCGACACCCCGTCGCAGCGCCCGCCGCGTCGATCGTGACGAGGATGCCGGTCGTCCCTCCCGCTCCCGCGCGCAGCGCCGTGCGCGGATAATCCTGGACACTGTAATAATCCGCGATCCCGCCGATCAGCGATGGTGGCGTGGCGATCCGGGCGTCCTCCGCCGGGTCCAGCCCCCAGAAGGCGGCCACCTTTGCCACGCACGCATCCGTCGCGCGCCACGCCGCCGCAAAGGTCGGCAGCGTGATGACGATCGGCGCGCCCGTCGCGCCCGTCGCGGCCGGCCGCTCGGCCGGAGCCAGCATCAGCGTGTCGCCCTCCTTCGCGCCAGCGAACAGCGTGTCGTCCAGGACGACGCGCCAGCGCCGCTGCCCAGCGTCATGCCCCGCCGCGTGCTGCGGATCGGGCAAGGCACGGACCGTCGCGGTGCGATCACCGAACGTCACGCGGACGCTGCCGGGGTCTGCGCCCCTCCCGCCCGCCTCGGTAACCCACAGGGTCGAGCGGCGCGTCGTCGGTACGCGCCACCATGACAGCGTGACCGAGGCCGCGTCCGAGCCGAACCGGCGCGTCAGCGTGCATTTGTCGGCCCCAGCATCGACGACCCATTTGTCGCCGGCCACGGGCATTGCGGCGGGCGCTCCCCATGCCGGAACGCCCACCCCCGCAAGGATCAAAGCCACCGCTCGCATCGTTCCCCCCGTCATCTTGCCCCGCTCCCCCCATCGCCCCACATCCGGCCGGCACGCGCCGTCTGGACGCGCGCGAACAAATCTGGAACATATTCCCGCATGGCACTCACCACGATTTCGGTCCGCGGCGCGCGCGAGCATAACCTCAAGGACGTCAGCGTTGATATCCCGCGCGATACGCTGACGGTCATCACCGGCCTGTCGGGTTCGGGCAAGTCCAGCCTCGCCTTCGACACCATCTATGCCGAGGGGCAGCGCCGCTACGTCGAATCGCTGTCGGCCTATGCGCGCCAGTTCCTGGAGCTGATGCAGAAGCCCGACGTGGACCATATCGAGGGGCTGAGCCCCGCGATCTCGATCGAGCAGAAGACGACCAGCCGCAACCCGCGCTCGACCGTGGCGACGGTCACCGAGATCTACGATTACATGCGCCTGCTGTGGGCGCGCGTCGGCGTCCCCTATTCCCCCGCCACCGGCCTGCCGATCGCAGCGCAGACGGTCAGCCAGATGGTCGACCGCGTGATGGCGCTGCCGGAGGGGACGCGCCTCTACCTGCTCGCCCCCGTCGTGCGCGGGCGCAAGGGCGAATATCGCAAGGAACTGGCCGAGTGGCAGAAGGCCGGCTTCACCCGCGTGCGCATCGACGGCGAGGTGTATGAGATCGACGAGGCGCCGGCGCTCGACAAGAAGTACAAGCACGATATCGAGGTGGTGGTCGATCGCCTCGTGGTGCGCGAGGATGTCGCGACCCGCCTCGCCGACAGTTTCGAGACCGCGCTGAAGCTTGCCGACGGCCTGGCCTATATCGACCCGGCCGACCCCGTCGAACCGCGCACCCCCGAAAGCGTCGTGCTCGGCGATCACGCCCCGCCCGGCCGGATCGTCTTTTCCGAAAAGTTCGCCTGCCCGGTCAGCGGCTTCACCATCGCCGAGATCGAGCCGCGGCTGTTCAGCTTCAACGCTCCCCAGGGCGCATGTCCGGCGTGCGACGGGCTGGGCGAGAAGATGATCTTCGACGAGGATCTGGTCGTCCCCAACCACGATCTGTCGATCAAGAAGGGCGCGGTCGTCCCCTGGGCGAAGAGCAACCCGCCCTCGCCCTATTACATGCAGGTGATGGCCAGCCTGGCGCGCGAATTCGGCTTCTCGCTCGACACCCCCTGGGCCGACCTGCCGGGCGAGGTGAAGCTGGTGATCCTCCACGGCACCGGCGGCAAGCCGGTCACGCTGACCTTCGTCGACGGCAAGAAGAGCTACGACGTGAAGAAGCCGTTCGAGGGCGTCATCGGCAACCTCAACCGCCGCCTGCTCCAGACCGAGAGCGCGTGGATGAAGGAGGAGCTGTCCAAATACCAGTCGTCGCAGGCGTGCGAGGTCTGCCACGGCGCGCGCCTCAAGCCCGAGGCGCTGGCGGTCAAGATCGCCGGCGAGGATATCAGCCACGCCACGCGGATGAGCGTGGTCGACGCGCTCGCCTTCTTCACCGACCTGCCCAGCCATCTCGGCGACCAGCAGCGCGCGATCGCCGAGCGCATCCTGAAGGAGATCGTCGAGCGGCTCGGCTTCCTCAACAACGTCGGGCTCGACTATCTGAACCTCGATCGCACCTCGGGCACGCTGTCCGGCGGCGAGAGCCAGCGCATCCGCCTCGCGTCGCAGATCGGCAGCGGGCTGTCCGGCGTCCTCTACGTCCTCGACGAACCGTCGATCGGGCTGCACCAGCGCGACAACGACATGCTGCTCGCCACGCTGCGCCGGCTGCGCGACCTGGGCAACACCGTCATCGTCGTCGAGCATGACGAGGATGCGATCCGCATGGCCGATTACGTGATCGACATGGGGCCGGGCGCGGGCGTCCACGGCGGCAAGGTGGTGGCGCAGGGCACCGTCAAGCAACTCCTCAAGTCGAAGACGTCGATCACCGCCGATTACCTCAACGGCACCCGCGAAGTCCCGCTTCCTGCCAAGCGCCGAAAGGGGTCGGGCAAGAAGCTGACCGTCCACAACGCCACCGCCAACAATCTGACCGGCGTCACCGCGTCGATCCCGCTCGGCACCTTCACCTGCATCACCGGCGTGTCGGGGTCGGGCAAGTCCAGCTTCACGATCGACACGCTCTACGCCGCCGCCGCGCGCCAGCTGAACGGCGCGCGCATCCTGGCGGGCAAGCACGACAGGATCACCGGGCTGCAGCATCTCGACAAGGTCATCGACATCGACCAGTCGCCGATCGGCCGCACCCCGCGGTCGAACCCGGCGACCTACACCGGCGCCTTCACGCAGATCCGCGACTGGTTCGCCGGCCTGCCCGAATCGCAGGCGCGCGGCTACAAGCCCGGCCGCTTCAGCTTCAACGTCAAGGGCGGGCGGTGCGAGGCGTGCCAGGGCGACGGCGTGCTCAAGATCGAGATGCACTTCCTCCCCGACGTCTACGTCACCTGCGACGTGTGCCACGGCGCGCGCTACAATCGCGAGACGCTGGAAGTGAAGTTCAAGGGCCACTCCATCGCCGACGTCCTCGACATGACGGTGGAGGACGCCGCCAGCTTCTTCGCCAACGTGCCGCCGATCCGCGACAAGATGGCGATGCTGGTCGAGGTCGGCCTGGGCTACGTCAAGGTCGGGCAGCAGGCGACCACGCTGTCGGGCGGCGAGGCGCAGCGCGTGAAGCTCGCCAAGGAACTCAGCCGCCGCGCCACCGGCAACACGCTCTACATCCTCGACGAACCGACCACCGGCCTCCATTTCGAGGACGTCCGCAAGCTGCTGGAGGTGCTCCACGCGCTGGTCGAGCAGGGCAACACCGTGGTGGTGATCGAACACAATCTCGACGTCATCAAGACCGCCGACTGGATCATCGACCTGGGGCCGGAAGGCGGCGTGAAGGGCGGGGAGATCGTCGCGGCGGGCGTGCCGGAGGAGGTGGTGAAGGAAGAGCGGAGTTTTACGGGGAAGTATCTGGCGCCGTTGCTAAGCGCGCAACGGAGAACAACGAAATAGCAAGAATCAACACATTGATTTTCATCAAATATTTCACTAAACTCACCTTAGGAGGTGAAGTATGGCTCGAAAAGATGAGACTGAGATTGCCATCGGAGTAATGCGTATTGCAGCAAACCAGCCAAGCGACTTGGCAACGTTCAAAAGATGCCGCGCCGACATGCCCGGGTTCATGAATTTCTCAGCGGAGGATAACGCGCTGTCTGGAACACGCCCCGGTGAGACGATGTGGCATCAACAGGTACGCAACATCAGGTCACATCACGCCGCCGGTGGCAACGCCATCGACCGTGGATGGCTAGTGCATATTCCTCGGATAGGTTATCGTATAACGAGTGCTGGAAAAGCCCAACTAGCATCACTTGGGCTTCATCCATAGCGCTTCTTAAATCCTGGCTCAATCCACCGAATTTCGGTTTTCGCTTGGCAATTCATGTCCCATACGAACCAAGCATAAGCTGTAGTGCCCGTACCTTTTTGGACAGCACCGGCCGGATAAAATGTGATACGCTCGCTGAACACCCATACACGTGATGGCGGAGACGTAGAAAATATTGTTCGTCTGCGGTTAGCACCTTCGAGGAAGGCAAGACGCAAAAGTAAAGCAAATTTCTTATTAGCCTTATCTAGGCAGGATTTTAAGAATCCTTCAGCGGCATTGTATGGAGGATTTGTGATTATGTTGTCAGCATTTCCAGATACCGTCAAAAAATCAATACCGGCTTCTCCATAACCCCGATCATAAAGATCAGAACTTCGAACGGCGCACCCAGTTTTTTCTAGGACTTCTGACATAGCGCCATTCCCGCAGGCAGGTTCCCAAATACTCCCCGTGAAGGTTTCATTTTCGATCAAAGCATGCGTCGCCCATGCGGGCGTGGGGAAAAAGTCTGGCCCGCTCAAATCGGCAAACCGCTTAGTCGCCGGCTTAAAGCCACCGTTCAAATTATAAGTTACGTCCATCAAGAAATTATCGCAGAATCAGCGGCTTATGCAATAGCCGCTAAGTGACTCAAACCCTTTAGAATTCCACACTCGACTATATTTTCGTCACAACCCCACCGCCTTCCGCAGCGCCTCGTTCATCCGCCCCTGCCACCCCGGCCCACCCTCGCGGAACTTCTCGATCACATCGGGATCGAGCCGCAACGTCACCTGCCGCTTCGCCGCCGCGCCCAGCGGCGGACGGCCGGCGCTCCGCCATTTGCCGGGCCGGATGACCTCGCCGCCGACCGCGATCTCCGCCTCGGCGAACATCGCCTCGGTCCATTCGGGCGCATCGTCGGGATCAACCCAGTTGCCGGGCGAACCAGTGTCGTTCTCGCTCATTGCACTTCCTCATCGAGACGATCCGGCGGCGTCCCTCGACGTCCGCCCACACCACCATCACCAATCGGTCATCCAGCAGACCAAACGTCTGAAATCGCGGCTCGGGATAATCGAAGCGATCGTCGGGTCGCGTCATCGTCAGTCCGGCGAACACCCGCCCGGCGTCCGCAAAATCCAGCCCCCGCTCGGCGAGCGTCCTGGCACGCTTGGCGGGATCGAAGCTGATGTCCACCGGCCCAATATGTAACTACGATATTCACGGCGTCAATTGCCTCTGCGTCCCCCCGCCGCGGCAAAGCCGCGTCGTCAGTCGGCGCTATAGCGCCGCTAGCCGGCGTCGCCTCGGCGGGCCTCGGCGGTAGCTGCGCTACCACCTCGGGCGGCGACGCTGTCCTACACCCCCCAACACCCGCCACCCTCCCCCGCACACCACAGGGAGGGCCACCCACATGACCGTCATGACCCCGATGGAGGGCATCACCGCCCCCGCCCGCCGCGCGACCCAGCCCCCGCCCGACCCCGCGCCCGCCCCCGCCGCGCTGCTCCCCGACACCACGCCCTCGCGCCGCGCCGACGGCTGGTCCGCCGCCAACCAGCGCACCTTCCTCGCGGCGATCGCCGAGGGGCATGGCGTCGATGCCGCCTGCGCGCAGGTCGGGCTGTCGGCCACCTCCGCTTATGCCTTCCGCCGCTCGGCGAAGGGCGCGGCCTTCGCGCTCGGGTGGCGCGCGGCGACGCTGGTCGCGCGCGATGTGGTCGCGGACACGCTGATGGTCCGCGCGCTCCATGGCCAGGTCGATACCTATACCCGCGCCGACGGCGTCACCGTCACGCGCCACCGCCATGACAATCGCCTCGCGATGACGCTGCTCGCGCGGCTCGACCGGCAGGTGGAAAGCGCGCCCGACGCCGATGTCCGCGCCGCGCGGCTGGTGGCGCAGGAATTCGACGCCTTCCTCGATCTGGTCGATCGGGACGGCGGGCCGGCGCAGGCCGGGCTGTTCATCGCGCGGCGCAGCGTCGGGCTGGGCGACCTGCTCGACGCCGCGGGGGAGGATACCGCGCCCGCGCACGATCTGGCGCCGCTGTTCGCGCTCGCCGCCGCCGACCGCCTCGTGCGGACCGGCCATGCCACCGCGGACGAGGTGCCGGCCGCCGATCTCGATCCGGCGCAGCGCGCGTCCTGGACCGCGGAGCAATGGGCGCGTGCGGAGGCCGCCGGGCTGCTCCGCCTCGCGCCGCCGGCTCCCCCGGCGCCGTCCCCGACCCCGCCCCCGATCCCGCCAGCGCCTCAACTTTCGCAACATTCGCCCGCCCCGTTCCCGCGCGTGCCCCCGCCCGATCCGGAACCGGTGTGGTGGTGCGACGAAGAGGATGCGTGGCGCACCTCCTTCCCCCCGCCCCCCGGCTTTTTCGGCGAGGAGGAGCACGAGCCGACGCATTTCGAATACGAACGCGCGCTCACCCCGGAGGAGGAGGCGGTGATGGGCCCCGGCCCCGATCATCGCGATGCGCCCGCGATGGCCGTGCTCGCCGCCGCGCGCGATGCCTGGTTCACGAAGCGGGCCGCTCCGGCGCGCGCGGCGTCAGGCGGACCGGAGGATGTCGCGGACGGCGGGGGCGACGGTCCCGCCGCGGTGGCGGGCGGCGGCGGCGGGTGACCGCTGCGTCAGCGTGCCGCCTCGCCGGGCGCGCGCGCGCTGATCGCCAGCGCGTGGATCCGCTCCGCCAGCAAATCGGCGAGCGCGTGGTTGACCATCCGCTGGCGCGCGACGCGGCTCTGCCCCGCGAAGGCGGCGCTTTCCACCGTCACGTGGAAATGGCTCTCCCCCGTGCCGTCGTCGCCCATGTGCCCGCGATGCCGCGCGCTGTCGTTCACCACCTCCAGGTGGGTCGGGGACAAGGCGGCGGTCAGCCGTTCGGCGATCGCCTCCGCGACGGTCGGGGCGGGGGCGGGGGTGGTGGAAGCGTCGGTCATCGCCCCCATATAGCGGTTCTTTTGCGAAAGAAGATGGACGAAGCGTGGCGTTGAACAACGATCGCCCCCACACCCGTTTCCACGGCCGGGTCGAAGGGACCGGCCAGCCGTGTTCGCACCCCGCCTGCGACGCGGCGGGGGAGTTCCGCGCGCCCCCGCTCGAAGGGCCGGGGAATGGCGAAGGCCCGCCGCGCTTCCGCTGGTTCTGCCTCGATCACATCCGCGCGTTCAACGCCGGCTACAATTACTTCGACGGGATGACCGCCGACGAAATCCACCAGGCACAGCGCCCGATGGCCGGGTGGGAGCGCGAGACGCGCGCCTTCGCGCGTGCGGGGGCGGGGGATGCCGGGCCGCGCTGGGCCGATTTCACCGATCCGCTCGACGCGATCGGCGCGCGCTTCCGCCGCGCAGCCGCCGCGCCGGAGCGTGCGGACGGCAAGCCGCTGTCGGGGGAGGACCGCCGCAACCTCGAAGTGCTCGGGCTGGCCGCGGACGCCGATCGCGCCGCGCTGCGCCGCCGCTATTCGGACCTCGTCCGCCGCTACCACCCCGATCGCAACGGCGGCGACCGCCGGCACGAAGCGAAGCTGACCAGGGTGATCGCCGCCTATCAGCAGCTGCGCCGCGCCCCCGCCTTCGCATGACGCGCGGCGGCGGCGGGGGGGCGTCAGATGATGTCGAGCACCAGCCCCAGCCGCCGCGCCTCCTCGGCCTCGATATACCAATTGTCGGGCGCCTTGGCCTTCAGCTGCTCCAGCGTCACCTGCGTGCCGCGCACCAGATCGGCGAACCCTTCCTCCTGGATGCGGATCGAATCCTCGATCTCGTTTAGCTTGGCCTTGAGCAGCGGGGTCAGCGTGTTGAGCGGGCCGTTGAGCGTGATCGTGCTGTTCATCAACCGCTCGTGGATCATCAGCCGCGAATTCTTGGTCAGGAACCGGCGATCGGCGGGAAAGGCCGACATGAACGTCGCCCCCGCGGAATAGACCGCCACCTTGCCCAGGAACAGCGCATCCCGCCCGGTATATTCGCGCAGCAGCCGGATCGAATCGCCCATCGCCCGCGCCATTTCCGGGTCGCCGCCCAATGTGGTGATCGACACCACCAGCGGGCCGTCGGGCGGCGCGGCGGCCAGCTGGTCCTTGAACTGCGCGTACATCGCATCGTCGACGATGCCGTGCAGCTGGATATGCGGAGCCGCGAGCAGCGGATATTGCGAGGCGTGGGTATCGGTGGTCATCCCGCCCCAATCAGCGGCGCGCCCGCTTGTTCCGCGCCACCTCCTCCAGCACCGCCGTCGCCGGGCGCCCGACCGGCGCATCGGCGGGCGGCAGCGCGCGCTCCAGCGTCGCCAGCCAGCGTTGCGCACCCGCCCCGATCGACACCTGCGGATCGGAGGGGGTCAGCTTGGCCCGCCGCTCCCATCCGGCGATCTCGCCCTGCGCCTGCGCCACCGCCGCCGCCAGTGGCACCGGCTGGCGCAGCGCATGGTTGACCAGCGCATCGCCGAAGAACGTCCAGTCGTTGTCCGCCTCGCACCCGAAGCTGCTGCGTTCGGCGGAGGCGGCGGTGACGATCGCGGTCGTGTCCGACGACAGCATCGGCACGAACACCCCCGAATAGCAGGCGCTCAGCAGGATCAGGCGGTTGCGGATGCCCAGGTCCGACAATTCCCGCCACAGATGCGCCGGGCCGATCGCACCGTAACCCTGGTCGCCGTCGTTGTAATAGAGGCCGAACCCGGCACCATGGCTGGTGGTGTAGAGGATCAGCACATCCTCCGCCGGGTTCATCACCTCGGCAACGCGCGCCAGCACCAGGTCGAGCGCGGCGGGGCTGCCCATCGGCAGCGCGGCGCCCCCGCGCCCGTCCGGCCCGGCCAGCACGATCGTGCGCCCTTCCGCGCCATAGCGCCGCGCCAGCACCACCGCGCTCGCCCGCGCCTCCCGCGCGAACACCGGGTCGCTGTCCAGCGCCGCGACCACGACATAGGCATCGATCACCCCGCTGCGTTCGGGCGCGAGCCGGTCGAGCGCGGCGGTCAGCCGGCGATGCTCCGCCAGCCGCCAGCGCGCGGTGCGGTCGCGCTCCACGACGATCCCGGTATCGGCCTGCTGCCGCATCGTCGCATCGTCGCCGTCCAGCGTCGGCGGGGGGAGCGTATGGCGGGGCGGCGGCGCGTCAGCGACCGTGGCGGAGGGGGACGAGGCCCGTGCCCCCACACCCGCCACCGCGATCAGCAGCAGCCCCGCCCGCATCATGTCCGACCACGTCCGCCCCATCCGCGCCCCCGTTCGCGACGATTGGGCACGTGTAGGAGCACGTCGTCAAGTGCGCGTTCCGATCCGCCATCGTCGACAGCGCCGGGCCACCGCGACCGCGCGGCCCCGTCGACGCGGGGCCGCGCGGGCGATCAATAGACGCGCTTCTTCGGCTTGATATACTCGATGTCGTCGGTCAGCGTGTAATCGTGCACCGGGCGATAGTCGATCGACACCGCGCCGCCCTTGCCGCCCCAGCCGTCGAACGTCGCGATCGTGTGCTTCATCCAGTTGGCGTCGTCGCGCTCCGGGAAATCCTCATGCATGTGCGCACCGCGGCTTTCCTTGCGGTTGTCGGCGCTCTTCATCGTCACCACCGCCTGGCCGATCAGATTGTCGAGCTCCAGCGTCTCGACCAGATCCGTGTTCCAGATCAGCGAGCGATCGGCGATGCCGACGTCCTGCATCCCCTGGTAGATGCCGTCGATCTTCGTCACGCCCTCGGCCAGCAGCGCGCTGTCGCGGAACACCGCGCAGTGGCGCTGCATCGTCTTCTGCATCTCGGCGCGCAGCGTAGCGGTCGGGGTGCCGCCCTTGGCGTTGCGGAAATGGTCGAGCCGGCTGAGCGACAGCTCTTCCGATCCCTTGGGCAGCGCATCGTGCGAGGTGTTCGGCTTCAGCGTGTCCTTCAGCCGCAGGCCGGTGGCGCGCCCGAACACGACCAGGTCGATCAGCGAGTTGGAGCCGAGGCGGTTGGCGCCGTGGACCGAAACGCACGCCGCCTCGCCGACCGCGAACAGGCCGGGGACGACCGCATCGGGGTTGCCGTCCTTCAGCCGGACGACCTCGCCGTGGTAGTTACACGGGATGCCGCCCATGTTGTAATGGACCGTCGGCGTCACCGGCAACGGCTGGCGTGTCAGGTCGACGCCCGCGAAGATCTTGCCCGTCTCGGTGATCCCCGGCAGCCGCTCGTGCAGCACCGCGGGGTCGATATGGTCGAGGTGGAGGAAGATGTGGTCCTTGTCCTTGCCGACGCCGCGGCCCTCGCGCATCTCCATCGCCATCGAGCGCGCGACGACGTCGCGGCTGGCCAGGTCCTTGGCGGACGGGGCATAGCGTTCCATGAACCGCTCGCCCTCGGAATTGGTCAGATACCCGCCCTCGCCGCGCGCACCCTCGGTGATGAGCACGCCCGCGCCGTAGATGCCGGTCGGGTGGAACTGCACGAACTCCATGTCCTGCAACGCGATGCCGGCGCGCAGCGCCATGCCGTTGCCGTCGCCGGTGCAGGTGTGCGCCGACGTCGCCGACTGGTACACGCGCCCGCCGCCGCCGGTCGCCAGCACGACGGCATGCGCGCGGAAACGGTGGATCGACCCGTCCTCCATGCACAGCGCGATGACGCCGCGGCACGCGCCGTTCTCCATGATGAGGTCGAGCGCGAAATATTCGACGTAGAAGTCGGCGTCATACTTCAGCGACTGCTGGTACAGCGCATGCAGCATGGCGTGACCGGTGCGGTCGGCGGCGGCGCAGGTGCGCTGCACCGGCGGGCCTTCGCCCATGTTCTGCATGTGCCCGCCGAACGGCCGCTGGTAGATGGTGCCGTTGTCGTTGCGGCTGAACGGCACGCCAGCGTGCTCCAGCTCGTACACCGCGGCCGGCGCCTCGCGCACCATATATTCGATCGCGTCCTGGTCGCCGAGCCAGTCGGAACCCTTGACGGTGTCGAACATGTGCCACGACCAATGGTCCGGCGAGTTGTTGCCCAGCGATGCGGCGATCCCGCCCTGCGCCGCCACGGTATGGCTGCGGGTCGGGAACACCTTGGTGATGCAGGCGGTCTTGAGGCCGCTTTCCGCGATCCCCATCGTGGCGCGCAGGCCCGATCCGCCCGCGCCGACCACCACCGCGTCATAGGTGTGGTCGATGATCTTGTAGGCGTCAGACATTATGCGGCAGCTCCGAACGCGACCTTGAGGATCGAGACGATGGCGATGGCGGCGGCGGCGGCGGTGAACACGTTGAGGAGGATCATCATCACGAAGCGATTCTCCTTGTGCGCATAATCCTCGATCACCACCTGCAGCCCTAGGCGGAAGTGGTAGAACACCGATGCGATCAGCAGCACCATCGGCACCGCCGCCCACATCGAATGCAGCCACAGCCGTACCGTGGTATAGTCATAGGCCGGCAGCCGCGCGATCGACGCCAGCAGCCACACGACCAGCAGGACGTTGGTGCCCGCGGTGATCTTCTGATGCCACCAATGATGCGCACCGGCGTGGGCGCTGCCCAGACCCCGGACGCGGCCGATCTGCGTCGTCATCACTTGATCCCCAGATAGAGCCAGAACGCCGCCGTCAGCAGCACCGACGCGACGAAGGTCAGCGCGGCCAGCGTCCGGTTGGTCTTCAGCTCGAACGCCGCGCCCGTGTCCATCACCAGGTGGCGGATGCCGCTCATCATGTGCTGGAACACCGCCCAGGTCAGCGCGACGCCGACCACCCAGCCGATCGGGTTCAGCCCGCCGTCGGCGTGGGTGAACACGTTCAGGAACGCGGCATAGGCGTCCGGCCCGGCGGCGATCGCCGCCAGCCACCACACCAGCAGCGCGGTGCCCACCGTCGCCATGCCGTCGCCGGTCACGCGATGGAAGATCGACGCGGCCATCGCCGGGCTCCAGCGATAATGAAGCGCGAGCGGGCCGCTGAACAGGTGCGGGCTGCGCGGGCGATCGGGTCTGGTGGCCACCGCTTGGCTCCTCGGAATACGGCGTGAACGATTTGGGCCGGTCTATGCGGCGATGCGGCACGGGATGCAAGCGCCCGGCTTATCGCGGCGCCCGGATCGGCGCGGGCGGCATCCCTAACCCTGCCTTAACCTATCGCGCCGTACATCTCCGATCCTGTCCCCCACACAAGGAAGTGCTTCGTGTCCAAGGATATGCCACCTGTCGGATCGGTCGCCACCGCGCTCGACCTGGACGAGCGGTTCCGCGTCTTCGATGCCGACGGCCGGCTTGCCGACAGCGCGCGCACCGCCTGGGCCCTGCTGGAGCCGCGCGTGCGCGAGATTGCGCGCGCCTATTGGGAACATTGGCAGCATTGCTTCGCGGCCGAATCGTCGTGGAAGGACGCGGGCGACGACCGGATGGTCGATCTGGGATGCGAGTTCCTGCGCAACCGCTTCCTCCACACGCGCGAGCGGCCGTGGGTCAATGCGATCGAGCGCGCGGTCGCGACCGCCTATGCCGCCGGGGTGACGCCGATGGCGCTGCTGTCGATGATCAGCGCCAGCGACCGCATGGCGCTGACCGTGCTGATGGCCGCGGTGCCCGCGGGCGATCCCCAGCTGCTGGAACTGGTCGACACGCTGATGCGGCTGTCCGCGCTGGAGGGCGAGATCACCGTCGAAATCTACAACGGCTATGGCGCGTACAGCGCGCAGGTCGAGCGCGACCGGCTGGCGGCGGAGTTCCGCGACGGCATCGCGCTGACCGTGGAGGATACCACGCGCGAGGGACTGCAGCTGCGCTCCCAGGCGTCGTGCGCGTCCTCCTCGGCGCGCGGGATGCTGGGCAAGACCAGCGAGGTCGCCGCCGCGGCGGAACAGTCGGCGGTCGCGATGCGCGACGCCGCCTCCACCGCCGCCGGGCTGATCCGCGCGATCGAGGATGCCCGCGCCGAGGTGGAGATCGCCGCCGAGATCGCCACCCGCGCCGCCGGCCAGGCGGGCGATGCGGTGACGGTGTCGGGCGCGCTGAGCGATCATGCCAAGTCGATCGAATCGATCCTGGGGCTGATCCGCGATATCGCCGGGCAAACCAATCTGCTGGCGCTCAATGCCACGATCGAGGCGGCGCGCGCGGGCGATGCCGGCCGCGGCTTCGCCGTCGTCGCGCAGGAGGTCAAGAGCCTCGCCAACCAGACCGCGCGCGCCACCGACGATATCGCCGCGAAGATCGCCGCGATCCAGGCCGCCACCCGCGTCACCGTCGATACCAGCGCTTCGATCCGCACCACCGTGGCCGAGGTGCAGGAAAGCGCCACGCGCATCCGCCACGCGATGGAGGCGCAGGCGCATACCGTCACCGCGATCACCGCCGCGGTCGACGAAACCGCGCTGGCCGCCGATTCGATGTCGCACACCATCGCCACGATCCGCCACGACACCGAAACCGTCGCGACCCAGATCGACCAGCTGGGCGCCGGCTTCGACACGCTGGCAGGGCGCCTGGGCGCGCTCGAGGGGCGGGCGTCGGTCTATGCCGGGAAGGTCGCGGCATGACGGCGGCGGCGCGCGGCGGGAAAGGCCGATGAGCGATCCGGCGGTCTATTTCGACACGCGCCCGCTCGCCGAGCGCGCGATCGGCTTCGACTGGGACGGCGCCGTGCCGGCGGCGTGCCGCGATATCGTCGCGATCCTCGATGCGGCGGACGGCTGGCAGGCGGTGTCGCAGGCGTTCTGGGATCATTTCCGCGCACAGCCGACGCTCCCGCGCGAGGCGCTCGGCAACACGCCCGAGGAGATCGCCGCCGAGCAGGTGCGCACGATCGAATTCGTCCGCATCCGCTACGAAGAGCCGTGCAGCGAACGCTGGAAGGCCAAGCTGATCCACTATGTCGAGATGTCGCAGCGTGCGCATATCCCGCTCACCGCCTTCCTGGCGTCGATGTCGCGCGCGCATGCGCAGATCCTCTCGCTGATCGCCGACGCGCCGGGGATGGACGTGGCGCGGCTGCTCCGGCTCGCCGATGTCGTGCAGCGGCTGGCCCTGTTCGAGGGCGACGCGATGGCGCGCCAGCTGGCGATGCAGGCCGATCACCATGCCCGCGCCAGCCGCGAACAGCGCGGCGGCGCGTTCCGCACGTCGATCTTCACCGGCATCGACGCGATCGCCAGACAGGGGCTGGACGTGCGCGGACAGGTCGAACAGGCCTCCGCCTGCACCGCCGACATGCTGGAGAAGACCAGCGAGGTCGCCGCCGCCGCCGAACAGTCCGCGCTGGCGATGCGCGACGCGGCCTCCACCGCCGCCGGGCTGATCTGCGCGATCGAGGACGTGCGCACCAGCATGGATGCGTGCAACCGCACGCTGGCGGATGCTACCGTCCAGGCCGAAGGCGCGGTGACCGCGACCGCGGCGCTGAGCGATCATGCCAAGTCGATCGAATCGATCCTGGGGCTGATCCGCGATATCGCCGGGCAGACCAACCTGCTGGCGCTCAACGCCACGATCGAGGCGGCGCGCGCGGGCGACGCCGGCCGCGGCTTCGCCGTCGTCGCGCAGGAGGTCAAGAGTCTCGCCAACCAGACCGCGCGCGCCACCGACGATATCGCCGCGAAGATCGCCGCGATCCAGGCCGCCACCCACACCACCGTCGATGCCAGCGCCTCGATCAAGCGCACCGTCGCCGACGTGCAGGGATCGGCCAGCCACGTCAGCGAGGCGATGCGCCTTCAGTCGCAGACCGTCACCGCGATCACCGCGGCGGTCGACGAAACCGCGCTGGCCGCCGATTCCATGTCGCACACCATCGCCGCGATCCGCGAGGAGACGCAGGCGGTCGCCAACCAGATGGCGTCGGTCGGGGTCACGTTCGCCACGATCGGCGACCGGTTCCAGGACCTGCGCACCACCGCCAGCGAGTTTTCGGCAAGCGTGGCCTAATCGCGCCGGCGGCGTTATGCCGCCGGGCATGACGCATATCCTGCTGACCGGATCGACCCGCGGCATCGGCGCCGCGATCGCCGCCCGGCTGTCCGCCATCCCCGGCGTGCGGCTGGTCGGGCACGGCACCGCCGCCGGCATCGCCGCCGACTTCGCCGATCCCGCCGGCGCCGACCATCTATGGGAACGCGCGCTCGACCGGCTCGACGGGCGGATCGACGTCCTCATCAACAACGCCGGCATCTTCGAGGCCGCGCCGATCGATGCCGATGATGCCGACTGGCTCGCCGCGTGGCAGCGCACGGTGCAGGTCAACCTGACCGCCGCGGCGCAACTGTCGCGCCACGCGGTGCGCCACTGGCTGGCGCGGGAGAACGGCGGCCGCCTCGTCAACGTCGCCAGCCGCGCCGCCTATCGCGGCGACAGCCCCGCGCACTGGCATTATGCCGCGGCCAAGGCGGGGATGGTCGCGATGACGAAGACGATCGCGCGCGGCTATGCCGCCCAGGGCGTGCTCGCCTTCGCGATCTGCCCCGGCTTCACGATGACCGGGATGGCCGACGACTATCTCGCCAGCCGCGGCGGCGACAGGCTGCTCGCCGACATCCCGCTCGGCCGCGTCGCGCAGCCGGAGGAAGTGGCGGAGGTCGCGCGCTTCCTATCGCTCGATGCGCCGCCGTCGATGACCGGCGCGGTGCTCGACGTGAACGGGGCCAGCTATGTCCGATAAGGTCGACAGCTGGCGCGTCACGCTGCCGTGCACCCGTGCCGAGGCGGAGGCGATCGACGCCGCCGACGATCTGGTGATCGAAGCGGTGCTGATGACCACCGAGGAGGTGGAGGACGATCGCGAACGCTGGCGGCTCGACGCCTATGTCGAGGATGAGCCCGACGCCGCGCTGCTCGCCGCGCTCGCCGCGCTGGTCCCCAGCGCCGCCGGAACCGCCCCGGTCGTCACCCCGCTGGGCGCGGAGGACTGGGTGGCGATGAGCCAGGCCGGGCTGGAGCCGATCCGCGAGGGCCGCTTCGTCGTCCACACCAGCGCGCATCCCGTCGCCGCGCCGCCGGGCGGCCGCGCCTTCCTGATCGATGCCGGGCAGGCGTTCGGCACCGGCCACCATGCCACCACCTCCGGGTGCCTGGCGATGCTCGACGGCATGGCCGACCGCGCCTTCGCCAATGTCATCGATCTGGGCACCGGCACCGGGCTGCTCGCCTTCGCCGCGCGTCACCTGTGGCCCGCCGCGACGATCACCGCGACCGATATCGATCCCGCCGCGATCCACGTCACGCACGAGAATGCGGCGGAGAACGGTATCGACGCGCTCCACCTGATCGTCGCCGACGGCGCGCTGTCGGACGATATCGCCGCGCGCGCACCCTATGACCTGGTCATCGCCAACATCCTCGCCGGCCCGCTGATCTCGATGGCGCCGGAGGTGGCGGCGATCGCCGCGCCCGGCGCCGCAATCGTGCTGGCGGGGCTGCTCGACACGCAGCGTGAACAGGTGATCGCCGCCTTCGCCGCATGCGGCTGCACGCTGGAACTGGTCGACCGGCGCGGCGACTGGACGATCCTGCGCCTTTCCGCTGGCACGACCCGCTACGTGCCGACACGGCCGATCGACCCCAAGGGCCGCGACGGTTGGGCGCTCGATCTGTAGCGCGCCGGGCCGCGCGCGGCGTCCTCGCGCTCGCGCTGCTGCTTGCCGGCTATGTACTGGCGGGGCTGCTGGGCGGACTGGTGCCGCGCAACCCCGACTGGCGACCGCCACCTGCCGGCGGGGTGACGATCTTCGTCGAGGATAACGGCATCCATACCGGTATCGTCGTGCCCAAGGTGGCGGCCGGCGTCGACTGGCGCAGCGACTTCCCCGCCGCCGACTTGGGCGATCCACGCTACGCCGGCTACGATTACCTCGCGATCGGCTGGGGCGAACGCGGCTTCTTCCTGGGCACGCCGCACTGGTCGGACCTGCGCCCCGCGACCATCCTCCACGCCGCGATCGGCAGCGACGATACGCTGCTGCATGTCGAACATATCCCGCGTCCGGCGGTGACCCGCCACACGCGCGCGATCACGCTGCGCCCCGCCGAATATCGCCGCCTCGCCACCACGATCCGAGCCGCCCGTGCATCGGGCACGGCGCTGCCGGGCTACGATCGCCACGACGCCTTCTACCCTGCGCGCGGCCATTACGATGCGATACGGACGTGCAATCAGTGGACCGGCGCGACGTTGGCGACGGCGGGCGTCCGGGTCGGTGCTTGGACGCCTTTCCCGGTCACTGTGCTGCGCTGGTTCTGACCGGAACGTTGCCCCAGCGAAGGCTGGGACCTCCTCCGGCTCCTGCCCCGCCCCATCACCCACGGCCTCGGCCTCAACCGGCACCAAGCGCCTCCATCGCTGGCCTCAGTTCGCCGCGCCGGTCTGGTTCGCCATCTCGCCGCGCTCTGGCGACATCGTCGGCGCAGGCCCGGTGGCGGGGCGCAGCGCCTCGCGTTCACTGTCGGGCACCGGCGCGGTCGGATCGGGGCGGAAGGCCTCGGGCGCCCGCGCCGTCCCGGGCGTCGCGGCGGCGGGGGCGAGATCGGGCGCGGCGTGTTCCGCACCGGGATCGGCATCCATCACGGTGAAAAACCGGTCGAGCCACCCCAGCTTCAGTGCCGCCGTCATGCCCGCCGCGATCGCGCCCACCGCGCCGGCGGCAACCGCCATGCGGGTACGGCCGGGCCGGTCGGCGGCGGTGGCGGGTTTGCGGGGGCGTTTTCTCTTGTTCGGTGCGCGGGTCATATGCGGTCAACACGGGTGCGCGCGCGCGGTTCCCGTCATGCCCGCGGGGTGGTAGCGTGCGCGCCATGTCCATCCACGACGACCTGATCCTCCAGACGCTGGAGCCCGTCACCCACGATCTGGGCGGCTTCAAGGTCCATCGCACGCTGCCGCATCGCGAACGCACGATGGTGGGGCCGTTTATCTTCTTCGACCAGATGGGCCCCGCGCACCTGCCGCCGGGCGGGGGGATCGACGTGCGCCCGCACCCGCATATCGGGCTGTCGACGGTTACCTATCTGTTCGACGGTGCGTTCCAGCATCGCGATTCGCTGGGCACCGATGCGCGGATCACGCCGGGCGCGGTCAATCTGATGACCGCGGGGACCGGCATCGTCCATTCCGAACGCTCGCCCGCCGATGCGCGTCCCGGCGGCGCGGCGCTTTCGGGGATCCAGACGTGGCTCGCGCTGCCCGACGGGCGGGAGGATATCGCCCCCGCCTTCGAACATGTCGCGGCCGACGCGCTGCCGCTGGTGGAGGCAGGTGGCGCGCAGGCGCGCGTGATCATGGGCGATCTGTGGGGCGCGGGCGCGCCGACCACGACGCATGCCGCCACCATCTATGCCGACATCCTGCTCGACGCGGGCGCCGCCGTGCCGATCGACGATGCGGCGGAGGAGCGCGCGATCTACCTCGCCCACGGCGATGCCACGCTCGACGGGCTGGTGCTGGAACCGCAGCGGCTCTACGTCCTGCGCCCTGGCGTGCGTGCGCGCCTGTCGTCGGCGCGCGGTGGCCGCGCGATGCTGGCGGGCGGGTCGGCGTTCGCGACGCCGCGGCACGTGTGGTGGAACTTCGTCCATTCCTCGCGCGAGGCGATCAACGAGGCGAAGCGCGCGTGGAAGGCCGGGCGCTTCGCCGCCGTACCGGGCGACAGCGAGGCGATCCCGCTGCCCGAACTGACGCCCAAGACCGTCAGCTACCCCTGACGCTTCACAGCGCCTGCGCCGCGGCCCAGCCGCTCGCCCAGGCCCATTGGAAGTTGTAGCCGCCTAGCCACCCGGTCACGTCCACCGCCTCGCCAATCGCATACAGGCCGGGCAGGTGCCGCGCCGCCATCGTCTTGGACGACAGGCCGGCGGTGGCGATCCCGCCGACCGTCACCTCCGCCTTGGCGAACCCCTCGGTCCCGTCGGGGTGGAAGCGCCAGTCGGCCAGCCGTGCCTCCGCCGCCGCCAGCGCGCGGTCGCTCGCCGCGCCCAGCTCGCCCACCCCGATCCGCTCCGCCAGCGTCTCGGCCAGCCGCGCGGGCAGCCCCAGCGCCCCCGCCAGCGTCGCGCGCGGCCGCGCGCGCTTGGCCGCGACCAGCCAGCCCGGCGCGGCATCGGGGCGGAAGTCGATGCCGATCGCCTCGCCGTGCCGCCAGTAGCTCGATACCTGCAGGATCGCCGGGCCGGACAGTCCGCGGTGGGTGAACAGCGCGGCCTCCGCGAACGCCGCCTTGCCCGCACGCGCCACCACCGGCGTGGCGACGCCCGACAGCGCGCGGAACAGCGCCTCGTCGCCCGGCAGCGTCAGCGGCACCAGCGCGGGGCGCGGTTCCACCACCTTCAACCCGAACCGCCGCGCCAGATCATAGGCGATGCCGCTCGCCCCCAGCTTGGGGATCGACGGCCCGCCGGTCGCGATCACCAGCGCGGGCGCGGCGACGGTGCGCGCGCCGTGGCGCACGGTGAACATGCCGTCGGCATGTCCCACCTCGCCCAGCGGCGCACCCAGCCGGATCGTCACGCCCCCCGCCGCGGCTTCGTCCAGCAGCATCGCGACGATCTGCCGCGCCGATCCGTCGCAGAACAATTGCCCCAGCGTCTTTTCGTGCCACGCGATCCCGTGCCGTTCGACCAGCGCGACGAAATCGGCGGCGGTGTAGCGGCCCAGCGCCGACTTGGCGAAATGCGGGTTGGCGGACAGATAGCGGTCGGCGGCGGCGTCGCGGTTGGTGAAGTTGCACCGCCCGCCCCCGGAAATCAGGATCTTGCGCCCCGGCTCCGGCACATGGTCCAGCACCACGACCCGCCGCCCGCGCTGCCCCGCGACCGCCGCGCACATCAGCCCGGCGCCGCCCGCCCCCAGCACGATCGCATCGAATGTCTCCACCCCCGCGCCCGTGTCACAACCGCGCGCGCGATACTAGGGCGCAGGCGGCGGCACCGGTTCATCGCGCAGCGCCGCGTCCAGCGTCGCGAACGCTGCGGTCGCAGCCACCGCCGCGTCGATCGCCGCCTCCAGCGCACGATAGGCGGCCAGCACGCGCCGCCCGGCGTCGGTCACCGCCGCGCCCCCGCCCCCGCCACGCCCCGTCACCACCAGCCGTTCGCGCCAGCAACGGTTCATCTCGTCCACCAGCAGCCAGCAACGGCGATAGCTGATCCCCAGCGCGCGCCCCGCGGCGGAGATCGAGCCATGCTCGGCGATCGCCTCCAGCAGGTCGGCCTTGCCCGGCCCCAGCGCGATCGCCTCCCCGCACAGGATCTGGGCCTTCAGCTTCAGGGGACCGTGGCGCATCGCGCGCATGATGCGCCGCGCGCGCGGGTCAGGTCAACGCCACCGCCGCGCGGTCCACCGAGGCAGTCGCGGCGGCATATTCGGTGCAATTGCCCGCCCAGTTCTGGTAGATGCGCCCGTTCGCCGCCTTGTACCAGCTGTTGCACTGCGGATCGGCCCAGACGGTGCCGGCCAGCAGCTGTTCGATCCGCTGCTGGAACCGCGCCTGCGCCTCGGCGGTCACGTCGGCGGCGCTGGCGCCCTCGGCTTCCAGCGCGTCGAGCGTGCGCAGCATGTACGCCACCTGCTGTTCGATCATGAAGCTGATCGAATTGTGCCCCAGGTTGGTGTTGGGGCCATAAAGGACGAACATGTTCGGAAAGCCCGCCACCATGATCCCCAGATAGGCTTCCGGCCCGTCCGCCCATGCCTGGCGCAGCGTGCGCCCGCCGTTGCCGGCGACCTCCATCGACCAGTTCCACTCGGTCGTCTCGAATCCGGTGGCGAAGATCATCACGTCCAGCTCGATCAGCCCGTCGGGGGTGCGCACCCCGCCCGGCTCGATCATGTCGACCCCGCCGGTCACCAGCGTCACATTGTCGCGGCACAGGGCAGGGTAGAAATCGTCGCAGATCAGGATGCGCTTGCACCCGACCGGATAATCGGGGGTCAGCTTCGCGCGCAGGTCCGGGTCGGGCACCTGCGCCGCCAGATGATCGAGCGCGGTACGCGTGAACGCCGCGCGCCCCTCCGGTGTCCACTGGAACGCCTGCCACGTCAGGAAATCGGCCTGGTCGAAGATCATCGCGCGCTGCGCCGCGCCCAGCTTCATCGCCACGTCCATGCGCGTCGCCATCAGCGCCTTGGCCTCCGGCGTGATCGCCACGTCCATGCGCGGCACGATCCAGTTGGGGGTGCGCTGGAACACCGTCAGATGCCCGGCGACCTTCGCCACCTCCGGGATCAGCTGCACCGCGCTGGCCGCCGATCCGATCACGCCGACGCGCTTGCCGGTCAGGTCGATGCCCTCGGGCCAGTCGGCGGCGTGGAACATCGTGCCAGCGAAGGTCTCTCGTCCCGCGATCGCCGGCCATTGCGGCCGCGACAATTGCCCCAGCGCGGGGACGATCGCGTCGAACGTCGCGCGCGCGCCCTTTTCCGTCTCCACCGTCCAGTGCCGCGCGCCCTCGTCCCAGGCGGCGCGCACCACGCCTTCGTTCAGGTGCAGCACCTCGCCCAGCCCGAATTGTTCGACCAGCGATTGCGTATAGGCGTGGATTTCCGGCCCGCGCGCATAATGGTGGCTCCAGTGCGGGTTGGGGGCGAAGCTGAACTGGTACAGGATCGCCGGCACGTCGCACGCCACGCCGGGATAGCGGTTGGCGCGCCACGTGCCCCCCACCGAATCGGCATGTTCGTAGATCGTCACCTCGTGTCCGGCCTCGCGCGCCTTGATCGCGGCGCACAGCCCGCCCATCCCCGCACCGATCACCGCGATCCGCTTGCCCATCCTGCCTCTCCTCATGCGGTCTGTCGCCGCGCGCCGGCAGAATGCCGCGCAGGTGCCGTGAAGGGAAGCGGTTAAAGTCGATCGTTTTAGAAGCGGAAAGGTCGCTCCCTTCTCACGGCGGCGGCGTGTCGCGCTGCTTCTGGATCAGCGCCACCGCGATCATCGCCAGCAACCCCAGCGGAAACCACAGTCCCGGCTTGCCCACGACGATACCGATGAACCAGAATATCGCCAGCGCGGCGAACGGGGTGAACTTCGTCATGGCGCAACGCTATGGCGTCGACGCGACCCCGACAAGTATCCTACGATCGCCCGCCCACACACGTGACGCGATCAGCGCCGCTGCGGGTGCGACGGAGTCGGTGTCGGACGCCTCCGGGGGTGGCGGAGGCGCAGGTCGGTCCCCGCCGGTCTTACCCTCCGATCGAATAGGTCACGGACACCTGCTGGCGCGTCTCGATCGGCGCCGGAGTCACGTCGATCGCCACCGGCGCCATAGCCTCAGGGGGTGGGGGCGGCGGCGGGGGCGGCGCCGCCCGCATCGCCGCGCCCATGACGATCGGTTCGTACCCCTCCTGGTCGGTGACGGTCACGATCGCGCCCAGCGGCGTCCCCGCACCCGTGGCGACCGCCTCCGCCCGCGTCTTCGCATCCGCGATGGCGGCGGCGGTGGCGCGCGCCTGCGCCTCGCGCGGGTTCGAGAGCGAAAAGCCCGTCAGCCGTGCATCGCTCGCTCCCAGCCGTGCGGCCAGTCCCACCGCAGTCCCCGCCTTGCCGATCGCGCCGGTGCGCACCCCGGCCTGCATCCGCGCCAGATAACCGGTGATCGCGCACGCCCCCTGGCTCAGCCGCGGGCGCCCGTTATAGCCCTGGTCGTCGCAGGCGCGGTCCTTCACCTCGATGACGATGACGTTGCCGGTGGTGATCTCGGCCCCCGCGCCCAGCAACCCGCCCAGCGCACCCGCGATCGCTTTCTGCCGCGTCGCCAGCGCGCGGCTCGCCTCGTCCGGGGTCGTGCCTTCGCCGCGCACCCAATAGTCGAGCCGTGCCGTATCGGGCGGGGTCCGCACCACGCCCACCCCGGTCACGCGGATCGTCCGTTCCGGCCCGGCGGGCGCCTGCGCCATCCCCGCCGCCGGTACCAGTGCCGCCGCAGCGGCCAGCATCGCATGTCGCATCACGTCGCCCTCCTCGATTCCCGGCGTCAGATCCTCGCCTCAGATCGCCGCCAGCGCCTGTTCCATGTCGGCGATCAGATCGTCGGCATCCTCGACCCCGATCGAGATGCGCACCAGATTGTCGGTGATTCCCAGCGACTGCTTGCGCTCGTCCGCGACCGACAGATGCGTCATCGCCGCCGGGTGGCTGGCCAGCGTCTCGGTCCCGCCCAGGCTGACCGCCAGCTTGGCGATCCTGAGCGCGTCGAGGAACCGGAACGCCTCCGCCTCGCCGCCCTTCAGGTACAGCGAGAAGGTGGAGCCGCCCCCGGTGCAATGCCGGCGGTAGATATCGGCCTGCCGCCCCTCCGCCTCCGCCAGGAAGCCGAGATAGCCGACCCGCTCCACCTTGGAATGATCGCGCAGGAACGCGCACACCTTGGCGGCATTGTCGCCGGCGCGGCTCATCCGGAGTTCCAGCGTCTCCAGGCTGCGCAGCAGCATCCACGCGGTATTGGGGTCGCAGATCGTGCCGATCGTGTTCCGCATCGCGCGGATCGTGTTGATCAGCGCCTTGGCGCCCAGCACCCCGCCGGCGACCAGATCGGAATGGCCCCCGGCATATTTGGTCAGGCTGTAGACGACCACGTCGGCGCCGTGGCGCAGCGGCTGCGACCACAACGGCCCCAGGAAGGTGTTGTCGATCGCGATCGGCGGCATGTCGGCGGCATCCGCAAAGATCGCGTCGCGGCTCGCCGCCACCGCCTCGACATCGACCAGCGCATTGGTCGGGTTCGCCGGGCTTTCCAAATAGATCAGCGCCACCCGTCCGCCGTCCGCGGCGCGCTGCAGCACCGCATCGATCTCCTCGCGCGTGGCGCCGGCGGGGAAATCGAGCCATTTCACCCCGAACTGCCCCAGCACGCGCGCGATCAGCGTCTCAGTCGCGGCATAGAGCGGGCCGGAATGGACGATCGTGTCGCCCGGCCGCACCAGCGACAGGAACAGCGTCGCGATCGCCGACATGCCGCTGGAAAAGGTCAGCGCATCCTCCGCGCCTTCCCAGATGCCCAGCCGGTCCTCCAGTATCTCCTGGTTGGGGCCATTGAACCGCGAATAGACCAGCCCCTCCGCGCCGCCGGGGCGCTTGCCGGTCACGCCCTCGAAATGGCGCTTGCCGGCGGCGGCGTTGGGGAACACGAACGTGCTGGTCAGGAACACCGGCGGCTTCAGCGCGCCTTCCGACAGCGCCGGGTCGTATCCATGGCCCATCATCAGCGTCGCGGGTTTCAGCCGGCGTCCGCCGATCGCATCGACCTCCGGTTTGGCGGAACGCCGCGTCGTCTCCACGCCGGTCAGCGTGTCCTCGGTCTCGCCGCTCATGCGTCCTCGTCCTCTTCTGTCTTATTTGGATCGATAGGGGATGAAATCGCCCATCGCACAGCTGCCGGTCGGCATCCCGATCGGCAGGTTGACGGTCTGCGCGATATCGCCGCGGCACAGCCGGCCCTGATACTGGCGCGTCACCAGCGTGTCGCCGCGCGCGACGTTGCTGCACCCGCCGCCGGTGTCGCTGACATAGACCAGCTTGCTGCTGACCCGGTAGATCAGCTTGCCGTCATAGGCGGTCAGCCGCGGGTTGTTGAACCGCGTGTCGATGCACGTCTCCGGCTTGCCGGGGGTCTTGCCCGCCAGCAGCTGCCGATATTCCGCCGCCGCCTTCGCCTCGACGGAACCGCGCGCCGGTTCGCGCTGGGCGTTGGCGCCGACCACCGCCAGCGCGCTCAATGCCGCCGCGGCGGTGAAGCTGATGAGGAACCGCATTCGCTCTCTCCCAATCCGTCCCCCGCGCCCGACATATCCGATAACGCACGAACGCTAGAATGCATCCTTCGCCGCGCGCAGTCGCGCCAGTTCGTCGGCATCCGCCGCGCGCAGGAACGGGTTGGTCGCACGTTCCGCGTGGATCGTGGTCGGCACCGTCGCCTCGCCCGCGGCGCGCAGCGCGTCGACGTCGCGCATCCGCGCGATCAATGCGGCGTTGTCGGGGTCCACCGACAGCGCGAAACGCCCGTTCGACTGCGTATATTCGTGCCCGCAATAGACGTTCGTGGCGTCATCCAGCGTCGCGAATCGCTGCATGTTCGCGAACATCTGCGTCGCATCGCCCTCGAACAGCCGCCCGCACCCCATCGAAAACAGCGTATCGCCGGTGAAAATGGCGTCCGCACCGTCGAAATGGAACGCGATATGCCCCGCCGTATGCCCCGGAACGGCCATCACACGCGCGCGCTGTGCGCCCAGTTCCACCGTATCGCCCTCGCCAACGCCCTCTTCCAGCGCCGGAATCTTCGCGCGTTCCGCCTCCGGGCCGATGATCCGCGCGCCCGTCGCCGCCTTCACCCCGGCGGCGCCACCGACGTGATCGGGGTGCCAGTGCGTCAGCCACACCGCCCCGATGTGCCACCCGCGCGCCGTCGCGGCCGCCAGCACCGGCGCCGCTTCCCCCGGATCCACCACCATCACCGCGCCCGTCTGCGGCTCCCGGACAAGCCAGCTGTAGTTATCCGACAGCACCGGGACACGCGCGATCTCCAGCGTCATATCACCACGTCCCCATGTTCGGCATCGACACCCACGGTTCCGCCGGCTCCAGAACCCCGTCCTGCAGCAACTCGATCGAGATGCCGTCCGGGGTCTTCACGAACGCCATATGCCCGTCGCGCGGGGGGCGGTGGATGATGTGCCCGGCGTCGGCCAGCCGCTGGCAGGTGGCGTAGATATCCTCCACCCGGTACGCCAGATGCCCGAAGTTGCGCCCGCCGGCATATTCCTCGGGGTCCCAGTTGTGGGTCAGCTCCACCTCGGCCCGCGCGCGCTCGCCGGGGCCGGCGATATCCTCGTCCGCCGCCAGGAAGATCAGCGTGAACCGCCCCTTCTCATTCTCGATCCGCCGCACCTCGCGAAGGCCCAGCAGGTCGAAGAAGGCGATCGTGGCATCGGGGTCGCTGACCCGGATCATCGTGTGGAGATACTTCATGTTCCGCCTCTCGTCGTCACGGCACCACGTCTTCTACCGCGCGGATCAGCAGCGCGATATCATCCTCGCGCGACAATCGGTGGTCGCCGTCCTTCACCAGCCACGTCTGGACGTGCGGCGAGCGGATCAGCCCCGCCAGCGCGACCGTGCGGTGCCACGGCACGTCCGGGTCCGCCTGCCCCTGCAGGAACCGCACCGGGCCATCGAAGGCGATCGGCCCGTGCATCAGCCGGCTAGCCTCCCCCGATTGCCAGAAGCGCCGCGTGTAGACGGTCGGCGCGGGACCATAGGGATTGGCGCGCTCCAGCCGCCCGTGCTGGAGGAGGTACATCTTCTCGTCCTGGCTGAACCCCCAGTCGGTGAAGTCGGGCGCGGGCGCGATGCCGACCAACGCGGCGACGCGGTCGGGCCGCGCCAGCGCCGCCAGCAGCATCAGCCACCCGCCCATCGACGATCCCACCAGCACCACCGGGCCACTGACGGCATGATCGATCATCGCCAGCACGTCGTCGCGCCAGTCGGCCAGCGACTGGTCCTCGAACGCGCCCTCGCTGGCGCCGCATCCGCCATAGTCGAAGCGCAGGAACGCGCGCCCGGTCGCCACCGCCCACGCCTCCAGCGCCAGCGCCTTCGTCCCGCCCATGTCGGAGGCATAGCCCGGCAGGAACACGATCGCCGGGCCGCTCCCCTCGGTCAGGTGATAGGCAAGGCGCGGGCGGGCGGCAGGGGCAGCATCGGTCATCGCCCCGTAGCTAGGGTCGAGGCTCATTGCTGGCAATGGCGATCGCCACATGAAGCAACGATGAAGAACAGGCGACCGCGCGCCAAGATGAACGTACACCAAATGACGCATGAACATTTGTCCATGTCGATCAGGGCAAGCAACCGCCCCGATATCACGACCGTTCCAGCAGCCTCATCGTTGATGGAGGCTGAAATGAACAGGATCATGATCGGAATCGTCGGCGCCGCGATGATGGCATCGGCCGGCACCGCCTTTGCCGCGCCGGCGCTTCGCGAACAGGCGGTGGTGCCGGGCAGCGGCGGTGCGCGCTATGTCGCGATGCTCAGCGACCGCGGGCAGGATTTCACCGCGGTGTGCGGCGACCGCGCCGGGGTGGATGCGATCTTCCAGCCCGAAGCCGTCAGCTGGAACGTCGCGCCCGCCGGCAAGGGGCATGAGCGCGTGACCGAGGACGTGCGCGGCCTCGAACGGCTGGTCCCGGTGTCGGTCGAAACCTGCCGCGTCAACGCCGGCGACCATTTCGACCATGCGGTCCGCCAGGCGATGCGCCAGCACGCCAGCTGAGCCGCAGGACGGGCGGCGCGGGCCGCGCTATTCCCGCCGCGCCGCCAGTCCCGCGACCATCTCCGCCGCCAGCAGCGGCAGCGTATCGTCGCGCGCGCCCATCACCACGATCCGGTCGCCCGCGCGCGCCAGCGCGACGCAATGCGCCGCCGCCTCCGCGCGGTCCGCAATATGCACCGCCTGCGCGCCCGCCAGCACCACGTCGCGGACGATATCGGCGCTGGTCACCTCGCGCACTGTCGTCCCGCCCTGATAGACGGGATCGGGCATCACCAGCAGGTCGCCCGCACGCAGTTTCCCGGCGAACATCGCCACCAGTTCGGCACGCATCACCTTCAGCGGGCCGAAGCCGTGCGGCTGGAACAGCACGATGACGCGCCCGGGAAAGGCGTGCAGCGTGTCCAGCGTGGCGGCGATCTTGTCGGGATTGTGCCCGAAATCGTCGATCACTGCGACGCCATCGGCCTCCCCCACCAGGTCGAACCGCCGGCGCAAGCCGGTGAAGCGCGCGATCCCCGCCAGCGCCTGTTCCATCGGCAGCCCGGCGGCCAGCACCGCGCCGATCGCCGCCAGCGCATTGGCGACATTGTGCCGCCCGGGCACGCGCAGCGCCACGCGCCCCGCCGCCATCCCGCGCCGCGCCAGATCGAACGACACCGCGAACGGCGCCTCCGCGATCGCACCGGCATACAGGTCCGCGGCCGGATCGCGCAGCGACACGCGCGTCACCCGCTCCGCCGGCAACGCCGCGGCGGCGCGTGCGGCATCGTCGTTGTCGGCATTGACCACGCCGTGCCGCGCCTTGGCCAGAAAATCGCCGAACAGCCGGTTCAGCTCCTCCAGCGACTTGTGATCCAGGCTGACGTTGTTCAGCACCGCCACCTGCGGCCGGTACAGCGCGATCGACCCGTCGCTTTCGTCCACCTCGCTGACATAAGAATCGCCCGATCCGACCAGCGCGCTGGCGAAGGGGCGGTCGGCGGCGACGAAATCCTTCATCACCGCGCCGTTCATCACCGTGGGATCGGTGCCGGCATGGTGCAGGATCGTCGCGATCATGCCGGTCACCGTCGACTTGCCGCTGGTCCCCGCGACGCCGATCGGCATCCGGCTGGCGTTGAACAGCGCGGCGTTCAGCTCGGCACGCGACATGCGCGCGCAGCCATGGTCGCGCGCGGCGACCATGTCGGCGACCGTCGCCTCCACCGCGGCCGAGGCGACGACGGTCTGTCCCTCGTCGCTGATGCCGCTGCCGTCCTGCGGGAACAAGGCGATGCCGCGCGCGCGCAATTCGTCGAACTTGGCGGGGACCCGCCCCTGGTCCAGCCCCCGGTCGCTGCCCGCGACGATCGCGCCGCGCCCCGCCAGGATCATCGCCAGCGGCATCATCCCCGATCCGCCGATACCGACCAGGAAGAAGCGCCGGTCGCGCACGTTGCCGTCATGCATGGCGGTACGCTATCGGCACTTTGGATGGACGTGGCAAGGCAAAGCGGGGCGGAACGGATGCGCATCGGGGTACTGGCGGCCAGCAGCGTGGCCAATCCCGACGTGATCGCGCCGGTCAGCGCCTTCGCGGTGATCGCCTATCCCGAGGTGGATCTGGTGTTCCACCCGCAATGCTATGCGCATGACGGGCATTTCGCCGGGTCGGACGCGGTGCGCGCCGCCGCGTTCCTGGAATATGCCAATGATCCCGCCTTCGACGCGATCTGGTTCCTGCGCGGCGGCTATGGATCGAACCGCATCCTGTCGACGATCATGCCGCAGCTGAAGGAGCCGGCGCGGCGCAAGGCGTATCTGGGCTATTCCGACGTCGGCTTCCTGCTCGGCGCGCTCTACGCACGGCGCATCGGGCGGCCGACGCACGGGCCGATGGCCGCCGACATCAGGCGGCAGGGCGGCGACCAGACGGTAGCGCGCGCGCTCGGCTGGCTGGCGCGCGGCGATCGTGCGGGGCTGGAACCTGGGCTGGCGGGGCGGCCCAGCGCCGCGTTCAACCTGTCGATCCTCGCCGCGCTGGCGGGCACGCCCTATCTGCCCGACCTGACCGACCACGTCCTGATCGTCGAGGAAGTGTCGGAGGCGATGTACGCGGTGGACCGGATGCTGTTCACCATGGCGCACGCCACCCAGCTGCGCGGCATCGCCGGCGTACGGCTGGGCGCGGTGACCGCGGTGAAGGACAATGTCCCCGCCTGGGGCGAGACGCTGGAGGCGATGATGGCGCGCTGGTGCGGGGAGATGGGCGTCCCCTATCTGGGCCGTGCGCTGATCGGGCATACGCAGGACAACCACGTCGTCCCGTTCGGCGTCGCCTGACGCCCGCCCCGGCGTGCCCTTCGGGGTCAGGCGACGACGCGGTTGCCGCCCTGCGCGATCGCCGCCAGCACCTGCGTCTTGGCACGGCGGATCGCCTCGGCCGGGCCGTCCGCGGCGGCCGCGGCGATGCCGGCGGAGAAGGTGACGGTGCCGATCGGCGTACCCTTGTCGCGCAGCCGCAGCGTGCGCCGCGCCATCGCCTCGCGCGCTTCCTCGATCATCGCGGTCGCGCGCGCCGCGGGCACCCCGCGGAACACGGTCATGAACTCGTCGCCCGCCCAGCGGATCAGCTCGTGCTCCCCGCACGCCTGGCGCAGCGTCGTCGCCATCGCGCGCAGCACGTTGTCGCCGACGCCCAGCCCGAATTCCTCGTTGATCCGGTACAGCCCGTCCAGCTTGGCCAGCGCCAGCGTATAGCCCTCCGGCTCCTCGGCCAGCGACACCAGGAAACTGTCGCCGTCGTCGCGGTTCGCGGCCTGCGTCAGCCGGTCGTGCGCCTCGTCGTCGCCGCGCCCGGCCACGCGCTCGCGCAGCGCGCTGATGTCGACCGCGATATCGGCCAGCTCGCGCTCCGCCTTGGCCAACCGCGACACCATCTGCGTCGTCAGATTCGCCAGCGGCGTGCCCTGCGTGGGAAAGCCCGACAGGTCGCGCCCGAATCCGCCCGTCAGGTCCTGCGTCTGGTTGGTCAGCGTTTCCAGCCGCTCGGTGTGGTGCAACATCTGCGCGTGCGCGGCGGCATCCTCGCGGCCGCAGAATTGCGCCGCCAGCGTCGATGCCTGTTCCGCGGTCAGCCGCACACCCCCTTCGGTCAGCCGCGCGACCTCGGCGGTCAGCGCATCGTTGCCACCGCCCAGATGCGTGTACGCCATCTCGTAATGCGACGGCGTGGGGGCCAGCGCATGTTCCAGCAGGAACTCGAGCGCGGCATAGGCGCGGTCGAACGGCCCCTTCATCACAATCCTCGCACATGGCGCGCCGCGATGGCCGCGGGCGGGGGCGACGCTATCCGATCGTAGTGAACGAGATGCTAACGCGCCGTGCCCGTGGCCGTTTTCACGGCACCGTCCGTGCCCTGCGGATGATGCGGGGTCAGGATCAGCGTCTGCCCCTCGACCCGCCACGATTTGAGCCGCGACAGGAAATTCATCCCCAGCACGTCGATGTCGCCGAATGCGGGCGATACCACCACCGCCAGGTCGCGCGCCACGACATTGCCGAAGCGCAGCTCGCGCACCTCGCCGGTATCGGCCCGGATCGTGCCGTTGGCGGTCTTCAGCACCACCGGGAACATCGCCGGCTTCACTTCCACCCCGGCCGCCGCCGCGGTGGCGGGGGACAGCGCGGTGATCGTCGCGCCGCTGTCGACCAGCAACCGCCGCTCCGCCCCGCCGATCGTCGCGCGGACGTAGAAATGCCCGTCGCGGCTCATGCGGATGCGCGTCTCCTCGCCCGCCACCTGCTGGCTGTCCATGTTCAGCCCCGCCGCGATCCGCGCCACCCACGGGTCGAACCGCTCGCGCTCCACCACCGCGGCGAACAGCAGCAGCCCCGCCGCGCCCCAGAAGGCGATGCTGACCAATGTGCGCAGCACCGGGATGCGCCGCGCGACCACCGCCGCGACGAACAGGACGCCCAGCATCAGGTAGAAGTGCGGGTTGGCGGCGACGACGTCGAACATGGTGCCGCCGATATAGGACGCCGCGCGCGCCGGAGGAATGGCCGGGAGGCGGCGGCGCACGACAGACTCATCTGGCGCACGTCCGGCGCGCACGCTATATCGCCCGCGTCATGACGCACGCCCCGCTCACTACCACCACCACCCCGGCGCGTCCGGGGGCCGGCGCGCGCGTCACCGCCTGACGCAGCCGCCGCCCACCCGGAAGCGGGTGGACGAGCGACCGCACCCGCCTTCGCGACGATTTCCCCTCCGGTCGCTCTTTTCGCCGGACGCTGGGGCGCATAAGCCGCAGCACCGCTGGTTCGCAGGAATTGTATTGGCATGGACACGCTTTCGATCACGCTGCCCGATGGTTCGGTTCGGAACGTCGTGCCTGGCACCACGCCCGCGGATATCGCGGCGTCGATCGGCCCCGGTCTCGCCAAGGCGGCGATCGCGGCGCGAGTGGACGGCGAATTGCGCGACATCACGCGCCCGCTGGAACGCGACGCCCGCCTAGCGCTGGTGACGCAGAAGGACGAGGCGGACGCGCTGGAACTGGCGCGTCACGATTTCGCGCACCTGCTGGCCGAAGCGGTGCAGAACCTGTTTCCCGGCACGCAGATCACCTTCGGCCCGGCGACCGACGACGGCTTCTACTACGATTTCGCGCCGCCCAAGGTGGATGGGAAGGACCGCCCGTTCACCGACGAGGATCTGCCCGCGATCGAGGCGGAGATGCGCCGCCTGATCGCCGCCGACAAGCCGCTGCGCCGCGAGGTGTGGACACGCGAACAGCTGATCGCGCGCTGGCGCGAACAGGGTGAGACGTTCAAGGCCGAATGGGCCGCCGAACTGCCAGAGGATGAGGAGCTGACCGTCTATTGGTCGGGCGGTGACTGGCTCGACATGTGCCGCGGCCCACACCTGGCCTCCACGGGCAAGCTCGATCCGCAGGCGTTCAAGCTGACGCGCGTGTCGGGCGCCTATTGGCGCGGCGACCAGAAGAACGCGATGCTCAGCCGCATCTACGGCACCGGCTGGCTCAACAAGAAGCAGCTCGACCAGCATCTGTTCCGGCTGGAGGAAGCCGCCAAGCGCGACCATCGCAAGATCGGCGCGGAGATGGACCTGTTCCACCTCCAGTCCGAGGCGCAGGGGTCGGTGTTCTGGCATCCCAACGGGTTCGTGCTGTGGCGTCAGCTGGAGGCGTATATGCGCCGCCGGCTCGACGCGGCCGATTATGCCGAGGTGAAGACGCCGCAGCTGATGGACGCGCGCCAGTGGGAACAGTCCGGCCACTGGGGCAAGTATCGCGAGAACATGTTCGTCGTCCCCGACGAAGTGCCCAATACCGAGGACGAGGGTGCCGTGCTGTCGGGCGATGCCGAGCTGATGGCATTGAAGCCGATGAACTGCCCCGCGCACGTCCTGATCTTCAAGCAGGGCATCAAGAGCTATCGCGACCTGCCGATCCGCATGGCCGAATTCGGCTGCTGCCACCGCAACGAGGCGCATGGCGCGCTCCACGGCATCATGCGCGTGCGCCAGTTCACGCAGGACGACGCGCATATCTTCGTGCGCGAGGACCAGCTGGTCGAGGAAGTGCGCAACTTCTGCGAGTTGCTCGATTCGGTGTACGCCGATCTGGGCTTCACCGATTATGCGGTGAAGCTGGCGCTGCGCCCCGAAAAGCGCTTCGGCTCCGACGAGATGTGGGATCAGGCGGAGGCGGAGCTGCGCGAGGCAGTGATGTCCTCGCGCCTGTCCAACGCGATTAAGGAGAAGTTCGAGGAACTGCCCGGCGAAGGCGCCTTCTACGCGCCGAAACTGGAATTCCACCTGACCGACGCGATCGGGCGGACGTGGCAGGTCGGCACGATCCAGTCCGACCGCGTCCTGCCCGAGCGGCTCGACGCCAGCTATGTCGCGGAGGACGGCCAGCGCCATCGCCCGATCATGCTGCACCGCGCGATCCTGGGCACGTTCGAACGCTTCATCGGCATCCTGATCGAGCACCACGCCGGCCGCTTCCCGACGTGGCTGGCCCCCGTCCAGGCGGTGGTCGCGACGATCGTGTCGGACGCCGACGATTACGCGGTCCAGGTCGCGGCCGAGCTGAGGAAGGCCGGCATCCGCGTCGAGACCGACCTGCGCAACGAGAAGATCAACTACAAGGTGCGCGAACATTCGCTGGCGAAGGTTCCGAACCTGCTGGTGGTCGGCAAACGCGAGGCGGACGAGGGCACCGTCGCGCTGCGCCGGCTGGGCAGCCAGGGGCAGGAGATGCTGACGCTGGGCGCCACGATCGAGATGCTGCGCTTCGAAGGAACGGCACCCGATCTTAAGCGATAACGACTATCTTCAAAACGGACGCAAGATCGCTTATATAGAAACGTTAGTACCATATCAGGAGAAGTACCAATCCGTCCTCCCATGATGCGCCGCCCGATGCAGGCGCCGCCGATGAATGGCCCGCGGTTCAATGAGTGGATCCAGAGCCCCAAGGTCCGCGTGATCGATCACGAGGGCGAGAACCTGGGCGTGATGTACACGCGCGAGGCGATGGAGCAGGCGCGCGAGGTCGGCTTGGATCTGGTGGAGGTGTCGCCCAACGCCGATCCGCCCGTCGCCAAGTTCCTGGACGTCGGCAAGTTCAAGTACGAGGCGCAGAAGAAGGCCAACCTCGCCCGCAAGTCGCAGAAGACGCAGGAGATCAAGGAGATCAAGATGCGTCCGAACATCGACGACCACGATTACGACACCAAGATGAAGAAGGTCGTCGAGTTCATCGAGGAGGGCGACAAGGTGAAGGTCACCATGCGCTTCCGCGGCCGCGAGCTGAGCCACGGTCAGCTTGGCATGAACGTGCTTCAGCGCGTCGCCGAACAGGTGCAGGACGTCGCCAAGGTCGAAGCCTATCCGCGTATGGAAGGCCGCCAGATGCTGATGGTGCTCGCCCCCAAATAAGCGCCGTCGGGTCGCGTGGCCCGGCGCGCGGGCCACGCCGCCACGACCTATCGGTGTTCCGGCGAAGGCCGGAACCCAGGATAGGGAGCGCGGCGTCCGCCCCGCGACGCTCCGACCTTCGCCGGAGCCCGGCCGGCCCGGACTGGCCGCACCCCGCCGCTACCCGCTATTCCTCGCGCTCCAGCAGCCACGCGACGATCCGCTCCGCCGCCGCTTCGGCATCCTCCGCCGCGGTGTCGATGCGGATCTCCGGTGCCTCGGGCGCCTCGTACGGGCTGTCGATCCCGGTAAAGTTCTTGAGCGCCCCCGATCGCGCCTTGGCATACAGCCCCTTGACGTCGCGCGCCTCCGCCGCCGCTAGCGCGGTGTCAACATGCACCTCGACGAACTCGCCGGGGGCGAGCATCTGGCGGACCATGTCGCGCTCGGCACGGAACGGCGAGATGAACGCGGTCAGCACGATCAGCCCTGCGTCGGTCATCAACCGCGCGACCTCCCCGATGCGGCGGATGTTCTCCACCCGGTCGGCATCGGTGAAGCCCAGGTCGCGGTTGAGGCCATGGCGCACATTGTCGCCGTCCAGCAGGAAGGTGTGCCGGTTCATCCGCACCAGCCTCTTGTCGACCAGATTGGCGATCGTCGACTTGCCCGCCCCCGACAGGCCGGTGAACCACAGCACCGCCGGCTTTTGGTTCTTCAGGTCGGCGCGCTTCTCTCGTGTTACGTCCAGATGCTGGCGGTGGACGTTCTGCGCGCGGCGCAGCGAAAAGCGGATCATCCCCGCCGCGACCGTCGCATTGGTCGCCTTGTCGATCAGGATGAACCCGCCCAGCTCGCGGCTCTGCTCATACGGCGCGAAGACGATCGGCTTGTCGAGCGCCAGCGTCACCACGCCGATCGCGTTCAGCTCTAGCGTGCGCGCCGCCGTCTCCTCCAGCGTGTTGACGTTGACCTGATACTTGGGCGTGCGCAGCGTCGCCGACGCGCTCTGCGTCCCCAGTTGCAGCGCATAGGAACGGCCGGGCAGCATCGGCTCGTCCGCCATCCACACCAGTGTCGCCTCGAACTGGTCGGCCACCTCGGGCGGGTCGCCGGCGGCGGCGATCATGTCGCCGCGCGAGCAATCGACCTCGTCCGCCAGCGTCAGCGTCACCGACTGCCCCGCCTGCGCCTGCTCCAGATCACCGCCCAGCGCAACGATCCGCGCGACGCTGGTGGTGCGCCCCGACGGCACGATCCGCACCGCATCGCCCGGCTTCACCGTGCCGCTGGCGATCGTCCCGGCAAAGCCGCGGAAGTCGAGATCGGGACGGTTGACCCATTGCACCGGCAGGCGGAAGGCCCCCCGCGCCTCGCGGTCGGCATCGACCGGCACGGTTTCCAGATGCTCGATCAGCGTCGGTCCGGTGTACCACGGCATCGCATCGCCGCGCGCCGCGATATTGTCGCCGCCCAGCCCCGACACCGGGATCGCGGCGAAATCGGTGATCCCGATCTCGCTGGCGAAGGCGCGATAGGCCAGGCGGATGCGGTCGAACGTCCCCTTGTCGTAGCCGACCAGGTCCATCTTGTTCACCGCCAGCACGATGTTGCGGATGCCGATCAGGTGGGCGAGATACGAATGGCGCCGTGTCTGCGTCAGCACGCCCTTGCGCGCATCGACCAGGATCACCGCCAGATCGGCGGTCGACGCGCCGGTCACCATGTTGCGGGTATATTGTTCGTGGCCGGGCGTGTCGGCGACGATGAACTTGCGCTTTTCGGTCGCGAAGAAGCGATAGGCGACGTCGATCGTGATCCCCTGCTCGCGCTCCGCCGCCAGCCCGTCGACCAGCAACGCGAAGTCGATGTTCTGCCCCTGCGTGCCGACGCGCCGGCTGTCGGCCTCGAGCGCCGACAGCTGATCCTCGAAGATCTGCTTCGAATCATACAGCAGCCGCCCGATCAGCGTCGACTTGCCGTCGTCCACGCTGCCGCAGGTGATGAAACGCAGCAGCGATTTCGATTCATGCTGCGCGAGATAGGCGGCGATATCCTCGCGGATCAGCGCGTCGGGCTGGTAGGCGGTCATGCGAAACTCCGCAGGCGGCGGCGATACTCCCCCCTCCCCATTTGGGAGGGGTTGGGGGAGGGGCGCGTCCGGATGGTACGGGGACGGCGCGCGGGGGTCAGCCGTGATTCCCGGACGCGCCCCTCCCCCGGCCCCTCCCCGGCGGGGAGGGGGGCGGGAGCGCGGCGAGGCAGGCGCCCGCCTGCGGCCCGAGACCCCAGCCTTCGCCGGGGCGACGTGACGGTTGCTGCACGCACCACCTCAAAAATATCCCTGCTGCTTCTTCTGCTCCATGCTGGCGCCGGCATCCTTGTCGATCGCCCGCCCCTGCCGCTCGCTGGTGGTGGTCAGCAGCATCTCGCGGATCACGTCGTTCAGCGTCGCCGCCTCGCTCTCCACCGCGCCGGTCAGCGGGTAGCAGCCGAGGGTGCGGAACCGGATCGAGCGGTCGACCGGCACCTCGCCGGGGGCGATCGGGAAGCGGTCGTCGTCGACCATCAGGATC
This sequence comes from Sphingomonas ginsenosidimutans, assembly GCF_002374835.1. Taxonomy (GTDB): domain Bacteria; phylum Pseudomonadota; class Alphaproteobacteria; order Sphingomonadales; family Sphingomonadaceae; genus Sphingomonas; species Sphingomonas ginsenosidimutans. The sequence goes on from NZ_NWVD01000002.1 coordinate 487,492, forward strand.
AGCCCGTCGCGCTCGACGGTGGGGCGCTTCGCCGCGAAATACAGCGGGACGATCTCGATCCCCTCTCGCGCGATATATTGCCAGACGTCCAGCTCGGTCCAGTTGCTGATCGGGAAGACGCGCATGCTCTCCCCCTTGGCGTGGCGCGCATTGTACAGATGCCACAATTCGGGCCGCTGCGCCTTGGGGTCCCAGCGGTGCGTCGCGGTGCGGAACGAGAAGACGCGCTCCTTCGCGCGGCTCTTCTCCTCGTCACGGCGCGCGCCGCCGAACGCGGCGTCGAAGCCATGCAGGTCGAGTGCCTGCTTCAGCCCCTCGGTCTTCCACATGTCGGTGTGGAGCGCGCCGTGGTCGAACGGGTTGATCCCCTGCGCCAGCGCATCGGGGTTGCGATGGACCAGCAATTCCATCCCGGCATCGCGCGCCGCCTTGTCGCGCAGCGCGTACATCGCGCGGAATTTCCACGTCGTATCGACATGCAGCAGCGGGAACGGCGGCGGCGCGGGGTAGAACGCCTTGCGCGCCAGATGCAGCATCACCGCCGAATCCTTGCCCACCGAATACAGCATCACCGGCTTGTCGGCGACGGCGGCGACTTCGCGGATGATGTGGATGCTTTCGGCTTCCAGCCGGTCGAGGTGCGTCAGCGTCATGTCAGGTACGGCCTGAGCGGGGCAGGTTCGTAGCCGCCGGTGGCGACGAAGCCGGTGTTGCGATACCCCGGCTTGCCATAGACGAACGGCGCGCCGTCGGGGTCGAGCGTTCGCCCGCCCGCCGCGCGCAGCACCGCATCGCCCGCCGCAGTGTCCCATTCCATCGTCGGGCCGGTGCGCGGATAGACGTCGGCCTCGCCGCTCGCCACCAGCACGAATTTCAGGCTGGAGCCGACCGACACGCGCGTCGCGATCCCGCCGGCGTCCAGCCAGCCGTCGAGGCCCGGCATCGCATGGCTTTTCGATGCGACCGCACACGGCGCCTCGCCGCACGCGCGCACATGGATCGACTGCTCGTCATGGCGCGGCTCGTTGGGCTTGCGCACCGCCATCCACGCGCCGCGCGTCACGTCGCCCCAATAGATCGCGTCGCGGGCCGGGGCATAGACGACGCCCATCGTCGGCGCGCCGCCCTCGACCAGCGCGATGTTGACGGTGAAATCGTCGCCGCGGCCGACGAATTCCTTCGTCCCGTCGAGCGGATCGACCAGCAGGAACGCGCCGGTCACGTCGGGGACACGCCCCGCCGCGGCTTCCTCCTCCGCCACTACCGGGATCGCCGGGGTCAGCGTGGCGAGACCGGCGAGGATCACCGCCTCCGCCTCGCGGTCGGCGATGGTGACGGGGCTTTCGTCGGCCTTGTGCATCACGGCGCACCCCGCGACGAAATGGCCCCACACCACATCGCCGCCCGCCTCGGCGAGCGCGACAAGCGTGGCGAGCAACGCGGTCCGGTCGGTCGTATCGGTCATCGCCGGCCTATGTGGCGGCTGTGCGACCGGGTCGCCAGCAACTTGTGCGTGTGACGGGGCAAGCTGCGGTTGATGCGCCGTGCGCTTTTTTGACGCCTTCCGGCGCGCGCTGCGGCTCGCTACAGCATCACGGGTGAGCCACCCGTCCTTTCCGTCATGACCGCCGAAACCGGGCTTGCCGCCCTGTGGCTCGCCGCCGCGCTGGCGGCGTTGCAGGTATTGCTCGCGACGCTGACACTGCGGCGCGGCGTCGCCGGCGGCGCGGGCGCGGTGCGCGCGGTGGCGATCGTGCAGGGCGCGCTGGCAGCGGCGGCGATGGCGGCGCTGATCGCAGTGTTCCTGGCATCCGACATGTCGGTCGCGCTGGTCGCGGCGAACAGCCATTCGATGAAGCCGTGGCTGTACAAATTCGCCGGCGCGTGGGGCAACCACGAAGGGTCGATGCTGCTGTGGGTGACGATCCTGGGGCTGGCGGGCGCGGCGGTGGCGCGGTTCGAACACCGGCTGGCGGAGCGCACCTTGGTGGCGACGCTGGCGGCGCAGGCGGCGATCGCGCTGGGCTTCTATGCCTTCCTGCTGTTCGCCTCCAACCCGTTCGCGCGGTTGCAGCCGGCGCCCGCCGACGGTGCGGGGCTGAACCCGCTGTTGCAGGACCCCGGCCTCGCCTTCCACCCGCCGACGCTCTACGCCGGCTATGTCGGGCTGTCGGTCGCCTTCTCCTTCGCCGTCGGCGCGCTGGTGACGCGCGACGTGGGCCCTTCATTCGCGCGCGCGATGCGGCCGTGGGTGCTGGGCGCGTGGGTGTTCCTGACGCTGGGGATCACCGCGGGCAGCTACTGGGCCTATTACGAACTCGGCTGGGGCGGCTGGTGGTTCTGGGATCCGGTGGAGAACGCCAGCCTGATGCCGTGGCTGGCGGCGACCGCGCTGCTCCATTCGGTGACGGTGCTGGCGACGCGCGACGGCTTGCGCGCCTGGACGGTGATGCTGGCGGTGGTCGCCTTTTCGATGAGCATGATCGGGACGTTCCTGGTGCGATCGGGCATCCTCACCAGCGTCCATGCCTTCGCGGTCGATCCGACACGCGGCACGTTCATCCTTGCCCTGCTGGTCCTCTACATCGGCGGCGCGCTGGCGCTGTTCGGCGCGCGGGTGGGGACGGTGCGGCAGGGCAAGTTGTTCGAACCGTTCAGCCGCGAAGGGTCGCTGGTCGCCAACAACCTGCTGCTGACGGTGATCCTGGGGATCGTGCTGATCGGCACCTTCTACCCGATCGTCGCGGGCGCGTTCGGGACGCAATTGTCGGTCGGGCCGCCGTTCTTCGACAAGGCGACCGGGCCGATCGCGCTGATCCTGGTGGCGATGATGACCGCCGGGCCGCTGATGCGCTGGCGCCGCGACGACGCGGGCGAGGTGCTGGGCCGGCTGTTCGCGCCGATCGCCGCGGCGCTGTTCGCCGGGGCGGGTGCGTTCGTGCTGGGCGGGCCGATCGGCGTCCTGCCGCTGGCGGGCATCGCACTGGCGGCCGGGCTGGCGGTGGCGAGCGTCGCGCCGCTGGCCAGGCGCAACCTGGCCCGCGCGCCGCTGCATCTGTGGGGCATGGTGATCGCGCATCTGGGCGTCGCGGTCGCGCTGGCCGGCATGGCGGCCAGCACCGCCTGGACGCAGGAGGCATTGCTGGCGGTCGGTGTCGGCGATCCGGCGCGCGTCGCGGGCTTCACCGTCCGGCTGGAGGGCGTGCGCCCGGTGGTGGGGCAGAACTGGACCGCGCTGGAAGGGCGGCTGTCGGTGACGCGCGGCGATGCCGCGCCCTATGTGCTGCGCCCGCAGGTCCGCTATTTCACCCAGCCGGTCACCACCACCAACGAAAGCGCGATCGCGACGCATGTCGACGGGCAATTCTATGCCGTGCTCGGCGCGCTGGGCGATGACGGGCGCTGGCAGCTGCGATTGTGGTGGAAACCGTTCGTGACGCTGATCTGGGCGGGCGGCGCGCTGATCGCGATCGGCGGCGGGCTGTCGCTGGCAGGGCATCAATGGCGGCTGTTCCGGCAGGGCCGGCGCCGTGCGGAGGGGGACGCATGACGAACCGGCGCTGGCTGTTGTGGCTGCCGCTGTGCGCGTTCGGCATGGTGGTGGCAGTGGTCGCCTGGGGGCTGTGGCGGCCCGCCGACCGCACCGTCCGTTCGGCGATGATCGGCAAGCCGCTGCCCGATTTCACGCTCGCCCCGATCGCGCCGGGCAAGCCGGGGCTGACCACCGCCGATTTCCGCCGCGGCCGGCCGCGCCTGCTCAACGTCTTCGCCAGCTGGTGCGTGCCGTGCATCGCGGAGGCGCCGCAGCTGATGACGCTGAAGGCCGCGGGCGTTCCGATCGACGCGATCGCGATCAAGGACACGCCGCAGGACATCGCCGATTTCCTTCGCCGCAACGGCGATCCCTATGCCCGGATCGGCAGCGACGTGCACAGCCGCGTCCAGCTCGCGCTCGGCTCGTCGGGCGTGCCCGAGACGTTCGTCGTCGACGGGCGCGGGATCATCGTGGCGCAGCATGTCGGCGATATTCGCGCCGACGACGTACCCGGCATCCTGCGCGCGCTGGCGGACGCGAAATGATCCGCGCGGCCGCCCTCGCGTTTGCGCTCGTCGCCGCCACGCCCGCCGCGGCACAGACCGCCAACGCCGCGCTCGCTTATACCCAATTGCCCGACGCCGCGCAGGAACGCCGCGCGCGCGCGCTAATGGAAACGCTGCGCTGCATCGTCTGCCAGGGACAGTCGATCGCCGATTCGGACGCCGATATGGCGGGCGAGATGCGCGCCGTGGTGCGCCAGCGGATCGCCGCCGGGCAGACCCCGCGCCAGATCCGCGACTGGATGATCGCGCGCTACGGCCGCTACATCTCCTACGATCCGCCGCTCGACGCAGCGACGATCCCGCTCTGGATCGCCCCGCTGCTCCTGCTCCTCGCCGGTATCTGGCTGGCGCGCGGATCGTTCCGCCGCCGCTGATTTTCCGCTTGGCCGATCGGCACGCGCGGCATAACATCGGTTCCAGAACAAAACTTATGCTGAGGAGAGTGGCATGGCCGACCGGCTGCGGTTCGGCGCGTTCATCGCGCCCTTTCACCCGCTGGGGGAAAACCCCACGCAGGCGATCGAACGCGACCTCGACCTGGTCGTCCATATGGACCGGCTGGGTTATGACGAGGCGTGGATCGGCGAACATCATTCCGCCGGCTATGAACTGATCGCCAGCCCCGAACTGTTCATCGCCACCGTCGCGGAACGCACCCGCCACATCCGGCTGGGCACCGGCGTCTCCTCGCTTCCCTATCACCATCCGCTGATGCTGGCCGATCGCATCAACCAGCTCGATCACGTCACGCGCGGGCGGGTGATGTTCGGGGTCGGGCCGGGCGCGCTGCCGTCCGACGCGTTCATGATGGGCATCCCCGTCGCGAAACAGCGCGATCGCATGGACGAGGCGCTCGACGTCCTCGTCCCGCTGCTGCGCGGGGAGGTGGTGACGACGCAGACCGACTGGTTCACCCTGAACGAGGCGCGGTTGCAGATGCGCCCCTACACGCGCCCTTCGGTGGAGATCGCGGTCGCCAGCCAGGTATCGCCTACCGGAGCGCAGGCGGCGGGGCGCCACGGGCTGGGGCTGCTGTCGATCGGCGCGACCCAGGCGGGCGGGTTCAACGCGCTCGCCAGCAACTGGGCGATCGCCGAGGCGCAGGCGGCGGAGGCCGGACGCACCATGGACCGCAGCGGCTGGCGGCTGGTCGGCCCGATGCACGTCGCCGCCACGCGCGAGGAAGCGCGCGCACAGGTCCGCTACGGCATCGAACAATGGCTGTATTATTTCCGCGAAGTCGCCGCACTGCCGCTCGCGCCGCAGGACGGCAGCGACCCGGTCGATTCGCTGGTCAATTCCGGCATGGCGGTGGTCGGCACCCCCGATGACGCAATCGCCCAGATCGCGCGGTTGCAGGAACAGTCCGGCGGGTTCGGCGCCTATCTGACGCTCGACACCAACTGGGCCGAGTGGGACGACAAGAAGAAGAGCTACGAACTGATCGCGCGCCACGTCATGCCCGCGTTCCAGGATTCCAACGGCAATCGCGACGCCTCGCTGCGCTGGGCCGCGGACAATCGCCCGCGCTTCATCGGGGAGGCGCAGGCCGCGGTCGGTGCGCGCGTGGCGCAACATGTCGCGCAGAAGGGGACGGAGAACATCCGCCCCGAAATCCTCGCCGCCATGGGCCTCGACAAGAAATCGGAGGCGGCGGAATGAGGGCCGTCGTCCGGCGCGGGCACGAACTGGTGGTCGATACGATCACCGATCCGGTGCCCGCCGCCGGACAGGTGGTCGTCCGCACGCTGTGCTGCGGCATCTGCGGGTCGGACCTGCACGCCGTCCACGGGATGGAGGCGATGGTCGAACTGGGTGCGCGCAGCGGCGAACCGCCGCTGATCGACCCGGCCGCCGATATCGTCTTCGGCCATGAGTTCTGCGCCGAACTGCTCGATCACGGTCCCGGCACCGACCGCCGGCTGAAACCCGGAACGCGCGTCGTCTCGTTCCCGGTGATGCCGGGCGCGGCGGGGATCGAGACGCTGGGCTATTCGAACCGCTTCCCCGGCGGCTTCGCCGAAACGATGCTGCTCGCCGAACCGCTGCTGCTGGCGGTGCCCGACGATCTGTCGGATGCGCAGGCGGCGATGACCGAGCCGTTCGCGGTCGGCGAACATGCCGTCGCGCAATCGGATGCCGGCGCGGACACGGTCCAGCTGGTGGTCGGCTGCGGCCCGGTCGGGCTGGCGGTGATCGCGGCGCTGAAGGCGCGCAGGCTGGGGCCGGTGATCGCGGCGGACTTCTCGCCGGCGCGCCGCCGTATCGCGGAGGCTATGGGCGTGGATATCGTCATCGACCCGCGACAGGAAAACCCGCACGCGCGCTGGGCGTCGTTCGGCGTGCCGGTCAGCCGCGCCGAACGATCCGTGCTGGCGATGTCGGGGAACGCGGGCAAGCGCGCGATCGTGTTCGAATGCGTCGGCGTGACTGGCATGATCCAGTCGCTGGTGGAGGCGGCGCCCCCCGCCACGCAGATCCTGGTCGCGGGCGTATGCATGCAGACCGACGCGATCGAACCGTTCCTGTGCATCAACAAGGCGATCGAGCTGAAATTTGTGCTCGGCTACACTCCCGACGAATTCGCCACCACGCTGGGGCGGATCGCGCGCGGGCAGATCGACGTCGCGCCCGCGATCACCGGCACGGTCGGGCTGGACGAGGTGCCCGCCGCCTTCGCCGCGCTGGCCGACCCCGAACGCCATTGCAAGATCCTCGTCCGCCCCTCTTCCCCGCCCGTATCTCCCCAAGGAGCATGACCATGCGTCTCGTCAGCGATCATATCGTGGAGGGCCGCGCCGGCCCGACGTTCGGCACCGCCTATCCCACGTTGCCGGGCGTCGACCTCACCGACATCCGCGGCTTCACCCGCGGCCAGCCATGGGCCGATTATGCCGCGATGCGCGAACAGGCGCCGGTGATGTGGCACCCCGAACCGCGCGGCGGCACCGGCTTCTGGGCGGTCACCGGCTATGAGGACGTCAAGCGCGTCAACGGCGACCCGGACACCTTCTCTTCCGAGACCGGCGGCATCCTGATGGCGCTGGGGCCGCAGGAGACGCGCCACCCGACGCTCTTCTCCGCCTCGACCAATTCGATGATCAATCTCGACGGGCGACCGCACCGCGCGCTGCGCAAGGAGCATATGCCCTATTTCACCGCCACCTATATCAAGGGGCTGCGCGACCGCGTCTCGGCGGAGGTGACGCGCCTGCTCGACACGATGGCGCCGCTGGGCCGGTGCGACTTCGTCGAGAAATTCGCGCAGCGGCTGCCGATCTTCACGCTGTGCGAGATGCTGGGCGTACCCGAACCGGATCGCGAGCGGTTCATGGGCTGGATCCACTTCCTGGAAATGGCGCAGCAGGTCGCGATGGAGCAGATCGACCAACTTGCCGGCCTGTCCGAACCCAGCCCGCAGATCGCCGCCTTCATCGAGATGTTCAACAGGAACGTCGCGGAGATGTTCGACTATGGCCGCGACATGCTCGCCAGGCGCCGCGCCGATCCGCAGGCCGATCTGATGAGCGCGATCGCCAATGCCGAGGTGGAGGGCGAGAAGCTGCCCGGCGAATATCTCGACGGCGCGTGGCTGCTGATCGTGTTTGCGGGCAACGACACGACGCGCAACTCGCTGTCGGGCGCGATGAAGCTGTTCACCGAAAACCCGGAGCAGAAGGCGCTGTTGCAGGGTGACGGATCGCTGCTGACCAATGCGGTGCACGAAATCACCCGCATGGTCTCGCCCGTCATCTACATGCGCCGCACCGCTACCACCGATGTCGAACTGCACGGGCAGCGCATTGCGGAGGGCGAAAAGGTCATCATGTATTACGGTGCCGCCAACCGCGACGCTGCGATGTTCCCCGATCCCGACCGCTTCGACATCTGCCGCGACAATGCCGAAAAGAACATCGCCTTCGGCTACGGCCCGCATATCTGCATCGGGCGGATGACCGCGCAATTGCAGCTGGAGGAAGCCTATCGCCAGATCTTCCGGCGCTTCCCCGACATCCGCTGGTCGGGCGACATCGACATCGCTCCCAACAATTTCGTCCACGCCGTCCGCCGGCTGGAGGTGGAATTTACCCCGGAACGCAGCGCCGCCGCGGCGTGACGGGGGATCCGGCGCACGCGATCACCCGATCGCGCAATGCGCTACGCCCTCCTCGCCTTCCGGCACCCGCGCCACGAGCGTGCCGTCCGGCGCGACGATCGCGGTGCGGCCGAAGCTGACAAGATCGCCCGCCGCCGGAGGCCGCCCCCGCCTGAACGGGCGCCCGCGTTCCCGGCCGCAACCGACAGCCGTATCGGCTCCGACGAGCGGACAAAGAAATAGGGAGGCCGGCGTGAGCCGACCTCCCCAATCCTTTCGCCGAAGCGATCGCCTTACTGGCCCGAACCCGGACCGTAGGTGATCTCCACGCGACGGTTCTGCACTTCGCGCACACCGTCGGCAGTTTCGACGCGCAGGCGGGTCTCGCCGAACGCTTCGGTGGTCATCACGCCGTCCGGGATACCCTTCGAGGCGAGATAGGCCTTCACCGAGTCCGCGCGACGCTGCGACAGGCCCAGGTTGTACTTCGCGGTACCCGACGTGTCGGTGTAGCCGGCCAGCATGACCTGCGCGTTCTGGCAGTTCTGGTACTGCGTCACGGCGTTGTCGAGGATCGACGCGGCTTCCGGGGTGACGTCCGACTTGTTCCACTCGAAGAACACGATGAACGGACCCGGCGAGCAGACCACTTCCGGCGGCGGAGGCGGCGGCGGGGGCGGAGGCGGAGGCGGCGGGGGCGGCGGCGGGGGCGGCGGAGCCGCTTCCGGTGCGCCGAAGTTGTAGGTCACGCCACCCAGCAGCGAGTGCGAGCGGAAACGACCGTCATAGGCACTGCCGCGCTGGTCGAACAGGTTGACGTTGTCCGCGTTGAAGAAGCGATACTTCAGCGAGACGTCGACATGGTCGCTCAGCGGCGCGCGGATGCCCGCCAGGGCCTGCCACGCGAACACGGTGTCCGAATCGTCGAGCAGACGATACGACGTCGCCGGGTCGAGGCGCGCCTTGACGCGGGCGACACCGGCACCACCGCCGACGAAGCCCTGCAGGCCGTCGTCCGGCCCGAAGTCGAGCAGGCCGTTGACCATGAAGCTCAGCGCCGAGGTACGGCCGCCGAAATAGTCATAGGTGCCAGCGGCGATCTGGGTCGTGCCGCTGTTCGGCGTCTGGCCGGTGTTACGGTAGCCATCGACGGTTGCCGAACGATAGCCGACTTCGGTCTCGAGGCGGAACGCGCCGAAATCGTAACCGATGACGCCATCGACGTCATAGCCGTAATCGTGGTCGACGGTGCCGGTGCCCGACCGCGAAGCGGCAGTACCGGTGATCGAATAGTCGATGTCCTCGACAATCATCGCACCGCCTTCAACGCCGACATACCACGCCTTGTCGCGCGCGAGCGCGGGCGTGGCGAGGGCGGTGGAGGCAAGCGCCATGATCATGGCAAGCTTACGCATCATAATCCCCTTTCCATGGTGTCACTACGGACAGCGCAAACTCACTATCCGAACGATGGTTTCCCGACAAGCTGACAAAAACCCGGCACTGTTGCGCAACTGCCACAGTTTCCGCACCACCGAAGCGTCTCAGCGGGCGATCATTCCGTGGGTACGCAGCGCCTCCAGGATCGCCACGATCGCGGTGCGGGCGGGGGCGTCCACGGTCTCGCCGCCCACCGGGTCGGCGATCGCGGGCCGTTGCCCGCCCACCACCTGGGTGCCGTCGATCACGATGCGCGCGGCGCGTGTCACCCCGCTCTCCCATCCGGCGGTGGTGCGGGTCGCCGGCACCTGCTGCGCGGCCTCCCACACCCGCCAGCCCGGGCGCGTCGCGACGAACCGCCATCCGCCATCGGTCCATCCCGCGAGCATCCCGGCGTGACCGGTCCACGCCCCCTGCGGCGCATCACCGACGATCCACGAATCGCCGGGCTCGGGATCGGCCGGCGGGATCTGGACGCCGATGCCCTTGACCACGGCCTGCACCGCCAGGTCCAGCAGTGCCAGCGCCTCGTTATGGGTGCGTTCCTTCTGCGCCTGCCCGGCGTCCATCATCGGCAGCAGCAGCCGCGCGCTTGTCGCTTCCATTGCGTGTCTCCTCAAAGGTTTAGGATCGCAGGCGACGACAGGGCGTAGGTGCCCTGTTGCCGAACCGCCACTGTAACCGCGCCGGCGGGAACCTCCGCCGCGCTCAGCACCAGCTGCGGCCCGTCGCTGTTCCTTGTCGCGATCGTCGTGCCGGCCTGATCCGCAACGGCGATGCGATAACCCTCGCGCTCTTCGCCCAGCGGCACGTCGTCCCCCTCGCGCCATCGCCAGCCCAGTCGGCTGCGGCGCGTCCAAGTCAGGCGCAGCCCACCGTCCGCCGCCCGCGCCGCGCGCAGCTGCACCGGCGGCGGCGGCGCACAGGACCGTCCGTCGATCGCCGCGCTCGCGATCGCCGCCTGCGCGCCGTCGCCGACGCCCGCCGCGGCGACTCGCACGCTCTCGCCCGGCTGCGCGCCTGGCAGCGGCAGCGAGATCGCGGCCCCGCGCTCGATCAGCACGAAGCGCGAGCCGCCGGGATGCGCGGCGGCGGCGGTACCACGGCACCCGCGCCACCATCCGCTCAGCCGCCAGCGAGTCGCATCGACCTGCACCGCGTCGCGGAACTGGATCAGTTCGTCACCGATCAGCGCCAGATTCGCACCGCGGTCGATCGCCGCCGCATCGGCGGAGGCCAGCGTCATCCCCTCATGCGCCAGCACCAGTTCGATCACGCGCGCGCGATCCTCGATCGCGGTGCCGCCCGCCGGCAGCGCGGCCGTCAGCCGGCCCAGCGTCGCCGGGGCGGCGGTGGCGCCGATGGCGGTCCAGGACGCGCCACCGTCGCGGCTGACCGTCACCGCCGCATGTCGCCAGCCCGGCGCCTCGCCCGCGGCGAAGATCGCCAGCCGCGGTTCGGTGACCGGCGCCTCGTCCAGCGGCGGCAGTTCGGCGATCTCGACCCGAGTCGCGCCGATCGGTTGATCTCGCGCCGCCGCCACGCGCCCCGGATCGGCCGGCAGCGGCGGCAACGCCCCGCCCGCCCCCAGCGGCGTCAGGTCCAGCGTCACGCGCCACCCCTCCACCGCCGCGCGCGTCACGCGCCACAGCGCGCCGTCGCTTCGCACCGCCGTGCCCGGCGCGATCGCGATCGCGGTCGCGTCCAGGACCGCCTTGCGCGACCGCCGCGACCGTTCGCGCTCGCGGATCAGGTCGTCGGCGACCTGCCGCGCGCGGGCCGCCTCCAGCGCGACCGGCAGCTCGATCGCCTCCTCGCGCCAGCCGCCGCCGGTGCCGAGCGCCCGTTGCACGCCGATCTGGTAATCGCGCGCCGGGTCGTAATGCGACAGCGAAAGCGCGGCGGGCACCGCCTCCACCGGCAGGCGCGCCTCGCGCAGCGTCGCATCGGGGTCCAGCACCAGCGGCGCGCCGGTCGCGCGGCCGATCCGCGTCGCCGCGCCGTCGGGCACCATCCACGCACCCGTCATCGTCGCCAGCGCCGCCACCGCACCCGCCACGCTGTCGCCGCTAGCGGCATAGCCCGCGACCGGATCGTCCGGCCCCGCGCCGACGATCGCGCCGTCGCCCAGCGCGCGCATCACGTCGCCGGCGCGCGGCGGGGTGGCATCGCCGATCACCTCGAAGGTGAGCGAGGGGATGCGGTTGCCGAAATCGGCCAGTTGCAGCGCCTCGAACACCGCATAGGCGATGCCGCGATGCGCCGGCGCGTCGGCCTCATGGCTGGCGATCAGCGGGTCGGGCGCCTGATCCTCGCTACCGTGATGCAGGCGAAAGCCGGTCTGCGTCTTCCAGTCGCCCGCCGCCCCGCGCAGCAGCTTGCCGTCGGCCCAGATCCGCCCCACCCCGGCGACCGGCCGCGCCGACAGCGCGACCGCAAAGGAGGCGGCATAGCTGTAACTGGTCGTGACCGGCTGCCCCTTGCCCGCGCGACCGTCCTGCTGTAAGCCGCATCTAGCCACTGCAAAACGGCGCAGGTGGTATCAGCGACTTAGCCCGTAAGCTCTGCAAGCGATCCGGCCGGTTTGCAGTCGTAAGACGCTCGGACCGCTTTCGAATGAACATTTAAGCGCTGCAAAGCATGCCTGATCGCGGCCAACCCTCCGACCAAGTCACTCAAGTCTCACGTGAACCAGCAGAACCGGCTCAAGAACCGTGCGACGTGTCCGCCCGTCTTTGCGAGGGCAGCGTCCAGTCCAACCGCGCGAGGACGTCCTGCGTTACCTGCTCGTCACCATCATCGATCGCCCTCAACGCCGCGTCCTCGAGTAGCTGCGCGACCTCACCGACCAACCCTTCCGACATCTCGTTGAGGAGACCGGCCAGGCTCGGGTGCTTCAGGTTCGACGCACGCGCGAGCGGGATGTCCCGCTCCAGTGCAGCCAGAACGCCCTGGAAATCGTCGCCGTTTTCGACCGGGCCGACATGCACCTCGCGGAACCGGGTGCTCATCTCCCGGTCGGCATAGAGAGCGCTCCTCGCCGCGTGCGTCCCGGCGCAGATGAAGGTGATCCGATGCTCCTCGCTGTTCGTGAGATACTTCATGAACGCCAGGAACTCCTTCTGGCGCAAATAGGAGGTCAGGGTGAGCGTGTTCAGCTCGTCGAGCACGACCACGCACACGGACAGGTTCTGGAGAACGGTAAGGCCCTGTGTCCGTTTCGGGGCCACTGCGGTGGCTCTGAGTGACGGCGCCCCGGTCTTGTTGATCAGTTGCTCGTAGAACTTCATCTCGTCCATCTTGGACGTGCACTCGAGTGGCAGAACGGTCGAGGTGGCACCGATGCCGCGCTCGGCCCTGAACTGGGTCACGCAGTTCCTGATGAGCTGCGACTTGCCCGCATGCGAATGGCCGTACAGCAGTATGTGGCGACCACGCGTGGACGGTTTGGCCCTGAGCGTGCGCATTACCGTGCGCTTGATCGGAGCCAGACCCGGATACTCCACGAACCAGGTCGGGCGCGAGTCGACGATCGACTGGGCGCGCGTCTCGTCGTCCCGTTTCATCCACGACGCGGCCTCGGGGCTCAGGTGCGGGTAGGCCGTCATCGCGCCCAGCGCGACTTGATGTGGCTGAGCGGGAAGGGCACGACGTTGTCCGGATCGGCGAACGGGCGACCCCGAACGTTGGCCGGAGCCGCCGGAGCGACCTCGCCGACGACAGGTTTCGTGCTGGGCTGCTCGGGCGGCCCATGCGAAGGTCGCTCCACGACCATGTCGGTCGGGATCACGCCGGCCTGCTCGGCGCGAAGCGCCTTCTTGGCCGCGGCACGCGCACTACTCACGACCTTCTGCTTTTCGATCTCGGCCTTCACGTTGACAGCATGGGGGGTCCGGCGCCCCTTGTTCTCCCGCTTGACGCGATTGAGGTTCGCGACCGCGTCCTCCGTGAGGAGCCGGGCGGTGCACGGGACCGGGAAGTACCGCTCGGTGCTCGGGTCAAAGAACTGCATCCAGCCCTCCTCGCGCTCGTCGTAGGCGAAGATGAACTCGCCGCCTTGGGGATGCCTGCGGCCGATCCAGCAGGTCACCTCGGGCGAGTTGTAGCGCCGATAGTTCTCCTGAAGCCCGTACTGCTGAATGTTCTTGCGAGTGATGAATGGCAGGAAGGCGCAACGGACCTGATCGGGCTCGAACCGGCGCGGCGCCTGGTATGCCTGGTTTGCAAGCCACATCTCCATGGGCGAGTAGCCGGTCGAGCTGTGCACCGTGTGGTGATACCGATAGAGCTCGATCGCGATCACCTTCTCCGCCTCCTCAAGGGACAGGCAGGCGCGTCCCTCGCTGTCGTAGCCCGCTTTCATGAGCACGTTCGAGAAGGTCTTCCCCGGCAACTCCGCCATCTCGGCCTGGACAGTGCGGATCATGCGCTCGACATGTCCGCCGTCGTCCGGAACGCCGATGCGGCGGGTGGGATGTTCGATGCCCAGCAGATCGCAGCCATGCTCGAACGGGTTGGCCGTAAGGTCCCGGCCGTGGTCGGTATGGATGCGGCGCATTGGGCCGGCGAACGGCCAATCGATCCAGTCGAGGCCGAGACCTGCGAGCCATCTCGCCTTCGGATTGATCGCCCGCGTCATAACCTGCGCCGTCAGGAGGCTGCTCGGCTTCCGCATCGAAAGCATTACCGCGAGGATCACACGCGTGAAGATGTCTATGACGATGGAAAGGGTCGGCCTGCCCATGACCCCTCGGCTCAATGGGTGTACCACTTCCAGGTCGAGGATGCTGTGATCCGTCTGCGAGAACTCGAGCGGGCGCGAGGCGGGCAGGAACCCGCCGCCATGCGGGGCGAAGCGCTCCCTGGCCGCCTTCGCGCCCTCCCTCGCGACCGTCACCGCTTCCGGGTCCCTCCGCCTGATGCGCTTCTTGATCGTGCGGATGTCGACCAGATCTTCCTGCGCGACCTTGGTGCTGAAGACGCGATCGACGGCGGTGATGCGCCCGCGCTCGGGTGTCAGGTAGGCGATGTCGATCGCCTCCTCGATCGCCGTCTCGATATGATCCGGCAGGCGTCCGCGCCTCGTCGTCGGCTTGGGCCTGGGCAGGAGACCGACGAGTCCGTCGCTCGTGTACCGACCGCACCAGTCGGTCAGCGTCCGCCAGCTGTACCCATTGGCCTTGCTTTCCGCGACGGCGGCGGAATGGCGGCTCCGACCCGGCCCTTTCTCGTCAATCAGTATGCGTCGGACACGGCGCTCGCGATCATAGGCGACACGCCAGCGTTCCTCTTCGGCCGGCGTCCGCGGACCGGCCGGCAGCTCCACTCCTGCGCTCGTTCCGCGAACCTCGTCTGGCATCGGGCACCTCTGACGGGAGCGTACCATGATCCCGGCCTGTCGTCATCGGCATGCGACCGGTACGTTCGGGCGCGAGCGGAGGCAGGTGCGCTTGTCCGAGCTTGGTGTGTCCGAGCAGCTTCTTGAGCGCCTCGCGTGACGGCCGCTCGTGCGTGCGGCGCAGGTATGCGACCGCGGCCGCGACCTCGTCCGGGTTGGGGAGATACTTGGGCCGCCGCAGATGCGTCTCCACCACCTGGAGGTACGCGTGGGGCGGATCGATCGCATCCGCGAGCGCCCATGACTGCCAGACCCCGGCCTTCTTGCAGGTCTCGACAAAGCGGAGCGGCCACTCCGTGAGCAGGCGCTCGGTCAGATCGAGGAGCGGAGCACGATCGGAGACGGGTAGCAGCTCGACGTCACGGCGATTCCGCTTGGCCGTCGGCAGCACCGGATCGCCGCCCCAGGTAGAGGCTGCGACCTCGCGCATTCGCATCGATCTCGGGCCGGTAGCCAGGGTCTTTGCGACCTGACGGACCAGCGCGAAATACAGATGCGAGTAGGAGAACGCGGTCCGGTGGAGATCGACCCAGCCCTGGGCCAGTGCGTTCTCGGCTCGTGCCTGGAACGATAGGAGGTGCGAACTCGCCGGAGGAGACTCGGCGCGGGCAAGATCGGACCGACACCGCCAGCATGATGACGGGCCAGACGATCTGAGCGGCAGGACCGCACGCAGGCATTCGGGACACCGATCGAGCAGTTCGATCCCGTGCTGCAGGCAGGCGCCCGACACGGCGAGCCGCCACTTTCGGCGGAAGTACGGCTTCTGATCCGTGCCGAGACACGCCGGACAGAACTGCTGGCCGAAACCGCGCCGATCGCGGTCGCGCAGTCCGATCGGCAGGATCCACTGCGTCTGGCTCCGCGCGAAATAGGACACAACCAACATGCCGTCATAGGCCGGCAGTCCAGTTTCGCTGGCTCGCCGCAGACTGGTGCCCGTCGCGTGCGCCAGATCGGCAACGATCGGGTCGGGTGCCTGCTTGTCCATGTCCCGACCCATCACGGCAGGGCGTGGTCCCCAGAGGCTTGTCGCGAGCGAGAAGGGCTTCATGCCGTGTGCCAGCGCATTGCGCGCGAACCAGGACGAGAGGAGTTCGCCGGGCAGCGGCGATTGCGCCAAAGGCCATAGCCCTACAACGCTTGGCTCCACCATCGGCGTCCTCCGTCGTGGCGAACCGCTCCATGAGCGTTGGTACGCCGCCGCCTTCATTCGCTCGTGCGAGAAACGCTCGCCGGGGCTCGGCGAGCGCTATTCGCCTGCCATTTACCCCGCCCGAGAGGGATCAGGGCAACCCTGGATTGTTGCAGACCAGCCCCGACGCCGTCGCACGCGAAGTTACTTCTCCCGCATGTGCCGCCATCAGCCCATTCGCTCGCCAAGACGCTAACGCGCAGGCTTATCTATCAGAAAGGTACGTTTACTGGGCCGCATGCCTCCACGACAGCAATCACCACCGCCGGGTCCGGGCGCACGCGGAAGTCGGGCTCGACGAAGGCGTAGCGCACGATCCCGCCACTATCGATCACGAAGGAAGCGGGAATGGGGAGCAGCATGCCGGAGTCGCCGTAGATGTCGGCAAGGTCGAGACCGTGCGCCCGGTAGCTCGCGTGCAACTCCGCGCCCATTGGGTGTGCGAGGCCGAGCGAGAGCGCCAGCCCGTGGTCGACGTCGCAGAGCATCTCCGCGTTCGGCGCCAACCCGCAGCGCGTCTCCTCCGCTCGCCCGCCAATCTCGCCGCTGACCGCGACGAAGTGCCCGCCCACTGCCTCCAGCCGCGGGATCGCCTCGTGCCAGGCTTGCAGCTCGCCGCGGCAGTAGGGGCAGAAGCCGCCGCGCATGAAGCTGAGCACCACCGGCCCTTCGGCCAGGCGATCGGCGATATCGACGTAGCGGCCACGCGAGTCCGGCAGTGCGAACGGCTCGAACCGGTCGTAGAGCTTGGGCGCGTCAAGGCCCGCGCCGCTCTGGCGTAGCCGGCCGACGAAGCCGTCGAAGAGCGCGTTCCAGTCGAAGGCGGGCGCGGCGGGGGCAGCGATCGTTTCCATGGACGCCATTGTGGCGGGGCGGGCCGGGCGTGTGAAGGACCCGGGCGTGCATGGGTTCCATGCGCGCCAGCGATGGACCGGAGCCCGCGATGCGGGCCGCGCATGGAAAGCATAGGACCTCGGCATTTCACCGCGACGACCCGCTCGGCCAGTTGAAGGGCACGGAAGCGGTCACCCCCGATCGTCCCGTCCCGACACGCAAGGAACACGACCATGAAGCTCAAGACCCTCATCGCCGCGCTGGGCCTCGGCCTCGCAACCGTCGCCGTCCCGGCGCCCGCCTTCGCCAAGGACGCGCCCGTCTACACCGGCACGTTCAGCAACACCGCGGTCTCCGGCTACGACACCGTCGCCTACTTCACGCAGGGCAAGCCGGTGAAGGGCTCGACCGAGTTCCGCACCACCTACAACGGCGCGGAATGGCGCTTCGCCAGCGCGGCCAACCTCGCCAAGTTCCGCGCCAACCCGGGCCGCTACGCCCCGCAATACGGCGGCTACTGCGCCTGGGCGGTCAGCCAGGGCTACACCGCCTCGGGCGACCCGACCGTCTGGAAGGTCGTCGGCGGCAAGCTCTACCTGAACTACAACCAGGAGATCGGCGCCAAGTGGTCGAAGAACATCCCCGGCTTCATCCGCGCCGGCGACGCCAACTGGCCCAAGGTCCTCGGCTGAGCCGCAGCCGATCCCCGACCCCTTGAAGGAGTGACTGCGATGAGCACGTCCCACCGCCGCATCCAGATCGTCCTCGTACTCTACGTCGCGTTCGTGTTCGTCCAGTCGCTCTTCTTCAAGTTCACGAACTCGCCCGAGACCGTCTACATCTTCGGCACGCTCGACGAGTGGGCGGGAGGCCTGGGCTTGCCCGGCCTGTTCGCGCCTAACGGCATCTTCTCGCAATACGTGATCGGCTCGGCCGAGCTCGTGGCGAGCGCCGCCCTCCTCGCCAGCCTCTCGGCCCGCTTCCGGTCGCTGCGCCCCTACGCCGCGCTTCTCTCCATGGGCGTGATCTCCGGCGCGATCCTGTTCCACCTGTTCACGCCGCTGGGCGTGTCGGTGCTCAACGCCGACGGCACCCGCGACGGCGGCCTGCTGTTCGGGATGGCGTGCGGCGTGTGGCTCGCCTCGGCCGCGCTGATCTGGCTCAACCGCGACCGCGTCGCCCTGCCCGGCGCGCTGCGCCGGGCGGTGGCGGCCTGAGCCGCGCCGGCGAAGGGAGGCTCGCCATGGACGCCTGGCTCACGGACACGATCACCGGCTATGCCGCGTCGCCGGTGCTGCTGTTCGCCGCCCTCTTCCTCCTCACCTTCGTGCAGGAGGACGCGGTCAGCGTGACGGCGGGCCTGCTCTCGGCACGCATGGTGATCGACCCCGTGCCGGCCGTCGCCGCCGTCGTCCTCGGCACGGTCGTCGGCGACCTGGCCCTCTACGCCGCCGGCCGCTGGCTGGCCGACACCCGGCCCGTCCGCAGGCTGCGCGCCGCGAGCGGGCCGCTCGAGGGCCGGCTGCGGCGGCAGGGCCTGCTCGCCGTCGCCGCCGCGCGCTTCGTGCCCGGCACCCGTCTCCCCGTCTTCCTCGGCAGCGGCGTCGTCGGCACGCCGCTGGCGGCGTCGACCCTGGTCATCTCGCTGACCACCCTCGCCTGGACACCGGGCCTGTTCTACCTCGGCTACGGTGCGGGCGAGCACGTGCTGGCTATGATCACGCCCTCCTCCGGACTGATGGTCGCCGCACTGCTCGCAGCGGTCTGGTTCGCGCCGAACATCGTCCGTCGAGGCGTCAGCCTGGTCCGCCCGGCGACGGCCGTCGCGGCGGCGGGGGCCTGACCCGTGACCGACCCGACCGGTCCGGAGCAGGACGTGGCGGCACCCCGCTTCCGGCTCAACGCGCATGCCGATGTCGGCGTGGAGGTGCTGCACGCTTCGCTCCGCGACCACCACTTCGACCCGCACTTCCACGAGACCTACCTGGTCGGCTTCACCTGCGGCGGCGTCGAGCGCTTCTCCCAGTCCGGCCGGCCGGAGGTGTCGCTGCCCGGGCAGGTCAGGGTCGCCGAACCCGGCGCGGTTCACACCGGTGAGCCGGGCGACGATCAGCCCTGGCGCTACGTCGCCCTCTACTTCGGCGCGGAGGCGTTCGCCGACCTGCGGCCGGAGGCACCCGCCGCTCCCGTCTTCGAGAAGGCGGTGCTCGACGATCCCCAGCTCTTCCGCATCGGCCTCGATCTCGCCGACGCCCTAGCGCACGCCCTCGACCCGGCCGAGCGCGAGGAGCGGTTGGCGCTCCTGCTGATGCGCCTCAGCCGGCATCAGGTCGGCGCCGACGCCGGCGAGGTGCGGCCCGAGCCCGAGAAGATCCGGCTGGCCCGCCAGTACATCAGGGCGCGCATGGCCACGGTCGTCCGGCTCGAGGAGCTCGCGGCGGCGGTGGGCTTCAGCAAGTTCCACCTGCTCAGGACCTTCAAGGCCGCGACGGGCCTCACCCCCTGGCGCTACCAGGTGCAGCTGCGCCTCGCGTCGGCACGCGCCCTGCTCCGGGACGGCGTGCCTGCGAGCCAGGTGGCGGTCATCTGCGGCTTCTTCGACCAGAGCCACTTCACCCGGCTGTTCCGGGCCTCGTTCGGCATCACACCGGCCGCGTTCCAGTCGGCCTACAAACGGCTGTGACCACCGCGATCACCACGGCGGCCCTGGGCGCGCGCGCCGACCGCAACATCGTGCAAGACCGTTCAACGCCACGGCCCACCTTGCGCCCCATGAACGCGACCCGCCCGGTCCAGACGACTCGCAGGCAGGAGAACGGCCTCGCGCTCACGACCGACGATCCCGCGATCGTTGCGGCCGTGGACGCTCTGGAGGCGGAGCTGCTCCGCTACGGCAAGGGGGTCGGTCGCTACCTCGACGGCCCCGCCGCGGCGAGCGACTGCGCGCTCGCGGTCGCCTACGCCGCCGCCGTCCACCTGTTCGCGCTGACCACCGAGGGCCGGGCGCGGGCGATGCCGCTCGTCGGGCGGGCCCTGCGCCTCGCCAGATCCGCCACCGCGCGCGAGCGCACGGTGGTCGAGGCCGTGGCGCACTGGGCGGCCGGTGACACCGCGCGCGCGACCGCGCTCCACATGGAGGTCGCGCGGCGATGGCCCGCCGACCTCGTCTCCGCAAAAATCTGCCAGTTCCACCAGCTCAACGCCGGCGACTTCTCGGGCATGCTCGCCTGCACCGGCGCGCTGGTCGGGGCGCTGCCGGACAACGGCT
This sequence comes from Sphingomonas ginsenosidimutans, assembly GCF_002374835.1. Lineage (GTDB taxonomy): Bacteria > Pseudomonadota > Alphaproteobacteria > Sphingomonadales > Sphingomonadaceae > Sphingomonas > Sphingomonas ginsenosidimutans. The sequence goes on from NZ_NWVD01000002.1 coordinate 507,824, forward strand.
GGACGCTCGGCATGCACGCCTTCGCGCTCGGCCAGACGGGCGACCTCGCCGGTGCGGAGCGCGCGGGGCGGGCGGCGGCGGCGCTGAATGCGGACCCCTGGGCGCACCACGCCGTCGCGCATGTCCTCGATGACGCCGGACGAGCGGCCGAGGGACGCGCGTGGATGCGCGAGCACGGCCGGGTCTGGGAGGACTGCTCGTCCTTCATGTATACCCACAACTGGTGGCACGCGGCGCTGTTCGAGATCGGGCTGGGCGATCACGGCGCCGCGCTCGCGCTTTTCGACGAGCGGGTCTGGGGCGTCCGGCGCGACTGCTGCCAGGACCAGGTCAACGCGGTGTCGCTGCTCGTGCGCTTCGAGCTGCTGGGCATCGACGTCGGCGATCGATGGGACGACCTCGCGCCGCATCTGGAAAAGCGGATCGGCGATCAGGCCAACGCCTTCGTCGACCTCCACTATGCCTACGGCCTGGCGCGGGCCGGTCGCGACGGTGCGGTCGAACGGCAGCTCGCAGCTCTGCGCACGGGTGGCGAAGCGGGCGAGCCGCCGGCTCGCGCGTTCCGCGACGCGGTGGCGATGGCGGCCGAGGGCATGGCGGCGCACGCGCGCGGCGACCATGGTCGCGCCGCCGCGCGGCTCGCCGCGGTCGGCGGGCATCTGCCCGCCTTCGGGGGCAGCCGCACCCAGCGCCGGCTGGTCGACCTAGTCCGCGAGGACAGCGCCCGGCGCGCCGGCGCGGGCGCCCGGATGCCCGGGCGGAGCGCGGCGCGCGCGTGAGGCCGCCCGGCGTCCTGGCGCTCGCTTTGCCGCTGCTCGGCTGCGGCATGCCCGACACGCCCGGGCCCGACGAGGCGAAGGCGGACGGGATCGAGCGCGCCTCCTACGCCGTGCCGGGCGCGGCGACGCGGGTCTCCTATCTCCGCGCTGGCGACCCCGGCGACCGCCGCGTCATCCTTGTTCATGGCACGCCCGGCTCCGCCGATGGCTGGGCCAGGTTCCTCGCCCGCCCGCCCGCGGGTGTCGAGCTGGTGGCGATCGATCGGCCCGGCTTCGGTGCGACGACGCCGTCCAACGCCGTTCCCTCCCTCGCGGCGCAGGCGGCCGCGATCGCGCCGCTGCTCGTCGAGCATGACGGCCGGTGGCCGATCCTGGTCGGCCACTCGCTGGGTGCGCCGGTCGCGGCGCAGGTCGCGCTGGACAACCCGGGCCGGGTCGGCGGCCTCGTGCTCCTTGCGGGCTCGTTCGACCCGGCGCTGGAGCACGTCTACGCGGTCCAGCGCATGGGCGAGTGGCCGGGCATCCGGTCGGCGCTGCCCCGGTCGCTGCGCAACGCCAACGTCGAGCTGATGGCGCTCAAGCCGCAGCTGGAGGCGCTCGCTCCTAGGCTCGCACGGCTGCGCTGCCGGGTTGCGGTGGTGCACGGGACGGAGGACAGGCAGGTGCCCTATGCGAACGTCGCCTTCCTCCGGACGCGGCTAGCGGCCGCGCGGCTGACAGTGCGGAGCCTGAAAGGCGTGAACCACTTCCTCCCCTGGAACAGCCAGGAGATCGTCGAGGAGACGATCGCGTCGCTGCTCGCCGAGGAGCCCGGCCGTTGCTGAGCGCCGCGCCCGACGTCGTCCCGCATCGCGGCATGCCGCCGCTCGACGACGCCCCGCCGCTGTCGCGCTTCGAGTTCTGGCCGGCGTGGCGCTTCTACGCGCCCGTGTGGATCTGGGCCGCGTTACTGTCTGTGCGACACCTCGGCGCGCGGCTGCCGCTGCTGGCCAACCCGGGGCTGCCCGCAGGCGGGCTCGTCGGCGAGGTCAAGTCGGAGGTGCTGGACCTTGTCGGTGCGGACCAGCGCGAATGGATCGCGCCCTACGTCTCGCTACTCCGGCTGGGCGGTCCCGCCCCGGCGCAGGCGGCCGCCGCGCTGGCCCGGGCGCGCGCGCACGGCCTCGACCTCCCGCTCGTCGCCAAGCCGGAGCTCGGCTGTCGCGGCGCGGGGGTGCGGCCGATCCGCACGGAAGGCGAGCTCGTCGACTATGTCTCGCGCTTCCCCTTCGGGGAGCGCTACCTGCTGCAGGCGATGGTGGACGTGCAGGGCGAGGCGGGCGTGTTCTACCAGCGCGAACCCGGCGAGGCGCGCGGGCGCGTGGTGTCGCTGACGCTCAAGTACTTCCCCCACGTGACCGGCGACGGTGTTAGCACCCTGGAGGAGCTAATCCACGCCGATGCCCGCGCCGGGCGGGTTTCCCACCTCTACCTCGACCGCCACCGGGACCGTCTGGCGGAGGTGCTACCCGCCGGCGCGGCGTTCCGCCTCGCCTTCGCGGGCAGCCACAGCCGCGGCGCCATCTTCCGCGACGGCACGGCGCTGGTCACGCCCGCGATGGAGGAGCGGTTCGACGCCATCGCGCGCTCCATTCCGGAGTTCTGGTTCGGCCGCTTTGACGTCCGCTTCGCCGACGTCGAAGCGTTGAGGCGCGGCGAGGGCTTCCGGATCGTCGAGCTGAACGGCGCGGGCGCGGAGTCGACCCACATTTGGGACAGTCGCACCCGGCTGCGCGACGCCTACGCCACGCTGTTCCGCCAATACGCGGCGCTGTGGCGCATCGGGGCCGAGAACCGGCGGCGCGGCTTCAGGCCGGAAGGCTGGCGCGCGTTCCTGGCACGCCGCCGCCGCGAGCGCGAGGCGACCGCCCGCTACCCGGCAACGGCGTGACGGCGCTCCGGCCGCGCCGGTGCGAGCTGCCGGACGGGATGACGGCGGAGAACTGGCGCAGGCACCCGCATGCGCCCTGGGCGTTCGCCAATCCGGCGGCATTCCTGCCGACCGCCGCCGTGCGCAAGGTCGCCCCGGTCCGCCCGCTTCCGGCGGGTGAGCCGCTGCTGCTGCCCGCCGGCGTGCCGATGGAACGCGGCGTCGCGTCGCTCGCACATGTTCTGCGCGAAACTCACGCCGACGGCCTGATCGTCCTCCACCGCGGCGCCGTCGTCTACGAGCACTACGCGGCCGCGACCTCCGCCAGCAGCCGGCACCACTGCTTCTCGATCACCAAGGCCGTGTTCGGGCTCGCGGCCGAGCTGCTGCTCGCTGAGGGTGCCTTGAGCCCCGACCTGCGCGCGGCCGATGTCGCGCCCGAGCTGGCGGGCTCCGCATTCGCGGACGCGACGCTGCGCTCGTTGCTCGACATGCGCGACGGTGTCGCGTTCGACGAAGATTACGGCAACCCCGGCGCGGCGATCCACCTTTACTCCCGGCACTTCTGGGGAAGCGGCGAGGGCGGCGTGCTCGCGGCGCTGCGCGACCTGAAGGCGCCGACGAACGCGGGCGCGCCGTTCCTCTACCGGACGCCGGCCTTCGACGCCGCCGGGCTGGCGCTGGAGCGCGCGACCGGCGCGCCGCTGCCGGACCTGGTGTCCCGCCTGATCTGGCGCCGGATCGGCGCCGCCAACCCGGCGCGCTGGGTCGAGGACACGGGCGGGCGGGCGATCGCGGCAACCGGCTTCGCCTGCACGCTGCGCGACCTCGCGCGGCTCGGCGACGCGGTCGGGGCCGCGGTCCGCGGCGAAGGCGACCCCGCATGGCTCCGCGCCGGCCGGGCACTGATGGACGGCGGCTGCCGCGACGCGTTCGCGCGCGGAGCCAACGCGACGCGCCCCGGCTGGTCGTATCGCGCCGGCTGGTGGGTCGACCATCCGACGGGCGCGCTCAACGCACTCGGGGTGTTCGGCCAGCGGCTGCATGTGGCTTCGGAGGAAGAGGTCGTCATCGCCCGGTTCGGGTCGCACCCGGTCGCGTCCAACCAGGCGACCGACGCCGTCCACGCGCGGCTGTTCGCGGCCATTCGGGATGAGCTGCGTGGCCGTTGACGTCGCGCCGCCACGCACCCTGGGCGGGCTACCCGCGCTGGCGGGGCACCTCGCGCACGCCTTCGCGCTCGTGCCGCCCTGGTCGCTCTCCCGCTCGACGCGGCGTCGCCGCGACCTGGAGCGCCGCTTCTTCGCCCGCACGCTCCGGGCCGTCGGCGTCGAGCTGGAGGTCGTCGGCGCGCCCGTCCAAGGGCCCGGCGTCATGTTCCTCGCCAACCACCTCAGCTTCACCGACGTGCTGGCGCTGGCGCCGCTGCTCGACGCCTCGTTCGTCGCCAAGGCGGACGTGCGGCGCTGGCCGGGGATGGGGCGGCTCGTCGAGGCGTTCGGGACGGTGTTCGTCGACCGCGACCGGCCGGCGGACGCGGCCGCGCAGGTCGAGGCGGTGGCCGCCCGGTTGCGCGGGGGCGGGCGGGTGGCGCTGTTCCCGGAGGGTACCACCTCGCGGGGCGACGGCGTGCTGCCCTTCCGGACGGCGCTGCTCGCGGCCGCGCGGCACGCGCGCGTCGTCCAGCCGATCGCGCTCGCCTACAGCGACGGCGCGCGCCGCGCCTATGTCGGCGAGGAGTCGCTGGTCGCCAACCTCGCCAGGCTGGCCCCGCACCGCGCGCGGCTCAGCATCGAGTTCCTGCCGCCGCTGCCGGACCCCAGAAGGTCGGACCGGAAGCACCTCGCGGCCGAGGCGCGCGAGGCGATCGTGCGGGCGCTCTCAGATCGGGCCGATGCGGCGCGCCCTTGGTCGCAACAGAAGGCGTAGACCGGCCAGCCACGCCATAATGGCGCCCGTCATAAGCAGGTAGGCGAGCAGGCCCGACACGCTGCCCCCCGGCACCGCCCAGAGCAGCAGGCTGTCGTTGCCGCCGGGCACGAAGCTGGCCCCCGCCGCCATCAGCGCGCCGCCGCCAAGCGAGCGCAGGACCGGCACCGCGCGCGGCCGCTCCACCCTGAACCTGCCGGCGACGGTGCCGGCGACCACCGCGCCGACGAGGGTCGCCGCCCCCGTCAGCAGCGCCGGCGCGGCGACCGCCACCGGCGCGCCGCCCAGGCCGGCCGCGACCGCGCCGCGAACCGCGTCGGCGTAGGTCCAGCCCGGCGTCAACGCGAACAGCAGCGCGCCCGCCCCGCCGAGGACGACCATCGCCGCTCGCAGCGGCCACCGCCCGGGCGCGGCCCGGTCGCCGCCGCGCGCCAGCGTCCAGGCCGCGCCCGCGACGAGCGCCGCGGACGCGGCCACCAGCAGCAGCCCCGCCGGTGACGGCGAGCCGAAGCGGTTCGGGCCGACCGGCGCGCCGCCGACCAGTCCGCCCACCATCGCGTAGCCGGCTGCGAGGCCAAGCGGCACCGCCAGGAAGCGCACCTCGCCCAGCGCGATGCGGGCCAGCGTCCCGAACAGGCAGGCGTCGTTGACCAGCGCGCCCGCGGCGAGCAGCAGCGCGCCCGCCGCCAGCGGCGGCGCGAGCGGCGCCTCGGGCGGCAGGCCGGCGCGCATGCCCGCCGTCCAGGCGAGCGGCAGGCAGACCAGGCCCGCCACCCCGCCCGCGACCAGGAACCCGGCGAGCAGCCGCGCCCGCCCCTCGAACACAAGCTGCCTGCCGGCCGTCACCGCGCAGGTGCTGCCCTGCCCCACCGAGAAGCCGACGAGGAAGCCGAGCAGCGCCCCGAGCCCCGCGACCGTCGCGCCGACGCCGGTCACATCCCGCCCTCCGCCATCGCCGCCAGGCGCCGGAGCCGCAGCAGGTGGACGGGCGCGTCGAGGCGCGCCAGCGCGCGCCCCATCGCGTCGCGGCCGGCCGCGACGGCCCGGTCGTAGGCGCGCCAGTTCCGGATCTCGATGCCGCCCACCTCGGGCATGACGTAGAGGTCGGCCGCCGCGCGGGAGGCCGCGAGGTCGGGGCCCGCCGCCATGGTCGCCGAGCGCATCAGGATGGAGACGATCGGCGGCCCGCGCCGCCACGCCCCCGACCAGAACCACCGCCCGAGCGGACGGGGGCGCTCCACGTCGGCGGAGGTGAGCCCCACCGCCTGCGACACGTCCACCGCGACCACCGGGCCGTCGTGCGTCGCTCGCATCACCTCGGAGGGCAGGTTGCGCAGCACGCCGCCGTCGACCAGCACGCGGTCGCCCATCGCCACCGGCGGAAGCACGCCGGGCAGCGAGATGGAGGCCCTGAGCGCGGTCGCGAGCGGACCGCGCCGGTGCGCCACCGGCTCGCCGGTCGCAAGGTCCGCCGACATGCAGAAGAACGGCAGGGGCAGATCGGCGATGTCGACGTCGCCGAAGTGCTCGGCCAGCCGGCGCTCGACCTTGCGGCCCCGCGTCATCGCCACGAACGGCAGCGCGACGTCGTCCAGCGGGTTGGTCGCGACGAACGCCGCCCGCATGCGCCGGTCCAGCTCCTCGCCATCCCAACCGGCCGCCAGCCCCGCGGCGACGATGCCGCCCATCGACGTGCCGCAAACCGAGTCGATCGGCACCCCGGCCCGGCGCAGCGCGTCGACGGCGCCCACGTGCGCGAAGGCGCGGGCGCCGCCGCCCGACAGCACCAGCGCGACCGCGCACCCGGTCAGCGTCCGCGCGAGCGGGCCGCAGTCGCCGCCGACCAGGTGGAAGTGGCGCGCGGGGCCGACCGCGTCCAGCCAGGCCGCCGTGCCGGCCGGCCGCTCGCCGCGCTGCACGAGGACCAGGTCGACGAGCCCGCTCGCCTGCAGGGGCTCGCTCGCGCACAGCCCGCAGTCGGCGGGCGGCGGCCGGTCGCCGTCGGCCAGCAGCAGCATGCGGTCGGCCTGGCGGCGGCACGCCGCGGCCCAGGCCCCCTCCTCCGCCTGCGCCGCGCAGAGCAGGTAGTCGTGCCGCGCCTCCGCCTCGGACCACCAGGCGGGGTCGCGATCCAGGAACGACGCGTCCAGCACGGCGACGTCGTGGCCGAGCGCGCGCATCGCGCCGGCCAGCAGCCCCGCCCAGCGGCGCGCGTCGACGCCGGCGTCCAGCGCCGCCAGCCCGATCACGCGCGGCGTGACGGCGCCCGCGCCTGCGCCCGCGCCCGCCGACCGCGAGCGGGCGACCAGCAGCCGCGCGACCTCCACCATCGCGTCGGGGCTGCGGCGGGCGGCCGCGAGGAAGCCGGCGCCCGGCATCGCGGCCACCTCGCTGTCGCGCAGCGCCACAACGGTCGCCGAGCGCGGCGTCCCCGCCAGCAGGCCGAACTCGCCGACGACGTCGCCCGGGCGGAGCACGCCCACCAGCGCGCGCCCCATCGCGCCCTCGCGGAACACGCCGAACGCGCCGGCGCGCACCATGAAGATAGCGTCGGGCGGGTCGCCCGCGCGATAGAGCGCGGACCCGCCCGCCACCGCGAGCGTGCGAACGGAGCGCGCGCGGTCGAACAACCTGGCGATGGCGGGGACGTCGGTCGTGGCTCGGCTCCTCGCCGGGCAGGCTGCCGGAGAGCGGCGGGCGGTCAAGTCACAGGATTGCTATCCGCAGGGCATTTCTCGCGGAATACGCCGGCCAAGATCGGACTGGTGTCGCGGCACGCGGCAGAGGGTCGAAGGGTGACGTTCGACAAGCGGAGGCAAAAGGGGCAGGGCGCGACCGGGCGAGCGCGCCCGGAGTGATGCGAACCATGCCGACCGTCGCCCTGGTGCAGCGACCCCCGGTCTTCCTCGACCTGCCGGCCAGCGTGGCGCTGGCGGCGGAGATCATCGGCGAGGTCGCGCGCGGCGGCGCGGACCTGGTCGTCTTCCCCGAGACGTGGCTCCCCGGCTACCCCGTGTGGCTGGACGACGCGCCGGACGCCGCGCGATGGGGGCACGCGCCGGCGGAGGCGCTGTTCCGCCACCTCTTCCAGCACTCTCCCGCGATCGACGGCCCCGAGCTGGCGACGCTCGCGGCGGCCGCCGCCGAGCACGGCGCGGACGTCGCGATGGGCATGCACGAGCGGCGCGGGGGCACCCTCTACAACTCCATCGCCTTCCTGGGCGCGGACGGGTCGCGCCACCTGCATCGCAAGCTGTCGCCCACCTACAACGAGCGGCTGATCTGGGGTTCGGGCGACGGCAGCACGCTCGGCGTCTGGGACCGGCCCTACGGAAAGGTCGGCGGGCTGGTCTGCTGGGAGCACTGGATGCCGTTGGTGCGCGCCGCCATGCACGCGCAGGAGGAGACGGTGCACGTCGCGCAGTGGCCGGCGGTGGGCGAGCGGCACCAGCTCGCCAGCCGGACCTACGCCTTCGAGGGCCAGTGCTTCGTGCTGGCGTCGGGCTGCGTGCTGACGCGCGACGACGTGCTCGCCGGCTTCGACAGCGCGCGCGGGGCGCCCGAGGCGCGCGACCTGCTGGCCTCCATTCCAGCGGACAAGTTCTGGCTGAAGGAGGGCGGCAGCGCGGTGATCGGACCCGACGCCGGCTACGTCGCGGGCCCGAGCTTCCGCGACGCGGCGACCGTGATGGCCAGCTTCGACCCGGTCGCGGCGAAGCGCAGCCCCTACCTCGACGTCCATGGCCACTACGCGCGACCCGACATCTTCGAGCTGCGCGTCGACACGACCCGACGGGAGGGGGTCAGGTTCGGCGAATGGCCGCAGGCCTGATCGCCGCGTCGGCGGTGCGCCGCGACGGATCAGCCGGGCGGCGGCTGCGCGGCGACGATCGACGACACCTTGCTGGCGACCTCCTCCAGAGTCGCCGCCATGCGCGTCGGCTCGGACGCCTCGCCGGCGCGATCCGGCGCGTAGCGGCTGGTCAGGTACTCCCGCCGGGCAGCCACCGCGCGAAGGTGCGCCACGGTCCTGACCCGTAGCACCAGGCCGGCGGCGACCGCCATCTCCATCCGGGAGGCGAGGTCGTGCTGGAGCCCGCGGATCGCCTCGGGGGACCGGCACCGGTGCAACAGCAGCGCGTTGAGGTAGAGTTCCACCGCGTGCAGGGCCAACATGCGATAGGGCGAACGCGAGGAGGGCACGTCGCGCCTCCCGCAGTTCGCCACGGCCGCGGCGGCGAGCCGGTAGTCGTCCGCGAGCGACCTGATCTCGCCCGCGGTCGCGCGATGTCCCGGGTTTGACGTGACGGCGGACGTCTGCATGCCGCGACGGTAGGCGGGAACGGTTGCCGCCCCGTCAAGCGGCCCGCGTCGGTCGCGGGCGATCGAGAACGCGTGTGCCCTTGTGCCTGCGCCACCGCGACCGTAGCATGCCCCATCGGCAGGTCGCGCCGGCACGGGGGGCAGAAGAACTTGGCGCTCGCGCCCGACGCAACGCAGATCACCGTCCAGCAGGTTCTCGCGATGCTCGATGCCGACTTCGAGCCGATGGCGCGGGCCGTGGCCGCGGGCGAGTTCGCGCTATGGGTCGGCTCGGGCATCTCCCGCAGGGCGCCCAACCTAGGCCACCTCGTGTCCGCCGCAATCGAGTTCCTCCGAGAGCGCGCCGTCGCGCCCGCCACCGCCGCGATCTACACGCCCCCGCTGGAAGCCGCGCTGCGGCTCGCGGGCAAGGATCCGGCCGCACTCGCGGGCCGCTTCGGCGCACCGTTCGCGACGTGGCCCGAACACGACGAGATCGTGACCATCCTGTGGGACCAGTATTCGCGCGTGCTCGACATCCGGGTGCAGGGCGAACCCGCGGACTTCATCCTATGGGACGCGATCGACATCCGCCAGGCGTTCAGCGCGCCGCACCCGCCATCGGCGGAGCACCTCTGCATCGCCATCCTCGTTATGGAGGACGCGGTGCACAGGATCGCGTCGGCGAACTGGGACGGGTTCATCGAGGCGGCAGTCGATCGCCTGAGCGGCGGCGCGCAGGGGCTGCTGCAGGTGGTCGTCGACCCCGCACAGCTGCGCGGCCAGCCCGGGCGGGCGACGCTGCTCAAGTTCCACGGCTGCATCGTGCACGCGACCGATGACCCGGCCACGTTCCGGCGCTTCCTGACCGGCAGCCGCAGCCAGATCATGCGCTGGCCGGAAGTGCCCGAGTTCGCGGCGATGCGCCACAGCGTCATCGAGGTCGCGCAGACGCTCAAGTCGCTAGTCCTCGGCCTGTCGATCCAGGACAACAACCTCCAGACGCTGTTCATCCGCGCCCAGCAGATCCACCCCTGGCCATGGCCGTGCGCGCCCGAAGCGCCGGCCCAGGTGTTCTGCGAGGAGGAGATCAAGCCCGGGCAGCAGGACGTGCTGAGAAGCATCTACGTCGACGCCTACGACCAGCACGGCCCCGACATCGAGGCGGCCGCTCACCTGCGCGCCTGGGCGGAGCAGGTCCTGATCGCCCTCGTGCTGAAGACCGTCGCGGACAAGCTGATCACGCTGATGGGACTGTGGCTCACATCCTGCGGCAAGGCCGCGCTCGCCCCGGCGTTCGCGAATGGCATCGTGGCGGTCAGGAACGCGACCGCGGCGCATGCTTCTGTCGACTCGGTCGAGCGGAGCCGCACGCCGGCGGTGAACACCGGCGTGGCCGCCTGGTCGCGGATGGTGCGGATGTTCAGGAACGGCGCGCTGCCGGCCAGCGGCGACACCTACGAGCCGGTCAGCGCGACGGCAGCCGGCTTCCTGCACGCCGACCAGAACGCCCAGTCCGCTGGGCTGGGCCGGCTGGCGCTGGCGCTCTCGCTGCTAGAAGGCGGGCGTGCCGCCGGCCGCTGGGCGATCTCCCCGCCCGCGAACGACGAGGCCGGCGCCGGCGCTATGACCGCGACACCGGCTAGACCCGGAGCCACGCCGCGACCGGTGTTCGTCGTGCGCTCGGCGTCTGAGGCGATCGCTCTTCAGGGCGCCGGCGCGTTCGCGAACGACAACGCCGTCGTGGTGCACGGCGACGACGCCTGGCGGACGATGGTCGGGCAGAGCGCGCGCGTCCCGCGCGGCGCCCCCGGCCGGACCGGACGCCTGGCACCGACGCACGTCAGCCTCGCACACCTGGTCTCGACCTCCGCGACCGCGGTCGACCTGCAGGACCTGTTCGCGGCGGAAATGCTCCTGTGACCTCGGCGCTGATCGCCGCCGTGCGCGACCGGCTCCTCGTGGCCGGCTACTCCGACCTGCCGACGCCCCTGCACGTCGCGGGCGTCGCCTTCGACTTCACCGGCGTCATGCGCGGGCGCGACGGGCGCGCGCTCGACCTCGTCGTCCTCGTCGACACGACCGCCGGCTCGTTCGGGGACGTCAAGGGCGCGCGGGTGCGCCAGCGCATCGAGGCGCTCAGCCGCGCGCTCGACGTGACCGGATCACGCCTGGTCCTGACCGCCATCCTGGCGGGGGCGACGCTCGCCGGCGGCGTCGAGGCGCTCGCCGAGACCTGCCGGGTGCTCCAGGTCGAACCGCAACCCGCGCCGGACGGCCCGGGCGGCGCGGCCACGGCGATCGAGCAGATGGAGGACCGCATACGCGTCCTGCTGCCGCTCTCGCTGCCAGAGCCGGCCGGCGGCGAGGAGGAGGGCGGCACCGCCGTCGAGCAGCTCAGGAAGGCGCTGCCGTCGGGCGTGGACACGGCGATCGTCGACGCGCTGCTCGCGGCTTCGCGCCGTGGCGAGGTCGCGGTCACGAAGGAGATCGGCAGCCTGATTGACGCCGAGCTGAAGACGAACATGGACCCGCCCGCCGCCGGTGCCGCGGGCGAAGGGAGGACCGCATGAACCGGCCCACCCTGGCATCACTCGACGTGACCAACTTCCGCAGCATTCGCGGGCACGTCCACGCCCCGCTCGACGCGAGGGTGGTGCTCGTCCACGGCGAGAACGGGGCGGGCAAGACCAGCCTGCTCTCGGCCATAGAACTCGCCCTCACCGGCGGCGTGCAGTCCCTCAGGCGCGCCGACCCGGCCTACGCGCGCCAGCTCCTGCACCGCTCCGCCGACCAGGGCGGCGTCGCGCTCGCGACCACGGGCGACGGCGGAGGGCGCTACGAGGCGGCGCTGACGCCCACGGGCGCCAAGTCGATCAACAAGCTCGACGCCGCCGACGCGTCGTTCTTCACGGAGCGGAGCTACCTGCCGCAGTCCCTCCTCAGCCAGCTGCTTCAGATCTACCAAGACGCCGGCCAGGAGGCGAACTCGCCGCTCGCGCGCTTCGTCGGCGATTTGCTGGGGTTGAACCTGCTCGACGCGATCGAGGAGGGGCTGAAGCCGCTCGCCGACAAGCGGAACGTCAGGAAGATCGCCGGCGAGTGGGCGACCGCAGAACTGCGGCAGAGTCAGGCCGAGCGGTCGCTGCGGGCGGATGCGGAAGCACGCGCGCTGCTGCAGGAGCAGATAGATCTGAAACTCGCCGACCTGCGCGGTGCGCTGGCGATACTCGGCGTCGACCTTCCCGCCGACGAGGCGAGCCTGGACGCGATCGAGCCGACGCTGGCCGAGCCGTCGGACGCCGCCGACCTGGAGCGGCTTGCGGACAGCCGGCGGCAGCTCGCCTCGATGCGCCGCCAAGTCGCGGAGGAGAACGCGGCCGGCACGGGGCCGGACGCGTCCGCGGGCGCGGGAGCCGCCGCCGAGGCGTTCTCCCGCTGGGTGGCGGCCAACGGCGAGCGCGAGGCCACGCTGCTCCGCGACGTCGCGATCGCGCTCCCCGAAGCCAACCTCCCGAGCGAGACCGGAAGGTTCGTGGACGCGGCGCGGACGGCGGCCAGGGCGCGGCGCGCGCAGGCGCAGGCCCAGGCGACGCAGGCGCGCGCGGACGCGAGGCGGCTTCTCGAGGCCGAGGGCGAACTTGAGACGGAGCGCGGCCGGCTTGCCGCCATTGACAACGAGGTCGCGCGCCTACCGGGAAAGGCCGGCGGGCTAGCGTCCGCGCTGGCGGAGCTGACCTCGTTCATCGAAGGCGAGACCTGCCCGGTCTGCGACCGAGACTATCGCGAGGTCTCGGACGCGCCGCTCGTCGAACACGTACACGCCAAGGTGCGGACCCTGTCCGCATCGGCCGAGCGGCTGCTGGCACTCGGCCGCGCGCGCGGCGAGGCCGCGTCGGCGGGCGAGAGGCGGGTGCGGGAGATCGAGGAGCTGCGAGCGAGGCGTGTCGAAGCGCCCGCCTTGGCGGCGGTCGACCGGCTCGGGGCCGAACTCGATGCGCTGATCGCCCGGCTAGACGAGATGGAGCCCACGGTGCTGGAGGGCGCGCGCCTGCGGGCGGCCGACGTGGCGGCGCGGCGCGCGGCCGCCGAGCGGGGGCTGCGCGACTCCTCGCTCGCGGCGGCCCGCGACATGGTCGCGTCTTTCGCGGCTTCGCTCGACCTCGACTCGACCGATGTGGAACTGGACCTGACGGGGGTCGTCGACCGCATCGGGGCGGCCCTCGCGGAACGAGAAGCCCGCCTGAAGGCCAGGCTCGCCGCGCGGAACGCGGCGCGCGAGGCGGTGGCCGCGATCCGGGCGGCGACGACTAGACGGGCGGTGTTCGAACAGGTGATCGAGACCGGGAAGGCCGAGGTCGGGCGCGCCGCGGACGCGCTGCGGCGTGCGCAGCGGGTGCGCGATCGCGGCATCGCGGTGCGCGGCGCAGTCGAGCGGGTGAGGTCCGGCATCATCCGACGCGAATTCAATGATCGCCTCAACCGGCTGTGGCGCGACCTTTTCGTCCGGCTGGCGCCCGGCGAGCCCTTCGTGCCCGCATTCTCGATCCCGACGGCCAGCACGCACCGGCTGCAGCCCAAGCTCGTCACCGTACATCGCGACGGCGGTCTCGCCGGAGGCACGCCGGGCGCAATGCTGAGCGCCGGCAACCTCAACACGGCCGCCCTAACGCTCTTCGTCGCGCTCCACCTGTCCGTGCGCGACAGGCTGCCCTGGCTGATCCTAGACGACCCGATCCAGTCGATGGACGACATCCACGTCGCGCACTTCGCCGCGCTGCTGCGGACGCTGTCCAAGGAGCACGGGCGGCAGGTGCTTATCGCGGTCCACGACCGGCAGCTGTTCGACTACCTGCGCCTTGAGCTCAGCCCGGCGTTCCCGGACGACAGCCTCCTCACCCTGGAACTGACCAGGGGCCCGCGGCGGGACACGCGCTGCCTGTCCGAACGCTTCGGATACAAGGAAGAGGCCCTGCTGGCCGCGGCATAGCCGCGCGGTCCATTCTTCTCGTTCGAATCGCGAAACGGGCCCAGGCCGCCATCGACGTGCGGCTCACCCCGTTCATCCGCTTCCGACTTGCCGATCACGCGCGTGGCCGCCACGACGGCGTTCAGCACGCCGAGCATCACCTTGGAAAGGTAGGCGAGAGGGTCGGCGTCGGCGAGCGCTGGCATCCCGCATGTGCGCGTCAGGCGACACGAGCGTAGGACTGGGCTCGAACGTAGAACTATGATCGAGAGGGGCAACGGGTTCCGTCGAGCGATGTCGGCGGGTCACGAACCGCAGGAATGCCAGCGGCGCAGCGACGTTCCCCGCTCGTAGCCCATGCCAGAGGGATAGGTGAGGAACTCGACCATCATGCCCCACGGTGTCCGGCCGTAGCAGAAGAGGTTCCCGCAGCCCTCCTCCTTGGGAAATAGGAACGGGTTCGGCCCGGACAGCATCTGTCCGCCGGCGGACTCAAAGCATCGGAGCGCCTCGGCCATGTCGTCGACGTAGATGGCCAGGTGCTGCAGTCCGAAGTCGCTGGGGCGCGACGCAGGCCGCTGCACCTCCGCCTGCAGCTGGAACAGCTCGATCTCGGGTCCCCGCCCGAGCTGGACGAGGCGTGCGGCCACGAGCCGCGTGCCGGGATGGAGGTTCAGGTCGCGATCGATCTCGGGGCTGCCTTGCGGCGGCTGGTCGGTCGTGAACGACTCGTAAACCACCCGCGCGCCGAACGCCTCAATCAGGAAGGTCGTGGCCGCCTCGATGTCGGGCACCGTCACGCCGACATGGTCAATGCCGCGAACATAATCATGGGTCATGCTCTCACCTCGATGTACGTGCATGGGAAATCGCGACGCCCGCGCGACGCCGGTCGAGTTGCGCGCCCTGATTGTGATCCGGCGTCATCGGCCGAGGAAGCGCATGCGGGCGCTCGCCTCACAGTCCGCCTTTGAGCCGCCGGCCTCGGTCTCCTCCTTGAGGGCAGCGAACGCCCGCTGCGCGTCCTCCGTGTCGAACAGCCGCATGGTGAGGTCGAGCATCAGCTCGTCCGCCCCCGCGACGCCGCCGGAGGACCAGGCCTTCAGCAGCGCGCGCGCCGCGCCATAGGCCTGCGTGGGACCCGCCGCGAGGCGCTCGGCCAAGTCGGTGGCGGTTGCGTCCAGCTCCGCGTCCGGCACAACAAGGTTGGCGAGTCCGCTCGATCCGGCCTCCGACCCGGCCATCGGCTCTCCGAGCAGGTAGAGCTGGATGGCCCGGCTGCGCCCGATCCGCTCCGCGAGCCGCTGCAGCCCGCCGGCGAGCGGCACCATGCCCGTGTTTCCCTCGATCGCATGGAAGGAGGCGCTGTCGGCCGCGACGATGACGTCGCAGTGCAGGGCGAGCTCGAAATGCCCGCCCACCGCCTTGCCCCTCACCGCGGCGATCGTCGGAACGCGCAAGGCCTCCAACGCCCTGTACGCGTGGTTCACCTCGCCGATGAACGCGTGGAACCAGTTCACGTCCCTGCCCGGCCATGCGACGACGTCGCCGCCGGTGCCGAAGTTCGGCCCTTCGGCGCGGACGAGGAGGGCGCGGACGCCCGAACCGCCGGCCCGGTGCACGGCCACGCGCAACTCCTCGGCGAACCGGAGGCCGAGCCTGTTATCGGGCGGGCTGCAGAGCACGATCTGCCCGACTGCCCCGACGTGATCGAAACGAACGGCTTTCATTAAGGTGATTTCCTGTCTTGCTATAATGACCGTGCGGGTCAGGATGGTGCCTGGAGCGGCGCTCGGGCCGCGACCGAGTAGGTGTCGCCCGAGCGTTCGAAGATCCGCAGCTCGCCCGCATCCGCCGTAATTTTGCGGAAGTCGTCGCTCCCGAAGTGCGCCTCCAGCGCCTGCCGATCTCGCCAGCCTTCGAAGAACCGGAAGGTCGTCGGGTCGAGGAGATCCTGCGTGACCTTGACGAACCCGCAGCCGTCCCGTCGCCGCGCGACGTCGGCCATGCGCAACGCGAGCGAGCGGAAGGCGGCTGCGTCGTCGGGATGCAGGCGGTAGGCCGCGTCGACCAGCAGGGCGGGTATGTCGGTCATGTCAGGCTCCGTTGAATGTTAATATGTCGAGGAACCGACGTCGTCCGTCGGCGCGCCGTCGCGGTCGGGTCGGTAGTTGGAGAACGGCTCGGCCGATCATGGCCGAGCCTGCCCGGCCGCCTGCTCGACGATGTCCGCGACGGCTCGGGGGTGGGACACCATCACGACGTGCGACGCGCCGTCCACGACGACCGTCCTCCTCGCTCCCGCGCGTTTCGCCATGAAGGCCAGGCCTGCCGCAGGGATGTTCCTGTCGCCGCTGCCGTAGATGAACCAGGATGGCAGCGCCTTCCAGGCCGGCTCGCCGGCCGCTTCGGTCAGCGCCGCTTCCGCGATCGGCCGCTGCGAGGCCGCCATCGCCGCGGCTTGCCCCGCCGGCAGGTCGTGCGCGAACTGCGCGTGGAACCTACCCTGGTCGATGTAGAGGTCGACGCCGCCGCCGGAGAGCGTCACGGGCGGGGCAAGGGCTTGGCCGAGCGTGCCGCCCGGGAACCTGCCCGCGAGTTCCGCCGCCGTCTCGCCCCGATCGGGCGCGAAGGCCGCGACGAAGACCAACGACCTGACGTTCCGATGAGCGTTCGCGGCAGCCGAGATCACCGCGCCTCCATAGGAGTGGCCGACCAGCACCACCGGCCCGTTTATGCTCGCGACGATGTCCGACACGTATCGCGCGTCGGCCCTGACGCCCCGCAGCGGGTTGGCCGCGGCGACGACGGTGTAGCCGTCCCCGACCAGGCGTTCGGTCACGCCGTTCCAGCTGGACGCGTCGGCGAAGGCGCCGTGGACCAGCACCACCGTCGGCTTGCGCGGTCCCTGCGCCTGAGCGGCGTCGGAGAGTAGCGCTCCGGCGAGGAGGGCGGCGGATGCGAGCTTGGACATGGGGATCTCCTGGTGTGGGGTTCGGACGAGGCGAGGCGCTCCGCCGGAGCAGCCCCGTGCGACCCAGATCGAGCGGTCAGAACTGGGCCGCGCCGCCGTCGACGAACAGCTCGGCGCCGTTGACGAAGCTGGCCTCCTCGGAGGCGAGGAACAGCGCCATGCTGGCGATCTCCTCGGGTCGGCCCAGGCGGCCGAGCGGAACCGAGGCGACGAGGCCGGTGCGCAGCTGCCGCTCCTGCTCGGCGTCGGCGGCGAGCCCGAGCAGGCCCGGCGTCTCGACCGGACCGGGGCTGATGACGTTGACGCGGATGCGCCTCTCCTTGAGGTCGAGCATCCAGCTGCGCGCGAGGTTGCGCACCGCGGCCTTGGTCGCGCCGTAGACGCTGAACGCGGGCGTCCCCTTGATGCTGGTCGTCGAGCCGGTGAGGATCACGGAGGCGCCGTCCACCAGGAGCGGGAGCGCCTTCTGCACCGTGAAGATCGTCCCCTTCACGTTCGTGCCGAAGGTGCGCTCGTATTGCTCCTCCGTGACCGCGCCCAGGGGCGCGAAGTCGCCGCCGCCGGCGTTCGCGACGACGACGTCGATCCCGGCGTGCCTCTGCCGCACGGCGTCGTAGAGCCGGTCGATGTCGGCTAGGACCGACATGTCGGCGCGGACGCCGACGGCCCCGGGGCCGATCGCGGCGATCGCGCCGTCGAGCTCGGCCTGACGCCGTCCCGTGACGAACACCGCGGCACCCTCGGCCGCGAAGCGCGTCGCGACCGACAGGCCGATCCCCGTCGTGCCGCCGGTCACCACCGCGACCTTGTCCGTGAGCCGTCCCGTCACCGTCGTTCTCCTTGTTCCGCCGGGCAGCTGCCCGTTGCCGTGAGGATCTGTTGCCGGGACGATGTCGACAGTAGTGGTCGAAACGGCCACTCTGCGTTCCAGCGATAGGACGATGCCCTGGTGAGCGACCTCGACGACTACGTGCTGTTCGCGAGTGTGGTCGAACATGGTGGCTTCGCGCCTGCCGGCCGGGCGATGCAGGTACCCAAGTCGAAGCTCAGCCGGCGCGTCGCGCGTCTTGAGGAGCGTCTGGGCGTTCGCCTGATCGAGCGGTCGACGCGCCGCTTCAGAGTCACGGAGGTTGGTCAAACGTTGTACGAGCAGTGCCGCGTCATCCTGCTGGAGGTCGAGCGCGCCCGGGCGGTGACGGCGGAGGCGCTCGCCGAGCCGCAGGGTCAGGTGCGCTTCAGCTGCCCTCACGGTCTGATCGAACCGCTCTCGCCCAGCCTGGCCGAGTTTCTGAAGCGACACCCGAAGGTCGCCCTCCAGATCGTCGCGACCGACCGCGGCGTCGACCTGATCCGCGAGCGCATCGACGTCGCGCTCCGCGTGCGCGCCAGCGTCGAGAGCGACGCCTCGCTGACCATGCGGACGCTGACCCGCTCCCGCCGCATCCTGGTCGCAGGACCGGAGTTCGCGCGGAACGTCGGTCCACACATCGACGCGCTGGAGGGGCTGCCGACGCTGAGCTCGACCGACCTGGCCGGGCCGGTGACCTGGAACCTGGTCGGACCCGACGATGCAACGTATGACTTACGACATGAGCCGCGGGTCAGGTGCGAGGAGTTCGGCGCGCTGCGGGCGGCGGCGGCGGCCGGCCTCGGCGTGGCGCTGCTGCCGGACCACGTCTGCTGGCCCGATCTCGATGAGGGCCGGCTCGTGCGGCTCTTCCCCGGCTGGCACGCGCAGGAGGGCATCGTGCACCTGGTCTTCACGACGCGTCGCGGCTTGCCGCCAGCGGTGCGCGCCTTCATCGACCATCTGGCGGCGACGTTCCGAAGCGGCCTGCTTGCATTCGGAGACAGGAAACAGGCTGATGAAGTGGCTCGAAAGGCGTCCGAGCTAACACCATAGTCCGAAGATGATAGTCGCGCTGTTGCACGACGCACGGCACCGAAGCGTAAGCTCCGCCTGCGTCTCGCCGTCTAAACAGACGCCGCATCGGGGAGCGGCTAGGCAGGCCTGGACATCGCATTCGGGTCAGCCCTGCCGCTGTAAAAGGCGATCGCGGTCGCTTTTTACATTCCAGGGGTTGCTGAACCGGCACACCGAGGACGATCCGAACGGTCACGGCCGGTTCGCCTCGTCCACCTCCGCCCCGCCCTCGACCAGCCTCCGGGCGATCGCCCGGTAGGACAGATGGCAGCTCGTCCACGGGTGCCGCGGCTCGATCGTGGCCGACCGCCAGAACTCGTTCAGGAGCCGCTGGTCGCGCACGAAGGGCCGCAGGACGTGCAGCGCGAGCCGGACCTCGATGGTCCCCACCGCCTCCCGCGCCGAGCGGCCGGCCGCCTCGCGCAGTATGCCGAGTGACAGGTTGACGAGCGTCGACCGCCGCTCTCTGCGGCGCGCGCGCTGCCTGCTGTAGGGGATCGGCAGCAGGTCGATCAGCGGCGACGGGCAACGCTTCGGGCACCTGATCGAGCGGCGCGCCGCCCGCCAGTCGGTGTTGCCCCCGTTGCGGCGCACCTCGTCGATCAGCGCGCCCAGATCCCACACCTCCACGGCCCTGCAGCTCCGGCACGCGACGCGGACCTGGGCCTCTATGCGATGCAGGTCGGAGAGGTTCCTGGGCGGGCCGACCACGCCGTGCGGTCAGGCGAGGGCGGGGAGGGACAGCTGCTCGCCCCGCGCCGCCAGGACGGACCGGGCCTGCAGGGCCGCGCCGACGGCCTGACGGTAGTGGACGGTCCGGAAGCGCTCGGCCTCGTCGAAGCCGACGGGCGCCCACTCGTCCGACGGGTAGCAGGCGTCGTAGATGGCGCGCGCGGCCGCGCGCAGCTGCAGGTCGTGCTGCATCCCTCACTCCAGCGGTGTCGAATCGCCGCAGCCGCGGCGCCGCGCCAGCTAGAACGAAAACGGAACGGCTTGCAATCCCGCGCGTCCGCCGCGGCCAGGTCGGCCCTGGCGACCCGAACATCCCACCCAACAAGCCGTCGCGCCGGGTCGCGGGAGGCGGCGGCGGGCGTCGAGGGCTGCGGCTATCGAAAGCATGGGCGACGCGCATTGGGCGGCCCTGGGCGGCGCGAGTAGACGTCCCGCCGCACGAACCCGCGACGGACACCAGAACGATGCGCCTCCTCCCACGCCCCGCCGCCGCGCTCCTCCTCGCACTCGCCGGCTGCTCGGCCGCCCCGGTCGCCCCGGTGCCGTCCTTCTCCGTCCCCGCCTTCCAGGCCGCGCGGGAGCGGGGCGAGCCGATACTGGTGCACGTCCACGCGGACTGGTGCCCGACCTGCCGCGCCCAGGCGCCGACCGTCTTCGCCCTCACCCGCGAACCGGCGTTCCGGCAATTGAAGGTGTTCCGCATCGACTTCGACCGGCAGGAGGTCGAGCGGCTCGCGCTCGGCGCGCGGCAACAGAGCACGCTGATCGTCTGGCGCAAGGGACGCGAGATCGATCGTTCCACCGGCGTCACCGACCCTGCCGCGATCCGCGCCATGGCGGCGGAGGCGCTCAAATGACCGGGCCGGCCGGGCTCAGCCTCCCGCTCGCCTTCCTCGCCGGGCTGCTCACCTTCCTCTCCCCCTGCGTGCTGCCGCTGCTCCCCATCGTCCTCGGATCGGCCGGACGCGACGGGCGGAGCGGCCCGGCGGCACTGGCCGCGGGGGTGGTCACCTCCTTCACGGGCGCGGGCCTGCTGCTGGCCACGAGCGGCGCCGCCGCCGGCCTGGCGGGTGGCGCGGCGCGCCCCCTGCTCGGCATCGCAATCTCCGCCGTGGCGCTGACGCTACTCCTTCCCGGCGCCGAGCACGCGCTGGAGCGGGCACTCGCGCCCGCGTCCCGCTGGGCGTCGGCGCGCGCCGACCGGCTGGCGATCCGCGGCACGCCGGGCCGGTTCGCGCTCGGTCTGCTCCTCGGAGTGGCCTGGTCGCCCTGCGTCGGCCCGACGCTCGGCGCGGCGACGGTGCTCGCGGGCCGAGGCCAGGACCTCGGCGCAGTAGCGACGACCATGACCGTCTTCGCGATCGGCGCGGCGCTGCCGCTGCTGCTCGTCGGGACCGCCACGCAGGCGACGATCGCGCGACTGCGGACGCCGCTCCTCGCCGGCGGCAGGGCCGGGCGGCGCGCGCTCGGCGTCGCCCTGCTGCCGCTCGGCGCGGCGATCGCGACCGGGTTCGACCATGCGATCGAGGCCGCGCTGGTCGGCGTCTCGCCCGACTGGCTCGTCCGGCTCACCACCGCCTACTGATCCCCGGCCCGGCCATGCACGCGGGCTATCGACATCATGCGCGCGCGGGCTCTTCACGTCGGCGCCGACGCACCGCATCCTCGCCACCCTGAACCCGGAGTCCCGTTCCGTGCCCCAACGCCCGATCCTCTCCCGCGTCGCTCCGCTCGCGCCGCTCCTGCTCGCCGCCTGCGGCGCGGCCACGTCGCAGCCGACGCGCGAGGCGCGGGCCGCCGCGCCGGCGCCGCGGATCGCCTCGGCCACGGCCGGCGCCCCGGTGGTGGTCGAGCTTTACCAGAGCCAGGGCTGCTCCTCGTGCCCGCCGGCCAATGCGAACGTGAACGCGATCGCCGACCGCCCCGAGGTGCTCGCACTCTCCTTCGGCGTCACCTACTGGGACCAGCTCGGCTGGACGGACAGCTTCGCCAAGCCGCAATACACCGCGCGGCAGTGGGACTACGCCCGCGCCGCCGGGCGCGGCCAGGTCGCGACGCCCCAGGTCGTCATCAACGGCGGCCGGACCACCGTGGTCGGCGCCAACGCCGCCCAGCTGGCCGCCGCCATCCAGGCGGCGGGGTCGCCTCGCGGCGGACCGGCCATCACGGCGTCGCCCGACGCGGTTGCGCTCGCCGCCGGCAGGGGCGCGGCGTCGACCGTCTGGCTCGTCCGCTACGATCCGAAGGTCCGCCAGGTCGCGATCAACGCCGGCGAGAACGGCGGGCGGACGCTGCCCCACCGCGACGTCGTGCGGCAGCTGGTGCACCTCGGCAACTGGTCGGGGGCGGCGGTCCGCTTCGCGCTGCCTGCCGCCGGCGAGCCGGGACTCCGCACGGCCGTGCTGGTGCAGCAGGGCAAGGGCGGACCGATCACCGCCGCGCGGAGGATCTGAGGCGATGACCGGGGCGGAGAAGCCGTGGAGCGCGCCCGACGCGGAGCTCGCCAACGCGGACGAGCCAACCGCGGCGGGGATGGGCGACCTCGCCGACGCGCTGACGCCGCCGTCGCCGATGGCGTCCAAGCCGCACCGCATCTACCGCCACCGCGTCTCGACGCGCCTGTGGCACTGGACCAACGCGATCGCGCTGATCGTCATGCTGATGAGCGGGCTGATGATCTTCAACGCGCACCCGCGGCTCTACTGGGGCGAGTACGGCGCGAACATGGACACGCCGTGGCTCTGGATCGGGCCGACGCCCGAGGGCGGTGGCCACTTGCTGCTGGGGCGGTCCATCGACATCCCGACGACCGGCGTGCTCGGCCGCTCCACCAATCCGAACGGCTCGATCAACACGCACGCGTTCCCGCACTGGGCGACGATCCCGTCGGGCTACAGCCTGGCCGGCGCGCGGCGCTGGCACCTGTCCTTCGCCTGGATCTTCGTGCTGGCGACGATCGGATACGCGCTGGTCAGCCTCGTCAACGGCCATGTCCGCCGCGACCTGCTGCCGAAGCGGCACGAGCTCGCGCCGCGGCACCTGTGGAAGGACGTCGTCGACCACCTCAAGCTCCGCTTCCACGGCGACGAGCCCGGGCAGTACAACATCCTCCAGAAGCTCACCTACGGCCTGGTGCTGTTCGTGCTGCTGCCGCTCGTCATCCTGACCGGCATGACGATGTCGCCGGCGTTCGACGCCGCCTTCCCGTGGCTGCTCGACCTGTTCGGCGGGCGCCAGTCGGCGCGCTCGATCCACTTCGTCTGCGCCGCCGGGTTCGCCGCGTTCATCGTCGTCCACCTCCTGCTGGTCGTGCTCGCCGGCCCGATCAACGAGATCAGGTCCATGATCACCGGCTGGCTGCACGTCCGCGAGGTGAAGGGCCACGGGGCCGAGGGTCCCGGAGCCGGGCCGCGCGCGCGCGAGGAGCAGACCGCATGATCACGCCCACCATGACCCGCCGCCGACTGGTCGGCTCGCTCGGCCTCGCCGGCGGCGGGCTCCTCCTGACCGGATGCGACCGGGTCGCCGCCACGCCGGCCTTCCGCGGCTTCGTCGAGGGGTCCGAGCGGCTGACGATGGACTTCACGCGACTGGTCTCCGCCCGCGACGCCCTCGCGCGCGAGTTCACCGCTGCCGACCTGTCGCCGGTGTTCCGCGGCAACGGCGTCACGAACCCGACCGCGACCGACTACCAGGCGATGGTCGCGAACGGCTTCGCCGACTACCGGCTGCGGGTCGACGGGCTGGTGCGCCGGCCGCTGTCGATGTCGCTCCCGCAGCTGCAGGCCATGCCCAGGCGCAGCCAGATCACGCGGCACGACTGCGTCGAGGGGTGGAGCGCCATCGGCCAGTGGACGGGCGTGCCGCTCAGGCTCCTGCTGAACCAGGCGGGCCTGCTGCCGCAGGCGCGCTACATCGTCTTCCACTGCGCCGACGACTACGGACCGGGCAAGTACTACGAGAGCGTCGACCTCATCGACGCCCACCACCCGCAGACCATCCTCGCCTGGGCGCTGAACGGCCGGGCCCTGCCGGTCACCAACGGCGCGCCGCTGAGGCTCAGGGTCGAGCGCCAGCTCGGCTACAAGCAGGCGAAATACGTGATGCGGGTCGAGGCAGTGAACAGCCTCGCCCACATCGGCGGCGGCAAGGGCGGCTACTGGGAGGATTCCGGCGACTATGCCTGGTATGCGGGCATATAGGGCCCTCGCCGCCGCGCTGGCCGCGGCGACGCTCGTCGCGGGATGCGGCGACGGCGGTCGAGCGGGCGCGGGTACCACGACCACGGGCGTCGCGACGACGAACGCCACGACCACCGACGCCACTTCCCCGACCGCGACGACCGCGCCCACGCTCCTGCGGGCCGCCGACGGCGTCGCGATCTCCGCAGCGCACGGCGAGGCGGCCGATCCCAGGGCGCTGATCCTGCTCTTCCACCAGGCGGGCTCGGGCAGGGGCGAATACGCCACGGTCGCGCCCCGGCTGAACGCGGCCGGCTACGAGACGCTCGCGATCGACCAGCGATCGGGCGGCGACCTGTTCGGTCGCAACGAGACCGTGGCGAGGCTGGGCCGCTCCGCCAGCTACGCCGAGGCCGAGCGCGACCTGGAGGCGGCGTTCGCCTGGGCGCGGACCCGCCGGCTGCCGATCGTGCTCTGGGGCAGCAGCTACTCGGCCGCGCTCGCGTTCCGGGTCGCCGCCCGGCACCCGGGCGAGGTCGCCGCGGTGCTCGCCTTCTCGCCGGGCGAATACCTGGACGCGCCCGACGTCGTTCGGATCGCGGCGGCGAAGGTGGCCGCGCCGACCTACGTCACGTCCGCCAGCGACCCCGCCGAGGTCGCGGCCGCCCGCGCCATCCTCGCCGCCTCGCCCGCGCGGACGAAGGTGCAGTCCACGCCCCGCGCCGGCGTCCACGGCAGCTCCACGCTCATCCCCGCCCGGAACCCGACGGGGGCGGAGGAGAACTGGCGGACGGCGATGGCCTTCCTGGACAAGCTGCCGTGACCGCCGTCACGATCCGACCGGCGGTGCGCGACGACCTCCCGGGGCTCAGGCGCGTCATCGACGGCGTCGGCCTGTTCCCGTCGGACATGCTCGACGGCATGGTCGCGCCCTTCCTCGACGGGCGCGCCGGGACGGGCGAGTTCTGGCTGACGGTCGACGGCGACGCCGGCCCGATCTCCGTCGGCTACTGCGCTCCCGAGCGGATGACCGAGGGCACGTGGAATATGCTGCTGATCGCGGTCGACCCGGTCCGCCAGGGCGCGGGCGTCGGCGCGGCGATGATGGCCGAGACCGAGCGACTGCTGGCCGAATCCGGGCAACGCATCCTGCTGGTCGAGACGTCGGGCCTGCCGGAGTTCGAGCGCACGCGCGCCTTCTACCGCGGGCTCGGCTACGACGAGGAGGCGCGCATCCGCGACTTCTACCAGGCGGGCGAGGACAAGGTCGTCTTCCGCAAGGCGCTCGGCGGCGGCGCGTGACGCGCTGGCCGTCCCGCGCGGGACCGCGCCGCCGCGGCGCCTGAGGTGCCGACCTCCTTCACGGCTCTGATCGCGGCGCACGGCGCCCCGGCCGTTTTCCTCCTCGTCCTGCTGGGCGCGGTCCCCTCCGAGATCGTGCTGCCGATGGCAGGCGCGGTCGCGGGTCCGAGCCCGGGCGGGCTGGTCGCGGTCACGGCCGCGGGCGTCGCCGCGCACCAGGCGAGCGCCGTGTTCTGGTACTCCGTCGGCCGACGCGTCGGCCACCGGCGCTGCCGGCGCTGGGTCGCGATGCACGGCCGGCGGTTCGGCGTCGCGCCGTCGACCCTCGACCGCGCGGTCGCCTGGTTCCGCAGGTGCGGCGCCCGCGCCGTCCTGCTCAGCCGCGCGCTACCCGTCGCCCGCGCGCTGGTATGCCTGCCGGCCGGCGCCGCGCGGCTCGGCTTCCGTCGCTTCTTCGCGGCCGCGCTGCTGGGCTCCACCGCCTGGTGCTCCCTGCTGGTCGGTATCGGGGTCGCGCTTGCGGCGCGGGCGCCGCGCGCCGTCGCCTGGCTGGACCGTGCCGCGTGGGCTGCGCTCGCCCTCGCTGCGACGGTGGTGCTGGCTCGCCGGCTCCGCCGTCCGCGTCGTCCTCGCGGTCAGTCCGCCGGCGAGAGGTAGCGCTCGGCCCAGGCGGCGATCACGGCGGCGGCGTAGCGCGAGTCCGCCGGACGCGACAGCAGGTGGTCGGCCCCGTCGAGCGCCACGAAGCTCTTGGGATGGCGGGCGGCGTCGAAGATCGCGCGGGCGTTGTCGACGCCCACGGTCGCGTCGGTCGGCGCGTGCATGACCAGGATCGCTCGGCCGAGGCGCGCGAGGCGCTCGGGGAGGCGGTGCGCGCGCGCGTCCTCGACGAACGAGCGCGAGATGGTGAACGTGCGCCCGGCCAGCACCACCTCGGCCGACCCGTCGCGCTCGATCGCCTCCAGGCCGGCCCCGAACTGGTGGAGCACGTGGTCGACCTCGGCGGGCGCGCCGATGGTCGCCACCGCCCTGACCTCCGGCACGTGCGCCGCGGCCGCGAGCACCGCCGCGCCGCCCAGGCTGTGGCCGATCATTAGCTCGGGCACCTGCCCGCGCTCGCGCAGGCACGCCGCGGCCGCGACGAGGTCCTCGACGTTGGAGCTGAAGCCCGCGTTGCCGAACTCGCCCTCGCTGGCGCCCAGCCCCGTGAAGTCGAAGCGCAGGCAGGCGAAGCCGTGGCCGACCAGCGCGCCGGCGATGCGCGAGGCGGCCAGCACGTCCTTGCCGCAAGTGAAGCAGTGCGCGAACAGCGCAGTCGCGCGCGGGCGACCGTCGGGCCGGTCGAGGCGGGCGGCGAGCCGCTGGCCCCGGTCGCCGAGGAACTCGAACCGTTCGCTCGGCATCAGCCCGCCTCCGCGCCGGCCTCGAGGACCACGGGAGCGGGCGCGAGCGCCGGCCCGCCGTCGAACGCGCCGGCCGGCGGCACGTCCACGCGCGCCGACAGGTAGCGGCGCTCGGCCTCGGCCATGTAGTCGCGCGTGATCGGCAGCGCGTCGCGCCGCCTCGCCAGCTGGATCTGGTAGTTGACGTGCCCGTCGTTGCGGAACGCGCAGATCGCGCCGGCCAAGTAGAACAGCCACATGCGGTGGAAGCGCTCGTCGTAGAGCCGCACGATCCGGTCGCGCTCGGCGACCGCGCGGGCGTACCACTCCTCCAGCGTATAGGCGTAGTGCAGCCGGAGCGTCTCGATGTCGGTCGCCCACAGCCAGCTCCGCTCGATCGCGGGCATCAGCTGCGACAGCGCGGGCGCGTAGCCGCCGGGGAAGATGTACTTCGCAGTCCACGGGTCGGTCGCGCCGGGACCGTCGGCGCGCCCGATCGTGTGGATCAGCGCGACGCCGTCGGGCGTCAGCAGGTCGGCGACCTTGTCGAAGAAGGCGCGGTAGTGGGGCAGGCCGACGTGCTCCAGCATGCCCACCGACACGATCCGATCGAAGCGGCCCTCGACCGCGCGATAGTCCACCAGTTCGAAGCGCACCCGGTCGGCGACGCCGGCCGCCGCCGCGCGGGCACGTGCGACCGCCAGCTGCTCCTCCGACAGCGTGACGCCCAGCACGTCGACGCCCGCCACCGCGTGGAGGTGGAGCGCCAGCCCGCCCCAGCCGCAGCCGACGTCCAGCACCCGCTGCCCCGGCGCCAGCGCCAGCTTGGCCGCGATGTGCGCCTTCTTCGCCGCCTGCGCGCGCTCCAGCGAGTCGCCGGGGTCGACGAAGTAGGCGCAGCTGTACTGCCGGTCCGCGTCGAGGAAGAGGTCGTAGAGGCGGCCGTCTAGGTCGTAGTGGTGCGCCACGTTGCGCTTGGACCGCCGCGCCCAGTTCCACTGGTCCCAGAGGGCCGCGATCCTGGCGTGCCGCCACAGCGCGCGGCGCGTCGGGTTGTCGCGGTCCCACCGCAGGTTGAAGGTGACCAGGTCGAGGAGGTCGAGCACGTCGCCCTCCAGGATCTCCAGCCCGCCGTCCATGAAGGCCTCGCCCGCGCCCAGCGCCGGATTGCGCGCCACCGCCCGCTCCGCGCGGCGGCTGGCGAACCTGACCGCCACGGGGCGCCGGTTAGGCCGCGGCCGGCCGTAGCGGCGGGTGCGCCCGTCGGACCCGTGGACGACCAGCTCGCCGTCGACCACGACGCGGCGGAGCAGGGCGTCCAGGCCGATCAAGCGAGCGACTCCGGGCCGGGAGCCCGGCGGCGCTCGCCGCGAATGGATCGATCCGCTCCGCGGCGGCGCATCGGGGAGTGCGTCGAGGCGCTCATGACGCCGGGTTAGGACCGCGTGAAGGCAGGCGGATAGGACGCCATTGCCCTTCCTTCGAGGGGCGAGCGGACCCTCCCGGCCGGGCGCATGGAAACCATGCCGCCAAACGATTTCCGCGCCGCCGGCGCGAGGCGTAGCCGGAGGACGCCCGGCGGCGATCCGCGCGGGCGGAGCCGGCGGCCGGATCCGCCGGACGCGCAAGGAGTGACACCGATGATCGTTATGCAGCTCCTCGACGGGAAGTCCGCCGAGGTCATGTCCATCGCGCCGGGCGCCACCATCGCCGCGGCCGCCGCGCTGATGGCGGGCGCCGGCGTCGGCGCCCTCGTGGTCGAGGGCATCGACGGTCACCCCGTCGGCCTCATCTCCGAGCGCGAGGTCACGCTCGCCGTCGCCCGCTGGGGCGGCGAGCTGGGCACCCGCCCGGTGCGCTCGCTGATGGCGGACGGGATGACCACCGTCGCACCCGAGACGCCGGTCGTCGAGGCGATGCGGCTGATGACGGTGCGGCGCGCGCGCCACCTGCCGGTCGTCGACCGGGGCCGCCTGGTCGGCATCGTCAGCATCGGCGACGTGCTGAAGTCTCGGCTGGAGGAGAAGACGGCGGAGAACCAGGTGCTGATGGACATCGCGCGCTGGCCGAAGGCCGCCTGACCGCATCCGACCCCGCTCGGAAAACGACCCCGCGAGGGGTCACATTCCGAGCAGGGGTCGGGCGGATCGCCGCCCTGGCGACGGCCATCGTCAGACCTCGCCGCCAGGGTCGAGATCTGCCCCGTCGTCAATAAGCTGGAAGAGGCCTACGCCCAGGCCGTCGCGGCCGGCGCGGTCGCGGTCGGGCCCGTGCAGGTGCAGCCGTGGGGCAGAAGGTGTCCGACGTGGGCGACCTCGACGGCTTCCTGGTAGAGGTGTGCTCGCAGGAGCCAGCGGTCACCTGACGGACGGACGCGATGACGGGGACGGCGCGGCGCCGCCCCCTTACAGGCAGCATCAGCCCCCGATCGCCGCGATCGCGCGGCCGATCGCCGGGCGGGCCTCCATCGCGCCGAACCAGCGTTCGACGTTCGGCGCCTCGGAGAAGTCCACCTCCGCGAACGCGCGGCGCCATATCCAGCCGAAGGTGGCCATGTCGGCGATCGAGTACTCGTCGCCCGCCAGCCACTCCGCCTCGGCGAGCCTGCCGTCGAGCACGCGCATGTTGCGCTTCGCCTCGGCGTGGAAGCGGTCGATGGCGGCCGGCACCTTCTCGGGCGCGAGCTTCAGGAAGTAGCCCGACTGGCCGAACATCGGCCCCAGGCCGGCCGCCTGGAACATCAGCCATTCGAAGCAGCGCACGCGGGCCACCGGGTCGGCGGGGATGAACCGGCCGAACTTCTCGGCGAGGTAGACCATGATCGCGCCCGACTCGACGACGGTCAGCGGCTCGCCGCCCGGTCCGTCGCGGTCGACGATCACCGGCACCTTGCCGTTCGGGTTGCGGGCGAGGTGCTCCGGCGTCTTCTGCTCGCCGGCGCGGACGTTGACCTGGTGGAACTCGTAGGGCGCGCCCAGCTCCTCCAGCAGGACGGGCACCTTGACGCTGTTCGGGGTCGCGAAGGCGTAGAGTTCGATCATCGGACGGCTCCTTCTCGTGCGGACGCGCGCACGCCCTTCGCGCGCGTGTAGGGTGGCGGATAGGACAGGGTTGCGCCGAGCTCGTCGGCGGCGCGCCAGCCCCAGCGGGGATCGGCGAGGAAGGCGGTGGCGAGCGCGACCAGGTCGGCGCGGCCCTCGGCCACGATCGCCTCGGCCTGGGCGGGCGAGGCGATGCCGCCGACGGCGCGCGTCGCGATCCCCGCCTCGCGCCTGACCCGCTCGGCGAGGTGGACCTGGTAGCCGGGGCTGAACGGGATGCCGGACGGCGGCACGACGAAGCCGCCGGTCGCGTCGACGTAGTCGACCCCCGCAGCCTTCAGCTCGCGCGCCCACGCGACCGCGTCGGCGGTGTCGACTCCGCCCTCCTGCCAGTCCGTCGTGGTGAGGCGCACACCCAGCGCGACGCGGTCGCCGAGCAGCGGTCGGACGCGGGCCGCGATCGCGCGCAGCAGCCGCGAGCGGTTCTCCGGGCTACCGCCCCAGGCGTCGTCGCGACGGTTCGAGATCGGGGAGAGGAACTGGTGCAGCAGGTAGCCGTGGCCGGCGTGCAGCTCGACCACGTCGAAGCCGATCCGCACCGCGCGCTCGGCGGCCTGCGCGAAGGCGTCGACGATCCGGCCGATGCCGACCTCGTCCAGCGCCTCGGGCGCGGGCCAGCCCTCCGCGAAGGGCACCGCCGACGGCGCGACCGTCGTCCATGGATCGGCGTCGGCCGCCAGCGGCCTGCCGCCCTCCCAGGGCCGCGAGATCGAGCCCTTGCGGCCCGAGTGCGCGAGCTGGACGCCGAAGCGCGTCCCCTCCGGCGCGAAGCGGCGGGCGACGGCGAGCGCGCAGGCGAGCGCCGCCTCGTTGGCGTCCGAGTAGAGGCCTAGGCAGCCGTGCGTGATGCGGCCGCGGCGCTCGACGTGCGTCGCCTCGGTCATCACGAGAGCGGCCCCGCCCATGCCCAGCGCCGGCAGGTGCTGGAGGTGCCAGTCGGAGGCGGAGCCGTCATCCGCCGAATACTGGCACATGGGCGAGACGACGATCCGGTTGGACAGCCGCACCGGGCCGAGGTCGAAGGGGGTGAACAGGGCGGGCATCGCATGCTCCTTGTGAATCGTCGCCTCTCGGCGGTCAGAGGGCCGAGTGGTCGCGGACGGCGGCTTCGAGCCGCGGCTTCATGTCGAGGAAGCGGGCGTCCACGGCGGCGGGGTCGGTCCGGTTGAGGTCGAGGGTGGCGGCGCGCGCCTCGCCGCCGCGCACCACCTCGAACGCGTCGGACTCGATGCCGTCGACGATCGAGCCGACCACGTCGGCGACGGGCTGCAGGCCGAAGCCGAGGTCCGCGCCGGCGTGGTTGCTGCTCATCATCGGCGTGTCGGTCGCGCCCGGGAAGACGGTGAGGACGTGGACGCCCTCGCCCTTCAGCTCGCGCCTGAGCGCCTCGCCGAAGCGCCACAGCCCGCCCTTGGCGGCGGCATAGCCCGCGTAGAAGGGCACGCCCATCTGCGCGATGCCGGACGCGACGTTGACGGCCAGCCCGTCGCCCGACGCGCGCAGCGCCGGCAGCAGGGCGCGGGTGAGCAGGATGGGTGCTAGCAGGTCGACCTCGATCATCGCGCGCAGCTCGTCCTCACCCGTGTCCTCCAGCCGTCCGGCGCGCACGCCGCCGGCGTTGTTGACGAGGACGTCGACGCCGCCGAGCAGCCGCTCCGCGCCGTCGACGAGAGCAGCGCGCGCGGCGGCGTCGGTCACGTCGCCGGGCAGGCTGTGCGCCTCGACGCCTTCGCCGCGGAGCCGCTCGACGGCGGACGCGAGCGCGTCGGGCCGGCGGCCGGTGAGGAGGAGTCGCGCGCCCTTCGCGCCCAGCTGCCGGGCCAGCTCGAAGCCGATCCCGCTGGAGCCGCCGGTGACGACGACGCGCTTGCCCGCGACGATCACTTGCCCTGCTCCCGCGTCTGCTCGCGGCCGGCCTTGACCAGCGCGGCGGCGCTCGCGCCCTCCAGCGCCAGGCCGTAGCCGGTCTCGCGCGCGATCCGCTCCTTCAGAGGCTGGACGAAGTGGACGCGGGTGTCGCGCCGGGTCACCTCGGGCGCGCGAAGCCAGGCCGCGGCCAGTTCGCGGGCGCGGGCGACCGCGCCGCCCTTGGCCGTCACCTCGGCGACCACGCCCCAGTCGCGCGCGGTCTCCGCGCTGATCGGAGCGGGACTGAGCAGCCAAGCCTGCGCGCGGCCCGGCCCGGCCCAGTAGGACCAGGCGGTGAAGATGCCGTCGCCGGGCACGATGCCGCCGGCGAAGTGCGGAGCGTCGTGGAAAGTCGCGCCGTGCCCGGCGACGACCACGTTGGCCGTCAGGCAGTATTCGGTGTGGACCCAGGCGCGGCCCTCGACCGCGCAGATCACCGGCACGCGGATGTTGAGTAGGTTCTCCAGCACCTGCGTGCCCTCGTCGTGCACCCGGCTCCAGCGGTCCGGGTCCGACACGTCGCCGAAGCTGGCGAAGTCGATGTCGGCGATCCAGTCGCCGCCCGCACCGGTCAGGATAACAACCTTGTTGTCGCGGTCGCGGCCGATCGCGGCGAACGCGTCGACGAACGCCGCGTGCTCGACCGCCGAGAAGCGGAACGGGCCGCCGCGGGTGTTGAATGTCACGACCAGCACGCCGTCGGCTCCGCGCTCCATTCGCAGCGAGGGCGTGGCGTCGAAGTAGGCGGGGCGGGCGACGGCCGCGGCGGCGGGCGTAGCGCGGACGGGTGCCGGCGCCTGCGCGCGCGCAGGTCCGACGGCCGAGATGAGCCCGAGCGTGAGGGCGAAGGACGCGACGCCGATCCTGATCATGCGGTCCATGGGGGTTCTCCGGTGGTTGGGGTGGAGGAAGGCCGTCAGGCCGCGGCCGCCAGGGCGTCGCCGCGGAGCGCCGGCAGCAGCTCCTCCGGCTCGGGGCGGCGCGTGTAGTCCGGCTCGACGTTGGCGTAGAGGATGCGCCCGTCGCGCCCGACCACGAACCGCGCCGGCATCGGCAGCGTCCAGGACGGGTCGAGGTTGAAGGCCGGCAGGTCGTTCCCGAGCCGCTGATAGAGCTCGACCAGATAGTCCGGCAGCTCGAAGCGCAGGCCGAAGGCGGCCGCGACCTCGTTGCCCGGGTCGCTCAAGATCGGGAAGCCCAGCTTGTTCTGGCGCGCCGACTTACGGCTGTTCGGGGCCGACTGCGGCGAGATCGCGAGCAGGCTGCCGCCCGCCGCCTCGATCTCCGGCAGCGCCTCCTGCAGAGCCTGCAGCTCCATGTTGCAGTAGGGGCACCACACGCCGCGGTAGAAGGTGAGCGCCACCGGACCCGAGGCGAGCAGGTCGGCGATTCGCACCTCCCGGCCGTCGCCGTCCTTCAGGGCGAAGTCGGGCGACCGGTCGCCGACGCTCAGCGCGCGCTCGGCGAGGCCGCTCGCCTTCAGCTCGGCGGTGGCGCGGTGCATTACGTCGATCACGTCGCGCGGCACGCTGTAAGGCGGGCGGCCGGCCTCGAAATCGGCCTTGAAGGCGTCGAGCTTGGCTTGCAGGGTCATTGTCAGTCTCCTTGACGGGGGTCGGGTCGGGTCTGGGTGACGAGGAGGCCGGCGGTGACGACCGCCAGCCCGGCGATCTGGAAGAGGGTCGGCAGCTCGCCCGCGATCGGGATCCCGGCGAGCGTGGCGACTACGGGCACGAGCGCCGGCAGGGCGGCGGCGCGGGCGGCGCCGAGCAGCTCGACCGCTCGGCCGAAGGCGAACACGGCGAGCACCCCGGAGAGCAGCCCCTGCACGACCGCCTGCTGGAGGAGGGTCGCGGGACTCTGCGCGAGCAGGCCGCCGACGCCCGCAGTCGCGAGGTGGAGGGGCGCGTAGACCGCGGCGGACAGGACCGAGATGATGGCGACGCCGGCGAGCGGCGGGACCGCCCAGCGCCTGGAGAGTATCGCAAAGGCCGCCCACATGGCGCCGGCGAGCGCGAACAGCGCGTCGCCGCCGAGCGAGGCGGCGCCCCCGGCGAGCGCGCCGGGGCCGGCGACCACGGCTAGACCCGCCAGGATCACGCCCGCGCCGGCCAGCCGCCCGCGTGTGACGCGATCGCCCAGCAGGAGAGCGCCGAGCGCGAGGCCCGCGACCGTGATCGCGCCGGGCTGCACGACGGCGCCGTGGGAGAGCGGCGCCAGGCGGAAGCCGCCGGCGCTCGCGAGGACGAAGGGCGGGCCGGCGAGGACCGCCAGTGTCGCGATCCGCGCCCAGCCGAGGCGACGGATCTGCGCCGGCGCGAACCGCGCGAACCAGGGCAGCGTCGCCACGCCGGCGACCGCGTAGCGCAGGAAGGCGAGGTCGGACGGCGCGGCACCGTGCGCAACGCCGGCGCGCGCGACCGCGAGGTAGACGCCCCAGATCGCGACGGCGGCGCCGCCCCAGGCCAGGCCCGAGCGGACCGGGTCGGGCGCGCGGCGCGCCGCCGGAGCGTGGAGGGCGGCGGCGGTCACGCCGCCCTCCGCCAGCCCGGCGCCGCGGCGGCGGCGGCGTCGATCGCGTCCGCCGGCTCCAGCCGGCTGCGGTAGTCGGTGTCGATCGAGGCGAGCACGATCTCGCCCGAGGGTGCGACCACGTAGGTGGCGGGCACCGGCAGCACCCAGTCGGCGCCGTTCCGGTCGGGCAGCGCGTGGCCGAGCCGGGTGTAGAGCGGGCGCAGCTCGTCGGCGAGGTCGAACGCGACGCCGTAGGCCCGCGCCACCTCCGAGCCGACGTCGCTGACGACGTCGAAGGCGAGGCCGCCGTCGCGAACCGTCGCGGCGGTGTGGTCGGGCAGCTCGGGCGAGATCGCGATCAGCCTGACGCCCGCGTCCGCCATTCGGCCGGCCAGCGCCTGGTAAGCGCGCAGCTCCAGGTTGCAGTAGGGGCACCAGCCGCCGCGGTAGAAGCTGAGGATCACCGGTCCGTCCGCGAGCGCGCGGGACAGCCGCATGGGAACGCCGTCGACGCCCGGCAGCGCGAAGTCGGGGGCGAACTCGCCGGCGGCGAGCGCCGAGCCGACCAGGTCGGACGCCGCGAGCGCCGCGTCGGCGCGCTTCATCGCCGCGGCGATGTCCGCGGGCATGTGGACGGCGTAGTGCGCCCGGAGGGCGGACAGCTCGTCGGCGAGGCGGGTGTGGGCGGGCATGGCGGCGATCCTGAAGGACGGGAGAAAGTGGGCCGGCGCGGCGGGGGGAGGCGCGCCGGCCCAGGGGCACCCGGCGCGAGGGGGAAGCGCGCCGGCGGGGGGACTTGGGCTAGGGGTGGCCGACGCGGGCGGGGGGAGACCCGCGCCGGCCCGGGGGACGTCAGGCGGCGAGCCGCTCGGCCGCGACCGGCTTCGTCCACTCGTTGCCCTTCATGAAGGCGTCGTAGGGCGTGCCGACCAGGTGGTTGACGTAGTTGCTCTGGATCTTGATCGAGACGCCGAGCACCACCTCCAGCACGTTGCGGCGGGTGAAGCCGGCGTCGAGGAAGGCCTGGACCTCCGCGTCCGCCACGAAGCCGCGGTCGCGCACCACCAGCGTGGTGAAGCGGTGCAGCGCCTCGAGACGCGGGTCGGCGATCTCGCGGCCGTTGCGCAGCGCCTGGATCACGTCGTCGCCCAGCTTCTGCATCTTGGCCATCGTGGTGTGGCCGGCCATGCAGTAGTGGCACTCGTTCTCGTAGATCGCGGTCATGAACACGACCTGCTGCTCGTGCTGGGTCAGCGTGGTCTTGCTGAACTCGCCCCACAGCGCGCCGTGGGCGGCGAGCAGCTCGGGGCTCTCGGCCATGATGCTCTGCAGGTTCGGCACGAAGCCGAACTGCGCCTTGACGCCGGCCAGCAGCGGCTTGGAGGCCTCGGGGGCGGTGTCGGCGGTGTAGGACTGGAAGGCGATGGTCATCGGGGTGGCTCCTGAAAGGGTCCGGCGGCGTCCGCCTCCGGTGACCTCCAGATGATCCATCCCCGATCGGCGCAGTAGCCGGAGAGTGGCTCTATGATATATACGTCCGGCGCATGAGCGACCGGCTGAAGGACCTGGAGCTGTTCGTCCGCGTCGCGGAGACCGGCAGCTTCTCGCGCGCCGGGCGCGAGGCCGGCTACGCCCAGCCGACGGTGTCGCGGATGATCGGCGCGATGGAGGCCAGGCTCGGAGTCAAGCTGCTCACCCGCACGACGCGCAAGGTGGTGCTCACGGACGCCGGGACGGCGCTTCTCGAGCGCGCGCGCACGGCGCTGGCGGAGGTCGAGGAGGCGGAGAACGCGGCGCGCGGCGCCGACGCGCTGTCGGGCACGTTGAAGGTCGCGACCCCCGTCACCTTCGGCGCGCGCGAGGTCGTGCCGGCGCTCGGGCCGTTCCTGGAGGAGCATCCCGGCCTCACGGTGGCGCTGCTCATGGCGGACCGGCGGGTCGACCTGGTGGAGGAGGGCGTGGACCTCGCGATACGCCTGGGACCGCTGGGCGACTCCAGCTTCGTATCTCGGCGGCTGGCGAGCGCGCCGCGCTTCGCTGTGGCGAGCCCCGGCTACGTCGCCAGGCGCGGCGAGCCGCGGTCGCCGTCGGACCTGACGGGCCACGACGTGCTGTCCGGCCAGGCGTCGGGCGGCGAGGTGTGGACGTTCCGCCACGCCGGCACGGGGGAGACCTCGGTCAGGCTGCAGGCGCGGGTGGCGGCGACGTCGGTCGAAGGCGTGCTCGCGGCGGCGCGCGCGGGATTGGGCGTCGCGGCCGCCTCGCTGTTCGCGTGCCGCGACGAGCTGGCGTCGGGCGAGCTCAGGCGCGTGGTCGCCGGCTACGAGCTGCCACCGATTGACGTGCACGCGGTCATGCCGGGCGGGCGCCGGCCACCACGT
Organism: Sphingomonas ginsenosidimutans; assembly: GCF_002374835.1. Classification (GTDB taxonomy): domain Bacteria; phylum Pseudomonadota; class Alphaproteobacteria; order Sphingomonadales; family Sphingomonadaceae; genus Sphingomonas; species Sphingomonas ginsenosidimutans. Next base: position 544,111 of record NZ_NWVD01000002.1, read on the forward strand.
AAGGCGCGCGCCTTTCTAGATGCGCTCGCCGCGTTCCTCGGCGAGCGCGGGGGTCCACCTCCCGGCTCAGACTGACGAGGTCACGACATGTCTTACGCCACTTCCGCTCGGCAGGCCTTCATCGACATGCTCGGCACTCTCGACCACCTGGCCGGCAGGGCTGAGGCGGCCGGTATGACGGATGACGTTTTGTCCGAGAAGCTGACCGAGGACATGTTCCCGCTGGAGCTGCAGTTCCGCGTCGCGGTGAACCAGGTCCTGCTTGCGCTCAACCAGGTCGGCGGAGCCGAGGCCTCTCTCCACGAAGCTCCATACCGCTCGCTTGCGGACGTGCGTCACGGGATCGCCCTGGCCCGCGCCCAGGCCGAGCGCTTCGGACCGGCCGGATGGGCGGAGGCCGACGAGACGGTCGATCTCACGCTGCCGAACGGCGTCCGCTTCGTCATGTCCGCGGAGGCGGACATCCGCGACTGGATCATGCCGAACTTCTATTTCCACGTGACGATGGCCTATGCCCTGCTGCGCAAGGCCGGCGTGCCGCTGGGCAAGATGGACTTCCTGCCGCACATGAAGAGACATTCGCGACCGCGCCCAGCATAAAGGCGCGCGCGCCGGCTCGGGACTCCGAGCTCGTCGCTGCGGAGCCGGGCTGGACGTGGGCGGTGGACCGTTCACTCCACCGATCACTCCGCCTCGCCGGCGTCCGGCTCGCGGGCGGTGCCAAGCCACTCGCTCGGATGCTCGATCCGAGCGTTCGAACCGGCACCAGCGGCTGCGACCGGCCAAGCCGACCCTGCAGGATTCGGGCGTGGCAACCCGGCCGCGCATGGAACCCATGCGGAACGGGCATTTCACGCGTGCGAGGCGAAAGCGCAGATGAAGGCTCCCAACCCAAGGAGCTCACCCATGTCCCACCTTCCCATGATGCCCGTCCTCGATCGCAGCGGCTTCGCGCCGGTGGTCGGCACCGCCGTCTCCATGATCGGCATGCTGGTCCTCGTCGGGACCTCGCTCGTCCACATGATGGCCTGAACGGGGGCGGCCCGGCCGCCCCTCCCGTCCCTCCAGCCCGAGAGCAGGACGCATGAGCACCATCGACACCCTCGATCCGCGCCGCAACTTGAGCCGCGCCGAACCGCACGTCGTGATCGTCGGTGCCGGCTTCGGCGGGCTGGCCGCCGCCCGGGCGCTGCGCGGCTCCGGCGCGCGCGTCACCATCGTCGACCGGCAGAACCACCACCTGTTCCAGCCGCTCCTCTACCAGGTCGCGACCGCCGGGCTGTCGCCCGCCGACATCGCCGCGCCCATCCGCAGCGTCGTCGCCCGGCACGAGCGCACGCAGGTGCTGCTCGACGAGGTGACGGGCGTCGACGCCGCCGCCCGCCGCGTCCGCCTCGCCAGCGGCGCGACGCTCGCCTACGACCACCTCGTCGTCGCCACCGGCGCGCGCCATAGCTACTTCGGCAACGACGCCTGGGAGGAGCACGCGCCCGGCATCAAGACCATCGACGACGCCACCCGCGTCCGCCGCGACGTCCTGCTCGCGCTCGAGCGCGCCGAGACCGAGCGGCAGGAGGACCTGCCGCGGCGCGCCGAGCACATCACCTTCGCCGTCATCGGCGGCGGCCCGACCGGCGTCGAGATGGCCGGCGCGATCGCGGAGCTGACCCGCCACGCCGCCGAGATGGACTTCCGGCACATCACCCGGAACTGCGTGCGCATCGTCCTGGTCGAGGCCGGGCCGCGGCTGCTCGCCACCTTCCCCGAGTCGCTCGGCGTCGCCGCGAAGCGGTCGCTGGAGGAGCTGGGCGTCGACGTGCGGCTGGATGGCCGCGTCACGGACGTCACCGCCGACGGTCTGACCGTGAACGGCGCCTTCCTCCCCACCGCCGCGACGATCTGGGCGGCGGGCGTGCAGGCCTCGCCCGCCGCCCGCTGGCTCGACGCGCCCGCCGACCGCGCCGGCCGCGTGCTGGTCCAACCCGACCTCAGCGTCCCCGGCCTGCCGGACGTGTTCGTCGTCGGCGACACGGCCTCCATCTCACGCGCCGACGGCCGCCCGGTGCCCGGCATCGCGCCCGCGGCCAAGCAGCAGGGCCGCCATGTCGGCCGCGTCATCGCGGCGCGGATCGCCGGTCGCCCGACACCCGGCCCGTTCCGCTACCGCGACTGGGGCAGCCTCGCCACGGTCGGCCGCAGCCACGCGGTGGCCGACTTCGGCAGCATCCGGCTCACCGGCCTGCCCGCTTGGCTGCTCTGGTCGACGGCGCACATCTACTTCCTGGTCGACTTCAGGAGCCGCTTCGTAGTCGGGGTGAACTGGCTGTGGAGCTATGTCACCTTCCGGCGCGGCGCGCGCCTCATCACCGGGCTGGGATCCGCCGACCGGGCGGGCGCCGCGCCCGACGCCGCCCTGCCGCCGCTCCGTCAGGTCGGCTGAAGCGCGACCGCCGCGCGGCGACGCGCAATATCGTGCCAGACACCGCCGGCGGGGCGGAGCAGTCGTCATGCCCACGCCGATCCGAAGCCAGGAGGGGCCATGCAGGCCCAGTCGACCGCCGACCTTCCGTCCACCCGCATCGAACTCGCGCCATGCCGTGCGGGCGACCTCGAGGTGCGGCTCGCGACCACGGCCGCCGAGGTCCGGGCCGCCCAGGCGCTCCGCTACGCCGTGTTCTACCGGGAGATGAGCGCGAGGCCGGACGCGGCGGCGCGGCTGTCGTGGCGCGACGCGGACGCGTTCGACGACAGGTGCGACCACCTGGTCGTGGTGGACCACGCTTCGGGTCCCGGCAGCGGCGACGGCGACGTCGGAGACGGCGAGATCGTCGGGACCTACCGGCTCATCGACGCCGGCGCCGCCACCGCGGCGGGCGGGTTCTACTCGGAGGGCGAATACGACCTCTCCCCGCTGCTGGCCCTGCGCGGACCCGACGGACGCAGGCCGAACCTGCTGGAGCTCGGCCGCTCGTGCGTCGCCCCGGCCTACCGCACCAGCGCGTCGATCATGCTGCTGTGGCGCGGCATCGCGAGCTATCTGGAGGCGGCAAGCATCGACTACCTGTTCGGCTGCGCGTCCTTTCCCGGCGTCGACCCGGATGCCATCGCGGCCGAGCTGGCGCTGCTGCATCACCGCCACCGGTCGGCCATCGGCGTGCGGACTCGCCCCGAGCTCCACGTGCCCATGGGCCGGGTCCCCGCGCACGCACTGGACGAGCGCGCCGCCTGGCGGAAGCTACCCCCGCTCGTGCGCGGCTACCTGCAGGCAGGCGCGTCAGTTGGCGACGGCGCATACATCGACCACCAGTTCGGCACCGTCGACGTGTTCATGCTGGTCGCTACCGCCGGCATCCGCGACCGCTACCGCGCAAGGTTCGCGCCCGAGGGCTGATCCCGGCGCCGCGGGCCGCGCCGGACGCATCGAAACCATAGCAACTCGCCATTTCCGCCCGTCGCGCGGCGGCCGTAGTCCCATGGCACGCCCCCCGTTCGGGAACCTGACCGGAGACGAACCATGGCCTTCATAGACTTTCAGGAGATGCCCGCGACCGGCCCGGCCGCCCGGCTCCGCACCGTCCAAGCGAAGGACGTCGCGACTCCCCCGACCGCGCCGGAGCCCGAGTTGCGGTTCGACCAGCTGGAGCGGCAGGTGCTGCTGCTCGCCCGACGGGACGGCGCATGGTCGCTCGGCGGTCGCGGCGGCGGGCTCGACGTGCTGCTGAAGCGCCTCTTCGGTGCCGCCCGGCCGAACGTCCTGGCCGATCCTCGGCTCGAGGCGCTGAGGCGCTTCGCCGTCACCGCGCGGGTCGGCGGGGTAGCCGCCGTCCGGCGGGAGGCGGCCGCCTTCCTCGCCGGCGGCTTTACCGCCGAGCAGCGCGACGCGGTCCTTGATCTGGGCTGGGCGCGGTGAAGGCGCTCGCGGGCCTGAGCACCGCCGCACCGCTGGTCGCCCTCCTAGCCGCGGCGCTAAACGCGACGCTCGGCGATCCCCTGATCTCGCTGGCCGCAGCGCTCGCGCTGACCGCCCCCGCGGTCGCTACGCTGGCCACGGTGGGAGGCGTCCGGGCGCGTCGCGCCTAGTGGCATGCCGACGCAAGCCGGCCTCCTCCGCCCGCGAGATCGGCGATGCGCGTCAGCCAAACGCGGCCGCGTCGTTGATGTCGATGGTAGCCGCCGACAGCACCTCCCGCGCGCGGTCCTCGAAATCATCGCCGTCGCGCGGCCATGCGGCGATGGTTCGGTCCCGAGCACGCAGGACATCGACGATCACGGGTCGGAAGAAGGCGACCGCGGCGGTCAGCCAGCCGTTGACGAGGGCGTCCCCGCCCGCGCCGGCCAGGTCAAAGTGGGGCAGCAGCGGGGCGATCGCCTCGGCCGGGTAGAGCCACTCGTCGGTGACCCATCTGTTGACCGTGAAGATGCGAAAGGGAAGCCCGTCCATGCCGATCGCGATCGCTGCGACGTGGACCACGTCGGCCCCGGTCGACACGCCGCCAACAGGCCCGGCGATCGGCTCGCCCGTCAGCAGGGTGCGATCCAGAAACAAATGGAAGTGGCCGTGCTCGCCCTCCTCCCTCTCGCCGGGCGGGTGCGCGTGGTAGAACCAGCGGGCACCCGAGTCCGGGTCGACGGCGTCGTCGGGCGGGTAGTGGTCCCAGACGACGAACGCGCCGCCCTCGGGGGCGACGCGGGTCATGAGGGCCACGCCCTCGCCGGCGATCCGGACCGTGGCCGCCACCAGCGCCTGGGCTGCCGCGCGGCGTTCGCGTGGTGTCATGCGGAGAGGCTCCATCCCTCCCGGGATCTTCGCTGGTGAGGTCTCGGCGGCGGACGGTGCCGGGGGAGGGAGCGGGCCCGTCCGCCGCCGATGCTCGGGTCAGCGCCGGGGCTTGGCGCTGCAGGGGTTCGCCGAGCAGGGGTTGGCGCGGGCGCTGCAGGGATTGGCGCTCGCGGAGCAGGGGTTCGGCTTGGCCTTGGCCGAGCAGGGGTTGGCCTTGGCCGAGCAGGGGTTGGCCTTGGCCGAGCAGGGGTTGGCCTTCGCCGAGCAGGGGTTCGCCTTGGCGGAGCAGGGGTTCGCCCGCGCCGAGCACGGGTTGGCCGCGGCCGCAGCGGGGGAACACGGGTTGCGGGTCTGCGCGCCGGCCGGGGCGGATGCGACGGCGAGGCCGCCCGCGACGGCGAGCATGGCGGCGAGGTTGAGGGTGGACTTCATGGGAAGGGTCTCCGGGGGTGGGTCGGTTGGTGTCGCCGACTTGGTCCGGTAAACCGGTCCCGCCTCGACACGGGTTCTTGTGCCCGCCACCCGGACGCGGCGGAAATGCCGTTGCCGCATCGGTTCCATGCGCGTCGAACATGAGTTGGCGAACCCGCAGACAGCGCGGCGCCTAAGCGATCGCAATTTCATGCTAGCCGCCGGGTAAGTCTAATCCATATCGTTTGTGCAAGGCACGAGGGAATTCGTCATGGAGATGCATCAGGTCCGCTACTTCCTGGCCGTCGCGCGCACGCTGAACTTCACGCGCGCGGCCGAGGAGTCGAACGTCACCCAGCCGTCGCTGACCCGCGCCATTCAGAAGCTGGAGGAGGAGTTCGGCGGCCTGCTGTTCCGGCGCGAGCGCGCCCTCACGCACCTGACCGACCTCGGCCGCCTCATGCTTCCGCACCTCGAGCGCGCCTACGACGCCGCCCAGGCGGCGAAGACGCTGGCCAAGGGCGTCGGCAAGGCGACGGTCGCCCCGCTCAGCCTCGGCATCGCCACGACGCTCCGCGGCACGCATTTCGACCAGTCGATTGCAGAGGTCGGTGAGAGCCTGCCCGGCTTCCAGCTCAAGATCTCGACCGGCGACGGCGAGCACCTGATGCAGGACCTGCTGCGGGGCGACCTCGACATCCTGATCCTGGCCGAGCCGCGAAACCCGCATGAGCGCCTGGACGTGGTGGAGCTGTTCCGCCAGATCTACGCCGTCGTCGCCCCGGCAGACCATCCGCTCGCGACCATGGAGGGCGCGGCCCTGTCAGACCTCGCCGACGTGACCTGGATTGAGGGCGACGCCGACATCATCGCCGAGTTCCGCGAGCACTGCTCGCGCGTCGAGATCGAACCGGACTTCCGTCACTCCGCCGGTAGCGGCGCGGATGTCGCGCGCATGGTAGTCGCCGGCCTGGGCTGCGCCATCCTCACCCGCGACGAGAAGCTGCCCGAGGGACTTAGCTTCGTCGAGATCTCCAACCTGGAGCTCGCCCGGCGCGTCGTGCTCGCGACAGTTGCAGGGCGTAAGCGCCCGGTTGCGGCCGACGCGCTGATCCGCGCGATCCGTGCGCGTGGTTGGGAGTGAAGTTCAGGACTATCTGCGGTCAACGACTTCCTTGTGACGTTGGAAAGACACTGGTGCCACATCGTCAACCGTGCTCGCTCCTCATGCTGATATTTGGCGATTGGATCCTTCTACCGAGCAATCGGCATTGCTCTAACCGGTCCCCAAAAGGTCGGCGATCGCCGGCTGCCAGTCGACACTCCAACGCCATGGTCAGAGAAGCACCACTTTATGCGGGCTCCGCCTCTACTTCGAAGCCTCCGACCCGACTTGGCCGGTCCGCGAGCGATGCGCCGCTGTTACGCGCTTAACGTGAGCGATGCTGCAACGAGCAAGTTCTGCCGTCTTGGCGATGCTCATGCCAGCCTCGCGAAGCGCTACTATGCGGCGGTGGTGGGCGAGGTCGGGCTTGCGGCCGGTGTACCGCCCCGCTCGCTTGGCGATCTCGATCCCCTCGCGCTGCCGCTCGCGCCGAGTCTCGTAGTCGTCGCGCGCGGTCTGCAGCGCGACCCGCAGCAGCATGTCCTGCACCGCCTCAAGCACGATGCGCGCCACGCCCGCGCTGTCCGCCACTAGGTCGGACAGGTCGACGATCCCCGGCACCGCCAGCCGCGCCCCCCTGCCCCGAATGGTCTCAACCAGCAGCTCGGCCTCCGGCAACGGTAGGCGGCTAATCCGATCGATTTTCTCGGCCACGATCACCTCGCCCGGCTGCAGGTCGGCAACCATGCGCAGCAACTCCGGCCGGTCCGGCCGCGCGCCGGACGCCTTCTCCCGGTACACGGCCGCGATATAGAAGCCGGCCGCCCGGGCACCCGCCACGATGCTCTCCTGCCGCGTCAGGTCCTGCTCGTCCGTGCTCACCCGCAGGTAAACCCGCGCCGCCCGCACCTCGTTACCTGCCACCTGTCATCGCTCCTGCCCGGCGTGCATGGGTACACCCGTAAGCGCCACCTCTGCCCACACTGGCTAGTATTAGCAAGGAGCGGGTCTACCGCGCCTAGCCAAGCAGGCCGGCTCTGCGTAGCCACTCACGGCCGAGATGAACGGGTCCGGTGCAGATGTGATCGCCGCTATATTCTACGGTCAAGGGTGATCGTCTGGCTGTGGCAGCTACGCGGGTTATCTGATACGTAGACGTTTAAACGGGTCAGACGAGCGAGGTTGGTGCAGATGGAAGCACAGCGAGTCAAAATCGTAGATGGTGGCAAGCTGGTCATCCCGGCATCAATGCGGCGACAACTCGGAATTGGCACGGGCGATACCGTTCTAGTTGACGTCGACAACGGGGAGCTTCGGGTACGGTCGGTGACGCGGGCCATCGAGCGTGCCCGCGCCATCCTGCGCAAGCACATACCTGAAGGGTCAGGCTTGGCTGACGAACTGATCGCCGACCGGCGCCGCGAGGCCGAGCGTGAGTAGCAAGGTCGTCCTCGACGCGTCAGCGCTGCTCTGCCTGCTCAATGACGAGCCGGGCGCCGGCAGGGTAGTAGAAGTATTGACGCGTTCCGTGATGGGCACGACCAACCTCGCCGAGGTTGTGTCCAAACTGCGCGAGCGCGGCCTATCACTGGAGGAGGTGCGCGAGGCCCTGGGCGGCCTGCACCTAGACGTTCGTCCGTTGTCGCCTTCTCAGGCGATGATCATCGGCGACCTGCGGCCGGCGACGAAGCCGCTAGGCCTATCGGTTGGTGACCGGGCCTGTCTGGCGCTCGCCTTGGACCTAGATGCTGAGCTGTTTACGACTGACGCGGACCTCGCGAGCGCTGACGCAGGCGTCGGCATCACCGACGTACGTCGATCATCAGAGTGACCCACTTGCAGACGTCCGCGTGGCCTTCACATTCTCAACTACCAATACCCGTTTACCTTGGTGAAATGGCCGAATTCCAGCAAACCGTGCCGCCGCAGCTACGGTGACCTCCATCGCGCCAAGGCGACAATGTCGCGACGAAGGTCGGTTCGCCCGCTTGTTCGGTAGAGCGTCAAAGCTCGCTGTGCCGAAGTTGACCGCCGCGCTGCCGCGCCCACACGTAGCGCATACCGCCTGCACCCGACGATCGTACAACCGACATGCCCACCAGCCTGTCGGACCAGCACGCTTGCCCGCAACCCGCCAGCCATGCTACTTGGCGCGCCCGCACGAACGGACCTATAACGCCGTCAAAAAGAGGGCGTTACAGGATGCTAAGCACGAAGGTCAGGTCGCTAGCGAACTTCGCGTGGAGCGTCGCCGATTTGCTGCGCGGCGACTTCAAGCAGTTTGAATATGGCAAGATCATCCTGCCGTTCCTAGTGCTCCGCCGCCTCGACTGCATCCTGGAGTCCACCAAGGACGCGGTGCTCGCGACCGCCGGCGGGCTGCCCGACGGCATCGACGAGGCCACCAAGGACATGATTCTGTTCGAGGTGGCGGACGGGCCCAAGGTCTACAATACCTCCAGCCTGACGCTCGGGCGCATCAGGGGCCAGAACCCCGCCCAACTCCACGCCAACCTGCTCGATTACATCACCGGCTTCTCCGGCGGCGTGCGCGACATTTTCCTGGACAAGTTCCTCTTCACCGACACGCTCAAGCGCCTGAACGACGCGGGCATCCTCTGGCACGTGTTCGAGCGCTTTGCCCAGATCGACCTGCACAGCGACGAGGTCTCCAATCTGGAGATGGGCTACCTCTTCGAGGACCTGATCCGCCGCTTCTCGGAGATGTCCAACGAAACCGCGGGCGAGCACTTCACTCCGCGCGAGGTGGTCCGCCTAATCGTCGAGATGCTGATCGCCAACGACCGTCAGGCGTTCAGGCCCGGCATCATACGCACCGTCTACGATCCGGCGTGCGGCACGGGCGGGATGCTGTCGATCACCGAGGAGGAGATCAAAAAGCAGAGCCCAGGCGTCCGCGTCGAGCTCTACGGCCAGGAGCTCAACCCCGAGTCCTACGCCATCTGCCGGTCGGATATGCTAGTAACGGGTCACGACCCCGAGCAGATCGCGTTCGGCAACACGCTTTCGGCCGACGCCCACAGGGGCCGGCGCTTCCACTACATGGTGTCGAACCCGCCATACGGGGTCGACTGGAAGAAGTACGCCGACGTCATCCGCGTGGAGGCCGAGAGCGGGGGCGACGGCAATCGCTTCGCCGCGGGCCTGCCGCGCATCTCCGACGGCCAGCTGCTCTTCCTCCAGCACATGGTCTCCAAGATGCGGGACGACGAGGAGGGCTCGCAGATCGGCATCGTCACGAACGGCTCGCCGCTGTTCACGGGCGGCGCCGGATCGGGCGAGAGCGAGATCCGCCGCTGGCTGCTCGCCGACGCCGACATGGTAGAGGCGATCGTCGCGCTGCCGACCGACATCTTCTACAACACCGGCATCCAGACCTACGTGTGGCTGCTCACCAACCGCAAGGAGGAGCGCCGTCGGGGCAAGGTCCAGCTGATCGACGCGTCGTCGCAGCGGTTCTGGTCGCCGATGCGCAAGAGCCTGGGATCCAAGCGGCGCGAGATCCCCGAGGAGGCCCGCCGCGACATTGTCACGATCTACGCGGACATGCTGAACGGCGGCAGCGAGCACTCCGACCACGCCAAGATCGTGCCCGTCGAGCAGCTTGGCTACCGCGAGGTGCGCGTGGAACGCCCCCTCCGGCTCGCCTTCCAGGCGACGCCGGTGCGCATCGCGGTCCTGATGGCGTCGAAGGCCATGCAGAAGCTGGAGGACGGCGCGCGGGCGGAGCTCGCCTCCTGCCTTCGCGAGCACCTCTCCACCGACCGCTTCCTCTCCCGGGACGAGGCCGACCGCGCGCTGAGCTCGGCGCTCGGGAGAGCCGGGCTGCGCATCGCGGTGCCGATCCGCAAGCTGATTCTGTCGTCGATCGCGGAACGCGACGACGCGGCCGAGATCGCGCGCGACGCAAAAGGCCGGCCGCAGCCCGACCCGGACCTTCGCGACCACGAGCTGGTTCCGCTGCTGGAGGACTGGCGGTCGTTCTTCGAGCGGGAGGTGGCCCCCCACGTTCCCGACGCCTGGGTCGACACCGACCATCGCGATCCGGCCGACAAGGAGGTCGGACGGGTCGGTTACGAGATCAACTTCAAACGGTTCTTCGACCGCTACGCGCCGCCGCGCGAAGTCGCGCTCATCGACAAGGAACTCGCGACCAAGGAGCTGGAGATAGCCGACCTGCTCAGGGCATTGGCGGAATGACCGCCGCCCACAATCGGGTTCGCCTGAAGCACCTGGCGCAGGTCCGGTCGAGCAACGTGGACAAGGTAATCGACGACGATCAGACGCCGGTCCGCCTCTGCAACTACGTCGACGTCTACTACCGCGACAGGATCGACGAGACGATCGACTTCGCCGCCGGGTCCGCCACTTCTAAGGAGATCGAGAGGTTCGGCCTGCGCGCGGGCGACATCGTGATCACCAAGGACAGCGAAACTCCGTCCGACATAGCCGTTCCGGCGATCGTGGACGCCTCCGCGGAAGGCGTGGTGTGCGCTTATCACCTGGCGATTCTCCGTCCCGACCGTGCCATCGTCGATCCGCGGTTCCTGTTCTGGGCTTTGCGCTCGGCCCCCGTGCGGCAGGCGTTCTGCGTCCGTGCGCAGGGCGTGACCCGCTTCGGCCTGACGATCGGTGGCATCGGGTCTGTCGAGATCCCTTGTCCCCCGCTGGAGCGGCAGCAGGAGCTGGCGCGTCAACTCGACCGGCGGCTCGCTCTGACCGAGCGCCTGATAGACGCCAAGCGCGCGCAGGCGCAGCTGCTGCTCGAGAGGGAGGAGAGCACCTTCGCCGACGTGGTCTCCGGCCGCGATCGACCGGGCGAGAAGGCGCATTCCGGCGTGGAGTGGATCGGCGAGATGCCCGCCCACTGGACCGCGCCCAAGATGGTGCACGTCGCCCGGCAGGAGACCGGGCACACGCCCAGCCGCAAGGTGGACGAATATTGGTTGCCGGAGGCGTGCGTAATCCCCTGGTTCTCGCTTGCCGATGTCTGGCAGATCAGACAGGCGGGCAATATCGAGGTGACCGAGACGGCCGAGCGCATCAGCGAACTTGGCATGGCGAACTCGGCCGCGCGCCTGCTGCCCGCCGGCACTGTCATCCTCTCCCGAACCGCGTCGGTCGGCTTCCCGGCGATCCTCGGCGTGCCGATGGCGGTGACGCAGGACTTCGTTGGCTGGATCTGCGGCCCGCGCGTGCTGCCGCGCTACCTCTACTACGTCCTGCGGTCGATGAAGCCGGTGTTCCGCAGCCTGATGATCGGCTCGACCCACCAAACCATCTACATGCCCGACATCCGCTCCTTCAGGATGCCGCTGCCGCCGATCGACGAGCAGGCGGAGATCGCCGACAGGCTCGACCGGATCACCGGCGCTTTCAGGGGCGCGGCGGCGGAGATCCAGCGTTCGATCACCCTGCTGGCGGAGCGCCGGGAGGCGGTGATCACCGCCGCGGTCACGGGGGACCGAGGCGACGCCGTCACGGTTGCGCACGAGACCGCCGTAACCAGCGCGGTGCCGGCGACCGCGCCCCGCGCCAGCGTGCGCACTATGGTCGCCGCTGAGATCATCTACCGGCACCGCACGGTGCTGCGGTTCGGCCGGGTCAAGCTGCAGAAGCTGCTCTACCTCTCCGAGGTCCACGTCGGCATTCACGAGGTCGCGGGGTCCTACCGGCGCGAGGCGGCGGGTCCGTTCGACGGCACCATGCTCGACCGCGTGGAGGCCGGGCTGCGGGAGAGCGCGCTCTACGACGGCTCGGGCGGGGACGGCGCAGCGGTGTCCTATCGACCGCTCGCGCTTGCTGGGCGCCACGACACGGACAGCATCGGTGCGGATCGCCTCGCCGCCCTGCGAGGGCTCGTCGACTTGGTGCGCGATCTCGATACCCGTGCCGCGGAAATGATCGCCACGCTCTACGCCGTCTGGAACGACGACCTGATCGACGGGCGGCAGGTCAGCGACGACGCGGTGATCGAGGGCGTGCTCGACGACTGGCACGCCGAGAAGCGCGCTAAGTTCACGGCGGCCGACCTGCAACACTGGCTGGCGTGGATGAAGCGCGTCGGGCTGACGCCGCGAGGAACTGGCCCGCGGACGATCCCGACGATGGAGGCCGACCTCTTCGCCGAGCGAAGGGTGTGAGCGGAGAGGAGAAACTCATGGGCGAGGGGCACGCCGCGTCGAAGGCGCACCAGGAGCACGTCCTGGAAAGCCACATGGTCGACACGCTGGTCGCCCGGCAGGGCTACGCGGAGCGGCCACCAGAGGCGTTCGACCGCAGGCGCGCGCTCGACGTGGAGACAGTGGTCGGCTGGGTGAGGCGGACCCAGGCCGAGCAATGGGCCCGCCTGGAGGAGCAGTACGCCGGCACCGCCGAGGCCGAGTTCCTCAAGCAGCTCGAGGCCAACCTGAAGAGCGCCGGCACGCTCGGGGTGCTGCGTCGCGGAATCAAGCTCATCCCCGGCATTCGCTTTGCGCTCTGCCACTTCAAACCCGCGTCGGGGCTTAACGCCAAGCTGCAGGCGCTCTACGAGAGCAACGCCCTCACCGTCATGCGGCAGGTGCGCTACAGCTCGCGGAGCGAGAACGCCATCGACGTTGTCGCCTTCGTCAACGGCATCCCGGTCGCCACGTTCGAGCTCAAGAACGAGCTGACCGGCTCCACCTTCAAGCACGCCGAGCAGCAGTATATGAAGGACCGTCCGGCGGCGGGCGAGCCGCTGCTGACGTTCAAGCGCGGCGCCATCGTCCACTTCGCCATAGACGGATCGAACGTGTCCATGACGACGCGGCTGATGAACGGGAGGACGCGATTCCTGCCGTTCAACCGGGGTCGCGCCGGGGGCGCCGGCAACGAGGATGTGCCGGGCGAGTTCCGCACCTCCTACATGTGGAGCGATGGTCCCGACGGCGCAGCCGTCCTGTCGCGAGACGTGCTGCTCGACGTGATCGGCAACTTCGTCCACCTCGACACCCAGGAGGTAGTGGCGCGCGACGGGGCGGTCGAGACGCGCGAGACCCTGATCTTCCCGCGCTTCCACCAGCTAGACGCCGTGCGCGCGATGATGGCCGACGCGCGCGACCACGGTGCCGGGCGCAACTACCTGGTCCAGCACTCGGCTGGCTCGGGCAAGTCAAACACAATCGCCTGGACCGCGCATCAGGCGATCACGCTGCACGACGGCGCCGACCAGCCGGTCTTCGACACGGCCGTCATCGTCACCGACCGCGTCGTGTTGGACCGCCAGCTCCAGCGCACCGTCGGACAGTTCGCGCAGACCGCCGGCGTGGTGAAGCAGATCGACGGCACCTCGCGCCAGCTGAAGGAGGCCATCGCCAGCGGCGCTCGCATCGTCGTCACCACAATCCAGAAGTTCTCGACCGAGCACCTGGCCACGCTGTCGGGCCAGGCCGGCAGGCGCTTCGCCGTCATCGTGGACGAGGCGCACGGCAGTCAGTCGGGCCGGAGCGCGCAGGCCCTCTCAGACGCGCTCTCTCGCGACGGCGCGACGGCGCCGACCGAGGTTGAGGACATCATCGCGCAGCACCAGGCGGCGCGCGGGCCCCAGCCGAACATCAGCTACTTTGCGTTCACCGCGACGCCGCGCAACGTCACGCTGGAGCGGTTCGGCAGACCGGGCGACAACGGACTGCCGCATCCGTTCCACCTCTACTCTATGCGCCAGGCGATCGAGGAGGGATTTATCCTCGACGTCCTCCAGAACTACATGACCTACAAGGCCTACTACCAGCTGGAGAAGGCCATCGAGGACGATCCCGAGCTGAACGGGCGCCGCGCCCAGCGCCGCGTCGCCCGCTTCGCCTCGCTGCACCCGGCCGCGCTCGGGCAGAAGGTGGAGGTAATCGTCGAGCACTTCCGCCGCCACGTCGCCGGCGAGCTCGACGGACAGGGCAAGGCCATGGTCGTGACCCAGAGCCGCGAGCACGCGCTGCGCTACTACCGCGAGATTCGCGAATACATCGAGGCGCACGACTACCATGACCTGCGGCCGCTGGTCGCGTTCTCGGGCGAGCTGCGGATCGACGACCAGACGTGGACCGAGGCTCAGGTCAACGGCTTCGGCGAGGCCGAGCTGCCGCGTCGCTTTGACGAGGAGTACCAGGTGCTCATCGTCGCGGAGAAGTATCAGACCGGCTTCGACCAGCCGAAGCTCTGCGCAATGTACGTCGACCGCAAGCTGGCCGGCCTGCAGGCGGTGCAGACGCTGTCCCGCCTGAACCGCACGCATCCCGGCAAGGAGCGGACCTATGTCCTCGACTTCCAGAACACCACGGAGGACGTCCAGACCGCCTTCGCGCCGTTCTTCGAGGCGACGGTCATCGAAGCCAACTCGGACCCGAACCAGATCTACGCGCTGGAAAGCCGGCTGCGCGCCTTCGGCATCCTGGACGCGGGCGAGATCGAGCGGTTCGCCGCGACCTTCTACAAGGGGCCGCTCGACGGGCACGACCGCGCCCGGCTCGAAGGACTGGTGCGCCAGGCGGTCGCCCGCTTCGAGGCTGAGGAGGAGGAGCGCCAGGTCGAATTTAAGCAGCTCGTGCGAAGCTACATGCGCTTCTACGCCTTCGTGTCGCAGGTCGTGCGCCTTGGCGACACCGAGCTAGAGAAGCTTTACGCCTTCGCGTCGTGGCTGGACCGGCTGCTGCCCGACCGCGAGATACCCGGCGACGTCGAGATCACCGACGAGATGGTCCGTCTCCAGGCGTTCCGCGTCGAAATGAAGGAGGAGGGCTCGGCCTCGCTGCCGGCCGGCACCGGCTCGCCCCTGTCGCCGATCACCGAGTTCGGCGCCAACCCTATGACAGAGGAGGAGAGCCGCTCGCTCTCCGAGATCATCCTTTCGTTCAACGAGCGCCACGGCGGCGACTTCAGCGAGGCCGACTTCATCCGCTTCGAGGCGGTCAACCGCGAGATCCTCGACGGAAATCTCGTCGAGATGATGCGCAACAACCCCGACGACGTGGTCTATGGGGCATTTCGCGAAATGTTTTTTCGCGGCGCGGTCCGCGCGTTCCAGCGCGACAACGAGCTTAAGAGCGTGATACTGACCGAGCCCGCGATGCGTGAGAAGGTGACCCGGCACTTCTTCCGTCGGGCGCAGCGCGCCATACGCGAGCACGGTCGGGCCGCTTAGGTGACAAAGGATCGGCCGGCAAATCATCCTTCACTTCTGCACGCTCTGTCGCCGCCAGCTCTCAACCGCCTTCGTAAGGTCGCTTGCGCTCGACCCGTCGGACCACTTGTCCCAGAAATCGATCGTGCCACTCAACGGCTCATTGCGAGGCTTCGAGATTCGAATTCTAGTCGGCAATAGGATGGCATCGCCGACCACAAGTGCCTCACCGGTATCAAGCACAGGAAGTAAATCGCTGAAGCCGCCAAGGCTGTCAGGGAGCAGGCGTCTGACGACGGACTGATCGTCACCGTTTGTGAGCCTCATGGCAATTAGATTACTGCACTGGCTGACCACGGTGCGGTTGACCTCCGACGGGCGCTGGCTGATCACCACCAAGCCAGTGCCGTACTTGCGCCCCTCCTTCGCGATGCGCTCAAAGATCGCGATCGCGTTTTCCGCGGCGCCTGACGTAACCTCCTGCGGGATGTAGAGGTGAGCTTCGTCGCAGAAGAGTGCGATCGGGTGCCTATCGCCGCTCGGCAGCCATTGCTGCACCGAAAAGGCCAGTCTCGCCACAAGGCCAACGATCAGCGGTAGAATGTCCGACGGCACCTCTGAAAAATCGATGACCTTGACACCGCCCGTACCGCCCTTGGCGGATCGGCCGCCCAGCAGTGTCGCAACCAGGTTATCAAGCCATCCGTAGTTTAGAGTTGCTTGATCGCTCGGGAAAAGAAACCCAAGCCTACGGTCTGTGGTCTTGCTTTCCAGACGTTGGATCAGGCGGCTCAGCTTTCCGTGAAAGTCGCCCTGCTTGTCGCCTCGTGAGCCGGCGACCATCTCGGTATTTAGTGCTTCGAGCCGTCGAAGCACGTCAGCGATCTCAAACGGCACCGGACTGTCGATGGTGAAGTTGGCGAGCACCTCATCGTGCTTGCCCTGCTGCAGGTATTGCCGCTTCGCCTCCGTGATGGATCGCGACATGAGCATGGCTTGGTTGGGTGCGTTCGCGTCCGACCGGTCGACGAACATGGACACGAGCGCATCGTAGGTCAGCAGCCAGTATGGGAGGTGCAAAACGCCATCAGCCAGACCACGACATGCCTCAATATCCGCGGGGCCAGCAATGCGAAAGTGCTGAAATCCATCGCCGGCCATGGATCCATACTCGCCATGGATGTCGAAGACGATGGCGTTGGCGCTCGCGAGTTCTGCAACCTGCTCGAGCAGGCGTGCCGTGGTCCAAGACTTCCCCGATCCCGTGCTGCCGACGACCAGCGCGTGCCGCTGGAACAGTTTGTTCCCGTTCAGGAAGGCTTCGGCGTTCGGATCCAGAGTGTAGGAACCGAGCGACAGGCGCTGCCCATCTCCCGACACCGCAGAGATCACCTGCATGAACCTGGTCAGCCGCTCGCCTTCGAGGGCAAAGCAGTTGGCGTCGATCTCGGGCACGGATTCCAGCGTGCGGCGGAACACGTTGGATTGCTGACCCAACCGCCCGACTAGCGTCCCAATCAGCGCAATGCGACACAGGTTGAGTTCTGGCGTGGCCTGCTCCGGCTCCTCCAAATCCAGCGCGTTAGCTTTCTGTTCAACGGCAGTGCGGGTGATCTTCTGGATTATGCCAACTAAGTGCTGGCCTGCGCGACTACTCTGGAGCGCTACCAAACGGTTGACCTGTAGCGTCCGGAGCGTCTCGACATCATCGACACGAACGACGACGGTCGCGGTGTCGACAGACTGGACGCGACCGAAAGTTTCGCCGTCATCGTAGTTCAGGATCGTCACGCATCTGCTCCGAGTGTTGAATCGAGGAAGTTCGCCAGTGGCCAGATCGTCTGATCGGGGAAGCTAACGCCGGCAGGCTGTAGATGAGTGTAAGCGCGTGTCCCGACGCCCCCGTCTCCCTCTTCAAGTGCGAGGTACTTGCGACACCGGCCGCCACGGAGGAACGCCTTCGTCGTTTCGGAGAGACACTTGGTGATTACGATGATTGGCACAGAGTCAACATCGCAGCGCTCGACCAGCTTCGTCTGAAGGTGCTGATCATTGAAACCATAGCCGACGCAGAAGTAGGCGCGGGCGCGTTCCAAAGCTGCATCGGAACAGGTAAAGATGGTCCGAAATGGCTCCAAATGAGCGAGCCTGTATTTGTCGATGCCGGGAGTAATCATCAGCGGCACATACCCGGCGGGCGTCTCGCGACAGCCTCTGACGCCGATAATCTGGTGGTCGGCGTCCTCGAACCAGTCCAGTGAGCCGTGCACCTTCCAGACGTTTACAACGCGACCGCTATCGCCTGTGGGTCGGGGCGCTTGCGCCTGAGTGCGGGTCTGAAGATACCCGGAAGTGAAGCCGCTGAAGTGGATGACGCCCGCCGCGTCGGCAGCATATTCCGCCAGCCTATCGTAGTTCGGAGTGATGACATCGACAGTACGATGCGTGCTGCTGAACAGATGTCGATAGAAGCGCGACAACGGCAGGTATCGCCGATCGCTCAGCATCGCCCCAAAAACCTGCTCGTCATAGGGCAGGAGAAAGCTTCTTGTCGCATCGGCCACATAGCCGGTCTGACGGCCAGTAAGGCGTACGGCACCGAGAGCGCTTTCCAGGTCCGTGCCGCGCCGGAGTTCAGAATGGAAAGCACTCCATTGCATCGCCTCATCAGCACTCGGTGTATCAACACCGGGCAGACGACCCAATTTGTCGGCCAGCAGCCACATACCTGGAACGCCATGCGCCGCGGACGCGCCGCTTCCTAAAATGATGACTGGCGCAAGCGCCAGTGCCTCCTGCGCGAACTCCAGCATCTGGTCGAAATCCGACCCGGTACTCATGACGACATGCCCCTATTACGGACCGCTATCGGCGGCGGTACTATCGCTCAATGGACCCTTAGCCGATGGTGATCCTATGCCCGCCCATGTGCCGAAAAGCCCGCTCGCGGCACGTGAGCAGAATGACCTGCATGCGCTCGGCCGCCCGGGTCAGGATGTCAGTCATGACTTCCAGACGGGCATCGTCCGAGTAGACCAGCGGGTCGTCAAGGATCAGCGAAACCGGCTCGCCCTTCTCGAGCAGCAGGTCGGCGAACGCCAGCCGGGTGAGTACCGCCAGCTGCTCCTGCGTGCCGCGGCTGAGGTCGCCGCAGCCCTCGCTGACGCCGCTGCGCGCGATCGAGGTCAGCCCCAGCTCCTCGCTGAACGTGACGTCGCAGTCCGGCAGCACGCGGCGGACATACTGGACGGTACGCTTAGTGACCGGTCCCAGGAACGTCCGCGCCACCGCCTCCTGCGCCTCATTCAGAGTGGTCCGCAGAAGTGCCAACGCATCCGCCTCGGCGGTGAGACGCACAACCGCCTGCTCGGCCGCGACTTCCTCTTCCCGAGCGGCGTCGACCTGGCCTGCCAGCCCCTTCGCGCCCTCGCTCGCGATCGTGGCCTCCAGGCCGGCAATCTTCTCGATCAGCGCCAGACGCCGGTCGCCGGCACCGGCCGCCGCCTTGTCGATGTTCGCGAGCCTGAGCCTCAGCCGATCCAGGTCGAACGCGCCAACCGCCTGCTCGGCCGCGACCCGGTCGCGCAGGCGCTCCGCCACTTCCGCCTCGGCCGCGACCAGATTGGCCTCCAGATCGGCGCGGCTCCTTGCGCCGGTGAGCGCGGCCAGTTGAGTCCGCGCATTCGCCAGGTCACGAGCCGCCCCGGCCGCCTCGAGCCCGAGCCTGCGCGACGTCTCCTCGGCGGTACGGAGCTGCTCGACCGCCACATTGTGCCGCCCAAGGGCGGAGCGCTCCTCCTCCGAGCGCAGGATCTGCGCAGCCTCGAGGCCGGGCACGTCGACAGGCGTGTCCTCTTCGGCTGTCTCATCAGCTTCCTTCGCCAGCAGCGCGCGGAGCGCCGCCCCACCTGCCGCGAGACCAATCGTGGGGTCGGCGACGCAGAGATTGTCCACCTGCCGCTTCAGACCCTTCACCGCCTCGCCAGCCGACCTGGCGTCGTTTGCGCGGGCTACCGCGTCGGCATAGCTCGCGACGCCTAGACGAGCCTCTGCAGACGCCAGCGCACCCTCGGCAGCCTTCATCTCGGCCGCGGCCGAACCGGTGCCGGGCGGCAAGACGCGTATCGTCGCGTGCCGGCCCACTTCGATCATCGTTGCCGCAGTGACCTCGCGCGCGGCATCGCTCATCGGCTCGCCGTCCATAGTGACAGGGGTGCCGTCCAGGCTCGTCACCTCCACCCGCACCGCCCCTGCCGATACGATCGCGCGTGCCTCAACCACTGTCTTGTCGAGCTTGGCCAGCTCCTCCAGCTGCTCGGACGCGATCACTTGGTCCGCGACACGCTGCTGCCTGGCCAGTTCGGCTTCGAGCGCGTCGAGGCTGGTCAGCCGCTCGCGCGCACGCGCGAGCGCCTCGGACCGCTCCCGGCGCGCAACTGTGGCGCGAGCCGTGCGGAGTGCCGCCTCGGCCGTGTTGCGGGCCTCGCGAGCACGGGACAGCGCGGTCCGCGCGTCCTCCTCGCTCCGGATCGCCTCGTCCCGCTCATCGCCGTGCTGTTCAACCGCGGCATTCGCGGCGGTATTGGCCGCCTCTGCCTTCTCAACCGCCGACTGTGCCGCGTCGATCGCGGCGATCTTCTCGGTCAGCCGCTCCACGGTGCCGTTCGCCGTATCGTACCGCGCCTGGGCCGTCACCAGACGCTCGGCTGAGGACTCGGCAAGCTTCAGGTCGGCCGCGAGCCGATCTCTGAGTGCGACCTGCTCCTCGTCTCCGAGCTCGCGCTCGATGCGACGTCGGGCGGCGCGCGCGTCCTCCAGCTCGGTCAGCGTCGTCTCATGCGCCTGGGCAAGCGCCTCGACGCTGGCACGGTGCTCGCGCGCTGTCGTCAGCCGCGTCTCGGCTGCAGCGAGCCGGCCCGTCGATCTGCCACGGCTGCCCGTCCTGAGTTCGGCATAGGCCTCCTCTACCCGGGCACGAACGACCTCAAAACGCCGCCCGCCCGTGATCGCGCCCACCTCGCTCTCCAGCGCAGTGCGTACGTTGTCGCGCACCAGCCGGTTCGGCGCGTCCACTCGGAGCGCGCTTGCCTGCTCAACCCAGAGCAGCCCGAGCGCGCCGCGCGTATCGGGGTCGGTGCCGCGGTTGTTGCCGCGCTCGAAGCCGAGCAGCGCCTGCAGCTGATCTTCCGCCGCGTCGCTCTCGAAGCGCCCGTGCGGGCCGGTGAGCTGCACCTTTTGCGAGCGAAGGAACTGCTTCTCCACCTGCCAGCGCTCGCCCGCCACCTCGAAGTCGACCGCGACCCTCGGCGCCACATCGTCCCCGATCGGGCAGTAGGACCGGGTCAGCTCCGTCCTGGCGGAGTGGCGGATGAACAGCGCTGCACGCAGCGCCTCCAGCAGCGTCGACTTGCCCGTCTCGTTCGGCTCGACGACGACGTTCAGGCCTGGCTCGAAGCCGTCGAGCCGGAGCGGCCGTCGGAAGCGGCGGAAATTGTCCAGTTCGAGCGAGACGATTCTCACCGTGCGCCCTCCGTCGCCCGGATCGCCTCGACGTAAAGCCGCTCCAGCGCAGCGGCCGCAACGGGGCGGTCCGCACCGCCCGCGTCGACTCGTGCTTTCAATAACAATGTGGCCGTGGCCAGCGCGCCCTGGATGTCGATCGCGGCGATATCGTCTTCGGTCGGTTGGGCGATCAGGCTCGCATCGTCGACGTCGAGCCAGCGCAGCGCGTGGCTCAGATCGTCGGAACAGGTCCGCCCGACCGCAACGCGGTCGGCGAGGGACAGCGTACCCGAAAGCACGAGCCTCACCAGGGTGGAGGCCTGATCCACCGACGCCCGCAGGTCCCGCAGCTCGCGCTCGAAATCATCGAGACCGGCCAGCGCCCAAGTCCGCTCAAGCCAGCGGTAGCGGCCTGTCTCAGCCCTCTCGATCACGGGCGCGGCTCCGCGACGCACGTCGATAACGATGACCCCGCCTGGCTCGTCGCGCCCGAACCGGTCCACCTCCGGCGTGCCGCTGTAGGCGGTGCGATCACCGATTGGCATGAACCCGTGCCAGTCGCCGAGTGCCAGATAGTCGAGCCCGGAGCGCTGGGCACGGTCGGGCGGGATCATGTTGTTCGCTTCGCCACGCGCGCCGAAGTCGACGACCGAGCCGTGCGCGAGCCCGATGCGAAGTGCACCGTCCGGCGTCGCCATGCCGTCGAACGCACTCGTCGGGTCATCGCGGGTACGCCGGTGCTCCAGCGGAGCGGGCAGCAGCCACGCGTCTTCCTCCATCTCGACCGGCTCGGGCGTGTCGACCACGCGTACGTTGGCCGGCGCCGCACGGCGCACGCGCGGCCACAGTCCGTCGGATCGGGCATGATCATGGTTGCCGGGCAGCAGCCACCAGGTGCAGGGTGCCCGACCCATGCGGGTCACCGCCTGCACGACCTCGCGATCGGTTGGACCGGTGCTGTCGAACACGTCACCGGCGACCACGACGTGAACGGCGCCACGCTCCCGCGCGAGCGCGCCAATCTTGTCGATCGCATCGAAGCGCGCTTCGCCCAGCGCGGTCCTGACCTCCTGTGGAAAGCGGCCGAACGGCTTGCCCAGCTGCCAGTCGGCCGTGTGGATCAGTCGCATAGGCGCTGCGCCGCAGTCGTGGCATTTTCCGTCATGCTCAGCACTCTAACGCAGCGAACGATTGGGGAACAAGGCCGACGTGCAGCGGCGGATCACTCTGGCTCTAACGATCGGCACTCGCGCAGCGGATTCGTGTCCACCGAGGTGTCCGTCGACTGCTTCGAAGGATCGCACCGCGAGCAGGTCGAAGCCGTCGCGCGTGCCCGTGACCCGGACGCGACGGCCAGCAAGTTTACCCGCCCCGCTTGGCGCATCTAGACGCCACTCGCCGCCATCGTCGGTCCGGAGGACCAACGACCGTCCGTTCCGCAGCAGTAGTCCGACCAGATCGTGAGCAGTCCCGCGCGGCACCGCTGTTCAGCTTTTCAGGTCAAGGTGACGCAGCAGCGCCTGCCGGTTCGCTTCGTCGTCATCGTACAACGTCAGCCAACTTGCGGCGAAGTCGTCCGAATGTCGTTTCCACGCGGCATAGACGTCGTCGGGCGACGCGGTGATCCGCTCCGCCGAGAGTGCGGCGACAAGGCGCTCCACATCATCAGCAACCGACATTCGGCGAGCGTGCTCGTCGAGGTCAGGTTTCAGAGGGGCATAGCTTGGTTCCTCTGCGCTCTGCGCCGCCCCGGCTGGTTCAGGCGCCGCTATAAGGCTGGTGTCCGAGGCGCTGCCGGTCTGGTCGCTTTCCATAGCTCCAACCGACCGTTGGTCGAGATCGGCGAGTCGCGTGTACTCCTCAACCGGCATGATCACTAGCAGGGCAACGCCGTCCCGCTCGACGGCGACTGCACCATTCTCAGCCGCTGATAGGCATGCACGCACCTGTGCCGGCGTGGTAGGGAAGGAGACGCTTCGCATCATTAGATCGTAGCATCGTGTCTTCAGGCGAACGAGCCTCAGCAGAAGCAAAACCGCGATACGGGTTTGCGGCATGCACCATTCGTGCTTTCAGTATTTGTATGTCTGACTCGACCTGCTGCAGGTAGGTCGGCAACATGGCCTGCGAAGCCGGGGTAATCGGTGGATTGGAACGCACCAGTGCTGGCGAGGATGACGCTTGAGGTCAGGGGTGGCCTCACACACTTTCCTGGCCTTGTGCCGAAAACGGTGAGCGTGACCTGCACAGATCCGCGGGACGTCGATCAACTCGCTGAGTTCGCCGATGCCGCACTTTTTTTTCCCGTCCCGATCAAGGTGACAAGTGCGGTGCCGACGCGAGAACATACCTACTTAGGATCGAGCTGGGCGAGCGATCGCGAGCGCTGACCGTCGCTGACCCGATCAATGACAAGGATCTGGCGCGGCTGATTCGTTTCGTGAAGGCGCTTGCTGCGGAGCGCGAGGACCAATCTCCCCAGCGGTAGAGATTTACCCCTCTTGCAGGGGCTTACCTGTCGCCAAGAGCCTGATCACACTTGCAGCCAAGCTGAGACTAGTCTCAACGATCTGACAAGAGTCTCAATTTCGTTGCAAAGTGACACCGATGCCGCACTTTTTTTTCCCGTCCCGATCAAGGTGACAAGTGCGGTGCCGACGCGAGAACATACCTACTTAGGATCGAGCTGGGCGAGCGATCGCGAGCGCTGACCGTCGCTGACCCGATCAATGACAAGGATCTGGCGCGGCTGATTCGTTTCGTGAAGGCGCTTGCTGCGGAGCGCGAGGACCAATCTCCCCAGCGGTAGAGATTTACCCCTCTTGCAGGGGCTTACCGTAAGCGTGGCGTGAGGGCCGCCTTGCCCGTTTGGCCGTAGCCGGGATGCTTATCGTCTTTGACGAGGGCGCGGGCGGTGCGGGAAGTTTTCGGTTCTGAGACTGGTCGTACGAGCGCTCGTACGACTGGTCGTGTGGAGGTGGTCGGCCGGGTATCGGGCCGACGGAGCTGGTCGGACGCGGAGAAGCTGGAGATCCTGGCCGAGGCGTTCCGGCCGGGCGTGCGGGTCCGTGATGTCATCGCCCGGCGCGAGGTGTCGA